>NZ_CP045338.1:0-3313709 GCF_009363355.1 Vibrio sp. THAF190c | reverse complement strand
GGTGCCCCCACTCTATTTAAGTTATTTGAAATGACGGGCAATTTTACCTGTTGATAAATCAGATCGCCAGCAATTGATCGCGGATCCAGTGAATAAGATCTAAGTTATTCACAATAATTTTAGCCAAAATGTCTGGATCCACACAAATTGCCCCAAATTTACTCACATAATGATCCACTTATGCCCGGATCCTGTCTAGTTATCCCCAAAATTAGAATTCAATCTGGTTATGGTTAATAACATCTGGTTATTTATTCTATTGACTGTTTTCCCAGTAACATCTCACCCCATAATGATAAGGAGTTACCAAATGAAAAACTGGGTTAAAGCTGCAATTGCGGCTATCGCACTATCTGCTGCTACTGTTCAAGCTGCCACTGAAGTAAAAGTAGGCATGTCTGGCCGTTATTTCCCGTTCACGTTTGTGAAGCAAGATAAGCTACAAGGCTTTGAAGTGGATCTGTGGGATGAAATTGGTAAACGTAATGACTACAAAGTGGAGTACGTAACAGCGAACTTCTCTGGTCTATTCGGTCTTCTTGAAACAGGTCGTATCGATACGATCTCAAACCAAATCACAATGACAGACGCACGTAAGGCAAAATACCTATTTGCTGACCCGTACGTGGTTGATGGCGCACAGATTACTGTACGTAAAGGTAACGACAGCATTAAAGGTATTGAAGACCTAGATGGTAAAACCGTTGCGGTTAACCTAGGCTCAAACTTTGAACAGCTGCTACGTAACTACGACAAAGACGGCAAAATCAACGTAAAAACTTACGACACAGGTATTGAGCACGATGTAGCACTAGGTCGCGCAGATGCTTTTGTTATGGACCGCCTATCAGCTCTTGAGCTAATCAAGAAAACAGGTCTACCGTTGCAACTAGCAGGTCAACCTTTCGAAACTATCGAAAACGCATGGCCATTTGTTGATAACGAAAACGGTAAGAAGCTTCAAGCCGAAGTAAACGAAGCACTTGCAGCAATGCGTGCTGACGGTACGCTAGAGAAAATCTCTGAGAAGTGGTTTGGTGCGGACATTACTAAGAAGTAATTACTCACTCTAAACAGCCATAACCCACTGCTTTTCTCTGCAGTGGGTTTTTCTTTTTCTAGTCACTAATAACCACAACACATTACCCAACGCCTGACATAACCAAACGAGATAGATTATGGGATTTGACTTTAATTACATGCTGGAGTTGCTACCGATACTGTTTAAGTATCTAGGCACAACCATGGAGATGGCAATATGGGGCCTATTCTTTGCCCTGATCCTGTCTGTGATACTAGCAAACATTCGTGTGTTCAAAATCCCAGTACTGGATCAACTCAGCCAACTCTATATTAGCTTCTTCCGTGGTACCCCACTGCTGGTACAGCTATTCCTGCTTTACTACGGCTTACCGCAAGTGTTCCCATGGATGGTTGGCTTAGATGCCTTCAGTGCCGCAGTTATTGGTTTAACATTGCACTTCGCCGCCTACATGGCAGAGAGTATTCGTGCCGCGATTATTGGTATCGACCGCAGCCAAATGGAGGCGAGTCTTTCGGTAGGTATGACGACCAGTCAGGCGATGCGCCGTGTGATCCTGCCACAGGCAACACGTGTCGCTCTACCGTCACTGATGAACTACTTCATTGATATGATTAAGTCGACCTCGCTTGCCTTCACCCTTGGTGTGGCTGAGATTATGGCAAAAGCGCAAATGGAGGCATCTTCAAGCTTCCGTTTCTTCGAAGCGTTCTTAGCCGTAGCACTTATCTACTGGGGTGTGGTGGTGATTTTAACTCGTATTCAACTTTGGGCCGAAGCGAAACTGAATAAGGCGTATGCACGATGATCAAATTAGAAAATATCCACAAGCAGTTTGGAGAGACGGAAGTCCTTAAAGGTATCGACCTTGAAATCCAACAAGGTGAGATTATCGTTATCATCGGTTCGAGTGGTACTGGTAAGTCGACCCTATTGCGTTGCGTGAACTTTCTAGAACACGCCGATCAAGGTTCGATTGCGATTGATGACATCAAGGTGGACGTTGAAAATCACACCAAAGCAGAGGTATTAGCGCTGCGTCGTAAGACCGGCTTTGTCTTCCAAAACTACGCACTGTTTGCGCATCAAACTGCCAAGCAAAACATCGCTGAAGGTTTGATCACGGTACGTGGTTGGAAGAAGCAGCAAGCCTATGAAAAAGCACAACAAATACTTGATGATATTGGTCTAGGCGACAAAGCTGATAGCTACCCTGCGGCGCTCTCAGGCGGTCAACAACAGCGTGTTGGTATTGGCCGTGCCATGGCCCTTCAACCAGAGCTACTTCTGTTCGATGAGCCGACTTCTGCACTCGATCCTGAGTGGGTCGGTGAAGTACTTAACCTAATGAAAAAACTGGCAAATCAGCATCAAACTATGCTGGTGGTTACCCATGAAATGCAGTTCGCGAGAGAAGTCGCGGATCGAGTGATCTTCATGGCTGACGGCCACATTGTCGAGCAAGGATCTCCACAGGATATTTTTGGTAATCCACAAGATCCTAAATTAAAAAAATTCCTAAATAAGGTTGGGATCGAGTAAGGATCCTTGAGATTTTAGAGATTCTACGTATAATCCCCCGACCGGAATTTTAGTTAACCCAATCATTGACACTTTTTGTGACAGTGATTACAATTCCGCCTCTTTGTTGAGAGGCGTCGGTTCTCCTTTCTTTATATAAAGAGGGAAACAATGCCCACGCCGGGTTTAACAAAAACCTAAAACTACTGATCAGTAAGGTAATTACAATGAAACGCACTTTTCAACCTACAGTTCTAAAGCGTAAGCGTACTCACGGTTTCCGTGCTCGCATGGCTACTAAGAACGGTCGCGCAACAATCAATGCACGTCGTGCAAAAGGCCGTAAGCGTCTTTCTAAGTAATCTTTGATTATTTTGAAAAAGCTAGCCTTCGGTCGGGAGTTACGCTTGTTAACTCCCGAACATTATCAAAATGTCTTCAAGCAAGCTCATCGAGCTGGCTCCCCTCATTTCACCATCATTGCTCGTAAAAACTCTCTTTCAAATCCTCGTCTTGGATTAGCCGTTCCGAAAAAGCAGATTAAAACCGCCGTTGGTCGCAATAAATTTAAGCGCCTATGCCGTGAAAGCTTTCGTAACAATCAACACAAACTTCCTAACAAAGATTTTGTTGTTATTGCTAAAAAGAGCGCGCAAGATTTGAGCAATGAAGAAATGTTCAAATTATTAGACAAATTATGGCTTCGCCTGTCTCGCCCTTCGCGTGGTTAGCGCTAATACCTATCTATTTCTATAGATGGTTCATTAGTCCACTCATTGGCCCTCGCTGCCGATTTACTCCAACCTGCTCTTTATATGCGATAGAAGCGTTGAAAGCTCACGGTTTTGTAAAAGGGTGTTGGTTATCAGGCAAACGTCTATTAAAATGCCATCCTTTGAACGAAGGGGGCTATGACCCCGTTCCACCAGTCCAAAAACAAGACAGAGATAAATAACGATGGATTCTCAACGTAATATCCTGTTAATCGCACTGGCTCTGGTATCTTTCTTACTGTTCCAACAGTGGAACGTAGCGAAGAACCCAGCACCACAAGCGGTTGAGCAGGCACAATCTGGCAGCACTCTACCAGCGCCATCTTATGCAGACGACCTAGATCCAGCTCCGGGTCAAGTTGCTTCGGCAAAAGCGATCACAGTAACCACTGATGTACTGACTCTGTCAATTGATACGGTTGGTGGCGACGTGGTATCGGCAAGCCTTAACGACTACTCTGCTGAATACGATTCAGAAGACAGCTTTGTTCTACTTAAGAACGAACCTGGTCACCAATTCATCGCTCAAAGTGGTCTTGTTGGCCCACAAGGTATCGACCTAAGCAGCACGAACCGCCCAAGCTACACAGTTTCAGCTGACAGCTTCACACTGGCGGATGGTCAAGATGAACTACGCATCCCAATGACCTACCAAGCGAACGGCCTTGATTACACCAAAACATTCATCCTTAAGCGCGGCAGCTACGCGATTGATGTTGAATACGATGTCGTGAACAACTCAGGCAACAACGCAACATTTGGTATGTACGCTCACCTACGTCAAAACGTAATGGATGACGGCGGTAGCCTAACAATGCCAACTTACCGTGGTGGTGCTTACTCTACGGAAGATACGCGTTACAAAAAATACAGCTTCGACGACATGCAAGATCGCAACCTGTCTCTTAACCTAGCAAACGGTCAAGGTTGGGCAGCGATGATCCAACACTACTTTGCAAGTGCATGGATCCCACGCGACGAAGCAGGCAGCAACCTTTACACTCGTGTGATTGGCAACCTTGGCGACATCGGTGTTCGCATGCCAAACAAGACGATTGCAAATGGCGACCAAGCAAACTTCACAGCCACACTATGGGTTGGTCCAAAACTTCAAGACCAAATGGCTGAAGTTGCACCAAACCTAGACCTAGTAGTGGACTACGGCTGGCTATGGTTTATTGCGAAACCACTTCATACTCTGCTTTCGTTCATTCAAGGCTTTGTATCGAACTGGGGTGTAGCAATCATCATCCTAACATTCATCGTTCGTGGTGCTATGTACCCACTAACGAAAGCTCAGTACACGTCTATGGCGAAAATGCGTATGCTTCAGCCTAAGCTGACTGCAATGCGTGAGCGTATTGGCGATGACCGTCAACGCATGAGCCAAGAAATGATGGAACTGTACAAGAAAGAGAAAGTAAACCCGCTAGGCGGCTGTCTACCTATCCTTCTACAGATGCCTATCTTCATTTCTCTATACTGGGCACTAATGGAGTCTGTTGAACTGCGTCACTCACCGTTCTTCGGTTGGATTACTGACCTTTCAGCACAAGACCCTTACTACATCTTGCCACTTCTAATGGGTGCTTCAATGTTCCTAATTCAGAAGATGAGCCCGACAACAGTAACGGATCCAATGCAGCAGAAGATCATGACCTTCATGCCGGTTATGTTCACATTCTTCTTCCTGTTCTTCCCATCTGGTCTGGTTCTTTACTGGCTAGTATCGAACATCGTAACTCTGATTCAGCAAACGCTTATCTACAAGCAGCTGGAGAAGAAAGGCTTACACTCTAAGTAAGCGTTACGCAGTCGGTAAGACTAAGAGTTAAAAGAAAGGCGGCCAAAAGGTCGCCTTTTTGTTTTGGGCTGATTACAATTCAGCTAATTGATTAATCGTGAGCGCCCTGTCGGCGTTCACTTGCTAGCAGGCACAACTATGACTACAGATACGATTGTTGCTCAAGCGACCGCGCCCGGGCGTGGTGGTGTCGGTATTATCCGCGTTTCAGGCCCACAGGCAGCTCAGGTTGCTCTAGAGGTAACTGGTAAGGTTTTAAAACCTCGCTACGCTGAGTACCTGCCATTCAAATCTCATGATGGTATTGAGCTAGACCAAGGTATTGCCCTTTACTTCCCTAACCCGCACTCCTTCACTGGTGAAGATGTTCTTGAGCTTCAAGGTCACGGTGGCCCTGTGGTTATGGATATGTTGATTAAGCGTATCCTAACCATCTCAGGCGTACGTGCAGCACGTCCCGGCGAGTTCTCAGAGCGCGCATTCCTCAATGACAAAATGGATTTAACCCAAGCAGAAGCGATTGCTGACCTGATTGATGCAAGCTCTGAAGAAGCGGCAAAATCGGCACTCCAGTCACTGCAGGGTGAATTCTCGAAGCGCATCAACACGCTGGTGGAGTCACTGATCCACTTACGTATCTATGTTGAGGCGGCAATCGACTTCCCAGAAGAAGAGATCGACTTCCTAGCCGACGGAAAAGTAAGTGCTGACTTACAGGCTATCATCGACAACTTGGAAGCGGTTCGCCAAGAGGCTAACCAAGGTGCCATCATGCGCGAAGGCATGAAGGTGGTGATTGCTGGTCGTCCTAATGCGGGTAAATCGAGCCTACTCAACGCACTATCTGGTAAAGAGTCCGCTATCGTAACTGATATTGCTGGTACTACACGTGACGTACTGCGTGAACATATCCACATTGATGGCATGCCACTGCATATCATCGACACTGCAGGCCTGCGTGACGCATCTGACGAAGTCGAGAAAATCGGCATTGAACGTGCTTGGGAAGAGATTGAACAAGCAGACCGAGTGTTATTTATGGTGGATGGTACAACCACAGACGCGACTGACCCGAAAGATATCTGGCCTGATTTTGTTGATCGCCTACCGGCTAAAATCGGTATGACGGTGATCCGTAATAAAGCCGATCAAACGGGTGAAGAGCTAGGGATCTGTCATGTGAATGACCCAACGCTCATTCGTCTATCGGCGAAAACAGGCCAAGGTATTGATTCTCTTCGTAATCATCTAAAAGAGTGCATGGGCTTTGCTGGTGGCCACGAGGGCGGCTTCATGGCACGCCGACGTCACCTTGATGCACTAGAACGCGCATCAGAGCACCTGGATATTGGTCAGCAACAGCTTGAAGGCTATATGGCAGGTGAAATCTTGGCAGAGGAGCTGCGGATTGCTCAACAGCACCTTAACGAGATTACCGGTGAGTTCAGCTCAGACGACCTACTCGGTCGCATCTTCTCTTCTTTCTGTATTGGTAAATAAAAACTTAGGGTGAGCATGGCTCGCCCTTTTTATAAGGAAATATCCATGATCCACATTATTACGGGCAGCACACTCGGTGGGGCTGAGTACGTTGGTGATCACTTAAATGATCTCCTCGAAGAACAAGGTCAGGCAATCACGCTCCACAATCAACCTGAGTATGCATCGATCCCGCAGCAAGATACTTGGTTGATCGTGACATCAACTCATGGTGCAGGCGAATTCCCAGACAATATTAAGCCATTCATTGCCGATCTGACCGAGCAAGCACCTCAACTCGATAAGGTTCGTTTTGCTGTAATTGCGATTGGTGACTCAAGCTACGACACCTTCTGCGCCGCAGGCCAAGCCGCCTACGAGTTATTAACAAATCTTGGCGCACAAGCGATTTCTGACTGTTTTACCATCGATGTATTGGAGACTCCGGTACCCGAAGACGCTGCAGAAGAGTGGTTTAACGATCATAGTGAGCAGTTTTAGAGCTCTATAATCGATAAAAAAGCGGCGAAAGCCGCTTTTTTTGTACCCAAAACCACCAGCTGTGAATAACTTTTACCAATGAAATGGCACTTTTTTCTCATTTATTGCCATTTTCCTTGTGGATAAGATCATAGAAATACAGTGATTAACCTATAGTTATCCAAATAACAACTTAAGATCACTTTTCGTGGTGTGTATAAGTGGCCTTTTTGATCCCAGCTAATCCTCATCCTGATCAAAATTAGATCACATCATTTGATCCAAAAAAGATCCATGATCTTGTTGATCATTTTTGAGTTATCCACAGAACCTCTCGATCCTAATAATAGATCCAATAAAAGATCTCTTTAAAGATCTTATCTATATTATTTAAAAATAGCGTTCCTGAAAAATTCCAAAAACGTTTTCTCACGCTATGAAAACAGGTAGAATATCGCTCCTTTTTATCTGTCTAGAAATCGTTTGAATACCTGAGGTCGGTTCATGCTTTATCACGAAAAATTTGACGTCATCGTAGTCGGTGGCGGCCATGCAGGAACGGAAGCCGCACTCGCATCTGCGCGTACTGGTCAAAGTACGTTACTCCTTACTCACAATATCGATACCCTGGGACAAATGTCTTGTAACCCAGCGATTGGTGGTATTGGTAAGGGACACTTAGTAAAAGAAGTCGATGCAATGGGTGGATTGATGGCTCAAGCCATTGATCATGCAGGTATTCAATTCCGTACTCTTAATGCCTCTAAGGGACCAGCTGTTCGTGCTACACGCGCTCAAGCTGACCGTGCCCTGTACAAAGCGTACGTTCGCAGCACCTTAGAAAACACACCAAACCTGACTCTGTTCCAACAGTCAGTGGATGATTTGATCGTAGAACAGGATCAAGTCGTCGGTGTTGTGACGCAAATGGGACTGAAATTCCATGCTAAGGCTGTGGTATTAACGGTTGGTACATTCCTAGGCGGTAAGATCCATATCGGTATGGAAAGTTCATCAGGTGGTCGCGCAGGTGATCCACCATCGATCGCATTGGCTCAGCGTCTGCGTGATCTTCCTTTCCGTGTTGATCGCCTAAAAACGGGTACTCCACCGCGTATTGATGCTCGTAGTGTCGATTTCTCTGAACTTGAGGTTCAGCACGGTGATAATCCAACACCTGTTTTCTCATTCGTGGGTAACCGTGCGCAGCAGCCACGTCAAATCCCGTGTTATATCACGCACACTAACGAATCTACTCATGAAGTGATTCGCAACAACCTAGACCGCAGCCCAATGTATGCGGGCGTGATTGAGGGTATCGGTCCGCGTTACTGTCCTTCAATCGAAGATAAGGTGATGCGTTTTGCAGATAAGAACAGCCACCAGATTTTCATCGAGCCGGAAGGCCTAACCACGCACGAGCTATACCCAAATGGTATCTCGACCAGCTTGCCATTCGATGTTCAGGTGCAGATTGTTCGCTCAATGAAAGGCTTCGAGAATGCACACATCGTGCGTCCAGGCTATGCAATTGAGTACGATTTCTTTGATCCACGTGATTTAAAACAGACTTACGAGACTAAGTTTATCAAGGGTCTGTTCTTTGCTGGCCAGATAAATGGTACTACTGGCTATGAAGAAGCGGCGGCGCAAGGCTTGATGGCGGGCTTGAACGCAAGCTTGTTTACTCAAGGCAAAGAGGGTTGGAGCCCACGTCGTGACCAAGCGTACATGGGGGTTCTGATTGACGACCTATCAACCATGGGTACCAAAGAACCGTACCGCATGTTTACCTCTCGTGCGGAATACCGTTTGCTGCTTCGTGAAGACAACGCTGATATCCGTCTAACGGAAAAATCTCGTGAGCTGGGTCTGATTGATGATGCGCGCTGGGCACGCTTCAACGAGAAGATCGAAAACATGGAGAAAGAGCGTCAGCGTCTGAAAGAGACGTGGATTAACCCGAAATCTGAAGACATCGATGCACTTAACCAGATCCTAAAAACGCCAATGTCGCGTGAAGCGAGCGGTGAGGATCTTCTGCGTCGTCCAGAAATGACTTATTCACAACTGACGGCTCTGGATCGTTTTTCTCCAGCTTTAGACGATCAACAAGCTGCAGAACAGGTTGAAATCCAAGTAAAATACGAGGGTTACATTCAGCGTCAGCAAGATGAGATCGAAAAGTCGCTGCGTCACGAAAACACCAAACTGCCTGTTGATCTTGATTACAGCCAAGTAAAAGGTCTATCTAACGAAGTCGTACTTAAATTGTCGACGGCGAAGCCAGAGTCGATTGGTATTGCTTCTCGAATTTCAGGTATTACGCCGGCTGCAATCTCTATCCTACTGGTTTACTTGAAGAAACATGGCCTACTGAAGAAAGGTGAGGAAGCATAATGAGTGCACTACGCGAAAAACTGGATCACCTGATCAGCCAGACCGACCTAGAAGTATCAGATAAACAACGTGGCCAACTGGTTGGTTACGTTGAACTGCTCAATAAATGGAATAAGGCGTATAACCTAACTTCGGTTCGCGACCCGATGGACATGATGGTGAAACATATCTTAGATAGCATCATTGTCAGCACTCACTTACAGGGTAAGCGCTTTATTGATGTCGGTACGGGCCCAGGCCTTCCTGGTATCCCGCTCTCAATTATGAATCCTGATTGTGAGTTTTTCTTGTTGGATAGCCTTGGAAAGCGTATTCGTTTTATCAAGCAAGTCGTACATGAGCTGGGTATCGACAACGTGACACCTGTTCAAAGTCGCGTTGAAGAGTTCCAGCCAGAAGAAAAGTTTGACGCTGTGCTCAGTCGTGCGTTTGCATCAATGACAGACATGGTTGAGTGGTGTCATCATTTACCTAAAGAGCAATCCGGTGTATTTTTGGCTCTTAAAGGACAACATCCTAGAGACGAAATGGATCAGTTACCGGACTGGTGTTCAGTAACTGACATCAAAGCTTTGCAAGTTCCAGAGCTTGATGGAGAGCGTCATCTAGTAACGTTATCGCGTCAGGGATAATCAGCGAGGCCATAGTGGGTAGAATTGTAGCAATTGCCAACCAGAAAGGTGGTGTAGGAAAAACAACAACTTGCATTAATTTGGCAGCCTCTATGGCCGCCACTAAGCGCAAAGTTTTGGTTGTCGATCTCGATCCACAGGGTAATGCCACTATGGCAAGCGGTGTCGACAAGTATCAGGTTGAAGCAACTGCTTACGATTTACTGGTTGAAGACACACCTTTTGATGAGGTAGTTTGCCGCAGTACGTCGGGAAACTACGATCTCATCGCAGCCAACGGTGATGTTACCGCGGCTGAAATCAAGCTGATGGAAGTGTTTGCGCGTGAAGTGAGGCTTAAGAATGCCCTCGCGTCAGTTCGCGATAACTATGATTTCATCTTTATTGATTGCCCCCCTTCTCTAAACCTTCTTACAATTAATGCGATGGCTGCGGCGGACTCTGTTTTGGTTCCGATGCAGTGTGAATACTTTGCGTTAGAGGGTTTAACTGCCTTGATGGATACCATCAGTAAACTGGCAGCTGTTGTGAATGAGAATCTGAAGATCGAAGGCTTACTTCGTACTATGTATGATCCTCGCAACCGCTTGTCGAATGAAGTGTCTGATCAACTCAAGAAGCATTTTGGTAGCAAGGTCTACCGAACTGTGATCCCTAGAAATGTACGTCTTGCTGAGGCTCCAAGCCATGGCAAACCAGCGATGTACTACGACAAATACTCCGCCGGAGCAAAGGCCTACTTGGCACTCGCTGGCGAGATGTTACGTCGTGAAGAAGTCCCAGTTTAAATCAAACCAAAGGAATTCGCTCAATGTCTAAACGTGGTTTAGGAAAAGGGCTAGATGCATTACTTGCAACTAGCTCAATGGCTCGTGAAAAACAGCAAGTCGCTTCTCATAGTCAGGCTCTCTCTGCCGATGGTGAGTTAACCGAGCTTGCGATTGGCAGCTTGAAGCCAGGTGTCTATCAGCCACGTAAAGACATGGCGCCAGACGCGCTTGAAGAGTTAGCGGCATCGATTCAATCTCAAGGCATCATCCAGCCGATCGTTGTGCGTCCACTGTCGCAAGATCATTATGAGATCATTGCCGGTGAGCGTCGTTGGCGTGCGGCTCGCCAAGCAGGCCTAAAGCAGGTGCCATGTTTGGTGAAAAAGGTTGAAGATCGCGCGGCAATTGCGATGGCTCTGATTGAGAACATTCAGCGTGAAGACTTGAATGTCATCGAAGAGGCGCAAGCGCTAGAGCGTCTACAGAACGAGTTTGAGCTAACGCATCAGAAGGTCGCTGAAGTGATTGGTAAATCACGTACTACAGTGAGTAACCTTCTACGCCTCAATCAGCTAGCAGCGCCAGTGAAAGAGTTGGTGGTGACTAAGCAGCTTGAAATGGGTCATGCTCGCGCATTGTTGGCGCTAGAAGGTGAGCAACAAGTAGAGGCAGCGAACACCGCTGCACGCAAGCAATTGACGGTTCGCCAGACCGAGCAACTTGTCAAAAAGTGCCTAAAACCAGAGGTTGAAGCGGAAACTCAGCCGCAAGACCAAGAAGCCATCGAACTTTCACGAAGACTGACGGAAAAATTGCAAGCAAACGTTACAATTGTCCGAACTGGTACAGGAAAGTCAAAAGTGACGATTACACTTGATGAGCCTCACAAATTAGAGCAACTTATTGCCAAGCTAGAGGACTAAATGAGATAATTGACTTAGGTCAATAATGTAATAAACAATAATTTTCGTACGAAAGTTGTCGGTTTGTATACAAAAATGTAAATGATTGCTGCGTTTTTATTGCAATCAGTTTGGCTGAACGTATAATTTTCGCCAATTTCTCAGCACGCTTTTAAGCGGTGGTAAGTGGGCTTAAAAGAGGAACGAATACATGGTAGCGGCGTTAGCAAGACCAGGACGAGTGCTTGCAAAGCAAATGTTATTGATCGAGCTTAGCGCGGTTATATTAGTGGCGGTGGGGTTAGGTTTAGCTGTTAATCCTGATTGGGGTTTTGCTTCACTGGTGGGTGGCGGTATTTTTGTCATTGCCAATGTGGTGTTTTGTGTGTGTGCTTTTCTCTTTTGTGGGGCGCGTGCGACAAAACTGGTTGCAGCGTCGTTCTATGCAGGCGAAGCATTAAAAATCTTAATCACAGTTTTACTATTCTCTATTGTCTACATGTATATGCAGGTGGAATTAATTCCCCTCAAACTGACCTATTTACTGGCTCTCGGTATTAATATCTTTGCGCCAGTGCTTTTCATTAACAATAAGAAATAGGACGAGTTATGGCTGCGGCAACAGCATCCGGATACATTGAACACCACTTACAGAACCTGTCTTTAGCCAAGCTAGGTTTTGTAGAGGAGACAAGTTTCTGGAACGTACATATAGACAGTCTGTTCTTCTCTGTACTAACTGGTGCGTTATTCCTTTGGGTATTTCGCTCAGTAGCAAAGCAAGCAACAGCAGGTGTACCTGGTAAGCTTCAGTGTTTTGTCGAAATGGTAGTGGAATTCGTTGGTGACAACGTTAAAGAAACTTTCCATGGTCGCAACCCGCTGATCGCTCCACTAGCACTGACTATATTCTGCTGGATTATCTTAATGAACTTGATGGACCTAGTGCCTATTGATTTCTTACCATATCCTGCAGAGCATTGGCTAGGTATCCCTTACCTGAAAGTGGTTCCTACAGCTGATGTTAATATCACCATGGCAATGGCTTTGGGCGTTTTCGCTCTGATGATCTACTACAGCATCAAAGTGAAAGGGCTTGGCGGGTTTGCTAAAGAATTGGCATTACACCCATTCAATCACCCAATTATGATTCCATTCAACTTGGTACTTGAGGTAATTTCGTTACTAGCGAAGCCACTATCTCTAGGTATGCGTTTGTTTGGTAACATGTTTGCGGGTGAGGTTGTATTCATTCTTATCGCAGCGATGCTACCGTGGTACTTACAATGGGTAGGTGCTCTACCTTGGGCTATCTTCCACATCTTGGTTATTTTGATTCAAGCATTTGTTTTCATGATGTTGACAATTGTTTACCTATCAATGGCCCACGAAGATAGTGATCACTAAAAAAAATTTTTAAGCTTTATTCTAACTATTAATGTTAATCGGAGAACGTAAATGGAAACTGTACTAAGTTTTTCAGCAATTGCTGTTGCTATTATTGTTGGTCTTTGTGCCGTAGGTACTGCAATTGGTTTTGCAATTCTTGGTGGTAAATTCCTAGAAGGTGCTGCACGTCAACCTGAAATGGCTCCTATGCTTCAAGTTAAGATGTTCATCATCGCAGGTCTACTGGATGCGGTTCCAATGATCGGTATCGTAATCGCACTTCTATTCACTTTCGCAAACCCATTCGTTGGTCAACTAGGTTAATCACTTTTAACTTCAGACAAACTCAGGTTTGTCATTGATTAACACTAAGTCCGAATAGAGGGGTAGCTGTTGTGAATATGAACGCAACTCTGCTAGGTCAAGCGATTGCTTTTTCTATGTTTGTTTGGTTCTGCATGAAATATGTATGGCCACCAATCATGCAAGCAATTGAAGAGCGTCAGAAGAAAATTGCTGACGGTCTACAAGCAGCTGAACGTGCTGCTAAAGATTTGAACCTGGCACAAGCCAACGCTTCTGAACAACTGAAAGAAGCGAAGCGCACTGCAACTGAGGTTATTGATCAGGCAAATAAGCGTAAAGCACAAATTCTAGACGAAGCTCGTGAAGAAGCTCAGGCAGAACGCCAGAAGATTCTTGCTCAAGCAGAAGCTGAACTTGAAGCTGAACGTAAACGTGCACGTGATGACCTGCGCAAACAAGTCGCAACTCTGGCAATTGCTGGTGCTGAGAAAATCCTTGAACGTACTATCGACCAAGAAGTACACAAAGATGTTCTTGACAACATTACTGCAAAACTTTAATGCAAGGGGCTGAATATGTCTGATTTGACTACAATCGCACGCCCCTATGCTAAAGCAGCCTTTGACTTTGCGGTTGAGAAGGGCGAGCTAGACCAATGGGGTCAAATGCTTACTTTCGCAGCCGAGGTCGCACAAAACGATGATATTGTTAGCCTACTGAACAGTTCAACAACTGCCAGCAAGCTAGCTGAAATTTTCATTGTAATCTGCGGCGAACAATTTGATGCACATGGCCAAAACTTTATCAAAGTGATGGCAGAGAATGGCCGACTTAAGGCTCTTCCAGATGTATGTCACGAGTTCTTCGCTCTGAAAAAAGAGCACGAGAAAGAGATCGACGTTGAAGTAACTTCAGCAGTAGAACTTTCTAAAGAACAACTGGCAGACATCAGCAGCAAATTGGAACAGCGCCTAGAGCGCAAAGTTCAGCTGAATTGCAGTATAGATGAGACTCTACTTAGTGGAGTTATTATTCGAGCCGGAGACCTAGTCATCGATAACTCAGCTCGTGGTCGTCTAGACCGCCTGAGCGATGCATTGCAGTCTTAATGGGGATTGGAGCATGCAACTTAATTCCACGGAAATTAGCGATCTAATTAAACAACGTATCGAATCTTTCGACGTTGTTAGTGAAGCTCGCAACGAGGGTACTATCGTATCGGTAAGCGATGGTATTCTTAGCATTCACGGCCTAACGGACGTGATGCAAGGTGAAATGATTGAACTACCGGGTGGCCGCTACGCACTAGCACTTAACTTGAACCGTGATTCGGTTGGTGCTGTTGTAATGGGCCCATATGCTGACCTTCAGGAAGGCATGAAAGTTACAGGTACTGGCCGCATTCTTGAAGTGCCAGTAGGTCCAGAACTACTTGGTCGTGTTGTAAACACACTGGGTGAGCCAATTGATGGTAAAGGTCCTATCGAAGCGAAACTGACTTCGCCTGTAGAAGTAATTGCACCAGGTGTAATCGACCGTAAATCGGTAGACCAACCTGTACAAACTGGTTACAAGTCTGTTGACTCAATGATCCCAATCGGTCGTGGTCAGCGTGAGCTAGTAATCGGTGACCGTCAGACTGGTAAAACAGCGATGGCGATCGATGCGATTATCAACCAAAAAGATTCTGGTATTTTCTCTATCTACGTAGCAATCGGTCAGAAAGCATCGACTATCGCTAACGTAGTTCGCAAACTAGAAGAGCACGGCGCGCTAGAAAACACTATCGTTGTTGTTGCATCTGCTTCTGAATCTGCAGCGCTACAATACCTAGCGCCATACGCAGGTTGTGCGATGGGTGAATACTTCCGTGATCGCGGTGAAGACGCACTGATTGTTTATGATGATCTATCTAAGCAAGCGGTAGCTTACCGTCAGATCTCGCTACTACTTAAGCGTCCACCAGGCCGTGAAGCATTCCCAGGTGATGTATTCTACCTTCACTCTCGTCTACTAGAGCGTGCAGCTCGTGTAAGCGAAGAGTACGTAGAAAAGTTCACTAACGGTGAAGTGAAAGGTAAGACAGGTTCTCTAACTGCTCTTCCTATCATCGAAACACAAGCTGGTGACGTATCTGCATTCGTACCGACGAACGTAATCTCGATTACCGATGGTCAGATCTTCCTACAAACTGAGCTATTCAACGCGGGCGTACGTCCAGCTGTTGACCCAGGTATCTCAGTATCTCGTGTAGGTGGTTCAGCGCAGACTAAAATCATCAAGAAGCTATCTGGCGGTATCCGTACAGCTCTAGCACAGTACCGTGAACTTGCGGCATTCGCACAGTTCTCGTCTGACCTTGATGAAGCGACTAAGAAGCAGCTAGACCACGGTCAAAAAGTTACAGAACTAATGAAGCAGAAGCAGTACGCTCCAATGTCTGTATTTGACCAAGCACTAGTAATCTTCGCTGCAGAGCGTGGTTACCTTCAAGATGTAGCGCTTGATAAGCTGCTAGATTTTGAAGCTGCTTTACTATCGTATGCTCGCAGTCACTATGCCGATCTTGCAACGCAGATCGACAAAACGGGTGTTTACAACAATGATATCGAAGCTGAGCTGAAGAAGCTTGCTGACGATTTCAAAGCAACCCAGACCTGGTAATTGGTGGGTGGCCTTAGGGTCACCTCATACCATTAACGGAGAGTAACGATGGCCGGCGCAAAAGAGATACGTAATAAAATCGGTAGTGTTAAAAGCACACAGAAGATTACGAAAGCAATGGAAATGGTAGCAGCTTCAAAAATGCGTCGTTCTCAAGACGCAATGGAAGCTACTCGTCCATATGCAGAAACAATGCGTAAAGTGATCGGTCATTTGGCTAACGGTAGCCTTGAGTATAAGCATCCTTATCTTGAGGAACGTGAAGCCAAACGTGTTGGTTACATCATCGTTTCTACAGACCGTGGTCTATGTGGCGGCTTGAACATCAACTTGTTCAAGAAAGCTATGTTAGACATGAAAGACTGGTCTGAGAAAGGTGCTGACGTTGAACTGGCAATTATCGGTTCAAAAGCAACAGCATTTTTCAACAACAGCGGCGCGAAAGTAGCGGCTCAAGTTTCTGGCCTAGGCGATAGCCCAAGCCTTGAAGACTTGATCGGTTCTGTAAGCGTAATGCTGAAGAAATATGATGAAGGTGAATTGGATCGCCTGTTCGTAGTGTTCAACAAGTTTGAAAACACTATGGTACAAGAACCAACGATCGATCAATTACTTCCTTTGCCTAAATCGGATAGCGAAGACATGCAGCGCAATCATGCTTGGGACTACATTTATGAGCCTGAGCCAAAACCACTACTAGATGCACTATTGGTTCGTTACGTCGAATCTCAAGTGTACCAAGGTGTGGTAGAGAACCTTGCTTGTGAGCAAGCGGCTCGAATGATTGCTATGAAAGCTGCAACAGACAACGCTAGCGACCTAATTGATGACTTAGAACTTGTGTACAACAAAGCCCGTCAAGCGGCAATCACACAAGAACTTTCTGAGATCGTTTCAGGCGCATCAGCGGTTTAATCGCTTTTTCGGTTAAAGCTTAGGTAAAACTAAATAGTTAGAGGATTAACGATGGCTACAGGTAAGATCGTACAGATCATCGGTGCAGTAGTCGACGTAGAGTTCCCACAGGGTGAAGTACCACGTGTATACGACGCTCTGAACGTTACTGAAGCTAAAGAACGTCTAGTTCTTGAAGTTCAGCAACAACTTGGCGGTGGCGTAGTTCGCGCAATCGTAATGGGTAGCTCTGATGGTTTACGTCGTGGTTTGACAGTAGAAAATACTGGCGCGCCAATCTCAGTACCAGTAGGTACTAAGACCCTAGGTCGTATCATGAACGTTCTAGGTGACGCGATTGATGAGTGTGGTGAAATCGGTGCAGAAGAGCACTACGCAATTCACCGCGAAGCGCCTAGCTACGAAGAGCAGTCTAACGAGACAGCACTTCTAGAAACAGGTGTTAAAGTAATCGACTTGGTTTGTCCATTCGCTAAGGGTGGTAAAATCGGTCTATTCGGTGGTGCAGGTGTAGGTAAGACCGTTAACATGATGGAACTTATCAACAACATCGCACTTCAGCACTCTGGCCTATCTGTATTTGCAGGTGTAGGTGAGCGTACTCGTGAAGGTAACGATTTCTACTTTGAGATGCAGGAAGCAGGCGTTGTAAACGTTGAAAAACCTGAAGAATCTAAAGTAGCGATGGTTTACGGTCAGATGAACGAGCCACCAGGTAACCGTCTGCGTGTTGCACTGACTGGTCTAACAATGGCAGAGCGTTTCCGTGACGAAGGTCGTGACGTTCTACTATTCGTAGATAACATCTACCGTTACACACTTGCAGGTACTGAGGTATCAGCACTTCTAGGCCGTATGCCTTCTGCGGTAGGTTACCAACCTACACTAGCTGAAGAAATGGGTGTTCTACAAGAGCGTATCACGTCAACTAAGCAAGGCTCTATCACGTCTGTACAGGCGGTATACGTACCTGCGGATGACTTGACTGACCCATCTCCAGCAACAACGTTCGCGCACTTGGATGCAACGGTTGTACTTAACCGTAACATCGCAGCTATGGGTCTATACCCAGCGATCGACCCGCTAGATTCAACTTCACGTCAACTAGATCCATTAGTAGTTGGTCAAGAGCACTACGATATCGCTCAAGGTGTACAACGTACACTTCAGCGCTACAAAGAGCTTAAAGACATCATTGCTATTCTAGGTATGGACGAGCTATCTGAAGAAGATAAGCAAGTTGTATCTCGTGCTCGTAAGATTGAGAAGTTCCTAACTCAGCCTTACCACGTAGCGGAAGTATTTACAGGTGACCCAGGCGTTTACGTACCTCTTAAAGAGACTCTACGTGGCTTCAAAGGTCTACTAGACGGTGAATACGATGACATTCCAGAGCAAGCGTTCATGTACTGCGGTACTATCGACGAAGCTATTGAGAATGCTAAGAAGCTATAAGGCTAACTAGGAGGCGATATGGCAGCAATAACCTTTCACCTAGACGTAGTAAGTGCAGAGAAAAAGCTTTTCTCTGGTCTTGTTGAGACGTTTCAGGTGACCGGTAGCGAAGGTGAACTTGGTATTTTCCATGGTCACACACCGCTGCTGACCGCTATCAAGCCTGGTATGGTGCGTATTGTTAAGCAGCACGGCCACGAAGAAATCATTTATGTTTCTGGTGGTATGGTAGAAGTTCAGCCTGGTACAGCGACTGTACTGGCTGATACAGCTATCCGTGGTGAAGAGCTAGACGCAGCAAAGGCGGAAGAAGCTAAGCGCAAGGCTGTGGAGAATATCCAAAATCAGCATGGCGACATGGACTTCGCACAAGCGGCCGGTGAACTGGCTAAAGCCATTGCTCAGTTACGAGTTATCGAACTGACAAAACAGCGTCGTTAATTTTATAGAAATTATCGATACTGAGATAAAGGCGACCTAAGGGTCGCCTTTTTGCATTTTTGGATAAGCCATATGTGTTAAATCATCAGATTATTTAATTTGTTAGCTAAAAACGGTTACAATATCGTCTTAACTAAAATAACGTCAGATAGGTTGTTCCAATGAATTTCAGCGCGGTTATCCTCGCGGCGGGTAAAGGCACTCGCATGTACTCAAACACACCAAAGGTGCTACATACCCTTGCGGGTAAGCCAATGGTTAAACACGTTATCGATACTTGTAACGGCTTGGGTGCACAAAACATCCACCTTGTTTACGGCCACGGTGGCGACCAGATGAAAGCGACTCTTGCTGAAGAGCAAGTTAACTGGGCGCTACAAGCGGAGCAACTAGGTACAGGTCACGCAGTCGATCAAGCGTCAGCGCACTTTGCTGATGATGAGAAAGTGCTGGTTCTGTACGGTGATGTTCCACTGATCTCAGCTGAAACCATTGAAAACCTATTAGATGCACAACCAACTGGCGGCATTGCGCTGCTGACTGTTGTATTAGATAACCCAACAGGTTACGGCCGTATTATTCGTAAGAATGGTCCAGTGGTTGCGATAGTTGAGCAAAAAGATGCGACAGATGAGCAGAAGCTTATCAAAGAGATCAACACGGGCGTTATGGTTGCTACGGGTGGCGATCTTAAACGCTGGTTGTCTGGTCTAAGCAATGACAACGCACAAGGCGAGTACTACCTAACAGACGTTATCGCAGCAGCTCACGATGAAGGTCGTGCGGTAGAAGCGGTACATCCAAACAGCCCTATCGAAGTTGAGGGCGTTAACGATCGCTCTCAACTTGCTCGTCTAGAGCGTGCTTACCAAGCAGAGCAAGCAGACAAACTGCTGAAGCAGGGCGTTATGCTGCGTGACCCAAGCCGTTTTGATTTACGTGGTGAACTGCAGTGCGGTATGGACGTTGAGATTGATGTTAACGTGATCATCGAAGGTAGCGTAAGCATTGGCGATAACGTGACGATCGGTGCTGGTTGTGTGCTGAAAGATTGTGAGATCGACGACAACACTGTGATTCGCCCATACAGCGTAATTGAAGGCGCGACTGTTGGTGAAGACTGTACGGTTGGTCCATTTACTCGCCTGCGTCCTGGTGCAGACATGCGTAATGACTCACACGTGGGTAACTTCGTCGAAGTGAAGAATACGCGTCTAGGTGAAGGCTCTAAGGCAAACCACCTGACTTACCTTGGCGATGCAGAGATTGGTCAACGCGTTAACGTTGGTGCAGGTGCTATTACGTGTAACTACGATGGCGCGAACAAGTTCAAGACCATCATTGGCGATGACGTGTTTGTTGGCTCTGATAGCCAGTTGATTGCTCCTGTGACGATTGCCAATGGTGCAACGGTTGGTGCTGGCTCAACAGTTACTCGTGATGTTGCTGAGAGCGAGCTAGTGATCAGTCGCGCTAAAGAGCGCAAGATTGCAAATTGGCAGCGTCCAGTGAAGAAAAAATAATCGCATCCATTATTGAACAATAGATATATGAAAGAGCCAGTTACGCGAGTAACTGGCTCTTTTTATTGTGCGCTGCTAATAAATTCATCAACGCTCCAATTGTATTTTGTTGTTGTATTGTTATTATTCGGGTTGGGGTTCTGTAAAGTTAAGGTGAAATAGAGATAATGAGATTGGTTGAGAAAAAATGGCAGACCATGCCGATCATCATCTTATCTTTTTCAATGCTGATTGGGCTGTACGGCTTTTACGTGACGTTGGAAAAGCTGGTGGTTGAGAACGAGCGTGAGCATTTGGTCTCGTTAATGTCGGATGTGATCTATGAGATTCGTGAGGACAGCGGCTCGTTTACGGCTGATACCGATATTGATGACTACATTGGCGACCTTACCCAAGCCAATACGCGATTAAGAATTCAAGTCATCGACCCACAAGGGGTTGTGATCGGAGATACCGATCTCTCTGACCATGCGCTTGCTCGGGTTGAAAATCATAGTGATCGCCCTGAATTTCAGCAGGCGCTGAAGCATGGTAACGGTAGTGATGTGCGTTTTAGTACCGTCACCTCTATTGACCGTATCTACTACTCACAAAAAGAGAGTGTGCAGGGCAAAGACTTTGTGGTGGTGATCTCCTCGCCAATGCATCAGCTTAAGCAGATGAACTTCCAGCTGATGGGCATTCTGATTGGTATGGTGTTACTGAGTTTGAGCTTCTTGATCGGTACCTCTTACGTCAGCAACCGCCAGATCACTCACCGCGTTGAAGAAGAGCAGAAGAAGCAAGATGAGCGCATCCGTCAGCGTACTCATGAGATTGAGTTGATGCACCGCTTAGCCAACATGCTGGCGGCGTGTAACAACATGGTTGAAGCGCAGCAAATCGTCTCTGATATCTTGCCGAGAATCCTTGGCAACATTAACGGTAGTGTTTCACTGATGCGTGCCTCACGTAACCAATTAATTACCCAGCTAGACTGGGGCGAAACTTGGCCAGGTAGCTCAAGTTTTGCGCCTGAAGAGTGCTGGTCTCTGCGTAAGGGGCGCCCACATCAATCGAATGATGATTTTCACTCGTTGACTTGCGGACACATGCACGAGATGGAAAACAACCAAACCCTGTGCATTCCATTGACCGCGCATGGCAACACCATTGGCATTATGCATCTCTATTTTGGCCAAGGTCACATCATGATTGACCCTATTACCGAGCAACTGGCTTTTAGTGTGTCTGAGCACCTAGGCTTGGCACTGGCTAATCTGAGCCTGCAAGAGAAACTGCGCTCTCAGGCCCTAAGCGATCCGCTCACGGGTCTATTCAACCGTCGCTTCTTCGAGCAAAAACTGGAAGAACACTCGATGAATTCAGCCACCAGCGAGCAGCCACTATCGCTATTAATGCTCGATTTGGATCACTTCAAACGCTTCAATGACAACTTTGGTCATGACGCGGGCGACTTTGTACTAAAAGAGATCAGTGCACTACTCAAGCAGAGTGTTAGTGAAGATGAGATTGCTTGTCGCCTTGGTGGGGAAGAGTTGGCGGTGTTGCTGCCGCACTATTCTATGCAACAAGCGACGGAGTTTGCTCAAGGTCTATGTGATGCTGTGCGCTCGATGCACCTGGAACACAAAGGCTTATCTCTAGGGCAGCTGGGCGTTTCTATTGGTGTCGCGACTTACCCTAAGCCAGCTTCTGATACAGAATCTCTGGTTAAGATGGCAGACAGTGCGTTGTACATGGCCAAGGATATGGGGCGTAGCCGTGTAATTAACTACGATGAGTACAGTCGTCATAAGGCGCCAGCGCTGGAAGTGGTGGAGAGTGAGAGCTGATTGAGTTCTATGAGAGAAGAAAAGAGCGAGTATTAAACTCGCTCTTTTTAGTTTTGAATGAATGAGCAGGCTAGTCCTGGTTGTCTTCAGCGACTACGCGCGAGTTATCCGGCGCAGAGAAGTGCTGAGACAGCTCTTTATTTGAGAAGATGTAACCAAACCATAAGCCACCCAGACAGATCACGATAGCGACACCGGTAACGCTCAGTGCTTGGCTTGCCATTGCTGCAACCAGTGCACTTGCTAGGCTGCTAATACAGATCTGTAAGCTGTTCTGTAGACCTGCAGCCGTCGCTGGGCTCTGTTTGGCACTTGATAGCGCGCGGTTTACTACGATTGGGTAAAGTGCGCCATTTGCTACTGCAATCAGACAGAATGGGGCTAATAGAGGCCAAATAGACATCAGTTCCCACTGTGAGGCGATGAAGATAAGCATTGCCGCCACACTGAATAGACCCACTAGGTTGCGCAGCACCACACCATCACCGTATTTCTTCACCGCTTGTTTACCAAAGTAGCCACCCGCCATAAACGCAATCGTCTGTGGGATAAAGCTTAGGCCAATGTCTTTTGCTTCATAACCTAGCTGAGCCATGATCTCTGGCATGCCCGTTAGGTAGGCAAAGAAAGCGGCCGATGCTGAAGCGAACATCAGTACATTACCCAAGTAAGGTTTAGATTTAACTAGCGCCTTAATATCAGATTTAATAGAGGTTTGTTTTACCTCTGGTTGTTCTTTTGGTTGAGCCATCGTAGTTGCAACCAATAGCGCACCCATTAGAGTTAGAGTAATGAAGATGCTGTGCCAACCAAAGTTATCCGCTAGAAGCACACCCAGTTGAGGCGCCAGTGCTGGAGATAGCGCCACTAAAGGCATGATGGTTGCAAAAATTTGTTGGCTGCTGCTTTGTGAATAGCGCTTGATTACCATCGCTTGCCAGATCACAGCAGGAGCACAGACACCGATCGCTTGGATAAAGCGCAGTGTCAGCAGTTGCCAAACCTCAGTGCTGAAAGCCAAACCAAATGATGCTGCCGTAAACAGAACTAGACCGACAGCCAGTGTGTTGCGGTGGCCATATTTATCGCTGGCAAGACCCCAAAGAAGCTGACCCATTGCCATGCCGCCAAGGAATACCGTTAGAGATAGGGCAATCTGCTCTGGGCCGGTTGCAAAGTCGATCTCCATTGCCTTAAATGCAGGTAGATACATATCGGTCGCGATGAAACCTAGCATGGACAGAACTGCAAGGTAGGTCAGCTGAAACTTAGAAATATTCATAAAATGCCATTAAGCTGTTGTAGTGATGTATTTATCATCAAAATTATTGTTTGTTGTTGGGTGACGTCATGCCCGTTTTATGTACGCTGACATTCTATTTTTCTGCTTTGTTAAAATAAAACGCTAAAATATGTGGTTATCAATCAAAAAATTTGAAGGCTTATGTTCTCTAAATCATCGTTAGAAATGCTCGACACTGTGGCGAGGTTGGGAAGTTTCACGGCTGCGGCTGAACAACTGCACAAGGTGCCATCAGCGATCAGCTACGGGGTTCGTCAGATAGAGCAAGAACTTGGTGTGCTGTTGTTTAAGCGCCTGCCGAGAAAGGTTGAACTGACACCTGCCGGAGAGGTGTTTATCGAAGAGGCACGCTCTTTATTGCGCCAGATGGAAGAGGTCAGTGCCCAGACCAAGCGAGCAGCCCGAGGGTGGAAAAAGACTCTGCGCTTAACCCTAGATAACGTGGTTAAGCTCGACAAGATGAAGCCGATGATTGAAGAGTTTTATGAGACCTTTGATTTTGCTGAACTGCAGATCAATATGGAGGTGTTCAATGGTTCTTGGGAGGCGATCGCTCAAGGGCGTGCCGATATTGTGATTGGTGCCACTTCTGCGATTCCGGTGGGCGGTGACTTTGAGGTTAAAGAGATGGGGCCGCTCGATTGGGCATTTGTTATGTCGCCAAGTCATCCGTGTGTGCGAGAGCAGAACCTTGATGAGACCTTTGTCAGTCAGTTCCCAGCTATCTGTTTAGATGACACCTCGAGCGTATTGCCCAAGCGTCATACGGGTCACTACGCTAATCAAAGGCGCTTGCTGCTGCCTAATTGGTACAGTGCTATTGAATGCCTTAAGAATGGAGTAGGGGTTGGCTATATGCCACGTCATATTGCTGCCCCTATCATTGAGCAAGGCTTGCTGGTGGAGAAAATACTGCCGGAGCCGAGCCCTCTTAGTCAGTGCTGCCTTGTGTGGCGCAAAGACGATAATCATAAGTTGATCGAGTGGATGGTGAATTACTTAGGATCCAGTGATCAATTGCATCGAGATTGGTTGGATCATCGCAAGGCGATCTAGTTGAACGATCTTTATAGTTAAGATCCAAAAGAGCGAGTCAATGCTCGCTCTTTTTATTAGATAACAATCTGTTAGGACAAGAAGAACTTGTACGAAGGGTTATCGGTTTCATCTTTGCATTGGTAGCCAAGCTCACGCAGGTGAGTTGAGAATTGTGCAAGGTCGTCGTCACTCAATTCAAATCCACACAAAACACGACCATAGTCGGCACCGTGATTACGGTAGTTGAACAGGCTAATGTTCCAGTGGGTGCCAAGCGTATCGAGGAACTTGATCAGAGCACCTGGGTATTCTGGGAACTCAAAGCTGTATAGACGTTCTTTCAATGGCTTAGATGGCTTACCACCAATCATATATCGGATATGCAGTTTCGCCATCTCATCATCTGAGAGGTCGACTACCGGATAGCCGCCCTCACGAAGATCAGAGATGATGCTATCGAGCTCTTCCTGCCCACCATTGAGACGCACACCGACGAAGATGTTCGCTAGGCTGTCGTCGTTATGGCGGTAGTTAAACTCTGTCACAGCACGGCCGCCGATGATATTGCAGAACTCGAGGAAAGCGCCTTGGCGTTCTGGAATTGTCACCGCAAGCAAACCCTCGCGCTTCTCACCCAGTTCACAACGTTCGGACACATAGCGCAGACCATGGAAGTTAGTGTTGGCACCAGACAATACTGTCGCCAGTTGCTTGCCTTGCAGTTGGTTCTGCTCAGCAAACTTCTTCAAACCTGCCAGAGCAAGCGCACCAGAAGGTTCGGCAATCGCACGAGTATCCTCAAAGATGTCTTTTACTGCAGAGCAGATCTCATCGCTAGAAACGGCAATATGGCCATCGATGTACTGCTGGCATAGGCGGAAGGTCTCTTCACCAATGCGCTTAACTGCAACTCCATCGGCAAACATACTGACCTGATCCAGTACTACGGGTTCACCGGCATCCAATGCCGCTTTGAGGCAAGAGGAATCCTCTGGCTCTACTGCAATTACTTTGATTTCTGGCATTAACTGCTTAATCAGCACAGCAACACCTGCGGCTAAACCACCACCACCAACGGGTACAAAGATATAATCGAGATGACCATTCTGCTGCAGCATCTCCATACCCATGGTGCCTTGACCTGCAATTACTAATGGGTGATCGAAGGGAGGTACAAAGGTATAGCCGTGCTCAGCTGAAAGGCGTTCTGCTTCAGCCTTCGCTTCATCAAAGTTGCTGCCGTGCAGAACCACGTTGCCACCGAAGCCACGTACTGCATCTACTTTGATGTCTGGGGTGGTTTTTGGCATCACAATCGTGGTCTGAATACCTAGCTTAGAGCCAGACAGAGCCATGCCTTGAGCATGGTTACCTGCCGATGCTGCAATTACACCTGCAGCTTTCTGTTGTTCAGAAAGACTGGATACCATGTTATAGGCACCACGCAGCTTGAACGAGTGAACCGGCTGACGGTCTTCACGTTTAAGCTGAACCTGGTTACCGATACGTGCGCTCAGGCGTGGCATCTCTTGCAGCGGCGTAACGATAGCCGCTTCATAAACAGGAGCTCTTAGTATCTGGCGCAGGTAGTCTGCACCAGATTGTAAACGGGGCGTTGAGGTGTCATCGCTCATAGATTAGCCCTCAAGTTTCGACTTATCGCGCACTGCGCCTTTGTCGGCACTGGTCGCCATGCTTGCGTAAGCTTTAAGTGCGAATGACACTTCGCGTTGGCGATCAGCTGGTTTCCAGCCAAGCTCATCCTGTTTCGTACGACGAGCAGCAAGCTCTTCTTCTGGAACGTCTAGCGAGATAGAACGGCTAGGGATATCGATAGTGATGATATCGCCATCTTGAACAAGGCCAATAGTACCGCCACTTGCTGCTTCTGGAGAGGCGTGACCAATAGATAGACCAGACGTACCACCAGAGAAACGGCCATCCGTTAGCAGTGCACAAGACTTGCCTAGGCCCATAGACTTCAGGTAAGTCGTTGGGTATAGCATCTCTTGCATACCAGGGCCACCTTTAGGGCCTTCGTAACGGATAACAACCACTTCACCCGCTTTCACTTTGCCACCTAGGATACCTTCTACTGCTGTATCTTGGCTTTCGAATACGATAGCTGGACCTTGGAACTTAAGGTTCTCTTCATCCACACCTGCTGTTTTAACGATACAGCCGTCAACCGCGATATTACCAGATAGAACGGCTAGGCCACCCTCTTGGCTAAATGCGTTCTCTTTTGAACGGATACAACCATCGGTGCGGTCGTCATCTAGGCGGTCCCAGCGGCAATCTTGAGAGAAGGCTTGGGTTGTACGGATACCTGCAGGGCCAGCACGGAAGAACTTAAGAACGTCTTCATTCTCAGTTTGCATGATGTCGTATTCAGCAAGCTGTTGCTGCATTGTCATGCCAAGAACAGTACTGGTTGAGCCATTGAGTAGGCCTGCGCGGTCTAGTTCACCCAGAATCGCCATTACACCACCGGCGCGGTGTACGTCTTCCATGTGGTATTTTTGAGTAGATGGTGCCACTTTACATAGGTGAGGAACGCGACGTGACATCTCATCGATGTCGTTCATATCAAAGTCGATCTCACCTTCTTGTGCTGCTGCTAGCAGGTGAAGAACCGTGTTACTAGAACCACCCATCGCGATATCTAGCGCCATAGCGTTCTCAAAGGCTGCACGGTTGGCGATGTTGCGTGGTAGTGCTGATTCATCGCCTTGGTCGTAGTAGCGCTTAGTCAGTTCAACAACGCGCTTACCAGCATTGATGAATAGCTGCTCACGGTCTGCGTGGGTCGCTAGCATAGAGCCGTTACCTGGCTGAGATAGGCCTAGAGCTTCCGTTAGACAGTTCATTGAGTTTGCTGTGAACATGCCTGAACAAGAACCACAAGTTGGACAAGCTGAACGCTCAATCTGCTCGCTCTGTTCATCTGAAACTGTTGGATCGGCACCTTGGATCATCGCATCAACAAGGTCTAGCTTGATGATCTGATCAGAAAGCTTGGTTTTACCTGCTTCCATTGGGCCACCAGAAACAAAGATCACTGGGATGTTGAGACGCATCGCTGCCATCATCATTCCCGGAGTGATTTTGTCACAGTTAGAGATACACACCATCGCGTCGGCACAGTGTGCATTGACCATGTACTCTACAGAGTCAGCGATCAATTCACGTGAAGGCAGCGAGTAAAGCATGCCGCCGTGACCCATCGCGATACCATCATCAACTGCAATGGTATTGAATTCTTTAGCGATACCGCCCGCTTTTTCGATTTCACCTGCGACCAGCTGACCCATATCTTTAAGGTGAACGTGGCCTGGAACAAATTGAGTGAATGAGTTTACAACAGCGATGATTGGCTTACCGAAGTCATCATCTTTTACACCCGTCGCACGCCAAAGGGCACGAGCACCCGCCATGTTGCGGCCGTGAGTTGTAGTTGCGCTGCGATATTTGATTTTTGGAGCCGAAGACATTTGCTACTTCCTTATAAATTATTGAGCTGAAGGTGCTTGTTCTGGGTAAACGTAATCCAACCAGCCCCACTTATCTTCTGTGGTGCCGTTGAATAGGCCAAAGTAAAGGTCTTGCATTACTTTAGTGATTGGGCCGCGTTTACCACAACCGACTTCAATCTTATCAACTGTACGTACTGGCACGATTTCAGCTGCTGTACCTGTCATGAATATTTCATCTGCTAGGTAAAGTGCTTCACGTGCAATATTGGCTTCACGTACTTCATAGCCGCGATCACGGGCTAGAGTCATGATGCTGTCGCGTGTAATACCAGGCAAGATTGCGCTGGTCGTTGGTGGCGTTGTGATCACGCCGTCTTTCACGACGAAGATGTTCTCACCAGCTCCTTCTGAAAGGTAACCATCGACACTCAGTGCGATACCTTCATCGTAGCCGTGACGACGAGCTTCACCACCAACCAGTAGTGATGATAGGTAGTTACCGCCCGCTTTTGCTGCGGTTGGGATGGTATTAGGTGCTGCGCGATTCCAGCTTGAAATCATCGCATCTACGCCGTTTTCTAGAGCCTCTTCACCTAGGTACGAACCCCATGGGAAGGCGGCGATGACTAGGTCCATCTCAGTATTTTCTGGAGGACATACACCTAGGCCAACATTACCGACAAAGCCAAGAGGGCGGATGTAGGCAGACTCAAGCTTATTTTGACGCAGTGTTTCGCGTGTGGCGTCCATGATCTCCTCTTCCGTGTAAGGAATAGGGAAGCGGTAGATCTTGGCTGAGTCTTTTAGGCGCTTCGCGTGCTCTGGATGACGGAAAATTATTGGGCCATTTGGAGTGTTGTAGCAACGAACCCCTTCAAATACTGAAGTACCGTAGTGCATAGCGTGAGTTAAGACGTGAACGTTCGCCTCAGCCCAAGGAACCATCTCACCATTAAACCAAATGTAGTCTGCTGTTTTTGCTGTCATGTTTGCGCTTCCTTATGCACCAATCTTTTGTTGTAAGTTATTGTTTGGTAGTTCGTTACGGCTAATGGAAATCACATCGACAGTGCGTACATCCCATAGCTTTTCAATCTGATTAACCAAGAAAGAGATAGGGCGGTCGCTATCAACGATGATCTCAACACTCGCGATTTTGCTCTCATGGTTCTGCGTACCGGCAACCTGCTTAACGATGAAACCACGGTGACGAATAACACGAAGAACACGCTCTAACAGTACCGGCTTATCATCGGCTTTAATGTCTAGTAAATATCTTTCCATGTTACGTGTTCTCCAACATATCACTGTTTGATGCACCAGGTGGTACAAGTGGCCATACGTTCTCTTCTTCGTCGATTAGTACATGCAGAAGGTAAGCTGTTTTGCTCTCAAGCATCTCTTTGATAGCTGGCTCAACCTCTTCCTTCTTGGTGATGGTTTTGCCCGGAATATCGAAGGCTTTCGCGAGCATTACGAAATCAGGGTTGTCATCTAGGATGGTTTCACTGTGGCGACCATCGAAGAACAGCGATTGCCATTGACGAACCATACCAAGGCGCGAGTTGTTAAGTAGCACCATTTTCACTGGGATCTGGCGACGTTTAAGTGTCCCAAGCTCTTGAACATTCATCATGAATGAACCATCACCTGAGATAAGGATTGATTGATCATCTGGGCGAGCAACGGCTGCTCCCATCGCTGCAGGCAAACCAAAGCCCATGGTGCCTAAGCCAGCTGAGGTGATGAAGTTCTGCGGCTGACGAGGCTGAATGTGCTGTGCTGCCCACATCTGGTGTTGACCAACGTCGGTTGAGACAATTGAGCTATCCGGCATCATGTCAGAAAGTTGCTTAAGCAGCAGTGGTGCGAAGATTGGGTCACCAGGGTGGTCATAGCGCCACTTGAACGTGCTGCGTAAGCTCTCAGAATGATGAACCCAAGGGCTGATGTCTTGAGTCAGCTCTAACTGAGGAAGAATGGTGTTGATGTCACCACGCAGTGGAGCGTGTGCATGACGAAGCTTGTGGATCTCTGCCGCATCAATATCGATGTGAATGACTTTTGCGTGTGGCGCAAAGGTATCTAGCTTGCCCGTTACTCGGTCATCAAAGCGCGCGCCGACTACGATCAGTAGGTCGGATTCTTGAACGACTAAGTTAGCCGCTTTAGTGCCGTGCATACCTAGCATACCTAGGTAATGTGGGTCATCGCGCTCGATGGTACCTAAGCCTTTTAATGTGCTAACCGCTGGCATTGGATTAAGACGTAGGAACTCACGAACAGAGTCGGTTGCCTTTGCCAGTTGAACACCACCACCAACGTAGAGAACAGGGCGGGTAGCTTGAGAGAGGACTTGTTGTGCCGTCTCGATCGCTTCTTGTGGTGCCACAGGTATTGCTGGTGGCGTGAAAGAAGGAAGAACTTCTACTGGAGCTTCTGCAAGTTGCACATCTTTGGCGATATCAACGATAACAGGGCCTGGACGACCCGTTTTAGCTACTTCAAAGGCCTCTGCTAAGGTTGGTGCAAGGTCTTCAATGTCAGTAACAAGGTAACTATGCTTAGTACAAGAGAGGGACATACCGATCACATCCATTTCTTGGAAGGCATCAGTACCAATGTGGGAGCTAGCGACTTGGCCAGTAATGGCGACGAGGGGGATTGAGTCCATAAATGCATCGGCAAGGCCGGTGACTAGGTTAGTGGCGCCTGGACCAGAGGTCGCCATACATACTGCAACATCCTGAGTGGCTCTCGCCATTCCTATGGCGGCCATTGCAGCACCTTGCTCGTGACGACATAGTATGTGTTCCACACCACCGTCGTATAACGCATCGTAGATTGGCATTATGGCACCACCTGGATAACCAAATACGGTGTCTATACCCTGCTGCTTCAAAGCGGATACGACTAATTCTGCACCTTTCATCGTAAATCCCCCTGGTTACCGGTATTTTGGTAACTATTTTTTTTGTTGCTGCACATCGTGTGCTCCCATTCTTCCTGTCTATCGGCGTAGCCGAAAATGCTTCAAAGTATAAAAATCGAATCTATAAATTAGAAAAAACCCCCGGACTTGTCAGTGCGGGGGTTTTAAAAATTTGTGGCTATTTTTTATCCACACGCCCCCGCGTCGTCATAATAATGACCACGATAATCAGGTTAATCAGTGCGTATAGGCGTGTGTTTAGTGTCATAAAATCCGAGCTTTCTCGTCGATTGTCGTATGTAAAACCATCTATCTCTAGTGTTATCACAGAAAACTGTTTCCTGACAAGCAAAATGTCATTCTTTTTTCACATTAAAAACTAATTCCACCAAGCTATATAACAATCTTATGGCTTTGGTGAGGAACGAATACCCAGGCTGAATACTTTTAAATCAATAACAAAGGAAAGCTATGGGACTCGCAATTATTCATAGTCGCGCCAGCGTCGGTGTGGAAGCACCTGCGGTCACCGTCGAGGTGCATATCAGCAACGGAATGCCAGGGTTCTCTTTAGTCGGGTTACCAGAGACAACGGTCAAAGAGTCTAAAGATCGCGTGCGCAGTGCAATCATCAATTCACGATTTGAATTTCCAGCCAAGCGCATAACAGTCAATCTCGCTCCTGCCGACCTTCCGAAAGAGGGAGGGCGCTTCGATCTGCCGATCGCTCTGGGGATTTTGGTCGCCTCTGAGCAGTTGCCTGAAAGTAAAGTCTTGAGTCATGAGTTCATTGGTGAGCTCGCTCTGTCTGGTGAATTGCGTACAGTCAAAGGCGTATTACCCGCAACCTTGGCGTGTGATAAGGCGAATCGCGCTCTGGTGGTCCCGCATGATAACGGTGAGCAAGCTGCTTTGGTTGGACAAGGGGAGCATAAGTCCGCCCAAACACTGCTCGAGGTGTGCGGCTACCTTTGTGGTCAAAGTACGCTGAACTTAAACGATGTCTCTGAGCCTCTCTCTCAAGAGCACATGACTCGAGACCTGCAAGATATTATTGGTCAGCAACAAGGCAAACGAGCGTTAGAGATCGCGGCGGCTGGCAATCATAACTTACTGTTTTTAGGTCCACCCGGTACGGGCAAGACCATGCTTGCCTCACGCCTTTGTGATTTACTGCCTGAGATGAGTGATGACGAAGCGATGGAGACGGCTTCCGTCGCGTCACTCACCCAGCAAGAGATCAATCAATACAACTGGAAGCAGCGTCCATTTCGTTCCCCGCATCATTCAAGCTCGATGGCGGCATTGGTGGGGGGAGTGTAAGTTCCATGACTAATTGGAGGTGAACATTGATAAATGATAATGAACACGGATAAACGAGAAGTGAGTCTATGGCTGTGCTTCGTTGTTCTAGTGTTTTGTATGTAATTTTAATTTAGTTAAATGTTAACATTGTTTTAAAATACTAGTGGGCTTGATTTAGATCACTTAATAGAAAAAGCATGTCTATTTTTGATTTATAATGATGTAGTGTCATAGTATCAATAAATTTCAGTAGGCTTTGGTAATGATAACCTATAACTTAATATTAGAAACAATTAGCAATAAACCTCCAAAAGAGTTCCTTACACAATCAAGCCTCAGTTTATATAGCGTAACGGCTGACGATAATTATATAGAAATAAAAACATACCGAAGAGTTTTTTATGTAGACGTTGATGATTTTTTAGGTTTGGTGGTTAGCGTACTCTCAAGAAAAAGTTTTATATCGGCTGACTACAGAAATGAGTATAAGCATGTTTGCTACTTGTTGCCTATTGTAGAGTTCCTATTTGATAAGTTGAAGCTAGATACTGAAGGTTACAGAGAACCCAAGAATCCGTACTACACAAGAAAAAGCACTATCTCTAACCCCATATCTCCTTTAGAGAAAGTTGATATCAAGGAAGACAAAGTCTTTAAATCTTCTTCTAGAGCATTGGTAGGCGATGAGCGTATTACCCGTCTTGTTCAAGATGGTGAGTATGTTTCCCATTTAGCTCGAGACGTTGGCGAACCCGAAAATGTTATTGTTGATGTTCATTATGCAACTAACAGAAAAATTGTACATGATGGAAGCCTTTTTTCAGGAGACAGGCAGAAAGACCTCAACTACGGTGTAGCTCGAGTATCAATACCTAAGAATGCTCATATGTCAGGTAATATCGAGAGGCCTATTACCTTACCCATAGTAAAAATAAAACTAAAGGAGAACAAAAGTAAGCACTTTACAATTGAGTCCGGACAATCTTTTACGCAAGATGAATTTGAACAATCTCTAATTAATGATTCAGAAAGAAAAAGTATTATGATTTTTGTTCATGGTTATAATGTTGGATTCAAGGATGCAATATTTAAGTCTGCACAAATGAAATATGATTTATCCTATGAATGGCCAATATTACTTTTTAGTTGGCCATCTAAAAATAAAAAAAGATATTATTCTTCGGATAAAGAAAACGCTCTTTACTCATCTAAAAATCTAGCTAAGCTACTTGATATTATTTCAACATTGAATGTTGAAGAAGTTATTGTCGTAGCACATAGTATGGGGACATTCTGCTTGGCAGAAGCCTTGTCCCAAGTTCGTGAAGAAACAGCGTTCCAAAGACTCGCTCTTGCGGCGGCAGATATAGATAAACAGGCGTTCATCAACCAATATGCAGACAGAATTAAGGATGTTTTTAGTTCTACGACGCTTTATATGTCAGATAGTGACGTTGCTTTGTTAGCATCCAGCTTGGCAAATGACTCAGATAGGGTTGGTTTTGCAAAAAATGATGTCTTAGTCATAGACAACATGGATTCTATAGATATGACTAATCTTGATGAAGGTTTTTTCACTTTGGGTCACTCGTATGTATCTGAGAATAATAGGGCATTAGATGACCTATTTCATTACTTAGTGTGCGGTCATAAAGTAGGAGAGCGGCGATTAAAGTCATTGACTAACAAATTGTTGAAAAAGTACTGGACTCTTCACGCCTAGTTATATTTGTTTTGGGTCATGTTTGGTGGAGAGATACTCTATTCAGTTGTCTCGAATGTAAATCACTCGCCAGTAATACTCAGCATTGAAATTGCGCGCTGATATTGAATAGTTATTGCCATTTGCTCTGCTTTTGTTAATAGCTGAGAAGCTTCATTAGCATCAGATTGGCCGATTATGCGCGCTTTAGTTATTAAAGCATCGACATACAGCGAATCAAACTGCCTTGAGCTTGTTACATTTATGCAGTTATCTATTGTGAGTAACGCCTTCGGTTTCTCATTTTGGCAGTAATAAAGTTCAGACTGTAGGATATTGGTTTGTATTAGCCAGTATTCCATATTTGCTTTCCTAGCTAATCGCTCTGCGAGTAATAATGTTGACTCTGCTAGCTCAAAGTCGCCACTTTGGAATGAGACATACCCTTGCCAGTACATGCTCATGAGCATGATATCTAGTCGCTCAGATTGTCGTACATAAGGGATTGAGCTTTTCTGTAATCCCTCAGCTGTGACAATATCCCCCTGCAAAAGTGCACTTTCGACCAAACCCATAAACGCGAGCGCTCTGGCGTCTGGGTTACTAACTGTCTTATGTTTTGATCGTGGGTGTGGCTTGGTTCTATTCATAACATAAGCTAGTCGATGCTCTGCTTTTCTATATTCGCCACACAAAAGATGAATTTTTGCTCTTGTGGTGTAAAGTTCGAATTTTAACTCTTCGGATATCACTCGTTCATTTGCTGCGTTCATTGATAGAGATAGGTAGTGAGTTGATTTGGATATATTCCCACACTCAATATAAACCTGCGCTAAACCCATTAAAGTTGTTACTTCGTTTCTTTTTTGGCTTTTTTTCGAAAGGATATCAATTGCCTCTTTGTAGCAAGAGATGGCATTAGCGATGTCTCCCATATCCTTACTAAATTGACCTGATGAGTTGTGGTATACCACTAATGTGTTGAACTTATCATGGTCATTCCAGATGCTGGAATATAAGGCTGGGTTATTTGGGGCTGATTTAGTAAGGGCTCTACAACATCGCCATCCAGCTTCTGGGCTAGACAACTTTCTAATTGTCATTCCCCCTTTGAGCTTTGAATCGTATAAGTCACTAGCCTCGAACCATGAGCCACTGGATGCCAATATTTCAATTGCTGAAACAATATATTCCAACATTTCGCTACTAACGACATCCCCTCTACCGGGCTTGTTGGCTAGAAATGAACCGACTAAGTTTCCACGGCTGCTATCGGAGGTGATTTTATGTCTAAAGTAGTCTCTAATTATTGGGTGGCATGAATATTTTACCTTTCTTTTTACAATATCTTGAATTATGAGGCCGGTGTTAATTAATGATGAAAGAGCGACCTGAAGCTCTTTTGATGATAGTACATTATTGCTCATCGTTTCACTGAGGCTTATTAATGTTTTCTCATCAATGGTTGAACTGAGCGTTGATACACTACTTAGGATGGAGACTTGTTCATTGGTAAGTGTTTTCTCGTAGTAGCTTAGTAAGCGGACTATTTTGTCATCTAAGGAGATCTGAATTTGTGATTCGACCGATAGGATTCTATTGAGATGACTGATAGGACTCATCTGCTGAGCATTAGGTAATCCAGCGGCGAAAACCTTTAGGGCCAAAGGGTGCCCCTCTAGGGCAGTCGAAATACGTTGCAAGTCAACTCTTGCCCCACCTACATACAAACTTTTCAGTAGTGAGCAAGCTTCGAATTCATTCAACTTCGTTAAACGTAAGTATTTCACCACTTCATCTCGAGGTCTTAGATCAACAATGTCGAATCGCGAAGTCAGAACGGCAATAGAGTTTGTTGGTGAAAGGCTAAAGTCTAATAGAAAATGCCTTAGGTCGGCTGATAGGAATTGCCCTTTATCATACTCTGATTTATCTGATTGAATTACTTCTAACCCATCTAAAATGACACAGATCGGAACTATTGAAAGCACTTGACGAATTGACTCTTGGACGTCACTTTGGTTTTCGAATAACGTTGGCGGCAGAGTTATAAAACTATCTTTACAAAATGCAAGTAATTCTTGAAAGAAGACATTTACATCAATCTCGTTGTAAAAGCTCCAGTAGAATAGCCCCTCGATTTCTCTCTTCTGTAAACAGTCCTTATATTTTAACCAGTTACCGACCAAAGATGTCTTTCCTTGCCCTCCAATGCCTGTAATTGCGATAATTTTTGTATCAATGTCAGCCATCCAGGAGTTTAGAGTAGATAAGTGACCTTCGCGACGTACATAGCGAGAATCATCAGTTGTTTCGTGAACCCAGCGCTCCTTAATTGTTCGAGTACTTACCTTGTTAGGGTTTCCTCTTAGTAATTGAGCTTGTGCGGCTTTAGTTTCGGCTTGAGCTTTGAGGATGCGCAGTTCCTCGGCTGTGTGGCTACTTTCATTACGGTCAATGATTGTATGGCATGAACCACAGAGCCATATGCCATTTTCCGGTGATCGGACTTCGTCTAGTGAGAGCTTTTTATCGAACCGAGGTCCATTTTGGCTTGCTGAATGGATGTGCGCAGCTTGACCACTGATTGTTGATTTAGATGGACTGTCATGAGGCCCTGTCGTTGGTCTAAAGCAGTTGGAACAGAGCCCATTTACTCTTTCAGAAAGAATTCGCTTTGTTTTATTGGTAAAATCGCCATCTCTCTTCAATGTAATTTCCTAACTACGTAATAGTTCATGTTTAACTAATTTACCTCTTCTAGCGGAGGTAATCCAAGCAGTTCTGAAATCTTTATTTCGATCTCTTTTGCCCAAGCTTCAGGCTGCTTTTTATTTACTCCAGTATGCGATATGCCAGCATGCTCGAAGCTGTCAAAATAATCCCTCGCAGCTTCTTTTATCCCCTTAGATTTCCAGTCTTGACTAACTCTTGGCCAGCCATTTCGGATTTTTGTGAGTTCTAGGAAAGTGGAAAAGTCACCCTCTTCCATATAGGCAAATTCTTGCTTGATCATGAGCAGAGTGCTTCGGCTTTTTTCTGAACCTTTTAGTTCCATTTCTGCTAAGTAAATAAATTGTTCCTCATTGAGTGCTATTTCGACCCAAACGATTTGGCGCATTCGCTCACGACCTTCATTTTCGATGATGTGCCACGTACGTCTAGCATTTTTGTCTTTAGAAAAAGCAGTAATGATTTCGTCTTGTTCTACAATTAGTGCACCAGAACAACTCCGAGTGGTGACTTCCCATTTACGGGCCAATACTAATGCTCTCAGAGCAATAATCATCGAAATAAAGTTTGCTAGAGTTCTATCGACCTCATAGACGTGTGAATCAAATTGACCACCTTGTAATACGTGCTCGTCGTTTTCAGGATCAGGGGTAATGTCTTGATATGAGTAACTACCTATTTCACTACCGATATCATTTTCATAAACAGGATTTATTGAATCACCTGTATGTGTATGTTCTATATCTAGATGATTCATGGCATCGAAAGTGTTAGTAGGTCTAAGCATAGATATTTTTCTTCCACTCGCTGTCGGCGGAGTATCAACTTCTTCAGAATGTTCATCAAGCAATACATCACTTGATTGGAAGTCACTACCAACATCTCTCTTCCAAGGCGCTTGAGATTTTGAGTAAGTATCGGAGAGAATTTGTACCTTTTGGTCATACTCTTTAGTACAACGTAATAAATTTGCGGCAAAGACAAATGGCACTCGTTTTGCGCCTCTACTTACATTAGTAAATAGTTTTCCAGATACCGTTAGGTTTGTTCTACCGTCAAAAGGAAAGCCAGATTTGACTACGTAGGGGAGTTTAAGAGCTTCGGTATTATTGGCGTTGTAACGAGTGGTGGATTTTATATAGTTTGATGGAAGGTAAAGTGATTTGCACACCTCTTTAGAAGTATACCCTCTATGAATGACAAACTGTTCTACTTTCGAGAGCTTCTGATTAACTTTTAGAAAAGGGGGACGCCATTCAAAATAGCGCCCTATATCACCAATGATGATTGCATTCATAAACCGGCTACTGACGCCTAGGTACGCCCGATAAAGTTCATTGCAAGAAATGACTAAGTACTGTGCTCTAGGATCATTGAGAACAGGTACTACTGCGTATAAAGAGTGACCTATTTGATTTTTGCTATCATATAGCTGCTCAAAGTCGATTACGGTTGTAGGCAGAATGGTACTAAACTCTTCACCAGACAAACTAACTTCGTTACCAAGCTTAAAAAATTGTATTTTTGTAGTATCAACAGTGAAGTGCTTTTCTATTAAAGGTAAGGTTGATACTCTCCTTCCACCACCTTTTATACCACCTCTCCAACAAGAGCCAACAAGTAAGTCTGACGTTTTATTAAGATTTACGGTAATACCAAATGGAATACCTATTGTTGCTCTGGGATCAAGTGGTGAATGTAAATACTGCTCATTTATTTGAGAAAGCCACACGTGGATTTTAGGTACTTTGTGTGAGAGCTCTAAATGACTGTAGCCATTGACTCGCCACAGACCTGGGTGTTTTGTTAGTTCTTTTACTGGGTCAATTTTAGCCAAAGAAATACTCCTAAATGAACACTATCAAATATCAATGTACAACTGTGGGTATAATTTAGTCAATTGGCATAGGTTATCTTTTAAGGTGTTGATATTTATATTGTTAATTTAACTAAAAAATTGGAATGGAGGTTGGGTTTTGATGAGGCGTGTAATTTCTTTCATTATTGAACCGAAAGATCAAAGTGTCATTTTTTTTAGTCGGTGGTTTAGCGTGCTTACATTGATATTCAGAAGCGATGCAATAGCTCGCTTAGTGACTTTGGGTGATCTTTTAGATAGGTAGTTGATTGCACTAACTATTTCTTTGTCAGTAACAACATATTGTTTTGCATTCATATTGAAGTAAGCGGTGGAACTTAACCAGTAAGGCAATTCATCATTCACATCTGAGAATGCGGATAAGCTAAATTTAGTGTTCTTAGTTAAGTTTAGCCAACGATATGGCCATTCGGGAAAATAGTAGAACAATGAAGTTAGTACTTTTCTTCTTTGCTCAATACCTAGAAAATTAAAGCCTACTGAATCCGTTTGGCTATTGGCACTACTTCTAATATCAACACCTAGCTCTTCGAATATACGCTCTCGAACTTCATTTGCCCTCTTTGATAGCATCCTACCGGAAAGTGCCCAAACCCCATTGAATAGTTGCAATTCTAGCGGTTGATGAAGCTCTGGGAGAACTCCTGTTCTGTGAGCAAATCTTTCGACAAAGGAAATATACTCATTAGAGATGAGTTTCAAGTTAGGGGGTAATTGTTCCGTTTTATTTAACCAAAGAGGTTTAAAGCAGTTGTGACACAAAGCGATATTAGCTGGAGGGAGTTCATAATGATTGTACCCAATAGAGAGGCGTTGGAAGTCAATATTTGCTCCACAATTACTACAGCTATCTCGCAAGAGGCACTTATGCTTTGGGCAAATAGTGATGAAGGAAAGCCTCCAAATTTTACGGAAGAACTTAACTTGGTCTTCTGCTAAGCACTTGGGGCAATATACAACTCCAAATCTTAACTTTGTTCTGTGATAGATGCCGAGCGGTAATATCCACTTGGTGTTACCAGTGGGATTAATAGCCTCAAATAGTTCCCCTTCATAGGTGTGAAGCTGTGCTTTACGTAGGCTTGCGGTGCTAAAGCCTGTAGCCTTAGTGAGTAGTTCTAAAAGCTCCAAAGAACTTAAGCGATCAATATCTCTATAATACGCATCCCCTTTGAAATCAAGTAATTCAGAAAATAATGTGTGTGTATATACACGATTTCCTAATGCTAATCTTGTAACCCACGATGAGAGGAGCTCTCCTTCCTGAAGTCTTGGGCGTATAGGTAATAACACCTCCTTAGATTCCAGAGGCTGTATCGCGGATACGATCAGATGGAGGAATGTAGCCACATTTAGATAAAGTGGAGCTACTAATAATTTCTTCACCATGTCTAAGAGAATAGATCGCAGCCTTGTTTAGAAGTGTCGACACTTCTCCAATCGCACCTTCTGATAAAGAGAGAATTTTTTGGCTAAGTGCCTGTGTATGTAAATTTGAGGGCTCTCGAAGAGGAATAATCGATTCAAAGGTTTTTAACAATTGACGGAACTCTTTCCCCATTTTCCATTTAGGTAGCAAAATTGGCTCGAAGCGGTTTTGAATTTGATTGTCAATACTTACAGTTCTCAGTAGGTCCTCTGTACCTGATGCAATGAATGAAATTTGTAGTTCATTGCCTAGGTACTTAAGAGCGTTCAATAGTGATTGTCGCTTTATCGATGAGCCTGCAAGTGAATTGTGAAGCTCATCAATACAAATCACTTTGAGGTCGATCATCCTAAGTACATCAACGACTCTTTTTCTTTTTGCTGCGACTGAAGATGATGGGACTCTTTCATAGAGGCTGGACAAAATCTCGGAATACAAGTCGCCTTCGTTTGGGGTTGGTGGGGCTTGCATATACATAATGGGTATAGAGAACCCCTCTGCTGGGAGATCGTCCGGGTCAGATTGATATTTGCGGCAAAATTTTTTAATAAGCTCCGTTTTTCCATTGTTTGTTCTGCCTATAAGCATGACGTTAGGCATGCGAGATACACGAGGGTGTCTATAGATATCGTCAAATCTTCTGAGTATTGTTTGGGCTGAGTCATACCCAATCCAGCGTGGTCTTAAGATATCTGTGACTCGTTCCTCTACGCTCCACTGTAGCTTGTGTGTGCAACTATTTTGTAGGTGAGAAAACTCTTTCATATTTTTGCCTTAGCTTATTTCTACGTCGGTAAATGGTTGGATATCATCGTCAAACTCTTCTAAGATCTCTGTATGAGTATCATCAACTGTAGCGATTTTTTGAGTAGATGATTGCCAGTGGTTTCTTCTTTCTGCCATACGACGCTTTCTCTTTTCATTTGCACGGTGCTGTTTAGCAAGGCGTGTTTTTTCAATGGCATCAGACTCGATCTGGCGCATTTTTCTGATGCCTCTAAAAATCGCATCTTCATCAACTGGACTTTTTTCTTCGCTTAGTGAACTTGAAACAGCATTGAGTTCCCATAAACTGATAGTTGGCCGTTGACTGTTTAGGTAAGGGACTGAAATGTATCTTTGAGTATCAGGGTCTAAAAAGTAAACGGAGCTAATATCCCGAGGATCTCTAGCAAATATAAATTTCCTTTTCTTGTTTCGATCACTCTCATCAACAGCACCAATCCACTTGCGAAGAACATCGGAATAGTAGTGGATATTGTCTATTACAACTCCCGTTCTTTGGACGGTTCTTTCAACATAAGGAGTGAAGTCTAAACGCAATGACTCCTCGTCTTCCACTGGCTGAGGTAAGCCAATTCCGGGTTTGTCTTTATTACCGAGGATAGCTTCGGTGTAGACTTGTATCGGAGGAACTTTGTTTATTCCTTTGTGTGGGCGATGGTGATAACAATAGACAATAAAGGTAGTAAACCATAACTCTAGCTCGGAGAGCGTCATGCATGCATTTCCTTCAGAGTCATAGTCCAATCGGTCTTTGACTGACGAAAATGTAGTTCCAGGTATGCCTTGAACTTCCTGCATGAATGTCCTGAATGCTCTTTCTACATGTGGTCCATAATTAGGTTGACCTTTTGGTCTGAACTCCAGAATGATGTTGTGTTGCTGACATGCTCTTTTTAGCATATTGCTTCTGAAGTCTTTTCCATTATCTACATGGATCTTTTCCATCTTGCCGTAAATCGGCCACTCTACATCGATATCACGTTTTGCTAACCAGTTTTCTTTTGGCGTTATGGCGTGAGCAATACATAGACCAACAGAAGAGCTGCTTGGTGGGTCAAGTGTCACTTTAAACCCTGAAATCATTTTTGTTGCGACATCAATTGCTATCGTTAAGTATGGGCGCCCTATTGGTAACCTATGCTCTTCATCGACAATGATTAAGTCGACTTTGGTGTGGTCTATTTGAACTACAGAATTAGGGTAGTCCGCTCCTGGGAACTTTCCGGTAACTGGCTCATAATTCTGTTTGGAAGCTTTTGGACTTACCCGCTTTTTTACTAGTTCTCTATCCTCGATTGTTCTAACTCGTGCATAGATTGTGTTCTTGTGGGGCACTGGAAGATCAGCATCAATGCACTCGCTTTTGATAATTCGGTATAGCTTTAGTACGGATGGTCTTTCTTTTTGTAAATAGATTTTTGTAATTTGTGTTGCGATTAATTCTTCAACTTCTGCATTGAGCTTGTGATGACCTTTGTCTGTTCGTTGTTGTCGAAGTAAAGAAGATACAAGACCAGTTTCTTCAAACCGTTTGAGCCATCGATAAATGGTCGTGACTCCTTTGCCACATTCGAAAGCTACTCGCTCAACATCACTCTCAGTCCGCGTGCTTTTTTCTAGTAGTGGTTTGATTGTTTCAAAGCGACTTAGAGCTACTTCCCACTCTTTATCTTTTGCTAATAAATGCTTACCTTGTTCTGAACGAGGAGTGCTTATACGAAGTGAAAGGTTGGATGCTCTTACAACTTCAGTGATACCCGTTTCAATAATCCTGATTATTGCTTCTGAGAAACCTTTGAGCTCTAGAACGATTGCAGCTTTGTTGTCCCAATAAACTAGTTTTCCTGGGGTAATCGAACTCATATGTCCTCCTTCGTCCAAATGCGACTATGCATTGTTAATGGTTTATCTAGGTTACAGCCGATTCTTGACATAGCAATCAAATACCAAATGGCAGGTATAGCTTGAGCTTGTTGCTTTTGCGAGCTAAATAAAGCAGAGGCTAAGAGTGCTGGGTCAGCTTCTTGCAAATCACTCATTATGTTTAATATGTAGTTGAGCATTGGCTCTTCAAACTGACGATGTTTGAATGGCCATAGGAACTTAATGTTCATTAATTGCTGAGTTCGTATTTCTCGCTCTGTGTAAACTTTGAATACCCACCCTCGATTAAAAGCGTACTGCTTCGCAGCCCTGAACTTTGGTAAGAGAGTTCTCCAGCTTCCTCTGAAATCTTCTCGATATTTGATTTCATACAGAATTGGAGCAATTTCGAGTTCGTCATTAAATGTCAGTAATCCATCTGGTGTATATTTCGCTGGCTTACCTTGCGAATTGATATATCCAATGGTTATAGGCTGTGGGACTAGCTCCTTGTATGTATCATCAAATCGAACCAGTTCCATGAAGTCTCTTTCTAAAGTTGATTCATAAGAACCAATGCTTGGGACCACTCCAGAGACACTGCGTGTAGTTACTCCAATACTTCTAACTTTTGATGAAAAAAAATTCATTTACCCCTCCAATTATTGGTGTAAATCCATAGTACCCTATCATTTAGTTATGGACATTACAGGGAGGCTCTGTGCCAAGGCCAGGAGAAATATCATTGGCGCACAATGGACTGTTGTTTCTTGATGAAATGCCTGAGTTTGAAAGGAAAGTGCTCGATTCATTGCGAGAACCGCTGGAATCTGGAGAGATCATCATCTCACGGGCTGCGGGCAAAACCCGTTTTCCTGCTCGTTTCCAATTGGTCGGTGCGCTAAACCCAAGCCCAACGGGCTACTATGAGGGCAATCAAGCGCGTGCGAATCCACAGATTATTTTGCGTTATTTAAATCGGCTGTCTGGACCGCTGTTAGATCGCTTCGATATGTCATTGGAGATCCCGTTACTTCCCAAAGGTATGCTCGCTGAGGGTGGCGATCGGGGTGAGGGGACACAGGTCGTTAAGCAGCGTGTGATCGATGCAAGGTTGACGATGGTCGAAAGAGGGGGAAAGCCCAATGCGCTGCTAACCAGCCGTGAAATTGAAAAGCACTGCCCGCTCGATAAGCAAGATGCCCAATTCTTAGAGACGGCTTTGCATCGGCTTGGCTTATCAATTCGTGCTTATCATCGCATCATCAAGGTTGCGCGCACCATTGCTGATCTTGAGGGTAGCGAACAGATTCACAAGAAGCATCTTTCGGAGGCGTTGGGGTATCGAGCTATGGATAGGTTGTTGAAGCAGTTGACGGCACAAGCGGTATAGCCAACAAAGCGGCTATACCGATGTGTTTGGATTAGAACTTGTAGTTCATACCGACTGAAACGATGTATTGAGACTCATCGTAGAAGGTGATGTTGGAATCGCTAGTGCCGTAGCCTGCCAATGAAATGAATGACCAGTTATCCCAGTTCATGAACTTTTCATATTCATACGCGGCAAACAGGTTGATGTTGTCATCACTGCGAACCGTGTTGTTGAACAAAGAGTTGCCAGCATCGTAATCTCGCTGACTATAACCTGCGGTTAGTGCGTATTGGTGACGGCCCGCAGCACCAAACAAACTAACCTCAGCACCGATTTGGTCATAAGACTCAGCACTGCCATCAGCATCGCGAGATTGATAGATTATCGATGGTACCAGCATCATGCTGCGGCTCAGAGGTTGTCGATATTGGCCTTTCAAGTAGAAAGTATCCGCATCACGCTTTAGCTCGTCAGGCACATTATCTTGTTCAACATCTTTGGTGGCGTAGGCCATATCCAGTGAGAATGGTGAACCTGCGATACTGCTCAGTTTTAAACGAAAGGCGTTACCCTTCTCGTCAGTTTTAGAGCGAGAGGTATTAACATCGTATGGGTTAGCCCAAGTTTCGCCGGACATGATGGTTGGTAAGATTGAAGCATCAATCACCATTCCTGATTGCAGCTGATACTTGTAGCCAACTTCAAGTACTACAGTACCTGTTGCGATATCGTCACGAGCGGTACCTGTATAAACCTGGTGATTTAAGCGCTCACCAAAGGTGTAAGCAATGCTGCCCAGTGGAGCGACTAAGAAAGAACTTTCTGAAGACGCTTTTTGGTCAGTCGACGTGATGGTGCTATCGCCGTCGGTATTGAAGTTTGAAGTAGACGAGGTGACCCCTGCATTTAGGGAGATTTCACCGCTGATGCCTTGCTCATCGGCAAGCTTGGCAAAGGCAGGTGTAGCTGCAATGCTCAAAGCTAAAAACGTGATTTTTAATTTCATTCGCGGGGCTCCTTGCCCAACCTGTTAGTGATTAGTGAAAAACTATAGATAGTCCAAATACTAAAAGGTTCCTGATTAATTTTTTATCAATGATGCTTTTTGAGCATAGCAAAGAAAAAGGAAGCCGAAGCTCCCTTTTTTCAATGAGTTATTTCTTCAATAAGAAATTAACCAGTGCAAAATATTCATCAAGAGAGTTGATACCTTGTGCATCGACTAGGTAACGGTTATTAACCACAACCGCTGGAACGCCTGAAAGGCCGCTGTCTTTGAATGCTTTATCGAAGCGACGAACCATAGAGTCAACCGCGAAGCCTTTGTATGCAGCATCGAACTTCTTCGCATCAACACCTTCGTCTAGGAAGATTTGACGTAGCTCTTCTTCGTCGCGAGGCGCTTTGTTCATGTTGTGAATGCGGTTAAACATTACAGGCACCATCTTATCTTCTACTTTTAGCGCGATCATGGTCGCGTAAGCTTTGCTCATAGGCTTACCCATAGCACCACCCATGAAAGATACATGGTTCTTCTGCAGTTTAACGCCTTCAGGAAGCTGTTTTTTTAGCTGCTGAATGATTGGTTCAAAGCTATTACAGTGTGGGCAGTAGAATGAGAAAAACTCAGTAACAACTGGCTTTTTAGAAGGCTCTAGGTCTAGAACCTTGTAGTGCTCACCTTCGTTAAATTGCGCTGCGTGAGCCGATAAGCTCAGCATAACCAATGAGAAAAATGCGAATAGCTTTTTCATTTATTCAATCTCCATTATGTTTGAATTTTTTGTTTGCTATCAGTGTTGCCTTACCACTGAGGCATTAACGAAAGTGGTGGCTCCTGTAGGGTAGCAATCTGCTCTTTACAAGCAAGTACTTGTTGCTCCCAGTATTTCGGGTCATTAAACCATGGAAATGCAATTGGGAAAGCTGGGTCTTGCCATCGCTTTGCTAACCATGCCATGTAATGCACCATACGTAGACCGCGCAGTGGCTCAATTAGTTTCAATTCTGCGCTGTTAAAGTCACAAAACTCTTGATAAGCCTCCAATAAAATATCGAGCTGCATCAGTTTATCTTGGCGTTCGCCATTGAGTAGCATCCACAGGTCTTGGATGGCAGGACCATTACGCGCATCATCAAGGTCGACAAACATCGGCCCGTCACGCCACAAAATATTACCAGGGTGGCAATCGCCATGCAGGCGAATAATTTTACTTGAGTCAGACCACTGCTCTTCTAGTGCTGTGATCAACATATCAAGATCATTGAAGAATGCTGATTCGATATGTGCAGGGATAAATCGTGAATTCTCAAGGATTTTGCGTGGTTGATGCAGGTACTCGTCGAGACTAATAGTCGGACGGTGCTGAAATAGCTTTTCCGAGCTTGCTTTATGAATGCGTCCGAGAAAACGACCGACGCCTTCCAGTTGATCGAGGTTATCCACTTCGTACTGACGCCCCCCAACACTATCAAATAGCGCAAATAGATAGCCTTGATACTCATGCAGGGTTTGACCGTTGATTTTTATCGGTGGTGCAACCGGGATCTCTTGCTCAATCAAGTCGAGCGCGAAATCATGCTCTTCTTGGATCTGCTCTTTAGTCCAGCGTTGTGGGCGATAGAACTTCACAACGTAGCGCTTGCGGTCTTCATCACTAAATTGATAGACGCGGTTCTCGTAGCTATTGAGCGCCAATAGGCCTGACTCGGCACGAACCCCAATGCTTTCTAGGGCGTACCACATGAAATCGGGCGTCAGGTTGTCAAAGTTAAAAGCTTGTTCGGTCATAAAATAAAAAAGGCTCATTACTGAGCCTTTTTCCATTGATTGGTTGAAATACCGAGTGGTAATCCACTCGGTATTAGAGCTTTTTGATAAAGCGGCTTTCAACTTCCATCGTAAACTCTTCATTATCCGAGAGTATAAACTGAATTGTCGAAACTGGTGAGCTGAGTTTTTCTGGATCTGCCCCCAAGCTGATCGGCAGGTTAAGTACTTCACCTGGATCTACAGCAACGGTCTGCTTACCGTACCAGATCGCTTCTGGTAGTCCGCTAACGCTTAAATCATACTCTTGAACCTGCTGGGTTTTGTTGATGATTTTGAGTGTGTAGGTGTTCTCAACAAAGCCTTGAGTGTTGATTCTGAACAGTTGGTTTCGGTCTCGAAGCACGGTTAAACCTGCTGGGTCGACACTCGCCACCTGCACAAAGAACAAGCCAATCATCAGTAGTAGCACGCCACCATACCCCAGTAGCTTAGGTCGCATGACCTTAGTGTTGTGACCTTCTAGACGGTGTTCAGTGGTGTAGTTGATCAGGCCTTTCTCGTAGCCCATGCGATCCATGGTTTGGTCACAGGCATCGATACAAGCGCCACAGTTAATACACTCATATTGCAGGCCATCACGGATATCGATACCTGTCGGACATACCTGCACACATAAATTACAGTCGATACAGTCACCCAAGCCCAGAGCTTTAGGATCGGCTTTGCGCGAACGAGGGCCACGGCTTTCACCACGCTCTGTGTCGTAGCCAACAATAAAGGTGTCTTTATCAAACATCGCAGATTGGAAACGCGCATATGGACACATGTGTAGACACACGATTGAACGCATCCAACCCGCATTAGCGTAGGTACAGCCAGCGAAGAACAGAACCCAAAATACCGGCCAGAACGAGGCGTCGAAGGTAAAGAAACCAACCACCAGCTCTTTTACTGGAATAAAGTAGCCAACGAAGGTGAGACCTGTTGCTAAGGCGATTGCCCACCATGCAATGTGCTTAATGGTTTTACGTAGCATCAGGTTCGGTGTCAGTTTGCCCGAATCTTGCTTTTTACGCTTGTTGGCTGAACCTTCTAGTTTCTCTTCAAACCAGATGTACATAAAGGTCCAAACGGTTTGTGGACATAGGTAACCACACCAAACACGGCCTAAAAAGGTGGTAATAAAGAACAGGCCAAAGGCTGCGATCATGAACAAGATCGCCAACAGGGTCAGATCCTGAGGGTAAAGCGTGGTGCCAAAGAAATTAAACTGCTGATTACCAATATCGAGCAATATTGCTTGTCGCTCTCCAAACGGTATCCACGGGATTAACGCGAACAGCAGCAGTAGGAACCAGCCACCGTAGCGGCGCAGCTGTTGGAACTTACCCTTGCTTTCACGCACGTAGATGCGGTTATTGGGGTTAAATCGATCTCCATTACCTTTATGTGTCTTGGGATTAAAGGTTTTAGGAGTCACATCTTTGATATCGATTTTATCCTGACTCATGGACTATCCTTTTGATGGTATAGGTACCCTTTCTTGGTGTGGGCACTTTATGACATTGCTTTTAAGTAACTCTGCGGGAGAATCTTGCATACCGTAGCTTTGGTATATCACTGGACCCTATACACGCTACTCTTATTTTAGAAGATTCTTATGGGAGGCGATTATAGCGACAATACTGTTCTCATTTCTTTAACGCTATCAACCTTTAGCAACAAAACTCATAACAGTTGTGACGAAAAAATAGCGAACAGAAACAAAAAAGCGACCGAATGGTCGCCTTTAAAATAGTTGAGCTGAAACTGAGTTGGATTAGATGATGCCACGTGCTTTTAGAATAGCGGTCTTGAAATCGTCTTCTTGGTCTTTTTTTAGACCTGGGATCATCTCGTCTTTCTGACTGTTACGCATCTTCAGGTGGTAGATCAGGACGTCATCGGTCAGATCTTCCAATTTACCTTCGTAGCCTGCCTCTTTAGATAGCTTAATGATGAATTCAAGCAGGTTTAGCTCTTGGTCTTTTTGCCACTCAGGCTCCATTAGCTCGATCAGCTCTTCAATGCGATGGCATTTCATTTCTATTCTCCACAAATTTTATAATGATTTGCAGTAAAGGTATCAAATCGGATACGGAATACCAATCCAACAGGCAAGAAAAAAGCGCAGTAAAAACTGCGCTTTTTGTTATGCGGCTTTAATTACTTTTGCAGAGCTAGACGTAAGCAGAGCAGTCTTCTCGACAAGAGTCATTGTTGGAGCCACGTTCTTTGCCGTTGGAGCAGCAACAAAGCCACTACGACGACGCATCGCACTACGGTTGGTGTGCGAAAACCTGACAGCTGTTGGTCGCATTGAGTTACCTAACGGTCAGGCATATCCATTGCCAATTTAATGGCCTGACCCAAAATGAGCTGCGCTTTAATTGCTTAAAGTTAGGCTCGTCTGGCTTTCGCCAATCCAATCATGAATCAGGATAATGATATGCGTGCATATCAATAACAGATTATCATCATCTGGTTGAACGATCGATGCTTGTTGGAAAAATTGCCGCCAATAACGGCTAAAATTGTGTGAGCAGTATATTTGAGTTTGAACCTCTTTCAGGCTTAAGATGGTGCTTTAAAGGAGGTGCATATGTCGTTCTTAAAGAAAACGCTAGCAAGTTTTGGTATTGGATCGGCGAAGGTAGATTCGGTACTCCAACAAGAAGTGCTTTACCCTGGCCGTAAAGCCAACATTATTGTGCACGTTTACGGTGGCTCCCAACCTCAAGAGATCGATAATATCGACCTCAATCTGTGCTGCCGTTACATCAAGGAAGTTCCAATTAACCCCGATAAACAAGATCGAGGTCAGACGCGTCGCGTCCATCAAACGTATTCATTGGCGAAGTGGAGCCTGCCTTATGCCTTCACTATTGAGCCAGGTGAAACTCGCGACTTTGAATGTGAGTTTGATGTACCACTCAACACGCCGGTGACAATTGGTGATGCGAAAGTATGGCTGGAAACCGGCTTAGACATCGCGATGGCTATCGACCCATCTGATAAAGATGTACTCACGGTACGCCCTGACGAGTTGCTTGATGGCATCTTTAACGAGCTTGAGGCACAGGGGTTACGCATTCGACAAGTCGAGTGTGAGGCGGTGGATGGCTTTGAGTTACCGTTTGTTCAAGAGTTCGAGTTTGTGCCAACGACAGGGCCTTACCATGGCCGTTGGCGTGAGCTGGAAGTGGTCGCTCACCGCGATGAACAAGAGTTGAAAATGTGGTTTGAGATCGACCGCAATCGCGATGGTGCTAAAGGCATGTTAGCGAGCCTGCTTGGTGTCGGTAAGCTCAAACGCCAGCTAAGCATCCCACTTGATACCTCGCCACAACAGGCGGGTGAGATGGTGATTGAGTATTTGGAGAGCGTCTCTTAGTCTCTCAATCCGACGATAATACGGTCGATAAAAATTTAAGCTTACACGTGTAAGCTTAATGTGCAATACTAGAGTAAATGTTCGATTACTCTAGTAGGGTTCCCATGTCTGAAGCCAAAGTTAGTGAATACAGTGAAATAGAAGAGAGAGCCAATGCGATAACACACGGCCTTGGGGTGGTGTTGGGTATTGTTGGTTTAATTTTATTGCTCATTAAAGCCAATCAGTTCGACGCTGACTCACTAACCGTAGCGAGCATGGCAGCCTACGGCAGTAGTATTATCTTACTGTTTCTTGCTTCAACCCTATATCATTCAATCACCACCGCGAAAACTAAGCGCTTGCTAAAAACCCTCGATCACTGCGCGATCTATTTGCTGATAGCAGGCAGCTATACTCCCTTCTTACTGGTCAGTTTAAGAACTCCGCTGGCCTTTGGCTTAATGGGCGTAATATGGGCGATAGCCTTAGTCGGAATCGTGATGAAGATTGCCTTTGTGTATCGCTTTAAGCGCTTGTCGTTAGTCACGTACCTGGCAATGGGATGGTTGTCGCTGATAGTGATTTATCAACTAGCAAAGAGTGTGGAGTTGGGAGGTTTGATCCTGCTGGCTGTTGGCGGAATCATCTACTCTTTAGGGGTGATTTTCTATGTCGCTAAACGCATCCCATACAACCATGCCATTTGGCATCTATTTGTACTGGCAGGATGCGCCTGTCATTTCTTTGCGATCTATCTATACGTTACGCCAGTTTAGCGAGCCAGAACCTCAATCACTTCTGCTTGGAGTTGGTATTGGTCCAGTTTATCTACTGCTAGCTTAATCGATTTGCCTTCGGCACTGCTTTGTGGACGAAGGTAAGTTTCAGCCATACGCTTGATCGACTTCCAAGTATCTACTTGTTGCTCTGCCAACAGTTCTCCCTCTGTCGAGAACACTTTCACCTTCAGTGAAACAAATATGATTGGCTGGGTACCTTGGTTAGTGATCGCTGTTGGAATGACGAGTTCACCACCTTGATAGCTTGCTGTGCCCAATAGGATATCGACCCCAGATTTAGACAGTTGCAGGCTTGGCTTAGTATCGTTGAGCTTAATCGTAGTACCAGTAACGGCGGTCGCAACAGGAATCGCCGCGATGCTTGGCTTCGCAGGTTTACCCGAAGTCGTGACTTTAGATTCAACTTTGGTCGTCACATACTCCCATGTAAAGTCATCTTTAATATTTACCTGTTTACCATCGGGTAGGGTGATCAGTTGATCGGCAAATGCAGTGCCGCTGAGTAGTGCGCTAGCCATTAATAGGTAAGATCGCATAGTGTTTTCCTTTTTAATGCTTAATTAACGACGCCAGAAAGCTGGGAAGAACAGTACCAACAGGGTTAGAATTTCCAATCTTCCCATCAGCATGCCAAAGCTTAGCAGCCACTTAGCGGCATCAGGCAGAGGTGCAAAGTTTCCAGTTGGACCAATCACGCTACCCATGCCTGGGCCAACGTTGGCAACTGCAGTTATCGCGCCAGAAATGCTGGTGATGGGATCGAGCCCCATCGCACTCAATCCGCCGGCAATTAAGATAATAGTAATAAAGAACATCAAACCAAAAGCGACTAGAGAACGTACGATATCGTCGTTAACTGGGCGTTGGTTGTAACGTTGAACAAACACACCTGAAGGGTGGATCAGCTTCATCATCTGCTTGTGTAGTAGTGTCATCGCGATCTGGAAGCGGAAGATTTTGATGCCGCCAGAGGTCGACCCGGAACAAGCCCCAGCCATCATCAAGAAGGCAAACAGAGTCGTTGGTAGAGCGCCCCAAGCTGTGAAGTCTTCCAAACCAAAACCTGTAGTCGTAACCACTGAGACGATATTGAACATCGACACGCGTAGTGCATCCATCATGGTGTATCCATCACGAATAACTAACCACATTGAAATCACAACACTCGAAGCAAGAAACAGGTAAGTAAAACCTCGAACCTGAGCATCTTTGTAGAGTGGAGCTAGCTTGCGTCCGCGTAGAGCGCTGACAAACAGCAGGAAAGGCAAGCCGCCTAGGAACATGAATAGGGTACCAACCCAGTGCGCACTGTTTGAGAAGTGGTTCATCGAGCCGTCAGAGGTCGAGTAACCACCAGTCGAGAGTGTGGTAAATGCGTGGTTAATGGCGTCAAACATGCCCATGCCAGCGAAGAGGTAGCTGATAAAGCACAGTCCTGTAAGAACCAAATAGACCGCCACAATGTTCTTGGCCACGGTTTTCGCTCGTGGGCTACTCTTATCTGACCAATCTGAAGATTCAGTCTGGAACAGACGCATACCACCGACGTTGAGCATTGGTAGTACTGCTACTGCCATTACGATGAAGCCTACTCCACCAAGCCATTGCAATATAGATCGCCACAGCAAGATACTTGGTGCCATATTATCCAGCCCACTCAGTACCGTTGAGCCGGTAGTGGTAATCCCCGACATGGTCTCAAAGTAGGCATCGGTAAAGCTAATATGGTTGATGAACACAAACGGCAGCGCGGCAAATGCACTGGCGATTGTCCACACCAATGAGGTGATGAGGAACATGTCCCGCACGCCAAGTCTGAAGTGAGCAGTGCGACCAAGACTCAGGCAGATAAAGGCGATCACGTGGGTGATCACGACCGATTGGCCAAACTCTAGAAAACCACCTGTTCCTGTAAAAAAAGCAACCAGAGTCGGTACATACATAAACAGGGCAAGCTTTGACAGCACTAGCCCAATAACCAACAGAATGGGGCGTAAATTAACCATGATGTTTTACAGGTGCGCGCTTACAAGAAGAACGGACTCGGTTGGAATAGCGATTCGACGTCTGGAACGTATTTTTTATCAACCAAGAACATCACCACGTGGTCATCCTGCTCAATCACAGTTCTATCATGGGCAATCAGTACTTCTTCACCACGAACAATCGCACCAATGGTGGTGCCCGGTGGTAGCTTGATGTCACCAATTGCTCGGCCAACAACCTTAGAGGTGGTTTCGTCACCGTGAGCAATGGCTTCGATAGCCTCTGCAGCCCCGCGACGTAGAGAGGATACGTTAACAATATCAGCACGACGAACGTGAGTAAGCAGCGCAGAAATGGTCGCTTGTTGTGGCGATATCGCAATATCAATCACACCGCCTTGTACGAGGTCGACATAGGCACCACGCTGAATCAGCACCATTACCTTCTTAGCACCCATGCGCTTGGCCAGCATCGCTGACATGATGTTGGTTTCATCTTCATTGGTCAGTGCGATGAACACGTCTACTTGGTCGATGTTCTCTTCGGTCAGCAGCTCTTGGTCAGCAGCGTCACCACAGAATACGATGGTGTTCTCAAGCTCTTCAGAGAGTTTCTCAGCACGAGTGTAGCTGCGCTCAATCAGTTTGATGCTGTAGCTCTGCTCAAGGCGTTTAGCTAAGCTGGCTCCTATGTTACCACCACCGACAATCATCACGCGACGGTAAGGCTTCTCAAGGCGCTGCAGTTCACTCATGACCGAGCGGATGTGGTTACTTGCCGCGACGAAGAACACTTCATCATCGGCTTCGATAATGGTGGTACCCTGAGGTCGAATTGGACGCCCTTGACGGAAAATAGCGGCTACACGAGTATCGATGTGAGGCATGTGCTCACGTAGAGCCGATAGCGCATTGCCCACAAGAGGACCACCGTAGTAGGCTTTTACCGCCACTAGGCTTACCTTTTGCTCGGCAAAGCTGACTACTTGAAGTGCACCTGGATACTGAATTAAACGTTCAATATAGCTCGTTACCAGCTCTTCTGGCGCGATCAGGTGATCAACCGGAATCGCACCAGATTTAAATAGGGCTTCTTTCTCTTCCAGATATTCAGGAGAGCGAATTCGCGCAATTCGGTTAGGTGTATTAAATAGAGAAAAGGCGACCTGACACGCGGCCATGTTGGTCTCATCCATATTGGTTACTGCAACCAACATGTCTGCATCTTGAGCACCCGCTTCGCGCAGGGTGTTAGGGTGGCTGGCGTAGCCATTGACTACCCTAAGGTCGTACTTGTCTTGAAGTTCACGCAGTCGGTCACCATCGCGGTCGACAATCGTTATGTCATTGTTCTCACCTACTAAGTTCTCAGCAAGGGTGCCGCCTACTTGTCCTGCACCTAGGATAATGATCTTCATAGCCTTTCTCTTATTATTTGTTATCTAACGCCTTGGTGGTTATACACCACAACGAAACAGCGGCTAAGAACCTCTTCTTAGCCGCTGCATAATTACGCTTGTTTTACTAACACTGCGTAGTAGAAACCATCCATATCTTCTTCACCAGGTAAAATTTGACGACCTGGTTGTTCAATATCGGAGCCGACAAGAGTTGCGTCGGTCGTGCGTTCAAGGAACGCTTTCACTTGCAGCACGTTTTCTTGTGGTGTGATTGAGCAAGTCGCATACACCATAGTGCCGCCTGGCTTCAGTTGTCCCCACATCGCGTCCATAATTTCACTTTGCAGTTCCGCTAGAGCCTCAATGTCAGAAGCTCGGCGCAGCCACTTGATATCAGGGTGGCGACGAATAACGCCAGTAGCTGAACATGGTGCATCAAGTAGGATACGGTCAAACTGAGCACCACTCCACCACTCTTGTGGGTAGCGTGCATCACCACAGATTACGTCAGCACGCAATTGAAGGCGCTCTAGGTTGTCGTAAACGCGGTCTAGGCGTTTAGCATCAGCATCGATCGCAACCACTTCAGTATCGTTAGTGTGCTCAAGGATGTGCGCGGTTTTACCACCTGGTGCAGCACAGCAGTCGAGGATTAGCTCACCGTCTTTTGGCGTTAGGTAATCAACCGACAATTGCGCAGCGGCATCTTGTACCGATACCCAACCCTTATCAAAGCCTGGTAGCAGAGTGACATCGCAAGGTGCAGATAATTTTATGGCATCTGCTGCTTGTGAGTGCAGGGTGTATTCAATGTTTTCGTTTTTAAGTAGCTCGGCGTACTCATCACGAGTGTGGTGCTGACGGTTTACACGTAGCCACATTGGAGCCTTGCTGTTGTTCGCTTCTACAAGTTGCTCCCACTGACCTGGGTAGCTCTCTTGCAACATTTTTAGGATCCAGCTTGGGTGTCCGTATTTGCCAGCATTGTGGCTCGTCGCCGCCTCATCCAGTGCTTCTTGGTCGCGTAAGTAGTTACGCAATACCGCATTGATTAGGCCGCTAAGGTTTTGTCCACGCAGTGTTTTGGTTGCTTCAACTGTTTCACCTACCGCCGCGTGCGAAGGAATACGCATGAAGCTCAGCTGGTAAATACCAACCAGAATAAGGTGGTGAAAAACACGTTTCTTGCCCTTTAATGGATTATCCATCAATTGGTTGGCGATAGACTCTAGGCGAGGTAGGTAGCGTAGAGCGCCGTAACAGATCTCTTGCAGCAGAGCATGGTCTCGTGGGCGGATCGTTTTTTGAGCCGCAGGTAGAGCGTGTGAAAGAGAGTGGCCTTTATCGACAACTTGGAATAGGACATTGGCAGCAGCAGCGCGAACATTCATAGGGAATACCGACTATTTTATTGAATACATGAGGGCATCTCTGCCCTCGTAAAGGTTGTAGACTGTGTTACTTACAGTCGTGCAAGGGTTAGACGAGCTGTGTGCCCACTTCAAACCAGCTTGCTCTTGAGTTCAAGATATCTTGAACTGACATTGCTTTCTTGCCCGGTACTTGTAGCTGTTCGAGAACAAGTACACCTTGTCCAGTCGCTACGTAAATACCGGTTTTGTCAGCTTGTAGAATCGTACCTGCTGGCTTGTCTGAAGTTTGTTCAGCCACTCGGCTTTGCCATACTTTGATGCTGTTTTCTGCCGCTTCAAAGTGGCTCATTGGCCATGGGTTGAAGGCACGTACACAACGCTCAATATGAGCCGCATCGTCGCTCCAGTTGATACGCGCTTCTTCTTTACTTAGCTTCTTCGCGTAGTTTGCTAGTTCGTCGTCTTGTTTTTCAGCGACAGCCGTTCCGGCTGCGATATCCGCTAGGCAGTCAACTAACGCATCTGGACCTAGACCAGCTAGCTTCTCATACATAGATGCGCTGGTGTCTGTTGCTTCGATTGGCAGAGTCGCGATTTTAAGCATGTCGCCAGTATCTAGACCAATATCCATCTGCATGATGGTCACGCCTGTCTCTGCATCACCCGCCCAGATAGAGCGTTGAATTGGAGCTGCGCCACGCCAGCGTGGCAAGATAGAGCCATGGACGTTGATACAACCTAAACGAGGGGTATCGAGGACTGCTTGAGGTAGCAATAAACCATAAGCGACTACTACCATGATATCGGCATTGAGGTCAGCTAACTCTTGTTTAGCTTCATCCGACTTGAAGTTTTCCGGCTGGTAAACAGGGATATCATTTTCAAGGGCAATGTTTTTTACTGGACTCGCAGTGAGTTTTTTACCGCGACCTGCAGGGCGATCTGGTTGCGTGTATACCGCGATAACTTCATGCTCCGAAGACAACAACGCCGCCAAGTGACGGGCGGCGAAATCCGGAGTACCTGCGAAGACAATTCTTAAAGACTGACTCAAGGTAGGCTTCCTTCTTATTAGGTTTTGCTAGCGCTTATTTTGCTTGTTTCTCGTTGAAACGCTTAATCTTCGCTAGTTTATCTTGAATACGTTTACGCTTTAGTGGCGATAGGTAATCAACGAATAGTTTGCCTTCTAGGTGGTCAAGCTCATGTTGAACACAGATAGCTAATAGATCATCAGCGTCGAAGGTGTACTCTTTACCATCGCGGTCTAGCGCTTTCACGGTAACTTCTGCAGCACGAGGCACTAGTGCACGAGCACCAGGTACAGATAGACAGCCTTCTTCAATGCCATCTTCACCGCGTTTCTCGATGATTTCAGGGTTGATCAGCACCATCGGCTCATCACGTGTCTCTGAAATATCGATAACAACAATACGTTGGTGGAAATCAACCTGCGTTGCCGCAAGGCCGATGCCCTCTTCGTCGTACATGGTTTCAATCATGTCATCAACGAACTTTTGGATCTCTGGGGTAACTTCTTTTACCGGTTTCGCCACGGTACGTAGACGATCATCTGGTAATGTTAATACTTGTAATACAGACATATACACTCGAAATATTGAACTGTGCCGAAACAGCTTAAACCTTGTTGGCTCAATTCTAGACATTTTATAGGCCAAATGACAGCATCCTGAAGGTAATTCTACGATTAGATGTCATATACCCAGACCAAGGAACCGAGGTCATGCGCCATTTTTTAACGAGGTTATCGCTAGTTTTCTTGTCACTGTCAGGTGCCGCTTTGGCTCAAGAATCTCTAACACAACTCAACATTAAGCAGGATGCTCCCAAAAGCTACATTGTTGAGAAAGGCGACACCTTATGGGATATCTCAGGTATGTACCTCGATAGCCCTTGGCTGTGGCCGCGTTTATGGCAAGTGAATCCGGATATAGATAATCCTCACCTTATCTATCCGGGAGACAAGCTCTCATTGGTATGGCGTAACGGTCAGCCTGTATTGAGTGTGAAACCGATAGTAAAGCTAAGCCCTAAGATTCGAGTTAGGAATAAAAAAGCGGTACCTACGGTTAATGAAGGGCTGGTATTGCCTTATCTTCAGTCTGATCGATTGGTGACCCAAGCGGATATAGAGTCAGCGCAACGTGTGTTGGGGACAAGTGATGGGCGTAAGTTTCTCACGGCTCAAGACCGCTTGTTTATCTCTGGTCAACAACAGCATCCAAAGTGGGGAATCTATCGTGCGGTAGCAACTTATCAACGAACCCAGCCTGCCACCTCAATTGTGTCTTTGCGCTTAGTCGCAACCGCGAAGCTTAGCGCGGTTGATGAGTCGTTCAGCAGCTTAAAGGTTGAGTCGCAGCTGCAAGAAATCCTGATTAATGATGTTGTTCTCCCTGAATTAGCCATAGATAAGAGTACGTTAACTACTACATTCTATCCTTCTCCTACGAAGGTGGGGCAATCTGCCAATATTGTTGGTTCTTTAGAGGGAGCCAAATTTAGTGCCAAAAATCAGGTTGTGGTGATAGACAGGGGGACTGATGATGACCTGCGTCAGGGATCTATGTTCTCGCTTCGAGAGTTAGGTGCAGTGGTCTATGGTCAGCAGGGCGAGTATAGCTATGACAGTAATGCTATGGGCAATAAAGTCCAGTTGCCGAATACCGAGATCGGCAACCTAATGGTGATAAGACCTTATCAACATTTTAGTTTGGCGCTGGTGACCCAAAGCAGCCAACCGATCAGTAGTGATACCTTGGCGGTGTCGCCGCTATCTATGGTCTTAAATCATTCTGCACACGATATCGAACCATAGGATTACCAGATGACTGAGCAAGAGTTGGTGGCGTGGTTGAGGTTGAGCTTTATCCCTAAGCTAGGAATGAAGCGCCTTAAGCGCTTACTGGCTATCGACTCTCCACTTAATATTGTTAACTACTCACATGAACAGCTGCAGTCGCTTGGTTTCTCCGATTCTCAAATAACTTACCTTAAACTCAAAACAGAGCCACTGGTTGAAGAGTGTTTATCGTGGCAGGCGAAAAGTGCCAACCATCATCTTGTTACTCACCAGTGTGCCGCGTATCCACCAAGCCTGCGCCAGATAGCTAGCGCACCTAGTACATTGTTTGTGCGCGGTAATATCACTACACTCAGTGATCCTCAAATCGCGATGGTTGGCAGTCGCAATGCCAGTCTACAAGGATTACAAACAGCCAAAGCATTTGCTCGAGAGTTCGCGCAAAGCGGTTTGATTGTCACTAGTGGTTTAGCGTTGGGTATTGATGGATATGCTCATGATGGTGCTCTAGAAGGAGGTGGTGAAACTTTCGCCGTGCTTGGTTCTGGGCTAGATGCTATCTATCCAGCCCGCCATCGTAAACTGGCACAACGGATTGAAGAGCAAGGCGCGCTAATCTCTGAATTTCGTCCCTCAGCTAAACCTCGTCCTGAAAACTTCCCGCGTCGCAATCGTATTATCAGTGGCTTGTCGCTAGGTACATTGGTGGTAGAGGCGGCAGAAAAGAGTGGTTCATTGATTACGGCGCGCTACGCATTGGAACAAGGACGAGAAGTTTTTGCCTTGCCAGGCTCAATACACAGCCCAACTAGCCGTGGAGGGAACAGTTTAATTAAGTCGGGTGCTTGCTTAGTTCAGAGCGCTCAAGATGTGCTTGTTGAAATAAAAAGCCTGCTAGATTGGTCTATTGATGTACAACCCAGTCTGTTTGAAGCGCCGACAACCGACAATGAAAATGAACAATTGCCATTTCCACATCTGTTAGCTAACGTAGGGTTAGAGGCGACACCCGTTGATATTTTGGCACAGAGAACCCATATACCTGTGCATGAAGTCATGATGCAGCTCTTAGAGTTAGAACTTTTAGGGCATGTTGTTGCAGTTTCTGGTGGCTATATTCGAAAGGGGAGAGGCTAGCTATGATGATGGACATTCTGATGTACCTTTTTGAAACCTACATCCATAGCGATTCTGAATTGCAGGTGGATCAAGATGAGCTTGAAGAAGAGTTGCTTCGAGCAGGGTTTCACCAAGACGATATTTATAAGGCTCTTCACTGGTTAGAAGATCTCGCAGCACTGCAAGAAACCGATAGCCAAGCGGCGATCTCGGTCTCTTCGAATACCTCTATGCGTATTTATACTAAGCGAGAGATGGCGCGTATTAACCTCGAGTGTCGTGGTTTTCTTCTATTCCTTGAGCAGATCAATGTGCTGACCACTGAAATTCGTGAGATGGTCATTGATCGAGTGATGGGCCTTGAGACCAATGAGTTTGAGTTGGATGATCTCAAATGGATTATCTTAATGGTGCTGTTTAACGTACCGGGTAATGAGAGTGCTTACACGCAAATGGAAGAGCTGTTGTACACCAAAGAGCAAGGTATCTTGCATTAATACAGGCTTGTCATGAGTAGTAAGATTGATCATCAACTTTTCTCGGCTCACGAGCACGCGTTAGAACATGAAGCGTGCCCGCAGTGTGACGGAGAGTTGCAGCTGCGCCACGGTAAACACGGCCCGTTTATGGGGTGTACCCATTATCCTGAATGCGACTATATTAAGCCGTTGCATCAGAATGATGGGCATATCGTGAAAGAACTCGGTGTGCCTTGTCCAAAGTGCCAAAATGAATTGGTATTAAGGCAAGGGCGCTATGGCATGTTTATTGGTTGTAGTAGCTACCCTGAGTGTCATCACATTGAGTCGCTTGACCAACCGAAACAAGAGCAGCAATCAGCACCGCAAGTCGCCTGCCCTGAGTGTGGCAAAGGTCATCTTGTTGAGCGCAAGTCTCGCTATGGCAAACAATTCTTTGCGTGTGATAACTACCCTAAGTGTAAGTTTGCTGTCAATCAGCCGCCGATTATTGGTCGCTGTGAAGTGTGTCAGTATCCACTGCTGGTGGAGAAGAAAACCGCCAAAGGCACCAAAAAGCAGTGTGCTGACCGAAAATGTCACCACATTCAAGAACAAGCATAAAAAACGGCGCTCAATGAGCGCCGTTTTTTATTGGATTTCCATTTACTGCATTTGCTCAGCAAAATCGTGTATCGCTGGGTAAGCCCTTTTATCTAAGATCTTAGCTAGACCGCAAAGCGTGCGTTGCAGTTCGGCATTGTAGTCAGCACTAACATTAATGTGCCCCATCTTACGACCTGCACGTTTTTCTTTGCCATACCAGTGAACATGACAACCGGCCTGCGCCAAGATCGCGTTAGGCAGAGTGTCCTCACCCAGGATATTGATCATCGCAGTCGGGCGAATCAGCTTTGTGCTTCCTAGAGGCATGCCACATACGGCGCGAAGATGATTTTCAAACTGACAAGTTTCAGCACCTTGCTGTGTCCAGTGGCCAGAGTTATGAACGCGTGGGGCAATCTCATTAACGAGCAGTGCACCTTGAACATCAAAGAACTCAAGAGCAAGTACACCTACGTAATCCAAGCGCTCAGCAACCGCAGTGAACATAGTCTTAGCTTGTTCCTGTAACTCAACATCATCAATCGCTGTTGATAGGCTCAGCACACCGTCGGTATGAACGTTTTCAGCCAGAGGGTACACCTGAATCTCACCATTTTTACCACGAGCACCAATTAAAGATACCTCACGATCAAATGGAACAAACTCTTCAGCAACAATCGCTTGGTTGTCGGTCGCCGCGATGCATTCTGCCATCTCAGTCCAAACGGTTTCTACTGCGTCTAAAGACTTAAGGCGCCATTGGCCCTTGCCATCATAGCCACCTAGTGTGCTCTTAAGCACCATTGGTAGGCCAACATGCGAGATAGCGTGGTCAAAGTCTTCGCGAGAGTTGATCACTGCGTATTTGGCGTTCTTCACGCCCGCTTGGTCGAGCAGAGCTTTCTCAAGACGACGGTCGCCGCCAGCTTTGATTGCTTCGGTAGTCGGTAGGAACTTACCACTGCGCTCACACACTTCGAGCACATCATGAGGGATGTGTTCGAATTCAGCCGTAATCACATCCGCACGCTCAATCGCATTCTCTAAGCCATTGCCTAGAATCGCTTGCGTTAATGGGTGAACAATGTTTTTGCTGCCAACATCAAAAGCAGAAATTTCAATATTCAGCGGTGCCCCAGCTAGGGACATCATGCGAGCAAGTTGGCCCGCGCCTAACACAAGAACATGCATGGGAATTAGTCCTCTGCAGGGTTTGGATTAGCTAGTACCGTTTCTGTTTGCTCAGAGCGGAACGCTTCTACTTTTGCCATCACATCTTCATTGTGCGTACCAATGATTTGTGCTGCTAGAATACCTGCGTTAGCTGCACCTGCTTCACCGATTGCCAATGTACCTACAGCAATACCTTTAGGCATTTGAACGATAGAAAGAAGTGAGTCCATGCCTTTAAGAGCTTTAGACTGTACAGGTACACCAAGAACAGGAACGCTAGTAAACGCTGCAGCCATGCCTGGTAGGTGAGCTGCACCGCCTGCACCTGCAATGATCACCTTAATTCCACGCTCTTTTGCACTCGTTGCGTAATCCGCCAGTAGTTGAGGAGTACGGTGAGCAGAAACCACTTTTGTTTCGTACGCTACGCCAAATTGATCCAACATGTCCGCTGCTAGCTTCATTGTTGGCCAATCAGATTTAGAACCCATGATAATACCGACAGTCATCTCAAACTCCTTCAGGTACGATTTGATTAAGTGATTAGATAATTTGCGCGCATTATACGGGGAAAATTGCTCAAGGAAAACGTTTGCGTCAGTCAAAGTTGCTAATTGATACATTTTATAAACAAATAGCTTTAGTAACATTTAGTGATTATTTGTACACTTAACGAGTTTAATAGCAGATATAGATGAGGCAAATCGTGGACAACTTTCAGCATACTTTACAGGCATTACAACAAGGTGAGGTGATCGCCTATCCAACTGAAGGTGTATTTGGTGTTGGTTGCGACCCTGATAACCCGCAAGCCATCCAGAAATTACTTGAACTCAAACAGCGTCCGATGGAAAAGGGCCTCATCCTAATTGCTGCTAGTTATGAACAGTTGCTTCCCTATATCGATGAAAGTCAGCTGACCCCTGAGCAATTGGCAACGGTAAAATCGACATGGCCAGGCCCTGTTACGTGGATCATGCCAGCCAGTGCACAAGTGACGGGTTGGGTAAGTGGTCAATTCGATTCAATTGCAGTACGTGTAACCGATCACCCTTTGGTACAGAAGATGTGTAATGCGCTTGGAAAGCCGTTAACCTCTACCAGCGCAAACCTATCGGGTGAGCCGCCGTGTATGACCACTGAAGAAGTGAAGCAGCAGCTTGGTCATAAGCTGGTGGCCATTCTTGAGGGTGAAACGGGAGGCCGTGATAAGCCGAGTGAAATCCGTGATGCAAAGACTTCTCAAATATTAAGACAGGGCTAAACCCTGCATAAAGGAAGAAACATGTCAGCAATTGATAAAGATGCGGTAAAGCAGTTCTTGCTCAACTTACAAGATTCGATTTGCCAACAACTAGAACAAGCCGATGGTGTTGCGGCGTTTGAAGAAGACGCATGGCAACGTGAACCTGGTGAGCGTCTTGGCGGTGGTGGTCGTACGCGCGTTATGACTAATGGTGCCGTATTTGAGCAGGGTGGTGTGAACTTCTCTCACGTCGCGGGTAAAGAGATGCCAGCATCAGCGACCGCACATCGACCAGAGCTTGCTGGCCGAAAGTTTGAGGCAATGGGTGTTTCGTTGGTGATCCATCCTAGGAACCCATATATCCCAACCTCTCATGCCAATGTACGATTTTTCATTGCAGAAAAAGAGGGTGAAGCGCCTATCTGGTGGTTTGGCGGTGGTTTCGACCTGACCCCGTTCTACCCATTTGCTGAAGATTGCCAATCTTGGCACCAAACAGCGAAAGATCTATGTGCGCCATTTGGCGATGATGTGTATCAGCAGCATAAAGAGTGGTGTGATAAGTATTTCTACTTGCCTCATCGTGATGAGACGCGTGGTGTAGGCGGCTTGTTCTTTGATGATTTGAATGAGTGGGGCTTTGAGAAGAGCTTTGCTTACATGCAAGCGGTTGGCGAGGGTTATACTCAAGCTTATCTGCCAATTGTTGAACGAAGAAAAGAGACGCCTTACGGCGAACGTGAACGCGATTTCCAACTCTATCGTCGTGGCCGCTATGTTGAATTTAATCTAGTTTATGACCGTGGCACCTTATTTGGTCTACAAAGTGGTGGGCGTACCGAGTCGATTCTGATGTCGATGCCACCATTGGCACGATGGGAGTATCGATACGAACCTCAAGAGGGTTCACCAGAGGCGCTACTGTACACAGACTATTTAAAACCTAGAGTTTGGTAAGACTTCCTTCCTTATAGGTATAGTGATAGGGTCATCATTCGATGACCCTTTTTCATAAGCTCTGTTAGGTAAGGATATGACACAGTACATAGATCGCTATGCCGTTTTTGGAAACCCAATTAGTCAAAGTAAATCACCATTTATTCATACGCTATTTGCTCGCCAAACGAACCAGCAACTTACCTATACATCTCAACAGCCTGAGCCCGGTGATTTTCTCATTGCAGCGAAAGATTTCTTTGGTAATGGTGGTAAAGGCTGTAACGTTACAGCACCATTTAAAGAAGACGCATACCAATTTGCGGATCGCTTAACTGAGCGAGCTCAACTAGCTGGTGCCGTGAATACCCTTAAAAAGCTTGATGATGGCGAGATCATTGGTGACAACACCGATGGTGAAGGGCTAGTCCAAGATTTATTGCAACATCAAGTAGTATTAAAAGACGCTCGTATTCTGTTGCTTGGAGCTGGAGGTGCAGCAAGGGGGGTGATTAAGCCATTGCTTGACCACAGTCCTCGTCAATTAGTGATTGCCAACCGCACTGCTTCTAAAGCACAACTACTCGCAGAAATGTTTACTTCCTTTGGCAATGTCTCAGGCGTTGGACTTGATGAGGTGAATGAAGGCTTTGATGTGATCATTAACTCTACTTCTTCTGGGTTGAGCGGTGAACTGCCACAAGTGTCCGCCGAGATATTTACACCAACAAGTACCGTTTATGACATGGTCTATGGTTCGGGACATACGGTCTTTAATCGCTGGGCATTGGATAATGGTGTCCACGCTGCTTATGATGGCCTAGGTATGCTAGTGGGCCAGGCGGCTGAAAGCTTTATGTTGTGGCGCGGTCTAAGACCGGGTACAAAGCAAATCCTCAGAGAATTAAGAAAGAACCTAGAGGCTTAATAATGAATCAGTCAATTTTGTTTCCTGATATCCAAACCTGGGATGCAGAGAATCAACGCGTCGTTTTCCCTGCTCAACAAAGTGGCGCACTTATTGAGTGTACTATTACCCTAGAAGAGCTAGGAAAATTGGCAGGACGTGAAGTAACAAATGAGCAAGCCATTGAGGTGTTCAGTGAGTTGCGTTTTGACTTAGAAGAACTAGCAGAAGAATTAATAGAAGAAGAGGAGTTTAACTCCTCTGGTCAAATCGAGATTCAAGCGTCTTAAACAGGGCGAACTGAATCTCGATAGTCATTTTTGTTCTGAACATAGTTGTCGGCAGACTTCTGGAGAAAAGCACGTTCTTTATCTATTAAAGGACGTGCTTGTTTTACTGGGCTTCCCACATATAAATAACCGCTCTCTAAAACTTTGTTTGGCGGAACTAAACTGCCAGCACCAATCATTACTTCTTGCTCTACGACAACATTGTCTAAAATGATCGCTCCCATTCCTACCAATACCCGATCTTGAATGGTGCAACCATGCAACATCACCTTATGGCCAATTGTGACATCATTACCGATAATCAAAGGGTAGCCGTCAGGATTCTCCTTGTTTTTATGGGTGACATGAAGAACTGAACCATCTTGGATATTTGTACGTTGACCAATATGGATATGATTAACATCGCCTCTTGCTGCAACCAAAGGCCAAACACTAGAGTCGTCACCAATCTTGATGTCACCAACTAATACTGCGGTTTCATCTATATAGACATCTTGGCCTATTTTCGGTGCGATACCTTTATAACTGCGTATAGAACTCATAAATCCTCCTTTATATAGCTAGCTTAAGAGCATTATTGGGTCTCTGACTAGGATAAATGGCCGTTTTTGAGTGTTTTTTATCCGAACAATCAAAAAACTAAAAAAAACGTAAAAAAGGGCTTGCCAATGTGATCGCAATCTCTATAATGCCACCTCGCTGACACGGGATGGCTTCGAAAGAAACCACAACGAATCAGCAAGCCAAATTAGCCAAGCTAAGCGCTTGAAAAAAGTTTTGAAAAAAGTGGTTGACACTAAAACTTAAATCGCTAAAATGGCCGTCCGATTTGAGCGAAGCTCAAAAAGGAAAAGCTCTTTAACAATTTAAACCTATCAATCTGTGTGGGCACTCGTTGATGAATATCAAAATAGAAACTTCGGTTTCAATTTGATTTCAATGAACTGAGTGACCAATTCGAATCGTAAGATTCGGCACAGTCAATTCACAGTCACTATTCGTAAGAATAGGGAATGTAATCAGTATTCATTGAGTCACAAAATATTAAATTGAAGAGTTTGATCATGGCTCAGATTGAACGCTGGCGGCAGGCCTAACACATGCAAGTCGAGCGGAAACGAGTTATCTGAACCTTCGGGGAACGATAACGGCGTCGAGCGGCGGACGGGTGAGTAATGCCTAGGAAATTGCCTTGATGTGGGGGATAACCATTGGAAACGATGGCTAATACCGCATGATGCCTACGGGCCAAAGAGGGGGACCTTCGGGCCTCTCGCGTCAAGATATGCCTAGGTGGGATTAGCTAGTTGGTGAGGTAATGGCTCACCAAGGCGACGATCCCTAGCTGGTCTGAGAGGATGATCAGCCACACTGGAACTGAGACACGGTCCAGACTCCTACGGGAGGCAGCAGTGGGGAATATTGCACAATGGGCGCAAGCCTGATGCAGCCATGCCGCGTGTATGAAGAAGGCCTTCGGGTTGTAAAGTACTTTCAGCAGTGAGGAAGGGGGTGTCGTTAATAGCGGCATCTCTTGACGTTAGCTGCAGAAGAAGCACCGGCTAACTCCGTGCCAGCAGCCGCGGTAATACGGAGGGTGCGAGCGTTAATCGGAATTACTGGGCGTAAAGCGCATGCAGGTGGTTTGTTAAGTCAGATGTGAAAGCCCGGGGCTCAACCTCGGAACTGCATTTGAAACTGGCAAACTAGAGTACTGTAGAGGGGGGTAGAATTTCAGGTGTAGCGGTGAAATGCGTAGAGATCTGAAGGAATACCAGTGGCGAAGGCGGCCCCCTGGACAGATACTGACACTCAGATGCGAAAGCGTGGGGAGCAAACAGGATTAGATACCCTGGTAGTCCACGCCGTAAACGATGTCTACTTGGAGGTTGTGGCCTTGAGCCGTGGCTTTCGGAGCTAACGCGTTAAGTAGACCGCCTGGGGAGTACGGTCGCAAGATTAAAACTCAAATGAATTGACGGGGGCCCGCACAAGCGGTGGAGCATGTGGTTTAATTCGATGCAACGCGAAGAACCTTACCTACTCTTGACATCCAGAGAACTTTCCAGAGATGGATTGGTGCCTTCGGGAACTCTGAGACAGGTGCTGCATGGCTGTCGTCAGCTCGTGTTGTGAAATGTTGGGTTAAGTCCCGCAACGAGCGCAACCCTTATCCTTGTTTGCCAGCGAGTAATGTCGGGAACTCCAGGGAGACTGCCGGTGATAAACCGGAGGAAGGTGGGGACGACGTCAAGTCATCATGGCCCTTACGAGTAGGGCTACACACGTGCTACAATGGCGCATACAGAGGGCAGCCAACTCGCGAGAGTGAGCGAATCCCAAAAAGTGCGTCGTAGTCCGGATTGGAGTCTGCAACTCGACTCCATGAAGTCGGAATCGCTAGTAATCGTAGATCAGAATGCTACGGTGAATACGTTCCCGGGCCTTGTACACACCGCCCGTCACACCATGGGAGTGGGCTGCAAAAGAAGTGGGTAGTTTAACCTTCGGGAGGACGCTCACCACTTTGTGGTTCATGACTGGGGTGAAGTCGTAACAAGGTAGCCCTAGGGGAACCTGGGGCTGGATCACCTCCTTATACGAAGATGTTCACGATAAGTGTCCACACAGATTGATACGGTTTAGAAAGTAAAAGAGACGAAGATATCCCAATATCTTCACGCAGTGTCCCGTTCGTCTAGAGGCCTAGGACACCGCCCTTTCACGGCGGTAACAGGGGTTCGACTCCCCTACGGGATACCATTGGGTCGTTAGCTCAGTTGGTAGAGCAGTTGACTTTTAATCAATTGGTCGCAGGTTCGAATCCTGCACGACCCACCATTTCTTCTTTTAGAAATGACTCTCAAGATGGGGCTATAGCTCAGCTGGGAGAGCGCCTGCCTTGCACGCAGGAGGTCAGCAGTTCGATCCTGCTTAGCTCCACCATTCTTGAGGAATTCTTCTCCACGAGGAATTAAAACTAATGTGGGCGATTAGCTCAGTTGGGAGAGCACCTGCCTTACAAGCAGGGGGTCACTGGTTCGAGCCCGGTATCGCCCACCATCTTTAAGTGCATTAGCGATAGTGCTTTTAAAAATGGTTTTCATTAGCTAGTCATTAGCGAAAGAAACTTGCTCTTTAACAATTTGGAAAGCTGACTGATTTAAATAACACAGTTATTTAAATCAAATTAAAAGTTCTCAATGTTTATCTTTTAGATAAACACAACACAAACACATTCAAGTGTCTTGTATTCAAAATTGAGTCCGGCAAACACGTAATAAGAACTAACCCTTCTTGTTACAACCAAAAACCTTGGTGATTTATCATCAACTCGAAACTTCTTCGGGTTGTATGGTTAAGTGACTAAGCGTACACGGTGGATGCCTTGGCAGTCAGAGGCGATGAAGGACGTATTAACTTGCGATAAGCCCAGATTAGGTAGTAAAAACCTTTTGAGTCTGGGATTTCCGAATGGGGAAACCCACTTACATAAGTAAGTATCTTGTTGTGAATACATAGCAACAAGAGGCAAACCGGGGGAACTGAAACATCTAAGTACCCCGAGGAAGAGAAATCAACCGAGATTCCGAAAGTAGCGGCGAGCGAAATTGGATTAGCCCTTAAGCTTTTAATGATGCAGGTGAAGAGTCTGGAAAGTCTCGCAATAAAGGGTGATAGCCCCGTAACCGACACATCATAATCAGTGAAATCGAGTAGGGCGGGACACGTGATATCCTGTCTGAATATGGGGGGACCATCCTCCAAGGCTAAATACTACTGACTGACCGATAGTGAACCAGTACCGTGAGGGAAAGGCGAAAAGAACCCCTGTGAGGGGAGTGAAATAGAACCTGAAACCGTGTACGTACAAGCAGTAGGAGCACCTTCGTGGTGTGACTGCGTACCTTTTGTATAATGGGTCAGCGACTTATATTCAGTGGCAAGGTTAACCGTTTAGGGGAGCCGTAGGGAAACCGAGTCTTAACTGGGCGTTCAGTCTCTGGATATAGACCCGAAACCAGGTGATCTAGCCATGGGCAGGTTGAAGGTTGAGTAACATCAACTGGAGGACCGAACCGACTAATGTTGAAAAATTAGCGGATGACTTGTGGCTAGGGGTGAAAGGCCAATCAAACCTGGAGATAGCTGGTTCTCCCCGAAAGCTATTTAGGTAGCGCCTCGGACGAATACTACTGGGGGTAGAGCACTGTTAAGGCTAGGGGGTCATCCCGACTTACCAACCCTTTGCAAACTCCGAATACCAGTAAGTACTATCCGGGAGACACACGGCGGGTGCTAACGTCCGTCGTGGAGAGGGAAACAACCCAGACCGCCAGCTAAGGTCCCAAAGTATAGCTAAGTGGGAAACGATGTGGGAAGGCTCAGACAGCCAGGATGTTGGCTTAGAAGCAGCCATCATTTAAAGAAAGCGTAATAGCTCACTGGTCGAGTCGGCCTGCGCGGAAGATGTAACGGGGCTAAGCTATACACCGAAGCTGCGGCTGCATACTTTAGTATGCGGGGTAGGGGAGCGTTCTGTAAGCCGTTGAAGGTGGTCTGTAAGGGCTGCTGGAGGTATCAGAAGTGCGAATGCTGACATGAGTAACGATAAAGGGAGTGAAAAACTCCCTCGCCGGAAGACCAAGGGTTCCTGTCCAACGTTAATCGGGGCAGGGTAAGTCGACCCCTAAGGCGAGGCCGAAAGGCGTAGTCGATGGGAAACGGGTTAATATTCCCGTACTTCTTACAATTGCGATGGGGGGACGGAGAAGGCTAGGTGGGCCTGGCGACGGTTGTCCAGGTTCAAGTACGTAGGCGGAAGAGTTAGGTAAATCCGGCTCTTCATTAACGCTGAGATACGATGTCGAGCCACTACGGTGGTGAAGTCATTGATGCCATGCTTCCAGGAAAAGCCTCTAAGCTTCAGATTGTAAGGAATCGTACCCCAAACCGACACAGGTGGTCGGGTAGAGAATACCAAGGCGCTTGAGAGAACTCGGGTGAAGGAACTAGGCAAAATGGTACCGTAACTTCGGGAGAAGGTACGCTCTTATCGGTGAAGTCCCTCGCGGATGGAGCTGACGAGAGTCGCAGATACCAGGTGGCTGCAACTGTTTATTAAAAACACAGCACTGTGCAAAATCGTAAGATGACGTATACGGTGTGACGCCTGCCCGGTGCCGGAAGGTTAATTGATGGGGTTAGACTTCGGTCGAAGCTCTTGATCGAAGCCCCGGTAAACGGCGGCCGTAACTATAACGGTCCTAAGGTAGCGAAATTCCTTGTCGGGTAAGTTCCGACCTGCACGAATGGCGTAATGATGGCCACGCTGTCTCCACCCGAGACTCAGTGAAATTGAAATCGCTGTGAAGATGCAGTGTACCCGCGGCTAGACGGAAAGACCCCGTGAACCTTTACTACAGCTTGGCACTGAACATTGACCCTACATGTGTAGGATAGGTGGGAGACTTTGAAACCGCGTCGCTAGATGTGGTGGAGTCGTCCTTGAAATACCACCCTTGTAGTGTTGATGTTCTAACGTTGGTCCCTGAATCGGGATTACGGACAGTGCCTGGTGGGTAGTTTGACTGGGGCGGTCTCCTCCCAAAGAGTAACGGAGGAGCACGAAGGTGGGCTAATCACGGTTGGACATCGTGAGGTTAGTGCAATGGCATAAGCCCGCTTGACTGCGAGAATGACAATTCGAGCAGGTGCGAAAGCAGGTCATAGTGATCCGGTGGTTCTGAATGGAAGGGCCATCGCTCAACGGATAAAAGGTACTCCGGGGATAACAGGCTGATACCGCCCAAGAGTTCATATCGACGGCGGTGTTTGGCACCTCGATGTCGGCTCATCACATCCTGGGGCTGAAGTCGGTCCCAAGGGTATGGCTGTTCGCCATTTAAAGTGGTACGCGAGCTGGGTTTAGAACGTCGTGAGACAGTTCGGTCCCTATCTGCCGTGGGCGTTGGAAGATTGAAGGGGGCTGCTCCTAGTACGAGAGGACCGGAGTGGACGAACCTCTGGTGTTCGGGTTGTCATGCCAATGGCATTGCCCGGTAGCTAAGTTCGGAATCGATAACCGCTGAAAGCATCTAAGCGGGAAGCGAGCCCTGAGATGAGTCTTCCCTGGCGCTTTAAGCGTCCTAAAGGGTTGTTCAAGACTAGAACGTTGATAGGCAGGGTGTGTAAGCGCTGTGAGGCGTTGAGCTAACCTGTACTAATTGCCCGTGAGGCTTAACCATACAACACCCAAGGGGTTTTGATGGACTCAAAGATACAAACGCTTGAATGAGTTTGAAGAGAACAAGAAACAGCTTTCCAGATTTTAAGAATTTGCTTGGCGACCATAGCGTTGTGGACCCACCTGATTCCATGCCGAACTCAGAAGTGAAACGCAATAGCGCCGATGGTAGTGTGGGGCTTCCCCATGTGAGAGTAGGACATCGCCAGGCTTTAATTTTGGAACCACGTCTAAAGACGTGTTTACCACTGCGGAGTGGTAGTTCAGTTGGTTAGAATACCGGCCTGTCACGCCGGGGGTCGCGGGTTCGAGTCCCGTCCACTCCGCCACTTATTCGAGAGCCTCGCCTAGTGCGAGGTTTTTTCGAATCTACAGTATTGAAATTTTAGGGGTGTAGCTCCAATTGGCAGAGCAGCGGATTCCAAATCCGCGTGTTGGGAGTTCGAATCTCTCCACCCCTGCCATATCTAAGGCTCTAGTCGAAAGACTAGAGCCTTTTTGCTTTCTACCGCATCCCTTTTTACTGATACCCTTCGACGTGATTCTTTGCTCTATACTGCAATGCTGCTGTCCTGTAGCTTATTTCACTCTAAATAAGCCCATACGTATTGCGAACTTGATTGCCAGCTCTATTGTTCTCTGAAACCTCAATCATTGATTAACTGATACTTACTACTCTCATGTACGCTACTAAACTCTTTCCGCTATTTAATTAACTTAATCATAGGCTTAACACTGATTATATTTACTGGGTGAATGTATTTTGTGCAATAAAAGTGTGATCAACATATTAACTTTATTGCAATGTAATTAAGTTAAGTCTCAATAATGATACATTTGTTCAAATTTATAAAATAGAGCTTAAAAATGAATGTATTAAGTAGCTTTAAGGGAAGAGTGGTTACCGTTGTCATTCTCTTAATTACAATGTCATTAACGGTATCTAGTTACCTATCCTATAAACAACTTTCAGCGTCAATTGAAGAACGGATTAATGAATATTCGATGCTGAAGATTGAGACCACGAGCGACACCATTACAACTTGGTTAGATACCATTAAGTCGGGCTTAGTATCGAACGCTCCTGACTTCGTTTCTGTTGATAATGACCAGCAAATTTTATTGATGATCAGGCAGATCGCCAACACCTCTCCGGCTTCTGATATTTTGGTTGGCTATGAAGATGGGCGCTCTTACGGAAACAATAGTGGTAAACGTGACTTATCACAGTATGACCCAAGAACTCGAGATTGGTATAAACAGGCCGTTGCTAAGCGTGGAACGATCGTTACCGATATCTACAGTGATGCCTTGACTAAGAGTTTAATGGTTAGCATTGCTGAGCCGTTTTATGCACAAGGTCAGCTACAAGGTGTATTACTTGCGGATATCGAGCTTACGTTGCTTGATGAGCTGGTAAGAAAAGCGCCTTTCCCTGGGGCTATGATGGGTCTGTATGACCAAACCAGCCTGACGATTGCCTCTAATGGAGAAGTTGATGTTCCTGGTGAAACCAAGCTCTATGACTTTGGAGATCTCAAGCCACTGACCGACTCTCTCCTTTCTCTTCCATCTGGTATGCAAGACTACAGTCTAGGTGGAGTCGACAAGGTGGCTTTCTTCCAAACTATCCGAATTGATGATGCAGTGACTTGGCATTTACTCGTGGGTGTAGATAAATCGATCGCTTACGCTGAGATGGACGACGCATTAGAAGCTGCTCTCTATTCTGCCATTATCTTACTTTCGATCTCGTGTGCAATTTTCCTAGTCATCCTTAATTATGCATACCGACCAATCTTGGCGCTGAAGAGTACGATATTAGACTTATCGCAAGGTCATGGTGACTTAACTCGTCGACTAGAAGTCCATTCTCAGGACGACCTTGGTCAGATAGCACAGGCCGTGAATACGTTTATTAGTAACCTACAAGCAATGATGCTTGAGGTGACCAGTGCTTCGAACCAAATTTCGCAAAACATTCATTTACTGGAAGAGCAAACCCATAATAATGAGGCTGTGCTGACCTCTCATGCAATGGAGACTACACAGGTAGTCACTGCTATGACAGAGATGAGTTCAACGGCTGATAGTGTTGCTGAGAGCGCCTCTAAGACAGCTGAATTTACTAAGATGACGAATGATGAGGCTAGTCAATCCAAAGAGGTTGTCGCAAGTGCTGTTCGCAGTGTGGCTGAATTAGTTGGTGAAGTTGAAGCTATGGCTCAAAGCATTCAATCGATGAACGAAGACTCTCAAAAGATCGGCTCTGTCTTAACTGTTATTGGTGAGATTGCCGATCAAACGAACTTGCTTGCACTCAATGCTGCGATCGAAGCAGCACGAGCTGGAGAACAAGGGCGAGGCTTTGCCGTGGTTGCGGATGAAGTTCGTGCACTTGCTGCGAGAACTCAACAAAGTACTTCAGAGATCAACAGCATGCTGGCGAACTTAAATGAAGGCACCAAGACGGTTGTCAAAGCTATGGACGACACCAAAGTACGCTGTGAAGAGACCGCGCATACTACAGAGAATGTTAATCAGAGCTTAGACGTGATGGTTAACTCGATCGTGCGTATTAATGATCTCGGCCTTGAGATCGCTACGGCAGCGAGCCAACAAAGTGCTGTAACTGATGAGGTTAGTCGTAACATGACAACGATTCAGGGGATGGTGAATGAACTGACTGACAACGGCGCTCAAGCCACCGCAGGCACAGTTCAACTGACCAATAGCAATAAGCAGTTGTTGGCGATTGTTGATCGCTTTAAGCTTCAATAGATTGGACTGAAAATGCTACTTATAAGGAGACGGAGACGTCTCCTTTTTTATTTGTACCATTCAGTGAAGAAACAAACAGACAAGGCTACCTAAGACTCAAAATTAGCGTCGTAATGAGAATTGTTATTAATAATCTGTTACATTTTGCGCAGGTTAATTTAAGAGTAAAACAGTATGGATATTTCTCGTCGTCAGTTTATTAAGTCTTCTATTGCTATATCAGCGCTATCAATCTTGCCTGCTTGTAGTGTTACTCAATCTGTCGATGAAAAAGGACGATACGTATACGACCTGACGGCAGAGCCTGCAACAGCTGAGCTCGTTCCAGGGTATACGACTAAAGTACTCGGCTTTGATGGGCAAATACCAGCACCTACCATTCGCTGCCGTCAAGGTGAGAAGGTTGTTATCCGTTTTACCAATAAGCTCGCAGAGCCAACCACAATCCACTGGCACGGCTTACGAATCCCGATCGAAATGGATGGCGTGCCGTTCCTAAGTCAGCCTCCAATCATGCCTGGAGAGACCTTTGTTTATGAGTTTATTCCACCAGATGCGGGCACCTTCTGGTATCACCCACATATGAATAGCGTTAAACAGTTAGGAATGGGGTTAGTAGGGCTGATCATTGTTGAAGAGTCTCAGCCCGTTGCTTTTGATGAAGAGTTACCACTGATGCTTAAACATTGGCATCTTGATAAGCAAGGGCAGTGGAAGGACCTGATGATCCCACGAATGAGTGCTCGTATGGGCACCCCTGGGGAGTGGAGTAGTGTGAATGGTGTTCATGAGCCGAACTACCAAATTAAGCAACATGCCACAACACGCCTGCGAATCGCTAATGTCGACAATACGATTACCTATCCTATTGCGGTAGAGGGTGTGGAGGCTTGGGTTATTGCTATCGATGGCAACCCTGTCAAAACGCCTTATCGATTGACACAACATAAGATTGGTCCGGGAATGCGAGTGGATATTGGATTTGTGGCTCCGACTAAAGGTACCACTATAAATGTCTTGCAGATGAAAGGACGTTTTCCATTTTCATTATGTTCATTAGAAGTCGTGGACTCGAACTTACCATCTGAGCAGACATTACCTTCTTTACCACTCAACCCGGTTCCTAATCTAGACCTCGAGAATGCCACTGAAATCGATTTTCTGTTTGAGTGGGAAGGAGCGATCAGTCCGACAGGAAAAGATGGCAAGTCGATGCCTAAATTCTGGCTGACGAACAAGCGCGCATGGGAAGGGATGAGTAAGGATAATATTCCTGAGCCACTTGCGACGTTAGAGTTAGGAAAGACATACATTTTCGATCTCAAGAACGTGACTCAGTATCACCACCCGATCCATATTCATGGTCATACCTTTACCGTACTTGAATTGGATGGGAAAAAAGTCGAAGAGCCATTCCATACAGATACTGTTCTGCTTGGTAAGAATGGCAGCGCTAAGGCAGCGTTTGTTGCTGATAACCCAGGCCGTTGGATGTATCACTGCCATGTCATTGAACATATGAAGACAGGTTTAATGGGTTACATTGAGGTAAAGTGACTCCTGTAACTTTTTAATCTTAAAGTTTATCCAAGTAATTTATTCACTAAATTATCTCGAAAAAAAATCGAGTGAGGCTAGAATATCCTTAAGTCTTATGTGGGGGAATTATGGGTCAGTTTTCAATTTTGGGGTTTATTGCCATTGGCGGTGCATTTGGTGCGTGTTCTCGTTACCTAATATCTGAGTTGTGTGTCGTGCTACTAGGGCGTGGTTTTCCATACGGCACCCTGACGGTAAATGTCGTCGGTTCATTTATTATGGGTCTGCTGATCGCTGCATTCGAAAATGAGATGCTAGCAACTGAACCGTGGCGTCAGATCATTGGGTTAGGCTTTCTAGGTGCATTAACAACGTTCTCCACTTTCTCTATGGATAACGTGTTATTGATGCAGCAGGGCGCTTTTTTTAAGATGGGACTCAATGTTCTTTTGAATGTGGTATTGAGTATTTCGGCAGCTTGGATTGGCTTTCAGTTGCTAATTAAGAGTTAGTTTTCCAGATTCGTATTTAAATCACACAGGTCGGCTTGGTTTAACCAAGCCGATTTTATATACTGAATTCACTTGTCGGAGTGCCATAAGGCTGAGACCGTTCATTCGGGATCCGTTGAACCTGATCAGGTTAATACCTGCGAAGGGAACAAGAGAAGATATCCTTGCTGGAATTCTCTCTAGCAGACCTATCAATAAGCTAAGCAATAGACCGTTTTTACCTGCCTTAGGTATGTCTATGCTCAGCTCCTCTTGTCGCATCTTTCCGCCAAGCATTTTTATCCGAATTTATTATCTAGAATAACGAAGCAAGGAAAAATGCTATGTCGAATCGCAAGCAAGCGAGACTGGAAGCAAAACAGTTTATAGAAACTCTCTCGGTACAGCCGTACCCAAATTCAACCAAGGTTTACGTAGAAGGCTCTCGTGCCGATATTCGTGTCCCTATGCGCGAGATCTCTTTAGCCGATAGCCTAATAGGTGGCACCAAAGAGGCGCCAATCTTTGAGCCTAATGAGCCTATTCGCGTTTATGACACTTCGGGTGTGTACACTGACCCAGAACACGAAATCGATCTTTACAATGGCTTACCGAAGCTCCGAGAGGGTTGGATTGAAGAACGAGCTGATACTGAACTACTTGATGATGTGAGTTCGGTTTACACCAAAGAACGCCTAGAAGATGAGACCTTAGATGAGCTTCGCTACGGCAATCTACCACGTATTCGACGTGCTAAAGATGGTCAGTGTGTAACTCAAATGCATTATGCTCGTCAGGGCATCATTACTCCAGAAATGGAATACATTGCTCTGCGTGAGAACATGGGCAGAGCTCAGTACCGTGATGAAGTATTAACTCAGCAACATCCAGGACAGAGCTTTGGGGCTAATCTGCCTAAAGACATCACTCCTGAATTCGTTCGTAAAGAGGTCGCTGAAGGCCGCGCAATTATCCCTTCCAATATTAATCACCCAGAATCTGAGCCAATGATTATTGGTCGAAACTTCCTGATAAAGGTCAATGCAAACATCGGTAACTCTTCCGTGTCATCTTCTATTGAGGAAGAGGTTGAGAAGCTAGTATGGGCAACTCGCTGGGGTGGCGATACCGTAATGGATCTCTCTACTGGACGAAATATTCATGAGACGCGCGAATGGATACTGCGTAATAGCCCAGTGCCGATCGGTACGGTTCCTATGTATCAAGCACTAGAGAAGGTTAATGGTGTTGCTGAGAATCTAAACTGGGAAGTGATGCGAGATACTCTGATTGAACAAGCTGAGCAGGGTGTTGACTACTTTACGATTCATGCTGGTTTATTACTTCGTTACGTACCTATGACTGCCAAGCGCGTAACGGGTATCGTCTCGCGAGGCGGTTCAATCATCGCTAAATGGTGCTTGGCTCATCATAAAGAAAGCTTCCTATACACCAACTTCAGAGAGATCTGTGAGATCTGTGCTAAGTACGATGTTGCTCTATCGCTAGGTGATGGCTTGCGTCCGGGTTCAGTTGCTGATGCTAATGATGAAGCTCAATTTGCTGAACTTCGCACGTTGGGTGAGCTGACCAAGATCGCTTGGGAATATGATGTTCAGGTAATCATTGAAGGGCCGGGCCATGTACCAATGCATATGATCAAAGAGAACATGGACGAGCAGTTAGAGCACTGCCATGAAGCGCCGTTTTATACTCTAGGTCCATTGACGACAGATATTGCACCAGGATATGACCATATTACCTCGGGTATTGGTGCCGCCATGATTGGTTGGTACGGCTGTGCCATGCTCTGTTATGTGACACCAAAAGAGCATCTTGGTTTACCAAATAAAGAAGACGTTAAAACCGGTCTGATTACCTATAAGCTTGCTGCTCATGCTGGTGATCTCGCTAAAGGCCACCCAGGTGCACAAGTACGTGATAACGCTTTGTCAAAAGCGCGCTTTGAGTTCCGTTGGGAAGACCAATTCAACCTTTCTCTCGATCCTGAAACGGCGCGAGCTTTCCATGATGAGACCTTGCCACAAGAGTCAGGTAAGGTTGCCCATTTCTGCTCTATGTGTGGACCTAAATTCTGTTCGATGAAGATCTCGCAAGAGGTACGCGAATATGCCAAAGATACAGAGCAGGTTGCTGCTGACCAAGCGATATCGATCAAGATGCTGGATGACCCATTAGAGGGGATGCGTCAAAAATCGCAAGAGTTCCGTGAAACAGGGTCTGAGCTCTATCATCCAGCCGCTAGTGCAGAGGTTGCCGATTAATGAACAAAATCCTTATTCCGTCATCATTGATTGAGCTAACTGGCTTAGTTCAGCAATGTTTGTTGTTGGCGAAAGAGCAGGGTTTTACTATCGAAAACGTTGAGTTGGGTGTGAGCCCAACTCAATCGATACAGCTCATTCATGACCAACACACTACTAGCTTTTCAACTGACATTGTCTCTGATGTTGAGGCTTCTAGCGCCTTAGATTACACGCTCTACTATCATTCTAGGCTGAGTGTTGGAGAGTGTCGTCATCAGGAGTCAACCGACATATTCATTGGTATTCCAGATAGAGACTCGAGAGATGCTCAGAATTCCAGTCAATTAGATATCTGGCGTCACCCTATAAATAATGAAGTTAGAGCACTTTCGGTTGATCCACACCTAGCCAAGCATTTGTATCCAGAATTGCATTTGGCTTGGTTCGTGACTCTATCGATACTCGATTTTCCGATCGAGGATGCGTTAACTCTAGCACGCGCGATGATGTCTCCGGCAGGGGATGTTTCACGTGAAACATCGGCTTTTAATACTCGTACAATATCTTCAAATCATGTTGCTAAGGCATGGGCATTTGAGTTTAGTGCTTTTCCAACCCCTGTTCTTGAAGATGAGCGTTTAGGTATTCAAGTTGGCTGGTCTGCTCAAGGTGAAAGCGTTAGTTTTGCCACACTGACCAAACCTAGCCTAGGTCTGTATCCGGTTGTTGATGATGTATCGTGGATTCAACGTCTCTTACCTATGGGTATCAATACAATTCAGCTTCGGATTAAGAACCCACAACAAGCAGACCTCGAGCAACAAGTGAAGAAAGCGATCGAATTGGGGCGTCAATACGATGCGCAAGTCTTCATTAATGATTACTGGAAACTGGCAATTAAGCATGGTGCTTATGGTGTTCACCTTGGCCAAGAAGATATCGAGGAATCAAACCTAGCGCAGTTAAGTAAAGCTGGAGTACGCCTTGGTTTGTCTACGCATGGTTATTATGAATTGCTACGAATCGTGCAGATTCATCCAAGCTACATCGCCTTAGGCCATATCTTCCCAACGACCACCAAAGAGATGCCTTCTAAGCCACAAGGGTTAGTTCGCTTAGCTCTGTATCAGAAGCTTATCGATACCATTCCATATGGCATCACTGGAGAGAGCACCAAGCAACAATTAGGCTTTCCAACCGTTGCAATCGGCGGTATTGACCAAAGCAATGCTGACCAAGTTTGGGCGTGTGGGGTATCGAGCCTTGCTGTCGTTCGTGCAATTACCTTAGCGAGCGACCCACAGTCGGTGATTAACTTCTTTGCCAGCCTAATGGGCGCGCAGCAAGAAGTGATTTCCAAACACAATCAGAGTGAACCGAGGATAGCCTGTGCTGAACGATAAACAGTTCCTGCGTTATCAGCGTCAGGTGTCATTACCTGAAGTGGGTGAGAATGGGCAGGCACAGCTAGGCCAATCTCATGTTTTGGTAATTGGTTGTGGAGGGCTAGGCAGTGCCGTTTGTTTGTATTTGGCTGCCGCAGGTGTCGGAAAACTCGTGATTGTGGATGATGACATTGTTGAGAGCAGTAACTTACAAAGGCAAGTCATATATCGTGAACAAGACCTAGGCACGCCTAAGACCAGTGCAACAGCAAAGCAATTAGCGGAACTCAATCCTATGGTGCAAGTACGTACTATCAATAAGCGTTTAGAACCCAGTCAGCTTTCACTTGAGGTTATGTTGGCTGATGTGGTCTTGGACTGTAGTGACAACATGCCGACAAGGCAATTGATAAACCAAACCTGCTTTGAGCAAAGCACCCCGCTTGTTTCTGCTGCTGCTATTGGATGGCAGGGACAGTTCGCTGTATTTGACCACCAAGAGTCACAACAATCAGCCGCTTGTTATCGATGCTTGTATCCATTTGATGAACTCAAACAGACACAGAAGTGCAGCGAATCTGGTGTTGTAGGTCCGGTGGTTGGGACTATGGGTAACTACCAAGCACTGGCCGCTATTCAAAAACTTGCGACAGGCAAATTTCACGTCAAAGCAAACGAACTGCACCTATTTGATGGTTTGAAAATGCAATGGCAGAAGCTAGCAATAACAAAAGATAGCAGCTGTCAGGTTTGCAGTTAGCACTGGGTTACAGGTTATAAAGAGAATTAAGAGCAATGACAATATTAGAACGAGCAAACCTTGAAGGCGAAAGTGAAAGCAGTGAGATGATAACAATCGTCATTAACGAACAGCCTCAGCAAATAATTAATCAGAGCGATCTACAGAAAATCATTCATCAATTTGAGTTACCCGAAATGGGGTGTGTTTTCGCTATCAATAATACGGTGATACCTCGTGGTGAATGGGGTAGCACGTTACTTAGTGAGGGAGATAGTATCTCTCTGTTTCAAGCAATAGCAGGGGGGTAATGAGATGCTGCATATCGGAGATAAGAAGTTTGAATCAAGACTATTTACCGGAACTGGAAAGTTCTCCAATAGTCACTTAATGGCTGAAGCGATACAAGCGTCAGGTTCTCAACTCGCGACTATGGCCCTTAAGCGTGTAGATGTAAACGACCAGCAAGACGACATCTTAAAACCCTTGGTTGAAGCTGGAGTTAGTTTACTGCCAAACACTTCAGGTGCCAAAAATGCCAAAGACGCGGTGTTTGCTGCGCAGCTTGCGCGAGAGGCATTGGGAACCAATTGGTTGAAGCTAGAGATTCACCCTGACCCAAAATACTTAATGCCAGATCCTATCGAAACACTCGCTGCTGCTGAGCAATTGGTTCGCGAAGGGTTTATTGTTCTGCCTTACTGTCATGCCGATCCTGTGTTGTGTAAGCGACTCGAAGAGGTGGGTTGTGCAGCGGTGATGCCACTAGGAGCGCCAATCGGCTCAAACAAGGGGATTGTATCTCATGACTTCTTGGAGATTATAATCGACCAAGCAAAGGTACCGGTTGTTGTTGATGCTGGTATCGGAGCTCCTTCGCATGCTGCTCGCGCGATGGAGATGGGCGCAGATGCGGTACTCGTCAATACGGCTATCGCAGCATCGAGAAATCCGGTTGCTATGGCAAAAGCATTTAAGCTAGCTGTTGAATCTGGTCGAATGGCGTATGAGGCCGGTTTGGCTGGCAAGGTATCGCACGCAGTGGCTTCGAGTCCGCTAACTTCATTCTTAGATGAGCTTTAACAAATTGACGAGGATTAACCATGAGTTTCGTGGACCAGTTTAACAAGCTTAACTGGGATGATATTTCGATGTCGATTTATTCCAAAACAGCGAGTGATGTTGAACGTGCTTTGAATAAACCCAAGCGTGACTTAGAGGATTTTAAGTCTTTGATTTCTCCTGCTGCGGAGCCTTATCTCGAGCAGATGGCTCAGCTGTCGTATTCACTTACGCGCAAGCGCTTTGGTAATACCATGTCTTTGTACATACCATTGTACCTGTCGAACTTATGTGCGAATGCATGCACTTATTGTGGCTTTTCGATGGAGAACCGCATAAAGCGCAAGACACTAGACCGTGATGAGGTGTCTGCTGAAATCGATGCTATCAAGGCGATGAAGTTTGATAGTGTGTTATTGGTAACCGGAGAGCATGAAACCAAAGTAGGGATGAAATACTTCCGTGAAATGGTTCCGATGATTAAGGAGCAGTTTAACTACCTTGCGATGGAAGTGCAGCCTCTCGACCAAGACCAATATGCAGAGCTTAAAACTCTAGGTCTCGATGCTGTGATGGTTTACCAAGAAACCTATCATCCATCTACCTATGGCGAACACCATTTGCGTGGTAACAAAACCGACTTTGAATATCGCCTTGATACACCTGATCGTCTGGCCAAAGCGGGTATCGATAAAATTGGCATCGGAGCTTTGATAGGGTTGGAGGAGTGGCGCACTGACTGTTTTTATGTTGCGGCACATTTGGATTACCTTGAGCGAACGTATTGGCAAACGCGTTATTCGATCTCATTCCCGCGCTTGCGTCCTTGTGAAGGGGCCTTACAGCCTAAGTCAGTGATGACGGATAAGCAGCTAGTTCAGTTGATTTGCGCTTATCGTTTGTTGAACCCGGAAGTTGAACTATCGTTATCGACACGAGAGTCGCCAGTGTTTAGAGATAACGTATTGCCTCTTGGTATTACTTCAATGTCTGCCGCATCGAAAACTCAACCTGGGGGCTACGCGATGGACGATGTTGAGCTGGAACAGTTTGAGATCAGTGATGAGCGCAGTGCGGCATCGGTAGAGGATATGATCCGTGCGAAGGGTTTTGACCCTGTGTGGCGAGATTGGCATTCAGCTTATTCTGGTTAATCAATGCAGATAGTGTTTCACGTGAAACATAAATCAGAACAAACAAAATTTGCTAGGTTACCCAAAACAAAAGGCTCTCGGATGGAGAGCCTTTTTATATATTTAGCAACAGTGGTGTTAGCTGTTTATGAGTGTGCTACTGGCAGAGTCGCTGCACGTAGCCACTCTTTCACATCACCATCAACTAACGGACTGATGTCATCCCACACTTTCTGATGGTAGTCGTTTAGCCATGCTAGTTCCGGACGCGTTAGCATATCGACATTGATGTTGCGCTTGTCGATTGGACAACGTGTTAGTGATTCAAATGACAGAACAGGGAAGTCACCTTGAGTTGGTGTTTCAACCACAAGCTCTAGGTTCTCGATACGGATACCAAAGGCATCCGCTCGGTAGTAACCAGGCTCATTAGATAGCACCATACCTTCGGTTAGCGGTACATCAATTTGCTTCTTAGAAATGCTCGCTGGGCCTTCATGAACACTTAGGAAGTGACCTACGCCGTGACCTGTGCCGTGATCGTAGTCGTAGCCTTCAGCCCAAAGGTGCTGACGAGCTAGGGTATCGATCTGATAACCACGAGTGCCTTTCGGGAAACGAGCACGAGCAACACCAATATGACCCTTCAGTGCCAAGGTGAACTGCTTGATCATCTCTTGTGATGGTTGGCCGATCGCAATGGTACGAGTGATATCTGTTGTACCATCTAGGTACTGACCGCCCGAATCGACAAGGTAAAGGGTATTAAGCTCAAGCTTACCTGGCTCTGGTTGATTCTCATGGTTGTAGTGACACATTGCTGCGTTACCACCGGCTGCAGAAATAGTATCAAAGCTTAGGTCCATCAGTGTTGGATCTTGCTGACGGAAAGCCTCTAACTTGTCAGATAGCGTTGCTTCATCGTGTAGGTTACCTGCAGCAACTTCTGCATCCAACCAACATAAGAACTGAGTCATAGCAACACCGTCGCGAACATGACATGCTTTCATACCCGCGATTTCTACAGCATTTTTTGCTGCTTTTGGCATTAGACATGGATCAGCTTTGCTGACTACATTCGCGCCTGAGTTTTGTAACACTAGCTTAAACCAAGCATTGCTGGTTGCTGGGTCCACAAGAACGTTTTTGCCTGTTAGAACTTCTAAACGAGATTGAAGTGCTTCTGGGTGGTGAACAGTAACATCCGCTCCAACATGCGCAGCGAATTCAGCTGGGATGCGTGCTGGGTCTAAGAAGAACTCAACGCTAGAATCAGCATGCAGAATTGCGTGAGAAAGCAGAACAGGCAAGCGTGATACATCTAAGCCACGAACATTGAGCAACCAACAGATAGAATCTAGAGCTGTAATAACTGCGCTATCAGCTCCCCCTTTTTTCATAAGCTCTGCGATCTCTTTACGCTTGCTTTCACTTGATTGACCAACAGCGTCTGTTGGCATTAAGCGTATGTCAGAAACAACAGGTGCAGGGCGGTCGCTCCACAATTCATCGATAGGGTTGCTTTCTAAGATCTTAAGTTCGATGTCACCAGCTAGTTTAGCTTGTGCAACATCTAGCCATGCTGAGTTGTGCATTCGAGGGTCGATAGCAACAGATGCACCTTGAGCAAGCTGTTCTTTGATCCAGTCAAGAGCAGGCTCTTCAATCAGGTGACGATATTCGAAAAGTTCGGCAGGTACCTGTTTTGTCACTTGTACCGTGTAGCGACCATCGACAAACATTGCAGCTTTGTCTTTGGTGATAACAGCAGCGCCCGCTGAACCAGTAAAGCCTGTTAGCCAATGTAGGCGCTCATTGTGAGCCGGTACGTATTCACCCAAGTACTCGTCTTCGTGTGGGACAAGTAGGGCATCAATATTGTGTTGTGCTAGCCATTCGCGAATTGCATTCACGCGGCTTTGAGTATCGTTATGCATCTGTGTTTATTCCTTCAAATTACCGCTCCTTGATGCTCAGGTGTGGACGCTGTATCCATCTGCTTACAGTAAGACATGGGTCAACTGAACAAGGTCGATATTTCAATTGAGCTGGAATACAACTGGCCATAGATGAGCCAAAAAGGACTATCGACAGTTAAGCTACTCATTTTATCGCAAGAGAGCAAACGGCGTACGTCATTTTTATCTAAGGTGTAGGGTTTTTTCTTTGATGATATCTCGCAACCAAGTTAGTGCTGGGTCATTCTCTCTGTCTCTATGCCAGAACAGAGTGTATGCCATCGGGGGAAACTCTAGGGGCAGGGGGACCACGACGAGATCCATCTGTTTTGCAACAAGATAAGTAAAATGGCTTGGAGCAGTGAATACAAAATCGGTGTAAGTACACAAGCTAGCTGCACTGTTGAAATCGGGAACTGAGATAGCGATATCGCGCTGTCGACCAATGTCCGCAAGTTTATAGTCAAGCAACCAGCGGTCGTTACCATCACACCTTACTTGAACGTGTCTTTGGGCCAAGTAGGTCTCCAAGTCCCAATTGTGTTCAAGGGCTGGGTGGTTGCGCCTTAAAACACACATCTGAGCATCTCGGTAGATCTCTTGCTCACAGATATCATCGGGTGGCAGCATGGTGAGCCGCGCGTCATTAATATCGATGTCTTTACCGGTTAAGCCGATATCGAGTTCACCAAGCTGAAGCTTTTTAAAGGTTTGCTCTGACCAGGCGTGAGTATTGATGTTGACGTGTGGCGCTTGCTGGAAAATCGCTGGCAGAAAGTGCGGCAGGATAAGCGGGTAGACACTCTCAACGGCGGCAATATGGAAGCTGTGATCGCTATTGTAAGGCGTGAAAGTTTCCGGTTGTGTCAGCACTTCAAGTTGGTTAATAAGGTTTTCCAAGCGCGGCTTTAAGAACACTGCTTTGGGCGTTGGACGCAAACCATGAGCACTACGTGTAAAGAGCGGATCGTCGAATTGCTCTCTTAACTTTGCCAGTGATTTACTGACGGCTGATTGGCTTAAACACAGCCGATGAGCGGTGCGGGTGACACTGAGCTCTTCAAGGAGAACCTGCAAACAAACTAGCAAATTGAGGTCAATTCGAGACAATTTTTCAAGATTCATGAGATTTTCCATATGGGAATAATGGTAATGAGTATAAGCCATTTTTGTTCATATCTTTAGTTGGTTATGATTCCCATCATCATTTATCAACCAGGAAAATCGCGTGTCTGTGCATTCATCCCCGAGTAAGTTGCAAGTAGCATTATTGGCAATGCTTGTTCTATTTAGCCCGTTGGCTATCGATATCTACTTACCAGCTTTACCTCAAATCTCAGAGACGTTCCACGTGGAACATGCATTAGCTCAAGACACCATTACCTGGTTCCTATTCGCGATGGGTGTTGGCCAGTTGTTTGCCGGCCCCCTTGCGGACAAATTAGGTCGCCGAACTGTTGCCCTTGGTGGTATCAGCATCTATGCAGTGAGCGCTTGCTTGGCGTGGGCCGCTCAATCTATTGATATGATGTTGATGGCTCGACTGCTTCAAGGATTAGGAGCGTGTGCAACATCCGTTGCTGCGTTCGCAACAGTTCGCGATCTATTTGGTCCTGAAAAAAGTGGCAAGATGATCAGCTACCTAAACGGTGCTATCTGTTTTATTCCAGCGTTAGCGCCTATTTTAGGTAGCTGGCTAACTCAAGAGTTTGGCTGGCGATCCAATTTCAGCTTTATGGCTGGCTTTGCTGTGATTGTCGGCGCTATTCTGTTCTTCCAGATGAAAGAGACCAATCCAGCGACAGAGAAGGTTGCGGTATTTAAGTTTGAGCGTTACTGGTCAGTACTTAAGACGCCATCGTTTATCTTCCATGCTTCGTTGTGCTTGATGGCAATGGCTGTAATCTTAGCTTACGTAACATCTGCGCCAGTGGTGTTGATGGAAAACCTAGGCTTGAGCATGAACGAGTTTACTTTCTGGTTTGGTATTAATGCAGTATTCAATATCATTGCGGCATTCACAGCTCCTAAGTTCATGGATCGCTTTGGTACCTACAAGACATTGGTAGTTGGTGTTCTTCTGTTGGGCTTAGCAGGCGCACTGATGTTGGTACTGGCGAACCAGGCAACAGCATTAGCGTTTATGTTCCCAATTTTCTTATCTTCAGTTGGTTTTGCATGGATTCTTGGCGCATCTGCTGGTAAAGCACTAGAGCCATTTGGTGACCGAGCGGGTACGGCTGCTGCGCTATTAGGCCTGTTCCAGATGAGTGGTTCCGGGTTGTTGGTGGGTACTATGCAGCGACTGCAATTGGAACCACAAGTGATGATTGCATTGCAGATGTTCCTGATTGTTCCAGCACTATTTGTACTGTTTGGTAAGGCTGGAAAATCGTGGCATGGCGTCCTTAAGCAGGCGTAAGTCAATTGGATGACAAATTATACAGATGGACAGTTTTTCCATCGTTAAAACATGGTATATTTATCGCTCATTAAAATGTGAGTATCACAACGGATAATACTGTAATGTCATTAACAACCTACGAAATGGCACGCGTCTTAGAACAAATGGAAGACGCTCCTGAAAAGGTCATGTTTGGAAAATTGCTGAACGAGCTTGGTAACCAAAGTGGTGAGCGTATTCGCAGCGCTGCAAAGCAGGTTCCAATTAACACACTACGCGATATTGTGTTCCAATTTCAGAGTGTGATTGAAGACCGTAAAGGTGAACAAGTTCAACTGTTAGCAAAAGAGATGGTAGAGCAAGGCATTTCTGCAGAAGATCTACAGGCATTTCTGAACAAGTAATGATGTGATGTTACTTGGTAAATAAAAAACCACTCGAATGAGTGGTTTTTTTGATCTTGAGGGGCAATGGTTAGCCTCGGAATTGTCGTTTTAGGATATGGTCTAATGAGAATGGACCCGCACCCCAAACAATCACAATCAGTATCATCAGACCCCACAGTTGGTGGTCGTAGAAACCTTGGTCCCAAAGCACTGGGTAAGAGACGACTGCAATTACGTTGAAGGCGAATAAGACAACCGCCATAGGTCGACTTAACAAGCCTAATGCAATAAACACTGGAAGAATCAACTCTGCAGCGGTACCCATGTAGGCCGCCATTTCCCATGGAATGAGCGGGACTTGATACTCAAGCTCGAACAGAAACAGAGTGCTATCCCAAGTGGCAATCTTGGTCAGCCCGGAATTAAAGAAAACCCAAGCAACCCATAAGCGACAAAACAGCAGTAACGCTGGCACAAACAGGGCCTGGAACTTATCAACGAGGCTATCGTATTGAGCCATCATGTTGGTCACGGTGTTGTTATCCATTTTATTTCTCCTATTCGCCGCTAATAGAAAATCCAGAGATGATATTGAGCGCCAAGACATCGTTAAGATGGGCTAGCAGCGTTGGGTCGATATCAGCGAGCATTTGTTGGGCTTGGAAGGCTTGCAGAAGCTGGAAGACTTTTGACGTCACGATATGAGGCTCCAAGGTATGGTTATTTATTTTCTGTAAGACAGCAAATTCCGGTTGGGCGATATTGAGTCCGTCGAGTTGGTTATTGATGATGGCTTGTTCTAAAGTCAGCACTTGATAATCGAAGTTGAGCAAGACAATGTCTGGAAGCAAGTGAAACACCAACTCAGCATGCTGATGCTCTGGAATTGCAGAGAGAGCAGCCAGTGGATATTGCTCTGTCGTCACGGGCTTTGGTTCGGCACGCATTAGCGCATCTTTGTGCCACTCGTACTGAATCATATTTGCCAGGTAAGGAGCGGCTTCGACAACCGCTGGAAAGTGCTTAACGACCTCATCAAAGCCTTCCCCGTATTCTGTTATATCACCCGATTGAGGTGGCGTACTAAGCACATGATGACGTGCCAATTGGGCGAAACACTCTTCACCAACTAAGGCTTGGGCAAGAGGATAGGTAGCCACAAGTACATCACTAACGCCAATTACGAAGTTGTTACGATAGATTTGTAGCCTCTGGCTATCTGAGAAGTGATCGCTAACGACCTGACACAGTGAATCTTCACCTTGATAACGGAGTGCATCACCAAATGCTTGTTGTATTTCAGCTAAGGAACTCATGATGCTTGGCCTCGTAATGACTCTGCATTTTGATATTGATGCAGTAGGTAGCTGGCTTTTTCAGCTTCATTAAGCAACACCTCTGGCTCTGGGATATCTAAGTCCCATTCGATCAATGTATGCCGCGCGCCGTGAGTCATAAGCCATTGTGTGTACAGTTGCCACACTTCATCACAAACAGGCTTACTGTGGGTGTCTATCCATATCTCACCATCTTCTAGCTGCTTCTTAGTAAAACCAGCAAGGTGGATCTCGTCCACTGCATCGGCCGGAATTCCCTCGAGGTAGTCATCACAACTGAATTGATGATTGAACGAAGAAACAAAAATATTATTGAAGTCGAGCAACAATCGGCACTCAGTGCGTTTCTGAACTTCTGCTAGGAACTGCCACTCTGGAATTGTCGAGTGTTTGAATGCGAGGTAGCTCGAAGGGTTTTCAACAAGTAGTGGCCTTTGCAGAGCATCCTGAACCTCTAATACATTGCGACAAAAGACATCGAGTGCTTCTTGGGTATAAGGCAGTGGCAATAGGTCATTGAAATGATGACCACCGGTTTGGCTCCAACTTAGATGGTCTGATACTAAAAACGGCTGAATGTCGCTAATTAGGCGTTTGAGCTGGAATAAGTGCTCCTGACTGATACGCTCCACAGAACCCAGTGATAAACCTACGCCGTGGCAGCTAATCTCATGGTCTTGTCGAATTGCTCTGAGTTGTTCAGTTGCTTTTGCATGTGGGGAGAAGTAATTCTCACTGTGGATCTCTAACCAGTCGACCTTATTAGAGTTGTGGCCAAAATAATCTAAGTGAGGTGTTCTTAAACCCACGCCTGCCAGCGGGTGTAGAGGATGAGCCACAGGTATTCTCCTTAGGTGGGTGGAACAATCCAGGTGAGCTGATAGGCATGCTCACCTGGTTTATAGCGGGTATTATGAAGATTGAGTGCTACCGCCAGTAAGCTTGCCACAAAGCCCTTTAGGTACGACAACGAATGCATCGCTTTGGTTATCTTCTTTTGCTGTACCAGCACATGAGCTTGTTTTAGTCGCACAGTCATTTTGACCAGCTTTAGACACGCCATAACACTTTTCTTTCGCTGCCGCTTCTGCAGGAGCCGAAGTTAGAACAGTACCACCAAACGCTAGTACACTTGTGATTGCAGCAGTTACAGCAAGATTAGAATTTTTCATAGTCATTCCCTCTAGACTTAATTGTTATTTACATTGAGCAGGTTAAGGTTTTGTTAACTTGCTTAGTAAAAAGGATAGGAAGAACTAAGAAATAATTTCAAAAGAACTGAAGATTTATAGAAATAAATGATATATCGATGTGTAAGGTTATGATTATTAATAATTTATTTTTGGATATTTTTTCTTCTTATTCTCCTAAACTGCGCTCTGTGTTTAGGTTATAATCAACTTTTATGTATAAATACCCAGTAGTGAGCAAACCCAAATGATTGATCCTTCGCTTTTACTCGATGGCCTCAACGACAAGCAGCGTGAGGCAGTGGCTGCACCCTTAGAAAACTTGCTGATCTTAGCGGGAGCAGGCAGTGGTAAAACGCGAGTGTTGGTTCACCGTATCGCATGGCTGCAAACCGTAGAGCAGGCGTCGCCGTTTTCTATCATGTCAGTGACCTTTACCAACAAAGCGGCCGCTGAAATGCGTGGTCGTATTGATGAGCTGATGATGGGTAGCTCTTCAGGTATGTGGAACGGCACCTTCCACGGTATTTGTCACCGTGTTTTGCGCGCTCACTACTTAGATGCGAAATTGCCAGAAGACTTTCAGATCATTGATTCCGATGATCAAATTCGTTTATTGCGCCGTCTGATTAAAGCGCAAAATCTCGATGAGAAGCAGTGGCCAGCGAAACAAGCGTCTTGGTGGATCAATGGCAAGAAGGACGAAGGATTACGTCCAAGCCATATTGATACCTACAATGACCCAGTCACCAAGACCTGGCTTAAGATCTACGCTGCGTATCAAGAGGCGTGTGATCGTGCTGGTCTGGTCGATTTTGCTGAGATCTTGCTGCGTTGTCATGAGCTTCTGCGTGATAAAAAGCACATTCGTGAACACTACCAAGCGCGCTTTAAGCATATCTTGGTCGACGAATTTCAAGATACCAACAACATTCAATACGCTTGGCTACGCATGATGGCAGGTCCTGACTGTCGAGTGATGATCGTAGGTGATGATGACCAATCAATCTACGGCTGGCGTGGCGCTAAAATTGAGAATATCCAAAAGTTTTTAGATGAGTTCCCAGGTGCCTCCACCATTCGTCTGGAACAGAACTACCGTTCAACCAAGACCATTTTGCAAGCATCGAACGAACTGATCTCGAATAACACTGAGCGTATGGGTAAAGAGCTGTGGACGGACGGCAACGATGGCGAACCTATCTCGGTTTATTCTGCTTACAACGAGCTCGACGAAGCGCGCTTTACGGTGAGCAAAATCAAAGAGTGGCAAGACAAGGGTGGAGCATTGAATGATACGGCGATGCTTTATCGTAACAACGCCCAGTCTCGTGTACTCGAAGAAGCTTTGATTCAAGGTGGATTACCTTACCGCATCTACGGCGGCATGCGATTCTTCGAACGCCAGGAGATCAAAGATGCACTGAGCTATCTGCGATTGATGTCTAACCGCAATGATGACGCAGCCTTTGAACGTGTGGTGAATACGCCAACGCGCGGTATGGGTGATAAAACCTTAGAGACCATTCGTTTTGCTGCACGCGATCGTGGCGCGACGATGTGGCAGGCGAGTATCGCACTTCTTGAAGAGCAGGTTTTGGCGGGCAGAGCAGCAGGGGCATTGAGCCGATTTATCGAGCTTATCAACGCACTAGAAGATGACACTCATGAGATGAGCCTGCATGAACAGACTGACCACGTGATTAAGTCGTCTGGCTTGTTTGCTATGTATGAGCAAGAAAAAGGCGAGAAGTCGAAGGCTCGTATTGAGAACTTGGAAGAGCTAGTAACGGCGACTCGTCAATTCGAGAAGCCGGAAGAAGCCGAAGAGATGAGCTTGCTGACGGCATTTTTGACTCATGCCGCGCTAGAAGCGGGTGAGGGGCAGGCAGACGAGTTTGATGATGCTGTTCAATTGATGACTCTGCATAGTGCTAAAGGTCTTGAGTTCCCAATGGTGTTCATGGTTGGTGTCGAAGAAGGAATGTTCCCGAGCCAGATGTCTGCCGAAGATGCGATGCGCTTGGAAGAGGAACGTCGTCTATGTTATGTAGGTATGACGCGTGCAATGGAGAAGCTCTACATCACTTACGCAGAAATGCGTCGCCTATATGGTCAAGATAAGTACCACAAGCCATCACGATTTATTCGAGAACTGCCTGAAACTTGTCTTGATGAAGTACGAATGAAAGCACAGGTAAGTCGTCCGGCAAGTAGCGGTCGCTTTGGACAAACCGCGGTTAAAGAGAACTTCAACGAAACTGGTTTTAGCTTAGGTTCACGTGTTAAACACCCTAAGTTTGGTGAAGGTACCATTATCAACTTTGAGGGCAGTGGTCCACAGAGCCGAGTTCAGGTGGCCTTCAACGGCGAGGGTATCAAATGGCTGGTGACTGCTTATGCTCGTTTAGAGAAGCTAGGTTAAGTGCAAGAAAACTAGAGTGATTTGAAAAGCTGCCTTCGGGCGGCTTTTTTGTTGAGCGATACTTAGGTTGAGTACCCAGAAAGGCGATAAACAGCAGATAAAGAAAAACCCCGAGAGCTTGCGCTCATCGGGGTCTATAGTCTTACTCGCAGCAATCCGGCTACTAAGTGTGCTCCATGCATCTAATCCATGATAGTGTGCTGTTATCCTTCAGCGTATTCCTTTCGTCGCCTTCCTAGCGGTGTCCTCGATCTTATCCTGATCTGCCAACAATCCTCGTTAGCGCGCGTCACTTGTTCCTTGAGCGGTGTCCCTTACATCATCCTGATGTTCAGTCCTTTCCTCGTCCAGAGGTGTCCATTGTCTTTCCTTAGTAGCAACCATCCTAGTTACTATTGCGTCCATTCAATGTCCAATTTCGCTATCCGTGCCGATTATTCATCCTGAGTAATCGAATCTTCATCCTGAAGATAACCAAGTCCTTGGTGTTTTCCTGTTCCGTGTCAGCATCCTTCCGACACCATTCATATTACCGATCCCCAATTTATCAGCAATGGCTGAAACTCAAATTTCTCACAGTAATATTGGTGTCAAAATAGACGTATTGTTTTATTTCAATGGTTTAGGTGCTGTTGTTGCTAGTTTTCTTAGTTAAATATCGATATATACTCACTGCTTTGTAAGAGATCTCTCACAAGGCAGTGAGTAAAAAGGCGTAATAACCGACTATTTACCTATCGCTGCACCTTCACGACGAGGGTCTGCAGCCCCTTCTAGGCCATCTTTAGTGATGCGAATAGCATGTAAACCAGAGTTAAGATCGCGAATATTGACCTCAAATCCCATCTTTTCTAGCTCAGGTTTGAAGTTTTCGGCTGAGGTACCTTTTTCCAGATCTAAGGTACCAAAACGATTTAGAAAGTGTGGTTGGTTGATCGCTTGCTGAATATCCATATCCCACTGTGTGTGAGCGATGATTGCCTGTGCAACATAACCTATGATGCGGCTGCCACCCGGAGAGCCAATCGCCATGTAAGGCTTGTCATCTTGCATAATGATAGTTGGCGCCATCGAAGAGCGTGGACGCTTGCCCGGTTCTAGGCGGTTAGCAATAGGCTTACCATCGTTATGAGTTTTGAATGAGAAGTCGGTTAATTCATTATTAAGTAGGAAGCCTCTCACCATTAAGCGCGAGCCAAACGCATTCTCAATCGTGGTGGTCATGGACACGACATTGCCATCGCTATCGACGATATTGAAGTGGCTGGTGGAAGGAAGCTCAATCGAGATATCTTGGCTTCTTTGCATCGCGTGATCCCAAGGTGGCGTACCTGATGGCGCGCTTTCCAATGCCTTTCCTGCAGTGATGAGCTGCGCCCGTTCTTTAAGGTAGTCAGTGTTTACTAACCCTTGAGTTGGCATTGGTACGTAATCTTGGTCTGCCATATACATACCTCGGTCTGCAAAGGCTAGACGAGAAGCGTCTGCTAACACTTGCCAAGATTTTGCATCGTTTGGTCCCCAAGATTTGAGATCAAACTGCTCAGTCATGGCTAAGATTTGTCCGACAGTGAGCGCTCCTGAGCTTGGTGGTCCCATACCACAGATATCGTAGCTTCCATAAGCGGAACATACTGGCTCACGCCGCTTGATAGAGTACGCGTCGAAGTCTTTTTGCGCTAAGACACCGGGGTTCCCCTTGGCAGTTTGTACTGTGTTGATGATATCTGCAGAGATTTCACTTTGATAAAACGCTTTGGCACCGTCTTTGGCAATGGCCTCTAGTGTTGCGGCGTACTCTGGGTTTTTAAGAAGAGTTCCTGCGGTTTTCGGGCTGCCATCGGCATTGAAGAAGTAGGCCTTGGTGGTGGCAAAGCGGCTAAGGCGCTTTTGATCATTGGCAATCAATGTTGCTAAGCGTGGGCTGATGGTAAAGCCTTTTTTCGCCAATTGAGCGACGGGCTCTATCAGTGACGCCCACTCCAACTTGCCGTATTTCTGGTGAGTGTCCCATAGCAATTGAACGGTACCCGGTGTACCAACTGAGCGTCCGCCAACAACGGCATCGTAAAATTTAAGAGGCTTTCCATTTTCGTCTTGGAACAGGCGAGGAGTCGCGTCTAGTGGTGCTGTCTCGCGGCCATCGTAGGTCTTTAGCTGTTTGGCTTCATTATCGAAATAGACAAGGAAGGCACCACCACCAATTCCAGACGATTGTGGCTCAACCAAGCCAAGCATAAGTTGTACGGCAACCATGGCGTCTACCGCGTTACCACCACGCGCAAGTACGTCAGCGCCTGCTTGTGTTGCCAATGGGTTGGCTGCTGTGACCATCCAATCGTTGGCTTTGACGAGTTGCTTGGCTTCTAAACCACTACTTTGTTCTGGGGCGACGGAATCGGCAGCTTGATTTGCCCAACTGACGTGAGAGGCAAAAAGTAGGGTAGAAGTGGCGAGGGTTGTTAGTTTTGTTTTCCACTGCATGATCTTCTCCTTTTCATATGCAGAGCTAGATTGGCAGTGGAAACGATATTTAGCCAGTACGTTGTTAACGAATTGTAATCTTGATTCTAATTTAGGCGATCAATGATGAAGCCGATTGCCATAAGATACTTAAACCTATCATGCTGAATAGCGCGCCACACAAGCCGTCAATGTAAACGGTCGCTTCATGCAGCTTTTTCTGAAGTGCTTTGGTTGACAGCATCCAAGCCAATAGTGAGAACCAAAATAGCGACAGACCAAACAAGATAAGTAGCGCAAAGCCTTTGCCCGACAATGACATATCTGCAGGGACTAAGCTCGACATCAAGCTGATAAAGAACACCAACGCCTTTGGATTGAGGATGTTAGTGGCAAAGCCTTTAGAAAACGCCTCACGTTTGTTGGTCAGAATAAGATCTTTTGAGTTGAGCGCTTGATTGTCGTCATCATGACTTTGAATCGTCTGCCAAGTCGCTTTGAGTGCGCCATAACCTAGGTAAAGTAAGTAGCTACCACCCGACAATTGGATAACCGCAAATAGGGTTGGTTGCTGGTGGACCAGGTAGCTGATGCCCGTCAAGCTCAGTAATGAGTGAAGTAAAATCCCACACGACAAACCTAGCGCGATGTACAAGCCTGTCTGCCTACCGTGACGTGTGGCATTTTGGACCACAAGCGCAAAATCAGGACCGGGGCTCATTAAAGCAATAAAGTGGATAGAGGCTAGGGTGATAAGGATGGTGATTTCGTTCATTGTCTAATCTCGATAACGCTTAGCTAGATTCTAACTGTTGTTGGTATATGGGGTAGCTTACCTAGATCTCACACAGAGCAATTGTAAATAATCAACACTCAGTTGATTTGTGAAGGCGGGACACCAAAGGTTGTCTTGAACGCCTTTGAGAAATGCGCTTGATCGTAGAAACCAACTTGATGCGCCACGTCAGTACCACACACACCTGATTTGATGAGCCTCATGCTCTGCTCCATACGCAAACGACTTAGCCAGGCATAAGGTGTAATGCCCATTTTGTTCTTAAAGTGGCGCTGGAATTGCGTGGTTGATAAGTCACATAGTTCAGAGAGCTGCTCTAAACGTACTGGCTGGTCTAGGTTTGCCATTAAATACTCTTTCAGTGTTTCGATAGATTGATTACCTAGTTGAGTCTCGGTTTTGGATCCAAACTTGGCGTAACGATCCACAATCGTCGAAAATCCTTCAAAAGGGAGGCAGTCTTGGGCGAGTTGGCTGATATTTTGATTGATGAGCAAGCCATGCAAGTTGCGTAGTTGTGAAAAAGCGGCGTGATCAGAAAGGATCAGCTTCGAAAAGCTCAATGTGTGACCGTTTTGGTCGGGATCCGCAAGATCTTGAAACCATTGAGGAGATACTGAGAACACGCTGACCTGATAGCCTGAATCTAGTTTTGAGTGACCATCATGCAGCTCATCTGGTGGCATGATTACTACCTGACCCGCTCCCACATGATGGCTAGTACCCTTATAGACGAATTTTTGCTGTCCTTGGGTAATCAAACCAATGTGAAAGTCCAAATGATAGTGGCGCTGAAAGGCAAACTCTTGGTATTGAGCTTGGATCAGGCTGATATCTTCAGTGGGTGTTGAGTAGTAGTGGACTTTATCCATGGTATAAAAAAGCTTGGTTAAATTATCATCAATCCAACCAAGCTTATCTCTGTATTTCTAAATTGTCTTGTAAAAAACGATCACATCACTGTTGAGTGCGTTTGCTTTTTTTGTTGTGGCGCAGTCCATCAAAGCTGAAGATCACCAGTGCGCCCCAAATAAAGGCAAAGGTGATGGCTTTATCTGTCGTAAAGGCTTCGCCATAAATGAGGACCGCTAATAAGAACATCAAGCTTGGGCCGATGTACTGGAAAAAGCCGAGTGTCGATAGCTTGAGTCGTGTTGCAGCGCCAGTAAAACACAGCAGAGGTAAGGTTGTAACGATACCAGCAGCGATCAGCAGCAGGTTGAGCGTCATTGGGTTCGCTGCTAAGTCCGATGTTGCGCTATCCGCGATAAACAGCAGGTAGATGGCCGCAGCAGGTAGCATCACTAAGGTTTCAATAAATAGGCCGGTCTGTGCTTCGAGGCTGACCTTCTTTCTTAGCAAGCCATAGAAGCCGAATGAGAAGGCGAGAGCAATCGCCACCACAGGGATAGAACCGAACGCGACAATCTGAATCAAGACACCAATCGCGGCTAAGCCAACCGCAAACCACTGCAGCTTTCTGAGACGCTCGCCCAAAAAGATCATACCAAGTACCACATTAATTAACGGGTTGATGTAATACCCTAGACTGGCGTCGAGCATGTGGTTGGCGTTGACCGCCCAGATGAAGATTAACCAGTTGGCACCCACCAATAGAGAGGTAGCAACCAAATAAGTCATCTTCGGCTTGGAGGTTAGTGTGTCGCGAACATTTCGCCAGCTGCGGCCAAGGTGTAGTAGAAAAGCGAGTAAGAAAAAAGACCAAACTACACGGTGACTCAGGATCTCTAACGGAGAAACCTCACTTAACGATTTGAAATATATAGGCGCAATGCCCCACATCGTATACGCACCAATCGCAAGCAAAATACCTTGGCGTGTACGCTGTTGTTGTTCTGGTGTCATGAATTATCTCTGGCACAGAGTGCTTATGAATAAGATTTATAAAGAGAGTTGGTCAGTATAGGAGCGTTAGACCGTTTCACCTAATAATTTGCGGTTTTATTCACCACCATTCCCCTCTACAATGTGTCGCCTCGCTTTACTGCTGAGCGAGCTTATTTAACCCCGCGATTAGGATACCCAATGACCGCTACTTTGATTGCAGAACAAACCACCAATACCACCATCAGCGCTCAAAGCGTGCTTGAGGAGGTGTTCGGCTATCAAGAGTTCAGAGATGGTCAGCAAGAGGTGATCGATATGGCGGTGTCCGGGCAAGATAGCCTGGTGATCATGCCAACTGGTGGTGGTAAGTCGCTCTGTTATCAGATTCCCGCGTTAGTGCGTGAGGGGCTCACATTAGTTATCTCGCCACTAATTTCGCTCATGAAAGATCAAGTGGACCAACTCAAGGCCAATGGTGTGGCGGCAGAGTGTATTAACTCTTCAATGCCACGTGAAGAGCTCATTTCAGTCTTCAATCGCATGAACTCAGGCCAATTAAAGATGGTTTACGTCTCACCTGAGCGTGTATTGATGCGTGATTTCATTGAGCGCTTGCAAGGCTTGCCGCTGTCGATGATCGCAGTGGATGAAGCACACTGTATCTCGCAGTGGGGTCATGACTTCCGTCCCGAATACGCATCACTTGGTCAGCTTAAGCAGTATTTTCCTCATGTCCCTTATATGGCATTGACGGCAACCGCGGATGATGCGACGCGTAAAGACATTATTCAGCGCTTGCAGCTGGTGGATCCTCACACCTACTTAGGCAGCTTTGACCGCCCTAATATCCGATATAACCTGGTAGAGAAGCACAAACCGGTTTCTCAAGTGGTGCGCTACCTAGAAACCCAGCGCGGTAATTGCGGCATCATCTATTGTGGTAGCCGCAAGAAGGTAGAGATGGTCACCGAGAAGCTGTGTAACAACGGCATTCGCGCCGCGGGTTATCACGCTGGTATGGATACAGACGAACGCGCTTATGTACAAGAAGCGTTTCAGCGTGATGATATTCAGATAGTCGTAGCGACCGTGGCGTTTGGTATGGGCATCAACAAGCCCAATGTACGCTTTGTTGTGCACTTCGACATCCCAAGAAACATCGAGTCTTACTATCAAGAGACGGGTCGAGCAGGGCGTGATGGTCTGCCTGCTGAAGCGATGATGTTGTACGACCCAGCAGATATGGGTTGGCTACGCCGTATGTTGGATGAGAAAGATGATGGGCCACAAAAGCAGGTAGAGACTCATAAGCTCAATGCGATGAGTGCTTTCGCTGAGGCTCAGACATGTCGTCGTCAGGTACTGCTTAACTACTTTGGTGAGTATCGTGAAAAGCCATGTGGCAACTGCGATATCTGCCTTGATCCACCAAAGCACTTTGATGCTACAGAAGAGGCGCAAAAAGCCCTTTCATGCGTGTATCGAGTAAACCAATCTTTTGGTATGGGTTATGTGGTTGAAGTGATGCGCGGTATGCAGAACATCCGTGTACGAGACAATGGGCATGACAAGCTTTCTACCTATGGTATTGGTCGTGACCACAGCCATGACTACTGGATCAGTATTTTCCGTCAGTTAATTCATAAAGGGTTGTTGTTTCAAAACATCACTCGCAACTCTACGTTGCAACTGACCGAAGAAGCTCGTCCACTGCTGCGTGGTGAAATGACTCTAGAGTTGGCAGTGCCACGTCTGGATACTGCTGCGCGTAGTGCGAAGTCCGATAAGCTCAGCAGCAAGAATTACGATAAGAAGCTATTTGCTAAGCTGCGCAAGCTACGTAAGTCGATTGCCGATGAAGATGGCTTGCCGCCTTATGTTGTCTTCAGTGATGCCACACTGATCGACATGGCGGAAATTTTGCCAACCTCTTACGGTGAGATGCTAGCAGTCAACGGTGTTGGCCAGCGTAAGTTGGACAAATATGCCGATCCGTTCCTTGATTTGATTCAAGAACACATTACCAACCACGGTTAACGTCCCGAAAATTATAAATAGAGAAGTAAAATGGAATTTGGACTGAGAGAATATCTTGCTGAAGAAGGGCGACTGCTGATTACCACGCCAAGCTTTGACTTTGACACTTTTCCTGAGTTAGGAGAGAAGCTAATTGCGCTGCTTTCTGCCAGTGTGATTGAAAAGCAGTGGGATGCGGATATGCACTCTTGGCTGGTGGATTTTGAAGGGTGTCAGTTGTTTCTTAAGTCTGAACATTACAGCGAGTCAGTCTGGTTTGAGTCTCTAAGCCCAGAAGCGAGTCGAGAAGAATTCGATTATCTGGCTTCTCTGTTTAAACGCGGCTTCTAATTTTACTCCCGCGGAATCACTACTGAAATGAAGAAATGTTAGGGATAAACGTTTGCGTTTATTCCTCTCATTGCAGTCAAAATTGATTAATGTATAATCGCCCGCCGCTCAATAGAGCAAAGTTAAACAGATTTTTTATTCACATTATTGGTAAGAGCCTTGTTCATGATAAATGAATAAGTCACTCGATTTGGGTTCCCTCACCCCCAAACCAAACTAAAAAGGTACCGCATGAGTAACTTTACGCCTGCGCAACAGCGCAAAGCTCTAGCCCTGCTAGTTCTATTCCACCTGATCATTATTGCATCAAGTAACTACCTTGTTCAGCTGCCTTTTACCATCTTCGGTATGCATACCACATGGGGCGCGTTCACTTTCCCGTTTATTTTCCTAGCGACCGACCTGACCGTACGTATTTTCGGTGCTCAGTTAGCGCGTAAAATCATCTTCTTGGTGATGTTGCCTGCACTAGCGGTGTCGTACTTCTTATCGGTTGTGTTCTTTGAAGGCCAGTTCCAAGGTTTTGCACAGCTTGGCGAGTTTAACTTGTTTGTTGCTCGTATCGCAGCAGCAAGCTTTATGGCGTACCTGTTAGGTCAGATTCTTGATGTGCACGTATTTAACCGTCTGCGCCAACTGAAACAGTGGTGGATTGCACCGACATGTTCAACCTTATTCGGTAACGCAATTGATACCATCGCTTTCTTTGCGATTGCTTTCTACCAAAGCCCAGATCCATTCATGGCTGAACATTGGACCGAGATTGCTCTGGTGGACTATGGCTTTAAGTTGGTGATCAGCTTAGGCCTGTTCGTACCGATGTACGGCGTACTACTGAACTACATCGTGAAGAAGCTGACGGCGGTTAACCCTAGTTTTAAAGCAACGGGTGTAAACGCTTAGAGAACGACGATTTATCTATTCAGCGTCCTTTGACTTCCCAGCGCTCTTTAACCTCCAGTTAAAGGGCGCTTTTTTATTTCTAATGCCTTCTATAACCAATTTATCCTCCCCTCTATACCTTTCAATATTCTATCTAGAATGTGTTTTTTTCCGTCTAAGTTAATGATAGGTATTGGTTTATATTTTCCTTATATCGTTATTATTGAACGGTAATCCTTTGCTGATGCTGCGCGAGTGTGCGTTTGTAGAATGGCGGCTCTTTGTCATTAGAGGTACGTCATGTTTATCCTTATCACCTTCAAACTCTACTGCGTATATAGTGATTATCGCCGTAAGAAATGGAAGAGAGCATTCCCCATTCAATCGGATTAATGCCATGGTTCGGAGTCAGCACTCTCGTCATGGAGCGTATGAGTAGAAGTGTGGAAAAGAAGCGGGCAGGGAAGTAAATAAAAAAAGGCCTTCAGTTGTGAAGGCCTTTTGTGTATCTAAAACAAGTGTACTGACTACGACTCAACGATGGTCAGTGGCCAACCAATGTCGGTTTGACGGTTGGCTTCAATCTCTAGCTCGGCTGCGGTAAGCGGATTACTCGCAAGCCACTGCTTATCGATGGTCACTGTTAAGTTATCGCCATCGGCAACAAGTCTTACTTTTGGCTCTAGTTCTGGGTTACGACGGTGAGTTAACAGAATAGCCAGTCTCAACAAGCGCAGTACACGTTTCGCGCTGGTGCCTGAAATTGCATGTTGTTCCGGCAGTGATGTTAACTGCTCACGGTAACGACGACTTAGCTCGCCAAGGAAGTGCTTCTGCGCACGTGTAAAGCCTGGCAGATCGAGATGCTGAAGTAAGTAAGCACTATGCTCACCACCCTTTTTAAAATCGATAGTGAGACCAATCTCGTGCAGTTTGGCTGCGGTTTGTAACATGACGAGAGCTTGAGGCTCTGCAATCCACTCACTGCTGCCAGCCTGTTGGTAAAGAGACTCAGCCAGCTGAGAAACTTGCTCAGCGTACTGAGTATCCATCTGGTAGCGTGATTGAACACTCGCAATCGTGCGTGCGCGAATGTCATCTTGGCGCAGCTCATCGACCATCTCATAGGCTAGGCCTTCGCGCAGTGCACCACCGGCCAGTGTCATTGAGTCGATCTCAAGCAGTTCAAAGATTGCAATCAGAATAGAAAGGCCGCTTGGGAATACCAAAGCGCGCTCTAGAGTTAGACCTTCAATCTCTAGCTCTTCTAAACGTTCGGCGATCATTGCTTGCTTTTGCAGACGCTTAAGCTTGGCATGAGTGATAACCTCGTCCATGCCTTGCGCTAGCATGATCTCTTGCAGAGCCTGTACTGTGCCGCTCGCGCCCACACACACATCCCAACCTAGCTTGGTGTAACTCTCTAGGATTGGCTCTAGTGTCGCTTTGGCAGCATCAATCGCGTGCTCAAAGTTGCTTGCCGTCAGTTGGCGATCTTTAAAGTGGCGCTCAAGCCATGTCACGCAGCCCATTTTTAGGCTAGTTAGTGCCTTGGCAGAGAAACCTTCACCGATGATCATCTCTGTGCTCGCGCCACCAATATCGACCACTAAACGACGACCGCTACCACCGGAGGTGTGCGCTACGCCTTTATAGATAGTCGCAGCTTCTTCTTCACCAGAGATAACATTAATGTCGTGACCAAGAATCTGGTTTGCTTTTTCTAAGAAAATATCCACATTGGTTGCGGTACGCAGGGTAGCAGTACCCACAATACGGATGTTTTCAGTAGGAATATCTTGAAGTCGCTCAGCAAAGAGACTCAAACAATCCCAACCTCGCTGCATAGCCTCTAAGCTAAGAGCATTATTTTCATCTAAGCCGGCAGCTAAACGAACTTTGCGCTTAATCTTGGCCATGGTTTGGACGCTGCCATCGATATGACGCACAACGAGCATATGAAAACTGTTCGACCCGAGGTCGATAGCAGCGTATAGCGGGGGTGACACTGTTTGAGTCATAGGCGTTTAAGCTTCCTTGTTATGACGCGGCTGGCGTGGGCGACGGTTTTGGTTCGGCTTACGGTTGCCGTTACGAGAACCACCGTTGTTTGAGCGGCGCTGTTGCGGGTTGCGCGTGCGCAGGCGCAATGGTGCTGGCAGATCTTCAATAAGTGCCGAAGCATCGTAGTCAGAAACTGGGATTGCGTGCTCAATGTACTCTTCGATTGTTGGAAGGTTAATTGCGTAATCTTCACAAGCGAAGCTGATTGAGTGACCACTTGCACCAGCACGGCCAGTACGACCTATACGGTGAACGTAATCTTCACAATCGTCCGGCAGGTCGAAGTTGAACACGTGAGTTACTTGAGGAATGTGTAGGCCACGTGCCGCAACGTCGGTTGCAACGAGGAGGTCAACTTCACCCTTAGTGAACTGCTCAAGGATCTTTTCACGTTTCTTCTGAGGAACATCACCCGTTAGTAGGCCAACACGGTGACCGTCAGCTGCTAGGTGGCCCCATACAGACTCACACTTGTGCTTAGTATTAGCAAAGATGATTGCACGCTCAGGCCACTCTTCCTCGATCAGAGTTTGCAGTAGTGCCATCTTGTGTTCGTTTGATGGGTAGAACAGCTCTTCTTTGATACGGTGACCAGTTTTACGCTCAGGCTCAACCACAACATGCTCAGGGTTGTGCATGTGCTCAAACGCCAATTCTTGTACGCGGTAAGAAAGCGTCGCAGAGAACAGCATGTTCAGGCGATCTTTTGGCTCAGGCATACGACGGAACAAGAAACGGATGTCTTTAATGAAACCAAGGTCGAACATACGGTCCGCTTCATCCAGTACAACGGCTTGGATGTGGTTCAGGTTAAATACCTTCTGCTTGTAGAAGTCGATGATACGGCCAGTAGTACCGATCAGAACGTCTACACCGTCTTCTAGTTTCGCTAACTGCTTATCGTAGCTCTCGCCACCGTAGGCAAGTGCCGCTTTAATACCAGTATTCGCGATAAGAGGCTCAGCATCGTTAAAGATCTGAATCGCTAGCTCGCGCGTCGGAGCCATAATAATCGCACGAGGCTGATTTGGCTTACGACCTTCGTGTTCAGGCGTATTTAGCAGGTGGTTAAAGGTAGCAGTAAGAAACGCGAGCGTTTTACCAGTGCCCGTTTGGGCCTGGCCTGCGATGTCTTGGCCGGTGAGCAGTACCGGCAGCGCCAAGGCTTGAATCGGGGTACAATATTCGAACCCTTTTTTCTCCAATCCTTCAATGACTTGGGCGTTTAAATCCAAATCGGCGAACTTTTGCTCTGTGATATGCGTCTTTTTCATAGCTATAGAATATCAGCTTAAGCTTGCAATACGAAAGTAAATACATTCCAATAGGGCATCTATTTACTGGTTATCATCCAACCAGTTCTAAAAAACACATTGGAGTGGAAGATGAGTGATAAGATTTTGCAGCTTACTGATGAAGGTTTTGATAACGAAGTAATCAACGCTGCAGGCCCGGTTCTTGTTGATTTTTGGGCGGAATGGTGTGGTCCATGTAAAATGATTGCGCCGATTCTTGATGAAATCGCCGACGAGTACGAAGGCAAGCTCACTATCGGTAAACTGAATATCGACCAAAACGCGGGTACACCACCTAAGTTTGGTATCCGTGGTATTCCAACGCTACTTCTTTTCAAAGATGGTGGCGTAGCAGCAACTAAAGTTGGTGCTCTGTCTAAAACTCAACTGAAAGAGTTCCTAGACGCGAACCTATAATAGGCAAGCAATAAAAAGAAACCGTGCAGTTAACAAATGCACGGTTTTGTTTTTTCTAAGCTATAGACTAGGCTTAGTTTTAGTGATAATTTATCGCACGTTAATTGAACAAATTTCTCTTCTTGGTCGATCCTGTGACCGAATCCCTCTTAACTAGAAAACAGATCTTATTTTGACTAAACAAGCATCCACCACAATGAATCTTACAGAACTGAAGAACAGACCTGTATCTGAACTTGTTAAACTTGGCGAAAGCCTAGGCCTAGAAAACCTAGCTCGTCTAAGAAAACAGGACATTATCTTCTCCATCCTTAAAGCACATGCAAAAAGTGGTGAAGACATCTTCGGTGATGGTGTTCTAGAAATTCTGCAAGACGGTTTTGGTTTCCTACGTAGCGCAGACAGCTCATACCTAGCTGGCCCTGACGACATTTACGTATCGCCAAGTCAGATTCGTCGTTTCAACCTACGTACTGGTGACTCAATTGCCGGAAAGATTCGCCCACCTAAAGATGGCGAACGTTACTTTGCTCTGCTTAAAGTAAACACGGTAAACCACGACAAACCAGACAACGCTCGTAACAAAATCCTATTTGAAAACCTTACCCCTCTACACGCTAACGAGCGTATGGTTATGGAGCGCGGTAACGGTTCTACTGAAGACATCACAGCACGTGTATTAGACCTTGCATCACCAATTGGTAAAGGTCAGCGTGGTCTGATTGTTGCTCCGCCTAAAGCGGGTAAGACAATGCTGCTTCAGAACATTGCACAAAGCATTGCTCACAACCACCCTGAGTGTGAGCTGATGGTACTTCTTATCGATGAGCGTCCAGAAGAAGTAACCGAGATGCAACGCCTAGTTAAAGGTGAAGTAGTTGCATCGACTTTCGATGAGCCAGCATCTCGCCACGTACAAGTTGCAGAAATGGTTATCGAGAAAGCGAAACGTCTTGTTGAACACAAGAAAGACGTTGTTATCCTACTTGACTCTATTACTCGTCTAGCACGTGCATACAACACCGTAGTACCTTCATCAGGTAAAGTACTGACTGGTGGTGTGGATGCGAACGCACTACACCGTCCTAAGCGTTTCTTCGGTGCTGCACGTAACGTAGAAGAGGGTGGTAGCTTAACTATCCTAGCAACTGCACTGGTTGATACCGGTTCTAAGATGGACGAAGTTATCTACGAAGAGTTCAAGGGTACAGGTAACATGGAAATCCACTTGAACCGTAAGATCGCTGAGAAGCGTGTCTTCCCTGCAATCGACTTCAACCGCTCTGGTACTCGTCGTGAAGAACTACTGACGAAGAACGATGAACTGCAGAAGATGTGGATCCTACGTAAGATTGTTCACCCAATGGGCGAAATCGATGCAATGGAATTCCTAATCGACAAGCTAGCGATGACGAAGACTAACGATGAGTTCTTCGACGCAATGCGTCGTCAATAAGTTAGATATCGTTATCTAGAACGACTATGAAGCGCTGCCACTGGTAGCGCTTTTTATTTGCATTTTTGGCGAGTAGCTTGCAGAATAACCAAAAGTGTTACAAGGAAGTTAAAATGCAACATGGACTGTTGTCGTCAATACTCCTGTCTATTTCACTGTTATTTACACCTGTCAGCGTATCGTTCGCGACAGAGATGTCTCCTCAAACAGTCGAAACATGGCTGGAGAATGACCAAGTAAAACAAAAGACCTCAGAGTTTCTAGAGTTAGTGATGCGCGATGAAGTGAACTCATTGCGCTTTGCCCTTGAGCGTCTTACCTTTCCCCAGCAGGAAGTCGCGCGCTATCAACTGCTCAAAAAGATAGAGCAGCAAGGTATCGTTCTTACTCCTAAGATGTCGATCTTTGTCGAGCAACAGCTCGCGATTACACCTACCTACCAAGTTTTAGAGCGTGGTGATGGCTACGAATTTACGGTTCCTGCATTTAACTACCCATCTATTGCTAACCGTCTTATCAAACAGTTCCGCGAAGACCAAAATACCCTGGTATTTGTATTAAATGCTGAAAAGAAAGATCTCGATTTAAAGTCGTGGCTAACAGGAGCGGACCATCTGGTTCAAACGCGAGAAGCATTGTTAGTTCGTGAACTCGATAGTTTGTCTCCAGAGGCGGTTGATTACCTAGCTAAACAGTTAACCGAGTCGCCAATCGTGAGTTGGTTACCATCAACAGAAGTGGTAGTACGCTTGGCACAAGTCAGCGAAGACCCTGAGGTCTACCAAATCCTGTGGAAGATGAAAGCCGACTATCATAGTCAAGCAGAGCTAGTACGTTTGGCTGAAAGCAAAGAACCTTTCGCATTAGAGCAGGTGATGGCAGCAACTAAGAACCCACGCCTAAAAGAAGAAGCGATCACCTTACTCACAAGAGTGAACCCACTTTCGGAAGAGGTAAAAGCATTTCTAGTCTCTCGCATGGCGATAGCAGACGACGCCTCGTTGGTCGCACGTGAGTTAGCTAAACAAGGTCACACGGGGTGGCTACAAGACTTAGTTAACGATAACCCACAAGTTAAAAGCTCTGTAATCCAGAAAGTGCTACCGTAACTGGGTTTTACCTCGCAATAACCTTACTAAAAAGGGGGATCTCAGGATGCCCCTTTTTGTTATACTGCTTGCAGATTAATCAGCATTAGAAGCCCTATGAGTTATAAGGATTTACGCGACTTTATTGATCACCTAGAAGGGATTGGTCAGCTAAAGCGCATTTCTCACCCTGTCGACCCCGATTATGAAATGACAGAGATCAGCGATCGTACATTACGTGCTGGTGGTCCTGCATTGTTATTCGAAAACCCAATTGGCTATAACATGCCTGTGTTGACCAACTTATTTGGTACGCCGGAGCGTGTGGCTATCGGTATGGGGCGTCAGGACGTTAAAGAGTTACGCGAAGTAGGTAAGCTACTGGCTTATCTTAAAGAGCCAGAGCCGCCAAAAGGCTTTAAAGATGCGATAGAAAAAATACCGGTCTTTAAGCAAGTCCTAAACATGCCAGCCAAGCGCTTGCGTAAAGCGTCGTGCCAAGAGATCGTTTGGCAGGGTGACGAGGTTGATCTCGATAAAGTTCCGGTAATGAGCTGCTGGGCGGACGACGTCGCGCCACTACTAACCTGGGGCTTGACGGTTACTCGTGGGCCAAACAAGAAACGCCAAAACTTGGGTATCTACCGCCAACAGAAGATTGGTAAGAATAAGATCATCATGCGTTGGCTTGCCCACCGAGGTGGCGCTCTCGACCTACGTGATTGGATGGAAACCAACCCAGGTAAACCATTCCCAGTATCTGTCGCATTTGGCGCTGATCCTGCTACCATTCTAGGTGCGGTAACGCCAGTGCCAGATACTCTGTCTGAGTACGCGTTTGCTGGTCTGCTGCGTGGTAGCAAAACGGAAGTGGTTAAATCGATTAGTAATAATCTAGAAGTGCCAGCCAGCGCAGAGATTGTGATGGAAGGCTATATCGACCCGAACGAGTTTGCTGATGAAGGTCCATATGGTGATCACACGGGTTACTACAATGAGAAAGAGAAACACCATGTGTTTACCATTACTCATATCACTATGCGTAAAGACCCTATTTATCACAGCACCTACACAGGCCGTCCGCCAGATGAGCCTGCAGTATTAGGTGTTGCGCTGAACGAAGTGTTCGTGCCAATTCTGCAAAAGCAGTTCCCTGAAATAGAAGATTTCTACCTACCGCCTGAAGGATGTTCGTACCGAATGGCAGTAGTGACCATGAAGAAACAGTACCCGGGTCATGCAAAGCGCGTGATGATGGGGGTATGGTCTTTCTTACGTCAGTTCATGTACACCAAGTTTGTACTGGTATGCGATGAGAGTGTTAATGCACGTGATTGGTCTGAAGTCACTGCAGCGATGGCGGAACATATGAGCCCTAAGCGTGACACATTGATGATAGAAAGCACCCCTATTGATTCTCTCGACTTTGCATCTCCAGTTGTGGGCTTAGGCTCTAAGATGGGGCTGGATATCACCAAGAAGTGGGATGCTGAGCTTGAACTGTCTCCTGAAGCTTCTGCTGTAAGTGAAGACAAGCCGGTATGCGAGCAAGCGCTAAAACAGATCAAGCAAGCTCATCCAGAAATCATCGATATCCATCTGCAAAATAACAATAGCAGCATGGTCGTGGTTTCTATTGAGAAAGCGAAGGCGCATCATGCAAAAGAAGTGATGGAAACCATCTGGCAGCAGTTTGCTGATAACAAGTTCGTGATTGTGTGTGATGGCGACGTTAATGTTCGTGATTGGAACGATATTATCTGGGCGATCACCACGCGAATGGATCCGGCGCGCGATACGATTTTTGAATCACAACCATCTTCACTGTCTCGTATGGGATTGGATGCGACGAATAAGATTCAAGGTCAAGAGTGTCGACGCGAGTGGGGCACACCCATTACAAAAGATCCAAAGATTGTCGAAAAAGTTGATAGTATCTGGGAACAACTAGGAATCTTATGAGCTACCAAGTAGTCTTGTATCCAGAAAATATCACCTTCGATATAGAAAAAGGGCAAACGGTGTTGGATGCTGCGCTCAACAGCAACATTAACTTCCCTAACCGTTGCCAAGTCGGCGCTTGTGCGATGTGCATGTGCAAAAAACTAGAAGGGCAAGTCAGTTACCACCTTGAGCCAATGCTTACAGAGAAAGAGCAGCAACAAGGTTGGATCTTCGCTTGCCAAGCAATAGCAGAAAGTAATTTAGTCCTGACCTTTGCTGATTAAAGGTCTGTGAGAGGAATAGCATGACAATTAAATGTAAAGTGAAGTCTATCGAGCCGTTGGCGTGTAACACGTACCAGATTCTACTTCACCCAGAAACCCCAGTAGCATTTAAAGCTGGTCAATACCTTATGGTAGAGATGGGCGAGAAAGATAAGCGCCCATTCTCAATTGCGAGCAGCCCTTGCCGTCACGAAGGTGAACTAGAGCTACATATCGGTGCCGCAGAACATAACGCTTACGCACTAGAAGTAGTAGAAGCTATGCAAAAAGCGCTAGCAGAAGATGGAGATATCGCGATTGATGCGCCTCACGGTGACGCTTGGGTAAAAGAAGAGAGCGATCGTCCACTATTGCTAGTAGCTGGTGGTACGGGTTTCAGTTACGTACGTTCTATTCTTGATCACTGTATCGCCCAGAATAGCCAAAAAGAGATTCACCTATACTGGGGTGCTAAAGATGAGCGCCAGCTTTACGCGAAAGCAGAACTAACTGAGATTGCAGAAAAGCACAGCAATGTTCACTTCGTGCCAGTAGTAGAAGACGCACCAGCAGCATGGAACGGTCAAACCGGTAATGTGCTAGAAGCAATTAACCATAACTTTGAGTCTCTGGCTGATTACGACATCTATATTGCAGGTCGTTTTGAAATGGCAGGCGCTGCAAGAGAACAGTTTACTGAGAAAAAAGATGCGAAACGCGAGCATATGTACGCTGATGCCTACGCATTTATTTAACTAAAAGCGTATTAATTCGTTCAAAAAGAGAGCAGAAATGCTCTCTTTTTTTGGTTTTGATGAACTATTAGGCAGTTAACCCCTATTTATTCAATTTTTATGAAAAAGTAGTTGCCAAGTTCTTAGGTATCTCTATAATGCCGCCTCACTGACACGGCAGGCGCCACAAGGCTTCAGCAGTAATCAGTAAGACGAAAATTCGAAAAAATTAATTTTCAAAAAGTGTTTGACACTGAATGTTAATTCGCTAGAATGGCCGTCCACTTTGAGAGGTAAGCCTCGAAAAAGTAAAGCTCTTTAACAATTTAAACCTATCAATCTGTGTGGGCACTCGTTGATGAATATCAAAAAATGAAACTTCGGTTTCAACTTGATTTCAATGAACTGAGTGACCAATTCGAATCGTAAGATTCGGCACAGTCAATTCACAGTCACTATTCGTAAGAATAGGGAATGTAATCAGTATTCATTGAGTCGACAAAATCTTAAATTGAAGAGTTTGATCATGGCTCAGATTGAACGCTGGCGGCAGGCCTAACACATGCAAGTCGAGCGGAAACGAGTTATCTGAACCTTCGGGGAACGATAACGGCGTCGAGCGGCGGACGGGTGAGTAATGCCTAGGAAATTGCCTTGATGTGGGGGATAACCATTGGAAACGATGGCTAATACCGCATAATGCCTACGGGCCAAAGAGGGGGACCTTCGGGCCTCTCGCGTCAAGATATGCCTAGGTGGGATTAGCTAGTTGGTGAGGTAATGGCTCACCAAGGCGACGATCCCTAGCTGGTCTGAGAGGATGATCAGCCACACTGGAACTGAGACACGGTCCAGACTCCTACGGGAGGCAGCAGTGGGGAATATTGCACAATGGGCGCAAGCCTGATGCAGCCATGCCGCGTGTATGAAGAAGGCCTTCGGGTTGTAAAGTACTTTCAGCAGTGAGGAAGGGGGTGTCGTTAATAGCGGCATCTCTTGACGTTAGCTGCAGAAGAAGCACCGGCTAACTCCGTGCCAGCAGCCGCGGTAATACGGAGGGTGCGAGCGTTAATCGGAATTACTGGGCGTAAAGCGCATGCAGGTGGTTTGTTAAGTCAGATGTGAAAGCCCGGGGCTCAACCTCGGAACTGCATTTGAAACTGGCAAACTAGAGTACTGTAGAGGGGGGTAGAATTTCAGGTGTAGCGGTGAAATGCGTAGAGATCTGAAGGAATACCAGTGGCGAAGGCGGCCCCCTGGACAGATACTGACACTCAGATGCGAAAGCGTGGGGAGCAAACAGGATTAGATACCCTGGTAGTCCACGCCGTAAACGATGTCTACTTGGAGGTTGTGGCCTTGAGCCGTGGCTTTCGGAGCTAACGCGTTAAGTAGACCGCCTGGGGAGTACGGTCGCAAGATTAAAACTCAAATGAATTGACGGGGGCCCGCACAAGCGGTGGAGCATGTGGTTTAATTCGATGCAACGCGAAGAACCTTACCTACTCTTGACATCCAGAGAACTTTTCAGAGATGAATTGGTGCCTTCGGGAACTCTGAGACAGGTGCTGCATGGCTGTCGTCAGCTCGTGTTGTGAAATGTTGGGTTAAGTCCCGCAACGAGCGCAACCCTTATCCTTGTTTGCCAGCGAGTAATGTCGGGAACTCCAGGGAGACTGCCGGTGATAAACCGGAGGAAGGTGGGGACGACGTCAAGTCATCATGGCCCTTACGAGTAGGGCTACACACGTGCTACAATGGCGCATACAGAGGGCAGCCAACTCGCGAGAGTGAGCGAATCCCAAAAAGTGCGTCGTAGTCCGGATTGGAGTCTGCAACTCGACTCCATGAAGTCGGAATCGCTAGTAATCGTAGATCAGAATGCTACGGTGAATACGTTCCCGGGCCTTGTACACACCGCCCGTCACACCATGGGAGTGGGCTGCAAAAGAAGTGGGTAGTTTAACCTTCGGGAGGACGCTCACCACTTTGTGGTTCATGACTGGGGTGAAGTCGTAACAAGGTAGCCCTAGGGGAACCTGGGGCTGGATCACCTCCTTATACGAAGATGTTCACGATAAGTGTCCACACAGATTGATGGTTTTGAAGCGAAAGCTTCGAGCTATTATTGCTCTTTAACAATTTGGAAAGCTGACTGATTTAAATAACACAGTTATTTAAATCAAATTAAAAGTTCTCAATGTTTATCTTTTAGATAAACACAACACAAACACATTCAAGTGTCTTGGCTTTTTGTCTTCACTTTTTAAAAGTGAAAATAAAAAGCAAAAATTGAGTCCGGCAAACACGTAATGAGAATTAACCCTTCTTGTTACAACCAAAAACCTTGGTGATTTATCATCAACTCGAAACTTCTTCGGGTTGTATGGTTAAGTGACTAAGCGTACACGGTGGATGCCTTGGCAGTCAGAGGCGATGAAGGACGTATTAACTTGCGATAAGCCCAGATTAGGTAGTAAAAACCTTTTGAGTCTGGGATTTCCGAATGGGGAAACCCACTTACATAAGTAAGTATCTTGTTGTGAATACATAGCAACAAGAGGCAAACCGGGGGAACTGAAACATCTAAGTACCCCGAGGAAGAGAAATCAACCGAGATTCCGAAAGTAGCGGCGAGCGAAATTGGATTAGCCCTTAAGCTTTTAATGATGCAGGTGAAGAGTCTGGAAAGTCTCGCAATAAAGGGTGATAGCCCCGTAACCGACACATCATAATCAGTGAAATCGAGTAGGGCGGGACACGTGATATCCTGTCTGAATATGGGGGGACCATCCTCCAAGGCTAAATACTACTGACTGACCGATAGTGAACCAGTACCGTGAGGGAAAGGCGAAAAGAACCCCTGTGAGGGGAGTGAAATAGAACCTGAAACCGTGTACGTACAAGCAGTAGGAGCCCTTCGAGGGTGACTGCGTACCTTTTGTATAATGGGTCAGCGACTTATATTCAGTGGCAAGGTTAACCGTTTAGGGGAGCCGTAGGGAAACCGAGTCTTAACTGGGCGTTCAGTCTCTGGATATAGACCCGAAACCAGGTGATCTAGCCATGGGCAGGTTGAAGGTTGAGTAACATCAACTGGAGGACCGAACCGACTAATGTTGAAAAATTAGCGGATGACTTGTGGCTAGGGGTGAAAGGCCAATCAAACCTGGAGATAGCTGGTTCTCCCCGAAAGCTATTTAGGTAGCGCCTCGGACGAATACTACTGGGGGTAGAGCACTGTTAAGGCTAGGGGGTCATCCCGACTTACCAACCCTTTGCAAACTCCGAATACCAGTAAGTACTATCCGGGAGACACACGGCGGGTGCTAACGTCCGTCGTGGAGAGGGAAACAACCCAGACCGCCAGCTAAGGTCCCAAAGTATAGCTAAGTGGGAAACGATGTGGGAAGGCTCAGACAGCCAGGATGTTGGCTTAGAAGCAGCCATCATTTAAAGAAAGCGTAATAGCTCACTGGTCGAGTCGGCCTGCGCGGAAGATGTAACGGGGCTAAGCTATACACCGAAGCTGCGGCTGCATACTTTAGTATGCGGGGTAGGGGAGCGTTCTGTAAGCCGTTGAAGGTGGTCTGTAAGGGCTGCTGGAGGTATCAGAAGTGCGAATGCTGACATGAGTAACGATAAAGGGAGTGAAAAACTCCCTCGCCGGAAGACCAAGGGTTCCTGTCCAACGTTAATCGGGGCAGGGTAAGTCGACCCCTAAGGCGAGGCCGAAAGGCGTAGTCGATGGGAAACGGGTTAATATTCCCGTACTTCTTACAATTGCGATGGGGGGACGGAGAAGGCTAGGTGGGCCTGGCGACGGTTGTCCAGGTTCAAGTACGTAGGCGGAAGAGTTAGGTAAATCCGGCTCTTCATTAACGCTGAGATACGATGTCGAGCCACTACGGTGGTGAAGTCATTGATGCCATGCTTCCAGGAAAAGCCTCTAAGCTTCAGATTGTAAGGAATCGTACCCCAAACCGACACAGGTGGTCGGGTAGAGAATACCAAGGCGCTTGAGAGAACTCGGGTGAAGGAACTAGGCAAAATGGTACCGTAACTTCGGGAGAAGGTACGCTCTTATCGGTGAAGTCCCTCGCGGATGGAGCTGACGAGAGTCGCAGATACCAGGTGGCTGCAACTGTTTATTAAAAACACAGCACTGTGCAAAATCGTAAGATGACGTATACGGTGTGACGCCTGCCCGGTGCCGGAAGGTTAATTGATGGGGTTAGACTTCGGTCGAAGCTCTTGATCGAAGCCCCGGTAAACGGCGGCCGTAACTATAACGGTCCTAAGGTAGCGAAATTCCTTGTCGGGTAAGTTCCGACCTGCACGAATGGCGTAATGATGGCCACGCTGTCTCCACCCGAGACTCAGTGAAATTGAAATCGCTGTGAAGATGCAGTGTACCCGCGGCTAGACGGAAAGACCCCGTGAACCTTTACTACAGCTTGGCACTGAACATTGACCCTACATGTGTAGGATAGGTGGGAGACTTTGAAACCGCGTCGCTAGATGTGGTGGAGTCGTCCTTGAAATACCACCCTTGTAGTGTTGATGTTCTAACGTTGGTCCCTGAATCGGGATTACGGACAGTGCCTGGTGGGTAGTTTGACTGGGGCGGTCTCCTCCCAAAGAGTAACGGAGGAGCACGAAGGTGGGCTAATCACGGTTGGACATCGTGAGGTTAGTGCAATGGCATAAGCCCGCTTGACTGCGAGAATGACAATTCGAGCAGGTGCGAAAGCAGGTCATAGTGATCCGGTGGTTCTGAATGGAAGGGCCATCGCTCAACGGATAAAAGGTACTCCGGGGATAACAGGCTGATACCGCCCAAGAGTTCATATCGACGGCGGTGTTTGGCACCTCGATGTCGGCTCATCACATCCTGGGGCTGAAGTCGGTCCCAAGGGTATGGCTGTTCGCCATTTAAAGTGGTACGCGAGCTGGGTTTAGAACGTCGTGAGACAGTTCGGTCCCTATCTGCCGTGGGCGTTGGAAGATTGAAGGGGGCTGCTCCTAGTACGAGAGGACCGGAGTGGACGAACCTCTGGTGTTCGGGTTGTCATGCCAATGGCATTGCCCGGTAGCTAAGTTCGGAATCGATAACCGCTGAAAGCATCTAAGCGGGAAGCGAGCCCTGAGATGAGTCTTCCCTGGCGCTTTAAGCGTCCTAAAGGGTTGTTCAAGACTAGAACGTTGATAGGCAGGGTGTGTAAGCGCTGTGAGGCGTTGAGCTAACCTGTACTAATTGCCCGTGAGGCTTAACCATACAACACCCAAGGGGTTTTGATGGACTCAAAGATACAAACGCTTGAATGAGTTTGAAGAGAACAAGAAACAGCTTTCCAGATTTTAAGAATTTGCTTGGCGACCATAGCGTTGTGGACCCACCTGATTCCATGCCGAACTCAGAAGTGAAACGCAATAGCGCCGATGGTAGTGTGGGGCTTCCCCATGTGAGAGTAGGACATCGCCAGGCTTTAATTTCGACTTTGCTTAGTATCTAAGCAAGTCACCATAAAGTTCTAACCTTTGCTTTTAGATTTTCAAAATCTGAAGGAAAAAAGATAGAGTTTTATGTTGACTTACAGAGTCAATCGCGTATTATACGCATCCGCTTCAACGCTAAAGCGTTGATAGCAAAGCTCTTTAACAATTTAAACCTATCAATCTGTGTGGGCACTCGTTGATGAATATCAAAATAGAAACTTCGGTTTCAACTTGATTTCAATGAACTGAGTGACCAATTCGAATCGTAAGATTCGGCACAGTCAATTCAACATTACTATGTAATGTAATCAGTATTCATTGAGTCACAAAATCTTAAATTGAAGAGTTTGATCATGGCTCAGATTGAACGCTGGCGGCAGGCCTAACACATGCAAGTCGAGCGGAAACGAGTTATCTGAACCTTCGGGGAACGATAACGGCGTCGAGCGGCGGACGGGTGAGTAATGCCTAGGAAATTGCCTTGATGTGGGGGATAACCATTGGAAACGATGGCTAATACCGCATGATGCCTACGGGCCAAAGAGGGGGACCTTCGGGCCTCTCGCGTCAAGATATGCCTAGGTGGGATTAGCTAGTTGGTGAGGTAATGGCTCACCAAGGCGACGATCCCTAGCTGGTCTGAGAGGATGATCAGCCACACTGGAACTGAGACACGGTCCAGACTCCTACGGGAGGCAGCAGTGGGGAATATTGCACAATGGGCGCAAGCCTGATGCAGCCATGCCGCGTGTATGAAGAAGGCCTTCGGGTTGTAAAGTACTTTCAGCAGTGAGGAAGGGGGTGTCGTTAATAGCGGCATCTCTTGACGTTAGCTGCAGAAGAAGCACCGGCTAACTCCGTGCCAGCAGCCGCGGTAATACGGAGGGTGCGAGCGTTAATCGGAATTACTGGGCGTAAAGCGCATGCAGGTGGTTTGTTAAGTCAGATGTGAAAGCCCGGGGCTCAACCTCGGAACTGCATTTGAAACTGGCAAACTAGAGTACTGTAGAGGGGGGTAGAATTTCAGGTGTAGCGGTGAAATGCGTAGAGATCTGAAGGAATACCAGTGGCGAAGGCGGCCCCCTGGACAGATACTGACACTCAGATGCGAAAGCGTGGGGAGCAAACAGGATTAGATACCCTGGTAGTCCACGCCGTAAACGATGTCTACTTGGAGGTTGTGGCCTTGAGCCGTGGCTTTCGGAGCTAACGCGTTAAGTAGACCGCCTGGGGAGTACGGTCGCAAGATTAAAACTCAAATGAATTGACGGGGGCCCGCACAAGCGGTGGAGCATGTGGTTTAATTCGATGCAACGCGAAGAACCTTACCTACTCTTGACATCCAGAGAACTTTCCAGAGATGGATTGGTGCCTTCGGGAACTCTGAGACAGGTGCTGCATGGCTGTCGTCAGCTCGTGTTGTGAAATGTTGGGTTAAGTCCCGCAACGAGCGCAACCCTTATCCTTGTTTGCCAGCGAGTAATGTCGGGAACTCCAGGGAGACTGCCGGTGATAAACCGGAGGAAGGTGGGGACGACGTCAAGTCATCATGGCCCTTACGAGTAGGGCTACACACGTGCTACAATGGCGCATACAGAGGGCAGCCAACTCGCGAGAGTGAGCGAATCCCAAAAAGTGCGTCGTAGTCCGGATTGGAGTCTGCAACTCGACTCCATGAAGTCGGAATCGCTAGTAATCGTAGATCAGAATGCTACGGTGAATACGTTCCCGGGCCTTGTACACACCGCCCGTCACACCATGGGAGTGGGCTGCAAAAGAAGTGGGTAGTTTAACCTTCGGGAGGACGCTCACCACTTTGTGGTTCATGACTGGGGTGAAGTCGTAACAAGGTAGCCCTAGGGGAACCTGGGGCTGGATCACCTCCTTATACGAAGATATTCACGATAAGTGTCCACACAGATTGATACGGTTTAGAAAGTTAAGAGACGATATTGGGTCTGTAGCTCAGCTGGTTAGAGCGCTCGCCTGATAAGCGGGAGGTCGGTGGTTCAAGTCCACTCAGACCCACCACTATCTTTTCCCAGAGATAGCGGTCAATATCGATTTCGTTGGGGCTATAGCTCAGCTGGGAGAGCGCCTGCCTTGCACGCAGGAGGTCAGCAGTTCGATCCTGCTTAGCTCCACCATCTTTAAGCGCATTAGCGATAGTGCTTTTAAACATGGTTCAGAAATGAATCTGCTCTTTAACAATTTGGAAAGCTGACTGATTTAAATAACACAGTTATTTAAATCAAATTAAAAGTTCTCAATGTTTATCTTTTAGATAAACACAACACAAACACATTCAAGTGTCTTGGCTTTTTGTCTTCACTTTTTAAAAGTGAAAATAAAAAGCAAAAATTGAGTCCGGCAAACACGTAATGAGAATTAACCCTTCTTGTTACAACCAAAAACCTTGGTGATTTATCATCAACTCGAAACTTCTTCGGGTTGTATGGTTAAGTGACTAAGCGTACACGGTGGATGCCTTGGCAGTCAGAGGCGATGAAGGACGTATTAACTTGCGATAAGCCCAGATTAGGTAGTAAAAACCATTTGAGTCTGGGATTTCCGAATGGGGAAACCCACTTACATAAGTAAGTATCTTGTTGTGAATACATAGCAGCAAGAGGCAAACCGGGGGAACTGAAACATCTAAGTACCCCGAGGAAGAGAAATCAACCGAGATTCCGAAAGTAGCGGCGAGCGAAATTGGATTAGCCCTTAAGCTTTTAATGATGCAGGTGAAGAGTCTGGAAAGTCTCGCAATAAAGGGTGATAGCCCCGTAACCGACACATCATAATCAGTGAAATCGAGTAGGGCGGGACACGTGATATCCTGTCTGAATATGGGGGGACCATCCTCCAAGGCTAAATACTACTGACTGACCGATAGTGAACCAGTACCGTGAGGGAAAGGCGAAAAGAACCCCTGTGAGGGGAGTGAAATAGAACCTGAAACCGTGTACGTACAAGCAGTAGGAGCCCTTCGAGGGTGACTGCGTACCTTTTGTATAATGGGTCAGCGACTTATATTCAGTGGCAAGGTTAACCGTTTAGGGGAGCCGTAGGGAAACCGAGTCTTAACTGGGCGTTCAGTCTCTGGATATAGACCCGAAACCAGGTGATCTAGCCATGGGCAGGTTGAAGGTTGAGTAACATCAACTGGAGGACCGAACCGACTAATGTTGAAAAATTAGCGGATGACTTGTGGCTAGGGGTGAAAGGCCAATCAAACCTGGAGATAGCTGGTTCTCCCCGAAAGCTATTTAGGTAGCGCCTCGGACGAATACTACTGGGGGTAGAGCACTGTTAAGGCTAGGGGGTCATCCCGACTTACCAACCCTTTGCAAACTCCGAATACCAGTAAGTACTATCCGGGAGACACACGGCGGGTGCTAACGTCCGTCGTGGAGAGGGAAACAACCCAGACCGCCAGCTAAGGTCCCAAAGTATAGCTAAGTGGGAAACGATGTGGGAAGGCTCAGACAGCCAGGATGTTGGCTTAGAAGCAGCCATCATTTAAAGAAAGCGTAATAGCTCACTGGTCGAGTCGGCCTGCGCGGAAGATGTAACGGGGCTAAGCTATACACCGAAGCTGCGGCTGCATACTTTAGTATGCGGGGTAGGGGAGCGTTCTGTAAGCCGTTGAAGGTGGTCTGTAAGGGCTGCTGGAGGTATCAGAAGTGCGAATGCTGACATGAGTAACGATAAAGGGAGTGAAAAACTCCCTCGCCGGAAGACCAAGGGTTCCTGTCCAACGTTAATCGGGGCAGGGTAAGTCGACCCCTAAGGCGAGGCCGAAAGGCGTAGTCGATGGGAAACGGGTTAATATTCCCGTACTTCTTACAATTGCGATGGGGGGACGGAGAAGGCTAGGTGGGCCTGGCGACGGTTGTCCAGGTTCAAGTACGTAGGCGGAAGAGTTAGGTAAATCCGGCTCTTCATTAACGCTGAGATACGATGTCGAGCCACTACGGTGGTGAAGTCATTGATGCCATGCTTCCAGGAAAAGCCTCTAAGCTTCAGATTGTAAGGAATCGTACCCCAAACCGACACAGGTGGTCGGGTAGAGAATACCAAGGCGCTTGAGAGAACTCGGGTGAAGGAACTAGGCAAAATGGTACCGTAACTTCGGGAGAAGGTACGCTCTTATCGGTGAAGTCCCTCGCGGATGGAGCTGACGAGAGTCGCAGATACCAGGTGGCTGCAACTGTTTATTAAAAACACAGCACTGTGCAAAATCGTAAGATGACGTATACGGTGTGACGCCTGCCCGGTGCCGGAAGGTTAATTGATGGGGTTAGACTTCGGTCGAAGCTCTTGATCGAAGCCCCGGTAAACGGCGGCCGTAACTATAACGGTCCTAAGGTAGCGAAATTCCTTGTCGGGTAAGTTCCGACCTGCACGAATGGCGTAATGATGGCCACGCTGTCTCCACCCGAGACTCAGTGAAATTGAAATCGCTGTGAAGATGCAGTGTACCCGCGGCTAGACGGAAAGACCCCGTGAACCTTTACTACAGCTTGGCACTGAACATTGACCCTACATGTGTAGGATAGGTGGGAGACTTTGAAACCGCGTCGCTAGATGTGGTGGAGTCGTCCTTGAAATACCACCCTTGTAGTGTTGATGTTCTAACGTTGGTCCCTGAATCGGGATTACGGACAGTGCCTGGTGGGTAGTTTGACTGGGGCGGTCTCCTCCCAAAGAGTAACGGAGGAGCACGAAGGTGGGCTAATCACGGTTGGACATCGTGAGGTTAGTGCAATGGCATAAGCCCGCTTGACTGCGAGAATGACAATTCGAGCAGGTGCGAAAGCAGGTCATAGTGATCCGGTGGTTCTGAATGGAAGGGCCATCGCTCAACGGATAAAAGGTACTCCGGGGATAACAGGCTGATACCGCCCAAGAGTTCATATCGACGGCGGTGTTTGGCACCTCGATGTCGGCTCATCACATCCTGGGGCTGAAGTCGGTCCCAAGGGTATGGCTGTTCGCCATTTAAAGTGGTACGCGAGCTGGGTTTAGAACGTCGTGAGACAGTTCGGTCCCTATCTGCCGTGGGCGTTGGAAGATTGAAGGGGGCTGCTCCTAGTACGAGAGGACCGGAGTGGACGAACCTCTGGTGTTCGGGTTGTCATGCCAATGGCATTGCCCGGTAGCTAAGTTCGGAATCGATAACCGCTGAAAGCATCTAAGCGGGAAGCGAGCCCTGAGATGAGTCTTCCCTGGCGCTTTAAGCGTCCTAAAGGGTTGTTCAAGACTAGAACGTTGATAGGCAGGGTGTGTAAGCGCTGTGAGGCGTTGAGCTAACCTGTACTAATTGCCCGTGAGGCTTAACCATACAACACCCAAGGGGTTTTGATGGACTCATAAGATACAAACGCTTGAATGAGTTTGAAGAGAACAAGAAACAGCTTTCCAGATTTTAAGAATTTGCTTGGCGACCATAGCGTTGTGGACCCACCTGATTCCATGCCGAACTCAGAAGTGAAACGCAATAGCGCCGATGGTAGTGTGGGGCTTCCCCATGTGAGAGTAGGACATCGCCAGGCTTTAATTTTGGAACCACGTCTAAAGACGTGTTTACCACTGCGGAGTGGTAGTTCAGTTGGTTAGAATACCGGCCTGTCACGCCGGGGGTCGCGGGTTCGAGTCCCGTCCACTCCGCCACTTATCAGAAAGCCTAGTCTTACGACTAGGCTTTCGTCGTTTCTGGGGATAGGTATTTTGGTCTTGGACCAAGGAATCCTAGTCTCCTGTGACCACAGGCACTTCGTTACTTACAGATAAGCCCTGCTAGAAATAGCAGGGCTTTTTTACATCCATCTGTCCCCCTCTCAATGTGTAAACACATTTCAGGACGAGAGAATCAGCGATGATTGTGTTGTTAGATAGCTTGCGGGTCGAAACGAAAGTCCAATAACCCAACAGCTTTTGGTTTATTAGAAAGCCTAGTCTTACGACTCGGCTTTCATTGCTTCTGGGGATCGGTGGTTTAGTCTTCGGACAACGAAACTAAGCCGCTTGATACATGCTATTTATTGAGGAGCTTCGTCAGAAATAGGAGGAGTTGAGGGTGGTTGCACGTACGATACTTTATTGTCTTTCTAGTTGTAGCTAAGCCTTCGTCATTCTCTAGACTGACGAAGGAAGGAGAAGGGAGTCTAAACTCCTGCAGATATATAGAGCAAATTTCAAAGACAGATTAGTTGCGTAAGAAGTAAAACACCCTGCAATGGTTAGGTATTACACCAAGGGTTATTTGCTATTTATCTTTTCGATATAGGCAAAGATATCTTTTACATCCTTCTCATTGAAGACGGAGTTCCAAGCGGGCATACCTTCATTACCATTTAACACGGTGTCGATGAGTTCTGCTTCACTTTCAAACCAAGAGTTCAATCCATCATAAATGTTCGAGGGCTGCTCTGGGAGCGCTTTTCCCGCAATACCATCACCATGGCCAAGATCGCCATGGCAGGACACGCAGAGAGTCTTATAGGAGTTCTCACCAGCTTCTATATCTAAGTTAGATGCGTATGTATTGAAGCCAATAAAGCTAGTAAGTAATAGGGTGGCGAACTTTGACATGATGACTCTCACTCATGGTGTAATTTGGGAATGAAGTAAGAGTACGATAGGTGGTATGAATATTATCTGAATGAAATGTACAAAAAGCCGATACATCTCTGCATCGGCTTTGTGGTGTTGTCATTACGTTTGTTATGCCGACTTCACTAAGCCTAAAGCCTTACGTGAAACTTCATGGGCAGCTTTGGTTAGGTTCTGTTTCTCAAGAGCATCAGACAGGTAACCATAATCTGAAACGTTAGAACGAAGCTCTAGCGCTTTTTCAAAGTGCGCTTGCGCTTCTGTCCACTTTTGCTCTCTTAGGTAGAACTGCGCCAGAGCACTGTGGGCTTCTGCGTTGCTATCATCTTTCTTCACTGCTTTTTCTAGCATAACAACCACAGGGTGGTGGTCGGCTAGGTTAAGTTCTGGAAGCAATGTGTATAGCTCGTTTGATTCGCTCTTAGCTATGTTCTCTTTGATGACGGTGAATGCTTCTGAGTCTGCCTTACGAGCAATTAACTGTTTAACAAAACAAGAGACAAGGTGTGTACTTTGTTTTTGCTTGCGAGATAGCTTATTCCAGTGACTGATAAGCCCCTCGCTACCCTGTTGCTTAGCGACATCGTGCAGTAGACCACATTGTGCTTTTTGCTCCAATTCGACTTGTTCTTCTGTTGTGATTAGCTTGCTCTTAACCAATTTGGGCGTCAGTTCAATCAGAGGCTGCCATAACTTCAGTTCAACGTAAGTCGTCTTTAATAGACCTAGAACAGCAGTGTTGCTTGGATAGGTGCCTTTTAGGGTCGACAGAGTATCAAAAGCGGCTTCAAAGTTTCTCTCACTGATCTGCTGCTTAGCTTTAGTTAGTTCAACAGCAAGCTGAGAGTTATCTTGTTGGCTAGCAAGTTCGATGTACTTATCACGCTCATCTTTATTGCCTTGCTCATGTGCAGCTTGTGACGCCACTAGGTAGCAAAGCAGTGGCATGTCGTGGTGATTAGCCCAGCGTGTCACTTTTTTCTCTGCGCCTTTCCAGTCACCTTCAAGCAGTTTAACGATACCTTCATTGGTGTAACGACGTGAACGTTTTTGCTTACGTACGCTGAACCAGTTCCACGTGGTAGAACTTGCGTATACCACCTTCTTAAATAGGTACTCAAGGCCAAAGAGTGCGGCCAATAGCGCGATCACAAAGATAACTAAGGTAGTTACACTCATTTCTATTGTTTTGTTGGCAATAGAAATAAGAACGTAGCCTTGTTGTCCTGAGAACTGTGTACCGACAAATAGACCGGCACCAAGGACTAAGAAAAGAAAAATCCAACGAATCATTATTTCTCCTCCTTGCTCGTCATCGTAGTGACTTCACGACGTAGACGGTCACGAATGACATCTGAAAGAGAGCTTTGAGACTCAAGCTTCACTGGGTATTTTACAGTGATGTTTTGTTCGCTCAATTGCTTGATGGCTTTCTCAAACTCGATTACCGAGTTGTTGTCTTGGTTCAGGTATGCTGTCGACCACTCGTGTGCTGTTTCCAGTGCAGCGGTATAAATATCACCTTGCTCTTTGTAAACCGCGCGGATTGCTGTCTCAAGCTTACCCTTAATATTTTCTCTTAAATAAAAGTGCTGCTCCGGAGAAAGGAGAGGTACTACATCGCCATCACGGCTACGGAAAGTGATGAAGTTGCCTGAGAAATCTTTTAGTGAAGTCATCAGGTTGGTTTGCCAGTCGTTGATGTCTCCAGAAACCACTTCTTTTTTCTGTTCTTGTGCTTCAGGCAAGATTGCATTTGCCAGTGGTAGAGTATCGACTTGTTGTTGCAGGCTGGTTAGGCGTAGCACTAAGCCGTCACGATCGATCAGTGGGATAGTGCGAAGCTTAGTAATATCGTTCGCCATGGATTGGCGCAGTGACACTAGGCTTGGATCGTTCAGTGCAGCAATGCGTTGGTCAGCACTTTCCATTAGCTTAGTTGCACTGACAGCGTCGTGTTCCAAGAATAACTTACGCCCTGCTAGTTTTACTAGGTAGTCTGCCTCTGCAAGTAACCAATCATTTGGTCTGCGACCTTTCACGTCAGCGACAGCAAGCTGTAGGCTTTGAATGCTTTTCTCTTGTTGAGCTTGTACAACCTGTGTTTTTTGAACAGCTTGAGACGCCTCTTGAATGGTCTCTTGCTTCACAGCTTGTAGGTCTTTGTTAACTGCCGATTGGGTATTTTCCAACTGAGATTGAAGGGCTGCAATTTGCGCCGAGTATTCAGCATTTTTTTGCTGCATTTGGAAAGCGATACCGCCACTGAAGATAATAGAGATCGCGATGGCAATCGCACCAAACTTAACGCCGCGTTTGCCTTGCTTTTCAGCTTTAGCGATTAGCTCATTTTCTTCCGACGTTGTTTGAGGCTTGGTTTGTGGCTCTTCTGGTTTTGGAGCCTCTGCTTTTGTCTCTTCAGAACTTTCAGAGACAACATCATCTTGAACTACCGGCTGAGTTTCTGGACTTTTTTCAGGTTCAATATGCTCGTTATTTTTTTTGCTTGTCATGCTTATTTCCTGTTTCTAGCTAAGGCTGGAGAGCAGCCAGTAATATTGGGTTTGTCGCACTTGTCGTATTCGTAACTGTTGAATACCCAAGCTGTTGGGCTCGTTCTGCAATGCGTTGGCTTGGGACAAATAGATGTCTTGTGAAAAGCCAATTCGAATACTCATCAGGTGTATTAGAGGTAAAGTACTCCAATTGCTCCTGACTGGTGATGACAATTTTTGAAATCTTTTGTTCAACCCATAGAGGGTAAGTATTGTGGTGGTTTATCGGAATATATTCTCTACGGTAGGTCTCACAATAGGAGACTCGTGCTCCCTGATTGACAAGAGATTCGCGTATTAGCTCGCGCCCACCGTTTCCACGCAGTATTAAGATCGCCTTATCTTGCACATTTCTTAGCTCTGGCAGCCTAAGAAGGTGTTCACTATCACTCACTTGTGGGTAGTTTACTTTTTGTTTACAAGCTTTGCTTAAAATGTGCGCGGTTTTTTGACCAACGCCAAGGTATAGAACGGAACTGGGCCAACTTTGGTTACTTTGTGCAAGAATTCGTTGAGCTGAGGTCACGGCGTGTTGACTAACAGCAATGATAATATCGCTGCTCTGTAACAGATCAGAAAGAGGTTCGGAGGGAGAGTTGTCAACGATGCGAATCAGTGGATGATGGATCGCAGTGATTCCATCATCCACGAGCTGTTGGCAAAGCGCTTGCCCTTCAAGACCAGGGCGAGTTACCAACACCGTCATGATTAGTCTTGGTCAGCGTAAAGCTTAGTTAGGATTTCACGGGCGCCATCATCAAGAAGTTGATTCGCAAGCTTAACACCTAATGCTTCTGCGTCTTTACGTGGGCCTTTGATTTCACCGCGTACCATTTTTGATCCGTCTGGTTCGCCAACAAGTGCACGTAACCAGATGTCATCACCGTCGAGTAGTGAGTAACTCCCGATTGGCACCTGACAACCGCCTTCTAGAGTTAGGTTCATTGCACGCTCACACAGTACGCGATCAGCCGTATCTTGGTGGTTCAATGGCTCTAGCAGTTTGATTAGTCGCTCGTCATCCAAACGACACTCAATGCCAACAGCGCCTTGGCCAACAGCCGGAAGAGACTGTTCTGGTTCAATGAAGCTACGGATACGCTCTTCTAGCTCTAGACGTTTTAGGCCTGCAGCAGCAAGGATGATTGCGTCGTATTGACCGTCATCGAGTTTGCCTAAGCGTGTACCAACGTTGCCGCGTAATTCTTTGATTACAAGGTCTGGGCGATATTCCATAAGTTGGCACTGACGGCGCAGACTACATGTGCCCACAACGGCACCTTGGGGCAGCTCATCAATGTTGTTGTAGGTGTTAGATACGAACGCGTCGCGTGGGTCTTCACGCTCACAGATCGTCACCAGACCCAAGCCTTCAGGGAAGTCGACAGGCACATCTTTCATTGAGTGGACCGCAAGGTCTGCACGGCCTTCTAGCATCGCGACTTCAAGTTCTTTTACGAACAGGCCTTTACCGCCAACTTTCGCCAACGGTGTATCGAGAATGATGTCGCCTTTAGTAACCATGGTCACTAACTCAACTTCTAAACCAGGGTGCGCAGCTTGAAGGGCATCCCTTACAAAGTAGGCTTGCCAAAGAGCAAGTGGGCTTTTTCGAGTGGCGATACGGATTGGAGTTGATTGTGTCATGGTGATTCCGATATGAGTCTGTAATAGCCTAATCCTAACACTCTGGGCTGAAAATTCTTACTGTTAGATCATTGCGAGCTTTGATAGATAAAGGAATTTCATTACTTCACCAAAATAGTGTGATTGGTATCTCATTTGAAACATGGGCTATTATTAGAAATAGTCAATAAAGAGGACACTACCATGCCGTGGATTTAGCGTTTTTCCTAGACGAACAAAGGTGGCAGCATCGCCAGCTTTGCTTTACCATTAAAGGTAAAAGTGTTAAATTGATCACGTTTTGTTGTTGCTTTCGTTCGGTAACTAAACAGAAGTGCATTTAATCTCAACCAAGGACTTACCTTGCAGGCATACATTCAGACTTTGATTCAGCGATTGGATAATCTAAATCAACAGCGCATTGATCGTGCGTTGGCGTTGATGGATTTGCAAAGTCAGCGCGTATTCCATCTTATCCCCGCACTGCTTCACTACAACCATCCAATGATGCCTGGTTTTTATGACCAACAAGTTCCTTTTGGAATTCGTAGCTTCACGCCTAATGAATTCCAAAAGCAATTTGTCGAAGATACTGAGCTGACGTTAGGCGGCAAGCTCGCCGAAACGGATAACCCTGAGGTCCTTGGTCTCTACACCATGGGCAGTACATCCTCTATTGGTCAAAGTACTTCGAGTGACCTTGATATCTGGGTGTGTGTATCACCGGATATGGATGGTGGTGCTCGCGATAGTTTGACCAACAAGTGTCTATTGATTACCGATTGGGCTCAGACGCTTGGCGTTGAAGCTAACTTCTTCCTGATGGATGAGCAGCGCTTCCGCTCGAACTATTCAGAGGAGATGACCGGTGATAACTGCGGCTCTTCTCAGCATCTACTGCTACTGGATGAGTTCTATCGTTCTGCTGTGCGATTAGCGGGTCAACGCCTACTTTGGCAGATCATCCCTCCAGAAATGGAAGAGTGTTACGACGAATACGTGCATGATCTTTGTAGCAAGGGTTACATCGATTGCTCTCAGTGGATTGATTTCGGCAAATTAAACCGAATTCCAGCGGAAGAGTACTTCGGCTCTAACCTGTGGCAGCTGTACAAGAGTATCGACTCTCCGTACAAATCGGTTTTAAAAGCGATCTTGTTAGAGGCTTACTCGTGGGAATACCCCCACACTCAACTTTTGAGTATCGATACTAAGCGTCGTTTCTTTGCTGATGAACCAGACCTATATGGGATGGACAGCTACTATTTGATGCTTGAGAAGGTAACCCGTTACCTTGAACGCATTAACGATGACACGCGTCTTGATCTTGTTCGCCGTTGTTTCTATCTCAAAACTCATGAGAAGTTATCGCGTGAGGCAGGAGTAGGGTCAGTCGCTTGGCGCCGTGAAGCGTTAACTGAGATGACTCAATCTTGGAATTGGGATCATGAGACCATCGTTGAGTTGGATAACCGTCGTAACTGGAAGGTTGAGCAAGTTAAAGTTGTACACCACGCCCTGTTAGATGCGTTGATGCTCAGCTACCGTAATCTGATTCAGTTTGCACGTCGCAACGACATCACCTCGGCAATCAGCCCACAAGACATCAGCATTCTTGCTCGCAAGCTGTATGCAGCGTTTGAGGTGCTGCCGGGTAAGGTAACACTTCTAAACCCTCAGATTTCTCCGGATTTGCATGAACCCGATCTGAGCTTTATTGAGGTAAGACAGGGCCAAACCAACAAAGCGGGTTGGTATCTGTATAAGCAGCCGCTGATTGCACACCGAATTCTGGGACAACCATCGCTTGAGCACCATGAGTACTTGAGTAAGTTGGTTGCGTGGTCGTTCTTTAATGGATTGATCACTGAGTCAACACGCCTACACTCTGTGGTTCGTGACGCACACATTGATATCGATAAGTTCTATCAGATGGTGAGCGACCTGCGTAATACCTTCTCACTGCGCAAGCGCCGTCCGAGTATGCAAGCACTGGCGAGCCCGTGTGAGATCAGCCAGTTGGCGATGTTCATTAACTTTGAGAACGACCCAACCTCAGAATTGAGTGCTCGCTCTTTAAAAGTTGATTTGAAGAGTGCGGATATCTTTAGTTTTGGTGAAGAAGGCCAGAGCCTAGTGGGTAGTGTCGATTTGGTTTACCGTAACTCTTGGCATGAAGTGAGAACGCTTCATTTCCAAGGTGAGACGGCAATGCTTGATGCACTAAAAACAGTACTGGGTAAGATGCACCAAGATGCGTTGCCGCCAGAGTCGGTGGATGTGTTCTGTTACAGCAAAAACCTACGCGGCGTGATCCGAAATATGGTTTACCAACTGCTAGCAGAGTGTATTGACTTGCGCTTGAAACCGATCGAGCAAGAGAAGCGTCGTCGATTTAAAGCAATCCGTTTGGCGAACAAGATGTTTGGTCTGTTCTTCGAGCGTCGTGGCGTATCTGTGCAGATGCTGGAAAACTCGGTCGACTTCTATCGCAGCATCTCAACCAATAAGCTGAAAGGCTCTCCGCTGCTCATGCTAGATAAAGAGCAAGAGTACCAACTGCCAGAAGTAGTGGATGGCTTTGCTAGTGAAGGCTTGATTCAGTTCTTCTTTGAAGATACCGATCAGGGTTTCAATATCTACGTATTAGATGAGTCGAATCAGGTTGAGGTTTACCACCAATACAGTGGTCAGAAAGACGAGATGATTGCGAGTGTAAACTCTTTCTACACCTCGGTGAAAGATGATTCTAAGGTGGCGTCGAAGCTGATTAACTTCAACCTTCCTCAGTATTATCAGATTGTTCACCCTGATGATGGGCAATCTTACGTGGTGCCTTATCGCAACGATGCCACGCTCTCTTCGCGTAATTCAAAGATCGCTAACGTTTAGCAACAAAAAAGGAGTGACTGAGTCGCTCCTTTTTACATTGGTCGCTTTGGGGTATCCATTGGTAGATTAAACCCAGTCGATCTCTTCACCAGCGTGCTTCTCACACTCAGTTTTCACCATTTCAAATAGCTCCATGCCTGTCTTTGAGCATGTCCATTTGTCTTCAATTAACTTGAAGTGAAAGCCGCCTGACTTAGAAGCTAACCAGATCTCTTTCATTGGTTCTTGGCGGTTGATGATGATTTGGCTGCGGTCTTCAAACTCTAGCGTCATCACGTTGCCAGTCACTTCATAATCGATGTCTGCCTCTGATTCATCGATCGCTTCTTCGATGTTTTGCATCTGTATATCGACTAGCTGATGAAATTCAGTATCGTTCATCCTTTCTATCCTATTGCTTTTCTTGAGTGTGGTGCGATTATAGGGGGCATTGAGTTAATAATCACGATATGCAAAATGAAAAAGTTAATTACCGCTCTGTTTATGTTGTCTGTTATTGGTCTTTCGGGCTGTGGTCAAACTGGTCCGCTCTACTTACCTGATGATGCGCAGCAAAATGAACAATCGCAATAAGTGAATCAACAATGTAGTAGCAATCGTAACGGATAAGGGATAAGAATTTTGGATTACTTCAACTATCAGGATGATGGCCAGCTTTGGGCTGAGAACGTCGCACTTTCACAACTGGCAGAGCAATACGGCACGCCACTGTACGTATATTCTCGTGCTACTCTAGAACGTCACTGGAATGCGTTCGACTCTTCTGTGGGTGAGCACCCTCACTTGGTTTGTTATGCCGTAAAAGCAAACTCTAACCTAGGCGTACTAAATACACTGGCAAGATTGGGTTCTGGCTTCGATATCGTATCTGGTGGTGAGCTGGAACGCGTTATTGCAGCAGGTGGTGATCCGTCTAAGGTTGTGTTCTCTGGTGTGGGTAAAACGGCTGCAGAGATGAAGCGTGCGCTTGAGTTGAAGATTAAGTGTTTTAACGTTGAATCAGAGCCTGAGCTAGAGCGCCTGAATAAGGTTGCCGGCGAGCTGGGTGTGAAGGCGCCAATTTCTCTGCGTATTAACCCAGACGTTGATGCAAATACTCACCCTTATATCTCTACTGGTTTGCGTGACAACAAATTTGGTATCGCCTTTGATCGTGCGCCAGCGGTTTATGCGTTTGCCAAGAAGCTAGAAAACCTAGAGATTCACGGCATTGATTGCCATATTGGTTCACAGCTAACAGACATTGAACCTTTTATCGATGCGACGGACCGTTTGTTGGCTCTGATTGACCAACTGCGCGCAGATGGTATCAATATCAAACACCTTGATGTCGGTGGCGGCCTAGGTGTTGTTTACCGTGACGAATTACCGCCTCAACCATCAGACTACGCGAAGGCGTTGCTGGCTCGACTGGATAATCATGCTGATCTAGAGCTGATTTTCGAACCTGGACGAGCGATTGCGGCTAACGCTGGTGTATTATTAACAAAAGTCGAATTCCTAAAACCGACTGAACATAAGAACTTTGCCATCATCGATGCTGCGATGAACGACTTGATGCGTCCTGCGCTATACCAAGCATGGCAAGACATTGTCCCTGTTGTTCCTCGTGAAGGTGAAGCAGTGACTTATGATTTAGTGGGTCCTATCTGTGAAACTGGTGATTTCCTAGGTAAAGATCGTGCGCTTGTTCTTGAAGAGGGCGATCTCCTAGCGGTGCGTTCTGCAGGTGCTTATGGCTTCGTGATGTCATCAAACTACAACACTCGCTCACGTGCAGCAGAAGTGATGGTTGATGGCGATAAAACTCACCTTGTTCGTCAGCGTGAAGAGCTAACGAGCTTGTGGGAACTTGAAAACATTCTTCCGGAGTAAGTTTAAGCGTTATGCACTTCCACTTTTCAAAAATGCATGGTTTGGGCAATGATTTCATGGTCGTGGACTGCATTACTCAAAACATCTTCTTCTCTCCAGACTTGATCCGCCGTTTGGCGGATCGTCATACCGGTGTTGGTTTCGACCAACTGCTGGTGGTTGAGGCTCCGTACGACCCAGAGACCGACTTCCACTATCGTATTTTTAATGCCGATGGCAGCGAAGTCGAACAGTGTGGTAACGGTGCTCGTTGTTTTGCTCGCTTCGTGCGAATGAAAGGGCTGACCAACAAGTACAGCATTAACGTGAGTACCAAGAAAGGTAAGATGGTTCTCAAGATTGAAGAGAACGATCAAATCACGGTTAACATGGGCGTGCCTGAGTTCGAACCAAGCAAGATCCCTTTCAAAGCTAAGCAACCAGAGAAAACCTACATTTTGCGTACCGACGAACACACACTATTCTGTGGTGCGGTCAGCATGGGTAATCCACACGTGGTGACCGTCGTCGATGATGTCGATACCGCGGATGTCGATACCATTGGCCCACTGTTGGAGTCTCATGAGCGCTTCCCTGAGCGTGTGAATGCAGGCTTTATGCAGGTAGTGACGCGTGATGAAGTTCGCCTACGTGTTTACGAGCGTGGTGCAGGTGAAACACAAGCGTGCGGGAGCGGAGCATGTGGTGCGGTTGCTGTCGGTATCACTCAAGGCCTGCTGTCTAACGACGTTAAAGTGAGTCTGCCAGGTGGCGACCTCCAGATCAGTTGGCAAGGGCCAGGTAAACCACTGTTTATGACTGGACCTGCAACACACGTCTTTGATGGTCAGCTCTCTTGCTGATCACCATTAATAATAAAAAGGATAGGTTTTGTCTTACGTAGAAGCCGATGCGCTAACGGCAGAAGTGGTTGCTGAATATTTGCGTGATAACCCAGACTTCTTCCAAGATAGGAAAGAGCTGGTCGATCGCTTGGCGATTAATAATGTAGAGCAGGGTGCTGTCTCTTTGGTCGAAGTGCAGTTGAAGCGTCAGCGACAGCGCATTGAAGAGCTTGAAGAAGAGATCACCAGCTTAATGTCACTGGCAGCCAATAACGATAAAACCTTTTATGAGTTTATGGCACTGCAAGATAAAGTGCTGAAGTGTCGTGATTTCATGCAGGTGATTAAGGCGGTAGAGCAGAAGGCAACTGAGCTTGGCTTGAAAGCGTATGTGCGTATTCTTTCTCAGAGCGGTTTCTATCAGCTTAGTGATGAGGGTTACGCGAAATTCTCGCTGAACCATCTTAATGGGAAAGATGCGTATCTTGGGCGTTTGAGAAAGACCGATCGCCAAGACCTATTTGGCGAACAATTGGCTCCTGAGCTAGGATCGTATGTAGTGCTACCATTGGCAAAACAGTCTCCGATTGGGTTGCTGGCCTTCTCTAGTGAAGATGGTGGTCACTTTCAGCCCTACATGGACACCCTTTTCTTGCGTCATTTAGCACTCGTTGTTGCTCATATGGCAGAGACCTTACCTTGGCAGATCGATAATGAGCCTAGAGCCCAACACACCTCTTCCCAATAGCCTTCAAAAACCACTTTCTCGTTTCTATGAATACCTGCGAAGCGAGAAAGGTCTGAGCCTGCACACGCAACGCAATTATAAACAGCAGCTAGAAACTATGGCAGCCCAATTGGTGACTCTAGGTCTTAAAGACTGGCAGCAGGTTGACGCTGCGTGGGTGCGCCAGTTAGCCAGTAAAGGCATGCGTGAAGGGATTAAAGCGAGCAGCTTGGCGACACGTCTCTCCTCATTGCGTAGTTTCTTTGATTTCTTGGTGCTGAGAGGCGAGATCTCGGCAAACCCAGCCAAGGGTGTATCGGCACCGCGTAAGCAGCGCCCGTTACCAAAGAACCTTGATGTCGATGAAGTGGGGCAGTTGCTTGAGGTCGATGAAAGCGATCCTTTGGCGATTCGAGATCGTGCGATGATGGAAGTAATGTACGGTGCCGGTCTGCGTCTTGCAGAACTGGTGGGCATCAACTTAAAGGACATTCAGGCGCGTCAGGGTGAGATACGAGTGATCGGTAAGGGTGATAAAGAGCGCAAGGCGCCTTTTTCTGGTCAGGCCAAAGAGTGTGTTGAGAAATGGCTTAAGGTACGCGGTGAATTTGCCGCTCCTGGAGAGCCTGCACTGTTTGTCTCTAAGCTGGGTACGCGTATTTCTCACCGCAGTGTTCAGAAGCGTATGGAAGAGTGGGGTAAGAAGCAGGCGGTGGCCAGTCATATTAGCCCGCATAAGCTTCGTCACTCGTTTGCGACTCATGTACTGGAGTCCAGTCAGAACCTAAGGGCAGTTCAAGAACTCTTAGGGCATGAAAACATCTCAACAACCCAGATCTATACACACTTGGACTTTCAACACTTGGCACAAGCGTACGATCAGGCGCACCCAAGAGCCCGTAAAAGAAACAAAGAATAAGAGGCATAGATGCAACTCTACCGTGGATTGAACCCGATTAAGGCGATGACGTTTGACCTAGATGACACACTTTATGATAACTGGCCTGTGATCATGAAAGTGGAAAAGGAGATGGCGAAGTGGCTGTTCAGTGAGCATCCTGTATCGTCAACTTTGTCGCTGGATGAGTGGCACCAAGTGAAGGTTCAAGTCGCGCAGGCCAATCCTGAGTTAAAGCATGATGTGACTCTATGGCGTGAAACACAGATCAAACACGGGTTGATGCAGCTTGGTTACACAGAGGCGCAAGCGACGGCGGCGGCGAAATCAGGTATAGAGCATGCATTGTGGCTAAGAAATCAAGTCGATGTCCCACAAGAGACACACCGCGTGATGCAAGCCTTGAGTGAAAAATTGCCTTTAGTCGCAATCACTAACGGCAATGTCGACCCACATAAAATTGGCTTGGGTGATTACTTTCAACTGATATTGAAAGCTGGACCTGATGGTAGAGCCAAGCCGTCCCCAGACATGTTTAACCAAGCGCAACAGCACCTTGGCATTAAAGCCGAACACATCTTGCATGTTGGTGATCACCTAATCAGTGATGTTTACGGAGCTAAAGTCAGTGGTTATCAGGCGTGCTGGTTTAATGACAAAAACGTAAATATCCAGCAAGCATCGAAAGCTCGTGTGTTGCCTGATATCGAAATTTCACAATTACGAGATCTTATGCGACTAATTTAATCGCTACTCCAAGCTTATGTCGCATTTATCATAGGGTCTTGTTACATTAAGTTCCGTTTAAGAAGCTATTTTGGCTTTTTTAATCGGCAGCTGCTTTCATCGTATTAATATCCACTAAAGCCGTTGTCCTCTCTTAATACGATTACAACAAGGCTTGGCATGCATACCTATACTTTTCTCGTAACCTCTGAGGAATCCTTAGAATCTTATCTACAACAAAAAGAGTGGCATGCCAATAAACAGTACCTTATCCAGTTACACTCGACACTTTCCAGCCAATCTGCGAGTCGCCTAGCCGACATTACACTTACCTATCTCAAAGACGCGACCCTAATTGGTCAGAGCGTTCAGCATATGATTCACAATAATCGTCAGGTGAGTAGTGGAAGTTTACTGATGATCAGTGAGTTTGAGGAGACGACGCTAAGTTCGACGGTTGTGCCATTTAGCGGCAAAACTGGGTTAGACGGATTAGCGCTGGTTAACGCACTGAACCTGACTGAACATAGCCAAACCGTGATCAGTATTTGTGACCAAGTCGAGGGCTGCGATTACCCAATCTATACCGGTTTTGACACACTGCCTTATTCGGTACCGGTCGCTGGTGGTTTGTGTCATGAGAATGCTTATGGCCGTTGGGTGATGTATAACGGTCAGGTCTATCAACACGCTTGTGTTGCGGTGGCACTGCATAACCCTAACTTAAAGGTGTGGTCGGGTGCTTATTCTGAGTGGAATCCGATCGGCATGAAGCTTAGGGTCACTCGTGCTGAAGGGCATCGTTTATACAGCCTCAACGATAAGCCTGCTATTGAGGTATTTAAGCACTACCTCGCCGACGGTAAAGATATTCCCTTTAGCCAGTTAATGAGCTTCCCACTGTATCGTGAATCCGGCAGAAAAAAGGGTATCTCAACTCCGCTGCGAATCAATGATGATGGCAGTATTGAATTTGATAGTGCTTGGCAAGTTGGTGAAGAAGCTCAGTTCTGCTACAACCATCCGTCACTCACTGCAGAGAAGGTACGCCACGGCGCGGAAGTGCTAGCAATGCACCAGCCGGAGTCGGTGATGATCTACAACTGTGTTTCACGCTTAGAGTTCATTGATAGTCGTACCGAGCTGAAGCCGTTTGAAGGGGTTGTTGATGCATGTGGTGCCTACTGCATGGGTGAGTTGTATCGAACAGACACTCAACAAGAGATCTTGCACCACAGCCTGACTTATGTCGCGATGCGTGAATCCCATGAGTTGATTGAATATAGCCGAACGGATGCTCATACCGATTCGATGGTGTCGCCTTTGCTTAATTTGGTGAGAAATGCCGTTGCTGATCTCGATCAGATGAACAGCCAGATGGAGAAGAAGCTTCATCAACAAGCGCGTCGCCTCACTGAAAGTTACCGAGTAGATTCTCGTACCGGTTTGCCAAATCGTATTGTGCTTAAGGAACAGCTCAATAGCATCAAGAGTTCCGAGCATCTGCTTACCTTAAAGCTGACTAACTTCCACCAAGTGAATGAAAAGTATGGCTATCAAGTGGGTGACCAGCTGCTAAGGGACCTCTCTAATCATTTTATTGAACGACTTGAGAACAATGTGAAGCAAGACTCTCTTGAGCGAGTCGAGTTGTTTAGCATTGGTGTTGGTGAGTGGGCGATCATTTTTGATGCGAAGGTCGAAAGTGAGCGGATCAAATACCGTTTTGCCCAGTTTGCCGATGACATCGAGCACATCAATTTTGAACCCTATGGTTTGGCGGACGTCGATTATCTCTCTGTGTCATTGTGTGGTGGCTTTGCTAGCCGCTGCGACTTTACTGAAGATACTGGTGAAGAGATCCTACTAAAAGCCATTGAAGCACGGCGCTATGGGGTGCGTAACAATACCCATATTACTAACGCCAAAGACATTCAGGTTAGTGAAGAAGACCGTAAAGACCAGCTGGGTTGGCTCTCTTGCGTGAGTCGTGCCATTTTAAGTCAGAATATCATCACTTACACACAACCTATCGTCGCTGCTGGCAGCCATCAAGAGGTGAGCCAAGAGTGTTTAGTTCGCATTATGGACGACGGAACCATCGTACCTCCGGGTAAGTTTCTGCCTATCATTGCTGATACTCATCTCTACACGCGCTTAAGTCGTCACATGATTAAGAACACGATTGGTTATATGGCAGACAAACAGGGTGCATTCTCTATCAACTTGTCACCACAAGACCTTTTGAGCGATAAAACCTTGATGATTCTAGAGACGGCGATTCAAGGTATGAACGACCCAACTAGATTGGGTTTAGAAGTGTTAGAGTCTGAGCAGATCAAAGACTACGGGCGAATGATAGAAGTGTGTGACCACTTCAGAGCTTTAGGTGCTCGAATTATCGTTGATGACTTTGGCTCTGGTTACTCCAACATTGATGAAATCATCAAATTAGAGCCTCAGATCATCAAGCTAGACGGCAGTCTGATTCGTAACATTGATAAAGACCCAAAGCAGCGCAGTATCGCCGCTCAGTTGGTTAAGTTGTGTCAGGTATTTAATGCTAAGACGGTAGCTGAATTTGTTCACAACCAGCAGGTGTGTGAACTCGCGGAAGATATGGGAATCGACTATCTACAAGGCTACTACTTTGGCGAACCTAAGCGTTTATTCTAACAAAAAACGTTTCGATTAAATGCCCCTAACACACAGTGTGATGTGCACACAGATCTCGAGAAATTCGCTGCATATTCTATGATTTATTAAGGAATCATCCTTTACTGAGCTCACAGATCTTACAGGATGATTGTAAGTAATACGTGCAAGGCTTATCGATAATCAGCACAATAACAAATCATTAATGCAGCGATTAATGTGGTTATGCAGTCATTTTCCCTCTTTATACATGATATAGAGCTGCTCGCAGTTGAGCTAGAGACTGTGAGCTTCGCTACCAGCGATGCGCTCTTAGTTCAGGTTTTCTCTTCTTTTGAGCAAGAGAGGGTAGAGGCTGCGTGTCAGGTTATTCACGCGCGTTTCCCTAATTGCACTTCCATCGGCTGTAGTGCTGAACACTTTATTGATAGGGGCGAGCTAAGACACCAAGGGTTGCTGGTAGTCTTTAGTCGGTTCTCTTCGACAACGATTAGCTCAGCCGTGGTTCCATACAGTGATGATTTGGCTCGCGATAGCAATAATATGCTACGTCAACTCGAATGCCACGATGGTACTCAAACGGCGATCTGTTTTGTTGATCGTCTGACGCTTGATAAAAACGACCTCTTTTATGCCTTTGAGCGTTCTGACCTGAATATTCCAATCTGTGGCGGTGCCTCTACCATCACTACATCTGGACGTTGGGTGATGAGTAACGGGCGTTGTTATCAAGAAGCCTATGTGATGGCTGCGCTGCATAGTGAAAAGCTCGCTGTGAACCGCGGTTATTTCACTGAGTGGAACCCCATTGGCAAAACCTTCCGTGTTACTGCTGCTCAAGGTACTCATCTGATTCAACTTGATGGCGTGCCAATTCGTGAGCTTTATAACCGCTATCTTGCTGATGGCCTCGAAGTCCCTTTCGAACAACTGCACAACTTCCCATTGATGGTCGGAGATCCAAAACAACAGAATATCTATTTACCGATCAGGATTGCTGGTAATGAGGAAATGGAATTCAGTGGCGAGTTTCAAGTCGGTGAAGAGGTGCGCTTTTGCTACGACCACCCATCACTAACCCTAGAACAAGTCAGATTGGGGGTTGAGCAGGCAGCGTTACACTCGCCTGAGTGCTTTTTTGTCTATAACTGCACCTCCCGTTTGGACTTCATTGAAGGAAACCAAGAGGTCGAGATCTTCCAGAAGCTGACCGACACTTATGGCGCTTACTGCATGGGTGAGCTCTTCTATGAACAAGACCAGCAACGCCTGTTGCATCACAGCTTAACCTATATGGCACTCAGCGAAGGGGACAACGCCAACTGTCGCCAATTAAGTAGTCAACCTGCCAGCAATATTTCACCCCTGTTTTCACTGATTCGTAACTCCTTAATGGATGTCGATGACATGAACAACAGCATGGTCAACAAGATTCAACAACAGGCGAGCGCTCTAACCGCCAGTTATCGTGTTGATCGTCGTACAGGTTTGCCTAACCGTAGTGTATTGCGTGAAAGATTGGCTCGAATGGGCGGTGCTAGCCACTTGCTGACGCTTAAGGTCACGACGTTTAGTCAGATTAATGAGAAGTACGGCTATCGCGTTGGGGACAAGCTTCTTAATGACCTGAGTGATCACTTCCAAAGCTCACTGACTCGCTTTTTTGAACAAGAGTGCCAGCTATATAGCGTGGGTATCGGTGAGTGGGCGGTAGTATTCGATAGCTTGGCAAGTGATGAGTACATACAACAACGCTTCTCTGAGTTCGCTGATGAGACCGAGCATGTGAACTTTGAGCCTATGGGGCTTCCTGATATTGATTACTTGTCAGTATCGATTGGTGCTGGAATTGCCAGTCGCCGTGATTTTCCAACAACGTCCATTGATGATTTGTTGCTGAAGTCCATAGATGCTCGCCGCAGTGCAGTGAGTCAAAATAAGCATCTGGTTAACGCAAAGACCTTGGTTCAGCGAGAGAAGCAGCGTCAAGAGCAGCTTCGTTGGTTATCTTGTGTTAGCCGGGCGGTGATGAATCAGAATGTGGTTGCCTGTTCTCAACCGATCGTATCGGCGCACACCCACCAAGTCGAGAGCCATGAATGCTTGGTTCGAATTGAGGAAGAGGGCGAGCTGATCACTCCGGGACGCTTCTTACCGATCATTGAGGGAACTCATCTTTATACCCGCTTAAGCCGTCAGATGATTTCGCGCACCTTTGACTTTATGAGTACGAGAACCGACTCATTCAGTATCAACCTTGCACCACAAGACTTTACCAATGAGAAAACTGTGCTGCACCTTGAGCAAGCAATCAAAAGCATCAGTCATCCTCAGCGAATAGGTTTAGAGGTATTAGAAACCGAGCAGATCAAAGACTATGGTCGCTTGATTGAAATCTGTAATCATTTTAGGGAGCTTGGTGTGAACATTATTGTTGATGACTTTGGCTCTGGATATTCCAATATTGATGAAATCCTCAAGCTAGAGCCTCAGGTGATTAAGCTTGATGGGAGTTTGATTCGCAATATTGATCAGGATAAGAAGCAGCGCAAGATAGCTCAGCAGTTGGTCAGCTTGTGTCAGATTCTCAATGCTAAAACCGTGGCAGAATTTGTTCACAATCAAGAGGTGTGTCGTATCGCAGAAGATATGGGAGTCGATTACCTACAAGGTTACTTCGTCGGCGAACCCACGCGTTTGTTCTGATATTCGAACGATTGTTTCACGTGAAACGTAAAGAGCGAGTCAAGGCTCGCTCTTTTATTTTTACTTCAGGGCATGACCGCTTTTGTCAGCTTGGAATACCTTTAGGTAGTGGTGGAAGTACTGGTTTAGCGCTTGAGCTTGCTCGGTTTCACCCAATTGACTCAGTAACAGGCTTCCCACCTCACAGGTACATAAGTGCCCCGAATCTTGATTGCGCCTTAAGGTATAGGTTGAGTCTAGGCTGGGCGTGAGGTGTACCTGTGGAATGGTTTGCAACCACTGGCTTTTGTTCATCATCTTCTTAGCTTCTTGCCATGTCCCGTCGAGCACAATAAACAGTAGCTTTTGATTCTCGGTTGGGTATACCTCAGTCATCTCACTGACATCAATACTTTGTTCACTTGGAAATAGCAGCAAAGCCTGAACCGTGTCTTCCTGGATCATCGCCATTAATTCTGCAGGTGCGCTTTTGCGTTGCCAAATATAACTTTGGCAGTTTGGTAGTGTCTGCTGCAGTAGCTTTCCAGTGTTGGTATCGCGCTTGAGTTCATTCTCATGAGTAAGCAGTGCAATGTTCACCGAGCTTTCAAGCGCGGGTATCTGTGGGCAAATGCATTGATGAGTGAAGCCACATCGCTGGCAAGCCATTAGCTTTTCCATACTAGAGCTTCACTCCCTTCTGCATTGGAGAGATCTCGTCAGCAAACAGTGTTACTTGACTCACCTTGTCGCTGGTGATTTTAGGGGCAACGCTTGGATTGAGTGGGTAACTGACCCCTGAGTACTGCAAAACATGTTGTGCTGGTGTCACACCACCGCCACTGACGTTAAACACGAGATCTTGCCACCCGTTGTGTTGCTCTTCTCCCAAGTGAATCTTTCCTTGCACTAAGGTCACTCGGCTGTTGAAGCGCCATTGTTGTTGATGGTTTTCAAAAATAAGTAGGGTACATCCTCCAGAACCACACCAGTTCAGTTGTGCCAGCAACTCCTCTTGCCCGTCACCATTGAGGTCATAGGTCAGCCAACGATATTGGGTATCGTCAGTCGAAGTGTTGTGGATCTTAAAATAATCACGGATCGCGCGGTCGACCTTGGGATCAAGTTGATCGCTGCCATTGATTTTTTGTGGTGTAAGATCGGCGGCGGATTTAGGCGTTGACGCCAGATCTTGTTGTTTCGCTTTGAACAACACTAAACCTCCGTCGGCTATTGGGTACACGACATTGCCAACACGCTCTTTTTTCGCCGTCAGTTGGCTACCTTCACGAGTAAAAATACGCTCTGAGATTAGATACTGCTGCTGGTGGCGCGTCATCACTACTTGAACTTGGTCAGCGTTGAGTTGCTGCCAGAACCCTTGCTCAATAATAGGGTCATCGCCGTTACTGTATGAATAGGTGGTGACCGCACTGTGGTCAGCATTCAACTCCAGAGTAACCGAGAAACCGGCATTCTGTGTTGAGCTGGCAAAATAGCGATCAGCCCATTCTAGAGTTGGATCTTGATTTGAGAGCGTCGCACAGCCTTTGTGTGTTTTGTCATTGATGGTGAGATCAGCACTCCAACCATACAAGCTATCGCTCATAGTGTCGTAGCAGCGGCTCTTGGTTAGGTTCAGCTCGCCACCGTCTTGATCACTACTCAACTGATAGTTGCGTTGTTCGTTACTTATGCGGCTTGATTGAATCTCAAAAGCTTGCGGAGTTTCACCCATTTTTGAGTAGGTCACTTGGCTCTTATCGAATTGCGCAGACCAAAAAGGCTCATTGCCAAAGGCACGCGTTGATTTGAGAGGCTGGTTGCAACGGTTAGGGTTCTCTGCCGTGAGAATATTGACTTGGTCGACAACAAAGCGAGCTGTGAAATCGGCGTTGTATCCGGTTTGACTCGGCACAGTCAGGTGGCCAATCAGTTCGCCATACATAGGTTGATAGGGTGTATTGGAGAGTCCTTGAGCCTCTAGTGCCAGTTCTGGTGACAAATCTAGCCAGTATTGTTCTTGGCTGCCGCAAGGGGTAAAGGTGCGACTCTCATGTCCAACAATCACCTGACCGCGCATGATAAAGGTTTGCGGTTGAATGGTACTTGGCGCATCTAGGCTAGCTGCGGGTGATTTTTCTGGTTCAGAAGTGGACTGTTGGGTTTGGCTACAACCCGTCAGAGTGATGGCTGTGAGCCACACCGCTGGGTTTTTAAGTACCTTCATGTTATATCTTCCTCGGAGCAACCGTTAATTGGATTTATTATGGCATATTGGTTATTTAAAACAGAACCCGACACCTTTTCTATTCATACTCTGCGAGTACAAAACACCTCTTGCTGGGAGGGGGTTCGTAACTACCAAGCCCGTAATATGATGCGAGATCAGGTCAAATTGGGTGACCTAGTGATGATTTACCACTCGTCATGCAAGAAAGTTGGCGTCGCAGGTATCGCTAAAGTGACGCGAGAGGCGTATCCAGATCATTTTCAGTTTGATCCAGAGAGTGACTATTACGATGCCAAATCGTCACCAGATAACCCTCGCTGGGTCATGGTCGATGTCGAGTATGTTCGAACCACCGAACGCTTGATCCCCCTAGCGACGCTAAAAGCAATGCCTGAACTTGAGAATATGCCTTTGGTAAAGCGTGGTAACCGCTTATCCATCATGCCAGTGACGGAGCAAGAGTGGCAGGCTATTTTAAGCAAAGAGGTGCTGGGTTCTCGCTAGCTTTAGAGCTTATGGGAACGTGAAGGTTCAAAAAAGGCAGCGCTAGGCTGCCTTTTTAGTTTTAGAAGAAGAGGGCGTTACAGTAGATGATCTTCAAGATAGTGAGCCACGGCATCATCTGCGTTACTACCAATCACTTCATTGTTCGGCAGTGCTTGCATCACTTTTTCATGCGATGTCCCCATTACCAAGCCCTTGCCTGCCATTGCTAACATTTCAGCATCGTTCATACCATCACCAAAGGCAATGCAGTTCTCTAGAGTAAGGTTTAGCGATTTTGCCACGGCTTCTAACGCATGACCCTTAGAGACTTCTGCAGCCATCACTTCCAAACACCAAGGGGTAGAGAAGGCGATATTCAGCTTATCGCCAAAGGTTTCTCGCAACTTCTGCTCGAACGTCACTAGGTATTCATGATCGTGTTCTGGGTGAGTAAAGAAGACCTTAGCAATGCCGTCAGTGGGCGCTTGCTCCGCTTCAAAGCGTTTGTAGCTAAAGCCTGACTCACTATGGAACTTAGCAAGCATCTCATCTTCGCGATCCAACAACCAATCTTCGTTTTGGTACATGTGGATGAAAATGTTTGGATCTTGACGAACAATGTCGACCACAGGCTGCACAAGCTCTTGAGGTACGTTCTGGCTGTACATCAGTTGGTCGTCTTGATCATGCACACGCGCGCCGTTAGAGGTGATCATATACGCTGGAATACCGGCCTGCTGACGAATACCTGCAACGTCAACGTGATGTCGACCAGTGGCAAAGATAAAGGTAAAGCCTTGCTGGTGTAACTTCTTCAACGTCTGCTTGGTAAAGTCACTCAGCTTATGGTTGGGAGCGAGCAGCGTGCCATCAAGATCAGAGGCAACAATATTGATGGAATCTTTTAGTGCAGGAATCGTCATTTAACCCTCGATACAGCGTACTTGACTAATAGAGACACCAAGCAACGGCTGGTGTCCAATGTTGTAAGACAAATTGTACGTGAAATTAGCCCAACAAAAGAGGGCAAAGCTCGATTACTTGTCTTCCTCTTTACTAAATCTTTTTATCGAAAAAACGCAACAATTGAGTCTAAGGTTTGATTGCGATACTGATCGATTTCAAACAGCACTTCATGTCTTGAGCCTTGGATACTGATCATCTCGCTGTCTGTATTCGTTTTGCGCAGTTTATTGATGAAGCTTTGTTGAGCTTGGTTACAAACGATCTGCTCGTTGCCCGCTTGAATCAACAAAAGAGGAATTTTAATTTGGCGCGTCTGTTGAATCGCTTGTTTAGCAGCCATCAACCCCTGCCATACCCAGCGCGTGCTTGGACCACCAACTTGAATCTCTGGGTTGTCGTCATACAGTTTTCTGAACCATTGGTAACGAACTTTGCTCTGACTGAGTAGGTTGTTTTCAAAAGGTTTCGCGTAATACGCCTTATGTCCCGGTGCAAAGGTTGGTTTGGCGTAAAGCCCCGTTAGCAGTTGTGCAACGAACATAGCGATGGGTTTGAGATACCAATCAGTATTGACGCCAAACATAGGCGCGCATAAGACGACTTTTTCAAAGCGGTGATCTGGCGTTGTTTGCAGATAGCGAGTCGCGATGGTACTGCCCATCGAGTGAGCCAGTAAGTAGCGTTGCTCATACTTGTCGAGTGGGAAGTGCTGGAGAATTTCACGCATATCACGAATGTAATCATCAAACTCATGAATATGACCAATGTCAGAGTCTTGCACACTGCGTTGTGAACGACCTTGACCTTGATGATCAAAAGAGTAAATGTCATAACCTTGATGGTAGAGATCGTAGAAAAGCTCTTGGTATTTTTCGCAGCACTCTATGCGCCCATTCGAGATAACAATCGCTTTGCTATGCTGTGGAGAAGTAAAGCTCGACCAGTAGAGTTTTTTCTTGCTCGATGAGGTGACGTAACCTTCATTTCGTTGTTGCCAAAAGGCTGAGATCGGGTGTTTAATCGCTTCCTCAAATTGAGGCTCTTGAGTGAAATAAGAAGGTGCGGCAGCGCTGTTTGCCATGAGAAGTTACCTGAAAGAATACTGATGAGAGCTTTATCGCTATTGATGTTATTAGATTAAAGTACTGCTAAGGAAATGCAATGGATACTCATGTTTGGCTCGCTTATGTCGTGACCGCAATTCTGTTTAGTTTAGCGCCGGGTTCCGGTACCGTGAATTCGATCAGCAATGGCCTCAGCTATGGTACTCGTAAATCATTGGCTTCTATTGCAGGCCTGCAAATTGGGTTGGCATTTCATATCTTATTGGTAGGCGCAGGGATTGGTGCGCTGGTGGCTAAATCCGCGTTCGCGTTCACACTAATTAAATGGGTAGGTGTGGTTTATCTCATCTGGCTCGGTATTCAAAAGTGGCGCGATACCTCTAGTATGGTTGCGACAGAAGAGGGTATATCGCAGTCAAGTTGGACACTTTTGCGCAATGCGGTGTTAATTAATCTTACAAATCCGAAATCTATCGTATTTTTGGTTGCATTGTTCCCGCAATTTATAGACCCTTCACAACCCCAAGCTCCACAACTTTTGGTACTCGGTGTGACAACAGTATTCATTGATAGCGTTGTTATGTTGGGCTACACCTCATTGGCATCACAAATGGGACGTTTTATTCGTTCAGATCGCGTAATGGGTAAGATAAATAAGATTTTTGGTGGTATGTTCATGGGTTGCGGTGCGCTGCTTGCCGCTGCTAAGGCTTAACCAATCATAGAGTTAGAAAATAGATGACCGCTACATACGTCGCTCGACAACCTATCTTTAACCGAAAAAAACATACTCTTGGTTATGAGTTGTTGTTTCGTGATGGGGACAATAATGCCTATCCAGCGCATATTGAGTCGAATAGAGCGACGTATCGTCTGATCGTCGAAAACTTTTTATCGGTGGGGCTCAACCCATCGATTCCTTCATCGCGCTGCTTCATTAATTTCCCGTATCAGAGTCTATTGCGCCGTCTTCCTCAAAGCTTGCCAAAAGACAAAGTGGTTATCGAAATCTTGGAGACCTGTCCACCGACACCTGAGCTGTTAGAGGCAGTGAAAGATCTCTATAAACAGGGTTACATGATTGCTCTGGACGACTTTACCTCGACACCCGAGTGGGAAGCCTTTCTTAAATACACGCACATCGTAAAGCTCGACATTATGCAGATGGGCTTAGATGCCGCGTGTGAATTGGTGCAAAAACATCAAGGCAAGAAATACAGCTTTCTCGCAGAGCGTGTTGAAACAGAAGAAGAGTTTCAGCGAGCCAAGCAAGCGGGTTTTAAGTTTTTTCAGGGCTACTTTTTCAGTAAGCCAGAAATGGTTAAGACCAAATACATCAGCCCTGAACATGTGATTGCGATGGAGTTGTTCCAAGAGGTCTGCAAGCCTAATGTCGACTTTAAGCGCGTAGAAAGCATTGTGGCAAAGGATGTCGCGCTCTCTTACAAGCTACTCCGTTTTGTGAATACCATGTCGCCACGTTTGGAAGTCAGCATATCCTCATTTCGTCAGGCGCTGGTGTATTTAGGGCAAGACAACCTCAAGATGTTTGTGTCATTGGCGGTTGCCTCTTATGTCTCAGACAAGAAACCAAAAGAGTTATACAGCTTATCTCTGCAACGTGCTCAGTTCTGTCAGCGTATGTCGCGCTATCAACCCTTTGAAGGGCATACTGAACAGGCCTTCATGATTGGGCTGTTCTCACTGTTGGATGCGTTACTCGACCTGTCGTTAGAGCATTTAGTTGAACAGTTGCCATTGTGCAAAATCATCAAGTTGGCGCTGCTGCGTCGAGAGGGGCCATATGGTCAGCTACTGGCTCTAGAAGAGAGCTTTGAACACGCTGATTGGCGTCAGATAGAAGAGCACTGTAACACGTTAGGACTCAGTGTTGAGCAGGTTAAAGCTGAACTTGCTGAGGCGCAACGTTGGAGCCATAGCATTACGAGTCAAACCTAGCTGCTCGAATATTAAACTTTTATGACATTAGAAACGCACGCCTTGACGTGCGTTTTTTTTTGTAACTAAGATATACGCATATCCATATATGAGAATACGAGTATGCTTCCTCACCAGTTTTTTAAATTATTGTCCGATGAAACGCGAGTACGTTGCCTAATGATGATTGTACGCCAAGAGTGTTTATCTGTTGGTGAGCTAACTGAAGCACTGCAAGAGAGTCAGCCAAAGGTATCTCGTCACCTAGCGCAGTTGCGCTCAAACGGGATCCTAACGGACGTTCGTCAAGGGCAGTGGGTGTTCTACCGCCTGTCCAAAGATTTACCGGGTTGGATGCTAAAGCTAATTGATGACCTTATCGCATCCAACTGTTTGAAAACCGAATATCAGCAAGATATTGAGCGCCTAGAAGCGATGACTTCACGTCCTCAATGTTGCGTTTAATCGAATATTTTTAGATTCACCACTAACTGAGAGAAAAGAACATGACAGTTAAAGTAGGTATCAATGGTTTTGGCCGTATCGGCCGTCTAGCACTTCGCGCAGCTTTCGACTGGGAAGAGCTAGAGTTTGTAAAGGTTAATGATGTAGCAGGCGATACTGCAACGCTTGCACACCTTCTAGAGTTCGATTCAGTTCAAGGTCGCTGGCACCATGAAGTAACCGCTGAAGGTGATGAGATGATCATCAACGGTCAGCGCATCAAAACAACGCAAGAGCGTGACATCGACGCGATTGATTGGTCTGGCTGTGATGTTGTGATTGAAGCGACAGGTGTTCACCGTAAGACTTCTTTCCTAAACAAGTACCTAGAGCAGGGCGTGAAGCGCGTTGTGGTTTCTGCACCAGTTAAAGAAGACGGCATCGCGAACATCGTGGTTGGTGTGAACGACAATATCTTTGACCCAGCAGTGCACAAAATCGTGACAGCAGCATCTTGTACCACTAACTGTATCGCTCCAGTAGTGAAAGTAATCAACGAGAAGCTTGGTATCGAGAACGCGTCATTTACGACAATTCACGATCTAACCAACACGCAAACTATCCTAGATGCGCCGCACAAAGACCTACGTCGTGCACGTGCCTGTGGTATGAGCTTAATCCCAACCACGACAGGTTCTGCTAAGGCGATTGTTGAGATCTTCCCTGAGCTCGAAAACCGCATTAATGGTCATGCTGTACGCGTACCGCTAGCGAATGCGTCTCTGACTGACATCATCTTCGAAGTAAAACAAGACACGACAGCAGAAGAAGTAAACGCGATGCTGAAAGAAGCATCTGAGAACGAGCTAAAAGGCATCCTTGGCTTTGAAGAGCGCCCACTGGTGTCTATCGACTACAAAGGTGACCAACGTTCTACTATCGTTGATGCACTCTCTACCATGCTGGTTGGTAAGCGCATGGTTAAGATTTACGCTTGGTACGACAACGAAATGGGTTACGCGACACGTACCGCTGAGCTAGTTCGTACTGTTGGTTTAGCATAAACCTGAGCACTTAGGAGATAACACTATGACACATCCAACATGGCAACTAGACCTTGAGCAAGGTGCTCTGATTCTGACTCCATGCCCAGGTACTAAAGAGGCTGATCTTGATGCATCTCTGGCACAACTGAAAGAGCAGGGCGTTAAAGCTATCGTGACTGCGCTTGATGATGCAGAGCTTGCAAGCAAAGATGTGGCAGCACTTGGTGAGAAAACACGTGCGCTAGGCATGCAGTGGTTCCAAATCGAAATCGAAGACGATTGTGCTCCGGGTACTGAGTTTGCGGCGAAATGGTCTGCAGCAAGCCCTGAGTTGCACAAAATCGTTGATAGCGGTGCGAAAGTCGCTATGCACTGCATGGGCGGTTCAGGCCGTACCGGTCTATTCGCAGCTCACTTGCTGTTAGAAAAAGGTTGGGACCTCGACAAGATCGTTCAAGAAGTTCAAGCACTGCGTCCAGGTGCTTTCACTAAACCGATCCAAGTTGAATACATCAATGGCGTAGCGAATAGCTAATAGTCATCGGTGTTAGACAAGGAGCTTTTGGTATCTAGAGTGTTAAGCTTATCGTGATCCAAAAGCTCTTTTTGTTTTGATTGCAGAGATAGCATTATGTTTTCAAATCTAAGTAAGAGTGTTCGCCAATACATGTTGGTGACTTTCAACTATTGGAACTTCACCATTACAGATGGTGCACTTCGTATGCTGGTGGTACTGTATTTCTACGACCTTGGTTACAGCTCGTTAGAGATCGCCTCACTGTTTCTTTTCTATGAATTCTTTGGTGTGGTGACGAACCTAATCGGTGGTTGGTTGGGCGCGCGTCTTGGCCTCAATAAGACCATGAACATAGGCTTAGGGATGCAAGTCTTCGCTTTGGGCATGCTGGCACTGCCATCGACCATGTTGACCATCCCTTGGGTAATGGCGGCGCAGGCACTGTCTGGTATCGCCAAAGACCTCAATAAGATGAGTGCCAAGAGCTCTATCAAAACCTTAGTACCGGATGAACAGCAAGGTGCTTTATATAAATGGATTGCGATTCTGACCGGATCTAAGAATGCTCTGAAAGGCGCAGGCTTTTTTATTGGTGGTTTTCTGCTTTCAACGATTGGCTTCCAATATGCAGTGCTTGTGATGGCCGCTGTCTTGACCTTAGTCTTTATCGGTAGCGTAGTGAGCTTAGAAGCGGACATGGGTAAGGCGAAAACTAAGCCTAAGTTCAAACAAATCTTCTCTAAGTCTGAATCGATCAACATCCTGTCTGCGGCGCGTATGTTCTTGTTTGGTGCTCGTGACGTGTGGTTTGTGATTGCTCTGCCAATCTATCTAGGCAGTGTATTTGGTTGGGATCACTCATGGGTGGGTGGCTTCTTAGCTGCTTGGACTATCGCTTATGGTTTTGTACAGGGCATTGCACCTAAGATTACGGGTAAGGCGCAAGGTAAGGTTCCAGATGGACACGCAGCCCTATTGTGGGCCGGCGCATTGGCGATTGTGACGGCGGGTATTGCCTACGCAGTACAAATCGGTTGGCAGCCTGAGTTAGTGATCATCGGTGGTTTGATGGTGTTTGGTGCTATCTTCGCAGTGAATTCATCACTTCACTCATACCTCATCGTGAGTTATGCGAAAGGCGATGGTGTATCGCTTGATGTTGGCTTCTACTACATGGCGAATGCAATGGGTCGCTTGATTGGAACTATCTTGTCTGGCTTAGTATTTCAAATGGGTGGTTTGTCTGCGTGTTTGTGGGTCTCGTTTGCATTCTTAGCGATAACAACGGTGATCTCTTTGCGTTTACCTAAGGTGCCGCAAACATCAGCCGCATAAGTTTCAGTCGGATTCGATAAAATCGCGATATGCTTCTCCTTTAACAATAAGCTGACTTGGTCACCATACCAGTCAGCTTTTTTGTTGCTATAGTAGAATGATTGAATATTAATCAGGCATTTACATGAAGCAGCGAATTCTCTTCTTTGATTTAGCACGATGCGTTGCAGCGGTAGCTGTGATCGCAATTCATGTGCTAGCACCGTATCGTAATGAGCTCAACATGATCCCATTCAACGAGTGGTTAACGGCAATCACGGTGAATGGCTTTAGCCGATGGGCGGTTCCGGTGTTTATTTTGATTACCGGTGCATTGATGCTCAGTGACCAACGTCCGTTTGATGCCAAGTATTACCTCAAACGACGCCTAGGTAAGGTGCTGATTCCATTTCTTGTGTGGTCGCTGTTTTATACCTATTTCTCTGGCTGGTCAGCGTCGGGGTTTGATGCTGCAGTTAGCTGGGAAGTGCTGAGTAACAGCTATCATCACTATACCTATTATCACTTGGGCTTTTTCTATTACTTCATACCGCTCTATTTTGTGATCCCGTTTATGCAGATCGGGCTGCGCCAATATGGTGACCCGTTCATCTATAGCTTTACTGCTGTTTGGTTGTTCACCACATTACTGTTTTTGTTCAAAATTGATGGCCCGTGGAGTCATGAGCTGTGGCTTTATACTGGCTACTTACCACTCGGTTATATTTTGTATAAGAAACTACCTCTTACCGCACCTGTGGTCACAGGGACTACGATATTGGGAGCCTTGGCACTGTTTACCACGGTTTATATGGTGGTTGATGCGAGTCTCGCGGCAGAGAAGTACACAGTAGGCCGCTGGCTGTCTTACAAAACACTCAATACAGTATTGGCTGCAAGTATGGTGTTTATGTTGTGTCGCTACTTTGGAGAAGGCTTATCTGACAAGTCGAATAAAGTGGTGGGCTTTATCAGTAAACACAGCTTAGGCATTTATTTGTTGCACCCAATTTTCTTATGGCCAATGAAGGAGTTTGGTTGGTATCAAGGCCATCCTGCTTGGGTGATTCCATTGTGGGTAGTGATCAGTGGGGCAGGAGCGTTATGGATGAGTTGGTTAATGGCAAAATCAGAGAAAACACGCTGGTTATTGCCATAACAATAAAAAATTAAATGCAAAAAAGGATTTAGCGTTTGAGGGCAAAGTGCAAAAACTTATCACCTTGGTAGGTTAATGTACCTTTGTCCCCAGGATTGAGAGCGTGGTAGTAATGAATACCAACTTGGAACTCACGTTTGGGACCGACCAGTCCGCGTTGAACGTAGATCCAATACTCTTGGTCTTCTTGGCCTGGTTGCGCATCAGGAAGGTCAATGGATTGTTTATCGAGTACCGTAACATCCACCTTTTTCTCTGGCGCGTTTTCTCCTTGCATATGCTTTCTGTAAAAGCTAACAAAAACCCAACCTGCTAGGGCGACAAGTACAATAATCGCAAGAAAAAGTGAATTAGGCATACAACCTCCATATAGTCCTGAGGGGTATTCTAGTCGGTCGACTGCAAGGGATATGTGTTTAAAGCCGCTATTCGTGAATTGATGTAAGTTGAGCGAGTTGTTTTTCGGCTGATATCACATTTCATTGCCATTTGTGGATAACACGTTGTTATTTATTGTCTCTTTCTCACGTAAATCGTGATCAATTTGTATAAGAATAGGGTAATGCTCGACTAAAATTAAAGTGTGGAGTGGGAGGGTCAATATGACGGACATTGAAAAAGTAGTCACAAGGACTCGTAATATAGAGAAGTTATTGCGGCTTCAGTATCACGCTGAGGGAGAAGGGCTGCATGAGCTGGTCACGAGCTGTGAAGAGAGATTGCCACACGATATGGTGGTAAAACTACGCTACATTGCCACTTGTCGAAACAAGGTAGTGAATGATCATGATGCGAAATTAGAGGATCATCATCAGTTCATTATGATGTGTAATGATTGTGAGAAGGAGCTAACCCCAAGAAGCGGGCGCTTTATTTGGCGTGTTGCCATTCTTTTAATGATGGTAATGACTTTGGCTGCGGCCGGGTTCTATTATGCCAACTGGGATGTATTGACGTTGCATCTATTCTCAAAGTAACAGGTTTAGATAAAAGAAAAGGGACGCCACGGCGTCCCTTTTCTCTTTTTTGGGTACTTGATTAGTACATCATCGGTAGTGTCATAAGGCCAACAACTACCGCGATCATTACAAGTCCTTGTTTTTGCGAAGATGAAATCATAACACTACTCCTAAATCTGGTTAACTATCGCTATGTGATTAAGAATAGCACTACTTTAGGCTTTAGATCAAGAATTAGTTTTGAAACCTCTAAAACCATAAGAAAACTTCAGTGTTAGGGGTGGTATTTGCGAAGTTTATGCTTGTTTTTGTGTTGGTTTAATTTTGTTCCTTGTGGTTTTTGTTTGTTCTTTTTTTATTTAAGTTGTTGTTTTTATGGATTTAATTAATGTAATCATAGTTGTTAAAACTTGTTAAAGTGTATTAATGGGTGCTGAAGGGGTAGGGGTGGGCTCAGTGCGTATTATGAAGGTTATTATGAGTTTTATACTGTGGTGTTGTAGTGAGGCAGCTTACTTATCATGCAAGTGAGTTCCTTATTTAGATATTGTGTGAGAGTTTTTATTGGAAATGAGATCCTGAAGTTTTCAGATGTTTAAAGTTAATGTTTTTGTGTTTAAGCTTTTGTTTTTAAATGTTTATAAGTTTTTGTTTTAGAGTATTGCATTGTGGATATGGAGTGTTTTTGGTGCTTTGGGGGATGGCCGTATTTATAAAAGTAGGGGTTAGTTCTTTCAAACTGGAACTGAGGTGTACTTTTGTAGGTATTGAACGATAAAAGCACCAAATATTTGGGTTGCTATCATCAGCTTGAGCATTTCACTTCATTTTGAGTATCGATCACATTTTTAGTGGAAGCGTAAGCAAGATCCAATTTTGAGGGGCTAGCGCTTTACATCACTATTGAGGTGCCTAGACTGGCGACGATTTGAGGTAATAGGGTAGATGTTATGTGGAGTTGGTTAGCGGTTTCGTTATCTGGTATCGGAGCGATAGCAGGAGCTAAGCATGGGCATGTTACTCAAACCTTAATCTACAAAGTATTCACTTTTGTACTTTTAGCTACGATTGCATTAAGCCAGCCTGAGATTACCACTTATAGTTATTGGATTGTCGGTGGCTTGGTTGTGTCTGCACTGGCGGATATTCTGCATACTCTGTCCAAGAGAAAGCCGCTGCACTTTATCTGTTTCTTAGTAGCGCAACTCTGTTATAGCAAAGCGTTTTGGCTGCAACTTTCTGGTCAAGTGGTCTGGTGGCTGTTCGCCCTGTTGCTTGCGGCTTGTGTAGTGGCCTTTTTCCTACTTTTACCTCGTCTTGATAAGTTGGTATTTCCCGTTGTGATTATGGGAATAGTGCTTATCCAATTAGCATGGGCGTCGGGAGAGGTCTGGTTGCTTGATCCACACATGTCACATGGTGTTGGCTTCATCGGTTGTTGTGTTTTGTTGCTTTCTGCTTTGGCCTACGCATTGAATTGCTATCGAAGCCCGATCAAAGGGGCTTACATGTGGGTGACAGGCAGCTACTTCCTAGCACATTCTCTCATCGTGGCGTCACTAACCCTTTAGTCGATAACTGCTCTGAGGCTGCGTTATATCAAAGTGCGCTAACAGCAATTCGTTATGCTTGGCGAGATATGACAGACAGGGGAACCTCTAATGACGACTGAAATCCATGCTCACAATGTACTGAACCTATTGAATGAACAAGCTCTAACGCGTGAAGAGTTAGCGGAAAAACTAGCACAAGAATATGGCTCAGAAGCCCGTTTCCATACTTGTAAGCTAAGTGGCTTAGACCTAGATGCATTGCTGACGTTCTTTGTGAAAATGGAGAAGGTGGTGCTAGAGGGTGATAAGCTGAGAACCAATATGGCACGAGTATGTAGCCACTAATTCGATTGTTTTGGGAAGTGGATTACTGCTTCCCTTTAAATCAAACATTTAACACATAATCCTCCCCACTGGGTTCGAAAAGCCGGATTGAGGCTGCTATACTCCGCGCACCTTCGCTTTTCAGGACTTACTCATGGAAATCCTATCTGCAGCTACCATGCTGTTTCTTATTATGGACCCGTTAGGCAACTTGCCGATCGTGCTCTCCATACTTAAACATATCGATCCAAAGCGACGCCGAATTGTTTTGATTCGTGAGCTTATGTTCGCGTTGATTATCCTTTTATTGTTCTTGTTTGCCGGTCAGAGCATTCTGAACTTTTTGCACGTTCAGCCAGAAACCTTAAGTATTTCAGGCGGTATTATCCTGTTTATCATCGCGATTAAGATGATTTTCCCAAGTGCTGGGAGTATCACTGGATTAGCGGCGGGTGAAGAGCCATTTATTGTACCTATGGCGATACCGATGATTGCGGGGCCATCGGTGATTGCAGCCTTGATTCTGCTATCGACTCAGCACCCAGGTAATATGTTGGAGCTATCTGCAGCAGTCTTACTGGCTTGGGGCGCAACTTTCTTTATCTTGATGTTTAATGGTTTCTTCCTGCGTATCCTCGGAGAGCGAGGCCTTAAAGCGGTAGAGCGATTGATGGGGCTATTGCTTATTATGATATCAACGCAGATGTTCCTCGATGGTATCAAAGCTTACATGCTCTCTTAGAGTCCGTTTGCTGACGAACAGCATTAAAAAAGCCGCTCAAATGAGCGGCTTTTTTTACATCATGTATTTGCGTCGGATATCGAGCAGAGCAAAGATACCGAAGATTAGAATTGACCACTTCTCCCAGCGCGTCATGGAAATCTTATCGCCAAATGCACCAATGAAGATCAGCATTTGTAGACCGTGCATGAAGAACAAGAATGCCGTCATGATATACAGGGCAATGGCTGCGTTTCCTGGGAAGGGATGGAAAATATTTACGATGAGAACAAACCAAACGAAAGCAATAGCCGCTTTGGCTACGGGAATCAGTACATTCATTATTTAAATCCTATTCTGCATTGGTTCTATGGAAAAGGCGGTAACTGGACTGCCCAGTCGTTTTATCACGATAGAGCTCCCAGTTCTCAGGCATGCCTTCCAGCTTAAGTTCTTTTTCAGTTTCGACATACACAACAGCATCTTCAGCCAACCAACCGTTAGATTCGAGTAGGTTGACTGTCTCAGCAAGAAGGCCTTTGCGGAAAGGTGGATCCAAGAAAACCACATCATACGGTGTACCCGGTTTACTGAGGTAAGAGATAGCGTCGATATTCTCTACCTTAATGTTATCGGCTTTCAGTTCTTTAGCGTTGTCTGAAAGTTGTTTAGCCGCCTTTTGGTTCATCTCTAAAAGCGTCACCATCTTCGCTTGGCGAGACGCTGCTTCAAACCCGAGCCCGCCAGAGCCTGCAAATACATCCAGACACGTCGCATTTGGGATATCTTGAGCCACCCAGTTAAAGAGTGTCTCTTTTACTCGGTCAATGGTTGGGCGTAATCCCTCTAAGTCGTGAACTGGGAGTTTTCGACCTCTCCATGAGCCACTGATGATTCTAACAAAGCCTCCAGATGGCTTTTTTTGTGATGTGTTTTGCTGGCGACGTCTTACCATAGATTTTTTGACCGCTAATAAAGTGATACTATATCGAGCCCAATTTAATTTGGTTCGAGTATTAAATAAATTTTGCAATGACAAAGTGTATCAAGCAAACAGCAAGCATATCACTGCTTTGTCATTTTTCTTTACTATTCGTGTCTACAAGTTTGTATTGTAGAACAATAGCAAAGAGTCGACGTGCATTAAGTCAATACAGTTAATTAGTAGATCTAGGAAACTCCTCTGATGGCGGAAAAAAAGAAGCGCGGATTATTATCGTGGCTTGGCTTTGGTGAAGAAGAACAGAGCCCACAAACGCAGACTGACTCTAAAGTAGAGCAGCAAACGGAAGAGCAGCCTCAAGCTGAGGTTGAGCAACCGGTAGAAAAGGAAGAATCTGCACAAGAGGCGGAGTTACAAGAAGAGCTTGAACAGCCAAGTGCTGAGGTTCAACCTGAACAAGCAGAAGCAGAAGCAGAAGCAGAAGCAGAAGCAGAAGCAGAGCCTGAAGTGGTTGCAGAAGAGCCACAAGTTGAAGAAGTTCAAGAGAAACCGACAGAGAGCTTCTTTGCGCGCTTGAAGCGTAGCCTAAGCCGCACTAAAGCCAACATTGGCGCGGGCTTCTTTGGTTTGTTCAAAGGCAAGCAAATTGATGAAGATCTATTCGAAGAGCTTGAAGAACAACTGTTGATTGCTGACGTAGGCATGAACACCACAGTCAAAATCATTGATAACCTAACAGAAAAAGCATCTCGCAATGACCTGAAAGATGGTGAAGCCCTGTATGGTCTATTGAAAGAAGAGATGGCTGATATCTTAAGCCAAGTGGAACAGCCTCTAGAGGTGGATACCACTAAAACGCCTTACGTCATCCTAATGGTAGGTGTTAATGGTGTAGGTAAAACAACGACTATTGGTAAGCTGGCGAAGCAGTTCCAGAATGAAGGCAAGAAAGTGATGCTGGCGGCGGGTGATACCTTCCGTGCTGCAGCGGTTGAGCAGCTTCAAGTATGGGGTAAGCGCAACGACGTGCCTGTTATTGCTCAGCACACTGGCGCTGATAGTGCATCGGTTATCTATGATGCGATTGAAGCTGCTAAGGCTCGTGGTGTGGATGTGGTTATCGCGGATACAGCGGGTCGTCTACAGAACAAGAGCAACTTAATGGAAGAGCTGCGCAAAATTGTTCGTGTAATGAAGAAGATTGATGACTCAGCACCACATGAAATCATGCTAACGTTAGATGCAGGTACTGGTCAGAACGCAATCAGCCAAGCGAAATTGTTTAGTGAAGTAGCGCCAGTTACCGGCATTACTCTGACTAAGCTCGATGGTACTGCAAAAGGCGGTGTGATTTTCTCTATCGCTGATCAGTTCCAGATTCCAATTCGCTTTATTGGTGTTGGCGAAGGCATTGACGATCTGCGTCCATTCGAGTCAAAAGACTTTATTGAAGCGTTGTTTAGCCGCGAAGAGTAATTTGGGTAGCAATTTGGTTTGTGTTTAACCTGCTACCTTTTTAAATTTGATAAGAGTGATCGTAAGAGGAATTTTCGGTGATCAAATTTCAGCAAGTGAGCAAGGCCTACCGAGGTGGACGCCAAGCATTACAAAAAGTGGACTTTCATCTTAAGCGAGGTGAAATGGCTTTTTTGGGTGGTCATTCCGGTGCGGGTAAAAGTACACTGCTGAAACTGATCTGTGCGATTGAGCGCCCGACGGACGGGCGCGTTTGGTTCAACGATCACGACATTACTCGAATTCCGAGTAAAGACATTCCCTTTTTGCGCCGTAACATCGGTATTGTCTTTCAAGACCACCGTTTGTTAATGGACCGCTCTATTTACGACAATGTAGCTCTGCCAATGCGTATCGAGTCGATTTCTGAAAATGAAATCAAACGACGCGTTGGTGCTGCATTAGACAAGACTGGGTTATTGGACAAAGCGCGTTGCTTGCCGAGCCAATTGTCGGGCGGTGAGCAGCAACGTGTTGGCATAGCACGCGCTGTGGTGAATCGACCAACCTTACTATTGGCCGATGAACCGACCGGTAACCTAGACCCAGAATTATCGAACCGAGTTTTAAGACTGTTCGAAGAATTTAATCGAGCAGGCGTGACCATCCTTTTAGCTACGCATGATGTGGGGTTAGTAAACACTCGCCCACAATATCGTCATTTCGAGTTAAACCAAGGCTTCTTAAGTGAGGTAGAAGACTATGGCCGTTAATAAACGTCTTAAAAAGGCGAAACCAAAGCGCGCCAACAATCGTGCAGCAAGTGATGGCTTTTTAGTGGTTCACTGGAAGCAGGCGAAGTCTTCTCTATCTGAATTGTGGCAGCGCCCACTGGGAAATTTACTGACTTTAGCCGTGATCTCTATGGCATTAGCGATGCCAGCGTGTTTGTACCTACTGGGTAAAAACGTGGGTGAGGCTGCACAAGATGTGGCAAGCCCTTCTCAGGTTAGCGCCTATATAGAAGAGGGTATCCCTGAACCTAGAGTGATGGTGATGAAAGATGAGATTGAAAGCTGGCCACAAGTGGATCTAGTGGAGTACATCTCACCACAGCAGGGACTTGCAGACCTTAGCCAGTACTCAGGCTTCAATGATGCACTGACGATTCTTGATGATTACTCACTACCAGGTGTATTGATCATCACACCGAGCGTTGAAACAGACACGGAAATTAAAGCACTGGCTAAGCAAGTCAAAGAACAACCCTCGGTGACTGACGTTCGCCTTGATGAAGATTGGTTAGCAAGACTCGATGCGATTAAGGCACTGGCTACTGTCATCGTAGTGACATTAACCTTCCTTATGCTGGGAGCGGTATTTCTAATTATTGGTAATACCTTGCGTTTTAATGTGCTTGCTCACAAAGAAGAGATCCAAACCATGAAGCTAATCGGGGCGACCGATAGTTTCATCTTACGCCCTTATCTGTATACAGGTATGTGGTTTGGTGTATTGGGATCTATCAGTGCGTGGATCATGACCGCACTGATTACTGTATTACTCAACAGTGCAGTGGACGATTTAGCGCAGTTATACGACAGTCATTTCCGCTTAATTGGCTTAAGCTGGGATGAATCTTTGCTGCTTTTGATTGTTGGAACCTTGCTTGGTAGCGTGGCAGCAAAACTTTCTGCCCAAAGACACCTAAAAGAAATTGAACCTGTTTAGGTGAATTGAGTCATATTTAGACGAGAAATAGACACATGTTAGTCAGTTTTCGCCTTGTATAGACGAATTGATTATGCATAATTACTTCCCCCTTCTTGAATCCTGTTCATTTTAGGTTCAAGATTAGCGGGTTCTAATAGAAAGACTACTCCAGATCAGAGATTGATGAGGAACCGAATGGCAAACCAAGCGTATCAAATGGCTTTAGTCACACAAGATAGCCTAGACAGCTATATCCGCTCAGCAAACAGCTACCCAATGCTAACTGCTGAAGAGGAGCGTGGACTTGCAGAGCGATTACATTACAAAGGTGAGATCGAAGCTGCGAAAGGCTTGATCCTTTCACACCTACGATTCGTGGTTCATGTAGCGAGAGGTTACTCTGGTTACGGCCTGCCTATGGCTGACCTTGTTCAAGAAGGTAATATTGGTCTAATGAAGGCGGTAAAACGCTTTAACCCTGAGGTTGGGGTAAGACTGGTATCTTTCGCTGTTCACTGGATCAAAGCTGAAATCCATGAGTACGTACTTCGTAACTGGCGTATCGTTAAGATTGCAACGACGAAAGCGCAGCGTAAGCTGTTCTTCAACCTGCGTAAATCTAAGAAGCGTCTAGGTTGGTTCAACAACGGTGAAGTTGAAACTGTTGCTCGCGAGTTAGGTGTAGAGCCTTCTGAAGTTCGTGAAATGGAATCTCGTCTTGCGGCGCAAGATGCGACCTTTGAAGCACCTATGGACGACGATGACGGCGGCTCAGCTTACACGGCACCTGTTTACTACCTAGAAGACAAAGCGTCAGATGTAGCTGAAACGGTTGAAGCAGCAAACTGGGAAACCCATACCAATAACCGTCTTGGCCATGCACTAGCAAGTCTAGATGACCGCAGCCAACACATTGTTCGCTCTCGTTGGTTAGATGACGACAAAGCCACGCTGCAAGATCTCGCTGAAACCTATAACATCTCAGCAGAGCGTGTTCGTCAGCTAGAAAAGAATGCAATGAAGAAGCTAAAGCAAGCTGTCGGCGACTTCTAAGCCCACATACAATTTTTTGAAAAGGCCGAGATCGAGAGATCTCGGCCTTTTTGTTTGGATCGCATTTTAGTGTCTTCGCGATCGAAACTTTCAAGTCGAGATTGTGGATAACTCTGTGAGGAGTTTCTTTGTCAGTTGTCAAAAAGCAGGGTGTAGTAAGGCTTTCAGGCGGTTTTGTTGGTGGGGATAGTTTCAAGTTAACCCACAGATAGATCAGGATCATTACTACATCTTGTGGATCTATTTCTCTTAAAACACTTTATTCACGCAATTCACAGGTTTATCCACATATGGTGTAAAAGTGATCGCTGGTGGATAACCTTATTAAGTCGGTGTAAATGTTAGCCTTGGGATAGGTTACAATGACACCAAAGTAAATCAGTACAAGAGAAAGTCATGGACCAGTTTAAACATATTGATGTGCAAGGTGCTCAAACACTCATTGAGCAAAGCGACGCACGCCTAGTAGATATCCGCGATCCACAATCATTTGCCGTTGCGCACCCAGAAAGTGCGTATCATTTGACGAATGACACCATGGTGGCGTTTATGGATGAGGTAGAATTTGAACAGCCTATCCTTGTGATGTGTTATCACGGCATTAGTAGCCAAGGTGCGGCGCAGTATCTAGTCAACCAAGGCTTTGAAGACGTATATAGTGTTGATGGAGGCTTTGAAGCTTGGCATCGTGCCCAGCTCCCTGTTGTGACAGGCTAGTTCGCTTCCTTAGACAAATTTAAGCAGGAAACTCCAATGGTAAGATTGATGGTATTGAATAATGCGCGTGTTGCGCAGGCCTTCATTGATTATATGGCGTCGCGTCATATCTCGATTCAGATGTCTCCAGAAGGGGAAGGGCGTGTCGCGCTATGGCTGATTGATGCTCAACATCAAGTGGAGACAGAAGCGGAGCTCAACCGTTTTCTGTCTGAACCGAACCACAAGCGTTATCAAGCCGCTTCTTGGGATGTTGCTGAAACGCGTAAAAGTCAGTTTCATTACCATACTCCGAGCTTTCTAAGCATGATTAAGGCTAAAGCCGGCCCCGTTACACTCAGCATTATGCTGTTGTGTGTGGCGATTTTTGCTCTGCAGCAACTTGGCTTCAATCAGCAGATCTTTCAAATGCTGCATTTTCCGGCTTTGGATGGGCAACAGTGGCAGTTGTGGCGCTGGCTTAGTCATGCGGTTCTTCATTTCTCCGTTATGCACATAGCCTTTAATATTTTGTGGTGGTGGCAGCTTGGTGGCGATATTGAGAAGAAGCTAGGCGGTCTGAAACTACTGCAGATTTTCGCTATATCATCGGCGTTGTCTGGCGCAGGGCAATATTGGGTCGAGGGTGCTAACTTTGGTGGGTTATCTGGAGTTGTGTACGCGCTAGTTGGTTATCTGTGGGTTGTGAGCGCTAAGGCCCCTCAATTAGGACTAACCATACCGAGACAGATCGTTGGCTTCATGCTGATTTGGTTAGTGCTTGGTTACATGCAACCGTTTATGGCGATTGCTAACACCGCACACCTAGCGGGTTTGATTGCTGGCGTCGGCATCGGCTGGATTGATTCAATGAAATCAAAGCCTATCGTTTAGCGATATTGGTGGTGAGTTTTCTGTGAAAACGAAAAAGCGGCTCGATGAAGCCGCTTTTTTTATCTCGATTTGGTCATCGCCTTATTGGTACAGGTACTTAGTAAATAAGAGGTCGGCAATGATGGTTTTGCCTGTTTCTGGCAATAGGATCTCATTGAGTCGGTTGACTAAGGTTTTACGCAAGTCTTCGCGACCAGAAAGTGACTTAATGGTCTCTTCATTCTGTTTACCAAGTAGCTCAATCACAGCATCGCGAATAAGGGGTTGGTGAAGCTCAATGGCCGGGAGGTCAGTTGAGTTGGCAACCATAATGTCGATGCGCACTTGAATGTAACCCAGCTTCTTACCTTTAGTATAAAAGTTAGTAGTGAGATCCGGTTCTAGCGTGAAGTACGCCAGCTTGGGTGCAGATTCCTCTTCCGCCAATGAAGGCAAAGAAAAAAGTAGTGTGATTGCTAGAAATATTTGGGCTACATAACGTTTGTGCATATTTGTGACTTTTCTTTAGTTTAATCGCGATATTCGAAACGCGTTTGTCTTGTTACAATGAGCGGTCTAAATCTAAATACGTTTATAACACAGCTTGCGGTTAAAACAGCTCGGAAGTTGATGCTTTATTGTACGTGTAAAGTCACCTATTGAATACCAGTATGAATCAGCCAATATCGCTGTATCTTAATTCGTTAATGAATGTAGATTGGCAAAATACAGAAAAATTTGATTTTCCGAATCAAACCATCAAAGGGTGGTTAATGGAGCAAGGCTCGTTATCTCGTCGTTTGGGTGAGTGCTGTGAGCACTTATCGGTCGAGTTACTTCATAATCAAGTCGTGGAACGCTCAACACTACAACACGACGAAGAGACTTTGCTTTCATCATCAGATTGCTTACTTCGCAAGGTTATTCTGAAGGGAGACGGTGAGCCTTGGGTACTTGGCCGTACGTTAATTCCACGCCTTACCTTAGATGACCAACACTCAGATCTGGCTCAGCAGGGCAATGTACCACTCGGGTTGACGGTGTTTAGCGCAGAAAACGTTAAGCGTGATGCACTGCAAGTCGGTTGGGTTATGGTAGGCGAAGAGCGCCTGCTTGCTCGTCGCTCGCGTTTATGGATGAACCATAAGCCAATGTTAGTGGCGGAACTTTTTTTACCAACTTCACCCATTTACTCTAAGGAGAGTGTGTAAATGCTGGCCACAAAAGCGAAAGCGTATTGGCAGTTAACGCGAATGGATCGCCCGATTGGAACCTTATTACTGTTGTGGCCAACCTTGTGGGCGCTAGTGATTGCGGCCAATGGCCTACCAGACTTGTCGGTATTAGTGGTATTTGTGTTGGGTGTGGTGTTAATGCGCTCGGCAGGGTGTGTGATTAACGATTTTGCCGATCGCAAAGTTGATGGCCACGTAAAACGCACTAAGCAACGACCTTTACCTTCGGGAGCGGTATCCAGTAAAGAAGCGGTAGCTCTGTTTTTGGTGCTAGCCATTGTCTCTTTTCTACTGGTGTTAACCATGAACACACTGACCATTCAGTTGTCGTTTATTGGTGTGGGCTTAGCGTTTATTTACCCTTTCATGAAACGCTTTACTCATCTGCCACAACTATTTCTGGGTTTGGCTTTCAGCTGGGCAATTCCGATGGCGTGGGCTGCACAAACCAATGAATTACCAGGTGTCGTGTGGTTCGTGTTTGCTATCAACGCACTATGGACCATCGCTTATGATACTCAGTATGCGATGGTTGACCGAGACGATGACCTTAAGATTGGCATCAAGTCGACCGCGATTCTGTTTGGCCGCCAAGATAAGCTAGTAATCGGTGTGCTGCAGTTAATTACTTTGGCGATGTTGATTGCGCTTGGTATGCACTATCAACTGGGCGGGAGTTTTTACTGGAGCCTGCTGGTTGTCGGTGGATTGTTTGTATATCAGCAGCACCTAATTCGCCACCGAGATCGAGACCTCTGCTTCCAAGCCTTTTTAAACAACAACTATGTTGGAATGGCAGTGACCGCAGGCTTACTTATCGCATTCTGGTAAAAAACATCACATATAAAAAAGGCACCCAATGGGTGCCTTTTCTGTTTTTAAGTGAGTTATTCTGCTTGGTGAATACTCTCTTCGATCGTCAAGCGAACTTCTGGGTAAAGCATCGAGTAAAGCAGCTTAGCGAAAACCGCGGTCTTCTCTAAATCGCAGTTGCCGTCGCTATCTAAGTACGCTTGCTGTTTTAGCGTTGCGAACATTGAAGCGAATACACCTTTGTCGAAAAACTCTGGAGCATTAATGCCGTGCAGGCGACCTAGACGCTGCGCGATATCTTGGCTCTTCTGCTCAAGCTCTGACTTATCGAGGTCTGGATTCTCTGCCAGAAGGTTCAATGCGATTGAGTAGCGCTGCAGTGTTTCAGAGATAGTACGGCCCAACAGCATCAGCGGTTGGCTGTTAGATTGGTTGATCGTGACTTCGTTGTCTTTCACCATGATCATACCCTGGCGTTCCAGCTCAGAGATAATGTTGGCGACAACTTCTTCTAACTTATCCTCTGGGTAGCTAAGGAACAGCTCCTTCTTAAGGAACGGGTAGATGATAGCCACATTCTTCTGGATGTCTGTAATCGACAGCTCTCGTTGACGAATCAGCATCTGCGCGACCAATGATGGCAGTGCGAATAGATGGATGATGTTGTTACGGTAGTAAGTCATCAGGATCGATTGGTGACGGTCGAGCGAAATGATGTCGCCCATAGTGTCTGACTCGATCAAGAATTTATTCAGAGCTTCAGCGTGTTTCACTAAATCTTCAGCACTGTCTTTCGGTACCGTGAATGTCTCAGAGTAAGGTACATTCTTTAGTAACGATAAGTAGCAATCAATCTGTGATACCAACGAGTCACGGGATAGTGCACGTTGACGCGAAGCAAGCAGAGCAGTTGCACACAGAGTCAGTGCATTGGTTGCTGCTGCATCATTAATGTTTGTCATCATCTTGGTCGCAAGATCGTTAACAACTGGTGTCATCCACTGTGGTTTGCTAGTGCCAATCGGATCGATGTCTTTAGTCCACTCTGGAGAATGCTCATTCAGGTATTGGTTTAGCTGAATTGGCTCACCGAAGTTAACGTAGCCTTTACCAAAGTTGCGTAGCTTGCGAATAGTGCGAAGTACCAAGCCAGCATTCTCTTTCTCTTTACGTTTACCACGCAGCTCTTTTGCGTAAGTCGCCACTTCCATTACGTGCTCGTAGCCAATGTAAACAGGTACAAGGGTAACTGGACGGTTCATACCGCGCAGCATTGCCTGAATTGTCATCGCTAACATGCCGGTTTTCGCTTGTAGGAGACGGCCAGTACGAGAGCGACCACCCTCACTGAAGTACTCTACCGAATAACCTTTTGCGAATAGCTCGGCTAGATACTCACGGAAAATGGTTGAGTACAGCTTGTTGCCTTTAAAGCTACGACGAATGAAGAAAGCACCGCCGTGACGGAAGATCGGTCCAGCAGGGAAGAAGTTGAGGTTAATACCCGCTGCAATATGCGGAGGAACCATACCCTCATGGTAAAGCACATAAGAGAGTAGTAGGTAGTCCATGTGGCTACGGTGACAAGGTACATAAACAATCTCGTGGCCGTCTTGTGCCAATTTGCGAACCGTAGATGCATTATTGATGTGCAGACCTTGGTAAAGTTTGTTCCACAACCAGCCCAGGATTTTTTCACCGCGTTTGATCAGAGAGTAAGAGAAGTTAGCTGCAATCTCATCCATGATGTCTTGCGCTTCTTTGCTCGCTTTCTCAATCGAGATGTTTTTCGACTTCGCTTCGTCTTCTATCGCTTTTTTTATCGCTTCTGATTTCAGTAGGCGGTCGAACAGCGCTTGGCGGCTTGGAAGGTTCGGGCCAGACGCGGCTAGCTTTTGGCGCGAGAAGTGGATACGTGCTACGCGTGCCAGCTTGTGTGCAATGGTGCTGTCAGTGCCGTGAGAGTTCGCCATGTAGCGCAGTGATACCACTGGGCTGAAACGAACTAAACAATCACGACCAGCTAGAAGAACCGCTCTTGATTTCTCTAGACCATTCATCGCTTGTAGATAAGGTTTTTGGGTATTTTCTTTACCCGGCTTACGTCCCCACAACACGGTTGCTGGGATAACCTGAACGTCTAGTTCTGAATCAGACTCATGAAGCTGAAGTAGCTCGGTGAATACGGCGATCGATGAACTTGGTACGTGGTCATCATCTTGAACAAGGGTTTTGCGCGACGCAATAAACACGTAGCGTTGCAGTGATTTACCATTAATCTCAAGTGGGCTCAGTGGATCAGGAAGCCCAAGCTCTAATGCATGTTTTTGTAGAGTTAGGAGATCGACACTCGAGCGGAAAGGTAACGCATATACAATTGGTTTGCCTAAATCAATGTTCAAATCTTCAATAGGGTTTGAAGGAATGGATGTGCCTTTCACCAATACGGATAAAGGAAGCTTCATCATTGAACGTGAAAAAGATTGTCCAGAAGACATATAGGTTCACTGCCTCAGTAGTTTTTTGTCATGCTCAAGCGTATCTCTATTTTTATTTAGTGATTTAAAATAGGGATAGGCCTAGGCGTAAATTTAATCGATGCAAGAATACCAGAAACTGGTCTAACCTTTTAATGGAATTAGTCATAATGGCGTTAAGTTTGCGGAAAATCATTCATCGACTGATTGAGTATAGGTTTAATCGTCACCAATTTTTAAAGCCTTTGATTAAAACAACGACTTAGCTGACTGTTTATAAAGTTATAAAAAGTAGCCCGTTGTTTAAAAATGAACTAAAAACAACCAATTGCTTTGCTTTTGTTCAGTTACTGGATATACTCACAGTCAACTGTATAAAAAGACAGGTGACTCATGAAGCCGTTAACGCCCCGCCAACAACAAGTCTTCGACCTGATTAAAAACAAGATCGAAGAGTCCGGTATGCCACCGACACGTGCTGAAATCGCGCGTGAATTAGGCTTTCGCTCTGCTAATGCTGCAGAGGAACATTTAAAAGCTCTAGCTCGAAAAGAAGCTATTGAGATCATTCCGGGTGCGTCTCGTGGTATTCGCATCTTGCTTGATGACGCTGCCAACGACGAAGAAGGTCTACCTTTGATCGGTCAAGTGGCAGCGGGTGAGCCTATCCTTGCTCAAGAGCATGTAGAAACGCATTACCAAGTGGATCCTGGTATGTTTAAGCCACAAGCAGATTTCTTACTGCGTGTTAATGGCGAAAGTATGAAAGACATCGGTATTATGGATGGTGATCTACTGGCTGTGCACAAAACGCAAGATGTACGCGACGGTCAGGTTGTGGTAGCACGTGTCGACGATGATGTAACGGTTAAGCGTTTAGAGCGCAAAGGCTCAACGGTACTACTACATGCTGAAAACGAAGAGTTTTCTCCAATCCAGGTGGATCTAGAGACCCAGCACTTAGCCATTGAAGGTTTAGCGGTTGGTATCATTCGCAACACAGATTGGATGTAATATCACACAATGAGTTATTGATATTTATTCTCAATAACTTGTCATTGTAATTGATATTCATTATCATCTTCCTTGTCGAGCTACAAGGAAGATGAACATGTCGAATCAAAACAAACCTCAGTCAACACTGCTTTCCTCAAAGCGCAGCGCTGCCCGTAAGCCGATGGCGCAGCAAGACATGGCTCATTCTGAATTTCATGTTCCTAGCAACCTTATTCAACCTCTTTGGTTTCGCAGTCGAGAAAGCCTCGCTGACGATGGCCTCGTTTACGATCCAATTGCAGCGCAAGCGTGTACCCGCTGTCGTCTTGCACCGGAGTGTTTAACGGGAGAGCTCGACCAGCAACAGCTTCTGTACGCGACACTGACTCAGCTTTGTGACAACCAGATCCAACAGTACCTATCTCATAACCCTGAGGCGTGGATCATTAATGTTGGGGCGGGGCTTGATACGCGTTTCTACCGTCTAGATAACGGCCGCTGTCACTGGGTAGAGTTGGATGTCACTGAAAACTTGGTGTGGCGTCAGCGTTTATTCCATAAAAATGAGCGTTATCGCTTAGAGTGTGGTTCAGTGAATGATCTGACTTGGCTTGATGAACTGAATATCCCAGAGCAGGCGCCAGTGCTGATTGTTTGTGAACATGCACTGCTCGATTGCGATGAACAAACCACTGCGCACTTTATTCAAGCGCTAAGCCGTCAATTTACTCATGCACATGCCTGTTTAGTTCTTGCGGGGGATAAGACCTCAAGCAAGCTTGGTCAAAAGCTGGGTTCTGGCGAATACGCGCACGGCTTGGCTTCCCCTGTTGATAGCGTGTTGAATTGGCTACCATGGACTCAATGGGTCAAAGCCTTCTCACCTTTGGATCAACAATGTAACCGCTGGAAGCTATGGCAAAGAATGTTGAGTAAGTTGACTCAATACAAGAAGCGACTGGCTCCACAACTTATCGTGATGAAGTGGTAGAGGTACTCTTCTTCCCACTCTCTATAAAGCTCTAGTCATTAAATAGTGAATCTCTACCCCCTAGGTTAAACTATCACCTCAAAGCAAAGAGGTGATCGTGAAGCTATTTCTCCCCCAATCTATTGTTCAAACTCTAACGAATTTATCGGTTCACCAGCGAGTACTAATGCTCGCCATACCTATGGTTCTCTCCAATATAACCGTCCCATTGCTTGGTTTGGTTGATGCAGCTGTTATTGGTCACCTAGAGCATGCTTGGTATCTTGGTGGTGTCGCACTCGGTGGCACCATGATCAGTGTGACCTTTTGGCTACTTGGTTTTCTACGAATGTCGACGACGGGCTTGGCGGCGCAATCTTATGGAGCCAGCGATAATCAGCAATTAGGTTTGGTGTTCGTACAGGGCATTACCATGAGCTTGGGTTTTGCTGCCTTGTTTTTACTGCTGCATAGCATGATCGCTGAAGTGGTGTTTTCTTTAAGTAGCGCCAGCGATCAGGTGAAGTTTTATGGTGAGCAGTACTTTTCGATTCGTGCTTGGAGTGCTCCTGCAGCCCTGAGTAATTTTGTGATTCTTGGTTGGCTGCTTGGAACACAAAATGCCAAAGCGCCGATGTGGATGGTGATCATCACTAATGTCACCAATATTGTTTTTGATGTGGTGTTTGTAATTGGATTTGGTTGGCAAGTTGAAGGGGCCGCGTATGCTTCGGTACTTGCTGATTATATGGGACTGTTGTTTGGCTTGATATGTGTGGCACGTGTTTGGTCGAAGAGGCAGTTGCCAGCAATCTTGTCCTTGGTGAAACAGACCACTCAAGGGCTTTCTCGTTTCGTAAAACTTAATCGCGATATCTTTTTACGTTCTCTGTGCTTGCAAGCCACTTTTACTTTTATGACTTTCCAAGGCGCAAGTTTTGGCGATGATGTGGTTGCTGCCAACGCGGTACTGATGAGTTTCTTGATGATCATTTCTTATGGGATGGATGGTTTTGCCTATGCGATGGAGGCGATGGTAGGAAAGGCCATTGGTGCTAAAGATAAGCAAGAGTTGAATCAGTCTCTCGTAGGTACTTTTTTCTGGAGCTTAATCATTTGTCTTGGCCTGACGGCGGTGTTCATGATGCTAGGTAGCAACATGGTCAATATGATCACAACCATACCTGAGGTAAAAGCGCAGGCGATGATTTACTTACCTTGGCTCGTCGCAATGCCTTTGGTGTCGATGTGGTGTTTCTTATTAGACGGTATTTTTATCGGCGCGACCAAAGGAAAAGAGATGCGCAATAGTATGTTTGTTGCGACCTGCACTTTCTTCCTTATCTTCTTTTTAGCCTCATCGTTAGAGAACCATGCACTATGGTTAGCGATGATTTGCTTCATGGGAATGCGCGGAGTTGGGCTAGCGGTATTGTTTATTAGACAGTGGAAAAGGAATGAGTTTTTAGCTTAGTGTACAGATAGATAAGCATTTAGAATACCATGATCTAATTACTACCTGAGTGTTATTAAGTATTTGATTTCAAATAAAACAGCAAGCTTATGTGCTTGCTGTTTTAGTATTTGGCCTATAGGTGGTCAAATGCTCCTTGAGCTGTACATCCTACTTAAAACAAGCGGTTCAAACCATTAAGGGCTGCAACACGATAAGCTTCTGCCATGGTCGGATAGTTGAAGGTCGTGTTCACGAAATACTCGATGGTATTCGCTTCGCCTTTCTGCTCCATAATCGCTTGGCCGATATGAATGATTTCTGCAGCACGCTCACCAAACACATGGATGCCCAATATTTCCTTAGTTTCACGATGGAATAGAATCTTTAAGCTACCGATGTCTTTACCTGCAATTTGTGCACGGGCTAGGTGTTTGAATGAAGAGCGTCCAACTTCGTAAGGTACTTTGGCTGCAGTAAGCTCTTGCTCGGTTTTACCAACAGAGCTGATCTCTGGAATGGTGTAGATGCCGGTTGGGATATCTTCAATCAGGTGGCTTTCTGCTTCGCCTTTGACAATTGCTTGCGCTACAAATCGGCCTTGATCGTATGCGGCACTCGCTAGGCTAGGGTAGCCAATCACATCACCCACCGCATATACGTGGCTGACATTGGTTTGGTAGTTAGCGTTTACAGAGACTTGGCCACGTGAGTCTGCTTCCAAGCCAACCGCTCCAAGATTGAGTTTGTCGGTATTACCCGTTCGGCCATTTGCATAAAGCAGACAGTCAGCACGCATCTTCTTGCCTGATTCTAAGTGGATGATGACTCCATCGTCCGTACCCTCAATTCGCTCAAACGTTTCATCGTTGCGAATGACGACACCGCTATTCCAGAAGTGATAAGAGAGCGCATCAGACGTTTCATTGTCTAGGAATGACAATAGTCGGTCTCGAGTATTGATAAGATCTGTCTTTACCCCCAATCCGCGGAAGATAGATGCGTACTCACAACCGATAACACCAGCACCGTAAATGATGATGTGTTGCGGGTCGTGTTTCAGTGACAGGATGGAATCGCTGTCGTAGATACGCTCATGTAGGAAGTCGACATTTTCAGGCTGGTAAGGTCTTGAGCCTGTCGCAATAACAAACTTATCTGCGGAGTAGAGCTCTTCTGTACCGTCACTTTGCATCACAGAAACCGTGTTGCTATCAATGAAGCGCGCAGTACCAAAGACCAATGTGCATTGATTGCGATCGTAGAAGCCTTGACGAAGTCGCGTTTGCTTGTCGATTACAGATTTAGCGTGACCAAGAATGTCGGAGAAGGTGGCGTGGAGGCTTTTATTGTTTTGGCAAAAGAGTGGGTTGTTATTGAATTCGATAATACGACTAACCGCGTGTCGTAGTGCCTTCGATGGGATGGTACCCCAGTGAGTACATCCGCCGCCTACGCTACTTTCTTTTTCAATGATGGCTACATTCAACCCGGCTTTGGTTAATCCCATCGCTGCCCCTTCACCGCCGGGGCCACTACCAATCACGATCACATCAAAGTGGTTCGAATGCGACATAGAAATCTTCCTTGTTATATTTGTTTAACATTGCTTTAGCGAGATTTTAACTGATTCCGTTATTTGGTACATGAAAAGGGCATCAGAGAGTCGAGCTGATCACGCAGTGTTAAAGAAAAAGTCATATTTGGTATGTTGTATGTCTCCAAATTACAGCTCCGCGATTGAAATTTTGTTCTCGAACGTATTTACTTCGGTACGTGAACAAAGAGGGGTGTCTGATGTCATATAAAGCGAGAATTCCTTATAAAATAGAGTGATTCGCGTTATATTTACCTGAGTATTAGGCATGCCTGTTTAGGCTGTAAAAGAAGAAATTGATAAAGTATGAAACCAATGGGAATTCGCGCACAGCAAAAAGAAAAAACTCGTCGAAGCTTAATCGATGCTGCGTTCAGTCAGTTGAGTGCTGACCGTAGTTTTTCAAACCTGAGCTTAAGAGAGGTTGCTCGCGAAGCCGGCATTGCCCCAACTTCTTTCTATCGTCACTTCAAAGACATGGATGAACTCGGTTTGACCATGGTTGATGAAGGTGGCTTGTTACTGCGTCAGTTGATGCGTCAGGCAAGGCAACGAATCGTAAAAGAAGGCAGTGTTATCCGCACCTCGGTTGAAACCTTTATGGAGTTCATCGAAAGCAGTCCAAACGTATTTAGACTGTTATTGCGCGAACGTTCAGGAACCTCATTTGAGTTTCGAACAGCCGTCGCAAGAGAAATGCAGCACTTTGTTGCGGAAATGACGGAATATCTAATAGGTACGGGGATGACTCGTGAAGAGGCTTTTACCCAAGCAGAAGCATCAGTCACCTTGGTATTTAGTTCCGGCGCAGAAGCTTTGGATTTAAATAGCCGTGAGCGAGATGAACTTGCTGAGCGGTTGATTATGCAATTGCGAATGATAGCCAAAGGGGCTTATTGGTATCGCAAAGAACGTGAACGTAACCGACTAAAAGGCGGGATTGAATAATGTCGAATGAAAAGAATACTGTGAACCGCGGTTCAGAAAGAAAAACACTGGTACTGGCTCTTGTTGCGGGTGTCTGTGGTGACGCATTGTTATCTTGGGTAACGATGAGCGAAGTTGGTTTCTCTATTTTCCCTCTTATTGCGCTAGTACTGGCTGTTCAAGCTCTATACCAAGAGTACCTAGCAAACCCAGTATCTGAAGATATCCCACTAGTTGGCCTAGCGTGTTTCTTCGTTGGTGCATTTGGCCACTCGGCATTTGTGAAAGCACAACACCCAGAAGCTGGCTCTAACTTCTTTGCTATTATCGTGGCAATGCTGCTACTCGCATGGGTAGGTAAGAAACTAGGATTTATGTCTAAGTCAGCGTAACTTCAGCTGAATAGACAATAAAAAACGAGCCGCGTGGCTCGTTTTTTTGATTCAAGAACCGATCGTTAAGGTCGGTTCTTTTGTATCTATTGTTTCTATTTAGCTTTGCGCTCTAAGAACACACCAGCTTCCATGTGGTGGGTGTATGGGAACTGATCGAACAGGGCAAAACGCGTGATGTTGTGAGTTTCGCTCAGAATGTCCAAGTTCTCTTTTAATGTGTCTGGGTTACAAGAGATGTACATGATGCGTTCATAGCCTTGTACCATTTTACACGTATCAACATCCATACCTGATCGCGGTGGATCAACAAAGATCGTGTTGCAGTTGTAGCTCTTTAGGTCGACATTAGCTTGTTTTAGACGACGGAACTCGCGCTTACCTTCCATTGCTTCAGTAAAATCTTCAGCCGACATACGAATGATCTGAACGTTGTCGATGTTGTTTGCTGCAATATTGTATTGCGCAGAGTCTACAGATGGCTTAGCCAGCTCTGTTGCTAGTACTCGCTCGAAGTTTTGTGCCAGCGCTAAAGAGAAGTTGCCGTTACCACAGTACAGCTCAAGTAGGTCACCTTTACTTTCTTGAGTACAGTCTACCGCCCACTCCAGCATTTTTTCCGCAATCTTACCGTTAGGCTGTGTGAAGCTATTCTCTACTTGTTGGTAAATGTAGCTGTCGCCATTCACGTTAAGCTTTTCAATTACGTAGTCTTGGTCTAGCACAATCTTCATCTTACGTGCACGGCCAATCAGGTTTAGGTTGAAACCTTCGTCATTAAGTTGCTGCTTAAGTGCTTTTGCGTTTTCAATCCACTCTTCATCAAGTTGGCGGTGGTATAGAAGCGATACAAGTACTTCACCACTTAGGGTTGAAAGGAAGTCCACTTGGAATAGCTTGTGACGTAGTGAAGGGTTGCCTTTCATCGCTTCCATTAGTAGTGGCATTAGGTCGTTGATAAGACGGCTTGCTGCTGGGAACTGATCAACGCGATATTTCTCTTTGGTTTCTTGATTGAACATCACGTAGTACATGTCATCACCTTCATGCCACACGCGGAATTCTGCACGCATGCGGTAGTGCTGTTCTGGTGATTCATACACTTCTAATTCAGGCACATTGTATTGTGAGAACATCTCAGTCAGACGCTCGGTCTTTTCTGTCAGTTGTTCTTGGTAGCGTTGCGGGTTTACATCTAAAGTCGCCATTGTTATGCCTTTTGCTGTGGTGCGTTCAAATCAAGAGCGCAGATTTTATTCAATCACAGCCTCTTGTCCAGTGTTGAGAGCCATTACCTGTAAATTGGCCATGAAAACTATAGCTTATAACTATCTTAGACTAGACAAATTACCCATAGGACAATAGTATCCTTCACAAGCTGGTGCCATTTAGATGTATAGATGGCTGAAAAGGGAATCTGGTGTAAATCCAGAACTGACGCGCAGCGGTAAAAGAGAACGAGTATTCACCAAGACACTGCATATAGGATTATGTGGGAAGTCGAATATTAGGTAACCACTAGGTTGAGCTCTTGAGTCCGAATACCTGCCAGCAGCTAAGTCACAATATTTGGCTTGGTAGGAATTTACGCGATTTAGGATCACAATATGAACAAGTCCCTTTTAGCGATAGCTGTAGCGTCGCTGCTTTCACCTATCTCCAATTTACACGCCCAAGAAGCCTCTGCCGATGAAACCATGGTGGTGACGGCGAACCGTTTTGAGCAAAGTGTTGACTCTTTAATTGTTCCAGTAGAAGTTATCTCGAAAGAAGAGATAGAGCTTATTCAAGCAAAAAGCTTGACTGAAGTTTTAAAGCGTCTACCTGGCATTCAGATATCATCAAATGGTGGTTATGGGCAGAAACAAAGTATCTTTGTCAGAGGTGCAGAATCTGACCATGTATTGATTTTGATTGATGGTGTTCGTTTTGGCAGTGCAACCGCAGGTGGGGCTCCTATTTCAGCTATCCCAATCGGTGGTGTTGAGAGAATTGAGTACTTAAGAGGTGCCCGTGCTTCGTTATATGGCTCGGATGCTATTGCTGGTGTGATAAATATCATTACATCAAACACACGTAGCGAAAATGTTTTGAGCGCAACAACTGGCTCGGATTCATATCATCAAGGTCAGGCGTTCTTTTCGGGTTTGTTAACCGACAAGCTACATGCCTCTTTATCACTTAGTGCATTAAACAATGATGGATTTTCCGCTCAACCGACTGCTGGTAATGAAGATGCAGACGCCTATCGCTCAAGAGATTTGGCAATGACTCTTCGATATCAAGCTACGGAAAAATCTTCGTTATCAATAAATGCTTTGATTCATGATGGTGATGTAGAATATGACCCAGCGGATTCTTCAAATGAAGAAAAGTTCTACAATGTATCTGCGGCATACGATTATACCAACGACCAATTGAAGTCTAAATTGACTTTATCTTCCAACCGAGAAAATACATTCTATCCATCGTTCAACGGCACTTATCAAACGGATAGAGTAGCAGCAGCTTGGGATAATCTTTTTTCAATTAATGAGAACCTTAAGTTAGGTGGTGGAGTTGATTGGTATAGAGATGATGTATCTGAGACATCTACTGCTTATGATGAGACAAAACGCTCAAATACAGCATTGTACTTGAGTGGATATTATAGCTCTGAACAATTCGCAGTTGAGAGCTCGGTACGTGCTGATGACAACGAGCGCTACGGTTCATATACGACTTGGCAATTGGGCGCTGCGTATTCGCTAAATGAGACGTATAAACTGAGTAGCAACGTGGGTACTGGTTTTAAAGCTCCCACATTTAATGACCTTTATTATCCAGGGGCGGGTGATCCTAACTTGGAGCCTGAAGAATCAACAAACTATGAAGTGGCTGTTGATGCGAGTTATGAGTACTTAGACCTACGTGTCGCGGCTTATAAAAATGATATTAAGAATCTGATTTCAGGCTGGCCACCGCAGAACATTGGTAAAGCCGAGATTGAAGGGGTTGAAATTGTAGGTCTATTTGATACTGGTCCTCTTTCTCATCAAGTTATTCTGGACTTTATGGATCCTGTTGATAAGAGTGATAACAGTCAGTTGATCCGTCGAGCTAAACAGAACTACAAGTGGAATATGTCTTATTCTTACCAGCAATTAGATGCTGAGTTGAGCTACTTATACCAAGGCAAGCGCTACGATAGCGGTGACGTTGTTCTAGATTCTTATTCTTTATTTGATTTGGCATTGACCTATAACGTTACTGAGGCTGTAAAAGTGCGTGGCAAAATCGCGAACTTATTTGACGAAGAGTATCAACTGGCAAATGGGTACAACACTCAAGAACGAAGCTACTTTGGCACTGTAGAGTATCGCTTTTAAATTTTAAACCGCCCTCGGGCGGTTTTTTCTTATCGATAGATATCCAATATGAAAAAGAAAGTCATCATCAGTTGGTCTTCTGGCAAAGACTCTACGTTAACCCTCGAACGCCTACTAGAAAGTCCTGACTATGAAGTGGTTGCTCTATACACAACTTATGTCGGTGACGAAGTACCTTTTCAAGCAACCCCAAGAGAAGTCGTCGCAATGCAGGCGGACCTGCTTGGTTTGCCTGTCATCATGATTGAGCTGCCGGAAGTGTTCCCATCAAACGACATTTATCAGAGCACCATTGTTAATGCACTGAAGCAATCGAGTTTAACCATTGATGCGGTCGCATTTGGCGACATGTTTTGTAATGGCATTGCTGACTATCGTCGAAGCTATATTGAACAGGCTGGTTGGGAGTGTGTATTCCCACTGCTTGGAGAGGAGAGCAGTCAACTGGCCGATGAGATAATAGAGAGAGGCATCGAAACCTTCTTAGTGACTATCGATACCAATGCTTTGTCCGCAGAGTATTGTGGGCAAGCTTATACAAAGTCATTGTTAGAGAACCTTCCCAACGGTGTTGACCCTTGCGGAGAGGATGGAGAGTTCCACACGTTAGTAACTAAAGCACCATCATTTAATGGGGCAATAAAGGTTTCATTGCTTGAAGTCGATAGGGGGGAACGTTTCGTACATCAACGTTACTTGGCTAACATAAGCCGTGACTAAGTTGGCGAATAATAAGTGAAGGGGTATGATTGCTGCGAACTTTCTTATAGGTAGATGCAGTGTTGGGCGAGCAACAAAAAAACATACTGGTATTTGATTCGGGAGTCGGAGGCTTATCTGTCTATAAAGAGATAAACAAACTACTACCGAACCATAACTATATCTATGCTTTCGATAATGAAGCCTATCCCTATGGTGAATTGGCACAGCAGGTTCTAATTGAGCGAGTTGAGCAAATTGTCGCTAGCTTTATTAAAAGCCACTCTATCGATATCGTAGTGATTGCGTGTAATACCGCAAGCACCATTGTTCTTCCAACCTTGCGTGCCAATAATACGATTCCAATCGTTGGTGTCGTTCCGGCGATCAAGCCTGCATCTCTTATGGCAAACAAAGCGGTTGGTCTGATTGCCACGCCAGCAACGATTACTCGTCAATATACTCATGATCTGATCAAAAGCTTTTCTAGTGATAAGCACGTTGAACTATTGGGTTCGACAAAGCTGGTGGATATGGCAGAAGAGAAATTACGTGGGGAGCTCGTTAACCTCGAAGAGTTAGCTCAAATTCTCAGTCCAATGATGAATCTTGTAGATGTCGCTGTATTAGGGTGTACGCATTTCCCATTAATAAAAGAAGAGATCCAGAGCGTAATGGGAGCGGATGTCATGCTAGTGGACTCAGGCAATGCAATCGCCAAACGTGTCCAAAGCCTATTAGCAGTCGAAAGTGAAGATAAAGTGGTGGGAATAAGAGAGGTATATTGTAGTGCACCTCTAAGAAAAGAAAGTGCACTCAATAGAACATTAAAAGAAATGGGTTTTATGCCTGTTCAGATCCGTCCGCTTCAGGGTGCTTAGGGTCATTTGCGATACGTACCTTCAATGTACGCTGCATATAGTCTTTATCATTTAAGCTAGCAATGGCGTTATTGACATCGTTGCTAGCCATCACAACAAAGCCAAATCCTCTTCTTTTACCTGTGCGCTTATCTTTCATTAGTCTTACGGCAAATACTTCACCGTGTTCAGAGAAAAGTTCGCGAACATGTGATTCGTTGGCTTTATATGGAAGGTTACCCACGTATAGGGTTTGAGTTGAAGCTTTAGGTTCTGAATCTGATTTTGTGTCTGAGCCTGAAAGGTTAAGAATAAAAGCTGAAGCCAAGACACCGAGAACGAAAGTAATTGCAGGCGATATATCAACCTGTGAAAACACAATGCCGCCTAATACAGCCAGTGCGACAATTAACAACATCGATTTTTTTGAATTCATATCGGATTACTACATATTAATAAACGAAATAGACGCATCTACTATTAACAAAATAGACACATGAATCTTACGTTCATGGTTTGTATTTTTCCAATGTATTGCTGTGATGCGTCTCAAATGTTTAGTTTTTATTCAAAATAAGCGCATTTGATGGCTTTTTAGTCGAACGAAATTTTTATTTAAAAAAGCCCTTGCGCTCCATTCGAATCTCTCTATAATGCCGCCTCACCGACACGGAGTGAGACGAAAGTCACACACTGGAATCGGTAGAGAAAAAAGAGTTTGAAAATAACCCTTGACTCTCAAAACGGTGCGAGTATAGTACGCACCCCTAGCGATTGAGATATAAATCACAAAACGCTAGAAGCTCTTTAAAAATTAGAACCTATCAATCTGTGTGGGCACTCGTTGATGAATATCAAAATAGAAACTTCGGTTTCAATTTGATTTCAATGAACTGAGTGACCAATTCGAATCGTAAGATTCGGCACAGTCAATTCACAGTCACTATTCGTAAGAATAGGGAATGTAATCAGTATTCATTGAGTCACAAAATCTTAAATTGAAGAGTTTGATCATGGCTCAGATTGAACGCTGGCGGCAGGCCTAACACATGCAAGTCGAGCGGAAACGAGTTATCTGAACCTTCGGGGAACGATAACGGCGTCGAGCGGCGGACGGGTGAGTAATGCCTAGGAAATTGCCTTGATGTGGGGGATAACCATTGGAAACGATGGCTAATACCGCATGATGCCTACGGGCCAAAGAGGGGGACCTTCGGGCCTCTCGCGTCAAGATATGCCTAGGTGGGATTAGCTAGTTGGTGAGGTAATGGCTCACCAAGGCGACGATCCCTAGCTGGTCTGAGAGGATGATCAGCCACACTGGAACTGAGACACGGTCCAGACTCCTACGGGAGGCAGCAGTGGGGAATATTGCACAATGGGCGCAAGCCTGATGCAGCCATGCCGCGTGTATGAAGAAGGCCTTCGGGTTGTAAAGTACTTTCAGCAGTGAGGAAGGGGGTGTCGTTAATAGCGGCATCTCTTGACGTTAGCTGCAGAAGAAGCACCGGCTAACTCCGTGCCAGCAGCCGCGGTAATACGGAGGGTGCGAGCGTTAATCGGAATTACTGGGCGTAAAGCGCATGCAGGTGGTTTGTTAAGTCAGATGTGAAAGCCCGGGGCTCAACCTCGGAACTGCATTTGAAACTGGCAAACTAGAGTACTGTAGAGGGGGGTAGAATTTCAGGTGTAGCGGTGAAATGCGTAGAGATCTGAAGGAATACCAGTGGCGAAGGCGGCCCCCTGGACAGATACTGACACTCAGATGCGAAAGCGTGGGGAGCAAACAGGATTAGATACCCTGGTAGTCCACGCCGTAAACGATGTCTACTTGGAGGTTGTGGCCTTGAGCCGTGGCTTTCGGAGCTAACGCGTTAAGTAGACCGCCTGGGGAGTACGGTCGCAAGATTAAAACTCAAATGAATTGACGGGGGCCCGCACAAGCGGTGGAGCATGTGGTTTAATTCGATGCAACGCGAAGAACCTTACCTACTCTTGACATCCAGAGAACTTAGCAGAGATGCTTTGGTGCCTTCGGGAACTCTGAGACAGGTGCTGCATGGCTGTCGTCAGCTCGTGTTGTGAAATGTTGGGTTAAGTCCCGCAACGAGCGCAACCCTTATCCTTGTTTGCCAGCGAGTAATGTCGGGAACTCCAGGGAGACTGCCGGTGATAAACCGGAGGAAGGTGGGGACGACGTCAAGTCATCATGGCCCTTACGAGTAGGGCTACACACGTGCTACAATGGCGCATACAGAGGGCGGCCAACTCGCGAGAGTGAGCGAATCCCAAAAAGTGCGTCGTAGTCCGGATTGGAGTCTGCAACTCGACTCCATGAAGTCGGAATCGCTAGTAATCGTAGATCAGAATGCTACGGTGAATACGTTCCCGGGCCTTGTACACACCGCCCGTCACACCATGGGAGTGGGCTGCAAAAGAAGTGGGTAGTTTAACCTTCGGGAGGACGCTCACCACTTTGTGGTTCATGACTGGGGTGAAGTCGTAACAAGGTAGCCCTAGGGGAACCTGGGGCTGGATCACCTCCTTATACGAAGATATTCACGATAAGTGTCCACACAGATTGATGGTTTTGAAGCGAAAGCTTCGAGCTATTATTGCTCTTTAACAATTTGGAAAGCTGACTGATTTAAATAACAAGTTATTTAAATCAAATTAAAAGTTCTCAATGTTTATCCTTTGGATAAACACAACACAAACACAACACAAACACATTCAAGTGTCTTGTATTCAAAATTGAGTCCGGCAAACACGTAATAAGAATTAACCCTTCTTGTTACAACCAAAAACCTTGGTGATTTATCATCAACTCGAAACTTCTTCGGGTTGTATGGTTAAGTGACTAAGCGTACACGGTGGATGCCTTGGCAGTCAGAGGCGATGAAGGACGTATTAACTTGCGATAAGCCCAGATTAGGTAGTAAAAACCATTTGAGTCTGGGATTTCCGAATGGGGAAACCCACTTACATAAGTAAGTATCTTGTTGTGAATACATAGCAGCAAGAGGCAAACCGGGGGAACTGAAACATCTAAGTACCCCGAGGAAGAGAAATCAACCGAGATTCCGAAAGTAGCGGCGAGCGAAATTGGATTAGCCCTTAAGCTTTTAATGATGCAGGTGAAGAGTCTGGAAAGTCTCGCAATAAAGGGTGATAGCCCCGTAACCGACACATCATAATCAGTGAAATCGAGTAGGGCGGGACACGTGATATCCTGTCTGAATATGGGGGGACCATCCTCCAAGGCTAAATACTACTGACTGACCGATAGTGAACCAGTACCGTGAGGGAAAGGCGAAAAGAACCCCTGTGAGGGGAGTGAAATAGAACCTGAAACCGTGTACGTACAAGCAGTAGGAGCCCTTCGAGGGTGACTGCGTACCTTTTGTATAATGGGTCAGCGACTTATATTCAGTGGCAAGGTTAACCGTTTAGGGGAGCCGTAGGGAAACCGAGTCTTAACTGGGCGTTCAGTCTCTGGATATAGACCCGAAACCAGGTGATCTAGCCATGGGCAGGTTGAAGGTTGAGTAACATCAACTGGAGGACCGAACCGACTAATGTTGAAAAATTAGCGGATGACTTGTGGCTAGGGGTGAAAGGCCAATCAAACCTGGAGATAGCTGGTTCTCCCCGAAAGCTATTTAGGTAGCGCCTCGGACGAATACTACTGGGGGTAGAGCACTGTTAAGGCTAGGGGGTCATCCCGACTTACCAACCCTTTGCAAACTCCGAATACCAGTAAGTACTATCCGGGAGACACACGGCGGGTGCTAACGTCCGTCGTGGAGAGGGAAACAACCCAGACCGCCAGCTAAGGTCCCAAAGTATAGCTAAGTGGGAAACGATGTGGGAAGGCTCAGACAGCCAGGATGTTGGCTTAGAAGCAGCCATCATTTAAAGAAAGCGTAATAGCTCACTGGTCGAGTCGGCCTGCGCGGAAGATGTAACGGGGCTAAGCTATACACCGAAGCTGCGGCTGCATACTTTAGTGTGCGGGGTAGGGGAGCGTTCTGTAAGCCGTTGAAGGTGGTCTGTAAGGGCTGCTGGAGGTATCAGAAGTGCGAATGCTGACATGAGTAACGATAAAGGGAGTGAAAAACTCCCTCGCCGGAAGACCAAGGGTTCCTGTCCAACGTTAATCGGGGCAGGGTAAGTCGACCCCTAAGGCGAGGCCGAAAGGCGTAGTCGATGGGAAACGGGTTAATATTCCCGTACTTCTTACAATTGCGATGGGGGGACGGAGAAGGCTAGGTGGGCCTGGCGACGGTTGTCCAGGTTCAAGTACGTAGGCGGAAGAGTTAGGTAAATCCGGCTCTTCATTAACGCTGAGATACGATGTCGAGCCACTACGGTGGTGAAGTCATTGATGCCATGCTTCCAGGAAAAGCCTCTAAGCTTCAGATTGTAAGGAATCGTACCCCAAACCGACACAGGTGGTCGGGTAGAGAATACCAAGGCGCTTGAGAGAACTCGGGTGAAGGAACTAGGCAAAATGGTACCGTAACTTCGGGAGAAGGTACGCTCTTATCGGTGAAGTCCCTCGCGGATGGAGCTGACGAGAGTCGCAGATACCAGGTGGCTGCAACTGTTTATTAAAAACACAGCACTGTGCAAAATCGTAAGATGACGTATACGGTGTGACGCCTGCCCGGTGCCGGAAGGTTAATTGATGGGGTTAGACTTCGGTCGAAGCTCTTGATCGAAGCCCCGGTAAACGGCGGCCGTAACTATAACGGTCCTAAGGTAGCGAAATTCCTTGTCGGGTAAGTTCCGACCTGCACGAATGGCGTAATGATGGCCACGCTGTCTCCACCCGAGACTCAGTGAAATTGAAATCGCTGTGAAGATGCAGTGTACCCGCGGCTAGACGGAAAGACCCCGTGAACCTTTACTACAGCTTGGCACTGAACATTGACCCTACATGTGTAGGATAGGTGGGAGACTTTGAAACCGCGTCGCTAGATGTGGTGGAGTCGTCCTTGAAATACCACCCTTGTAGTGTTGATGTTCTAACGTTGGTCCCTGAATCGGGATTACGGACAGTGCCTGGTGGGTAGTTTGACTGGGGCGGTCTCCTCCCAAAGAGTAACGGAGGAGCACGAAGGTGGGCTAATCACGGTTGGACATCGTGAGGTTAGTGCAATGGCATAAGCCCGCTTGACTGCGAGAATGACAATTCGAGCAGGTGCGAAAGCAGGTCATAGTGATCCGGTGGTTCTGAATGGAAGGGCCATCGCTCAACGGATAAAAGGTACTCCGGGGATAACAGGCTGATACCGCCCAAGAGTTCATATCGACGGCGGTGTTTGGCACCTCGATGTCGGCTCATCACATCCTGGGGCTGAAGTCGGTCCCAAGGGTATGGCTGTTCGCCATTTAAAGTGGTACGCGAGCTGGGTTTAGAACGTCGTGAGACAGTTCGGTCCCTATCTGCCGTGGGCGTTGGAAGATTGAAGGGGGCTGCTCCTAGTACGAGAGGACCGGAGTGGACGAACCTCTGGTGTTCGGGTTGTCATGCCAATGGCATTGCCCGGTAGCTAAGTTCGGAATCGATAACCGCTGAAAGCATCTAAGCGGGAAGCGAGCCCTGAGATGAGTCTTCCCTGGCGCTTTAAGCGTCCTAAAGGGTTGTTCAAGACTAGAACGTTGATAGGCAGGGTGTGTAAGCGCTGTGAGGCGTTGAGCTAACCTGTACTAATTGCCCGTGAGGCTTAACCATACAACACCCAAGGGGTTTTGATGGACTCAAAGATACAAACGCTTGAATGAGTTTGAAGAGAACAAGAAACAGCTTTCCAGATTTTAAGAATTTGCTTGGCGACCATAGCGTTGTGGACCCACCTGATTCCATGCCGAACTCAGAAGTGAAACGCAATAGCGCCGATGGTAGTGTGGGGCTTCCCCATGTGAGAGTAGGACATCGCCAGGCTTTAATTTCGACTTTGCTTAGTATCTAAGCAAGTCACCATAAAGTTCTAACCTTTGCTTTTAGATTTTCAAAATCTGAAGGAAAAAAGATAGAGTTTTATGTTGACTTACAGAGTCAATCGCGTATTATACGCATCCGCTTCAACGCTAAAGCGTTGATAGCAAAGCTCTTTAACAATTTAAACCTATCAATCTGTGTGGGCACTCGTTGATGAATATCAAAATAGAAACTTCGGTTTCAACTTGATTTCAATGAACTGAGTGACCAATTCGAATCGTAAGATTCGGCACAGTCAATTCAACATTACTATGTAATGTAATCAGTATTCATTGAGTCACAAAATCTTAAATTGAAGAGTTTGATCATGGCTCAGATTGAACGCTGGCGGCAGGCCTAACACATGCAAGTCGAGCGGAAACGAGTTATCTGAACCTTCGGGGAACGATAACGGCGTCGAGCGGCGGACGGGTGAGTAATGCCTAGGAAATTGCCTTGATGTGGGGGATAACCATTGGAAACGATGGCTAATACCGCATGATGCCTACGGGCCAAAGAGGGGGACCTTCGGGCCTCTCGCGTCAAGATATGCCTAGGTGGGATTAGCTAGTTGGTGAGGTAATGGCTCACCAAGGCGACGATCCCTAGCTGGTCTGAGAGGATGATCAGCCACACTGGAACTGAGACACGGTCCAGACTCCTACGGGAGGCAGCAGTGGGGAATATTGCACAATGGGCGCAAGCCTGATGCAGCCATGCCGCGTGTATGAAGAAGGCCTTCGGGTTGTAAAGTACTTTCAGCAGTGAGGAAGGGGGTGTCGTTAATAGCGGCATCTCTTGACGTTAGCTGCAGAAGAAGCACCGGCTAACTCCGTGCCAGCAGCCGCGGTAATACGGAGGGTGCGAGCGTTAATCGGAATTACTGGGCGTAAAGCGCATGCAGGTGGTTTGTTAAGTCAGATGTGAAAGCCCGGGGCTCAACCTCGGAACTGCATTTGAAACTGGCAAACTAGAGTACTGTAGAGGGGGGTAGAATTTCAGGTGTAGCGGTGAAATGCGTAGAGATCTGAAGGAATACCAGTGGCGAAGGCGGCCCCCTGGACAGATACTGACACTCAGATGCGAAAGCGTGGGGAGCAAACAGGATTAGATACCCTGGTAGTCCACGCCGTAAACGATGTCTACTTGGAGGTTGTGGCCTTGAGCCGTGGCTTTCGGAGCTAACGCGTTAAGTAGACCGCCTGGGGAGTACGGTCGCAAGATTAAAACTCAAATGAATTGACGGGGGCCCGCACAAGCGGTGGAGCATGTGGTTTAATTCGATGCAACGCGAAGAACCTTACCTACTCTTGACATCCAGAGAACTTTCCAGAGATGGATTGGTGCCTTCGGGAACTCTGAGACAGGTGCTGCATGGCTGTCGTCAGCTCGTGTTGTGAAATGTTGGGTTAAGTCCCGCAACGAGCGCAACCCTTATCCTTGTTTGCCAGCGAGTAATGTCGGGAACTCCAGGGAGACTGCCGGTGATAAACCGGAGGAAGGTGGGGACGACGTCAAGTCATCATGGCCCTTACGAGTAGGGCTACACACGTGCTACAATGGCGCATACAGAGGGCAGCCAACTTGCGAGAGTGAGCGAATCCCAAAAAGTGCGTCGTAGTCCGGATTGGAGTCTGCAACTCGACTCCATGAAGTCGGAATCGCTAGTAATCGTAGATCAGAATGCTACGGTGAATACGTTCCCGGGCCTTGTACACACCGCCCGTCACACCATGGGAGTGGGCTGCAAAAGAAGTGGGTAGTTTAACCTTCGGGAGGACGCTCACCACTTTGTGGTTCATGACTGGGGTGAAGTCGTAACAAGGTAGCCCTAGGGGAACCTGGGGCTGGATCACCTCCTTATACGAAGATATTCACGATAAGTGTCCACACAGATTGATACGGTTTAGAAAGTTAAGAGACGATATTGGGTCTGTAGCTCAGCTGGTTAGAGCGCTCGCCTGATAAGCGGGAGGTCGGTGGTTCAAGTCCACTCAGACCCACCACTATCTTTTCCCAGAGATAGCGGTCAATATCGATTTCGTTGGGGCTATAGCTCAGCTGGGAGAGCGCCTGCCTTGCACGCAGGAGGTCAGCAGTTCGATCCTGCTTAGCTCCACCATCTTTAAGCGCATTAGCGATAGTGCTTTTAAACATGGTTCAGAAATGAATCTGCTCTTTAACAATTTGGAAAGCTGACTGATTTAAATAACACAGTTATTTAAATCAAATTAAAAGTTCTCAATGTTTATCTTTTAGATAAACACAACACAAACACATTCAAGTGTCTTGGCTTTTTGTCTTCACTTTTAAAAAGTGAAAATAAAGAGAAAAAATTGAGTCCGGCAAACACGTAATAAGAACTAACCCTTCTTATTACAACCAAAAACCTTGGTGATTTATCATCAACTCGAAACTTCTTCGGGTTGTATGGTTAAGTGACTAAGCGTACACGGTGGATGCCTTGGCAGTCAGAGGCGATGAAGGACGTATTAACTTGCGATAAGCCCAGATTAGGTAGTAAAAACCATTTGAGTCTGGGATTTCCGAATGGGGAAACCCACTTACATAAGTAAGTATCTTGTTGTGAATACATAGCAGCAAGAGGCAAACCGGGGGAACTGAAACATCTAAGTACCCCGAGGAAGAGAAATCAACCGAGATTCCGAAAGTAGCGGCGAGCGAAATTGGATTAGCCCTTAAGCTTTTAATGATGCAGGTGAAGAGTCTGGAAAGTCTCGCAATAAAGGGTGATAGCCCCGTAACCGACACATCATAATCAGTGAAATCGAGTAGGGCGGGACACGTGATATCCTGTCTGAATATGGGGGGACCATCCTCCAAGGCTAAATACTACTGACTGACCGATAGTGAACCAGTACCGTGAGGGAAAGGCGAAAAGAACCCCTGTGAGGGGAGTGAAATAGAACCTGAAACCGTGTACGTACAAGCAGTAGGAGCACCTTCGTGGTGTGACTGCGTACCTTTTGTATAATGGGTCAGCGACTTATATTCAGTGGCAAGGTTAACCGTTTAGGGGAGCCGTAGGGAAACCGAGTCTTAACTGGGCGTTCAGTCTCTGGATATAGACCCGAAACCAGGTGATCTAGCCATGGGCAGGTTGAAGGTTGAGTAACATCAACTGGAGGACCGAACCGACTAATGTTGAAAAATTAGCGGATGACTTGTGGCTAGGGGTGAAAGGCCAATCAAACCTGGAGATAGCTGGTTCTCCCCGAAAGCTATTTAGGTAGCGCCTCGGACGAATACTACTGGGGGTAGAGCACTGTTAAGGCTAGGGGGTCATCCCGACTTACCAACCCTTTGCAAACTCCGAATACCAGTAAGTACTATCCGGGAGACACACGGCGGGTGCTAACGTCCGTCGTGGAGAGGGAAACAACCCAGACCGCCAGCTAAGGTCCCAAAGTATAGCTAAGTGGGAAACGATGTGGGAAGGCTCAGACAGCCAGGATGTTGGCTTAGAAGCAGCCATCATTTAAAGAAAGCGTAATAGCTCACTGGTCGAGTCGGCCTGCGCGGAAGATGTAACGGGGCTAAGCTATACACCGAAGCTGCGGCTGCACACTTTAGTGTGCGGGGTAGGGGAGCGTTCTGTAAGCCGTTGAAGGTGGTCTGTAAGGGCTGCTGGAGGTATCAGAAGTGCGAATGCTGACATGAGTAACGATAAAGGGAGTGAAAAACTCCCTCGCCGGAAGACCAAGGGTTCCTGTCCAACGTTAATCGGGGCAGGGTAAGTCGACCCCTAAGGCGAGGCCGAAAGGCGTAGTCGATGGGAAACGGGTTAATATTCCCGTACTTCTTACAATTGCGATGGGGGGACGGAGAAGGCTAGGTGGGCCTGGCGACGGTTGTCCAGGTTCAAGTACGTAGGCGGAAGAGTTAGGTAAATCCGGCTCTTCATTAACGCTGAGATACGATGTCGAGCCACTACGGTGGTGAAGTCATTGATGCCATGCTTCCAGGAAAAGCCTCTAAGCTTCAGATTGTAAGGAATCGTACCCCAAACCGACACAGGTGGTCGGGTAGAGAATACCAAGGCGCTTGAGAGAACTCGGGTGAAGGAACTAGGCAAAATGGTACCGTAACTTCGGGAGAAGGTACGCTCTTATCGGTGAAGTCCCTCGCGGATGGAGCTGACGAGAGTCGCAGATACCAGGTGGCTGCAACTGTTTATTAAAAACACAGCACTGTGCAAAATCGTAAGATGACGTATACGGTGTGACGCCTGCCCGGTGCCGGAAGGTTAATTGATGGGGTTAGACTTCGGTCGAAGCTCTTGATCGAAGCCCCGGTAAACGGCGGCCGTAACTATAACGGTCCTAAGGTAGCGAAATTCCTTGTCGGGTAAGTTCCGACCTGCACGAATGGCGTAATGATGGCCACGCTGTCTCCACCCGAGACTCAGTGAAATTGAAATCGCTGTGAAGATGCAGTGTACCCGCGGCTAGACGGAAAGACCCCGTGAACCTTTACTACAGCTTGGCACTGAACATTGACCCTACATGTGTAGGATAGGTGGGAGACTTTGAAACCGCGTCGCTAGATGTGGTGGAGTCGTCCTTGAAATACCACCCTTGTAGTGTTGATGTTCTAACGTTGGTCCCTGAATCGGGATTACGGACAGTGCCTGGTGGGTAGTTTGACTGGGGCGGTCTCCTCCCAAAGAGTAACGGAGGAGCACGAAGGTGGGCTAATCACGGTTGGACATCGTGAGGTTAGTGCAATGGCATAAGCCCGCTTGACTGCGAGAATGACAATTCGAGCAGGTGCGAAAGCAGGTCATAGTGATCCGGTGGTTCTGAATGGAAGGGCCATCGCTCAACGGATAAAAGGTACTCCGGGGATAACAGGCTGATACCGCCCAAGAGTTCATATCGACGGCGGTGTTTGGCACCTCGATGTCGGCTCATCACATCCTGGGGCTGAAGTCGGTCCCAAGGGTATGGCTGTTCGCCATTTAAAGTGGTACGCGAGCTGGGTTTAGAACGTCGTGAGACAGTTCGGTCCCTATCTGCCGTGGGCGTTGGAAGATTGAAGGGGGCTGCTCCTAGTACGAGAGGACCGGAGTGGACGAACCTCTGGTGTTCGGGTTGTCATGCCAATGGCATTGCCCGGTAGCTAAGTTCGGAATCGATAACCGCTGAAAGCATCTAAGCGGGAAGCGAGCCCTGAGATGAGTCTTCCCTGGCGCTTTAAGCGTCCTAAAGGGTTGTTCAAGACTAGAACGTTGATAGGCAGGGTGTGTAAGCGCTGTGAGGCGTTGAGCTAACCTGTACTAATTGCCCGTGAGGCTTAACCATACAACACCCAAGGGGTTTTGATGGACTCATAAGATACAAACGCTTGAATGAGTTTGAGAGAACAAGAAACAGCTTTCCGAATTTTAAGAATTTGCTTGGCGACCATAGCGTTGTGGACCCACCTGATTCCATGCCGAACTCAGAAGTGAAACGCAATAGCGCCGATGGTAGTGTGGGGCTTCCCCATGTGAGAGTAGGACATCGCCAGGCTTTAATTTCGACTTTGCTTAGTATCTAAGCAAGTCACCATAAAGTTCTAACCTTTGCTTTTAGATTTTCAAAATCTGAAGGAAAAAAGATAGAGTTTTATGTTGACTTACAGAGTCAATCGCGTATTATACGCATCCGCTTCAACGCTAAAGCGTTGATAGCAAAGCTCTTTAACAATTTAAACCTATCAATCTGTGTGGGCACTCGTTGATGAATATCAAAATAGAAACTTCGGTTTCAACTTGATTTCAATGAACTGAGTGACCAATTCGAATCGTAAGATTCGGCACAGTCAATTCAACATTACTATGTAATGTAATCAGTATTCATTGAGTCACAAAATCTTAAATTGAAGAGTTTGATCATGGCTCAGATTGAACGCTGGCGGCAGGCCTAACACATGCAAGTCGAGCGGAAACGAGTTATCTGAACCTTCGGGGAACGATAACGGCGTCGAGCGGCGGACGGGTGAGTAATGCCTAGGAAATTGCCTTGATGTGGGGGATAACCATTGGAAACGATGGCTAATACCGCATGATGCCTACGGGCCAAAGAGGGGGACCTTCGGGCCTCTCGCGTCAAGATATGCCTAGGTGGGATTAGCTAGTTGGTGAGGTAATGGCTCACCAAGGCGACGATCCCTAGCTGGTCTGAGAGGATGATCAGCCACACTGGAACTGAGACACGGTCCAGACTCCTACGGGAGGCAGCAGTGGGGAATATTGCACAATGGGCGCAAGCCTGATGCAGCCATGCCGCGTGTATGAAGAAGGCCTTCGGGTTGTAAAGTACTTTCAGCAGTGAGGAAGGGGGTGTCGTTAATAGCGGCATCTCTTGACGTTAGCTGCAGAAGAAGCACCGGCTAACTCCGTGCCAGCAGCCGCGGTAATACGGAGGGTGCGAGCGTTAATCGGAATTACTGGGCGTAAAGCGCATGCAGGTGGTTTGTTAAGTCAGATGTGAAAGCCCGGGGCTCAACCTCGGAACTGCATTTGAAACTGGCAAACTAGAGTACTGTAGAGGGGGGTAGAATTTCAGGTGTAGCGGTGAAATGCGTAGAGATCTGAAGGAATACCAGTGGCGAAGGCGGCCCCCTGGACAGATACTGACACTCAGATGCGAAAGCGTGGGGAGCAAACAGGATTAGATACCCTGGTAGTCCACGCCGTAAACGATGTCTACTTGGAGGTTGTGGCCTTGAGCCGTGGCTTTCGGAGCTAACGCGTTAAGTAGACCGCCTGGGGAGTACGGTCGCAAGATTAAAACTCAAATGAATTGACGGGGGCCCGCACAAGCGGTGGAGCATGTGGTTTAATTCGATGCAACGCGAAGAACCTTACCTACTCTTGACATCCAGAGAACTTTCCAGAGATGGATTGGTGCCTTCGGGAACTCTGAGACAGGTGCTGCATGGCTGTCGTCAGCTCGTGTTGTGAAATGTTGGGTTAAGTCCCGCAACGAGCGCAACCCTTATCCTTGTTTGCCAGCGAGTAATGTCGGGAACTCCAGGGAGACTGCCGGTGATAAACCGGAGGAAGGTGGGGACGACGTCAAGTCATCATGGCCCTTACGAGTAGGGCTACACACGTGCTACAATGGCGCATACAGAGGGCAGCCAACTCGCGAGAGTGAGCGAATCCCAAAAAGTGCGTCGTAGTCCGGATTGGAGTCTGCAACTCGACTCCATGAAGTCGGAATCGCTAGTAATCGTAGATCAGAATGCTACGGTGAATACGTTCCCGGGCCTTGTACACACCGCCCGTCACACCATGGGAGTGGGCTGCAAAAGAAGTGGGTAGTTTAACCTTCGGGAGGACGCTCACCACTTTGTGGTTCATGACTGGGGTGAAGTCGTAACAAGGTAGCCCTAGGGGAACCTGGGGCTGGATCACCTCCTTATACGAAGATGTTCACGATAAGTGTCCACACAGATTGATACGGTTTAGAAAGTAAAAGAGACGAAGATATCCCAATATCTTCATGCAGTGTCCCGTTCGTCTAGAGGCCTAGGACACCGCCCTTTCACGGCGGTAACAGGGGTTCGACTCCCCTACGGGATACCATTGGGTCGTTAGCTCAGTTGGTAGAGCAGTTGACTTTTAATCAATTGGTCGCAGGTTCGAATCCTGCACGACCCACCATTCTTTCTCCGCGAAGGAATTAAAACTATCGTGGGCGATTAGCTCAGTTGGGAGAGCACCTGCCTTACAAGCAGGGGGTCACTGGTTCGAGCCCGGTATCGCCCACCATTCTCTAAATATTCTTGGAAGTTCAAAACTCCAAACCACAATTTAGGTTGCTGGTTGGATTTTTCGACTGTGAGAGTCTTTAGAAAATGAACTTCTAACGAAGTCTCATGCTCTTTAACAATTTGGAAAGCTGACTGATTTAAATAACAATTTATTTAAATCAAATTAAAAGTTCTCAATGTTTATCTGCTCTTATTTAATAAGAACGGTATAAACACAACACAAACACATTCAAGTGTCTTGTATTCAAAATTGAGTCCGGCAAACACGTAATAAGAATTAACCCTTCTTGTTACAACCAAAAACCTTGGTGATTTATCATCAACTCGAAACTTCTTCGGGTTGTATGGTTAAGTGACTAAGCGTACACGGTGGATGCCTTGGCAGTCAGAGGCGATGAAGGACGTATTAACTTGCGATAAGCCCAGATTAGGTAGTAAAAACCTTTTGAGTCTGGGATTTCCGAATGGGGAAACCCACTTACATAAGTAAGTATCTTGTTGTGAATACATAGCAGCAAGAGGCAAACCGGGGGAACTGAAACATCTAAGTACCCCGAGGAAGAGAAATCAACCGAGATTCCGAAAGTAGCGGCGAGCGAAATTGGATTAGCCCTTAAGCTTTTAATGATGCAGGTGAAGAGTCTGGAAAGTCTCGCAATAAAGGGTGATAGCCCCGTAACCGACACATCATAATCAGTGAAATCGAGTAGGGCGGGACACGTGATATCCTGTCTGAATATGGGGGGACCATCCTCCAAGGCTAAATACTACTGACTGACCGATAGTGAACCAGTACCGTGAGGGAAAGGCGAAAAGAACCCCTGTGAGGGGAGTGAAATAGAACCTGAAACCGTGTACGTACAAGCAGTAGGAGCCCTTCGAGGGTGACTGCGTACCTTTTGTATAATGGGTCAGCGACTTATATTCAGTGGCAAGGTTAACCGTTTAGGGGAGCCGTAGGGAAACCGAGTCTTAACTGGGCGTTCAGTCTCTGGATATAGACCCGAAACCAGGTGATCTAGCCATGGGCAGGTTGAAGGTTGAGTAACATCAACTGGAGGACCGAACCGACTAATGTTGAAAAATTAGCGGATGACTTGTGGCTAGGGGTGAAAGGCCAATCAAACCTGGAGATAGCTGGTTCTCCCCGAAAGCTATTTAGGTAGCGCCTCGGACGAATACTACTGGGGGTAGAGCACTGTTAAGGCTAGGGGGTCATCCCGACTTACCAACCCTTTGCAAACTCCGAATACCAGTAAGTACTATCCGGGAGACACACGGCGGGTGCTAACGTCCGTCGTGGAGAGGGAAACAACCCAGACCGCCAGCTAAGGTCCCAAAGTATAGCTAAGTGGGAAACGATGTGGGAAGGCTCAGACAGCCAGGATGTTGGCTTAGAAGCAGCCATCATTTAAAGAAAGCGTAATAGCTCACTGGTCGAGTCGGCCTGCGCGGAAGATGTAACGGGGCTAAGCTATACACCGAAGCTGCGGCTGCATACTTTAGTGTGCGGGGTAGGGGAGCGTTCTGTAAGCCGTTGAAGGTGGTCTGTAAGGGCTGCTGGAGGTATCAGAAGTGCGAATGCTGACATGAGTAACGATAAAGGGAGTGAAAAACTCCCTCGCCGGAAGACCAAGGGTTCCTGTCCAACGTTAATCGGGGCAGGGTAAGTCGACCCCTAAGGCGAGGCCGAAAGGCGTAGTCGATGGGAAACGGGTTAATATTCCCGTACTTCTTACAATTGCGATGGGGGGACGGAGAAGGCTAGGTGGGCCTGGCGACGGTTGTCCAGGTTCAAGTACGTAGGCGGAAGAGTTAGGTAAATCCGGCTCTTCATTAACGCTGAGATACGATGTCGAGCCACTACGGTGGTGAAGTCATTGATGCCATGCTTCCAGGAAAAGCCTCTAAGCTTCAGATTGTAAGGAATCGTACCCCAAACCGACACAGGTGGTCGGGTAGAGAATACCAAGGCGCTTGAGAGAACTCGGGTGAAGGAACTAGGCAAAATGGTACCGTAACTTCGGGAGAAGGTACGCTCTTATCGGTGAAGTCCCTCGCGGATGGAGCTGACGAGAGTCGCAGATACCAGGTGGCTGCAACTGTTTATTAAAAACACAGCACTGTGCAAAATCGTAAGATGACGTATACGGTGTGACGCCTGCCCGGTGCCGGAAGGTTAATTGATGGGGTTAGACTTCGGTCGAAGCTCTTGATCGAAGCCCCGGTAAACGGCGGCCGTAACTATAACGGTCCTAAGGTAGCGAAATTCCTTGTCGGGTAAGTTCCGACCTGCACGAATGGCGTAATGATGGCCACGCTGTCTCCACCCGAGACTCAGTGAAATTGAAATCGCTGTGAAGATGCAGTGTACCCGCGGCTAGACGGAAAGACCCCGTGAACCTTTACTACAGCTTGGCACTGAACATTGACCCTACATGTGTAGGATAGGTGGGAGACTTTGAAACCGCGTCGCTAGATGTGGTGGAGTCGTCCTTGAAATACCACCCTTGTAGTGTTGATGTTCTAACGTTGGTCCCTGAATCGGGATTACGGACAGTGCCTGGTGGGTAGTTTGACTGGGGCGGTCTCCTCCCAAAGAGTAACGGAGGAGCACGAAGGTGGGCTAATCACGGTTGGACATCGTGAGGTTAGTGCAATGGCATAAGCCCGCTTGACTGCGAGAATGACAATTCGAGCAGGTGCGAAAGCAGGTCATAGTGATCCGGTGGTTCTGAATGGAAGGGCCATCGCTCAACGGATAAAAGGTACTCCGGGGATAACAGGCTGATACCGCCCAAGAGTTCATATCGACGGCGGTGTTTGGCACCTCGATGTCGGCTCATCACATCCTGGGGCTGAAGTCGGTCCCAAGGGTATGGCTGTTCGCCATTTAAAGTGGTACGCGAGCTGGGTTTAGAACGTCGTGAGACAGTTCGGTCCCTATCTGCCGTGGGCGTTGGAAGATTGAAGGGGGCTGCTCCTAGTACGAGAGGACCGGAGTGGACGAACCTCTGGTGTTCGGGTTGTCATGCCAATGGCATTGCCCGGTAGCTAAGTTCGGAATCGATAACCGCTGAAAGCATCTAAGCGGGAAGCGAGCCCTGAGATGAGTCTTCCCTGGCGCTTTAAGCGCCCTAAAGGGTTGTTCAAGACTAGAACGTTGATAGGCAGGGTGTGTAAGCGCTGTGAGGCGTTGAGCTAACCTGTACTAATTGCCCGTGAGGCTTAACCATACAACACCCAAGGGGTTTTGATGGACTCAAGATATACAAACGCTTGAATGAGTTTGAGAGAACAGAAACAGCTTTCCGAATTTTAAGAATTTGCTTGGCGATCATAGCGTTGTGGACCCACCTGATTCCATGCCGAACTCAGAAGTGAAACGCAATAGCGCCGATGGTAGTGTGGGGCTTCCCCATGTGAGAGTAGGACATCGCCAGGCTTTAATTTTGGAACCACGTCTAAAGACGTGTTTACCACTGCGGAGTGGTAGTTCAGTTGGTTAGAATACCGGCCTGTCACGCCGGGGGTCGCGGGTTCGAGTCCCGTCCACTCCGCCACTTATCAGAAAGCCTAGTCTTACGACTAGGCTTTCGTCGTTTCTAGGGGTAGGTATTTTAGTCTTGAGTCAACGAGTCACAGGTTGAGTGCCACCTCAATCACTTTGTCGTTACAGAGAGGCCCTGCTAGAAATCGCAGGGCTTTTTTACATCTATCAGATATGGTTGTGCTGTTACATAGCAAGCTTCGTTCGTTTGTAGATCGAATGCGAAAGTACAGCAGCCCAACAATCTCGTTATTTATTAGAAAGCCCAGTCTTATGACTAGGCTTTGGTCGCTTCTGGGGTTAGATGTCATAGCCTCAGGTCAGCGATTTTAATCCTATTGACTACTTCATATAAACTTGAGTAGATATGCTCGAGCACTATATCCGCTAACATAAATAGTCACCTTGTTATGTCATAAGATCAGTTCCTGACATAGTTGATTGAGGTGATAAACCCTGAAAGATGTATCAGGTCGTTATTACCTGTTCAGTGGAAGTAGAGCTCATTGTAGACCGTTGACAAGGCAGGGTAGCCAGAAAAACTATCTCGTATCTCGTATCTCGTATCTCGTATCTCGTATCTCGTATCTCGTATCTCGTATCTCGTATCTCGTATCTCGTATCTCGTATTACAGATACAAAAACGCCCAGCGACTGCTAGGCGTTAAAGTAGAGATAATTTAAAGCTGATACTTATAGAATCTGTTTAAGCACTCTATCAGCCTTTACGCGTGTTATCTTGCGAATTAGCTTTTGCACTTCAGTTGGGTAGCTATCAACTTTATCTAGCTGCTTATAAGTGCAGATCAGCTGAGTATGTTGAAGGATATTATCGACTTCAGCTTGGAATTTCTCAGCCAGATGATTGTAGTTATCCTGGATGAAAATACCGTTCTCAAGATCGAGTTTCCAAGCTCTTGGGTTCAGGTTGTTACCTGTAAGAAGCATGTAACGCTTATCTACCCAAATACCTTTTAGGTGGAAGCTGTTTGAATCGTGTTTCCAAAGGTGGATAGATAGTTTACGACTCGCGATGTTTGCCTCATTCGCTTTGGCAAAACGACGCAGGTTTAGTTCATATAGGTAAGGCAGGCCACCGATGGTCTTGAACTCTTCTTCTGGAGAGATAAAGAAGTCATTCGCCGTTTTATCACCAACAACAATACTTACCTTTACCCCACGTTTAAGGGCTTTTTTCACTTCCTTCGCAAGACTAGGTGGGAAGTTGAAGTAAGGGGTGCAGATGAAGATTTCATCTTTGGCTTGAGCGATCAACTGATTGATGCCTTGGTTTAGGCGGTTGCGGCGTTTACCAATGCCAACGAGCGGAGTCACTGCCACTTGCTCACTTGAGACTTCTTCGCTCTTAAACTGATATTGAGAGCGAGCTAGTGTCGACCGGAACTGGCGGATCGCTGATTTAATTTGTTTAGTGGTTGGCTTGCTGTGGTCAGCTAAGTTGTTTACGGCTGTGTCTGCCACCATTTGTTCTTGCACGTAGCTGAACATCGTATCAGCTAGAGTCTTATTGTTTAAAACATGGTAACGGTCAAAACGGTAGCGGTCGTGATAGTTCAAGTAGATGTTGTTGAGACTTGCACCACTGTAGATAACCTTATCGTCAACGACGAACCCTTTCAGGTGAAGCACACCAAAGACTTCTTTGCCGCGAACAGGGATGCCATAAACAGGGACTTCATGTTCATACTTATCTGCGAATGCTTTATACATTGCAGCGTTACCTTCTGATGATTCCGCACCAATAAGGCCACGCTGAGCTCGGTGCCAATCAACACAGACACTGATATCAAGCTGAGGGTTGCTTTGCTTAGCTTCATACAGTGCAGTAAGGATCTCACGACCTGCTTCGTCATCTTCTAGATAGAGAGCAACCAGACAGATACGCTGAGTTGCTTCAGAGATCTCTTTAAGTAAACGAGTTCTGAACTCTTGTGCTGATAACAGTACTTCAAACTTATCGGGGTTCTGAGCTACAGTGGGTAACTGTATGAATGGATTCCTACTAGCAATCATATTGACTGTTTGACCTTAAAAATATGCAAAATTGCGAACAGCGAATTTTACCAAAGGCAAATGGCGAATTACTAGATAATCGAGGCATTCTCTAACAATTTTGCTGATAATGCATAGGAATGAGATCTTTTCCACTATTTGTATAGCGCTCGAAGAGGTTTTTCAGGCTATTTGGCAGCTCTTGAGGTGATATTTTTACAAAATGGTGGCGGCTATAAAAGCTCTCTAAATGGGCGTAAGCAAAGCAATAATCTTGTTCATTCAACGTATTTTCTTCACAGTAGTCCATCAACTTTTTTCCCAGTTGTTGTCCTCGATATTCCTTTGAAATTGCCATTCCTGTCAGTAAGCGAAACTGTTCGATTGTGCGAAGGCGAACCACTCCTAATAATTGGCTATCAATGGTTAATGAGTAGATTAACTCGCTCTTGTTAGCCTTACCGGAAGGGTAGTGCTCTTTATAGAAGCGCTTAACTAATGGAACTTTGATTGGATCCAGCTGGGCTATTATTACATTGTTCATTCAATCACTGCGCCGGTTGGGTAACTGCTGTAGAATGGTGGCAGTTTAGTTTAATTGAATATCGCCATGCAATCTTATCTCAATGCCAGTTTGAAAAAGGCACATACCTTCTCTATCGAGCAGACTTGTGATGTGCTTATTGAAATCCGCTCTGTAGACGACCTGATTTCCGCTTACCAATCTCCACAATGGAGCCACCTTCCGAAACTGATGTTAGGTAAGGGTAGCAACATGCTATTTACCGAGCACTTTGCAGGTTTGGTGATGGTGAATAAGCTGGAAGGGATTGAGCGGACCGAAACTGAGACACACTATAAACTGCATATTAGTGGTGGTGAAGATTGGCCAAGCTTGGTGGAGTGGTCTGTCGATCAAGGAATCGGCGGATTAGAAAATCTCGCCATGATTCCTGGATGTTCAGGTTCTGCACCGATTCAGAATATCGGTGCTTACGGCGTTGAGTTTCAAGATGTATGTGAATACGTTGATATCCTGTGTTTAGACACATACAAAGTAAAGAGGTTAAGTCGCGAAGAGTGCCAGTTTGGTTATCGTGATTCTATATTCAAACACGCCCTGTATGGTAAAGCGATTGTGGTCGCGATTGGTTTAACCTTGAGTAAAGACTGGCAGCCATGTAATCACTATGGGCCACTCAAGGCATTGGACATAGAGACGATTTCCCCTCGTGTTATCTTCGATGAAGTTTGTGCAATTCGCTCAAGTAAGCTCCCAGACCCTGCGGTAAATGGTAATGCAGGCAGTTTCTTTAAAAACCCTGTGATCGAAAAGGATCACTATGATCTATTAACTCAAACTTATCCAAGCATTGTTGGTTATGAGAGTGGCGATAAGATCAAAGTGGCTGCGGGGTGGTTGATCGATCAATGTCAGTTCAAGGGGCATAAAGAAGGGGGTGCTCAGGTTCACCCAAATCAGGCCTTGGTTTTGATTAACTACAGTGAAGCTTCTTCTGAAGATGTTGTCCGTCTAGCAAACCAAGTTCGTTCAGCAGTTAAAGAGAATTTTGGTATTACGCTTGAGCATGAAGTGAGGTTTATGGGTAAAGATGGTGAGATCAATCTCGATATCGCACTGGAGGCGCTAGCATGAGAGACCATACAACCAAGTTAACCCTGCTTAAAGCTCTGGCTGATGGCGAGTTCCATTCAGGTGAAGCGCTAGGCGAGCTGATAGGTGTTTCTCGTGCCGCTATCAGTAAGCATATTAAGGGTATACAAGACTGGGGACTGGATATTTATCGAGTGCAAGGTAAGGGCTATAAGCTCGCTCAGCCACTGAACATGCTTGATGATTCGAAGCTTAAGGCGCCTGGCGTAGACTCTTCCTTAGAACTTATACCAATTATCGGTTCTACAAACCAACACCTGCTTGATAAGGGAGACTCTCTAGAGTCAGGTTCGGTATGTATTGCAGAATACCAGGCTTCTGGGCGTGGTCGTCGCGGACGCGAATGGGTATCCCCGTTTGGCGCCAACTTATATTTGTCAATGTACTGGCGACTGGATGCTGGTATGGCAGCGGCAATGGGACTGAGTCTCGTCGTTGGTGTTGCCATTGTTGAGGCTCTCGAGGAGATGGGGGTTGAAGGCGTCAAGCTCAAATGGCCGAACGACCTATATCACAATGATAAGAAACTTGCGGGAATCTTGGTAGAGCTTTCAGGACAGTCTGGTGGTGCGGCTAATATCGTGATCGGTATGGGCCTAAACTTATCAATGGATCCAAATACATCGGGTATTGGACAACCATGGACTTCGTTAAAAGAGGTCTGCGGAGGTCAGGTACCAGACCGCAATGAGTTAGCGCAGGCGTTAATTAATGCTTGGTATAAAGCGCTTGATGAGTATGAGCTCAAAGGAATGACAGACTTCGTTGGACGCTGGAATCGATTAGATAACTTCCTAGGACGTTCGGTTCGCTTGATCATTGGACCGAGAGAGATAGAAGGTACGGTCAAAGGCATTAATGAGCAAGGTGCTGTTCTACTAGAAACTGAGAATGGCATTGAAGCCTATATTGGTGGCGAAATCTCACTGCGCAAAGCGGACTAGTCGCCCCCAAAATACTAAAAATCATCCTCACTACTTGCGTAGTAAAACCTCTTCAACCATATGATCAGCGCCCTTACGTAGAATAAGGTGCGCTCTTTCTCTGGTCGGTAAGATATTCTGCTCTAAGTTGAGACCATTAATCGACTTCCAGATATTCTGAGCTTTATCGACCGCTTCTTGATCATTGAGCAAGGTGTAGTGGCTAAAGTAAGAGCCTGGTTTGGCGAATGCACCCTCACGGAACTTCATAAAGCGATTCACATACCACTCTTGAATTTGCGCGCTGTCTGCGTCGACATAAAGAGAGAAATCCAAGAAATCTGAAATAAATACACGATGTGGTTCGTGTGGGTAGTTCATACCGCTCTGCAGTACATTCAGCCCTTCGATGATCAAGACATCTGGAAGATCGACTTCTTTTACTTCGTCGGTGATGTTGTAGGTTAGGTGTGAGTAGACAGGCGCCTGCACATTACGCTTACAGGCTTTGACATCGGAAACAAACTTCACCAAGCGCTTAATATCGTAAGACTCAGGAAAGCCTTTTTTGCCCATTAAGCCTTTTTCTTGAAGTACTTCGTTTGGATATAAAAAGCCGTCGGTGGTCACCAGCTCAACTTTTGGGTGGTTGTCCCAGCGAGAAAGTAGGGCTTTCAGTAATCGAGCTGTGGTGCTTTTGCCTACTGCGACACTGCCTGCAATGCCAATAACAAAGGGAGGCGCTTTCTCGTCTTTATCCAAAAACTGCTGAAGCACCGAGTTACGGTTCTGTCTTGCAGCCACATAGAGGTTTAATAGACGTGAGAGGGGTAGGTAGATCTCTACCGCTTCTTCCATCGTCAATTTTTCATTGATCCCTTGAAGCTCTTTTAAGTCATTTTCTGACAGTGTCATGGGAACTAAATTTCTTAGTTCAGACCAGCGTTCGCGGTCAAATGACATAAATGGGCTCATAAAAACTCTATAGTGGGTTACAAAACAAGTGCATGGAAAATACATCATGCGATGGATAAATAAAATATATTCGTGAGAGAGATGTGGATTAAAGAGACAAACTTAATAAGAAATACCCGCTAAATTTCATTACTTATTAGATTTTTCCATTTTTTTTCAATTTACTATTGCAAGGTGGAAAATCATTCAATAAAATGCGCCCCACTTGTGCCGACTTAGCTCAGTAGGTAGAGCAACTGACTTGTAATCAGTAGGTCACCAGTTCGATTCCGGTAGTCGGCACCACTTTCTTCCCTCTTAAGGGAGCGAGAAGAAAGCTTAAAAATTTGGAGGGGTTCCCGAGTGGCCAAAGGGAGCAGACTGTAAATCTGCCGGCACTGCCTTCGATGGTTCGAATCCGTCCCCCTCCACCATATTCTAAAGGTTAAATAGCTCAAACAGAGTTACGTGTTGCGTGCATCGTATAATGGCTATTACCTCAGCCTTCCAAGCTGATGATGCGGGTTCGATTCCCGCTGCACGCTCCAACTCAAATTTGTGTGCTGATATAGCTCAGTCGGTAGAGCGCACCCTTGGTAAGGGTGAGGTCCCCAGTTCAAATCTGGGTATCAGCACCAGTCTAAAGCTTCTTCTCCTTTAAATTAAAAAATAACCATTTTTTTGGTTGCGTGGTCATCAAAGCCACTTAATCCGTACCTAGAGGGACACCCCATGTCTAAAGAAAAATTTGAACGTACGAAACCGCACGTAAACGTTGGTACTATCGGCCACGTTGACCACGGTAAAACAACTCTAACTGCTGCTATCTGTACTACACTTTCTAAAGTGTACGGTGGTGAAGCGAAAGACTTCGCATCTATCGATAACGCTCCAGAAGAGCGTGAGCGCGGTATCACAATCGCAACTTCTCACGTTGAGTACGACACTCCAACTCGTCACTACGCACACGTAGACTGTCCAGGACACGCGGATTATGTTAAAAACATGATCACTGGTGCTGCACAAATGGACGGTGGTATCCTAGTTGTTGCTGCGACTGATGGCCCAATGCCTCAAACTCGTGAGCACATCCTACTTGGTCGTCAAGTTGGTATCCCTTACATCATCGTATTCATGAACAAATGTGACATGGTTGATGACGAAGAGCTACTTGAGCTAGTAGAAATGGAAGTTCGTGAACTTCTTTCTGAGTACGAATTCCCAGGTGATGACCTACCAGTAATCCAAGGTTCTGCTCTTGGCGCACTAAACGGCGAGAAGGAATGGGAAGACAAGATCGTTGAGCTAGCTGAAGCTCTAGATACTTACATCCCAGAGCCAGAGCGTGCAGTAGACCAACCGTTCCTACTACCAATCGAAGACGTATTCTCGATCCAAGGTCGTGGTACAGTTGTAACTGGTCGTATCGAGCGCGGTATCCTAACTGTAGGTGACGAAGTAGAAATCGTTGGTATCAAAGAAACAACAGTAACTACATGTACTGGTGTTGAAATGTTCCGTAAGCTTCTAGACGAAGGTCGTGCTGGTGAGAACGTTGGTGCACTTCTACGTGGTACTAAGCGTGACGAAGTTGAGCGTGGTCAAGTACTAGCTGCTCCTAAGTCAATCAACCCACACACTAAGTTTGAGTCTGAAGTATACGTACTTTCTAAAGACGAAGGCGGCCGTCACACTCCTTTCTTCAAAGGTTACCGTCCACAGTTCTACTTCCGTACAACTGACGTAACAGGCGACATCACTCTACCAGAAGGCGTAGAAATGGTAATGCCAGGTGACAACGTTCAAATGACTGTTGAGCTAATCGCTCCAATCGCAATGGACGAAGGCCTACGTTTCGCTATCCGTGAAGGTGGCCGTACTGTAGGTGCTGGTGTTGTAGCTAAAATCTTTGCATAAGATTTGACGAACCACTAGTAAAAAGGGCATCATTTGATGCCCTTTTTCTGCGCTAAAAAAAGAGTTGCGTGAAATCACAGCAACTTTGTCTCTTAGCAAAGAATAAAACGATCATTTTTGACTAAAATGACTGTTAGATGTGTTGTTCTGCAACGCAAAGGAATGTGCCCTGCAACAGCGGGGTTATTGTCGTCTATATTTAAGACTTATCACAGGTTGGTTTTATGAAAGCAAACGCTGAGACTCCTGATAGCTCAAGTGCAGCAGATACAATGAAGTGGATTGTCGCTTTTGTTCTGCTAGCCGCCGCTGTTGTGGGTAATTACCTGTATGGTGAATTATCAGTTGTAATTCGCGCTGCAGGTGTAGTTGTGCTGATTGCTGCCGCACTAGGCGTTGCAGCAACGACAACTAAAGGTAAAGCTGCGATCGAATTTGCAAAAGAATCTCGCATGGAGATTCGTAAAGTGGTTTGGCCTACACGCCAAGAAACTATGCAAACCACATTGATCGTTCTAGCTGTAAGTATTGTTATGGCTCTAGCACTATGGGGCATCGACGGCATTATGGTTCGTCTTGTTGCCTTTGTGACTGGGGTATAGAGGGTTCTGATTCATGAGTGAAGCTCCAAAAAAACGTTGGTATGTAGTTCAAGCCTTCTCTGGCTTTGAAGGTCGTGTGGCTCAATCGCTACGCGAACATATTAAAATGCACAACATGGAAGAACTGTTTGGCGATGTGCTAGTACCTACTGAAGAAGTAGTGGAAATGCGCGCGGGTCAACGTCGTAAGAGTGAACGTAAATTCTTCCCTGGCTACGTATTAGTTCAGATGATCATGAATGACGAATCATGGCACTTAGTACGCAGCATTCCGCGTGTTATGGGCTTCATTGGTGGCACCTCTGATCGTCCTGCACCAATCACTGACAAAGAAGCTGATGCGATTCTGAACCGTCTAGAGAAAGCGAGCGAAGCTCCACGTCCTAAGACTATGTTCGAAGCTGGTGAAGTGGTTCGTGTGAACGATGGTCCATTTGCTGACTTCAACGGTACTGTTGAAGAAGTGGATTACGAGAAGAGCCGCATTAAGGTTTCTGTATCGATCTTTGGTCGTGCAACTCCTGTTGAGCTTGAATTCGGTCAGGTTGAAAAACTGGACTAAGACTCGAATAGTTGAACAAAGTTGTGGATAACTTATTGGCAACTTGTTTAAATTAAAAGAGTATAAAAAATCACCTTTTTAGGGTTGTTTAAGGCGCGAATTATGATTATAATTTCGCGCCTTTTTACTTCTGAGGAAGTAAAAAGCTTAATTCAAATTATGGGGAGCTTGCCTTTCGGCTAGCGCATGTACCCAAATATTAGGAAATATCATGGCTAAGAAAGTTGAAGCTTATATCAAACTGCAAGTTGCAGCTGGTATGGCAAACCCGTCGCCACCGGTTGGTCCTGCTCTAGGTCAACACGGTGTTAACATCATGGAATTCTGTAAAGCGTTCAACGCAAAAACAGAATCTGTTGAAAAAGGTCTACCGACTCCAGTAGTTATTACTGTATACAACGACCGTTCTTTCACGTTCGTAACTAAGACTCCACCTGCTGCTGTTCTTCTTAAGAAAGCTGCTGGCGTTAAGTCTGGTTCAGGTCGTCCAAACACTGAAAAAGTGGGTACTGTAACTGACGCTCAAATCCAAGAAATCGCAGAAACTAAAGCTGCTGACATGACTGGTGCTGACATCGAAGCAATGAAGCGTTCAATCGCTGGTACTGCTCGTTCAATGGGCCTAGTGGTAGAGGGTTAATAAGATGGCAAAACTTACTAAGCGTATGCGCGTAATCCGCGAAAAAGTTGACGTAACTAAAGAGTACGAAATCAACGAAGCTGTTGCTCTTCTTAAAGAACTAGCTACTGCTAAATTCGTTGAGTCTGTTGATGTTGCTGTTAACCTAGGCATCGATGCTCGTAAATCTGACCAAAACGTACGTGGCGCTACTGTGCTACCTCACGGTACTGGCCGTGAAATCCGCGTTGCTGTGTTCACTCAAGGTGCAAACGCAGAAGCAGCTAAAGAAGCTGGCGCAGATGTTGTTGGTATGGAAGATCTTGCTGAGCAAGTGAAGAAAGGCGAAATGAACTTCGACGTAGTTGTTGCTTCTCCAGATGCAATGCGTGTTGTTGGTCAACTAGGTACTATCCTAGGTCCACGCGGCCTTATGCCAAACCCGAAAGTTGGTACTGTAACTCCTAACGTTGCTGAAGCTGTTAAGAACGCTAAAGCTGGTCAGGTTCGTTACCGTAACGACAAGAACGGCATCATCCACACTACTATCGGTAAAGCATCTTTCGAAGCTAACCAGATTCAAGAAAACCTTGAAGCTCTGCTAGTTGCTCTTAAGAAAGCTAAGCCTTCTTCAGCGAAAGGTACTTTCCTGAAGAAAGTAAGCATCTCTACTACTATGGGTGCTGGTGTTGCTGTTGATCAGGCTAGCCTGAACACTCAAGCAAACTAATTTGCTTAGGCGCAGATTTAGTGTATACTTCTGCGCCTAATATTTGTGGTTGGGTGATTTCTGAAGCAATTCGAGTCATCTATCCCAAGACCGTAGGCGCTGTACTTTTCGGAGCTACAGCTTAATAAAACCTACGTAGGCGGTGCCTAATTTAAATGAAGTGATTCATGTTTATTAGCATCGTAAACGCTCATTACACACTGTGATGAGTGCTGTAATCACAACCAGAGGTTAATCCAAATGGCTTTAAATCTTCAAGACAAAAAAGCAATTGTTGCTGAAGTCAACGAAGCAGCTAATGGTGCACTTTCTGCAGTTGTAGCTGATTCTCGTGGCGTTGAAGTTGGCGCAATGACTTCTCTACGTAAACAAGCTCGCGAAGCGGGTGTTTACATGAAAGTTGTTCGTAACACACTAGCACGCCGTGCGGTTCAGGGTACAGACTACGAGTGTCTAGTTGACACTTTCACTGGTCCAACTCTGATCGCGTTCTCTAACGAGCACCCAGGTGCTGCAGCGCGTCTTTTCAAAGACTTCGCTAAAGAGAACAAAGATTTCGAGATCAAAGCTGCTGCATTTGAAGGCGCAGTTACTGATGCTGAAGTACTAGCGACACTACCAACTTACGACGAAGCAATCGCACGCCTAATGATGTGCATGAAAGAAGCTTCTGCAGGCAAGCTGGTTCGTACTATCGCTGCACTACGTGACCAAAAAGAAGAAGCTGCGGCATAAGCCTTGCTTTTCACTGGTTGCAAATTAAACTTATTGTTGACTTAAAAGAGAATTGTTATGTCTATTACTAACGAGCAAATCCTAGACGCAGTTGCAGAAATGTCTGTAATGCAAGTTGTTGAGCTTATCGAAGCTATGGAAGAGAAATTCGGCGTATCTGCTGCAGCTGCTGTTGTAGCTGGCGGCGCTGCTGGTGGCGAAGCTGCTGCTGAGCAAACTGAATTCGACGTAATCCTAACTGCTGCTGGTTCTAACAAAGTACAAGTAATCAAAGCTGTACGTGGCGCAACTGGCCTAGGTCTTAAAGAAGCTAAAGGTCTTGTAGACTCAGCTCCAGCACCTCTAAAAGAAGGCGTTGACAAAGCTGAAGCTGAAGCTCTTAAAGCACAGCTAGAAGAAGCAGGCGCTTCTGTTGAAGTTAAGTAATTATTACTTAATTTCTTAGCCTAACGGCTATTGGCTGGTGGTTAAATAACCACCGGCCTTTTTGCGCTGTAGGGCTATGACGAATTTTCCCGCTGTTTAAACGTCATAACCTGAGCAAAAAAACGATTACCTTTCCAAGATAGTCGTTCACTACAGTAAACAGCTGTTAGTCACTACCCCCTCCGAGGAGTGTTTCGGGTAGTTTGGGTCACTTATCAGCGAGCTGAGGAACCCCATGGTTTACTCTTATACCGAGAAAAAGCGCATCCGTAAGGACTTTGGTACTCGTCCACAAGTTTTGGACATTCCATACCTGTTATCGATCCAGCTTGATTCTTTCGACAAATTCATCGAACAGGATCCTGAAGGTCAATACGGTCTTGAGGCTGCTTTTCGTTCTGTATTCCCAATTCAGAGCTACAACGGCAATTCTGAGCTGCAATACGTTAGCTACCGTCTTGGTGAGCCAGTTTTTGACGTTAAAGAATGTCAAATCCGCGGTGTAACTTACTCAAAGCCACTACGCGTTAAACTACGTCTAGTTATCTTTGATAAAGATGCGCCAGCAGGTACTGTAAAAGACATTAAAGAACAAGAAGTCTACATGGGCGAAATTCCGCTTATGACAGACAATGGTACTTTCGTAATCAATGGTACCGAGAGGGTTATCGTATCCCAGCTGCACCGAAGCCCAGGCGTGTTCTTCGACAGTGATAAGGGTAAAACCCACTCATCAGGTAAAGTTCTTTATAACGCACGTGTAATTCCTTACCGTGGCTCATGGTTAGACTTTGAGTTCGATCCTAAGGACAACTTATTCGTACGTATCGACCGTCGTCGTAAGCTACCAGCTTCAATCATCCTTCGTGCACTAGGTAAATCGACAGAAGAGATCCTGGATCTATTCTTCGAGAAAGTGAACTTCGAAGTGAAAGACCAAACTCTACTAATGGAGTTGGTTCCAGATCGTCTACGTGGTGAAACTGCGTCATTCGACATCGAAGCAAACGGCAAAGTTTACGTTGAGACTGGTCGTCGTGTTACTGCTCGTCACATCCGTCAACTTGAGAAAGATGGCGTTGAACACATCGAAGTACCAGTAGAGTACATCGTTGGTAAAGTTGCATCGAAAGATTACATCAACGAAGCAACTGGCGAGATCATTGTTGGTGCTAACCAAGAGATCAGCCTAGAGGCACTTGCTAACCTATCTCAAGCAGGTCACAAAGCTCTGGAAGTACTGTTCACGAATGACCTAGACCATGGTCCATTCATGTCAGACACTCTACGTGCAGACAGCACTGTAGATCGCATCTCTGCGCTTGTAGAAATCTACCGCATGATGCGCCCTGGCGAGCCACCAACAAAAGAAGCTGCAGAAGCTCTATTCGAAAGCCTATTCTTCTCTGAAGAACGTTACGACCTATCAACTGTAGGCCGTATGAAGTTCAACAGCTCTATCGAGCGTGAAGAAGAAGAAGAGCGCGGTACGCTAGACGAATCAGACATCATCGAAGTGATGAAGAAGCTGATCGCTATCCGTAACGGTAAAGGTGAAGTTGATGATATCGACCACCTAGGTAACCGTCGTATCCGTTCAGTAGGTGAAATGGCAGAGAACCAATTCCGTGTTGGTCTAGTTCGTGTAGAACGTGCTGTTAAAGAGCGCCTAAGCCTTGGTGACCTTGATGCAATCATGCCTCAAGACCTAATCAATGCTAAGCCTATTTCTGCTGCTGTTAAAGAATTCTTTGGCTCTTCACAGCTTTCACAGTTCATGGACCAAAACAACCCATTGTCAGAAGTAACGCACAAGCGTCGTATTTCTGCTTTAGGTCCAGGCGGTCTAACTCGTGAACGCGCAGGCTTCGAAGTACGTGACGTTCACGTAACTCACTACGGTCGTCTATGTCCGATCGAAACGCCTGAAGGTCCAAACATCGGTCTAATTAACTCGCTATCTGCATTTGCGCGTTGTAACGACTACGGTTTCCTAGAAACTCCGTACCGTCGCGTAGTAGATGGTGTTGTAACAGACGAAGTAGATTACCTATCTGCAATCCAGGAAGGTCAATTTGTAATCGCACAGGCGAACACCGTTCTTACTGAAGAGGGTACGTTCGCAGATGAGCTAATCACTGCTCGTCAAAAAGGTGAATCTGGTCTTCACCCACGCGACCACGTTGACTACATGGACGCTGCGACAAACCAAGTAGTATCTATCGCTGCATCGCTTATCCCGTTCCTAGAACACGATGATGCGAACCGTGCATTGATGGGTGCGAACATGCAACGTCAAGCAGTTCCAACTCTAAAAGCTGATAAGCCTCTAGTTGGTACAGGTATCGAACGTAACATCGCAGTAGACTCTGGTGTAACAGCCGTAGCTAAACGTGGTGGTATGATTCAGTCTGTAGACGCTTCTCGTATCGTAGTTAAGGTTAACGAAGATGAGCTAGTACCTGGCGAAGCTGGTATCGACATCTACAACCTAACTAAGTACACGCGTTCTAACCAAAATACATGTATTAACCAACGTCCTACCGTGCTTCCAGGTGAACCTGTATCACGTGGCGACGTACTAGCTGACGGTCCTTCAACAGACCTTGGTGAGCTAGCTCTTGGTCAAAACATGCGTATCGCATTCATGCCTTGGAACGGCTACAACTTCGAAGACTCGATCTTAGTATCTGAGCGCGTAGTTCAAGAAGACCGTTTCACGACTATCCACATCCAAGAACTATCTTGTGTGGCTCGTGATACTAAGCTGGGCTCTGAAGAGATCACAGCTGATATTCCAAACGTAGGTGAGTCTGCTCTGTCTAAACTAGACGAGTCAGGTATCGTTTACATTGGTGCTGAAGTTAAGGGTGGCGACATCCTAGTTGGTAAAGTAACACCTAAAGGTGAAACTCAACTGACTCCTGAAGAGAAGCTACTACGTGCAATCTTCGGTGAGAAAGCATCTGATGTTAAAGATACTTCTCTACGTGTACCAAACTCTGTTTCAGGTACGATCATCGATGTACAAGTCTTCACTCGCGATGGCGTAGAGAAAGACAAGCGTGCACTTGAAATCGAACAGATGCAGCTGAAAGAAGCGAAGAAAGACCTAACTGAAGAGTTCCAAATTCTTGAGGGTGGCCTTCTTAACCGTGTTAAAGCTGTTCTTCTGTCTGGTGGTTACTCTGAAGCTAAGCTTGATGCAATCGGCCGTAAGAAGTGGCTAGAGCAAGCACTAGAAGACGACGCGCTACAATCACAGCTTGAGCAACTTGCTGAGCAGTGGGATGAGCTAAAAGCTGACTTCGATAAGAAGTTTGAAACTAAGCGTCGTAAGATCACTCAAGGTGATGATCTAGCGCCTGGCGTACTGAAGATTGTTAAGGTTTACCTAGCAGTTAAACGTCGCATCCAGCCTGGTGATAAGATGGCGGGTCGTCACGGTAACAAAGGTGTAATCTCTAAGATTAACCCTGTTGAAGACATGCCATACGATGAGAAAGGTCAACCTGTCGACATCGTACTAAACCCACTGGGTGTACCATCGCGTATGAACATCGGTCAGATCCTAGAAGTACACTTAGGTCTGGCTGCGAAAGGTATCGGTGACAAGATCAACCAAATGGTTAAGGAACAACAAGAACTGCACAAGTTCCGTGAGTTCCTACAGAAGGTTTACGATCTTGGTGATACTCGTCAGAAAGTTGACATTGCTGAACTGTCTGATGATCAAGTTCGTACTCTGATCAAGAACCTACGTGGCGGTCTACCGATTGCTACTCCTGTGTTCGACGGTGCTTCTGAAGCGTTAATCAAAGAACTACTTAAACTGGGTGACCTACCAGAATCTGGTCAGCTAACTCTGTTTGATGGTCGTACTGGTGATGCGTTTGAGCGTCCTGTAACTGTTGGTTACATGTACATGCTGAAACTAAACCACCTTGTTGATGACAAGATGCACGCTCGTTCAACTGGTTCTTACAGCCTAGTAACTCAGCAACCACTTGGTGGTAAAGCTCAGTTCGGTGGTCAGCGTTTCGGTGAGATGGAAGTATGGGCACTAGAAGCATACGGTGCTGCTTACACGCTTCAAGAAATGCTAACAGTTAAGTCGGATGACGTTAACGGCCGTACTAAGATGTATAAGAACATCGTAGATGGCAACCATAGCATGGAACCTGGCATGCCAGAATCGTTCAACGTACTGTTGAAAGAGATCCGCTCGCTAGGTATTAACATCGAGCTAGAAGACGAAGAGTAATCCCCACGGGATTATTGGTAGAAGGTGCTCACTTTTGCGGGTGAGCTCCTTTTAACTCCTTACAGGAGCTGATTGTGAAAGACTTATTAAACTTTCTAAAAGCGCAGCATAAGACCGAAGAATTTGATGCAATCAAAATCGGTCTATCTTCACCAGACATGATCCGTTCATGGTCTTTCGGTGAAGTTAAAAAACCTGAGACGATCAACTATCGTACGTTCAAACCTGAGCGCGATGGTCTGTTCTGTGCGCGTATCTTTGGTCCAGTTAAAGACTACGAATGTCTTTGTGGCAAATACAAGCGTCTGAAACACCGTGGTGTTATCTGTGAGAAGTGTGGCGTAGAAGTTACACAAACTAAAGTTCGTCGTGACCGTATGGGCCACATCGAGCTTGCTTCACCAGTTGCTCACATCTGGTTCCTAAAATCACTACCGTCTCGTATCGGTCTACTAATGGATATCCCTCTACGTGATATCGAACGTGTTCTTTACTTCGAAATGTACGTAGTAACTGAGCCAGGTATGACTGATCTAGAAAAATCTCAGATGCTTACTGAAGAAGAGTATCTGGATCGTCTAGAAGAGTGGGGTGATGAATTCACTGCTAAGATGGGTGCAGAAGCGATCAAAGATCTGCTTGCAACAATGGACCTTCATCAAGAAGTGGAAGAAATGCGCGAAGAGTTGGAAACAACTAACTCTGAAACTAAGCGTAAGAAGATCACTAAGCGCCTGAAGCTAGTTGAAGCGTTCATTGCATCGGGTAACGATCCGCAATGGATGATTCTGACTGTACTTCCGGTTCTTCCGCCAGATCTACGTCCTCTAGTTCCTCTAGATGGCGGTCGTTTCGCGACTTCAGATCTGAACGACCTTTACCGTCGTGTGATCAACCGTAACAACCGTTTGAAGCGTCTTCTAGAGCTAGCGGCTCCAGACATCATCGTACGTAACGAAAAGCGTATGCTGCAAGAGTCTGTTGATGCCCTTCTAGATAACGGTCGTCGCGGTCGTGCGATAACAGGTTCGAACAAGCGTCCTTTGAAATCTCTTGCTGATATGATCAAGGGTAAACAGGGTCGTTTCCGTCAGAACCTTCTAGGTAAACGTGTAGACTACTCTGGCCGTTCTGTAATCACAGTAGGTCCATACCTTCGTCTACATCAGTGTGGTCTTCCTAAGAAGATGGCACTTGAGCTATTTAAGCCGTTCATCTACAGCAAGCTAGAGACTCGTGGCATGGCTACGACAATCAAAGCTGCTAAGAAGATGGTAGAGCGCGAAGAAGCTATCGTTTGGGATATCCTAGACGAAGTAATCCGCGAACACCCAGTACTGCTTAACCGTGCACCTACACTTCACCGTCTAGGTATCCAAGCGTTTGAACCAGTACTAATCGAAGGTAAAGCGATCCAGCTTCACCCACTAGTGTGTGCGGCATATAACGCCGACTTCGATGGTGACCAAATGGCGGTACACGTGCCTCTAACTCTAGAAGCACAGCTTGAAGCACGTACACTGATGATGTCGACAAACAACATTCTGTCGCCAGCGTCAGGTGATCCGATCATCGTACCTTCTCAGGACGTTGTATTGGGTCTTTACTACATGACTCGTGACAAGATCAACGTGAAAGGCGAAGGTATGTACCTTGCTGGCCCTGCAGAGGCTGAGAAGGCATACCGTACTAAGACTGCTGAGCTACACGCTCGCGTTAAAGTTCGTATCACTGAGACTGTTAAAGACGAAGATGGTAACAGCACAACTGAAACGAAGATGGTTGATACAACTGTCGGCCGTGCAATGCTATGGCAAATCGTTCCAGCGGGCCTACCGTTCAGCCTAGTTAACCAAAAGCTTGGTAAGAAACAGATTTCTAACCTGCTTAACGAGGCTTACCGTAAGCTTGGCCTGAAAGACACAGTAGTCTTTGCTGACCAAATCATGTACGCAGGTTTTGCATACGCAGCACTTTCTGGTGTTTCTGTAGGTATCAACGACATGGTTGTACCTCAAGCGAAATACGATGAGATCGAATCTGCTGAAGAAGAAGTTCGCGAAATCCAAGAGCAATTCCAATCTGGTCTTGTTACTGCGGGTGAGCGTTACAACAAAGTTATCGATATCTGGGCGTCTACGAACGACCGCGTTGCGAAAGCGATGATGGATAACCTATCTTCTGAAACTGTTATCAACCGTGACGGTGAAGAAGAGCAGCAAGAATCGTTCAACAGCATCTACATGATGGCCGACTCGGGCGCTCGTGGTTCTGCAGCTCAGATTCGTCAGCTAGCGGGTATGCGTGGTCTGATGGCACGTCCAGATGGCTCAATCATCGAGACACCGATCACTGCGAACTTTAAAGAAGGTCTAAACGTACTTCAGTACTTTATCTCAACGCACGGTGCTCGTAAGGGTCTTGCGGATACGGCACTGAAAACAGCGAACTCGGGTTACCTAACTCGTCGTCTAGTAGACGTTGCTCAAGACGTTGTAGTACACGAACATGACTGTGGCACGCACGAAGGTATCGATATGATGCCTCACATCGAAGGTGGTGACGTTAAAGTTGCACTTTCTGAGCTTGCTCTAGGTCGTGTAGTAGCTGAAGACGTTCTTAAGCCTGGTTCTGAAGATGTTCTAATTCCACGTAATACTCTGATTGATGAGAAGTGGTGTCAGATCATGGAAGACAACTCTGTAGACAGCATCAAAGTACGTTCAGTTGTAACGTGTGACGCTGACTTCGGTTGTTGTGCACAGTGTTACGGTCGTGACCTAGCACGTGGTCACCTAGTGAACCAAGGTGAAGCAGTTGGTGTTATCGCTGCACAATCTATCGGTGAGCCGGGTACACAGCTAACGATGCGTACGTTCCACATCGGTGGTGCGGCATCTACTGCAGCAGCAGAGAACAGCATCCAAGCTAAGACTACAGGTACGGTTAAGCTACACAACGCTAAATTCGTTATCAACAAAGACAAGAAGCTTGTAATCACTTCTCGTGCATCTGAGCTAACCATCGTTGATGAGTTCGGTCGTACGAAAGAGAAGCACAAACTTCCTTACGGTTCTACGCTGACTAAAGGTCACGAAGATTCAGTTGATGCGGGTGAAGTAGTAGCTAACTGGGAAGCGCACACTATGCCAATCATCACTGAAGTGGCAGGTCGCATCCAGTTCGTAGACATGATCGATGGCGTAACAGTTTCTCGTCAGACAGATGACCTAACAGGTCTATCTTCTTCTGAAGTAACTGATGCAGCAGCGCGTCCAGCAGCAGGTAAAGATATGCGTCCAGCTATCAAACTTGTTGATGCAGCAGGCAACGACGTAATGATCCCTGGTACTGATATGCCAGCTCACTACTTCCTACCTGGTAAAGCGATTGTAAACATCGAAGATGGTGCAGAAGTTGGCATTGGTGACACTCTTGCACGTATCCCTCAGAAATCTGGCGGTAACAAAGATATCACCGGTGGTCTACCACGCGTAGCAGACCTATTCGAAGCTCGTAAGCCTAAAGAGCCTGCGATCCTTGCTGAGCACACAGGTACTGTGTCTTTCGGTAAAGAAACGAAAGGTAAGCGTCGTCTAGTTATCACTCGCGAGGGTGGCGAAACTTACGAAGAGATGATTCCTAAGCATCGTCAACTGAACGTGTTTGAAGGTGAGAAGATTGAACGTGGTGATGTAATCGCTGACGGTCCAGAAACTCCACATGACATCCTACGTCTACGTGGTATTCACGCTGTGACTCAGTACATCGCGAACGAAGTTCAAGAAGTTTACCGTCTACAAGGCGTAAAGATTAACGATAAGCACATCGAGACTATCGTTCGTCAAATGCTACGTAAGTGTACAATCACGCACGCAGGTGACTCTGAGTTCCTACCTGGCGAGCAAGTTGAATACTCACAAGTTAAGATTGCTAACCGCGCTCTAGAAGCGGAAGGTAAAGAACTAGTGCGCTTCGAGCGCGAACTACTAGGTATTACTAAAGCATCTCTAGCAACTGAGTCGTTCATCTCTGCGGCATCGTTCCAGGAGACAACTCGCGTACTAACAGAAGCTGCGGTTTCTGGTAAGCGTGATGACCTACGTGGTCTGAAAGAGAACGTAATTGTTGGTCGTCTGATCCCAGCTGGTACTGGTTTCGCATACCACCAAGAGCGTCAAGCTAAGCGCGAAGAAGAGCAAGAAGGTCCTTCAGCTGAACAAGCTACTGACAACCTAGCTGCACTTCTAAATGCAGGCTTCTCTTCTGACGAGTAATCGTTAAGAGCTTAAAAGAAAAGGCACCTTCGGGTGCCTTTTTTGTTTTTGGGTGAAGGGAAAGTATCATTCCATCGTGTAAGAAAGAGCGAGTAGGGAGTCACCTCTAACTCTCACCAGTTAAAGAGCACCCGAGTTATGAGCTTTTATTATTGGGAAATGCTGTTCTAAGAACGCAAAAGGGCTGACGTCATAAACGCCAACCCTCACGATTTAATCTTCTTTTCGTTTCTTGCTTATGCGCCTGGCGGAATCGCTAAACTGTCGGCAATAAGCTGAATCAGATGGTCTTCTACTTCAAAACGCACTTCAAGTAGCTCTCCAACCTTCGACATGTCGGCCTCGAAGTTAGGCAACTCATCGTCTGCACTTACTTTTACGTATTTATCGTTGAACTCTAGCAGCGGCTCAGTGGTGAGAACGATCTTCGCGTAAGTAGTGTCGATTTCGTCGTTGGTTTTAAAGCCAGTCGCTTGCCATTTTGCCATGACCATATCGTAGATCTTAAAATGACCTTCAGAGATATAATCAACAACGTGATCGCAAAATGAGCTGATTTCTTTAGGAGAAGGGAGTTCAACAACGTTTGATTGCCCGTTAGCTGGCTGAAGGGTACCTAGCTTGCAATACTCGACGATTAGAGACTGTCGAGTTTCGAGCCAATGATCGATGACCTCATTCGAGCCACCCCATTGTTCTTGTACTTGTTTAAATTTATTTAGCATGACCATGTCCTCATGATCTGATCACAACCTTGTGATCATGATAAGTGCTTAAGTAGGGGTCCATTTGTTATACGCTACTAAAAGTAATAGCCTGAATTAATATCGGCTACAACTCTAGTATGAAATTAGATTGCCAGTAAAATGAACGAACTGCAAGCAATGAGGCATAGGGATGTTAAAAAAAAGTGACGGTAAGATGACTGACAAAGCTTACTGGTGTGTCGTTTCAGGAAGCGATATTTGGACCATAGAAGGCCGCTTACCACTAGGCACTGCTGTGGATTTTGAACTCAATATCGAACACGCGATATGCATTGGTCAGTATCAAAATCATCATGTTTACTGGCTAAATGATTCTGACAGCGATCTTCAGTTTGAGATGCAAAGCCTGCGTGAATTGCTGCACTGGCCTGAGGCTCTGTTTCTGCTCGCTAGCAAAGCGATTCAGTACGGTCACATGAGCCAAAGCATGCGTTTTTGCCCACAATGTGGCGGTCGCAATCACCTCAATCATAATCAAGTGGCGATGCAGTGCGGTGATTGTCGCACGTTGCACTATCCAAGAATCTTTCCATGCATCATTGTCGCTGTAAGGCACGACAATAAGATTTTACTTGCTCAGCACCCACGACACAAAACCGGGATGTATACTGTGATAGCGGGCTTCCTAGAAGTCGGAGAGACTCTCGAACAGTGTGTTGCTCGTGAAGTGAAAGAAGAAACAGGAATCGATGTGACTAACATCCGATACTTCGGCAGCCAGCCTTGGGCATTTCCTTCAAGCATGATGATGGGCTTTCTTGCCGACTATGCTGGTGGCGTGTTGAAACCAGACTACAGCGAACTGTCAGATGCTCAATGGTTTACGAAAGATTCTATGCCAGAAGTTGCGCCGAAAGGGACGATTGCAAGAGCGCTAATTGAGCAGACGATTGAAGATATCGCTGCGGATTAAATCTATCTGAAAACGGGTGGATTGGCCTACAGGAGTATTTGGCCTATGGGTGGTCAAATACCTAAAAAAAACCCTCCACAAGTGGAGGGGGTAAGTAAGATGTCGTTATGAGATGCTGAGTTGTAGGAACTCAGTGTTATAATTGTAATTTTCGCTAGCGAACAAATTTTTAACATGTGCCTATGATTGGGTGCAAATTAAGCATTGATTTAAAAGTTAATAACTTGATCTAGGTTGCAAAGCACACAGCTTTTACCCTGCAATCAGTGTTAGAATACACGCCAACAACTAGACAAGATTGAATTGGAATTTACGGAATGACCGAATTAAAAAATGATCGCTATCTACGCGCACTCTTAAAACAGCCTGTTGATTACACGCCAGTATGGATGATGCGCCAAGCAGGTCGTTATCTTCCAGAGTACAAGGCAACTCGTGCTGAAGCGGGTGACTTTATGTCGCTTTGTAAGAACGCTGAACTGGCATCTGAAGTAACGCTTCAACCTCTGCGTCGCTTCCCTCTTGATGCAGCAATCTTGTTCTCAGATATTTTGACGATTCCTGATGCGATGGGTCTTGAGCTGCGCTTTGCTGCGGGTGAAGGTCCGGTATTTGATAAGCCAATTACCTGCAAAGCAGACGTAGAGAAAATTGGCCTGCCAGATCCAGAAGGTGAACTGCAATACGTAATGAACGCAGTACGTCAGATTCGCAAAGACCTAAACGGTGACGTTCCACTGATCGGTTTCTCTGGTAGCCCATGGACACTAGCGACTTACATGGTTGAAGGTGGCAGCTCGAAAGCGTTCACTAAGATCAAGAAGATGATGTACGCAGAACCTCAAACTCTGCACCTGCTTTTAGACAAGCTAGCAGACAGCGTTATCGAATACCTAAACGCGCAAATCAAAGCGGGTGCTCAATCAGTCATGGTATTTGATACTTGGGGTGGTGTACTAACTCCTCGTGATTACAACCTGTTCTCACTGCAATACATGCATAAGATTGTTGATGGTCTTATCCGTGAAAACGACGGTCGTCGCGTACCAGTGACGCTATTCACTAAGAACGGCGGCATGTGGCTAGAGCAGATCGCAGCGACGGGCTGTGACGCAGTTGGTCTAGACTGGACTATCAACATCCAAGATGCGGTTAAACGCGTGGGTGATAAGGTTGCACTGCAAGGTAACATGGATCCTTCTATGCTTTACGCTTCTCCAGAGCGTATTCGTGAAGAAGTCTCTACGATTCTTGAAGGCTTCGGTGACGCGGGTACTGGCCACGTATTTAACCTTGGTCACGGTATCCACCTAGACGTGCCGCCAGAAAATGCAGGCGTGTTCGTAGAAGCGGTACATGAATTGTCTAAGCCTTACCACAAGTAACGCTTAAAATAAGATTTTCGCCAAAGCCCCTCATTATTGCAGTGAGGGGCTTTTTTGTTTCTGAGAGTTTCACAGGTGCCCCGATAATTTTCGACTATGATCTACATAGCGTGGAAATTCGAAGGAGTTGAGTATGTTGAGAGTGGGTTTTGCTTATTTATTGAGTGCAATGCTGTTGTCTGGTTGCGCTTCGGACGTGGCGACCGATTACGACTCCTCGGTCGATTTTAGTGGCTTTTCTACCTATCAGTATCATGAGGACCCCAATACGCCAGTGACCTTAGATGGCGCCCGAATTAAGAAAGCGGTCGACAAAGAGATGGCTTTGAGAGGTATGCGCCTATCCGAATCCGATGGTCAGTTGACGGTCTACTATGAGATTTTAGAGGCGTCTGAGTTGCTAGCTGATGGGCCAACCTTTAGTTTTGGCTTTGGCACGGGCAGTATTAATAGCCGCTATGGTGCTGGCGTTAGTACGCCAACTCGAGTCAAAGAGAAGAAATACGGCAAGCTCAGTGTGAACTTGATTGATACACAAACTAATGACGTGGTGTGGCGCTCCGTCTCTCAAAGACAGCTAACTGAAACCATGGACTCTGAAGAGCGAAATGAATTCGTTCAAGATCAGGTGCAGCAGATGTTTGAAGAGTACCCAATTGCAGCGCCACAAGTGAAGTAAACCGCTAGTACCCTTTGTCGAAATCGATTTGGTATTTGAGCTGAAAGCCATCGCGCCAAGACTGGTAGTTGTTAGCAAATATCTCGACAACCTGTCGCGGTTCACTAAGAGCCGCAATATGGGGCGTGATAGTGATTTGAGGCAGCCCCCAGAAAGGGTGCTCTTTTGCTAGAGGCTCGCTTTCAAATACATCTAGGAAGGCGTGTTCGATCCAACGGTTTTTAAGTGCTAACAGAAGGCCTGCTTCATCGAGTGTAATGCCTCGGCCTACATTAAAGAGTAATGCACCTTGGCAATGACTGAGCAATTCACCATCAAGCAGCTTGTTGGTTTGTGGCGTTGAGGGCAGGGTATTGACGATGATATCCGCTTGTTTGAGAGCGACGTGTGCTTCGTTGATGTGGTAAGTGCTATCTAATGAAGTTTGACGTGGTGGTATGCCAGTGCGGTTAACCCCTATCGCTTGAATACCGAAGGCTTGCGCCACCTTGGCGAGATGGCTGCCAATTGAACCGGTACCAAGGATCACCATGGTGCGTCCGCTGAGTGATTGATAAAGCTGTGGCTGCCACTGCTTTTGAGCTTGCTGCTGGTGGTAATGTTGAAAGTGGCGGTAGTGGCTGATGCTGTAACCCATTACATACTCAGCGATGAGTGGTCCGAAGATGCCTCTGACGTTGGTGAGTGTGTAATCTTGACGAAGCTCAGGGCTAGCTAGCGCGTTGATACCCGCATATGTGCTTTGCAGCCAATCCAACTTGGTGAACTCCTTCAGACGTTGAGCAACCATAGGTGGAGCCGCGAGTACAATGTCAGCCTCTGCGGCGTTTTCAGTGATTTCTAGGTCGGGTAAGGCGTGTTCAAGGACCAGTTGTTGATAGGTCTCGTCGTGCTCGGTGAGAATATAGAGTTTATTGGTGAAATTGTTCATCGGCTTACCTTTTTTCCCTAAGGTTTATCAAGTACACTTTCGCTGTCTTTTTCTGCAACTATTGAGTGACTATGCTACAGAATCCACTTCAGGTTCGTCTTGAAAAACTAGAACCTTGGCAACAAATTACTTTCATGGCGTGTCTGTGTGAGCGTATGTACCCTAACTATGCCATGTTTTGTGAGAATACAGAATTTGCCGAAGCACGAATCTACCGTGATGTGTTAGACAGTGTCTGGGAAATCCTAACGGTAAAAACCGCGAAGGTGAACTTTGAGCGTCAATTAGAAAAAATTGAAGAGCTATTCCCGAGTGCAGAAGATTTCGACTTCTATGGTGTGTACCCTGCAATGGATGCGTGCCAAGGTCTTGCTACACTACTGCATGGCTTGTTGGACCGTGAACACCTATTTGAAGCGGTGATAAAGGTTAGCCAACAGTCGGTTAAGACGGTCGCGGATCTTGAGTTTGCTCAGGGTGCAGACGAAGTGACGAACCAGAATCAAAAAGAGAACGAAGCAGTATGTGAAGAGTGGGACGTTCAGTGGGCTATTTTCCGTCCTCTACGTGAAACCACAGAGCGTGATATTGAGCTGATTAAAGACTTACGTCATGAATTACGCGAAGAGCCAGTCAGCAACATTGGCGTTGCTATCTAAGCTTACGATTGAATAGTAAAAATAAAGGCTCCCTCGGGAGCCTTTATTGTATGCGCTTGATTACGCTTTCTTGTCTGCTGAAGAAACTTCAGATTCTTGGTTTACCTCAGCTTCGGCTTCAGTTTTTTCCTCGGTCTCTGGTTCTTCTTTCTGTTCAGCTTTCTCTTCGAGCTCTTCTTCATGCTCGTCATCGCGGCTTTCGATTACGCCGTGGGTCTCTTTCCAGTTTTCCCAACGCTGAAACGCCAGTTCTTGCATGTCAGTGTTCTTGTCGGCTTCATCGACAATCTCTTGGCCAACTAAGTGCTCAAAGATGTCTTCAAGGGTAATAATACCTTGGATGGTGCCGTACTCATCAACCACCATCGCCAGTTGAAGGCGCTTCGCCATCATCTGGTCAAAGGCTTTTGGTAATACTAGGTTGTTGAGCAACACGTGAATTGGTCGTGTTACATCACCCAGTGATTTCTCACCACTGCCTGCTTGTTGTAGTTTGAACAGCTCTAGACGGTGTACGAAGCCAATGATGTTGTCACTCTGTTCGCTGTAAACCAGTGGACGAGAGAATGGCGTCTCTTTGTGCTCAGATAGAAACTCATTAATTGTCATCTCGGCATCAACACGAAATACGACAGGACGAGGAGTCATTACTTGAGTCACAGGGACATCTTGAATGCCTAATAGGTTGCTCAGGATTTTTGACTCACCTTCTGCAAACTCGCCGCTCTCTTTTGCCAAGATCGCCATTGCAGATAACTCGTCGCGCATTTTTGGCGCTTCGTGGCCACGTGCTAGACGCTTAGTAATCTGCTCAGAGAACCATACGAAAGGTGTTAGGAAGAACACCATCCAACGTAGAACTCTTGAAGATGCAGGCGCAAGCTGACGCCAGTAAGTTGCACCAATCGTCTTAGGAACGATTTCAGATAGCACTAGAATGCCTAACGTAAGTACGGCAGAGAAAACCCCCAACCACTGGCTACCAAATACAACTGCCGCCTGCGCACCCGCTGTCGCGGCACCGATAGTATGCGCGATGGTGTTGAGCGTTAGGATAGAAGCAAGTGGTCTATCAATGTCTGTTTTTAGCTTATCGAGCGACTCAGCTGCAGGGTGGCCTTGTTGCTTGAGTTGAGCGATGTAGCTCGGACTGATACTCAGTAACACAGCTTCCAAAACAGAACAGATAAAAGAAACTCCAATCGCAATGGAGACGTAGATAGTTAGCAGCAGCATGTTTGCCCTTAATGATAGATTGTACGCTTTGTCAGCGATTCAAGCTGGATTATAGAAAAAAATTGATGCTTTGGTCATCATTAATTTTAGTCTCAGCCCCCTTTAAACAAGGGCTTGGAAGGGAATTTGAGTAACAAATTGTGAGTTATTACTCATATTATGGCTAAAACTACGGCATTAGAGTCAAAGATCGTCGACAAACCTTTGCCAGATGGGGCATTTATGTTTTAGAGTGAATTGAATTTAAAAATACAAAGAAGGGAAACCTAAAATGAACAAGACCCAATTAATCGACTTTATTGCTGAAAAAGCGGACCTTTCTAAAGCTCAAGCGAAAGCTGCGCTAGAAGCGACTCTTGGTGGCGTAACTGATGCTCTTAAAGATGGCGATCAAGTTCAGCTAATTGGTTTTGGTACTTTCAAAGTAAACCACCGTGCAGCTCGCACTGGTCGTAACCCAAAAACTGGTGATGAGATTCAAATCGCTGCTGCAAATGTTCCAGCATTTGTTGCAGGTAAAGCACTGAAAGATTCAGTGAAATAATCTAAACTGTACCGAGGTAGTCGTATTCCACCTCGGTACAGGTTTTATGAAAAAAACATTTCTTCTCGTTTCTCTCTTCTCAGCACTTCTCGTTGGATGTTCCTCATCCAGTCCGACACAAAATCTCGAACAATTTGAAACCTACACCGGCGGTCAGGTTATGGGTGACGCAACCAGCTTTTACTGGGTCACGAATAAGCTTACACAGCCACACAGTTCAGCCGACTACGTTACTGTAGGTGATTATGGCTGGTACAAAACCGATTATGCTTGGTCTGATGGCATCCTACGTGAGTTTATCCGTGAAGGTGAACAGCGCGACTCTAATGGCAAACTCGTGCCATACCGTGTACATGTGCGTTTTAATGCGTCGGGTGACGCTGTTTATCAACAGCATCGTATCGATGGAAAAATCTTACCGATTCAAGCTGAGCAGTTAGAGCGCTACAAAAAAGAGGCGACGAGTGTCTTAACCGCTACCGACAAACAAAACGGTGAGGGTTTAGAGTTGCTGCAAGGCTACTGGAATGGCCGCTCGTTTGAGAGCTGTGACGGTGACGAATTCACTGAATTTGAATTCAACCAAACATTGCCAAGCTTCGTGATTAATCGCTTAGCGACGGTAGACAGCTATGCGGCAGTATTGGGCGATGTATCGCTCGGTAAGGGCAGTGTATCGGTTGAGGAGTTACTGATGCTAGCGGAAGACAGCCATGACTGTATTACGCGCCCTGCGCTGTTGAAAGAGCAGTAGAAATATCATTGCTGAAAAGCATTTGGAGTAAATGGATCATGGTAGGCTAAATACTCTGAAGGCTGCACATTCGGCTCGAAAATTAAAAAAGGCGCATGAAGCGCCTTTTTAGTATCTGCAATCTCAACAAAGATTACTTCTGTTCGCGCTCAATCGCACGGTAACCGATGTCATTGCGGTGGAACATACCATTCCAGCTAACTTGTTTAGTTAGCGCGTACGCACGCTCCTGAGCCTCAGAAACACTATTGCCGAGAGCAGTCGCACATAGAACACGACCGCCATTCGTCACAACTTCGCCAGCTTCGTTGTTCGCTGTACCAGCGTGGAAGATTTTTTGGCCTTCAACATCGCTTGTTGGTAGTGAAATCACGTCACCTTTTGCGTAGTCAGCAGGGTAACCGCCAGCTGCAAGAACAACACCGATAGAAGCACGTGGATCCCACTTAGATTCTGCTTGGTCTAGCTTCTCGTCGATAGCCATTAGGCAAAGCTCAACAAGGTCTGACTCCATACGCATCATGATAGGTTGCGTTTCTGGATCGCCGAAGCGGCAATTGTATTCAATAACTTTCGGAGTGCCGTCAGCGTCGATCATTAGGCCTGCGTAAAGGAAACCTGTGTAAGGTGCGCCTTCTGCGTCCATGCCGCGTACCGTTGGGTAGATAACTTCTTCAAGGATACGGTTGTGGATTTCAGGCGTTACCACTGGAGCAGGAGAGTAAGCACCCATACCGCCCGTGTTAGGACCTGTATCTTTGTCGCCAACACGTTTGTGGTCTTGGCTGGTGGCCATAGGCAGTACGCTAGAGCCGTCAACCATCACGATGAAGCTTGCTTCTTCGCCTTCAAGGAACTCTTCGATAACCACGCGGCTGCCAGCTTCGCCAAATGCGTTGCCTGCTAGCATGTCTTTGATTGCGTCTTCTGCTTCTTCAAGAGTCATCGCAACGATAACGCCTTTACCAGCGGCAAGGCCATCAGCTTTAACAACGATTGGTGCGCCTTGCTCACGAACATAAGCGATAGCTGGCTCAATCTCAGTGAAGTTCGCGTAAGAACCGGTTGGGATGTCGTGACGAGCTAGGAAGTCTTTAGTGAATGCTTTAGAGCCTTCCAGCTGTGCTGCTGCTTGAGTTGGACCAAAGATAGGCAGGCCCACTTCGAGGAACGCGTCAACCACACCAATGACGAGTGGTGCTTCTGGACCAACGATAGTCAGTTCGATTTTTTTCTCTTGAGCAAACGCCACTAAACCAGCGATGTCTTCAACACCGATATTTACGTTCTCCAGTTTTGGCTCAAGTGCAGTACCTGCGTTACCTGGAGCAACGAATACTGTTTCAACGTTTGGGTTTTGTGCTGCTTTCCAACCAAGTGCGTGCTCACGACCGCCGGCACCGATGATCAATACATTCATGTTTTAAAATCCTTATAGCTGCTTCAGAGCCTTTATTTCTGTGTCAAACATGCTCACTTATGGTCATAAGCTCCGCGTGTTTTCCTTGAACTAAAGTCACTGACTTGCTCTACGTATTTCAAATATCGGAATATTTAAAAAAACAAAATTATAAGTTTTGCTCAAAGTAGTTGGTGATGTGGCTAGGCAGCAATTGAGCCCATCCCCGGGAGCATAGCCCGCTATGTGACCGGGGTGGGCGAAAGCAGCTAACGACGCCACAGTGCCAAATACGAAGAGGAAATTAGTGGCGGAAGTGACGCATGCCAGTAAAGATCATCGCCATGCCGTGCTCGTCTGCTGCAGCGATAACTTCGTCATCACGCATTGAGCCGCCTGGTTGGATAACACACTTGATGCCCGCTTCTGCAGCCGCGTCGATACCGTCACGGAATGGGAAGAATGCATCTGATGCCATCACACAACCTTCAACCTGTAGACCTTCGTCTGCAGCCTTGATACCTGCGATTTTCGCAGAGTAAACGCGGCTCATTTGGCCTGCGCCTACACCGATAGTCATGTCGCCTTTCGAGTAAACGATCGCGTTAGATTTCACGTACTTCGCTACTTTCCAGCAGAATAGAGCATCTTTTAACTCTTCTTCTGTAGGTTGGCGCTTAGAAACCACTTTAAGGTCATCTTGAGAAACCATGCCTTGGTCGCGGTCTTGAACCAGTAGGCCACCATTAACGCGTTTCACGTCAAAGCCTGTTGTCTTAGTTGTCCACTCACCACACTCAAGTAGGCGAAGGTTTTTCTTAGCCGCTACGATTTCTACGGCTTCAGCAGAAACAGATGGTGCAATGATAACTTCAACGAATTGACGTTCTGTGATAGCTGTTGCTGTTGCTGCGTCTAGTTCGCGGTTGAATGCGATGATGCCGCCAAATGCAGACGTTGGGTCTGTTTTGAATGCACGGTCGTAAGCCTCTAGGATGTCTTTACCTAGTGCTACGCCACATGGGTTAGCGTGCTTAACAATCACACATGCTGGCTCGTCGAACTCTTTCACACACTCAAGTGCTGCATCGGTGTCAGCGATGTTGTTGTAAGAAAGGGCTTTACCTTGGATTTGGCGAGCAGTAGAAACAGACGCTTCTTCAGGGTTTGCTTCAACGTAGAATGCAGCTGCTTGGTGGCTGTTCTCACCGTAGCGCATGTCTTGTTTTTTCTCGAACTGTTGGTTGAACGTGCGAGGGAACTTAGACTCTTCATCACCTTCCTTGTTCTCACCGTAAGATGGAACCATAGTGCCGAAGTAGTTAGCGATCATGCCGTCGTAAGAAGCTGTGTGCTCGAATGCTGCGATAGCCAGGTCGAAACGAGTTTCTAGTGTTAGAGACTTCTCGTTGGCGTCCATTTCAGCGATAACACGATCGTAGTCGTGAGCGTTCACAACGATAGTTACGTCTTTGTGGTTTTTCGCTGCAGAGCGAACCATTGTTGGACCACCGATATCGATGTTCTCAACAGCGTCAGCAAGGGTACAACCTTCTTTAGCAACGGTTTCTGCGAATGGGTATAGGTTAACAATAACCATATCGATAGGATTGATGCCGTGAGTTTCCATCACTTCATCATCTTGGCCACGACGACCTAGAACGCCACCATGAACTTTTGGATGCAGAGTCTTAACGCGGCCGTCCATCATTTCAGGGAAGCCTGTGTAGTCTGATACTTCTGTTACAGAGATGCCTTTCTCAGCAAGCAGGCGAGCAGTGCCACCAGTCGATAGAATATCGACACCACGGTTAGCAAGGGCTTGTGCAAATTCAACGATACCAGTTTTGTCTGATACGCTGATTAGGGCGCGGCGAATTGGACGAGCGTTATTCATGCTTCCATCTTCCTCAAATTCATGGAGTTAAAATAAAGATATTTGCCAAAAAAGAACTTGTTTCTATCTTCTTCACTCTGGTTAACGTACAACAGAGCAAGAGATAAAATATTGGCCAGTTTTGGTAAAGACCTTTGAGATTCCGTTTCTTCTTATGTTTAATACCTAAGAAAGTAACAGTCTCCAAATTTGATGGCGCACATTCTAACTAATTTATTACAAAAAAGCTCGCGCAATCGTTTGGCATCTCAAAAATAATTATGAAAATTGCCATTTGAGCCTGAAAAGTAACGAAAAGGTTAATTGTGGCAGTAATGAAAAATCAGGAAAAACTATGTTTCAGATAGGAGAATTAGCGAAACGCTGTGGTGTAACAGCGGATACGCTACGGTTTTACGAGAAAAACCACCTTATTGCTCCGGCGAGTCGCAGTGAGTCTGGCTATCGACTGTATGACGAAAATAACCAAAAGCAGGTGACCTTCATTCTAAAATCAAAGGCGTTGGGCCTGAGCCTAGAAGAGATTAAAGAATTACTCGATATTCGCTTAGAGGCAACCCAGCATAGCTGCGCGGAGGTGAAGTCGATTACCAGCGCTAAGTTGACTATGATTGATGAGAAAATCGCAGAGCTGAGCCGGATTCGAATTGCCCTGAAAAAAATTAATGATGCGTGCTGTGGGCATGTGGATGACGATGCCAGTCACTGCTCAATTCTGGCGGCACTGGATTCTGAGAATACCCAGAAAGGCAGCTGTTGCAGCGACTGAGTGTAGAGATAAAAAAAGCCCAACTTACTGAGTAAGTTGGGCTTTAAATTTCTATACGTCAGAATGATTAGTTCATGCCGTATTTTTTAAGTTTCTTGCGAAGAGTACCGCGGTTGATACCCATCATAGTTGCTGCGCGAGTTTGGTTACCGCGAGTGTACTGCATGATGGTGTCTAGTAGTGGCTGTTCAACTTCAGCTAATACTAGTTCGTATAACTCGCTGACTTCTTGACCGTTTAATTGAGCAAGGTAGTTTTTCAATGATGCTTTCACTGAATCACGTAGTGGTTTCTGCGTGATTTGGTCTTGTGATGTAACTGTAGTCACTGTCAATGCTTCTGAAGTCAGATTTTGTTCGAACATATTCGGTCTAGCTCTTCTCGTAATTATGGTGCAACGTTATCAAAATAACCTTCTAACGCCTCAAGCTGCAGATCACCTGCTTCGAGTGCGTTGAAGGTACGGCGAAACTCACTCGCTTGTTCGTGCTCTTTTAGGTACCAACCCACATGCTTACGAGCAATGCGCGGGCCTAAAAACTCTCCATAAAATTCATGCAGAGCGTGAACATGACCAAGCATGATGTCTTTCACTTCCGAAGTTGGGAGTGGGTCCATCGTGGTGCCGTTTTCCAAATAGTGGTGGATTTCCTGGAAAATCCAAGGACGTCCTTGGGCAGGACGGCCAATCATTAAAGCGTCAGCACCGGTGTACTCCAGTACAAACTTCGCTTTCTCCGGGCTATCGATATCACCGTTAGCGATAACCGGTATAGAGACGGCTTGTTTCGCCGCTTTAATGTGTTTGTATTCGGCCTCACCTTTGTACATACAAGCACGAGTTCTCCCGTGAAGGGCAAGCGCTTGAATGCCGCAGTTTTCGGCTATTTTAGCGATTTGGACACAGTTTCTATTGTCTGTGTCCCAGCCTGTACGAGTTTTCAACGTCACTGGAACGTCAACCGCATTTACTACAGCCTTCAAGATCTCTTCAATAAGATCCGGATATTGCAGTAGTGCGGAGCCCGCAAGCTTCTTATTCACTTTTTTTGCTGGGCAACCCATGTTGATATCGATGATTTGAGCACCGTTCTCAACGTTGAATTGCGCAGCCTCGGCCATAAGCTGTGGATCTGCACCAGCGATTTGTACTGAACGAATGCCCGATTCGCCTTCATGTACCATACGCTGCTGAGACTTCGACGTTTTCCAAACCTTAGGATTAGAGGACATCATTTCACTGACTGCCATCCCCGCACCATAGCGAAGACACAACTCACGGAATGGTCTATCCGTTACGCCAGCCATTGGGGCGACGATTAGATTGTTCTTAAGTTGATAATTTCCGATTTTCAAAACGTCATCACAGTTCTGTACCAGCAAGGGCGCGCATTTTACGCATTTTTTTGCTGCGTGAAAAGACTAATATTTGAGCATTTACAATTTGTTTTTGTAATTTGCATAAAATTCAGTCAATTAGCGCTCAAAGTCTTATCTAGCCTTGCTTGCGACCAGAGATTCGACACCACTCTTGCTGCTCGATAATCGGATCAATGTGAAGTTCATCACGGTAATAAGTTGCAACGTCTTCCGCTTGTGTATCTAAAACACCCGACATCGCTAATACACCGTCTTCTTTTACTAGACCCTTAATGATGCCTGAAAGTTCACGTAGTGGACCGGCAAGGATGTTAGCAACGACAACATCGGCAATCAGGCCTTCTGGCTGATCTTGAGGAAGGAACACTTCTAATTGGTCAGCAACGCCATTGCGCTCAGCATTGTCTTTTGATGCCAGTAGAGCCTGCGGATCAATGTCGATCCCGATAACTTTTGCTGCACCGAGTTTGATCGCTGCGATCGCTAGGATGCCAGAGCCACAACCGAAGTCGATCACTGTCTTGCCTGATAGATCTAGACCTTCTAACCACTCTAAACAAAGTGCTGTTGTTGGGTGAGTGCCAGTACCAAACGCAAGACCCGGATCAAGCATTACGTTCACCGCATCTGGTTCTGGAATGTCACGCCAGCTTGGGCAAATCCATAGACGCTCACCGAACTTCATTGGGTGGAAGTTATCCATCCATTCACGTTCCCAGTCTTTGTCCTCGATTTGCTCGACTTTATGAGCGAAATCCGCAGGGAACATGTTGCTTGCTTTGATTTGTGCTAGAACGGCGCTGGTATCAATTTCAGCGTCGTATAGAGCTAGGATATCCGTATCACCCCAAAGTCGCGTCTCACCCGGCAGAGGCTCAAATACAGGGGTATCTTGTGCATCAAGGAAAGTGACAGAAAGAGCACCAGTCTCTTCCATCAACATGTCGCCGATCTGTTCGGCATTTTCGTTGGTCGCATTAAGCTTGATTTGAATCCAAGGCATGGGTATGTGCTCTTAACAATGGTTGAAAATGAATTGGGCGCAGAGTTTAGCAGATTTAATGAGCGATTACCCCCAATTAAAACTGCCGTTCCAGATATAAGTAAACCCAGTGTTCGCGATGAACACTGGGTTAGCAGATAGTTGAAGTGGTCATCAGTCGTCCAAACTGATTGCTGATACGCTGGTGGGTGCGACAGGATCGTCAATCGCAACAAGCGTTGTGATTGAACCGCCGGTGAGGTCGAGCATTACTGGTCCAATAGCGATGGTGCTAGGGGTATTGGCTGGCGTGATCATGATGTATACCGTGCCAGGCATTACGGGCAGTAAACCGCTATCTCCTTTATAAGGGATATCTTCTAGAATCACATCGTCAGAACTTGGAGTCGCATCAGCACTCACATAAATGTCGACGATGCCTGCCAATGTAGAGGCGTGAATCGCTCTCAGTTTGGCTTCTGTCGCAATTCTTCTTACATCATCTTCAACGACGTAAAGCTCATCATTGCTCAGTCCATCCCCAAGGTTACCGATAGCTAATGCGGTGTAGGTTGTGTTTGCTGCAAGTGAAGCGGTTAGACCAAGGGCACTGACGATGCTGACAGGGCTGCTGCCGTTAACAGCTACCGCGAAGTCTGTCGATGCGGCATTAAGTGCTAGATAGTCTGTTTTGCCCTTGTACATTAGGTTAAATAGGGGCGAACCACTGACTGGTGCTGTGCCATTGACCCACACATCGACGCCTGGGGCATCTGAAATGGTGTGTACCACGCGAACATCTGCGCCGCTATTAGTGTCTTGCACCGTTAGCGAGCCGCTGCCAGTGTCTACTAGTAGAGTTACTGGTGACGCGCCTGCTGTGGTGTTATTGGTTGCCGCGACAAACCAGTCCGCTCCGGCAGGTACCGCTATTGAGCCGGAATCGAAAAACACTTGGGTTGGATCAGATGGATCCGTGATGCGCACTTGGTAGGTATCTGCAGGTACGTTCATTGCGTCGGTGACGCCTAGAAACGAAACGTCATTGGCGAAAGGCGTTGCAGTTGTGAGGTCGGCATTGGGGGCTGTGATGAACACATCCACGGTGGGCGCATCGGGTGCAGAGTGCATCACTTGAACTCGTGCATCGGTTGGGGCCATGAAGTCCCTTGCTATGATCTGAGGCCCGAATGAATTGTCGCCGACTTTCCCTGTCGCAACAACGTTGTACTCTTGCCCAGCCATCAAATCGAGGGTTGTTGCAGGAACGACGGTCGTGGTGGTTCCATCAGCAAGGATAGCGTCAACTTGGACGGTATGGTCGCCTGGGGATACGGAAATTTGTCCTGATGATTGTTGGTAGTCAACATTTTGTAGAGCAGGTTGCCCGTCAAGAAGGACGTTGACTTTCGGTGCGTCAGGAGCAGCATGGAAAACGCGAAGGTAAGAGGAATCTGCTGCTGAGGTATGGTGTGAGTCATCGTTGCCGCAACCCACTATTGCAGCACTGATCGCACTCACGATTGCAAATGATTTAACCAGTTTCATTGTCTTGTCTCCAGATGATTTTTACATCACACAGATCTACGACTTGTTTGATTAAAGGATCAGAAATATCGTGGGAAGACAGAGATGAAAATGTGAATTTGACCTATTTAACTTTTTCTTTTCAGTTGCTTGTATTGATGAAATTATTAGAAATAAAAATGCCCACCGAGGTGGGCATTTCGTGATGTTCTTAAATGAACCGATTATTGAAGACCAAGTTTCTTCTCAAGGTAGTGGATGTTTGCACCACCGTGTTGGAAGTTCTCGTCGTTCATGATCGACTCTTGTAGAGGGATGTTCACTTTGATGCCTTCTACAATCATCTCACCTAGAGCATTCTTCATACGAGAGATAGCAACATCGCGGTTCTCACCGTAAGTGATCAGCTTACCAATCATTGAATCGTAGTGTGGTGGTACAGTGTAGCCCGTGTAGATGTGAGAATCCCAACGTACGCCCATGCCACCAGGAGCATGGAAACGCTCGATCTTACCTGGTGAAGGTAGGAACTTCTCTGGGTCTTCCGCGTTGATACGACACTCGATAGCGTGACCGCTGATCTTGATGTCATCTTGCGTGAAAGACAGAGGCTGACCAGCAGCAACACGTAGTTGCTCTTTGATTAGGTCAACACCGGTAACCATCTCAGTTACTGGGTGCTCTACTTGGATACGAGTGTTCATCTCGATGAAGTAGAACTCGCCGTTTTCGTATAGGAACTCAAAAGTACCTGCACCACGGTAGCCAATCTCAAGACAAGCGCGAGTACAACGCTCACCAATGTATTTACGCATTTCTGCAGTGATACCTGGTGCTGGCGCTTCTTCAACAACCTTCTGGTGACGACGCTGCATAGAACAGTCACGCTCACCAAGGTGGATAGCACCGCCTTGACCGTCAGCAATCACTTGTACTTCAACGTGACGTGGGTTTTCTAGGAATTTCTCCATGTAAACCATATCGTTGTTGAAACATGCTTTTGCTTCTGCACGTGTCATTGCGATCGCTTCAGTTAGCTCTTTTTCAGAACGTACAACACGCATACCACGACCACCGCCGCCACCAGATGCTTTGATGATTACTGGGTAGCCAATACGCTTAGCGTGAGCTTTGTTAGTTGCTTCGTCGTCGTTCAGTGGGCCGTCAGAACCTGGTACACAAGGTACGCCTGCTTTCTTCATTGCCGTGATTGCAGAAACTTTATCACCCATGATGCGGATAGTTTCAGCTTTAGGACCTACGAAGATGAAACCGCTTTGCTCAACTTGCTCAGCAAAGTCTGCGTTTTCAGATAGGAAGCCGTAACCAGGGTGAATAGCAACAGCGCCTGTTACCTCTGCCGCACTGATGATACGAGGGATGTTCAGGTAGCTATCGATACCACGAGCTGGACCGATACAAATAGTTTCATCTGCAAGCAGTACGTGCTTAAGGTCACGGTCAGCTGTTGAGTGAACAGCTACCGTCTTAATGCCTAGCTCTTTACATGCTCGCAGAATACGTAGTGCAATTTCACCACGGTTCGCGATTACTAATTTATCTAACATAATGAGGCTTCTCTATTATTCGATAATTACTAGAGCTTGGTCGAACTCAACTGGTTGGCCGTCTTCAACTAGGATTGCAGTTATAACACCAGACTTGTCCGCTTCGATTTGGTTCATCATCTTCATCGCTTCAACGATACATAGAGTGTCGCCAGCGTTAACTTGTTGACCTACTTTAACGAATGGTTTTGCATCTGGGCTTGGCGCGCTGTAGAAAGTACCAACCATTGGAGAAAGAACTTGGTGACCAGTTACTGCCGCTGGAGCTTCAGCTGCTTCTGGAGCCGCCGCAGGAGCTGGAGCCGATGCAGGAGCTGGTGCTGCTACAGGTGCTGGCGCTGCTGCGTATTGAACTGGTGCTGCTGCAGGAGCAGTGCCGTTACGGCTGATGCGTACTGACTCTTCACCTTCAGAGATTTCTAGTTCTGCGATACCAGACTCTTCAACCAATTCGATCAGCTTTTTGATTTTGCGAATATCCATCGTTTCTTTCTCTTATTTGTTAATTAACCATGCTCTATGACTGGAGCTGGTGTCTAATAGTTCGGTTATGTTCGTTACTTTGACTGAAGCTTGTTAATCGCAGCGGTCAAAGCAAATTGGTAGCCTTGTGCGCCCAAGCCACAAATTACCCCTTCGGCTTTGTCTGAGAGGTAAGAGTGGTGCCTAAACGGTTCACGTGCGTGAACATTAGAAAGGTGCACTTCAATAAATGGGATTGCTACGCCAAGCAGTGCATCGCGCAGTGCCACACTGGTGTGTGTGAACGCTGCTGGATTGATAATAATAAAATCAATATTTTGGAATGCACCGTGAATGGCTTCAATTAGCTCGTACTCACGATTTGATTGTAAGTGAGATAGCTCAACGTCCTGCGTTTTCGCTTGCTCTTTCAGACCGTCAATTATCTGGTCAAGTGTTTGAGAACCGTAATGAGCAGGCTCTCTTAGGCCTAACAGGTTAAGGTTTGGGCCATTTAAAACTAGAATGCGAAACTTTGTAGACATCGTGGGGCTATCTTCCTTTATCGTGACGACGAGAGCGAATGTCCCATTTTATTTACAAATCATGCCGTTTTGCTAGAGCTAAAACGACCGATTTTAAAAATTAGAACCAGATTATAGCTAATTCAGCGCAAATCGCAGCAATTTACTGGTCTAATCTCCTAATGTAATGGTGCGGAATTGTTACCAAGTTAACAAAAAACGGGAGAAGCCTTAATTTAAGGGAGGATATTTGAGATCAAGATCAGGCATAAAAAAACCGCCACACAGGTGACGGTTTACAAATAGGGGTGTTTTAAACATATCAGGTAAACATGCCCAAGTTAGGGCTGTTTATCGCAGTTTTATGCAAGCTCAGCTTTTTCTGCGATGAGCTTGTCAACCACACTTGGGTCAGCAAGCGTAGAAGTGTCGCCAAGGTTGCCTGTATCACCTGTTGCAATCTTACGTAGGATACGACGCATGATCTTACCAGAACGCGTTTTCGGTAGAGAGTCTGTCCAGTGCAGTACGTCTGGTGTCGCAATCGGACCAATCTCTTTACGTACCCAGTCTTTCACCTCTTTATGTAGCTCAGCTGTTGGGAACTCACCGTCGTTTAGGGTGATGTAAGCGTAGATCGCTTGGCCTTTGATGTCATGAGGGATACCCACAATTGCAGCCTCGGCAATCTTATCAAATGCAACCAGCGCTGATTCAATCTCTGCTGTACCCATACGGTGGCCAGATACGTTCAGTACGTCATCAACACGGCCTGTGATCCAGTAGTAACCATCTTCATCACGACGAGCACCATCACTAGTGAAGTACATACCTTTAAATGTTGAGAAGTAAGTCTGTTCGAAGCGCTCATGGTCGCCATAAACAGTACGCATTTGACCAGGCCAAGAATCTAGAATCACTAGGTTACCGTCGGTTGCGCCTTCAATGATGTTGCCCATGTTGTCGACCAGCGCAGGTTGAACGCCAAAGAATGGGCGAGTCGCTGAACCTGGTTTTAGATCCGTTGCACCCGGTAGAGGAGCGATCAAGATACCGCCCGTTTCGGTTTGCCACCATGTATCAACAATCGGAGAGTTCTCGTTACCAATCGTTTTGTAGTACCACTCCCACGCTTCTGGGTTAATTGGTTCACCTACCGAGCCCATAATACGTAGACTGCTACGTGTTGTGCCTTCAACCGCTTCGTTACCTTTCGCCATCAGAGCACGAATCGCTGTTGGTGCCGTGTATAGGATGTTTACTTGGTGCTTATCAACCACTTCACTCATACGGCTAGTATTCGGGTAGTTTGGCACGCCCTCAAATAGGATTGTCTTAGCGCCGTTAGCCAGTGGGCCGTAGATTAGGTATGTGTGGCCAGTGATCCAACCCACATCAGCGGTACACCAGAAGGTTTCGCCTTCTTGGTAATCAAATACATACTTGAACGTCATTGCCGCGTAAACTAGGTAGCCACCCGTTGTGTGTAGAACACCTTTAGGTTTACCTGTTGAACCTGATGTGTAGAGAATGAATAAAGGGTCTTCTGCTTTCATCTCTTCTGGTGGACACTCTGAAGATACGTTTGCTGTTGCTTCATGCCACCAAACATCACGATGCTCGTGCCAGTCAATATCACCACCAGTACGTTTCATAACGATGACTTTTTGAATGGTTTTCACTTCTGGGTTGGTCAGAGCTTCATCGACATTTTTCTTTAGAGGGACGGCACGGCCGCCACGAACACCTTCATCAGCGGTGATCACAACCTTAGAATCAGAATCGATAATACGGCCTGATAGTGCTTCTGGTGAGAAGCCACCAAATACCACAGTATGAACTGCGCCGATACGTGTACAAGCAAGCATCGCAACCGCCGCTTCTGGCACCATTGGCATGTACAGACACACAACGTCGCCTTTTTGTACGCCTTGTTCTTTAAGTGCGTTAGAGAATTCACACACTTCTTTATGCAGTTCGTTGAAAGTCAGCGTCTTGTCGTCAGCTGGGTCATCACCTTCCCAGATGATTGCCACGTCGTCACCGCGCTCAGCAAGGTGGCGGTCAATACAGTTCGCAGACACGTTGAGTGTGCCATCTTCAAACCAGCGAATATCGATGTGGCCTGGGTCAAATGAAGTGCTTTTCACTTGGGTGAAAGGCTTAATCCAATCTACGATTTTTCCATGCTCGCCCCAGAAACCTTCAGGGTCAGAAACAGATTGTTGGTACATGGCTAGGTAAGTGTCATTATCCGCGTGCGTATTTGCTTTGATGTTTTCTTTTACCGGATAAACGTGGGCTTCACTCATTGCATCTCTCCTTGTGCCTACATTCCTAATGAATTGGCAACTTCCTTTATGTTCAGTTTCTAAGTCAAGTTAGTGGACTGTCGTTGTGTTATCACTGTCGGCTAGCAGAGCCATTTCCACAATTAGACTTTAGGATGAGAAGCGTGTTTCTACTTAAAAAATAGCGAGTTAAGTGTTTTTTTGAGAGTTAGATCGTTTCAATTATTTACGCGGGTTGATTTATGAATAAGATGAGTTGAAGCGTGGTAGATCACCATGTTGAAGGCGCACAAATATCAGTGCGGCCGAGATAGCGTCTTGTAATGCATCATGTTTATTGGTGGGCAGCGGCAGGTCGAGCTGGCGACAGATGGTGTCGAGGCTTAGATCGAAATAAGCGTTTGGCAGGTGTTTCTCGAGTTTTTCTTGATAGAGCTGACTAACTTCTACTAATGGATTAGGCATAGGGAAGCCAAAATGCTTTAAACACGCTTTATCAAGAATCTTTTTGTCATAGCGGATGTGGTAACCCACCAAAGGTCGATTACCGATGAAGTCGAGCAGTGCGCTGATGGCCTGTTTCTCTTCGACCCCATGTTTGAGGTCTTGGTGGCGAATGCGATGGATTTTTATCGAGTTAGAATCTAAAGATTGAGGTGCTCTTAGTCTGACCTCAAACGGCTGACTGGTGATGATGCGGTTACCGACAATCTTGGTCGCTGCAATTGAGACTAGCTCCGCTTGATTTGGATCGAGGCTGGTGGTTTCACAATCGAGTGACACCAACTCTTGTCCTGAATTGGTGGTGAAGAGATCCCGATAGGGCGACCCCTTGAGTTTTCGATACCAGTAATAGCGTACTAATCGGTTCATGGTGATCTAATCCCTAATTTGGTAGTGATAGCCCAACCATTGCTTAAACTTTTTCACTACGTGCAAACTGTGCCTTAATAGGTCTCGGTCTGCGCGCTCCATGAGTTTCACGTCGAGTTTGTTGCTGCTGTGCTGCTGCGATAAACGTTGTGATAGACGCCACTTGAAGAACTGTTTGAGCGCTTCGCTGAGGTTGTCTGCAGTGCTTCGCTCAAGAACATTCTTTTCCACTAGTGCTTCGATACGCTCGAAGGTGTTGTTGACACTGATGCCGTGCTCAAGGCTGAGCGCTCTTACGCCATGAACGATAGGGAAGATGCCTCCCTGTTTGATGTCTAGCCCTGATTTGGACGCTTTCACGTTACCAAACAGAGATAGCGGTACAGAGAAGTTCAAGGCAGGGCGGCAAAACTCTGTGAGTATGAGTTCTTGTCCCACCATTAAATCTCTCAAATGATCTTTAACCGGTTGCAATAGCTCTCGATTGCCTGCTACTGCATGAGCGTCTGCCATAATGGCGATGTCCATGACCGTATCGGGAGTCGCCTTCTTCACCCATTGGGATAGTGTTTCCTTCCAGCCTTGTTGTGAGTGCACCCATTTCGGATTATTCACCATCACATTGCCTGGGCAGAGCGGGTAGCCTAATTGCTGCAGGGTATGAGTCAGCTCAGCCATGACCTCTTCACAGTGATGCCACTCTAAACCGTCTTGAATGATCAGCGCGTTGTCTTGGTCTGTTTTGAGTATCTGTTCTCCGCGCCCCTCTGAACCGAGCACAATCAGACAGCAGTGGTTTTGCAGTGCCGGAGGCAAAATCAGTTCAAAAGCTTTCTCTATAATCTGCTCGTTAACCGCAGAGATCAGTTCCATGATAAAGCGCGTTCGAATGCCATTGCTGATTAAGCTTTCAACCAATTGACGCTGTTTGTTGGAGGCCATGGCCAACTCTTCAATGCTGGTGGCGCGAGCTATTCGCAGAGTCAGTACATGAGAGTGGGTCGAGAAGGCACTCAGTATCTGTGTCATATCGAGCATGCCGACCGCTTCTTGCCCATCACAAACCATCAAGCGTTTTACCCGATTACGCGTCATATTAATCATGGCGTTAAACAGGAAATCACCATCATTGACGTGCAAAACAGGGAAGGTCGCTATCTCACCAACGGGCGCATCAAGGGGGTAATTCTCGAGCATCACAGCGTGCAATAAATTGGTCCGTGTGACGATAGAGTACGGAAGGGTACATGATGATCCAAAAGCTTTTAGATCATCATAGGCCAAACGAACTAAAGCCGAGTCGAGCCCTTGTTCCTTAAGGGTTCTTGTTACCTCATTGATAGGTTGGTTAGGCTCTAGGATCAGAGGTGGGTGATAAATCGAATCGTCGACTTTGGTTAGGATAAATTCAGCCAAGTTTTGCTGCTGTTTAGCGGCCTCTATGAGCTCTTTACGTTTGGCTAGGTTGTTATCAAAGTAGGCAGCAAACTGGCCATTTGCATTGTAGAGCTCGAGGAATACATCGGTGGGAAGCAGGTAGCTGAGGGTATCTTCTAGTGCGATGTATTGGTGTTTGGTGTGAGGCTCAAACTGACTACGAACATCAAAGATATCGTCGTTTGCATAGTGGGCGTAAATCTCCCCATCTTGGCTAGCACGTTCCTCTACGGCACCTTTAATTAAAATATGCAGATGACGACTTGGGCGATCCGCTTCGAGAATGGTCTCTTGAGCACGATAGTAAACCACGTCGAGCGCAGAACGCAGGGTCAATTGTTCAGCCTCAGATAAGCTATCGAAGGGTGGATGCTGCATATTAAATTTATCAGGCATAAGCGTCGCAGATAGAGTGAAGAACCTAAAGGTAAGTCTGACAAAAACTCACTGAAGCTCCAGACGACTTTAGTCTAAACGTGCGATTTTCCTCGGCGATACAGTCATTGATAACACGGAAACTCAAAGCAGCAATTATTCCCTTTTTCATATGATTGCGTAGAGGCATAATCTCCGCTGCCTCTCTGCAATCGTTTATATAGGTATATGTATGTTTAACCCTTCCCCGTATGGATGGATATCTCAGTATTTCATCGGTTTCTTTTTCGCTTACGGTGTCTATCTGCCGTTTTGGGCATTATGGTTCGAAGACCAAGGGGTTTCGGCAGGTGATATTGGTGTATTGATCGGTGTGGGATTTGCGACGCGATGTGTGGCGAACCTTTTAATTACTCCGCGTGTTCATAAAGCGGAGCACTTAATGCCTGCGCTGCGCTGGCTCAGTTTAGCGGCGTTGATTTTTGTAGCGTTTCACTTCTTCACTGGTGGTAGCTTCCTACTAATGCTATTAGCAACCATCTTGTTTAACCTCTGTTGCGGGCCAGTTGTTCCGTTGTCCGACGCAATGGCGAACTACTACAGTCGACTTAAGGTGTTGGATTATGGCCGCACACGACTTTGGGGTTCGGTTGCATTTATTGCTGGCTCGACGGTGGTTGGTTATCTGGTGGCACAGTTTGGCACCGATATGATCTTGTATACGGCATTAGCTGGGGTGTTTGTATCTCTGATACTGGCAATGAGAAACCCGAACCTGATGCCAGTGACGCAATCCGAACAGCACCAAGTACGTCCAAAGTTAGGAGCGTTGATGCGTGAGCGCTCGGTTGTGAAGTTCCTTGCGTTGATGGCGTTGTTGCAAGGTAGTCACGCTGCTTACTACAGTTTCAGTGCTATTTATTGGAAGGAAGCGGGCCACTCCGAAGCCATCATCGGCTACTTGTGGAGCTTAGGGGTCGTGGCGGAAGTGGGTGTGTTTGCATTAAGTAAACGTCTCTTCTCTGGCATGGCACTCAGAACGCTATTTGTTATTGCTGCACTAGGTGTGATTGCGCGTTGGGGTATTACGGCATCGACAACGGATATCTTTGGTTTGGTATTAGTGCAGTTGCTGCATGGTGTGACATTCGCAATGGCGCACATTGCTGCCATTCAGTACATCCAATCTGAAGAAGAGAACAAGATGGTGGCACTGCAAGCACTCTATAATGCGATTCCGCTTGGTGCGTTTATCGCATTGATGACCACTCTGAGTGGTTGGGGTTATGAATTGTGGGGCGCGAACATTTTCTGGGTGATGGCGGCAATGGGTGTACTGGCTCTGTTTATTAAGTTGGATGAGCGCAGTTCCGTGGTCGACGTCGAATTGGCAGCTGCGACAGCTAAAGCAGAGAATTAGAGCCTAAAGCACAGAAATTAATCGACCTGATTGTGTTGCTGACACTTCCTTAGTTAAATGAAACCTCTCCCTTATGGAGAGGTTTTTTTATGGAAGAAAAGGGTTCGCAATGCAAGGATGGATCGTAATCCCCGTCTCACTCGCCTATCTCGGGGTGTTATTTTTAATTGCTTGGTATGGAGATCGGCAAACTCGCTGGTTGTCACGCTGGCGACCATGGATCTACAGCTTATCAATTGCGGTTTACTGTACCTCGTGGACCTTCTACGGCACAGTGGGGCAGGCCAGTAATAACCCTTGGTCTTTTCTTCCTATCTACATAGCCCCAATTCTGGTTTTTACTTTGTGTTGGCGGATTCTGGCGCGGCTTATTGTCATCGCCAAGCGCGAACACATCACCTCGATTGCTGACTTTATTGCTGCTCGTTATGGCAAGTCACAAGGGCTCGCGGTCACGGTGACGATTATCGCTGTAGTGGGCATTTTGCCTTACATAGCACTGCAGTTGCGTGGCATCACCATGGGGCTCGATATTGTTGCTCCGAGTCTGGCGCAAGATTTTGGTTATCAGGATTACCACGTTTCTTGGTTTGTGGTGGGCGCTTTGGCCATCTTCACTATGTTGTTTGGTACCCGTCATATCGATAACACGGAACACCACCGTGGGATGATGATGGCGGTCGCGTTTGAGTCGATCGTCAAGCTGGTGGCTTTCTTAATTGTCGGGTTGTTTATCATCTACCTAGCGACCAGTAGCGATAAGATTGATCTGCTTGAAGTCGCTGCGCAGACTTATGAATCCCCTAATATTCCCACTCTTATTATCCATACTGTGCTGACGATGTTAGCAATTGTCTGTCTGCCAAGGCAGTTCCATACCATGGTGGTTGAGAATGAAAGGCCGCAAGATCTGCATACGGCGCGCTGGCTGTTCCCTGTTTATCTAATCCTAATGGGGCTGTTTGTGCTGCCAATTGCGTGGGCAGGGCAAGGACTCTTGACGGGTATGCCTGCCGATACCTATGTGATTAGCCTACCGATGGCAGAAGGAGCCAACAACATTGCCTTGCTGGCATTTCTTGGCGGCACGTCGGCCGCGAGTGGCATGGTGATCGTTTCTACAATTGCATTGGCGATCATGGTCTCCAATGATCTGGTGATGCCGTTATTGCTGCGCCGGATGAGACTAACGCAGAGAACCCATCGACACTTCTCTGGGTTGCTGCTGGTGATTCGTCGCGCGCTCATCCTATTGTTGCTGCTAGGGGCATGGGGCTTCTATCAAGCATTAGATAGTATCCACTCACTCTCTGCGATAGGTTTTCTCTCGTTTGCGGCGATCGCACAGTTTGCGCCAGCCCTGATTGGTGGCATGTACTGGCGCTTGGGTAACCGTAAAGGTGTCTATGTTGGTCTGTTGTTTGGTTCTATTATCTGGCTGATCACTTTGATGAGCCAAACCAGCATGCTCGCGGGTGACCAAGAGAGTAACTTATTGTTGTGGTTGATTACGCCACCTGATCTGTTAGCTAACTGGGATGTCAGTAGCTCCAACTGGGGGATTGTGCTCAGTATTACCGTGAATACACTCTGTTATGTGGTGATATCCCTATCGACCAGACCAAGCCTAAGTGAGCGCTTACAATCAGCGGCATTCGTTGGTGCGCCTTTGCCTGAAAACGAAAACATGAGTCTTTACCAGAGTCGTGTGACGGTTGCTGAGCTAGAGATGCTCGCCTCACGGTTTGTGGGACGCAAGCGCGCGAAAAGTGCCTTTCAGGCGTATTGGCAGCAGCAAGGTCGACCACTACTGCCCAATCAACAATCACCTGCCAGTTTGATTCGACATGCTGAACGTGTGCTCGCTGGTGTATTTGGTGCCTCCTCTGCTAAGTTAGTACTCACTTCTGCCCTGCAGGGAAGAAACATGCAGCTCGAGGAGGTCGCGACCATCGTTGATGAGGCCTCTGAACTGTATGATTTTAGTCGTGGCTTGTTGCAAGGGGCGATTGAACATATCGGTCAAGGCATTGCGGTAGTCGACCAACAGCTACGTTTAGTGGCATGGAACCAGCGTTATCTAGAGTTGTTCGTGTTCCCTAGCGGACTGATTCAGGTCGGTAGGCCAATTGCCGATGTGATTCGACACAATGCGGAGCAGGGCTTATGTGGCCCTGGCGATCCAGAGGACCACGTTAAGCGACGCATCTTCCACCTTGAGCAAGGCACCCGTCATACCTCTTCGCGGGTAAGACCAGATGGTAGAGTAATTGAAGTGCAAGGTAACCCGATGCCAAGTGGCGGGTTTGTGATGAGCTTTACCGATATCACGGTATTTAGACAAGCGGAGCAGGCGCTGAAAGACGCCAATGAGAGTTTAGAAACTCGCGTTCACGAGCGCACCCAAGAGCTTGAAAAACTCAACCAGCGTTTGGTGAAAGCCACTCAAGTGTCAGAACAAGAGTCACAATCCAAATCGCGTTTCTTGGCGGCGGTGAGCCACGACTTGATGCAGCCATTGAATGCGGCGCGCTTGTTTGCTTCTTCACTGTCAGAAGTCGCGAAAGAGCAAGAGGTTAAGCAGCTCTCTTCACATATCGAGAGTGCACTTGGTGCGGCAGAAGACTTGATTGGTGATCTGCTTGATATCTCGCGCTTGGAATCGGGCAAGTTAGAAACCAATGTCCATAGTTTCGCTATTAATGATGTGCTGTCCAACCTGAATGCAGAATTCAGCGCCTTGGCAGGACAGCAGAATATCGATTTCCATATGGTGCCATCATCGCTGTTTATTCAGTCTGACCCCAAACTACTGCGTCGCGTGATTCAGAACTTTTTGACCAATGCGTTCCGCTATAACCCAAGTGGTAAAGTTGTATTGGGTGCACGGCGTGTGGATGGCCGAGTGCGTATTGATGTATGGGATAACGGCACTGGTATCGATGAAGATAAACAGCAAGAGATCTTTGAAGAGTTCACTCGTGGTAGCCAAGTACGTTCAGATCAAGGCTTAGGTCTTGGCTTAGCGATTTCAAAAGGGATCGCACACGTTCTTGGGCATGAAATCTCGATGCGCTCTTGGCCAGATGAAGGCAGCGTATTCTCGATTACCTTGCCTCGAGCAGAGAAGGTGGTTACTGCACCGCAAGTGGCGGCACCGACCGTCAACAGCGAAATAGCCCAACTGAAAATCCTGTGTGTGGATAACGAGCGAGACATTCTGGTCGGCATGGAGAACCTGATTGGTCGTTGGGGATGCGATGTGCGAACTGCGGGGGATCTGGTTGAGAGTTTGAAGTGTCTGGAAGACAGTTGGCAACCGGATGTGATCTTCTCGGATTATCGACTCGACAATGGGCGCACCGGCCTCGAAGTTCTGCAGCAATGTCGCTTGAGACTGGGTGATAGTTTCGAAGGGGTGATTATCAGTGCTGATCGTACCGATGACATGTTAGCGGCGATCAAAGCGCATGGTTTCAGTTTTATTGCCAAACCAGTTAAGCCACTCAAGCTCAGAGCAGTACTCAATCGTGTCGCTTAATTAGCATTTGGATCATAGTAGGCCAAAAGCGAAGCCAACTCTGGCTTCGCTTTTTTATTGGGCTTTACTTAGCCGGCAATTCCGCCTTTAGTCAGCTGACTTGGGTTCAATAAGCTTGCTAGCTCATCACGTGGGATGTCGGTTTCACGCTCGGCTACATCTAGGATTGGCAGGCCTTCTTTATACGCCTTTTTGGCGATGTCTGCGGCTTTTAGGTAACCAATAACTGGGTTGAGCGCCGTCACTAGAATCGGGTTCTTCGCGAGGGCTTCATCAAGGTTATCTTGACGAACGGTGAAGGTAGCTACAGCTTTATCTGCCAGTGCCACCGAGCTGTTGCTCAGTAGTTCGATGCTCTCAAGCACATTGTGTGCAATGACAGGTAACATCACATTGAGTTGGAAGTTGCCAGATTGACCAGCGACTGTGATGGTGGTGTCGTTACCAATCACTTGCGCTGCCGCCATTGCTGCAGCTTCTGGAATCACAGGATTTACTTTACCTGGCATGATAGAAGAACCTGGCTGCAGAGCTTGGAGTTCAATTTCGCCAAGGCCAGCCAATGGACCAGAGTTCATCCAGCGAAGATCGTTTGCGATCTTCATGATCGCAACTGCTGCGGTTTTAAGCTGTCCAGATAGGGCAACGATCGCATCTTGGCTGCTGAGATTAAAGAAGAAGTTTTCGCTCGAACTGAATTGCAATTTCGTCGTTTGAGACAGGTTGTGCGCGAAGGCATCTGCAAATCGCGGATCGGCGTTGATCCCGGTTCCGACGGCTGTTCCGCCCTGAGCGAGTGCTTTTACTGCCTCCAAGCTCGATTCAATGCCTTGTTTTGCATGGTCAATTTGGAATTTCCAACCACCTAATTCCTGAGCGAGAGTGATTGGCATGGCATCCATTAGATGAGTGCGACCTGTCTTGACCACGTCGGCAACCTGCATCTGTTTAGTGGCTAACACATCTGACAAGTGTGCAAGGGCTGGCAGTAGTTGCTTCTCTACCGTTAATGCTACGCTGACCTGGATTGCTGTCGGTACAACATCGTTACTGCTTTGCCCCATATTTACATGGTCGTTTGGGCTAACGTCACCTTGCAGTGCACGTGAGGCCAGCGTTGCGATAACCTCATTGGCATTCATGTTCGAGCTGGTGCCGGAACCCGTTTGATAGACATCGACAGGGAACTGTTCAAGGTGTTGGCCATCGATGATCTCTTGGCTCGCATCGATAATTGCGTGAGCAATATCGCCCTCAAGATGACCCAATTGTGCATTGGTGTTAGCTGCGGCCTGTTTGATGAAAGCGAGTGCTTGAATGAAGCTTGCAGGCATTGTGTGCGAACTGAAAGAGAAGTTATCAGCGGCGCGCTGGGTTTGTGCTTGGTAAAGTGCATTGGCTGGCACTTTTACTTCACCCATGCTGTCTTTTTCGATTCGAAATTCTTGGGTCATGCTGGATCCTTGTTAGCCAAGTGGAGCTTGGACTTGTTGTAGGGTTTGTTGGAGCGGTAAATACTTCTGTTTACCGTTAGGTTGTTGGTAGTAATGACGCTTTAAACAAAATAGAGGCGTGTGGATCAAATCAAGACAAACACGACGAAATGTCAGGCTGCGTTGTGGTGATTCGATGGCTTCTATTAGGTGAAAGAACAGCTGACGGAGGAACAGTTCGCACAGCAGAATGTTTTCATGCTCACTATCTTTTTCATACTGAAGCGCAAGCTCTAGACTGCAGTCGATATAGCTTTGGATTGTTGATGGCTCATATCCCTCAACCACATCGGAAGCGAGAAAACGGTCTTGTGCTTTGTAAAAAGTGGAATAGATAAGTTGCTGTTGCTGCATTAATCTCTCACCATCGTTAATTAGATGTTAATGATAATTATTATCAAATGATGTATTAAAAACAACCCTTTCTTTTCATAAATGGCGGGACAAAAAGAAAAAGCCGATACATGACGCATCGGCTTTCTGAGAACCAGTACCTAATCCCTACAATATAAGCACTGGTTTGTTTTAGTCTCTTGCGAGAGTTGTTGCTTAGTGGTCGTGAGCTGCACCAGCACCTTTAGGGTAACGGATGTTCTCTACCATCTCTTGTACATCTTGTGGTACTTCAGCTGTAACCTTGTTCACCGCGATAGATACTACAAAGTTCAGACACATACCTAGCGTACCGATGCCCTCTGGGCTGATACCGAACCACCAGTTGTCTGGCGTGCTTGCTGCTGGGTTGATGAACTTGAAGTAGATGATGTATGACGCTGTGAATAGGATACCTGCCAACATACCTGCAATCGCACCTTCCTTGTTCATCTTCTTGTAGAAGATACCTAGGATAATCGCTGGGAAGAAGGATGCTGCGGCTAAGCCGAATGCAAACGCTACTACCTGTGCCACGAAGCCTGGTGGGTTAATACCCAAGTAACCTGCACCAATAATCGCGACCATTGCTGCCAGACGAGCGGCTAACAACTCCTGCTTGTCGCTCATGTTTGGTCTAAACCCTTTCTTCAACAAGTCATGCGAGATGGATGTTGAGATTACCAGTAGTAGACCTGCTGCTGTTGATAGTGCGGCTGCAAGGCCACCGGCTGCCAGTAGTGCTACAACCCAGTTTGGTAGTTTCGCAAGCTCTGGAGAAGCCAGTACGATGATGTCACGGTTGATCTTCATCTCGTTGCGCTCATCGCCCGAGTAGAACATCTTGCCATCGCCATTCTTATCTTCCCAGCCTACTAGACCAGTGCTTTCCCAGTTTTTGTACCAGCTTGGTGCTTCTGCTGCTGGAACACCTTGCATGTCAGGACCGTTGATTGTCTCAATCATGTTTACACGAGCAAACGCCGCTACACCTGGTGCTGTTGTGTAAAGTAGTGAGATGAACAGTAGTGCCCAACCTGCTGAGATACGTGCATCACGTACTTTTGGTACCGTGAAGAAACGGATGATTACGTGTGGTAGACCCGCTGTACCCACCATTAGAGCTGCACAGATGAAGAATACATCCACCATGCTCTTATTACCTTCGGTATAGGCGGTAAATCCGAGCTCTTCGGTTAACCCATCCAGTTTATCGAGTAGGTAAACGTCCGTTCCTGAGATAGTTGAACCCATACCGATTTGTGGAAGCGGGTTACCTGTCATCATGATTGAGGTAAAGATAGCTGGCACAAGGAAAGCGAAAATGAGGACACAGAATTGAGCTACCTGCGTATAAGTGATGCCTTTCATGCCGCCAAGTACTGCGTAGAAGAACACAATACCCATACCGATGATGATACCTAGGTTGATATCAACCTCTAGGAAACGTGAGAATACAACGCCTACACCACGCATCTGGCCTGCAACGTACGTGAATGATACGAAGATCGCACAGAATACTGCTACCATACGCGCTGTTTTCGAGTAGTAACGTTCACCGATGAAATCGGGAACCGTAAACTGACCGAACTTACGCAGGTAAGGTGCTAAACAGAGTGCAAGTAGTACATAACCACCTGTCCAACCCATTAGGTATACCGCACCGTCGTAGCCAACGAATGAGATGATACCTGCCATTGAGATGAATGATGCTGCTGACATCCAGTCCGCGGCTGTTGCCATGCCGTTTGCTACTGGGTGTACACCACCGCCTGCAACGTAGAACTCACTGGTTGAGCCAGCACGAGCCCAGATAGCAATACCGATGTAGAGTGCAAAAGTGATGCCGACGAGAATAAACGTCCAAGTTTGAATATCCATGTTCTAAACCTCTAGTCTTCCTGTACGTTGTATTTCTTGTCGAGCGCATTCATACGCACTACGTAAACAAAGATTAAGGCGACAAAGGTGTAGATCGACCCTTGTTGAGCGAACCAAAACCCTAGCTTGAAACCGCCTAGTTGTACGGTGTTAAGCGCATCGACAAATAAGATGCCTGCGCCGTAAGACACTGCAAACCAGATGGCCAGCAGGGTCCCCATAATTCCCAAGTTTTCCTTCCAATAGGCTTGAGCATGTTCTGTTGATTCGAACGCCATTGCCTTCTCCTTTCTTCCGATTCCGTAGAATGTTTGTGTTAACGTAATGTTACGATTTGAAATATAGCAAGGGGAGGTCAAGGGATCTGTGCAACTTTAGTCGGGGCGAAAAGAGCAGGAAGTCTTTGTTTTATGGGGCTTACAACGCACCTTGACCCAAAAGTGTGATGTTGCAATGTTGTTAAATTAGCCAAAGGTCTAACGAAATGTCGATTTTTGATGAGATAAAACTCAAAAGGAGGATGATTTTTATTCTGTCGATGCAGATTCAGTTCTTCGCAGGAGTGTTTGGGGAAATGAGGGAGTGGAATTGCCCTCATCCAACAAAGGCTGAGAGCAATTAATGTTTGCAAGTAAGCCTTACAGGTAGAAGTCTTTGATACCCATCAGAAGGTTATTTACCGCAACCGCCGCTAGAATCAAACCCATGACACGGCTGATGATTGCGGCACCGACATTACCAATCACCTTCTGAATCTTAGTGGCGCCCAGTAGCAGCAGCAAGGTGATAACAAGCACCAACACCATAACCCCTGCGGTAATGCTCTGGTCAATCAGTGAGTAGCGGTTATTGTCCGTCAACATCACAATCGCCATCATGGCGCCGGGTGAGGCAATGGAAGGGATCGCCAGTGGGTAGACCGCGAGATCCGCGAGTTGCTTACTGCACACCTCTTCTGAGATTTTCTGTTCTTGCTCTGGTTTGCTCTCACCAAAAATCATGGTTAATGCGAATAACAGCAGCACCAATCCACCGGCAGCTTGGAAAGCGGGTAATGGAATCTGCATCGCTTCAAGAAGCAGTTGGCCTGCGATAAGGAAAAAGAGTAGTACACCGGTTGCGATGGCGATCGCCTTAAGGGCAACGGCGCGGCGCTGTTTTGGTGTGAGGTGCTGTGTTTGTGATAGGTAAACAGGAACGGAGCCAATTGGGTCGATGACCGCCCAAAGAACAACAAACTGAGTAATGATGATACTAGTAAGCAAGGAAAATCTCCCAGAGTTAATGACAGAGGGATAAGGCCGCTAATCTGCAGCCTTTAGATTATAGCGGCTATTATTCCTTTTAAGTCATCACTGTGTGAGATGTTACGAAAATAGCCTAACTTTCTGTTTCCATTTGCTGTAACAAGATCACCGCCTGAGTACGGTTTTTCACATCTAGTTTGCGGAAGATAGCGGTCATATGAGCTTTGATGGTTGCTTCAGAAACATTGAGCTCGTAAGCAATTTGTTTGTTAAGTAGACCATCAGAGAGCATGCCCAATACCTTGTATTGCTGTGGCGTTAGGGTTGCAATCTTTTCTGCTAAGTCGCTGCAAGCTGCGTTATTGGTGATCAAGCCTTCTGGGAAGAATGGGTCGCCGTTCAATACTTGATTGAGAGCACTCACCAGCTCGCGCATATCACTCGATTTAGGGATAAAGCCAAATGCACCATGGCTCTTCACCTGAGTCACAACGCTAGCATCCTCGCTGGCAGAAATAACAACAATAGGTAAATCTGGGTACTCAGCACGTAGCTGAATCAAACCGGACATGCCGTTGGCACCCGGCATTTTGAGGTCGAGCAGCAGCAGATCTGGCTCGTCTTCTTTTTTGAGAAGTGTCAACAAAGCGTCCAGAGAGTCCGCTTCTAGAAGGTTCGCGCCACTGATCGCCATATGCACTGACTGAAACAAGGCGTTACGAAACAGAGGGTGGTCATCAGCAATGATGATGGTATAGGTCGAGTCCATGACGTTCATACTTTTAACAATTTAGTTAACATTTATTATTGACCCGATTGACTATGCGGACAATATTTATGCACTAAAAGTCTGAAGCATATCCACTTTTGCTGAGAGGCGAGTATGGAAAGGTTTTATAAAAATGTAAAAGCCACGTTTCAGTTCTCATTTGAGAAATAAAACGTGGCTTGTATTTTATCAACGCAGTGCTGTTATAGCTGGTGGCTTTGCATGTGTTTTAAGAAGGTTGCAGCGTTCATAAAACCGGTCACACGAGCATTTGGAACATGGTTACCCTTACCGTCCCAGAACTCAATAGTTGGTAAACCAAGGACCTGCATTTGTTTAAGCAGTTCAATATCTTGAGGTAAATTTTTGGTCACATCAGCTTGCAGCAGAACAAAACCAGAAAGCTTGTTTTCAACATCGGCTTGGTGGAAGGTGTACTTCTCAAACTCTTTACACGCGACACACCAGTCGGCATAGAAATCGAGCATCACCGGCTTACCTAACTTCTTCGCTTCGATAAGCTGGATCTCAAGCTCTTCAACGGTATTGATACGCGCAAACTCAATTTGAGCAGTCTGCTCGACACTTTTTTCTGCAAACCAGTAGTTCAGGGCCGGTTGAGCCGATGCGAATAGCCCAAGCATAGCAATGATGCCGACTGCGCTCTGTTTCCAGCCACCAAACGGCAGGGAGTTTTTGCTGTGATACAACCAACCAAAGGCCACAAAGCCAAGCGCTGACCACAATACAGTTGCCCAAAGCTCAGGAAGAATGCGCTCTAATAGGAAGATAGGCGCTGCCAGTAGAATAAAGCCAAATACAATTTTGACCTTGTCCATCCAGCTGCCGGCTTTCGGTAGCAATTTATTGCCGAATACCGCGACGAGCATCAGTGGGATACCCATGCCCATTGCCAATGCATACAGAGCAATACCACCTGTAAACAGATCGCCACTTTGTGCCACGTAAAGTAGAGCACCAGATAGCGGGGCTGTAGTACATGGTGAGCACACTAAACCAGAGATCGCACCCATCGCAAACACGCCTAAGGTGTTGCCGCCTTGCTGCTTATTGCTTTGGTTGTTGAGCCAAGTCTGAACACTGCTTGGAAGTTGCAGGTTGTAGACGCCAAACATCGACAGTGCCAATGCCACGAATAGAACACTTAAGCCAATCAGTACATAAGGGTGCTGCATCGCCGCTTGGAACTGCATACCTGCAGATGCCACAACAAGACCAAGCAAGGTGTAGGTGAGCGCCATACCTTGCACATAGATGAATGACAGCATCAGTGCACGGCCTTGGCTTAGCTTACCGCCACCCAACACAATGCCAGTCAGAATCGGGTACATAGGCAGGACACATGGTGTGAAGGCGAGACCAACACCAAGAGCTAGGAATAGCAGCGGTGTCCACCAACTGTCACCGAGCTGTTCAGCAAGGCCAGCTTCTTTTGAAACTGGAGCCGCGCTGCGCTCTTCTGCGATAGGGGCTGAAGTTGGTTGTGTTGATACCTCAGTCTTAGCAGAGGCATTTGCTGTATTCGCGACATCTGCCGACGGTGTGAATGGCTCGATGTCGATGACACGAATTTCAGGTGGGTAACAGAAACCCGCTTTGGCACAGCCCTGGTACTTAACGACAAGCTGCGAGCCATCTTGGTAGCTCTGCAGTGGGACTTGCACAAATAGCGGTTGCGTATAAATGCTCACCTCACCAAAAAACTCATCTTGGTATGGTTGTCCGTTTTCCATCTCTACAGGGCCGATAGCGAGATTTTGGCCTGTAAAATCAAGACTGTGTTGATAGAGGTAGTAGCCCTCTTTTACTTGCCAGTCTATGAGGATCTTGCCGTCTTGCTGGTAGTAATTAAAAGGGAATGCCTGATCAACAGGAACAAAGCTATTGGCTGAGTCGAGTTCAAGTCCTTGGTCGTTATTGCCAAAGAGAGCATAGGCTGAATGGGACAAACTAAGCAGTCCAACACACAGCGTGATGAGAAATGCGCGCATAAGTGAAGTCATCTTGATTAAGTTAACAGCGATATTAACTTAATCAGACCTTATTGCTGACTAATAAGTTTCAAATTGCCGATTTTATTATAAAAATGTTTTCGTTATATCGGGCTTGTCTTTAGGAAACCGATAATAAAAAAGGAAGCCGAGGCTTCCTTTTAAAAATAACAGATTGATTCTGATTAGATGAACAAGCCACCGAAGCCAAAACCTAGCGCAACTGCTGTCGCGATAGTCACCACACCCGGGATAAAGAATGGGTGGTTGAATACAAGGTTGCCGATGCGAGTCGAGCCTGTGTCATCCATCTCAACCGCTGCAAGCAGAGTTGGGTAAGTTGGCAGAACAAACAGTGCACTTACTGCTGCAAATGACGCCACCGCAGTAAGAGGCGCTACGCCAATTGCCAGTGCTGCAGGCATAAGAGCAACAGTGGTTGCACCTTGAGAGTAAAGCAGCATAGAAGCAAAGAATAGAACCAGTGCCAGCATCCAAGGGTAATCAGATAGTAGAGCACCTGCTACGTCTTTGATCTCTGCAACGTGTGCGTTTACAAACGTTGAGCCCAACCAAGCCACACCAAGTACACATACACATGCTGTCATACCAGAGCGGAATGTTGGTGCTGAAGAGATCTTCGCCGCATCGATTTTCGTGAACAGTACAATCGCCGCCGCTGCTGCTAGCATCACAGACATGATCGCTTCGTTACGACCTAGCGCTGGGTTTTCAATCAGACCCACAGAGCTAGAGATCGCCGCCGCGTAGCAAACAACAAAGCCGATAGCCGCTAGGAAGATGTAAGTCGCTTTCTTCGCTGTTGGCAGAATCTCACGTTTCTCTTCTGTCGCTAGTTTGATTAGACCTTTCTCTAGACGCTCTTGGTATACAGGATCGTCTTTAAGTTCGCTGCCCATATAGTTCGCAACAACAGCACCAACCATACAAGCGATGAAGGTTGTAGGAATACAAACCATCAGCAGTGTTAAGTAATCAACACCGAACGGCGCTAGCATCGCAGCAAAAGCAACAACCGCCGCTGAGATTGGAGAAGCTGTGATCGCAATCTGAGACGCGACAACCGCAATCGATAGTGGACGAGATGGACGAACACCTTGGCCTTTAGCAACTTCTGCAATCACAGGCAGTGTTGAGAACGCTGTGTGACCCGTGCCCGCCATCAATGTCATCAAGAACGTCACGATAGGAGCATAAAAAGTTATGCGTTCAGGATGTTTGCGTAAAAAGTTTTCTGCAATCTGAACCAACCAGTCCATACCGCCTGCGACTTGCATAGCAGCAATCGCAGTGATAACCGACATGATGATCAGAATAACGTCGATAGGGATAAAAGATTGACTGGTTGGAACGCCAAGGATTAGCGACAGAGCGATAACACCCGCACCGCCGGCAAAACCGATACCAATACCGCCAATTCTGGCCCCTAAAAAGATAAAGAGTAGGACAACGAATAGTTCTACTGCAATCATAGTAACACCTCATTTTTAGATTTTATTATCTGAAAACTCGCCACTGAGTGTTCAAATAATAGAACCTTGGCTAGAAGCCATTGTAAGAATTTGTCTCGCTATAAAACCACTTAAAATTTATGGTTAATCGTTTTCGGGACTAAAAAAGGGCTCCGTTGGGAGCCCTACATTTAAACTTACTCGTAGCGTTTGCCTTTATACTGAGGACGCATCAAGTTTTCAACTGAGAAAATGTCATCAAGTTCTTCTTCAGTGAGAAGACCACGCTCTAAAACCACATCGCGGACACTCTTACCAGTTTCTGCACAAATCTTACCAACGATGTCACCCTCGTGGTGGCCAATGTACGGGTTTAGGTAAGTCACGATACCGATAGAGTTAAACACGTGTGCTTCACACACTTCTTTGTTCACAGTGATGCCGTCAACACACTTGTCACGTAGGTTCACACAAGCATTGGTTAGAATGTCTAAAGACTCAAACATGCTTTGCGCGATTACCGGCTCCATCACGTTCAATTGAAGCTGACCGCCTTCTGCTGCGAAAGAAACCGTGTTGTCGTTACCTAGTACTTTGAAGCACACTTGGTTTACTACTTCAGGCACGACTGGGTTTACTTTAGCTGGCATGATTGAAGAACCTGCTTGAAGCTCTGGAAGGTTCAATTCGTTTAGGCCAGCACGCGGACCAGAAGAAAGTAGACGTAGGTCGTTACAGATCTTAGACAGTTTAACCGCTAGGCGTTTTAGTGCACCGTGGGTCATTACGTATGCACCACAGTCTGAAGTTGCTTCGATTAGGTCTTCTGCTGGAGAAACCTCTAGGCCAGTTACTTCAGCAAGGTGTTTAACTGCTAGCTCTTGGTAACCTTGTGCTGCGTTTAGACCAGTACCGATCGCAGTTGCACCTAGGTTTACTTCTAGAAGAAGCTTTGATGTGTACTCTAGGTTCTTGATCTCTTCATTGATCGTTACTGCCCATGCGTGGAACTCTTGGCCCACTGTCATTGGTACTGCATCTTGCAGTTGAGTACGACCCATCTTAAGAACGGTGTTGAACTCTTGGCTCTTAAGCTCGAATGCACCTTTCAGGTATTCGATAGCATCGATAAGCTTACGTACGCTGTTGTAAACAGAGATACGGAAGCCTGTTGGATATGCACAGTTGGTTGATTGACTCTTGTTTACGTGGTCATTTGGATTGATGAACTCGTATTGGCCTTTCTCTTTGCCCATAAGTTCAAGAGCCACGTTCGCAACCACTTCGTTTGCGTTCATGTTTACAGAAGTACCAGCGCCGCCTTGGAAAACATCTGACGGGAATTGGTCCATGCACTTACCCGTATCTAGGATAAGGTCACATGCCGCAATGATGTGCTTCGCGACTTCACTTGGAATTACACCTAACTCTTTGTTTGCTAAAGCCGCAGCCTTCTTAGTCATCACCATACCGCGCACGAACTCAGGTACGTCTGAGATAGTTACACTTGAGATGTTAAAGTTTTCGATAGCGCGTAGAGTGTGGATGCCGTAGTAAGCATCTGCCGGAACATGACGTTGACCTAATAGATCTTCTTCGAGACGAGTGGCTTGAGGAGCTTCAACAGGAGCTTTAGATTGGGTAGCCATAACAGGATCCTTAGAGAATTATTCTGATAATATAATTAGTTATTAGCCTATTCTTTACGCGAAACTCCGTTCACCAGAATTTTAGGCTGATAAATCCGTCCTGACTTATGTGGCACATAATACTGTACCTAGCGCATAAAAATAGTAAGTTGATCACCTTTTTTGCTTTTGTTTCGTCAATCTTGTGCAAACTATTTTTTGAGGGCGGGACACGCTTATTTACAGGATAAATTTGAGTTCGTGAGAGCTTTCAACGTACACTGAACACAACAAAGGAGGGCTTGTGTTTCCTATCTTATTATTACTGTTTATCTTTGTGCCTATCATTGAGATCGGCTTATTTATTCAAGTTGGTGGCTTCTTAGGATTGTGGCCAACTATCGCCTTGGTATTAGTGACTGCATTTGTCGGTGCATCGCTGGTGCGCAGCCAAGGGATCCAGACTTTAATGTCGGTTCAAGGTCGTTTGCAGCAGGGCGAGATGCCAGCGCAACAAATCCTTGAAGGCGTGATGCTTGCGGTGGCGGGTGTACTGCTATTAACGCCGGGCTTTATGACCGATGCGCTAGGTATGTTGGTGCTACTGCCAGCACCACGCGCAGCAATCGCGAAAAAGTTGATGGAGAAAATGGTCGTTAAGAATGTATCAGGTAGCTTCCACGCAGGTGGTCATGCTGGTTTTGGTCAGAGTCCATTTGGTGAAGACCCGTTTAACTCAGGTTCGTTTAAGCAAGACCCATTTGACCAATCAAAAGGCGGCAACACCTTTGAAGGTGAGTTTGAGAAGAAAGACGACGATAACAACGACCGTAACCGTTTGAACTAATCTCTATCTCATCATCAAAAAGGCTCTCTCCTTTATTCTTTAATAGAACAAAAGGAGAGAGCCTTTTTTATTGCCGCTTAAGAGCACTGTCGTCTAAGTCGATTGTTCTTACTTAAACTGCGCCTTCAAAGCCCATTTGTCGCCACGCTTCAAATGCAATGATCGCAACCGCATTCGATAGGTTCAGGCTGCGAGCGTCTGGCATCATTGGAATGCGGATACGCTGCTCCATTGGCATGCTTTCAATTAACTCTGCTGGCAGGCCGCGCGTTTCAGGGCCAAACATCAGAACATCACCTTGTTGGAACTTCGCATCTACGTGATGGCCTGTGGTTTTTGTTGTGCAGGCGAAGATACGGAACTCACCCTCGCGTTCGTTCTCTAGATACTCTAGAAATGCTTCAAGGTTCTTGTGACGCTTTACGCGAGCGAGGTCGTGGTAGTCCAAACCAGCGCGGCGTACCTTTTTCTCTTCTAAATCAAAACCGAGCGGTTCAATCAGGTGTAGGTTGGCACCACAGTTAGCACAAAGGCGAATGATGTTACCTGTGTTAGGTGCAATTTCAGGTTCGTAAAGCGCGATATCAAACATACTGGTTCACTAGATAGATAAAAAGTAGCTTGAGTATACGGTGGCAGACTGAGTGAGTACAGTTGCCACCGAATGATTACGCTTTGTTTGCTAGTGCCTGTGCGTAGTTTTCTGCAACGGCATCCCAGTTCACGACATTCCACCATGCATTGATGTAGTCAGGACGGCGGTTCTGGTAACTGATGTAGTAAGCGTGTTCCCAAACGTCGAGCGCTAGAATAGGCTCACCTTGGTTATCTACTGCGTCCATCCAAGGGTTATCTTGGTTAGACGTAGAGACGATTTTCAGCGCACCATCTTTAACGACAAGCCAAGCGAAGCCCGAGCCAAAGGTGTTGATAGCGGCTTGAGCGAACTGATCTTTAAAGCTCTCGAAGTCACCAAACGTTGCAAGAATGTCTTTGGCTAGATCACCACTCGGTTCGCCGCCACCATCTTTAGACATGCAGTTCCAGTAAAGGATGTGGTTGTAGTAGCCACCACCGTTATTACGTACTGCTGGTGAATGCTTAGAAATGTTGGCAAAAATTTCTGTGAGAGGCTGTGTCTCTAAATCGGTACCTGAAATCGCTGCCATGAACTTATCGTAATAGGTTCTATGGTGCTTACTGTAGTGAACCTCCATTGTTTTAGCATCAATGTAAGGCTCTAAAGCATCGTAAGCATATGGCAGTTCTGGAAAGGTGTGTGACATGGTAAATCCTCCTTAATTAGAGGATTTACCTTAATGATAATGAGATCTATTATCAACTAGATCTTTGTAAGGTTATTACAAAGGTATGATCGGCAGAGTGATTTCGACCTGCAACCCACCCAATGAGCTACGACTGGCTGTGATGGTACCACTGTGCTGGCGAATCGCACTTTCAGTGATGGTTAGTCCTAGTCCTGTGCCTCCAGAGTTTCGGTCGCGCGCGGTTGAGACTCGATAGAATGGTCGGAATATCGATTCAAGCTCCGCCTCTGGGACACCATCACCATTATCATTGACCTGAATCGTCAGCTGGTCTTGCTTGACGCTCATCTGTACATCGACCTTATCTTTACCATAGTAGATGGCATTGCGGATGATGTTATCAAGCGCGCTCATCAATAGCTTAGGGTTACCAGAGATCGAACGTTCTGGAATCTCAGAGAAGGTGAGGCTCTTGCTCATCTGCTCTGCTTCGAATTCCGCATCTTTTAGGATCTCTTCCCATAGGCTCGAAAGTGGCTGAATCTCACGTGTGATATGACTATCAACCTGCATACGCGACAACGTCAGCAGTTCACTGATCATCTGCTCCAATCGCTGCGCTTCAGTATCAATACGCTCCAACTCTTGGCTTTCGCCCTGCTTACGAATAGCGAGTGCATTGGCCATTCTTAGGCGTGTTAAAGGCGATCGCAGTTCGTGTGAGATGTCTGAAAGCAATCGCTGTTGCCCAGAGATCATCTGATTAACGGCCTCGACCATCTGGTTGAAGCTTTCCCCTGCTTGGCGGAACTCAGAAGTCCCTTTTTCAAGGGTTGGGTCGACCTCAAACTCGCCTTTCGCTACTCGTTGAGCGGCGCGTTCTAGTCGTCGAGCTGGCTGGCTGAGTGCCCAAGCCAGCCATAATAGCAGCGGGGTACTAGCAAGCATTACCGCGAGGAGCAGCTGCAGTGGTTTATCGAACAATCTTAATAGGAAAGGTGGCGGTTGATTCCACTTAACACTGACGTACATCATCAGGTCTTCATTGGCCAATACCACAGGAACCGGGCCTGCCACCATGTAATGTCCATACAGTTTCTGCTTGGGTACTTCTGGGTTATCAATCGTGGTCACAAAGTTGCGGATCGCTTTGACCTTGTAGTTAGAGTGGCGCTTGGTGGTTAAGACACTGCCATCTAAATCGGTCAGGTAGATGCGTGGGCGAGAGTCTTTGCGGCTGCGAGGTGGTCCCTCAAGCTGAAAAATAATCTTGCCAAGGTTGTCTTCACCCGCGAAGCGTTTTTCGGTCGCCTTAGCGATACGAGTGAGTTTGTCGTAGTGTTCTGCAGGAACATCTCGTGCAACGCGCGGATCTAGGTGTGGCAGAGAGAGCACTGATAAAAGCACCAGTAACATGGTGAACCAAAAAATAGCAAAGATACGTCCATATAAGCTGGTGATTTTAGGTAAGCGCATTAATCTTCCTCAACAAATAGGTAGCCACGGCCACGCAAGGTCTTAATGCGTGCTTTGCCGTCAGGGCGTTCTGGAACTTTCTTTCTCAAGTTAGAGATGTGCATATCAATCGCACGGTCAAAGGCAGCCAATCTTTTTCCGAGAACATCTAAACTGAGTGACTCTTTGGTGATCACTTGTCCCGGGTTTTGAATCAGGTGGCTCAGCAAGGCGAACTCAGTGGTGGTGAGATCCAGCAGTTGCTCATTGCAGTAAGCTTCTTGCTTGCCTGGGTACACTGCTAAGTCTTGGTAGCGGACACAATCGCTGCTGGTTGTTTTCTCTGCGCTATTGTTTGATTGAGTACGTCGCAATATGGCACGAATGCGCGCCAGCAGTTCACGATCACTGAATGGCTTTGGTAGGTAGTCATCAGCACCGAGCTCAAGTCCAATCACGCGATCGATCTCTTCACCTTTCGCGGTCAGCATTAATACTGGGGTCTCCCAGGACTCACGCAACTTCTTGAGCGTCTCCATCCCATTGAGCTTAGGCATCATCACATCTAACAAAATAAGGTCGATGTCGTTATTGATGGCCTCGAGACCGGCGTAACCATCGTTGGCTTCCGTTACTGTAAAGCCTTCAAAGCTTAAAATGTCTTTTAATAGACTGGTCAGTTCCGTGTCGTCATCAATAAGAAGGATATTTGCCATAGGGAGAACCTTGTTGTGTTGTTTACACCTAAATAATAACTGCTAACTATTCGTCAATTTGCACTCTTTACGATTCTTTACGCTTTCTACACGTTGCTTTACGTGCGAGCTTCTATTCTATACTCAAGCGCTGACCAACAGACGCAGACACACAAATGATTATACCAATTTGAGGCAAAGATTATGAAAATGACTAAGAAACTTGTACTAGCAGCTGCAGCTCTTCCACTAGTGTTTGGTACAGCAAGTGCGTATGCGTATGGTGGCGGTAACAAAGGTGACCACAAAGGTATGCACGGTAAATGTGGTGGTTTCGATAAGAAAATCATGCGTCAACTAGACCTAACAGATGCGCAGAAAGAGCAGTTCAAAGAGATGCGTGAGGCAGACCGAGCGGCGATGAAAGAGAAGCGCTCTGCGAACAAAGCTGAAAAAATGGCAGAGATGAAGGCGCACCGTGAACAAGTTCAAGCATTGGTTCTGGCTGACACTTTCGATGAAGCAGCTGCGAACGAGCTGGCTAGCCAAATGGTAGAGAAACAGACTGAACGTCGCGTTGCTATGCTGAAAAAGCAGCATGAAATGATGAGCGTGCTGACTCCTGAGCAAAAAACAAAGTTAACTGAGCTACAACAAGAGCGTATGGCTAAGTGTGTAGAGAAAATGGAAAAGCGTGCTAACAAAGACAGCTAATCATTGAGCGTGACACCACACGTGAGTTAGATGAGCAAAATGAAAGAAGCGACCATGTGTCGCTTTTTTTGATCGCGATTACAAAAATTTAAGTGATTGACTGTCATATTCAATCGGTTGTTGTCAGGTTATACTTTGTACAATAGATCAAACAATAGTCAGAATATGAAAGCAGAATACGCTCGTCTTGTGACACTTGCGGCTTGGGCAGCCACTATCGTCGCGACCTTCTTATTGGTCGTAAAAGTTGCCGTTTGGTGGGTAACAGGGTCGGTGAGTCTCTTGGCCTCGGTAGTCGACTCACTGCTCGACATAGCCGCCTCGTTGGTCAACCTCTTGGTGGTGCGTTATTCGCTGCAGCCAGCTGATAGGGAACATACTTTCGGTCATGGTAAAGCCGAATCATTGGCTGCGTTGGCGCAGGCAATGTTTATCTCAGGCTCTGCTTGTTTCCTTATCCTTAACGGCGTCGAACGTTTCTTTAGACCTCAAGAGCTTAACTCACCAGAGCTGGGGATCTATGTCAGTCTGTTTGCCATCTTTGTGACCTTTGCTCTGGTCCGTTTCCAAAAATATGTCGTTAAGAAAACCGGCAGCCAAGCCATTGCTGCAGACTCTCTTCATTATCAGTCCGACCTTTATATGAATGCTGCCATCATGTTAGCTCTAGGCTTGAGCTGGTTTGGCGTTACTCAAGCAGACTCAATCTTTGCTGTAGCAATTGGCGGCTACATTCTTTATAGCGCTTATCAAATGGCGATGGAGGCGATTCAGTCTCTGCTCGATAGAAAGCTACCCGATGAAGAGTTGGCTCAAATTAAAGAGACGGCACTGAGTATTGAAGGGGTTTTAGGGGTTCATCAATTAAGAACTCGACGCTCAGGTCCAGTGCGTTTTATTCAGCTGCATTTAGAGCTGCAAGATGAGATGCCACTTATTGAAGCGCATCGCATTTCCGATGAAGTTGAGGACAAGTTGTTGTCGGTTTTCCCGGATGCTGATGTACTGATCCATCAAGATCCATATTCGGTGGTGTTTGGCCCAGAGAAGCAACAAAAGTTTCAATCTTGGTAGCGAGAGACTCGACTTGGCCTAAATGGTAAGTGGGGGATTTTTGGGCTACATTGACTAAAATTCACTAATACTTTGGTGATATAAAAATCAGCCAATAACAATTAATGTTGATTCTGATGTGAATCAACAAAGTTATTGAGTAAAACTGTAATACTCCTACAGAAGTAGAAAAGTTACATAATTTTGTGCGATTTGAGTGGTATTCCTGTTGAGGAAATGTAACATAGCGCACAAATATAGATTTAAAATCTTGTTGATATACAATCAGCAAGAGCAAGAATTGAATAATAAATTCCCAAATATTGAGGGTGAGCATGATTAAGAAAATCGGTGTTTTAACAAGTGGCGGTGACGCACCTGGTATGAACGCAGCAGTTCGTGGTGTTGTTCGTACAGCGTTGTCTGCTGGTATCGAAGTTTACGGCATTTACGATGGCTACCTAGGTCTGGTTGAAGATCGTATCCAGAAGCTAGATCGCTCTAGCGTATCTGACGTGATCAACCGTGGTGGTACTTTCTTAGGCTCTGCACGTTTCCCTGAGTTCAAAGAAGTTGAAGTTCGCCAAAAAGGTATCGAAAACCTGAAAAAACACGGCATTGAAGCACTTGTTGTTGTCGGTGGTGACGGTTCTTACATGGGTGCGAAGAAGCTGACTGAAATGGGTTACCCATGTATCGGTCTACCTGGCACAATCGATAACGATATCGCTGGTACTGACTACACAATCGGTTACCTAACTGCACTGAACACAGTTATCGATAACATTGACCGTCTACGTGATACTTCATCTTCACACCAACGTATCTCTATCGTTGAGATCATGGGCCGTCACTGTGGTGACCTAACTCTAATGTCTGCGATTGCTGGCGGTTGTGAATACATCATCACACCTGAAACAGGTCTAGATAAAGAGCAGCTTATTCAAAACATCCAAGATGGTATTGCTAAAGGTAAGAAGCACGCAATCATCGCGCTTACTGAGCTAATGATGGATGCAAATGAGCTAGCAAAAGAGATCGAAGCAGCGACGGGTCGTGAAACTCGTGCAACCGTTCTTGGTCACATCCAACGTGGTGGCCGTCCAACAGCATTCGACCGTGTATTGGCTTCTCGCATGGGTAACTACGCAGTTCACCTACTTCAAGAGGGTCACGGTGGCCGTTGTGTTGGTATCGAGAAAGAGCAGCTTGTTCACCACGATATCATCGACTGTATCGAGAACATGAAAAACCCAGATCGTTCAGACCTATTCAAGGTTGCTGAAGAGCTATTCTAAGCCTGTCTTGGTCTAAAAATGTAAAGAGCCGCTGCATTGTCAGCGGTTTTTTTATGCTTGAATATTAGAAGATTAGGCTTGGGTGACAGGTAATAAAAAAGGCCAACCTAAGTTGACCCTTTCTTCAATTTAAACAGAGAAGTCTAAATTAAGCTTTTGCTTTAGCTGCTGCTTTAGCGATAGCTGCGAAACCTGCTGCGTTAAGAGCTGCACCGCCAACTAGAGCACCGTCGATGTCTGGTTGTGCGAAGTAAGCTTCAGCGTTTTCTGGCTTAACAGAACCACCGTATTGGATGATTACTTGCTCAGCTACTGCTGCATCTTTTTCAGCGATCATTGCACGGATAGAAGCGTGGATGCGTTGTGCATCTTCAGCTGTTGCTGCTTTACCAGTACCAATAGCCCAGATTGGTTCGTAAGCGATGATTGCGCCGTTTAGAGCTTCAACGCCGTAAGCGTCGATAACTGCGTTGATTTGACGTGCACATACTGCTTCAGTTTCGCCTGCTTCGTTTTGCGCTTCAGATTCACCGATACAGAAAACTGGCTTCAGGCCGTTCTCTTGTAGGAATTTGAATTTCTTAGCAACGAACTCGTCTGATTCGTTGTGGTATTCACGACGCTCAGAGTGACCGATGATGATGTGAGAAGCACCAAAGTCTTTCAGCATTTCTGGAGACATGTCGCCAGTGAAAGCACCGCTGTTGTTTAGGTCAGTGTTCTGTGCACCTAGGATGATTTTGTTACCGCCTTCTGCGATAAGACGCTCAGCTAGATCGATGTAAAGTGCTGGTGGAGCTACTGCTACGTCTACACCTTCAACGCCTTCAAGTTCAGCGTTAAGACCAGTTAGCAGCTCAGTTACCATTGCTTTGCTACCGTTAAGTTTCCAGTTACCCATCACTACAGGACGACGCATAGGAATATCTCCGTATTTAATCAATTAATGTAAAAAATCTTCGTAAGAATATAACAGATAAAACGCGTTAGATCATGATTGTGGTCATGTCTTTATGGGATCTTATCGATTGGTCAGAGTAGATAATAGACAGATATCAGTGATCCAACAGACAGAATAATAGTGAACTCCTCGGATTTTTCACGGTTAATTGATATTAAAGGACAAACGATTGCGTGAAGAATAGGAAGTAACCATGCCAAATTTAGTTCTTGAGTACTCAAACTCGGTGGATGAGCGAGTGAATGTACAAGGTTTGCTAGAAGATCTCCATCAAGTTGCATTACACTGTGGATTGTTTGATGCGCCTTCTGTCAAATCTCGTTCTCTGCGTTGCCACAATTGGTTGGTAGGGGAAGAGGACGACAGTGTGGACTTTATTCATATCAGCTTCGAGTTACTTTCTGGCCGCACTGATGAGCAGAAAAGAGAACTGTCACGAGCATTAATGGTGGTGCTGCAAGAGCAAGCCAGCCATGTAAGAAGCCTGACAGTGAACATCCGCGATATGGACATCAACAGTTTTCAAAAAGTGATTAATTAAATTTTTGCAGCCCTTTTTGGCCGCATCCCAAATTAGAGTGTATTTAAGATGTCGATGAAAGAGTTACTGTTTTCCTTCCAAGGAAGAATCAGCCGTAAAACCTACTGGATTTGGAACGTATTTTACTACGTTGCGATTACTGGCTTTGCCTCCGGTATCTCTGTGTTGTTCCCAGCATATTCATACATCTTATTGCCAATATTCTTGCTGATGCTGGTGGTTCCTGATCTGGCAGTTACGGCAAAACGCTGGCATGACCGCAATAAATCAAATATGTGGCTGCTGTTGAATGTGCCTTTAGTTTTAGGACGTTTGGCATCACCAATGGCGACACCAACCGCTGAAACTGTATCGCCAATTCATATGGTGGCGACGGTCGCTGCTTTGGTATGTGGCCTGTGGATTTTGGTTGAGTGTGGCTTTTTGAAAGGCACTGAGGGTCGTAATGATTACGGTGACGAACCGCAGTAGCTTGCAGAGATGCATTAAGTTAAAAAGTGTTAGGAAAGAAAAAGGAGGCATATCGCCTCCTTTTTTGTATCAGGTTCCCTAAGGGTTAGTCGGTGTTTCTTGGTTTAAATGCAATGATGGTCGCTTGTGGTGGCTCAGGGTTAGAATCGTTGCCCTGAAGTGCTTCCTGAAATTTACACACCTGACAGCGCAACTCTCGCATTAAGACAACGTTGGTTTGATGAGGGTTTTTACAGCGACTGACCACTAAGTCGATATGGCTCTGTTGAGCGCGCAGTCTGTCCTGCATGATGTGAGAGGCAGAACAAATCATCTGTTCGCACATATCTTGCTTGAGTTGGTTGAACGCATTCGGATCTCGCTGAGCAAGTTCAACCAATTCATCGAAAGGGGGCAGTTTGAGATCGGGTTGAGGATGTCCCATCTTTCTTTCCTTAATGATGCATCGTGAGTGAGATACTTTAAGCTTAAGAAAGAAAGTTGGTTATTTTTTGTTCGGTTTGTGTTCTTCTCAAATTTGAGACAGCAATAGTCGATAACGCTAAAACGGAATCACAGTGTATGTACAGCGACGTTCACCCGCAATAATGTGTTCGGAACGACTGATATTACAGTCATTTTTAAGCAGTTCGGTAAACACATTTAGCTCTGATTGGCACAAGCTAGGACAGCGTGTTGCGGCTTTACAGATAGGGCAATGGTTCTCGATCAAGACATAGTGATCGCCTTCGTCGTGCAGCTCGGCCATGTAGCCTTCATCTTCACGCAATTGAGTGAGGGTTTGGAGCTTGCTAAGAAGGTCATCACAATTGACTAAGGCTTGTTGATACTGCTTTAGGGTCGATTGCTCACGCTCTGCAGAGACTTTGGCTAGGCCTTCTTTTCCAAACAGATTCTCAACGGCATCGATAACTTGAATGGTCAACTCGCCATGACGATCAGAGAATTGACTGTGTCCTTGTTGGGTTAGAGACCAGTGACGCGTTGGGCGACCAACTTTTACCTTAACGTCATGAAATGCCAGAATACCATCATCTTCTAGGCTTTGGAGATGCTGCCTTGCACCCATGGTGGTCATGCCAAACTCTTGTGCGAGCTGCTTAGCAGTAACGGCTCCATGGCGCTTAATGGTGTGTAAAATTCTGTCGCTTGTTTTCATACTATCCCTACCTCATGACCCCTACTATTATGAGGCAAGGCATTTATAAAGCAAACCATTTACTATAGCCACTTGACAGCATCGTTATAAAAAGAAAAGGCCAGCATTAAAATGCTGGCCTTGAACAAAGTTTACGTGGTGGTCGTTATTAAAGAATGTGACCGATCACTTCTGGGTCTTTGCGCTCAAGGTAGTGAATCGACTTGATGCGACGAATTGTACGACAGCGGCCACGAATCAGCAGAGTCTCTGTGGTTGCAATGTTGCCTTGGCGAGTGATGCCCTCTAGCAGATCACCTTTAGTGATGCCCGTTGCCGAGAATACGACGTTATCGCTGCGCGCCATGTCTTCCATCTTTAGAACCACACCTGCAGTTACGCCCATTTCAGCACAACGCTCAAGTTCCAGTTCACCGTGCTTACGGTTCTCTTCGTTGTCGCCTTTCACTTCATGACGTGGCAGCAAACGACCGTGCATGTCGCCATCTAGTGCGCGAATTACCGCTGCTGATACCACACCTTCTGGTGCGCCACCGATGCAGTACATCACGTCCACTTCGCTGTCTGGCATACACGTTAGGATAGAAGCGGCGACATCACCGTCTGGCACAGCAAATACGCGTACGCCCATCGCTTGCATTTCTGCGATCACTTGGTCGTGACGAGGTTTAGCTAGCGTGGTTACCACAAGTGTATCTAAAGATTTACCCAGTGCTTTAGCAATGTTTTCTAGGTTCTCTTTTAGTGGTTTTTCTAGATCGATAGCACCTTTAGCACCAGGGCCAACAACCAGTTTTTCCATGTACATGTCAGGCGCTTTTAAGAAGCTGCCTTTTTCACCCGCTGCTAGTACAGCCAGTGCGTTTGACTGGCCCATAGCCGTCATACGTGTCCCTTCGATTGGGTCAACGGCGATGTCAACTGCATCACCACCAACACCGACATTCTCACCGATGTATAGCATCGGAGCATCATCGATTTCGCCTTCACCAATCACGATTTCACCGCTGATTTCGGTTTTGTTGAGCAGGCTGCGCATGACTTCTACTGCGGCACCATCGGCAGCGTTTTTATCACCACGGCCAAGCCATTTATAACCTGCTAGTGCTGCACCTTCAGTGACACGAGAAAATGCCATTGCTAAATCGCGTTTCATGCGGACTCCAAAATTTTCAAAGGGGGAATAGAAATTTCGCGGCGGATTTTACCATAGTTCAAAGGAAACGTTTGCTTTTTTGCTTTTGTGGCTTTGCTTACGATCAAAGCAGAGCTGAAATTTTAAAATATTCACTGAAATAATCAGTTAGGTAATAGTGCTGGCACAATTAACGTCAATATTCGGTAAAAAGCGATGTTTTTTTCATCGAATGGCGCAAAATATCGAAGATATAGAGTGTTTATCCGTGCTCTGCTGAGTAGAATGGGGCAATAAGTGGAGTGAACCTTCAACATCAAATGGATAACTTAAAGGTAGGCCAGAATGTCTTTTGAAGTACTAGAGCAACTAGAAGCAAAAATTCAAACAGCAGTTGATACTATTGCACTTCTGCAAATGGAAGTAGAAGAGCTAAAAGAAGAGAAGCAGCAGCTAGCGACAGAAGCTGGTGAGCTAAAAGCAAGCCGTGAAGAGCTAGAGCAAAAAACTCAGCAAATGCAGCAAGAGCATGCAGCATGGCAAGATCGCATTCGCAGCCTACTAGGCAAGATGGACGAAGTTGAGTAATCCACTTTTGCTGCGATAAACGCTGATGAAAAAAATGCCCGCTTGTTAGCGGGCATTTTTGTATCAACTATTCGTTCTCATCGTCTTCTGCATCAAGCTCGAACTCTACATCGAGTGGCTCTGGTGACAGAATGATGCCGGTGTTATCGGCATAGAGGTAATCTTCAGGTAGGAAGCTAACACTGCCAAAGTTGACTGGAACATCGACTTCGCCGACGCCATCTTGTACAGCGCCAACTGGAATAGAAGCAAGGGCTTGAATACCGAGATTCATATCTTCTAGTTCGTCTACTTCGCGAACGCAGCCATACACGACGATACCTTCCCACTCATTGTCTTCGGCTAATAGTGCTAACTCGGCATCAATCAGCGCTTTACGCAGTGAGCCACCACCATCAATCAACAACACACGACCCAAGCCGTCTTGTTCTAGAACAGAGCGGATCAGCGCGTTGTCCTCGAAACATTTGAGTGTCGTGATCTGTCCAGCAAAGGAGGCTCTTCCACCAAAGTTGCTGAACATCGGCTCTACGACATCCACTTGGTCTAGATAGATGTCGCACAGTGCTGAAGTGTTGTATTCCATTCGCGTACCTTTTGAACAATGAGCTTACTTTGAGTATATCGGTGCTCGATCCCTTTGCAATGATTAGTCTGAATTATGTCAATAGAGTTTGAGCTACAACAACACCAGCAAACAATAAGTTAGTCACCAGAGAGCATTTGACGATAACTGGCATCATAGGTGCGATTTGTGCGGGTTTGTCCGTATCCCAAACCGCCTTACCATGTTTGTAAACGGTGATGATGCTCAGTGAAAACGGCAGGCTAATCCAAGCGGGCTTATCTTGAATAAGCAGGTAGCTAGCGAAAGCAATCACTGCCACGCTCAGGAGGACAAAATGATACTGCTTGGCTTTGTGCTGTCCTAGTCGAACTGCCATGGTGCGTTTACCACACTCACTGTCGTTTTCGATGTCACGCATGTTGTTGATGTTTAGTACGGCCACCGCCATCAAGCCACAGCCCAAAGCGGGTAAGAATAGGCTTGGTTCGATGTGCCCTGTGTGCAGGAAGTAAGTTCCGGATACACCAAGCAGACCAAAGAAGATGAATACTGACAGGTCGCCTAAGCCGATATAACCATAGGGCTTGTTACCGACGGTGTAAGCAATCGCGGCTGCAATCGCCAGCACACCCAAACCGATGAAAGAGAGAATACTCTCAATAGAGGATAGGGCGTGGAAAATTAAGATAAGCCCAGCAATCATGGTAAACACAATGTTTAGGATGATGGCTTGCTTCATGGTTGCGGCTGAGACAGCACCCGACTGCATCGCTCGCATTGGTCCTAGACGTTTTTCATTGTCGGTGCCTTTTACCGCATCGCCATAGTCGTTAGCGAGATTGGAAAGGATCTGCAGCAAGGTCGCAGTGAGAAAAGCCAACAAAGCAATGGAGAGAGAAAACTGATCGCTAGCGAACGCTAAACTACTTCCTGTAAGAATAGAGACGAGTGCGAGAGGCAGAGTTTTTGGTCGTGCGGCATCAAGCCAAATCAGTAGAGATTGTTTCATCGTAGGTCTATTTGTCGTTGTAAGGACACTGTGTCATACCGTATTTCGAGTATACGCTCATTTTTTAGGTAATAAAAAGCCCACTCGAGAGTGGGCCTTGAAATCGGTTATCAGCTTGCTGTTTCTTTGCGTTAGAGCAACAAGTTGGATATTTTTGTGCTACAGAATGAAGCGGCTTAGGTCTTCGTCCTCAACGAATTCGCCTAGCTTAGACTTCACGTAACCTGCATCAATCACCAGCTTGCTGCCCGCTTTGTCTGTCGCTTCGAATGAAATCTCATCCATTAGACGTTCCATTACCGTGTGTAGACGACGTGCACCGATGTTCTCAGTGGTTTCGTTAACTTGCCATGCCGCTTCTGCAATCTGAGTGATGCCGTCTTCAGTGAACTCAACGTCCACTTCTTCTGTTTTCATTAGAGCGATGTACTGCTCAGTTAGAGACGCTTTTGGCTCAGTCAGGATGCGCTTGAAGTCATGGCTTGATAGCGCTTCAAGTTCAACACGGATTGGTAGACGACCTTGTAGCTCAGGGATCAGATCCGATGGCTTAGCCACTTGGAATGCGCCCGAAGTAACAAACAGGATATGGTCTGTTTTCACCATGCCGTGCTTAGTCGATACCGTGCTACCTTCAATAAGAGGTAGTAGATCACGCTGAACACCTTCACGAGATACGTCTGGACCCGAGCTATCACCACGCTTACAGATCTTGTCGATCTCATCGATAAACACGATACCGTTGTTCTCAACGTTGTAGATTGCGTTCTCTTTCAGCTCTTCTTGGTTAACAAGCTTTGCCGCTTCTTCTTCAGTCAGTGCCTTGAATGCGTCTTTGATTTTCAGCTTGCGCTTTTTCTTAGTATCACCAGCAAGGTTTTGGAACATGCCTTGTAGCTGGTTGGTCATCTCTTCCATGCCTGGAGGCGCCATGATTTCAACGCCCATCTGCGGTGCCGCAACATCGATTTCGATCTCTTTGTCGTCTAGCTTACCCTCACGCAGTTTTTTGCGGAAAATCTGACGCGTGTTTGATGAGCCTTCATCTGCTTGTTCGTTTTGACCCCAAGCGTCACGAGCAGGTGGAAGAAGGGCATCAAGAATACGCTCTTCCGCTTGCTCTTCAGCGCGGAATTTTACTTTCTCCATCGCTTGTTGGTGAGTCATCTTGATCGCAACGTCGGTCAGGTCACGGATAATGGTCTCTACTTCTTTACCCACGTAGCCGACTTCAGTGAACTTGGTCGCTTCTACCTTGATGAAAGGAGCGTTTGCAAGTTTTGCTAGGCGGCGAGCAATTTCAGTTTTACCCACACCGGTTGGACCGATCATCAGAATATTCTTAGGTGAAACCTCAACACGCAGGCTCTCTTCTAGCTGCATACGACGCCAGCGGTTACGTAGGGCGATAGCCACAGAGCGCTTCGCATTTTCCTGGCCAATAATGTGGCGGTTCAGTTCATGAACAATTTCACGAGGGGTCATTTCAGACATGTTTATTCCTTAATTCTTGAGTCACTGTTGGATGCAATATTGGTTTGAGGCTTATTCCGGCTTCGGTAGCTCAACGGTGCTTTCTAGTTCTTCAACAGTGTGGTGATGGTTGGTGAATACACAGATGTCGCCAGCAATGGTCAGTGACTTCTCTGCGATTTCACGTGCATCTAAATCGGTATTTTCTAGTAGGGCTGTCGCTGCTGCTTGTGCAAAGTTGCCGCCTGAGCCAATTGCGATTAGGTCATGCTCTGGCTGCACTACGTCACCGTTACCAGTGATGATCAGAGATGCTGTCTCATCGGCAACAGCCAATAGGGCTTCTAGTTTGCGCAGAGCGCGATCACTACGCCAATCCTTCGCCAGCTCAACGGCAGCTTTGGTTAGGTGGCCTTGGTGCATTTGCAGCTTGCTTTCAAATTTTTCGAATAGCGTGAAAGCATCTGCCGTACCGCCAGCGAAACCTGCCAGTACTTTATTATTGTATAGGCGACGTACTTTACGGGCATTGCCCTTCATTACGGTGTTGCCTAGAGATACTTGTCCATCACCCGCGATGACGACTTTATTATTACGACGTACAGATACAATGGTAGTCACGAGTAGGGCCTCTTTATCTTTTTATCTTTGGGTATAAAAACAATATGAGGATGGCCTGCTGAGAATTCAAGTTGCCATGGTAGATGTAGGGCAATTTATGCTGATAGGGCAGTAGAAAACAGTATTGGTCCAGAAAGCAGAAAACCTCCGAAAGCGGAGGTTTTCATCATGGAATTTATTGGTCTTTCCAAATCGCACACGGCTCGATTTTGGCTCTTTGTAGCTTATGGCGATCACGCTCAGCATCACGCTTAAGTTTGTAAGGGCCAAGTACCACACGGTACCAGCTGCTGCCTTCTTTCTTGCGGATATCGCTTGAGATGCCTTGGAAGGCGATGTCGAGTTTACGCGCTTCAGCTTGAGCGGATGTCTTGTAAGCGCCACATTGCATGATGTATGGCACTTTAGAAACCTCTTGCTCTTTGGCTTTCACTTCAACTTCGCGGCTTGGTAAGGTCTCTACGTAATCCCACTTTTCTTCGGGTGGAGGCGGTATAACCTTAGCTGGCTTAGGTTTTGGTTTGGGCTTAGTCACCACAGTCGGCGGTGGTGGCTCAGGATCATTGCTCAACAGATACAAGCCGTAGCCAAAGCCACCGGCCAGTAAGATCGCCAAAAGACCACTGCGCCATGGTTTTCGGCGAGGGGCAGGTTTTTTAGCCGTGCGTTTATTTCCACGACCGCGCTTTACATAATCTCTATTAGCCACAAGTCTTTCAAATGTTGGTGATTCTGCACCCATGGTAATCCAGAATGCGCGAGGATAATAGTGTAGAAATGGAAGCGGCACATCAAAATGTGCCGCAGATTTATGAGTCTATTTTCATGGGTTAAATGCGTGGTGGCGCCGTACTTCCACGAACGACCAGTTTCGCTTCAAGCAGACGAGAACCAGCTTGAACATCATTGCCTTTGAGCATATCAAGCATCATCAGCATCGCCTGACGTCCAATCTCGTAGCGAGGCTGAGAAATCGTCGTCAACGGTGGATCGCAGTATTGTGCGAATTGAATATCATCGAAGCCGACAATAGATAGATCGTGCGGGACGCGTAGACCTAGTTTCTTCGCTTCTTGAATCGCACCAATTGCCATCGCGTCATTGTGACAGAAGATAGCAGTTGGTTGCTCTGGCAGTGCAAGTAGTTGGCGAACCGCTTGAGCACCCGCTTCAAAGGTAAAGTCACCGACCGTGCTGTAGGCTGGGTTCATGGTAACTCCTGCGCGGCGCAGTGCTTGCTGATAGCCTTGTTGACGGAATTGACAGAGGGTAGCCGATGTCGGGCCTGAGATCTGAGCAATGCGCTTATGACCCAGCTGAGCAAGGTAGTTCACCGCTTCAAATGCCGAGGTCAGGTTGTCGATGTGTACCGTTGGCAGCTCAAGCTCTGGAGCGAATTCACACGCCATAACCATTGGTGGCAGGTTTTTCTGCTCTGCTTTGCTGACATCGAATGGGTGGTCAGTTCCGAGTAGTAGCATGCCGTCTGCTTGCTTGGTGAAGACCAAGTTTACAAACGAGCTCTCACGTTTTTTCTGTTGTCCGCTATCACCTAGAAGAACCAAGTAGTCGTTTTCAACGGCAGCGTCTTCAATACCGCGAATGATTTCAGCGAAGTAGGGATCACAGATATCAGGAACGATGGTGATGATGGTTTTAGATTCGTTGCGACGTAAGTTTCTAGCTAAAGTGTTGGGTGAGTATCCAGCTTCGAGTACCGCTGTTTCAACTCGCTTTCGAGTGGTCACCGATACTTTTTCAGGGTTCATTAGCGCTCGTGATACCGTCGCTGTTGAGACACCTGCCAACTGGGCAACATCCTTCATTGTCGCCATAAATTAAACCCTCTCTAATTCCTTTATTGCCTCTGACTAAGGCGTGAATAATTATATAATTGATTGATATTATGAAAGTGTTGCTAACACTTTTTTTATTGCAATATTTTATGTGTTTAGCCGATACAAAGTTACGGCTAGATTAACAAAAATCACATGACTAGTGTGAAGTTGCTCACGATAAATATGAAATTTCCGTGAATAAACCTATCAGTAATTTTAAGCCAGTAAGGTTTAGCTGAGATCTTGCGGCTCAATGTCGAGCGACCAACGTACCTTTTTTGCGAGTGGCAACATGTTTATCGCAGGTTTTGCACTCATGAGTAATTTCTGCATAAGTGAGCGAGTTTGGGTTTGCAAAATCAACTGCCAACGCGACTTTCCAGCACGCTTGGCCAGCGGTGCTGGAGTGGGCCCAAGTACCATACAGAACTGATCAAATAGTGGGTGCGACTCTAAGGTGTGGCGCACCTGTCTTAAAAACTCTTCAACAAGATATGGGTCATTGGCTTCCGCGCGGAATAGCGTCATAAAGGTATAGGGCGGTAGCATCGCTTGTTTACGTTCGGCGAGCGCTGTCTGAGCAAAGTGGTTGTAGTCTTTGTGCAGCAGTGCCTGCAGCAACCCGTGTTCTGGATGATGAGTCTGCAGAATCACTTCACCAGGCTTACTTGCACGTCCAGCACGGCCTGCAACTTGAATAAACAGCTGAGCCAGGCGCTCGGAGGCTCGAAAGTCGCTGCTGTAGAGAGAACCATCAACGTCGAGCAGCGCTACTAGAGTCACGTCCGGAAAGTGGTGCCCCTTAGCAAGCATCTGGGTGCCGATCAGAATCTGATACTCACCACGGCGAATCGATTCTAATGCATTCTCTAGGCTGCCCTTGCGACGGGTACTGTCGCGGTCAATTCGTATGGTTTTGTATTCAGGGAACAACTGCCCAAGCTGTGTTTCTAGCTGCTCGGTGCCGACACCTACGGTCACTAGATTAGCCGAGCCACACCCTTGGCAGTTATGAATGATATGCTGCTGAGAGCCACAATGGTGGCAGCGCATCTCATTACTGTATTGGTGATAGGTGTAGTAGGCATCACAGCGCTTACACTCTGCCGTCCAACCGCAGTCATGGCACATCAATGCTGGAGAGAAGCCACGACGGTTTAAGAACAGCATCACTTGGTTACCGGACTTGAGGTGTCTTTGCATCTCAGCAATCAATGAGGCCGATAAGCCGCTCTCAAGGTACTCCCCCTTAACATCCAGAACCTTGTTAGTGGTTGGTACGGCTGCACCCGCACGTGAGCTCAATGTCAGATGGCCATACTTGCCAACTTGCGCGTTGTGTAGGGTTTCAAATGCAGGGGTTGCTGAGCCAAGCACAATTGGAATCTGCGCTTTGTGGGCGCGCATAATCGCCACATCACGAGCATGGTAGCGTAAGCTGTCTTGTTGCTTATATGACGCGTCATGTTCCTCGTCGACAATAATGATGCCGAGGTCAGCAAACGGCGTAAACAGAGCCGAACGAGTGCCGATCACAATGCCTGCGATCTTATCGCGAGCAGATAGCCAAGCGTTTAGGCGCTCAGAGTCATTTAACCCTGAATGCACGACTTCAATCGGTACGTTAAAGCGTTTTTTAAAGCGGTTGATGGTCTGCGGGGTCAGGCCGATTTCAGGAACCAAAACTAAGGCTTGTCTGCCTTGCTCTAGCACCGGCTTAATCATATTTAGGTAAACTTCTGTTTTGCCCGAACCCGTAACACCTTCTAATAGGAAACAGCCAAAGTCGGTTTGGCTATTGACCGTGGCAATCGCGATCGCCTGCTCTTCGTTGAGCTTTGGCTTGTCTTGGTCGTTTTCAAGGTCGCTTGGCCATGCATAACGTGTCGGTTTTTTCTCGCGGGACTCTATCCAACCTTTCTCTTCAAGGGTTTTGAGTACTGAGCTTGAGATCTCTTGGTCAATAAACTCTTGATGCGGTACTGGGCCATTTTCAAGCAAGTGCATCACTTTGGCCTGTTTGACTGCGCGTCCAAAGCCTTGCATCAACTGATCTTTACCCTGTGATGTGATTTGCCACTCGACCAGTGTCGCGAAGTCTGCAGGTTTTCCTTTACGCAATGCGCTTGGCAGGGCGTTAGCAAAGGTTTCGCCCAATGGGTATTGATAGAACTGGCTGCACCATACTAACAAGGAGTATACCGAGTCAGGCCATACAGGTTGATTGTCGAGTAGGGCTTTAATAGGTTTAAGCTTGTCGAATTCAAACTCAGACTCATTGACCAGTGCAGTGACAATGCCAGTCAGAGTCTGGCGGCCAAAAGGAACCGAGACGCGCCCACCAATGATAGGAAACAAATGACCTGGGATTTTGTAGTCAAACTGTCTATCTAAAGGGACTGGCAGAGCCACTCGGGCAATCGTTGGACGCATAAATTCGCTTGTTAATTCTGGAGAGTGCAGGGCGACCAGTCTAAAGGATAAGGACGCTAAATTCGAGAAGCAGTTTGTTTGCCAAAGTCGGTGATGGAGTTATGCAAAGCATAAAAAGGCAATAAAAGAAGAAATCATGCAATAGTGGCGAAAAAATCATCCAAACTGGTTGATCCTGCCTCACAGATTCATTACTATACGGCGCCTTAAAGGTATGGCTTCATCACGTTTTCGTGAGATGCGGTGTCTTTAATCTATTTTTTAACAACGTGTGGTGTCCGGCTTAGAATCGGATGGCGACACGGCCTAATTGAGGTTTTCCCATGAAAGTTGGTATCCACCCAGAATACAAAGCTGTAACAGCTACTTGCTCTTGCGGCAACACATTTGAATTCAACTCTACTCTAGGTAAAGATTCTATCCACCTAGACGTATGTGACAAATGTCACCCATTCTACACTGGTAAGCAACGTATCGTTGATACAGGCGGCCGTGTAGATCGCTTCAACAAGCGTTTCGGTGCTCTATCTAGCAAGAAGTAATTCTCGCTTAGTAGATATGAAAAAGGACACTTCGGTGTCCTTTTTTGTTATCTGGCGTTTAGTAATTTCAACTGGGCACTGGTCTTATTAGTAGTGAATTCTCGTTTTTTAATGAGACAGGGGGCTTTACCACCTAGGAACTTTGAAGTACATCCATTAATATAAAATGGATTCCCCCAAATAATAATATTCTAGGAAACCTACACCCATGTCTGATGACACTCTCCAAGCTCAATCTGAAGAACTATCACCTCAAGAACAATTCCGTCAGCAAGCTCTTGATTATCATGAGTTCCCAATTCCTGGCAAAATTGCCGTTGAACTGACAAAGTCTGCAAATTCTGCAGAAGATCTGGCCCTTGCTTACAGCCCAGGTGTGGCTGAGCCAGTTCGTGAAATCGCACAGAACGTGGATAACGTTTATAAGTACACAGGTAAAGGCAACATGGTTGCAGTTATCTCTAACGGTACAGCGATTCTTGGCCTAGGTAACCTAGGTCCTATTGCTTCTAAACCAGTAATGGAAGGTAAAGCGCTACTGTTTAAGCGTTTTGCAGGTTTAGATTCTATCGATATTGAAGTAAAACACCGCACAATCGATGAGTTCGTAGATACAGTAGCGAACATTGCCGATACATTCGGTGGCATCAACCTAGAAGACATCAAAGCACCAGACTGTTTTGAAATTGAACGCCGCCTAATCGAGCGTTGTGATGTTCCTGTATTCCACGATGACCAGCATGGTACTGCGATCGTAACAGCTGCGGGTATGCTGAACGCGATTGAGCTTCAAGGTAAGAAGCTGGAAGAGTGTAAGATTGTTTGTTTGGGTGCAGGTGCAGCGGCAGTTGCATGTATGGAACTGCTGATCAAGTGTGGCGCACAGCGTGAGAAGATCTACATGCTGGACCGTAAAGGTGTGATTCACACTCGTCGTGACGATCTGAACGAATACAAGCAGCTGTTCGCGAACAACACTGACAAGCGTACTCTAGAAGACGTGATTGAAGGTGCAGACCTATTCCTAGGTGTATCGGGTCCTAACCTGCTACCAGCAGAATCACTGAAGTTGATGGCTGACAAGCCGATCGTATTCGCGTGTTCTAACCCAGATCCAGAGATCAAGCCAGAGCTTGCTCACGAAGTTCGTAGCGACCTTATCATGGGTACTGGCCGTAGTGATTACCCGAACCAAGTAAACAACGTTCTGTGTTTCCCATTCATCTTCCGTGGTGCTCTTGATGTTCGTGCAAGCGAAATCAACGATGCAATGAAGCTAGCGGCAGTGGAAGCGATTCGTGAACTTGCGAAAGAAGAAGTACCTGCAGACGTACTAAAAGCAGCAGGTGCTGATGCACTTGAGTTTGGTAAAGGCTACATCATTCCTAAGCCAATGGACCCACGTCTATTGCCTCGCGTGGCAAAAGCAGTTGCTCAGGCAGCGGTTGATTCTGGTGTGGCTCGTATTGAGATGCCAGCAAACTACATGGCGTAGAAGCATATGGCATAGAGACTGGATGGCGTAATCGTCATTTAGTAGAGCGAAGAGAATAATAAAAAACCGACTCATCTGGAGTCGGTTTTTTTATGCCTGAAATTCATCCTGGATGATTTCGGCAATCAATATGGCTCAGCTAAAGCGAATCAAATGTTGAAGGTAGTGACTGAGTTATGATTATTCTTCGTCAAACGCTTCGAACTCGATACCCATCTCTGTCATCAGCTTTTTCACTTCAGCTGGGATATCGTCTGGGCGGTCTTTACGCAGGTCTTCATCTGTTGGTAGAGGCTGGCCAGTATATGCATGCAGAAAGGCTTCACATAGCAGCTCACTGTTTGTTGCATGGCGTAGGTTGTTAATCTGGCGGCGGGTACGCTCGTCAGTTAGAACCTTTAACACTTTTAGAGGGATAGAAACTGTAATTTTCTTTACTTGTTCGCTTTTCTTTCCATGCTCAGCATATGGGCTTATGTATTCACCATTCCAGTCGGCCATTGCGTACCTTCATCACTTTAGTTGTTAGATTAAATTAATAGGGATGATTTTAGCGGGATTTACCGCCATAAGCAAAGACATATAGACGTCTAGAAGTGTTGACGTCTCATTCTTATGAAAGTAAAGTGAATAACATATATCTAACACAGCCGCAAAACCCCGACAAGCCGCTGTGATTCTCAGACGCCAAAACCTGTAAGGAAACACCTATGAGCAGCCGGAAACCAGCAACCATCGCCGTACGTACTGGTATCGAGTCAGACACTCAACATCATGCCGTTGTTCCACCAATTTATCTGTCGACTAACTACGGTTTTCCCGCTTTTGGTGAAGTGCCTAAGTATGATTACACTCGCTCAGGTAACCCAAACCGTGGCTTGCTAGAAACAGCCCTGTTTGAATTGGAGTCTGGTAAGGGGGCAGTTGTGACCAACTGTGGTACTTCTGCATTAAACCTTTGGGTTTCCGCTTTCCTTGGTAGCGATGATCTGATCGTGGCACCACACGACTGCTACGGTGGTACTTATCGTCTTTTCAATACACGCTCAAAAAAGGGTGACTTTAAGGTTCTGTTTGTCGATCAATCGGATCAAGCCGCATTCGATGCAGCGATCGCACTCAAGCCTAAATTGATCTTGCTGGAAACGCCATCAAACCCATTGGTGCGTGTCGTCGACATTGAAGAAACCTGCCGCAAGGCAAAAGAGGCGGGTGCGCTGGTGGCGGTGGATAACACCTTTTTGACTCCTGTGTTCCAAAAGCCTCTAGAGCTTGGTGCTGACTTTGTTATCCACTCAACGACTAAGTACATCAATGGTCACTCAGATGTGATTGGCGGCGTAGTGATTACTAAAACCGAAGAGCACGCTGAAGAGCTGGCTTGGTGGGGTAACTGTATTGGTGCAACGGGGACACCATTTGATAGCTACATGACGCTACGTGGTATTCGTACACTAGGTGCGCGTATGCGTGTTCATGAAGAGAGCTCTCGTGAGATTCTAACGGCGCTACAGAAACAACCATTAGTTGATACCATTTATCACCCGAGTCTGCCTGAGCATCCGGGTCATGAGATTGCTAAGAAGCAGCAGTCTGGTTTTGGGTCTATGCTGAGTTTTGAATTTGCAGGTTCTTTCGAGGCTCTTAAGCACTTTGTTGGTGAGCTAGAGCTGTTCTCATTGGCAGAATCGCTTGGCGGTGTTGAGAGCTTAATTTGTCACCCTGCTTCAATGACACACCGTGCAATGGGTGAAGAGGCTCTAGCGGAAGCGGGTGTATCTCATCAGCTGCTAAGACTGTCGGTAGGCCTTGAAGATGCAGAAGACCTAATTGCTGACCTTGAACAAGCGTTTGCTAAAGCACAGCAGTTCATCGATAACGGGGAGAGCAACTAATGGCTAACTTTCGCCAATTGCATAAATTTGGTGGTAGCAGTTTGGCAAACCCTGAGTGCTATCAGCGTGTAGTGAGTATTCTCAAAGAGTACTCTAGTGAAACAGATTTGGTAGTGGTGTCTGCGGCAGGCAAAACCACAAACCGATTGATCGAATTTTTAGAAGCGCTGGAGAAAGATGGACGCTTGGCTCATGAGTGTCTGCAATCTTTGCGTCAGTTCCAACTAGAGCTGGTTTCAGAACTATTAGAGGGCGAAGTAGCAGAGCAGTTAACTGCAACCCTACAACGAGAGTTTACAGCTTTAGGTGAGTTAACCGCACCATTGAATGAAGCACAAAAAGCGTCTGTGTTAGGCCATGGTGAAGTGTGGTCGTCCCGCTTACTAGCGGCGCTTTTATGTCAGAGTGATCTTCAAGCGGTAGCGCAAGATGCGCGTGACTTTCTGCGTGCTGAAGCGGGTGCTCAGCCAGAGGTGGATCGCGCTCGCTCATACGCATTGATTAAAGAGTCTCTCGCCCAACACGCTCATTGTCGCGTAGTGATTACCGGATTTATGGCACAAAACAGTGTCGGTGAAACGGTGCTTTTAGGTCGTAATGGCTCAGACTATTCCGCAACCGTAATTGGTGCATTAGCGGAAGTCGATCGTGTGACTATCTGGAGTGATGTGGCCGGTGTGTATAGTGCTGACCCTAGGTTGGTTTCTGATGCATGTCTGTTGCCTTTGCTACGTCTAGATGAGGCGAGTGAACTTGCACGTCTGGCGGCACCTGTGCTTCACAGTCGTACTCTACAACCTGTCGCGCAGAGTGCGATGGATCTTAGCCTACGCTGCAGCTATCAGCCTGAGTCTGGCTCTACTCAGATTGAACGTGTATTGGCGTCGGGACGCGGTGCAAAGATCATCACGTCTTTAGATGATGTACTACTGATTCAGCTTACCTTTGGTCATGGCCATGACTTTGAGCGCCTTGAGAGTGAGGTGCTTGAGGGGCTTAAGCGCGCTCAGCTCGAGCCACTGGCTTACGAGCTGCAAGCGGACCAAAACTGTTTGCGTCTCGCCTACACTGAAGAGATTGCGGGTGGAGCGCTTGAATATCTGCAAGATCATGCGATTGAAGCGGAAATCAAACTTAAAGAGGGTTACTCACTGGTTGCTGCGGTAGGTGCTGGTGTGACTAAGAACCCGAATCACTGCTACGGTTTCTACCAACAGCTAAAGAGCGCACCGGTTGAGTTTATCTCAGAGTCTCAATCTCGTTTGAGCTTAGTGGCCGTTGTTCGTAAGTCGGAAACTGAAACCTTAGTGAAAGGCATTCACTCTCAATTGTTCCAAGCTCAGAAGCGCGTTGCGATTGCGCTGTGTGGTAAGGGTAACATCGGCTCAAGCTGGCTATCACTGTTCGCTGAGCAAAAGGTTGAGCTAGAAAAGCGTCGCGGCATGAACTTCGAGTTGGTTGCGGTGGTGGATAGTCAAACTTATTGGTACGACGAACAAGGTATCGATGCTCGTGCAGTCGTCGATCGCTTTGGTGACGAGGCAGTCGAGTATTCGGACGGCGAGTGGTTAACCAAGTTAGGTTCAATTCAAGGCTATGATGAAGTGGTGGTATTGGATGTAACGGCGAGCAAGGTACTGGCTGACAAGTATTTGGACATCGCTCAACAAGGTATCCACCTAATCTCTGCCAACAAAGTCGCGGGCTCTGCATCGAGTGATTACTATCATCAGGTACAAGACGCGTTCGCGAAGATCAGCCGCCATTGGTTGTACAACGCGACAGTAGGTGCAGGCTTACCGATCAACCATACTGTACGTGACTTGCGTGAGAGTGGTGATGACATCATTGCGTTATCAGGCATCTTCTCTGGCACTCTATCTTGGCTGTTCCAACAATTTGATGGCTCAGTACCATTTAGCGAGTTGGTGGACCTAGCGTGGCAGCAGGGCTTAACTGAGCCAGACCCTCGCTCTGACCTTGATGGCTCGGATGTGATGCGTAAGCTGGTTATTCTCGCGCGTGAATCCGGTCTAGATATTGAACCTGAGAACGTCAAAGTGGAATCTTTGGTACCGGAAGAGCTGCAAGATCTCTCTGTCGATGACTTCTTTGATAAAGCATCAGTATTGAGCGAAGTGCTGGCTGAGCGTCTAGAGAAGGCTCAATCGCAGCATAAGGTACTACGTTATGTTGCACGCCTTGAGAAGAATGGTAAGGCAACGGTAGGTGTAGAAGCGCTATCGAAAGAGCATGCTCTGGCGAACCTGCTGCCATGTGACAACATCTTTGCGATTGAGAGTAAGTGGTACAAAGATAACCCATTGGTGATTCGTGGTCCTGGTGCAGGACGTGAGGTAACGGCCGGTGCGATTCAGTCTGATTTGAATAGAATGTCGAGCTTATTCTAAAACTCAGATCGATGGTTTGTAAGCGTAAATAGCATACTATCCACTAAGATAAATAAGGCTGAAAGCACAATGTGTTTTTCAGCCTTTTTTGTACGTTATTATTGCTTTGCGACCCACTTATCGACTTGAAGATTCCTCACGATCAACTTGAGAAAAATTCATAATGGATCTGTTGACATTAAATCGTATTCAATACATTCTGTGGACATATAGACGTCTAAACGTCGGTTTAAAGGTTTGAGATTTTAGTGGTTGAGTTGGCCACAGGGAGAGTAAGATGGGATACACGCACGCAAGTCATATAGACGCTTTGAATCAGAACATTGCTGAGCTTTCTGACAACATCAATGTGTCATTTGAGTTTTTTCCGCCAAGCAATGAGAAGATGGAAGAGACACTGTGGAACTCTGTACACCGTCTGAAAACACTACAACCTAAGTTTGTATCGGTGACTTACGGTGCTAACTCTGGTGAGCGTGACCGTACCCACTCAATCATCAAAGAGATTAAAGACCAGACGGGTCTTGTTGCAGCGCCACACTTAACGTGTATTGATGCAAGCCGTGAAGAGTTGATTCAAATCGCTGACGATTACTGGGCGAACGGTATTCAAAGTATCGTTGCACTGCGTGGTGATATTCCTCCAGGTGGCGGTGCGCCAGAAATGTATGCTTCAGACCTTGTTAAACTGCTTAAAGCTCGTCATGATTTCGATATCTCAGTTGCGGCTTTCCCTGAAGTTCACCCTGAAGCGAAGAGCGCACAAGCCGATCTACTTAACCTAAAACGTAAAGTTGATGCGGGTGCTAACCGTGCGATTACTCAGTTCTTTTTTGATGTAGAGAGCTACCTGCGTTTCCGTGACCGCTGTGTGGCTGCAGGCATCGATGTAGAGATCGTTCCGGGCATTCTACCTGTATCTAACTTTAAGCAAGCGTCTCGCTTTGCGGCGATGAACAATGTGAAAGTACCGGGTTGGATGGCGAAGCAATTTGAAGGCTTAGACGATGACCCAACAACGCGTCAGCTAGTAGGTGCGAGCCAAGCGATAGATATGGTTAGAACGCTAAGCCGTGAAGGTGTGAAGGATTTCCACTTCTATACGCTGAACCGCGCTGAGATGACTTACGCACTTTGTCACACTCTAGGTGTGCGTCCTCAGGTTGCAGCACTGTAAGTTTCAACTCTACCCAGCAGATACAAAAAAGGCTTGAATACTCAGTATTCAAGCCTTTTGCTTATCTAGTCTCTGGTGAAATCACCAGTGTCAAACTTACGCTAACGTTTCAAGCTCTAGTAGAACTTCTTCAGCCCACATGATCCAAGCTTCACGGATCAGTAGGTTACGACGCAGTGTTAGTCGCTCTAGACGTGCTTGCTTATCTAGTGTTGACGGCGTTGCGTAGTAAGCTGCTTCAATCTCTTTGTAGTGAGAAACCAGCTTGCGTGATTCTTCAACTAGTTCAGAAAGTTGTACTTGGTATGCAGCCGATGGTTGAACGGCACAAGCCATCAATTTTGCTGAGAATTCATCACGTACAGTTGGGTGAGCAGTTGGCTGTTCAAACCACTCGCCTAGTGCGCGACGGCCAGCGTCTGTGATTGAGTAAACTTTACGGTCAGGTTTGCCTTCTTGAGGTTCTAGTACGCAAGTTACCTGTTCATTTTGAGCCATTTTGTTGAGCTCGCGGTAAACTTGTTGGTGACTAGCTTTCCAGAAGTATCCAATGCTTGCTGAGAATTCTTTAGTGATATCGTAACCAGTAGCATCGCGTGTACTTAAAACGGTTAGAATTACGTGTGGTAATGACATGTCTTCAATCCAAATGGTCAATAAACAGTAAACAAAAACTTAAACATCAAGTGTGCTTCTTGCGGCACGATATATTGGGTTATGTCTAAGTTGCACCAACACTCTTTGTTGTTGGTTGTGTCACCTTATAAAGCCGTTTATCACCTAGTCGGACTAGCTTGCCTAGTCCAATGCTACGAAATATTTTGATTGGAGTGTTCTCGCAGCGGAGCAGTAGTATATCTAAATAATAAGCATAAAGTAGAATACATGGACAAAATAACCCAAAAAACTGATAAAAGACTCAATAGTATTTTCTCGGTAAAATAAAAAGGTCGCCATGGGCGACCTTTTGTTCTTTATTTAGAATATTATTCTGCTTAACCAGTGTTGCGCATGCCTGCTGCAATGCCTGCAATCGTCACCATAAGCGCTTCTTCTAGCTCTGCTGGTGGCGTTTCACTCTGACGAGTACGGTATAGCAGCTCAGCTTGAAGCATGTTCAACGGCTCAACGTAGATGTTACGTAGGCGGATAGACTCTTGTCCCCAAGGGTCGCTCTGCATTAGGTTTTCATTGTTCTCTACATTTAGCACCGCTTTGATGTCTTTTTGCAGCTGTTCGCGAAGCTTCTCACCCAGTGGCAATAGTTCTTCGTCTACCAAACGCTGGTCGTAGTACTTAGCGATCTCCATATTACACTTCGAGTAAACCATCTCAAGCATACCTAAGCGAGTCGAGAAGAATGGCCACTCGCGACACATCTCTTCAAGCAGCGCTTGATGGCCTTGATCAACTGAGTATTGAATCGCTTCACCAGCACCTAACCATGCAGGTAGTACTAGACGGTTTTGGCTCCAAGAGAAGATCCAAGGGATAGCACGCAGGCTTTCTACGCCACCATTTGGATTACGCTTAGCTGGACGAGAGCCTAGAGGCAGTTTGCCAAGCTCTAGCTCTGGGGTTGCCTGGCGGAAGTAAGGAACGAATTTTTCTTCGCCACGAACTACGTTGCGGTAAGCTTCACAAGAAACCTGTGATAATACTTCCATCAGATCGCGCCACTCTTGCTTCGGCTCTGGTGGTGGAAGTAGGTTTGCTTCAAGGATTGCGCTTGCGTATAGGTTAAAGCTGTTCACTGCGACATCTGGTAAGCCAAGCTTAAAGCGAATCATCTCGCCTTGCTCAGTTACACGTAGACCGCCTTTTAAGCTCTTTGGTGGTTGAGAAAGTAGTGCAGCGTGCGCTGGAGCGCCACCACGACCTACGGTACCACCACGGCCGTGGAATAGAGTCAGCTCAATACCTTCCTCTTCACACGCTTTTACAAGCTTATCCATTGCATCGTATTGCGCCCAACCTGCAGACATTACGCCAGCATCTTTTGCTGAGTCAGAATAGCCGATCATGACCATTTGGTGGTTCTGGATGAAGCCACGGTAAAGGTCGATGCTCATTAGCTGCTTCATTACCGCTTCAGAGTTGTTTAAGTCGTCTAGCGTTTCGAACAGTGGACATACGTCCATGCGGTACGGACAGCCTGATTCTTGAAGTAGCAAGTGAACCGCAAGTACATCTGACGCTGTGCGAGCCATTGAGATAACGTAAGCACCAAAGGCTTCACGAGGTTGCGCAGCAATTACTTTACAGGTGTCTAAAACCTCTTTGACTGGCTCAGATGGCTCCCAATCACGCGGAAGTAGTGGACGCTTAGAGCTTAGCTCGTTGGTTAGGAAAGCAATCTTGTCTTGCTCACTCCATTGGTCGTAGTCACCGATACCTAGGTAGCGAGTTAGCTCAGAAAGAACGTCTGAGTGACGTGTGCTCTCTTGGCGGATATCAAGACGAACTAGGTGTACGCCAAAGGCCTTGATACGGCGCAGTGTATCCAATAGTGAACCGTCTGCGATGACGCCCATGCCGCATTCATGTAGCGATTGGTAACATGCGTAAAGCGGTGTCCAGAGTTGGTCGATATTCTGTAGTGTGGTCTTCTTCGGTACTTCTGCGTCGTGCAGTTTTGCGTCAAGTACTTCGAGCGTGTCCGTAAGCAGCGTACGTAGGCTCTTAAGGATCGCTCGGTAAGCTTCGTGCTCGTCACCAGCCAGTTCACGTACTGTGTCGTTGCATTTTGTCATCGACAGTTCAGTAATCAGCTCGTTGATGTCACCTAGGTAAAGATCAGCGGCTTTCCAGCGAGATAGGCGCAGTACTTCTTTAGTGATTGAGTGTGTAACAAACGGGTTACCGTCTCGGTCACCACCCATCCAAGATGAGAAGTGGACTGGGCGAGCATCGATAGGTAGGCCTTCGCCAAGGAAACCTTTTAGACGACCATCCATTTCACGTAGGAAATCTGGTACGGCTTCCCAAAGTGAATTTTCTACGACTGCAAAGCCCCATTTCGCTTCATCAAGCGGAGTTGGGCGCTGTTGGCGAATCACGTCTGAGTGCCAGCCTTGAGCGATCAGTTGCTCTAGACGACGTTCAGTTTTCACGCGCTCTTTGTTTGATAGGTCGCTCAGCTCAAGCTTTGATAGACACTCGTTGATCTTAACTAGCTTGTTGATCATGGTGCGACGAGTGATTTCAGTTGGGTGAGCGGTCAGTACTAACTCGATATTCAGGTCGCGAACGGCTTGAGCAGCATCGAGTTTGCTGATGTCATTTTGGTTTAGCTTAGAGAACAGAGATTGAAGTACGTCTGGTTCACAAACGTGCTCTTCACAGTGGCGAGAAATGGTGTGGTATTGCTCCGCCATGTTGGTGAGGTTTAGAAATTGGTTGAAAGCACGAGCGACAGGGGTGAGTTGCTCGTTCGGTAAATTTTTGATCTCTTCAACTAGGCTGTCGCGGTCAGCTTGGTTGCCTGCTCGAGCTGACTTGGAAAGTTTACGGATAGTTTCCACTTTCTCTAGGATTACGTCGCCATGCGCGTCTTGAATAGTGTTACCTAGCAAGCGTCCTAGCATGCTCACGTTACTCTTGAGAGCGGCGTATTTCTCGTTCATTGTCATCCTGCCTCGTAAAAAAATTACATCCATTGTTCCTTGTTAGGTACACAATCTAGCGAAAACTGCTGTATCTAGTCAAATAAAGCATCCTAAGTTTGCAATTATTGGTTATATAAATGGCGAAGCGATAAATTTTCTTTTCTGAGAGAACGAAGGTGAAATTTAATTACAAATTCACGATGATGATATCAAAACAGCACAAAAGCGACCTTTCGAGGTCGCTTTTGTTCGATACTGCGAGCGATATTGAGTTATCGCGCAATAGCTAGAAACAATATTTATAGATCGACTTACTCAAAATATTGATGGTTGGATCGATGAAATCAAAGCTCAAGAATTCATCTGGCTGGTGCGCTTGGTCAATAGAACCCGGCCCTAGCACCAGTGTTGGACATAGCTGTTGTAAGAAAGGCGCTTCAGTACAGTAGTTCACGGTTTGTGACTCGGTTTCACATACCGACTCCATGCCACCAATAAATGGATGATCATGCTGACACTCATAACCCGGAATCGGCTCGTGTAGCGGAGTGATCTCAATTCTTCCCGGCCACTTAGCCTCTACTTCTTTAAGCGCATTGCGCAGCATGTTGTCTAAACCATCCAAACTAATGCCCGGAAGAGGACGCACATCGTAGTGCAGTTCACAACAGCCACAAATGCGGTTGGCGCTGTCGCCACCGTGGATGTGACCAAGATTGAGTGTCGGGCTAGGAATCGCGAATCCTGGGTGGTGATACTCTTTGATGAGTTTGTCGCGCAGCTGCATCAGAGCAAACAACACTTCATGCATGATTTCAATGGCGTTCACGCCGAGCGCTGGGTCAGAAGAGTGGCCAGATTTACCCGTTACTCGCACTGCATTCGCGACATGGCCTTTATGACCACGAATCGGCACTAGGCTAGTCGGTTCACCAATGATGCAGTAATCCGGTTTAAAAGGAGCATTGTCAGTGAAATGACGAGCACCGAGCATAGTGGTCTCTTCGTCACAAGTCGCCAGTACATAGAGAGGCTTGGTTTGCTTACTCCAGTCAATCTTCTTTACCGCCTCATAAATAAACGCGAAGAAGCCTTTCATATCTGCTGTGCCCAATCCGTAGAAGCGATTGTTGTGTTCTGTCAGTGAATGAGGGTTGAAATTCCAACGCCCTTCATCAAACGGAACCGTGTCGCTGTGACCCGCAAGTAGTAAGCCACCTTCGCCAGAGCCCATCTTTGCCACCATATTATGCTTGCCGGGCTTGACCTCCACGACTTCAACACTAAAGCCTAAGTCTTTAAACCATTGAGCCATCTTCTCGATGACCTTCTCGTTACCGTGATCCCAACTTGGATCGGTTGAGCTGATCGAATCGGTGGAAATTAGGCCCTGGTAGACCTCAAGAAAACTGGGTAATTGCATAATATCTTCACTTCTACTATTGACAGAAAAACCATAAGGCGGTAAAACACATATTAAATCATATTTAGTGAATAAAAAATCAAATAAAACCAAAAATTAAGTATGATTAGTCAAATTTGAACTGTAACTTACCTCAAGAATGGATGTGTGAGAATGTTGAAAACCACGATCATTGGCGCAAGCGGCTACACAGGAGCAGAACTGGCTCTGATGGTAAACAGACACCCTGAGTTAACGCTATCAGGTTTGTTTGTCTCCGCCAACAGTGTAGATGCGGGTAAACCGATTTCTAGCCTGCACGGAAAATTGGCAGGTCTAATCGATATGCCAGTCGAGCCATTAGTCGACCCAGTTAGTGTAGCTAAAGAGGCGGATGTGGTTTTCCTAGCGACGGCACACGAGGTTAGTCATGACCTTGCGCCGATTTTTCTAGAGAACGGTTGCCAAGTTTTCGACTTATCAGGCGCGTTCAGAGTTAAGGGTGAAAACTTCTATCAAGATTTTTACGGCTTTGAGCATCAGCATGAGCAGTGGCTAGATAGCGCTGCCTATGGACTGGCTGAGTGGAATGAAGCTGAAATTAAAGAAGCACAATTGGTTGCTGTCGCAGGTTGTTACCCAACAGCTTCTCAACTGGCAATTAATCCTTTGGTAGAAAGCAAGCTGCTAGATGAGAACCAATGGCCTGTGATTAACGCAACCAGTGGTGTAAGTGGCGCAGGTCGCAAGGCAAGCATGGTCAATAGCTTCTGTGAAGTGAGCTTGCAGCCTTACGGTGTATTCAATCACCGTCACCAACCTGAAATTGCAGCGCACTTGGGTTGCGATGTTATTTTTACGCCGCACCTAGGAAACTTTAAGCGTGGCATTTTAGCGACCATCACCATGAAGTTGGCAGATGGCGTGACTGAAGAGCAAGTACAACAGGCGTTTGCTACTGCTTACCAAGATAAGCCGGCAGTGAGATTGCTCGAAGAGACACTGCCAAGAATTCAAGACGTTGAGCATACTCCTTTCTGTGATTTGGGATGGAAGGTTCAGGGTCAACACATCATCGTTGTTTCAGCGATTGATAACTTATTGAAGGGTGCATCTAGCCAAGCGATGCAGTGTTTAAATTTACGGTATGGCTTTGCGCCATTAACTGCGCTAGTGTAAGGAATTCTCTAATGAGCCAAAATAATCAACCATTAATCATAAAGTTAGGTGGCGCTGCACTGTCTTGTAGCGAAACGTTGAGCAAGCTTTTCGGGGCAATTTCACAGTACAAACAGCAAGCGCAGCGACCTATCGTCATCGTTCATGGCGGTGGCTACCTAGTTGATGAGCTGATGGGCAAGCTCAATCTAGAGACCGTAAAAAAGCAGGGCCTACGTGTGACGCCTTATGATCAGATTCCTGTGATTGCTGGCGCACTAGCAGGAACAGCAAATAAGCTTCTTCAAGGCCAAGCGATCAAAGATGGTCTTAATGCTGTAGGTCTAAGCCTTGCTGATGGCGGCCTATGTCAGGTAAGCGAGTTAGATCCTGAATTGGGTGCAGTAGGTAAAGCAGCGCCGGGTAATTCTCAGGTTCTGCAAGCCATCCTTGATACGGGCGCACTGCCAATTATCAGCTCGATCGGCTTGACCGACCAAGGTCAACTGATGAACGTCAATGCTGACCAAGCAGCGGTAGCTGTCGCGGGGGCATTGGATGCAGAGCTGGTACTGTTATCAGATGTGAGCGGCGTTCTTGATGGAAAAGGTCACCTTATTCCGAGCCTAAGCCAACAACAAGCGGATGAGCTGATTGAAGGCAAAGTCATCACCGACGGCATGATCGTTAAAGTACAAGCGGCACTTGAAGCAGCCAATGACCTTGGCCGTCCAATTGAAGTCGCGACCTGGCGCTACCCAGACAAGCTAGCACAACTATTTTCAGGTGAGAGCATCGGTACTCAGTTTTTACCTCAGTAACATGTTTTTATCTCAGTAGCTTCTGAACTCAGAAAGTGAAGTTAAAGAATTAATTAAGTCGAATGGATAAACCCCGAGGAGCTGACCGCCAAAGTGCAGGCCCGGGAACTTAGGAGAAACTCAAATGAGCAAGGTTAAAGTTAATAAAGTTGTTGTAGCCTATTCTGGCGGTCTAGATACTTCGGTAATCATTCCGTGGTTAAAAGAGAACTACGACTGTGAGGTTGTGGCGTTCGTGGCCGATGTTGGTCAAGGCGCAGAAGAGCTAGAAGGCATTGAAGAGAAAGCGAAAGCGTCTGGTGCGTCTGAGTGCTACATCGCAGACCTAAAAGAAGAGATGGTTGCAGACTACATCTTCCCAACGCTAAAAACCGGTGCTTACTACGAAGGTAAATACCTTCTAGGTACGTCGATGGCTCGTCCAATCATTGCTAAAGCGCAGGTTGAAGTTGCACGTAAAGTGGGTGCAGACGCACTATGTCACGGCTGTACGGGTAAAGGTAACGACCAAGTTCGTTTCGAAGGCGCATTTGCTGCACTAGCACCAGATCTACACGTAATTGCACCATGGCGTGAGTGGGATCTTGTGAGCCGTGAAGAGTGTCTAGATTACCTAGCAGAACGTAACATCCCTTGTACTGCTTCTCTAACTAAGATCTACTCACGTGACGCGAACGCATGGCACATCTCTACAGAGGGTGGCGTACTAGAAGATACATGGAATGCACCAAACGAAGATTGCTGGGCGTGGACAGTAGATCCAGAGCAAGCACCAAACGAATCTGAAACAGTAACATTGAAAGTTGAAAAGGGTGAAGTGGTTGCAGTAGACGGCGAAGCAATGACGCCATACAACGCACTGGTTTACCTAAATGAAAAAGGCGCGAAGCACGGTGTTGGTCGTATCGATATCGTAGAAAACCGTCTTGTAGGTATGAAGTCTCGTGGTTGTTACGAAACTCCAGGGGGCACGATCATCATGGAAGCGCTGCGTGCGGTTGAGCAACTTGTGCTAGACAAAGCAGCATTCGAATTCCGTGAAGAGCTAGGTGTTAAGGCTTCTCACCTTGTATACGATGGTCGTTGGTTCACTCCGCTATGTAAGTCAATCCTAGCGGCAACAGAAGAGCTAGCACAAGACGTGAATGGCGAAGTGGTTGTTAAGCTATACAAAGGCCACGCAACGGTGACTCAGAAGCGTTCTGACAACAGCCTATACTCAGAAGAGTTCGCAACCTTTGGTGAAGATGAAGTTTACGACCAAAGCCATGCAGAAGGCTTCATCCGCCTTTACTCTCTATCAAGCCGTATCCGTGCTCTAAACAGCCAAAAGTAACAAATACAGTTACTTAAGATACTAGAAATTGTTCAAAGCCCACTCGCTATTGGTTTAGCGAGTGGGCTTTTTGTTGGGTGGTTGAGCATCGGCTTTTACGTTTGGATGGCATATAATCGGCCCATTATGGCTATTAGTCGCATCAGTATGGTGATGAAAAATCGTTTTTATCAGTCAATGGTGAATAAATATGTAAAAATAATGAATTTATACTTTATTTTTGATCTGATTTGCCGTAAGTTTAAACCATTAGAAAAAGACTGAATTTCTATCAGACTTATTATTTGCAAAACACAGTGAGCACTGGGCAATTAGGAGATACGCAATGGCATTATGGGGCGGGAGATTTACCCAAGCAGCAGATACACGGTTTAAAGATTTTAACGATTCACTTCGTTTTGACTACCGCTTGGCTGAGCAAGACATTGTGGGCTCTATTGCCTGGTCAAAAGCTCTACTGTCAGTCAACGTTCTAACTGCAGAAGAGCAGCAAAAGCTTGAGCTTGCGCTGAATGAGCTGAAGTTAGAGGTGATGGAAGATCCTGAGCAAATCCTACGTTCAGACGCAGAAGATATTCACAGTTGGGTTGAACAACAGCTGATCGGTAAGGTTGGTGACCTTGGTAAGAAGCTACACACTGGCCGTTCTCGTAACGACCAAGTGGCGACAGACCTGAAACTTTGGTGTCGTCAGCAAGGCCAACAACTGTTGATTGCGCTGGATCGCCTTCAAAGCCAAATGGTGAATGTGGCGGCGCAGCATCAAGGAACCGTGCTACCGGGGTATACCCACCTTCAACGCGCACAGCCTGTCACCTTCGCTCACTGGTGTCTGGCATATGTTGAGATGTTCGAACGTGATTACTCGCGTTTGAATGATGCAATTAAGCGTCTTGATACTTGTCCTCTGGGTTCTGGTGCTCTTGCGGGTACAGCATACCCAATGGACCGTGAAGCGCTGGCGCATAACTTAGGTTTCCGTCGTGCAACGCGTAATTCTCTAGATTCAGTATCTGACCGTGACCATGTGATGGAGCTGATGTCGATTGCTTCTATCTCTATGCTTCACCTGTCACGTCTTGCTGAAGATATGATTTTCTACAACTCTGGTGAATCAAACTTCATTGAGTTAGCAGATACAGTGACATCTGGTTCGTCTCTGATGCCACAAAAGAAAAACCCAGATGCACTAGAGCTTATCCGTGGTAAAACCGGCCGTGTATACGGTTCACTTGCTGGCATGATGATGACAGTGAAAGCTCTACCTTTGGCTTACAACAAAGACATGCAGGAAGATAAAGAGGGTCTATTTGATGCTCTAGATACTTGGAACGACTGTATGGAGATGGCGGCGCTGTGTTTCGACGGCATCAAAGTCAACGGCGAGCGTACACTAGAAGCAGCGAAGCAAGGTTACGCAAACTCAACAGAGCTGGCTGATTACCTAGTAGCGAAAGGCATTCCTTTCCGTGAAGCACACCATATCGTGGGTGTAACAGTTGTCGCGGCGATAGCTAAAGGCTGTGCTCTGGAAGAGCTGTCTATCGCAGAGATGAAAGAATTCTCTGAGGTGATTGAAGAGGATGTGTATGACATCCTGACCATTGAATCGTGCCTTGAGAAGCGTAGTGCTCTGGGCGGTGTATCACCAAAACAGGTGGCTTTCGCTGTCGACCAAGCCGAGAAACGTCTCGCGCAGCGTGATACCTCGATTGTTAAGGTGCGTCCTGCACGTTTGACCGATGTTGAAGCGCTGGAAGGTATGGTTGCTTACTGGGCGAATATGGGTGAGAACCTGCCACGCTCACGCAATGAACTCGTGCGCGATATTGGCTCATTTGCGGTAGCTGAGCATCATGGTGAAGTGACAGGTTGCGCATCGCTTTATGTTTATGACTCTGGTCTAGCGGAGATTCGCTCTCTGGGTGTCGAAGCGGGTTGGCAAGGTCAGGGACAAGGGTCCGCGATTGTTCAACATCTTGTAGAGAAAGCGCGCCAAATGGCAATCAAGAAAGTCTTTGTTCTGACACGAACTCCAGAGTTCTTTATGAAGCATGACTTCTTGCCAACATCGAAGTCGTTACTGCCTGAGAAAGTACTTAAAGATTGTGACCAGTGTCCTCGTCAGCATGCTTGTGATGAAGTTGCACTGGAAGTAAATCTAGTCGAACAAGTGATTGCTAAGACAAACGTTGCATAACGTGTTGATTTTAAAGTTCTTAGAAAAAAGATAAAAAAAGATCGTTTTTCTGGGAACAAATTAAGGGAAGCACGGTCTATTAAAGTACCACTGCTTTTTCTTAGAATTTTCTAAGAAAGCCCTGAAACCGATTGGCTTCAGGGCTTTTTTTATGCCTGCGACTTGCCCAGTGCTATTTTCTGATTATTGATTTATTGAGACTAGTACCAGCCTTGTTTATCTTGTCGATGATCTTTTTCGCTTGCTTCTTCTTGGCAAGATCAACCACTTCATGATCCAATGGATCATTAGCAAACCACTAAAGGCGCTGGCGGCCATCAAAAGGGCGATAGCATTAATGCTCTTGGGTTGGTCTGAGAAAAACAGCCACCAAGTTCCCCAACTGAGAATCGACAGTATTGTTAGCTGGTTCATGCAACGTTGACATCGTCCGAGCTTATCGCGGATTTTTTCGCTTTTATTGCAATGCTTACATGTCATCTTGGGTTGAATTCGCGTTATCCTAATGGTCTTTGATAATAACACGTCACCCTATGGTTAATCACGGTGACACCGAGAGAGAAAGTGATGATTGAACGTCAAGAAACCAAACAACGTATGAGCCGTATCGTAAAGCACAACGGTACGATTTACCTATGTGGTCAAGTGTGTGTAGACGCAACTCAAGGTATTAAAGAGCAAACTCAAACTATGTTAGACAAGGTTGAGACTCTGCTTGAGCAAGCGGGCAGTGACAAAGAGCACATGCTGTCAGCAACGATCTACCTAAAAACAATGGACGACTTCCAAGAGATGAACGCAGTATGGGACGCATGGGTTCCAGAAGGTCACGCACCAGCTCGTGCTTGTGTAACGGCTGATATGGCTCGTGAAGCGCTATTGGTTGAGATCTCTGTGATTGCTGCAGAGAAGAACAGCAGCTGCTGTTAATCTTTCGAATTACATAAGAGATTCCAGACATCTCGTTCCTCGATTCTGGAATGACGGGTTAAAGCTTGATGAGCTGTTCTTATAGGTCTTCGGGTTTGCTATGTAATAAAAGCAACGTCATTCCCGATAGCGACGAAGGAGCGTGGTCGGGAATCTCTGGTTATGTGCGATAAGAGGTTCCAGATACCTCGTCCCTCAGTTCTGGAATTATGAATTAAAGTTTGATTCGCTGATGCGTTGTTCTTATAGGTCTTCGGGTTTGCTATGTAATAAAAGCAACGTCATTCCCGATAGTGACGAAGGAGCGTGGTCGGGAATCTCTGTTTATGTGTGACGAGAGATTCCAGACATCTCGTTCCTCGATTCTGGAATGACGAATTAAAGCTTAATTCGCTGATACTTTATTTTGATTGGGCTTTGTCTTGGCTGTGCTTTAAAAGCACTGTCATTCCCGAAAGCGACGAAGGAGCGTAATCGGGAATCTGTTATTTACTCGCTGCCAACAAACAAAAAGGAAAGCCAGTGGCTTTCCTTTTTCGTCTTCATCATGGACGTGATGGAGAACTTAACAGCCAGGACCACAGTCTAGACAGTGTTTCACCATCTCTGGGCCTAAGTGCAGTTTCGCATTCAGATCACGCAGTGCAGTTCGAACGCCTTCTTCAATCACTGGGTGGTAGAACGGCATGTCCAACATTTCAGACACAGTCATTTTGTTCTGGTGTGCCCATGCTAACAAGTGCGCCAAGTGTTCTGCGTTTGGCCCCATCATCTCAGCACCAAGAAACCTACCTGTACCTTGCTCGCCGTAGACGTGCAGAATACCTTTGTTGCGTAGCATCACTCGTGATCGGCCTTGGTTCTCGAAAGAGACTTCACCGGTTGCGAAACAGCCACATGTGCCTAAACGCGTGGTGATCTCTTTGTAGGTTTCGCCAACCATCGCGATTTGCGGGTCAGAGAATACGGCTGAGATTTTAGAGCGGCGTAGCCCTGCTCGAATCTCTGGGAAACGACCTGCATTGTCACCCGCAATGCGTGCTTGGTCTGCCGCTTCATGTAGCAGAGGCAATTGGTTACTTGCATCACCCGCAATAAATATCGATGGTAGCGATGTTTGAAGCGTGTAATGGTCTGCAACTGGCACACCACGTTCATCAAGCTCAAGAGAGGTGTTCTCTAGACCAAGCTTGTCCGTATTTGGACGACGACCTGTTGCTGCTAGCACGTACTCAACGATGTTGGTTTCTAGTTCACCTTGTTTATTGATGAATTGGATTTCGACACGTGGCTCACCAGATTCAGTGGTAATACGCTTCATACTTTCGATTTTTACGTCAGCATCTAGGTAGAACTCTTCGTTGAAGGCTTTATCGGCGTAAGCCATGATCTCTGGGTCGGTTACTGGGCCAACTTGACCACCTAACCCGAACAGTTTGGTTTTCACACCTAGACGATGTAGCGACTGACCAAGTTCTAGACCAATTACACCAGGGCCAAATACGGCAACTGATTCTGGTAAATCATCCCAGCTGAATACGTCGTCGTTAATGATTAGGCGGTCGCCTAGTTCATTCCAAACGGCAGGGTATGCAGGGCGAGAGCCAGTTGCGATCACAATGCGTTTCGCGTTTACGATCGTGTGTTCATCCACTTGAAGCGTGTTGTCGTCTAGGAACTTGGCATAGCCAACGATCTTGTCTTGCTCTGGGATTTCATCCACGCCTTCTAAAACAAAACCAACAAAACGGTCACGTTCGCGTTTAACTCGGTCCATCACTTCACGGCCATTGATGGCGATTTCACCTTGCGGATGGACACCAAATGCCGGTGCTATTTCGATTTGGTGAACACTTTCCGCTGCTGCAATCAGCAACTTAGAAGGCATACACCCAACTCGAGCACAAGTGGTGCCGTATGGGCCACCCTCAATCATCACTACACTGTCAGTGTGTGCTTTTGCAGCACGGTACGAACCTAGACCAGCTGTACCGCCCCCGATAACTGCGACATCTACATTGACTTGTTTCATAATAATTTCCCGCAATGGTTAAATTAAACGTAAACGAATCCCTCCAACTCTGATGATGTATTAAGAGTCAGGATGGTGACGTTTTGTGGTTTGTTTTATTAGGTTTAGCTTGTGACTGTGGATAATGCGAGCCATAAGCTTGATTCAACCCGATAGGATTAGCCAACCCACAAGCTAGTGGGTTAGCCATTTGGCAGTGATTAGCCTAGGAAAGCTTCTAGCTCTTCGCTACCACCGATGTGTTTACCACCGATGAAGACTTGAGGAACCGTAGAGCGACCAGAGATAGCACGTAGGCTTACTGTTGTTGCATCTTTACCTAGAACCACTTCTTCGTAGTTTAGGCCTTTGTCGATAAGGTTCTGTTTTGCTTTCATGCAGAACGGGCAACCTGGTTTAGTGAATACAGTGATGGACTCTTGCTCTTTGTGCTCAGGTGCAATGTAGTTAAGCATAGTGTCAGCATCAGAAACCTTGAACGGGTCGCCTGGTACGTCTTCTTCGATGAACATTTTCTCTACCACGCCGTTTTTAACCAGCATGCTGTAGCGCCATGAACGTTTGCCAAAGCCAATATCGTTCTTCTCAACTAGCATGCCCATGCCGTCTGTGAAGTCACCGTTACCGTCTGGAATGAAGGTGATGTTTTCAGCTTCTTGATCTGCTTTCCAAGCGTTCATTACGAATGTGTCATTCACTGATACACACAGAATGTCATCAACACCATTTTCTTTAAATACCGAGTAAAGCTCGTTGTAACGCGGTAGGTGGCTTGAAGAACAAGTTGGTGTGAACGCACCCGGTAAGCTAAATACGATAACCGTCTTGTCTTTGAATAGCTCTTCTGTTGTAACGTTTACCCAAGCATCACCTTGGCGAGTCGGGAATGTTACTTGAGGAATTGATTGACCTTCTTTAGATGCAAACATAATGGTTTCCTTAGAGATTACTTTTAATTTGGTTCGTATAGAGCTTAGCGTTTTTCTGCGCTCTGTTTCGTTTTGTTGAGCCCATTATTAGATAAATCCTTTGATAGCTCTAATCGTTTGATGTTATGGTTTTGATAGGTATTTTCTATTAAGGGCTTTCTTTTACAGGAAGTGCGTTCTTTACACCTTAGGTAAGAGACCAATCATGAACATTCGTGACTTTGAATACTTGGTGGCTTTAGCCGAGCATAAACATTTTCGAAAAGCCGCAGAGGCGTGCTTTGTTAGTCAGCCTACTTTAAGCGGTCAGATCCGTAAGCTTGAAGAAGAGATTGGATTACAACTGACTGAACGCAGCCCAAGGAAGGTGATTTTTACTGAGTCTGGTTTGCAGCTGGTGGAGCAGGCGAAGCGTATCTTGAATGAGGTGAAGACCTTTAAAGATATGGCGAGTGGTCATGGCGATGCGATGACAGGGCCTATGCATATCGGCTTCATTCCGACAGTGGGTCCATACATATTGCCGAAGATTGTTCCTCACCTAAAAGAGCAGTTCCCAGATCTTGAGCTGTTTCTTCACGAAGCACAAACACACCAACTCGTGAGTCAGCTAGAGGATGGCAAGCTCGATTGTCTGGTGTTAGCTGCGGTAGATGAGACAGCTGTTTTTAAAGAGATCGATGTTTACGATGAGCCATTAAGTGTTGCGGTTCCATGTGACCATGAATGGGCGGAACAAGATAGCGTCGATATGCTCCAGCTCAATGGTAAAACCGTACTCGCACTGGGTGATGGCCACTGTCTGCGCGACCAAGCATTGGGTTTCTGTTTCGCGGCAGGAGCAAGAGACGATGAGCGCTTTAAAGCGACCAGCCTAGAGACCCTGCGTAACATGGTTGCAGCGGGTGCGGGTATTACACTACTGCCAGAGCTTTCTCTGCCAGCTGAGAAGAAGAAGGATGGGGTATGTTACGTACCCGCGGTTAATCCAACGCCTTCTCGCCGTATTGTTGTGGCATACCGACCGGGTTCACCACTGCGTGGTCGATTCGAACAGCTTGCAGAAGAGATTCGCACACAACTAGAAAAATAACGTCTGAGAGCTTAAAGCTATAGATAAAAAGAGGGCTGATACTTATTAGGTATCAGCCCTCTTTAATTGCTGCTTAGTGTTGGATTAGAACAGCTCTTCTTCCGCTTCACCCGGTGATGAGTAAATATCATCACCAAAGCGTTCGCTGATGTACTCAGTAGGCTCAGTGCCTTTTACGAAGTACTCAAACATCGAAGAACCATCGGACTTGTTGGTCAGGAGACCGGTATCTCTATCGATACGCACACGCACAATATCTTCTGGGATATCTTTGCGCTGTGCTGGCACATCTTTCAGAGCTAAGCCCATAAAGTCGACCCAAGCTGGTTGAGCGGTTTTAGCGCCTGCTTCTGCACCCGTGATTTGGTTCTTACCTAGGTTGCTGTTGTTCTTAGTGCGACCTAAGTTACGGTTATGGTTATCAAAACCAACCCATACTGTCGCGACAATGCCAGGGCCGTAACCACTGTACCATGTATCTTTTGAGTCGTTGGTAGTACCGGTTTTTCCACCGATGTCTCGACGTTTTAGTGGTTGTGCACGCCAGCCTGTACCGTTCCAACCCGTACCTTCACGCCAGTTACCACCACCCCAGATGTTGCTGTACAGCATCTCACGAACTAGGAATGCATTCTGTTCAGAGATAACTTGCGGTGCATATTGGGTTTCTGCATCCACGTCTTGCTCTGCGAACTCGTCAGCAATTGGATCCGTTTCTAGAGTCGTTTCGCAATCTTGGTGACAAACCACTTTTGGTGATGCTTCAAACTCTACCTCACCAAATGGGCTTTCAACGCGGCTGATGTAGAAAGGTTCAACATAGTAACCGCCATTAGCAAATACCGAGTAGCCCTGTGCAACCTTCATAGGCGTTAAGCTGCCAGCACCGAGTGCAATGGTTTCAGAGCGAGGCACTTCATCAATATCAAAACCAAAGCGAGTCAGGTAGTTACGTGTATCATCTAAGCCCACTTCACGCAGTACACGTACCGCCATTACGTTCTTCGATTGCGCTAAGCCGATACGAAGACGAGTTGGACCCACATACGTTGGTGGAGAGTTCTTTGGACGCCACGCAGTACCTTGGCTCTTATCCCACTGGTTAATCGGCGCGTCATTAATCAGCGACGCTAGCGTTAAGCCTTTATCGATAGCCGCTGAGTAGATGAAAGGTTTGATACCTGAGCCCACTTGACGGATTGATTGAGTCGCGCGGTTAAACTTGTTGTGAACAAAGTTAAAGCCACCCACCATAGATAGCACAGCACCATTGTCTGGGTTCATCGCAACAAACGCGGTGTTTGCGTTTGGCACTTGGCTTAGACGCCAGTTAGTTGGTGCCGCATTAGCGATTTCAGTGGCTTCTTCACTCTCTTCGGTTGTCGCTTCTTTACCTGAGATCGCTTCGCTGCGTACCCAGATCTGCTCACCGACAGCTAAGATCTCTTTTGCGTTTGATGGGGCAGGGCCTTGGCGGTCGTCAGTTAGGAACTTACGAGCCCAGTTCATGCCTTGCCACTCAATCACGCCTTCGCCTTGGTTTTTAACCCAAACGTGAGCGCTTTGAGCATCTACTTTGGTTACGACTGCAGGCGTTAGATCACCATAGGTTGGTTGTGATCTTAGGTGTTTAACAATTTGTTCCTGTTCCCAAGCCGCTTGTTCGGTTTGCCATAGTACTTTTTCTGCACCACGATAGCCGTGTCGCTCATCGTAGTTCAGAAGGTTCGTAATAGCGGCGCGGTTCGCTGCATCTTGCAGAGTTGAATCAACCGTAGTGTAGACCTTCATACCTGATGTATAAGCGTCTTCACCGTAGCGCTCTACCATCCAAGCACGAGCTACTTCTGCGACATAAGGTGCGCTCAATTCGATCTCTGCACCGTGGTATTTTGATACTAACTCTTCAGCACGCGCTTCATCATACTCTTCCTGAGTAATGTACTTCTCATCCAGCATTCGACCTAAAACTACATTACGGCGATTGGTCGCACGCTCTAGTGAGTAGATAGGGTTCATCGTCGATGGTGCTTTTGGCATACCAGCCAGCGTTGCGATTTCACTTAGAGTTAGATCCGGAAGATCTTTACCAAAGTAAACACGTGCAGCAGCACCGAAACCATAAGAGCGGTGACCCAAGAAAATCTTGTTCACGTACAGCTCCATGATCTCTTCTTTGCTGAGTAGCTGCTCAATGTGGATCGCAATGAAGATCTCTTTAATCTTACGCATGATCTTTTTCTCATTCGATAAGAAGAAGTTACGCGCAAGCTGTTGGGTAATGGTACTCGCCCCTTGCTTTGCTGAGCCTGACATAGCAACAACAATCGCAGCACGAGTAATACCAATCGGGTCGATACCAGGGTGGTCGTAGAAGCGGCTATCTTCGGTAGCGATGAGTGCTTCAACTAGGTGACGAGGAATCTCGTCGTAGCTGACAGGGTTGCGTCGCTTTTCACCAAATTGAGAGATCAATTTGCCGTCTTGACTGAAGACCTGCATTGGCGTTTGAAGCTCAACATCGCGTAGCGTCGCGACATCTGGCAATTCTGGTTTTACGTAATAGTAAAAACCAAAAATTGTACTGACTCCAAGAATCATGCAAACCAATGTAAATATGAATAATCGCTTTATGAACTTCACCGGATAATCCCTGATTAGTTAAGGCTGATAAGCAGCAAACCCTTGTACTCTAGACTAAAAACTTAGCTTTCGTTTATTAACGCTTATTTAACCAATAATCACAACCCCTATATAAGCAACGAAATGCTTGGCATGTCAGGAGCTGGTATGGGTTCGTCATTAGTTACAGGTATAGATATCAACAATCACAGCATCAAAGCTGTGGTTTTAAAGCCCGTTGGAGAGTTATATGCCTTAGTGGGGTACAAAGAACTGTCTATTACGGACGACATTTTCACAGATAACCACACCTTGGAGTATCAGAAAACTGTAAAGAAACTCAAAGAACTTAGGAAAGGCTTACCATTTGGCTGCCGTCATGCCGCTATTTCAGTCCCAGATAATACCGTGATTAGCAAAGTATTGCAGATAGAAAGTGACCTAGAAGACCGAGAAAAAGAGTTCTCTATTTATCAAACTTTTGCTCACCAATCCCCTTTTCCTATTGAGGAGCTGAGCCTAGATTTCATTAAACTGGACGATAAGCTATTTGGAAATAGCTCAACCACCAGTTACCAAGTTTATGCAACGCGCAAAGAAGTGGTGGAGAGTCGCTCCCAAGCGCTGACGAAAGCTGGTTTTCGTCCGATCATGGTAGATACCCAAGCTCATGGATTACTTTACATTTGGCAGTTGGCAACTCGGCTTTATCCAGAGAAGCAGAGCTGGATAATGATCGATATAGGGGTCAATCAAATTTCGCTTGGCCTCATTCCGCAAAGCGGGATTCCATTTTTCAAAGATATTGCCTTTGGTACTCAAGCGCTTTATCAGGCGGGCTATATTGAGGAACACACGACTCCCTTTGCCTCTGCAGAGCAGACTCAAGCCTTTACCGTGAACTTGATCGAAAAGCTCAAACGCCAGTTTCAGCTCTACGCATCGGCCAACTCTCTTCAAGCACTGAAGGGAATCTGGTTGATGGGAGAGGGAGCGGAAACCCCGATGCTTGCAGAGCAGTTGGAACGCCATTTTCAGCTCGCGTGTGAAACGCTTAATCCATTAGCGCTCTTTGAGAATAAAGCCTCTAACAAACGTTATAAGAGCATGGACCGTCATGCCTTTGGTATTGCGGCTGGCATTGCAGTGAGTGGTGTGAAGTGGCAAGGAGTGAAGCATGTTGCATCAAATTAACCTCCTTCCTTGGCGCGATGAGCTAAGAGCACAGCACAAGAAACGCTTCATTCAATTGGTGATCTTAGGCTCTTTAGTTGCGCTTATGGGGCAGTGGGCTATCGGGCATTACTTCCAACAAGAGAAAGCACGTCAGCAAGCACGCCTTACCTATCTTGAGCAATATATTGGCCAGCTTGATGAACAGATTCGCTCTTTGAAAGTGGCGGAGCGTGAGCACAAAGCCATTTTAACTCGCCTAGATGTCGTTGAGTCACTTCAGTCTGGTCGCAATAAAACCACGTACTTTATGAATCTGATGCCCGAATTGATTCCTGAAGGGGTGTACGTCGATAAGATCAAGATGAATGGGCAAGAGATAGAGATGTCGGGTATCAGTGACAGCACAGCACGGCTCGCCACTATGCTCGATAACCTAGAACGTTCCGCCTCCCTCAGCAATGTTGAAATGCACTCAATTGTGCACAATCGCAAGCGCTTTAATAAAGAATTTCAAACCTTTAAGGTCTCATTTAGCTTTGTCTCGCCCTCTATAAAACAAACGCGAATACGAAGCAAAGCTCAAGAGGCGTCGCATGGTTAACTTTCAAAATCTCGATGTTGACGAAATCACCGAGTGGCCTCTGCTACCACAGATGTTGGTGATTGTTTTATTGATGCTGACTATTCAAGGTTTCGGCGCTTGGTTCTATGTGATGCCACTCAATGACGAACTAGAGCAAATGAAGCAGCAAGAGCAGACCTTAAAAAGCACCCTTAGGATCAAAGCCAATAAAGTGGCCACTCTGCCTGCGTTACAGAATCAACTTGATGAATTGACCAGTCGCTACGATTACCTACTTGAGCAGCTGCCTGTTCAAAAAGAGTTAGCGAGTATGTTGGCCTCTGTGAATGAGCTCGGTTTAGACAACAACCTCACTTTTACTCGTATTGACTGGGGGGCGAAAGAGAACAAGGCTTTTCTGTATCGACTGCCACTGAATATTGAGCTAACGGGTGACTACCATGAGATCGGGGATTTTTCTGCCGACATCGCCAAACTACCGCGCATTATCAGTTTTGATGATGTGACTTGGCAAAGAGTTAGCCAAGAGAGCAGTACTTTGCATTTCCGTGTTCGTGCATACACCTACCAATTCAAGGCAGAGGTCAAAGATGAGTCTCGTTAGATCGCTGCTGGTGCTGTTGATTGTTTCTACCGTCGTCGGGTGTAAGGCAAACCAAGACTCTCTAGAGGAGTTTGTTGTCCAGGTAGAGGCAAGAGCACGCAAAGATGTCGAGCAGCTAAGTCCTACTTCTGAGTTCATTGCCGCGCAATATCAGCAAAGGACGCATCGTCCACCATTTGAACTGCCCAAAGAGGCGCTGGTACTGACTCAGCCCAAAGCGAAAAAAGATTGTTGGCAGCCAACTCGACGCAGTCGTACGGGCAAGTTAGAAAAGTATCCGCTAGAGCAGTTGCGGCTCAAGGGAGTCATGGGCAGCGGCAGTCAAATCTCTGGTCTTGTTCAAACTCCCAAAGGAAACGTCGTTAAGGTCCAGAAAGGCCAATTCATCGGCTTGAACAGTGGGCGCATTACCAAAGTCACCAGTCAGTACGTATTGATTAATGAAACCCTTCCAGATGGTCTAGGTTGTTGGCATCGACGCAATGTCCGCTTAGCTCTCAAATAAACCAACCACATGCCGTGGATAGAGATGTAGATATGATTAAAGGATTAAGTCGGTTATTGAGCCGGATGCGCCAAGCTGTTTTCGTTGTGTTGCTATGTTGCGTCACGGTTGGGGTCAAAGCACAAACGCAACCCAATGAACTAAAGAGTATCGATTTTAGGGCTAATCAAGCTCGTGAAGCTGTGATTGTTATTCATTTGGCCACAAGTAGTACGGTCGTCGATGTGCAGAAAGCTCAAGAGGGGCTCAGTATTGAGCTACTTAATACTCAAGTCGCAGATGACAAACTTTACCTGTTAGATGTGAAGGACTTTTCAACCTTAGTGGAAGAGATTGAGGTGTTTAGAGAAACACCGAGTACCCGTTTATTCGCAAGCATCAATGCTGATTACGATTATGAGTATCAGATTAACGGGCGTGAAATCGAGGTGGTCATTAGTACTCCCACAATAGTTGAGGATGAACCGAAGAAGAGTATTCTCGACAGAGAGGGCAAGCTCATCTCGATTAACTTCCAAGATATCCCTGTGCGGAATGTGTTGCAGTTGATCGCTGACTATAACGATTTTAACTTGGTGGTGTCTGACTCTGTATCTGGCAACCTCACACTGCGCCTTGATGGTGTGCCATGGCAGCAAGTGCTGGACATTATTCTTCAGGTCAAAGGGCTCGATAAGCGAGTTGATGGCAATGTGATACTGGTAGCTCCAAGAGCCGAACTCGACCTGCGAGAGCAGCAAGTCCTGGAAAAGTCGAGACTAGAGCAAGAGCTAGGGGAGTTGAAGTCAGAGATCATTAAAATTAACTTTGCCAAAGCCACAGATATTGCCGATATGATTGGTGGTGATGGAACCGTTAGCATGCTCTCTGATAGAGGCAGCATTACCATTGATGAACGCACCAACTCGTTGTTGATTCGAGAGCTCGCTGAGAACATTTCGGTGATCCGAGAAATTATCGAGTCACTCGATATTCCAGTAAAACAGGTTCAGATTGAGGCGAGAATCGTTACCGTCACCGAAGGGAATCTAGATGAGCTTGGTGTGCGTTGGGGCGTTTCATCAACCAATGGCAGCTTTAAAGTCGGAGGCTCGATTGAAGGTAATTATCCGACAATCCAGCCCTATAATGGTGGCGATAGCGGTGATGATTCCAGCGCGCTCGATAACTATCTCAACGTTAACCTTGGCGCAACCTCCCCGAATGCATCGAGCATTGCTTTTCAAGTGGCCAAGCTAGGCTCGGACACCTTGCTTGATTTGGAATTATCGGCTCTTCAACAAGAGTCAAAAGCGGAGATCATCTCCAGTCCTCGTTTAATCACCACTAATAAGAAACCTGCCTATATTGAGCAGGGAACAGAAATCCCTTACTTAGAATCGTCTTCGAGTGGCGCGACATCGGTATCATTCAAGAAGGCGGTATTAAGCCTTAAGGTGACGCCACAGATAACCCCAGATAACCGCTTGGTGCTGGATCTTAGCGTGACTCAAGATAGACCTGGGCAAGTGGTGAAAACCGGTACGGGTGAAGCGGTGGCAATAGATACTCAGAGAATTGGTACACAGGTTTTGGTAAACAACGGAGAAACCGTAGTGTTGGGAGGGATTTTTCAACATAGTGTGAGTAATACCGTTGATAAGGTGCCAGTTCTTGGGGATTTACCGCTTTTAGGCGCATTATTTCGCCGAAGTTACGAAAATATAGAGAAAAGTGAGCTGTTGATCTTTGTTACACCTAAAGTTGTGATTCAGTAACGGACAATTAGATCAAAAATAAAGTTGCATTAGTGGCACCTAACCTTGATAATTTCGGGTCTTATCACGAATTATCTGTGAGGAATCGGTGCCACGGGCCTTTTAATTTCAGTATTACTACTGACCTACCTTGTGGCGATGTCATTGAATTAACGTTGTAAATTACTGCTAAACATGGCTGAGAAACGCAATATTTTTCTTGTTGGCCCAATGGGCGCCGGCAAAAGTACAATTGGTAGACACCTAGCTTCCCAACTGCACATGGAGTTTCTAGACTCTGATACTGTGATCGAAGAGCGCACTGGCGCAGACATCGCTTGGGTATTTGATGTAGAAGGTGAAGAAGGTTTCCGTAAACGCGAAGAATCTGTAATCAACGATCTGACAGAAGAGCAAGGTATTGTTCTTGCGACAGGCGGTGGTTCAGTAATGAGCAAAGAAAATCGCAACCGTCTATCTGCACGAGGTATTGTTGTTTACCTTGAAACAACAATTGAAAAGCAACTTGCGCGCACAAACCGCGACAAGAAGCGCCCTCTACTTCAAACAGATAACCCGCGTGATGTGCTAGAAGATCTAGCAATGACTCGCAACGCACTGTACGAAGAAGTGGCGGACTACACAGTTCGTACTGACGATCAAAGTGCAAAAGTGGTAGCCAACCAGATCGTAAAAATGCTAGAAGAACGTTAAGTTCAATTTTTTCGGAGAGCAAACCATGGAACGGATTACGGTCAATCTAGCTGAGCGTAGCTACCCAATCTCTATCGGCGCCGGGTTATTTGAAGACCCGGCGTACCTTTCTTTTTTATCTGGCAAACAAAAAGTCGTTGTGATCAGTAATGTCACAGTTGCGCCTTTGTATGCGGATAAAATCTTATCGCTTTTAAGTGATGTTGGCTGTCAAGCATCTCTGCTAGAGCTGCCTGATGGCGAGCAATACAAGACGCTTGAAACCTTTAACACCGTAATGAGCTACATGCTTGAAGGAAATTACAGCCGCGATGTGGTCGTGATTGCTTTAGGTGGCGGTGTGATTGGTGACCTTGTCGGCTTTGCGGCGGCTTGTTACCAGCGCGGTATTGATTTCGTTCAGATTCCAACAACTCTGCTTTCACAGGTTGACTCGTCGGTAGGTGGTAAAACTGCGGTTAACCACCCTATGGGTAAAAACATGATCGGTGCTTTCTATCAACCGAAGTCAGTGATCATTGATACCAACTGTTTATCGACTCTACCTGAGCGCGAGTTTGCAGCGGGTATTGCTGAAGTGATCAAGTACGGCATCATTTATGATGAAGCCTTCTTTAGTTGGCTTGAAGAGAATCTTGATAAGCTGTATCAACTCGACGAGCAGGCACTAACTACGGCGATTGCTCGTTGTTGTGCGATTAAAGCTGAAGTTGTGGCGCAAGATGAGAAAGAGTCAGGAATCCGTGCGTTATTGAACCTAGGTCATACATTTGGTCATGCGATTGAAGCAGAACTAGGCTATGGTAATTGGCTACACGGCGAAGCGGTTTCATCCGGCACGGTTATGGCTGCGAAAACAGCACAGCTGCAGGGCTTGATTACCGAGCAGCAACTTGAGCGCATTATCTCTATACTCAAGAGTGCGAAGTTACCGATTCATACTCCAGAAAGCATGTCTTTTGAAGACTTCATGAAGCACATGATGCGCGATAAAAAAGTGCTCTCTGGTCAGCTCCGCCTCGTTCTACCAACCAGCATTGGTACAGCTGATGTGGTTGCCGATGTACCTCAGGACATCATCAAACAAGCGATTGATTTCTGTCGTACGCTTTAAGCAAGAAGTAACGTTACTCTGAGCTATTGTGGCTCAGAGTGACAATCTCGATGTTTGGTTGATTTGTCAGTAGGGAAGCCTAATGAGTTTGGCTCATGAATTAAGAGTATTGGAGTTAGAGTCTCAGGTTGAGCTGCTAGAGCGGTTACAACTACTCACCAATTTTGGTTCAAACTTAGTAACTGTAGCGGGTAAGCCCGGTTCAGGAAAAACATGGTTAGCGCAACGCTACCTTGAAGCTTGGGCGACTGATAAAAATCAATGCCTACTGTTTTGTCATCCCAATCAAGACGACCAACAACACCGTGCGCTCATTCTGAGCCAAATCGTTTCCGATCCTCTTTTTAATCAACATGACTCCCTAAGCGATAGCCTAACGCGAATCCTTGATGGTGATTCGTGCGATGTGGTGATCGTGGTTGATAATGCCCATCGATTATCGGAAGTGTTGGTGTCGGAGCTGTGGTTGTTGGTACTCGAAGCGCAAAATAACCCTCAATGGACGATTAATGTTGTTCTGTTTTCAGAAGCGGGACATTTAGATTCATTCTTAACTCGATTGAGTTACGGGCAAGAGCATAAGCCCATTGACCTTGAAATTGAGCCTCTATCGGAGCAAGAGGCACTGCAGTTTTTTGAGTCGTTGGTGGTCCGTTATGTGGAAGACGATATGGAAAATCGGGTACGAAGCGCATTTAGGAAAGCTGCGCCTCTGCCGGGTGAGTTAATGGCTCTAGGAGAGTTAAAAGTGGAAAAAAGGATTATTATTCGCTCAATTATTGGCTCACCAACTAACATCGCAATTATGGTGGCTTTGTTATTGGTTGTGATTGGTGGCGGCTACTGGTGGATGCTTAGTCAGCCAACCCCCGACGATAAAGCAGAATCTCTGATTGCCCCAATTGAGCAGACCGCGATTCCTACCTTTGAAACCAAAGAGAGTCAGAGTGACGAAAATTTGGAAGACGTGACTGCGCCTGAATCTGATGGTGGTGATAGCTATGTCGGTGCAGAAGATGATACCTCCTCTCTACCACCTGTTGTGGTTGAAGAGACAGTAAGCGTAGGAGCAGAGCAAGATACTCAGCAACGTGTGGTTATTACTTCTGATGTTGTCGATGCGCTTCTGGAAGGCAAACCAGAGACGGTCGATACCCAGAATATTGACGATGCTATTGAGGCAAACAGCTCTCCAAGTACTGAAGTTACGGCCCCATCACAAGCGGCGCTTGAAGCTTCCAGTGATGATGAAGGTGCTGCTCTTGAACAAGCAGAGCTGGCAGCCCAAGAGGCAGCCCAAGCTCCAGTGAAAACTATCACCTTCTCGTTTGCCAGAGATGAACTCAAAGCCTTGTCGCCACGTGCCTATACTTTACAGCTTGGTGCGATGACAGAGCTTGAAGATGTTCAATCTTTCATTGAGCAGTACGACATTGCTGATGACGTTCGTATCTACCCAACAGTACGTAATGATATCGAGTGGTTCATTGTCACTTACCAAGATTACCCAACCATTCAAGTGGCTCGAGATGCGGTAGAATCGCTACCAAAAGAGTTACAAGCACTGGAACCTTGGGCAAAATCGATGAATCAAGTACATCGAGAGATAGAACGTGCGAAATAACGCTGAGCTTCGCCTCAAAATATGTTACATTCCGCAGCCTTATTTTTGAGTTGATAGATAGAGCAGTAAATGAAAAAGCAGCGTGCCTTTCTAAAATGGGCTGGTGGTAAATATGGCCTAGTAGAAGATATCCAACGCCACTTGCCGCCTGCTCGTAAATTGGTGGAGCCATTTGTTGGTGCCGGTTCAGTGTTTCTGAACACGGATTATGACCAATACTTACTGGCTGACATCAATCCTGATCTGATCAACCTATATAATCTCCTCAAGACCGATCCTGAGACCTATATTACGGAAGCAAAACGCTGGTTTTGTCCTGAAAACAACCGTAAAGAAGCGTACTTAGATATCCGTGCACAGTTCAACGATACGGATAACGTGATGTACCGTTCGTTGGCATTTTTATACATGAACCGTTTTGGTTTTAATGGCTTATGTCGTTATAACAAAAAAGGTGGCTTTAACGTGCCGTTCGGTTCTTATAAGAAGCCTTACTTCCCTGAAGCTGAGCTAGAGTTCTTTGCTGAGAAAGCCAAGAAAGCGACGTTTGTTTGCGAAGGTTATAGCGAAACCTTTAGCCGCGCTCGTAAAGGGTGTGTAGTGTATTGCGATCCTCCTTATGCACCGCTTTCTACTACTGCTAATTTTACCTCTTACGCAGGTAATGGTTTTTCACTGGATGACCAAGCTGCACTCGCTGACATCGCTGAGAAAACAGCAATGGAGCGTGGCATTCCTGTGTTGATCTCTAACCACGACACCACACTGACACGTCGTTTGTATCACGGTGCAGACCTTAACGTTGTGAAAGTGAAACGTACTATCAGTCGTAACGGGGCAGGCCGCAGTAAAGTCGATGAGCTACTGGCGCTGTTTTATGCAGAGAAGAACCAACAAGCTTCTGAATAGCGACGGTTTAGTGAGCCAATCAGCTAATTACGTTGCTAGAACCGTTGACTTGGCACTTTGATAAACAATTCCCTTGAACTGCTAGGATCTCTTTCATCGCTTAGGTAGAATTGCGCACCAGATAGTCTTGGGGTTGAGCCTTGTATTTGTGTATGAGATGCCACCAAGGCGGTGATATTCGCATTTTTACTCACTCTTAAGAGGTCTGGTATGAAAGATTTTCTAATCGCTCCATCTATTTTGTCTGCAGATTTTGCTCGTCTTGGTGAAGACGTAGAACGCGTTCTTGCAGCGGGTGCTGACGTTGTGCACTTTGATGTGATGGATAACCACTACGTACCAAACCTGACTTTTGGTGCGCCTATCTGTAAAGCGCTTCGTGATTACGGTATTACAGCACCGATCGACGTTCACCTAATGGTTAAGCCAGTTGATAACATCGTGCCTGATTTTGCTAAAGCGGGTGCGTCGATGATCACGTTCCACGTTGAAGCTTCTGAACACATTGACCGCACGCTGCAGCTTATTAAAGAGCACGGCTGTAAAGCGGGTGTAGTACTAAACCCAGCAACGCCGCTTTCTTGCCTAGATTACATCATGGACAAGGTTGACTTGATTCTACTGATGTCAGTAAACCCAGGCTTTGGTGGCCAATCTTTCATTCCTCACACTTTAGATAAGTTGCGCGCTGTTCGTAAGATGATCGATGAATCAGGCCGTGACATTCGTCTTGAGATTGATGGTGGTGTAAAAGTGGATAACATTCGCGAAATTGCAGAAGCGGGTGCAGACATGTTTGTGGCAGGTTCTGCAATTTTCAACCAGCCAGATTACAAAGAAGTCATTGATGAGATGCGTGCAGAGCTTGCAAAAGTTAACGCATAAAAGTAGAACTAGGGTCTGTTGACCTAAACTAAAGAATTTAGATAAAGGGGCTGATTGGCCCCTTTTTTACGTCTTATTGCTCAACTCATAAGGCGAATACAAAAAATAGGAAAGTAAGATGTCATTAAGCTCAATAAAACTGATTGCCTTTGATTTGGATGGAACCTTGTTGGACAGCGTGCCAGATCTTGCTGTTGCAGCGGACCAAGCGTGTCAGGCGATGGGATTTTCTGCGGTAAGTGAAGAGGAAGTGCGTGATTACGTAGGTAACGGCGCAGATGTTCTTATCGGACGTTCCCTGAGTCGCAGTCTCACGGTCGACCCTCAGCTAGATCCTGAGTTACTAAAGAAAGCTCGTGTGATGTTTGATGACTTTTATGAGCAAGGTGGTCATAAGCTAAGCCACTTGTATCCATCAGTAAAAGAGACACTGGCTGAACTGCATAAAGCGGGCTTCACTATGGCATTGGTAACTAACAAGCCATCGAAGTTTGTGCCAGATGTGCTAGCGCAACACGGTATCGATAAGTACTTTGTAGATGTGCTGGGTGGCGACTCATTCCCTGAAAAGAAACCTAACCCAGTAGCGCTGAACTGGCTGTTAGAGAAGCACAATGTAAAAGCGGACGAAATGCTGATGGTCGGTGACTCAAGCAATGACATTAAAGCGGCGAAGAATGCGGGTTGTCACTCGTTTGGTCTGACTTACGGTTATAACCATGGTGAGCCAATTTCAGCATCAAAACCTGACTACGTGGCAGATAGCGTTGCTCAATTACTAGATGTCGTTCTAGTTTCAGCATAATGCGGACAAAAGTTAGCTAACCTACTAGTAAAATACTTGTCAATGAGTACACTGGATGAGCCGTACAGAAAGAGCTGTGCGGCTTTTCTATATTTAAGTTAAGAAGCTAGTCTGTAAGACGCAACGTTAAACGAGTTGAGTTCAAAACTAGCGAACAAGCAAAGGAATTAAAACCATGAGCAAGCCCATCGTATTGAGTGGTGTTCAACCATCAGGTGAACTAAGTATCGGTAACTACTTGGGTGCTCTACGTCAATGGCAACAGATGCAAGATGACTACGATTGCCAATACTGTGTTGTAGACCTTCACGCGGTTACGGTTCGTCAAGATCCTAAAGCTCTGCATGAAGCGACTCTAGACGCACTAGCTATCTGTCTTGCTGTCGGTGTTGATCCAAAGAAGAGCACGCTATTTGTTCAGTCACACGTACCAGAGCATGCTCAACTTGGTTGGCTTCTTAACTGTTACACGCAGATGGGTGAACTGAGCCGTATGACTCAATTCAAAGACAAGTCTGCGCGTCACTCGAACGACGTAAACGTAGGTCTGTTTGATTACCCAGTGCTGATGGCAGCAGATATTCTGCTCTATGGTGCTCACCAAGTACCAGTAGGCAGCGACCAGAAGCAGCACCTGGAGCTAGCGCGTGATATCGCGACTCGCTTCAATAACATCTACTCTCCTGAACAGCCAATCTTCGAAGTGCCAGAACCGTACATTCCAACCGTGAACGCACGTGTAATGAGCCTACAAGATGCAACGAAGAAGATGTCTAAGTCGGACGACAACCGTAAGAACGTGATTACGCTTCTGGAAGAGCCTAAGTCGATCATCAAGAAGATCAACAAAGCGCAAACCGATGCGGAGATGCCACCACGCATTGCTCATGATTGGGAAAACAAAGCGGGTATCTCGAACCTGATGGGTCTGTACTCTGCAGCAACGGGTAAAACGTTTGAAGAGATTGAAGCGCAATACCAAGGCGTAGAGATGTACGGCCCATTTAAGAAAGACGTTGGCGCAGCAATCGTTGAGATGCTAGAGCCAATCCAAGCTGAATACCGCCGCATTCGTGAAGATCGTGCCTACATGGACGCAGTAATGAAAGCGGGCGCAGAAAAAGCTTCAGAACGCGCAGCAGTAACCCTGAAGAAGGCTTACGAAGCCGTAGGTTTTGTAACTCGCCCATAGTTTTCAACCGCTAAATTCATTGCTAAAGCCTCTGTCTAGTACAGAGGCTTTTTTTTGTTTCTACTGATTTAGATTTATAAAAACCTCACATTCACTACCTATATATATTGCGGCGATAATTAATAGATATATTTGTAAGCGTGTGTAATCAAAATCACCTTAATTGTTATATTGTACCAATTTTCTAAACTGTAAAATTAATCCTTATTAATAGTTCATTTAACACTAACTTAATTAACTTTCTGAGATGTAGAGCAATATTTTGAATATTTAGATGAAATGCTCTATTACACATTACCCATTCTGTTGGATTTATAATCAACGCCGTAGTATCAGCGACATAAATGTGAAATAAACCTCATTTATGGTGTTTATCGCTTTATCTAATTACATAAAAGTAAGAGATTACACAGGTTTAATATAACTAGGTAAGCTTGGCTACATTCAGAATCACCCTTGTGAATCTGTGCTTTTTTACGCGTAAATTTCAATCGAAACCATATTAATAAAATAAATGGTTGGAATTTCTGCGCGCTAATTGGCTTTGGAACGATATTCCATTACGAGTGTTGAATTTAAGGAAATAAGTGATGTTAAAAAGAAATGCAGTGGCGCTAGCTATTTCTTCTTTGTTTATGGCATCGGCTGTAAATGCCGTAACTATTTATGAAGATGAGAATGGTGACTTCGTAAAACTCTATGGTGAGGTCGGCGTTGGTGGTCATATTGGCGCTAACTACGAATACGGTGAGTTTTACGCAGACCAAACTTTCATTGATGACTCATTCGCAACCATGGGTGTGAAAGGTAAACAAGACAAGATGCACTATCGCTTAGAGCTGGACTATGAGCGTGAGAACTGGGAATACGGTTCAGGTGATATGGTTCTGGCGATCGATAAGGTCTTTATTGGATATGACCTGTACAAGAGCAAGAATCAAAAACACTACGTAGAGGTAGGTCTAACCGATACTGCATTTGATGATTACGACAAGTGGGGTGACTTCACTTTTGATACCACGGTTGAAACGGGTGAAGCTGGTGACCAAGACATGACCGCAAAGTATGAAGGTAAGTACTTCGGCGCAATCAAAGTTGGCGCTTCGTACACCAACCGCGCTGAATCATCTTCTGGCTCTGAGCTTGGTGAAATCGTGAATGGCTACATTGGTTACTTTGGCGATCGCTTCTCTGTCGTAGCTGGTGCGGAAGGCCGCGGTGGCTCTGATGGTAAATCGAAGTATGGCGAGCAGCGTCTACTAGGTGCGGGCGCGCGCCTTGCCGTGACGGAAACTTTCCACCTTGGTGTTAATGCGTTCTTCGAAGAAGAAGATATTGCACAGTCAAGAACACTGGTTTCAGTTGATCCCGTTACTGGTGAGAAAACATACGTAAACAATGATTTTCAAACTCTAGAGAACAAAGGTTACCTGGCTTCAGCGAAGTACCAGTTTACTGATAATTGGGAGTTCACTGCTTCATACAACTACGAAGAGTATGAGCAATGGGCGATTGACAATCGCAATGAGCAAGCAGCAAGTGGCAACGACAAGCACAGCTGGGGTGATGAGCGCGTATGGGGCACATTGGGTGTCAACTACCGTCCAACACGTTCTAGTGTGATTGCACTTGAGTGGAACACTGGTGAAGCAGCTCAAGACGCTTACGCTTACGCTCGCGTTTACTTCTAATTAAATCAGAGAGATATCGAAATGAATAAAAAAATGACTCTACTTGCTGGTGCGATTAGTAGTGTGCTTAGCGGCATGGCACTGGCAGACATCAATGATGTAATTATCACAGAATACGTGGAATCGAGTGTAGATACCTATGCAATTAACAGTGCTATTGAAATTACTAACTTCGGCACCTCAGATTTTACTTTTACAGATCATGCTCTGTATTACAGCAAGTATAACAATAAGGTTTTAAAACCTGATGACAGCACTCCAGTATTAGAAAATGTGACGATTCCTGCCGGTAAGTCGATCATCGTTGTTGCTGACAATGCAACGAAAGATCTAAAAGATGCGGTAGCAGCGAATGACGCAACAATTGTTTTTTCTGGTAGTCACAACGACCAAAATGGCGGTACAGCAATTGGCCATGACGCATTGAATTTCAATGGTGACGATGCAGTATGGATTGGTGCAGCGTCTGATCATACAAACGTGCATGACATTATTGGCATCAATAGTTCTTGGGGGAAAGAAGTTACTTTGCGCCGTACTAATGATGCTAAGTCTCCAGATTCTAGTTACGAAACGCTACATTGGGTGAATAAGGGGACGGATGTTTATACTGATTTAGGTCTCCCAACACTAGAAACCCCACCGCCACCACCGACACCGCCTGTAGATGTTACGATTTCAGAAGTTCAAGGTAATGGAATGTTTTCTCCTTTGATTGAAGAGGAGTATGGCAGTGATCTGAAGGATAACAAAGTATACGAGACAACGAAGAATTTTAAAGTGACTGCTCGTGTGGCGTATGTCCTAACAAGTGCTAACCAAGGAATATCGAAAGGTTTCTTCTTGTTCGATGATGATGAAGATCCAATGACATCCAATGGCTTATTTGTAAATTCTGAAAAAGCAACTAGCTCGATGCTTGGTCAAGAGATTACGGTTGTTGGTAAAGTGCGTGAGGAGTCAGGTCAAACTCAATTTGCTCTTGAAAAAGATGGTGAATGGAATGTGGTCAACAGCACTCCTGTTTTGACTCCTGCAGTTGAACTCAAGCGTCTTAAGAGTGACGGTGCTTCATTCGCTAAAACGCTAGAACGCTATGAAGGCATGTTAGTGAAGCTTGTTGAAGATATGGACGATACTAAAACAGGCAATCAAGACATGCGCGTAACACGTGCATTTGCGTTCGACTTTGAGCTTTATCATAAAGAACAATATCGTAACAACATCGCACTTGCTTATGAGGAACCCAACTTCCACCCAAACCAAAAGTATATTGCAGGTAGCTTTGAGTCCCTGGCAAAAATTCAACAAAACAAAGATGCCACTTTGTTTTTAGATAGTGCGACTGCGCCAAGTAACGGTAAGATCCCTTACTACCCACAATTCAACGACGACCCAAATAAATATCCGATCCGTATTAACGATGGCATCAAAAATGTAGAAGGTGTGCTTACCTACAGCTTTAGCGAATATCGTTTGGTACCAAAAGCTGACTTTGTCATGAAAGATACAGACATTACCGCTAATACCCCTCGTACTGTGGCTAATACTGATAAGAGATCGCCGGACTACATGCTTCACAACATTGATGTTGAAGATTCTTATGGTGACCACGGTTTTACAATTAAAGTCGCGACACAAAACGTATTGAATTACTTCAACTCACCATATGGCGGTTCAAGCAATTCATTTGGTGATAATCGTGGTGCAAAATCGCAAGAAGAGTTTGAGCGTCAAGAAGCCAAGATTGTTGAAGCAATCTTTAGCTTAAATGCTGATGTACTTGGCTTGATGGAAGTCGAGAACAATGGTTTTGGTGACTTTGGTGCAATCAAGCAATTGCTGGCCAAAGTGAACGCTAAGTATGACGAAGAAGATTACAACAAACGTCATTACTCGACATCACAACACAACCGTTATGTGTTTGTAGGCTTCGATAAGAACGGTGACACAGTCCTAGATGAGCAAGACACCATTGGTACTGATGTAATCACAACGGGTGTTATTTACCGTCCGTCTAAGGTGTCTTTAGTATCAGGTAAAGTGATTCCAATGCCTGAACAGCACGCACCAATGATTGTCGATGCATCGGGCGCACCAATTGTTGACGACACGGGTGCGATTCGTGAAAGTGGAGATAACTACCAACGTAATACTGTAGCGGCAACGTTTAACGTTTTGAGCACAGGTAAGCAACTGACTGTTGCGATCAACCACCTTAAGTCGAAAGGCTCAACTTGTTATGAAGATTGGGTTGGCTGGGAAACTTGGGAAGGTTTTGACCCAGTAAATGATGATGTCCGCAATGATGATTACCAAGGTTCTTGTGAGAACTTCCGTTCTGCGGCAGCGTACCACCTAGGTACTGAAATGGCTAAGATTGGTGGCGATCAAGTTGTACTGGGTGATATGAACTCTTATGCGTTTGAGGATCCAATGTTGATTCTAACGGACAACCCGACAAATAAAGAGATTTATGCGTCAAGTTACACCTCTGTAGACGGCAAAGTGTTTGAGTTAGATGGCCAACGAATCACTAAAACGTTTGGCTACTTAAATGCCCTAAACCTGAAAACACCAGCAGGAAAAACGGCATGGAGCTACTCGTACAACACCGAAATTGGCTCTCTTGATCACTTACTGATCACCCCTTCTCTTGAAAAGCGTTTAGTGGATGCTGTGGATTGGCATATTAATGCGCCAGAATCATCTCTATATGATTACAGCAACTATAAGAAAGCGTCAGATGAAGTGAGCAATCCGTTCTATGAACAGTCGCCATTCCGCTCTTCAGACCACGATCCTGCGATGGTAACGCTTGGTTACACCTATGGTGAAGCGGGTGAAACATCGGTGAAGATCGCAATTAAGAGTGGTCGCGCTGATATCGGCTTCCCTGTTTCAAAAGAAGCTAAATCTGGTGACATCGCGGAAATTGCTATCTCTCCTCGCCCTGCAAATGTAGGTCTACCTAAGGTCACATTGAGTAAAGATGGTGAACAGACTGTTATGTTTGATGTCGCAGGTCTTGAGACCGGCGAGTACACCTTTACGATGACTTTGAAGCGTGACGCAGCAAGTCAAGCTAGTTCTACATCGCAAGTGGTCGAGTCGAAATCAATGACTACGGATATCGTTAAACGAGATTCAAGCAATGTATCGCCAGTGACACCTGAATACGATGGTTCGGGTGGTAGCTTTGGCTTCGGTGCTCTGTTGTCACTGATTGGCTTTGGTTTCCTACGCCGCCGTCGTCAGTAATTGATAAAAGGGTTAGTAATTTTTACTAACCCTTTCTTTTGAGTAGAGCTGAGGAAACACAGAGTTACCTTGGCTGATATGGATATAAATTTGTTTACCTTTGAGGTTCAAACATGAAAAAAAGTTTAATAGCGATTGCTGTTGGTGCTGTGATCGCACCTATTGCAAATGCAAATATTATTATCTCTGAGATCACTGAAGGTTCAGGGAGTAACAAAGCAATTGAAATCGCCAATGTCGGTTCTTCTTCTGCTACTTTGGATGGGTATACGGTCGATCTTGCCCCGAATGGTGGTGACTGGAATAACAGTCAATCTTTGGATGGCGTGACGCTGGCTTCTGGGCAAACTTATGTCATTGTTAACGCAAGCGCTGCTGATGAATTAAAAGGTAAAGGTGACGTTGAGTCTACAGTTACTTACTTCAATGGTAATGATGCTGTCGCTGTTCGAAACAATGGCACTGTCGTTGATATCGTCGGTGCTGGCGACGGTCAAGATTTTAATAAAGACGTTACACTACGCAGAACAAACATGTCTCCAAGCACAACTTATGATGCAGATAAGTTTAAAATTGTAGATATGAATGATTGGAGTGATTTTGGCAAGGTTGAGTTGGGTGGCGGTGAAGTTGTTATTACAGAATATGTAGAAGGTAGCTCAAACAACAAGGCAATCGAACTCTATAACAATGGTTCTGAAGATATCGACCTAACGGGCTATAAATTAGTTCGTTATAAGGATGGTGACGAGACTCCATTGGATATGGTGATCCTTGACGGACAAACATTACCTTCGAAGTCGGTACTGGTTGTCCTACATGACTCAGCAACTATCACTCTAGATGATGGCATAAGCTCTATTACCGGTGGCTTATATCATAATGGTGGCGATGCTGTCGGTCTCTTCAACGGTGATACACTTGTCGATGTAGTAGGCGCGGTCCCGACAGCGAGTGGTTGGGGTAAAGATGTTACATTGCAAAGAAATGGCACATCACCGTCTGTGACTTACAATGAATCAGACTGGACAGAGCTAGTCAAAGATACGTTTGACGGCCTAGGTAAAGTCAATGGTTCAGTTGACCCAGACCCTGATCCAGATCCGGACCCAGATCCGGACCCAGATCCATCACCAGATACACTGATCAGCCAGCTTCAAGGTGACTCTTGGGCTTCTCCATACACAGACCCTGCTAATGGTAAATTCATCTCTGATGAAACCTTTACCGTTGAAGGCGTGATCACCGCGATTCAGAGCGAAGCGCTTGATGGTGATGTTGCTGTTGGTTTCTACATGCAAGATGAAACGCCAGATAGCGATCCGAAAACCTCTGACGGTATCTTTGTTGTCGGTGATGTAACTGGTTTAAGTGTGGGTGATAAGGTTCAGGTAACTGGCCCGGTTCAAGAAAACTATGGTTGGACTCAGATCCCTGCAACAGCCATTAAAGCTGTCGGCACTGGTTCAGTATCGGCTGTGAACCTTGAGCAAATTGCTTCAGACTCGGAGTTCGATTTCACCTTAGAGCGTCATGAAGGCATGCTGGTTAACCTGACTTCAACCGTTGATATGCGCGTTTCACGCAGCTACAGCTTGGACGAAGGACCTAAGCGTTACAACTTAGTTCTTAGCCAAGGAAAAGCAAATGTTCACCCGAACCAAGCGAACTTCCCGGGTACTGACGAAGCTGCAAAAGCAGCGGACTGTAACGATGATGCACGCTTAGTCGTTGAGTCATTTAAGAAAGATACTGTTGGCGCACCAGCGTGGTACCCAGATTTTGCTAAAACAGATATTGATCAAAATGGCTCGACAGAAGATTTCATTCGTGTAGGTGATCGTGCAAGTAACCTTCAAGGTGTGCTTGGGTACTCTTACTCAGACTACCGCTTCTACGTAACAGAAGATGCGAACAACGATACTTTCATCGCACGTGGTAACAACCGTGACTTAGCACCTAAAGTTGACGAGGGTGATGTTCGTATCGCAACATTTAATGCCCAAGAGTACTTCAATAGCTTGCAGGGTGGCGGTGAGAGCAATGACTTCTTAGCGTTCGATGCTACACCCGGTGCGCAAGATTCAACTCAGTTTGATCACCAAACAGCGAAGCTTGTTGCAGCGTTAACCGCGCTTGATGCGGACATCGTTGGCTTGATGGAAGTGGAAAACAACGGCTTTGGAGACAGCTCTGCGATTTCTTACCTAGTGACTCAGCTTAATGCTGACCTTCCAGAGACTAAGCAGTACAACATTGCTAGCAGTGAAGGACTAACAACGGTAGGTGAGCTAGCGACAGCGAACTTTGTTATTTTCCGTCCGAGCACAGTAGGTTTAGATTCGCTACAAGTGATTCCAATGCCGAAACAAGAAGCTGAAAATGGTGAGTTTACGACTCAACATGCAGCTGTTGTCCCTGTCTTCTCGTTTAAAGATCGTGAAGATAAGCTTGTGGTTGCGGTTAACCACTTTGCGGATAAAGACCAAGTTTGTCTAGAAGATACATCGGATGACGATCGCCAAGGCGGTTGTGAGAATCTACGTGTGTCTGCGGCGGATTATCTAGGCCAGAAACTGGCTGAAATGGAAGGCGAAAAAGTCATCCTTGGTAGCCTAAATGCCTTCAATAACGAAGATGCAATCACCGTACTGACTGATCGTTCAGGCGCACCTGAAAACTACGAGATCAAGACGGCTGAAAAAACCTTCATCGGTGATGAATCTCTACACGAAGAAGGTGTGGTTGTTGCTGATAGCTACGGTTTTGAGAACGTAATGGAAATTGTAGATCCAAATAGCTACAACGTCGTTCAAGGAGATGAGAATGGTAGCCTCGACTATATTCTGACTTCTGCAGGTCTTAAGTCGAAAGTTGTTGGTGCAACCCATTGGAATATTAACGCCGGTGAATCTCAAACACTGGATGCTAAGCACGAATTGGGTCAAGCCTACTCTGACTCTTTCCGCGCTGCAGGGCATGATCCAGTAGTACTATCGATTGCCTTTGCGGGTAAACCAATTGACCCAGTTGATCCAGTGTTCCCGGATCCTGATCAGCCAGTACAACCGGGTACGCCAGTAGAGCTTCCCGATGAGCCAATCAATGAGCCTCGCCCTGAGTCTCCGATTGGTGGCGGTACCTTTAAACACTTTGTTGATCTGACTAAGTACTCAGACTCTGCTTACTTGAAAGTGGGTGATGAAGTATCCGTAAGCTTCAACAACGCAACTCAAGCGTTTGTGGCAACTTCTTCAAATGTTCAGAAAGACGTTCTTGATCAGTTCGAAATTGCGCTGGGTTGGACGGAAGTGCCTATCTCAGGTTTAGAGGTTGGTGACTACACAGTAACAACAGCTGTTGAAGGTAAAGTGATTGAAACGCAGCAAGTGTCTATTACTCAAATGAGTGACTCTGGCAGCGATGGTGGTTCATTTGGCCTAGGCGGTCTATTGAGCTTATTGGGACTTGGCTTCCTACGTCGTCGTTTTAACAAATAACCTCATTGCATTAAGGAGTAGGGGCTTCGTCGCCCCTGATTAAAAGTATGAAAAAGACACTACTGACTTTACTTATCCCATGTGCATTCAGTGTTAATGCGGCATATGAACAAGCACATGATCCACATGTTGTCGGCATGCTACCTAAGGTAACTTGTCAAACAACGATTGTTGAACCACCAGTTCCACCGGGTGAAGTGCACAACCCTGATGGCTACTACGACAGCGCATTGAACAAAACAGGTGATGAGCTGAAAGAAGCTCTGAACAACATTATCTCGACGGGTATTACACAGCTCTCTTATGGTGATGTATGGGATGCTCTTGCTACGACTGATGAAGACCCAGACAACAGCAGTAACGTTATTCTGATGTATACCGGTCGCTCACAGTTGAAAACATTTACCAGCAGCGGTAACAACGATGGTGATGCTTGGAACCGTGAGCACAGTTACCCTAAATCGAATGGTGAGTTCAATGATAGCCGTGCTGCGGCATACACCGACATTCACCACCTTCGCCCAACAGATGCGTCTATTAACTCTGAGCGCGGCAACCTAGAATTTGACAATGGTGGTTCGCCAACTTCAGAATCTCCTGAAGCGGGTAACTTAAAAGACGGCGATTCATTTGAGCCTCGTGATGAGGTGAAGGGTGATGTTGCTCGTATGATGTTCTACATGGCAACGCGCTATGAAGGCAAAGATACCAGCGATGTCTCTAACCCAGACCTTGAGCTTGTGCCAAGCGTAATCAATAACGGCACTGCTTTAGGTAATGTTTGTGTACTTCTGGAATGGAATGAGCAAGACCCAGTTGATCACTTTGAATTCAACCGCAACAGCAAAATTCAAAAGATTCAGGGTAACCGTAACCCATTCGTAGATAACCCTCATTGGGTTGATACTATCTTCGAGAAAGATTGTAAGTAATCTAAGAAAAACGATATGAGGCGCCTAGTGCGCCTCTTCTTTATGGGGCTCGTTTAAATAGTAAATAAGTAGAAAGACTTGCCTTTCTAATCTCTTACTGCACAATACACATCCTATTGTTCTCTTCAATACGGTTACGATTTACGTATGTTACTTATCATCGACAACTACGACTCTTTTACCTACAACCTGTACCAATACTTTTGTGAGTTGGGTGCAGAGGTCAAGGTTGTGCGTAATGATGAGATTGATGTCGCCGGTATTGAAGCGCTCCAACCCAGTCACCTAGTTATTTCTCCAGGGCCATGTACACCTGATGATGCGGGTATTTCGCTTGCTGCGATCGAATACTTCGCGGGTAAGCTGCCTATCTTAGGTGTGTGTCTCGGTCACCAAGCTATCGCTCAAGTATTCGGTGGTGAGGTGGTGAGAGCCAGGCAGGTAATGCATGGAAAAACCTCGCCAATTCGTCATACTGGCAAGAGCGTTTTTCAAGGGCTGAACAATCCGCTAACAGTCACACGCTACCACTCCTTGGTCGTGAAGAACGGTACTCTGCCGGACTGTTTTGAACTGACGTCTTGGACTGAGTTTGAAGATGGCCGTATGGACGAAATCATGGGCTATCAACATAAGACTTTGCCGATCGACGCAGTACAATTTCACCCTGAATCGATTAAAACAGAGCAAGGGCACCAACTGCTTGCTAATTTTCTAGCACGCTGAGTGTTTGAATCCTTCTGACACCGATCACTTTTTATAACATTTATAGATGTGAATAATGCTTTTTCTACCTATGCAAAGTTATTCGCGTTATTTCCTCTCGAACCCCTCTCAGGGCCTGTTTTACCTGCATTTCTCCTTTCCTAAAGCACGTATAAGCAAAAAAAGCTTCATAAAATAGATACCTTGATGCATAAATAGTCATAGGTAGTAACGTTCGCCTGGCTGTTTAGCATGGCGAAAGAATAATCTACTATTGAAAAGGTTAATTAAATGTAAATATAATGCTGCAGCAGGATGATGGCGAGACAAAATACCTTTGTCTCGGATATGAACCATTACGCTTATTTTGCGAAGCTTGCAGTATCGAGAAGGAATGTGTGATGACAGTGGAAAATAAAGTGGAACGTAGTCTATTTGATGAGGTCATGGTGCCTTGTTACAACCCTATGGAAATGATCCCAGTAAAAGGGGAAGGGGCACGCGTTTGGGATCAGCAGGGTCGTGAGTATATCGACTTCGCTGGTGGTATTGCGGTGAGCTGTTTGGGTCACTGTCACCCAGCGATGGTTGACGCTGTGACTGAACAAGCGAATAAGCTGTGGCACCTAAGTAACGTAATGACTAATGAGCCAGCACTGCGCCTAGCTAAAAAGCTAACAGACGTATGTTTTGCAGAGAAAGTATTCTTCGCAAACTCAGGTGCAGAAGCGAACGAAGCGGCACTGAAGCTAGCTCGTCGTTGGGCTGCAGACGTTCATGGTCCAGAAAAATCTGAGATCATTGCATTTAAACAAGGTTTCCACGGTCGTACATTCTTTACGGTTACTGTTGGTGGTCAAGCTGCATACTCAGATGGCTTTGGTCCTAAACCTGGTGATGTAACTCACCTTCCATACAACGATATCGAAGCACTAGAAGCACATATCTCTGATCGCACTTGTGCCATCATGATGGAGCCTCTGCAAGGTGAAGGCGGCATCATTTCTCCAACATCAGAGTTTGTGAACACGGTGCGTGAACTGTGTGATAAGCACAATGCACTGCTGATTTTCGATGAAGTACAAACTGGTAACGGCCGTACGGGTAACTTCTACGCTTACCAAGGCTTAGGTGTGACTCCGGATATCTTGAGCACTGCAAAATCACTTGGTGGTGGTTTCCCAATCGGTGCAATGCTAACAACTAACGAGCTAGCACCACACCTGAAAGTGGGTACTCATGGCTCAACTTACGGTGGTAACCCACTGGCATGTGCGGTTGCAGAAGCGGTTGTTGATGTTGTTAGCCAACCGGAAACTCTAGAGGGCGTGAAGGTGCGTGAAGCGCTATTCCGTGATGGTCTAGAGAAGATTAATGAAAAATATCAAATCTTTAGTGAAGTTCGTGGTAAAGGTCTGCTATTAGGTGCTGCCCTGAATGACGAATGGCAAGGCCGTGCGCGCGACGTATTAGTTGCTGCGGGTAAAGAAGGTCTGATGGTGTTGGTTGCGGGTGCAAACGTTGTTCGTTTCACACCATCACTTGTGATCACTAAAGAAGAAATTGAAGAGGGCTTAGCAAAACTAGATAAAGCAATTGCTTCGCTAGTATAAGCCTCAAGCGGCGTCATAGAAATGATCGCCACAAGAGCGATCTCATGACGCACAGCTCAAGGCCCAAGCTTAATGTTTTGGGCCTGTTTTGCATCTGGAGGGAATAATGATGCTTGTTGTACGCCCAATTAAATTATCTGATTACGATGCGCTACACACCTGTGCGGTCGAGTCAGGACATGGATTTACATCTCTTCCGGTTAACGAAGAACTGTTAACCAATCGAATTACACACTCTGAATACAGCTTTGCTAAAGAAAACGTAACTGAGCCGGGTGACGAAGGTTACCTAATGGTCGGTTTTGACGTTGAAACGGGCGAAGTTGCTGGTACGACGGGCATTGAAGCCTCGATTGGCTGGGATGTGCCTTTTTACTCTTACCACATCAGCAAAGTGGTGCACTCTTCACAACGACTTAAAGTAAATAACGTTGTTAAGCTACTGACTTTCGGTAATAACTACACAGGTTGCAGCGAAATTTGTACGCTGTTCTTACGCCCTGACTTCCGTAAAGGATTAAACGGCCGCTTAATGTCTAAGTGTCGTTTCCTACTTATGGCTGAACACCCAGAGCGCTTCTCTGAGACTATTTTTGCGGAAATGCGCGGTGTATCTGATGATGATGGTAATTCACCATTCTGGCAGTGGCTTCAAGAGCACTTTTTCTCAATCGACTTTACATTGGCGGATTATCTAACGGGTATTGGTAAGAAAGGCTTTATTGCTGATCTGATGCCTAAGCTACCAATTTACATCAACCTGTTGAGTCAAGAAGCACAAGATGTGATTGGTCAAGTACACGAGAAAACACGCCCAGCATTGAAACTGCTTGAGCGTGAAGGCTTTACTAACCGTGGTTATGTCGACATCTTCGATGCAGGCCCTACGGTTGAGTGTGATTTGCGTAATATCGAATCGGTGCGCCATTCAATTCGTGCTCAGGTTGAAATCAGTGAGCATGCAAGCTCCCAAGATTACCTGATTGGTAACACCTCATTTGAAAACTTCCGCGCGGTCGCAGCCAAAGGTGCTTATGACCAAGCTAGCGGTAAAGTAATCCTTGCGCCGAACGTGGCCGAGGCGTTGGAAGTTCAAGAAGGCGATTTTGTTCGTATGTTGGCTCAATAGAGCTCGATGGTTAGTCAAAGAAGGATAGAAGTATGACTCAGTGGATTGCAGGGCAATGGGTAGCCGGTCAAGGCGAAGCGATGACATCAGTTAGCCCATACGACAACCAAGTAGTGTGGAAAGGCGACAGTGCGACACCTGATCAAGTTGAATCAGCGGTAGCTGCGGCGCGCGAAGCGTTCCTAACTTGGAAGAAACTTAGCTTTGCTGAGCGTGAAGCGATTGTGCTTAAGTTTGCGGAAAAAGTGAAAGAGAACAGCGAAGAAATCGCACAAATCATCGCTAAAGAAACGGGTAAACCAATCTGGGAGACTCGCACTGAAGCGGGTGCGATGGCGGGTAAGATTGCTATCTCAATTCGTGCATATCACGACCGTACTGGTGAATCATCACGTGAAGCTGCAGGTAACCAGATCGTTCTGCGTCATCGCCCTCTAGGTGTAATGGCAGTATTTGGACCTTACAACTTTCCGGGTCACCTGCCTAATGGTCATATCGTTCCTGCATTGCTATCGGGCAATACGATTGTATTCAAACCATCGGAGCAGACACCGTGGACAGGTGAGTTCGCGATGAAGCTTTGGCAAGAAGCTGGCCTACCTGCTGGTGTCATTAACCTTGTTCAAGGCGCTAAAGAGACAGGCATTGCTCTAGCGGATGCTAAAGGCCTAGATGGTGTGCTATTTACGGGTAGTGCTAACACGGGACATATACTACACCGTCAGTTTGCCGGTCAACCAGGCAAGATGCTGGCACTAGAAATGGGTGGTAACAACCCTATGGTGATCAGTGAGCACTATGGTGATGTCGATGCTACGGTATACACCATTATCCAATCAGCCTTTATCAGTGCGGGTCAACGTTGTACTTGTGCGCGTCGTCTGTATGTTCCAGTGGGCGAGAAGGGTGATCAGCTGCTCGATAGCCTAGTAGCAGCAACCAAGAAGATTCGTGTAGACCAACCTTTCGCTGAGCCTGCTCCTTTCATGGGGCCACAAATTTCAGAAGCAGCGGCTAAGTTCATTCTAGATGCGCAAGCAAACCTGCAATCTTTAGGCGGTGTAAGCCTAGTTGAAGCGAAAGCTGGTGAAGCTGCATTCGTCACTCCGGGCATCATCGATGCAACTAACATTGCAGAGTTGCCAGACGAAGAGTACTTCGGCCCACTGCTGCAGGTTGTTCGTTATGAGTCACTAGAGCAAGCGGTTGAATTGGCGAACGATACACGTTTTGGTTTGTCTGCAGGTCTTGTATCAACAGACGACTCTGAGTGGGAATACTTCGTTGATCATATCCGTGCAGGTATTGTTAACCGCAATCGTCAGCTAACAGGCGCAAGTGGTGACGCACCATTTGGTGGCCCAGGTGCTTCGGGCAACCTACGCCCGAGTGCTTACTACGCAGCGGACTACTGTGCATACCCAATGGCATCGATGGAAGGCGGTGAAACGCAACTTCCAGCGACCTTTAGCCCGGGTATCGAATTGTAGAAAGCAATCAATCGCCACTAACAACGTAAATCATCAATTGGAGGCAGGGAAGTTTGGCCTCCTTTGGATTACTCGCAAGGCGTCTGACCTTGCGAGATATAACTATAAAATAAGTATGTCACAAGCTGATGGCTGCTGACGCCTCGTCGCAGCCACACTCTTTCTAATCCAACTCTCTAGCTTGCTAGAACCCGACAAGGAGTCACCATGACACCCGATCTACTGTTCAAATCCCTATGGGATGACTACATCGAACGCCTCTGCCCATCTGCTGAGAAGGTACATCAGCTGTTGAAAGAAGAGGAAGACCTTATCAATGATCACATCGCGCTGCGTACGTTTAATGTTGCGCCTTTGGGGATTGATACGCTTGCTAAACCTTTCTTAGCACTTGGTTACAAAGCGTGTGGTGACTACCTGTTTGAAAGTAAGAAACTCGTGGCTAAGCACTTTGAACACCCAGATCCAACGCAACCAAAAGTGTTCATTAGTGAACTGAAAGTGGAAGAGTGTTCTGCAGAGCTACAAGCGATCGTTGCTAAGTTGGTTGCGCAAGTGGATGCAAGCAAGTTAGAAGGGCAAGACTTCCTATATGGCGGTCGTCTTTGGGACTTGGATTTCCAAGATTACAAACAATTGGCGACAGAGAGCGAATACGCGTCTTGGTTGGCCGCGCATGGTTACGGTGCTAACCACTTTACCGTGAGCGTGAACCAGCTAAATGAGTTCACTGAAGTCCAAGCCGTGAATGATCACCTGAGTGAGTCTGGCTTTACGATCAATAGTGTTGGCGGTCAAGTGAAAGGTTCTCCAGAGGTTCTGCTAGAGCAATCATCAACAATGGCGGATAAAGTGAAGGTTGAATTCTCTGAGGGCGCGGAGTTAGTTCCTGGCGGCTTCTATGAGTTTGCTAAGCGCTACCCAATGGCTAATGGCGAGCTTTACACAGGTTTTGTTGCAGCATCGGCCGACAAGATCTTCGAGAGCACCAACGGTTAAAGAAAGATACGAGCACTGGGTTGCCCTAGAGGTGCGATACATTTCTCTTCGAGACAGTTTACAAATAGGACTCTGTGAGTTCTTTTCGCATCTCGCATCTCGCATCTCGCATCTCGCATCTCGCATCTCGTATCTTCTATCGATAAAGAAAAAGCCACCAAATTCGCATTTGGTGGCTTTTGAATTTTTGCTCAGTTAATCGAGATTAACGAGTACCGTAAACAACGATAGTTTTACCGTGAGCAGAAATTAGGTTTTGCTCTTCTAGCATCTTCAAGATACGACCAACAGTCTCACGTGAACAGCCAACAATCTGACCGATCTCTTGACGAGTGATCTTGATTTGCATGCCGTCTGGGTGAGTCATCGCATCAGGTTGTTTCGCTAGGTTTAGTAGCGTTTGTGCGATACGACCAGTAACGTCAAGGAACGCTAAGTCACCAACTTTTTGGCTGGTTACTTGCAGACGGCTAGCCATTTGCGCAGAAAGACGCATCAGGATGTCTGGGTTCACTTGGATAAGTTGACGGAATTTCTTGAAAGAAATCTCTGCAACTTCACAAGGAGATTTTGCACGAACCCATGCAGTACGCTCTTGGTCTTCTTCGAATAGACCAAGTTCGCCGATAAAGTCGCCTTGGTTTAGGTAAGAAAGAATCATTTCCTTACCTTCTTCGTCTTTGATAAGAACTGCCACAGAACCCTTAACGATGTAGTACAGGGTCTCTGCCTTTTCACCAGCGTGAATCAGAGTACTCTTTGAAGGGTACTTATGAATATGACAGTGTGAAAGGAACCACTCTAATGTTGGATCGGTTTGAGGTTTACCTAGAACCATAATATCTCACTTCCTCTGCAGGGTATGCTTGCCGCTTTCCATATTTTAGCTAAGCCTGAATTTGACTTCTTAGGATAAGAGCACTTGTTCTGTGCTGCAAGCTATCTTGTGTTTCGGTTAAGAATAGTATCCTTTTTCAGTCACTATTTCTTGATTTTAATCGTGACCAAGCTACGATTTTTTACGCAAAATTGTGCACATGATCACGGTATGAAAAGTAATCAACCGGAATGCTGTTCCGTTAGCCAATTTTTCCCGTTTCAATGAGCTGCTGTAAGATTGGTCTTACGATGAGCTCCATAGCAAAGCTCATTTTCCCGCCTGGCACAACAAGTGTATTGTGACGAGACATAAATGAGCCATCAATCATAGCGAGTAAGTACGGGAAATCGACGTTTTTGATACCACGCAAACGAATAACTACGAAACTTTCGTCAAGGCTAGGGATGCCCTTTGCATTAAGTGGGTTAGAGGTATCAACGGTCGGTACTCGCTGAAAATTGATATGGGTACGTGAAAACTGTGGGGTAATGTAGTTGAGATAGTCGTCCATTGAACGAACAATAGAGTCCATTACCGCTTCACGTGAATGCCCGCGATCACGTGTATCTCGGACGAATTTTTGAATCCACTCTAGGTTAACGATGGGTACCATGCCAATCAGCAGGTCAACGTGTTGCGATACGTTCACATCACCATCAACAACCCCACCATGTAAACCTTCGTAAAACATCACATCAGAGTTTTCTGGAATCTCTTGCCATGGGGTAAAAGTGCCCGGCATTTGATTGTAAGGCACCGCCTCATCAAAGGTGTGCAGGTAGCGTCTGACTTGCCCAGTCCCCTCGTTACCATACTGACGGAAGAACTCTTCAAGCGCACCAAAGTCGTTGGCTTGCGGGCCAAAGTAACTGATGTGCTTGCCTTGCTCTCGAGCCTTTCGGATCTCGACATCCATTTCTGGACGAGTAAAGCGGTGGAAACTATCGCCTTCAACCCAAGCCGCCTTCACATCCATCATGTTGAACATTTTTCGGAAGGCTTCTGAGGTAGTGGTGGTACCGGCTCCTGAAGAACCCGTAACCGCAATAATTGGATGTTTAGCGGACATGACAACCCTTGTCGTTAGAATAACTTACTTGTTAGCAATCGTTTTCCACTATAACACGGCTATTTTTTTATGGCAGCCTAGAAGCGTTTAGTGAGTTGGATATCGACAGTTTCGTGCAGTTCAGAAAAAACGATGCTCGCTTCCCCAGATTGCAGCTGCTGCTTTACTTGGTCGATTTTTGATTGCAGTGAGATCTCAACATCGCCGTAATCGGTACCTTCTCTGAGCACGAACTCCTTGATGAGGTTTTCTAGAGTTTCAGGGGCGATGTCTTGCCATGGAATGATCATAAATACATCTCTCTTTTATGTTCATGAGTATGTTTAAAGGTTACTAACGTTTGGCTCAGTGTTTGAATACCGAGTTCAATGTGGCGCTATTATGCCGAATCCTGAATACTTTCATAGTAGGCAGGCAGTGCCTCTTCCAACCAAAACTTAGGGTTGAAGGTGCTACCAGTAATGAAGCCAACGTGTCCACCCTTCTGGAACAGTCGGTAATCTATGTTATCCGGCAGAATGAATTTCGGAATCACATCATCGGTCATGAAAGGATCGTCTTTGGCATGAATGATCTGCGTAGGAAGCTTAATGCGATTAAGCTTTGGTAATGCGGAGCATTGCGCGTAGTAATCTTGCGCATTCTTAAAGCCATGCAGAGGCGCCGTGATCAAATCATCGAACTCATACAGCTTCTCGATCTTCTTGATCGTGTCTGCAGTGATGCCTAATTTTTCTGAAAGCAACTTCTCTTTCTTAAGCGCGTTGGATTTAAGTGAGTTCAACAAGTACTTCTTGTAGACCTTAGAGAACCCTTTTTCGATTCGACTCGAGCAACTGGCAAGATCAAATGGTGCTGAAACAATAGTTGCCGCAGACAACAAAGGGTCATCAGCGTATTCAGCCAGATAGTTAGCCAACATGTTACCGCCTAAAGAGATACCGACGGCTACCTTAGGGTTATTAGGGAACTGAGCATGCAGGTTTCTTAAGAAAAAGCGTGCATCTTCTACTTCACCGGAGTGATACGCGCGAGCTAGGCGATTGGGTTTACCGCTGCAGCCACGAAAATGCATCATTACTGATAACCATCCATCTTCGGCAAAAGCGTTCATAAGACCGTTGGCATAGGGGCTTTCAAAGCTGCCCTCAAGGCCATGAAAAAGCACGAAGATTGGTTTACGATCGAGACCTTCGTTGTTTGGGTCTTCGCTCCACGCTAAATCGAGAAAATCATGATCAGGCGTTTCAAGTGTTTGCCAGTGAGGGTGGAACAGCGCCTGCTTACGAATAAACCTAGGGACCAAAGTCTGAAGGTGGGGGTTAGATAGGCCAGTCGCAGCGGTAAAAATTGTCATAGTAGAGGTTCCATCATTCTCTGGGGCTGAGATATCACTCGCGTTTCTCTTTGAGCTTGGTCGATCTTGACGCTGTGTGCAAGTGGTGAGTGATGAGTGTTGACCAAGAATTGACGTAGCTAATGCATTGAAACGTAAGTGACTATAGAGATGTTCAGTTGGTTGCTGTTTGTTCTTGAGGGGATAATGGTTCTGAAAAGAACTCATACAGCGATTCGGCAGAGAGTAAGCGGCAGTACTGCAACACCAGCGGTGTATCTGTGCTTGTTGTCAGGGGAAGGCGATTGATACAGTCAACCAGATCTGACTGTTGCTGTTTTTCGAGTTGAAGTTCGAACTGCAGCGCTTCACGATACAATGAGTCGACCACGTGAGGCTTGAGATGTTTACGCAATTCACGGTAGCTGAGTAGTAGTGATTCCGAGCGACTTAAACATTGCTGTATGTGGTGCCATTCGGTCTCTTCGAAAGCAAGTTGCTGCTCGTCTAACCATTTGAGGAGCAGCAGTAGGTTTACGTTACCATGATATTGGTTCTGCAGAGTCAGGCATGCATCTTTAACGCCGCGAGCACTGTAATAACTAAGGCTAAATTGCCAAAGTCTCTCTAGCGTCAGCGTTGTCGGTGCATGCTCTGAACTCATAAATTTTCCATATCCTGTTCCATCTGCTCAAGCTCTTCTTGAACAGACATCCACTCCATTTCAACCTCTTCAAGTTGAGACTTGCTGGTGGCTTGTAGTGCGAGTACTTGGTTAAGTTTAGCTTTATTTTCGGCTTCATACAGCGAAGTGTCAGACAATTGCTGTTCAGCTTCCTCTAGATCCGCTGTGAACTTATCCATTTGTTTCTCGAACTGGGTCAGTTTTTTGCGCAGCGGAGCCGTTAGTTTTCTGAATTCTGCCTCACGGCGTTTCTGCTCTTTTTTGGCTGCAGCACTGTTGGTGCCATCTTTAGCTGGTGCCTGCGCCTGTGCCTCTTTACGCTCGATTTTTTGCTGGTCAGTGAGCCATTTGTAATAGTCGTTTAGATCACCGTCGAAAGGCGCGACCTGACGGTCATGCACTAGGTATAAATCATCGGTTGTTGCACGCAGCAGGTATCTATCGTGCGATACAATCACCATTGCCCCCTCGAACGTTTGCAACGCCATTGTTAATGCTTGGCGCATGTCTAAGTCTAGGTGGTTGGTTGGTTCATCGAGTAGCAATAGGTTCGGTTTCTGCCAAACCAGCAGAGCCAGTACGAGACGTGCTTTTTCGCCACCAGAGAAAGGGGCGACCTTATCTAGCGCTTTATCTCCTTGGAAACCAAAGCTACCTAGGTAATCACGCAGTTGTTGCTCTGTATGCTTTGGCGCAATCTGCATCATATGTTGCAGTGGCGTCTCTTCCGGGTGCAAGGTTTCTAATTGATGCTGTGCGAAGTAACCAATCTTGACACCTTGCGAGTAGCTCAGCTCACCGGCTTGTTGCTTCAGCTCACCAGAAAGCAGCTTGATCAACGTCGATTTACCCGCACCGTTGCGACCGAGTAGACCAATGCGGCTCCCTGGAACAAGGTTCAAGCGGATCTTCTCGAGGATCAGATTATCGCCGTAGCCTGCTGATACTTCATCCATCATCAAAATAGGGTTTGGCAGTGCGTCAGGCTCTCTAAATTCGAAACTGAATGGGTTATCGAACTGAGCCGGTAATACTTGCTCCATCTTTTCGAGCGCCTTGATACGGCTTTGTGCTTGGCGTGCTTTTGAAGCTTTGTAGCGGAAGCGGTCGATGTAGCTCTGCATGTGCGCCATCTGCTTTTGTTGCTTCTGGTACATTGCTTGTTGCAGCACTAACTTCTGAGCGCGCTGATTCTCGAACGATGAGTAGTTACCCGTGTACTCATTAAGCTTTTGGTTCTCAACGTGAACGATGCGATTGACGATAGGGTCTAGGAAGTCCCTATCGTGCGAAATTAGGATAAGTGTGCCAGGGTAGGTTTGTAGCCAACGTTCTAGCCACATTACGGCATCTAAGTCCAAGTGGTTGGTCGGTTCATCGAGTAGCAGTAGGTCACTGCGACACAATAGAGCCTGCGCTAAGTTCAGACGCATACGCCAACCACCAGAAAACTGAGTCAGGTTCCAACTCATCTGGTCTTGGCTAAAGCCTAAGCCGTCCAGTAGTTCTGCAGCTCTTGCTTTGATACTGTAGCCACCAATGGTTTCTATCTTGCCGTGAATCTCTGCTACCAGTGTACCGTTATCCGCTTGTTCTGCTTTCAGCAGCTGCTCTTCTAAACCACGATATTCACGATCACCGTCAATCACATATTCAATTGCGGTTCTCTCGAGCGCTGGCGTTTCTTGAGCTACCCATGCCAGCTCCCAGTGTGCTGGCTTACTGAATGACCCTGCATCAATCGATAGTTCGTCTTTGATAAGAGCGAACAGTGTGGACTTACCACAACCGTTTTTACCAACTAAACCCACCTTGTCGCCAGGGTGTAGAGTCGCAGATGCTTGGTCAAGCAGAGGTTTACCGCCGCGCAGTAGTTGAATATCCGAGAAAGTAATCATAGAAATCGCAAAGAATTAAGAGGTGAACAGACGCCTGCATAGTAGGCGGAAACCAGATAAAAGTCGATCACAATGCAAATTGGGTTATGATGCCAATAACATATTAATAACTTTTGTTAGAATTTTCTTGGCATTGCCACCGTTTGCCCTGTAAGGAATGTTTCAAAGGAATGAGTGATTTGTTATCTACAAATAACACAGTACCCAAGGTCTTGGTGATTTTTGCTCACCCAGAGCCTCAAACCTCAATTGCTAATCAAGTGATGCTGAAAAAAATAGAGTCGCTCGGTCATGTTAAAATTCATGATCTCTATGCGGCTTATCCGGACTTCTTTATTGATGTTCCGTTTGAGCATGAACTGCTTCTTGAACATGACATCATCGTCTTCCAACACCCTCTGTTTATGTACTCTTGCCCTGCGTTACTCAAAGAGTGGTTTGATCGCGTACTAGGTAAAGGTTTTGCGTTTGGTGATCAAAGTGCATTGAAAGGTAAGTACTGGCGCAGTGTGATCACGACAGGTGGTAAAGAGGAGGCATTTGGTGCTTCGGGCTATAATAAATATCCACTACAAGAGATCTTGCAACCCTTTGAGCTGACGGCAGCCCTGTGTCAAATGCACTGGCTAGAGCCTCTGGTTCTGCACTGGGCTCGAAATGTATCAGACATGACCCGTTATCAACACGCCGAGTCGTACCGAAATTGGTTGAGAGAACCATTGCAACTTCTTGAACAGCAGCACAGGGAGGCGCAGTAATGGCATTAACCAATGAATTCCTCCAAAGCAGTGTGATTTTCCTATCGGCTGCCGTCGTCGCGGTGCCGATTGCTCAGCGTGCTGGACTAGGCTCTGTACTTGGTTACCTCTTGGCGGGCGTGGCGATTGGCCCTTGGGGACTAGGGTTAATCAGCGACGTTGAAGCGATTCTCCATTTCTCCGAATTCGGGGTGGTGCTGCTGCTCTTTCTCATTGGTCTCGAACTTAATCCCAAAAAACTCTGGACCATGCGGGGGCCCATATTAGGCCTCGGTGGCGCTCAGGTGGTTATTACAACGCTACTGATCACAGGGGTAGCGTGTCTCTTTGGTTTGAGTTGGCAGACCAGTTTGGTTATCGGTATGGGGCTGGCACTCTCATCAACCGCGATTGCGCTGCGCGTTATTGAAGAGCGTGAGCTGAGCGGCAAGGAGGCCGGGCAGTCAGGCTTTGCAGTATTGCTGTTCCAAGATATTGCGGTGATCCCAATGCTGGCGCTGCTACCATTGCTCGCGGGTAATACCGGTGGTAGTTGGGCAGACATGTTGTGGATGCTGGCTGGTGTCGTCGGTTTGTTGGTCGGTGGTCACTTCCTACTTCGTCCGTTGTTTCGCTACGTAGTATTGAGCGGTGTTCGTGAACTGTTTACCGTTGCAGCGCTACTGCTGGTAATTGGTATTGCGGTGATCATGCAGCAGATTGGATTGTCGATGGCACTTGGTACTTTCTTAGCGGGCGTTCTACTGGCTGAGAGTGAATACCGCCACGAGCTAGAGATTGCGATTGAACCGTTTAAAGGGCTGCTCTTAGGTCTGTTCTTTATCTCTGTGGGCATGGCGGTAAACCTAGGTCTGCTTGCTGAAAGTCCGTTTGCAATCTTGATGGCGGTGTCTGCACTGGTTGTGATGAAAGGTCTTGTGCTTTATGCACTGGCTCGTATTTTTGGCACCCAAGCGAAGGCGCGTAGCCGTATGGCGATGATCTTAAGCCAAGGTGGTGAGTTTGCTTTCGTTATCTTCACGGCAGCGAGCGCTCAAGGCATCTTGAGTATGGAGCAAGTCTCTTTCCTATTAGTTGTTGTGAGCCTATCGATGGTCACCACGCCACTGATGCTTAAATTGCAAGATAAGTTCTTTGCACGTCAGTTGAATCAAATCAGTGAGAATGCGATGTCTTCTGACGTAGTGGATCGTAGCCCACGCGTGATCATTGCTGGCTTTGGTCGCTTCGGTCAGATCATTGGGCGCTTGATGTATGCCAATAAGATTCGTATCACTATTCTTGAGAGCGACGCGAGCCAAATCCATATTTTGCGTAAGTTTGGTTATAAAGTGTTTTACGGCGACTCGACGCATCTAGAACTCTTGCGTGCCGCGGGCGCCGACAAAGCCGAAGCTATTATTCTTTGTACTGACTCACCAGATGAGATCATGAAAACGGTCGATCTGTGTCGTCAGCACTTCCCACGCCTAAAAATCTTGGCGCGTGCTCGAAGCCGTGTTGAAGCTTACCAACTATTGAACCATGGTGTGACCAACTACTCTCGTGAAACCTTCTTAGGGGCGTTAGACTTGGGTAGACAAGCCCTGACCGAACTCGGCATGCACCCATACAAAGCGAAACGTGCTGAGGCGCATTTCCGCAAACTTGATAATGCGATGCTAAAAGACCTGCTTCCTCAGCACAGTGAAGACGCTGAATTAGCACAAAGGGCCAAAGAGGCTCGCAAAGAGTTGGAAGAGATTTTCGGGCATGAGATGGAAAATGATCATCAATCTCGAAACTACTGGCAGTAAGCTACTGCCGATAAAATTATAAGATAACAGCCATGGTTAAATGGCACGCATCCAAGTTGTAAAGGATAGATAACGTGAAACAGAAAAAACGCTTTATTGCTGGCGCTAGCTGCCCAAGCTGCAACTCTCAAGATACTCTGCGCTGGTGGGTAGAGAACAATATTGAGCTGGTTGAGTGTGTTGATTGTGACTTTACAGAGCAACGTAAACCGAAAACTGTAGAGAAATCTGAACACGCTAATCAAGAAATGATCGGTATTTTTAAGCCGGAATGATTGAGTTTCGTTAATTGATCCCCATAATATCCCGGTACAGAATTTTTCCTAAGCTCAATTGTTGGAGCTTAGTCCAAACCTCCTTGGAGCTCTCATGAAAATTGAAAAGAACGTAGTAGTTAGTGTTGCATATCAAGTGAAACTTGAAGATGGCGTAGTAGTTGACCAATCAACTGCAGAAGCTCCACTAGATTACCTTCACGGTCATAACAACCTAATCACAGGTCTTGAAAAAGAGCTTGAAGGTAAAGTTGCAGGCGACAAATTCTCTGCAACAGTTGCACCTGAAGAAGCATACGGCGAGCACAACGATGCACTTGTTCAACGTGTACCAGCAGACGTATTCCAAGGTGTTGAGCAGATCGAAGTTGGTATGCGTTTCCTAGCTGACACAGACCAAGGCCCAATCCCAGTAGAAGTGACTGAAGTTGACGGCGACGAAGTTGTTGTAGACGGCAACCACATGCTAGCTGGCCAAACTCTAACGTTCGACGTTGAAGTTGTAGCGGTTCGTGAAGCGACTGAAGAAGAGATTCAACACGGTCACATTCACCAAGCAGGTCACGACCATGAAGGCGGCTGCTGTGGTGGCGAAGGTCACGACCACGGTGAAGAGAAAAAAGAAGGCTGCTGCGGTGGCGGTGGCTGTGGTTCTCACTAATTAGTGAACCCAAGCTGAATATAGAAAGCCTCCCTCGTGGAGGCTTTTTTGTATCTACTGTATGGGCGTTGTCGATGCGGGTTTACGTCGTTACTTTTGAGACAGACTCTTCGATCTGGCTGACCTAAATTATTCGCCTTTACCAGACACAGCTTGATGAATATGGTATTGGTAAGCAAAAGACCAAGACAGGCAAATGGAGAGCATCTATGTCACACCCTTTTTCTATCGCGATACATGGTGGCGCTGGGACGATTTTACGAGAGCAGATGAGTGATGAGCTCAAAGCTGGCATCGTTGAAGCCTTAGAAAAGTCCGTATTGGCAGGGCATCAAATTCTAAAATCGGGTGGTGATGCGCTAGATGCGGTTGTGGCCGCTGTTAAAGTGATGGAGGACAGCCCACACTTCAATGCGGGTAAAGGCTCGGTTTTGACTCATGATGAATTCGTCGAGATGGATGCATCAGTGATGCATGGTAAAGAGATGGATGCGGGTGCCATTGCTGGTGTTCGCCATATTAAAAACCCGATCGAATTAGCTCGTGATGTGATGTTGAAAAGCGATCACGTATTGCTGATTGGTGAAGGGGCAGAGAAGTTTGCCTTTGAACATGACTATACCTTTACTGAGCAAGATTACTTCTTCACCGAGCGTCGTTACGATCAGCTGCAGTCGATGAAAGAGAAAGGTATCTTCGCACTGTCTGAGGCCAAATATGATGAACAGCAAGCCAACAAATACCCAGATGATAAAAAGTACGGCACGGTAGGTGCTGTCGCATTAGATCAAGCGGGTAATCTCGCTGCAGCGACCAGTACCGGTGGCGTAACGAACAAGAAGTACGGTCGTGTTGGCGATTCACCCATCATAGGTGCTGGTACCATTGCTGAGAATGGCAATGTTGCTGTTTCTACCACAGGAATGGGGGAGTTCTTTTTGCGTAAGATGGTTGCCAGTGATGTGGCGGCGCGTATGCGTTACTTGAAAGAAGACGTGCATACAGCTTGTGAACATATCATTCAGGGTGAATTGAAAGAGATGGGCGGAGAAGGTGGCTTAATCGCCATTGATAGCCAAGGTGAGATTCACTTCGGCATGAACAGCTCAGGTATGTATCGTGCGAGTGTTGATGTCGATGGTGCCGTAGAAGTGAAAATCTACGCCGATGATTAAACTGACTTATCGGCAGGGTTGAGTATTAACTGATTTGTATAAAACAAAAAGGGTGACTTATGGTCACCCTTTTTGCATTCACAGAAACTCTCACTGCCGACATCTGAATATCAGTAGTGTGGCGGTGGCGTCTCTTCTGATGCGTCAGCCAGATTTGAGCCGTCGATATTCTTAACTTTACCGACAACATATTTCATTTGGTCTTGCATCTTAGTGATCAGCAATTGTTGTTGGCTCAGTGCCTCATTGAGTTCTTCAATGGTCTGCTCTTGGAAAGCCAGCTGACACTCAAGGTCATTCACTCGGCTCTCTAGTTGTTCAACTAGCTTCTCTGTCATCGTTCTTAATCCACGTTCCAAGCTTGGGCAATGCCCGCTGATGTTCCCGATATTACACGGCTCTGATTATCAAAGGCTGCATCATACACTACCGCACGAGGAGGGCGAGCATCTTTTAACGGCTCCGCTTCGTAGCGAGCGATGCGCTTGCCGGTCTGCGTATCCCAAATACTAACCTGGCTTGATGGTGTACCTGTGACGAGTTGCTGACCATCATCAGAGAAGCGAGCGGTTGAGAAGATCAGTTGGCGCGACCAGCTTTGTAGCTCCGCTTGTGGCTCACCCGTTTCAAGATCCCAAACTATGGCTTGGTTTCCACCATCGGAGGTAAAAGCCAGTTCACCATCCCGCTGGAGTACGACTCGCACAACGCGTTGTTCGTGCTCGAAGGTACGTAAAACCAGCCCTGTTTCTGTATCCCAAAGGTAGGCTTTGTAGTCGTTGCCACCTGAAAGCGCATAGCGGCCATTGGACGAGAGCGACACTGAATTGACTTTTTCTCGGTGAGCAAGGAACTCTAAGCGGCGACCAGTGACTAAGTCCACGTAGATGGCTTTACCGTTTGATAACCCGAGTAGGACTTTCTCGCCGTTACTGGAGATGTCGACATCGCGGATCAATCCGTCAGAGATCGACCAAAGCCCTTCGGCTTGCGTCCAAGTTAGGTCCCAAACGGCAAAGTTCATCTGACTGGCTGTTACCGCATAGCGACCATTGTCAGAGATTTTGATTCGTGTAACAGGAGAGCTTTCTTGGTCTTGTTCTCCAAGTTGGGCGAGTTCTTGATTCTCTGCAAGATCCCACAGCAGCAAGTGTTTCTGCTGGGAGTAGAGCAGGGCAAAACGACCGTCTCTGCTTAACGCAAAGCTGGTGGCACCGCTGGGTTCGATATCCCAACGTTGATCATCCTCTTGGAAGAAAAAACATCCATTTAACAGAGTGATGACAATTGCATATAGTAATGAGTGAAAAAATATTCGCATCACGTCTAACAATCCGGTTTGTGTCAGAAGACATAGAACTAGTATATTGTTATAACTAACGTATTCACACCAATCTAATCATTAGATTTGTGCACAATAACCAATGGCTTGGCCATTAATTGGAGTATTCAATGAAATCAGTTTTAAAAGTATCACTGCTTGCCGCGACGGTTATGCTAGCAGTTGGTTGTCAGAAAGAAGAACCAAAGGCAGAAGCTCCTCAAGTCGAAGAAGTGAAAGTTGAAGCAGTAAACTTTAAAACAGAAGACGACAAAGCGGCTTACGCAATCGGTGTTTCATTTGCAAACTACCTAAGCACAAGCATTGATAAGCCAAGCGAACTGGGCATCAACCTAGACAAAGAGATGGTACTGAAAGGTATCGAAGATGTATTCGCAGGTAACACTGCACTAAACGAAGACGAGACGCGCGCGGCACTAGAAGCTCTTGATCAGCGTGTAGCAGAAACAATGCAAGCTCAAGCTGCAGAGAAATCAGCAGCAACTAAGAAAGCGGGTGAAGACTACCGTGCTGAGTTTGAGAAAACAGAAGGCGTTCAAAAAACTGACTCTGGCCTACTATACCAAGTAATGACAGCAGCGGAAGGTGAGTCTCCAAAAGACACTGACACTGTACAAGTACATTACAAAGGCACACTAACTGACGGTACTCAGTTTGATAGCTCTTACGATCGTGGCGAACCAGCAACATTCCCACTAAACCGCGTAATCCCGGGTTGGACGGAAGGCGTACAGCTAATGCAAGTGGGCTCTAAGTACAAGTTCGTTATCCCGCCAGAGCTAGCTTACGGTGAGCAAGACACACCAACAATTCCAGCAAACTCAACGCTTGTATTTGAAGTTGAGCTACTGAAGATTGATAATGCAGAAGAAACAGCTGCACAATAATCGTTTCACGAAGTGTTCTAAGGCCTAACTCAGTTAGGCCTTTTTTTATGCTGTCATTTTGAGTAATTGGTTTTTTAACTTGTTCTAAATCACTAGTTGCAATGTTAGCTAGGTGTGCAATTAAAAATTTCTGATAAACTTACATAAATTTGTTGATTTTTCACACGAAGGTAAGGAATTAAGTGACTACTACAGAAACAGTCAATGCGGATGTGTTACTTGAAATGGAATCAGTCAATGTCATGCCATTCAGTGAACACGATAAAATCATTCTGAGATCTTATGAAGCCGTTGTTGATGGCATCGCAAGTCTTATTGGTCCGTTTTGTGAAATCGTTTTGCACTCGCTAGAGGATCTTAATACCTCTGCGATCAAGATTGCCAACGGCGAGAATACTGGGCGTCAGGTTGGTTCTCCAATCACCGATTTAGCGCTGAAGATGCTGAAAGATATTGAAGGCTCTAAGCGTAACTTCTCTCGTTCGTACTTTACACGCGCAAAAGGCGGTGTATTGATGAAGTCGATTACGGTGGCTATCCGTAATGGTGACGACCGAGTTATTGGCCTGCTTTGTATCAACGTAAACCTTGATGCTCCGTTCTCACAAGTACTGCAATCTTTCATGCCAACGCAAGATGCAGATGAAGCGGCGTCTTCAGTGAACTTTGCAAGTGACGTTGAAGAGCTGGTAGACCAAACCGTAGAGCGCACCATCGAAGAGATCAATGCTGATAAGTCGGTATCGAACAACACTAAGAACCGTCAGATCGTGATGGAGCTTTACGACAAAGGTATCTTTGATATTAAAGATGCGATTAACCGCGTTGCAGAGCGCCTAAATATCTCAAAACATACGGTTTACCTGTATATCCGTCAGCGTAAAACAGAGGATGATGAGAGTTGAGTTCAAACCTAACGTATACCCTGTTAGTTAATGGGCCAATCTATGGCTCCCAATCTGCGAAAAATGCCTACCAGTTTGCGCTTGCTTTGATAGAGAGAGGACACCAACTGAAGAGTGTCTTCTTTTATCAAGATGGGGTGAGTAATGGTTCCGCGCTGACCGTTCCAGCTAACGATGAATTTGATCTTGGTGGGGCTTGGCAAAAGCTTGCATCACAACATGAAGTTCGCTTGGAAACCTGCGTTGCAGCGGCGCTGCGTCGAGGCGTTGTCAGTGAGGATGAAGCGAATCAACATCAGCTTGAAAATCACAACTTGGCGGATGGTTTTGAGCAAGCAGGGCTAGGCAGTCTTGCTGAGGCGATGTTGACTCAAGATAGGGTAGTGCAGTTTTGAAAAAGTTAGGGTACATATTTAACAGCTTTCCTCATAGTACAGCATCGGGCAGAGAAGGCTTAGATGCACTTCTAGCGGCTTCCGCTTACACCGAGGAGATTTCGGTGTTCTTCGTCGGCAATGGCGTAACACAACTGCTAGAGCAACAGCAGCCAGGCGAGTCTTTGTCTCGCGATTACATTGCGGCATTTAAGTTGATGGAGCTTTACGATATCGAACAGGTTTACGTGTGTGAACAGAGCTTACAGCGCTTTGGACTATCGAGTGAACAACTGGTTATTGATACTCAAGTACTGGCACCAAGTGCTATGGCGCAGCAATTTACTCAATGCGACCAGATACTCACATTTTAAAGGTTTAACATGCTGCACATCATTAAGACGATCGAAAAGCTTAATCTCGCGCTTGCCTATCGCCAGCCGAGTGAACACCTACTGTTAACGGAAGATGCGGTTTACGCAGCATTGTCAAGCCATGAGCTTGCGCAGCAGCTAATGGATATCGAAGAAGTGTCTGTGCTAGAGCCAGATCTCAACAGCCGTGGTTTGCAAAACCTCGTGTCGAAATCATTAACAAAAGTGGATTATTTGGGCTTCGTTGCACTCACTGAGCAGCACCAACAATCTATCACTTGGTAACCCTTTACCACTATTATCGACCAAATAGAGCATCCTTAGCTCTAGATGGCTAAAAAAGATCTGTATATTTCTTGACACACATCCCACTGCTGAATAGAATTTTGCGTCCCTAATTGCCACGTGTAGTTAGGGATAGATTTTTCACAAAGCTTACTTTCAAGTAAATTTCAGGAGCTAGTTAATGGCAACTATTAACCAGTTGGTACGTAAGCCTCGTGCAAAGCAAGTTGTTAAAAGCAACGTGCCTGCACTAGAAGCGTGTCCACAAAAACGTGGTGTATGTACTCGTGTTTACACTACTACACCTAAAAAACCTAACTCGGCACTACGTAAAGTATGTCGTGTACGTCTAACTAACGGTTTCGAAGTAACTTCGTACATCGGTGGTGAAGGTCACAACCTTCAAGAGCACAGTGTTGTTCTAATCCGTGGCGGTCGTGTAAAAGACCTTCCGGGTGTACGTTACCACACAGTTCGCGGCGCACTAGACTGTGCTGGCGTTAACGACCGTAAGCAAGGTCGTTCTAAGTACGGTGTTAAGCGTCCAAAATCTTAATGGTATCCGTTAAGTAAGGCCAAACACTAAATTAATTTTAATTTTTGAAGAAACTGAAAAGTTTTGGATAACCTGAAGAAGACAACGGAGAAAATCCATGCCACGTCGTCGCGTCATCGGTCAGCGTAAGATCCTTCCAGATCCAAAGTTCAAATCTGAACTGCTGGCAAAATTCGTTAACATCCTAATGGTTGACGGTAAGAAATCTACTGCAGAAAAAATCGTTTACACTGCACTAGATGCAATGGCTGAGAAATCTGGTAAAGATCACTTAGCTGTATTTGAAGAAGCTCTTGAAAATGTTCGCCCAGCGGTAGAGGTTAAATCTCGCCGTGTAGGTGGTTCAACTTACCAAGTACCTGTAGAAGTACGTCCGGTTCGCCGTAACGCACTTGCTATGCGTTGGGTAGTTGAAGCTGCGCGTAAGCGTGGTGAAAAATCTATGGCTCAACGCCTAGCAGCTGAAATGCTAGACGCGTCTGAGAACAAAGGTACTGCGGTTAAGAAACGTGAAGACGTTCACCGCATGGCTGACGCAAACAAAGCGTTCGCTCATTACCGTTGGTAATACCTTTTCAGTGCTGCAAGGTTCCTTGCAGCACTTCTTTAGTTCCTATGCGTATGCTAGGAACTATTGCTATTTCTAGAGGGATGCTTTTTTAGCAACTAATCTGGATATAGCAATAGTCCCTAAGTCTCTAAGTAAAGAGGATTCAACCGTGGCTCGTAAAACTCCTATTGAGCGCTACCGTAATATCGGTATTGTTGCTCACGTAGATGCAGGTAAAACAACCACAAGTGAACGTATTCTGTTCTATACCGGTCTTTCTCACAAAATCGGCGAAGTTCACGATGGTGCAGCAACCATGGACTGGATGGAGCAAGAGCAAGAACGTGGTATCACAATCACTTCAGCAGCAACCACTACGTTTTGGCGTGGTATGGAAGCGCAATTCCCAGATCACCGTATCAACATCATCGACACCCCTGGACACGTTGACTTCACGATTGAAGTAGAACGTTCTCTACGTGTACTTGATGGTGCAGTTGTTGTGTTCTGTGGTTCATCTGGTGTTGAACCTCAATCAGAGACAGTATGGCGTCAAGCTGACAAGTACCAAGTTCCACGTATGGTTTTCGTTAACAAAATGGACCGTACAGGCGCAGACTTCCTGCGTGTAATTGATCAGATCAAGGATCGCCTAGGCGCGACACCTGTTCCAATTCAATTGAACATTGGTGCTGAAGAAAACTTCCAAGGTGTTGTCGATCTTATCAAGATGAAGGCAATCAACTGGAACGAAGCTGACCAAGGCATGACGTTCACATACGAAGACATTCCTGCAGACATGCAAGAAATGGCTGAAGAATACCGTACAGAACTTGTTGAAGCTGCAGCTGAAGCCTCTGAAGAATTGATGGACAAATACCTTGAAGAAGGTGAGCTATCAGAAGAAGAGATTAAACAAGGTCTTCGTACTCGTACCCTTAACAATGAAATCGTACTAGCAACTTGTGGTAGTGCATTCAAAAACAAAGGTGTACAAGCTGTTCTTGATGCAGTGGTTGACTTCCTTCCTTCTCCAGTTGATGTACCTGCAATCAAAGGTATCGATGAAGACGAGAATGAAGCAGAACGTCACGCAGATGACAACGAACCGTTCTCTGCACTTGCATTTAAGATCGCAACCGACCCATTCGTTGGTACTCTAACTTTCATCCGTGTTTACTCTGGTGTAGTTGAAAGCGGTAAAACGGCTTATAACTCAGTGAAGCAGCAGCGTGAGCGTTTGGGGCGTATCGTTCAGATGCACTCAAACAAGCGTGAAGAAGTAAAAGAAGTACGAGCAGGTGACATCGCCGCTATTATCGGTCTAAAAGATGTGACCACTGGTGAAACCCTATGTGACCAGAACCATAAGATTGTTCTTGAGCGTATGGAGTTCCCAGACCCAGTTATCCAGATCGTTGTAGAGCCAAGTTCACAAGCTGATCAAGATAAAATGACAATTGCTCTAGCTAAGCTAGCAGCAGAAGACCCATCGTTCCGCGTCGATATGGACGACGAAACTGGCCAGACACTGATTTCTGGTATGGGTGAACTACACTTAGATATCATCGTTGACCGTATGAAGCGTGAATTTAGCGTGAACTGCAACGTTGGTAACCCGCAAGTGGCTTACCGTGAAACAATTCGTGGTACAGCGAAAGCGGAAGGTAAATTTATCCGTGAACACGGTGGTAAAGGTCAATACGGTCATGTTTGGCTGAAACTTGAACCATCAGAAGTTGGCGAAGGCTTTGTCTTCGTGGATGAAATTGCCGATGGTACGGTACCTAAAGAGTTTATCGCTTCAGTAGCTAAAGGCGTTGAAGAGCAGATGAACAATGGTGTGCTTGCTGGCTATCCAGTTCTGGATATCAAAGCTACACTATATGATGGTTCTTACCATGAAACAGATTCAAGTGAGATGGCGTTTACAATCGCTGCCTCTATGGCTTTCAGAACAGGTGCACTTGAAGCGCAACCAGTTCTGCTTGAGCCTATGATGAAAGTTGAAGTAACTACTCCAGAAGACTGGATGGGTGACGTTGTTGGCGATATTAACCGTCGTCGCGGCATCATCGAAGGTATGGACGAGGGTACTGCTGGCCTGAAGATAATTCGTGCACAAGTTCCGTTGTCTGTCATGTTCGGTTACTCAACTGATTTACGTTCTGCGACACAAGGTCGTGCTTCTTACTCTATGGAGTTTAGTGAGTACGCTGAAGTGCCTAACAATGTTGCAAAAGCAATCATTGCAGAGCGTGGTTAAACAATAGGGCTGCATTTTTTTCATTTTTTTGAAAGATCTAATGCGTCCAAATATTGCGCTAACGAGAGTTGGCGCATAAAATAGCAATTTCTGGCGCGTCTCGACCAATAATGGTCGTGGCGAATCATAACTAGGAAGGAACACGATCGTGTCTAAAGAAAAATTTGAACGTACGAAACCGCACGTAAACGTTGGTACTATCGGCCACGTTGACCACGGTAAAACAACTCTAACTGCTGCTATCTGTACTACACTTTCTAAAGTGTACGGTGGTGAAGCGAAAGACTTCGCATCTATCGATAACGCTCCAGAAGAGCGTGAGCGCGGTATCACAATCGCAACTTCTCACGTTGAGTACGACACTCCAACTCGTCACTACGCACACGTAGACTGTCCAGGACACGCGGATTATGTTAAAAACATGATCACTGGTGCTGCACAAATGGACGGTGGTATCCTAGTTGTTGCTGCGACTGATGGCCCAATGCCTCAAACTCGTGAGCACATCCTACTTGGTCGTCAAGTTGGTATCCCTTACATCATCGTATTCATGAACAAATGTGACATGGTTGATGACGAAGAGCTACTTGAGCTAGTAGAAATGGAAGTTCGTGAACTTCTTTCTGAGTACGAATTCCCAGGTGATGACCTACCAGTAATCCAAGGTTCTGCTCTTGGCGCACTAAACGGCGAGAAGGAATGGGAAGACAAGATCGTTGAGCTAGCTGAAGCTCTAGATACTTACATCCCAGAGCCAGAGCGTGCAGTAGACCAACCGTTCCTACTACCAATCGAAGACGTATTCTCGATCCAAGGTCGTGGTACAGTTGTAACTGGTCGTATCGAGCGCGGTATCCTAACTGTAGGTGACGAAGTAGAAATCGTTGGTATCAAAGAAACAACAGTAACTACATGTACTGGTGTTGAAATGTTCCGTAAGCTTCTAGACGAAGGTCGTGCTGGTGAGAACGTTGGTGCACTTCTACGTGGTACTAAGCGTGACGAAGTTGAGCGTGGTCAAGTACTAGCTGCTCCTAAGTCAATCAACCCACACACTAAGTTTGAGTCTGAAGTATACGTACTTTCTAAAGACGAAGGCGGCCGTCACACTCCTTTCTTCAAAGGTTACCGTCCACAGTTCTACTTCCGTACAACTGACGTAACAGGCGACATCACTCTACCAGAAGGCGTAGAAATGGTAATGCCAGGTGACAACGTTCAAATGACTGTTGAGCTAATCGCTCCAATCGCAATGGACGAAGGCCTACGTTTCGCTATCCGTGAAGGTGGCCGTACTGTAGGTGCTGGTGTTGTAGCTAAAATCTTCGCTTAATAACGAATGATTTTGCTCTCTCTTCATTAGAAGAGGCGCATCATAAAAAGGGAGGCTTCGGCTTCCCTTTTTTATTTTCAGTAAAATACGAGTGGTTATAAGAAAACTTTGAAATACGCACTTAACGTATACCTCTATAATATCCAGTAATACAATTACTTAGCACAGTGTAGTCTCAACGCTGTTTCGCTAAGTGTTCCCACCTATGAAAAGCACGATTTTTCTATAACAAAACGGTCTAACAGTAGTAAAAGATAAGACTGGTAATAAGAATGATTCCTCTTTATATTTAATCTCAAGTTATAAGTTTAGGTTTGAATATGTACGTCTGTTTATGCCATGGAGTATCGGATAAGAAAATCCGAAAACTCGTTGTCGAAGAAGGCATTACCGATATAAAAGGAATTAAGAAATGTACGGCACTCGGCAGTCAATGCGGAAAATGTGTACGTTCAGCAAAAGAAATCATCAACGAAAGCGCCGCCACACTGTTTAAGCAAGCTGGTTAGTTACTTAAAACTCAACCAAGCTTTTTGACACTTCTCGATTTGGTTCTACAGTTAGAAGAACCGAAGAGGAGAGTGTGCTCATGAAAGGCGATCCAATCATAATTCAACATCTCAATAAAATTCTTGGTAACGAGCTCGTTGCCATTAACCAATATTTTCTTCATGCGCGAATGTACAAAGACTGGGGTCTGAAGCATTTGGCTGATAAGGAATATCATGAATCTATTGATGAGATGAAACATGCCGACCACCTGATAGAACGAATCTTGTTTCTCGAAGGGCTACCTAATCTGCAAGATCTTGGCAAACTCAAAATAGGTGAAGATACGCAAGAGATGCTAGAGTGCGATCTCGCGTTGGAGATGGAAGCCATTCCTGACCTGAAAAATGCTATCGCGTATGCTGAAGATATTCATGATTATGTATCACGCGATCTGTTTCTCGAAATCTTGGAAGATGAAGAAGAACACGTTGACTGGCTAGAAACTCAACTTGGTCTTGTGAAGATGACGGGGATTCAAAATTACCTACAAGCGCAGTATGTTGATGAAGACGACGATGGTTAAAAGCAAGTGGTCAAAGTCGAAAAGGTAGTGACTAAAAGCAGAGAGCCTCGGCCTCTGCTTTTTGCGTTTCATGGCGAATCAGGAGTACAGCTGAAGTTTTCGCGATTAATTTTCAAACACCACTTGCATACCAAAGTGTGATCTGTATAATGCACCGCACTGGCTTAAGCTGGTTGTGAACCAATGAGCACTGAGGAGTAGGCTTTGCCTAGTAATGTATACTCAGCTTATGTTCGCGGTTAATAAAAATAGTAAGTTTATCTTACTTCAAAAGTTAACTGACAATGTGTCCTAATTTTGGATACTACGGTTTCACATAAATCAATCGGCATTCTCTCGTCTTTTCGAGTTTGAGTGGCGATATTGTTTGTGTAATTTTTAATAATTGGAGCTCTGTCTCATGCAGAACCAACGTATTCGTATCCGCCTAAAAGCTTTCGATTACAAGCTAATCGACGCTTCTACTGCGGAAATCGTTGAAACAGCAAAACGTACTGGCGCACAGGTTCGTGGTCCTATCCCACTACCTACTCGTAAAGAGCGTTTCACTGTTCTTATTTCTCCACACGTCAACAAAGATGCACGTGACCAGTACGAAATCCGTACTCACAAGCGTTTGATCGACATCGTTGAGCCAACAGATAAAACTGTTGATGCTCTAATGCGTCTTGATCTTGCTGCTGGCGTTGATGTTCAAATCAGCCTAGGTTAAGGGAGATAAGAATAATGATTGGTCTAGTCGGACGTAAAGTGGGTATGACCCGCGTATTTACTGAAGAAGGCGTTTCTATCCCAGTAACTGTTGTTGAGGTTGAAGCGAACCGTATTTCTCAAGTTAAAACTCTAGAGAACGACGGCTACGCAGCAATCCAAGTAACTACTGGTGCTAAGAAAGCTAACCGTGTAACTAAGCCTGAAGCTGGTCACTTCGCGAAAGCGGGTGTTGAAGCAGGCCGCGGTCTTTGGGAATTCCGTTTAGAAAACGGCGAAGAGTTTGAAGTTGGCGCTGAGCTAAACGTAGAACTTTTCAACGAAATTAAAAAAGTAGACGTTACTGGTACATCTAAAGGTAAAGGCTTCCAAGGCGCAGTTAAGCGTTGGAACTTCTCTACTCAAGATATGACTCACGGTAACTCTTTGTCTCACCGTGCACCGGGTTCAATTGGCCAATGTCAAACTCCAGGTCGCGTGTTTAAAGGCAAGAAAATGGCAGGTCACATGGGTGCTGAGCGTGTAACGACTCAAAACCTAGAGATCGTACGTGTTGACGCTGAGCGCAATCTGCTTCTTATTAAAGGTGCAGTACCAGGCTCAACAGGCGGCAACGTGATCGTAAAACCTGCTGTTAAAGCATAACGTCTAGGAGTAAGTAATGGAATTGATGGTTAAAGGTGCTGATGCACTAACTGTTTCCGAGACTACTTTCGGACGTGACTTCAACGAAGCTCTTGTACACCAAGTAGTTGTTGCATACGCAGCAGGTGCTCGTCAAGGTACTCGTGCTCAAAAGACTCGTTCTGAAGTATCTGGCGGTGGCGCTAAGCCATGGCGTCAAAAAGGTACTGGCCGCGCACGTGCTGGTACAATTCGTAGCCCAATCTGGCGTACAGGTGGTGTTACTTTTGCTGCGAAACCTCAAGATCACAGCCAAAAAGTAAACAAGAAAATGTACCGTGGTGCTATGAAGAGCATTCTTTCTGAGCTTGTTCGTCAAGAGCGTCTAATCGTTGTTGATAACTTCTCAGTAGAAGCACCAAAAACAAAAGAACTTGTAGCTAAGCTTAAAGAGCTTGAGCTAAGCGACGTTCTGATTGTTACTGGCGAAGTAGATGAAAATCTATTCTTAGCTGCTCGTAACCTTTACAAAGTTGACGCGCGTGACGTTGCTGGTATTGACCCAGTATCTCTAATTGCGTTTGACAAGGTTCTAATGACTGCTGACGCAGTTAAGCAAGTTGAGGAGTCGCTAGCATGATCACTGAAGAGCGTATCTTAAAAGTTCTACGTGCTCCGCACATCTCTGAAAAAGCAACTATGGCAGCTGAGAAAGCGAACACTATCGTTTTCAAAGTAGCTAAAGATGCGACTAAAAAAGAGATCAAAGCAGCTGTAGAAAAGCTATTTGAAGTTGAAGTTAAGTCTGTAAATACTCTTGTTCTTAAGGGTAAGACCAAACGTCAAGGTATGCGTGAAGGCCGTCGTTCAGACGTTAAGAAAGCCTACGTTACTTTGAAAGAAGGTCAAGATCTTGACTTCGTTGGCGGCGCGGAATAACAGGAGTAGTTAAAAATGGCTATTGTTAAATGTAAGCCGACTTCCCCTGGTCGTCGTCACGTCGTTAAAGTTGTTAACGCTGACCTACACAAGGGTAAGCCATACGCACCACTTCTAGAGAAAAACTCTAAGAACGGTGGTCGTAACAACAACGGTCGTATCACAGTACGTCACATCGGCGGTGGTCACAAGCACCACTACCGTGTAATTGACTTCAAACGTACTAAAGACGGTATCCCAGCGAAAGTTGAGCGTCTAGAATACGATCCAAACCGTAGCGCTAACATCGCTCTAGTTCTGTACGCAGACGGTGAGCGTCGTTACATCATTGCACCAAAAGGTGTTAACGCAGGTGACCAGATCCAATCTGGTGTAGATGCGCCAATCAAAGCAGGTAACACTCTGCCGATGCGCAACATCCCAGTAGGTTCTACTGTACACTGTGTTGAACTTAAGCCTGGTAAAGGTGCTCAACTAGCTCGTTCGGCTGGTGCTTATGCTCAAATCGTTGCTCGCGACGGTGCATACGTAACTATCCGTCTACGTTCTGGTGAAATGCGCAAAGTACTTTCTGAAGGTCGTGCAACGATCGGTGAAGTTGGTAACTCTGAGCATATGCTACGTGAACTTGGTAAAGCTGGTGCTTCACGCTGGCGCGGCGTACGTCCAACCGTACGTGGTGTAGTAATGAACCCGGTTGATCACCCACACGGTGGTGGTGAAGGCCGCACATCTGGTGGTCGTCACCCAGTTTCTCCTTGGGGCGTTCCTACTAAGGGCTTCAAGACTCGTAAGAACAAGCGCACTGACAAGTACATCGTACGTCGTCGTAACAAGTAATCTATATAAAGAGGAATCGCCATGCCACGTTCTCTCAAGAAAGGTCCTTTTATTGACCTACACTTGCTGAAGAAGGTAGAGAAAGCGGTGGAAAGCGGAGACAAAAAGCCTATTAAGACTTGGTCCCGTCGCTCAATGATCATCCCAACAATGATTGGTTTGACCATCGCTGTCCATAATGGTCGTCAGCACGTTCCAGTTTTCGTTACCGAAGAAATGATCGGTCACAAACTGGGTGAATTTGCACCAACTCGTACTTATCGCGGTCACGCTGCAGATAAGAAAGCTAAGAAGAAGTAAGGAGTAGATGATGGAAGCTTTAGCTAAACATAACTTTGCTCGTATTTCTCCACAGAAAGCTCGCTTAGTTGCAGACCAAATTCGCGGTAAGTCGGTAGACCAAGCTCTAGAAATTCTAACTTTCAGCAACAAAAAAGCTGCTGTTCTAGTTAAGAAAGTTCTAGAGTCAGCTATCGCAAACGCGGAGCATAACGAAGGTGCAGATATCGACGATCTAAATGTCGCTAAAATCTTCGTAGATGAGGGCCCTATCATGAAGCGTATTATGCCTCGTGCTAAAGGCCGTGCGGATCGTATCTTGAAGCGTTCAAGCCACATCACTGTTGTTGTAGCAGATCGCTAGAGACTAGGAGAGTAAGCAATGGGTCAGAAAGTACATCCTAATGGTATTCGTCTTGGCATCGTTAAGCCTTGGAATGCTACATGGTTTGCTAACACCAAAGATTTCGCTGACAACCTAGACGGCGACTTCAAGGTACGTCAGTTCCTTACTAAGGAACTACAAAAAGCATCACTATCTCGTATCGTTATCGAGCGTCCAGCTAAGAGCATCCGTGTGACAATTCACACTGCTCGTCCTGGCGTTGTTATCGGTAAGAAAGGTGAAGACGTTGAGAAGCTACGCGCAGCTGTAGCTAAAATCGCAGGTGTACCAGCGCAGATTAACATCGCTGAAGTACGTAAGCCTGAGCTAGATGGTCAGCTAGTAGCTGATAGCATCGCGTCTCAACTAGAGCGTCGTGTTATGTTCCGTCGTGCTATGAAGCGCGCAGTACAAAACGCAATGCGTCTAGGCGCTAAAGGTATCAAAGTGGAAGTAAGCGGTCGTCTAGGCGGCGCTGAAATCGCACGTTCTGAGTGGTACCGTGAAGGCCGTGTGCCTCTACACACTCTACGTGCAGACATTGATTACGCAACTTCTTCGGCTCACACTCAATACGGTGTGATCGGCATTAAAGTTTGGATCTTCAAAGGTGAGATTCTAGGCGGTATGCCAGCTGCTAACGCAGTAGAGCCTAAAGGCGATAAGCCTAAGAAGCAGCGTAAAGGCCGTAAGTAAGGAGTCGAACGATGCTACAACCAAAACGTACTAAGTTCCGCAAGGTTCAGACTGGTCGTAACCGTGGTCTAGCTAAAGGCACTGAAGTAAGCTTCGGCGAATTCGGTCTTAAAGCTGTTGGTCGCGGACGTATTACTGCTCGTCAAATCGAAGCGGCTCGTCGTGCTATGACACGTCACATTAAGCGTCAAGGTCAAATCTGGATTCGTATCTTCCCAGACAAACCGATTACTGAAAAACCTCTTGAAGTTCGTCAAGGTAAAGGTAAAGGTAACGTTGAGTACTGGGTAGCACAAATCCAACCTGGTAAGGTTATGTACGAAATGAATGGCGTACCAGAAGAGTTGGCACGTGAAGCGTTCCGCCTAGCGGCACGTAAACTGCCTGTTAAAACTACTTTTGTAACTAAGCAGGTGATGTAATGAAAGCACAAGATCTACGCGAAAAGAACGTTGAAGAGCTTAACGCTGAGCTATTGAATTTGCTACGCGAACAGTTCAACCTGCGCATGCAGGCTGCTACTGGTCAGCTTCAGCAAACTCATACTCTAAAAGCTGTACGCCGTGATATCGCACGTGTGAAAACTGTTTTGACTGAAAAGGCAGGCGCATAATGAGCGAAACTAACCGCATCCAGCAAGGTCGTGTAATTAGTGACAAGATGGACAAGTCTATCGTTGTTGCTATCGAACGTACTGTAAAACACCCAATTTACGGTAAATACGTTAAGCGCACGACTAAAGTACACGCACACGACGAAGACAACACTTGTGGCCTAGGCGACAAAGTTGAAATCGCTGAGTGTCGTCCTCTGTCTAAGACTAAGTCTTGGACATTGGTTAAAGTTCTAGAAAAAGCGAAGATTTAATCTTTGTAATTCTATAACTTATAAGCGGCTCCAAAATATTTTTTGGGGCCGCTTGTTTTTTGTCTACCCAATTCCAAAAAAGGGTGGTACAATTCGCGTCCCTTTTAAAGAGGCAGCCCGACCCGAGAGGGTCTAGTTTTAATATTTAGCGGAGCACTAACAATGATCCAGATGCAAAGTACACTTGACGCAGCAGATAACTCTGGCGCGCGCAAGGTAATGTGTATTAAGGTTCTGGGTGGCTCTCACCGTCGTTATGCACATATCGGTGACATCATCAAAGTTACAGTTAAGGAAGCAATTCCTCGCGGTAAAGTAAAAAAAGGTGATGTTCTGAAGGCGGTTGTAGTGCGCACCCGTAAAGGCGTTCGTCGCCCAGACGGTTCTGTCATTCGCTTCGACAGTAATGCTTGTGTATTGTTAAACGACACTACTGAGCAACCAGTCGGCACACGTATCTTTGGTCCTGTGACTCGTGAACTTCGTAACGCGAAATTCATGAAAATTGTGTCACTAGCACCTGAAGTTCTGTAAGGAGCGGCAACATGGCAGCTAAAATCCGTCGTAATGACGAAGTAATCATTCTTGCTGGTAAAGATAAAGGCAAGAAAGGTAAAGTAACTAAGGTTCTGACAACTGGTAAAGTTATCGTTGAAGGTATCAACCTTGTGAAGAAGCACCAAAAGCCTCAACCGGCTCTAGGTCAGCAAGGTGGCATCGTTGAACAAGAAGCAGCAATCGATGCTTCTAACGTTGCAATCTTTAACGCGGCTACTGGTAAAGCAGACCGCATCGGTTTCCGTATCGAAGATGGTAAGAAAGTTCGTTTCTTTAAGTCTAACGGCGAAACTGTTTCTAACTAATTAGAAGTAATTTGGAGTTCTACTATGGCGAAACTGCATGATTACTACAAGTCGTCTGTAGTCGCTGAGCTTACCAAAGAGTTCGGCTACACAAGCGTCATGCAAGTCCCTAGGATTGAGAAAATCACCCTAAACATGGGCGTTGGTGAAGCAATCAACGATAAGAAACTGCTAGAAAACGCAGCAGCTGATATGGCAACGATCTCTGGTCAAAAGCCACTTATCACTAAAGCGCGTAAATCTGTTGCAGGTTTCAAAATTCGTGAAGGCTACCCAATTGGTTGTAAAGTAACCTTACGTGGCGAACGTATGTGGGAGTTCCTAGAGCGTCTTATCTCTATCGCTCTTCCACGTGTACGTGATTTCCGTGGTGTTAGCGCTAAGTCTTTTGACGGTCGCGGTAACTACAGCATGGGCGTTCGCGAGCAAATCATCTTCCCGGAAATCGACTACGATAAAGTCGATCGTGTACGCGGTCTTGATATTACTATCACGACGTCTGCTGGCACTGATTCGGAAGGCCGTGCTCTGCTGGCTGCCTTTAACTTCCCATTCCGTAAGTAAGGTGAAGGGTTACTGTTATGGCTAAACAATCAATGAAAGCACGTGAAGCTAAGCGTGCGAAGCTAGTTGCTAAATTCGCTGAAAAGCGTTCAGCACTTAAAGCTCTAATCAGCGATGTAAACGCATCTGAAGAAGATCGTTGGAACGCAGTACTTAAACTGCAAGCTCTTCCACGTGATTCAAGTGCATCACGTCAGCGCAACCGTTGTAACCAAACTGGTCGTCCACACGGTTACCTACGTAAGTTCGGTCTAAGCCGTATCAAAGTTCGTGAAGCTTGCATGAAAGGCGAGATTCCTGGACTTCGTAAGGCTAGCTGGTAATTGCCACTTAATCATTTGGAGTAAATCTTATGAGCATGCAAGATCCGATTTCGGATATGCTGACCCGCGTTCGTAACGGTCAGGCAGCAAACAAAGTTGCTGTTAAAATGCCTTCTTCAAAGCTTAAAGTTGCAATTGCTGCACTACTAAAAGCTGAAGGTTACATCACTGACTTCGCTGTAGAAGGCGAAGCAAAACCTGAGCTAGAAGTTACTCTTAAGTACTTCCAAGCTAAACCTGTAATCGAGCAAATCAAGCGCGTATCACGCCCTGGTCTACGAGTTTATAAAAATAAAGACTCGCTACCAACAGTGATGGGTGGTCTTGGTATTGCAGTTGTTTCTACTTCCAAGGGTCTTATGACTGACCGTGCTGCTCGCAAAGCAGGTCTTGGCGGTGAAATCATCTGTTACGTAGCTTAATAAGGAGTAGATTATGTCTCGTGTTGCTAAAGCACCTGTCGCTATTCCAGCTGGCGTAGAGGTGAAACTAAACGGCCAAGAAATCACTGTAAAAGGTGGTAAAGGTGAGCTTACTCGCGTTCTTAACGACGCCGTAGTTATCGCACAGGAAGAAAACAACCTAACTTTCGGTCCGAAAGAAGGTGTTGCTAACGCATGGGCACAAGCTGGTACAGCTCGCGCTCTAGTTAACAACATGGTTGTGGGTGTTACTGAGGGCTTCACTAAGAAGCTAACTCTAAAGGGTGTTGGTTACCGTGCTGCTATGAAAGGCAACTCTGTAGCTCTAACTCTTGGTTTTTCTCACCCAGTAGAGCACGCTCTACCTGAAGGTATTAAAGCTGAGTGCCCTAGCCAAACTGAGATCGTTGTAACTGGTTGTGACAAGCAACTAGTTGGTCAAGTTGCGGCTGACATTCGTTCTTACCGTGAACCTGAGCCATACAAAGGCAAAGGTGTACGTTACGCAGATGAAAATGTGCGTACTAAAGAAGCTAAGAAGAAGTAAGGTATCACTATGGATAAGAAAGCATCTCGCATCCGTCGTGCTACACGTGCACGTCGTAAGATTGCAGAACTTCGCGTTGAGCGTCTAGTAGTACACCGTACTCCTCGTCACGTATACGCACAAGTTATCGCGGCAAACGGCTCTGAGGTTATCGCAGCTGCTTCTACTGTAGAAAAAGCGATCCGTGAGCAAGTTAAGAACACTGGTAACATCGATGCAGCTAAAGCAGTAGGTAAAGCTGTTGCTGAGCGCGCTCTTGAAAAAGGCGTAACTGCTGTTGCATTTGATCGTTCTGGTTTCCAATACCACGGTCGAGTAGCGGCGCTAGCAGATTCTGCTCGCGAAGCTGGTCTGAAATTCTAAGGTAGGGTTGGAAGATGGCTAAAGAACAACAACAAGCTAATGATTTGCAAGAAAAGCTGATCGCAGTTAACCGTGTTTCTAAGACGGTTAAAGGTGGTCGAATCATGAGCTTCACTGCACTAACAGTAGTTGGTGACGGTAACGGTCGTGTAGGTTTCGGTTACGGCAAAGCTCGTGAAGTACCTGCAGCGATCCAAAAAGCAATGGAAAAAGCGCGTCGTAACATGGTTACTGTTGCGCTGAACGAAGGCACACTTCACCACCCGGTGAAAGGTCGTCATTCGGGCTCTAAAGTTTACATGCAGCCAGCTGCAGAAGGTACAGGTGTAATTGCCGGTGGTGCAATGCGTGCTGTACTTGAAGTTGCAGGTGTACACAACGTACTTTCTAAAGCATACGGTTCTACGAACCCAATCAACATCGTTCGTGCAACGATTGGTGCTCTAGTAGACGTTAAGTCACCAGAAATGGTTGCTGCTAAACGTGGTCTAACTGTTGAATCTATTTCGGAGTAAGCACACGATGGCAACTATTAAAGTAACTCAAACTAAAAGCTCAATTGGTCGCCTACCTAAGCACAAAGCGTGTCTTAAAGGTCTAGGCCTTCGTCGCATCAACCATACAGTAGAACTTGAAGATACTCCGTGCGTACGCGGTATGATCAACAAGGTTTACTACATGGTTAAGATTGAGGAGTAATCAGAATGCGTTTGAATACTCTATCACCGGCTGCTGGCTCTAAACCTTCTAAGAAGCGTGTAGGTCGTGGTATCGGTTCTGGCCTTGGTAAAACAGGTGGCCGTGGTCACAAAGGTCAAAAATCACGCTCTGGCGGTTCAGTTCGTCCAGGTTTCGAAGGCGGTCAAATGCCTCTGAAACAGCGTCTACCAAAATTCGGTTTCACTTCTCGTAAGAGCCTAGTGTCTGCTGAAGTTCGTCTAGCTGAGCTAGTGAAAGTAACTGGTGACGTAGTTGATCTGAACAGCCTAAAAGCTGCTAACGTTATCACTAAGAACATCGAATTCGTTAAGATCGTTCTTTCTGGTGAACTTAGCAAAGCTGTGACTGTTAAAGGTCTACGCGTGACTAAAGGCGCTAAAGCTGCAATCGAAGCTGCAGGCGGTAAAATCGAGGAATAATCTCGAGGAACGAGGTACAGATGGCTAAGAAACCAGGACAAGATTTTCGTAGTGCTCAGAGCGGCTTAAGTGAACTAAAGTCGCGCTTATTATTCGTAATTGGTGCACTTTTAGTATTCCGAGCAGGCTCTTTTGTGCCGATCCCTGGTATTGACGCTGCTGTACTTGCCGATTTGTTCGAACAGCAAAAAGGTACCATCGTTGAAATGTTTAACATGTTCTCCGGTGGTGCTCTTGAGCGTGCATCTATATTAGCATTGGGTATCATGCCGTATATTTCGGCATCGATCGTAGTCCAATTGTTAACTGTAGTTCATCCAGCGTTAGCGGAACTCAAGAAAGAGGGTGAAGCAGGCCGTCGTAAGATCAGCCAATATACACGCTACGGCACGCTTGTACTTGCAACATTCCAAGCTATTGGTATTGCAACGGGCTTACCAAACATGGTCGATAATCTGGTTGTTATCAACCAAACCATGTTTACGCTTATTGCTACCGTGAGTTTAGTAACTGGTACCATGTTCTTAATGTGGTTAGGTGAACAAATCACTGAGCGAGGAATCGGTAATGGTATTTCCATTCTGATTTTTGCAGGTATTGTTGCTGGATTGCCTTCTGCAATCGGTCAAACAATCGAGCAAGCGCGTCAAGGTGAATTGCATGTGCTTCTTCTGCTGTTAATTGCTGTACTGTCTTTTGCTGTAATTTACTTCGTTGTTTTCATGGAACGTGGTCAACGCCGAATCGTCGTTAACTACGCTAAGCGTCAACAAGGTCGTAAAGTATTTGCAGCACAAAGCTCGCACCTACCGTTGAAAATCAACATGGCAGGTGTAATTCCAGCAATCTTTGCATCGAGCATTATCTTGTTCCCAGGAACATTGGCTCAGTGGTTTGGTCAGAATGGTGAGAGCAGCGCGTTCGGTTGGTTAACTGACGTGTCATTGGCTCTTAGCCCAGGTCAACCTCTGTATGTAATGCTATATGCTGCAGCTATAATCTTCTTCTGTTTCTTCTATACAGCGTTGGTGTTTAACCCACGTGAAACAGCTGATAACTTGAAGAAGTCTGGTGCATTCGTACCCGGTATCCGCCCAGGTGAGCAGACAGCGAAGTATATCGATAAAGTGATGACAAGATTGACCCTAGCGGGCGCTCTATACATTACCTTTATCTGTCTGATTCCTGAATTCATGATGGTCGCGTGGAACGTACGTTTCTACTTCGGCGGTACATCACTACTAATCGTAGTTGTTGTTATCATGGATTTCATGGCACAGGTACAGACTCATCTGATGTCTCAACAGTATGATTCTGTGTTAAAGAAAGCGAATCTGAAAGGTTACGGCCGTTAATTCGGCGGTAACGTTCAGTTCCATTTACGGAGTTTAGCAATGAAAGTTCGTGCTTCCGTTAAAAAAATCTGCCGTAACTGTAAAGTTATCAAGCGTAACGGTGTCGTTCGCGTGATTTGCAGTGAGCCAAAGCATAAGCAACGCCAAGGCTAATTAGCAGAAATTTTTACTTGAAATACAAGGTAGAGTCGAGTATATTTCTCGGCCTACCTTTTGCGTGCAAAAGAAGTAGTATGCCGCAGCGTATCCATAACGGGCTTTGCTGCGGATAATTCTTTTATGAAACATTGGAGTGAATAATGGCCCGTATAGCAGGCATTAACATTCCTGATCACAAGCATTCTGTGATTGCACTTACTGCAATCTACGGTATCGGTAAAACTCGTTCTCAAGCTATCCTAGCTGAAGTGGGTATTGCTGAAGATGCTAAGATCAGTGAACTAACTGAAGAGCAGATCGATCAACTGCGTGATGGTGTAGCTAAGTACACTGTAGAAGGTGATCTACGTCGTGAAGTATCGATGAACATCAAGCGTCTTATGGACCTTGGCTGTTACCGCGGTCTTCGTCATCGTCGCAGTCTACCACTACGTGGACAGCGTACTAAAACCAACGCTCGCACCCGTAAGGGTCCGCGCAAGCCGATCAAGAAATAATCGGATAAGGTAGAGTACAATGGCAAAACAACCAACTCGCGCTCGTAAGCGCGTACGCAAGCAAGTAGCTGATGGCGTAGCGCACATCCATGCTTCTTTCAACAACACAATCGTAACTATCACTGACCGTCAAGGCAACGCTCTTGCATGGGCTACAGCAGGTGGTTCAGGTTTCCGTGGTTCTCGTAAATCTACTCCGTTCGCAGCACAAGTTGCAGCTGAGCGTTGTGGTGAAATGGCTAAAGAATATGGCCTAAAGAACTTGGAAGTTATGGTTAAGGGTCCAGGTCCAGGTCGTGAATCTACTGTTCGCGCACTGAACGCTGCTGGTTTCCGTATCACAAACATTGTTGATGCGACTCCAATCCCTCATAACGGTTGTCGTCCACCTAAGAAACGTCGCGTTTAATTCGTTTCTAGGATAATTGGAGAAAGATCATGGCAAGATATTTGGGTCCTAAGCTGAAGCTTAGCCGTCGTGAAGGCACTGACTTATTCCTTAAGTCTGGTGTTCGCGCGATCGATACCAAGTGTAAAATTGATAACGCACCAGGTGTACACGGCGCTCGTCGCGGTCGTCTATCTGAGTATGGCGTTCAGCTTCGTGAGAAGCAAAAAGTTCGTCGTATCTACGGCGTTCTAGAAAAACAATTCCGTAACTACTACAAAGAAGCTGCACGTCTTAAAGGCAACACAGGTGAAAACCTACTTCAGCTTCTTGAAGGTCGTCTTGATAACGTAGTTTACCGCATGGGCTTTGGTGCAACTCGCGCTGAATCTCGTCAACTAGTTAGCCACAAAGCTATCCTAGTTAACGGTAAAGTTGTAAACGTTCCTTCTTTCAAAGTAGCGGCTAATGACGTTGTTTCTATCCGCGAGAAAGCTAAACAGCAATCTCGTATCAAAGCGGCTCTAGAAGTTGCTGAACAACGTGAAAAACCAACTTGGATTGAAGTAGATGCTGGCAAAATGGAAGGTACATTCAAGCGTATGCCTGAGCGTTCTGACCTATCAGCTGACATCAACGAACACTTGATCGTCGAACTTTACTCTAAGTAAGGTTAAAAAAAGAGAGGACACAATGCAGGGTTCTGTAACAGAATTTCTTAAGCCGCGTCTTGTTGACATTGAACAGATCAATACGACACACGCAAAAGTAACTCTTGAGCCATTAGAGCGCGGTTTCGGCCACACTCTAGGTAATGCTCTTCGCCGCATTCTTCTATCTTCTATGCCGGGTTGTGCCGTAACAGAAGTTGAAATTGAAGGTGTGCTACACGAATACAGCACTAAAGAAGGCGTTCAGGAAGATATCCTTGAAATCCTTCTAAACCTAAAAGGTTTGGCTGTACGCGTTGCTGAAGGCAAAGATGAAGTGTTTATTACACTGAACAAATCAGGCTCAGGCCCTGTTGTTGCAGGTGACATCACCCACGATGGTGATGTAGAGATCGCTAACCCTGAGCACGTAATTTGTCACCTAACGGATGACAACGCTGAGATCGCTATGCGTATCAAAGTAGAACGTGGTCGTGGTTACGTTCCAGCTTCAGCTCGTATCCATACTGAAGAAGATGAGCGTCCAATTGGTCGTCTACTAGTTGACGCTACTTACAGCCCGGTTGATAAAATCGCTTACGCTGTAGAAGCGGCACGTGTAGAGCAACGTACTGACTTAGACAAGCTTGTTATCGATATGGAAACGAACGGTACTCTAGAACCTGAGGAAGCAATCCGTCGCGCAGCTACTATCCTAGCTGAACAACTGGATGCGTTCGTAGATCTACGTGATGTACGTGTACCTGAGGAGAAGGAAGAGAAGCCAGAATTCGATCCTATCCTACTACGTCCTGTAGACGATCTTGAACTAACAGTTCGCTCTGCTAACTGTTTGAAAGCAGAAGCGATTCACTACATCGGTGATCTTGTACAGCGCACTGAGGTTGAGCTACTTAAAACGCCAAACCTTGGTAAGAAATCTCTTACAGAGATTAAAGATGTGCTTGCTTCACGTGGTCTATCTCTAGGCATGCGTCTAGAAAACTGGCCACCAGCGTCAATCGCTGAAGATTAATCGAAAAAGTTAGAAGGATTAGGTCATGCGCCATCGTAAGAGTGGTCGTCAACTCAACCGCAACAGCAGTCATCGCAAAGCGATGTTCAGCAACATGGCTAGCTCTCTTGTTCGTCACGAAGTTATCAAAACTACCGTGCCAAAAGCAAAAGAACTACGTCGCGTAATTGAGCCGTTGATTACCCTAGCTAAGACAGACAGTGTTGCTAACCGTCGTCTTGCATTCGCACGCACTCGTGATAACGAAGTTGTTGCAAAACTATTTAATGAACTAGGCCCGCGTTTCGCGGCTCGCCAAGGTGGTTACACTCGCATTCTTAAATGTGGTTTCCGTACTGGTGATAAAGCTCCAATGGCATACATTGAGCTTGTAGACCGCCCAGCTGCTGAAGAAGCTGCTGAGTAATCTATACTAGATTGTTAATACAAAAAGCCGAGCCTAGCTCGGCTTTTTTGTATCTGTTACTTTTCAATCTTGCATCATGATACTTGGCATTTTCCCTCGCCTTCATAACGCTCCTTTCCCAAAATATCTCGTATCTCGTATCTCGTATCTCGTATCTCGTATCTCGTATCTCGTATCTCGTATCTCGTATCTCGTATCTCGTATCTCAATTTCTAACACCCACAAAAAAGAGCACCGAAGTGCCCCTAATTCAAACCATCTAAAGTTGCGTATGTTTGGAGGATTAGCCCCAAATCGCTGACAATGAGTCAAGCAAACCAGAGGTTGCACCTTGAGATTGAAGTGCTTGCAAGATGATTGGTGCAAAGGTCGTGATCATTGAAGAATCCATACCCAGACCAGAGAATGCACTTTCCACAGCACCCTGTGAATTTAGGATAGAAGTAAGGCCGGTGGATTCGAGAGTTGACATACCTGGGATCAGTGACGATAGCTCTTTGTTATCAGCACTACCTAGAGAGTTTTGTGCCAGCGCTAACATAGAACCAATACCACCTAATGCCTGGTCGCTAGTCACTGATGCTTGCTCAGCGACTGTATCAGCCAGCGGGGTCGATTCATTCTGTTGCGACCATAAGTTAACCGCAGCCATTAAAGCTGTTTGAGTCAGTTGAGAGTAGTCAGTAGTTGCGGCAGCGCTTGTTGAAGCTTGGTCGGAGGTGCTTGCGCAAGAGGCAACAGCCAATGCGCTGAATACAGTGATGAGTGCTTTCTTCATTATTCTTCCTTAAGTAATAAAGTAATCGTCACTTTCACTATAAACGAAAAACGGCGATGTTGTTACATCGCCGTTGGATTAATTTAACTTTAGTTCGCGCTTAGTAGATTGTTTACCAAGGCTTTTAAAATTAAAGGATAGCTAGAAGTTCTACTTCGAATACTAGAGCTGCAAATGGAGGGATAGCAGCACCTGCGCCACGCTCACCGTATGCAAGATCTTGTGGGATGTATAGTTTCCACTTAGAACCTACAGGCATCATTTGTAGAGCTTGAACCCAACCTTGGATAACACCAGTTACTGGGAACTCAGCTGGTTGACCGCGAGATACAGAGCTGTCGAATACAGTACCGTCTGTTAGCTCACCGTGGTAGTGAACGCGAACTTGCTTGTCAGCAGTTGGGATTTCACCAGTACCTTCAGTGATTACTTCGTACTGTAGGCCAGACTCAAGAACAGTTACTTCTGGACGTAGAGCGTTGTCAGTTAGGAACGCTTCGCCGTCAGCTGCTGCTGCTTTAGCTGCTTCTTGACGGATTGCTTCAGCACGAGTGTGAAGCTCTTGAAGTGCTTTATTGATTTCGTCAACTTCGATAGCTGGCATGTCGCCAGTTAGTGCAGTTGCGATACCCGCAGCGATTGCGTCAACGTTTAGGCCTTCAAGACCAGAACCAGCTAGTTGTTGGCCCATTTGTAGACCGATACCGTAGCTAGCTTTTTGCTCTACAGTTTCAAATTTTACTTCAGACATGAAAGTTACTCTTTTTGTGTCAGTACGAAAAAGGTAAGAATACCAGTATTAACAGCTCGAAGAAACGGCTACACCCTGATTCGCTCTAGCTTTCATGCACTCAAATCACAATGGCACTATTTTTATTGCATTGCTCCCGTAATGAAGGAAAAATCTATACTGTTCAAGTTTTGGTTTTTATACTGTAGTTAATCAATAGTTAGGGCGCAGTAGTATGAATCGTCGTCATAAGAAGAAACAACAAGTAGATTATTTGCAGCTGTGCAAAGATAAATTCAGTGCTATCGAATTTGGTGACGCCAAAGATAAGATTCGTGGCCTATGGCAGCGCTTGCCTAAATTACATCAACGCGCCTTGATGGTGCTTACGCCTGTCGTGTTATTGCTACTCATCATTCCTTTTCCAAAGGCGGGCACTACGCAAAGCGCACCTACACCCAGCCGCGTTGAGCTTGAGATCAATACTGTTGGTTTGAGCGAGCAGCAGAGTGAGCAACAGCAGTCTCTTAAATCAAGCCACTGGAAAGAGTACTTGGTACAGCAAGGCGATACTTTGGCGCAGGTATTTCGTAATAACCAACTGCCATTGTCTGACCTTAATGCTCTTGTACGCATCGAGGGCGACGATAAACCGCTCAGCCAGATACGAAAGGGGCAGCTAGTTCGATTCAAGCTAGCAGAGAACGGTCAGTTGGATATTCTTCAGCTTGAGAAAGGCGGGAGTTCGGTGATGTTCTTCCGTTTATCTGACGGTGGCTTTGGCCGCAGCAAATAAATAACGATAGAGACACAAAGGAGTGATTATCTCGCTCCTTTTTTTATGCGTGGAATCGGAGCCAGAGGTAACACAATCAGCAGGATACCGATAAAGGTCAGGATATCCGGGATTTCGTTAAACCAAGTCATCCCGATGAGTGCTACAAAGACGAGGCCCGAGTACTCAGCCAGTGCAATCTGACTAGAGTGTGCTTTTTGGTACGCTGAAACAGCCAATCCATTGTAAGCCAAAATTAGGGTCGCGCTTAAGGCGATATAACCAAGGTGCACCCAAGATACTGGTGACCAGAAGAGTACACACAGTACTAGCGAGACGGGGAGTGAGAACAGGGTTGTCCACCAAAGTGTTGTTACTACCGATTGCTCACTTGGGAGTTTGCGAACCAAGACATTGAATAGCGCTAGGGTACATGCCGTACCAAGCGCAAATACCGCCGCCCAATGAAATTGTGATGGTCTGAGTACGATTAGTGCACCGATAAAACCGATAGTGGTGGCGATGACTTTACCCAGAGCAGGGCGTTCGCCTAGTAGCAGTATCGATAGTGGCAGCATCAGTAGCGGCGCCACGTAGAACACCGCGTTAGCCGTTGCTAGTGGTAAGTGGGTAATCGCTACCACCATGCAGCCGCTACCGATGAGTATCAGTTGGCCGCGAGCAAAGGTGATCTTTGCCTGTTTGAGTTGGCGTTGTACTGTGCTTTGTTTTAACCACAATGGCGTAATTAAAAGCAGTGACAATAGTTGGCGAAAGAAGATGTATTGCAGTGGCGGCACTTCACCATTGAGCAGTTTCACCGCCACGTCAGAGAGCGAGGCAAAAAAGTTGCCCGCAACAAGCAGTAAGATTCCAAGCGTGATGTTGGACATCAGCCCTGCAATCTCATGTCGATATGTGGAATATCGTCCTCAAGGTACATCTCTGAGATCGTCACAAAGCCGTGACTTTGATAAAAGGCTTCTAAGTGTTGTTGAGCACCAATATCAATGGTGCTATCTGGCCACAACTCACGACTGTGTTTGATAGCTTCAGTTAATAGCTTGTGACCTAAACCGGCACCTCTAGCTTCGGCTTTGGTGGCAATTCTACCAATACTGACGTTGTCATAAGTGGTGCCCGCAGGCAGTAGACGAGCACAAGCGACCAGTTGACCGTCTTCATATCCCAAAAGATGACGCACACCAGGTTGGGTGTCTTTACCATCAAGCTCTGGATACGGGCAGGTTTGCTCGACAACAAACACATCGACTCGCAGTTTCAGCAGTTCATAAAGCTCAATTGTGGTTAATTCGGCAAAGGTTGGGGTCGACCAAGTGATCATAATAACTTCCTATAACTGTACTTGGCGCTAATCTAACAAGGACAATGATGCTGTGCATTAACCATTGTTAATTCTGCTTTTGATTCTGCTTAGGCTGATCGCTGTAATACCAAGGTAGGCCGCGATTTGATTATCGTTCAAGCGCTGCAGCAAATCAGGGTAATGTTCACAGAACAGTTGGTAGCGCTGCTCTGGCGTGTAGAGCAGCATGAAACGCTCTTTGTTCTCTTTGTGCATCAGTTGAGTTTCGAGCAGCTTGAGGTACAGAGGATTATTGGTCTCGCGCCACTCTGTTAGGGCTTGCATTGGCAGTTCAAACAGTGAGATAGGAGTCAGCGTTTCCAGTAGGTATGGGGAAGGTTGTTGTTTTATCAAGCTCTCAAAGCCTATCACCCAGTCATGTTCCCAGTAGAACTCTTTGCTGAACTGCTTACCTTCTTCAGTTAGGTAGCACGCGTGGCATAACCCTTCAACGATGAAGTAAAACGAATCAGGCATCTCTCCTTGATTCGTGAGAATGTGCCGTGTTGGTAACTCGAGCGGTTTTGCAATCTCAAGAAGAGATTCTATCTGGGATGGGGTAAAGCCAAAGCTTTCTAATTGTTCTGTTAGTGCGTGGTGCATGGTCACTACCTAAGCCATTTTGATGCGAAGATAATCGCACTTTCTATGGCCTAGGTATAGCGCTAGCTTAGGTCGAGTTAATGGGTTTGTGAGTGATTATGACGATCTAAGTAATCTTGAGCCTGTTCTCTGCCCATGTATTTACCCAGAGTCTTCACTGGGACCTTCTTAAGGTTAACGACAATCAAACCATCCAAGGCGTCGTTAAAAGATGGGTCAACGTTAAAGCAGACCAGCTTACCATTCATTCCTAGGTATTGGCGAAGCAATACAGGCAAGCCTTTTCCTTGTTCCATGCGCGCCAGTACTTTAGACAGTAGCGGTACACTCGCCAGAGAAGAGAGCAGATGGTTTTGCCAGAACACATGATTGCTGCTGTTCAGAGGTGATGATGGTGAAACTAGGTTAGCCTTCTCTTCATCGTAATGGTGAATCGACAAGGTCGTGGCGATCAGCAGTCGTGCGTTATGACTGTAATCATTACTGATGCTGACAGGACCAAAGAGGTGCGTATATTGTGGATTGCGAGATACAAAGGTTGCGATACCTTTCCATAGCAGCAACAGTGAGTTAAGGCTCTTCTGATATGGCTTACTCACTACTGAACGCCCAAGTTCAACGCTGTTTTCTAGGGTATCGATGAACTCTTGATTGTAGTTGAACAAACTGCGGGAGTAGAGCTTATCAAGCCCATGCTCTGCGATCAGTTTATCAACCATGCCCAAGCGATAGGCCCCAACAAGCTCCGACTTCGCTTTGTTCCATACAAACAGTTGATGATAATAAAGGTCATACTCATCCAAATCACAGGCAAGCCCGCTGCCTTCGCCTACTTCGCGAAAGCTCTCTTCTCTGACTCGGCCAATTTCACGCATCAGGTTTGGAATAGATTGGCTTGGTGTACAGTAGACCTCAAACTCTCCTTGCTCAAGAAGCTTCATCTCAGCAGGGAGTGAGCCCACCTCTATCGCCAATACTTCGGGTGGCATCGGCGCTATAACCTGAGTGTCAAAAGAAGGTGCTTGGGTTGTATTCTCTGCCCTCTCTTGTTGACTCATTAGGTAGGTGTTGAGTCTTAGATAGTTGACGATATCCATCTCTTGCTCAAACGATTTTATCTCTGAATAAGGGATCGAAGCGCCAATTGAGATCGAGATAGTTGTCGCTTGCTTATTAAGAAGCTCACGGCCAAGTAGAGCGGTTCTTAATAGTGGATGCACACGACCGGCTTGGTAGAAAAGCTCGCTGTTTTTACCATTGATGAAGATAGGCACGGTTGTCGCTTGATGGCGCTTAACAAATTTAGCCACCGACTTGCTCCATTCAATATCGGTGAGTGTTTTAGCCCCTTTGCGATAACTGGACACTTCGCCTGCAGGGAACACAATCAGTAACCCACCATCAGATAGGTGACGATTGGCATCTCTAATCGCCTTGGCATTAGTACGCTTTGACTCTTTACCATTGAAGACATCGACACCAATGAAAAGATCATCCAATTCAGGCAGTCGCTTAAGCAGCTCGTTAGCCAGCACTTTTACATCCTTCCTTACCGATCCTACGAGATCAGCAAGGATCACCCCTTCAATCGCACCAAGTGGGTGGTTCGCGACAATCACGACCGGACCTTCTTTTGGGATGTTTTCCGTGCTTCCCGATGCAATGGAGTAGTCGATGTTGAGCGCCGAAAGGGTGTAATTCATGAACTCAAAGCTAGATAACTCGTTTTGTCTTTCTTGATAGAGTCGGTCGAGCTTAGATAGCCCAGTTGCCCACTCGACAACAGACTCACCCAGACCAAAAGGCGTGTAACGTGGTAAACGAAAAGGACTATCAATCATAATGTAGCTACCTTATTGACTAAAGTTGTATAAGAAACCATCTTGATTCTTGAAATCTTTCAAACTCAAAAACGCACCGCATAGCCACACTAGGCATGCCATACCAAACAGCAATCCACCGTCATCTCCGACAATTTCTCCCGCAGCATTAAATTCAGGCATTGGAATACCTAACGGGGTAAACAAGTGGAAGAAAATCGCACCACTCATGATGCCGACACTCATAATCGCGCCAAGTCCGTGCCAACGTGTAAACAGCAAAATTGCGGCAATCAATTCAGCGATACCGATGATGTAGCCGCCATAGGTACCAAACCAACTTAAGCCAGACCATGTCGCTAACGTGCCGAAGATGTGGTCTGTCTCGTAAGAGCCGGTAAACTTAAAAAATAACGACTGCACGAAGACGAAAGCGATAAATGCAGCAGGAAGATGTTTAGCAGGGCTGAATGTCATGGTTATCCCCTTATTTGATCAGCTGCGGCCAAGCTTTATCGGCTTGTTGAATGTGTTGTGCACGGTCTTGCTCCCAAGTCTCTTGAATCTCTTGGTCGTAGTTAAGGTAAAGTTTGTCATCAACTATGGTCCAATACTGTGGATCGCCAGGTGCAAAGTCGTTTTTGGCAGAGACGGCCCATGCGCAATAACCACCATACTGAGGTGCATACTTTTCAGGATTATTAACAAATAAAGTCAGATTCTTTTCAGAAGAGAAGTACCAATCCGCGCCTTTGTATTCAGTGCTGAATTTCTTGCTGCCTTCAACGGGCTTACCGGAAGTGAAATAAGCGACCGTATCGTAGCCATCGAGTGCTTTATTACTGAAAAAGCCGGTATAGATTTCATCGGCGGCAAATACATAAGGGCTAACAAGTAGCATGATCATCGTGAGTAGTTTTCTCATAATAGACTCCATCTATAAGTTGATTGCTGGGGCAAAATCGAAGGTAAAGCGTTGCTGATTTATCTGTTCTGGTTTTATCGGCTCACAGGGAGCGCCCGGTGCATAGAACATTGAAGCTTGGCCATGTCGATTACGTAAATGGGTGAAGCTGACTGTGTGAGCATCTGAGCGATGCATACAGGTACCTAAATGGGGTTGTTCACTGTGATGATGAGAGTGAAACATCAGCAAGTTTTGCTGGTTTTTACCCGTAGAGATAAGTTGGTCGTATTTTGCTTGTCGGTGGGCTTGTACTCTTGCCAAATCGACTCCCGATGAGAATAGTGGTGAATCAGTTTCAACAATATTTTGCTGAACTCCATCCCACTTATAAGCGACGACCACGCCGTTGTGTTGCGTCAAATTGGGAGCGAAAGCCAGTAGAGTAAATGGTGCAAAAGAGCTTAGCTCTAAACGATAAAATGCCTCGGTGAGCTGTGCGATATTTCGGCTTAACGACATATTCTTGAGCAGTAAGCCACGGCTAATCAATGGACCATCTGGCACAATGCCTTGGTAGTTATTAAGTAGGCACAGTGAAAGACCGAACTCGTTGATGCTGATCCAGCTTCCTCCACCAGTAGGATCGAGCGGCATGATCATATCGACACCATTCACTTGATACTGTTTAGGCGGCATCGCTAACGCTCGTGTTTTCTGTTCATCACGATTAAAAAAGACCTGATAGCCATTTTCTTCAAGCAGCCAAGATACTGAACACATGATTATTGCTTCCTCAGGTAGCTGCTGGTGGTTGGCGCATAGCCAAAGGTGTTGCAGGTCTCGACATCGAGAAAAGTGGTGATCACCTTGATCATGGCGTAGTGATGATTGGCGTGCAGCGCTGCAAAAGTGATCTCTCGCTCGAGTGTCGATGGCAGATTTGCGAATACCTGAGCATCCATTGAGACCTCGGTTTGGATCGTAATCGGTGCTTGGAGATCATCATGGTCTAATCGCTCTAGCCAGTTGATCACATATTGGATCTCTTTTAAGGCAATCGAACGATCGAACTCGACTGGATGACCACGACGACGGGTGTTGTAATCAATGATCGCGTTCTCTTTTAAAATCAGAGCATGAAAAAGATCGAGTGTGTGACGAGTGTGCTCACCAATCGAACTAGAGACGTGCGGCTTGGCACGCGTTAGGTAGTCACTATCGGAAATGGCTAACAAAAAGTCTCGACCTTGATTCAATATTTCAACGGCTCCTTGAATACTAGGAGACACAGAAGTGAAGGCGTTAGGTTGGGCTATCGGGTTCATTCATGATCCTCGTATAGAGTTAATCGGTGGTCGGATATTGTTGAACTAAGCGTCGCTCTTCTTGCCACGCCGCAAATAAACTTTTAAATGAAGGCGGCTTGTGGCCTCGCTGTTTCTGCTGAGCACCGATATCAAAAAGAATGCGATATTGTTGGAGTAGCGTAGAAAATATCTCTCTTAGTGGGGTGTTTCGATCCCAGATATGTGCCGCTTCACTGCTCGCGCCATTGACCTCAAGAATCGTAAAATCTTCGCCCTGCATCAGGCTATGTATGTCTCTGAACTTGACGTCCAATCGTCCGTAGTGGAAGCCATCGAAGTCGTTAAATATCTCATCGAGACGCTCAGTTAGCGCTTTGGTGATGTATTGATTGCCGTCTCTAAAAATAGAGCCACGGCTATGACTGCCTGCGAACGCCAGTTGAAACTCTTCACCCTCTGCAAGCACATGCTCCAACTTATCTTGATGTCTTGGCAGATAAAGGTGACTAAGCTGTCCGGCTCTTGGATCGTTTTCAATTAACTGCTTGAGTGTAGAGGTGCCATCACCCGTCACCATAGGTGCGTACTTGAGAGTGATTGAGATGATCTCACCTTGACGACGGTTTGGATAACGGACGTAAAAAAGCCCAGCTTCCGCTTGATAAGGCGCTTTTTCCTGCAGTAGAAAACGAGCACCTTGAGGAAAGGATGATATGTATTCTTCGAGTTGATCTTGGGTGTTGATCAGCTTCACGCCAGCACCTCGACAGCCAAGATCTGGTTTAGCAACGACGGGGAAATTAAGGCTTGATTGGATCAAAATACGACGAGCATCCTCGGTTTGTACTTTGGTACTGAGATCGGTTTTGGTCAGTGTGATAAAAGGCGAGATCCAGCGCTGACTGGATGATCCAGCAAGGCTCAAGATATCGTGTTTTGACTCTCCCACCATGCCACTAAGCTTAATGCTTGGATTAGCAATGAGCGGCAGCGCCCAGTCAAAATGCCGTAAGCCTTGCATCAAGCTCTGTGCTACCACTGGCGTGTAGAAAAACCAAGCAGGGAGAAACTCATAGGGAGACACGCTACGCACGGTATCTTTTTCGAGTAAAGGCATACCAGCATTGATTTGATGTGCTGGAATGACGTGAATATCTTGCGGTGAACTCATGATAATCCTCTAGAGTAGGTTTTATTCATTAACCGATTGCTGATAAACAACAATGCGATAGCACACGGGATAACGATCCATTGATATTCAGAGGTTTGCAGCCACGCTGACGTCCCTAAATAGTAGATGGTCGAGAAGACAATGCCAGTCCAGAGCGCAGTCGCACTAATCACGGCGAATAAGAAAGTAGGAAGAGGGATGACGAAAAAACCGCTCAAGGTAAAACCAACTGTGCGCAACCCTGGAACAAAGCGGATGATAAAAAGACTACTGAATGCGTTGTGGCGTAGTTTGGTCCTAAGTGTACGAAAGTATCGATTGGTCAGCGCTTTATAACGAACACCTCTAAAGTAACGCCCTGACTTACCGAGGTAGTAAAGCCCTAAGTCACCGGTTGCGATACCGATGAAAATGGCAAGTAGAGCATATTGTGGTGGAATGAGACCTTGAGTCGCTAACCCTGCCGCAGACACAATCGCTAAATCTTCAAGCAGATAAGAGAGCGCAATAATGCCGAGCATTAGCCATAGCAGCGACTCTTCTCCTGAATTTAACCATGTTTGAATGCTTTCGACGGTGCCCATCAAATGTCCCTATCTATCCTATAGATGAATGGCTTATCGACCACTCATTGAGTGTAGTAAATGAAATAGACACGGGCAGTGGATAAAAACTTGCAGTGAGTTGTGGGATTTTTGTGCTTACTGCGCGCGCTAGAGCGTTGAAATGGGGTAGGGGATTGTGAATTTATGGGGTGAGGGACTTGCTTGAAATTAAACGCTATTGATGATTAAGGTACAGAAAAATAAAGACTTTTACAGGGACGATTTACCAATATGAAAAAAGGCTGAATCGTTAAATTCAGCCTTTTGAAACATTAACTAAAGATTATTGAAAAATCTTATTTAGTTAGGTCGATTTGGTAAACACCGAAGCCAACATCATCAGTCGCAACGCGTTTCATTGGGTATTGACCCTTTTCTTTGATGAACTGTGCTGCTTTCTTACTTGGCGATGTTTCAAAACGGATGTCTAGCTTCTTGCTCGTTTCGATAGGAGCGAAAGACCAGTTGTTGTCCGCTGCTGGGCTAACTTTACCTTGCTCTTTGCTCACGCGAGAGATGTAGTTTGCTAGAACAGTACGGTTTTCGTCTGGTGCATCAAAAGCGATGTACTCAACACCTGTGCCCGGGAACTTCGCGCTGTATGCACGGTAGTTGTTGGTTGCAATCAAGAAATCTTGTTCCATATCAATTGGCTGACCTTGGTAAGTCAGGCCTACGATACGCTCAGATTCTGGGTTAACCACTTTACAGTTCGCGTCGTATTTCGCAGGTTGTGTCACATCGATTTGGTAGTTCACACCATCGATAACATCAAAGTTGTAAGTACGGAAGTTATCCCACTCGATCAATGATTGTGGAGCCGTAGAGTTAGCGTCGATTTGGTTGAACTGACCTGCAGAACACTCTAGCCACTCTTTCACTTCTTTACCTTTTACCTTCATCGCAACAAGCGTGTTAGGGTATAGGTATAGATCTGCTGCGTTACGGAAAGTCAGTTGACCAGCTTCTACTTCAGTGAAGTTTGCTGGGTCATTCTTACGACCGCCCGCTTTAAATGGTGCCGCTGCAGAAAGTACCGGTGTACCGTCTAGATCTGGGTCGCCTTGAATAAAGCGCTCAACGTAATCTTTCTGTGCAAGGTTAACGATTTGAACCGTAGGATCGTCTTGTACCAGTGATAGGAAGCTGTACATCACGTCATCAGCTTGGCCAATTGGTTGGTTTACAAAGTCACGAGTACCCGCGTGATCTTTTTCTAGTGCCGTTACGATGCCTTCATCAGCTGCAGCCAGTGATTTCTTCTCTACTTTGTCGTAGATAGGACGCGCTTCAGATTGACCTTTTACTACTTCCCATTTGCCGTCTTTCTGTGCCAACGTTAGGTCCATAATACCTACGTGGCTACCCCAACGACCTGGCATAACCGCAGCAACACCGTTCATTGTGCCCGCTTGGTTATCAACACCTTGGATGTTGTCAAAACCTTTGCCTGGGAATACTGCGTGAGAGTGACCAAATGCAATCGCATCGATGCCTTCTACTTCAGATAGGTAAAGCGTTGAGTTCTCTTCGCCTGCTTTGTATGGGTCTTGAGAAACGCCAGAGTGAGGGATCGCAACGATAACTTCTGCGCCTTCAGCCTTCATTTGAGGAACCAGTTCATTCGCCGTCTCTAGGATGTCGCGAGCGATAACTTTGCCTTCAAGGTTCTTCTTATCCCAAGTCATGATTTGTGGTGGAACAAAACCGATGTAACCCACTTTTACTTCATGTTCTACGCCTGCAGTATCTGCAAATTTGTGCGTTTTGATAATGTATGGTGTGAAGTAGTGCTCTTTCGTTTCCGCGTCGTAAACGTTAGCGCTGATGTATGGGAAATCCGCGTCGTTGATTGACTCTTCTAGGAACTCAAGGCCGTAGTTGAATTCGTGGTTACCGATGTTTGCTGCATCGTAATCTAGCTGGTTCATTGCTTTGTATGCAGGGTGAACTTCACCTGCAACGATGCCTTTGTCTGCCATGTAGTCACCCATAGGGCTACCTTGCAGCAAGTCACCGTTATCAACAAGAATGCTGTTTGTTACTTCGCTTTGAGCTTCTTTTACAAGAGTTGCAGTACGCGCTAAACCGATCTTTTGCGATGGCTTGTCTTTGTAGTAGTCGTAATCCATTAAGTTAGTATGAATGTCAGTCGTTTCTACGACGCGCAGCTTGATTACTTCATCTGTGTCTGGGGTTGTTGTACAGCCAGCTAGAGTAAGACCTAGTCCAGCCAATACCGCTAGCGATAAAGGTTTCATTGCAACTTTCATTATGGAGCTCCAAGATTGGATGGGGAAGAATTTGTTGCGTAATGTAACAAAGTGGGATGAAACAATGAGTACAACATGTGTTAATTCGTGACATGGATCTTATTACTTTATGCTGTTCTGCCACCCTTATCCCAAACCGCTCAAACCATACACAACAAGCGTTTATTAAAGGTAGTCCATTCATTTTTATAGGGAATAAATGTTACAACTATTCCTTATCAGCTTTTCGAATAAAAAATGAAATTTTAGAATTTCCAGTAATATGAGAGGCTCGTCATAATGCTTTCATTGAGGGCGCATTGGGCTTAAATGCATCGCAAAGAATTTGTGTTGTTATCCAATACGCCAATTCACATCACGGTGAATGAGTTAACTCCCATGCTTGGTTGAACCAAGTATTGCATCGCTCGTGATACGAGCCTTAAAGGAAGCACTGAAATGGACCAAGAACGTTTAACCCACCTAAAACAGCTTGAAGCGGAGAGTATACATATTATCCGTGAAGTAGCGGCTGAGTTTGATAACCCAGTGATGATGTACTCCATCGGTAAAGACTCTTCTGTGATGCTTCACCTAGCTCGCAAAGCGTTTTATCCGGGCAAAATCCCTTTCCCTCTTCTACACGTGGATACCGATTGGAAATTCCGTGAAATGATTGAGTTTCGTGATCGCACTGCTGAGAAGTACGGCTTCGATCTTTTGGTTCACAAGAACCCTGAAGGTTTAGCAATGGGTTGTAGCCCGTTTGTACACGGCTCATCAAAGCATACCGATATCATGAAGACTCAGGGTTTGAAGCAGGCGTTAAACAAGTACGGTTTTGATGCTGCCTTTGGTGGTGCTCGTCGTGACGAAGAGAAGTCGCGTGCGAAGGAGCGTGTTTACTCTTTCCGTGACAAGAACCATACATGGGATCCAAAAAACCAACGTCCAGAGCTATGGAAAACCTACAACGGTCAGGTAAACAAAGGCGAGAGCATTCGTGTATTCCCGCTTTCAAACTGGACTGAACTGGATATCTGGCAATACATCTACCTAGAAAATATCGAGATTGTACCGCTTTACCTTTCAGAGAAGCGTCCAGTTGTTGAGCGTGATGGCATGCTGATTATGGTTGATGACGACCGCATGGAGCTGCAAGAAGGTGAGGTGATTGAAGAGAAGAGTGTGCGTTTCCGTACTCTCGGTTGCTACCCACTGACAGGGGCAATTGAATCTGAAGCTAATACATTAACAGGCATCATTGAAGAGATGCTGGTGGCGACATCCAGTGAGCGTCAAGGGCGAGCGATCGACCACGACCAATCAGGCTCAATGGAACTGAAAAAGCGTCAAGGTTATTTCTAAGGATCTAAGGAAAGAAAAATGAATAGTGCAGTAGAAGCTGAATTGGCTGAACTTGGGATCGAAGGTTACCTAAGTCAGCACCAACATAAATCGATGCTTAGATTCCTAACCTGTGGTTCGGTTGATGATGGTAAGAGCACTTTGATCGGTCGCTTGCTCCATGACACCCAGCAGATCTATGAAGATCAACTAGCAGCGGTTCATAACGATAGCCAACGTGTAGGTACAACAGGTGAGAAGCCAGACTTAGCGCTACTTGTTGATGGCCTGCAAGCTGAGCGTGAGCAAGGCATCACCATTGATGTGGCGTACCGTTACTTCTCGACTCAAAAACGTAAGTTCATTATTGCTGATACTCCGGGGCATGAGCAGTACACGCGTAACATGGCAACCGGTGCCTCGACTTGTGATCTTGCGGTGATCTTGATTGATGCGCGTAAAGGCGTACTCGATCAAACTCGTCGTCACTCGTTCATCTCTAACCTACTGGGTTTGAAGCACTTTGTGGTTGCGGTTAACAAAATGGATCTCGTGGAATATTCACAAGATCGCTTTGAAGAGATTCGCGATGAATACTTAGAGTTTGCGGAAAATCTAGAGGGTGAAACTAACATTCAGATCCTACCGGTTTCAGCGCTAGAAGGTGCCAACGTTGCAGCGGCGAGTAAAGAGCTGGCTTGGTTTGAAGGTCCATCGTTACTTGAAGTGCTTGAGAACGTTGATATCGATCAGAAACGCTCAGCAGGCGAGTTCCGCTTCCCTGTTCAATACGTGAACCGTCCAAACCTAGATTTCCGCGGTTTTGCCGGCACGATTGCTTCTGGCAGCGTAAAAGTCGGTGATGAAATCAAGGCACTTCCTTCAGGTAAAACCTCGAAAGTGGCACGCATTGTTACTTTTGATGGCGATCTAGAGTCGGCGCAGGCAGGTCTTGCTGTGACTTTGACGCTTGAAGACGAAATCGACATCAGTCGTGGTGACTTGATTGTGCTTGGGAATGCTGAAGTCGCATCTACCAATCACATTCTGGCGGACGTGGTATGGATGACGGAGCAAGCTCTGCAACCGGGTCGTGAGTACGATATCAAAATCGCTGGCAAGAAGACTGTAGGTCAAGTGACGGCTGTTCGTCATCAATATGACATCAACAATCTTGCGACTCATGAAGCATCAGAGCTGCCTCTCAATGGTATCGGTCTGTGTGAGTGGTCACTGAACGAGACCGTGGCACTGGATAAATACCGTGATAGTGCGGATACCGGTGGCTTTATCGTGATTGACCGCCTAACCAACGTCACTGTTGGTGCAGGTCTAATCCGTGAACGTTTAGATTCTGTTGAGCAAAAAGTCGGTGACTTCTCAGCGTTTGAAATCGAGTTCAATGCTCTGGTTCGTAAGCACTTCCCACACTGGGATGCCAAAGATATCAGTCAATTACTTAAGTAATCATACCAATCACAGTAAATAAATGATCAGTAATAACGCAGAAAAAAGGCTTGAGAACAAGGCAGGATTTTTCGATAAGTAGTTATTCTACAATCAAAAATTCTAACGCAGTTATCGAGCATTTTAACAAGCTAGGGCGAGCAGTTATTTACTACGATTGGTATCAAGTTTCGATGTAAAGCAATAGGCGGGAGCTTCGGCTCTCGCTATCCAAGGACAGGTATATGTGGCAACAAGGATTTGTATTAGCGCTATTGCTTGGCATCGTAACTTGCCTTCTAACGACGCGTATTAAGCCGAGCTTTATTTTTGCTGGTGCAGCTTTTATTGCGTTTATGGCTGGAATGATTGATGTATCCAGTCTGGCAGGCAACTTCACTAACTCTTCACTACTCACTTTAGTGTTGCTAATTCTCGCTTCAAGTGCGTTGGAGAAAACTCGCTTAATCAGCTGGGTGAGCCGAAACATTTCAGAAGGTCGGCTTGGTACAGTGGTGGCAAAGTTGGGTGTTTCCACAGCGCTACTTTCTTCTTTTACTAATAATACTGCTGTTGTCGTGTCGTTGATCGGTGCGATCAAACGCAATCAACAACATGCTCCTTCTAAGTTACTGATTCCACTATCGTACGCTGCGATTTTGGGTGGAACCCTGACATTGATCGGCACCTCAACCAACTTGATCATCAACAGTTTTGTTGAAGATGCAGGCTTACCGAGTTTGAACTTCTTTACGCCGACGTTGATCGGTTTGGCGGTATTGGTCGGTGGTGTGTTGATCTTGATCCCACTGAGTTACTTCCTGCCTAGTTACGATGATGGCTCACAAGATGAACTGCCTTATTTCTTGGAGGCTCGCGTTGAACCCGGTTCACCGCTGGTGGGACGTAGCGTAAGTGAAAATAACCTTAGAGCACTTCGTAAGCTGTTTCTTGCGGAAGTGATTCGTGATGGTAAGACAACGGCTTCAATTGACCCAGACTTCGTGCTACAAGCACGCGATCGCCTTTTGTTTTGTGGCGATGTCGAGAGTGTTGCAACTCTGCAAGAGATCCAAGGACTAACACTGTTTGGACAACATCACCTTAATGGTCAGAACTTTGTTGAAGTAGTGGTAAGTTCATCGGCGAGTGTGTGCAATAAGACATTGAAAACCAGCCAGTTTAGAGACCGTTTTGACGCGGTAGTAGTAGCGATTCGCCGTGGCCATGAACGCCTTGAAGGTGGGTTGGGAAACATCACGTTAACGGCGGGTGATACGTTAGTGCTAGTACCGGGCAAACGCTTTGAAGAGCAGCGTCAGCAACACAGTAAAGAGTTTGTGTTAATGAATGATTTGGACTCGAGCGCTAAACTGGATGCGGATAAATCAGCCTTGGTTTTACTCGGATTTGCCGCTGTAATTGGCTTAGCGTTGGCCAACATGCTGCCGATCATCAAAGGGTTAGCAGGTTTTCTATTACTGTTGGTTGCGTTTGGAGTGGTACAGCTGAACGAGCTAAGACGTCGTTTCCCAGTTGATATTGTGGTGATCGTTGGTTCAGCGCTGTCGATTGCACAATTGATGATCTCATCAGGTTTGTCTGAGCAGATGGGGCTGATGTTTATTGAAGCTTTTAATGGTTGGGGTGTGTTTGGTGCGCTGGTGGCGACCTATTTGATGACCTTAGTTTTGACCGAGCTAGTGACAAACAACGCCGCCGCTGCACTCTCTTTTCCTATCGGCTACAGCATGGCAGTTGGCTATGGTGTTGATCCTATGCCATTTATTATGGCGGTTCTGTTTGGAGCGAGTGCGAGTTTCATCTCCCCTTATGGCTATCAAACCAACTTATTAGTGTACAGCGTGGGCAACTACCACCTGACAGATTACCTGCGTATCGGCATTCCGATTTCTATAGTTTATTCAGGGCTTGTTCTCACGCTAATCCCTTACTTTTTCCCATTTTAATGCTGTTTATTTAAAGGACTAATTATGACCACTGCAGTGAAACCAAAAGACGAGAATATCGTGTGGCATGAGCACTCTGTTGATAAAGCGTTTCGCTCTCAACTTAAGTCACAAAAACCTGCGGTATTGTGGTTTACGGGGTTATCGGGTTCAGGTAAATCAACGGTTGCTGGCGCGTTAGAAACACGTTTAGCGCAACTGGGTTACCATACTTATCTTCTGGATGGCGATAATGTTCGTCATGGATTGTGTAGCGATCTGGGCTTTTCTGAGCAAGATCGTCGAGAGAACATTCGTCGTATTGGTGAGCTTGCTAAGCTGATGGCCGATGCAGGCCTCATCGTACTTTCTGCTTTTATCTCTCCTCATAAAGCGGAGCGTGAGTTGGTACGAAATCTACTACCAGATGGCGAGTTTTTAGAGGTTTATGTGAACACACCAATCGAGGTGTGTGAGCAGCGTGACCCTAAAGGGCTTTATAAGAAAGCGCGAGCAGGGGAGATCCCGAATTTCACTGGTATAAGCTCGGTGTATGAGGCGCCTGAGACGCCGGAAATCGATCTTCCTGCTGGTGATAAGACATTGGATGAACTTGTTGAACAGTGTATTGAAGCGTTAGAAGCCCGCAAGATTATTGCTAATTAACACTAACTTATTGGCAACTAACACTATATAGCCTTGGTTATCGCCAAGGCTATTTTGTTTTATAAGACTATATTGTTTTATACGGTGTGATTTACGCTGCCAGGTTTTGCTTCGGCTTGCACCGTAAACTTCTGACTGAGCAGAGCAATGAGCTGGTCATAGTAAGCACTGTTTGGCTTGTTTCCGAGTAAAACACACAATTCATTACCCGTTGGACTGAAGCGATAGTAGACCAACTTCACTCCTTTTGAGAGCGGTGTAATTGCCATCTGTTTACCTTGGTAGGTGAGATTGAGTGCAGGATCGAAATCGATCTCTCCCGATTCCAACTCCGTTCCATGCAGAATACCTAGCTCAATAAGATGCAATAAGCTTGAATAGGGCAGGTTATGACTGCCTAAGTTGATGGTGCTAGCGCCCGTTCTTTTCCCAAAACTGAATAAGCCCGCCTGGGTTTTGAAACCGAGCAGCAGCTTGCGGCTATTGTCACTGCCAAAGCTACACGCTAATGAAGCAGCACGTTGCAGAGTTAACGCCTCTTTAGGGGTCATATCTTGCAGGATTTGCAGCGCCTTCATTGAGGTCGAGCCCGGGTTAGTTACCTCTCTCTTTAACACTTGAGCCCACAGTCTCTGCATCGAACTATTGTGGATCTCTTGAGCCATATCGAAGAACCGATACAACCAATCTTGGTCAGGATCGCCAGCCGCTTCATCTTTGCAGGACATATGTGCCAGTTTTAGGATCTGTTCAAGGTTTTTCTGACGCAGCTCTTTGCGCTTTTTCTCTCGCAGCAGTGCCCGTTCTATCAGTGATTTCTCTGCTTTATCAGATGTTTTACTTTCTGGGCTAAGCAATGCATCCAAACCAAAGTTCTGGGCGATATTGAGCATTCGACTGGCGCTGTCGGCAATATGGGGCTTTTTCTCTTGCTTTGGAGCAGTGTCATTCACATGTTCAATGATCACGGGCTGTTGAGAGTCAGACATAGCGATACCTACAAACCTTAAGACAGAAATGTAACTGGTTAAAATGTAACTCTTTATGGAACTTGTGACTAGAGGCTGTCGATTTTTCGAGACTAAATTTGTTCAGATGGATGCGCCTAGTCAAAATTGTTTTAGGCTCAGAAAAGGGCGAGTAACTTCAATATTACGAATAAAGTTGAAGGATTAAACAAAATTTACTTTTTATGATGATAATAAAATGTTAAATTTGTTGTGTAATCCAAGGAGGAGTTATGAATCAGGTGAATGATAATAAGCTGAAAAAACAGCTGGCAATTGGGCTATTACTCGTTAGCTATGTCGCTATTCTAGCGTATCTGTCTAAATATATTGCGTAACCTAGCGATATTTCATCGTTAGAAAATTGTTATAATACCAGTTGCTTATAGAACCTAGCTTATAATTGTTGTCTATAAAAAAATGGCAGCCCAAGTGAGCTACCATCTTCATATTCGTTAGAACGATATCCCTACATATCGTCGTATTCTTCTATTGCTACCCCTTCAATAAGATAGCCAGTCTGCGCCAAGTCGTGCGTAATGGTCTCTGTTTTCAGTGTTCCCACTAGATAGATAACATCCCACAGTTGTTGGATCGGTGCGCCCTTTGGAAATTTCACATAGATGATTTGGTTAGGTGGCGGTGGCGGTACGTGAATACATGCCCCGAAATATGGCACCAGTAGAAACTCAGTGATCATATTCTCATCCCCTTCTAGAGGGATAACAAAACCAGGAATTTTTACTTTGCTTCCATTCAGCTCTGGACGGATAGCACCAAGCTTAGATTGCTGAGGGTTCTCTTGGCTGTGATCGACGGTTGGCATGCCGAAGGGATCGAGCTGAGCGCGTTCCGATTCTGGAATTAGGTCTATCCATTCCAAAGTAAGGACTGATTCCTCGGTTGATGGTGCTTCTGCGTATGCGGTTGTCGCAAACGGAAACAGAAGCAACCCAAGGATCAGCAAGAGTTTGTGTTGCATAATGTGTTCCTATAATTAAATTCGAATGGTCATGCCATCAGCAAGTGATTGACGATACGCGCGGAATGCGGGAATAAAGCCAATGATAATTCCAGCAATTTGAACCATCATAATGAGTTTCCACTCATGTGGGGTGATTGCGGATATTGATATGTTGATACCATAACTTTGTTGCACGATAGGAGCAACTACTGCAATTAAACCAAAGAGCAATCCGACGCCTAACGTAATACCAAGGAAAGTAAGCGCACTGGCTTCACTGATCAATAAACCGAATACGTGTCTTGGTCTCGCGCCCATCGCTCGTAGGATAGCCATCTCTCTACGACGCTCTTGTAAGCTAGTCAGTAGACTGCTGAGCATCCCGAGTAGACCTGCCACAACGACAAAGCCAGATACGACTAGCAGTGCTTGCTCAGCAACTGACATCATGCCCCACAATTCATGCAGTGCAATGCCTGGCATGATCGCGCTCAAAGGCTCTTGTCGGTAGGTATTGATTTCGCGTTGCAGTGCGAATGTCTGAATCTTTGAGTTCAGACCCAGCATCATTGCAGTGATCTGTTTTGGCTGGAAGTCGTAGGTTTTCAGTGTTTCAGCATCCGGCGTATGACCAAGATTAGCCCCAGATTCCCAACCAACGTGAATGGCTTCAATAGCCTCGAGTGATACGTGCACCGTTTTATCTACTGGTGTTCCTGTTGGCGCAATGATACCGACGATCGTAAATGGCAAGTTGTCGTGGCGGCTGAATGCCACATCACTAATACCATGCGCTAGGATGATTTGATCACCAATCTCATAGTCGAGTTGTTTTGCTACATCCGCACCGATCACCACATCAAACAGCTCATTAAACTCACGCCCCTCTTGGATAGTAAGTGGTTGCTTACTTCCATAGCGATAGTGCTCAAAGTAGCTGTGGTTGGTGCCCATCACACGGAAGCCTTTGTGCGAGTCACCCAGAGAGATTGGAATCGCCCATTTTACTGCTTTATGTTGGCTGAACTCTTGGTAGCTTTTCCAGTCGATGTTATTGGTTGCGTTGCCGATTCTGAACACAGAATAGAGCAGTAGGTTCACTTGCCCTGAACGACCACCGACAATCAGGTCGGTTCCAGATATGGTATTGGCGAAGCTGCTTTTTGCCTCTGTGCGCACGCGTTCTACACCAAGCAGAAGAATTACGGAAACCGCTACGGTTAGAATCGTAAGAATGGCTGTGGCCTTACGGTTGAGCACACTTTTGAGCGCTAAGTGAGTGATTACTTTCATACGATAGCCTTCGCTTGGTTAACGGTCGTGAGGTCGATGCTGCGAGTGAACAGCTTTTCTAACGTTGGGTCATGACTCACAAAGATCAGCGTGGAGTTGGCTTGGTCAGCCTGCTCGAGCAGCAGTTCAATGAAGGCTTCTCTGTTGTCATGGTCGAGTGCGGATGTTGGTTCATCGGCAATAATGATTTGTGGATGACCCATTAAAGCTCTTGCGGCCGCTACCCGCTGTTGTTGCCCGATGCTGAGTTCGGTTACGGGCTTATTCATCAATGCTTCTGGGAGTTTCAGTCTCTGTAGAAGCGTTTCAGCCGTGGCTTTTAATTCGTTATTCCCTTGGGTGACATTCTGTTTTCTGATGTTGGAAAACTGACAAGGTAGGGTCACGTTGTCCGTCACTGATAGGTATGGCAGTAGGTTAAATTGTTGGAAGATATAGCCTATATGGTCGGCTCTAAACTTGTCGCGTTGACGTGGCGATAGTTGGTTAAGGTCTTGACCCAAGATGGAAACTTCACCTTGTTGTGCTTGATTTATCCCCGTTAACAGCCCTAGTAGTGTCGATTTGCCACAACCACTTGGCCCTTTAATAAAAAGGTGCTCTTTGGCATGGATATGAAGAGAGGGTATTTCGAGCGTTGGTGGAAGGTCTGGCTTCCAACGGAAACTGACGTTTTCCAATTTAACGACAAGCGATGATTGGTCAAAGGACATATAAGCTCCTACTCGCTAAGCGGTTTTGCTTAAATCGATATTCTAGGGAATTGCTCTATGAATCACCATTTGAGCGACTCTGGTTGTATGAGAGCAAGACAGCCAAGTAAGTGCTCACTTGGCTGCTGTACGTTGTGTTTCTATATCAATGAAATATTAGAAACGGAAGCTAGTGTTGTTTGGCGTTAGCTTCTGTTGAGTCTGTGCGCGATCCGTTAACAGGTTCACAGTAATAGACTCTGTATTGGCAAAGTTAGAGAACCATTGTGTTTCAACTGTGTCTAGCTTAGCCACGTTTGAACATTGGTAGTGGTATTCGATTGTGAACTCACCGTGGCCACCTGCAGCATGGTCGTGGTCGTGACCCTCGTGGTCATCATGATCATGTTTGTCATGGTCGTGACCTTCGTGGTCATGATGATCGTGTTTGTCATGTTCGTGGCCTTCGTGGTCATGATGATCGTGCTTGTCATGGTCGTGACCTTCGTGGTCATCATGATCATGTTTGTCATGGTCGTGACCTTCGTGGTCATGATGATCATGTTTGTCATGGTCGTGACCTTCGTGGTCGTGGTCATGGCCTTCATGATCATCTTCACCCAAAGTATGAGTCACAGATTTGTACTCTAGCGTACAATCCGCGCCTTCAAACGCGAATAGCTTGCTCGGTTGGTTCAGTAGTGCTGTCGCTTTTTCTAGTGCCGCTATTTGCTCTGGTGTTTGCGGCGCGTGCTCAAAACCAACAACGTCTGCACCCGGAGCGGTTACTTCAACCAAAAGCTCTTGGCCGTCTTGAGCGATGTTGACTTCAACCTCTCCGTGAACGTGAGCATCATGAGAGCGAAAGTGATCCTCAGCGATAGCGGTAGCAGATACTGTCATGCCGATAACAACGGCTAAAATAGAAGGTTTCATTGGGTATTCCTAAATAAAAAGATAAATTAAAAACAGATTAAATGATTAAGTCATCTTCATGGGTGGTGAACGGGCGAGATAAGCAAAGTACAGTCTTTGTAGCTTACGAGCTGGTTCATTGGATAGGACAATGAAATCGATATTTAATTCAGGAAGTTGTGGTAAATCGTGCGCGAACCCCAACTGACTGGCTGAAAACAGTTCACATTGATGGTGAGCGTGATGTTCCGGATCGGCATCTACGATGTGGTGCGCCACGGACCACGACAACATGATCATTAACCCGAGCATGCACAGGACTGAACGTCTAATTGTGAGTGAGTGGGCTCGCCAGATCATGATGAGTTAAACCGAAAAAGAAAAAGGACGTTGTTATAATATAACAACGTCCTTTCAAGAAATCTCGTAAAAGAGAGTAATTATTATTAAAGATTTGCTTTAATAAGTTGAATAACTTCAGAGACTTCGGTTTCGTTTAACGCCCCTTCTTTTACAAACAGGACCTTACCTTGTTTGTCTTGGACGATAATTGCAGAGCTTTCTTCTTTTAGAGCCCAGGCCGATGCCGCGGTACCTTCTTCATCCAGTACCATTGAAGACCAAGGAAACTCTTCCTTGCTGCTCTCAGCTGAAGATTTCACAAAAGAACCAGTACCCCAAATCGCATCATCTTGGTTGATGATGGTCGTGGTTTGGTATGCATCTTCTGGGAATTTAGACGCGGTAATTGCTGCCATTAGAGGTGCGTTGAGTTCTTTAGAGCTGCTGCGTCCAGCAATCGCTTGAACAACGCGAACTTTACCTAGCATGTCTGTGGTTGCCCAAGCTTGATAGCCTGTTGAACCATCATTTAGAGTGATTTCACCGTGAGCAGTGACGCTAACTGGTGGTAGGGTTTCGCCGACAGATAGGTTGTGAGCATTGGCGAAGATTGGAGAGGCTGCGGCTAATAAAGCCAGTAGAGTTTTGTTTTTCATTATATTTTTGTTCCGCTTGTTGGTTTGCCCTCGAAGTATAATATGAAATAAATAAAATGCCTCGCTTACTTTTTTATCGTACGTCGTTGAAAGGTGTTGCGGAGTTGTTACTAAAGGGTATAATGCAACTATATCAAGGGAATCGACAGGTTTTCTTGCTGTCAGCCAACGGAAATGGCTGTTATTTGTGCTTTGCTCAAAAGTGAAGAGCTGATCACAAACTGTTGTACTCAAAGGAATTGAGGTTGTCTATGCTACGTGAATTTTCTACTTACCGCCCTCGTCAAGTGGCGCGTTTCGTTAAAGTCCTATTCAAAGGTCAATTCAGCATCGAAGGTATCGGTGAATTCAGATTTGACCAAGGAAAAGTCCTTCTTCCTGAAGTGACGGATCAAAAAAAGCTTAATGTATTTAAAGAAGTGAATGGCACCATCGCTTGCATGTCGATGTAGTACACATTGATTTCAATGGTTGGAATGAAAGGGCTTGATGTATCAAAGCCCTTTTTTGTTTGTATCGGTTAATGATTTATTTACTGAGGTGGGAAGCAGACTCCAGTTCCGCCTAATCCGCAATAACCGTTTGGATTTTTAGCAAGATACTGTTGGTGGTAATCTTCGGCATAGAAGTACTCACCAGCTGGCTGTACCTCCGTTGTGATCTCTGAACCTCGCGCAGCTTGCATCGCTTGTTGATAGCTCTTCTTGGAAGATTCAGCAATGGATTGCTGTTCGTTGCTAAAGGTGTAGATAGCAGAGCGGTATTGGGTGCCGAGATCATTCCCTTGACGCATGCCTTGGGTTGGGTCATGGCTTTCCCAGAAAGTTTTAAGCAGTGTTGCAAGAGGCAAGATACTTGGATCGAAGACCACACGCACGACTTCCGAATGACCTGTTTGACCAGTACATACTTGTTGGTATGTCGGGTTATGAGTGAAGCCGCCAGCATACCCTACAGAGGTTGAAACGACCCCTTCAAGTTGCCAAAACAAGCGCTCAGCCCCCCAAAAACATCCAAGGCCAAGCAGTATCTCTTGTTGCCCTGAAGCGGGTGGAGCAAGCAAATCACTTTGATTAACGAAATGTGGTTCTGAAACTGTGATTGGGTATGGGTTCCCGGGCAAGGCTGTTGCTTCAGAAACCATTTGTTGTTTATTGAGCATTGCTATGTTCCTTTTAGAGGTATCTATACGCGTTAACTGTCTTTAAATATACGAGTAACTCTTTAAATTAGACCGTTTTATTGCTTGAATTATTACAGACGCGCTATTGAATTAGCGGTATGATTTCCCTTTGATTCTTAACGTATTGATAACTTCTCCCAATTAATCATGATAAGAAAAACTTTACCAGTTCTGATTGGCACCTTGCTCTCCTCAAGCTTTGCCTTTGCCGATGTCTCTCTGGAAATTGAGGGGCTGGATGGGGCGCTTGAAGATAATGTCGATGCCTACCTGAGCGCTATTCCGGAAGAAGAGTATTCTGTATCTTTGCGTTTTCAGTCTCGTTTAGAATCAATGATCAAAGAAGCAGTAAATGCTTTGGGTTATTACCACCCTGAAATCACTTTTACGCCTTCTGAAGATGACAGCGAACTCTTAGTGAACGTTAAGCCTGGTGAGCCTGTTGTTATCTACACCTCTGATATCGTTATCTCCGGAGAAGCGGAAAACGATCCTGACTTCTTAGCATTAGTTGCAAAAAGTAACCTTCAAAAAGGCAAGGTGTTGAATCATAGCCACTACGACTCGCTTAAATCCTCAATGCGCAACCTAGGGTTAGCCAAGGGTTACTTTGATGGCAATTATGAACTGAGTCGTCTTGAGGTTGCCCCTGAACTTAACCGCGCCTATGTTCGTTTACATTATGACAGCGGTATTCGTTATCACTTTGGTGAAACGACCGTAACAGGCAGTCAGATTGAAGAAGATAAAGTTCAGTCATTGAAGCCGTTTGAGCAAGGCCAGCCTTATGAGATCGCCAAGGTCGGTGAATACAATCAGAACTTGTCCAATACCGATTGGTTCTCTTCTGTATTTGTTGAACCCGACCTTGCCGAATTGGGTAGTGGTCGTGAAATACCAATGAAGGTGAGCTTAGCGCCTCAGGCTCGAAATCAGCTCGAAACCGGTATTGGTGTCTCTACCGACTTAGGGGTTAAAGGCAGCCTGAAGTGGAAAAAGCCGTGGGTGAATAGCAGCGGTCACAGCTTCAATAGCAGCCTCTCTATCTCGAAGCCAGAGCAAACCATTACTGCCAGCTACAGAATACCGCTCGATGATGTACTCAATGACTACTATCAAGTCACCTACGGTATGAAGAATGTCGATAATCGAGATACCAAGAGCTTGGAATCCAACCTGAAACTTGAGCGTTTTTGGCGTTTAGATAACGGTTGGCAGCGCACGGTGTTTGTTCGTTATCTATTGGAGAACTATGAACAAGGCCTACAAGATGATGTTGCGCAGTTTGTGTTGCCGGGTATCTCTTTTTCTCGTACGCGCACTCGCGGTGGCGCGATGCCGATGTGGGGTGATAAGCAGACCATAATGCTAGAAGCGGGTGATGATTCGCTGCTTTCTGAAACTAAGGTGATTCGTTTTCAGGGCAGGACGGCTTGGATTCGTAGCCTTGGCGAAAACCATCGTGGCCTAACGCGCTTAGAATATGGTGCCAACTTTGCGGATGAGTTTGAAAAGCTATCTCCATCTCTACGATTCTTTGTGGGTGGTGATAATAGCCTTCGTGGTTATGGGTATGAGTCTATCTCACCTGTAGATGAGAGCAACGCTCTAACTGGTGCGAAGTTTATGACCACTGCAAGCTTTGAGTACCAATATCGTCTTTATGGCAACTGGTGGGGGGCGATGTTTTATGACATCGGTGATGCCTTCAATGATACGCCTGATTTAAAAGCGGGTACCGGTGTCGGTATCCGTTGGGCTTCTCCGGTAGGGCCTGTGAGTCTTGACTTTGCTTGGGGGCTGGATGCCGACCCAGGTGATGAATTCCAAATACATTTCACTTTAGGACCTGAGTTATGATTAAAGTGATCGGAAAAATTTTCAAATGGACTTCGATCTCTATCGTCTCTATTTTGCTGCTTATCTTGACCTTAGTTGGTCTCGCTCTATTCACCAATCCGGGCTTAAATGCCGTACTTTGGGGGGCTGAAAAGGCTTTACCACAACTCAAAGTTGAGAGCACTAAAGGCGCGCTTTTCCCTCGTTTTAGCCTTCATAACGTCCAATTTGTCGATGAAAGCCTGCACATCAACACTCAACTCGACAAGATTGAGTTGGCGATCAATCCAAGATGTCTGTTGGACCCTCAAGTTTGTGTTGATGAGCTGACTCTACAAGGGCTCGATTTCGCCTTTACTGAATTGCCGCCACCATCGGAGGAAGAGCCAGAACCAACTGAGCCACTAACCTCTATCTCAACGCCATTACCTATCACGTTGAATCGAATCAACTTTGAGGATATCTCTCTCGATATTCTGGGAAACAAGATCGATTGGCAACGTTTTTCAACGGCGATGAATATGAAGGGAGACGTGTTAACTATCTCTCCTACCGTATTCGATGATCTTACCGTTAAGCTCGCTGAAACAGAGCCTTCGGTTGAAGAGGATGCAAAACCGGGAACGGCTAAGGAAGCTGAAGCGATTGTTTTACCAGAAGTGTTGATTCCGTTGACGGTTGCTCTTGAACGCTTTGATTTGAATCGCTTTAAACTTGAGCAAGAGACGCCAATCATCGTCAATCACCTAGGACTTGAAGCGAAAGTGGGTGAGCATGATGTCGATGTACAAACGCTTGAGCTGGATATGCCACAAGCGGAGGCAGACCTCAAAGCAAAAGTACAGCTGAAAGGAGGGTACCTTCTTGAACTTGACCTTTCAGCTCTAGTTAAAGAGACCGACGTGGCGGGGCAGAAGCTTCAATTATCAGCAAAAGGTAGTGTGGAAGAGCTAACGCTGGATGCCACGTTCTCAGAGTTGATTGAAGCAAAGCTATCCGGCGAGCTTAAACCTTTAGAGCCAACACTGCCTTTTGACCTCGAACTGAATGACGGTAAAGCGCAATGGCCATTGAAGGGCAATAGTGACTATCAGGTTGCCATTAAACAGTTAAAAACCAACGGCTCACTGGAAGGTTTTCATTTAAACCTAGATGCTAATGCCAAGGGTAAAGATATCCCAGATATCAGCCTTGATGTTGAAGGTGCAGGTAGCACTGAGCATATTGACTTAAAGCGCCTTGATATTGTGACATTGGGCGGGCATGTCACGGGGGCAGTGAAAGCCAATTGGAAAGAGCTTGTGAACTGGCAAGCGGATATTGGTTTGCAGCATATTCAGCCCGGTTTGCAGTGGCCAGAAGCAGAAGGGGACATCAGTGGTAACCTCAAGACATCTGGTAGCCTAACTGAGGCTGGTGGTTGGCAAGTGGAGCTACCGACCTTGGATATCGATGGCATCTTGAGAGAGTACCCACTCAACATTAAAGGTCAGCTCTCTGCGTCAGATAAAACAGCCTCCGGGGAGCCGAGTGTTGAAACATCAGGGCTGCGACTATCGCACGGTGTCAACGCCATCAATGTGGTTGGTAAGCTAGATAAGCAATGGGATATGGACGTATCCATTGATTTCCCTGAGCTGGTGAAAAGTGTCCCTGACTTGAGAGGTACGTTGGTCGGTGATATCGCACTATCGGGGCCTATGAAAGAGCCAAATGTTGATTTAGGACTGAACATTAATGGCGTTAAATGGAAAGACGAAGCGACACTCGATAGTTTAGCTCTGAATGGCTCTGTAACGCCGTTGCCAGCACCTCAAGCAGATATTGTGCTTAAAGCTAATGGCATCAGCTACCAAGAACAGAAGGTGGAAAGTGTTGAGTTAAAAGTGGATGGTGGTGAGAAGAGTCACAAACTCACTCTGGATGTTGTTTCCGACATCGTATCAACCAGCCTCGCTATCTCAGGTGAATTGGTTCAGAAGCCATCAATGATTTGGAAAGGTGCACTGGAGCGCGTGACGCTTTCAACGGAGCAGGGGCCATGGCGACTTGAGAAGCCCGTGACTATCACAGCGGATATCGATAAGCAGTTTGCGGATGTCGCGGCACACTGTTGGTTGCAAGCTGATTCAAGTGTTTGTTTAACCGAAGATATTCGAGCGGGTAAATCTGGTGCGGTCAAGCTTGCGATTACTGATTTTGACTTTGAACAGGTTAAACAGTTTATCCCTAAGGCAACACAGCTAACAGGCTCAGTCAATGTGCAAGCTGAGGCTAAATGGGATGAGAAACTGGCACCTCAAGTTAGTGCTCAAGTTGAACTGCCAAAAGGGCAAGTCATTCAAGATGCGGGCGAGTCGATCACATTAGGTTGGGAGAGCATTAAAGTAAATGCCAAGCTAAAAGACAATCGACTTGAGGCTGATTGGCTACTTGACGTGACTGATAACGGAGACCTGAGTGGTTCCTTGGTTCTGCCTGATGTAGTTGTTGAAGATAAGCAAGTTGAGGCGGCGCTGCAACTCAGTACGTTCCATCTTGATTTCTTAGCTCCACTGTTAGGTGAATACAGCCTGTTACAAGCCAATTTGTCGAGCGATCTTAAGGTACAAGGCTCATTGATGCACCCGCAAGTCTTCGGCTCATTTGTGGTCGATGACATGCAAGTTAAGGGAGATATCACGCCTGTGGATATCAAAGACGGTCGCATTGGGCTCGACTTTGATGGTTACAGTGCCAATCTCGATGCAGCGATTGTTACCCCTGACGGTCAGTTGGACGTTGAAGGTAAAGGGCAATGGCAAGATCTTGAAGCGTGGAGCACTCAGGTGCGAGTGTTTGCGGATGACTTGATGGTCGATGTGCCGCCAATGGTTAAAGTAAAAGTTGTGCCAGACATGACGATAGATGTCTCTCCAAAGCTTGCGCGTATTACTGGTGATATTTCATTGCCGTGGGGACGTATTGTTGTTGAAGAGTTACCGCCAAGTGCCGTTGGTGTCTCTTCTGATCAGGTGATCCTCAATAAAGATCTGCAACCTGAAGGCGAAACTAAAGTTCCGTTTAATGTCGAAACCAATATCAATATTTCGATTGGTGATGACTTTAAACTTGCAGCGTTTGGACTTGAGGGTGACCTAGTGGGTAAGTTGAATGTCGCTCAGCGAGACCAAGGGCCGTTCATTACCGGTGAAGTCAACATCGTTGATGGTACCTATCAATCATTTGGACAGGACCTGATCATCAAAGAGGGCAAGATCCTAATGAATGGTCCGCCAGATCAACCTTATGTCGCGATCAATGCGATTCGAAATCCTGACAATACACAAGATGATGTGACGGCGGGGGTTAGAGTGACAGGCCCAGCAACAGAGCCAAAAATTGACATTTACTCCGATCCTTCGATGCCACAAGCCAACGCATTGTCTTACTTGCTTCGTGGACAAGATATCGATGGTGAGGCGGGCAGCGGCTCGATGACTACAACTTTAATCGGCCTGAGTTTAGCTAAAAGCGGTAAAGTGGTGGGAGAGATTGGTGAGGCCTTTGGTGTTCAAGATCTTCAGCTTGATACCGCAGGCTCAGGTGAAGATTCACAAGTCACGGTAAGCGGCTACATTCTTCCAGGCTTACAAGTGAAATACGGTGTTGGTATCTTCGACTCTTTGGGTGAATTCACGGTGCGTTATCGTTTGATGCAGGACCTGTACGTAGAAGCGGTTTCTGGCGTAGACAGCGCGGTAGACCTACTCTATCAATTCGAGTTTGAATAATTGTTTGATGGAATGGGATTAGTAATGTCACACCTCGTGTTTGTGTATGGGACGCTGAGAAAAGGGCAGCATAACCACCATTTTTTAAAGCAGAGTAAGAAGTTAGGTGATTGGATAACCCCACCTCAATTTGCACTGTACGATTTGGGTCGATATCCAGGCATGATTTTCGGAAAGAAAAAAGTGGTTGGGGAGGTCTATATAGTCAACGACGATGTTTTGGCTTCGCTCGATCGGCTCGAAGATGTACCTATTGAGTACCGTCGTGAACAAATTGAGACTATATTTGGATTAGCGTGGGTTTATTTGTATCAGTTTGATTTAACTGAGCAACGAGAGATTCTTTCTGGTGACTGGTGTAAACGAGAATAAGCGTTTGAAGTATGAGCCAGGAGTACAGTTCCGACGTAGTAGTTAGAGTCTCAATGAGTCTTTCTAGTAGGAGGAAATTATGAAATATCTAGTATTGGTGTTTTCTATCGTGCTTTTCGGTTGTGCGCAATCTCCGCCATCCACATCGAATGTCGATGATTGGCAGTTGTTTGGTGAGCAAACTGCGATGAAGGGATACACAAAAAAAGATGAAGCGACGTTATCTAAGTCAGCAGCATCCCCAATTGATTCTGAACTTTATGCGGCTTATGACAAAGGTTACGAAGCTGGTCGAATCGAGTATTGCTCTCAAAACCCAAGATCATTGGGTCGTAAGGGTGAGCAATACCATGGTATCTGTGATGACATCGATAAGTGGTTCCGTATTAAGTTTGAAGGTGGTGCGCAGTCGAAGTTTGATCTTCGCTAAACCTTCCCAAAGTCTAAATACAATAAAGCCAGTACGCGAGTACTGGCTTTTCAGTATCTGAACAAACTAAGCGTTAAGCTTCATCTCGGTTTAGCTCAAGAAATTCTTCTACTTTGTTTACCATGTTCTTTGAACCAACAAAGAATGGTACACGCTGATGTAGTTCTGTTGGCTTGATGTCCATAATACGCTGAACACCATCAGAAGCTACGCCGCCTGCTTGTTCCATGATGAAAGCAATTGGGTTGCACTCATATAGAAGACGCAGTTTACCGTTCGGGTGGCTTTGCGTGCTCGGGTACAGGTAGATACCGCCTTTTAGCAGGTTACGGTGGAAGTCCGATACCAGAGAACCAATGTAACGTGAAGTGTATGGACGGTTGTCACTAGGCTCATTCTCTTGGCAGTACTTAATGTACTTTTTCACACCCGTTGGGAAACGAATGTAGTTGCCTTCATTGATTGAGTAGATCTTACCTTCATCTGGGATCATCATGTTTTCGTGAGAAAGACAGAAAGTACCCAGCGATGGGTCGTAAGTAAAGCCGTTCACGCCATTACCGGTTGTGTAAACCAGCATAGTTGAAGAGCCGTAGATTACGTAGCCCGCTGCAACCTGCTTGTTACCAGGCTGTAGGAAGTCTTCTTGGGTTGGTGGCGTACCAATAGGTGATACACGACGGTAGATAGAGAAGATCGTACCCACAGACACGTTCACATCGATGTTTGATGAACCATCTAGTGGGTCCATTAGCACCACGTACTTAGCGTTTTTGTTCAACTCTTTGTTGAATGCTACCGCTTCGTCTTCCTCTTCACTCGCTACACCACATACTTGGTCACGAGCTTCCAGAGCTGCTTTGAATTTGTCATTCGCGTAAAGATCAAGCTTCTGTTGTGCTTCACCTTGTACGTTGTCGGTGCCGACAGCACCAGTAATGTCGACAAGACCCGCTTTATTGATTTCTCGGTTAACGATTTTCGCAGCAAGACGGATCGACGATAAAAGGGATGATAGATCACCACTTGCATGGGGAAAGTCACTTTGTTTCTCAACAATGAACTCACCAAGGGTGCGCATCTCAGACATGTTATTTCCTTAAACTTCTCTGAATAATTGGGGGATTCAAGCGCTATTGGGCTGCCTCTTAAGTGGGCATTATTCATCTAGTCGCTTACGTAAATTCTAAGCTTTAGATCTTTTTAATGGTAATGAAGTAAGCGACACAGATCTCACTTAGAATGTCGACTAAATTTGTTTTGCATTGTGGCTCGCTTTTGTTGGGCGATTCATGATAAGAAATGCACATAATCTTGATTAAGAAATCAGTCTTTTTGCCCCGTTTTTTGGAAGCGATATATGCATATTCATATCTTAGGAATTTGCGGCACCTTTATGGGTGGTGCAGCGGTGTTAGCTCGTCAATTAGGTCACAAAGTGACAGGTTGTGATGCCAATATTTACCCGCCAATGAGCACACTATTAGAGTCGCAAGGCATCGAAATCATTGAAGGTTTTGACCCAAGCCAACTAGAGCCAAGGCCTGATCTGGTGGTGATTGGCAATGCGATGAGCCGTGGCAATCCCTGTGTTGAATATGTACTAGATAACAACCTCAAATACACCTCGGGACCTCAATGGCTACAAGAGTTCCTACTGCATGACCGCTGGGTTCTAGCGGTGTCTGGGACTCATGGTAAAACCACAACGGCTAGCATGCTGGCATGGATCTTAGAGGATTGTGGTTATGCGCCGGGCTTCTTAGTCGGCGGGGTGTTGGGCAACTTTGGTATCTCTGCTCGATTGGGTGAGAGTATGTTCTTTGTTGTTGAAGCTGACGAGTATGACAGTGCTTTTTTTGATAAGCGTTCTAAGTTTGTTCACTACCATCCTCGCACTTTGGTGATGAACAATCTTGAGTTTGATCATGCGGATATTTTCGACGATCTTGAAGCGATTAAGCGCCAGTTCCACCACCTGATTCGTACTGTTCCAGGCAATGGGCGAATTTTCGCTCCTCAGCAAGACCGTGCTCTTGAGGATGTATTGTCTCGCGGCTGTTGGAGTGAAACGGAATTTGCTGGTGAAGAGGCGGATTGGCGTGCGGAAAAGCTAGTCAAAGATGGCTCGCAGTTTAACGTGTTCTTCCAAGGTGAGTGTGTCGGAAAGGTTGATTGGCCGCTGGTGGGTGATCATAACGTCAATAATGCCTTGATGGCGATCGCAGCTGCAAGACATGTTGGTGTGACTCCAGATCTAGCATGTGAGTCTTTGGCGAAGTTTATCAATACCAAGCGTCGTTTAGAGCTAAAAGGGGAAGTTGCTGGAGTAACGGTGTACGACGATTTTGCGCATCACCCAACTGCAATTGAACTAACTTTGGGTGGCTTACGTAATAAGGTCGGCAATAACAAAATTATCGCCGTATTAGAGCCTCGCTCTGCTACGATGAAACGAGGCGTTCACAAAGAAACCCTTGCCGATTCATTAAAACAAGCAGACAGCACTTTCTTATTCCAACCAGACAACATCGATTGGTCGGTTAAAGATGTCGCAGAAGCCTGTCATCAGCCCGCTGTTGTCAGTGACAACCTAGATGCCTTAGTCGCAAGTATTGTTGAGCAAGCGCAACCTGGTGACCAAATTTTGGTGATGAGCAATGGTGGTTTTGGTGGTATTCATCAGAAATTACTTGATGGATTGGCGGCCAAAGGTTAAATACACGCGTTCTAATCGATTTAAGAAGTACAAGAGATCATGACCAAACAGAGTAAAGCGATTACCCTCGCATTCACTGGCGCTTCTGGTGCCCCATATGGTTTGCGCTTACTAGAGTGCCTACTCGCCGCTGACTATCAGGTGTACCTGTTGATATCGTCAGCCGCCAGAGTGGTACTTGCAACTGAACATGATCTCAAACTGCCTTCTGGTCCCGATGCGGCCAAAGCAGCATTGGTTAAACACCTAAATTGCGACCCTGAGCGTTTGGTTGTGTGTGGTAAAGACGATTGGTTCTCTCCTGTTGCTTCAGGTTCTGCTGCACCGAAGCAGATGGTGGTTTGTCCATGTTCGGCAGGGAGTGTTGCATCGATTGCCCATGGTATGTCTGACAACTTGATTGAACGCGCTGCAGATGTCGTCATGAAAGAGCGCGGCCAACTACTGTTAGTGGTTCGAGAGACGCCATTCTCGACGCTACACTTGGAAAACATGCACAAACTCTCGACTATGGGAGTGACCATCATGCCCGCCGCTCCTGGTTTCTATCATCAGCCCAAATCGATCGATGACCTCGTCGATTTCATGGTGGCTCGTATTCTTGACCACCTAGGTATCGAGCAAGGTTTAGTACCAAGATGGGGCTACGATCAGCGCCATTAAGGCGAACTTTGTAGCTTATTGGTTAAAATACAATTACAATTCTGCTCACTCATCGGGGAGCTAAACATTCAAATTATGAATGGCGGCTGAGATCAAGTATCAACTTGGGACCCGTAAACCTGAACCAGATAATGCTGGCGTAGGAATTGAGTTAGGCAGTACTTTTCCATTGTCCTCCCTCAAGCCTGTGCCGCTCAGACCATGGAGAGCGTCCAGTGAAATTTGCATTAACCACTCTTGCTGTTACTACAGCAGCTTCTTTTTCCGCACTAGCGTCCGATAATACTCTAACTGTTTATACCTATGACTCTTTCGCTGCAGACTGGGGCCCGCGTCCTGCTGTCGAGAAAGCATTTGAAGAGAAATGTGGTTGTGACTTGAACTTTGTTGCGCTGGAAGACGGTGTTTCAATTCTTAACCGCTTGCGTCTAGAGGGTGGCAATAGCAAAGCCGATGTTGTGCTTGGTCTTGACCAAAATCTAATGGCGGAAGCTAAGAAAACAGGCCTACTATCTGAACACAACGTCGATACTTCTTCTGTTGTGCTACCTAATGGCTGGGACGACAGCACCTTTGTTCCTTATGATTTCGGTTACTTCTCATTTATCTACAACACAGAAAAGCTATCAAACCCACCTAAGAGCTTGAAAGAGTTGGTTGAGCAGCGTGATGATCTCAAGGTGATTTACCAAGATCCTCGTACTTCAACACCAGGCCAAGGTCTGATGCTGTGGATGAAGTCGGTTTATGGCGACGATGCAACTCAAGCGTGGAAACAGCTTTCCAAGAAAACCGTTACTGTCACCAAAGGCTGGTCTGAGGCTTACTCAATGTTCCTTGAGGGCGAGTCAGATATGGTGCTTTCATACACGACCTCACCGGCTTACCACATCATCGCTGAAAGCGACACTAAGTACGCGTCTGCTGACTTTGCTGAAGGTCATTACACGCAAGTGGAAGTGGCAGCAAAAGTGAAAGGCAGCGATAATGAGAAGCTAGCAGATGAGTTTATGGCATTCATTCTAAGTGACGAATTCCAATCGGCGATGCCAACGGGCAACTGGATGTACCCAGTGACGGATGTCGAGCTACCAAAAGGCTTTGAGCAACTGACGATGCCTAAGAAATCTCTGAGCTTTACTTCTGAAGAAGTGGCTGAGAAGCGTAAGCCATGGATTCGTGAGTGGCAAAACGCCCTGACTTTTTAATTGAGTGCCCAACGTAGGGCATTAAGCCTCTATCTCAATTAGGGGCTAAACATCGAGACAATCACTCTTTATGTTAAAGAATACACCTAAGGTGGGTATCTGGGTCGCATTGACCATTACTGCCTTTGTGGTTTCATCGGTAGGGGCATTGCTTAGCAATGCCCCTTCTCTTGATATCAGCCAAGTATGGTCTGATCCGTACTATTGGCACGTTACCAAATTCAGTTTTTACCAAGCGACGCTATCCATGTTATTGAGCGTCGTATTTGCAGTTCCTGTGGCTCATGCCTTATCTCGCCGCCAGTTCCCAGGGCGTTCTCTGCTGCTAAGACTTTTTGCTTCCACCTTGGTTCTGCCCGTGTTGGTCGGTGTCTTTGGTATCTTAGCTATCTATGGCAATAGTGGTTGGCTGGCAAAACTGCTTCAAGCTATTGATGTAGAGCTACCATTCTCCATTTATGGATTGAATGGCATTTTGCTTGCGCATGTCTTTTTCAATTTGCCCTATGCAAGTCGATTGTTGTTACAAGCATTGGATACGGTTCCGGTGGAGCAACACAAGCTATGTGCACACCTTGGAATGAGTCACTGGGATAAATTTAAGTGGGTTGAATGGCCACGTCTTAAGCAACAGTTACCGCATGTGTGTGGTTTAGTCTTTATGCTCTGCTTTACCAGTTTTGCGACTGTGATGGCATTGGGAGGCGGTCCTAAGTCGACAACTATCGAGCTTGCTATCTATCAAGCGATTAAATTTGATTTTGATCTTCAAGCTGGTGCTCTATTAGCGATCTGGCAGATGCTACTGTGTGGTGTATTAGCGGTGAGTATTCAACGCCTTTCTAAGCCTGTTTCTGTAAGCGTTGGTCAACTGTCTGAAGCTAAGTTTTTGGTTAAGGACACCTATAGGTCAAAAGCTTGGGATAGCTTTTGGATCATCGTAGCCTCATTACTGGTTTTACCGCCACTGTTGATGGTCATTGTGGGTGGTTTAAACAGTGAAGCGATGGCGGTGTTAACCAGTGAACCGTTTTGGCTAGCGCTATTTAACTCACTGAAAGTAGCGATTAGCGCGAGTGTGATTGCGCTTTTGGTTGGAGTGGCTATTTTGATGACCAGTCGAGCATGGCGCTTGCAAAACAAGACATTTCGCGCAGATAAGATTGAACTTATTGGCACCATTATTTTGGTAACCCCCGGCTTAGTGGTGAGCACTGGAATCTTTCTGTTGCTGCGTTCAATCACTGATGTGTTTAGCTTAGCCTTTTTTGTTGTGATTGCCGTTAATAGCTTAATGGCGCTCCCGTATGTGATCAAAAATTTAGCTCAGCCGATGCTGCACGTTGCTCAGCAATATCAGTATTTGTGCGCGAGTTTAGGTATGAAAGGTTGGCACCGGTTTAAGCTGGTGGAGTGGCGAGCTCTGCGTAAACCTATGGCGCAGGCTTTCTCGATTAGTTTTATGTTGTCGATGGGTGACCTGAGTGCCATTGCGCTGTTTGGCAGTGCCGATTTCAGAACTCTCCCTCTGTATCTATTCCAGTTACTAGGCAGTTATCAGATGGAGGCTGCGGCTGTGGTTTCAGTGAGCTTGCTGATCCTGAGCGTTGGCAGCTTCAGTTTAATTGAATTCTTATTTACTCGAACATCTAACCAGAGAGGTGCCTAATGTTAGTGATGCAAGATGTTGATTACCACTATCATCAGGAGCTGTTTCATTTTGATTTTATGGCTGAACAGGGCGATGTTGTTGCCTTGATGGGGCCGAGTGGTGCAGGTAAGTCGACATTGTTGGCATTGATTGCTGGGTTCATTGAACCGTCATCAGGGGCTATTTCAGTTTCCGGTCAATCGCTTGTTGGCTTGGATGCTTACCAGCGTCCACTTGCTATGTTATTCCAAGAGCACAATTTGTTTGCGCACCTTACGGTTAGAGAGAATATCGGCTTAGGGCTACACCCCGGCCTTAAATTAACCAAAGAGCAGCAACAGCAAGTACAACAAGCGGCAGAGCAGGTCGGTGTCGATCAGTATCTTGACCGATTGCCGGAGCATCTTTCTGGCGGACAGCGTCAGCGTGTCGCATTGGCTCGATGCTTTGTACAACCACACCCTATTTGGTTGTTAGACGAACCCTTCTCTGCACTGGACCCTTTGTTGCGAGAAGAAATGTTAGCCTTGGTGAAGCAGCTCGCGGCTGAGCGCAACATTACAGTGATCATGGTGACTCACCATTTGGGAGATGCTCGCAGTATTGCTAATAAATTTGCCTTTGTGGCTAAAGGACAGGTGTTGGTGGCGGATGCGATAGATGCGCTCACTGCTCAGCATTCCCAGCCTGAACTGGCTGCCTTTGTCCGAGCCGGTGAGTAACCCCTAGTTCTAAAATACGGGTCCTACAATGCAGTTTGGTAGTAAATACGCAGATATCAAAAAGGCCTAGCAGAAGCTAGGCCTTTTTGATCGCGTGATGAGTCTTATAGCTCGTCTTGCTTAAGTTCTTTAAGAACTTGGAAGATCTCGCGGTACGCTTTCGCTGGCTTACCTGCTTTTTTCTCTTTGTTTGCTTGACGCGCCAGTTGACGTAGACGCTGACGGTCTGCTTCAGGGTGCGCTTCAACTACTTCAGAGATAGCCGCATCACCGTCTTCAACAATACGGTCGCGCAATTGCTCAAGCTTGTGCAGCTCGGCCGTTGCTTGAGAGTGTTTGTTGCGAACCTTATCTAGAGCCGCCTGAATTGGCTCTGGATCTTCGTTACGCATCACTTTACCGATGTATTGCAGTTGACGACGTTTCGCTTCATTTTTAAAGCGTTGTGCATCTTTAATCGCTTCCGCCAAATCTTCAGACAGAGGAAATTTCTCTAGTACAGAAGGCTTAAGTTCTACGAGCTCTTCGCCCAACTTTTGTAGCGCTTCCATGTCCTCTTTCATTTCCGTCTTACTTACCCAGATGATTTCTTCTTCTGGTTCCCATGGGGCTTTTTGGTTTTTGCGAGCCATCTTTTCTGCCTATATCACTATCTCAATCGAATATATCCGCTATTTTAGCAAGAATCTTGGGGAGAAAGCGAAATTCTTGTTATCCTACGTAATATTGACCTTCAAAAATAGAATAGATATGGATGTAAAACAGCAAGTCGCTCAGCAACGTGTTGAGTTAGAAGCAGCGGTAGCAAAAGCGTTAGATATGGCTTCAGTCAGTGCGGATGCTGCAGAGGTTGCTATTACTAAATCAACGGGTTTGAGTGTCTCTACACGAATGTGTGAGGTTGAAAACGTTGAATTTAATAGTGATGGTGCCCTTGGTATTACTGTTTATCGCGGCCAACAAAAAGGCAGTGCATCTACATCTGATTTGAGCGAACAGGCGATTGCCCAAACCGTAGCTGCGGCTTTAGATATCGCTCAATACACCTCCGAAGATCCTCACGCGGGACCGGCTCCTAAAGAGTTCATGGTTAAAGAGATTCCAGACTTGGATCTATTCCATCCTGATGAACCAAACCCTGACTACGCAGCTGAGATCGCGATTGCGGCTGAGAAGCAAGCACTCGCGTACAGCGATAAGATCAAGCAAAGCGATGGTGCTAGCTACGACAGCCACTACGGCGTAAAGGTATATGGTAATAGCCACGGGTTGCTTGCAAGCTATGCTTCAAGCCGTCACAGCACCAGCTGTTGTGTGATTGGACAGGGCGAAAATGGTGAAATGGAGCGAGACTACAGCTACACAGTTGCACGTCACCGTGACGAGCTGTGGACGCCTGAGAGTGTTGGTCAAGAAGCGGCAGAGAAAACGATTAGTCGTTTGGATGCTAAGAAGCTACCAACAGGTCAATACCCAATCATGTTTGCAGCCGATGTCGCAACGGGTCTAGTTGGGCACCTAGTGATGGCGATCAGCGGCGGCAATCTTTACCGTAAAGCGTCATTCCTGTTGGATCACCTAGGTGAGAAAATCTTACCGGAATGGTTCAATATCTCTGAGCGTCCTCATATCTTACGCGGCTTAGCATCAAGCCCGTTTGATAGTGAAGGTGTCTACACACAAGACCGCGAGATTATTACTGACGGTGTGCTTGCGACTTACCTGTTGACTAGCTATGCAGCTCGTAAGATGGATATGACCCCAACAGGTCATGCTGGTGGTATCCACAACTGGTTTGTTCAATCTACGGGTCAAAGCTTTGAGCAAATGTTGAAAGAGCTGGGAACGGGTTTCCTTGTGACCGAAGTGATGGGACAAGGCGTAAACACAGTAACGGGTGACTACTCGCGCGGCGCAGCTGGCTTCTGGGTTGAGAATGGTGAAATCCAATCCCCTGTGTCTGAGGTGACGATTGCCGGCAATCTGAAAGATATGTTCAATCAAATTGTTGCGGTTGGTAGCGACGTAGAGACACGCTCACAGATTCAAACTGGTTCGATCCTATTGGAATCTATGAAAGTAGCGGGTGAGTAATTAAACGCTTGCAAATCTGAATAACTAAAAAGGGAGCCATTGGCTCCCTTTTGTTATCTGCTTTCTTACTTCAAGTAAGTTATTGTTCAAACTAGATAAGTATCGTAGCTAATCCCAAGAACACCGATAGACCAATTACGTCGGTCACGGTAGTCAACGCCATACCGCCAGCCAGTGCCGGGTCGATATTCATCTTCTTCAGCATCACAGGGATGGTTACCCCGGCAATACCTGCCACGATCAGGTTAGTCATCATTGCTGCTGAGATGATCCCGCCGAGTATCCAGTTGCCCTTCCAAGCAACCACAATACCGCCGATGATACATGCCCACAGAATACCGTTAAGGAAGCCGATCGCAGCTTCTTTTAGCAATAGCTCTCGCTTGTTACTGTCACCGATGTGACCAAGCGCTAGGCCGCGGATAACCAGAGCAACGGTTTGGTTACCTGCCACACCACCCATTGAAGGCACAATGGTCATCAGTACCGCAATGGCTGCCATTTGGTCGAGGGTTGCCTCAAACATATTTGATACTGAAGCTGCTGCCAGTGCGGCTAACACGTTTGCACCAAGCCAGACACTACGACGACGTGCAGACTTCACAACCGGTGCGAAGGTATCTTCGTCATCGTCCATACCCGCCATACTCATCATTGAGTGCTCGGCATCTTCACGAATCACGTCAACCACGTCATCGATGGTGATACGGCCAACAAGGTGTTGGTTTTCATCAACAACCGGAGCCGATACCCAGTTACGACGCTCAAACAGGCTTGCAATGTCAGAGGCGCTGGTCTCAACAGCGATCGCTTCATCAGCGTCATCCATCACTTCAGAGACAAGGGTTTCAGGTTGCGTGGTAATCAGCGTTGTTAGAGAGAGATTACCGATTAAGCGTTCATCTTCATCAATAACATATAGAGCATCGGTCGCATCTGGCAGTTCGCCTCGAATGCGTAAATAACGTAGAACTACGTCGACGTCCACATCACCACGAATGGTGATCACGTCGGTGTTCATCAATGCACCTGCAGAGTCCTCTGGGTAAGAAAGGGCATTCTCAACCAAGGCTCGGTCAGCTGAGTCCATCTGTGATAGAACTTCACGAGAAACGTCATCTGGCAGGCTTCGAAGTACGTAGGCGACATCATCTGTCTCCATGCCTTCGGTTGCTTCTGCGAGGGTCTCTGGTGCCATTTTTGACACCAACGCATCCTTAACGTCTTCGTTCAGCTCATCAAGAATTTCACCGTAGTCTTCAGGATCGGTAAGTTGCCAAAGTACGTCACGACTCTTGCGAGGGGAGGCTTCTAAAAGGTGTGCAATATCTTCAGGTTCCATGTCCTGAAGTTGTCGACGTACGTGAACAAATCGGCCGTTTTCAAGGGCTTCGCTGACTTCTTGGAGGGTTTGGTGAGCTTGGTCAAATTCTAATTGCTCTGCCATGTTTTCCTCCTCTTCTCATTATTCTATGGATGCTAGGAATAGTAACTTAATTCTATGACGTATTTAAATCATTAACTTATAGAGAACTAAGATTTAGGCTTGGTAGGCGTTTTATGGCGAGAAAATAGTGGGGCATTACCCCGTTTCAGCTACTCGCCTTCGTCAAACTTGTCTTCGATTAGATGACACACGGCATCCAGTGCTTGCTGGGCATCATCGCCTTCTGCCTGAATGCGAATGTGTTGACCTTGGGCCGATTCAAGCATGAGTAACCCCATGACACTGTCTGCTGTTGCGCTTTTCTCATCTTCACTATGAATCGTCAGAGTGGCATTAAAGCTCTGGGCAAGCTCCACTAGTTTTACTGCTGCGCGAGCATGAAGCCCCAAACGGTTTTGAATGAGTACAGTGCGGGTCAATTCCATGATTTAGGCCTGTTGGTTTTTTTCTAATGAAGCGTGTCGAATCTGTACTTGGTGACCCAATTGGTCAAAGTACTCGCCGATCTTTTGAGTTAGATATACTGAGCGGTGCTTACCACCTGTACAACCAATCGCTACAGTGAGGTAACTGCGATTGTTCTTTTCTAACATCGGTAGCCATTGTTCGACAAAGCCTTGAATCTGCTGCTTCAACTCGATCACTTCCTGATGTTTCTCTAGGTAAGAGTGAATCGGAGCATCAAGTCCAGTGAGCGGTCTTAGATCAGGCTCCCAATGCGGGTTAGGCAAGAAACGAACATCAAACACATAGTCAGCATCGCTAGGTAAACCGTACTTAAAACCAAAGGATTGGAAAACAATGATCAGCTCTTGCTTCTCTTTGCCTTCAATTTTAAGGCGTACTTGTTCACTCAATTCGTAGAGGTTGCAATCGCTACTATCGATCAAGATATCGGCTTGGTCAGATAGTGGGGAAAGCAGTTGTTTCTCGAGGTCGATGGCTTGCTCTAGAGAGAGTTTGTCGTCACCTTGAGAAAGCGGGTGGATACGACGAGTTTCGCTGTAGCGCTTGAGCAGGGTTTGTTTGTTTGCGTCCAAGAACAATACGCTAACATCGATATTGGCGGCATCTTCTAATTGAACCAGTGTCTCTGTGACAAGATGAGGCTCTTTAGGCAGGTTGCGTATATCGATGCTTACTGCAACGTTTTGGTTGCTCTCTTTGACTGACTCGACAAAGTTGCCGAGCAGGTCGACAGGTAAGTTATCAACGCAGTAATAACCGAGATCTTCAAGAACTCGCAAAGCGACACTTTTACCAGCTCCTGATTGACCACTAACTACGATAAGGCGCATGTTATTGCTCGCAAGTCGGCACTTGGATCATAATGTCGTAAAGCTCTTGGTCGCTTTGCGCATTACGCAGTTGTTTCAGCGTTTGTTTGTCGTTGAGTCGCTCTGCCATACAAGAAAGGGTTTTAAGATGCTCTTTACATTGCTCACTAGGAACCAAAAGTGCAAATAGTAGGTCGACAGGGCGGTTATCGATTGCATCAAACTCGATAGGGTCTTGGCACTGCAATAGAACAGCGATCGCTTTGTCGCTGACATTCATACGGGCATGGGGAATAGCGATACCATTTCCGATGCCGGTACTGCCCATTTTCTCTCGGCTCAGCATGCACTCGAACAGTTCTGTTGAGTCTTGACCACAGCTCTCGGCTGCAATCTGGCTGATGATTTCTAGGGCTCTTTTTTTGCTCGTGCATTGGACTGCACTTTTGGTGCAGTCCAATGAAAGTACTTCGCTTAATTGCATGTTAGTGACTACTTAGCTTTTCTTTGTGCTTGTTGAGTTGGCGGACGAGTTTATCAACTAATGAATCAATTGCAGCATACATATTTTCATCGGTAGCTGTCGCATGAATGTCGCCTTGATTAACATGCAGTGTTGCTTCTGCAATTTGGTTAATTTTCTCAACTTTTAATACAACTTGAACGTTATTAATGTGCTCAAAAAAGCGTTCAAGCTTTTCAAATTTGGTGTGAACATAGTCTTGCATTGAATCGGTAAGATCAACGTGATGGCCTTGAATATTGATTTGCATAGACTTTCCTTTTCAGTTGGTGCCCTACAGTAGGCGTTTGCGCTGACTCGAAGGGGCAATGCCTAAAGATTCACGGTATTTTGCTATGGTTCTTCTAGCTACCTGAATTCCTTGGTCAGCCAGTAAAGCAGCAATCTTGCTATCGCTGAGCGGCTTGGCTGTGTTTTCAGCGGCCACTAGTTTCTTGATCAGAGCGCGAATTGCTGTTGATGAACACTCTCCGCCATTGTCAGTGCTGACATGACTAGAGAAGAAGTATTTCAGCTCGAAGATGCCTCGTGGTGTGTGCATGAACTTTTGTGTCGTAACACGAGAGATTGTGGATTCATGCATGTCGACTGCAAGTGCAACGTCATTTAACACCATAGGTTTCATGGCTTCTTCACCATGTTCGAAGAAATCGTGCTGATGTTCAACAATGCATCGCGCAACTTTGAGTAGCGTCTCATTTCGACTCTCTAGGCTCTTAATTAGCCATTTTGCCTCTTGCAAGTTTGAGCGAATGTATTGGTTGTCAGCGCTGTTGCCTTTACTGCCTAGATCGGCGTATTGCTGGTTCACTTTCAGCTTTGGTACGCTATCTGGGTTAATGGTAACTAACCACTTACCTAGGTCTTTAAACACCGATACGTCAGGCACTACATATTCGGTTTCATCCGGAGTGATTTTGCTACCTGGTCGCGGGTCTAGTTGCTGTATAAGCTGCAGAACTTCACGTAGCTCTGCTTCTTTAAGCTTAGTCTCTTTGATGATCAGCTTGTAATCACGATTACCCAGCTGGTCTATATGGCTAGTAAGTACTAACTTAGCTTCTTTTAGCCATGGAGTATCTTCCGGGAAGGTCGCCAGTTGTAGCAGTAGACAGTCTTGTAAGTTCAGTGAACCCACGCCAAGTGGATCGAACTGTTGAATGCGTTTGCGAACGGCTTCAATCTCGTCGAGTTCAATCTCTTCGTTGTCGAAGCTCTCAAGAATGTCTTCACTTGAAACAGTGAGGTAGCCGTAGTCGTCGATAGCATCAATCAGCGCTAACGCAATAGTACGGTCTGTTTCTGAAAATGGTGTCAGGTCTAATTGCCACAGTAGGTAATCTTGCAGGCTTTGGGTGGTCTCGCCTTGGTAAACTGGCATATCATCATCGATAGCAATACCAGTATTACCGGTGTTGGCACTGTAAACGTCTTCCCAAGTGGTATCGATTTCTAAGTCGTTGCCAATCTCAGATTTTTCAATCAGATCTGAGCTGTCAGGTAAGTCTGGTTCAGCAGTGGCTTCTGCTGCTTCTTTCTCGTCACGACTTGGCTTTTCTTCAGAGTTTGCAGGAGCGTCATCATTCCCTTCTTCTACGTCGAGAAGTGGGTTCGATTCCAAAGCCTCTTGAATCTCTTGTTGCAAATCCAACGTAGACAACTGCAACAAACGTATCGCTTGTTGTAGCTGAGGGGTCATTGCTAATTGCTGGCCTAGCTTAAGTTGTAATGAGGGTTTCATTCAGTATTACTTACCTAGTTATTATTCTTAGAATTCTCGATACGCTCTATATAATCATAGACGGAATTGTTCGCCTAGATAAACTTGTTTCACCTGTTCGTTATTGAGAACATCCTCCGGTGAACCTTCCGCAATCAAGTGTCCTTGGCTCACGATATAAGCCTTTTCACACACGTCTAACGTCTCACGAACGTTGTGGTCAGTGATCAATACACCCAGACCGCGATCGCGTAGGTGTTCAATGATTTTCTTGATATCGATAACTGAGATTGGGTCAACACCCGCGAATGGTTCATCGAGCAGAATAAACTGAGGATTTGCAGCCAGAGCGCGAGCAATCTCAACACGGCGTCGCTCACCACCAGACAGTGCCATACCGTTGCTGGTACGAATGTGTTGGATATGGAACTCTTCAAGCAGGTCTTCTAGCTTATCTTGGCGCTCTTCTGGCGTTAATTCCTTGCGCGTTTGCAGTACCGACATGATGTTGTCTTCAACTGAGAGCTTACGGAAGATCGACGCTTCTTGAGGTAGGTAGCCGATACCTAAACGTGAGCGGCTATGCATCGGTAGAATACTGATGTCGTTATCATCGATACTGATGGTGCCTTCATCACGCGCAACCAGACCAACGATCATGTAGAAAGAGGTGGTTTTACCGGCACCGTTAGGGCCCAGTAGGCCAACGATTTGTCCTGATTCAACTTGCAGGCTTACGTCTGTTACAACCTTACGTTTGCTGTAGGTCTTAGCCAAGTTTTGCGCTTTTAAGACTGCCATAGTTATTTATTCACTTGTGCTGGTTGAAGAACGGTTGAAACACGCTCGTTTTTATCGCTGTCAGCAACCAGTTTTTGTGAAGAGATCTGATAGGTGATCTTAGAACCACGAATTAGGTTACCGTCTTGAGACAGTTGTGCCTCTTTGGTCATGATCAGCTTGTCTGTACTCAGCTGATAATTCAGCTCAAACGCCTGTCCGCTTAGCGTTTTACCATCGTCAGTAAGCTGTGAAAAAAGCGCTGGTTTACCAAAACCTTGAATCGCCTCGATTTCACCGCTGCTTGCATTACGCGTAACGATGATTTTGTCAGCGTTAATATTAATGCTGCCTTGCTTAAGTTTCACATCGCCTTCAAACGTAACCTTGTTGCTCTTCATATCGAGCTGTTGGCTGTCTGAATCGATGTAAACAGGCTGCTCTGTATCTGATGACAGAGCAAGGGCGTTTGGCGCTGCAAACGCGAAAGCAAGTAAACTAAGGTGTAAGAGTTTCATATCTACCTTGAACAGTTTCAAAGAGGGTTGCAGTGTTGCTATCGAAGTTGCCCTTCATAGCTTGTCCCTCAGTTTCAAATAATGGGCCGATCAGACGAACTGTACTTTCGGAATGAAAGTCTCGGCTAGTGAGCTCAACAACCAACTTATCCATAGTCATGTTGTCGAAGCTGGCTTCTGGTAATAGGTTTTTCACTATTACATTATCATAAAGTGTCAACGTTTGGTCGTCGTCGAGTACCGCACGCCTTGCGGTCATCTGCCACTCGATTGTGTGGCCATCACGAAATACCGAGAGCACCGGGTTTTCAAAAATGGTATCGCCACTTTTGGAGTAGTGCTCTAGATGACTTGATTCTATTTGATAGCTACGAATGCCTGCTTGGTCGTAGCTGATATTATCTAGATTTCTTCCGCTGAATACAGGCAATTCCAGATTAGGAGCAACCTGAATTGCGGTGCTTTGCTCTTTGTCATACAGGTAATAAGCTGACCAAGAAGCAATAAACAACAAAATTAAATAGATAATACGAGTTAAACTCATATGCTTAGACCTTTGTGCACGTCTAGCTCATCCCTTGCTTGTAAAATAAGGTCGCAGACTTCACGTACTGCGCCATGACCACCCTTGATATTGGTAACGTAGTTTGCTCGTTGAACCAGTAGTGGGTGTCCATCCGCGACACACACTTTCAATGCCACTTTTTCCATCACTGGCCAGTCAATCAGGTCATCGCCAATGTAGCCAGTATGTTCTGGAGCTATATTCAGTTTATCGCAGATATCTTGATAAGCTTTAACCTTGTCGTCTTGGCCTTGATAGATCAGCTTAATACCGAGAGCTGTCATGCGGTTTTCGACGATTTGTGATTGGCGCCCGGTAATGATGGCGATTTCAATCCCTGCATTCATTAGAGATTTAACACCGTAGCCGTCGCGGGTGTGAAAGGTTTTAAGCTCTTCACCTTGGTTACCCATGTAAACAAGGCCATCAGAAAACACACCATCTACATCACAGATTAGCAGCTTTATCTCTTTCGCGATCTGAAAAACGTCCGCCTCTACTGAGCCATAAAGTGTTGATACTGTCTGAGTCATTACATTACTCCTGCTTTCAGTAGGTCGTGCATATTTAGCGCACCAACAAGCGCACCATCTTGGCAAAGCATTAACCCGTTGATGCTTTTTTCTTGCATTAAGTTAAGGCCTTCGACTGCCAACATGTTTGGATCGGCCACAGTTGGGTTTTGAGTCATCACATCGCCAATCTGAGTCGTGTGAATATCGATGCGTTTGTCGAGGATTCTGCGTAAATCCCCATCGGTAAAGATACCGAGCATTTTGTCTTGGTCATCAACAATAGCGGTCATGCCTAAGCCTTTCTGAGAGATCTCAAGCAGGGCATCACGGACGAGAGCATTCGGAGATACCATAGGTAGTGCATCACCGGTATGCATAATATCTTCAAGCTTCAATAGTAGTTGTCGGCCAAGCGCACCACCTGGGTGTGATAGAGCAAAATCTTCCGCTGTAAAGCCACGTGCTTGCAGCAGAGCGACAGCCAGTGCATCACCCATAACGAGAGTCGCTGTTGTACTGCTGGTTGGCGCAAGACCAAGTGGGCACGCTTCTTCCGGTACGGTGATTTGAAGGTGGATATCTGACAGGGTTGCCATGTTTGATTTTGGTTTACCAGTCATACTGATGATCTTGATGTTCAGGCGCTTTAGCACTGGGAATAGACTAAGAATTTCATCTGATTCACCGGAGTTAGAGATCGCAAGCACGATGTCGCCCGGTTCAACCATACCTAAATCACCATGTGCGGCTTCACCTGGGTGAACAAAAAACGCGGAGGTGCCAGTACTCGCCAGTGTTGCAGCAATCTTATTGCCGATGTGGCCAGATTTACCCATGCCCATCACAACCACTTTGCCTTGGTTGTTGAGGATGAGATCACAAGCGCGACAGAAGTCTTCATTAAAGTACTGGTCTAGTTGATTGAGGCCAGCGACCTCAATCTCTAATACTTGTTTAGCAACACTACGGTAATCGAATGACTGAGACATCAGATACTCCAGAGTCTTATAAAAGGAATACTTGTTTTTTGATTACGCTGACATGTTCATCAGCAGGTAGCCTTGGTATGCCAAGAAGCAGACCACAAGTGCGCCACCTTCAATACGGTTGACGCTGCGTGATTTGCCAAGCGCCATAACAACCAATAGCAGAGAAACACCGAGCATGACCCAGAAGTCACGACCCATTGCGAACTCGCTTAGAATAGAAGGGTTTAGGATGCCAGGGATACCCATAACAGCAAGGATGTTGAATACGTTAGAGCCGATGATGTTGCCGACAGCCATGTCATCTTCACCCTTCATTACGCCTGCAAGTGAAGCGGCCAATTCAGGAAGACTCGTACCCACAGCGATAATGGTTAGACCAATAACAAGGTCACTCATACCGAAGTATTTCGCAATAACGACGGCGTTGTTCACCAACGCATCCGCTGAGATAGGCAAAACAATCAGACCAACAACCACCCACATTGCGGCTTTGATGTTGCTAACACCTTCAGGAATCTCAGATTCTTGCTCTTCGATAAAGGCATCGCCGTTGCTTTTTTCGCGACGGCTAATCTGCAGCATTGCAAACAAGAACGCAGCAAACAGTACAAATAGTAGAATACCTTCGTAGAAGCCAAGGTAGCTATCCCACAGAAGTGCACCAGCTAATAGTGTGACACCAATCATTAACGGCAGTTCACGGCGGATCACTGCAGAACTAATTGAAAGCGGCTTAATAAGTGCAGTAATACCTAGAATTAGCGCGATGTTGGCGATGTTTGAGCCAAGCACGTTACCTACGGCGGTGTCGGTTTTGCCGTCAAGTGCTGCGGTTGCAGAAACCATCATTTCAGGGGCCGAAGAACCCATTGCAAGAATCGTCATACCGATAACTAGGGGAGAGATTCCGAAGTTGCGAGCCAATGCCGCAGCACCGTAAACCAGTTTATCTGCACTCCACACCAAAAAACCTAGGCCGATAATAAGAAACGCAATCGCTTCAAGCATGATGATTCCTAAAAATTAATAAAAAATGGACAATTAACCGCTAATTTTGACGTGTTGCTAGATAAAAGGGAAGTCACGGATTCAATTAATTCTGACTAAGTTGTAAAGAAAGTGCATTTGTAGGGATATTTCTTAATACTTTCAATTCCCTGCTTGATGTTTCGATTTGCTACAATTAATCGAACAGTGCTTTTAATTCTCATTCAGACTACTTATCATGAGCACAATTATTGGCGTTTTTTAGAGCAAGGAAATAACAAAAGCATGCTAAAGAATGAGCTTGTGAAAGTTAAGAACCTCAGCTTTTCTCGAGGGGAACGAGTGATCTTCGATAATATCGACCTCGAAGTTCCTCAAGGAAAAGTGACAGCCATCATGGGGCCTTCGGGGATCGGTAAAACGACCTTGCTGCGCTTAATTGGTGGTCAGCTCCCTCCAGACCAAGGTGAAATTTGGTTTGATGGCGACAACATTCCTAGTTTGTCGCGCCGTAAGCTCTACCAAGCTCGTAAAAAAATGAGCATGTTGTTCCAGTCCGGGGCACTTTTTACTGATCTCAATGTCTTCGATAACGTGGCCTTTCCGCTGCGTGAGCACACTGAACTGGATGAGTCGCTGATTCGCACCATTGTGCTGCTTAAACTTGAGGCCGTTGGACTGCGTGGCGCAGCACAGTTGATGCCGAGTGAACTATCTGGTGGTATGGCAAGGCGTGCCGCGTTGGCGCGAGCAATCGCTCTCGATCCCGACCTTATTATGTACGACGAACCCTTTGTGGGGCAGGACCCTATCACCATGGGGGTTCTGGTTGAGCTGATTCGTAATCTTAATCAAGCGTTAGGCCTCACCTCAATTGTGGTTTCACACGATGTTCCAGAGGTGATGAGCATTGCCGATTGGGTTTACTTACTCGCTGATGGCAAAATTATTGCGAAAGGGACACCAGAAGAGCTGCGAAAAAATGAAGATCCACGAGTACAGCAGTTCTTAAATGGTGAAGCAGATGGCCCAGTGCCGTTTCGTTTCCCAGCTCAAAGTTTAGAGAAGGATCTATTCTAGATGTTTGTAAATTATATCGCTGGAGTCGGTCGCCGAACATTAGCTATGTGCGAAGCATTTGGTCGCGCAAGCTTGATGTTGTGGGGCGCTTTCTTCGGCATTCCGCGCTTAAAAAACTTCCCGCTGTTGGTGAAGCAGTTATATAGCGTAGGGGTTCAGTCGCTGGCGATCATCGTCGTTTCCGGACTGTTTATCGGTATGGTACTCAGCCTACAAGGCTACGTGGTACTGATTGATTATGGTGCGGAAGGTAACCTTGGCCAGATGGTCGCGCTATCACTGCTACGTGAATTAGGACCAGTGGTGACAGCTCTACTTTTTGCAGGGCGAGCAGGCTCTGCGTTAACGGCTGAGATTGGCTTAATGAAGGCAACCGAGCAGATCTCCAGCCTTGAAATGATGGCAGTTGATCCTCTAAAGCGCGTTATCGCACCGCGACTTTGGGCTGGTCTTATTTCAATGCCACTGTTGGCCATGATCTTTATGGCGGTTGGTATTTGGGGCGGTCAACTAGTCGGTGTGGATTGGAAAGGCATCGACCACGGCAGCTTCTGGTCGGCAATGCAATCTTCAGTAGAGCTAGGTCGAGATATTGGCAACAGCATGATCAAATGCATGGTGTTTGCGATTACCGTGACTTGGATTGCTCTGTTTAATGGTTATGACGCAATACCAACCTCGGAAGGTATTAGCCGTGCAACCACGCGCACCGTGGTGCACTCTTCTCTAGCAGTATTAGGGCTAGATTTTGTTCTTACAGCATTGATGTTCGGGAATTAATCATGCAACAAACTCGAAAATTAGAATTATGGGTCGGTAGCTTTGTTATCGCGGGAATTTGCGCAATCTTAATCATGATCTTTCAAGTCGCTGACGTGAAAGGGCTAGGTTCCAACCATACTTACACACTGAAAGCGACGTTCGATAATATCGGCAGCTTGAAAGTGCGCTCTCCTGTTAAAGTGGGTGGGGTTGTTGTTGGTCGTGTAAACAGCATTCAGCTAGATGCAGAAAGCTATCTGCCTGTCGTCGAGCTATCGATTGATGCGAAATATGATCAGTTCTCTGAAACGTCAAGTGCACAGATTTTGACATCAGGCTTGATTGGTGAGCAGTACATTAGCCTTGTACCAGGCTTTGTCTTTGAAGATGAAGAGATGCTGGTTGATGGTGATGTTATCGAAGACACCAAATCTGCATTAGTATTAGAAGATCTGATTGGCCAAGTGCTTTATAGCGTTGGCGGCTCTGATGAAGCGACAACTGAGGAATAGATTCATGTTAAGAAGAATGTTTATGATGGTCGTAGCTATGATCTTTGCGACCAATGTTGTGGCAGAAGAGAGCATCGACCGTACACAACCTTATCAAATGATGACTCAGGTTTCTGAGGTGGCATTTAACCGTTTGAAGGCGGAGCAAGAGAACATCAAACAAGACCCTGAGTTGTTGAAAGTGATTGTTGAAGAAGAGCTGATGCCTTATGTCAACGCACAATACGCAGCGCTGAAACTATTGGGCCCAAACCTGAAAGGTGCCAAGAAAGATGACGTGCGTGTTTTCATCGGTGCGTTTCGTAAATATCTCGTTTCTTCTTACGCTCAGGTACTAACGCAATACACGGATCAAACCATTCAGTTTGGTCCTGGGCCGAAGATCAAACCTGATAGCCGTATTACCAGCATCAAGGTCGACATCATTGATTCGCCAAGACCGAACATCAAGCTTGAATTCAAGCTACGCAAAGATAAGAAAACCGGTGAGTGGAAAGCCTTTGATATGGTTGCTGAGGGAATTAGTCTACTCTCAAGTAAGCAGTCAGAATGGAATACTAAGATTCGCCAACAAGGAATTCTATCCGTTGCTAAAGAATTAGAGCAGCTAGCGGCACAACCTATTCGTTTTGAGAGCTCGAAGAAATGAGTCAAACGCAATGGAGTGAGCTTAGCTCCGTCGAGTTTCAGCTGAGTGGCGATTTAGACCGCGACAGCGTGCCTGCAATTTGGCGCACATTACAGGCATGGAAAACGACAGAATCTCGCGTGCAAGTGAACCTCAACACGGTTGAGCGCATCGATTCATCAGGAATGGTGATGCTAATTCACTTAATAGAGCATGCAAAAAATCAAAACTGTCATATAATGCTCAGTTTCGTGCCAGAACAATTACGAACGTTGTTCCAATTGAGCAATATCCAGCCAATGATGGCAGAACACTTAAAAGATTAGGCAGGAGCTATTTGTGGACAGCACAAAAGTACAAGAATTATTAGCAGAGGCACTTAACCTTCAAGAGATTATCGTGAAGGGTGAAGGCAGCCATTACGAAGTTGTTGCAGTGGATGCATGTTTTGACGGCATGAACCGTGTTAAGAAGCAGCAGCTGATCTACGGCCCACTAATGGAATACATTCAACGCAATGACATCCATGCTCTTTCTATCAAGGCATACACGCCAGAAGAGTGGGAACGTGATAAGAAACTGATGTCACTTTAAGGTTTATGATGGAAAAGTTTCGAGTTATTGGATCGGATCAGCCGTTAAACGGTGAAGTGACGATCTCTGGTGCAAAAAATGCTGCACTACCTATTTTGTTTGCTTCAATTCTGGCGGAAGAGCCAGTTGAAGTAAGTAATGTTCCTCACCTACGTGATATCGACACGACGATGGAGCTGCTTAAGCGCCTAGGTGCAAAAGTGTCACGTAACGGGAGCGTACATGTCGACGGTAGCGAAATTAACGAGTTTTGCGCACCGTACGATCTAGTAAAAACAATGCGTGCTTCAATTTGGGCTTTGGGTCCACTAGTGGCACGTTTTGGTCAAGGCCAAGTTTCACTGCCTGGTGGTTGTGCGATTGGTGCTCGTCCGGTGGATCTTCACATTCACGGTCTAGAGCAGCTAGGTGCAACAATCACTCTAGAAGACGGCTATGTGAAAGCGAATGTTGATGGTCGCCTAAAAGGTGCTCACATCGTAATGGATAAGGTTAGCGTTGGCGCAACCATCACCATTATGTGTGCAGCAACATTGGCAGAAGGTACAACAGTGCTAGATAACTCAGCGCGTGAACCTGAGATTGTCGATACTGCTGAATTCTTAAACAAGCTAGGCGCTAAGATTTCTGGCGCAGGTACAGACACCATCACAATTGAAGGTGTTGAACGCCTTGGTGGCGGTAAGCACGCTGTAGTTGCTGACCGCATTGAGACGGGTACTTTCCTAGTTGCGGCTGCTGTATCGGGCGGTAAAGTGGTTTGTCGCAATACTAGCGCACATCTACTTGAAGCGGCTCTTGCTAAGCTTGAAGAAGCGGGTGCTAAGATTGAAACTGGTGAAGACTGGATCAGTCTTGATATGACTGACCGTGAACTGAAAGCGGTTAAGATCGTAACAGCACCACACCCAGGCTTCCCGACTGATATGCAGGCTCAGTTTACGCTGCTAAACATGATGGCGAAGGGCAGTGGTGTGATCACTGAAACGATTTTCGAAAACCGTTTCATGCACATCCCTGAACTACAACGTATGGGCGCAAAAGCTGAGATTGAAGGTAATACCGCGATCTGTGGTGAGACTGAAAAACTGAGCGGTGCACAAGTGATGGCAACGGACCTACGTGCATCAGCAAGCTTAGTGATTGCTGGCTGTATCGCTCAAGGTGAAACCATTGTTGACCGTATTTATCACATCGATCGTGGCTACGATAAGATTGAAGATAAGTTGTCGGCACTGGGCGCTAACATCACGCGCTTTCGTGAATCGAACTAAGCCTCGATACCACGACGTATGACGAGATAATAAAAAAGAAAGTCGAAACTTTGGTTTCGGCTTTTTTATTGTATTTTGCCGCTTACGACTCTGTTACCATCATGCGTAATAGAAACAGACCTAGTTAAGCGGTTGTTGAGGAACAAAATGATAGCAATATTACGTATTTTCGCTGTAGCAATATTTGCGATTTTCATGTTTGTGTTTGGTTGTGGTTACTGCTTGTTAAGCCCACGTAATCCAAAGCATGTATTCACTTTCGGTCGCTACTTTGGCCGTATGTCAAAGATCTTCGGTATCACCCTGGACTTACGTATTCCAGAGGACGCGTACTCTCGTGGTCAACATGTCTACATTGCTAACCACCAAAACAACTGGGACCTATTCACAGTTTCTTCGGCGGTAACACCGAAAGTGGTTACTGTTGGTAAGAAGAGCCTAGCTTGGATGCCACTGTTTGGTCAGCTTTACTGGCTAACGGGCAACATTCTAATTGACCGCGCTAACCGCAGCAAAGCCGTTGGCACGATTGACCAAGTGGTTGATAACCTAAAAGGCAGTGATGTATCGGTGTGGATGTTCCCTGAAGGAACTCGCTCTCGTGGTCGTGGCCTATTGCCATTTAAAACAGGTGCATTCCATGCAGCAATTGGCGCTGGCTTACCGATTATCCCAATCGTATGTAGCTCAACGGGCGGAATCAAACTGAACCGCTGGAATAACGGTCACGTTATCGTGGAGATGCTACCACCAGTTAGCGTTGAAGGTTTTGATAAGTCGAATGTGCGTGAGCTAGCGAATGAGTGCCGCGAGCAGATGAAAGCAAAACTGGCAGAGCTTGATGAAGAAGTAAAAGCTTTGAACAGCAAGTAATACCAATCGCTTTAGCGTTTTTCAGATATTAAAAAAGGTTGCCGCAGTGGCAACCTTTTTTGTATCTAGTCGAGACTATTTGCGAACTGCGATAGCTTCGATTTCGATACCAACATCTTTAGGAAGACGAGCAACTTCAACACATGAACGTGCAGGGTAGTTTGCTACGTCGTGCTCGTCGAAGAACTTACCGTAAACTTCATTTACTGTGCCGAAGTCGTTAAGGTCTTTAACGAATACAGTTAGCTTAACAATGTCTTTTACTGTTAGACCAGACGCTTCAACAACGGCTTTAACGTTTTCAAGAGATTGACGAGCTTGTTCTGCGATGTCAGAAGACACTTCACCAGTAGCTGGGTTTACTGGGATCTGACCTGAAGTCAGTACCATGTTGCCTAGGTCAACGCCTTGTACATATGGGCCGATTGCTGCTGGAGCTGATTCTGTGTGAAGTACTTTAGTCATTATAGGTTCCATCATTTTATTAGATAAAAAGCGAAATTCAGTGTGCCTTCAAAGCGGCATTAGGTAAAGAATAAAATACCCCGCACAGGCGAGGTATTTCATAGTTTTTATATTCTTTACGTGCTACAAGGAGATGTTATCTCTCAGTAACGATCTCGCGAGAGAAAACCTTTTCACAGTATTTGCACTTCAGGCGAATATCGTCATTCTTTTCAAAGATCTTAAAGCTGCTTTCGACCGGCTCATTGTGAGTAATGCAGTTGGTATTCGGGCATTCAAATACATCGTTGATCTGGTCTGGCAGCTCTAGAGCTAGCTTTTTTACTACTTCGTATTCTTCAATCTGGTTCACGGTTGCGTGCGGCGCGTAAAGGGCTAGCTTGTTTGCTTGCTCTTCTGTTACGAACACATTCTCAATCTTCAGTAGGTCTTTGCCACCTAGAGCAGAAGAGGGAAGGTTAAGGCCGATAGTCACGCGCTGGTGAGAGTTATGCAGATCAAACAGCTTTAATACCTTGATACCCACGTTTGCTGGAATATGGTCGATTACCGTGCCGTTTTTAATCGCTTCAACTTTTAACTGAGTTCCTTTAGACATGATATCTCTCCTATTACAGCGTTTCGTTAAGAACAAGGGCTAGTAGTGCTTCACGTGCGTAAACGCCATTCTCAGCTTGCTGGAAGTAATAAGCGTGTGGCGTTTTATCGACGTCGATAGTGATTTCATCGACGCGTGGCAGTGGGTGAAGAACCTTAAGGTTTTCTCTTGCACCTTCTAGCAGCGCAGCCGTTAGGATGTAAGCCGACTTAATATGTGCGTACTCAGACTCATCGAAACGCTCTTTCTGCACACGTGTCATGTACAGGACATCTAGTTCTGGAATCACAGAGTCCATATCAGTTAGAAGTTGGTATTCAATGCCAGCCTCGTCTAACTCTTCACAGATGTAGTCTGGCATGGCTAGAGCTTCAGGAGCGATGAAGTAGAAACGGATGTTATTGAACTTAGCTAAAGCTTGAGTCAGAGAGTGAACGGTACGGCCATACTTTAGGTCGCCGACGAACGCGACGTTAAGGTTATCAAGACGGCCTTGCGTTTCAGCGATAGAGAATAGGTCTAAAAGCGTTTGTGTTGGGTGTTGGTTAGCACCGTCCCCTGCGTTAATCACAGGTACACCGTTAGAGAACTCAGAAGCCAGTCGTGCTGCACCTTCTTGAGGGTGGCGCATGACATAAGCGTCCACGTAAGAAGAGATAACTTGTACAGAGTCAGCTAGGGTTTCACCTTTCTTCGCTAGAGAGGTGTTACCGCCGCTATCAAAACCGATTACGTCGCCACCGATACGTTGAATCGCCGTTTCGAAAGAGAGGCGAGTTCGTGTTGAAGGCTCGAAGAAACAACTCGCGACAACTTTGTTTTTAATCAGCTCAGGATTCGGTTCTGCTTTTAGCTGACCAGCTGTTTGAACAATCAATTCTAGCTCTTCACGAGAAAGCTCTGGAATTGAGATGATGTGCTTTTGATAGAGCGAGTTCGCCATGATCTTCTTCCCCACAATAATGTAATGACCATAAAAAAGCCCCCCATAATGGGAGGCTTTAAAAAGAGGTTTCTGAGCAGAATAGACGACCTTGTAAGCCAGCCAGCTTACGCGCAATATTCAACGATGTCATAATATTGATAGGTGTCATTTTCACTACTCTCAGACAAATTGCCGAGAATTATACGCTTTCAATTTGTGAGCGCAAGCGATTACATCAACCTTTTATTGTTATGAGATTAATAGCCTATCCAAGCGTAGCAACCATCACCGCTTTGATGGTGTGCATGCGGTTTTCTGCTTCATCAAAGACAATCGAGTAATCTGACTCAAAGACTTCGTCGGTCACTTCTAATCCATTCATACCGTACTTATCAGCGACCTGCTGGCCAATCACGGTCTCGTTATTATGGAAAGCTGGAAGGCAGTGCATAAACTTCACTTGTGGGTTTCCAGTAAGCTTAATCACATCCATATTGACTTGGTAAGGTTTCATCACCGCAACACGCTCATCCCAAGCTTCCGGTGATTCACCCATAGAGACCCATACATCAGTGTATAAGTAGTCACAACCTTTTACACCCTCAGCTACGTCTTCCGTTAAGGTGATTTTCGCGCCTGTTGTTTGCGCGATGGCTTGGCACTCTTCAACCAGTTGTTCTTCAGGCCAAAAAGCTTTCGGAGCCACGAGGCGAATATCCATCCCCATCTTTGCTGCACCAACTAGTAGCGAGTTACCCATGTTGTTACGTGCATCGCCTAGGTAAGCAAAGCTGATTTGGTGTAGCTGTTTTCCGCGGCCATGTTCTAGCATGGTCAGGAAGTCAGCCAAGATCTGAGTTGGGTGGAATTCGTCTGTAAGGCCATTCCAAACGGGAACACCGGCGTAGGCACCTAGGTCTTCAACAATACTCTGACCAAAGCCACGATATTCAATGCCGTCGTACATACGACCCAGTACTCGAGCTGTATCTTTCATTGATTCCTTTTGACCGATCTGGGAGCCAGATGGCCCGATGTAAGAGACTTGAGCTCCTTGATCAAACGCGGCAACTTCAAAGGCACATCGAGTACGAGTAGAGGCTTTTTCAAAGATCAGTGCGATGTTTTTACCGAGCAGTTTTTTCTGTTCAGTACCTGCATACTTAGCTTTCTTTAGATCTGCTGACAGATCCAGTAAGAATTGAATCTCTTTTGGAGTAAAGTCGAGCAATTTTAGAAAGTTACGATTGCGAAGATTAAAAGCCATATCTCGCTCCTTGAGCAAATAGAATCAATGAAAGCTTTAGTTAAACATAAAAATGCTATATTTGTGAATATTTATTTTATTAATTTGATAAAAAAGGCCAGCACATATTGGCTGACCTTTTAAGAAGGGAAGGGAGGAGGTTGAAATTAGATGCCGTCGCGCTCGATTGGGCAACTCATACAACGAGCACCACCACGTCCACGACCTAATTCATTACCAGGAATTGTCAGAACCTCGATACCCGCTTTGTCATACTTCTCGTTAGTATAAACGTTGCGTTCGTAGCCAATCACAGTGCCTGGTTTCACTGTTAGAACGTTGTTCGCGTCATTCCACTGCTCACGCTCTGCTTCATAGTTGTCACCACCTGTTGTGATGATCTTCAGCTGATCTAGGCCCAGTGCTCCTTCGATTGCTGACAAGTAGTTATCCGCTTTCTCAACACGCATCTCACCATTCTCTTTTGGTGTAAGGCGCCATGTATCTAGATCTTTGCGTACGATCTCTGGGTATACAGAGAAGGTATCAATATCCATGTGTGTCATTACGGTATCTAAGTGCATGCACGAACGGTGTTTAGGCAGATCGATCGCGATAACTTCTTTTGCTTGGCCTGATTTGAATAGGCTCGCTGCAAGGTTTTCTACACCTTGTGGCTTAGTTCGCTCTGAGATACCGATAAGAACCGCACCTTTACCAATCACTAATACGTCACCGCCTTCAATATTGGCATTGTCGTAGTGAAGGTCTTCGTCGCCAAAGTACTTGATGAAATCTTGGCCTGCGAACACTGGGTGCCAACGGTAGATAGCACGCAGGTGGTTAGTTTCACGCTGACGCGCTGGTTTCATCATTGGGTTGAGCGACACACCACCATATACCCAACAAGAGGTGTCACGGGTAAATAGGTGGTTTGGTAACGGCTCAATCACAAAGTCCAATGGACGATGCATCTTTGGCAGCATCGACGATGAAGCAATTGGCAGTTCTGAATAAGCCAAACCGCCAAGCAAGATAGTGGCGAGGTGTTCGTTATCCATTTGTGCTAAGTAGTTTCTTAGGTCGCGCGCAAAGGTTGGGCCGTAGCGGAAATCTGAAATTTGGGTATTGAGTAGCCACTCACGAGCTTCAGAAACATCCAGTGTTTCGACCAATAGGTCGTGTAGCAATAACACCTCGACACCTTGGTTACGAAGTGTTGATGCGAAGGCATCGTGTTCTTCACCCGCAGCTTCTACTGCTAGTACATCATCAAAAAGAAGTTCGTGACAGTTTGAAGGGGTGAGGTGGGTGAGTGCTCTTTCTGGTCGATTTAATAGAACTCGTCTTAATTGACCGACTTCGGAGCCAACGTACAGCTTACTCATTTTGCATCCTTACTTTTAATCCAGCGTCTATTTATGACAAGCTTGATCGCATTATGCAAGCCCAGTGAAAGATAGAAAAAATAGGTTATTTGATTAAATTTGGATGAAAATCCTACTATATGTTCACATTTGTTATTTTTTGACTATTTTCCCCGCTTGGAAACAAATCATCGATTTCTGCGTTTCTATGCTGCTATTCATCTAGGAAATAGAAATTAAAAACAGCGGTAAAGTGATTTTTTATTCATTAATATGCACTTTAATTGAATAGAGCGAGATCTTATGCAAGTCACACAAATTGTATGTATGCATTCACAGTGATTAATCAGGCATTTCAAATCAAGCCCAACCTGATCAGCCGATGAAATGAAATGCTAAAAGTGCTTTTGGTTAATAATATGTTGAATATTTGTTTCTGTGATTGCGATTTTACTTTTGGCTCTGTTTGAGTGTCTTTAATAAGGGATAAAGTTTGCTGTTGCCCGATGATCTAGGTGGCTTTTCTGCGCGATCCATGCCATATTTCGTGGCAATCAAATTTGATCCTTTCATAGTCAACACTCTGGAGCAGAAACATGTCTCACGAAGATGAATATCTATCAGTAGAAGAATTAATTGAGATTCAAAAGGAAGAGACTCGCGATATCATTGCAGCATTGATCGAAGACGGTAGCGATCCTGATGCACTTTACGAAATTGAGCATCACCTATTTGCTGAAGATTTCGATGTACTTGAGAAAGCGGTTGTTGAAGCATTCAAGATGGGCTTTGAAGTATTAGAAGCAGAAGAGACAGAAGACGAAGACGGCAACAAGCTGCTTTGCTGCGACGCGACTATGCAGTCGGCTCTTAATGCTGAAGCGATTGACGAGCAAGTTGAGAAGCTGGTTAATCTAGCGGAAAAATTTGACATCATTTACGACGGTTGGGGCACTTACTACGAAGGTGAAGATGCTATCTACCCACAAGATGATGAAGACGAAGAGTAATCTCGTTACTGAATTGAAAGATACCAGCACCTAGTTGCTGGTATTTTTTTGCCCATATAAAAACCAATGTCTTTATGTGCGTGTATTCATTATAATGCGGTCAAAATTGATCTAGCTCAAGGAATGATATGCGGCTGCAACTTGATGGTCTTTGGCAAATATCGCCACTCACTGACCTTTCTATACCCCAAGATGACATTACTTTCCCTGCACCGCTGAGCGCAAAACTCCCAGACACGCTAAGTGAAGAAGAGATTGCGGCTCAAGAGTGGCACTTAATGCACGATATCGAAGTCGATGATGCAATGTTAGCGTGTCCCTTCGTTGAGCTAGTGATTGCTGGCGTCGACTATTTTGCCGAGGTTCGCCTTAACGGTGTGGCCGTGTTCGATTGTGACGGTAGCCAAGAAGAGTACCGCAAAGATATCCGCCCATATATGCAAGCTGGCCGTAATCGCTTTGAGATCTTATTCCTTGAGGAAGAAGAAGGGTTATTGTTGGAAGAGGACATGGAAGAAGTCGCTCCAACAACGCCTGTTGCTAAATCTGATTCACGTATTGGGATTTGGCTGGCTCCTTACTTGCAGTTTGTTCGCCATATCAAACTAGAACAGGTGGTTACAGAGCAGATCTGGCACCACGGTGGTGGTTGTGAGTTCAAGGTCGATGTGATTTACCAGACTCTCAAATCTGGGTTAGTGTCTGCATCGATCAAATTCAATGGGATGACATTAGTGATGCCTATTGATGTGCGGGCTGAACACACCGGTGTGGTTTTTCAGGTTGAAGCGCCGGTGATATTTGACATCAATAATCCCAACCCTAAGCACTTGTATGAGTTAGAGGTTGAGCTTGATGGGCAGAAAGAGAGCTCTTTTGTTGCTCTTAACCCAGCTTCGTGTGTGAGCAACTTTCTGCGTTAATCTCGATAGGGGTAACTTGGTTACCCCATATATTAAAGCGCTTTGGCCATAACAACTTCGCATGCGTCATGGCCGGTCTCTCCCCAAGCGCCGTCTAAGTGCTCAAAACCTAAAGACTCATAGAGCTTGATAGCTGCTCCCAAACACTCTGTCGTTTCTAGGTACATCTGCTTGTACCCTTGTTGTTTCGCTAGCTGAAGACTCAGGGCAACAATACGTTTGGCTAGCCCTTGCCCACGCGTCTGCTCTAAGAAATACATCTTTTGTAGTTCACACACTTCAGGCTTACCTGCTAATGGCGCAAAACCGCCACCGCCAACAATCTTACCTTGGTACTCGATGACCCAATACATGGCATTGTCTTGGGCGTAGACAGAATACATATCATCCAGAGTTGGATCTCCAACACCATATCCTTTATCAGCAGTTAAGCCATGCTCGGCCGACACCTGTCGAATAACCTCAGCGACTTGCGAGTTATCGGCTTGTGTCATAGGGCGAAGCACAAATTCATCCGTTTGGCAGACTTTTGTTAGGCCTTTGAGGTATGCCTCTAAGCCCTGCTTGAGCTGTTGCTGTTCGTCCTCATTAAGTGTCTTTAGTAGAGAATCAAAGAAAGTGTCTTGTTGTTGATCGAGTTGCGAGAGGGTAGACGCACCATGAGGAGTCAGCGCTATATTTTGGCTGCGCTTGTCGCGAGGATTCTCAATACCTGTCACGAGTCCAAGTTTACCTAAACCAGACACAGTACGACTTGCATTAGATTTATCGACATGCAGTCGTTGTGCCAGTTGATTGATGGTTAGTGGCTGCAGTTGGATCTCTCCAAGTGCATGTGCCTGTACTGGAGTGAGCGCAATCTCGCCACACTGTTTATCAAGCATCCCCAGCAAACGCACAGCTTGGCGAGAATAATGTCTTAGTTGACGAGCATTCATGATGACTTGTTCCTTAAAATAAAGTTGCGCACCGCAATTAAATTAATTGCGGTGCGCAACTTTGTCAAGGGCAGCCATTTATTCACCAGTAGACTATCGACTTTTCCTTAGACATATCTCTCTACTTTAAGCGTGCTGGTGGTGACAGAACTGAGGAACATTGACCTCTGATTTACGCTGCCAAACTTTCTCATGAAAGTAGTAAGCGACTGTATTCAATGTTGGTTCTAACATCGCCATCACGCCGCCCACAAAGGCATCACCTGTTAGTAAGTAGACTACGGTAAACGCGACGCTGAAGTGAATGGTAGCAAAGCTGGCCGTTTTTAATTTGGTCATCCATTGACGAGCTTTTAGCGTTGGAACCTGAGCCCACGCCTTTTCATGAAAATAGAAAGCGACGGTATTCACTGAAGGCTCAATCATGGCAATTAAACTACCAATTAGAATGTCGCCAGTCAGAACGTAAGCGACACTAAACGCGATAGTAAAATGAAGTGCTGCAAAGGTTAGTGTCTTTTTCATGATAAATACTCAATCGTTGATGTGTTTCGATAGGTTTATTATTGAGAATAATTATCATTAAATCTAATGGGAAGTTAATATTGTTTTGATAGGCAGAAACTATCAAAGAAGAACAAGCAAAAGGTGTCTTAAAAATAGTATGCGTTTATTAGTGATAAATACCTCATTAGTCCTTATCTAACTTATTGTAATTATTTGTAAAAATTATGATAGCTTCCTTTGATTTATTAATTCAGCTGATTGATCAGCATGGCGTGTTTCTATAGCGTGCTCTCTCCCAATGTGCACTTAGATGTACATGGTTTAATGATAAACGTCAGATGGAGTAAAAAATGGAAACCAAAGGGTTAGAAACTAAAGTTCACTTTAGTGGCAAAGGTAAAGAGTACTTTGGCATATGGATAGTCAATATCCTGCTATCAGTGATTACGCTTGGAATTTATTCAGCGTGGGCCAAAGTACGTAATAAGCGCTATTTCTACGGTCATACATCGATAGCTGGTGATAGCTTCGAGTACCATGGACAGCCAATGCAGATTCTCAAAGGCCGTGCTATTGCGCTTGTTTGTGTCTTAGTGTGGTCGATTGCAGAACAGTTTTCTCCTGAGCTTTCTTTGGGGTTAATCGTGGCTTTTGTTCTGCTGCTACCTTTACTCGCTCGCAGCAATGCACGCTTTGACGCGGCAATGACGAGCTTCCGTAATGTGCACTTTTCGTTTCACGGCACGGTTGCTGGTGCGTACTGGTCTATATTAGGTCGTGGCATGCTTGCCATGCTTGGTTTTGTTGCAGCTATGGCTGCCGTAATCTTTACCATGAGTCTTAATATGACTGCTGGTGTAGCAGCCATCCTTATACTCTTGCCTGCTTATGTCTACCTGCAGGCTTGGTCTTTGGTTGGTATGGCTAATTACTTCTCGAATGGCTACCGCTATGGTGAGCGCCAATTTAGCGCAGATTACAAAAACGCGTTTTACTTCAAGACCTATATGATCGCGACGATAGCGTGGCTTGTTATCACTGCGGTCTTAGTCGGAGCTTTCTTTATGATGGCGGGTGTTAATCTGATGAGTAACCCAGAATCGTACCTTGATCTCATGGGACATAGCGATCTAGCCGTTATAATGATTGGCTACTATTTTGGTTTCATTGCTATCGGTCTAGCCGTAGGCGCGTACCTGAAAGTGCGTGTTCGAAACTACACATTCTCGCAACTGGTTCTTCAATCTAGTGAAGCTGAGAGTGAGCCGAAGTTTACTTTCGCTTCGACTCTAACGGTTAAGGGTTACGTCAGCTTGGTTGTGGTTAACTTCTTGCTGCAAGTCGTCACGCTAGGTCTTGCTCGTCCTTGGGTTATGGTAAGAACGATGAACTATTTAGCAGACAATACCTCTGTTTACGGCGATCTTGATTTGCTGGTCGCTACTGACCAAGACTCTGATGTGAAGTCAGCGGTTTCTGATGAGGTTGCACAAGCCTTTGATGTCGATCTTGGTATTGGCTAATGTTATCTGGTGTCGCTCATCCGCCTCGCAGCTCTGAACGCTGTGAGGCAACATTAGAGATATCGCTCGACGGTATGTTGGTGATTAATGCCTGCAATCAACGCAGTTCGGCCAATGTTGCTGACGTGAAAATCAGTGTCGGTGTTGGTTCAACGCCAAGTAAGATCGCATTTCCTGACGGCTGGCTTTTTGTGGCGCAACCGAGTGATGAACTGACGGCGTTTTTAAAACAGCATGGTCAGCATGATTGGATGGGCAAGCTAGAGAAGAATGTTACGGCGATTCTGCTATCTTGTATCGTCATACTGGCGCTGACCATTGGAACGTTTACTCACGGCATTCCTTGGCTAACAGAGAAAGTTGTTGCTTACCTTCCTGACTCAGCCTCAAAGATGGTAGAGGATAGGGTGTTAGTCTCTTTGGATGAGCAATTGTTTGAGCCATCGAACTTAACATTGTCGCAGCAAACTATGATTCGCCAGCGTTTTGAAAATCATTTGAGAGCGCTCGGTATTGATGAGGACGTCCGTTTGCTGTTTCGCTCCTCTGAGCTCGGTGCGAATGCTTTTGCCTTGAGCCACAGTACTATCATCGTGCTTGATGACTTGGTAGCGCTAACGGAAACCGAGCAGCAATTGGACAGTATCCTGATGCATGAGTTGGGGCATATTGAGCAACAACACGTCATGAAAGCGATTGTTCGTTCTAGCTTGCTTTCACTCTCTGTCGCAATGTTGACAGGTGAGAGCTCAGGTGTGATCGATAACTTAGCTGGGGTCGGGGTTTTCGTCGCCAATAATGGTCAGTCGCAGCAGGCAGAACGAGAAGCGGATAGGTTTGCGTCGGATTCAATGTGGCAGATACACGGCACCAATCAGCCTATGATTGAGATGTTTGAGTTGTTACGAGAGAGCTCTGAAAATGAGGCTGAAATACCTGCGTGGTTAAGCACCCATCCAGAGTTAACCGAGCGTATAGATTCGCTAAAAAGTGCTCATTAGCGATAAACGACAAGATCAAAAAAGGGCAGAATTATCTGCCCTTTTTATATGCTCGAATTGGTAAGTTAATTAACCAATTACAGTGCAGCGATAGTCGCTTTCTGCTCTTCAAGCTTAGCTAGTGTCTCTTGGTAGCCTACTAGCTTCTCACGCTCTTTGGCGATAACCGCTTCAGGAGCTTTAGCAACGAAACCTTCGTTACCTAGCTTGCCTTCGATACGCTTGATTTCGCCGTGCGTTTTCTTCACTTCTTTATCAAGACGAGCAAGTTCTGCATCTTTGTCGATAAGACCTGCCATTGGGATCATCAGCTCAGATTGACCCACTAGCTTAGTCGCACATGCTGGCGTCTCAGCGTCATCTGCAAGAACCGTTAGGCTATCTAGCTTAGCAAGAGAGTTCAGAACTACCTTGTTCGCTTCGATACGTGCCGCATCTTTCTCGTTAGCAACTTTGATCATCACTTCTAGACCTTTGCTAGGTGCAATGTCGTATTCCGCACGCAGGTTACGGATAGCAGTGATGAAAGTCTTAACCCATTCGATGTCTTCTACGATCTCAGCGTTGAAGTTCTCTTCGTTAAACTGAGGAAGTGCTTGAGTCATGATAGTGTCGCCTTCAACACCGTCTACTAGCGGCTTAACGCTCTGCCAGATAGATTCAGTGATGTAAGGAAGCACTGGGTGAGCAAGACGTAGTGTCTTCTCTAGAACAGTGATCAGCATGTAGCGAGTCGCTTGTTGCTGTGCTTCTGTACCTTTCCATAGAACTGGCTTAGTTAGCTCTAGGTACCAGTCACAGAATTGGTTCCAGATGAATTCGTAAAGCGTGTTTGCTGCCATGTCTAGACGGTAGTTGTCTAGGTGAGCATTAAACTCTTTCGCTGCTAGTTCAAATTGAGATTCAATCCACTTATCTGCTAGAGAGAATTCCATGTTTGCACGGTCTTCTGCAGATAGTGACATGCCACAATCGTGCTCTTCTGTATTCATCAGTACGTAACGGCTTGCGTTCCATAGCTTGTTACAGAAGTTACGGTAACCTTCAAGACGCTTCATATCCCAGTTGATGTCACGGCCAGTAGAAGCCATAGCAGCAAGAGTGAAACGCAAAGCGTCAGTACCGTATGGTTCGATACCGTTTTCGAAGGTCTTACGCGTGTTCTTCTCGATCTTCTTCGCTAGCTGAGGTTGCATCATGTTGCCACAACGCTTTTCTACTAGAGATTCAAGGTCGATACCATCGATCATGTCGATAGGGTCAAGTACGTTACCTTTGGACTTAGACATCTTGTCACCGTTTTCGTCACGGATTAGGCCCGTTACGTAAACTGTCTTGAATGGTACTTGTGACTTACCATTTTCATCTTTGTTGAAGTGCATGGTCATCATGATCATACGCGCAACCCAGAAGAAGATGATGTCGAAGCCAGTCACTAGAACGTCTGAAGGGTGGAATGTCTTCAGGTCTTCAGTTTGCTCAGGCCAGCCTTGAGTACCGAACGTCCATAGCGCAGAAGAGAACCATGTATCAAGTACGTCGTCGTCTTGGCGTAGTACAACAACAGGTGCAAGGTTGTTGTTTGCACGTACTTCTTCTTCAGTACGGCCTACGTATACGTTGCCATCATTGTCGTACCATGCAGGGATACGGTGACCCCACCAAAGCTGACGAGAGATACACCAGTCTTGAATGTCACGCATCCACGAGAAGTACATGTTTTCGTACTGTTTAGGAACGAATTGGATTTCACCATCTTCAACCGCTTTAACAGCAGGCTCAGCAAGAGGTGCAGCGCGCACGTACCATTGGTCAGTTAGCATTGGTTCGATAACCACGCCACCACGGTCGCCGTAAGGAACAGTTAGGTCGTGATCTTTGATCTCGTCAAGAAGACCAAGTTCTTCGAATTCAGCAACGATCGCTTTACGAGCAGCAAAACGCTCCATGCCGTGGTACTTAGTAGGTAGCTCAGTAGAGTAAACATCGCTCGCTTCACCGTTAGTAGTGAATACTTCAGCCGCATCACGGATGTCTGCGTTGAACGTTAGGATGTTGATCATTGGTAGGTTGTTGCGCTTACCAACTTCGTAATCGTTAAAGTCGTGAGCAGGCGTGATCTTCACACAACCTGTGCCTTTTTCCATATCAGCGTGCTCATCACCTACGATAGGGATCAGACGGTTAACGATAGGAAGTAGGATCTCTTTACCGATAAGATCTTTGTAACGAGGATCTTCTGGGTTTACTGCAACACCAGTATCGCCAAGCATGGTTTCTGGACGAGTTGTCGCAACAACAATGTAGTCTTTACCTTCAGCGGTCTTCGCGCCGTTTGCTAGCGGGTAGCGGAAGTGCCACATGTGGCCTTTTTTGTCTTTGTTTTCAACTTCAAGATCAGAAATTGCTGTGTGCAGTTTTGGATCCCAGTTTACTAGACGCTTACCACGGTAGATTAGGTCTTCTTCGTATAGACGAACAAACACTTCTTGAACAGCATTAGATAGGCCATCATCCATAGTGAAACGCTCGCGGTCCCAGTCTACAGAAGCGCCTAGGCGACGAAGCTGCTTAGTGATTGTGCCACCAGATTCGTTTTTCCATTCCCAGATTTTGTCGATGAAAGCATCACGACCGTAGTCGTGCTTAGTTTTGCCTTCTTCAGCAGCAATCTTGCGCTCAACAACCATTTGAGTTGCGATACCAGCGTGGTCCGTACCTACTTGCCAAAGGGTGTTTTTGCCCTTCATACGTTCAGCACGGATCAGAGTATCCATGATAGTGTCTTGGAACGCGTGACCCATGTGTAGGCTACCAGTGACGTTCGGTGGCGGGATCATGATGCTGTAAGCTTCTTTTGATGTGTCACCGTGTGGCTTGAAGTAGCCTTTCTCTTCCCAAGCCTGATACAGGGCTTGTTCGATTGATGTTGGGTTATATGTCTTTTCCATAGTGCTCTTTTACGGATACTGTGAATGGTTAATCTTGGTCAAACTTCATAAGTGAAGCTTCTTGAACCTTAATTCAAAGATAGCTTTAACTATGAGGTTTGACTATGGATGCTGAATCTCAATCGTTTGTAATTGATACCCAGCTTGACGGTAAATTTTATACCTTTCGCGCGCGAGTTGCTTCGCTTTTTCTTCGCAAGGCACGAAGTCTATCACCTGAGCAAAGGCGTTCGCAAAGGTTGTATGATTATCGGCCACATTTATTACCAATTGACGGTTCCAATTGGGCTTAACACCCTCGTAACCTATTTCAATATTGGTGGCATACTTTGGACCTTCACCAACCAAGTTATGCGCCATAAACTGCTCGGGTTCGACTTGCCAGAAGATTTCTGCAAGGCTCTCGGCATGCGCTTTGTCGTTGCAGTTCAGGTAGAGTTTTGCGCCTTGCTTAGCAAAGTGATGAGCGAGAAACAGCACGTACTCGGCAAAACCTTGTGGCTCTGCTTGAGGACTGTCTGGCGACACAATGTAAAAAGTGGCTGTCTGCATAACGCTACTCAAACTCGATAAAAGCTAGGGACTAATTTTCCATCATAAGTTACTAAAAAAGGGCCCGTAGGCCCTTTTTATTATTTTGAAGATTACTCTTCAGTCTCATGGCCGCTGCGGTTCAATAAGAATTGGACTAGCATTGAGACTGGACGACCAGTCGAGCCTTTCGCTGCACCAGACTTCCACGCAGTACCTGCGATGTCGATGTGTGCCCAGTTGTATTTCTTAGTGAACTTAGACAAGAAACAACCTGCAGTGATAGTACCGCCTGGACGGCCACCGATGTTTGCCATGTCAGCAAATGGGCTATTTAGTTGCTCGTGGTACTCGTCTGCCATCGGTAGACGCCATGCACGATCACTTGCTTGCTCAGAAGCGTTAACTAGCTCGTGAGAAAGTGGGTTGTGATTCGATAGAACGCCACTGATGTGGTGACCTAGAGCGATAACACATGCGCCTGTTAGCGTTGCTACGTCAACCACGCAATCTGGTTCGAAACGCTCAACGTAAGTGAGTGCATCACAAAGAACCAAACGACCTTCCGCGTCAGTGTTTAGTACTTCAACAGTTTGACCAGACATCGTTGTTAGGATGTCACCTGGACGATAAGCATTGCTGCCTGGCATGTTTTCACAACCAGCAAGAATACCAACAACGTTGATTGGTAGGTTCAGTTTAGCGAGCGCTTTCATCGTACCGAATACAGATGCAGCACCACACATGTCGTACTTCATCTCATCCATGCCTTCGCCCGGCTTCAGTGAGATACCGCCTGAATCGAACGTTAGGCCTTTACCTACAAGTACAATCGGTTTTGCATCAGAATCTGGTGCGCCCTTGTACTCCATGATAGACATCATAGATTCGTTCTTAGAGCCACGACCTACCGCTAGGTAAGAAGTCATGCCCAGTTTTTCCATCTCTTCTTCACCAATGATCTTAGTCGTCACAGTGTCGAAATCGTCAGCAAGGCGACGAGCTTGAGATGCAAGGTATGCTGGGTTCGCGATGTTTGGTGGCATGTTGCCAAGGTCTTTCGACGCTTTTACACCTGAAGCAATAGCTAGACCGTGAGAGATCGCTTTTTCGCCTAGGCTTAGTTCACGACGCGTTGGTACGTTAAATACCAGCTTACGTAGTGGGCGACGAGTCTCAGGCTTGTTGCTCTTGAACTGATCAAATGTGTATAGGCCATCTTTAGTCGCTTCAACCGCTTGGCGAACTTTCCAGTAAGTATCGCGGCCTTTAACGTGCAGTTCAGTTAGGAAACATACTGCTTCCATAGAACCTGTTTCGTTAAGCGTGCTGATGGTTTTTTGGATAATTTCTTTGTATTGGCGCTCACCTAGTTCACGCTCTTTACCACAGCCTACTAATAGAACTCGTTCTGAAAGTACACCTGGTACTTGATGCAGTAGTAGCATCTGGCCTGGTTTACCTTCTAGGTCACCACGGCGAAGTAGTGAACTGATGTAGCCATCGCTGATCTTATCTAGCTGTTCGGCTACAGGAGAAAGGCGGCGTGGTTCGAATACACCGACAACGATACATGCGCTGCGTTGTTTCTCTGGACTGCCACTTTTTACACTGAACTCCATGCGTACTCCTACATCCTGAAGACAAATAGAACTAAATGTTAGATAATGCGATCTTACTTGTTGGATCCTACAATGGAACTAACCTTATAGAAGAGCGCTAACACTTAGCTAAAAATTTAAAAAATAAAAGGTTCAACGGGAAATTATAGTGATTCAATCAAAAAAACAAGTTTTGTATAGGTAATTTCAGCGTGATTATTGTTAGATATTTGATCCGCGAGACAATCAAGAGCCAATTTGCGATCTTTTTTGTCCTTTTTCTTGTATTTCTTAGCCAAAAATTTATCAGTGTTTTGGCTGACGCTTCGGACGGTGACATTCCCGCAAGTCTCATTTTATCGATTGTTGGCCTGAACATGCCTGCGATGGGGCTGTTGATGTTACCGCTGAGTATTTATATCGGTATCTTGCTGACATTTGGACGACTTTACGCTGAAAGTGAAATTGTGGTGATGAACGCCACTGGTATCGGTAATAAGTTTTTAATTCAGGCTGCACTCTACCTAGCCTTGATTACAGCGAGCGTTGCGGCATTCAACTCGCTATGGCTATCACCTTGGTCGCAAGACAAGGTTGAGCAGCTCTACGAAAAAGTAGCGGCAGAAAACAGTGTCGACCTATTACCTAAGGGCAAATTCGAAAGCACCCCTGACGGTTCTTCAGTTGTCTTCATTGATGATATTAGAGGTAATAAGCTGGAAAATGTCTTCGTTGCGCAGATTACGCCTCGCGATTCGATTCTACCAAGCGTGATGTTCTCGTCTTCTGGTGATGTAAAAGAGTTAAGTGATGGCCGACAAGTGATCGCTATGTATGATGGTACGCGCTATGAGGGTGTTCCGACGCGTGTTGATTATATGATGACGCACTTCGACGAGTACGAAGGCCTGATTGGTCAGCGAGATGTTAAGAAGAAAGGACGTGACTGGGAAGCAATTCCGACTCTAGACCTTATTAACCACCCAGACAATAATGCCAAGGCAGAGCTGCAATGGCGTATATCTTTGGTTATCTGTATTCCGCTTCTAACTATGTTGGTTGTTCCGTTGTCAGCGGTAAATCCACGACAAGGTCGTTTTGCCAAAATGGGGCCAGCGATTCTGATCTATCTAACTTACTTCTTAGCGATCAGTGCAACGAAGTCGTCAATAGAAGAAGGCAGCATCCCTGCCACTATTGGTATGTGGCCAATCAATGCCTTGTTGTTGATTGTGGCTGTCTCTGCAAACTTTATGGATAGCGTGCCAGTAAGGCGCATGAAAGAAAAATTCAAGAAGAAAAGGTTGGCCTAAGCCGTGTTTAAGATTCTCGATTTATATATTGGCAGAACCATTATCTCTACCACTGCTCTGGTGCTTGTGACATTTGTTGGCCTGTCTGGGATCATCAAATATGTTGAGCAGTTAAGAAAGGTCGGTCGCGGTACTTACGATTTGCTACAGGCCTTGTACTTTGTTCTTCTGAGTATCCCGCGTGATATCGAAATGTTCTTCCCAATGGCAGCGCTATTAGGGGCGTTGATCGGCTTAGGTATGCTAGCTGCCAGTTCTGAACTAGTCGTTATGCAAGCTGCAGGTTTCTCTAAGTTAGATATCGGTCTATCGGTACTTAAAACAGCAGTACCTTTAATGATCATCGTAACCTTGCTTGGTCAATGGGGTGCACCGCAAGCGCAGAAGATGGCTCGTGATTTAAGAGCTATCTCTATCTCTGGCGGTAGTATTGTTTCGACGCGAAGTGGTGTTTGGGCTCGTGACGCCAATGACTTTATCTTTATTGCCAAGGTCGATGATGAAAGACTTTATGGCATGAACATGTGGCGCTTTGACCAAAACAAAGAGCTTCAGTCGACCATCTTCGCTGAGCAGGTTGATTACGACGGTAATAACACTTGGACAATGTCAGACGTGCAGATCACCTCATTCGAGGATGATGTTCAAATTACCAAAGAGAGCCTACCGAGTTACTCTTGGCAAACTTCGCTTGCTCCAGACAAACTGGCGATTGTAACCGTGAAGCCAGAAGAGCTTTCGTTAAGTGGTTTGTATGATTACGTCTCTTATTTGCAGGCTTCTGAACAAGATGCGTCGCGTTATGAGCTCGCTTTCTGGCGCAAGGTAACGCAGCCTCTGTCTATTGCCGTAATGATGTTGATGGCTCTGTCGTTTATCTTTGGACCACTGCGAAGCGTAACCATGGGCGCACGGATCTTATCGGGTGTGATTGCAGGCTTTACTTTCTACATATCCAGTGAGTTCTTTGGGCCTGTCAGCTTGGTATACCAGATACCTCCTGTATTTGGGGCGGTCGCACCAAGTATCGTGTTCTTTGGTATTGCCTTGATGCTATTAAGGCGAAAGTTATAGATGAGAAAAAGGGAAGGCGAGTGCCTTCCCTTTTTTTATCTCTGAAGTGATTCTTTTATAGCTATTGTGCTTTCGGTAATACCACAACTTGGGTCTTAGCCCAGATATCATGGAAGCCACGCTTTTTAGGATCAAACGGAACACACAAGTTGGCCAATCCAAACCCTGAGGTAGCTAAACGAATCAGAGCTTGAGTGACGCTAATTGCAGAGCCATCACTGTTTTGTACGCGAAGCTTCCAAGCGCGCATGCCGAGAGTTTGTCCTGCGCGAGTCCAGAAGAATACAAAGAAGTAACACCAAACGGCTACGAGATAAAAGGTATAAGCTGGGCTCCAGATGGGATGGTTAGTCAAGAAGTCGCTCACGTCTGCGTAACCTGCATGGCTAAACAGTCCCATTGCCATAAGGGCGTGGAGCAGAGCAACAACTACGCCACCTGCCATCATCTCAATAGCAAGGACAATCAGCGCATCATAGAACAGAGCACCTAAACGGCGAAACATACCAGCTGGTGGTAGTGTATTAGTAGAGGTCATGACAATACTTCTTTTAAAAATTTGGCGTCAGAATATAGGCTCAGCCCAAAAGTGGAAAGAGACATTGCGCACAGCTTATAACTTAGTGGCGAAATTATCGGCAAACACACGTAATTTCAAGTTTTTATACTTGCGACATTCATAAGCATACGTATAATGCCAAACATCGAAAGGGCAATAGCCCCCAGATAATGCCGGTATGGTGAAATTGGTATACACGACGGATTCAAAATCCGTTGCCTTCGGGCGTGGCGGTTCAAGTCCGCCTACCGGTACCATATATAGAAAGGTCGCTTTTATAGCGACCTTTCGTCGTTTTGGGCGTTTGTGAATTTGAAATCTAGCGTGTCGGCTTGAATGCAAGCCCAGTCAAGTCATCTACTGGTACCATATTTTAAGACAGAGCCTCAACGAAAGTTGGGGCTCTGTTGTAGCTGGAGCCTGGAAAGCGCTGCCTTCTCGATAGCGGCAGGAATGCCTGTCCAATCAGTCCGCCTAACCAGTACCATATATAGAAAGGTCGCTTTTATAGCGACCTTTCGTCGTTTTGGGCGTTTGTGAATTTGAAATCCAGCGTGTCGGCTTGAGTGCAAGCCCAGTCACCTACAGGTACCATATTTTAAGGCAAAGCCTCAACGAAAGTTGGGGCTTTGTTGTATTTGGCGTATGGAAAGTATTTAAGAAAAATGAGTTAGAGCTTATTCAAGAGTGAGTGTGACACCATCTGCTGTTGATGCCATCTTTGTGGTCACTTGATAGTTTTTATCTTTAACACTAGAGAGCATGTACCAAGTAGATTGTGCTTTGTCTGGTGTAAAGGTTACACGCATAAAGCCGCGCTGTTTAATGTCTGTCCATTGCAACTCAGAGACCAAATGCGGCAATGTGTACTCCATTTGTGCGATGGCAACAGGTTCTAGCGCTAAATATTCTTCTAAGCCTGGAGAGCTAACCGAACTTGTCGCAAACTCAACACCAACAGGGTTATTGGACACGTCCTTTAACTCACTGGTCCATGCATTGTGTGTATCACCTGCTAAGCAAACAAAATGACCCTCACTCGCTTTGGCTATCTGATACACTCGTTCTCGCTCAACATAGTACCCATCCCAAGAATCGAGATTATATGGCAGCTTAATCGTATCTGAGCTTGGATCTGCAAGGTAATTTGAAATCGCATTGTTCACCGCGAGAAGTGCATCCATTTTCTGCTCGTCTGTGGCATTGAATAGCTGAAACATTGCTAACATAACCGAGCTCGGAAGTTCCATACGGGACATAAGAACTTGTTGCCCAAGAACGTTCCACTTGGCATCTTGGCTGTTAAACGCATTTATCAACCAAGCCAGTTGTTCAGTGCCAAGTAACTCTCTATCAGCACTGCGTGATTGTGCAACGAGTCCGCCAATCGCCTCCATCGTCGGTGCGCTAAGCGAAAAGTAGTCCAATGGCTGATCTCGCCCAACTAATCGAGTATCGAGCATCATTAGGTTGATCAAATCACCAAACGAGAACTGACGATAAATTAACATATTCGAGAAGGTATTCTCGCGAACTGGCAACCACTCAGTCCACGCGGCGGCGGCGGCGGCGCGTCTGTCGATAAAATTGCCTTCATCATCTTGGTGGTTTTCTGCACCATTTTTCCATGCGTCATTCGCGAGTTCATGGTCATCCCAAACCGCAATCATTGGTAATGCAGCATGTAAAGCCTGGAGGTCTTGATCTTGGCGATATTGAGCATAGCGCTTTCGATAGTCATCTATAGTAATGCATTCGGTGCCTTTACTTGGCTCACGATCCAACTTAGCGGCATCGTCACTGGCATAACCACCGGCGCCATATTCGTAGATGTAGTCACCAAGATGCAAAACTACATCGAACGACTCTGTTTGATTCTGCTTAAGAATCTCTTTATAGACGTTGAAATAACCGGCGGGATAATTTGCGCAAGACACGACAGCCATGGAAGCTTTATCTACACTGCCCTCAGGTAGAGTCTGTGTCACCCCAACGCTACTGGTGTTCTCGCCCACCATGAAGCGGTAGTAATACTGAGTACTCGGGTTGAGGTTTTGTACATCGACCTTAACCGTAAAATCTCGACTCGTGTCCGTGGCAAAAGTACCGCTTTGCTCAATGATTGAAAAATCTTCAGATCTTGAGATCTGCCATGTTACGTCTACGTAGCTGGCTATGGTGGTTACTCGAGTCCAAATAATCACTTGAGTTTGAGTTGGGTCACCACTGGCAATGCCATGCTCGAATGAAGATGCAACGGCGGCGTTGTTATCGTCACCCCCACAAGCAGTCAGTGTAGTAGCAACGGCTCCTGAAGAGACGACTTTTATAAAGTCTCTGCGAGACAATGACATAGTAACTTCCTTTGTTTTTGTGTTTTTATTGATGCGCGTTTTCCAGCGCGGAATAATGAGCCAATTTAGGTATTGAAGGTGTTTGGTTAATTACTCTAAAAAACATTAACTTAGAAGCTAGTTATGACAATTGCATTTCTACTTGTTAATTATTTGTTAAATTAAGTGTAAATACTCTAGATTCATCACAGTTCCAACAAATTGAAAATTGATTCATAGGGTCAATATGGAAAGCATGGAAGTGCAGGGGGGCAAAAGATAAACATAACAAATGTGTTCAGGCCTGATTCATACGCTGGGGGATAACATCGCTTTATATTCAGACATGAGGCAAACAAGATGAAAAAACGAGTTTTGGGTATTTCTCTAATCGCAGCACTAACAGCTGGTACCGCTTTGGCAGAGGTAAAAGGCGAAGACTTTAATGAGTTTCCGAAACAAGATGCAGCGCATTGCTTTGGTTGGGCGGCAGGGTTAGATAAAAATCAAGATTACGCAAAGTTCATTGTTGAGCTATCCAAAGAGCGAACTAAGAGCGTTAAAGAAGATCCATATATCATGGAAGAGTTTGGCACTGCTATGGGGTATTCAGAAGCAATGGTAGAGTTTGCCGGAGCTGAAGCTGCAGATGCGAGATACAAATTGGTCTGCGAGCCAATCAAACAAAAATATGGTTTTTAAACGGTATATCAAAGCAGTAAGTCTAGGCGTGAATCGCTTAGACTTTTTTTATCCATGAGTTTTTATTGATTCTTCATTTATTTGATAAATGGAAGCAAGATCTTACTAATTATTGATAGTTTTATAATTAATAAGAGGGAAAACTAAGAGGTGCGCTTTAGAAGGGGAGGGGTGAAACTGGTATCATTCGTGCTTTGTATCATAATAATGCTGTCATAATTTCTTTAAATAATGCTCGAGAGTTTGGCGTTTGTATAAACAATAGCTTTTGAAGCTGATATTTGCATTGTTTGAACAACAGATAGATCCAATCGCGAGTCTTGTTCTGCTACAAGCTCTCAATCTTACGCGTAAAATACGAGTATTGGCATGAACATAGTTATTTGTGACGACTCATCTCTAGCAAGAAAGTCTCTTCAGCGTTGTATCTCGCCAGCAGCTTTCGGCATCGTTACCTTCATGTGTTCAAACGGACGTGAAGCGATTGCGACTGTCATTGAAAATAGTATCGATCTGATGTTTCTTGATCTAACTATGCCAGAGATGGACGGTTATGAAGTACTCCAGTATTTGCAAGATTACGGGATAAGTACCGATGTAGTGGTGATTTCTGGGGATGTTCAGCAAGAAGCGAAAAGGCGATGCATGGAGCTTGGCGCTTCTTCATTTATCGCTAAGCCATTTAATCAAGACGAAGTGACTCAACTTATTCAAAGTTACGTCTTCAAAAATCCTACCACAGTCCAATCTCAACATCCGATTCAAGAAGAGCCAGATATCGATCCGCTCAGTAAGTTCCGAGAGGTTACTAATATTGCTCTTGGGCGCGGTGCTGCAGTGATTTCCGATCGTATTGGTAAGTTTATCGATCTACCAGTGCCGAATGTCGGTGTTGTTGAAGCGAGTGAGCTGAATATGATCATTGCTGATGCCTTGCATAGAGACTCGGTACATGCGGTTACTCAGCGGTTTGTGGGTAATGGTATTCATGGCGAGTCCTTAGTATGTATGCGAGGACAAGACATTGGTGGACTAGGGCATGCGTTAGGCTTTCCGACGAGCGAATCAAACCACAATGAGATGATTCTCAACATCGCTAATTTGTTGGTTTCGACTTATTTGAACTCTTTGGCAAGCCAGTTGGTGGTCGACTTTTCTCTGCGTCAACCTGTTACCGTTTCTAAAAATGAGCAGGATGAATTTTTGTCGATCCATCATGTAGAGCAAAGTGCATTCACGGTGGAGTTTACTTACCTGGCAGAGCATTTGGATTTTGAATGTGAAGTGCTACTGCTTTTAGACGGTGAATCAGTTGAGACTTTATACCGTTTAATGGAGGTGTTGTAATGAGTCAAATCACCTTCGAAATGGATGAGTTGCACTGGGCTTTACAAGTTATGGATACCATTGATGTTGGGCTCGTAGTACTGGATCTTGATCATAATGTGTGCCTGTGGAATAGCTTTATGCAGAGCTATAGCGGCATCAATGGCGATAGGATCCTTCATCAAAACTTATTTGAGGTCGTCCCTAATCTTCCTCAAGAGTGGCTTAAGGCTCAAATATCCGCCTGCAGCGAACTAAAAAGTCGAATCTTTTCCAACTGGGAAGATAGACCGCACATTTTTGATTTCAAAAACTACTCTCCGCTGTCACACCAACGCATTAATATGTATCAAAACCTGGTGATGACGCCTTTAACGTCGTTGAATGGACAGGTATCTCACGTCTGTTTGATGGTGCAAGATGTATCGGATGTGGCGAGTAGCAAACTGCAACTGCGTGATTCAAATGAGCGCTTGTCAACGATGAGTCGTACAGATGGACTAACGGGGTTATTCAACCGAGCATATTGGGAGTCTTGCTTAGCTCGAGAGTACGAAAGCGCAAAGTTGCTTTCTCAGCCGTCTGCATTAGTGATCTTTGATATCGACCACTTTAAGAATGTTAATGATACCTACGGTCATGGTGCTGGCGATGAGGTTATCCGACAAACAGCGCGGTTACTGAAAAAAACAGCAAGAAACTCAGACTTATGTGGTCGTTATGGAGGAGAAGAGTTTACGGTGCTGCTTCCTGGTACGACGGCTGATCAGGCACTTTATTTTGCTGAACGGCTGCGTAAAAGAGTGGAAAAGTACGTTGTTGACACCTCATCGGGTCCGATTAATTTTACTGTTAGTTTGGGCGTATGCGAGCTTTCTTCTTGCGTTGCTAGCCATCTTGAGTGGTTGGAATCTGCAGATAAGGCACTCTATCGTTCGAAGCAATCTGGGCGTAATCAAACGTCTTTGTTCCCTTTCGAATAGACTTTCCTAAGTAATACTAATTTTATCCTAAATAAATCATAAGATTACCTTTCAATTTGTCTTCTGTTGTCTATGTTTTAAATAGACAACAAGGAGATATCTATGCTGAAACTGACCCCTTACCTTTTTTTTGATGGACGCTGCGACGAAGCTTTAGAGTTTTATAGAAAATGCTTTGGTGGCGTCATCCTATCTAAGCAATATTTTAAAGATGCACCGCAAGTGGTCGAAGGGGCAGAACCCGATTGGATTATGCACTCAGAATTTGAAGCTTTTGGTATGAAGCTAATGATGTCTGATGGCGTGCATGCCAAGGAACTACAAGGTAATAACCTCGCGCTCTCATTAGTTACAGAAGATATTGCCACACAGGAGCAGATCTTTGAGAGTTTGAAGCAGGGTGGCAGAGTAATGATGCCATTGGCAGACACCTTTTGGGGAGCGAGGTTTGGCAAAGTAGAAGACAAGTTTGGTATTCGCTGGATGATACATTGCGACTCAATGGGTTGAGTGTGTAAAGTTGCATAATGAAATTGCTGTCCCATTTGATTAGAATTATAAATAGAGTTTTATAATCAAAGTTATATATAAAATGGGCAGCATAAAGATTACAGTGGACCGTATTCAGCCGGGCCTACACATAAGATTACCGGTTAAGTGGAATGAACACCCATTTTTATTTAATAGCTTTAAAATCAAAGATGAAGAACAAGTTCGAGTCATTCGTCATCTCGGCATTAAGCACGTCTATATAAACCCAAGTCAGAGTGATACAACCCCTCTTCCTGTAGAGCAAGCCGCTTTAGAACCTCTAGATGAAATGTCAGACGTTTCGTTAGAAGCTGAGGCTATGTGGAAACATAAACGTGAGCGAATCGAAACTTTAAGCTCTTACCGTCGTAAAGTGAGTCATTGTGAAAAAGAGTTTGAACGCTCTCTCGCTCGAATGCGCGCCATTATGACCAAAATCAGAAATCGTCCTTTAGATGCCGCTGAAGAAGTAAAGTCTCTAGTTGATGATATCGTCGATAAGTTTTTGAGTGATGATAATGTTTCACTGCACTTAATGACGGGTAAGGGTGAATTTGAAGATCTCTATTTTCACTCACTTAATGTCTCGGTCATTGCTTTAATGATAGGTAAAGCTAAAGGGTATAGTAGTGAGCAATTAAAAGAGTTGGCGTTGGGCGCACTTTTCCATGACATCGGCAAAGTGAAAATCCCAGTGGCGATTCTTCGAAAGCAAACCGCTCTGACTGTGCCAGAAGCAAACTACTTAAAGCTGCATACCAAATACGGTGTAGATATTGTGGGTGCTATAGAAGGTATGCCTGAAAGCGTTCATAAAGTGATTGCTCAGCATCACGAAATGAATGATGGTTCTGGATACCCTGAAGGGCTCAAAGAAAATGAGATCGATGAGTTTGCTAAAGTTGTCGCCGTGGCGAATGCTTTTGATTCTCTATGCCACAATAGGATTCCAGCGGAACAAAAAATTCCATACTTAGCGTTGTCTCATCTATATAAGAGTTGTAAGCACCTATATAGCCACGAGAACTTGAATCATTTGGTTAAGTTAATGGGAGTGTACCCTCCAGGAACGGTAGTCCAGTTATCTAATGACTCTATCGGTATTGTTATCTCAGTAAATGCAGATCATATCCTTTACCCTAATGTTTTGATTTATGATCCGAGTGTACCTAGCACTCAAGCTCCGATCATCGAGCTAGCAAGTAAAGATATAAAGATCTCTAGTGCGGTTCATCCGAGTAAATTGCCACAACAAGTACAAGAGTATTTAAATCCAAGAGCTAGGATTACGTACTTTTTCGATAATAACGCTTAACTTATCCACAGGGCGCTGTGAGTATTTTGTATAAAAATGCGTATATTTTTGTACAAATAAACCTTTGAGCGTTATTTGGTCGCTTAGCCTCTATTTTTCTATTTTTCTTCAATAAATGCTTGCCAATGTGAGGAGCATCTCTATAATACCGCCTCACTGACACGGCAGGCGCCGCAAGGCTTCAGCGAAGAATGTTAGTTCGGCAACTAGCTTAAAGCGATATTTCACTCCTACTTTTAGAAAGTAGAAATTAATTTTCAAAAAGTGTTTGACACTGAGAATTAAGTCGCTAGAATGGCCGCCTCTTCCGAAGTGATGTAAGTCACAACGAAGAGAAGTTCTTTAACAATTTAAACCTATCAATCTGTGTGGGCACTCGTTGATGAATATCACTAAGTTTGTTTTCGCTTTTAGTAAGCAAAGGCAAACAGATACTTCGGTATCAAAATGATTTCAATGAACTGAGTGACCAATTCGAATCGTAAGATTCGGCACAGTCAATTCACAGTCACTATTCGTAAGAATAGGGAATGTAATCAGTATTCATTGAGTCACAAAATCTTAAATTGAAGAGTTTGATCATGGCTCAGATTGAACGCTGGCGGCAGGCCTAACACATGCAAGTCGAGCGGAAACGAGTTATCTGAACCTTCGGGGAACGATAACGGCGTCGAGCGGCGGACGGGTGAGTAATGCCTAGGAAATTGCCTTGATGTGGGGGATAACCATTGGAAACGATGGCTAATACCGCATGATGCCTACGGGCCAAAGAGGGGGACCTTCGGGCCTCTCGCGTCAAGATATGCCTAGGTGGGATTAGCTAGTTGGTGAGGTAATGGCTCACCAAGGCGACGATCCCTAGCTGGTCTGAGAGGATGATCAGCCACACTGGAACTGAGACACGGTCCAGACTCCTACGGGAGGCAGCAGTGGGGAATATTGCACAATGGGCGCAAGCCTGATGCAGCCATGCCGCGTGTATGAAGAAGGCCTTCGGGTTGTAAAGTACTTTCAGCAGTGAGGAAGGGGGTGTCGTTAATAGCGGCATCTCTTGACGTTAGCTGCAGAAGAAGCACCGGCTAACTCCGTGCCAGCAGCCGCGGTAATACGGAGGGTGCGAGCGTTAATCGGAATTACTGGGCGTAAAGCGCATGCAGGTGGTTTGTTAAGTCAGATGTGAAAGCCCGGGGCTCAACCTCGGAACTGCATTTGAAACTGGCAAACTAGAGTACTGTAGAGGGGGGTAGAATTTCAGGTGTAGCGGTGAAATGCGTAGAGATCTGAAGGAATACCAGTGGCGAAGGCGGCCCCCTGGACAGATACTGACACTCAGATGCGAAAGCGTGGGGAGCAAACAGGATTAGATACCCTGGTAGTCCACGCCGTAAACGATGTCTACTTGGAGGTTGTGGCCTTGAGCCGTGGCTTTCGGAGCTAACGCGTTAAGTAGACCGCCTGGGGAGTACGGTCGCAAGATTAAAACTCAAATGAATTGACGGGGGCCCGCACAAGCGGTGGAGCATGTGGTTTAATTCGATGCAACGCGAAGAACCTTACCTACTCTTGACATCCAGAGAACTTTCCAGAGATGGATTGGTGCCTTCGGGAACTCTGAGACAGGTGCTGCATGGCTGTCGTCAGCTCGTGTTGTGAAATGTTGGGTTAAGTCCCGCAACGAGCGCAACCCTTATCCTTGTTTGCCAGCGAGTAATGTCGGGAACTCCAGGGAGACTGCCGGTGATAAACCGGAGGAAGGTGGGGACGACGTCAAGTCATCATGGCCCTTACGAGTAGGGCTACACACGTGCTACAATGGCGCATACAGAGGGCAGCCAACTCGCGAGAGTGAGCGAATCCCAAAAAGTGCGTCGTAGTCCGGATTGGAGTCTGCAACTCGACTCCATGAAGTCGGAATCGCTAGTAATCGTAGATCAGAATGCTACGGTGAATACGTTCCCGGGCCTTGTACACACCGCCCGTCACACCATGGGAGTGGGCTGCAAAAGAAGTGGGTAGTTTAACCTTCGGGAGGACGCTCACCACTTTGTGGTTCATGACTGGGGTGAAGTCGTAACAAGGTAGCCCTAGGGGAACCTGGGGCTGGATCACCTCCTTATACGAAGATGTTCACGATAAGTGTCCACACAGATTGATATGGTTTAGAAAGTTAAGAGATATCTTAGTGTCCCGTTCGTCTAGAGGCCTAGGACACCGCCCTTTCACGGCGGTAACAGGGGTTCGACTCCCCTACGGGATACCATCTTTAAGTGCATTTTAAGTAGTGCTTTTAAAAATGGTTTCGTTAAGAAATCTGCTCTTTAACAATTTGGAAAGCTGACTGATTTAAATAACACAGTTATTTAAATCAAATTAAAAGTTCTCAATGTTTATCTTTAGATAAACACAACACAAACACATTCAAGTGTCTTGTATTCGATTTAAATTTAATTTGAATCACCATTGAGTCCGGCAAACACGTAATAAGAACTAACCCTTCTTATTACAACCAAAAACCTTGGTGATTTATCATCAACTCGAAACTTCTTCGGGTTGTATGGTTAAGTGACTAAGCGTACACGGTGGATGCCTTGGCAGTCAGAGGCGATGAAGGACGTATTAACTTGCGATAAGCCCAGATTAGGTAGTAAAAACCTTTTGAGTCTGGGATTTCCGAATGGGGAAACCCACTTACATAAGTAAGTATCTTGTTGTGAATACATAGCAACAAGAGGCAAACCGGGGGAACTGAAACATCTAAGTACCCCGAGGAAGAGAAATCAACCGAGATTCCGAAAGTAGCGGCGAGCGAAATTGGATTAGCCCTTAAGCTTTTAATGATGCAGGTGAAGAGTCTGGAAAGTCTCGCAATAAAGGGTGATAGCCCCGTAACCGACACATCATAATCAGTGAAATCGAGTAGGGCGGGACACGTGATATCCTGTCTGAATATGGGGGGACCATCCTCCAAGGCTAAATACTACTGACTGACCGATAGTGAACCAGTACCGTGAGGGAAAGGCGAAAAGAACCCCTGTGAGGGGAGTGAAATAGAACCTGAAACCGTGTACGTACAAGCAGTAGGAGCACCTTCGTGGTGTGACTGCGTACCTTTTGTATAATGGGTCAGCGACTTATATTCAGTGGCAAGGTTAACCGTTTAGGGGAGCCGTAGGGAAACCGAGTCTTAACTGGGCGTTCAGTCTCTGGATATAGACCCGAAACCAGGTGATCTAGCCATGGGCAGGTTGAAGGTTGAGTAACATCAACTGGAGGACCGAACCGACTAATGTTGAAAAATTAGCGGATGACTTGTGGCTAGGGGTGAAAGGCCAATCAAACCTGGAGATAGCTGGTTCTCCCCGAAAGCTATTTAGGTAGCGCCTCGGACGAATACTACTGGGGGTAGAGCACTGTTAAGGCTAGGGGGTCATCCCGACTTACCAACCCTTTGCAAACTCCGAATACCAGTAAGTACTATCCGGGAGACACACGGCGGGTGCTAACGTCCGTCGTGGAGAGGGAAACAACCCAGACCGCCAGCTAAGGTCCCAAAGTATAGCTAAGTGGGAAACGATGTGGGAAGGCTCAGACAGCCAGGATGTTGGCTTAGAAGCAGCCATCATTTAAAGAAAGCGTAATAGCTCACTGGTCGAGTCGGCCTGCGCGGAAGATGTAACGGGGCTAAGCTATACACCGAAGCTGCGGCTGCACACTTTAGTGTGCGGGGTAGGGGAGCGTTCTGTAAGCCGTTGAAGGTGGTCTGTAAGGGCTGCTGGAGGTATCAGAAGTGCGAATGCTGACATGAGTAACGATAAAGGGAGTGAAAAACTCCCTCGCCGGAAGACCAAGGGTTCCTGTCCAACGTTAATCGGGGCAGGGTAAGTCGACCCCTAAGGCGAGGCCGAAAGGCGTAGTCGATGGGAAACGGGTTAATATTCCCGTACTTCTTACAATTGCGATGGGGGGACGGAGAAGGCTAGGTGGGCCTGGCGACGGTTGTCCAGGTTCAAGTACGTAGGCGGAAGAGTTAGGTAAATCCGGCTCTTCATTAACGCTGAGATACGATGTCGAGCCACTACGGTGGTGAAGTCATTGATGCCATGCTTCCAGGAAAAGCCTCTAAGCTTCAGATTGTAAGGAATCGTACCCCAAACCGACACAGGTGGTCGGGTAGAGAATACCAAGGCGCTTGAGAGAACTCGGGTGAAGGAACTAGGCAAAATGGTACCGTAACTTCGGGAGAAGGTACGCTCTTATCGGTGAAGTCCCTCGCGGATGGAGCTGACGAGAGTCGCAGATACCAGGTGGCTGCAACTGTTTATTAAAAACACAGCACTGTGCAAAATCGTAAGATGACGTATACGGTGTGACGCCTGCCCGGTGCCGGAAGGTTAATTGATGGGGTTAGACTTCGGTCGAAGCTCTTGATCGAAGCCCCGGTAAACGGCGGCCGTAACTATAACGGTCCTAAGGTAGCGAAATTCCTTGTCGGGTAAGTTCCGACCTGCACGAATGGCGTAATGATGGCCACGCTGTCTCCACCCGAGACTCAGTGAAATTGAAATCGCTGTGAAGATGCAGTGTACCCGCGGCTAGACGGAAAGACCCCGTGAACCTTTACTACAGCTTGGCACTGAACATTGACCCTACATGTGTAGGATAGGTGGGAGACTTTGAAACCGCGTCGCTAGATGTGGTGGAGTCGTCCTTGAAATACCACCCTTGTAGTGTTGATGTTCTAACGTTGGTCCCTGAATCGGGATTACGGACAGTGCCTGGTGGGTAGTTTGACTGGGGCGGTCTCCTCCCAAAGAGTAACGGAGGAGCACGAAGGTGGGCTAATCACGGTTGGACATCGTGAGGTTAGTGCAATGGCATAAGCCCGCTTGACTGCGAGAATGACAATTCGAGCAGGTGCGAAAGCAGGTCATAGTGATCCGGTGGTTCTGAATGGAAGGGCCATCGCTCAACGGATAAAAGGTACTCCGGGGATAACAGGCTGATACCGCCCAAGAGTTCATATCGACGGCGGTGTTTGGCACCTCGATGTCGGCTCATCACATCCTGGGGCTGAAGTCGGTCCCAAGGGTATGGCTGTTCGCCATTTAAAGTGGTACGCGAGCTGGGTTTAGAACGTCGTGAGACAGTTCGGTCCCTATCTGCCGTGGGCGTTGGAAGATTGAAGGGGGCTGCTCCTAGTACGAGAGGACCGGAGTGGACGAACCTCTGGTGTTCGGGTTGTCATGCCAATGGCATTGCCCGGTAGCTAAGTTCGGAATCGATAACCGCTGAAAGCATCTAAGCGGGAAGCGAGCCCTGAGATGAGTCTTCCCTGGCGCTTTAAGCGTCCTAAAGGGTTGTTCAAGACTAGAACGTTGATAGGCAGGGTGTGTAAGCGCTGTGAGGCGTTGAGCTAACCTGTACTAATTGCCCGTGAGGCTTAACCATACAACACCCAAGGGGTTTTGATGGACTCAAAACTGTTGTTTCCGCTTTAAAAAGCAGAAGCAAACAAGAACACTTGAATAAGTTTAAGTAAGAACTTTTAATAGCTTTCCAAATTATTTTACCTTTAGCTTTTTTAAAGCTGAAAGTAATAAAGAATTTGCTTGGCGACCATAGCGTTGTGGACCCACCTGATTCCATGCCGAACTCAGAAGTGAAACGCAATAGCGTCGATGGTAGTGTGGGGCTTCCCCATGTGAGAGTAGAACATCGCCAGGCTCCAAATTTTGTGCTGGTATGGCTCAGTTGGTAGAGCGCACCCTTGGTAAGGGTGAGGTCCCCAGTTCAAATCTGGGTACTAGCACCATTTATTTTGTTGATTTGATACTTCAAATTAACCACAGAATTTGTTTGACGACCATAGCATTGTGGACCCACCTGATTCCATGCCGAACTCAGAAGTGAAACGCAATAGCGCCGATGGTAGTGTGGGGCTTCCCCATGTGAGAGTAGGACATCGTCAGGCTCAAATTGCTTTAAGCTGAATAGACACTGCGGAGTGGTAGTTCAGTTGGTTAGAATACCGGCCTGTCACGCCGGGGGTCGCGGGTTCGAGTCCCGTCCACTCCGCCACTTATCAGAAAGCCTAGTCTTACGACTAGGCTTTCGTCGTTTCTAGGGGTAGGTATTTTGGTCTTCGACCAACGAGTCCCGGTCGCCTGCGACCCCAGCCATTCCGCCACTTATACTTAAGCCCAAGCATAACTGCTTGGGCTTTTTTACGTTTGAATGATTGTGTTCGCCCTTCGGTCGAAAGAGTCCCGGTTGCCCGCAACCCCGGCCACTACGTCACTTATCAGAAAGCCTAGTCTTACGGCTAGGCTTTCGTCGTTTCTGGGGGTAGGTATTTTGGTCATTGACCAACGAGTCCAGGTCGCCTGCGACCCCAGCTATTCCGCCACTTATACTAAGCCCAAGCATAACTGCTTGGGCTTTTTTACGTTTGAATGATTGTATTCGTCCTTCGGTCGAAAGAGTCCCGCAAAAGGTTTGCCCGTTGTCCGCAACCCCGAACTAGGCGTCCCCGCCATCCGCCATTTATCAGAAAGACCAGTCTCATGATTAGGCTTTCGTAGTTTCTGGGGTGTGTATCTTGGTCTTCGATCTGTGCGTTGTGGTCGTCTATGGTTTCAGTTGATCGGTTATCGTTAAAAAGCCTACTCTTTGTTCGAAAGCCTCTGTCCAATCATCGATAAATCACGTTTGTTCCTTCATTGGTCGTCTGCTAATTCACACTCGGTGCCTAGGGGGCTTATAGAGTGGGTTTAATCGAGCCGTAGTGCTATCTAGCAAAGGGGGGAGTGGCATGAGAATTTCATGGGTACACTTTTTGATGAGCTTCATTAGAGGCTTGCTGAGGGGGCTGGAGGGGGAGAGGGTTCGGATATAAAGTAAGTGTGGAGTAAATCTAAGCTCTCCACACGATAAGACACTTATGTGCATCTAGTTATAATGGGATATCGTCGCTAAGTCCTGATGATCCCAGCTCCAAAAGTTGTTAGGAGTGAGGTGAATTCCGCCAACCCACTTGTCTGCAACTTTACCAGTTCTATTGTGGCTAGACTTGGAGAGGTAGATGCGGTTGTTATACCAATCTTTGCTCTCTGATCTTTGGGCTTGCAAGATGGGCTCAGGGCTCTCAGTTAACGGTTTAATCAGAGCCCAATACATTAGGTCTCCTAAATATACTAAAGGCTCTAACTTCATATAGCGTTTAAAGAGTTCATTGAATTCTAGGCCCTCTTCTTCATTTTTTAAGATATCTATAGTCAGGCGTTCCACTAACCCATACTTTGAGTCTATGTGGGGGAGTTCCTGTAAGTGTCTAAATATTACTGCTCTAATATTAGGGAAAAGGCCTTGGTCTACTTTGTGGTAGTACTCGACTAGCTTTAAAGGGCTCTTTGAACAGAAAGCCGGCCATAACTCTGTTGCTACCGTTATATGCTCTACAGATACTTTTTTTCGACTATTCCAGAGTGCACGCAGCGCTTCAGGAGGCAGTTGACCTAAACCGATGAATCTTTCTCTACCTGGGAAGGTACTCACCTCGATAATCTCTACCTTAGTAATATTTTGGTATGAAAGTAGATACAAAGATCTAATCAACATCAATTGATCGTAGTTGTCGTGTTCAACCCATAAAACAATACGTTGATAGTCATTATCTAAGAGCTTGCTCGTCGCTTGTTTCGCTTCAGACTTTATTTGCTCAAGCGACTTTTCTACCTCTTTCATCTCAGACAGAAGTCGATCAGATATATATTCTGCTCTGATCTCTGAAAGCGTCTTTTCATCCAGAAATAAAGGGCCGATACATAGCGGTTCTATGTATGGGAGGAAGTCTCCACTGAATCCTGCTTGCTCTAATGTTTGCTGTATATCATGACCGCAACGTACATGTAGGGTTTGTAAGTCATTGTCTAGAGCGGGTAGAGGAGCGCCATCTGAACTTTTATTTCTGTCTAGGCTATCAATATGTGATAACAACTTACTCCAGCTACTTACCCCTAGCTCTCGTGCTAATGCTAAGTGTACGTCTGCCAACTTAACGCTATCAGCTGATAGGAGAGGCTGAGGATGTAGAGCGAGTAACCAACGTAAGTCTTCGACAGAGCCCGACCTGATTCGTTTTAGTCGAGATTTCGCGTGTTTTTTAGGTATGTCAGGTTGAGAGAAAAAGCATTCATATATTCACCATCTCGTAACTTCTGCACTCGCTGATCAGAAGAGAAGGTAAATCAAATTGTAGTTTCCCAAGAGGGAGAAGTTTGATGGCCTTGAGTTTAACTCTTTCCGCGAGTAGGAAGCGCAGGTAACGCTTTAACCAATATATACGAAGGCAGCAGATAACGAAAGTAACAGGCTGAGTTTGTGGGATATTTAATACTATGAATAGTGCGACAGGTTAGGCTACTCGGTAACTGAACGGTGAAATTGCTTTGGCACAAAGCAGGAGCATTAGATACGAAAAAGCCTCATCGTGTGATGAGGCTTTCTCTAAATTGGCTCCCCCTGCGGGACTCGAACCTGCGACATACGGATTAACAGTCCGCCGTTCTACCAACTGAACTAAGGGGGAATTATTTAAGAAGACAAATCTTCTCAATAATATAAATGGTGCCGACTACCGGAATCGAACTGGTGACCTACTGATTACAAGTCAGTTGCTCTACCTACTGAGCTAAGTCGGCACACTAAATGTGGCTCCCCCTGCGGGACTCGAACCTGCGACATACGGATTAACAGTCCGCCGTTCTACCAACTGAACTAAGGGGGAATTATTCTTAAAGCTTGAAAGAAATGGTGCCGACTACCGGAATCGAACTGGTGACCTACTGATTACAAGTCAGTTGCTCTACCTACTGAGCTAAGTCGGCACTGATAATTTCTTCGTGCTTTACTGCTGTTGTCTTATAGACACCAACAAATAAATTGTGGTGCCCGGAGGCGGAATCGAACCACCGACACGAGGATTTTCAATCCTCTGCTCTACCGACTGAGCTATCCGGGCGACGAGGTGTATTAAACGTGTTTTCCGGTTCTGGGTCAACACTAAATTGCAAAAAAAGTATTGTTTGATGTTTTTCTATACTTAGTGGGGTGTTTTTATCCATTTTGTACGAAAAACCTAGGCCTAGCATGCACTAAACCAGATGCAGTATGAGTTTAAACTCTCGTAAAAAGTGGTTAAATAAAAAAAAGCACGTATGAAAACGTGCTTTTTTAGTCAGTCAAATGAATGGTGAGTTAGTGTTTTACTTCAAAACGGTTAACCCAGGCTTCAAGTTCATTAGAAAGTGAGGCTAGAGTTTGAGTGCTGTTATGACTTTCAGTCACCACGCCACTCAATTGATTGCCACTCTCTTCGATCATATTGATGCGTTTAGATATGTCGTCGCTCACTTGGGTCTGCTCGGCTGCAGCTGTCGCAATTTGATGGCTCATTGAAGAGATAGACTCAAGAGCAATCACAATCTGTTGTAAGGCTTCTGATGCGTTCTGAGACTCTGTTACTGTGCTTTGACTTGTTTCAGCACAGACTTCCATTGTCTGGATGGCATTGCGAGAGCCTTCTTGAAGATTGTTAATCATCAACTGGATCTCTTTGGTGCTGTCTTGCGTTCGGCCTGCTAGGTTACGAACTTCGTCAGCGACCACTGCAAACCCTCGGCCTTGTTCACCAGCACGTGCGGCTTCTATCGCGGCATTGAGGGCGAGTAGATTAGTTTGTTCTGCGATGTCACCGATTACGTCTAATACTTTAACAATGTTATTCACATCGTTATCTAGATTAGCGACCGCTTCGCTAGCCGTGTTGAGCTGGCCGGCAAGGCCTTGGATGTTGTCTACAGTGTTATGGATGAGGCGTTGAGTATGTTGACTCTGTTTGTCCGCTTCGTCCGTGTTGCGCGCGGTATCACCTGCAGAATCAGCTACGTTGTTTGCGGACGACGCCATCTCAGTCATTGCTGTCGCAATCATCTCGGTTGATTGTTGTTGAGTCTCTGTGAGCTGAGCTATCGAGCCTGCACGGTCTTCTACACGCAGTAGCTCGCCTCGTAGTGCAAGCATGGATGCGTTTAGGTTAGAGACCAGTTCAGCTAGTGATTTACTCATCTGTTGCACAGCGTGGTAAATACTGCCGTTTTCTGGCTTAGTCTCAAACGATGTTTGAATTTTGCCTTGAGCTACAGCTTGAACCGCTTCTCTTACGTCCTTAGGCTCTCCACCAAGGAGTGCAAGCATACGTTTGATCGAGAGGATTAGGCTTGAAAGGATAACACCAGCGATCACTAGACAAAGGAACAGTTGCCACTGAGCTGTCGACCAAAAACGTGCGTTAACTTCGTTGAAGCCAATTCCTGTACCAACAACCCAACCCCAATGCGGAGTTTTCTCTGCGATAGAGAGTTTTTCTTCGATAGTTCCATCTGGCAGTTTTTGAGTCCAAGTGTATTCAACGATCTGCCCGGTACGATTACCAAGAACTCTTTGAATAAGCTGGCCAACGCTATTGCCATCACCATCTTTAAAGTCATTAAAGCTGGTTCCATGCAATTGAGGATCAAGTGGGGTTGCCACAAAGGTCATATTCTCATCGGCAACGTACACATACTCGTTATCTTTATAAATGTTGTTACGCAGTAGGCGTGTTGCAAGTTGTTTCGCTTGCTCTTCTTCTAGAGTGCCATCAATCGCCATTTTCTCTACTTCTGTGAGAATGCTGTAGGCGCTCTTGAATAGCTCAGTAACACGAGCCTTGTTGTCGATGTTACTGGCGACTCTCAATGTCCAAAGGCCGGTGGCTGTTAGTGCTAACAGGGCAACCAGAATAATTGCAGATAAGATGTAAGCTTGCGTTTTTAATTTCATGTTTCCTCACACAGCATAAAAATAATCGAGCTGTTTCATCGGATAGTAATCTAAGTGGTGTAGGGCAGATATCGGAAAAATACGAAAGTTTGATAGAGATTAAATTTACGACGCAAAAAAAGTAACAGTGTGCCGTTTTGTGTGGTGAATGTAAGTGCTTGCCTGTTTTGTGAGCAGAAATAAAATTTGTCAGTAGCACGAAAGAATCGATGTTCTGAGGTGTGTAGGGGGTTTCGTTTAAGTGAATAAGTCTTGATGTGACTCTAAGATATAGCTTGTATCAGAAGGAAATACATTAACAGGATCTAGTGATAGGGCGGTCCGACGATTCGTCTGAGACATTGCTTTGGCACAAAGTAGGTGTGTTAGATACGAAAAAGCCTCATCATGTGATGAGGCTTTCTCTAAAATGGCTCCCCCTGCGGGACTCGAACCTGCGACATACGGATTAACAGTCCGCCGTTCTACCAACTGAACTAAGGGGGAATTATTTGTGTCAACATCAGGTCTTAAAGACCACTATTTGTTAAGCACCAAATAATGGTGCCTCGAGGCGGAATCGAACCACCGACACGAGGATTTTCAATCCTCTGCTCTACCGACTGAGCTATCGAGGCAAAAGAATGGTGCCGACTACCGGAATCGAACTGGTGACCTACTGATTACAAGTCAGTTGCTCTACCTACTGAGCTAAGTCGGCACACTATATCTTTTACTGAAGACGTTACTCTTCGTTTTTTATGAAATGATATCAATCACTTCAATTGTAAGTGGCTCCCCCTGCGGGACTCGAACCTGCGACATACGGATTAACAGTCCGCCGTTCTACCAACTGAACTAAGGGGGAATTATTTGTGTCAACATCAGGTCTTAAAGACCATTATTTGTTAAGCACCAAATAATGGTGCCTCGAGGCGGAATCGAACCACCGACACGAGGATTTTCAATCCTCTGCTCTACCGACTGAGCTATCGAGGCAAAAGAATGGTGCCGACTACCGGAATCGAACTGGTGACCTACTGATTACAAGTCAGTTGCTCTACCTACTGAGCTAAGTCGGCACACTAATATTCTTTGTGCTTTTGTCCGTGTTAATGCTTCCTGTTAAAAAGCGCTGACACCAACAAATCAAATTGTGGTGCCCGGAGGCGGAATCGAACCACCGACACGAGGATTTTCAATCCTCTGCTCTACCGACTGAGCTATCCGGGCAACGGAGCGCTATTAAACGGATTTTCTGCATAACCGTCAACACCTTTTTTCAAAATAATTAAAAAAAACGTTCGTTAGTTGTTTTTTTATTCAAAAGTGAGGGTTAGGTTTTGCCTTGGTTAAACTCTTTTTTGAATTTTGTTACTTTTTCTAAGTATCTACGCGATTCTTTGTTGGGATGCTTTTTGGTTAATGCCCAATAAACTTGATTCGGCTGCAAAGAGTTAAGGTCATTCATTGCGCGCTTTCTGTCGCGACTAAAGGTATTTAACACTCCTCCTGTGCCTCCGTTGTACGCAGAAATCATGCTGTACTCCAAGGTGGTCGGGTGTCGAACGTCTTTTAAGTAGCGATTTTTAAGGATGTAGAAATACGCAGTACCCGCATCAATGTTGTTTTCTGGATTAAATAAATATTCAGGGCTAGGCTCACCCGATTTATTTTTCACTAGCTTAAAGACATCGCGGCCAGCAGTTTTAGGGACTACCTGCATCAAACCATAGGCGTTAGCCCAACTGACGGCGTAGGGGTTAAAGCTACTCTCAGTTTTGATGATGGCGTAGATAAGATCTTCTGGGATGTCATAGCGCTTTGAAGCACGCTGAACGATGTCAGCGTATTTATAGCTTCGTTTACTCGCATGATCGGCCACCATTGGGATCTCAACGTAATAGGCTTTTTTAAAGTCGACGTTCTTCGTTTTTAGGTTGTTTGCTATTAAGTAGTCAGCAAATCGATTGGCACGCCAAGTCCATTGAATAGGCTTTTTGTCTTGATCAACAACTTGGTTATAGAGGAAGGGCTGGCCTTCTAGTTTGATGCTTTTAGAAGAGAATAGATCGACACTTGCTGGATCATCGGGTGTCAGCAAGGTTGTCATGATCGCATCTTTTAGGTGCTTTTTGGGCTCTGTCGATGAAACCGTTTCGACGGTAATCAGACCTTTTGAGAAGTTTACTTCTGAACGACTCAAGTAATTATCTATGTATTTCACATAGTTACTTTTACCTGCAATCTTTACTTCATTGCTGCCCCAACGTTTTTGGATGTTACCCGAGAAGCTATTGATGAGGGCATCGAGTGCGCCTGTATCTTTCTCGAATTGACCCGGTAGCTCCGCAAGGTTACCTGCAAAACGGTTGGTCGGTTCATAATTGACGTCATAAATGCTCTCAATGAACTCTCGGCTACAACCGGTAAGTAGCATAGCCGCTAGGAAGTAACTCAGCTTTTTCATAGGTCCTCATACAAAAATGACATCACAGCGCGAACCATGATGTCATTAAACTTGGTGTAAATAAATGTCTTATTCGCTTGGTGGTGTGTAGCCATCAATCACGACATCTTTACCTTCGAAAAGGAAGTTAACCATTTCTGTCTCAAGCAGTTTTCTGTGCTCAGGATCCATCATGTTTAGCTTCTTTTCATTGATAAGCATGGTCTGCTTGCTTTGCCATAGTGCCCATGCTTCTTTAGAAATATTGTCGAAAATACGCTTACCTAAGTCACCTGGGTAAAGTTGAAAATCTAAGCCTTCAGCATCTTTCTGTAGGCGAGCACAAAATACAGTGCGGCTCATAATGGTTCCTCTTGTCGTATTCGTCTGTTTAAACGTGATCGTTTAATTCAAAGGTTAGGCTTTCTAATAGCTGCTTAACAGGAGCAGCTAAGCCTATCTCTTCAGGTTTTGATAAGTTATACCAGAGACCCTTTGTCCCTTCCATTATCAAATCTGGTTGTTTGTCTAATTTTACTACGACAGGGGTGATATCTAAGTGGTAATGGCTAAAGGTATGCCTAAACGCAATTAGAGTCTCTTGGTTTTCTATAGAAGCTGAGCCAATCGAGCGGATGTCGAGTTGGTGTTCAATCTCCTGATTTTCATGTTGAGGGAAACAGAACAGCCCCCCCCAGATGCCTGATTGCGGTCGTTGCTCCAACCAAACCTGATTGTCGTGATAAAGAATCACAAACCAAGTCTCTTTTACAGGCTTCTCTTTCTTGGGCTTCTTACCCGGAAAGTCGAGCTGACGGTCTAGCTTGTTTGCCTCACACATCGATTCAATTGGACATAACGTGCACTTCGGCTTGCTTCGAGTGCACACCATAGCGCCCATATCCATCATAGCTTGGTTGTACTTATCGACATCTTGTTTGGGAGTATTTGACTCAGCATGCTCCCAAAGCTGATTTTCAACCTTTTTTTGCCCCGGCCAACCTTCGACGGCAAAACTTCTTGCTAAGGTTCGTTTGACGTTGCCATCTAAAATCGCATGAGGCTGCTTATAGACAGATGATAGAACGGCTGCGGCGGTTGAACGTCCAATGCCGGGTAGGGCGTTCATTTCTTCAATGTTGGTTGGAAACTCTCCACCATACTCAGTGGCAACAATCTTTGCGGCTTTGTGTAGATTACGCGCTCTTGCGTAGTAACCAAGGCCGGTCCAAAGGTGTAACACTTCATCTTGCTCTGCATTGGCAAGATCGATAACGGTTGGAAAGCGCTCCAGAAATCGTTGGTAATATGGGATCACGGTAGCGACTTGCGTCTGCTGGAGCATGATCTCAGAGAGCCAAACGGAGTAGGCGGTTTTGTTTTGTTGCCATGGGAGTTCTTTACGCCCATAGGCGTCATACCACTTTAATATGGCGGATGCGAAAGGAGTCACGACTTGCTCATTGCTTTGCTATTATTAGAAACGAAATTGCACCACACTTGTGGTTGGATGTAAAACAGACAAATTGTGTGGGAATTTATCAGCAGAAAGACTTGCACAGACGGCAATTCTTTGGATAATCCCCGCTTTGATTAATCAATGTGCAGGCAAAAATCAATGAGTGAAGTGACCACTAACGAATATACTGAAGACGGCAAACTGGTTCGTAAGATCCGCAGCTTTGTTCGCCGCGAAGGCCGCTTAACCAAAGGCCAAGAGAACGCGATGAACGAGTGTTGGCCAACTATGGGTATCGACTACAACCCAGAACTTCTAGATTGGAAAGAAGTTTTCGGTAACGATAACCCTGTAGTACTAGAGATCGGCTTTGGTATGGGTGCATCACTGGTTGAAATGGCGAAGAACGCACCAGAGAAAAACTTCTTAGGTATCGAAGTTCACAGCCCTGGTGTCGGTGCGTGTCTTGGTACTGCGCGTGACGCTGGCGTAACTAACCTACGTGTGATGTGTCACGATGCGGTTGAAGTGTTCGAGCACATGATCCCAGATAGCAGCATTCATACGCTACAGCTATTCTTCCCAGACCCATGGCACAAAGCGCGTCACCACAAGCGTCGTATTGTTAAAGCCGAGTTTGCTGAGATGGTTCGCGCGAAGCTACACCTTGAAACTGGTATCTTCCACATGGCGACTGACTGGGAAAACTACGCAGAGCACATGATCGAAGTAATGAACGCTGCTCCAGGCTTCGAGAACATCGCAGAAGAGGGTGATTTCATTCCTCGTCCAGATGAGCGCCCGCTAACTAAGTTTGAAGCTCGTGGCCACCGTTTAGGTCACGGCGTATGGGATATTAAGTACAAGCGTACTAAGTAATTCAAAGCAAAGTGAGTCGGCTCAGTTACTGAGCGATTGCCCCTACACTTTGTAGTATTGATAAAAGCCAACATTGTTGTAATGTTGGCTTTTTTGTCCTTAGCTGATGAATAAATCAATGGTGTGAGACACCAGCCCTACAAGAATAACAATACAGAAGTACACAAGCATGAAACCGACACAAGCTATCTTGGCGGAGATTCTAGAAGAAGTTCGCCCTTTAATTGGCCAAGGGAAAGTGGCTGACTATATTCCGGCTCTGGCCAAAGTCTCGAATCAAAAGCTTGCTATTGCCGTTTACACCAATGAAGGTGAGGTGATCCAAGCGGGAGACGCAGAAGAAGCCTTTTCTATTCAATCTATCTCTAAAGCCTTAAGCTTGACCTTGGCCATGGTGCTCTATAAGCCCGAGGAGATCTGGCAGCGTGTAGGCAAAGAGCCTTCAGGCCAAGCATTTAACTCCATGATTCAGCTAGAGATGGAGCAGGGTATTCCACGCAATCCGTTTATCAATGCGGGCGCGATCGTGGTTTCAGACTTATTGCATAGCCGTCTATCTGCACCAAGACAGCGTTTGTTGGAGTTTGTACGTCAGCTCTCTGGTGATACGCATATTGTCTACGACAAGGTCGTTGCAGCTTCAGAGATGATGCATAGTGATCGTAATGCGGCGATTGCTTACTTGATGCGAGCATTTGGTAACTTCGACAATGAAGTGATTCCGGTATTGAACAACTACTTCCATGCTTGTGCGCTTAAAATGACTTGTGTCGACTTGGCGAAGACCTTTAGCTATCTAGCGAATAAAGGCACTTCAGTACAGACTCAGAAGCAGGTGATTACTCCAACTCAAACGAAACAGTTGAATGCATTGCTTGCGACTTGTGGATTGTATGATGGTGCTGGTGAATTTGCGTATCGCGTTGGTATGCCGGGTAAATCTGGTGTAGGTGGTGGCATCATCGCTATCGTACCGGGCGAGATGACGATTGCTGTGTGGTCTCCGGAGCTTGATCCTTCAGGTAACTCACTTGCGGGCACCAAGGCTCTCGAGCTGCTTTCAGAGCGCATTGGTCGTTCGATTTTTTAGAAGATAGATGCGAGATGCTAGCACGGACTTCGTCCTATAGAGCGCTTCGCTGTGGTGGAGTTTAGAGATCCCCAACTCACTCGTTCCTCATTCTTGGGGATGACGGGTTAAGCTAGTGTTCTGATCATAAGTGACAATACTTAACGTCATTCCCGATAGCGACGAAGGAGCGTAGTCGGGAGTCTGTTCCTTTCTTCGCGCAAATTAGAAAAGGGTTGACCCTAAAGCCAACCCTTTCATCATTTTTCTCGAATCTCGAATCTCGAATCTCGAATCTCGAATCTCGAATCTCGAATCTCGAATCTCGAATCTCGAATTACTCGTCTTCTTCCGCCATAAACGCTTCTAGCAGGTCATTGAGGAACAACTTACCTTTTTCGGTAATTTGCCAATGCGTCTCTGTCTCTTGCAAGTAGCCTAAGTCATTAGCCCAGTTGATGGTCTCTTGAACCGCTTCAAAGCCCAGCCCTGTCGTATCCAAGAAATCTTGTTTTGGACATGCCTCCATTAATCGAAAGCGGTTCATGAAGAATTCAAATGGCCTATCCTCATTAGCGACCTCAAATTCATCCGACAGATAAGGCTTAGCAAGATTCTGATACGCAGCGAGATAGCCTCTAGGGTGCTTTACCTTAGTGGTACGTACGATTCTACCATCGCTAAAGCTCAGCTTACCGTGAGAGCCACAACCGATGCCGAGGTAGTCACCAAAGCGCCAGTAGTTGAGGTTGTGCTGACATTGATAGCCCGGCTTGCTATAGCCTGAGATCTCGTATTGCACATAACCTGCTTCGGCGAGCTTCTTATGCCCTAGCTCGAAGATATCCCATAGGTCATCATCGTCAGGCAGCGTAGGTGGCTTGTAGTAGAACATGGTATTAGGCTCAATAGTGAGCTGATACCAAGATAGATGCGGAGGATCGAGTTCGATCGCCTTATCAAGATCCGTCAGAGCTTGTTCAATACTCTGATCCGGTAATCCATGCATAAGATCGAGATTAAAGCTGTTTAGACCGATCTTATGTGCAAGATGAGCCGCATTGATCGCTTCATCTTGACCGTGGATTCGTCCCAATCGCTCTAGTTTCTCTTGCTCAAAGCTTTGAACACCAATTGAGATACGTGTGACTCCAGCCTCTCGATAACCGGCAAAACGTTCCGCCTCGATGGTACCTGGGTTTGCCTCCATGGTGATCTCGATATCAGCCTTAAACGGGATACGTTGCTCAATCCCTTTAAGCATTCGCTCGATACCTTGAGGGGAGAATAAGCTCGGTGTTCCACCGCCAATAAAGATCGAGTGTAGAGGTCTCGGTGACTGGTTGAGGTGATATCTTTCAATATCGGCATCAAGATCCTCAAGCAGGGCATCGATATACTCGTTCTCTGGTATGTCGGCTTTTAGCGCATGCGAATTAAAGTCGCAGTATGGACATTTCTGCACACACCATGGGATGTGAACATAAAGACTCAGAGCTGGTGGAATCAGTGTCGCTTGACTCATTACTGAGCTTGCTCTTTTAGCGTTTTGAACAGTGTAGCTAGTGCTTTACCACGATGAGATAGCTGCTTTTTACGTGTCGGTTTAAGCTCTGCTGAGGCACAGTTATCTTCAGGTACGAAGAAGATAGGGTCGTAACCGAAGCCATTGTCACCATGCGCTTCAGTTAAGATGCGACCTTCCCATTTACCATGACAAACGATAGGTGTTGGATCGTTTTCGTGACGCATTAATACTAAAACACAGTGGAAGCGGGCGGTACGCTCGGCTTCTGGCACACCTTCCATCGCCTTTAGAAGCTTCTCTAAGTTCTCTTGATCTGATGCATCTTCGCCAGCGTAGCGCGCTGAGTATATGCCTGGTGCGCCTTTTAGGTAGTCAACCTCTAGACCTGAGTCATCCGCAATGGCTGCAAGCCCTGTTTCTTTGGCTGCATGACGCGCTTTAATGATCGCATTTTCGATGAAGGTAGTTCCGGTTTCTGCAACCTCAGATACGTTGAATTCACTTTGTGCTAAAACTTCAAAGCCGAAGTCAGACAGAAGATCTGCCATTTCGCGAACTTTGCCTTGATTGCCTGTAGCTAGAACGATCTTATTCATTGGGGTAACTCTAAATTTAAATAGTGGAAGTGAAGAGATTATTCTTCAACATAAAATTTTTGGGTAAAACGAAGCGGGCCAGCGCCTTTTAGGCCAGAGTTAACATCGATATCAAAGGTGATGTTCTCTTCGTGTGTGATTGGAAACTCTGCGAGATAGTAAATAGCATCGCCTTCTTTGATTTCACGAAACTCCAAAGTTCGAGTGTTGCCGACTAGGTTTCTTGCAGTTCCAGAGATTTTAGCAGTCGTAGCGGGTTTGCCTAGTGCAGAAGTATCCAGAATGCTGATGTTTAAAATAGCTGAGTAGCCGTTTCGTTTTAACTGATACTGCTTAGCTACTTGAGCGGTTAGGAATGTTGAGTTGAAAGCAGAATAATGTACCTCAACGTCTTTGATGTTTTTAAATTGTCCCGCCCAAGTTGGCAGTGCAATCAAGCTTGTAAGTAGTGCTGCAATCCATAAACGCATAGTGACTCCAATAAATAGCAAAAAGCCATCACAAGATGGCTTCAATTTCATTCGGTATTTGGCTAGGGGAACATATTCGAACTTGTTTATGTCTCCCTAACTCGCCCTTTTCGATCTTAACCAGCCCTTTAGCGACTTTAAATTGCTTCGACAAATACTTGGTTAGATGGGCATTAGCTTTGCCATCGACAGGAGGTGCTGTGATGGCGATTTTTAACTCTTCACCATGCAAGCCGATAATCTTGTCTCGGCTTGCTTTGGGCTGGATGTAGAGCCGCAGAAGAATGTCATCTTCCTCTCTCCAAACGGCCACTGACATTATAGTTGGAACCAGATAGGACCAACTAGATCACCCATCAAGAAGTTAGCAAACTGCAGAACAATAAACAGTACTAACACGCTAAGGTCGAAACCACCCATATCAGGAAGAATTCGGCGGATCGGGATTAGCATTGGCTCTGTTAGTTGATGGAATACATACTCGATTGGGCTACGACCTTGGCTAACCCAGCTTAGGATTGCACGGATCAATAGTACCCAGAACAGCAGTCCACCAGCAGCTTTCAGTAGTGAAAGAGCCCCAAATATTAGGAAGCTGATATCAAATACGGCAGCGCCACCTGAGATGATCAGGTTGAGAGCAACAAACTTCAGTACGCACAACGCATAGGCGAACAATACCGTCGCCATATCAATGCTACCGATTGATGGAATGACACGACGCAGTGGTGCTACAACCGGTTGAGTAGCTTTTACGATGAATTGTGAGAACGGGTTGTAGAAGTCAGCACGTGATGCTTGCAACCAAATACGTAAGATCACCACCATGATATAGAGATCAAAAAGGGTCGAGATCAAAAAGCTCATCGAGTTCATATAGGTTCCTTTTTCGGAGTAATTCATAGCGATCCAGTGAGCGCTATGCTGTTCTTAAAATAGTTTTTCCATCTCTTCAGCTCTTGCTACCGCGGCTTGCATCGCTTTGGCGACAATCTCTGATAGGTGATTCTCATTAAAGGTGCGCAGAGCTTCAGCTGTTGTGCCGCCCTTAGATGTCACTTGTTCACGCAATGTAGAAAGCTCAGTGTCAGGGTTTGCGACAACCATTTCTGCTGCACCGAGTGCTGATTGCTGAACTAATTGGCGTGCGGTTTCAGGCGTAAAACCCTGTTTAATGGCTTCCGCTTGCATCGCTTCCATAAATAGGAAGAAGTAAGCTGGAGCACTACCTGCAGCGGCAATGATGTTGTTAATCCCAGACTCTTGCTCAACCCAAGTGACTTTGCCAACCGCTTGCATCAGCTGTGCTGCAAAGGTTTTATCGTCTTCTGTCGCTTTGGCATTGGCAAACAAACCACTCATACCTTTGCCAACTAGCGATGGCGTGTTTGGCATCACTCGAACAAGGCTCAGTGAAGAGTCTAGCATTTCATCGAGTCGAGTCGCGTTGATACCTGCTGCAATTGAGATCACAAGTTTGTTGCCAAAGTCTACTTGCTGCAGTGGCTTACACACCTCTTCCATCATTTGTGGTTTTACAGAGAGTACCACTACGTCAGCCTGCGTGGCGGCGTCGATATTGTTACTGGTTGTATTAATACCGTAATCTTTTTCAAGCGGTATTCTGCGTGTTTCTGATGGTGCTGTCGCGGTAATTTTATCAGCAGGGTAACCACTCGCGACTAAACCCGCCACGATAGAACGTACCATGTTGCCTGCGCCGATAAAGGCGATGTTCTTATGTTCCATATATACAATCCTGAGCTTCATCGCCAGTTGAAGGCTGATGAGATAATACGATTAAACTATTTTGCGTAATTGCGTGCACCAAAAATAGCGGTACCGATACGTACCATGGTACTTCCTGCCTCAACGGCCGCTTCCATGTCTCCGCTCATACCCATAGATAGTGTATCTATGTTGTCGTATTTTGAACTGAGCTTTTGCTGCAGGCTTGAGAGCTGATTAAATGCAGCAAGTTGCGATTCATAATCTGACACGTTAGCAGGAATTGACATCAATCCTCTTAAAGTGAGGTTAGGAAGTGATGAAATCAACTCCGCTAATGCAAAAACTGATTCTTCATCGGTCCCTGATTTTGAGTCTTCACCACTGGTATTAACTTGAATAAGAACTTGCAGTGGTTCTAAGCCTACAGGGCGCTGATCGTTTAAGCGTTGGGCAATTTTATCGCGCTCAACCGAGTGTACCCACTGGAAGTTTTCTGCAATCGGTCGCGTTTTATTGGATTGAATTGGTCCAATAAAATGCCACTCCAAATTAAGGTTAGAATGTTGTTCTGAAAAGTGTTTTACTTTATCAACACCTTCTTGAACGTAGTTTTCACCAAAGGCAACCTGTCCTCCGAGTGCCGCTTCAAGGATCGCGTCATTCGGTTTTGTTTTACTAACGGCTAAAAGTTGCACCGACTCTGGCGTTCGGCCACATTTTTTCTCTGCAGTTCTAATCTGCGAGGTGATTTGCTCGATATTTTGTTGAATACTACTCATAGCTGACTTTACTTAAGGGAAAATAAATGGATATCACTGAGTTACTGGATTTTAGTGTAAAGCATAACGCGTCAGATCTACATCTTTCTGCGGGTGTATCTCCAATGGTACGTATAGATGGTGAAGTTAGGAAGCTTGGAATACCGGCTTTGAGCCATGCTGATGTTCACCGTTTGGTTTTTGAGATCATGAACGATTCACAGCGCAGTGAGTTTGAAGAGAAGCTGGAAGTGGACTTTTCATTTGAGTTGCCGAATGTTGGCCGTTTCCGTGTGAATGCCTTTAACCAGTCGCGTGGTTGCTCTGCGGTGTTTCGAACCATCCCTGTTGAAATCCCGACGCTCGAGCAGTTAGGTGCTCCTGATATCTTTGAAAAGATAGCTAACTTTGAGAAAGGTTTGGTTTTGGTCACTGGCCCAACGGGCTCTGGTAAGTCGACCACACTGGCGGCGATGGTTGATTATGTAAACCGTAACCACAACAAGCACATCCTGACCATTGAAGACCCTATCGAATTTGTTCATACCAATAACAAGTGCTTGGTTAACCAACGTGAGGTTCATCGTGATACTCACAGCTTTAAAGCGGCGCTGCGTAGTGCACTGCGTGAAGACCCAGACGTCATCTTAGTTGGCGAGCTGCGTGACCAAGAGACAATCAGCTTAGCATTGACCGCGGCAGAAACGGGTCACCTAGTCTTTGGTACTCTGCATACTAGTTCTGCGGCCAAAACCATCGACCGTATTATTGATGTGTTCCCAGGCAGTGATAAAGACATGGTTCGCTCGATGCTTTCTGAATCCTTGCGTTCGGTGATTGCTCAGAAGCTGCTTAAGCGTGTTGGTGGTGGACGAGTCGCGTGTCATGAAATCATGATGGCGACCCCTGCGATTCGTAACTTGATTCGTGAGGACAAGGTCGCTCAGATGTATTCAATTATTCAAACAGGTGCCGCGCATGGTATGCAGACCATGGAGCAAAATGCCAAACAGTTGATTGCCCAAGGCCTAGTTGACTCAGATGAAGTCCAGAAGAAAATTGAAATAGAAACAGCGCTGTTTTAATCAAAGGTATTGGTAATGGAATTAAATCAGATCCTTGAGGGGATGCTGTCGCAAAAGGCGTCCGATCTTTATATCACGGTTGATGCGCCAGTGTTGTTTCGTGTCGATGGAGAGCTGCGCCCGCAAGGTGAAGTTCTCAATGAAGATCAAGTGTCACAGCTGCTAGACGCAATGATGGATCAAGAGCGACGTGATGAGTATCGCCAAACGCGTGAGGCGAACTTTGCCATTGTTCGAGACGGTGGGCGCTTTCGTGTCAGTGCTTTCTTTCAGCGAGAACTGCCAGGTGCTGTGATTCGTCGTATTGAAACCAACATCCCAACCTTTGAGCAATTAAAGCTCCCTGATGTGCTACAGGACCTTTCAATCGCTAAACGCGGCCTTGTGCTGGTGGTTGGTGCAACAGGTTCTGGTAAGTCGACGTCAATGGCGGCAATGACGGGTTATCGCAACAACAATCGTTCAGGTCATATTCTTACGGTGGAAGATCCGATTGAGTTTGTGCATGAGCACAAGAAGTGCATTGTCACCCAGCGTGAGGTGGGCTTAGATACAGAGAGCTACGAAGTTGCGCTCAAGAACTCGTTACGTCAAGCTCCCGATATGATCTTGATTGGTGAGATTCGAAGCCGTGAAACCATGGAATACGCAATGACCTTTGCTGAGACTGGGCACTTATGTATGGCCACTCTGCATGCGAATAATGCTAACCAAGCTTTAGAACGTATTCTTCATTTGGTGCAGAAAGAGCAGAAAGAGCAGTTCTTGTTTGATTTGTCGATGAACCTGCGTGGAGTTGTTGCACAGCAGCTCATACGAGACAAAAATGGCAATGGTCGTCACGGTGTGTTTGAGATTTTACTCAACAGCCCACGTGTGTCAGATCTTATTCGTCGTGGTGATTTGCATGAACTCAAAGCAACCATGGCAAAGTCGAAAGAGATTGGTATGCAGACTTTCGATCAAGCGCTGTATGACTTAGTTATTGCAGGGGAAATCAGTGAAGAGGATGCATTCCACAGTGCAGACTCGGCTAACGACTTGCGATTGATGCTGAAAACACAACGCGGTGACGATGATTACGGCACTGGATCTCTGGCTGGTGTTAAGATTGATATGGGATAAATAACAAAAGCCCTGAACGTGTTCAGGGCTTTGAAATCTTTGAGTTTGAGAAAGCTTAATTGCGTGAAAAACTGCGGTTGTCAGAGGAATAACCTCTCTCTTTTTCAAGCTTTATTTTTTCAGGGTATTGGTTACCGCTGTAGCCTGCAGAGCTGGTTAATGAGCTGCAAGCAGAAATGGTTAGAGCGGCAAAGATAACTAGAAAAATTTTCATGTGAACTCCCACTTTGACTATGAATAGCACCAGTACTACGTCATGAATTAAGAGCGAGATCACAAAAAGGTCGAATTATTGACCACTTAATTTTTGCTAAGAATATTGTGCTTCAAACCAGCTTTCTAGAATCACTACAGCAGATTGGTTATCAACATTGCCTTTACTCAAGGCTTTGTAGCCACCCATGTCAAACAGTTCAGCGCGCGCTTCAGCCGTAGATAGTCTCTCATCATGCAGTTCAACATCAACACCAAAACGTCCCTTTAGGCGGTTAGCAAATTTCTTTGCTCGCGGGGTAATGGTCTCTAGCTCTTTGCCATGAAGGTCTGTTGGATACCCAACCACAATGAGGTCGGGTTGCCACTCTTTGATCTGCTTTTCAATATCGTCCCAATTTGGGATGCCATCTTTCGCTTTAAAGGCTTTTAGTGGGCTAGCTGTGCCTGTGATTTCTTGACCAATAGCGCTACCGATACTTTTTGTACCGTAATCGAATGCCATAATTGTACGTGACATAGTGTTTCCAAATTGATGAGATGGATAAAGGTTATGCGTGACCAGATTCTGCCGACAGTTGTGCTGCGTTGATTCCGAGCATCTGAACTGCGACCTTCCAACGTTCTGCGATAGGGGTGTCAAATATGACCTTAGGGTCGGCCTCAACAGTCAGCCAAGAGTTCTCAGTCAGCTCTGTCTCTAGCTGTCCTGGCTCCCAACCTGCGTAGCCTAAAGCCACAAGATAGTGTTGAGGTTCATCCTCAGTGCCGAGAACCGTAAGAATGTCACGTGATGTCGTGACAGAGAGCTGATCCGTCATGCTGATGCTGGATTGGTAGTTGCCGTTGGGCTTGTGCAGGATAAAGCCTCTGTCTTCAGCAACAGGGCCACCACTCAAGACGGGTTTGTCTAAACTGGCTTGATTCAACTTAGGCTGAGTTGCGTCGATTTCAACTTGCTTGAGCATATTGCCTACAGTGACGTTAATGGGAGCGTTAATCATCAGCCCCATTGCTCCTTCGTCATTGTGTTCGCAAAGGTAGATCACTGAGTTTTGGAAGTAAGGATCTTTCATTCCAGGCATTGCGACCAGAAAATGGTTAGTGAGATTCATAGTACCTCCTGCTCTAAAGGAAAAAGGAGCGGCTTGGTCGCCGCTCTCATGCTAACTCAGTCAGCTAATATTATTGTCTAATTATTAGCTTAGGTTATTTTGCGCTAATGCGGCGTTCAATCGCATCCATTAGCTTACCGGTAATTGAGATATTGAAGGCACCTTCAATTTCACGAATACAAGTTGGGCTGGTTACGTTGATCTCTGTTAGCTTATCACCAATCACATCAAGGCCAACAAAAATCAGTCCTTTCTCTTTCAGAGTTGGAGCGACTGCTTTAGCTATTGCCCAGTCAGTTTCGCTAAGAGGACGTGCTTCACCTGTACCACCAGCGGCTAGGTTACCACGAGTTTCGCCTTTCGCAGGGATGCGTGCTAAGCAGTAAGGCATTGGCTCGCCATCCACAACAAGAATACGCTTGTCACCATTGCTGATGTCTGGAACGAAAGTCTGAGCCATTGCGTAGTTCTGGCCGTGGTTAGTCAGTGTTTCAATGATTACAGATACGTTTGGATCGCCTTCTTTAACTCGGAAGATAGACGCACCACCCATGCCATCAAGAGGCTTCAGAATCACATCGCCGTGCTTCTCACGGAACTCTTTAATCTTTTCCGCTTTACGCGTAACGATAGTGGTTGGCGTTAACTCTGGGAACCATGCAGTGAACAGTTTTTCATTACAATCACGAAGGCTTTGCGGTTTGTTGACGATGAGCGCGCCGTTCTCTTCTGCACGCTCTAGGATGTAAGTCGCATAGATGTACTCAGTATCAAACGGAGGATCTTTACGCATTAAAACGGCATCTAAATCAGACAGGGCGATAGTTTGCTCTGACTTGAATTCATACCAGCCGTTTGGATCTTCTTTCAGTTCAACAACCTTAGTGTCGGCAATTGCAACACCTTGATCGAGGTGAAGATCATTCATCTCCATGTAATGGATTTCGTAGCCGCGGCGTTGCGCTTCAAGCATCATGGCAAAGCTAGAGTCTTTTTTGATGTTGATGGACGAAATAGGGTCCATCACGATACCGATTTTGATCATTATTTTTCTCCGTTTAACCAAGATCGCCGAAACGAACTTGTAAAGCTGTAATTGCAGTTAGAGCCGCAGTCTCAGTTCGTAGAACACGTGGACCAAGTAGCGTCTCTTCAAATTTGTATTGTTCTGTCATGCTGATCTCTTCAGCTGATAAGCCACCTTCTGGGCCAATCAATAGGCGAACTTTGTTGATCGGTTCTGGCAGAGTATTGATTGAGTACTTTGCTCTAGGGTGTAGGTTTAGCTTTAGTGCTTCGCTTGGCTCACTACACCACTCCTCGAGCTGCATGATAGGGCGAATCACAGGTACGGTGTTACGACCACACTGCTCGCAGGCGGCAATCGCGATCTTCTGCCATTGCGCTAGTTTTTTCTCGAAGCGTTTCGCATCAAGCTTCACGCCGCAGCGCTCAGAGATGAGTGGGGTAATGGTGTTTACGCCAAGCTCTACCGACTTTTGGATTGTGAATTCCATCTTATCGCCGCGAGAGATAACCTGACCAAGGTGCAGGTCGAGTGGTGACTCACTGCTGCGCTCGATTCGCTCTGTCACGTTAACCGTCACATTCTTCTTCGACACTTCGGTGATCTCAGCCGGAAACTCCGCTCCGCTACCATCAAAAAGCAGGACTTCTTGGCCCTCTTTCATGCGCAATACGCGTCCAACATGCCCTGCAGCATCCTCGCCAAGTGCGAGAGAACCTAATTGTTGAATGGGTTCAGGGTGGTGAATTCGAGGGATTCTCATGTTGGTTGACCTGTAAATTGTTTATCTGGGGTTTAGTGTCTCAGCCTAACATGGATGCGCAGTGAAGAAAAAACAAGTGGTTGGCATAAATAGGCGTGCTATCCGAAGTTTGAGAGTGACAGTTTGTAATTTATAAACTTGAGGAATAGAATCCAAGCGATTGAAAATAAATATAATTAAAACTAGGCTTATTTATGTTGCAAATGAAAAAACGTTCTATCTTAGCAGGCTCTATTATTAGCGCACTGTTGGTTGGCTGTGGGGGAGGCTCTGGCTCGTCATCAGATGCCCCTGCGAGTATTGCTTCACCTAATGTGAATGGTACGCCTTCTTTAACGTCGGTTTCGACAGTCACATCCACTTCTTCATCGTCTGATATTGTTGATTGTGCTAAGGCATTTTTAGAAAAGCGCTCTTGTGACTTATCGGTTATTCAACCTATCGGGGTCGATGGTACAGATGTCACGATTGAACAGATTGAAAGTCGGTTGGTCGTTTCACACTCATGGATGGCTGAGAGCTTTATTGCAGCACTGCGAGAAATTAACGACCAGGATCTACTCAACCTGTTTAAACCACTTAACAGTATCGTGCTCAGTTATGATGTGCGCCCATCTTTTTACAATACCGCTACGGCATCAATGTATATTGACCCGAGGTATGTGTGGCGTACGAAGAGTGAGTGGGATTCTATTTACCAACAAGATGATTACCGCAAGAACTTCCAGACAGAGTTTAAGTTCGACAAAGCGCAGCGTTACGTTGAGCAAAACTCTTACAATTACGTAACCTATTCAAATACATACAATGCAACTGCTAACTATCAGCGTGGAGCTGAGCATGTCGCGCCAGGGCTGTTTCGATTATTGGCGCACGAGTTAGCTCATGCCAATGACTTTTTACCAGCAAGTGATTTGATACAAACGCCAAGCTCAGGAACTATCTCTAGCTACCTTCAGAAGCTACAAACATTGAATCGAGATTTGTTTGATAGCAATCCGTTAACTTCAACAACATTGATAGACGCAGCACAAGTTGCGTTTCGTGGTAAGGAGATGACTGACGATGTCCGCAATTTGACCGGTGAAGCCGCTGGTATAGAGTTCGTAAGTGATAAGGCCGCTGCATTCTACTCTTATTCACATCCAGCGGAAGATGTCGCGATGCTGTTTGAAGCATACATGATGTATAAGAAATACAATGCGATCTCTGATTTTGCGTTTGTGAGCATTCCGCAATCAAGCAATCCGTCATGTGATGAATGGAAGATTCAATGGGGACAACGTTCTCGATTGTCAGATCAAGGTGTTCAAGACAGAGCCGTATTTGTGGCTAATAGAATCTTGAGCAAGTCTAGCGCTGACATTCGCATGGAGCTTGCGAACTTACCAGATAACCCAAGTGCGTTTGCGCAGGGAACAGGTTGGTGTGATAGCCGCCAATCAGGCGTGATGGCCGCTTCTCGCTCTGTACAGTGGGAAGACAACACAGTCGTCATTGATGACTTGCGCTACCTGGAAGATTTTGAACACTAATTAGCGACCAAGGCTCTTTAATTTTAAAGAGCCTTTTGTTTTTTCTGTGGGTACTTTTCTAACAATATTCAATCGTTCACTTACTTACAGCTCTCATAAACGAATGGGTTATGGTTACCTTGAATGCGGAAAATACGTTCATCACGAGTACACTCCCATTTATCGACAGGGAACTGCTTATTCCACGCCATCATTAGGTTGGTTTGTTGTTTCGATAGCTTGAAGCCGTATTCTTTGCTCATGTACAGGTAAGTGCGCGCGATTGAACCTTTGGCGCGATCGGGTGGCATAACCTTGCGCTGTTTGAAGTTAACCTGCATCTCACATTGACCGTAGCTAACGCCATCAACCCCATTCCATTGGCTGAAGTTGTAGTTAGAGCGATCACCATTCACTTCACCGATCGCAGGAGTTAGGTTGTGGAGGTCTGCTTCCATTGATTTGAAGACCTTGTCATTGCGGGTGCAGTTCTTACGACCGCCATTCTGCCAACACTGACGCTGGTGGCCGAATTGCCATGCAGGCACCACATGCTCCCACTCAATGCGAGAAGCTCGCTTCTGCTGTTTTCTGACTTCATAGCCGCAACCTTCAAGGTCAGGGACCCCTTTCTTTTTATCCTTCCAAGTAATGTCACAACCACAATAGAAAGAAGTGGGGTGGTCAAGGTAGATCTTTACGGCTTCCTGTTTTGCTTTGGAAAAAGAGCTTGGCGGCGCGGCGAAAACACTTTGGGTTACCAGTAGGCCAAATAGTATTGAAAAGCAAAAAGACACCAGTAGGCTAAATGCTTTTGAAGGTGATTTTTTCATGCGAAAAGACTGATAAAAGTATGATAATTATCAGTCTAGCACTCAAGTGACACTTTACTCTATTACATTTTATGGCTGGCTTTATTGTGCTTAGCTGAGCTGTTTACCGGTGAAAGTGAGAAGCTGCTTGCACTGCTGACAGCGGTAGCTTGCTTGATTGCGCTGCACTTTATTATGACGACGGATGGTCAGTGGGTAGAGGGTACAGCCGCAGTTGTATTCGAATGTCTTGCCTTGTACTGAGTCCACCGAAAAGCTATGCGTGGTCTTTGCTGGCACCTTGAACACTTGCTCCATTACATACTGCCACTCTTTACCATGAGGCTTAACGCGACCAAAGACTTGATGAGTAATAAGGTGTGCTATCTCATGAGGGATCACTTCCTCAATAAAGGCATCTTGATTTTCATTGAACAGCACCGAATTTAAACGTATTTCATTAAGTTGAAGATAAGCTTTTCCCGCAGCTTTCCCTCGTACTTGATAAGTCAGCTTTGGAATTGGAAATTGGCGAGAGAAGTGCGAGTTTGCAATGTGAATACACTCAGCCAATTTCTTGTTGGCACGATGGTGTAATGGGCTGTAAGACGACAAAAGTGAGACTCCAAACAAAAGGCCTTAGCTTGATGCTAAGGCCTTATCCTATCATTGCTCCCGATGTAGATCAGGTATTACATGTGGTGCTTTTTCTTGATGGTCTCATGGTAGGCGTGCCATGTACCATAGCCGAGTAGCGGCATGGTCACGATCATACCGACACCGTAAGTGGCAAAACCAATTAAGATACCGCCGCAAATGATGGCAGCCCATACTACCATAGCTGGTAGGTTAGATTTCACCGCGTTGAAGCTAGTGAATATCGCACTCATTACGTCAACTCGGCGCTCCATCATTAGTGGAATCGAGAAGGCTGAGATACTAAAAATGAGGCTAGCAATGACAAAGCCGACCACAGAGCCTGTTATCAAGAATGGGGCAAACTCAGCAAGTGGTGCACCTTGCACTGATGGGTATAGAGCATGTAACAGGGCTGCGATTCTCATCCAGAAAATCATCGCTACCATTAGCACAATGGCAAATGCCCATTGGTGAGTTGAGTTGCGAGTGATTGCCTTCATTGAGTGGAATAGACTAGCGTTGTGGCCTTTCTCTCTCTCCCAGCTAGCATCATATAAGCCGAGCGCTAAAAACGGCCCAATCAGCATGTAGACAATCAGACTCGGCATAACCACTAGGTGTGTACCTTGCCACTGAACAAGCTGAACAATCGCCACGGCAGCTGCCATAAAACATAAACCATAGAATGCACTGATCATCGGCATTCGCACTAAATCGTGAAGCGCGAGTGACAGCCAATGAAAGGGCGCAGAAATACTGACTTGGTTACACGGAATAGTGCGAGCGTATTCACTGTCACTCACCCTATTTTTGTCTTTTTTAAAATCGGATGGATTTGCAGTACGAGGCATAACTTCCCCTTAGTTAAAATAACGTCCTAAATTCAACCTCGTATGTCTTCACAGCGGCTGGCAGCGAGTCATCTTGGCTGAGCTGTTATTGAAATATCATGTCCTAGAGAGTTGTCTCGTGTTTCCTAACAGGGTGTAACCTAACCAGTTGTTGCACCAAATGTGAGCTTGATCGCCTAGGAGTACTCTAACTATTGTCACTACTGTCAAAAAACACAAATTATCCGGGGTGTTTTTGAGAGGGGTATAAGAAGAGAAGTGGACGAAATATGGTGGGGTAGTTGAGGTAACTGTATAAAAATAAAGCCCTTACTAACGAGCAAGGGCTTTTGGAAATTTTTTTGCGTAGCGTTAAATTATTTTAGGCCCGCGAAGTCAGCTAGGATTGCTGCTTTGTCTGTTGCTTCCCATGGGAACTCTTCGCGACCGAAGTGGCCGTAAGCTGCCGTCTTCTTATAGATTGGCTGAAGAAGGTTCAGCATCTCTTGAAGGCCGTATGGGCGTAGGTCGAAGTTTTGACGAACTGCTTCAATGATGATGTCATGAGATACTTTCTCAGTACCGAAAGTTTCAACCATGATAGATGTTGGATCAGCAACACCGATAGCGTAAGAAAGTTGGATTTCACAACGGTCTGCCATGCCAGCTGCAACGATGTTTTTAGCAACGTAACGAGCTGCGTAAGCTGCAGAACGGTCAACCTTTGATGGATCTTTACCAGAGAATGCACCACCACCGTGACGAGCTGCGCCGCCGTAGGTATCAACAATGATCTTACGACCAGTTAGACCACAGTCACCCATTGGGCCACCGATTACGAAACGGCCAGTTGGGTTGATGAAGAAGTTAGTGTCTTTGTTAATCCACTCAGAAGGTAGTACTGGCTTGATGATCTCTTCCATTACTGCTTCACGTAGATCAGGAGTTGTTACTGAATCACAGTGTTGCGTTGAAAGAACAACAGCGTCGATACCAACGATCTTGCCTTGGTCGTACTGGAAAGTAACTTGTGATTTCGCATCTGGGCGAAGGAAGTCTAGCTTGCCGCTTTTACGTACTTCAGCTTGTTTTTCAACAAGGCGGTGAGAGTAGGTAATTGGTGCTGGCATTAGGATTTCAGTTTCGTTTGTTGCGTAACCAAACATGATGCCTTGGTCACCTGCACCTTGCTCTTTAGGATCTGCTTTATCAACACCTTGGTTGATGTCTGGAGACTGCTTACCGATAGTGTTTAGTACTGCACAAGAGTCAGCATCAAAGCCCATATCAGAGTGAACGTAACCAATTTCACGAACTGTTTGACGAGTGATCTCTTCGATATCAACCCATGCAGACGTTGTTACTTCACCGCCAACCATAACCATGCCCGTTTTCACGTATGTCTCACAAGCAACACGTGCTTTTGGATCTTGTTCTAAGATGGCATCAAGAACAGCATCAGAGATTTGGTCTGCAATTTTATCTGGATGGCCTTCTGAAACAGATTCAGAAGTGAAAAGGTGTTTAGCCATGAGAGCTCCACTTTTAGTATTAGGTGCAAAGTTTCTATCTGCGTCGCAGCGGGCTGCGCCGAGATTAAATTCAATAAATTCTGTAGGTGTTTCTACATCTAGACGTCTATTCTAATTTTTAACGGTCGAATTACAAGCTCTTTTTTATGATATGTCATAACCAAACGATTGCTTTCTCACTTGTGCTAGTCCGTTAAAAACTAGGGAAATGTTGTAAAAGTGCGAAAACTGACCTTGAAAACCTCAGCAAAACGTTTGCAGTCGCCATAGGCGTTTGAGAGAATAACCGCGCTAATAACTAGCAATTATTTCTCATTTTTCAAATCGCTTATGCACTCAGGAGCAGACATGCCTTCTCGTAAAGATCTCGCAAATGCAATCCGCGCACTTAGTATGGACGGTGTTCAACAAGCTAATTCAGGCCACCCAGGCGCACCTATGGGGATGGCTGACATCGCTGAAGTTCTTTGGCGTGGTCACTTGAACCACAACCCAGCAAATCCAGAGTGGGCAGACCGCGACCGTTTTGTATTGTCAAACGGCCACGGCTCAATGCTAATTTACTCTCTGCTTCACCTAAGCGGTTATGAGCTATCTATCGAAGATCTTAAGAACTTCCGTCAACTGCACTCTAAGACTCCAGGTCACCCAGAGTATGGCTACGCACCAGGTATCGAAACGACAACAGGTCCTCTAGGCCAAGGCATCACTAACGCGGTTGGTATGGCGATGGCTGAGAAAGCACTTGCTGCTCAGTTCAACAAAGAAGGCCACGATATCGTTGACCACTTCACTTATGCATTCATGGGTGATGGCTGTCTGATGGAAGGTATCTCTCACGAAGCATGTTCTCTAGCAGGTACGCTAGGTCTTGGTAAGCTTATCGCTTTCTGGGATGACAACGGCATCTCTATCGATGGTGAAGTTGAAGGTTGGTTCTCTGACGACACGCCTAAGCGTTTTGAAGCATACGGCTGGCACGTAATCCCTGCAGTAGACGGTCACGATATCGAAGCGATCAACGCTGCAATCGAGGCGGCTAAAGCAGACCCTCGTCCTACGCTTATCTGTACTAAAACTATCATCGGTTTTGGTTCTCCTAACAAATCAGGCTCTCACGACTGTCACGGCGCACCACTAGGTCACGACGAGATCGCAGCAACGAAAGAAGCACTAGGCTGGGCTCACGGTCCATTTGAAGTTCCTGCAGACATCTACGCTGAGTGGGATGCAAAAGAAGCAGGTGCTGAGAAAGAAGCGGCTTGGAACGCGAAGTTTGATGCGTACGCAGCGGCTTACCCAGCAGAAGCAGCAGAGCTTAAGCGTCGTCTGAATGGCGAACTACCAGCTGAGTGGGAAGAGAAGGCAAACCAAATCATTGCTGATCTTCAAGCAAACCCTGCTGATATCGCATCACGTAAAGCATCTCAAAACGCACTAGAAGCGTTTGGTCAAATGCTTCCAGAATTTATGGGCGGCTCTGCTGACCTAGCACCTTCGAACCTAACTATGTGGTCTGGTTCTAAGTCTCTAGAAGCAAATGACTTCTCTGGTAACTACATCCACTACGGTGTACGTGAATTCGGTATGACAGCTATAATGAACGGTATCGCACTACACAGTGGTTTCGTTCCTTACGGCGCAACCTTCCTAATGTTCATGGAATACGCTCGTAACGCAATGCGTATGGCTGCTCTGATGAAAGTTCAGAACATCCAAGTTTACACACACGATTCTATCGGTCTTGGCGAAGATGGCCCAACTCACCAACCAGTTGAGCAAATGGCATCACTACGTCTAACACCGAACATGAGCACATGGCGTCCATGTGACCAGGTTGAGTCTGCAGTGGCTTGGAAACTGGCTATCGAGCGTAAAGACGCACCAACGTCTCTAATCTTCTCTCGTCAAAACCTTGCACAGCAACCTCGTGATGCAGAGCAAGTAGCGAACATCGCAAAAGGTGCTTACATCCTGAAAGACTGTGAAGGTAAGCCAGAGCTTATCCTTATCGCAACGGGTTCTGAGGTTGAGCTAGCAGTAGAAGCTGCCGCGCAACTAACGGCTGAAGGCAAAAAAGTACGCGTTGTTTCAATGCCATCTACTGATGCATTCGACAAGCAAGACGCAGCGTACCGCGAAGAAGTTCTACCATCAGACGTAACAGCACGTATCGCTATCGAAGCGGGTATTGCTGACTTCTGGTATAAGTACGTTGGCTTCGACGGTCGCATCATCGGTATGACAACATTCGGTGAATCTGCACCAGCTGGCGAACTATTCAAGATGTTCGGCTTTACTACTGAAAACGTAGTAAGCACAGCTCAAGAGCTTCTAGCTTAATGTGAGTTATCCACGAAGGCCTTATGCTGAAGTGAAAATAGAAAACCGAGCTTTGATAGCTCGGTTTTTTTATTGATTGCAACGAAAGCAGGTTACTCGAACTCACTTCCCCAGTTATCCAGCTCTTTAGTCCCACATACTTTGCATGTCACGTAGCGATCCATGTTGTAGTAGTGACCACCATTGATAATAGCGTGGGCAAACAATTTTACTTTGCCGAACCATGTTTTATCTTGGTCATAGCTGCTGGATTGGCGAACAAGTATTTCTCTGTGAGGTGTTTCTTTGTTGCACTTTCTACAAAAATGAGTCGCTGGGTATCCAGACATAACCTTTCCCTTTGGTTGAAAAACGAGAGGAAAAACAGCCGTAGAGTTTGATTAGCTCATCTTCATCATCAGTATATTGCCAGCCGACCATTGATGGCTGTTATGAATTATTTTTAGCGAGTTAGATCACTCAACTAATGCCTTTTAGGTAGGATTCGGTTATCATCTGTTGCACGAAATTTTGGTTAGATGTATGGAACTATGCTAAAAGTCGCAATCAACGGATTTGGAAGAATAGGGCGCAATGTTCTAAGAGCGCTTTATGAAAGTGGCAAAAGCCAACAAATCAAAGTCGTCGCAGTTAATGAGTTAGCACAACCTGATGCTATGGCTCATCTGCTTCAATACGACACCAGTCACGGCCGTTTCGGCAAGAAAATCTCGAACGATCAAGAGCATATTTATATTCATCATGAAAGTGGTGAAATCGATACTGTTCGTATTCTCCATTTAGCTGAAATTGACCTACTCCCTTGGCGCGATCTTGAAGTGGATATCGTGCTTGATTGTACCGGTGTGTATGGTTGCCGTGCCGATGGCCTCGCTCATATCGAAGCTGGCGCTAAAAAGGTGCTGTTCTCACACCCAGGTGCGAACGATCTCGACAACACCATTATTTATGGCGTTAATCACGACACCATCAAAGCCAGCGATCGCATTGTTTCCAATGGTTCATGTACCACCAACTGTATCGTACCTATCATCAAGGTTCTTGATGAGGCGTTTGGTATCGATTCTGGCACTATCACCACGATTCACTCGTCGATGAATGACCAGCAGGTGATTGACGCCTACCACTCGGACTTGCGTCGTACCCGTGCTGCGAGCCAATCTATTATTCCGGTTGATACCAAACTTCATAAAGGTATTGAGCGAATCTTTCCGAAATTTTCTAACAAGTTTGAAGCGATTTCTGTGCGAGTACCGACGGTTAACGTTACAGCAATGGATTTAAGTGTCACAATTAATACGAATGTGAAAGTTAATGACGTAAATCAAACCATTGTTAACGCATCTCAGTGTACATTACACAACATCGTTGACTATACTGAAGCGCCGCTCGTATCCATCGACTTTAATCACGATCCCCATAGCGCGATTGTGGATGGTACTCAAACCAGAGTGAGCAACGGCCACTTAGTAAAAATGCTAGTGTGGTGTGATAACGAATGGGGCTTTGCAAACCGAATGCTGGATACGGTACTTGCAATGCAAGCTTCTGACGGCGAGAAGTAAGGCCCGGAAGCAAATATGCGGATTATTTATTTTTAAGCTTGAAATAAATGCCAAGTATCCACATATTATGACCAGTTGAAGAATTTATAGGCTTAGCAGGGTTGCTGAGTTTCCAAAACTTTATATTTATTTAAATTTGAGAGGACAAATCATGTCTGTGATCAAGATGACTGACCTGGAACTAGCAGGTAAACGCGTATTTATCCGTGCTGACCTAAACGTACCAGTAAAAGACGGTAAAGTAACTTCAGATGCTCGTATCCTTGCATCTCTACCAACTATCAAGCTTTGTCTAGAAGCTGGTGCAAAAGTAATGGTTACTTCACACCTTGGTCGCCCAACGGAAGGCGAGTACAACGAAGAGTTCTCTCTACAACCTGTAGTTAACTACCTAAACGACGCTCTAGAGTGTGACGTTAAACTAGCAAAAGATTACCTAAACGGCCTAGAGCTGAACGCTGGTGAGCTTGTTGTTCTAGAAAACGTTCGCTTCAACAAAGGCGAGAAGAAGAACGAAGAAGAGCTATCTAAAGCATACGCATCTCTATGTGACATCTTCGTAATGGATGCATTCGGTACGGCTCACCGTGCACAAGCATCTACTCACGGTGTTGGTACTCACGCTCCTGTAGCATGTGCTGGTCCTCTTCTTGCTGCTGAGCTAGAAGCACTAGGTAAAGCAATGGATAACCCAGAGCGTCCACTAGTTGCGATCGTTGGTGGTTCTAAAGTTTCTACTAAACTGACTGTTCTTGAGTCTCTATCTAAAGTTGCTGACCAACTTGTAGTTGGTGGTGGTATCGCGAACACGTTTATCGCTGCTGAAGGCCACAACGTAGGTAAGTCTCTATACGAAGCAGACCTAGTTGAAACAGCTCAAAAGCTAATGAAAGAGTGTGCTATCCCAGTTGCAACTGACGTAGCATGTGCAAAAGCATTCGATGAGAACGCAGAAGCTGAAATCAAGCACGTTTCTGAAGTTGCAGACGACGACATGATCTTCGACCTAGGTCCAGAATCAACAGCGGCTCTAGCTGAAATCATCGGCAACGCTAAAACTATCCTTTGGAACGGCCCTGTAGGCGTATTCGAATTCAAGAACTTCGAAGCGGGTACAGCAGGTATCTCTAAAGCAATCGCTGAGTCTGCAGGTTTCTCTGTAGCAGGTGGTGGTGACACGCTAGCAGCTATCGACAAGTTCGGTATCAAAGCTGACGTTTCTTACATCTCTACTGGCGGCGGTGCTTTCCTTGAGTTCGTTGAAGGTAAAGTACTTCCAGCAGTTGCTATGCTAGAAGAGCGCGCTAAGGCGTAATGAATATGAAGGCGGGTGACTATGCCCGCCTTTAACGTTTGCTGCATGTCACACTTTTTTGCTAGAATGGCATAAGTTGTGAGCAAACGTTTGCAAGTTTTTAAACTTAAGTTTTTTAATCTTAAAACGATAGAATAAATAGGACTATTTCCATGTCTAAGATCTTCGATTTTGTAAAACCTGGTGTAATTTCTGGCGATGACGTACAGAAAGTATTTGAAGTAGCAAAAGAAAACAACTTTGCTCTTCCAGCAGTAAACGTTGTTGGTACTGACTCTGTAAACGCAGTACTAGAAGCAGCTGCTAAAGTTAAGTCTCCAGTTGTTGTTCAGTTCTCTAACGGCGGTGCTGCTTTCTTCGCAGGTAAAGGCGTTAAACTTGAAGGTCAAGGCGCTCAAATCCTTGGTGCTGTAGCTGGTGCTAAATATGTACACGCTGTAGCTGAAGCTTACGGTGTTCCAGTTATCCTTCACACTGACCACGCTGCTAAGAAACTTCTTCCATGGATCGACGGTCTACTAGACGCTGGTGAAGAGTTCTTCGCTCAAACTGGTAAGCCTCTATTCTCTTCTCACATGCTAGACCTTTCTGAAGAGTCTCTAGAAGAGAACATCGAAACATGTGCTAAATACCTAGAGCGCATGGCTAAAATGAACATGACAATCGAGATCGAACTTGGTTGTACTGGTGGTGAAGAAGACGGCGTTGATAACTCTGATATGGACGCATCTGAGCTTTACACTTCTCCAGAAGACGTTGCTTACGCATACGAGAAACTAAGCGCTGTTAGCCCACGTTTCACTATCGCTGCATCTTTCGGTAACGTACACGGTGTATACAAGCCAGGTAACGTTGTTCTAACTCCAACTATCCTACGTGACTCTCAAGCATACTGTGCAGAGAAGTTCGGTATCGCACCTAACGCTCTAAACTTCGTATTCCACGGTGGTTCTGGTTCTACTGAAGCAGAAATCCAAGAGTCTATCGGCTACGGTGTTATCAAAATGAACATCGATACTGATACACAGTGGGCTACATGGGATGGTATCCGTGCATACGAAGCGGAAAACCGTGACTACCTACAAGGTCAAATCGGTAACCCAACTGGCGAAGATGCGCCAAACAAGAAGTACTACGATCCACGCGTATGGCTACGTGCTGGTCAAGCTTCTATGGTTACTCGTCTTGAGAAAGCATTCGCTGACCTTAACGCTGTAGACGTACTATAATTCTTCTGAATTAATTAACGCTAAAGTTTTGAAAACCCGCTCATTGAGCGGGTTTTTTTGTGCCTGATAAAAACTTGTATGAAATATGTGAAAACCCTAGCGTACGGTGAATAAATTTCGTAGTCTTTTAACTATCGGTATTTGTGTTTATGCGTAAGTTTCCTTTATTCAAGAGCTTACATAAATATGACTTTGCAATCTGTCAAAGATAGGATATCGTGCCGAAAAACAGGGGTAGACACTCTGTTTAGTAAAAAGGACTTAGCCAAGATTTGTTTTTAAGGTGATGATTTCGTTATATAAAGTGAAATTATTTGTGCTTTATCTACGGTATTTGGTTTAAGGCAGTTTAGCTCGTAGCATATTACATAGAGGATGCAAATTATGGCTGAAAGCTCTACCGAATTTGAGACCCCAATTGTGGATAGTCTTTCAAATGCAGAACAGTGGTTAACGAATAACTCAGATCTCTTTATTCAGTACGGTGTAAACATCATTTCAGCACTGGTTATCCTATTTATCGGTAACATTATCGTTAAAGCGGTAGCGAATAGCGTCTCTAAAGTGCTTCAGAAGAAGAAGATGGACCGAGCTGTCGTTGAGTTTATCCACGGCTTAGTTCGTTATTTGTTGTTTGTTATTGTTCTGATTGCCGCTCTTGGTCGTTTAGGTGTTCAAACTGCGTCAGTGGTTGCTGTAATTGGTGCGGCTGGTCTAGCTGTTGGTCTTGCTCTGCAAGGCTCACTATCTAACTTTGCTGCTGGTGTACTGATTGTTGCATTCCGTCCATTCAAGTCTGGCGACTACGTTGAGATTGGTGGTGTAGCGGGTTCTGTAGATTCGATTCAGATTTTCCAAACGGTTCTAACAACGCCTGATAACAAGATGGTTGTAGTACCAAACGGCAGCGTGATTGGTAGCCCAATCACGAACTACTCTCGTCATGCGACACGTCGTATCGATCTGATGATTGGTGTTTCTTACGGTGCTGATCTACAAAAGACCAAAGAGCTTCTGACTAAGATCTGTGAATCAGATGAGCGTGTATTGAAAGAGCCAGGTGTTCAAGTTGGTGTTCATACTCTAGCGGATTCTTCAGTTAACTTCGTGGTTCGTCCATGGGTTAAAACAGAAGAGTACTGGGGAGTGTATTTCGACCTAATGCAAGCGATCAAAGAAGGCTTGGATAAAGAAGGTATCGAAATCCCATTCCCACAAATGGATGTTCACATGAACAAAGTAGAAGCTTAATCTTGAATTAGCTTCTACAGCGATAAGCTTTTGAAAGGAAAGGCGGATAACTTAGGTTATCCGCCTTTTTGTTTGATTGGTATTCTAACAATGATGTGATTACAAGTACTGTTCAATCAAGCCGTTAGTTAATACTGCTGCAATCGTAAACATCATGGTCGCGACAGCGATATCAATGCCTTTTTTCACTCTTGGTTTTGACAGTGTTGGGCCTAGCTTAGCTGCGCCTAGTGAGAGCGAGTAGAACCACACAAATGACGCAAGGATTGTCCCCAAAGCGAAAGCAAGACGATCGTTACCTTCAAATTGGCCGCCAATCGAACCTAAGATGACGACAGTGTCTAGATACAAGTGAGGGTTTAGCACGGTCACTGCCAGCGCCCCTAGGATCACGGTACGCTTACCACGAGCTAACACCTCTCCCTTTGATTCCTTGTCTGATAGTGCTTTAAAAGCACTGCGCAACGACAACAAACCATAGACAGTTAGGAAAGCGATACCACCCAGAGTTACCGAAGTTAGTAAGACTTCATTCTGCGACAAGATAGCACCACCACCAAAGATACCTAACGAAATAAATAGGGTGTCGAGCAAGCTACAAATCGTTGCTGTAGTTAAATGGTGATTGCGCTTAATACCTTGATTCAAGACATAGGCATTCTGCGCACCAATAGGAATAATCATGCTCGCACCTAATCCAAACCCTTGTAATAAAACCCAAAAACTCATTTTAACCTCCACGTAATCTGTTGAACCCTTAGTTTTAGAGAGAAGATACGCTGAGATATTGAATAAGTATAATTAATGATTTTAATCTAATATTAGACAAGCTTATACTTGTTGAATGCATCTATCTCGAGGAGGAAAAACAGTGAGAGGAATGGACTACAAATGGTTAGAAGCCCTTGATTCTGTTGTGAATCAGCGAAGTTTTGAGAGAGCTGCAGAGCATCTCTATATCTCTCAGTCTGCGGTATCACAACGCATTAAGCAGCTCGAGAAATGGCTTGCGCAGCCGGTATTGATTCGTGAAACACCACCGAGACCAACCCCTGCGGGTAAGAAATTATTAGGACTATACCGACGTGTGCGCCTGCTTGAGCATGAGCTCGTCCCCGAGTTGATGAATGAAGAGAGCAGCCAAGCGCTGTCAGTTTCAATTGCGACCAATGCAGATAGTCTCGCGACTTGGTTATTGCCAGCACTGTCGGATGTAATGAAAACGCGACAAGTCGAATTGAATATGGCTATTCATGGTGAAGCGAGGACCATCGCCAAACTCAAGAATGGTGAGGTTGCTGGCGCGATCAGTTTAGAGTCTCAAGCGATTCCAGGGTGTCGCGCAGATTATTTAGGTCGGATGGATTATGTCTGTGTCGCAAGCCCTGAATTTTATCAGCGTTATTTCTCTGAAGGTGTTAACTACGCAACTCTCAAGCGTGCACCAGCTGTCTCTTATGATCAGTATGATGATCTGCATAAGAAGTTTCTCCATGACCACTTTAATGTGCCAAGAGATGCCGTGATTAATCATACGGTGGGTAGCTCAGAAGCATTTGTTCGTATTGCCATGTCTGGCGTCGCTTACTGTTTGATTCCGCGTTTACAGATCGTTGAGGAGCTAGAGTCGGGCTCGTTGATTGATATCACGCCGGGGTTCCTGCTCTCTTATCGGATCTATTGGCATCACTGGCAGCTCGAGAGTGGGGTACTCAAAGAGATTTCCCAGGCCATTCTTGACTATGCGCATCAACACCTTCCTCAGTAAGCTGACGGTTTTTGCAGCGTAAAAGTTATGTAAGAAGTTCAATATCCTCATTGGTATCACGATAAATTACTCTATGATGATAAGACATTTGCTTAGCATGGGTTTTCCTAATGAAGTTAGTTCCAAATATGTTAGCGACATCTCTTACTCTGACTGCAGCTCTGAGTGTTATCAGTTTCCCATCATGGGCTGAGGTGACCAGTTTTCCTCATCTTTCAACGACCGGTTACGGTGAAGTCGTTGCCAAGCCAGACATGGCTACTTTCTCTGTAAAGGTGGTCGAGTCAACCATGACAGCCGAGCAAGCAAAGGGCACGGTAGACAGAGTCGTTACTGCTTTTCTGAACAAATTAGAAGAAGCTGGCATTGATAAAACCAGCATTCAAAGCTCTAACCTATATCTTGCGCCTCAGTACCATTATCCAAAAGAGGGCAAACCAGAACTTGTGGGTTACCGAGCGTCACGTAATGTCACAGTACAGGTTGAAGATTTAGCAAACCTGAATCGTTATTTGGATATTGCGCTAAGCGAAGGAATCAATCAGGTGGATAACATCCAGCTGCAAGTTCGTGACCAAGCGAAGTATCAAGAGATGGCTCGTTTAGAAGCGATTAAAGATGCGCAAACTAAAGCTAAGTCTTTAGCGAATGGTTTTGATAAAGAGCTCGGTGATGTGTGGCGCATTGATTATAACGCACAGTACGCACAACCGGTTTTGATGCGCTCGATGGCTATGGATTCAAGAACAGAATCTAATTCATATCAAGATTCGACAATCACCATTCGTGATCGTGTTGATGTGATCTATCAGCTTGAAGAGTAATTGGATCATCATGATCTAATTGCCTACAGTAGGCCAAATACTAAAAAGGCTCTCGTAATGAGAGCCTTTTTTACATCCGCTAAACGGAGAGGTTAGTGAAGTAGACGAGCACGGATCGTGCCTTCAATCTCTTTCAGCTTCAGCAGTGCTTCTTCAGAGCGATCCGCTTCAACATCAATGACTACGTAACCCATGTCAGCTGCCGTTTGTAGATACTGACCCGCAATGTTAATGCCTTCTTCAGCGAAGATGGTGTTGATTTGAGTCAGGATACCTGGACGGTTTTCGTGGATGTGCAGCAGGCGTGATGTACCTGTATGCAGCGGTAAAGATACCTCTGGGAAGTTAACACTTGATAGCGTTGAACCGTTGTCTGAGTACTTAGCCAGTTTACCCGCTACTTCTACACCGATGTTCTCTTGCGCTTCCTGAGTAGAACCACCTACGTGCGGTGTTAGGATCACGTTGTCGAACTGCATTAATGGTGACTCAAATGGGTCGGCATTGGTTTTAGGTTCTGTTGGGAATACATCAATCGCTGCACCACCTAAGTGACCAGAATCAAGTGCACCGCATAGTGCTGGGATATCTACAACCGTACCACGCGCAGCGTTGATGAAGATAGCGCCCGGCTTCATGCGGTCGAATTCCTCTTTACCCATCATGTTCTTGGTTTCGTTTGTTTCAGGAACATGCAGAGAAATTACATCACACTTATTCAAAAGCTCAGTCATAGTATGAACTTGCGTTGCGTTACCTAGCGACAGCTTGTTCTCGATGTCGTAGAAGTAAACGCGCATACCTAAGTTTTCAGCAATGATACCTAGCTGAGTACCGATGTGACCGTAACCGATGATACCTAAGCGTTTACCACGCGCTTCGTAAGAGTTGTCTGCACTCTTTTTCCAAATACCACGGTGCGCAAGAGCGTTCTTCTCTGGAATACCACGTAGAAGTAGAAGTACCTGACCTAGCACTAGTTCAGCAACACTACGCGTGTTTGAGAAAGGTGCGTTAAACACAGGCACACCGCGCTTAGCCGCAGCGTCTAGGTCAACTTGGTTAGTACCGATACAGAAACAGCCGATTGCAACCAGCTTCTCAGCTGCATCGATGACTTCTTGGGATAGATTTGTACGAGAACGGATACCAATAAAGTGCGCATCTTTAACTGCTTCTAGTAGCTCTTCTTCAGGTAGGGAGCCTTTATGATATTCAATATTGGTGTAACCGGCGGCTTGTAGTACTTCAACTGAAGAAGGGTGAAGTCCCTCTAACAGCAGAATTTTAATCTTATCTTTTTCCAGTGAAACTTTGGCCATTGTTCTCGTCCTTTAAAATGGAAAGGTTGGGCAAATGCGGCGCACGTGCTACAAAATGGCTTAAGGGGATAAAACTAACCATTTTGTTAGGAGACAAACGTTTTCCCTGTGCGTCTTCTGAACAATAAAGTAACAAAAAAAAAATGATTTGGGTAAGAAAATTACGGAATAAGCCATAATTTTACAGAAGCTAAGCAAAAAAAACGGTGCCCTTAGGCACCGTATGTAATGAAGTAACAGAAAGTAGCACTATTACTGGTTTGTTATTCTTCGATTTTTGCGCCTTCAGGGGTGCCTGTAATTACAACATCCGCACCACGGTGAGCAAATAGACCAACACTTACAACACCAGCAATACCGTTAATGATGTCTTCCATCTGTTTTGGATTTTCAATCGCCATGCCGTGCACGTCTAAGATCACGTTGCCGTTATCTGTGATACAGCCTTCACGGTAAACCGGGTCACCACCTAGTTTTACAAGCTCGCGCGCTACGTAAGAGCGAGCCATAGGGATAACTTCTACTGGCAGTGGGAACTTGCCTAGTACGTCAACGGCTTTAGTGCCATCAACAATACAAACAAATTTTTCAGAGATTGCAGCAACAATCTTTTCGCGAGTAAGAGCAGCGCCGCCGCCTTTAATCATGTCACGAGTTGGGTTGATTTCGTCCGCGCCATCAACGTAGATGTCGAGTTTCGCAACGTCGTTACACTCATACACTTTGATCTCTAGTTCTTCTAGACGTTGTGTAGATGCTACAGAGCTAGAAACGGCACCTTTAATCTTGTCTTTCATAGTGCCTAGTGCGTCGATGAAGTGATTTACTGTAGAGCCAGTACCAACACCCACAATGCTGCCTTCTTCAACATACTGAAGTGCTGCCCAACCAGCCGCTTTTTTCATTTCATCTTGAGTCATGCCAATCTCCTGAATAGGTCGTGCTTTTTTGAATAAATAGAGCGTACGTGTAAGTTAACGTTTGCGGGCGGATTATAGCGCTTTAGTCATCAATTTCCCATTGCCAAGTTTTACTCGGAGTCACGATTTTAGGCAACGGGATGTCCCAGTTTTCGGTAGGTAGCTGCTCAACGTGCTGACAATCATGAGCAAGTCCAATGGGTGTGGCTCCAACGCCAGTTTGGAACCAAGGTGCTAACGTGCGGTCGTAGTAGCCACCACCCATGCCTAAGCGATGACCATCGGAGTCAAAGCCAACCAGTGGTGTAAAGATAACATCGAGCTCACGCACGGGTTTAACCTGAGTTTGGTCGAGCTTGGGTTCCACAATGCCATATTTATTGTGCACCGTTGGTGTATCCGCCGCGTAGCGCAAGAATAGGAGATGCCCTTCCGAAAAAGGGTGTAGCACTGGGAGGTAGACTTCTTTGCCTTGTGACCATAGCCATTCGATCAGCGGCTGTGTATCCAGCTCACCGTCAGTAGATATATAGAGGGCGATATGTTGCGCTTTATGGATGTCGTTTAAGGTTGAACAACGTTCAACGAGATATAAGCCAGCTTGCTGCTGTTCAAGAGTAGAGAGTGCTTTACGTTTCTGTCGGATGAGAGTGCGAAACTCGTTACGAGTGAGCGTCTTCATAAGAAGGGATACCCCAAAGTGCCGTTGAGAATAGATGGCCCTTGAACCAGCGAGTTCAAGGCGGATCAGCAATGATTACCGTAGGCTTCTCGGTACGGGCCGAGCATGCTCAATAGTACTCAAGTACTAACCCTTAGGGATTGCTTATCGGCTCGGGGACGTGAATCCTCTGACAAACACTCCAGGGTAAATTTGTGTACGCTATTGCTGTCCGTGCTTAACCTTACTGAGTACATCTGAAAGCGATGCAGTGAGCTTTTCCATGCGCTCGGTCAGTGCGTTTTGTTCGTCGTTAGCTTCGAACTTCTTCGTCTGTAGCTCATAACAGATGTTAAGAGCAGCGATAGTCAGCAGCTTAACTTCATTGGTTACCTTAGTACGTTCAGCCATCTCTTTCAATCGATTATCAAGATCGGCCGCCGCTGCGATTAATGACTCTTCTTGCCCTGCAGGACAATTAACTCGAGTCAATTTACCTAATATTTCAACGTCTACCGCTTGATTACTCATGATGGATGAACTCTTTAACGCGCTATTCTAAGGCCGTTGCCCTTTGTCATTATGAGAAAGAAAAAGTGCCAGCACCGATGAGGAAGCTAACTCCTCTGAGGAGGAAACTATAGGTAAACCGCTATTAAGATTCAAGCTTTTCAGGGTGACTGTTTGTAAATGAGAGCTTGAGCACACAGTAATTCAGCAAATTGAACATTTGGTAGTCACTCTTGCTGCAATTGCTAAGGATCTTCGCTTACTAGAATTGGGGTGAAGTGGTACGATTAATAGATTGATATAAAGAACAACTGAGCGAGTTATCTGATGAGCGAAACTACTTTACCTGACTACCTAACGGTTGCAACTGAATTGCAATCAGCAAGCCTTGCTGTAACGCCTGCAGAAATGCATGGCCTACTAACAGGGATGCTGAGCGGTGGGTTAAGCCTTGCAGATAAAAGCTGGCAGCCATTGATCTTCGATTACACCAACGACGGAATGGGTTGGCCGGATCGTGCACTAACATTGGCAGAAGCAACGTTGAAAGTAACAACCAGTGAGATTACAGGCTCAGGCATGGAGCTTTCTATGCTGCTTCCTGACGAAGATGCGAGTGCAAGCCTGTTTGATCTGGCGGATGGTGTATCAGATTGGATTAACCACTTTATCTCAGGTTTAGGCTTGGTTGGTGCGCAACTGAACAAAGCGTCAGATGAGACCAAAGAAGCATTGGCTGATCTAGAAGAGATGGCAAAGTTAGGCATCGATGAAGATGATGATCTAGATGAACAAGCACAGCTACTTGAACAGGTTATTGAACACGTTAAGGCTTGTGCATTGACGATTCATGCGGAGTTCGGTGCTCGTCCATCAGAAGATAGTGCACCAACCATTCACTAATTGTTTCGAGTTTAGAGGTCACGATGGCTCAATTTGATGTGGTAATTGCTGGTGGAGCAATGGCAGGTGCAACACTTGCTTTAGCCCTCAGCCAGTTAAGTCAACGCTCTTTATCGATAGCTGTGGTTGAACCGTATCAGGTTGACCATAGTGCTCACCCTGGGTTTGATTCTCGCTCTATCGCACTCTCTTACGGAACGGTGCAGATTTTAGAGTCTCTCCAATTGTGGTCATCGATCTTACCGGTAGCGACGGCGATCAAAGATATTCATGTCTCAGACCGCGGTCATGCAGGGATGACGGATATCTTTAGCGAGCAGCTCGCAGTGGATGCCCTTGGCTACGTGGTAGAACTTGCTGATGTTGGGCGTATCTACCAAGAGAAACTTGAGGTTGAAAGCAATATTACTCTGTTTTGTCCATCCTCGGTGAGTGAGATTACTCGCCATCTTGAGCATACGGATATTGAACTGAGTTGTGGCGAGACGATTTCCACTAAGTTGTTGGTGGCAGCTGATGGTGCCATCTCGACTTGCTGTGAGCGTTTAGGTATTACTCTGAACGAGCACGACTTTGGTCAGGTTGCCGTTATCGCAAATATTGTCGCGAACGAACCGCATGCTGGACGTGCATTCGAGCGTTTTACTGAGCACGGCCCAGTCGCGTTATTACCGATGACTAATAACCGTTTGTCGTTAGTTTGGTGTCTGCCACCAGAACAAGCTGAGAAAGTAATGGCGTTAGATGAAACGGCCTTTCTTGAGCAACTGCAAGACGCCTTTGGTTGGCGCCTAGGCAAGTTGGAAAAAGTAGGACAGAGGGCGAGTTACCCGCTGATTTTGCGTCATCGACAACAGAACATCTCCCATCGATTCGCGATTGTTGGCAATGCCGCACAAACCCTACACCCAATTGCGGGACAAGGATTTAACCTCGGCATTCGCGATGTTGCGTCGCTAGCGGAAGAGGTATGTGGGCAACTGGATGACGCAGGCCACTACTCAGGGTTAACACGCTTTAGAAAACGTCGAGAGTCGGATCGTGAAACCACGATTTCACTCACTTCAGGTCTGGTTCACCTGTTTTCAAATGACTGGCCAGCTACACGCTTAGGTCGTAATCTCGGATTGGCAGCAATGGATAACATCTCACCCCTTAAAGGCCCTTTATTGCGCCACACGCTAGGCTTGGTTGAGAGATAAGGTAGAAAATAATGATGCAAAGTGTTGATATCGCTATTGTTGGCGGTGGCATGGTTGGATTGGCATTAGCCGCAGCCCTTAAAGATAGTGATCTAAGAATCGCTGTGATTGAAGGCAAAGCGCCGAGCGAAGGATTGAATGAACTGCCGGATGTTCGTGTGTCGGCATTGAGCCGTTCAAGCGAAGTGATATTACGTAATCTAGGCGCATGGCGCGGTATTGAACAGCGACGTGCTGCACCTTATCAAGCGATGGAAGTGTGGGAGCAAGATAGCTTCGCACGCATCGAGTTTGATTCCACTCGTCTGGCGCAGCCAAATCTTGGTCATATTGTTGAGAACCGAGTGATTCAACTGGCACTGCTGGAGCAAGTGAAAAAGCAGGACAATGTGAGCTTGTATATGCCAGCTACATGCCAATCTTTGGCAATTGGCGAAAGTGAAGCTTGGCTGACTCTAGATAATGGTCAGGCATTGACGGCCAAGCTGGTTGTTGGCGCGGATGGTGCAAACTCATGGGTTCGCAGACAGCAAGATATCCCACTCACACATTGGGACTATGGGCACAGCGCGATAGTGGCAAACATTCACACTGAATCTGCGCATGACAGTGTTGCGCGTCAGATCTTCACACCGCAAGGTCCATTGGCGTTTTTGCCGATGCAGTCGCCAAATATGAGCTCAATCGTATGGTCAACTGAGCCGAATCGTGCCGAGAAATTGGTATCGATGTCCGAACAAGAGTTCAACAAGCACCTAACTACAGAGTTTGATGCCAAGCTTGGTTTATGTAGCGTAGTCGGTGAGCGCTTTGCCTTCCCACTTCGTATGCGTTATGCGCGTGACTTTGCCGTAGAGCGTGTTGCTTTGGTCGGTGATGCTGCCCACACCATTCATCCATTGGCAGGCCAAGGCGTGAATCTTGGCTTGCTTGATGCTGCGAGTCTAGCGCAAGAGTTGATCAAGCTGTGGCAAGCGGGTGAAGACATCGGAACCAAGCGTAATCTGCGCAGCTACGAACGCTGGCGTAAGGCTGAAGCGGCGAAAATGATTGCTTCGATGCAGGGCTTTAAAGACCTGTTTGAAGGAGACAACCCAGCTAAGAAGTTGATTCGTGGTTTGGGGATGAAACTCGCAGGACAGCTACCAGGGGCAAAAGACGAAATCATGAAACGTGCACTAGGTTTAACCGGTAATCTACCGGAGCTTGCTAAGCGACCAATAAGCACCAATTAATGATAAATGCTCAGGTTTCTAGAAACGCAAAAGGGTTGGCAGTGCCAACCCTTTTCTGTATTCAGTCGATAATTATGTTGATTAAGCGTAAGCGCACCTTAGCTTCATAATTTCATTGTTTATCTCTTTGACGGTATCAAAATGGCGCTTTTCAGCCCTCTCTGGCAGAACCAGTTTACCGTTATCAAATTCAAATTTCCCAACGCCGTAAATGTAGATTCGTCCTTTAAAAAGTCGACTTACATGTTTAGCAATCATACCGGGTGTATAGCGCTTAAACAGTCTCATTTTTTCTTATCCTTATCTTTACCTAGCCAGCATATTATAGAAAATCTCCGGGGGAATAATTGTGATAAGCGTGGAGTAATATGCAGTAGAGTTGTCTCTTAGTAGATATTTGTGCTGCAGTAAGCAGATTTACTAGCAAATATCGTTTTTATCGTGAGCTTCTCCTCAAAAATAGTGGGTTTAGTGAACTGCCTGCTGACTTTCCTGTCTGGGCTTTAGGCAGCACACTGTTGGCAAAGTTAAGAATAGGCGTAAATTCTTTATTTGTGTAATAAAAGTGTAAATTTTTTGCATAAAAAAAGCCCGTTCAAAAACGGGCGAATAGTCACAGATGCATTACACAAAAGTGGATGACTGACGTTACTCAGTGGATTCACTTTGACTGGTTAGTTATCGATTTGATTAAAACCTAACCAGTGAATGTAGACTACCCTAGAATAGTCTTCTTGACTAGTTATGCTTTAATTTTGACTAAATATATTTTCTGGTCGGTCTGGTAAATATGATAAATGTCTCAATTGTTATGAGAATTTTCATACAAAGCTTAGTGCTTTTGAGATCAAGATCGATCTGTAATTGAGGTTATTTGCAGATCTCGGCTTCAATCGGCGCACATAGGTTCATAAGATCGTTGAGATCAAGGGCGATCCCAGCCATTCGCTCACCAGAACTGATGGTGACAATTTTATTCTGTTGAAGAGAACGATCAAAAATGATCGGCATATAGCGCTTAAGTGCTAGTGGGCCAACACAGCCGACTTTAAAGCCAGTGACCGATTCAACATCTTGTTGGGATACACAGGTCATTCGGCGGCAATTGAGCACGGCTCGCACTTTTTTGGGATCAATTGACTTGTCGCCCGGTGCACACGCCAGCGCGTATTGGTTGCCCATATCTCGCAGCAGAATACATTTGACCATTTGTGACGGCTCAATACCTCGAGCTTGTGCTGTCTCTTCAATCGAAGTGGTTTCTTTATCTTGCAATAGCAGGCGGTAGGCCACCTGCTGTTGATCCAACCAAGCTGTAATTACCGTTTTCAAAGGAAATTACTCTTCTTCCAAGCTATAAGGTAGCGGTTGGATAGTCCATTTGTGTTCTGGTTGCTCGGCAAGGCGCAGTTCAACATCATCATCTAAATTATTCGGTAGAACAATCAGGCCAATAGCCGTGTTATCAGAGAATTGGTAGACGTTCAGAAGACGGCCTGCACCACGCCAGTTTTCACGTACGCTGCGCTCTAGTTCAATCGCTGAATCCAACGTTAGTGGCTGCTCGGTCGTACCAGATACAATGCGCATTTCACGTTTGTTCATGCCACGGTATTTCGCGCGCGCTACGGTCTCTTGGCCAGTGTAACAACCCTTGCTAAAACTGATGCCGCCAATCGCTTGTAAGTTCAGCGCTTGCGGGATGTGTTCATTCTGCTCTGCTGCAGACAGCTTTGGTTGAGCATCTATGATCTCAAAGTATTGCCACAGCGTTTCGGAAACTTTTTCAACTGAGCTGCCCTCAACTAATGTTTGTGCCGCGCCTGAAGTCACAAGTAGTGCCCAGCGAGAATCCGCGACTTTCACAGCGCTACCGCCTTCGATCGCACGTACATTGCCACGATCCTCAGAAAGGGTATCGATAAAGCTATCAGCTTGAGAACCCATGATGCCAAGAACAACGTCTTCAGTCTGCTCAATGGTTACCTTAGAGAATACCGCGTACTTCTTGATTTCTTGAAGCTCAACTTCAATCGCTGACTTAGGTTGAAGTAGGGCGTAACCATCATTGTGGTGGAATAGGCGGAAAATGCTCCACACTTTACCCTTCGCATCACAGTGTGCGCCTAGCGTTGATTCATCACTCGCTAGCTGTACTACGTCGCACGTTACTTGGCCTTGTAGGTAAGACTTCTTGTCGTCGCCTACCATAGTAATCGCACCCCAGTCAGAGATGTGTGTCATCATTACTTCTGGAAGTGTGTCGTTGTGCGTGTGATTAAGTGGTTGAAACGTGTTTTTCCAATCCATTTTGCCTTTCCTGAGAAATTTGATTTGTGTCTATGTTAATCCGGTTCGTTTTTTTTGTCAGCCTAGGTTTTTTTGTGAGCTGAGATAGGGACTGAGACGACTATGCTAGTTGCAGCGCTTATGAGTTGTTACACTCGAAGAGAGAAAAATAATAGGTGAGGATAACCAATGTACACTGCAGAGCAGAAAGCACGAATTAAATGGGGCTGCCGTCGCGGTATGTTAGAGCTTGATGTAGTCATCATGCCCTTTTTTGAGGAATGTTTTGATTCATTGCAAGAGCAGGAGCAACGTGATTTTGTTTCGCTACTAGAGTGTGATGATCCCGATCTGTTTACATGGGTGATGGGTCACGGTCGTAGTGAAAACCTAGGTCACGCATCAATGGTCGACAAAATTGTTGCACACAACCTCAGCAAGGTTCGTTAAGCTCAAGCTTAGCCCTTCGTATTACGCATTATTCGCAAAAGGCGCCACTCTGTGGTGCCTTTTGTTTTTCGTTATCACGTCAAATATCCCTCTTGTTGCCACTCCTTGCATCTTCTCACTGCTGTTCCTGATGATGCGCGACAATAAAATGGGCTGGCCAATAGCGACGGGTGCGATAGAGCTTAGACCTAACCAAGAGATAACGGTTAATGGGCAGAAACGTGTTCTTCAATCAAGCGATACTATTTTCCGTTCTCTGTTTGTGATGCTGAAGTTCAGTGAAGGTGAGCCAGTCATTGTATGGCGAGATAGCTTTCGTGAAGCGGACTATCGTTATTTATTGGTGTGGCTAAAAACAAAAAGGGAGCATCATGCTCCCTTTAAGTCGTAATTTTTTCGCCTTAGTTTTTGTTCGGCGTCAGAATCGTTGGACCGCTGTCTTCAGCGAGTTCAGGGTAGTCCAGCGTATAGTGCAGACCGCGACTCTCTTTACGTTGCATCGCACAACGCACCATTAGCTCAGCAACTTGCAGTAGGTTACGCAGCTCTAGCAGGTTATTTGAAACCTTAAAGTGACTGTAGTATTCGTGAGTCTCTTGCTGCAGCATCTGAATACGGCGCATAGCGCGCTCAAGACGCTTATCAGTACGTACGATACCCATGTAATCCCACATAAACAGACGCAGTTCATGCCAGTTGTGTTGGATGATAACCTCTTCGTCACTGTTGGTCACTTGGCTCTCATCCCATGCTGGTAGCGCTGCACACAGTTGAGACTGTTCGATGTTCTCTACGATATGTTTTGCTGCGGACCAAGCGTAAACGACACACTCTAGTAGTGAGTTTGACGCCATGCGGTTCGCACCGTGAAGGCCTGTGTAGCTCACCTCACCAATCGCGTAGAGGTTTTGCAGATCGGTCTGGCCATCCTTGTTCACCATCACGCCACCACAGGTGTAGTGCGCAGCAGGAACAATTGGAATCGGTTCTTTGGTCATATCGATACCCAGATCCATCAAGCGCGTGTGAATCATTGGGAAGTGCGCAGTAATGAATTCTTCAGGCTTGTGGCTGATGTCCACATACATGCAATCGGCGCCAAGACGCTTCATCTCAAAGTCAATCGCGCGAGCCACCACATCACGAGGGGCTAGCTCACCACGTTCGTCGAAATCTTTCATGAAGCGAGTGCCGTCAGGGCGACGTAGATACGCGCCTTCACCGCGAAGAGCTTCGGTTAACAAGAAGTTACGAGCTTCAGGGTGGAATAGACAAGTCGGGTGGAACTGGTTGAACTCAAGGTTCGCAACGCGACAACCTGCACGCCAAGCGATCGCAATACCATCACCCGAAGAGACATCTGGATTGGATGTGTACTGGTAAACTTTCGAGGCACCACCAGTGGCAAGTACCACGAATTTCGCGCGAACGGTTTCTACTTGCTCTTGGTTGCGGTTCCAAATATAGGCACCGATAACTTTATCTTTTGAGCCACCGATTTTATCTTCGGTGATCAAATCGAGGGCATTATGGCGCTCGAAGATCTCAATGTTTGGGTGGTTATTAACGTTGTCTTGCAGAGAGGTCTGCATTGCCATGCCGGTTGCATCTGCTGCGTGTAGGATACGTCGGTGGCTGTGGCCGCCTTCACGAGTCAGGTGGTATTTAGGCTGACCTTCAGTGCTGTTTTCGTCTTTATCGAAAGGCACACCGCCATCGATTAGCCATTGCACACACTCTTTAGCATTCTCAGCAATGAATTGAACGGTGTCTTCTTCACATAACCCAGCGCCAGCAATTTGCGTATCTTCAACGTGCGACTCAATGCTGTCCGATTCGTCAAATACTGCCGCGATACCACCCTGTGCGTAGTACGTCGATCCTTCGCTACGTGGTCCTTTGCTTAATACGATTACTTTTGCATGTTCAGCGACGCGTAAGGCTAATGACAAGCCAGCAGCACCACTCCCCACCACTAATACATCACATTGATGTTCACGGTTTGCGTTCATAAAACTTTTTAAATCCCGGGCTATAGTCGAGTTGTCCACTCTAAATTGACGTTGTCTTGTTTTAGGAGGGCTTTAACGACTGTTATACTCAGTCTCAATGAGTCCTTAAAGACAATGCAGAATCAAGATATAGACAGCTATCTAGAAATATTTAATTGCTCAATACCATTGCTTTTGCTTAAGTTTCCCCAAATTGATAGGGGTAGCTATTTTTATTACATCACATTGTGAAACAATAATGGCAAATAATTTTAAGAAAGTTGGAACTTTCCTTATTTGACCTAGTCACAATAGTGCTCATGTAGACAGTGGTGTCAATACTACATTTCGCATAATTAGTACCCATATCTGAGAAGGTAAGGGTGATAACAATAGGAGTACCCGCTCGAATGAACGAGCAGCTAACCGATCAAGTGTTGATTGAGCGAGTTCAGAGTGGAGATAAGCAAGCATTTAACCTGTTAGTGGTTAAGTATCAAAACAAAGTTTGCAATCTTATCTCTCGCTACGTGAATAATTCCGGTGATGTGGCTGATGTGGCACAGGAAGCGTTTATAAAGGCTTACCGCGCGATACCAAACTTTAGAGGCGAGAGCGCCTTTTACACATGGTTGTACCGAATTGCCGTGAACACAGCAAAAAATCACATAGTTGCACAGAGCCGTAGGCCTCCTGCAACCGATGTAGATGCAGATGATGCAGAATATTTTGAAACTGGCAGCGCACTGAAAGAAATTTCGAACCCTGAGAACTTAACGCTGTCGAAAGAATTGAAAGAAGTGGTTTTCGGAGCGATTGAAGCGCTACCGGAAGACTTGAAAACTGCAATGACCTTACGCGAACTTGAAGGCTTGAGTTACGAAGAGATTGCAGAAGTAATGGATTGCCCTGTAGGAACCGTACGTTCGCGTATTTTCCGTGCTCGTGAAGCGGTGGAAAAGAAAATTAAACCTCTTTTGCAGCGCTAAAACTTGTAATAATTATGGTGAAAATAATGGCTGATAAAGAAAAGCTTTCGGCACTCATGGATGGTGAAACGGTCGATAAAGCTCTGATTGCAGAGTTGGAGTCCGATCAAGAAAGCAAGGATACCTGGCAGAGTTACCATTTAATCGGTGATGTCATGCGAGGCGATGCGCCAGAAACGCTAGAGTGGAACATTGCGGATAGTGTTGCTGCGGCGCTTGAGAATGAGCCTGCGCACAACAAACTCAACAATGTGCATTCATTGCGCCCAGAGCAGACACAAACTGTTGCTCCAGAAGTGCAAGAAGAACAACCTAAACCTCAACAAGCAAAACGCCAGATGCCAGCTTGGCTGCAGCAGTTTGGTCAAGTTGCCGTTGCGGCTTGTGTGTCGTTGGCGGTTATTTTGGGTGTTCAACAGTATGGTGGTAGCGATCCAGCCGCACCTGAAGCAGAACAACTGCCTGTACTGCAAACTATCCCGTTTGCCGGTTCGGTAGAGCCAGTAAGCCTAACTCGTGAATCTGTTGAGAAACCGGTAACAGATGCTAACTTGCAAGAGCAGCGCAAGCGCGTACACGCTATGTTGCAAGATTACGAGTTGCAATTGAGATTAAACAACGACGCGTCGACTGAAAATGAGTCGCGTCTAGAATCGGATATTGAATGAAGAAATTCCTGGTCAGTGCACTGACACTGTTCAGCTTGATCTCTCCAAGCGCCTTTGCAGAAGAGCCCTCTGCAAAGGCCTTATTGCATCAAATGAACGAGGCCAGTCAGCATTTAAATTACGAACTTTCCTACATACTGATCAAAAAGAGCAGTATTGAACCGCTCTTGTATCGTCATGCCGTAAGTGACGAGCAACAACTCGCTCACCTTGTCTACCTAAGTGGTCCTGTACGCGAAGTAATTCGCCGCGGCAACGAAGTCAGCTACATCGAACCAGGTACTGAACCTTTTACGATTGAGTCTGGCAATATGGTTGCGCCAGTTATTCCGATGTTGAATAACGACATTGATATCCTGAACGAGTATTACGATTTCGTGAAGGTAGGGCGTGCGCGTGAAGCCGGTACGACAACGCAAGTATTGCGTGTGGTGCCAAAAGATGGCCTGCGTTACTCCTATGTTCTTTGGGTTGATGAGAATACGAATTTGCCTCTACGAGCGGATCTGCTCGACCGAGATGGTGAAATTCTAGAGCAGTACCGTACGATTTCTTATGTGGTTAACGACAAGATTGCAGAAGCGATGGCAGGGCTGAACAACGCTCAGCTACCGAAAGTCCTCTCTTTACCCGATGGTGTAGTGGGGGAAAGCGATTGGCGTGTCTCTTGGATCCCTGATGGATTTGAAGCGAAAGAGCTAAACCGCTACCCAATGGCAACAACCAATAAGATGGTTGAAAGCCAGATGTTTAGTGACGGTCTATTTAGTTTCTCGGTTTATATCTCAGACAGAGATGAGCACTCTCTTAAAGGTCAGCTTGTGCGCCAAGGTCGTCGTACTCTGCATAGCTTAGTGAGTGGTGATAACGAGATCTCTGTAGTCGGAGATATTCCTCCTGCAACCGCGCAGCGTATCGCACAATCGGTGCAATTTGCTGCTAATCAAGGTACAAGCCAATGATGACCGCATTGGCTACCGTGAGCGCCGTTGAGAAACAGGGCGCTCACTATCATGTGCAATTGAGCTGCGAGCAACAGACCAGTTGCAGCAGCTGTTCCTCTCAAAAGAGTTGTGGCACTGGTATCGTGACCAAAGCCGTTGGCAATAAGTCCCTTTTCTGGCAATTAACGACCAAGAACCTTGTGAAAGCTGGACAAATCGTCGAGATAGGTTTTCCTGAAAGGAGTCTGCTGGAGTCGGCAGCTCTAGTGTACCTCGTTCCATTGTTCATGATGATGCTCGGTGCTGCCTTTGGTCAGCTGCTGTTAGCGCCTTTACTTGGAGTCGGAGAGGGCGCAGTTATTTTGTCTGCTGCTATATTTACAGCTGGTGGCATTGCCCTTGCAAAACGTTTGGCCAAACCAATGGAAGACAAATCGAAGCAGCAAGTGGTGTTGATTCGAATCCTTGGTGAGCCGCTTGTCTAATTTATGATGCGTATTGCGGTTAAATTGGGTAGAATCTGCCAACTTGATTGAAATGCCGCCACCGCAGTCTATGAAACGCGGTCGATACGCGGCTTTCTTACCGTCCTAATTTAAAGAGTTTGTCACACCAAATTATGAAGCACATTCGTAACTTTTCGATTATCGCCCACATCGACCATGGTAAGTCGACCCTATCTGACCGTCTAATCCAAGTTTGTGGAGGATTAAGCGATCGTGAAATGGCTGCGCAAGTCCTTGATTCGATGGATCTGGAGCGTGAACGTGGCATCACTATCAAATCTCAGAGTGTGACTCTTAACTACACTGCTAAAGATGGTGAAACTTATCAATTAAACTTCATCGATACTCCAGGACACGTTGACTTCGCATACGAAGTATCTCGTTCTCTAGCCGCTTGTGAAGGTGCGCTACTGGTCGTCGATGCGGGTCAGGGTGTAGAAGCTCAGACACTAGCAAACTGTTACACAGCGATTGAAATGGATCTGGAAGTTGTGCCAATCCTAAACAAGATTGACCTTCCTGCTGCGGATCCAGAGCGCGTATCTGAAGAGATCGAAGAGATCGTTGGTATCGACGCGATGGAAGCGACTCGCTGTTCTGCGAAAACGGGTATTGGTGTTGACGATGTACTAGAAAACATTGTTTCAGCGATTCCTGCGCCAGAAGGCGATCCAGATGCGCCGCTACAAGCACTGATCATTGACTCTTGGTTCGATAACTACCTTGGTGTTGTATCGCTAGTACGTATCAAGAACGGTTCTCTAAGAAAGAACGACAAGATCAAAGTAATGAGTACTGGTCAAGTTTGGGGTGTAGACCGTCTAGGTATCTTCACACCAAAACAGGTTGATACCGAAGTTCTGCAAACTGGCGAAGTAGGCTGGGTTGTATGTGGTATTAAAGACATCCTTGGTGCACCAGTAGGTGATACGCTGACACTGGCTAAAAACGGCTGTGAAACGGCACTACCGGGCTTTAAGAAAGTAAAACCACAGGTATACGCAGGTCTATTCCCAGTATCATCTGACGATTACGAAAACTTCCGTGATGCACTAGGCAAATTGAGCCTAAACGATGCATCACTATTCTACGAGCCAGAAAACTCTGCAGCTCTAGGTTTCGGTTTCCGTTGTGGCTTCCTTGGTATGCTTCACATGGAGATCATCCAAGAGCGTCTAGAGCGTGAATACGACCTAGACCTGATTACAACTGCGCCAACCGTAGTTTACGAAGTTGAAAAAACTGACGGCACACTGCTTTACGTAGATAGCCCGGCTAAGCTTCCGGCTATTAACGATATCGATGAGATTCGTGAGCCAATCGCGCGTTGTAATATCCTAGTGCCATCAGATTACCTAGGTAACGTAATCACACTGTGTGTTGAGAAGCGTGGTGTGCAGGTCGATATGATCTATCACGGTAACCAAGTAGCGGTTGTTTACGATATTCCAATGGCTGAAGTGGTACTGGACTTCTTCGACCGTCTGAAGTCAACATCTCGTGGCTACGCGTCACTGGATTACAACTTCCAACGCTTTGAAGCGTCTAACATGGTTCGTGTAGACGTTCTTCTAAACGGCGACACTGTTGATGCACTAGCAATGATTACCCACAAAGATCAGTCTCAGACTCGTGGTCGTCAGCTAGTTGAGAAGATGAAAGAGTTCATCCCTCGTCAGATGTTCGATATTGCAATTCAAGCGGCTATCGGTAACCACATCATCGCTCGTTCAACAGTTAAGCAGCTGCGTAAGAACGTTATCGCGAAATGTTACGGTGGTGACGTGAGTCGTAAGAAGAAGCTTCTGAAGAAACAGAAAGAAGGTAAGAAGCGTATGAAGCAGATCGGTAACGTAGAGCTGCCTCAAGAAGCGTTCTTAGCAATTCTTCACGTTGGCAAAGACTAGGCTTATCCAACGATAAACGAATAATTGAAAGTGAAAGGGTAGCTCGCTATTCTTTCACTTTCGTTATTTTTAAAGAAATGAAATTTAAGGGATATAAATGGCTAATACATTTTCGCTTATTTTAGTGATCGTAACCTTGGTGACTGGCGTTGTATGGGCGTTAGAGAAGTTTGTTTGGGCTAAGAAGCGCCAATTGAAACTGGCTAGCGTTACTGCTCAAACTAATGGTTTAGATGCTGAAACCAGTGCAAAAGTGACGGCTCAGCCTTGGTGGGTTGAAAATAGCGTATCCATTTTCCCTGTAATTGCATTTGTTTTGGTGCTGCGTTCATTTATCTATGAACCGTTCCAAATCCCATCGGGCTCGATGATGCCAACCCTACTTGTAGGTGACTTTATCCTAGTTGAGAAATACGCTTACGGTCTAAAAGACCCAGTATGGCGCACTCAACTGGTAGAAACAGGCAAGCCTGAGCGTGGTGACTCAATCGTATTCAAGTACCCGCCACAGCCAAACATTGACTACATTAAACGTGTGGTTGGCCTGCCGGGCGATATGATTCGTTACAACAGTAATAAAGAGCTGTGTATTCAAACCAAAGGCACACAAGGCTGCAAACCTGTGAAGCTGAGTAACGTTGAAGAGAGCCAATTTATTCAAGACGGCGTGCCACTTATCCAACTCAATGAGAAGTTGGGTGACGTTGAGCACCAAGTTTTAGTTAACCCACTGCGTCGTGACCGTGTGCAATCGTACCAGCCTCGTCCAGGTGTTAACGAGTGGGTTGTTCCAGAAGGCCAGTACTTTGTAATGGGTGATAACCGTGACAACAGTGCAGATAGCCGTTACTGGGGCTTTGTCCCTGAAGAAAACCTAGTAGGTAAAGCGGTTGCGATTTGGATCAGCTTTGAATTTGAGCGCAGCTCAGACAGTGTTTTACCTTCTTGGATCCCAACTGGTGTGCGTTTCAACCGCATCGGTGGCATTAATTAATCGATCACTAAATACATCGAGAGAGCATGAATTCTCCAATTGATAAACTAGAGAGAAAGATCGGCTATCAGTTCAAAGATACCGATCTCATTCACCTGGCGCTGACTCACCGCAGCGCTGCAGGTAAGCACAACGAACGTCTTGAGTTTCTGGGCGATTCAATTTTAAGTTTTGTCATCGCTGATGATCTCTACCACCGTTTCCCGAAAGTAAACGAGGGTGATATGAGCCGTATGCGTGCTACTTTGGTACGTGGACATACATTGGCTGAACTAGGTCGTGAATTCGCCCTAGGAGATTACTTAAAATTAGGTCCAGGTGAGTTAAAGAGTGGCGGATTCCGTCGTGACTCTATTCTGGCAGATGCTGTCGAAGCAATCATTGGTGCTATCTACCTAGATAGCGACACTGAAACAATTCGCGGCATCATTTTAAGCTGGTACAAAACTCGCCTAGAAGCGATTCAGCCTGGTGTTTCTCAAAAAGACCCGAAAACGCGTCTGCAAGAGTTCCTACAGGGCCGAAGAAATCCGCTACCTGTCTACACAGTGACTAATATTAAAGGTGAAGCACACAACCAAGAGTTTACGGTTGAGTGTAAAGTGGCAGGTGTGGATAAACCTGTTATCGGTAAAGGCACTAGCCGCCGCAAGGCAGAACAAGCGGCTGCTGAAACAGCATTAGAGCAACTAAGCAATGTCTGATAACAACCAAGAATTCGATATCGATGCATTCTTTGCATCTGATAACAAAGAACCTAGCCTACCGGAAAACCAGCACTGTGGTTTCATCGCTATCGTCGGTCGTCCGAACGTAGGTAAGTCGACACTTCTGAACCATATTTTGGGTCAAAAGATTTCGATCACATCGCGTAAACCTCAAACGACTCGTCACCGTATTATGGGTGTAGAGACCGAAGGGGATTACCAAGCGATTTACGTTGATACTCCAGGACTTCACATCGAAGAGAAGCGTGCTATCAACCGTCTGATGAACCGTGCAGCAAACAGCTCTTTGAGTGATGTGAACTTGGTACTTTTCCTTGTTGACGGTACGCACTGGACTGAAGACGATGAGATGGTACTGACCAAGCTTAAGAAAGCGAACTTCCCAGTCGTTCTTTGTGTGAACAAAGTAGACAACGTGCAAGACCGCAATGACGTGATGCTGCACATGATGGAAGTGTCTAAGAAGATGGACTTCATCGATGTTGTGCCAATTTCGGCAAAACACGGTAAGAACACTGATGTACTGCGTAAGCACGTTCGTGAACATCTTCCGAAAGCGACACACCACTTCCCTGAAGAGTATGTAACAGACCGTTCTCAGCGCTTCATGGCGTCAGAGATCATTCGTGAGAAGCTGATGCGTTTTACGGGTGATGAGTTGCCTTACTCAGTGACGGTTGAGATCGAACGCTTTGACTACAACCCAGACAACGATGGCTTCCACATTAACGCTCTTATCCTAGTTGAGCGCAGTGGCCAGAAGAAGATGGTGATTGGTAAAGGCGGCGAGAAGATCAAGACAATCGGTCGCGAAGCTCGTCTGGATATGGAAGAGCTATTCGGTCGTAAAGTATTCCTAGAAACTTGGGTTAAAGTGAAGTCGGGTTGGGCTGATGATGAACGTGCACTGCGTTCACTAGGCTACATCGACGACTTATAACCCGCTAGAGGCGCAAGCGCTTCGCTCCGGGTCGAAACCATTTTAAAAGGAGCCAGTTAGGCTCCTTTTTTCTATTTAGAAGGTGATATGTCTTCAGAAGGGTTACAGCGCTGCTTTGTATTACATCGCAGACCGTACAGTGAATCGAGCCTGATTTTAGATGTGTTCAGTGAAGAGTTCGGACGAATGACACTGATGTCTAAAGGGGCACGCAGTAAGCGTTCCAATCTTAAGGGCGCGTTGCAGCCGTTTACGCCACTGCTGCTGAAATGGTCTGGTAATGGCTCAATGAAAACATTGCGCCAAGCGGAACCTATCAGCCTTGGACTGCCGCTAACTGGGATTAACCTCTACTCCGCCATGTATGTGAATGAGTTAATTGGACGAGTTTTGATGGCAGAAGTGCCGATGCCCGCACTTTTTCATGATTATCTTAATGCTTTAACAGAACTGGCGCATAATGAGAATCCTGAGCCTGCATTGCGACGCTTTGAACTCGCTCTGTTATCAGCAATGGGTTACGGCGTTGATTTTCTGCACTGTGCAGGTACCGGAGAACCTATTGATCCGACAATGACTTATCGCTATCGCGAGCAGAAAGGCTTTATCGCCTCAGTGCGTCGTGACAACCTTACCTTTATGGGTGATGAACTGATAGCGATCAGTGAACGTAGATTTATAACGAAAGAGCAGTTAAAAGCGGCAAAACGCTTTACACGCATAGCCTTAAAGCCGTATCTTGGCGGCAAACCATTAAAAAGTAGAGAGCTGTTTATGCCACAAATAGGTCTCTCTAGAGCACGGAGTATTGGAAAATGAGCTCAATCCTTTTAGGCATTAATATCGACCACGTTGCAACCCTACGTAATGCACGTGGAACTCAATACCCAGATCCAGTTCACGCAGCAGAAATTGCTGAGCGTGCCGGTGCAGACGGTATCACTATTCACCTTCGTGAAGACCGTCGTCATATCCTTGACCGCGATGTTCGCATTCTGGCTGAAACTATCCAGACTCGCATGAATTTAGAGATGGCGGTAACAGATGAGATGGTACAGATTGCGCTAGATACTAAGCCTGAGTTTGTTTGTCTGGTTCCTGAAAAGCGTGAAGAGCTAACGACAGAGGGTGGCTTGGATGTGGTTGGCCAACTTGAAAAAGTAAAAGCGGCGACACAAAAGCTAACTGAAGCGGGCATCAAGGTATCTCTATTTATCGATGCGGACCGTGAGCAAATTGATGCAGCGAAAGCGTGTGGTGCACCATTCATTGAACTGCACACTGGTCACTACGCAGATGCGAAGACTGAAGAAGATCAACAAGATGAGCTGAAGAAGATTGCAGCAGGCGCAAGCTACGCAGACGACCTAGGTATCACAGTTAATGCAGGTCACGGTCTGACGTACCACAACGTGGCGCCAATCGCCGCTTTACCAGAGATCTATGAGTTGAACATCGGTCACTCTGTGATTGGTCGTGCAGTGTTTGATGGCCTAGCGAAAGCGGTATCAGATATGAAAGCGGTCATGGAAAACGCGCGTAACAACGCTTAATTGATAAAATTGGAAGGTTAAAGAGTCATGGCAGTGGTTGGCCTTGGTACAGATATCGCAGAGATTGAGCGAGTTGAAAAGGCATTAGCACGCAGTGGCGCAGCCTTTGCGGAGCGTATCTTAAGTGAGGTGGAGCTTGAACAGTTCCATTCTTTGAAGCAGAAAGGGCGTTTTTTAGCTAAGCGCTTTGCCGCCAAAGAGGCAGCTTCAAAAGCATTAGGTACAGGTATCGCAATGGGCGTCACCTTTCATGATTTTCAGGTTGCGAACGATGAGCATGGTAAGCCAGTTCTTACCTTGCACAACAAAGCGAAAGAGTTAGCCGCAAGCATTGGTGTTAACTCTATCCACATTACCATCTCAGATGAACGTCACTACGCAGTAGCAACGGTGCTCTTCGAGTCTTAATGTTCCGCTAAGCACTGATACCAATCGTAGTAAATAATTGCTCACCCTAGCTTGTTAAAATGCTCGATAACTGCGTTAGAATTTTTGATTGTAGAATAACTACTTATCGAAAAATTCTGCCTTGTTCTCAAGCCTTTTTCCTGCGCTATTTTTGATCACTTATTTACTGTGATTGGTATGATAATCAAATAAAAAGCAGAGCTATTGGCTCTGCTTTTTGTTTCTATGGTCCCCACTACTTAACTATGCCGAGAGCTAACTCGGCTGAATTGGCGTTAGGTAGTGAATAGCTGTTGCCTGAACCTTATCTAGCTCATCCTGAAGTTCGAACAGTTCTGGCTCGATGTCCTCTATCTGAGTGCCAGAGCGCAGCTCTTTCTCAATGGTTGCACACACCGCTTTGAGTCTCGGCACACCGCTGTATGAGCTGCTGCCGTGCATCTTGTGGATGATGTGGATTAGCTCATCAACTGGGTAGTCCGGTTCTTCAATCGCTTTCTCTGCTGCGTCGTACACTTCAGGAATAAAGTCGACCAACATCTGCAACATATCACGCGCAAGATCTTCTTTATTGGCTGCTTGCTTGAGTGCGGCTTGCCAATCAATGATGATGTTTTTGTGCTGGCTGCTCTCTGTTTCGATGGTGTGGCTCTCAATCTCAACACCAACTGCAGGGTGCTCAGGATCGATCTTTTCTACATTATCTACTTCGGATTCGGGACTCCAGTGAATCAGGACTTGCTGCAGCACATGCTCTTCAATCGGTTTGGTCAGGTAATCATCCATACCAGCAGCCAATAGACGATCGCGTTCGCCACTCATCGCGTGTGCAGTCACCGCAATCACTGGTGTATTGGCGTTATTTTCCAGCTCTTTGATGTGCTTACACGCGGTCACACCATCCATCTGTGGCATTTGGATATCCATGAAGATGATATCGAATGTCTGCTCGGTTGCTCGGTCAATCGCTTGTTGGCCATTGGTGCAGCTGACAACCGTTTCTACACGCTCTTGCAATAGCGCGGTAATTAGTTTCAAGTTGGCGGGGTTATCATCTACAGCCATTACTGTCAGTGGCAATTTCTCGTCACTGTGCGTCTCAATGACTGGCGCATTAAGGAGCGGTGCTTGGTTAGAGACCAGAGTTTGCAGCAGCTTCTTGCGAGACAGCGGTTTGGTGATGCACTGTACATCAACATTTTTCATCAGCTGCTCACCCAGTGCCAACTCTGTACTTGGGGTGCCAATGATGACATTTTGCGAGATCTCTCTAGCGCGGTTTGCCCACTGCTGAACGACTTCTAGTTCATAGTCTTGGTTAGCCGCAAGATTGAGAAGAACGTAATCATAGTTGGTCGACTCCTCTGGCATTACTGAGCGGTAGGTCACGACTAATCCTTCCTGAGTCAGTACTTGCTGAGTAATCGACGCCGCTTGCATGTTCGGTTCAATCAATAGTAGTTGCTTCTCTTGCAGACACTGCGTCTCAATAAGATCTGTCATCGGCATATCGGTGGTCGATAGTCTTAGTGTGAACCAGAAGGTCGAACCTTGGTGCAGGCGACTGGTTAGACTGATCTCGCCGCCCATCTGGCTCACAAGTTTTTGGGTGATAACCAGACCTAAGCCTGTACCGCCATAGCGACGCGAGATACTCGCATCGGCTTGGCTAAAGGCTTGGAACAGTTGTGCTTGCTGACGTTCAGAGATACCAATACCGGTATCGCGCACCATGAACTGCAGCTCGATGTTATCTTCAGATTGAGAACGTAGCTCAACGCTGATATCGATATTACCGCGCTCGGTGAACTTGATTGAGTTACCCACCAGGTTAGTCAGAATCTGTTGAATACGCAGTGGGTCACCGACAAGACCAGCAGGTACTTTCGGGTCGACTTTCAGTGTTAGTTCAAGCCCTTTCTCGTGAGCATTGGTGGCTTGTAGGTTCACTACCTCTTCAAGGCTTGCTTGGAACTCAAACGGGATGTTCTCTAGTGCCAGTTTACCCGCTTCTAGCTTCGAGAAGTCGAGGATATCGTTAATGATGCTCAGTAGGTTGTTGGCTGAGCGCTCGATGGTTTGTAGATAATCGGTCTGGCTGGTGGATAGGTGCGTTTTCAGCATCTGACGAGTAAAGCCAATCACACCATTCAGTGGCGTTCTTAGCTCGTGTGACATGTTGGCTAAGAACTCTGATTTCACGCGCGCCGCTTCTTGAGCGCGCTTCTTCGCGATATCCAATTCAACGTTCTGAATTTCTAGCTGCTCGAGTGTTTCACGTAGATCGGAAGTCGCTTGATCGATACTGTGCTGCATCTCAACGTGGTATTCCGACAGAGATACCGCCATTGCGTTGATGCCGTTTTTGAGTGAGTCCAACTCACCGTGCATCTTACCTTCGATACGTACATCTAAGTGACCGCGACGAATTCGGTCGACCATGTTCTTCATGTGTGTGATCGGTTGAGTCACGTCGTGCATTAATCGAAATGCAAATACACCAGACAAACCAAGGCCTAAGATAAGGACCAGAAACGCTGAGAAGATCTCTTGGTATTGTTGTAGTCGTAATGAGGATAGATCTAACTCGATGGCGATGTAACCGACAGCCTGATTCGCTTGAGACTGCCCGTTAGCAGAGTTCATGAACTGACCTTCGGCAATAATCGGGGTTCTTAAAATCAGCGTATTATCGAGCAACTTGGACGAACTAAGATGCGGGATAGGCTTATCTTTGGGATAGGTCAGGCTTTCAAAGTCAGGGTGGAAGTTTGAGGTTACAAACAGCTCATGACGTTCATCGAACACCGCGATACTGCGCACCAACTTAGAGTTCTTACGATGGGCGTAGCTGATGAGTTGACGAACCGACTCTCGACTCTCTAATTGCATGCCAGACTCACTTGCAATCGCAAGAGGTTCTATAATGCTGGTACCTGTATTGACAACTTGTCCTTCGAGGTCTTGATAGCGGTTAAATGAGAAGAATGCACTCAATAACAACCCTATAATCAGGGTCGGAGCTAGAGTTAGGGTAATTACACGGGCTCTCAAGCCATATCTGGTCATGTTCTTTAATTACATCGAGGTCTGGATATGGGAAAATAACGCACACAATGGTGGCTAAGTGAACGGTAAGCTTAATCAAAGCCGCCACGTTCGACAATGATTCCAAGACATAATAGTGAGTCCTGGATACAAATAAATGATTAAAAGATAGTTTAGGCACAAGCAATGGCACGTTTTTTTCAACCAAAAAAGAAAACTCAATTCGAGACCAAGCATCAATCGGTTTTGGTTGAACGAATGGATCACAATGGCGCAGGTATCGCTTATCAGAAAAATAAACCTGTGTTTATTGATGGTGCGTTGCCGGGCGAGCAAGTGGTGATTCAATTAACGGAAAGCAAAAGTAAGTTTGCCCGTGCGAAGTTAATTAAACTATTAAAGCCAAGTGAGCAGCGATTAAAGCCTTTCTGTAAGCACTTTAATCAGTGTGGTGGTTGTCATCTACAACATATGGATTATGCATCGCAAGTAGAGCACAAAGGGCAGTCACTGAGTCACTTGATGAGCCAATACCAAACGCCTACCACTGAAATTGCAGAACCAATTACTGGCCCGCAGGTTGGCTATCGTCGCCGTGCTCGCGTGAGCTTGTTTATGGATAGAAAGAATCAACAGCTGCAGTTTGGTTTTCGCAAGAAACAGAGCAAGTATATCGAGAATGTGACGGATTGTGCGGTGTTGGAACCAAGCTTAAATGCACTATTGCCAAAGTTGAAAGCGCTACTCGATACTTTTAGCCAACCCATGAACCTTGGGCATGTTGAACTTGTTCTGTCTGATAAAGGGCCTGTGATTGTCCTTCGTCACCTTAAACCACTAGCGGACAAAGACCAGCAAGCACTCATCGATTTAGCGACAGAGCAGGGTGTAATCTTGTATTCAATGCCAGAAACGGATCAGCTGGTTCGCTTGGTGGGTGATTCGCCGACATACAGTGAAACTGGTGTTACTCTGCCGTTTGAACCGAATCACTTTATTCAAGTCAATCAGCAAGTGAACCAGAAGATGGTGGCACAAGCGATTGAATGGCTGAATCCACAAGCGGATGAACGTGTTCTCGATCTGTTTTGCGGTTTAGGTAATTTCAGTTTACCTATTGCAAAACAATCTGCGTTGGTGGTCGGTGTTGAAGGCGTCGATGAAATGGTGAAACAGGCAACGAGCAATGCCGAAGTAAACCAACTCAACAACGCGACATTTTACCAAGCGAATCTAGAAGAAGAGCTCTCTTCTCAGCAGTGGGCGAAAGAGAAATTCGATAAGGTATTGCTTGATCCTGCGCGCGCTGGAGCAAGTGGGATTGTCGACCAACTTTCAGCGCTAGGAGCGAAGAGCGTGGTTTATGTTTCATGTAATCCTGCTACTCTAGCTAGAGATACGGCAAGCTTGCAAAATCAAGGTTATCAAATGGTCAAAATGGGTATGTTAGACATGTTTCCGCATACCAGTCATTTGGAATCTATGGCACTATTCGTCAAAGAAAAATCATAGAACGAAAAGGCGTATAAGAAACGTCTTGTTACCAGTATGAGTCGAACTAACTTGGACCCGGTTAGTCATACTGAGTTGGGTATAAAACATAATAACTAGGAAGGCATGATGGTTGCGGTACGAAGCGCACATTTAAACCCAAGCGAACAGTTTGAGCTAGAGAGCTGGATTGCATCTTTAAATCAGGATGCCAAAACGTCGAATAAACTGATCAAGGTTTATCGTCACTGTGAAGAACTGCTAAAAGCGCATGAGCAAGCCTCACTGCTATTGTGGCGTGGCCGAGAGATGATAGAAATCTTGGTGACGCTATCAATGGATCGCGCGACACTCGTTGCGGCTCAGCTTTTTCCTGTTGTCTCCAGTGGTGTCTTTGAGCGAGAAGCCTTTGAAGAGAGCTACGGCAAAGAGATCGTTAAGCTGATTGATGGCGTTGAAGAGATGGCGGCACTTGGCCAACTCAACGTTACCCTTGAAGGCAGCGCTGCGTCAGGACAGGTTGATAACGTGCGCCGCATGCTATTGGCCATGGTTGATGATTTCCGTTGTGTGGTCATCAAGCTTGCTGAGCGTATTTGTAACCTTATCGAGGTGAAAAAAGCGCCTGATGAGGTGCGTAGAGCGGCAGCGAAAGAGTGTGCCAATATCTATGCGCCACTGGCTAACCGTCTTGGTATTGGTCAGCTTAAATGGGAAATCGAAGATTACGCTTTCCGTTACCAACAACCAGATACCTATAAGCAGATCGCTAAGCAGCTTTCTGAGCGTCGTATCGTTCGCGAACAGTACATCACAGACTTCGTTGATGACCTTACGTCTGAAATGGGACGCTCTAGCATCAACGCGGAAGTAAGCGGTCGTCCAAAACACATCTACAGCATCTGGCGTAAAATGCAGAAGAAAGGCTTGGCCTTCGATGAGCTATTTGACGTGCGTGCTGTACGTATCATCGCAGACCAACTGCAAGACTGTTATGCAGCGCTTGGTGTTGTGCATACCAAATACAAACACTTACCAAGTGAGTTCGATGACTATGTCGCGAACCCGAAACCGAATGGTTACCAATCTATCCATACCGTGGTACTTGGGCCTGAAGGTAAAACCATCGAGATCCAGATCCGTACTAAACAGATGCACGAAGACTCAGAGCTGGGTGTTGCGGCGCACTGGAAGTATAAAGAAGGCTCATCAGGTGGTCGCAGCGGTTACGATGAGAAGATCACATGGCTGCGTAAGCTGATCGACTGGCAAGAAGAGATGTCTGACTCTGGCGAGATGCTGGATGAAGTTCGTAGCCAAGTTTTCGATGACCGTGTATACGCGTTTACACCTCGCGGTGATGTGGTCGACTTACCAATGGGCGCAACTCCATTGGACTTCGCTTACCACATCCACTCTATGGTCGGTCACCGCTGTATCGGCGCCAAAGTAGGTGGACGTATCGTTCCATTTACTCACAAACTCTCGATGGGTGATCAGGTTGAGATCATCACTCAGAAGGAGCCAAACCCTTCACGTGATTGGCTAAATCCAACCACAGGTTTTGTTCATTCTGGTCGTGCCCGTGCCAAGATTAATGCTTGGTTCCGTGCGCAGAGTCGTGAGAAAAACCTCGAAGCAGGTCGTGACATTCTAGAGAGTGAGCTGCACAAGATTGGCGCAACGCTTAAAGACGCCGACCAATATGCCCTGAAGCGTTTCAACGTGAATACGCCAGATGAGCTGTATGCGGGTATCGGTAGCGGTGATTTGCGAATCAACCAGGTGATCAACCACATCAACGCGCTGGTGAATAAGCCAACCGCGGAAGAGGAAGATCAAAAGGCGTTAGAGAAGCTACTTGAGTCAGAAAATAAGCCTGCTCAACAGAGCCGTCCTAAGAAAGATGCGGTTGTGGTGGAAGGTGTCGATAACCTGATGACGCACCTTGCACGCTGTTGTCAGCCAATCCCAGGTGACAGCATTAAGGGCTACATCACTCAAGGTCGCGGTATCTCAGTTCACCGTAGTGATTGTGAGCAACTGAGTGAGCTAAGAATCCACGCACCAGAGCGAATCATTGATACGGTTTGGGGTAATGGCTTCGTTGGTTCTTACATCCTAACGCTGCGTGTTGAAGCGCTAGAACGTAGTGGATTATTGAAAGACATCACCTCGCTGTTTGCTAATGAGAAAATCAGTGTCACGACTATGAAGAGCCGTACCGACTACAAGCGTCAGCTGTCAGTGATGGACTTTGATCTAGAAGTGACTAACATTGAAATCCTTAGCCGCGTGACGAGCCGAGTAGAACAGATCAAAGATGTCATGAGCGTTAAGAGACTGGGGTGATACTTGGTATCGTCCTCGTCATTCCCTACAGTGAGGAACAAACGTGATAGGGAATCTCGCTAAGTAGTTTGAGATCCCCAACTCGTTCATCCTTCACTCTTGGGGATGACGAATAAATTGAAAGGTGAGTGGTTTTAACTGCTCACCTTTTTTAGTTTTAAGAAAAGAATTAGATTAAAACAATCAAACAGAATAATAGGAAAGCACCATGAGCCACCCGATTGAACAACTAGAACAAATTATGGCGAAGCTGCGCGATCCAGAAGGTGGCTGCCCTTGGGATCTGAAACAAAATTTTGAAACAATTGTCCCGCATACTATCGAAGAGACATACGAAGTGGTGAATGCGATTCACAACAAGGATTGGCCAAACCTACAAGAAGAGCTGGGCGACTTGTTGTTTCAGGTGATTTTTTACAGTCAACTTGCGAAAGAGCAAGGGTTGTTCGAGTTTGCCGATGTTGTTGATGGTGTGAATGAAAAGCTAACTCGTCGTCATCCACATGTGTTTTCTGATGTTGAGTTTGATGATGAAGAGGCAATTAATGCCAACTGGGAAGCCGAGAAAGTTAAAGAAAAAGCGCAAGCAGGCAAAACTCAGGAAAGTATTCTAGACTCAATACCAAACTCTCTACCTGCACTTTTGCGTGCTACAAAGGTGCAAAAGCAGGTAGCAAAATATGGCTTTGATTGGGAATCAATTGGCCCTGTTGTCGATAAGGTTCGGGAAGAGGTCGACGAAGTGCTGGAAGAGGCACTGCAAATTACGCCAAATGAGGATTTGGTAGAGGAAGAATTGGGTGATTTACTGTTTGCGACTGTGAATCTAGTGAGGCATCTAGGGAAAAATCCAGAATCGGCACTGAGTAAAGCAAACGTAAAATTTGAGCGTCGCTTTAAAGGTATAGAAGGAAAAGTTCGTCAAAAAGGCAAAGCTTTGAACGATTTTTCCCTCTCTGAGCTCGATTCTATGTGGGATGAAGTCAAGTTGGCGGAGAAAAGTTGAACAAAGCTTTTGTGCTGATTTGATTTGAAGCAAAAAATAAAAAATAGCAGTGTGATAGATTTCACGTTGTGGCGATAAGGGGCTTCTGGTATATTTTCATCCCGTCCAGAAGAAATCCATTTTCCCTCATTCAACCAATTTCAGGTTAAACATGACGACAAATTACATTTTTGTTACTGGCGGGGTTGTATCCTCTCTAGGTAAAGGTATTGCAGCGGCATCGCTTGCAGCTATTTTAGAAGCTCGTGGTCTTAAAGTGACTATGATGAAGCTTGACCCTTACATCAACGTTGATCCAGGCACTATGAGCCCGACTCAACACGGTGAGGTGTTCGTTACGGAAGATGGCGCTGAAACTGACCTTGACCTTGGTCACTACGAGCGATTCATTCGCACCAAGATGACTAAGCGTAACAACTTCACAGCGGGTCGTGTTTACTCAGACGTTCTAGCGAAAGAGCGTCGCGGTGATTACCTAGGTGCAACTATCCAAGTAATCCCTCACATCACTAACTCTATCAAAGACCGTGTAATCGCTGGCGCTGAAGGCCACGATGTTGCGATCGTTGAAGTTGGTGGTACGGTTGGTGATATCGAGTCTCTACCATTCATGGAAGCGATTCGTCAGCTAGCAGTTGAGCTAGGCCGTGAGCGTGCAATGTTCATGCACCTAACACTAGTTCCTTACCTAGCAGCAGCTGGTGAAGTGAAAACTAAACCGACTCAGCACTCTGTAAAAGAGCTACTGTCTATCGGTATCCAGCCAGATATCCTAGTTTGTCGTTCTGATCGCATGATCCCTGCGAACGAACGTAAGAAGATTGCTCTTTTCTGTAACGTACAAGAGAAAGCGGTAATCTCAATGAAGGACGTAGATTCAATCTACAAGATCCCTCAACTAATTAAATCACAAGGTCTTGATGACCTAGTGTGTACTCGTTTTGGTATCAACGCTCCAGAAGCAGACCTATCAGAATGGGAACAGGTAATCTATGAAGAAGCAAACCCAACTGGTGAAGTAACCATCGGTATGGTTGGTAAATACATTGAATTACCAGATGCATACAAGTCAGTGAACGAAGCGCTTAAGCACGCGGGTCTTAAGAACCGTCTAAGCGTTAAGATCAAGTACGTTGACTCTCAAGAAGTAGAAGCTAAAGGCGAAGAAGCACTTCAAGGTCTTGACGCTATCCTAGTACCAGGTGGCTTCGGTGACCGTGGTGTTGAAGGTAAGATTTTCGCAGCACAATACGCTCGTGAGAACAAAGTACCTTACCTAGGTATCTGTCTTGGTATGCAAGTGGCACTTATCGAGTACGCACGTAACGTTGCGGGCATGGAAGGTGCACACTCTTCAGAATTTAGCAAAGACACGAAGTACCCAGTAGTTGGTCTAATTACTGAATGGGTAGATGGTGAAGGTAAAGTTGAAGAACGTACTGAAAAATCTGACCTAGGTGGTACTATGCGTCTAGGTTCACAGCTATGTCACCTAGAGAAAGGTACGAAAGCTCGTGAACTATACGGTAGCGCGACGATCCATGAACGTCACCGTCACCGTTACGAAGTGAACAACAATCTTCGTCCACAAATCGAAAAAGCGGGCCTAAAAGTATCGGGTCTGTCTGCGGACAAGAAGCTGGTTGAAGTTATCGAGATTCCAAACCACCCATGGTTTGTTGCAGCTCAGTTCCACCCAGAGTTCACTTCTACGCCTCGCGATGGTCACCCATTGTTCGAAGGCTTCGTTAAAGCGGCTGGCCAAAACCAGCGTGACGAATTAGAGAAGTAAAGGATACCGGCAGTAGCGTTTGCAGTGCTACTGCCTTTAATTTGACATTATATATTCAACGAGAAGGAAACATTCAATGTCTAAGATCGTTAAAGTTCTAGGTCGTGAAATCATCGATTCACGTGGTAACCCAACTGTAGAAGCTGAAGTACACCTAGAAGGCGGTTTCGTAGGTATGGCTGCTGCTCCATCTGGCGCATCAACTGGTTCTCGCGAAGCTCTTGAGCTACGTGACGGCGACAAAGCACGTTTCCTAGGTAAAGGTGTTCTTAAAGCTGTTGAAGCTGTAAACGGCGAAATCGCTACAGCTCTAACTGGTAAAGACGCTAAAGACCAAGCTGCAATCGACGCAGTAATGATCGAGCTAGACGGTACTGAGAACAAATCTAAGTTCGGTGCTAACGCAATCCTAGCTGTTTCTCTAGCGAACGCTAAAGCTGCTGCAGCGGCTAAAGGCATGCCTCTATACGAGCACATCGCTGAGCTAAACGGTACTGCTGGTCAGTTCTCTATGCCTCTACCAATGATGAACATCATCAACGGTGGTGAGCACGCAGACAACAACGTTGACATCCAAGAGTTCATGATCCAACCAGTTGGCGCTAAGACTCTTAAAGAAGGTCTACGTATCGGTGCTGAAGTATTCCACAACCTAGCTAAAGTTCTTAAGTCTAAAGGCTACAGCACTGCAGTTGGTGACGAAGGTGGTTTCGCTCCTAACCTTAAGTCTAACGCTGAAGCTCTAGAAGTTATCGCAGAAGCTGTTGCAGCTGCTGGTTACGAACTAGGTAAAGACGTTACTCTAGCTATGGACTGTGCTGCATCTGAGTTCTTCGACAAAGAAGCTGGCATCTACAACATGAAAGGCGAAGGTAAGACTTTCTCTTCTGAAGAGTTCAACCACTACCTAGCTGAGCTAGCTAACCAATTCCCAATCGTTTCTATCGAAGACGGTCTAGACGAGTCTGACTGGGATGGCTTCAAGCACCAAACTGAACTACTAGGTGACAAGCTTCAACTAGTAGGTGACGACCTATTCGTTACTAACACTAAGATCCTTGCTGAAGGTATCGAGAAAGGCGTAGCTAACTCTATCCTTATCAAGTTCAACCAAATCGGTTCTCTAACTGAGACTCTAGCTGCAATCAAGATGGCTAAAGACGCAGGTTACACAGCTGTAATCTCTCACCGTTCTGGCGAAACTGAAGACGCAACTATCGCTGACCTAGCGGTAGGTACTGCTGCAGGTCAAATCAAGACTGGTTCTATGAGCCGTTCTGACCGTGTTGCTAAGTACAACCAACTAATCCGTATCGAAGAAGCTCTAGGTTCTAAAGCTCCTTACAACGGTCTTAAAGAAGTTAAAGGTCAATAATTCATACATTGAATTGTTAATCTAAGCTTTAAATGCCTCGCTAATGCGGGGCATTTTTTTGCCTACAATTCGTCATTCCCTAGACTGACGAAGGAAGGAGTCGGGAATCTCTTAATGTTAACTTCGATAGATTCCCAACTCAGTCGTCCCTCCTTCTTGGGAATGACGAGAGTGGGAGGTGAATGAATCGGGAGTATCTTTGTTACCATTAAAGATTCTGTCCGATAATTCTGCTACTTATCGATTCCCTTACACCACATATCTCGCACCAATAAGCGCATTATGGTATATATGTGCCTTATTCTAGTTCCTTCTTTTCTAACCGGCGAAAGGTGTTATGCGAATCTTTGCTCTTGTCCTGCTGATCTTACTTGGCTGGCTGCAACACACATTGTGGCTCGGTAAAAATGGCATTTCTGATTACTACACAGTGAACAACGAAATCGACGTTCAAAGACAAGTGAATGAGAAGCTGCATACTCGAAATGCAGAAATGTTTGCTGAGATCGACGACCTTCGACAAGGGTTAGACGCCATCGAAGAGCGTGCTCGACATGAGCTCGGAATGGTGAAAGAAGGTGAAACGTTTTATCGCATAATTGGTGAGGAATCGCATTAATGTCGACTGATAAACAAGGTATTGTCGCAGTTGTACCTGCGGCTGGCGTAGGCAGTAGAATGAAGGCCGATCGCCCAAAACAATATCTGACGATTAACGCGATCACCATCTTGGAGCACACCATCAACAAGCTACTTTCTCATCCTCAAGTGAGCAAGGTCGTGGTAGCCGTAAGTGAAGGTGACCCATACTTCCCTGAGCTGAGCTTGAGCCAACATCCAGATGTGGTGCGTGTTAAGGGTGGTAATGAACGAGCAGACTCGGTTCTGTCTGCTCTGAACTATATTCAAGAGAACGGTTTGGGCGAGTGGGTCATGGTGCACGATGCTGCTAGGCCATGTATTCAACAGCACGACATCGATAAGCTGATTGAAGTAGCACTGTCTCATCCGGTAGGTGGCATTTTGGCTGCTCCCGTTCGTGATACGATGAAACGTGGTGTTGATGGGCAGATTGATCACACGGTAGAGCGTGCAAACTTATGGCACGCATTGACGCCGCAAATGTTTCGAACTTTACCGCTGCAGCAGGCTCTAACAGAGGCTCTAGAACAAGGCGTGTCGATTACCGATGAGGCGTCTGCGTTTGAGTGGAAAGGCGCATCACCAGCTCTGGTTGCTGGGCGCTCAGATAATTTTAAGGTTACTCAGCCAGAAGATTTAGCATTGGCTGAGTTCTATTTAAGTCAGAATAAGGAATAATGATGATTCGTATTGGCCACGGTTTTGATGTTCATAAATTTGGTGGTGAAGGCCCAGTGATTATTGGTGGCGTGAGCGTTCCTTATGAGCAAGGACTGGTTGCGCATTCAGATGGTGATGTGGCTTTGCACGCATTATGTGATGCGCTATTAGGCTCGATTGCCGCAGGCGATATTGGTCGTCACTTCCCAGACACCGATGATGAGTGGAAGGGAGCAGATAGTCGTGATCTGCTTAAAGATGTTTACCGCCGCGTTAAAGAACAAGGTTACCAAATCGGTAATGTGGACGTGACCATCATGGCACAAGCGCCAAAAATGGCCCCGCACATTGATGCAATGTGCCAAGCGATTGCTGAGGATCTTGAAACAGATATTGGCAACGTGAATGTAAAAGCGACAACAACTGAGCGTCTTGGTTTTACCGGACGCAAAGAGGGCATTGCAAGCGAAGCAGTCGTCCTAATTACTAAAAGTGCGTAAGCACCAAAACGAAAAGAACAGCATGTCAGATATTCTATCTTCATTTGCCTATTTGAATGGCAAGCCGACGGCACAAGCTAAACTGAAAGCGAAGGCCGAGCATTTTGTGGTTATCGAAGACTTAGGTTTCGAATTCACTGGAGAAGGTGAGCACCTAATGGTGCGTATCCGCAAAACCGGTGAGAACACCAGCTTTGTTGCCAATGAACTGGCAAAAGCATGTGGCGTTAAATCGAAAGACGTGAGCTGGGCGGGTCTGAAAGACCGTCATGCAGTGACTGAGCAATGGTTGAGTGTTCACCTACCAAAGGGGGGGACGCCAGACTTTACAGCTTTCTTAGCTCAGTACCCAAGTATTGAGATCTTAGCGACGGCACGCCACAACAAAAAGCTGCGCCCGGGCGACCTAGTTGGCAACCAATTTGAACTGACTCTGTCTGAAGTGACTGACACCGCTGACGTGGTTAATCGCCTTGAGAAAGTGGCTCAGCTAGGTGTACCGAACTATTTTGGTGCTCAGCGTTTTGGCAATGAAGGTAATAATTTGTCTGAAGCTCGTCGCTGGGGGCGTGATAATGTGCGTACACGTAACCAGAACAAGCGTAGTTTATATCTATCTGCAGCTCGCTCTTGGATTTTCAATCGCATTTTGTCAGAGCGTATTGAACAGAACGTGTTTAACTCAGCAATTCTTGGCGACGTCGTTTTCAGCGCTGGTGAGCAACTGTTGGCAACGGGTGAAAACATTGAAGCGTTGAACTTGGCGATTGAGAAAGGTGAAGCGCAGGTTTCTGTAGCGATGGCTGGCGACAATGCATTGCCGACACAAGAGAATGCACTCGCTCTTGAGCAGAAGCACCTTGATGACGAGCCAGATTTAATGGCGCTCATTCGCGGAAACCGTATGCGTCATGATCGTCGTGAAGCTTCTCTTAAACCACAACAGCTCTCATGGGAAGTGGATGGCGACAACATCACGCTTAAGTTCTCATTGGATGCAGGTTGCTTTGCGACAGCGATTGTTCGTGAGCTAGTGGAAGAAGTGGCTGTAGAGCGACAATACGCGCAGTAAAGGCGTAAATTGGACGGATATAAGAAAGGATACAGAATGAAGATTTTACTCAGCAATGATGATGGCGTTCATGCTCAGGGTATTCATGCCCTAGCTGATGAGTTACGCGACCTTGCTGACGTTATTATCGTTGCACCTGACCGTAATCGCTCGGGTGCGTCGAATTCATTAACGCTTGAGCAGCCTCTGCGCGTTCAAGAAATCGCAGCTAACACTTACTCTGTGCAAGGTACACCGACGGATTGTGTGCACTTTGCATTGAATGAGCTGCTTAAGGATGATATGCCTGATTTAGTGCTGGCTGGCATTAATCACGGAGCAAATCTAGGCGATGATGTGCTCTATTCAGGCACCGTTGCCGCAGCGATGGAAGGGCACTTTTTAGGTGTACAGTCAGTCGCGTTTTCTTTGGTAGGCAAACAACATTTTAAAACCGCCGCTCTTATTGCACGCCAAATCGTTGAACAGCACTTAGCTCGACCGATCCCAACCAATCGTTTGTTGAACGTCAATGTTCCAGATGTTGCTGTTGGTGATCTTAAGGGAACACAGGTGACGCGCCTTGGTGCTCGCCATCACTCTGAAGACATGATTAAGCAGAAAGATCCAAGGGGTCATGATATCTACTGGTTAGGTCCTCCAGGTAAAGAGCAGGACGCAGGACAGGGAACAGATTTCTATGCGATAGAGCATGGCTTCGTTTCAGTGACGCCGCTGCAGGTTGATCTAACAGCTCATGAATCTTTAGGTGCCATGTCGCAGTGGCTAGGAGAGCGCCAATGACTAACCCTCACGCACACCGCTTAGTCAGTTTCTTGATTGAGAGTGGCATTCGAGACCAAAAGGTTCTAGATGCGATATTCCGTTTGCCTCGCGAGCGCTTTCTATCGCAGGCGATGTACCACCAAGCTTATGACAACAATGCATTGCCTATTGGACAAGGTCAGACGATATCTCAACCTTATATAGTGGCGAAAATGACGGAACTGTTGGAACTTCAACAGACTAGCCGCGTCTTAGAGATTGGAACTGGCTCGGGGTACCAAACAGCGGTATTGGCTCAGTTAGTCGATCATGTTTATTCTGTTGAGCGTATCAAGTCATTACAGTGGGATGCGAAAAGAAGGCTCAAGCAGCTTGATTTTTATAACATTTCCACGAAACATGGCGATGGCTGGCAAGGGTGGGCTGCGAAAGGCCCATTTGATGCCATCATCGTAACGGCAGCTGCTGAATCAATCCCTCAAGCGCTTTTAGAGCAATTGAGTGATGGTGGACGTTTACTGATCCCGGTTGGGGACAACGAGCAACAACTGTTAAAAATTACCCGTCAAGGTGACGAGTACCTTTCAGAAACGATTGAGATGGTACGTTTCGTTCCTTTGGTTCCGGGTGAATTGGCGTAACAAAACTATTGGTGTAGATGGATAACAACTGAATGTATTCACAGTTTTCAAAAGGGATAGCGATATTGTTGAGTTGCGCACTAGCAGGGTGCGCAGCGAATTCCCCTGCACCTGTATCCAACCTGAACAAAGATTACTCCACCATTGAGCGTGGCAGCTATCGTGGCAGTTATTATGAAGTTCAGAAAGGCGATACCCTCTACTTTATCGCTTATTTGACCAACAAAGATGTCAATGACCTGATTCACTACAACGATCTCTCTGCGCCTTATACTATCCATCCAGGGCAGAAGCTTAAGTTATGGCGTCCGTCATACAAGGCTCCTGCTTATGGCAAGTCGGCGGCCGTTGCCAGCGTTACCCTTGCACCTAAACCAGCACCGATAGTTCCCGTTGTGAGCACGCCGAGCTCCTCCAGCTCGAAATCCTCTAAGCCAGCGACCACCAAAGCTGAACCTGTGAAGAGTAAAAACTCTAAACCGGCACCTGTGCAGTCAACGGCGAAAACGGTTAAAAAAGATCCACCAAAGAAGGTTGAACAATCGAAGCCAAAGGAGTATGTTGGTTCTAAAGGTAAACAGAATGTTACAACCGCCAGCAAGCCAACTAACGATAAAGTATCGAAATGGTTATGGCCAACCAAAGGGAGAGTAATCAAGAATTTCTCTGTAGGTGAACAAGGAAATAAAGGCATCGACATAGCAGGACAGCGTGGTCAGCCTATCGTATCTACTGCAGGGGGAACGGTTGTTTATTCGGGTAATGCACTCAGAGGCTACGGCAATCTCGTGATTGTAAAGCATAATGACAACTACTTAAGTGCATACGCGCATAACGATCGACTATTAGTATCTGAAGGGCAAAGTGTTAAACCAGGACAGAAAATTGCCACAATGGGAAGTTCTGGAGCCAAAAGCGTTAGGCTGCACTTTGAGATTCGTTACCAAGGTAAATCCGTGAATCCAAAACGTTATTTACCTTAATATGAGTGCCGCAATGGTACTTGTATAAAGTGACATAGTCATTTAGCGACATTTGAAGTTGTAATGTCTTGCTAATATCGCCAGGGGGAGGCGTTATGAGTATCAGCAATGCAGTTATTAAAGAAGAGTTCGAACTTGACCAAGAGACCACGGAGTTGGCAAATGTTGAGCAAGGCGAACAAACCGTCACTAAAAAAACAGAAGCAAAAGAAGAAGTCGAAGTGACTTCGAAAAGCCTAGATGCGACTCAGTTGTATTTGGGTGAAATTGGCTTCTCACCACTCTTAACCGCAGAAGAAGAAGTGCTTTATGCTCGTCGCGCCTTACGCGGAGACGAAGCTGCTCGCAAGCGCATGATCGAAAGTAACCTACGTCTTGTGGTTAAAATTTCACGTCGTTACAGCAACCGTGGCTTAGCTCTTCTCGATCTTATCGAAGAGGGTAACCTAGGTTTGATCCGTGCTGTTGAGAAGTTCGATCCAGAACGAGGCTTCCGCTTTTCTACTTACGCAACATGGTGGATTCGTCAAACGATCGAACGTGCGTTGATGAACCAAACGCGTACTATTCGTCTGCCAATTCATGTTGTGAAAGAGCTAAACATCTACCTGCGTACCGCTCGTGAGCTATCACAAAAGCTTGACCATGAGCCAACAGCGGAAGAGATCGCAACCAAGCTAGATAAGCCGGTGAGCGACGTAAGCAAAATGCTACGCCTTAATGAACGTGTAAGCTCAGTCGATACACCAATCGGTGGTGACGGCGAGAAAGCGCTGCTGGACATCATTCCAGACGTAAACAACTCAGACCCAGAAGTGTCGACTCAAGACAGCGATATCAAAACATCACTGATCTACTGGTTAGATGAACTGAATCCTAAGCAGAAAGAAGTGCTTGCACGTCGTTTTGGGCTTCTTGGTTACGAGCCATCGACTCTTGAAGAAGTCGGTCGTGAGCGTGTGCGCCAGATTCAAGTAGAAGGTCTACGTCGTTTAAGAGAAATCCTGATCAAGCAAGGCTTGAATATGGAAAATCTATTCAACGTCGAAAACGATTAGTCTAGTTCTAGAAATGCCCAATAAAAAACGCTGACTCAATGTCAGCGTTTTTGTTTTTATCGAGGTTAAAGAGACTTTCTTTTGACTAGAGAAGTTTCTTTAGGCGGTACAACTCTTCCAGTGCTTGGCGTGGTGTTAGATCATCTGGATCTACGTTTGCTAGCGCTTGCTCTACTTCACTTGGCTCTGGGATAAGACTAAGTTGATTCGCAATATCGACACCGCTTGGTTTTGCTGTTGGTGTCTCAGCACTTAGCGCTTCCAATTGGGTGAGCTTAGCTCGCGCATTCTTAATCACGGCTTTTGGCACTCCCGCAAGCCCAGCTACTGCAAGACCGTAAGATTTGCTTGCAGCACCTTCTTGAACTGCGTGCATGAAGGCAATGCTGTCGCCATGCTCAACGGCATCCAAGTGAACATTCGCCAAGGTTGGGATCTGGTTTGGTAGTTCAGTCAGTTCGAAGTAGTGAGTCGCAAACAGTGTCATCGCATTGATTTGATTTGCTAACCACTCCGCGCTTGCCCAAGCCAGTGATAGGCCATCATAGGTGCTAGTACCACGACCTATCTCATCCATCAGAACCAAGCTGCTCGGTGTTGCGTTATGGAGAATGTTCGCTGTTTCTGTCATCTCTACCATGAAGGTTGAACGGCCAGATGCAAGGTCATCAGATGCACCAATTCGAGTGAAGATACGATCGATAGAGCCAATGGTTGCACTCTCTGCAGGAACGTAACAACCAATATGAGCCATTAGTGCGATCAACGCAGTTTGACGCATATAGGTCGATTTACCGCCCATATTTGGACCTGTGATGATCAGCATCTTACGTTGATCATTCAAGTCAATCGGGTTGGCAATGAAAGGTTCGTCCATCACCTGTTCAACCACAGGGTGACGACCCGCTTGAATGTGAACTCCAGGCTCCTTGTTTAGAGTAGGGCGGCAGTAATCTAAAGTATCAGCACGTTCAGCTAGGTTTTGAAGAACGTCTAATTGCGATACAGAAGAGGCGATGTTCTGCAGTTGCTCTAGGTGCGGCAATAGTAGGTCGAATAGTTCTTCCCAAAGCTGCTTTTCAATCGCTAGTGCTTTAGATTTTGAGTTCAGAACCTTGTCTTCGTGCTCTTTTAGCTCAGGGATAATGTAGCGCTCAGCGTTCTTCAACGTTTGGCGGCGTACGTAATGAGGTGGAACTAAGTGGCTTTGACCCCGGCTCACCTGAATAAAGAAGCCGTGCACGTTGTTGTAGCCAACCTTTAGCGTATCAATCCCGTGGCGTTCACGCTCTTCTGCTTCGAGTTTGTCTAAGTACTCTGTTGCACCGTCTGCAAGGTCGCGCCACTCATCTAGCTCTGCGCTGTACCCTGCAGCAATTACTCCGCCATCGCGAATCACAACTGGTGGGTTCTCTTTGATCGCACGAGTAAGCAGCTCAGACACTTCTTCAAAAGGTGCTGCATATTGTGCAAGCTGAGTCAGGTATGGATGAGAGACTTGTTCTAATGTATCTGCAAGTTCTGGAAGGTAGTCCATCGCTTGACGCAGGCGGGCCATATCACGCGGACGTGCAGAGCGAAGAGCTAATCGAGCAAGGATACGCTCAATATCACCAATCTGTTTCAGTGTTGGCTGCAGCTCTGTGAATAGAGATAAATCTTTCATCTCACCAATTGCATCTAAGCGTTGGTCGAGGGCTGAGATATTGCGCATTGGCTGATGTAACCAACGCTTGAGCATACGGCTACCCATTGGCGTTGCTGTGTGATCGAGCACTTCTGCCAGCGTGTTGTCGGTGCCACCTGCAAGGTTATGAGTGATCTCTAGGTTGCGACGAGTCGCTGCATCTAAGATCACAGAGTGATCTTGGCGATCATAAGTCAGTGAGCGAATATGCGGTAGAGCGGTACGTTGGGTATCTTTTACATATTGGATCAAACAACCCGCAGCACATAGACCAAGCTTGGCATGTTCCACACCAAAGCCGACAAGGTCGCGAGTACCGAACTGTTTGTTGAGTTGCTGCTTGGCCGTATCTAATTCAAACTCCCATACTGGGCGACGGCGGTTACCGTTACGGTTCGCCATTAACTCTACAGGTTCGAAGTCTTCTGGAAAGAGCAGTTCTCTTGGAGAAGTGCGTTGCAATTCAGCGGCCATTGACTCTTCGGTCTCTGGCTCCGAAAGTTGGAATCGACCTGAAGTGATATCTAAAGTTGCGTAACCAAACTTGCCGTTGTGGTGATAAATCGCAGCAATCAGATTATCAACGCGCTCAGAAAGAAGGGCTTCGTCAGTGACGGTACCCGGTGTCACGATACGAACAACGGCACGCTCTACTGGACCTTTCGATGTCGCAGGGTTACCGATTTGTTCGCAGATCGCCACAGATTCACCGAGTTGAACCAGTTTAGCGAGGTAGCCTTCTACAGCATGAAACGGCACGCCTGCCATTGGGATAGGTTCGCCAGCAGATGAGCCACGTTTGGTTAGGGAAATATCAAGGAGTTGAGAGGCTCTTTTGGCATCATCATAGAAAAGCTCGTAGAAATCTCCCATGCGATAGAAAAGCAGGATCTCTGGATTCTCTGCTTTGAGTTTTAGGTACTGCTGCATCATGGGAGTATGTTTTTGATCGGCTTTCACTGTTAACTTCTTTCGTTTATTTCTATTGCGGCTTAGGATACGTGAAAGCGATACCTGCGAAAAGCGGCGCAAGCGATAAAGATTCAAATTCACTCATGTAGAAACCATGCAGAAACAATGGAGTTTGTCACCATGTCATCGATTCAACAACTCAGCGAAAAACTCGGCCAGCTTTTATTAAAAAATCAGCACGTTTTGGTCACGGCAGAGTCGTGTACTGGTGGTGGCGTTGCAAGTGCAATCACAGATATAGCCGGTAGTTCAGCATGGTTTGACCGTGCTTTTATCACTTACAGCAATGAAGCCAAACAAGAGATGATTGACGTGCAAGATGCAACGCTGGAAGCGCATGGTGCAGTCAGTGAGGCTGTGGTGGTTGAAATGGCGCAAGGCGCGTTGGCGCACTCTAATGGCACGATCGCCGTATCGATCAGTGGTATTGCAGGCCCTGGCGGAGGCAGTGAAGAGAAGCCCGTCGGCACGGTCTGTTTTGCTTGGGCTTCAAACAGTGGTTGGCAAAAAGTAGAAACGCATGTATTTGCGGGTGATCGATCACAAGTACGACAACAAGCGACCGCCTGTGCGCTTGAGGTTATTTATGATTACCTGTTGGAAGAGAAGTAACAATTGTACAAATAATTTTCATACAGGTATGGACACTGTATGAATCAACAGTATAATAAACACCAATTAGTCACCCCTATGTGGGTTAGAAACAGATTCTAAATCGCTTGTTATAGACAACCGATTATGTGGAGATAGTAATGGACGAGAATAAACAAAAAGCGTTAGCCGCAGCCCTTGGTCAGATTGAAAAGCAGTTTGGTAAAGGCTCTATCATGCGTCTTGGTGACAACCGCACAATGGATGTAGAAACGATTTCTACTGGCTCGCTATCTCTAGATATCGCACTAGGTGCTGGTGGTCTACCAATGGGTCGTATCGTTGAGATCTACGGTCCAGAATCATCAGGTAAAACAACCCTAACACTAGAGCTTATTGCAGCAGCTCAACGTGAAGGCAAAACGTGTGCATTCGTCGATGCAGAGCACGCACTAGACCCTATCTACGCTCAAAAACTGGGTGTTGATATCGATGCACTTCTTGTTTCTCAACCAGATACAGGTGAGCAAGCACTAGAAATCTGTGATGCGCTAGCGCGTTCAGGTGCGATTGACGTTCTTGTTGTCGACTCAGTAGCAGCATTGACACCGAAAGCGGAAATCGAAGGCGAAATGGGCGACAGCCACATGGGGCTTCAAGCACGTATGCTTTCTCAAGCTATGCGTAAGCTAACGGGTAACCTTAAGCAATCTAACTGTATGTGTATCTTCATCAACCAAATTCGTATGAAGATCGGTGTTATGTTTGGTAACCCAGAGACGACGACTGGTGGTAACGCACTTAAGTTCTACGCATCTGTTCGTCTTGATATTCGTCGTACTGGCTCTATCAAAGAGGGCGACGAGATTGTTGGTAACGAAACTCGTATCAAGGTTGTTAAGAACAAGATTGCTGCACCATTTAAGCAAGCAGAAACTCAAATTTTATACGGCCAAGGCTTCAACCGTGAAGGTGAGCTGATTGACCTAGGTGTTAAGCACAAGCTAATTGAAAAGGCAGGTGCTTGGTACAGCTACAACGGCGATAAGATTGGTCAAGGTAAAGCGAACGCTGGTAAGTTCCTTCGTGAGAACCCAGAAGCAGCGAAAACTATCGATGCTAAACTTCGTGAAATGCTACTGACTCCAGCTCAGCCTGAAGAGCCAGAGACTGGCGAAATGCCACAAGAAGAGTTGTAATTTACCTGCAGCCTGATATTGAAAGCCTCGCTTATGCGGGGCTTTTTTATGCCCGCTACCCTTAGTTGTTATTTCTCCTCTGCATCTTATTAAGTTTTTCTACCCCACCACCAAAAACTCACGGCTACTGCCTGAGAACTCTTGGCTTTGTCTTGCTTAGCTTTGCTTACTGTAGTGCCTTTGTTGACTGTCATATCTTGCTAGGAATTTGTTTCCTCTATTGCATTGTGCTGAGAACAGGAAAACAAAATTCCATGTCGTACTTTTCTTCGTGCAGATTTAATCACAATGAAACACCTTAGTCAGATTTGATTGAAAATCTATTTCAATATTTATCAGTGTCTTACGTTGATGATTTTGTTGGTCGTTACATTTTTATGCGCTGATGTTTTAGTAAGGTGTGATGTTTTATCCGTCATTACATTTTGCTTTGAGAAAGGTTTGTGGCTCGGCGTTATATCGAGTGATAAATTTTTTCCACGATTTGAGGTTACTGATAGTTAAGTTATTAATTTGTTTTGTGAATAGGTAAGAGAATGTCAAAGATTAAGAAAAAAGACGCAGAGTTGGCGACGCATTTGCTAGAGGAGTATCGAACGATGACGTCGATCGAATCCTTTCAACTGGATGTGCTGCAAAGCCTAGTCAAAGTGCTGTCTGCAAACATTAAGTCATTAGACGATAATGACCGTGCCGTCTTACTGAATCTTGCCAAGCAGCACATCGATGTAGAAATGGACTTTTCACAATCTGTTGGCTTCGACGGTGCGCTACCAAAGCTGAGCGAATTTAAAACGGTTATTAACGTCACTTAAACAACACGAGAAAAATAAAACAGATGGCTTTTAGAGTCGTCGCAATCAAAAGGATAAATCATGAATAAAGTTACATTTCTTGGTGAAGAAGTTGTATTGGCAGGTAATTTCCCAAGTAAAGGCGAGCAACTAGTTACACCTGAGTTGTGTACTCTGTCGCTTAACCCATTGACAATCTCTGATGTAGACAGCAAGTACAAGCTGATCTACCTATTTCCGAGTATCGATACTCCAGTATGCGCGGCAACGACCAAGAGCCTATCTGAACTGGCGCAACTAAACCTGAAAGATGTTTCGGTTTACACTGTGTCAGCAGATCTGCCATTTGCTTTGGCGCGATACAATGAAGCATCTGAGATTGCGAACGTTGAGCACCTTTCTGTGTTTAAAGATGCGGCTGCGCTAAACGCATTTGGTGTTGAAATTAAAGACCATGCACTGACAGGTCTAGCGTCACGAGCGGTTATCCTATTGGATAGCGAAAACAAAGTGATTCATAGCGAGCTCGTTAGCGAAATCACTGAAGCGCCTAACTTCAACCTAGTCGTTGAAGCGATTCAAGGCTAATTCGTTCTTATTATTAACCTCAAGGCTTATGGTCTTGAGGTTTTTTCATTTAATGGGTTGGTTAATCGACTCTATATTTATTGTCGAGCTTAAGCATGTCGCTGCGTTATTTTCTGCGCCGTTTGATGGCAATGACTCTCGATTTTGAATAATTCCGACCAAAATTCCATCCTAACGGTTCTTTTGTACAAGAAAACTAGTCGAAGCCTTAACCATGATCTACAATACGGCAAAATTCTAACTCGACTATTTTCAGGAAGAGCTGCATGTACATGAGCACTGATGAGGTTCGCAACGCGTTCCTTAAGTTCTTTGAGAGCAAAGGACACCAAATCGTAGACAGTTCATCGTTAGTTCCACATAACGATCCAACCCTGCTATTCACTAACGCAGGTATGAACCAATTCAAAGATTGTTTCTTAGGCGCCGAAAAGCGTGCCTACACTCGAGCGACTACGGCTCAACGTTGTGTACGTGCTGGCGGTAAACACAATGACCTTGAAAACGTAGGTTTCACGGCTCGTCACCACACATTCTTTGAAATGCTTGGTAACTTCAGCTTTGGTGACTACTTCAAAGAAGACGCGATTGCGTTTGCTTGGGAATTCCTAACTGAAACTCTTCAACTGCCAAAAGATCGTCTATTGGTAACGGTATACGAGACAGATGACGAAGCATTCGATATCTGGAACAAGAAAGTAGGCGTACCAGCTGACCGTATCGTTCGCATCGGCGACAAAGAAGGCGGTAAACAGTTCGAGTCTGACAACTTCTGGACAATGGGTGACACAGGTCCTTGTGGTCCATGCACTGAAATTTTCTACGATCACGGTGAGCACATTTGGGGCGGCCGTCCAGGCACTCCTGAAGAAGATGGTGACCGTTTCATCGAGATCTGGAACAACGTATTCATGCAGTTCAACCGTCACGCAGACGGCACCATGGAAGCGCTACCTAAGCCTGCTGTTGATACAGGTATGGGTATTGAACGTATCTCTGCAATCATGCAAGGCGTACACTCAAACTACGAAATCGATGTATTCCAAAAGCTAATCAAAGCAACGGCTGAAACGATCGGTTACGAAGACCTATCAAACCAGTCGCTACGCGTTATTGCTGACCACATCCGTTCTTGTTCATTCCTGATCGCTGACGGCGTTATGCCTTCAAACGAAGGTCGTGGTTACGTTCTACGTCGTATTATTCGTCGTGCAGTTCGTCACGGTAACAAGCTAGGTGCACAAGGCGTATTCTTCCACAAACTTGTGGGTGTACTAGCTGAAGTGATGGGCTCTGCAGCAGACGAGCTGAAGAAGCAACAAGAGCTTGTTGAAAAAGTACTTCGTATCGAAGAAGAGAACTTTGGTCGCACACTAGAGCGCGGCATGGTTATCCTGAACGAAGCACTAGACGCACTTGAAGGCAAAGAGCTAGACGGTGAAACAGTATTCAAACTTTACGATACCTACGGCTTCCCAGCTGATTTAACTAACGATGTAGCTCGTGAGCGCGACTTCACAATTGATGAAGAAGGCTTCGAGAAGGCGATGGAAGTTCAACGTCAGCGCGCACGTGAAGCGGGCCAATTCGGTACTGACTACAACGCGACGATCAAAGTGGAAATCAACACTGAGTTCTGTGGTTACACAGGTACAGAAGGTGCTGGTGAGATCTCTGCACTGTTCGTTGAAGGCGAAGAGGTTGCTTCTCTGTCTGCGGGCGATAAAGCAATCATCATCCTTGAAGAGACGCCATTCTACGCTGAATCAGGCGGTCAATGTGGTGATACAGGTACGCTAAAAACTGCGTCTGGTCTGTTCAAAGTTGAAGACACTCAAAAGCTAGGTAACGCATTTGCCCACCACGGTGAGCTGGTTGAAGGTGTATTCGCGAAAGGCGATAAAGTAGAAGCAACCGTAGACGCTGAGCGTCGTGCTGCTATCTCTCTGAACCACTCTGCAACTCACTTACTTCACGCTGCGCTGCGCGAAGTTCTTGGTGAGCACGTAGCTCAAAAAGGTTCTTTGGTTAAGCCAGACAACCTACGTTTTGACTTCTCTAACCTTGAAGCGGTAACACCAGCACAACTTAAAGAAGTTGAGCGTCTAGTTAACGCACAAATTCGTAAGAACCATGTGATTGAAACCAACATCATGGACATCGAATCAGCGAAAGCGAAAGGTGCAATGGCACTGTTCGGTGAGAAGTACGATGATGAAGTTCGCGTACTGTCTATGGGTGAGTTCTCTACTGAGCTTTGTGGTGGTATCCACGCTTCAAACACGGGTGACATTGGCCTGTTCAAGATCACTTCTGAAGGTGGTATCGCAGCGGGTATCCGTCGTATCGAAGCGGTAACGGGTGAAGCAGCACTCGATGCTATCGAAGAGCAACAAGCGAAATACGAAGAGAAGATCGCTGAATCTGCTTCTAAGGCGAAAGCTCTAGAGAAAGAGATTCAGAAGCTAAAAGAGAAGATGGCTGCATCTGAAAGTGCAAACATCATGGGTAAAGCACAAGAAATCAACGGCGTAAAAGTTCTGATCGCTGGTATGGAAGGTGCGGATCCTAAGAACTTACGTACTATGGTTGATAACGCTAAGAACCAAATGGGTAGCGGCGTTGTGATGCTGGCTAACATAAACGGTGACAAGATTGGTCTTATCGCTGGTGTAACTAAAGACCTTATCGGCAAAGTAAAAGCGGGTGACCTAGTGAAGATGGTTGCTGAGCAAGTAGGCGGTAAAGGTGGTGGTCGTCCTGACATGGCGCAAGCAGGTGGTACAGATGTATCAGCTCTGCCTGAAGCGATGAAGTCAGTTCAACCATGGCTAGAAGAGCGCCTATAAAACTTATCTCTTGATTCAAAGATGCCCAATCACCCGATTGGGCATCTTTTATTTTGTATCATCGATAATTGTTCAAATTTGTAGATTTCATTGAAATTAGCTAAGAGGCCGAGAGCCTATCCCGACCTCTTGGGTAATTTTTATGACTTCGCTATGACGCGAAGTGTGTTGTTTTGTCATATATAGACATTGGTCTTGGGAAGGTGAGGACGGGTGAAAATGCCTCTTATCGTGCAGAAATTTGGTGGAACGTCAGTGGGCTCTATCGAGAGAATCCACTCAGTTGCAGAGAAAATCATTGAAGCAAAAAACGACGGGAATCAAGTCGTGGTGGTGGTCTCTGCAATGTCAGGAGAAACAAACCGGTTAGTTGATTTAGCCAATCAGATAGATTGCGTACCAAACGCGAGAGAATTGGATGTCTTATTGACAGCCGGTGAACAGGTCTCGATGGCTCTATTAGCAATGACGTTACACAAATTGGGCTATGAAGCGACATCGATGACAGGTTATCAAGCCAAGATTCACACCGACTCAAACCACAATAATGCAGCGATCACTCATATCGATACCACTCCGATTGAAGCCTTGCTTGAACAAGGGCAGATCGTGATTGTGGCCGGCTTTCAGGGCGTCAATCATAAAGGTGATATCACAACTCTGGGGCGTGGCGGATCGGACACCAGTGCTGTTGCGCTAGCGGGAGCACTCGATGCCCAAGAATGTCAGATCTATACTGATGTTGATGGTGTCTACTCTTGTGACCCGAGAGTGGTTAAGGATTCCAAACGTCTACCTCAACTGGATTTCCCTTCGATGGAAGAGATGGCGCGCTGCGGAGCTAAGGTTTTACACCTACCGTGCGTTCAATTTGCATGGAAGCATCAAGTGCCACTACGAGTACTATCAAGCTTTGAGAAGGGTGAGGGCACCTTAATTTCAGGTGAAGAGTGTTTGAATGACATTTCTGGCATCGCCATTCAGAAAGATATGGTGTTGATAGAATGCGCATTAGAAGAGCTGTCGTCTCTCATATCACAAGCGCAACTTCTTGGTATCGAAGTGTGTAGTGTGATCGAGGAAACAGAACGAGCAGCAGTGGTGATTAAACGCGACGCAAGTACGAAATTAAAGCTAGTTTTTGCTGAAAAAATCCGTAATAGTGAACAAGTTAGTTTGTTAACTGTAGTAGGTAGTCGAACACAAGATATTGTGGTCAGTTCACATGGATTGTTGTCTGAAGGCGAGGTTGATGTACAGCATCACTTATTGCAGCAGCAGTCTTTAACCCTGGTGGTTTCTCCCGACCAGGTCGATACAGCTGCTAACATACTACACAAAGCATACATTGTAGCGCGTGAAACACAGGGTTATCTTAAAAAAGAAGTGCATTTTGGTTAAATAAACTCATTCGATAGTTTACGAAAATATAACTTTTGGTGGATAATGCTCTCGTAGCTAGATAAATTTAGAGATTACTCAAGGAGCAAAGAATGCTAATTTTGACTCGCCGCGTTGGCGAAACACTGATGATTGGTGATGAAGTAACAGTGACTGTACTGGGCGTTAAAGGTAACCAAGTACGTATTGGTGTTAATGCACCTAAAGAAGTATCTGTTCACCGTGAAGAGATCTACATGCGCATTCAAGCTGAAAAAGGTAATGGTAACGTTGCATCTGGCAACTACTAATACTTTCGCGTAGAAAAAGGGCTAGCACTGTTGCTAGCCTTTTTTGATCTTGGTGTTTTAAACCAAGAATAGGTGATAGCGATAGTGAGTAGTTGAAACATTTGCTGCAATTCCGCTTTCACCGATAAACACTATAGCTGTGTCACGAGTTTGTCTTTTTTCTTGCATTCACATGTAGCGAAATTTTTAGGCTCGTAGTATGGTTGCTTATGCACTGACAATGTCATTGTTGAAAATTAGATAACTTAATTCAGCTCGTAATCTTGCTAATCTTTCACCTTAATTTTTAAGGGAAAAAGAGCCTTTTGATACTAATAAGTTCAAATAGCAAGCGCTTTGATTAAATTGCAAACGGTTGAGTGTTTTTATCCATTTTTTTTCAATAAAGTGTTTGACATATTTTCGGTAAAACGTAATATGTGCCTCCGCAAGACGGTGAGGTGGCCGAGAGGCCGAAGGCGCTCCCCTGCTAAGGGAGTATGTGGTTTGTAGCTGCATCGAGGGTTCGAATCCCTCCCTCACCGCCATTTCTTGCGAGTCTAAACGTAGCAAGTTAGACAACAATATGTGCGCTCTTAGCTCAGCTGGATAGAGTACCTGGCTACGAACCAGGCGGTCGGAGGTTCGAATCCTCCAGAGCGCGCCATTATCTCTCTTATCATAAGATAGGTGTGATAATAATGAATTAGGTGAGGTGGCCGAGTGGCCGAAGGCGCTCCCCTGCTAAGGGAGTATGTGGTTTGTAGCTGCATCGAGGGTTCGAATCCCTCCCTCACCGCCATTCATTACAGGCCGATGGCCTTTTTTTTGTTTCGTTGTAAGCAAAATGTGATATATTTCACAACTTCATTCGAAAGAGTGAAACACCGCGCGCTCTTAGCTCAGCTGGATAGAGTACCTGGCTACGAACCAGGCGGTCGGAGGTTCGAATCCTCCAGAGCGCGCCACTATTTTGGGTTTCTTAGTGAACTCCTGATATTGGAATACCGATATCGAAAACCGTGCGTCCTTAGCTCAGCTGGATAGAGTACCTGGCTACGAACCAGGCGGTCGGAGGTTCGAATCCTCCAGGACGCGCCACTTATTCTAGGGCTTTCTTTCTTAATAGAATGAGAATCCTGATATTGATTATTATGCCTTTGGCAATTAATATCGAAACCGTGCGCTCTTAGCTCAGCTGGATAGAGTACCTGGCTACGAACCAGGCGGTCGGAGGTTCGAATCCTCCAGAGCGCGCCACTATTTAGGGTTTCCTAGTGAACTCCTGATGTTGGTTACACCGATATCGAAAACTGTGCGTCCTTAGCTCAGCTGGATAGAGTACCTGGCTACGAACCAGGCGGTCGGAGGTTCGAATCCTCCAGGACGCGCCACTATTTAAGGGTTTCCTAGTGAACTCCTGATATTGGTAATGCTGATATCAAAAACTGTGCGCTCTTAGCTCAGCTGGATAGAGTACCTGGCTACGAACCAGGCGGTCGGAGGTTCGAATCCTCCAGAGCGCGCCACTATTTAGGGTTTCCTAGTGAACTCCTGATGTTGGTATCACCGATATCGAAAACCGTGCGTCCTTAGCTCAGCTGGATAGAGTACCTGGCTACGAACCAGGCGGTCGGAGGTTCGAATCCTCCAGGACGCGCCACTATTTAAAGGCTTCCTCTCTTATGAGCATGGAATCCTAGTATTGACTTTAGTTGATACAAAACCGCGCGCTCTTAGCTCAGCTGGATAGAGTACCTGGCTACGAACCAGGCGGTCGGAGGTTCGAATCCTCCAGAGCGCGCCACTATTCAAAGAAAGCCTCGTTTATACGAGGTTTTTTTTCGTCTCAAGCTTTTATTGTTAATTAAATGTTAACATTTAATTTTCTCTAACTTGTTGTATTTATTGTAATTAGTTATATCTAACTACTTATTCTACCTTGCTCATATCATTTCCAGAAAAACTCCTAATTAAGTCGCAGTTTATTCACCTAAAAATCATTAATTTGTCAGATTTATGTGATCTGTATGGCGAATAATTAACCTGATCTGTGTGTTATCCGTAACACAGCCTTAAACAAAATTGACAAACTTTTACCAATCGAGATAATCCATGGGTCGGGATCATTATTCGCTGAAATCCTGCACACATGTCAGGATGACAAAGAAAGGAAGCAACATGACTAATATAGGAAGCCTGCTAGGAGATGCGGCAACCCTAATGGTGACAGGTATGTCTGTCGTCTTTATCTTCTTAACTATTCTCGTTTATCTCGTTCGGTTAATGTCGAAACTGGTACCAGAAGAAGTACCCGAGCCGATCGCTGCACCAAAAACAATTCAAAAATCACAATCAACCCCTTCTGCTGTTAGTCCACAGGTTGTGGCAGCAATATCGTCCGCGGTTCATCAATACCGTGTATCGACTGCTAAGTAGCAATTAAAAAGGATTAAAAGGAGTTAATGAGCATGTCTAAACCACTAGCTATCACAGACGTGGTACTTCGTGACGCCCATCAGTCACTATTTGCTACAAGAATGCGTATCGAGGATATGCTGCCAATCGCAGCTGAACTGGATAAAGTTGGATACTGGTCACTTGAAACATGGGGCGGGGCAACCTTCGATTCATGTATTCGTTTCTTGGGCGAAGACCCATGGGAGCGTCTGCGTGAGCTGAAAAAAGCGATGCCAAACACCCCAATGCAAATGCTACTTCGTGGTCAAAACCTTTTAGGCTACCGTCATTATGCAGACGACGTGGTAGAGAAATTTGTAGAGCGTGCACACAAGAACGGGATGGATGTATTCCGTATTTTTGATGCAATGAATGACGTACGTAACTTTGAGAAAGCGGTAAAAGCAACGGTTGATGTTGGCGCACACGCTCAAGGTACTCTGTCGTACACCACAAGCCCAGTGCACAACGCAGATACTTGGGTTGATCTTGCTAAGCGATTAGAAGATCTAGGCTGTCACTCGCTTTGTATCAAAGATATGTCAGGTCTTCTGAAGCCTTATGAAGCAGAAGAACTGATCACACGTATTAAAGCGTCGTGTGATGTTCCTCTAGCACTACACAGCCACGCTACAACGGGTCTATCAACGGCAACAGCTGTGAAAGCGGTTGAAGCGGGTATCGATATTCTAGATACCGCTATCTCTTCAATGAGCTGTACGTACGGCCACACACCAACAGAAACGGTTGTTGCTATGCTGGAAGGCACTGAGCGTGCAACTGGCCTTAAGCTTGACCAAATTGAACCGATCGCTGCTTACTTCCGCGAAGTTCGTAAGAAGTACGCGAAGTGGGAAGGTCAATTGAAGGGTGTCGACTCACGTATCCTGATTGCTCAAGTACCAGGCGGTATGTTGACGAACATGGAAGGTCAACTGAAAGAGCAAGGCGCTGCGGATCGCATGGATGAAGTTCTGGAAGAGATCCCACGCGTACGTAAAGAGCTGGGCTACATCCCATTGGTAACGCCAACTTCTCAAATCGTCGGTACGCAAGCGGTAATCAACGTTCTAACGGGTGAACGCTACAAGAGCATCACGAAAGAAACAGCGGGTCTTTTGAAAGGCGAATACGGTCAAGCGCCCGCTGAGCTGGATGCAGAACTGCAAGCGAAAGTATTAGACGGTGCTGAGCCAATTACATGTCGTCCTGCTGATCTGCTTAAGTCAGAAATGGATGATCTAACTACTGATTTGTTAGAAAAAGCGAAAGCAGAAGGTATTTCTCTGGCTGAAGATACCGTCGATGATGTGCTGACTTACGCGCTTTTCCCACAAGTTGGTCTTAAGTTCCTGAAGAATCGTCACAACCCTGAAGCCTTTGAGCCTGCACCAGGTACTGAAGTTGAAGCTCCAGCAGCTGCAGCTCCTGCACCGGCCGCGGGTGGCATTGAAAGCTACAGCGTGAAAGTAGATGGTCAAGTATACGATGTTGAAGTCGGCCCTCAAGGTCAACTGACATCAGTATCTCCTGCAGCACAACCTGCTCAGCAAAGTGCACCAGCAGCAGCCCCTGCGGCATCGAACGCGGAATCTGTACCAGCACCACTGGCTGGCAACATCTTTAAAGTCAACGTACAGCCGGGTGCTCAAGTAGCAGAAGGTGACGTTCTACTGATCCTAGAAGCGATGAAGATGGAGACTGAAGTTCGTGCAGCGCGTGGTGGTATCGTGCAAGAGCTAAATGTTAAAGAAGGCGATGCAGTTACTGTAGGCGCTCCACTACTAAGCTTGGCGTAAGGGAGTACCATGGAAGGATTGATGACCTTATGGTCTGAAACGGGTATTGCTAACTTTGAGTTTGGTCAGATCTGCATGATGTTGGTTGGCTGCTTACTGTTGTTCTTGGCAATTCGTAAAGGATTTGAACCCCTACTACTGCTACCGATTGGTTTCGGTGCAGTATTGGCAAACATTCCTAATGCTGGCTTTACTGAGCCGGGTGGTCTGCTGTACTACGTTTACTACATTGGGATTGAAACGGGCATCTTCCCGCTTCTGATCTTTATGGGCGTTGGTGCTATGACTGACTTCGGTGCGTTGATCGCTAACCCGAAAACATTGTGGCTTGGCGCGGCAGCGCAGTTTGGTATCTTTGCAACGCTATTCGGTGCGATCTTGTTGAACTACGTACCTGGTATGGAGTTCTCGATGGCGGATGCTTCGTCTATCGCGATCATTGGTGGTGCAGATGGCCCAACGGCAATCTTCTTAGCCAGCCAGTTGTCTCCGGATCTATTGGGTGCGATTGCGGTTGCAGCATACAGCTATATGGCGCTTGTACCAATTATCCAGCCGCCAATCATGAAGGCACTGACATCTCCAGAAGAGCGTAAGATTCAGATGGCTCAGCTGCGTCACGTGAGCAAGGGTGAGAAGATCCTTTTCCCGCTTGCCGTGCTGCTGATGACGATTCTGTTCCTACCATCGGCAACGCCGCTAGTAGGTATGTTCTGTCTAGGTAACCTGATGCGTGAAGCCGGTGTGGTCGATCGTCTATCGAAGACAGCTCAAAACGAGTTGATCAACGTTGTGACTATCTTCCTTGGCCTAGGTGTCGGCTCTAAGCTACAAGCAGATACCTTCTTGAACCTAGAGACACTTGGTATTCTTGGTCTAGGTGCTGTTGCATTCAGTATCGGTACTGCGGGTGGTGTGTTAATGGCGAAGCTATTGAACAAGCTATCTAAAGAAGATATCAACCCTCTTATTGGCGCGGCGGGTGTCTCTGCTGTACCAATGGCGGCACGTGTAGTGAACAAGGTTGGCCTAGAGGCTAACCCACAAAACTTCCTACTAATGCATGCTATGGGGCCAAACGTTGCGGGCGTACTGGGAAGTGCGGTAGCGGCAGGTATCTTGTTGGCTCTAGTGGGTTAAGCAGGTTACATCTTGCCAAGCGATTGAGTTAATTGATGGTTAATTTTCAAACCAGTGGTTAACTTAGCCTAACAAAATGGTTTATAGTCGAAGGGATGCTTGTGCATCCCTTTCTTTTATTCGTTAGGTTTTAACTAATTAGGGACGTGTTGAAATGGAAAATAAACAGATAGCGATTACCGAGTTTGGCGGGGTAGAAAACCTTGTGCTTCAGACCAGTGCGATACCAGAACCTCAAGAGGGTGAGGTTCTGGTTAAGGTTGCGTTCTCTGGCGTTAACCCAATTGATGTTAAAACCCGTGCGGGATTAGGTTGGGCTGCTGCACAGAACAAAGATAATCTTCCTTGGGTTCCTGGCTACGACATTTCGGGTCAAGTGATTGCTTGTGGTGAGTCGGCAGAGCGCTTCTCTGTTGGCGCTAATGTCGCGGGTTTCATTGGATTTCCGCTTCAAGGTGGCGGCTATAGCCAATATGTTGCGGTACCAGAGAGCGCTTTGAGTGCTGTACCTGACGCAGTGACTCTAGAAGCTGCAGCAGCACTGCCATTGGCTAGTCAAACTGCTGCACAGGCGCTAAATAAAGCTGAAGTGAAAGAGGGCGATCGCGTTCTGATATTGGCTGGTGCAGGTGGTGTTGGTCACCTAGCGGTGCAGATTGCCGTCGCAGCGAAAGCTGAAGTCTACACCACATGTAGCGAATCAAACCTCGATTACCTTGCCACACTTGGTGCTCATGCTATCAACTATCAGTTTGCTCCTGCTTCAGAGCGAGTGTCTGACGTTGATGTTCTGATTGACCTTGTTGGTGGCGACACGGCGCTTGATGCACTTAAGTGTCTGAAAGACGGCGCTCGGGTGGTCACAGTACCAACGCTATCGGCAGAGCTAATCTGTGAAAAGGCTCAGCTGTTAGGCTTTACGGCAAGCGGCATGTTGGTTGAGCCACAACCTGAGCAAATGGATACCATGCTATACATGGTGAGTGTTGGTCTCTTAAAGACAGAAGTGCAACGTATCTTCCCTATAGAGGAAGCACAAGCAGCGCACTTACAGGTTGAAACTGGTCATACACGAGGCAAAGTTCTACTGGATATGAAGTGCTAGAATCATTTAATTCACTGTTTGAAGCCATAGCGCTGTGGTTCTCTGATTCCGCGCTATGGGTACTATTCATTAGTGGCTTTCTCAGTGCCACATTGTTACCCGGAGGTTCAGAAGCCAGCCTTATTGCTGCTTTGAGCCTCAACCAATTCTCAACGTTCTCGATTATTTTGGTCTCAACTGTAGGTAACACCCTAGGTGGACTAACCAACTATTGGATTGGTTTATGGTTGCCTAATCGAACTCAATCCGAGAAGCATGGTCATAAAGCTATATCTTGGTTGCGTCGCTATGGTTATTGGACCCTATTATTCAGCTGGTTGCCCGTGATCGGTGACCCATTATGTCTGGCTGCGGGTTGGCTTCGAATGAAGTTCTTACCAAGTTTGATATTGATTGCGATCGGCAAAGCACTGCGATACAGCTTATTGGCTGGCATCTATTTCGGTTTTTTCTAAGGAGAACCTATGAAGAAGGTTTTACTGGGTACATTTTCTCTTATTGCCCTTGCAGGGTGTTCTCATCAAGTACCTAGCTCAACTTCCCTGTTTTCTTCCCTGCCAGAAGGCATCACGCTTGTTGATGAGGTGAAACCTTCTAGCGATAAAGTTGTGATTCCATACACCAAGTATCAGTTGGAGAATGGTTTAACTGTCATCCTTTCACCGGATGATTCTGATCCCTTGGTACATGTTGACGTGACTTACCATGTCGGCTCTGCGCGAGAAGAGATAGGTAAATCCGGTTTCGCTCATTTCTTTGAACATATGATGTTTCAGGGCTCTGAAAACGTAGGTGACCAAGAGCACTTTAAGATCATCACGGAAGCGGGTGGTACCTTAAACGGCACCACCAATCGAGACCGAACCAACTACTTTGAAACCGTGCCATCAAACCAACTAGAGAAAATGCTGTGGTTGGAATCTGATCGTATGGGATTTTTGCTGGATGCGGTTTCTCAACGAAAATTTGAAATTCAGCGAGATACGGTGAAAAACGAGCGCGCTCAAACCTACGAAAACCGTCCTTATGGCTTAATGTGGGAGCGTATGGGAGAAGCGCTCTACCCTGAAGGTCACCCATATTCGTGGCAACCAATCGGTTATGTTGAAGATCTCGACCGCGTTGATGTTAACGATCTTAAAGCCTTTTTCCTTCGTTGGTACGGCCCAAACAATGCGGTACTGACTATCGGTGGTGACATTGACGTAGAAGACACACTTGAGTGGGTGAATAAGTACTTTGGCCCGATCCCTAAAGGGCCAGAAGTTGAGAAAGCTGAGAAGCAACCAGCAGTCCTAACGGAAGACAAATACATTACGCTTGAAGACAACATTCGCCAGCCAATGGTTTTAGTCGGTTGGCCAACGACTTATCGTGGTGAAGAAACACAGGCGACATTGAATGCCTTGTCTAATGTTCTTGGTAAAGGGACCAACAGCTACTTGTATCAAAACCTAGTCAAAACCCAGAAAGCCGTCAGCGCGGGTTCATTCCATGATTGTGGCGAGCTTGCATGTACTCTTTATGTTTATGCGATGGGCGACTCGGGTAAGAAGGGCGACCTGACCGTATTGAATCAAGCACTATTGGATACGCTAGATAAGTTCTCTAAAGAGGGCGTGACTCAAGAACGTCTTGACCAAATTACGGGTATGGCAGAAGCCAATGCGGTGTTTGCGCTGCAAAGTGTTCGCGGCAAGGTATCGCAACTCGCTTCGAATGAAACCTTCTACGGGCAGCCAGATCGTATTGAGTCACAACTAGAACAAATTCGAGCTGTGACCCCTGAGAGTGTAACTCAAGCTTATAAAGACTTTGTCCAAGATAAGCACAAAGTGACGTTAAGCGTTATTCCTCGCCGTCAGCTTGATTTAGCCGTGCGTGAAGCGACATTTGTGACGCCACCTCGCACGCTACCTGAATATACCAAGGTAACTGAAGATCAGTTGGAGTTTAGAAAGGCACCTAATACCTTTGATCGCAGTGTGATGCCAGAGGTCACTTTTGGTGTTACCGCTACTATGCCTGAGTTGTATCGCGTCCACTACGCCAATGGTGGTGAACTGATTGGTACTGTGACGACAGAAACACCAACGGTACAACTTCAATTCCAGCTGCCAGCCGGTGAGCGTTACGTTTCAAAAGGTCAGGAAGGTTTAGCGAACCTAACCGCAGCTATGATGGAAGAGGGCTCAACGCAGCGCTCAGTTGAAGAGTTGCAAGCGACACTCGATAAACTGGGTAGCAGCGTCAGTATTAGCGCGGGTAGTTATACCACCGATATCTCAGTGTCATCGCTTGAGAAAAATCTAGCGCAGACACTGGCGATTGTAGAAGAGGTGCTGTTCTCTCCTAAGTTTGATGAACAAGACTTCGAACGAGTGAAGAGACAGATGCTAGAGGGAGTAGTGTATCAACATCAACAACCGAGCTGGATGGCATCCCAGGCCACACGCGAAGTGTTGTTTGGCGATAGCCTGTTTGCCCGTTCAAGTGATGGTACTGAGGCGTCTCTAAAGTCGTTAACACTGGATGATGTAAAACAGTTTTACAATCAGCACTATACTCCTGAAGGGGCGAATATTGTTATTGTAGGCGACATCTCGAAAAGAGAGGCTGAAAAGCAGCTAAACTTCTTTAAAGAGTGGCAAGGCGATGCAGCTCCATTGACGCGCCCACAGATCATTACGCCGTTGGAAAGCCAACATCTGTATTTGGTCGACAAGCCAAATGCACCACAGAGTATTGTTCGCTTGGTGCGTAAAGGTCTTCCTTTTGACGCGACTGGCGAGCAGTACTTAGCTCAATTGGCGAACTTCAACCTTGCAGGTAACTTCAATAGCCGAGTGAATCAGAACCTACGTGAAGACAAAGGCTATACCTACGGGGCAAGTGGCTACTTCGCAAGTAATCGTGAAACAGGGGCGGTAGTATTTAGTGCCCAAGTTCGTGCTAATGCGACAGTTGCCTCTATTCAAGAGTTCGTTAATGAGCTCAATGAGTTTAGCCAGAGTGGATTAACTGATGAAGAGGTGAAATTTATGCGCCTTGCCGTCGGTCAACAAGATGCACTCAAATACGAAACACCAAGCCAGAAAGCGGGACTGCTAAGTAACATCGTGACCTTAGGTCTTGATGAAGACTACCTTAAGCAGCGCAACGAGATAGTCGACAACGTCTCTAAAGAGCAGCTTAATGAGCTCGCTAAACGCTGGTTTGATCCGAATGATTATCAAATTATTGTCGTGGGTGATGCAGCTTCACTGCGTCCACAACTAGAAAAGTTAGATATTCCCATAGAAGAGCTTGAAATCATTCGTTAGAGTACACATTAATGGGGGAGAAAAGAGAGAAGCTGTTTTTCTCTCCCAACCAATTATGATAGTTCTAATCAGAACGATATAAGATAAGTGAACTGAATTTTGACTGATTTTGCTGCGCGACTGAAGCAAGTTGCAACCAACCCAAAGACCTTTTCTCAGTTTGGTCGTGGTGTTGAGAGGGAAACGCTCCGCTACAAGGAAGATGGTCGTCTAGCGACTGGTCCTCACCCTGAAGCTTTAGGTTCTGCGTTAACCAACGAGTGGGTAACGACGGACTTTTCTGAATCGTTACTCGAATTCATTACGCCGGTCTCGAATGACGTTCCGACATTGCTGAACCAGTTATCAGACATTCACCATTTTACTCAAACCAAGTTAAATGGCGAAAAGCTATGGCCACTGTCTATGCCTTGTTACGTAGGTAGCGAGGATGACATTCAGCTGGCTCAATATGGCACGTCGAACACGGGTAAGATGAAGACTCTATACCGTGAAGGTTTAAAGCGCCGTTACGGTAGCCTGATGCAGATCATCTCAGGGGTTCACTTTAATTTCTCGTTCCCAGAAAGCTTCTGGGATAGCTTGTTTGGTGAGCAAACTGAACAAGAGCGTAGCGACGCTAAATCGGATGCGTACTTCGGTTTGATTCGTAACTACTACCGTTTTGGTTGGTTGATCCCATACTTCTTTGGTGCGTCACCAGCTCTATGCTCTTCATTCATCAAAGGCCGCGAAACCAAACTACCGTTTGAACAGCTAGGTGGCACTTTGTACCTGCCAAAAGCAACGGCACTGCGCCTAAGCGACCTTGGCTACACTAACAGTGCTCAAAGTGTGCTTAAGATTGGTTTCAATAGCCTGGACCAATACCTTGAAGGGCTGAACAAAGCGATTCGCACACCATCACAAGAGTTTGCTGAAATCGGCATTAAGGTTGACGATGAATACCGCCAACTGAATAGCAACGTTCTGCAGATTGAAAATGAACTGTACGCACCAATTCGTCCTAAACGTGTGGCTAAAAGTGGTGAGAAACCGTCTGAAGCGCTAGCGCGCGGCGGTGTTGAGTACATTGAAGTTCGTTCATTGGATGTTAACCCGTTCAGCTCAATCGGTATCACTGAGCAGCAGGTTCGCTTCCTAGACCTATTCCTAACTTGGAGTGTTCTATCTGAGTCTGCTGAGATGGACAACTGTGAACTTGAGTGCTGGCGTGACAACTGGAACAAGGTGATCCTTGAAGGTCGTCAAGTGGGTCTTGAGCTGCAAATCGGTTGCCACGGCGAGAAACTGTCGCTGCAAGATTGGGCGAAGCGCGTCTTTAAAGATCTTCGCGTGATTGCAGAATTGATGGATGCTGAGCAAGGTGGTCGTGCTTACCAAGAGACATGCGACACCCTAGAAGCTTGGATTGATAATCCAGAACTGACGATCTCTGGCCAACTACTAGAAGAGACTAAGAAGCACGGCGGTTTAGGCAAGGTTGGCTGTGAGCTAGGTAAAGAGTACGCTCAGAAGCACCGTGATCACCAATACCAAGTCTACTCAGCAGAGCTGATGGAATCTGAGGTTGCACGTTCAGTGATGGCGCAGAAACAGGTCGAAGAGGCGAGTACTCAAGACTTTGATAGCTTCTTAGCTGATTACTTCTCGTACCTTAAAGCATAGCGAGTTTGTGGTGGAAAGGATTCAAGCCGTATCAAGTAACAAGCGTCGTCAGCTGCTATCTTGGGTTACTATGGGTGTTGCTGTTAGCCTCTTAGCTGGTTGTGCAACCCCTCCGCCTAAGAAGCAAGACAACCTGTGCAGTATCTTTCGAGAGAACCCGTCTTGGTATGACGATGCCGTCGATATGCAAGAAGAGTGGGGCACGCCAATTAACGTGGCGATGGCGTTTGTGAAACAAGAGAGTAGCTTTCGTCACGATGCCCGCCCACCGAAAGATTACCTGCTAGGCTTTATCCCATGGGGGCATGTCAGCAGTGCTTATGGTTATGCTCAGGCGCAAGACCCTGCTTGGCAAGACTTTCAAAAAGCGACAGGGCATGGTGGCTCTCGAACGAATTTTGATGACTCGCTAATGTTTATCGGTTGGTACACCAATGAAACACGCCGTCAATTAGGGCTCTCTTTGTGGGACCCATACAATCAGTATTTGGCTTATCACGAAGGTCGTGGTGGCTACAAACGTAAAACCTATAACAGCAAGCCGTCATTAATTAAGGTGGCGCGCAAAGTTGAGAAGCAAGCGAAAGATTATGGTTGGCAATTGAAACAGTGCCGCCAAGAACTGGAAGACAACCGGAGTTGGTTTTTCTAAACCGACCGTCATGGAGAAAAAGAATGCCTTTATTAGATAGTTTTACTGTGGATCACACACGCATGAATGCACCTGCAGTACGTGTGGCAAAAACGATGCAGACTCCTAAGGGAGATACGATCACAGTATTCGATTTACGTTTTACTGCACCCAATAAAGATATCCTGTCAGAGAAAGGAATTCACACTCTTGAGCACCTTTACGCTGGCTTTATGCGTGCGCACCTAAATGGCGAGCAAGTTGAAATCATCGATATCTCACCAATGGGTTGTCGTACGGGTTTCTACATGAGCCTGATTGGTACACCTTCAGAGCAGCAAGTCGCTGATGCTTGGTTAGCAGCAATGGCTGACGTGCTGAAAGTTGAGAGTCAAAACAAGATTCCTGAGCTGAATGAATACCAGTGTGGCACAGCAGCGATGCACTCTCTAGAAGAAGCAAAAGAGATTGCTAAGGCTATTTTAGATGCTGGTATCTCAGTGAATAAGAATGATGAGCTGGCACTACCAGAATCTATGCTTAAAGAGCTGAAGGTAGACTAAGTTCATTTTATCGTTCGTGAATTAAAAAAGCCCTGTTCTGAACTGACCCCATAAGGGTAAAGTTGAACAGGGCTTTTTGTTTGTCTACTACATTGTGTCTATCGAGTGACACTATGTATTAAAGCTGGTGGTCTCTTGCATTATTTGAGGGAAAACACGAACCAGCTTAATCCGGTTCTCTTCTAGCTCTACAATCTCCATTGGGTGACGCGCAACTTGAACACTTAGGTGACTTTCTGGAATGTCTTCTAGGTGCTCTAGGATCAAACCGTTGAGAGTTCTTGGGCCATCGGTCGGCAAGCTCCATTGAAGCCCTTTGTTGATGTCTCGAATATTAGCGCTGCCTTCAATCAGGAAGCTCCCGTCGCTTTGCGGTGTGATCTCTTCCGACAGGCTCGGTGCAATCGAGGTTGTAAACTCACCAACAATCTCTTCCAAGATATCTTCTAGTGTTACAAGGCCATTGATATCGCCATACTCATCAACAATCAAACCGATACGTTGCTTATTACGTTGGAACTTTAGAAGCTGAATATTGAGTGGTGTTGCTTCAGGAATAAAGTACACCTCATCAGCTGCGCGCAGCAGTGTCTCTTTGTTGAATTCATTTTTTTCTAGCATCAAGCGGTACGCTTCACGCAATCTCAACATACCCACTACTTCATCGATTTGATCGCGGTACAGCACGATGCGGCCATGAGGAGAGTGGGTCAGTTGTCGAACGATCGACTTCCAGTCATCATTGATGTCGATGCCCGTGATCTCGTTGCGTGGCACCATGATGTCATTCACCGTGACGTGCTCTAAATCGAGAATAGACACCAACATATCTTGGTGGCGCTGTGGAATCAGAGTACCTGCTTCATTCACCACCGTTCTTAATTCTTCAGAGCTGAGGTGGTCCGTCGCATCGTGATCTGCTTTTACGCCGATGATGCGGATAAAACCGTTAGTGATGAAGTTAACCAGCATGACAAGCGGCGAAAGAACCTTCATCAGTATCGTTAATACAATACTGCTGGCGTAGGAGACGCGCTCAGGGTAAAGAGAGGCGATGGTCTTAGGGGTTACTTCAGCAAACACAAGAACCACTAGGGTTAAGGCACCGGTTGCGATTGCCACACCAAGGTCGCCATAAATACGCATACCTAAGATAGTTGCGATGGCTGAAGCGAGAATATTAACGAGGTTGTTGCCGATAAGGATAAGACCGATAAGGCGGTCAGGTCGGCTTAAGAGTTTTTCTACACGACGCGCACCCTTATGACCCGATTGGGATAGGTGTTTCAAACGGTAGCGGTTCAAGGACATCATGCCCGTTTCAGAACCAGAGAAATAACCAGAAATTACAATGAGACACGCGAGTAGCGCAAATAAGATACCCGTAGATATGTCGTCCAAAACTATTACTTTCCTAAATTTGTATCTTGATTAATTTATGACCGATGCAGGTCGAGATGTCAACCGAATGTAAAGTATGCCATACATTAAAGGCAAGGTGTGTACCTTGCCTTTTATAGCGAACTATTAATTCAGGATGATTTCTTGAACAAAGCGACTACCGAAGTAGGCCAGTGTTAGTAAGGTCGCACCCGCTAGCGCAAACCAAGTTACCTTCTGGCCGCGCCAACCTTTTTTGTAATGACCCCAAAGCAGTATTGAGTAGATCACCCAAGCGATAAAAGAGAGCACCGCTTTGTGTGCTTTACCTTGAGCGAACATGTCTTGAACAAAAATAAAGCCAGTAAGAAGCGTACCCGTAAGCAGGCCGTTGCCGATAAGAATAATCTTGAACAGCTGTCTTTCAACCATCATAAGTGGTGGTAGGTTTGGGTTGATGACCAGTGCCTTCTTCTTCTTAAGCTTGTAATCGAGCCACGCCAGTTGCATCGCATACAGAGCACCGATGGTTAGAGTTGCGTACGAGAACAGTGCTAATGAAATATGCATCAGCAGTTTAGGGTCGTTCTCTAGGTGCTTAATAAAGGTGCTTGGGAGAAATGCAGCGGCCAACAGGTTTAGAGCCGCAAAGCTGTACACTACAGGGAGAATAAACCAGAGGCGGTTTTTAAGCATTGCTCCACTCATTACCAACGAGATAATAAAGCTGATCAATGAGGCAACATTGAGAATACTGAGGTTTTGACCGCCGGCGTTAAAGATTAAGTCGCCCAGCAACCACGCATGAAAAGCGATAGCAAGAAACGCGCTCACCAGTACCGTTTTGGCACGGATTCCTGTTTGGTGTACAAGACCTGGGATGATCGTGGATATAGCCATTGTGTATAGAAAGGCTGCTGCGATCGCAATTAGACTGTCCATGGTATCCATTTAAATGATTACTAATTCGCGAATTATACCCTGCATCGCCCTTTTGGGCTATGGTGAACCTCACTCATTTATTAGTGAACAGCGCCCTATATCACACACCGCTATTATTAACCGCTGACAACGGGTGTGACTCTATTCCACGCTAATGTATACTCTCGGTAATAGTCGCAGGATTGAGCGAAGAGAAAACTATGTTTGATAATTTAACGGATCGTCTATCCAAAACGCTGAAGAATATCAGCGGTAAAGGTCGTCTGACCGAAGACAACATCAAGGATACGCTACGTGAAGTACGTATGGCGCTACTGGAAGCCGACGTTGCACTACCGGTTGTCCGTGATTTCGTAAAGCGCGTTAAAGAAGGCGCGGTAGGTGTTGAGGTTTCTAAATCTTTAACTCCTGGCCAAGAATTTATTAAGATCGTTCAGGCTGAGCTTGAAGCGGTAATGGGTGAGTCGAATGAGGCTCTTAACCTTGCTGCGCAACCGCCAGCAGTGATCTTGATGGCTGGTCTACAAGGTGCGGGTAAAACCACATCGGTAGGTAAGCTATCTAAGCTACTAACTGAGCGTGATAAAAAGAAAGTACTGGTTGTTTCTGCCGACGTTTATCGCCCTGCGGCGATCAAACAGCTTGAAACATTAGCTGCAGATGTTGGCGTGGATTTCTTCCCGTCTTCTGCAGATCAAAAGCCTATTGATATCGCGAATGCAGCGATTGATCACGCGAAGAAGAAATTCTACGACGTGCTACTTGTCGATACCGCGGGTCGCTTAGCCATCGATGAAGAGATGATGGGTGAGATCCAAGAGCTTCACACTGCGATTAACCCAGTTGAGACGCTGTTTGTTGTTGATGCAATGACAGGTCAAGATGCGGCGAATACAGCGAAAGCCTTTGGTGATGCACTACCGCTAACTGGTGTGATCCTAACTAAGGTTGATGGTGATGCACGTGGTGGTGCGGCGCTTTCTGTTCGTCATATCACAGGTAAGCCAATCAAGTTCTTGGGTGTGGGCGAGAAAACCGACGCGCTAGAACCATTCCACCCAGATCGTGTTGCTTCTCGTATCCTAGGTATGGGTGATGTTCTGTCTCTTATCGAAGATCTACAGAAGAACGTAGACCAAGATAAAGCAGAGAAGCTGGCTAAGAAGTTCAAAGAGAAAAAAGGTTTCGACCTTGAAGACTTCCGCGAGCAGCTAGGTCAAATGCAAAACATGGGCGGCATGATGGGCATGATGGATAAGCTTCCAGGCATGTCTCAGCTACCAGACAACGTAAAAGATAAAGTTGATGACAAGATGTTCAAGCAAATGGAAGCGATCATCAACTCTATGACCATGAAAGAGCGTCAGCGCCCTGAGCTTATTAAAGGCTCACGCAAGAAACGTATTGCAGCAGGTTCTGGTACTCAGGTACAAGATGTTAACCGTCTGCTTAAGCAGTTCACCCAGATGCAGAAGATGATGAAGAAAATGCAGAAAGGTGGCATGAAAGGCATGATGCGTAACATGCAAGGTATGATGGGTGGCATGGGCGGTGGTGGCATGGGTGGCGGTTTTAACCCATTCGGCCGTTAAGTCCTTCTTCCTATTAAGTTTGAGCTATCACCACCTAAGTTTGCGTAGTCAGTGAAATGCTCGCTGCGTTACTTTTCAGAGTGTTAGCTCTGTCACAGAAAGTGTACAGAGACTCTGTTGGCGAAAAAATAGCTAAACCCCTTGCATTGCCCCGGAATAAGAGTAAAATTCCGGGGCTTTAATTTGGCACGAGACCCCAAGTTATTTATTGATAAGTAGCTTCTGGGGTTAATTTATTTATTAAGAAAGCAAAGAGGACGACATGGTAACCATTCGTTTGGCACGTCACGGCGCTAAGAAGCGTCCATTCTATCAAATCGTAGTAGCGGACAGCCGCAATGCAGCAACTGGCCGTTTCATCGAGAAAGTAGGTTTCTTTAACCCTACTGCTCAAGGTCAAGAAGAAGGTCTACGTCTAGACCTAGATCGCGTTAACCACTGGGTTGGTCAAGGCGCATCTCTATCTGACCGCGTAGCTAAGCTAGTTAAAGACGCTCAAAAAGCGGCTTAATTTTACTTTAAAGTAGAAGACATAGCTTATGTCGATGAAGGATAAAGAAACGATGAGCAAGCAAGACGAAAAAATTGTTATGGGCAAGTTTGGTGCTACCTATGGCATTCGCGGCTGGCTGAAAGTTTTTTCCTACACAGACAATGCTGAAAGCATATTCGATTACACCCCTTGGTACATTAACCAAAAGGGTAAGTGGGTTGAGTTCAATGTTGAAAGCTGGAAGCGCCATAACAAAGGTATGGTGTGTAAGCTTGAAGGGCTTGAGGTTCGTGAAGAAGCTCATACTCTGACTAACTTTGAAATCGCTGTAGACCCGGCATCACTACCTGAATTGTCAGAAGATGAATTCTACTGGCGTGAATTGTTTGGTATGCAAGTTGTTACCACTAAGGGCTATTCCCTTGGTGAGGTCACTGACCTATTAGAAACTGGCTCAAACGATGTTCTAGTGGTGAAAGCAAATCTTAAAGATGCTTTTGGCCAAAAGGAACGGTTAATCCCGTACCTTGAAGAGCAAGTGATCAAAAAAGTTGATCGCGAAGCTCAACGGATCGAAGTTGACTGGGATCCTGGATTCTAATTCCAAAATTACAGAGCGAGAGAACACATGTGGGTTGGCGTAATTAGCCTTTTTCCTGAAATGTTCCGTTCTGTTACTGATTTTGGAGTAACAGGTCAAGCGGTTAAAAAAGGTCTTTTATCGATTGAGACATGGAATCCTCGCGATTTCACTCACGATAAACATCGCACTGTTGATGACAGACCTTACGGTGGTGGTCCTGGCATGTTAATGATGGTTCAGCCTTTGCGCGACGCTATTCATACTGCCAAGCAAGCATCACCGGGGAAGACGAAAGTTATCTACCTTTCACCTCAAGGTCGCAAGCTCGACCAGAAAGGTGTTGAAGAGCTGGCAACAAATGAGAATTTACTTCTTATCTGTGGCCGCTATGAAGGGGTAGATGAGCGCATCATTCAATCAGAAGTCGACGAAGAATGGTCGATTGGTGATTTTGTGATGACGGGTGGCGAACTGCCAGCTATGACGTTAATTGACTCGGTCTCACGGTTTATTCCGGGAGTCCTAGGTGATTTCGCGTCAGCAGAAGAGGATTCTTTTGCAAATGGTTTGCTAGATTGCCCTCACTATACGCGCCCTGAGGTGCTAGACGACAAAGAAGTGCCTTCGGTACTCAAGTCTGGAAACCATAAGGACATTCGTCGCTGGCGATTAAAGCAATCGCTAGGCCGTACTTGGCTAAGAAGACCAGAACTCCTGGAAAACCTAGCTCTGACTGACGAACAGGAACAATTACTGGCTGAATTCATTAAAGAGCAGCGCTCTTAACGAAAAGCAAGCAGTAACCTATTAAATTTAGTATCAGTTTATTCTAGGAATTTATACAAATGAGCAACATCATTAAAGCTCTTGAAGAAGAGCAACTAAAATCAGACCTTCCTAAATTCGCACCAGGTGACACTGTTGTAGTTCAGGTTAAGGTAAAAGAAGGTGACCGTGAGCGTCTACAGGCTTTCGAAGGCGTTGTAATCGCTATTCGTAACCGTGGTCTTCACTCTGCATTCACAGTTCGTAAGATCTCGAACGGTGAAGGTGTTGAGCGTACGTTCCAAACTCACTCTCCAATGGTTGATAGCATTGAAGTTAAACGCCGCGGTGCAGTACGTCGTGCCAAGCTGTACTACCTACGTGAGCGTTCTGGTAAGTCTGCTCGTATTAAAGAGAAGCTTGCTAAGAAGTAATTCTTTTTGCATTCTATCGATAAAAGCGGAGCCATTTGGCTCCGCTTTTTTGTGCGCGTTATTTAGAATTTCGAAAGCAAGAGGTCCCCAACTCGCTCGTTCCTCACTCTTGGGGATGACGAATGTAGTAGGATGGTGGGTATTTATTGTAAATAGGCTGCGCTTAAGGCGGCAGTGATGAACTTAATTTTAAAGCCCGGAATAACCGTCATTCCCTAGACTGACGAAGGAAGGAGTAGGGAATCTCTTTTGGCAAACACCAAACAATCGGCAATAAAAAAGGATTGACGCAAACGCCAACCCTTTAATAATTCTTCTCGAATCTCGAATCTCGAATCTCGAATCTCGAATCTCGAATCTCGAATCTCGAATCTCGAATCTCGAATCTCGAATCTCGAATCTAGTACTGATCTTCCGACCAACCATCACTATCCGACATATCAGGGGCACCAGCGATACTGTTCTCTTCGTCGGCCCACTCACCGAAATCAATCATCTGACACTGCTTGCTACAGAAAGGGCGATGTGGACTCTGCTCACCCCACTCAACATCAGTCTGACATTGTGGGCATTTAACGATGGTGATTTTCTTAGACATAATGGTTCTTAGTTGGGTGTGGTTCTAGAATTGTAGGCCTGAGCATGGCTCAAGCCAACTTTAATAAGGTATTTAGCGACAAATAAGCTAGCTGCAGACAGCTAGCTCAAATTCGATATCTTGAGTGCACGCCTGGCCGCTTTCAAAGCACATAAACTTCACGGCAAAGCGGTTTTTGTGTCCTGAAATCATTGGGTAAGCGCCATATTGCATTGGAATTGAGAGGCGTAAGATATTGGCCTCTTCAGCATCGCTCTGGAAGAAGCCTGCACGAGCGATTTGTGGTTGGAAGTGACCCGTTTCACGAGTTAGCTTTAACCATAGGGTTAGCGCGTCATACAGAGGCTGTAAGCTGTCCATCCAAGCTTTAGCATCGTTCATTCTCTTATCGAGAGGGAGGTGCAGCCAGTAGTGCAGAGCCGGTAAGTCAAAGCAACATGAACCACCCGGAAGGTTGAAACGCTGACGAATGGCACTCAAGAAGCGATCTTCTTTCAAAGACTGACCAAAGCGTTCAGCCAGCATTAGCTCACGGTAGATGCTGCCGATGTCTTCTAGCAGTGAAGTGAGCATCTCCTGATCGACGCCTTCTACATTGAGCCAGCTCTTGTACGTTACACGCTGTTTCTCAATATCTTTTGCTAGTTCACTCTTTAGTTGAATTTGCTCAAAGATTTCGATCAAATCGAAGATTGAACGAAAGAACAGCTGGTACTGCTGAGCATCTGAAAATGTTGAAGACAGGTGCAGTTGCCTCAAGAGGGATTCCACTCTTAAGTAGATACGTGTTTTCTCATTTAGAGGATGTTCAAATTTATGAGTGATCATCAAGCAAACCTTCATTCAACATAAGACTATTTTTACCGATCTTGTGTGCTTATTGCTAGATACTTTTGATGTAAATCTGTGATTTGAGGCAAAAGATCTTGGTTTTTAGTATGGTTTTTAATCACGTCGTCCGCAACCGCTAAACGCTGCTCTCGTGAAGCTTGTGATTTGAGGATCGCTTTGACCTGTTCTTCAGAGACATTGTCTCGGTTCATAGTGCGTTCAATCTGAACTTCTGTAGGAACATCAACAATTAAAACGCGATCTGCCATACCTTGCATCTGGTTTTCAATCAGTAAAGGTGCAACGAGTAAACCATAGGGAGAGCGAATGTTTGTCAGCCCTTCTTCAATCTTATTGCGGATCATTGGGTGAAGCAGTGCATTCAACCAAGTATTGTCTTCTGGATTACTGAAGATCTGCTCACGAAGCTTAGCTCGGTTGAGGGTACCGTCTTCTAAAAGGATCGCTTCGCCAAAATGTTCAGCAATCTGGCGTAGTCCGTCACTGCCGACTGCTACGACTTCACGAGCCACGATATCGGCATCGACAATATCGATATTGAAGTGCTCTTGAAATAGGTCTGCAACGGTGGTTTTTCCGCTAGCAATGCCGCCAGTGAGGCCAATAATGGTCGCCATAAATTAAATTCCTAAAACCGAAGTAAAATACCAAGCCATAATGTTCTCGCCCCAAATCAAACTTATCCAACCGGCAATGGCGAGGTAAGGACCAAAAGGAAAGGCTTTGTCGATGCCTTGCTGTTTCAATCGCAGCTGAATTAAGCCAAATACAAGACCGACAAGTGAAGAGGTCAGTATGATCATCGGTAGGTGTTGCCAACCAAGCCAAGCCCCTAATGCTGCAAGGAGTTTGAAATCGCCATAGCCCATTCCCTCTTTGCCTGTAAGGAGTTTGAATAGCCAGTAGACTGACCATAGAGCCAGATAGCCTGCCATTGCTCCTATTACAGAATCTTGGAGGGAGATAGGACTAATGCCAAACAATGCAAGCGCAATCCCTGACCAGACCAATGGTAGAGTGATTTGATCAGGCAGTAGCATGGTGTCAAGGTCGATGAAGGTCGCCGCGATCAAAGCAAAGGTAAAAAAGATCAGTGCGATTGCGTAGTAACTAAAGCCAAAGTGAACCGCGACAAAGCTACACATCACTGCAGTGAGTAGCTCTACGAAAGGGTAGCGTGGACTGATTGGGTTCGAACACTTTCGACATTTGCCTTTCAAAAATAACCAGCTGAGTACCGGAATATTATCGATGGCTCGGATCTGCGTTTCACACTTTGGACATGTCGAACGAGGCACGCTGAGGTTATACGTCCCCTTTGGCATCGGAATCTTATAATCAGGAAAGCTCTCAGAGCACTCTTGTTGCCACTCTCGCTCCATCATAATTGGTAAACGATGGATAACGACGTTGAGAAAACTACCGATGAGTAGGCTGAAGATAAAAGCTAATACGGGGAATAGCCAAGGATAGTAGTGAAATACTTCCATAGAGTCCTGTCCACTGGGGTCTAACTGGCGAGAGCCATGAGTGTGTCATTGATTATCGCCTATCCTAACACACTCATTAGATTAAAGATCGGTAAGTACATCGCAACCACTAAGCCACCCACTACTGAACCCAGAAAAACGATGATGACCGGCTCTAAGATTTTGCCTAAGTTATCGACGGTATCGTCTACTTCAAACTCATAGATGGTCGCAACCTTGGTGAGCATCTCGTCTAGGTTGCCAGACTCCTCGCCTATCATCACCATCTGCAATACCATTTCAGGAAAGGCCTGGCTGTTGCGCATTGCGATATACATCGGCATCCCTGCAGCTGTCTCTTTATGGATCTCTGTAATGGCGGATTCAAAATGTATGTTACCTGTGGTTTTAGCGGTAGTTCTGAGGCTGGTTAGGATCGGGATGCCAGAGCTAAAACTGGTTGATAATGTGCGGCTGAATTTGGCGATGGAAGCTTTGGCTATGACCCCTCCTATGATAGGAAGTTTGAGTCCTAATCTGCTAAGGGCCAGCCTTATGGAATAGGAGCGCTTGCGAGCTTGAATGACAAAGAGAATAGCACCTGCAAAGCCAAGCAAAGTATAAAGGCTGTAAGCTTGCATCCAGTGCGATAGCGCCATCACCTTTGCGGTGAACCAAGGGAGATCGGCACCAAAGCCTGAGAACATAGATTCAAACTCAGGGATCACCATTGTCAGCATTAGAAATGAGACCGTTAAAGCGGTGACAACCACCATCACCGGGTAGATGAGCGCTTTTATGACTTTTGATTTTAAGCGTTCACTTTTCTCTCGATAGTTAGCCAGCCTTTCAAAGACCTCAGCGAGATTTCCAGACAGTTCTCCGGTTGCCACAAGGTCGGTATACAAGCCATCAAAATGACGGCTTGCAGTTCTCATCGCTTTTGATAGAGGGGTCCCCGCTTCAACGCCTTTGCAGATCTGCGACAAGATCGATTTCATCTCTGCTTTTCTATGATTATCTGACACCAACTTGATGGCTTGGATTATAGGGACACCAGTTCCTAGCATGGTTGCCAGTTGGCGTGAGAGCAGAGTGATGTCTTTTGCTTTGACCCTATGGGTTAGGCGAGTCAGCGCCGAGATGCTTTTTTTCTTTATCTTCTTAATCTGGATGTGCTGTCCGCGCAGCTTGTCTCTGACTTCAAGTTCCGTGAGAGCCAAGGTTTGCCCTGACACTTTTTTCCCTGAGCTGTTAACGCCTCTCCAGTGATAATTCTTGAGTTGTGATTGTTTGGGTTTGATTGCCATAAAATTCACACCGATGTAGGTAGAGAGTTAGATAGAAATAAAACGTCTAGAGATAGAGGACGCGTTGCAATTCTTGATAGCTAGTGACCCCGGACAACAATTTCTCTAAGCCCGAATCTCGGAGTGTTTGCATGCCTTCTTGTTTAGCTAGGGCTTCTACCTCAATCGCATTTGGGTGAGATATGAGGCTTGCTTTCAGCGTGTCAGTGAACGGCATCACTTCATAGATACCCACACGGCCTGAATACCCTTGATTGCACTCGTTACAGCCGTTCGGGTTTGCTTTAAAGAACCTATGGTTAGCATCAATGTTGTGATGGTGATAAATGGTTTGGTCATCGTCTTCAATTTTGCAATGTGAGCATAGTCGTCGAGCGAGACGTTGAGCAATGATGAGGCTCAATGATGAAGCCAAGTTAAAATGCTCAATCCCCATGTGAGTAAGGCGTGTAACCGTCTCTGCTGCTGAATTGGTGTGTAGCGTTGAGAGCACTAAGTGACCGGTTTGGGAAGCCTTAATCGCAATCTCGGCTGTTTCAATATCGCGTATTTCACCAACCATCACGATATCCGGATCTTGGCGCAGAAAAGATCGCAATGCTTCAGCAAATCCAAAGCCTATCTTTGGTTGTACTTGCACTTGATTGACGCCGCAAAGGTTAATCTCAACTGGGTCTTCAGCGGTAGAGATGTTTCTTTCTGAGGTATTGAGGATTCGAAGTCCAGTATAAAGCGATACCGTTTTGCCACTACCGGTAGGCCCAGTCATAAGAATCATGCCTTGTGGGCGTTTCAGAGCATTAAGGTAGAGTGTCTTTTGTTGCTCACTATAGCCTAGGATGTCGATATCAAGATTGGCAGCGCTGCTATCGAGTAGACGAAGCACAATTTTTTCACCCCAAAGTGTTGGCAGAGTAGAGACGCGCATATCGATAGCGATCTCTTGATTGAGCCTTAACTTAATCCGACCATCTTGAGGTAAACGTCGCTCCGCGATATCAAGCTTGGATAGGATCTTCAGGCGAGCAGACAGTCGTCGACTTAGGTGCGCTGCCGGTTGTTGGGTTTCGATTAAGATGCCATCGCACCGTAGGCGGACTCGGTAGTACTCTTCATAAGGCTCGAAATGGATATCAGATGCCCCTTTACGCACCGCATCGACTAGGATTTGATTGATAAAGCGACTGACGGGCGAGTCATCTTGGCTAAGGTCTTCGACAGTGCTGACCTCATCGTCAGAAATTTCCACTAAGTGAGCGAGTTCATCTTGGGTTATCTCTTTACGATTGCTATCACCATTGGTAATTACTTTGCCGTAAAGCCGCCGAATGGCACCTTCAAGTGTGTGATAGTTTGCAACCACCAGTTCAATCTGAAGTCCAGTGGCAAAACGAAAGTTATCTTCAGCTTGTAGGTCAGTTGGGTCGGCAGAGGCTAAGGTCAGCGTAGATGCTGACTTGGCGATCGGTATGACTTGGTGCTGAGTGATGAGTTCGCGCAGCCCGAGCTGTTCGCATAACAGCTCGTAATCGTAATCCGCTAGCGAAATTAAAGGTAAACCAAAGATATGTGCTGTGTATTCGGCAAGGTCATCGGCGCTAAACAAGCCATGCGCGATTAAAGCTTCTGGCGTTGAGCCACCAGAAGCTTGCAAGTGCTCCACTACGGCTTGTTCTTGAGTCAGGCTAAGGTGGTTAGCCTGACGAAGGACAGTGGGGAGGTTGGTTAACACTTATGAGCAGCCATCAACTTCAATTGCAGGACTTGTATTGTTCGCACATACCCAAGGAGTAACAGGAGTTTTCGAAAATTGAATGTTACCTGAGGCTGCTTCACCTGTTGAAAATGTAAAAGTGAGTGTAGATGTTGCTGTTGAAGCTGCACCAGCCCCCACAACAGAAGCTGAAATAGTGCCAAGAGGGTTCATCGTCGAACTTCCCCCGAAATTAGCTAAGTCCGTAGTCGTTGCTGAATTGTTTTGAGCGTATAAGTCTGCATTAGTGAGTAGTGACCGCAGTGTGGCAAGTGCAGATGATGCAGCAGATTTAGCAACATAATCCTTGTATGCTGGTACAGCGATAGCTGACAAAATGCCAATAATCGCCACTACAATCATCAACTCAATTAACGTAAAACCTTTCTGCTTTGTTTGTCTTTTTTTCATTGTTCTAATCCATTTATTGTCGGTTACAGTGCAAGCACCAGATGAATTAGAGAATAAGAGTCGATATCTAGGTGTGGAATGGCGTTCAGAGAAGGGCGCGAGTCGCTTTGAATTTATTGGTGACTTGTTTCATATGCTGCATAAGATTATGCGATCAAGTTAGATAAGGTGTCTCAATTGTGAAATGCTAGCAATAAAAAAGGCACCTTAGTAAACGGTGCCTTTGATGTCAAATGTGTTTTTAATCAATAGATTACGCTTTGAAACGCATCGAAAGATCCATTGCTTTTAGATGTTTAGTCAATGCACCTACTGAAATGTAATCAACACCGGTTTCTGCAAACTCAGCGATGGTGTCTAGAGTCACGTTACCTGAGTTTTCTAGAGCGGCACGACCTGCGTTGATCTTAACCGCTTCACGCATCATGTCTGTGGTGAAGTTATCCAGCATAATGATGTCCGCACCTGCGCTGATCGCTTGCTCAAGCTCTTCTAGGCTCTCGGTTTCAACTTCAACAGGTTTACCTGGGTTAAGCTCTTTTGCTGTAGAGATTGCTTTCTCGATACCGCCACAAGCGATGATGTGGTTCTCTTTAATTAGGTAGGCATCGAACACGCCGATACGGTGATTGAAACCGCCTCCACATGCCACTGCGTATTTTAGTGCACTACGCAGACCTGGGATTGTCTTGCGTGTATCAAGCAGACGACACTCTGTGTGAGCGATTTTTTCTGCATAAACGGCCGTTGTTGTCGCACAACCTGATAGCGTTTGGATGAAGTTCATCGCGTTGCGCTCGCCCGTTAGTAGAGCACGAGCTGGGCCAGATAGTGTACAAAGAGTTTGGTTCGGCTCAACTTTGTCACCATCTTGCACATGCCACTCGATAGTCACTTCACCGCCTAGCTGTTTGAATACTTCGTCAGCCCAAGCTTGACCACAGAAAATACCGTGTTCACGCGTAATGATGGTTGCGCTGTTAACCGCATCCGCTGGAATTAGACTTGCAGTGATGTCAGCCGCTGGATCCAGTGTACCGCCTAGGTCTTCTTTGATTGTTTCTGCAACTGCGCGAGAGATCTCTAGTGGAAGCTGCTCTTTTAAGTAGTCAAGGCGTTGGTGGCTGTTATGTGTGTTTTTCATCGCAAATCTAATCTTGAAAGGGAGTGGGGTAGGAATGATACTCTTGCTTCACTGCAAATTAAAGGGTTGAGCCCGCCTTGAGTTAGGTCGAGCTCACACTGATAGCCATTATATATTGAGCAATAAAAGAGTAAGGAGCATGGCGTTTATGATGATCAGCGAAACTGGGTGGTATAGCGCCGCGAAACATCTACCTTCTCCCTTCTATGACGCCCGCCCTCAACAAGACGATGTCTCTTTGCTGGTGGTGCATAATATCAGTCTGCCGCCTGGTCAGTTTGGTGGACCTTATATCGAGCAGTTCTTTACGGGTAAGCTCAATCCAGAGGAGCATCCGTTCTTTAAAGTGATTCACAAAATGGGCGTATCTGCGCACTGCTTAATTCGTAGGAGCGGAGAGATTGTCCAGTTTGTCTCTTTTCTTGATCGTGCTTGGCATGCGGGTCAGTCGAGCTTTGCTGGCCGAGAGCGTTGCAATGATTATTCGATTGGCATTGAGCTTGAGGGGACGGATTTTGTTGCCTACAGCGAACCTCAATATCGTGCATTGGCAGAGCTAACCGATGCGATTACCCAGCTTTTTCCGCAAATCACGGCGGAGCGTATTACAGGGCATCAATACATTGCCCCATTAAGAAAAACCGATCCGGGGCTCTCTTTTGATTGGGTGAAGTACCGTCGACGCTTAACTCTGTAGTGATTCTGATAATCATATATTGGCATATTAATTTTTACGCCAATGTTAAAGGCTTGTAATCGTTCTGGATGCAGGCCTTTTTTATTCCCTCAAGAGTGTGATGAATCTTTCAAAAGGCCAGATGTGACCAATTGTTAATAGGATTTATTCCCAATCTGTGCGCTTGGTTTGAATTTTAATCAAGGCAGCCTAATCAATCTGAAATATTTCATTTTTATCCTGAAACTTTCTAGCACGAACACTCCCCAAAAGTATTAACGCTGTAAATGGTAAGACCAATTTGGTTGCTGTTTTAAATTTCATTTGTTAAATCATGGTTAATTCACACTGTGTTCTATGATTCAGGTCAATTTTCAGCTGGACAGTGGCGTTTTAATTATGTTAATTTCTGCATCAATTAAAATTGGTATTACCAATTACCAGCAAATAAAAAGAAGAACAGCAAACTATGGCTTATCAAAGGATTCGTCAGCCAAAACTCTCTGATGTTATTGAAAAAGAGTTGGAAAGGTTGATTGTGGAAGGAACACTGGCGCCCGGGCAGCAACTGCCGCCAGAGCGTGAACTGGCTAAACAGTTCGATGTGTCTCGTCCTTCGATCCGAGAAGCGATACAACGTTTAGAAGCCAAGCGCTTACTAACTCGCCGTCAAGGTGGGGGAACGTTCGTCAGTGAAAATATCTGGAAAAGCTTTTCAGATCCGCTCCTGAATTTGTTGTCCACTCACTCCGAAACCCAACTAGACTTGTTGGAATCGCGTCATGCGATGGAGGGAATTTCTGCTTACTTTGCTGCGCTGCGTGGTACCGAAGAAGACTTTGCTCGAATTCAAGCATGCCAAGATAACATTCGAGGCGCGCAAGAAAAGGCCGATATTGAAGCTGAATCGGCAGCTGTGATGGCTTTCCTTATCGCTTTAACGGAAGCGGCTCATAACGTAGTGCTTTTGCATATCGTTCGCAGTTTAGCTCCGTTACTTGAGCAAAATGTCTTAGAAAATCTAAAGCTGTTGCATCGTCGAAAAGACGTTGTGGAAAAAGTGAGTATACATCGAGCTAACATCGTGGATGCGATTGTTTCTGGCCAGCCTGAGAAGGCGCGTGAAATGTCACATTCTCATTTAGCTTATATCGAAGAAACATTGCTGGATTTGACCAGAGAAGAGTCGCGTCGCGAACGTTCACTGCGTCGAATTCAACAGGGTAAAGAGTCGTAATTCTACGGCTTTTTACGTGTTTAGTAGAATCCAACTAACAAAAAGGATAGATCGCCATGTCTGACATGAAGCATGACGTTGATGCTCTGGAAACTCAAGATTGGTTACAAGCTCTTGAGTCAGTAGTACGTGAAGAAGGTGTAGAACGTGCACAGTTCCTACTAGAAACAGTTCTAGAAAAGGCACGTTTAGACGGCGTTGATATGCCAACTGGTATCAACACTAACTACATCAACACCATTCCAGCAGCACAAGAGCCGGCTTACCCTGGTGACGTAACTCTTGAGCGTCGTATTCGTTCGATTATTCGCTGGAACGCAATCATGATCGTATTGCGCGCTTCTAAGAAAGACCTAGACCTAGGTGGTCACATGGCTTCTTACCAATCAGCGGCTGCTTTCTACGAAGTATGTTTCAACCACTTCTTCCGTGCTCCAAACGAGACGGACGGTGGCGATCTAGTTTACTACCAAGGTCACATCTCTCCAGGTATCTACTCTCGTGCGTTCCTAGAAGGTCGTCTAACTGAAGAGCAGCTAGATAACTTCCGTCAAGAAGTAGATGGTAAAGGTATCCCTTCATACCCGCACCCTAAACTAATGCCTGAGTTCTGGCAGTTCCCAACAGTATCTATGGGTCTTGGTCCAATCTCTGCGATCTACCAAGCTCGTTTCCTTAAGTACCTAGAAGGCCGTGGTCTTAAAGATACTTCTGCTCAACGTGTATACGCTTTCCTAGGCGACGGTGAGATGGATGAGCCAGAATCACGTGGTTCTCTATCTTTCGCAGCACGTGAAAAGCTAGACAACCTAACATTCCTAATCAACTGTAACCTACAGCGTCTAGATGGCCCTGTAATGGGTAACGGTAGCATCATCCAAGAACTAGAAGGCCTATTCAAAGGTGCTGGTTGGAACGTTGTTAAAGTTATCTGGGGTAGCAACTGGGATGCACTACTTGCTAAAGATACGTCTGGTAAACTACTGCAGCTAATGAACGAAACTGTAGATGGCGACTACCAAACATTCAAATCTAAAGATGGCGCGTACGTACGTGAGCACTTCTTTGGTAAGTACCCAGAGACAGCTGCACTAGTTGCAGACATGACTGACGACGAAATCTTCGCTCTTAAGCGTGGTGGTCACGAGTCTTCTAAGCTATACGCAGCTTACAAAAACGCGGCAGAAACTAAAGGTCGTCCAACAGTAATCCTAGCTAAGACTGTTAAAGGTTACGGCATGGGTGAAGCGGCTGAAGGTAAGAACATCGCGCACCAAGTTAAGAAGATGGACATGACTCACGTTCTACACCTACGTGATCGTCTAGGTCTTCAAGACATCCTAACTGACGAAGCAGTGAAAGAGCTTCCGTACCTGAAACTTGAAGAAGGTTCAGCGGAGTACGAATACCTACACGCTCGTCGTAAAGAACTAAAAGGTTACACGCCACAGCGTCTACCTAAGTTCACTCAAGAACTACAAATCCCAGAACTAGAAGAGTTTGCACCGCTACTAAGCGAACAGAAGCGTGAAATCTCTACTACGATGGCATACGTACGTACACTAAACATCCTTCTGAAGAATAAAGGCATCGGTAAAAACGTTGTTCCTATTATCTGTGACGAAGCGCGTACGTTCGGTATGGAAGGTCTGTTCCGTCAAATCGGTATCTACAACCCGCACGGTCAGAACTACACTCCTCAAGATCGCGACATCGTTTCTTACTACAAAGAAGCGACATCAGGTCAGGTACTACAAGAAGGTATCAACGAACTAGGTTCAATGGCATCTTGGGTTGCTGCTGCTACTTCTTACAGCACAAACGATCTGCCAATGATCCCGTTCTACATCTACTACTCTATGTTCGGTTTCCAACGTGTTGGCGACATGGCATGGATGGCTGGTGACCAACAAGCTCGTGGTTTCCTACTAGGTGCTACTGCTGGTCGTACTACGCTTAACGGTGAAGGTCTACAGCACGAAGATGGTCACTCGCACGTACTAGCGAACACTATCCCTAACTGTATCTCTTACGACCCAACATTCGCTTACGAAGTTGCAGTTATCATGCAAGACGGTATTCGTCGCATGTACGGTACTGAGCAAGAGAACGTGTTCTACTACCTAACAGTAATGAACGAAAACTACGCAATGCCAGCAATGCCAGAAGGCGCTGAAGAAGGCATCCGTAAGGGTATCTACAAGCTTGAGTCTTACGCTGGTGACAAGTCTAAAGTTCAACTAATGAGCTCTGGTACTATCATGAACGAAGTACGCAAAGCTGCAACTATCCTAAGCGAAGAGTACGGCATCGCGTCTGACGTGTTCTCTGTAACATCGTTCAACGAGCTAACTCGTGACGGTCAAGATGCAGAGCGTTACAACATGCTTCACCCAGAAGGCGAAGCGAAAGTACCTTACATCGCTCAAGTTCTTGGTAACGAACCAGCAATCGCTGCGACTGACTACATGAAGAACTACGCTGAGCAAGTACGTGCGTTCATGCCAACTGAGTCTTACAAAGTACTTGGTACAGACGGTTACGGCCGTTCTGACAGCCGTGAAAACCTACGTCGTCACTTCGAAGTTAACGCAGGCTACGTAGTAGTTGCTGCCCTAACTGAGCTAGCTAAACGTGGTGATGTTGAGAAGTCTGTTGTTACAGAAGCAATTGCTAAGTTCAACATCGATACAGAAAAAACAAACCCGCAATACGCATAAGGTAGAAAAACAATGGCAATCGAAATTAACGTACCTGACATCGGTGCTGATGAGGTTGAAGTAACTGAGATTCTAGTAAACGTTGGCGACAAGGTTGAAGAAGAACAGTCACTGATCACTGTTGAAGGCGACAAGGCTTCAATGGAAGTTCCTGCGTCTCAAGCGGGTATCGTAAAAGAGATCAAAGTTTCTGAAGGCGATTCAGTAACAACTGGTTCTCTAATCATGATTTTCGAAGCCGAGGGTGCAGCGCAAGCTGCACCTGCTCCTGCGGCAGAAGCAGCTCCAGCAGCGGCTCCAGCTCCAGCAGCAGCGGCAGAACTGAAAGAAGTTCACGTTCCAGATATCGGTGGCGACGAAGTAGAAGTTACTGAAATCATGGTTGCAGTTGGCGATGCAGTAGAAGAAGAGCAATCTCTTCTAACTGTTGAAGGCGACAAAGCATCAATGGAAGTTCCTGCACCATTCGCTGGTACAGTTAAAGAAATCAAGATCGCTTCTGGTGACTCAGTATCAACTGGTTCTCTAGTGATGGTATTCGAAGTAGCAGGCTCTGGCGCTCCAGTAGCAGCTGCTCCTGCAGTTGAAGCGGCTCCAGCAGCAGCACCTGCAGCATCAGCAGAAAAAGAAGTAAACGTTCCTGATATCGGCGGTGACGAAGTAGAAGTTACTGAAGTAATGGTAGCGGTTGGCGACACAGTAGAAGAAGAGCAATCTCTAATTACTGTTGAAGGCGACAAAGCTTCAATGGAAGTTCCAGCTCCATTTGCTGGTACAGTAAAAGAGATCAAGATTGCAGCTGGCGACAAAGTAACGACTGGTTCTCTAATCATGACTTTCGTTGTTGAAGGCGCAGCACCTGCTCCTGCAGCGGCTCCTGCTCCTGCAGCGGCTCCTGCTCAAGCGGCAGCACCTGCTCCAGCAGCAGCTCCAGCTCCAAAAGCTGAAGCTCCAGCGGCGGCACCTGCAGCTAACGACTTCCAAGAAAACAACGATTACGCACACGCGTCTCCTGTTGTTCGTCGTCTTGCTCGTGAATTTGGCGTTAACCTGTCTAAGGTTAAAGGTACTGGTCGTAAGAGCCGTATCCTTAAAGAAGACGTTCAGTCTTACGTTAAAGATGCACTTAAGCGTCTTGAGTCTGGTGCTGCGGCATCTGGCAAAGGCGGTGACGGCTCTGCTCTTGGTCTTCTACCTTGGCCAAAAGTTGACTTCAGCAAGTTCGGCGAAACTGAAGTTCAGAAGCTTTCTAAGATCAAGAAGATCTCTGGTGCAAACCTACACCGTAACTGGGTAATGATCCCTCACGTTACACAGTGGGACAACGCAGACATCACTGAGCTAGAAGCATTCCGTAAAGAGCAGAACGCAATCGAAGCTAAGAAAGACACTGGTATGAAGATCACTCCACTTGTGTTCATCATGAAAGCTGTTGCTAAAGCGCTAGAAGCGTTCCCAGCGTTTAACTCTTCTCTTTCTGAAGATGGCGAAAGCATCATTCTTAAGAAGTACGTAAACGTAGGTATCGCAGTAGATACTCCAAACGGCCTAGTTGTTCCTGTATTCAAAGACGTGAACAAGAAAGGCATCTACGAGCTATCTGAAGAGCTAATGGCTGTGTCTAAGAAAGCACGTGCTGGTAAGCTAACTGCAGCTGACATGCAAGGCGGTTGTTTCACAATCTCTAGCCTTGGCGGCATCGGCGGTACTGCATTTACGCCAATCGTAAACGCTCCAGAAGTAGGTATCCTAGGTGTATCTAAGTCTGAAATGAAGCCAGTGTGGAACGGCAAAGAGTTCGAACCACGCCTACAACTTCCACTATCTCTATCATACGACCACCGTGTGATCGATGGTGCTGAAGGTGCACGCTTCATTACTTTCCTAAACAGCGCACTATCTGACATTCGTCGTCTAGTACTGTAATTTAGAAAGTAAATATTAAGGTGGCTTTCGGGTCACCTTAATTCTTTATACAAAGTATTTTTTAGAGAACAGTTCCCGCTTTTCTCATAAAGCGAAAGGGAAGTGTTGTCTAGCTCACAGGCTAACTTAAAGCTACTTTCACACTGTTAACATCTCTGTAAAATGTTGGCTGTTTGAAAGCCCAATAATTTAAGAACATCTTCTCAAGCCTGTTAGGGATAATGACTACAAGAGGTCACAATGAGCAAAGAAATTAAAGCCCAAGTTGTTGTACTTGGTTCAGGTCCTGCTGGTTACTCAGCTGCATTCCGTTGTGCGGATTTAGGTCTAGAAACAGTACTAGTTGAACGTTACAGCACTCTTGGCGGTGTATGTCTAAACGTTGGTTGTATTCCATCAAAAGCACTTCTTCACGTTTCAAAAGTAATTGAAGAAGCTAAAGCGATGGCTGAGCACGGCGTTGTATTCGGTGAGCCACAAACTGACATCAGCAAGATCCGCATCTGGAAAGAGAAAGTTGTAAACCAACTGACTGGCGGTCTTGGCGGTATGGCTAAGATGCGTAACGTGACTGTAGTTAACGGTTACGGTAAGTTCACTGGTCCTAACTCTATCCTTGTAGAAGGTGAAGGCGAGTCAACAACGGTTAACTTCGACAACGCTATCATTGCAGCGGGTTCTCGCCCAATCAAACTGCCATTCATCCCACATGAAGACCCACGTATTTGGGATTCAACTGACGCGCTAGAGCTGAAAGAAGTACCAGAAAAACTACTTATCATGGGTGGTGGTATCATCGGTCTAGAAATGGGTACGGTTTACCACTCTCTAGGTTCTAAAGTAGACGTAGTTGAGATGTTCGACCAAGTTATCCCAGCTGCAGATAAAGACATCGTTAAAGTATTCACTAAGCGCATTAAGAACAAGTTCAAGCTAATGCTTGAAACTAAAGTTACTGCAGTTGAAGCGAAAGAAGACGGTATCTACGTTTCAATGGAAGGCAAAAAAGCACCAGCTGAAGCTGAGCGCTACGATGCTGTTCTTGTTGCTATCGGTCGTGTTCCAAACGGCGCACTTATCGACGCTGAAAAAGCAGGTATCGAAGTTGATGAGCGTGGCTTTATCAACGTTGATAAGCAAATGCGTACAAACGTTCCTCACATCCACGCGATCGGTGACGTTGTTGGTCAACCAATGCTTGCTCACAAAGGTGTGCATGAAGGTCACGTAGCAGCTGAAGTTATCTCTGGTAAGAAGCACTACTTCGACCCTAAAGTAATTCCATCAATTGCGTACACTGAGCCAGAAGTAGCATGGGTTGGTAAGACTGAGAAAGAAGCGAAAGCTGAAGGCATCAACTACGAAGTTGCTACTTTCCCTTGGGCAGCTTCTGGTCGTGCAATCGCATCTGACTGTGCAGACGGTATGACGAAGATGATCTTCGACAAAGACACGCACCGTGTAATCGGTGGTGCTATCGTAGGTACTAACGGTGGTGAGCTTCTTGGTGAAATCGGCCTAGCAATCGAGATGGGTTGTGACGCAGAAGATATCGCTCTAACTATCCACGCTCACCCAACTCTACACGAGTCTGTTGGTCTAGCTGCGGAAGTATTCGAAGGTTCAATCACTGACCTTCCAAACAAAAAAGCAGTGAAAAAGAAGAAGTAATTCTCCTTTAGCCACTCGCTAATGTTTTTCAAAGCCGCTGATTCGTCAGCGGCTTTTTTGTACGTCAGTGTAAGCAAGTCGTTTGGCCGCAAGAGATCCCCAACTCGCTCGTCCCTCGCTCTTGAGGATGACGGAGTGAGATGTTGGAGTTTGTGCTTTAGTGATTCTTGAGTGTGAAAGAGCTGCAGCTCACTATTCCTCGGATGAGGGAGGGAAGAGGTAACCTCTGGCTTGAACGGTTGATCTATTTCTCCGACGGTGAAGTGCAGGAGTTCTTTATATCCGTCATTCCCTAGACTGACGAAGGAAGGAGTAGGGAATCTCTTTCAACCAATTGCTATCTGTTGGTAACAAAAAAGGGTTGGCGCAAACACCAACCCTTTCAATAGTTTTACTCGAATCTCGAATCTCGAATCTCGAATCTCGAATCTCGAATCTCGAATCTCGAATCTCGAATCTCGAATCTCGAATCTCGAATCTACTTATAAATACACAACATATTTAAGTAGCTGTCAGTCAGTGAGTGCAATTCTTCAGTTGAATTTGCACGCTTCGCTTGGATGAACAGCGAGTAGCAGATACCGTGGAATAGGTTCGCCAAGTGTTTCGGTTCATGTTGGTCACATACTTCGCCGCGCTCGATCGCTTTAACGAACATGTTCTGAACCAGCATTTGGTTAGTGCGGTTGGTTGTTACGAACAGTGGCCATACTTCGTCACGAGTCGATGCACTCCATTCGAACCAAACATTAAGCCAGTGGCAATCTTGTTCAACAAGTGCAACCATCTCATTGGTGATGTTGGTCAGGTTCTGCTTCGCATGCAGATCAAGATCGATATTGTCTGAAAGGAAGTTCGAGAACTGACGAACAACGTGGTTTAGAACCTCATCGACCAGATCTTCACGTGTTGGGAAGTAGTTAAATACAGTAGCGACAGACACTTGAGCAATGTCAGCGATATCTGCGTGTCCGCCTCGGCCAATGCCGCGACGAGAGAATACTTCAAGAGCAATCTCCATCAATTGAAGTTTTCTTTTTAGGGGTGAAAGCCTAGTTCTAGGTCTCTTAGATATTGAGTCCATAATGTTTTCCTTGCCAACGAAATATTATATTAATGATTTTATTATTATTTAAGCCAAGATGAGTGTAATGGTGCATATGCAAATGGTCAATCATTTGTGCTTGTTTTATGGACAATTGCATCAAAGTTGATACATAAATCGTGATCCGCATAGGGCGTTGTAATGCGATCTAACTCGAAACCCGAGAATAAGACTCTTGATGCGAGAACTGTGATTTAAATTGATAGACGAGGTGGTGTGGGTATTTGAGCAGTGCTAGACTTACGCTCGAAAATCAGCGGCACTATTGATGAAACGATCTACACTTGTCGCAGTCACTAAATAAAATGAGAGCAGTATGAAACATACAGTTGAAGTCATGATCTCCGAGCAAGAAGTTCAAGATCGAGTGCAAGAACTAGGCAAACAGATCACTGAGCATTACCAAGGTAGTGAAGATCTCGTATTGGTAGGTCTATTACGTGGTTCATTCGTATTTATGGCCGATCTTGCGCGTGCGATTAACCTTACGCACCAAGTAGATTTCATGACAGCTTCTAGCTACGGCAACACAATGGAAAGCTCACGTGACGTGCGCATCCTTAAAGACCTAGATGATGACATCAAAGGTAAAGATGTACTGCTAGTTGAAGATATCATCGATACTGGTAACACACTAAACAAGGTGAAAGAGATCCTGAGCCTACGTGATCCTAAGTCAGTACGTATCTGTACGCTGCTGGACAAGCCTTCTCGCCGTGAAGTTGACGTAGAAGTAAACTGGATCGGTTTTGAGATCCCTGACGAGTTTGTTGTGGGTGTAGGTATCGACTACGCTCAGAAATACCGTCACCTACCATACATTGGTAAGGTTGTACCTCAAGAGTAATTGTCGATTGGATGAGCTCGAATGATTAAAAAGCCCGCATGATGCGGGCTTTTTTGTATCTATTAGGAAAGTACTTAACCTTGTTGGCCTAGAAGAGGCGTGGTTAGAATCTTGTTCAATGCCTCTAAATGACTGTTCTCTAGGGTATCGTTGCTTGAACAACGCACACCAAGATCTTTCAGTTTGCCATCACCGATACCATACACAACGCCATGGATTTCAACCTCTTGGCCGCGCTCCCAAGCACTCTGCATAATGGTAGAGTTACCCAAGTTGTACACTTGCTCAGCAACGTTGATTTCACAAAGCTTATCACCCCATTGTTCACGTGGTAGTGCTTCGATCTCTTTGCGGTACTTTAAGTAGTTATCACGGATGTGCAGTAGCCAGTTATTGATAAGGCCCAGTTTAGGGTTATCAATAGCCGCATTAACACCGCCACAACCATAGTGACCACAGATAATGATGTGTTTTACCTTCAATACATCAACCGCGTATTGAACAACAGATAGGCAGTTAAGGTCGGTATGAATGACTTGGTTTGCCACATTACGGTGTACAAACAGTTCACCAGAATAGAGCCCTGTTAAGCGTTCAGCTGGTACACGACTATCTGAACAACCGATCCAAAGGAACCCCGGGTTTTGACCCTCTTCAAGCGTGGTAAAATATTCAGGTCGTTCTGAGCGAATTTCATCAGACCATTTGGAATTGTTTTCAAAAAGCTGTTTTATTTCTGGCATCTTGCTTCATACATCCCTCAATTAAGATGCTTAACTATACACAATGTTACAAATTCAATCTTGTAAAAAGTGCGTCAAAAAGTACTCATCTGACGTGTTCTAGTACGTAAAATCATAAACTTAGGCATAAAGCTATCATCCGGTTATAAGACATAAATATTGTGATTGAATTAACACTTTCTGAGCAGTTGATACATTTGTTAAAGTGATACGGTTTGTCAGCTCATCACAGGGAGATGTATTTTGTTTGGAAGTCGTTTTGCAGATATCAACCTCAAAGGGGATATGTTTGGCGGTGTCACCACAGCCATTATCTCACTGCCATTGGCGTTGGCATTTGGTGTTGCTTCTGGTGCAGGCGCCGAAGCGGGCTTATGGGGCGCGATCATGGTCGGCCTGTTTGCCGCATTGTTTGGTGGTTCCAATACGCTGATCTCTGAGCCAACCGGCCCAATGACAGTGATCATGACGGCGGTACTCACCAGCATGATGGCCAAGTATCCTGAGACTGGCTTGGCAATGACCTTTACTGTTGTGATGATGGCCGGTGCATTTCAGGTGTTACTCGGAACGTTAAAGTTAGGAAAATACATAACTTTGATGCCATATAGCGTGATCTCCGGATTTATGTCGGGTATCGGCGTTATTCTTATCATTCTACAGCTTTCGCCACTTCTTGGTCATGCAGCCCCTGCGGGTGGTGTGATGGGTACCTTATCGGCACTGCCTGACACAGTGGCGAATATGAAGTTCAGCGAGCTGTTTCTTGGTTTACTAACGCTCGGTATTCTGTTCTTCTTCCCTAAACAGTACCGAAAGTATGTTCCCGCACAATTGGTTGCCTTGGTCGCAGTAACACTGCTTTCTGTCATTCTGTTTGATACAGAAGCGATTCGTCGTATCGGTGAAATCCCTGCAGGTTTACCATCACTGGTTGTGCCGCACATTGACGCTTCTATGTTTACCGAGATGGTCATCGATGCATTGGTGCTGGGTACTCTGGGTTGTATTGATACGCTTTTGACTGCAGTTATTGGTGACTCTTTGACTCGTAAAGAGCACGATTCGGATAAAGAGCTGCGTGGTCAAGGTTTAGCAAATATGATTTCTGGCTTGTTCGGTGCGCTTCCAGGCGCAGGTGCAACCATGGGTACCGTAACCAACATTCAGGTTGGTGCGCGATCTCCATTATCAGGTGTGATTCGTGCGTTAGTACTTGCGCTAGTGGTACTGGTTGCCGGTGGTTTGACTGAACCAATTCCAATGGCGGTACTGGCTGGTATTGCGGTATATGTGGGCTTCAATATCCTTGATTGGAGCTTCATTCAGCGTGCGCACCGCGTGAGCTTCGCGGGTATGGCGATCATGTATGGCGTGATGCTATTAACGGTATTCGTCGACTTGATTGTTGCGGTAGGTCTTGGTGTCTTTATCTCTAACATTATCATCATTGAGCGATTGAGCCGTGAGCAGGCGCGCCAAGTGAAGGCGATCAGCGATGCGGATGAAGATGATGTGCCTTTATCGGATAGCGAACGTGGCTTGCTTGATATGGCCAATGGTAAAGTGCTGTTCTTCTATCTGTCTGGACCAATGATCTTCAGTGTCTCTAAGGCGATTTCACGTCAGCACACCAGTATCTCTGATTACGAAGCGATGATTCTCGATCTCACAGATGTACCTATGATTGATGTCACGGTTGGTCTAGCGTTGGAGAATGCGATTAAGGATGCACTAGACGCCAACTGTGAGGTCTACCTGTTGTGTCCAAACGACAATACTCGCCAACAGCTTGAGAAATTCCATGTGATTGATCTGGTGCCAGAATCGAATACCTATCGCTTCCGTTATGAAGCCCTAAGAGCGGCAACTAACTACGTGGTACGCGATGAGCATGAGCTCGGTTCCGCTTAGTAAAAAGCAAATTAATATCTAGCTGTAAAATACCGTTAAGTTAATGACTTAGCGGTATTTTTTTATCTTGTTTTAGCCGTATCCATAAATGTTTCTATAGATTTGGAAATGTTAGTTTGTCTTAATCGTCATTTGACGATAGACTTGTTGGTATATTGGACGTGTCTGAGAATAAAGTCATCTTTTCTCTCATGCCCACTCACTAATCGCAAATGGCAAGTTATCTTCATGTACGCATTAGAAATCGAACAACTTAGAAAGACCTACGCTGGTGGATTTGAGGCCTTGAAAGGCATCAGTCTGCAGGTGAAAAAAGGCGACTTTTACGCATTACTTGGGCCGAACGGCGCGGGCAAATCGACCACGATAGGCGTTATCTCCTCACTGGTAAACAAAACGTCAGGCAAGGTGAATGTCTTTGGTTTTGATATCGATAAAGACCTAGAGCTGGCGAAGCAAAACCTTGGCTTAGTTCCTCAAGAATTCAACTTTAACCAGTTTGAGACCGTTGAGCAGATTGTACTTCAACAAGCTGGCTACTACGGTGTGTCTAAGTCATTAGCCAAAGAGCGCGCTAAAAAGTATCTATCTAAGCTCGATCTGTGGGAAAAGCGTAGCGAACGAGCGCGAAACTTGTCTGGTGGTATGAAGCGTCGCTTGATGATTGCCCGTGCATTGATGCATGAGCCTCAACTACTGATCTTGGATGAACCAACAGCCGGTGTTGACATTGAACTGCGCCGTTCAATGTGGGAATTCCTACAAGAGATCAACGAGAAACAAGGCATCACTATCATCTTGACTACTCACTACTTAGAAGAGGCTGAGATGCTATGTCGTAATATCGGCATCATCAATCGTGGTGAGTTAATTGAGAACACGACGATGAAGTCGCTGTTGAATAAGCTCAGCGTTGAAACCTTCATCCTTGATTTGGAAGAGGGGGCATCTGAGCCGACGCTGCAAGGTGTAAACAGTCAAGTGATGGTGAATGGTTCTCTAGAGATCGAGATTGATAAGACGTTAGGTTTGAATACCATCTTTAGCCAGCTAACAGAGCAGGGTATCAAAGTATTGTCGATGCGTAATAAGGCGAACCGTTTGGAAGAGCTGTTTGTGAGTATCGTTCGTGAGGGGAGCAAATAAGATGTATCAACTGTATTGGACGGCTTTTTGTAGCCTGCTCACCAAAGAGGTGAACCGCTTTACCCGAATCTGGGTTCAGACTCTGGTTCCACCTGCGATCACCATGACCTTGTACTTCATCATCTTCGGCAGCTTGATTGGCTCTCGCATTGGCCAGATGAACGGCTTCAGCTATATGGAGTACATTGTGCCGGGCCTTATCATGATGTCGGTGATTACCAACTCTTACTCGAACGTTGCCTCTTCGTTCTTTAGTGCCAAGTTCCAAAAGAACATTGAAGAGCTTTTGGTCGCTCCGGTACCAAACTATGTGATTATCGCGGGCTTCGTGATGGGCGGGGTTGTGCGTGGCTTGCTAGTTGGCGCTATTGTTACCTTTGTGTCGCTATTCTTCGTTGATCTGCAGGTTGACCATTGGGGCGTAATCATTGCGACTGTGTTCTTAACGTCAGTGGTATTTGCGTTGGGTGGTCTTATCAATGCGGTATTTGCGCGCACCTTTGATGACATCTCAATTATTCCAACCTTCATCCTAACGCCGCTGACTTATCTTGGCGGGGTGTTCTACTCAATCAGTCTACTGCCTGAGTTCTGGCAAGGTGTATCTAAGCTGAACCCGATTGTGTATATGGTTAACGCATTCAGATACGGCTTCTTGGGCGTGTCTGATGTGGGTATTGTGACCTCGTTTGGTGTACTGGGTGTGTTTATTGTGGTGCTGTATGGCGTTGCACACTACTTGGTAACAAAGGGCATTGGCTTACGTAGCTAGTCTTTGCACTACCGAGCTTACAGATAAAGAAAAAGGTCGATATAACATCGACCTTTTTTGTATTTTGCTTTTAAGAAACCGTTAATTACTCAGCGGTTTCTTCTTTCACTTCTTCTTTGGTTTCCGTAACTAAGTCAAGAACTTGGTTGTCGATAAGACGAGTCTTACCTAGGAAAGCAGACATAAGAATCACAGCTTGAGTGGATTCAGAAGTGATGGCTTGCAGAGTCTTGGCATCGCAGATGAAGATCTCATCCGGTTGTAGATCTGCAGCGCGAAGTTGGTCGGTCGCATCTTCCACAACTGACGCGTAATCATCACGTCCACCACGGATAGCACTGCTGATCCAACGCATAGTACGAGCCAGTACAGGTGCACGTTGGCGCTCATCGATAGTGAGGTTGCCGTTACGAGAGCTCATTGCTAAACCGTCCATCTCGCGTACCGTAGGTACACCCACGATTTCGATATCGAGTGCAAGATCGGTCGTCATCTGACGAATCACAGCGAGCTGTTGGAAATCTTTTTCACCGAAGCAGGCAAAGTCAGGCTGAACGATATTGAACAGCTTGGTTACGATCGTTGCTACACCACGGAAGTGACCAGGACGAGAAGCGCCTTCTAGCATGTGAGAAAGGCCTGGTACCTCAACAAAAGTCTGTTTATCAAGACCTGCTGGGTACATGATCTCTGGTGTTGGTGTAAAGACCAACTCAACACCTTCGCCAGTTAGCTTGCTCAAGTCAGCTTCTAAAGTACGAGGGTAGTTGTTTAGATCATCTGCACGGTCAAATTGCATTGGGTTAACGAAGATACTAACCACAACGATGTCAGCCAGTTCACGCGCTTTTCTTACTAGAGTAAGGTGACCTTCATGAAGGTTGCCCATAGTAGGAACGAAAGCAACAGTGCGTCCATCACGTTTATACTGCTTAATCTGCTCACGAAGAGCCGCTACTTCAGCGAAAGATTGCATACTAACTCCTAAGCGATTGTGTGAGCGTCATCAGGGAAACGTGCGCTCTCAACATCTTCTTTATATTTTGCCACGGCTTTACGCATATCGCCCGTTTCCGCTAAGAAATTCTTAGAGAATTTAGGCATATAGTTCGCAGAAATACCGAACATGTCGTGCATAACTAGGATTTGACCATCGGTCACATTGCCCGCACCAATACCAATTACTGGTACATCACAGGCTTCAGTAATACGTTTTGCCAATGAAGCCGGTACACACTCAAGCAGGACGATTTGCGCGCCAGCTTCTTGTAGAGCTAATGCGTCTGCAACCATTTTATCCGCTTGCTCGTCATCGCGACCTTGTACCTTGTAACCACCAAAGATGTTCACAGACTGAGGCGTTAAACCTAGGTGTGCACAAACCGGTACAGCGCGCTCTGTTAGCATTTTCACTGTATCTACCAGCCAACTGCCACCTTCAATCTTAACCATGTTGGCACCAGCGCGAATGATCGTCGCTGCGTTTTCACATGCTTGCTCAGGTGTTGCGTAGCTCATGAATGGCATGTCAGCCATCAACAGACAGTTTGGGCTACCTGCACGTACTGAGCGAGTGTGGTAAGCAATGTCTTCTACGGTAACTGGCAGTGTGTCAGTTTGGCCTTGCAGCACCATACCAAGTGAATCGCCGACTAAAAGTACAGGGATTTCTTGGCTTTCGAATAGTTGACTGAAGCTTGCGTCGTAAGCCGTTGACGTTGCAAATTTACGGCCTTCACGTTTGCACTTGATCAGGTCGTTAATGGTTACTTTTTTCATTGGTTTTCCTTAATGCGTTTGGCTTATTTTTGCCAAACATTGAGCCCGTTTTTGTCGACTACTTTAAGCAGTTCACTGAGCTCAGTCCCATCAGGGAGTTGTAAACTTGGTGCGATTTCAGCTAGCGGGTAAAGAACGAATTCTCGCTCTTTCATTCCGTAGTGAGGAACGGTTAAGCGCTCTGAATCGATCACCTCATTGCCGTATAAAATGATGTCTAGATCCAAGGTTCTTGGTCCCCAACGCTCATCTTTACGGACACGCCCTTGCTCTTGCTCAATCGCTTGGGTGCAGTTGAGCAGTTCAATCGGCGTTAATTCGGTTTCAATAGCAACCACCGCGTTGATGTAATCTGGTTGGTTTTGCGGCCCCATTGGAGTGCTACTATATAGCTTAGAGGTCGCAATAAACTTTGATTGCGGTAGGCTTTTTAGTGTTTCGATAGCCAAATTTGCTTGGCTCACAGGGTCGGCAAGATTGCTGCCGACCGCGATGTACGCTGTGATCATGATGACTGCTTACTTTTCTTGTTGCGGTAAGTCTTACGGCGTCGATGACCAGATTTAGATGGTGGAGCCACATCGTTTGCCATCGCTTGGCGCATGTTGCGTCCTGCACTCTGGTAGCGCTCCCACCATTTAGCAAGTTCTTGGGTTTCACCACCTTCGATCTCGCCACGCATCTCAAGGAAGTCAAAGCCAGCACGGAACTTGTTGAGCTCCATTAGGCGTTGAGCGCGCTTGCCGTTGCGACGAGGTAGGCGAAGTTGCAGCTGCCATACTTCACGAATAGTCGCCGTGTGGCGGCGTGGAATAGCAATACTCTTAACCTGTTGATCAAGAATCACGTTGCTTGCTTCCATGATGGCGTCATATTGAGAAAGACCAAGCTCATCGGCTAGTTTCTCTGCCAGTTTGTTCATCGGGTACCACAAGATAGCTGCGAACATAAAGGCTGGGTTAACGCGTTTGCCATCTTCGATGCGTAGGTCAGTAGAATCCAACACCAAGTCCAGCATCTGTTCTGTCTGAGATGAGTAGTCCTCAGTAAAGAACTCAGCCACTGCTGGGAACATCTGTTGGAACAGATTGTATTCGCGCATTAGGTGGTAAGTTTCAAGACCGTAGCCTGATTGAAGAAGCTTCAGTGACTCTTCATAAAGACGAGCTGCTGGGATATCTTTTAGTAGGTGAGCTAACTCTTCAATTGGATCCGCCGTGTCTTCTTCGATGTCGAAATCTAGCTTCGCAGAGAAACGCATGGCACGAAGCATACGAACCGGGTCTTCACGGTAGCGAGTTTCTGGATCACCAATCAGACGGATTAAGCGATCTTCTAAGTCTTCCACACCACCTGCGTAATCGTGGATGCTGTAGTCTGCAATGTTGTAGTACATCGCATTGATGGTGAAGTCACGACGCTCTGCATCTTCATCTACGCTGCCGTAGACGTTATCACGTAGCAACATACCTTCTTTCGATTGAGCTGATACGTTTTTTGATGGCTCTTGGTGGTGACCACGGAAAGTTGCTACTTCGATGATGTCGCGACCAAACATGATGTGCGCAAGACGGAAACGACGACCGATAAGACGGCAGTTTCTAAATAGGTTTTTGATCTGCTCTGGCGTCGCGTTAGTCGCGATATCGAAATCTTTCGGTTGTGAGCCGAGCAGTAAATCTCGCACACCACCACCGACTAGGAATGCGTCAAAACCCGCACCATTCAGGCGATATAGCACTTTTAGTGCGTTATCACTGATCTGCTTGCGTGAAATATTGTGCTCTTGTCGAGTGTAAATATTCAGAGCTAAATCGTGGAATCCACGTTGTTCGCTAGGGGTATTGTCGTTTGTATTCATTAGTTTACAACAAAGTAGGTATCGCCAACTTTGCTTTTCTCTTAGTCCAAAGTGGTAGTGCAGAGTTTAATTGCGGCTAATAATAGCCTAGCGGAAGCCATTTGAGAACATTGTCCGCTTATACACACCTAAGGGTTATGGCATTTTTATGTGTCGTTTATACGATTTCATGCCGCAAACGTGTCAATCACGGTGCTCTTTATGCAGTGTATCGGGTAGCTGATTGATATGCCAATGCTGGCAACCCCAAGCCAAAATCTCGCTCAAAGAACCTTGCTCAATGTCGAGAGGTAAAGTGAAACCGAGAAAGCGCATTGCACTCAACAGTGCCGGTTTTGGGTTGTCTAAGTCGATACCCTTTGCATGATTCTGCTTTGAGAGCTTGTTACCCGTAGCGTCGGTCGCTAGAGGCAGATGGAGGTAACTCACCTGTGGCTGATTTAGGGCTTTATAGAGGCTAATTTGACGGCCTGTGGGCTCAATTAAGTCAGCTCCTCGCACCACCTCGGTAACCCCTTGAGTGATATCATCCAGTACCACCGCAAGGTTATACGCGAATAAGCCATCACGACGCTTAATAATAAAGTCTTCTTTGGCGAGTTCGGCTGGAATGCTCATGGTGCCGTGGCGAATATCCTCGAATGACTCAACTGGGTGATTCATCATTATGCGTACCGCGCGTTCAACATTATCGTCTAGTGCTGCGTGACGACAGTGACCGTTGTAGAAGCCACCTAGGGCTTTTATCTGCTTGCGGGTACATTCGCAGTAGTAAGCTTGCTGCTCGGTAAGCCATTGTTCAATCTGTGCTTGGTAAGCCGGGTGTCGATGACTCTGATATATGACCTCGCCATCCCAATGCAACTGATAGGTCTCTAAGGTTTTTAATATAAGATCGGCGGCTCCTGGCATTTCGCGCGGTGGATCGAGATCTTCCATGCGAACTAGCCATTGTCCCTTTTGTGATTTTGCTTGAAAGTAGCTACCGAGTGCAGCCACAAGCGAGCCAAAATGAAGAGGGCCAGAGGGAGAAGGTGCAAAGCGCCCGATATAACTCATAGTAAAAGCCTAAGTAATGGTTGTATGGGGAATAAAAGACCAAATAAAAAAGGGAGCGAGTGCTCCCTTTCTTCACATCAACAAGGATTAGCCTTGCATCTGTTTCTCTTTGATTTCTGCAAGTGTTTTACAGTCAATACAAAGATCAGCAGTCGGACGAGCTTCAAGACGACGAATACCGATTTCGATACCACAAGAGTCACAGAAGCCGAAATCGTCTTCTTCGATCTTGTCTAGTGTCTTCTCAATCTTCTTGATTAGACGACGTTCACGGTCACGGTTACGTAGCTCTAGGCTGAACTCTTCTTCTTGAGAAGCGCGGTCAACTGGGTCTGGGAAATTTGCTGCCTCGTCCTGCATGTGGTGAACAGTACGATCAACTTCTTCCCTGAGCTGGTTGCGCCAAGCTTCCAAAATCTTTGTAAAATGAGCCATTTGCTCAGGTGACATGTACTCTTCACCTGGCTTTTCTTGATATGGTTCAACACCTGCGATTGCTAGGATGCCTAGCGCTTTTTTCTTAGATTCTGGCATACAGCATCTCCTATTTACACCTAGTCAACTGCAAAGCAGCTAATTTTAAGGCGGGTATCTATAGCAGAAAGAACGAATGGTGGCAAACACTCAAATGTAAACTTGTTATCAATGTGCAGAGTTCCGCACTTTGCGAATCAAGCGATGAATTCAACCGCTTGATTCAATTCCATTTGAGTATTGTTGAGTTCAGCTTTGTAACAGAGAACTTCAACACCAGCGTCTTGTGCTTGTTTTAGTAATAATGAATATTTGGCGTCTATATGGTGTGCCGCTGAGACTTTTTCAATACCTGAATGTAAAACAGTGAATAAAAGTACTGCTCTTTGACCAGATTCTGCCATTTCTGTGAGTTCACGCAGATGCTTTTGACCACGCGTGGTAACGGCATCTGGAAAGTAGCCTTGTCCCTTTCCAACACTTGGGTCATCTGCCAATAGAGTGACGCTTTTCACCTCTATATAGCAATCCGCTTTTGCTTCATCCTCGAGCAAAATGTCTATCCGGCTATTCTCACTGCCGTATTTAACCTCGGTGCGCAGCGTTTGATAACCTGAAAGTTCAACTATAGCGCCATTTTCAATCGCTTCCACTGCCAATTGGTTAGCGCGGGCAGTGTTCACACAAATTCGATCGCCTTGTGCTGTTTCTGAGATCTCCCAGCTGTTTGGGTATTTTCGCTTAGGGTTGTCAGAGGTTGAGTACCACACGATGTTTCCCGGCTCAGCACAACCTGTCATCGCGCCAGTGTTGGCACAGTGGATAGTACGTTCACTGCCATCAGGAAGTTTGATATCCGTCAGGAAACGTTTGTAGCGTTTTATAAGAGTCGCAGACTCTAAAGGAGGATCGAAGTGCATTTTACTTATTTAGAGAGAACTGTTTTTATGTACAATATTGGTAACATTACACCACAAGGTCTTTCCATTGTCACAACTGCCCATTGAAGCTGTGATGCCCGAGTTGCTCTCCGGCGTTCGTTCTCACTCCCAAGTCATTCTTAAAGCGGCCCCCGGTGCTGGTAAATCGACGTTCTTCCCATTGCAACTGGTTAAGTCTCAGGCGGTAACTGGCAAGATAGTTATGCTTGAACCAAGACGCCTTGCGGCGCGAAATATTGCCAGTTATCTCGCTGAGCAGTTGGGTGAAAAGGTAGGGGAGACGATTGGCTTTAGGGTTCGTGGTGAGAACAAAACCAGCCGTAATACTCGTCTGGAGATTGTTACCGAGGGGATCATGACCCGTATGATTCAGAGCGATCCAGAGCTCACGGGAATCGATATGGTGATCTTTGATGAATTTCATGAACGCAGTATTCATGCAGACACCTCTTTGGCCTTTAGTTTGGAAATCCAAGAAGCGCTCAGAGACGATCTCAAAATCGTGGTGATGTCAGCGACGCTCGATCAAGCGACTCTCAAAGCTCTGTTACCTGAGGCCGAATATATTGAATCACAGGGACGCTCGTTTCCTGTCGAGTACCGTTACCAACCGTTAGCAGTCAATGATTACTTACCTGCAAAGATGGCCACAACAATCGAATCTCTGATGGAGAAAGAGCAAGGCTCACTGCTGGCGTTTCTGCCCGGCGTCTCGGCGATTAAGCAGGTGCAAGAGCGACTGCAACATTTGAGTAGTGATGTGGATGTATTTGCTCTGTATGGTCAGTTGAGTTTTGCAGAGCAACAGAAAGCAATTTCGCCAGCTGAAAAAGGTAAGCGTAAAGTGGTGTTGGCGACCAATATCGCCGAGACCTCACTGACGATTGAGGGGATCCGCTTGGTGGTTGATTCTGGGCTGGAACGAGTGGCGAAGTTTGATTTGAAAACCGGTGTCACTAAGCTAGAACAGGTCAAAATATCTCAATCTTCGGCTGAGCAGAGAGCTGGCCGCGCAGGGCGTATTGAGGAAGGATTGTGCGTTCGTTTGTACAGCGAAGCTCAATTGCAACAACAGCCCTTGGTTCCTGTTCCTGAGATTCTTCATTCCGATCTATCCTCCTTGCTGGCTGAGCTGATTCAATGGGGAGCGGCAAGCGCTGATGAGCTTCAATGGCTTGATATTCCACCTCAAGCGGCCTTGGCGCAGGCGAGCAGCTTGTTACAGCAATTGGGGCTTTTGGATCATAGTAGGCAATTTACTGCGCAAGGTAAGCAAGCGCAGCAACTTGGGCTAGACCCTCGGATTGCCAGCATGCTGATTAAAGCCAAGCAGCACAGTAGTCAGTTGTTGAATGCTGCTATTGCTGCTGCGTTGATTGAAGAGCCTGAACGTAGTGTTTCTGATGTCCAGCATTCGTTATTCCGCTTGAAACAAGGGAAACATGCACGCAATCATTTCATGACTCAGCGTGTGAAAGCGCTCGCGGCTAAATTAGAACATAAATTTGACTTACAGAGTGTTGATGAATTGCTGCTGCCTTTGGCATTGTGCCTCGCATTTCCTGATCGCATCGCTCAATCGCGCGGTAAGCAGAATCATCAGTTCCTGCTTGCCAATGGTCATGGTGCAGAGGTGCGCGATGACGATCCACTCGCGGATAGTGAGTACCTAGTGGTTATTGATTTGATGAGAAGTGCAGGTCGCTCCAGTCAAGTATTCTTGGCCACCGCAGTCGATATCGTGAGTCTAGAAGAGCATTTTCCAGATATGTTTACGGTTCGCGATTATGTTGACTGGGATGATAAACGAGGGCGCTTAGTGGCAGAGCAGCGCGTTTGTCTGGGTCAGCTGGTCATTAATACCAAAGCCCTACCTGAGCCGGGTAGCGAGCAAATTAGTGAAGCTCTGCTCAACTATGTAGGACGTAAAGGCCTGGAGATATTGAATTGGACATCTGCAGCAAAGCAACTCCAAGCGCGCATTTTGTGTGCGGGGCAGTGGCTGCCTGAACAAGCATGGCCCGCGGCTGATGAGCAAAGTTTGTTGACGAACTTAGATGACTGGTTAATGCCGTACCTGAATGGCGTGAAGTCAGTAAAAGGGCTGCAAAATGTCAATGTCGAGCAGGCTTTGATGGCGTATCTGGGATGGCCATTAAACCAAGAGATCGACCAATGGTTGCCTACACACTACGTGATGCCTACGGGGAGTAAGAAATCTATTCGTTATCAAGAAAATGCAGAACCTGTGATATCGGTTCGAATGCAAGAAGTGTTTGGTGAGCAAGATTCTCCTTTGATTGCTCAAGGGCGTAAAAAAGTCGTACTTGAGTTACTCTCACCAGCACAAAGGCCATTGCAAATCACTCAAGACTTAGCCGGTTTTTGGGCTGGGGCTTATAAAGAAGTTCAGAAAGAGATGAAAGGTCGATACCCTAAACACCCTTGGCCAGATGACCCGGCTAACCATGTAGCGACGACCAAAACCAAACGACAGTTGAATCGATGATGATAAAAATGTTTACACCAAAAAAGGGGCCAGCAAAAAAGGCACCTGCGAAAAAGTCACCGACAGCCAAGTCGCCTCAAAACAAGTCAACCAAAACAAGAAAGCCGAGAGCAGCTGCAAAAAAGCGAACGCCGAGTAAGCGAAGCAAAGCCAATCGTGGTTGGTTGAAAATGCTGTGGGGCTTTGCTTGGAAAGCTGGCCTTGCTGTCGCTGCGATCTTGCTCTTTGTTGGCATTTATCTCGATACTGTGGTGAAACAGCGTTTTGAAGGGCAACTCTTTGACCTACCAACAGTGGTTTATGCCCGAGTATTAGATTTATCGCCGGGTACCCCAATCAGCATTCAGCAAGTACGTAATGAGCTAGATGTACTCAACTACCGTAAGGTCAGTGCTCCTCGTCACCCGGGGGAGTACTCTTCGTCTTCAACTAAGATTGAGCTGATACGTCGCCCATTTGAATTTGTTGATGGCCCAGAAGCTGACCGTCATGTGATGTTGCACTTTAATGGCAATGAGTTAACCCGTATTCAGTCGCTCGAAAAGAAAGGCGATATGGGCTATTTGCGCATTGAACCTAAGATGTTAGGCATGCTTGAGAAAAGTAACGATGAACAACGCCTTTTCTTAAAGCGAAACCAGTTTCCTGAAGTGATGGTCGATGCACTACTCGTGACCGAAGATAGAGATTTCTATCAGCATGATGGTGTATCGCCATTAGCGATAGCTCGTGCGATGGTGGTTAACGTCAAGGCCGGACGTACTGTACAAGGTGGTAGTACACTGACACAGCAGCTCGCGAAAAACCTGTTCTTATCGAGTGAGCGCACCCTTTGGCGTAAGATTCGTGAAGCCTATATCGCGTTGATTTTGGACTATCGATACAGCAAAGATGAAATTCTTGAGGCTTACCTCAATGAGGTATATCTAGGTCAGAACGGTGGTGAGGCAATTCACGGTTTCGGTTTGGCATCGCGTCTCTATTTCGGGCAACCAATTCAAGAGCTGAGAATCGACCAACTGGCATTGCTGGTGGGGATGGTGAAAGGGCCATCGTATTACAACCCAGTTCGCTATCCTGAGCGTGCAAAAACACGACGTGACTTGGTGCTGCGTTTGATGATGCAACAAGATATCTTGAGTGCTAGCCAATATGAGGCGGCAGCCAGTCGAGATCTTGATATTCAAGACAACCCACGTATAGCGAGTCGACAACCTGCTTACTTCCAGCAAGTGAATATCGAGTTGAAGAAGTTTGTTGGTGACCGATTTGAGGCACAAAAAGGCTTGCGAGTCTTTACTTCGCTAGACCCTGTCTCACAGCAAGAGCTAGAACGCTCCATCGCGCGCAAGGTGCCTCAATTAGCTAAAACCGCAGGCAATAAACTTGAAGCAGCTGCGATTGCGGTTGACCGTAATACCGGTGAGATAAGAGCTATGGTCGGTGGTAAACGCACTGGCTACGACGGTTTTAACCGTGCATTGAATGCAAGCCGCCCGATCGGTTCATTAGTCAAACCTGCGGTATACCTAACAGCACTACAGCAACCGGATAAATACACACTGGCGACGACCTTGATGGATACGCCGCTGAGCTTGAAAGGCAGTAAGGGAAGCGTATGGAGCCCGCGAAACTTTGATCGTAAATTCCGCGGTGAGGTGCCTTTATATGTGGCGCTATCTAAGTCTTACAATGTGCCGACGGTTCGCCTAGGAATGCAGCTTGGCATTGACTCTGTGTCGAATACCATTGAAAAGCTCGGGGTTGATAAAAGTGAGATTCGCCCTGTGCCATCGATGTTCTTAGGCTCATTTTCTTTAACTCCTTTCCAAGTGGCGCAGATGTATCAAACGGTGACTAACTCAGGCAGAAAAGCGCCACTCTCTGCTTTGCGCTCAGTGGTAGACAGTGATGGTGAGGTTCTCTATCAATCAATACCTCGCGTATCGCAAAGTGTTGAGCAGCAAGCGGCATGGCTTACCACCTATGCGATGAAGCGAGGTGTATCAGAAGGGACAGGTCGATTCTTGCAGAGCCAATTTTCTTGGGCTGGACTCGCAGGTAAAACGGGCACCAGTAACGATAGTCGCGATAGTTGGTTTGTAGGCGTTGATGGCCGTGAGGTGACCACAATTTGGTTAGGGCGTGATGACAATAAACCGACGAAACTAACCGGTTCGAGTGGTGCCCTTCGTGTCTACGCAGATTACCTGAAACAACGTGGCCCAGAAGTGCTGCGTTTGCCTTGGCCAAATGGTATAGCTACCGCTAATTTTGTGAATACGAACTCTGGTGCATTAGAGTTTAATTGTGATGGGCCAGTGCAGTTACCCGTTTGGGATGAACGTGGTGACATTAAAAAGGGATGTGAAAGCCAACCAAAACAGTGGCTAAAGAAGCTTTTTGAGTGGTAAAGTTGCATAAGAAATGGATGACAAGGATAGAGTTTAAATGATGATTTCTCGTTGGCTGAGCCGTGGTTTAGGTGTCGTTGGGATTGTGTTTTGCTCGCAGGTTTTGGCTGAAAATGTGGTTGAGCCAGCCGACAAAACGCAAGTTGAGCAGAAAAATCGCCCAAGTATCGCTGTGGTTCTTGCTGGTGGTGGAGCCAAGGGCGCGGCTCATATTGGTGTTCTGAAGGCACTTGAAGAGATGCGTATTCCAGTCGACTACGTCACAGGTACTAGTATGGGGGCCTATGTTGGTGGCTTGTACGCAACGGGCATGAGTGCCGACGAGATTGAAAGTTTTATCTATTCTGTTGATTGGAACAAAGGCTATCGCGATCGTGTAAACCGTAGCGACCGACGCGTGCGTGACAAAGAGTATGAAGACCGTTACCAACTGACCACGGATTTAGGTTTAGGTTGGGGAGAGGTACGTGCACCAACGGGTGTCGTACAAGGTCAGAACATGCTGCGTATCCTGCGTGAGACAACGGGTAACCTAGCTCCACTTGAATCTTTTGATGATCTTGCTATTCCATATCGCTCTGTCGCAACGGATATCATCGAACTCGAAGAGGTGGTGATCGATAAAGGGCAGATCGTCGATGCAATGATGTCGAGTATGTCAGTGCCGGGCGCTTTACCTCCTTATGAGGTTGATGGCCGCATGCTGGTCGATGGTGGTGTCATCAACAACATGCCAGTTGATGTTGCCCGTGCGATGGGCGCGGACATTGTTATCGCAGTAGACATCAGTACCAACTACAAAGGCGAAGAAGAGTTCACCAACCTTTTCACGGTCGCTGATCAACTTTCGAATTACTTGGTACGTCGCAGCACCCAACAACAAGCGGAAACCTTAACGGAAGAGGACGTCTTTCTTAAGCCTGACGTTGGCCAGATGGAGACCACTGAATTTGATAAGATGCCCGGCGCTTATGAAGCGGGTTATCAGGTTGCCTACCAGTTTGAAGACAAGCTTCGCGGCCTTTCAATGAGTACTGCCAAGTATCAAGATTATGTTGAAGGCAAGCAGCAAGCTCGCCGTAAACTTAAGCACGGTGATAAAACCGTGGTTGATGAGGTTGTGATTAACAATAACAGCCACTATTCCGACAAGTTGATTGAAAACCGTCTAAACCTTGAAGCTGGGAAAGTCTTAAAAACCAGTCAAATTGAAACCAGTGTACAAAACCTCTACGCGCTCGATCGCTTTGAACTGATTACTTACCAATTCGATGATGTTGATGGTGTCGATCAATTGGTCGTCGATGTGAACGAGAAGGAGTGGGGACCAAACTACCTCAACTTCCGCTTTTTCTTAGAAGATGACTTTGCTACTGATAGTCAATACTCCATTGGTGTTTCTGCAAACTTTACGGATATCAATCAGCACGGTGCAGAGCTCAGAACCAATTTAGAGATGGGCACCGATAAGCGCATTGAGGCCGAGCTGTTTTCTCCATTCTTCTCACATCACAACCTATTTACCTCAGCGTCGTATGTCTATGCCAACCAGAAGCGGAACCTACCCGCTAACATCGATGAAATTGAGGAACCGACCTTAGATGTAACTCAAGACTTTGTATCGATGACATACAAAGAGAACATCGTTGAGCTGGCGTTCGGTTATCAACCAACTTTGTGGCAAGAGTTGAAATTTGGTGGGCGATACACTGATGGTGAGGTTGAAGTTTCATCGTTGCCGTCGCTTGGTGGCGGCTCTTACGAGCGAATCGGTGGCTTTATCAGCTATCGTCTTGATACCTTAGATAACTTCAGTCTTCCTACGGAAGGTTATTTCGTTGATTTAGAATACCTTGTTTCTCATGATGAGTTTGACTCTGATACTGTTATCTCTGATCCCAACCTTGTTCAAGACAATGACACCGTCTATGAGTTCTCAGCCAATCTAATGGCCGCACAGAGCTACAAACGCCATACTTTAGTCGCAAAGGTGGATTACGGCATCGTAGAAAGTAAAAACTCTCTATTCCCAATCGACCCGAAACAACTCGGAGGTTTCTTAAACCTATCAGGTATCCCGCGTAACAGTTTACTCGGTCAAAACCTGGCATTTACCAGTTTAGTGTATCGCTATAAATGGTTTGAGAATGATTTCGGCTTGTTTGAGTCCCCGTTCTATCTGGGCGCATCCATTGAACACGGTGGTGTTTGGTCGAACAATGACTTGAAAATTCATGAAGCGCCGCTGTACACCGCAGGCTCGCTGTTTGCAGGCGTCGACTCTCCGATTGGGCCAATTATTTTGGCGTATGGTATGACAGAAGATAACTACGATTCTGTTTACCTTATTATCGGAACGTCATATAAATAACCATGCGAAAAATAGCGATACTGGCGACTAATTAGGCAAAAATAGTGGGACTTTCGTCTTAACTTGCTATGTTGGTCAAAATGATAAGATTTTAATTAATCGTTAAATTTGCTATTATACCGCCCACAGTTTGGCCTCTCTGATGCCGATCATCAATACAAATTGAATGACGAAAATGGCAATGGAGAGCCAAGTTTCCAAGGATGTTCACCGCTTTATTTTACTAACAATTATGAAGGAAGGTGGTGGACCGCAATGAGAGGAAAAAAGTCGTGCTTGAAGCCTACCGTAAACACGTCGAAGAACGTGCTGCCGAAGGAGTTGTTCCAAAACCACTAAATGCCGAGCAGGTTGCTGGCCTAGTTGAACTTCTAAAGAACCCACCTCAAGGTGAAGAAGAGTTCATTCTTGACCTACTAGAAAATCGCATTCCACCAGGTGTAGATGAAGCTGCTTACGTAAAAGCGGGCTTCTTAACTGCTATCACCAAAGGTGAAGTAGAATCACCACTTGTTAGCAAAGAGAAAGCGGCAGAGCTGCTAGGTACTATGCAAGGTGGTTACAACATCGAGTCGTTGATTTCACTTCTTGATGATGCTGAACTTGCTCCTATTGCTGTTAAAGCACTATCTCACACGTTACTGATGTTTGATGCTTTCTATGATGTAGAAGAGAAGGCCAAGGCAGGTAATGCTTCAGCACAACAAGTACTTCAATCTTGGGCAGACGCTGATTGGTTTACTTCGAAAGAGAAAGTTGCTGAAAAAATTACAGTAAAAGTATTTAAAGTCACTGGTGAAACGAACACCGATGACCTATCTCCAGCACCTGATGCATGGTCTCGTCCAGACATTCCAGTACACGCAAAAGCGATGCTGAAGATGGAACGTGACGGCATCAACCCAGATCAACCAGGCACTGTTGGCCCAATCGCTCAGATTGAAGAACTGCAAAAAGATGGTATCCCACTTGCTTACGTAGGTGATGTAGTAGGTACAGGTTCTTCACGTAAGTCTGCGACGAACTCTGTACTTTGGTTCATGGGTGAAGATATCCCATACGTACCAAACAAGCGTACTGGCGGTGTTTGTCTGGGTGGTAAGATCGCTCCAATCTTCTACAACACAATGGAAGACTCTGGTGCACTACCTATCGAACTAGACGTACAGAACATGAATATGGGCGATGTTATCGACATCTTCCCATACGAAGGCGTTGTACGTAAAAATGGTGAAGAGATCTCTAGCTTTGAGCTGAGCAAAGTACTGCTTGATGAAGTTCGTGCGGGTGGTCGTATTCCTCTAATCATCGGTCGTGGCCTAACTAGCCGTGCTCGTACATCTCTTGGTCTAGAAGAGACAGACCTGTTTGCTAAGCCAGTTGATCCATCTGCATCTGACAAGGGCTACACGCTAGCTCAGAAGATGGTTGGTAAAGCATGTGGTGTTGAAGGTGTTCGCGCTGGTCAATACTGTGAGCCTAAGATGACAACAGTAGGTTCTCAAGATACAACAGGTCCTATGACGCGTGATGAGCTTAAAGACCTTGCATGTCTTGGCTTCTCAGCAGACCTAGTGATGCAGTCTTTCTGTCACACATCGGCATACCCGAAACCAGTCGACGTAAACACGCACCACACACTACCTGATTTCATCATGAACCGTGCCGGTGTTTCACTACGCCCAGGTGATGGTGTTATCCACTCATGGCTAAACCGTATGCTTCTTCCTGATACTGTAGGTACAGGTGGTGACTCGCATACTCGTTTCCCTCTAGGTATCTCATTCCCTGCAGGTTCTGGTCTAGTTGCATTCGCGGCAGCAACAGGTGTAATGCCTCTTGATATGCCAGAATCTATCTTGGTTCGCTTTAAAGGTGAAATGCAGCCAGGTATCACGCTACGTGACCTGGTACATGCAATTCCTCTATACGGCATCAAGCAAGGCCTACTTACAGTAGAGAAAGCAGGTAAGATCAACGAATTCTCTGGTCGCGTACTAGAAATCGAAGGTGTTGAACACCTATCTGTTGAGCAAGCGTTTGAACTTTCTGATGCATCTGCTGAGCGTTCAGCGGCAGGTTGTACTGTTAAGCTGTCTCAAGAGTCTATCGAAGAGTACCTGAACTCAAACATCGTTATGCTTAAGTGGATGATCGCTGAAGGCTACGGTGATGTTCGTACTATCGAGCGTCGTATTACAGCAATGGAAGAGTGGCTAGCGAACCCTGAGTTGTTATCTGCTGATTCAGATGCTGAATACGCTCACGTTATCGAGATCGACCTTGCTGAGATCGATCAGCCAATCCTATGTGCACCAAACGATCCAGATGATGCTCGTCTTCTTTCTGACGTTCAAGGTACAGAGATCCAAGAAGTGTTCATCGGTTCTTGTATGACTAACATCGGTCACTTCCGTGCTGCAGGTAAGATGCTTGAAGAGTTCAACGGCTCTCTAAGTACTCGTTTATGGGTGGCTCCGCCAACTAAGATGGATAAAGACCAGCTAACAGAAGAAGGCTACTACGGCATCTTCGGTCGTGCAGGGGTTCGTATCGAAACTCCGGGTTGTTCTCTATGTATGGGTAACCAAGCACGTGTTGCAGACAAGTCGACAGTAATGTCTACGTCTACTCGTAACTTCCCGAACCGTTTGGGTACAGGTGCGAATGTTTACCTAGCGTCCGCTGAGCTTTCTGCTGTAGGTGCGATTCTAGGTCGTATCCCAACGAAAGAAGAGTACCTAGAGTACGCAGAGAAGATTAATGCAACGGCAGCTGACACATACCGTTACCTGAACTTCCACAAAATGGGTCAGTACACGGAAAAAGCTGACACGGTTATCTTCCAAGAACCAGCATAATTGCTGATTGACTAAGTAACTAATTAAACGCCTTCTATTCGTAGAGGGCGTTTTTTTATGTCTGGATGCTGGGTGACGAACCCTCGATCTATTGATTACTTCGCTATATACTCTCGCCTCATTTTTAACCCTGTCTGCAGTTACTGCGTGGAGCCACTATGGAATTCGAATTTACAAGAAACACTTTGATGGGTGAGTACTACGTGAAATGCAGCATGGGGCACGAGATCGTTGGACGTTGGCTTCAAGAAGAGATTGGTAAAGACAAAAGTAAAATCGATCAGGTGTTGGCACTTGTTGAAGAGTCACGTACTAACTTTAGCAATGAGCTTTCAATGGTAGGTAAAGAGATCACGTTATCGATCAATGAAGATGAAGTAACGATTCAAGAGAATGTTCTCGGCCATGAGTATGAAATGGAAGAGGGCAGTGAATTCGACTTTTACAACAGTGAAAGCTTATCGGTTTGTGGAATTGATGATTTTGAGTTGCTGATGGAGCGCTGGGTAGATTTTTTAGGATTGTAGAATACCCAATTGAGCGCATTGCCCAAATATAGAGCAATTTGATACCAGCGCATTAAGATAGTGAAAAGGTCGCACCATCATGGTGCGACCTTTTTCGTTATTGGAGGTGTATAAAGTTAAAGTTGTTAAGTATCAATAATTTAACTTTTTGGCACGCTACTTGGATTATAGAAAGAGTATTAACGGACTAAGTGAAAAATCTAAGGAACGATTATGAAACTCATCAATGCCATAGTGAAACCATTCAAATTAGACGATGTGAGAGAAGCGCTATCTGATGTCGGTATCGAAGGTATGACTGTATCAGAAGTTAAAGGCTTTGGTCGTCAAAAAGGCCACACGGAACTGTACCGCGGTGCGGAATATCAAGTTGATTTCCTTCCAAAAGTAAAACTAGAAATCGCGACTCAAGCAGAAAACGTAGACCGTGTTGTTGAAGCAATTAGCCAAGCGGCTCACACCGGTAAAATCGGTGACGGTAAGATTTTTGTGTACGACCTGAGCCAAGCGGTACGTATTCGTACAGGCGAAATGGACGCAGAAGCACTTTAAGAATTCAAGGACTGGAGAATTTAATATGGAACTTTTAACAACAGTAACGGAATTACGTTACGCACTAGACACTTTTTTCTTCCTCATTTCAGGTGCGTTGGTAATGTGGATGGCGGCAGGCTTTGCAATGCTTGAGGCTGGTCTTGTACGTTCAAAGAACACCACTGAAATCCTGACTAAAAACGTTTGTTTGTATGCAATTGCATGTACGACTTACCTAGTTGTTGGTTACAACATCATGTATGTCGATAACGGTGAAGGCGGTTGGTTGCCATCTTTTGGTGCACTAATTGGTACGCAAGGTGAAGGTGCGGATCACTCTCTAGAATCTGACTTCTTCTTCCAAGTAGTATTCGTTGCAACAGCAATGTCAGTAGTATCTGGTGCGGTTGCTGAACGTATGAAGCTATGGTCATTCCTAATCTTCTCTGTAGTTCTGACAGCGTTCATCTACCCAATGGAAGGTTACTGGACATGGGGCGGTGGTTTCCTATCTGAAGCTGGTTTTAGTGACTTTGCAGGTTCAGGTATCGTACACATGGCAGGTGCAGCAGCAGCTCTAGCAGGCGTACTTCTACTAGGTGCTCGTAAAGGTAAATACGGTAAAAACGGTGAAATCTACCCAATTCCTGGTTCAAACATGCCACTAGCAACATTAGGTACATTCATCCTATGGTTTGGTTGGTTCGGCTTCAACGGCGGTTCTCAGCTAATGGTATCGGACTTTGAAAACGCGACAGCAGTGGGTCAAATCTTCCTAAACACAAACGCAGCAGCAGCAGCAGGTGCAATCGCAGCGCTACTAGTATGTAAAACAACTTGGGGTAAAGCAGACCTAACAATGGTGTTGAACGGTGCGTTGGCTGGTCTAGTGGCTATCACAGCGGATCCACTATCTCCATCACCTCTGTTTGCAGTCGCTATCGGTTCAGTTTCTGGTGCGCTAGTAGTATTCAGCATCATCGCTCTGGATAAAGCTAAGATTGATGATCCAGTAGGTGCTATCTCAGTACACGGTGTGTGTGGCTTCTTTGGTCTGATGGCTGTGCCTCTAAGCAACGCTGACGCAACATTTGGTGCTCAACTATTCGGTGCTGCTGTAATCTTTGCTTGGGTATTTGGTGCAAGTCTAGCGGTATGGGCAATCCTAAAAGCAACAATCGGTATCCGTGTAAGCGAAGACGAAGAGCTAGAAGGTATGGATATGCACGACTGTGGTGTTGGTGCTTACCCAGAGTTCGTATCTGTGAAGTAATATTTACAAAGATTTACATTTAACCTACTTGAAACCTGCTCGGATGAGCAGGTTTTTTTGATCTTTGACGTTGTGTTTCACTAGTTGTTAAATATAATAATGAAACTGATAAATATTATCATTTGTATGTCAAAAAGGATTGAACCAATGAAAAAACTGCTAACTCTTTCTGCTTTAGCTTGCGCAACTATCGCACCTACAGCGGCAATCGCTGCAGAAGAAGTAAACGTATACTCTTACCGTCAACCTTTCCTTGTTGAGCCTATGTTCAACGAGTTCACTAAAGAAACTGGTATTAAAGTAAACGTTAAGTTCGCAAAGAAAGGTCTAGCAGAGAAGCTAGCTCAAGAAGGCGAGTACAGCCCAGCTGACGTTATCCTAACTGTGGACATCAGCCGTCTATCTGAGCTAACTAAGCAAGGTCTAGTTCAATCTGTTGAAAGCGACGTACTAGAAAAGAACATCCCAGCTCAGTACCAAGATACTGATAACGAGTGGTTTGCTCTAACAACTCGTACACGTAGCGTTTACTCTTCACGTGACCGTGTTGGCCGTCTAGGTGAAGATTTCACTTACGCTGACCTAGCTAAGCCAGAATTCAAAGGCAAAATCTGTACTCGTAGCGGTAAGCACCCTTACAACGTATCTCTAGTTTCTTCTATGATCGCTCATAAAGGCGAAGCAGAAACGAAAGAATGGCTAGAAGGCGTTAAAGCTAACCTAGCTCGTAAGCCTCAAGGTAACGACCGTGCACAAGTTAAAGCTATCAAAGAAGGTCTATGTGACGTTTCTCTTGGTAACAGCTACTACCTAGGTAAGATGGTTAATGATAAAGAGCAAAAAGCTTGGGCTGACGCTGTTTACATCAACTTCCCTAACCAAGAGACAACTGGTACTCACGTAAACATCTCTGGTATGGCAATGGCGAAATACTCTCCAAACAAAGAGAACGCTGTTAAGCTAATGGAATTCCTAGCAGGTAACACTGCACAAGGTATGTACGCTGAAGTGAACTACGAGTACCCAGTAAAAGCTGATGTTAAACCATCTGAGCTTGTAGCATCTTGGGGTGAGTTCAAAGCAGATACAATTTCTCTAGACGAGATTGCTAACCACCACGAAGCGGCAATCAAACTTCTAGACGAAGTTAAATTCGACCTTTAATTTCATTAATGTAGGCTTCGGCCTAGATTGATTAACAACCTCAAGTTCCTACTTTAAGGACTTGGGGTTGTTTTGTTTTTAAGCAAGTCACTTTTTGATACAAAGCAACGCCTAGAACTACCGAGTTCCGAGCTTCGCGCCTTGCAGTCACAGTGCGATATCGGTATAACTAGCCTTAGTTTTTAAAAGGATATGAGATGTATTTTCAAACGCATTTTCGAGTTATCCCTCTCCGTTGTAATTAAGCGATGAAACAAAAGAATTATATATGGAACACCAGCAGTGGAGTGATTGCTTTGCTGCTGGTTTTTCCGATCTTAGCGATATTCACAACCGCTGTTGGTGAAACGGATGAGCTCTTCTCTCATCTTATGTCTACGGTGATGCCTACCTACGCCTACAACACAGTGGTTTTAGTGTTCGGCACTATGTGTTTGTCGTTGATTTTTGGTATTCCCTCTGCGTGGATCATGGCAATGTGCCGTATCCCTGGCGAGCGGGTCCTTCAATGGGCGCTCGTGCTTCCTTTAGCGATGCCGGGTTACATCGTAGGTTATATCTTTACCGATTGGTTTGATTTCGCGGGGCCAGTACAGATTCTGCTGCGTGATATCACAGGGTGGGGGCCGGGTGAATATTGGTTCCCAGATATCCGAACCCTAAGCGGTGCAATCATTGTACTTTCTCTGGTTCTATATCCTTATGTGTACCTACTATGCCGTGCTGCATTTATGGAGCAGAATGTTTCTTTGTTGCAATCTGCACGACTCCTAAAGTGTTCTCCATGGGAAAGTTTCCGTCGTATTTCTTTACCTTTGGTTCGCCCCTCGATGGCAGTTGGTCTATCTCTTGTTGCAATGGAAACCGTAGGTGACTTCGGTACAGTAAGCTACTTTGCGGTTAATACGCTAACTACTGCGGTTTACGATACTTGGCTTGGTTACTCTAGCCTCACGGCTGCCGCCAAGATCTCAGCTATCATGTTGGTTATCGTGATCTTGTTACTGAGTTCAGAGCGCTACAGCCGCCGCAAGCAGAAGCTATTTCAAAACCAATTCAATAGCCGAGAAGATTTCCGTTATCAGCTGAAAGGTTGGAAAAAGTGGTTAGCACTTTTCTGGTGTTGGGGACTAGTTTGTATCGCTTTCTTATTCCCGCTCGGTCAACTGCTTATCTACGCGTACAAGTACTTCGCTCAAAGCTGGACTGCTGAGTTTAGAGAGTACGCGATGAACAGTTTAAATGTCTCTGTTCTTGCCGCTGTGATTGGTGTGCTGGTAGCACTGATTGTTAACTTCAACCAACGAGTGAATCCGGGCAAGCGTAACCTTGCTTACATGCGTCTCTCTTCTATGGGCTACGCGGTACCAGGAACGGTATTAGCCATCGGTGTAATGGTTCCGGTTCTGTTTATGGATCACTTGGTGAATGATATTGCCAAAGCGATGGAGTGGGGCCGTCCGGGACTTATATTCTCTGGCTCAATGTTCGCACTGATTTTTGCCATGGTGGTGCGTTTTTCAGCCGTCGCAATCGGCAGTATCGAAAGTAGCCTGAGTAAGGTTTCCCCATCATTGGATATGGCGTCGAAAACCATGGGCTGCAACACCAACCAGATGTTGCGTCGAGTACACCTTCCTTTAATTAAGCGTGGCGCCTTAATCGCTGGTTTGCTGGTGTTTATTGAATCAATGAAAGAGCTGAATGCAGCGCTGTTACTGCGCCCATTCAACTTTGAAACGCTTGCGACCTATGTTTATAACTACGCCTCGGATGAGCACCTTGAGCTAGCCGCAATGCCAGCGGTGTTACTGGTTCTGGTGGGATTGATTCCGCTTATCATCGTTAACCGTTCTTTGGAGCAAAAAAACTAATGAGTTGTGCATTATCAATTAAAGATCTGACTTGTAAGTATGAGTCTCAGACGGTTCTAGAGTCCCTCTCTTTAGAGGTTGAGCACGGTGAGATTGTCTGTCTGCTTGGTGCCAGTGGTTGTGGCAAAACAACCTTGCTAAAGGCAATTGCTGGTCTACTTCCGTTGAGCAGTGGCGTAATGAACCTCAATTGCCAAACCATTGATGATGGTAAGAATTGGCTACCGCCAGAGCAACGCAACATCGGTATGATCTTTCAAGATTATGCGCTCTTCCCACATCTAACGGTAAACCAAAACGTGGCTTTTGGTTTGCGTGGATTATCAGAGCAAGAGAAGTCAGATAAAGTGCGTGAGATGCTTGAGTTAGTACACCTTGGTGAATATGGCGATCGTTACCCGCACCAACTCTCTGGTGGTCAACAACAACGTGTCGCAATTGCACGTTCTTTAGCTTATAAGCCAGATCTGCTGCTACTTGATGAACCATTTTCAAATATCGATACTCAGGTGCGACATGAGCTGATTTCTCAGATCAGAAAGATCTTCAAGAAGCAGGGGGTTACCGCGATCTTTGTAACGCACAGTCGTGAAGAGGCTTTTGCTTTTGCTGACAAAATGGCGGTGATGAACAACGGTGTGATCGAACAGTACGGTTCTGCTTCGGAGTTGTATTTCCACCCTTCGAGCAAGTTTGTTGCTGACTTCTTAGGTGGTGGTAGCTACCTGAATGCTCAGCGTATCTCTGAACATGAATTTGAAACCAGCTTAGGTGTGGTTGAGGCAAAATCTCAAACGGAAATCGAGTTGGGTAATGATTGTGAGTTGTTGTTGAGACCTCAGCATATCTTGGCTAGCTATGAGCAAGACAGTGCTATCTCTGTATTGGAGCAGCAGTTTATGGGAGACCATTGTCGTTATGTGATTGAAGCGCATGGTCAGAAACTGCTGGCGACTTCTTCTGAAGCATTGGAAGTCGGCATGCCCGTGACAGTAAAAGTCGATACCAAGGGCGTTCTTGCTTTCTAAGCTATTCGTTTAACAAATAGTCTCGTGTGAATAAAAAAGCCCAGTATCAAACTGACTAAGTAGGATACTGGGCAAGCGTTCTTCACCTATAGGGTTAAATCTAGGTATAAAACCCTTCCTCAAAGAGTTACAAAGATAGGAAGGCTTTCATGTTTTGAAGAACACGTTCAGCAGTGTCTTTATCTTCCATTTCTGCAAATATACGCAGCAACGGTTCGGTTCCTGAGAAGCGAGCAATCACCCAACCACCATTCTTGAAGTAGACTTTCGCTCCATCTTCATAGCTGACTTTCTCAATCTCATATTCAAATTCAGGCAGCTGCTTCTCGACGTATATCTTGGTGTAAAGCGCCTCTTTCTGAGAAGGTTTGAACGTGCAATCACCCTCGGCTGTGTATGCATAACCGTACTTTGAGTAGATCTCATCCAGCAGTTCTGAGAGTTTCTTGCCCGTTACACTGATCATCTCAACCAGCAAGCTTGAAGCGAATACGCCATCTTTACCCTTGATGTGTCCGCGAATGGTCAAGCCGCCTGAGCTTTCGCCACCAATCAGTGAGTCATCCGCTTCCATTTGTGAACTAATGTGCTTAAAGCCTACTGGAACCTCAAAGCTCTTTTCACCATGGTCAGCGGCGACTTTATCGAGTAGGTGAGTGGTTGCGATGTTACGTACTACCGAGCCTTTCCAGCCCTTGTATTCCAGCAAGTAGTAGTAAAGTAGAAGCAGCACTTCATTCGGGTGAATGAAGTTACCTTTCTCATCGATAATACCTAAACGGTCGGCATCGCCGTCGGTACCAATACCGATGTCATAACCTTCAGCCGCAACCAAGTGCTTCAAGCGATAGAGCGTAGCCGCACTTGGTGATGGCATTAAGCCGCCAAAGTCTGGGTTTTTGCCGTCGTTGATCACGTCCACATCACAACGGCCGTTGATAAGAACAGTTTGAAGCGCATTTTTAGCTACACCAAACATAGGATCAATCAGCACACGAAGGTTGGCTTTCTTGATCGCATCGATATCGATGAAGTTGATGATCGAATCAACAAAGCTGTTCATCGGGTTGATGATTTCGATCTCTTTGTCATTTAATGCCTGTTCGAAATCGACGCGCACAACGTCTTCGCTAGTTAGCGTAGCAATCTGCTGTTCGATCTTTTCGGTGATGATCTCATCAGCATCGCGGCCACCCTCGATGAATACCTTAATGCCGTTGTAATCTGCCGGGTTGTGAGAGGCAGTGATACATGCCGAGTAGGTACAGCCCATTTCTTTCGCTTGGAACATCACGATCGGTGTCGGAACAAACTTGTCGATGAAGCTGACTTTGATGTTGTTGGCAGCAAGTACTTCAGCAAACCAGCAGGCTGCTTTATCGGATAAGAAGCGACGATCGTAGCCAATGACAAAGCCATTTTGTGCCGCATCTTCATCATTGATGATGTTCGCCAGTGCTTGAGCGACCAAGCGGACGTTATCGCGAGTGAACTCTTCGCCAATGAATGCGCGCCAGCCACCCGTACCAAATTTAATCATGAGAAAATCCTTTTTATCTCTTTACCTCAGCCCGACAAGGCTGAGGCAAGAGCTGTTGGTTAAGTTGCGTGACTAGCCAAGAACAACGATCACTTGGTTGACGCTGCCTTCTGCTTGAACTGGAATAGCGCCTTTTACTGGCTCACCGTTGATAGTGATAGAGGCTACCCCTTTGCTCACTGCGTTCGGGTTTTGCACCGTGATGTTGTAAGTTGCTCCGCGCCATTGACGAGTTACTTCGAACTTTGGCCAATCTGTTGGGATACAAGGATCAACCGTTAACCCTTCAAAGCCGGTACGAACACCAAGAATGAAGTTGGTAACCGCAAAGTATGCCCAACCAGAGGTACCGGTTAACCAAGGGTGGTTAGCACGGCCATGGTCTTGGTGGTCTTTACCCATGATGAACTGCACGTATGAGTACGGTTCTGCGTAGCGTGTTTCAATCATGTCGTTCTGGTTGTACGGGTTAAGAGCGTCGTAGAATTTCATTGCACGGTCACCGCGACCAAGCTTCGCTTCTGCTACCCAAGCCCATGGGTTCGGGTGAGAGAAGATTGCACCATTCTCTTTTACGCCTTGGTAAACACGAGTGACGAAGCCGATGTCATCGTTTGGTGTTGCAAATGATGGAGAATTTAGATGTAGGCCGTATTCAGAGAATAGGTTCTCATCGACTGCATCCATCGCTTTTTCACCACGCTCTTGAGAAACTGCGCCAGATAGAACTGCCAGTGTGTTTGACTCTAGGTGTACACGACCTTCAGCTTGTTGTGCAGTACCGATCTTGTCGCCATCTTTTGTTAGACCACGGATGTACCAGCCACCTTCGTCATCCCAAAGGTGTGTTTCACACGCTTCACGAACGTTCGCTGCCATTTCAGTGTATTTCTCAACGTCAGCGTCATTGTTGCGGAATTTAGCAAGGTCTAGGAATTCTTGTAGTGCCCAGAAGTGAAGGAATGAAACCATTGACGACTCACCACCACCAAGGTTTAAGCAGTCGTTCCAGTCAGCACGTAGACCTTTACAGATACCTGTTTGACCAACGTATTCTGCAGAGAAGTTCAGTGCTGCTTTCATGTGTTCGTAAACAGTCGCTTCACCGCCGTCTGCGTAAGGAATCACTTCATCAAAGAACTCATGTTCGCCGGTTTCCATCACGTACTTGATGATGGTTGGAACGATCCATAAGTGATCATCAGAACACGTGTCTTCGATACCGTGGATCTTATCGTCGTCTGATGGAGTCGGAACTACTGTTGGTGATTTCGAAGGTTTAACATCCGCTTTTTCTGGATCAAACCAGTCAGGATCGAATAGGTGTAGACCGTAGCCCGCTTTAACTTGGCCGCGTAGTAGGTCGACGATACGTTTACGAGTCATTGCTGGGTTAGCGTGAGGTACAGAGATAGCGTCCTGCGCGGTATCACGGTAGCCAAGGCCAGTACGGCCGCCCACTTCAATGAATGATGCAAAGCGCGACCACACCACACAAGTCTCTGCTTGGTATAGTGTCCAGGTGTTGATCATTGTGTCTAAGCCTTCGTTTGGAGACTTAACCTGGAATTTGTTGCAACGCTCGTTCCAGTGATCTTTGATTCCTTGGAACGCAGCATCTACGTTTGCAGTGTCTTGGTACTTCTCACGTAGGCGCTCACCGTTGCCTTTGCCGATACCTAGTACGTAAGCAAAGCGAACTTCTTCACCCGGTTGAATTGTGAATTGCTTATGCAGAGAACCACAATGGTTGTAACAGGTTTGCGCGCTGTTCGAACATTTACCATTTTCAACCGCAATCGGGTTAGCTTCATCGCGGTACATGCCAAGGAAAGTGTCGCGTTGACCGTCATAGCTGTCTGGTGAGAAGGTTGATGCTAAGTAGTAGAAGCCTTCAAAGTCGTTAGTGTTGTAGTACAGATCGTATTCCAACACACCTTCTTGGTAAGACGTGCCCGCAGAGTACAGAGACATCTGGTGGTTTTGGTTGTCTGATTGGATGTGGCTGAACGAGAACTCTACAAATGAGAATGTGCTGATAGTACGTGGTTTATCAGTGTTGTTCTTTAGTACAACGTCCCAAACTTCTGCATCTTCGCCCTTAGGTACGAATAGCGTCTTGGTTGCGGTAATGCCGCTGTATTCACATTTGAACTTTGAGTATGACAGGCCGTGACGAACTTCGTAGTTTGCTTCATCTAGGCTCTTTGCCACTGGCTGCCACGAGATAGACCAGTAATCACCAGTCTCATCATCACGCAGGTAAACATAGTGTCCCGGACGATCAAAAGTGCCGTTAGGACGGAATTTAGTAACACGGTTATATTCTGGTGAGTTGTAGAACGAGTAACCGCCAGCGTTGTGTGATATGACCGTACAGAACTTCTCGGTACCTAGGTAGTTAGTCCAAGGTGCCGGTACGTCTGGGCGAGTGATGACGTATTCGCGATTCTCGTTGTCGAAATAGCCGTATTTCATTGTTATTTCCTTTTTAACAAACTGCACTCCGGCAGTTAATCTTACAAATATTGATTCAGAGCCTCGTGGCTATGTATCCGAAATTAATGGGTTTTCTAGTGTTCTTACCAAGGTGAGCGGTACTGAATATCTAACCGTTCAAGCAGTGGTAAGTGACCTTTTAGGCGGGATAGGTAATCCAGCCAGTTACGATTGTTCTTGTGGGTCCAGCATCCTTCCGCTAGTGCGCTGATCCGAGGGAATACCATGTAATCCATACGCTGTTGGTGGGTAACAATTTCACACCAAAGCGCACACTGAATTCCGCGAATTCGTTTTCGAATCGGGTCAGTGTCAGAGATCTCCGCGAGTGGCTCATAGTTGTAGGCTTGTTCCAGTGGAATCACTGAAGCCCAGTCGACACCAGGTTCTTCTGGTGCAAAATCTTGTGTCATGTCGAGGTAAGTGAATTGAGCCGGTTGCAGCACCACGTCAAAGCCTTGTCTAGCACAATTGACGGCGGCTTCTTCACTTAGCCACGAGTAGATGATGGTCTCTTTGCTGACCTTGTCGCCGTGTTGTGCTTCTTCCCAACCGACCATTTTTTTACCAAGCTGTTTGAGCTTGTTTTCGGCATAGCGGAATAGGTGACCTTGCAGCTCTTTAATGTCTTGATAACCGTGTTCTTTCATTACGGCTTGAGCTGCAGGACTGTTTGTCCAAACGCCATGTGGCACTTCATCGGCGCCCATGTGGATAAGCTTGCTTGGAAAGAGATCAGCGACTTCTTCGATAACGATATCTAGGAACTGATAGGTGCCTTTAAGCCCTGGGTTGAGTACGTTATCGGTATAGTGCTGAATACTCTTGTATGCGGTTGTATCTTCCTGCTCAACCAACATCTCTGGTAGAGATTTGATTGCTGCTCGGCAGTGGCCTGGAATATCAATTTCTGGAATCACTGTAATGCCGCGCTTTTCGGCGTAGGCGATCACTTCGCGGATCTCTTGTTGGGTGTAATAGCCACCATAGCGCTGAGCCAGATGTGTGTATTGAGGCTCCAGTGCTTCATTAAGACCACGCCATGCGCCAATGTCGGTCAGTTGAGGCAGCTGTTTTATCTCTATGCGCCAACCTTCATCGTCAGTGAGGTGCCAGTGGAAAACATTAAACTTGTACAGGGCGAGTTGGTTGATTAAACGCTTTACATCCTCTAGCGAGTGAAAGTGGCGCGCACAGTCAAGCATCATCCCGCGGTATTTAAATCTTGGCTTGTCGACGATTTTGCAGCATGGAACCGAGAAAGACTCCACACCTTGCTGCTCAATCAGTTGAAGCAGGGTTGCGGCTGCATAGATAAAGCCACTTTGACTACCGGCTTCTGCTGTTATGGCTTCCGCTGTCACTGTGAGCTTATATTCAGCATCATCGAGTGTTGGGTTGGTTCTAAAGGTGATGGCACCCACCTCTTGCTCAGGCAGTGATAGCTCGAAATGGGTGCGCAATTCTTCTTTCAGCCACTCTTCACCATCGCTTGCCAGTGCAGAGGTGATAGCGAGCGCCGTACTTGGAGTTAGGGGGAAGGCTCCGCTTTGTGTTGTGACTGAGTTTGGTTGTGGGATCAGCGCCAATGGTGCGGCATCAACCTGAGGAACTTCAGTGCGTTCGCGGTAGGGAGAGGCCAGAACGATTGGGGAAATATCTACCGGTAAGATTTGCGTTTCATCATCAGTGAGAGTTTGGATAAACGCATCGTTTAAACCGTCTGAAAGGAAACGGAATGGGGCACTTTGGATACTGAATTCAAAATAGTAGTGATTATTGGCCTTAAGCTCGCTGTCATTAGGTGTATACGTACAGTAGCTACCTACCTGAGTTAGAGTGCCTTGCGATAAGCTTTCTGGGAGAATAAAGCGATCAAAGGCAAAATGCAGCGACCATGTTTTGATGTCGGCATCACTTAAATTATGTACGGTAAGACCAAAGCGGCAGTTTTGCTTTTGTTCTGAGAGAACAGCTAAGTCAATGCGGTAATTCATATCACTTCCCTGTTAAGTCTATTAGTACAAGTTATGTTCGGGCTTGCCAGCAAACATCAGCGCACCTTCGATGGCGTCGAATTGAGGCTGTACAACCCATTGCTGAACAACGGGAGAGAGCCAAGGCAGAATACGTTCAGCGATACTACCCATTAGGCACACTTGATTGGCTCCTTTTCGGTGGAGGGCATTGATAAACATTTCGATGTCAGCTGCCGTTTGTTTGAGCATCTCAATAGCGAGCTCATCACCTTCGTTGGCGAGTTGAAAAATAACCGGGGAAAACTGACCGTAGTCCTTTGGAATGGCGGTCTTTGACCATTCAACAATATTGTCTACGTCATTATCGAAGTGGTTCATGACGTGTTGGCAGAGTGATGTTTTTGGGCGAATACCGTCTTCTGCAAGCAGTACTTGCTGGATAAGTCTGAGCCCCATCACGGCACCACCGCCTTGGTCTGAAATTGGGAACTCACGACCACCAACGACGTGTTGCTCCCCATCTTTGAGCAAAATGCCACACGAACCAGTACCACCAATCATGATCGCGCCGTCTTGCCCGTTGTGCGCCCCAACACAAGCACCATAGGCATCGGTATTCAGGGTGATTGATGCAAAAGGGTGATCGATTGTCATGAAGTTCAACCAAGCCGATTTTTGTTCAGCACCAGCAAGTGCTAACCCAACATGCATCTTCGAAAAATCAGATTCTGTTAAACCGCCTTGTAGAGCCGCATCGCGAATTGCAGCAACGATGGACGCCATCGCAATATCAGTACCAAGAAGAATATTGGCGCTACCGCTTTTGGCTTCTCCAATAAATTGGCCTTCAGTGTCACGGATTCGAGCTCGGCAAGAGGTGCCGCCGCCATCAATACCTACGTAGTACATGTTATTGCTCCCCTTGATTAACGGTGAAGTTAAACTGGGCCGCTGTTGCTAACAGGTACCACGCGCCATGAGGGATCCATTGCTCTCCCCAGCGCCAGTTTTGAAGCATGTCGTCTTTTTGTGCTGGTGGATTAAAGGCGATATCTTCTTCGTCTGCAAAACCCGCAGTAATGCCATTGCAAATACCGCCCTTGGCATTGAAAAAACCAAGCTGTGGTAGGTAGTCTGGGTTGTTGTGGCCATGACCATCTAGCATGCACATGTGGTAAGGGTTGAGACCTAAAATCCAGTCTAAACAGTTTTGAGACAGGGTAATCAGGCGAGCTTTGAGCACTTCGTCTCGAATATAAGGTTGAGCGAGCAAAGCCATAGTTGCTAAAGAGCCTAGGCGCGCATTCTCACCTTGCCACCAATAGCCCGTCTCGTTGTTGTGAGCAACGAAGAAGGCGTCTCGTTTATCACCGTCGACTGGTTTTACATATTGTCGAGGGTAACCAAATGGGTTCGCGACTCTGTCGGTAACGGTAATTTCAAATTGGCAGGCTTGCTCGACCACGAGACGTGTAGTTTCATGATGCTGCATATCCGGTTCTATAGCTAAGTATTCACATAGAGCAATCACGGGCAGGCCAGCTTCCGCTGCATGGAAATAAGGGCGCGAACCGTCGGAATTAGCTGACCAGAAGTGAGCAAAGGTTTGATCTGACTGTTGGCGTTGAGTAAGGCGGTTAGTCCAGATTCTCGCTTCAGCAAGGTATTTAGAGTTTTTAGTTACGCGATAGAGTTCGCTTGCCGCCAACAGTGCACAATACTCATCGATGATGTTCTCTTCACCATCGTTGAGGTAGAGAAGGTTGTACTCTTTTAGGTGCCAGTAGCCTTTTTCAGCTGTCTCTAAATAGGTTTGATTAGAGTACTCTCCAGAAACTTCTAGAGCAGAAGCGCTGGCTAGTGCAGCTATAGCAACTCCTGCGCCTTGACGGAAACCAGCTTGAAAATCGTCAGATTTGATACCTTCCTGCGTCGCGTAGGCACAGATATCACGTTGGTTGATATCTTTGCTCCACTTGTCAAATACAGTCATGTAGAAGTAGCCGGCTGCATCTTGCATACGCACTAAGAAGTCTGCACCAAATAGAGCCTCTTCAGTAAGGCGAGTTTGAGTGAACTTCTGGAACGCTTCATGAGCCTGAGCTAAACGCAGCCCTTTGAGCATGTTCCAAACTACCATCGGAATCTGTTGTGGATTTAGGTAGCTTCCATAAGAGAGATGACTGAAGTACTTACTGACGTCACCCGATGCATCGTACCAACCACCGTGCACATCAACATAACGCTCAGTGCCCAGCAATTGAGCTTGTTTATCCTTCTTGTCGAAAATGCCGCCACAGCGCTGTGATTTGAAGTAATGCAGAACGTCAGAGAAAGTTCTCTGCATCAGTAGGTGTTCACCAATCTCGAAAATTTCCGAACGCAGATTCTCGAAGCGCAGGTAGTAACGCCCCGGTTTGGTCACTTCACTGAAATCAATCGTGAAGTAGTTTCCTGTGTGCCAGTTTGCAACTTGGCCGTGCTTAACCACATCAAAACTATCAACGGTGACATGATTATCAGCACACACCAACAATACGGAGGTAGAGGAAAGACGAGCCTTGCGAGTTTGCAGTATCGCTTGCTTTGGCGCGTTGGCTTCATAGCCGATGTGATTGGTGAGTAACAGCATCAAATGTCTCCGACAGTCCTAATTTCTATTGGCTAGGTACTAAATCTTTGGTTAAAAATGGTCGACGTTAAATGACCAGAGTGAAATGGTTAGGGGCAGCACTGCCCCCAACCCCAATGATTAACTCTCGTGCAGGTAACAGCGTACGAAGTGGTTTGCACCCAACTGAGTTACGCCCGGTAGTTGCTCTTTACACTTATCGGTTGCGTGCGTGCAGCGACCAGCAAAAGGGCAGCCCGCAGACTCAGGAGTCCACAGTGGAATTTCCCCTTTGTTGCCAGCCAATTTTTCATGGATTGATTTCTTTGGATCCGGAACTGCTGACACCAAAAGCTGGGTATATGGGTGTTGTGGGTTGGCGATGACCTCATCGGTATCTCCCCATTCCACCATGTGTCCGACATACATCACTGAAAGGTCTTCCGCGATGTAGCGAGCTGTCGCGATATCGTGGGTGATGTAAAGTAGCGACATCTCTTTTTCGAACTTCATCTCTTCCATCAGGTTGAGAACACCTGCACGGATTGATACGTCGAGCATTGAGGTTGGCTCGTCAGCAAGAACTACCTCGGCACCTACTGCGATATTACGCGCCAGATTGACACGCTGACGCTGGCCGCCAGACAGTTGGTGCGGGTACTTCTGAGCCGTCTCTTTTGGTGGGATCAAACCAACTTGCTCAAGAAGATCGTATACGCGTTCTTCTTGCTCACGCTTATTACGCGGGTCCACTTTTTTGTGAATCAGCAGTGGACGTAAAATATGGTGGAAGATGTTGTGAGTTGGATTGAGTGAACCAAACGGGTCTTGCCATACCATTTGTACGCCTTCACGATAGGTCATCAAATCGCGCTTAGACGCGATAGTTTGGATATCGCGACCTTTGTATTCGATAACGCCATCAGTTGGCGCGTACATCTTGGCGATCATCTTCGCTGTGGTTGATTTACCTGAGCCTGACTCACCAACAACGGCGAGGCCACGGCTTTTATACATCTTGAATGACACGTCGTTGATCGCACGCATCATTGGAGTTTGAATTGTGGTACTGCTTATTGGGAAGTCTTTGACGACGTTCTTACCTTCTACCAATAGTTGACCGTAATTTTTGCTCATAATTGTCTCCAGAATCCTTTATCGCTTTTTGCTTGCATGGCGGTTTATCCGCCTTGTTGTATTGATGCTCTAAGAGCAGGCAAGCTAGAGCTTGGTATGTACTATTGGCTCACCATAAAGGTGGCAGTTTGAAAGATGCCCTGGCTCAATTGAGCGCAGCTTGGTTGGCACTTTCGTACAAGTTTCATGTACACGGTCACAACGAGCTTGGAAGCGACAACCTTCTGGTATTTCTAATAAGTTCAGAGGGTTACCAGGGATGCCTGCCAATTTCGTTTTTGGACCCGTCAAAGGAGGGAAGGAACTACCCAGTCCCTTGGTGTACGGGTGATAAGGGTTTTCTAGAATATCTTGTGAGTTCGCCACCTCGATCAGTTCGCCTGAGTACATGATGCCGATACGGTCGGAGAACTCGACCATCAGCGACAAGTCATGGGTAATGAACAAGATAGAGAAACCGAACTCTTCTTTTAGCGCGTGGATCTTCTGTAGGATCTCACGCTGTACCACCACATCGAGAGCCGTTGTTGGTTCATCCATGATGATCAACTTCGGATTCAGAGCTAATGCGATAGCAATCACCAAGCGCTGACGCATACCGCCAGAGAATTGGTGCGGGTAATCGCTAAGACGGCTAGGGTGGATATCAACGATTTCCAATAGGCCTTCAGCACGTTGTTTTGCTTGTTCACGAGTCATGTTGGTGTGACGCATAATCACGTCACAGAACTGCTCTTCCATTGGTAAGACAGGGTTCAACGCGTTCATCGCACTCTGGAATACCATCGACATCTCGCTCCAGCGGAATGCCTGCATACGATCGTCACTGTAATCTAAGATGTTTTCACCGTTGAAGATAACCTCACCACCAGTGATAAACGCTGGCGGCTTATGAAGGCGCATCAGTGAGAACGCAACGGTTGATTTACCACAACCAGATTCTCCAGCTAGACCGAAGACTTCTCCGGGTGCAATGTCAAAGCTCACGTTGTTACAGGCGCGGACATCGCCCGCGTCTGTGATGTAATCTACGCAAAGGTTGCGGATAGAAATGAGTGGTGCTGTCATGATTATTTATCTCCGCTCCAAAGTGCATTTTGTGGTGGTAGTTCAGGCTCACGCTCTTGCTTGTCTTGCGCAGCAAGTTTTTTCCAGCGCTTCATACCTTTGTGCGAACGCAGTTGTGGGTTAGCAATCTCATCAACAGCAAAGTTCAGCAGTGCTAGGCCAGTTACAAGTAGCGTTAGCGCGATACATGGAGCTAGCAGTTCCCACCAAGCGCCAATCAGCATCGAAGAAGAGGCTTGTACGTTGTAAAGCATGATGCCCCAGCTCACGGTGTTCGGGTCGCCAAGACCAAGGAACGACAGTGTCGCTTCCATCATGATTGCGTACATCACAGAGCCGATGAAGCTCGCGCCAACGATTGAGATAAGGTTTGGCAGAATCTCAACGAAGATGATGCGGAAAGAAGACTCACCCAATACCTCAGCAGCTTTCACAAACTCTTTTTCACGCAGAGCCAGTGTTTGTGAGCGGATAACCCTCGCGCCCCAAGCCCAGGACATAAAGCCGATAACTAAGGTGATGGTTAATGGGCCCGCCTCACCAATGAATGCTGCGACTACAAAGAGCAATGGGTATTGTGGAATAACCAGCATGATGTTCATCGCTGCGGTAAGAATGTCGTCAACACGACCGCCGAAGTAACCTGCCGATACACCGATTACAGTAGCAAGTAGACATACCGTGATACCTGCACCGAAGCCTACTGCTAGTGATACGCGAGCACCGTGTACTACTTGAGACCAAACATCACGCCCCATACGAGTTGTGCCCAGTACGTGGTCTGCTTTTTTAGACATGATCAGCGTACGACGGTCATCTGCTAGGTTTGTTGCTACCCAGCCATCAGGGTTAGATTGAGCCGATTTCACTACGAAGCTTGGGTACTCGTGCGGGTTACCCGTACGTTTGTCTGGTGCGTGCTTTGCAATTAATGGTGCAAACAGCGCTGCGAAGATGAAGACGCCAAGAATGATTACACCAGTCAGTGCCATCGGGTTGCGCCAAATGAGTTTTAGAAAGTCTTTCATGATTATTTACCACCCTTACGTAGACGAGGGTCAAGAACAACGTAAAGCATGTCAGCGACAAGGTTAAAGAACAGCATGAACAGCGTCATGATAAGCAGCTGACCTTGAAGAACTTGGTAGTCACGCGCGTTAATCGCATTGAATAGAACCGTACCAAGACCCGGGTAGTTGAAGATGATTTCGATGATGAGCTGACCACCGATTGCCATACCTAATGACATTGAAAGTGCGGTTACACTTGGTAGTAGTGCGTTACGTGCCGCGTAGTTGAATACCACTCGGTTTTCACTTAGGCCCTTACCTTTAGCCATAGTGATGTAATCTTCTGCAAGAAGGTTGATCATGTTGTTACGCATGTTGACTAGGAAGCCACCAATTTGAACCACAGAAGCACAAAATAGAGGGAGAACAGCGTGATAAGCTGCGTCTTTAATGAATTCCCAGCTTGTCCAATCTGGCACTGTACCCGCGGTATATGCGTAGCCAGTCGGGAACCACTTAAGGCCGATTGCAAAGGTGAACAGTGCAATCATTGCGATAACCACTTGAGGTACCGCTTGTAGAATCAGCATACCTGGGGTCACGAATGCATCGTATTTACTGCCACGTTTCCAAGCTGCGAAGATGCCTAAGATAGAACCTAGCGAGAACGATAGAACAACCGCAGTCCCTGCTAGGAATAGAGACCAACCGAATGCGCCGCCGAGTAGCGAGTTTACAGACAGTGGGTAGAATTGGATTGAAGTACCTAGCTCCCAGCTAAGGATGTTCTTCATGTAAGCAATGTATTGTACTAATAGACCGCCATCGACAAAGCCAAGTAGTTCCTTCATTGCTGCGATACGCTCAGGGGTTACCTGAACAGAAGCGTTAGCGAACATCATGGTCACCGGGTCGCCCGGCATTGCTCGCGGAATTGCAAAGTTTAACGTCGCAGCAACTAATAGCGCGACAAAATAAAATGACAAACGTCTTAAAAAATAACCCATAACTCACACCTTACTCACCCAGATTGTTTCCCTGTTTCTGGATTCAGGTCGCTCCTAGCGAAAATTTGGAACGAGAAATCCCCTGACGACGAGCGCCATACTTTCAATTGAGAGTGTGGGGATTTTTATAAGCGGCGTAAGGGATTACGCCGCAAGGATTGAACGACTGCTTATTGAACTGGTTTTAGGTCCAGTACGTGAAGTAGACGCTCTGGAATACCAGCCCAGATGTTTGGACGACCTTTTGGATTCTCTTCGTTCCACCAACCAGTGAAGCGAGTTGTGTTGTATTGGTACATGTATGCACCAGACATTACAGGAATCGTTACTTGGTCTGCGGCGATGATCTTCTGGATACCGTGAGCGATGTCTAGCTGCTCGTTCTTATCAGCTGTTTTGTAGAAGCTGTTTAGAAGACCGTCTAGCTTGTCGTTCTTGTAGAAGTGCATCGCGAAACGAGGCATACCTTCACCAGATTGCAGTGAAGAGTTGTACGCGCTGTTCCAGTAAGTGTATGGATCCGCACCGTGGAAGTAGTTTGTGTAAGCTACGTCGTACGTACCTTCAAGCATTGCTTGGTTGTACACAGAGAAATCTGGTGTACGAGCTTTTGCTTTGATGCCAACTTCGTTTAGTTGCTCAACTGCAAGTTGTACTGTGTTGTTGAAGTCAGTCCAACCGTTTGGTGATTGAATCAATAGCTCGAAAGATTTGCCTGATGGTGTATCAACAAAGCCGTCTTTGTTTACGTCTTTGAAGCCAGCGTCAGCAAGAAGCTTCTTCGCGCCTTCAGCGTTGTAAGTGTTGAAGCCTTTGTATTTGTTGTGAGTCTTTTCATCAGACCAAGCTTCGAATGCATAGCCAAGACCAGATGCGAAGTCATTCACTGTACCGCCACCGTAGAACGCGATATCGATGATAGTTTGACGGTCAAGAGCCATAGAGAATGCACGACGGAATTCAACGTTGTTTAGCGCTTCGTTCTTCGCAGCATCTGGGTGCTTGAAGTTCACAACAAATGCTTGCGTGCCTGCTGGCGGGTACCAGTAGTGGTGCTTAGGACTTGCTGCTGCGTAAGTACGGTCGATGTCTGGTACGAAAGAAGATGTCCAGTCCATTTCACCGTTAACCACTTTACCTAGGAATTGGTCGTTGTTTGCGATTTGTGGAACACGCAGACAGTCTACGTCTAGGTTGTCAGCATCCCAGTAGTTCGGGTTTTCACACTGAATGTAAAGTTGAGCTGTGAAAGTATCGATCTCAGTAAATGGACCAGAACCTACAGGGTTCTCATTGGTGAAAGTTGCTGGATCTTTGATGTCTTTCCAGATGTGCTTAGGTACTACAGGTACTTTAGCAATCTCATAAGGTACGTTTGAGTTTGCTTCTGTTAGGCGGAACTTAACTTGGTAATCGTTAAGTTTCTCTACTGAAGTTACCCAAGAGTTGATACCAGATTGGTCAAGCTCTGGCTTCTCTTTTACAAGGTTGAAAGAAAAAACAACATCATCTGCTGAGAAGGTTTCACCATCAGACCATTTAACACCCTTACGGATGTCGAACGTTACGCTCATTAGGTCGTCAGCCATTTTGAAGTTTTCAGCTAGACGGAATACAGGTGTGTTACCGTGCATTTCGTTGAAAACAACAAGTGGCTCGTATAAGAAGTCAGTCGTTGTATGTAAGTTAGTAGCACCTAGGTACGGGTTAAAGTTACGTACAAACGTTGTGTACTCTTTCGGGTGGATAGTCAGTTCGCTGCGTTCTGCAGCTGTTGCTACCGATGCAAAACCTGTCGTAGCAGTCGCAATAATTGCTGTTGCTAGTGCTGTTTTTTTTATATTGGCAAGCATAGCTGTTCCTTACTATTTGCTTTCATTTCACTAATGGATTGAATGTCATCTTTTGCTATTCGTAGATACACACTCTGTTCAAGGTCTACCTCTTTGTCATTGTTCCAAGAATCATCGCTGCTTCTATGAAGTGTTAAGAGTGGCCTGTAGACCTTTGGCACGAGTAAGAAAACACCTTATTCATGAATTAATCAAACTCGTTTCCCGTTAAAAACGTTAAAACTACAAAACGACACGTCATTAACGTCAAAAAATGCACTTTTGATTGATAAATGTACAATCGATGCTTGGGTGATATGAGTCGCAGTTAATAGCGCATAGATAATCGTTGTTAGTGGTTACTTACCTTTTGGGCTTTTAAATTTGGTTATTTTTTGCCTTTTCTCATATTTGTAGATCTCCATCACTTCGACAAATGACGTTAAATTTCCACAAAAAATTAAATCTGCCGTTCTGTTGTGACTCGCTTCTCAAAGTCCAACAAATAATCAAACCAACGCCTAGTAATGTGTCAGTAACGAAGAAAAGAGCCCGATAATTAGCCTGTTTATTTCGTTTGTATAACGTGATTTTGAGCTTGTTTTATATCTTTAAATAAGTGCTTTGTGAAGTCATTTAAGCGCTATAGAAGTGATAGGTGCCTAATGTACTAAAGCCTCTTAAATCGGCTATTGTGAATGGCCTTGAGCGTACAATATGACGATAGAACGATTCCCAAGGGAATTAGGGAATTTAGACTTGGATAAATGAATTCAGGTTGATGAGAAGGCGTAGATGCTGAGGCATTAAAAAGCCCGCTGGTGGCAGCGGGCTAGGGTAGTAAAGCAAATAGTAAGCACTAGCCTAACTAGTGAGGAGCTTTTGTAGTTTATCTCTGAGCATTTCAATGTGAGTTCTTTCCGGTGTTTGCTCTTTACAGTGCTCCAGAATAAATTCAAGAGAGCTCAATACGGTGCGCCAACGAGGCGTCTTAGGCAGAGTTTCTACACGTAAGTACTTATCTAGTGTTCGAGTTTGCAAGGTACTTCTGTCGAGATAGACACGCCATAAGCCACTCTTTTCAGCGAAGGCAAACTTAGTCTCTCCTGTGACCGACTCCCAATAAACAAGGGCGTTGGTCATGGCTTCGACAAGCACCTCTCGCATTAACTCTTGTTTATTCTTACCTTCACCAGCGGCCTTGTCAGCAAGGCGAGTGAATTCGCCGCCTAGCTCTTTCAGTTGTTGTAGCTTGTCTTTATCACCTTCAAAGGCATAACTCGACAGCGCTTCTACGGCCGTTTCTAAGTTGTTGATACGATTTGAGTTTACTGCACCGCCAACGTTGAAAATATACATAGTGTCTAATCCAGAGCCTTCAGGTAGTTTGAGAATATCACTTGAAACTCGTTGGCGAGTATCACTGATGTAGACATCAATCTCGCCACAGTAGTGTGCTTGGTCTACGCGTAAATACTTCGGTGCAATGATTTCATCAGCCATAGAACGCTTGAGTTGTTCTTGGCTGCGTCTAAATAGCTTAGCGGCAGCTTCATTAGCAAAGCGTATGCGTTGATCATCGCGAATGCAGATAATCGCTTCAGGCGCTGATTCTAATTGCTCAAGCAGACGACCTTGGGTTTCAAGCAGGTTGGCTTCTACCATTGCTCTATGCTTCAACTCTTGCTGCAGCTGGTCGTTCTCGATGCGTCGTTGCTCTGCCTTACTTGCTGATAGGTGCGCTGTGATTCGCGCCGCTAGTTCTTGCTTATTGAACGGCTTAGACAGGTAATCATTGGCTCCAACCTCAAAGCCTCGAACGCGGTCTTCAGGTTGGTTTAGCGCGGTAAGCATAATGATTGGTAGTTGTGCGTGGTCATACTCTTTTCTCAGTGTTTCACACACCTGGTAGCCGCTCATACCTGGCATCATGATGTCGAGCAGTAGCAGCTCTGGTTTCTCTTTTTCAATTAATTCAATGGTCTCAGGACCATCGCAAGCCGTGCGGACGCGATAACCCTCGAGCTTCAAGAAGCTATCAAGCACACGTAGGTTAACCGGTTCGTCATCGGCAATCACAAGTAGCGGGCCATCTGGGTCTTCGTGAATCTCACTATTATCTTGCTGGCCGCTCTCTAGTACCTCTGGCGCTTGGAAGTGCGAGTAATTGCTAGACTCATTGTAATGCTCAAGCTCTTCCGGTGTTGCTAGTGGTAGCGTGAAACTGAATGTCGTCCCCACCATTGGTTGACTGCTGACGTAGAGTGAACCACCCATTAATTCAATCAATTGACGGCTGATCGATAATCCAAGCCCGGCACCTTGTCGATATGAACTTGCGTCTTGTCCTGCTTGAATAAGTGGTTCAAAGATATGCTCTAAATGCTCTGCTGGGATGCCTTGGCCAGTATCGACCACCTGAACTCGAATATTGTCGTCAATCACGCTCGCAGAGATAACGATCTTGCCCTCAGAGGTGTACTTAATGGCATTGCCAACCAAGTTATACATTACCTGCTCTAGGCGTTGTGGGTCGGATGACACAAGACCTAAGTCCGCTGGAACTTGGTTGATGATACGAATCGGCTTACTGCCAAGTAGGTGATGAGAAAGTTCTAACACCAGGCTAGTGGCGGCAGAGAGGTCAACCGCTGACTTTTTAATGTCTAAGCTGCCATAACGCATTTTGTGATAATCCAACAGGTCATCAACCAGAGTTGCGAGGCGCTGGCCACTGTTGATGATGATATCCAGTTGGTATTTTTGATTTGCTGGAATAGGACCATTCGCGCCAGAGATCAATGCCTCAGCGATACCTACCATGCCGTGTAAAGGAGTACGTAGCTCATGCGAGGTTGTGGCTAGGAATTCATCTTTGAGCTTGTTGGCGAGCTGCAACTCTTCATTCTGTTTTTGGATGGTCTTGAGGTTATCTTCAAGCTCTTCATTTTGCGACTTGATAAGCCCCATCTTTTCACGAATGGAGCGCTGCATACGCTCAAAGCTGACTGCCAGGCGTCCTATTTCATCTTTTCGCTCGGTATTGATCATCGCTTCATCGAGATCGCCTGCCGATACCTTCTCAGCAGCCCAAGTGAGCTTAAGCAGGGGGGAAGTAATGAAGTTGGATAGGTAATGAGACGCGACAAATACCAGCACTATTGCCGTCAGCATTACGATCACAAAGATTTTTTCCAGTTGGTGGATTCGAGCAAAGGCTTCTTTTTCTGGTAGTTCAACCACCAGCGCCCAGTTTGCGTAATCCAACTCGATAGGTGCGTATGCGGCAATGATCGCTTGATCTGAACTGTTGTTAAAGGTGCCAACCGCAGTTTCACCAGCTAATGCTTTATCAATGACTTCGAGACTGAGGTCGATGGCTTGCTGACTATGCGCCAAGCTTCTTGGAAGGTGATCGCTACCAACGAGTAGGGTCTGCATGTTCGAGCTCTTATTGAGATCCGCAATCAGCTTGGTGATGCCATTGATTGGTAGTCTGAACATCGCGTAGCTATGTAGATAGCCCTGTTGAACAATCGGTGCGCCTAGCCATGCGCTCTGTTTGCCGTTTTCATCAAGGAAGTCAGAGACGATTACTGGGGTGTAGTCTTCATTGGTTTTGCGCTTTTCTGTTACGTCTTTTGCTAGCTTCTGGAACGTCAGGCCAAGGTTTGAGTCTTTGTATTTACCAGTGAGCAGGTTAGTACCGTAGTTGTCTTGTTTAAACACTGAGTAAGCGACGTTACCGTTGATATCAACCAGGAGGACATCGTCAAAATCGGCACGTTTAATCAGTTCTAGATAGGCGTTGTGGTAGCGCTTGTGAAGTAGGCGATAACGCTCACTGCCAACGTAGCTGCTCGATTCAGGCAAAATTGACGTTTTTACCTCGTTGCCAGAACCTTGAATATAACGTTGTTGCGCATTGCTACGTGCTTCTTCGATGTCTAGGCCGAGGCGTTGAAAGGCATTGATAAGGCCATAAAAACGTCCGCCACTGGCGATAGCCAACTCTGAACGAACAAAGCCAATCACTTGCGACTCTTGAGCTTGCAGGTAATCAATGATCTGTTGCTGTTTGGTATCACGCACAGACACCAAGTGAGAGGTGCTCTGCTCTTGTAGATCTTGGCTATGAGATTGAAGGAAAAAGACAGCAATAAGAGTAACAGGAGTCAGACTTAACACGAGAAACGCTAGCATGAGCGTACTTTGAAGGCGTTTAAACTTCTGCTTTCGATAGAATCTAAACATAAATTAGGTACTACTTTCCTTGAATGTACTTCTGAAAATGTTTGAAATTTGAGTACAAAGAATAGATTGAGTGGTTTCTAATTTAACGAAATTAACGAGTTTTTTTACTTTGACAAGTAAGTGCTATTTAAAGCGTGTGCAGTCGCGCAAATTTATTAAATTTTGCTAGCAATATGAACAAAAAGTGCAGGGATTGTCCTGCACTTTTTAGGGGGAGGTTATTTCGCTGCGTGATAGATAGCGAATTTAGTGGTCTTATTTAGAGTCGCGCATTTACCAAAAGCTTGCTCAATAATTGGTGGGTATTTGAGGAAGCTGTTAGCCACAATAATCATTTCACCTTGAACGTTCAGGTAGCTCGGAGCATCTGCCAATAGGGTCTCCGTCGCACTGTAGCTAGTGTCTAGACCTGAGTGGAAAGGTGGGTTGCTGATGATGAAACGGTAATCTTTTGATGTATCTGAGTAGACATCGGAAGCGAATACTTTACCCGTCAGTCCATTAGCTGCCAGTGTCGCTTTAGTTGATTCCACGGCAAAGGCGCTAATGTCGCACATCTCTAGCTCGATCTCAGGGTTACGTGAAGCCATCACAGCACCAAGCACACCAGCACCACAACCAAAATCGAGCACCTTACCGTTTAGGCTTGGTAGCGTATCGAGCAGTAATTTACTGCCGATATCAAACTCACCGTGGCTGAATACACCAGGCAGGCTCTTAACTGTAAGTGACTGCTCACCAATGTTCACCGAATAGGTTTTAAACCACTCTTGAAGATTGAACGCTGGAGCTTGCTCTAGGCATTGACCCCAGTAGAAAGAACAGCGACGCGCTGAGTCGTATTTAACAACATTGCCGTAAGGCTTGAACATCTTCTCGATGCTCTTCACACCGGATCGGTTTTCACCAACAACCACAATCTCAGTATCTTTTCCCAGTTTCGCCATCAACATCGCGAGCAAGAATTCCGCTTCAGCTTTGGCTTTTGGCCAATAAAGTAGAACGAGATCTGCTTGAGTCTCTTCGGTGAACTCGGCGCCATAGAAACGTTGAATGGTATTGCAGTTCTCTAGCTGACGGTAATAGCTGTAGTTAGAGGTAAATACTGATACCGACTCACAGTGTTTAGCTAATTCAACAGGAAATAGGTCTTCAGCCTCACCTGCAACCAGAACATGTTTGCCTTCAAAGTAGGCGAGTTGGCGTTGAGCAATTTGGCTTGGGGCGATATAGGCAGACATAGGGACTCTCTGTTGAATCGTTAGCAAAAAATAGGGGCGGATTTTCGCATAATCCGCCCCAAGCTTGAAGTTTTAATCGTCGCTAAGTCGATTATGTGTTGTCTTGTCGATTAAGGAAATCTTTAAACTCTTCATCGTAGATATTGAACAGTACGATAGTAATCGCAAAGATCAGTGGGCCGTAGATCAGACCGATGAGACCGAACAGTTGGATACCACCTAATAGCGAGAAGAAGATCATCAAGGTATTCATACCTGCGCTACCTTGCATCAGGAGTGGGCGGAGCAGGTTATCAATCGAGCCAACCACCGCGACGCAGTAAACCGTGAGGAAGATAGCCCACGTAGTATCACCGGTTAGGAATAAGTAGACGGCTGCGGGAACCCAAATCAGTGCTGTACCAACGACCGGAATGAATGAAGCAAAGCCCATCATGGTGCCCCAGAAAAGCCCCGGGAAGCCTGCAATCCACATACCTAAACCACCAGCAAAACCTTGTGCAATTGCGGTTAAGAATGAGCCCATAACCGCGGATTTAGATACTTGTTCGATCTCTGCCAGTAGCTTGTCTTCTTGGCTGCGAGACAGAGGCAATATGTGACGAACAACACTTATGATCTTGTCATGGTCGCGCAGCAGGAAGAACAGCACGAACAGCATCAAGAAGAAGTCCATTAGGAAGTTGGTCGCATCACCTAAGATCTTGGCACTGATCCCAACCAATTTGGAGCCAAAGCTAGTAGCGAATTCACCGACTTTCTGCGCAATTGCTTGTGGTTCAATGTTATCAAACGGCAGGTAGTCATTAATGAAGGCGAGCGCTTTAACCACCAAAGGATGTTCAAACAGGGTTTGGATACCACCGTGCGTGACCCATTTATAAGTGTTTTGCGAGAACAGTGAGCCTTGCTGAACAATCGCAGCAAAGACAGCGAGCAAAGGGATCACAATGATGAATGTGAGAATAATGCACGAGAGCAAAGAGACCAGATTGGCTTTGTTAGGAAGTTTTTTCTCAAGCCATTCATGGATCGGAAACATCAATAGCGAGATGATGAACGCCATCACGATCGAGTTGACGTAAGGTTCAATCAATAAATAACAGGCATACGCCGCCGCAAGTAGGGCAACAATAATCACCCAATGACTTGAGTTAATTTTGATCTTTTCTGACACGGTAGTGGTCTCTATGTTTGCGAACTCAGTTTATAATGGCTGCAAAACAGAGAGTTAGCAATGAGGAGTTTTCATTATGGGGTGTTGTAATAACGACAAAAAATGCCAAGAGAATGAGCAGCAAGCTAAAAAGGAGATCCCGTGGTTTCGAATGTTGCTGGGCACTTTAATGCTACTGGTGTTTTTATTCTGGGAGCGCTAATTGGAAGTCGCAAAGAGGTGAGAACTATTTTGTGACTCTTGGTTTGCTCTAAAAAGAAAAGGCTGCACAAAGCAGCCTTTATAAACAATGTGTTAAAGCTAAATAGCCTTATTCTGCAGCAAGGATTGCAAAACAGCGGTCAGCAGCTTCTAGTGTTGCGTCAATCTCTTTTGAGCCGTGAGCTAGTGATGTGAAGCTTGCTTCGAACGCTGAAGGAGCCAAGTAAACACCGTGGTCCAGCATTAGGTGGAAGAAGCGCTTGAAGCGTTCTACATCACACTTAGTTACATCTTCGTAGCAAGTCACCGTTTCTTGGTCAGTGAAGAAGAAACCAAACATACCGCCAACTTGGTGAACAAGTAGTGGAATACCGTGTTTGTCTGCAAGCTGCTTGAAGCCATCAGCCAGTTGCTTAGTTTTTGCCGCTAGACGCTTCTCGTTACCTTCTTCACGTAGAAGGTTCAAACATGCGTAACCTGCCGCCATTGCTACTGGGTTACCTGATAGAGTACCAGCTTGGTAAACTGGGCCAGTTGGTGCGATGTATTGCATCACTTCTTTACGACCACCAAAAGCACCCACTGGCATACCGCCACCAATCACTTTACCAAGACACGTTAGGTCTGGCTTGATGTTGTAGTAAGCCTGCGCACAGCCTTCAGCAACACGGAAACCTGTCATTACTTCATCAAAGATAAGTAGTGCGCCTTCTTGGTCACAGATTTCACGTAGACCTTCGTGGAAGCCTTCTACAGGTGGGATGCAGTTCATGTTGCCCGCTACAGGTTCAACGATGATACAAGCGATCTCACCTTTGTTTGCTTCAAACAGTTCACGTACAGAGTCTAGGTTGTTGAATGTCGCCGTTAGCGTGTGCTTAGCAAAATCTGCTGGCACACCTGGAGAGCTTGGTTGACCCAGAGTCAGAGCACCAGAACCTGCTTTAACAAGTAGGCTGTCTGCGTGGCCGTGGTAGCAGCCTTCAAACTTAAGAATTTTGTCACGACCAGTAAAGCCACGAGCAAGGCGAATCGCACTCATTGTTGCTTCAGTACCAGAGCTAACCATACGTAGCTGTTCCATTGAAGGAACTATCTCAGATACAAGCTCAGCCATTTTGATTTCAGTTTCCGTCGGAGCACCGAAGCTAAGACCACGTTGAGCCGCTTCGATAACTGCATCACGGATAACAGCGTGGTTGTGACCAAGGATCATTGGGCCCCAAGAACCAACGTAGTCGATATATGCTTTACCATCAGCATCAAAAATTAGCGGGCCATCAGCGCGCTCGATGAAGATTGGAGAACCACCTACACCGTTGAATGCACGTACAGGAGAGTTAACGCCACCCGGAATAGTTTGCTGTGCTTTTTCGTACAGCTCTGCTGATTTGGTCATTGATATATCCTCTTTTGACTGTCGGGACCAATTGGCTCGCATTGTACCTATCCATAAACCAACTAGGAATGGTTTCGCTGAGATAATCGCCCGAATCTGGTGGTTTTGAGGGGTTAAGCGGCTAATTTATTTTTATTTGATGAGTTTTTAGCAGGAAAAACGGCGATCAGATGGTGAATACTTGAACGTTTCAGTCAGGTATTGGATAATCACCGGAATAGAAAAATATATTCAACAACTATGATCTCGAACTCGATTTGTATCATGTTGTTTTTGACACAGGTAAGAGAGGTTGTCGTGAGCGAAGCAAATATCCCATTGTCTTTTTCTGATGCAGCAGCTACCCGCGTACAAACGCTGATTGCTGAAGAAGAAAACCCAGATCTAAAACTGCGTGTATACATTACAGGTGGTGGTTGTAGCGGTTTCCAATACGGCTTCACATTTGATGAAAAAGTAAATGATGGTGACATGACTATTGAAAATAGTGGTGTAACGCTAGTGGTTGACCCAATGAGCCTTCAGTACCTGATCGGCGGTGTTGTGGATTACACAGAAGGCCTTGAGGGCGCACGCTTCTTTGTAAACAACCCAAATGCAACAACAACTTGTGGTTGTGGTGCATCGTTCAGCGTGTAAAAGCTGACAAAACGTATTGTTATATAGAAACGCTGAACTTAGGTTCGGCGTTTTTTTTGTATTTTTATCTTAGTGCTTGGCACATTGACCAAAAAATTTAGAGAGAGGGATTCTCGGATTTTAGGCTAAGTTTCTGTCTTTAAAAGAATTAGCTTTGTTTTCTATTGAACGACATGTTGAATAAAGTGTCGTGCTCATCGAATTTTACCTTTTGTGGGTCTGTTATGGTTGGAGATGTGTATCAGGAAGTTGCACATGCTTAAGTGAGTTCAGTTTCTCTCTCAATCATCAGGTTATGAATAGTAAAAGGACGTGTTATGCCTAGCCGCTTCGCCCGTATTGGGTTTTCCTCTTGGTCAAAGCAACCTTGGTTGGTATCCCTCTTCTTGGTGGTGCTGTTATCTGTATGGTTGGGATTGGGCGTAGGGCAGGCCGAAGAGCCACCTTCTTCAGCGAGTACAGAAGTGCCTCTCGCAAAAGTCTCCTTTCAAACCTTTGACGCCTCACCTACTTACAAAACTATTGATTTATATGGCAGAACAGCACCAGATAGACATGCGCGCCTAGGCGCAGAGATTGCTGGAAAAATCGTAACACTCAATATTGCGAAAGGTGATGTGGTCGAAACAGGTCAAGCGATCGCGCAGATAGACAAAGCCGATTTAGGTATTCAGTTGGAGCGAGCTTCAGCACTATATCGCTTGAAGCAGAAAGAGTTTAAGGCTGCGCAATCTTTGAAAAAGCGTGGCCTACAAGGTGAGATTGCTTATACCACGGCAGAAGCTGCACTGACCGAAGCAAAAGCCATGAAAAGTAATGCAGAGCTAGCGCTGCGTAATACGGTGATTCGTTCTCCTTTCTCTGGCATCGTGCAGGAGTTACACGTTGAAGTCGGAGACTTCGTTGGGGTCGGCGATCCGGTTGCTGGTGTCATTGACCTCGACCCACTGGTGATTGAAGCGGATGTGAGTGAACGTCACATTCAACAACTGCAGTTAGGCCAAGCGGCAAAGGTTCGTTTATTAGGTCATCAAAGTGTTGAAGGCAAGCTTCGCTATATCTCACGCATATCGACAGCGTCGACCAATACATTCCCAATTGAGATTGAAATCCCAAACCCCCAGCGCAGTTTGCCAGCTGGCGTCAGTGCAGAGGTTTCTCTGAATCTAGAAAGCCAGCAAGCGATCAAAGTGACACCTGCGATGTTGGCTTTAGATGAGGCTGGCAACCTTGGTGTGAAAACCTTAGTACCATCTGGTGATGACAAGGTCGTAAAGTTTGTTCCGATTCAGTTAGTGAAAGCAGAACAAGATGGAGTTTGGCTTGCAGGACTGGGTGAGACAGTGGATATCATTACCGTTGGACAAGGTTTTGTGCGCGATGGTGATAACGTGATTGCCACAGAGCAACCAACAGCGGTGAACTAGGAGAGAACATCATGTATTCATTGATTGATGCTGCGATGTCTCGTTCGCGAACCATGTTGTCATTGCTGCTGTTTATTTTGGTCGCGGGCATCGGCACTTATATTACGATTCCAAAGGAGTCGAGCCCGGACATTACCATTCCAATCATCTATGTGTCTGTTGGCCACCAAGGTATTTCCCCAACAGATGCCGAGCGCTTATTAGTTCGACCTATAGAGCAAGAGCTGCGCTCGATTGAGGGTGTAAAAGAGATGACAGCAACGGCCTCTGAAGGCCATGCTTCGGTGTTGTTGGAATTCAACGTCGGGGTTGATCTCACCAAGGCAATGGCAGACGTGCGAGATGCGGTCGATCTTGCCAAGCCTAAGTTGCCGGAAGATAGTGATGAACCAACCGTTAATGAGGTGACTCTAGCTTCAGAGCAGCCAGTGCTTTCCGTGGTTTTGTATGGCACAGTTCCCGAGCGCACTATCGTTCAGATTGCTCGTGAACTGGGAGACAGACTAGAAAGCTATCGACAGATACTCGAAGTGGATATCGCCGGCGACAGAGAAGACATTGTAGAAATCATTGTCGATCCCTTACTTATGGAAAGCTACAGCTTAGATCAAGCCGATATCTATAATCTGATCGCACTGAATAACCGCGTTGTAGCGGCTGGATTTGTGGATACCGGTTATGGTCGATTCTCGATCAAAGTTCCTTCCGTTTTTAACTCTCTGAAAGATGTGCTTGAGCTGCCGATCAAGGTTGATGGTAAACAGGTGGTGACCTTTGGCGATGTTGCCACGGTAAGGCGTGCCTTTCGCGATCCTGAAAGCTTTGCCCGTTTAGATGGTAAATCTGCCGTAGTATTAGATATTAAAAAACGTGCTGGTGAGAACATCATTGAGACGGTAGAACTGGTTAAAGCTGTCGTTGGTGTTGCTCAGCAAAGAGCAGAGTGGCCAAATAATTTATTGGTTAAGTTCACTTGGGATGAGTCGAAAGACGTTAAGATCATGCTTAATGATCTGCAAAACAACATCCTCTCCGCCATTATTTTAGTGGTGATCGTGATCATCGCGATCTTGGGTGTTCGCACTGCGTTATTGGTCGGCATCTCTATCCCCGGATCGTTCTTAACTGGGTTACTGGTGTTATCGGTGTTTGGTTTAACGGTCAACATCGTAGTGTTGTTCTCGTTGATCATGGCCGTCGGTTTGCTGGTGGATGGTGCGATTGTTGTCACCGAGTTTGCCGATAGAAGGATGCAAGAGGGCGAAGCAAGGAAAACAGCGTATCAAGCGGCAGCGAAGCGCATGGCGTGGCCAATCACAGCTTCCACAGCTACAACTTTAGCGGCGTTTGCCCCATTGCTGTTCTGGCCAGATGTGACTGGTGAGTTCATGAAGTACTTGCCCCTAACCTTGATTGCGACCTTGTTTGCTTCTCTGCTGATGGCACTGTTGTTTGTTCCAGTGTTGGGAGGGCTGATTGGTAAACCGCAGTATGTCTCTGCTTCTAATCAATCTCGAATGGTGGCTCTACATAACGGAGACTTCTCACAAGCGACAGGGATTACCAAGCTCTATTACCACACCCTCTCTATAGCGATTCAGCATCCACTCAAAATCTTGTTGAGTGCGATATTGCTTTCGATCGCAGTTGGTTTCTCTTATGCCAAAGCTGGACTTGGGGCTGAGTTCTTCCCTGAGGTTGATCCACCGTTTTTCAACGTTAAAGTGCGCTCGCATGGTGACCTCTCGATTCAAGAAAAAGACGTCATCATGAGAGATATTGAGCAGATGATGCTTGGCCATGAAGAGTTTGACAGTGTTTATACGCGCACAGGGGGAGATGATCAGATTGGTCTTATTTCGATTACGCCTGTCGATTGGCAGTATCGTCGCAGTGTTAAAGCAATCATTGAAGAGCTAAAAGTTCAAACTGACCAATACCCAGGTGTCGAAATTGAGTTTAAGTTTCCAGATGCTGGTCCTCCAGTAGAGAACGACTTGGTGATTGAGCTCTCTGCTAAAACGCCAGAGCAGCTAAATCAAGCTGCTAAAATAGTTCGGTCGTGGGCAGATGCCAGCCCAGCTCTGACCAACATCAGCGATACTAGCAGTAAAGATGGAATTGATTGGAAAGTGGATATTAGGCGTGATGATGCAGCTCGCTTTTCTGCCGATGCCACTCTTGTCGGAAATACGGTTCAATTTGTGACCAACGGGCTAAAGATCGGGGACTACTTACCCGATGACTCTTCTGAAGAGGTCGATATATTAGTTCGTTATCCAAATGATAAGAGAGATATTGGCCGTTTTGATCAGTTAAGAGTAAAAACGCCTGCAGGTCTGGTCCCTATTACCAATTTTGCTCAGATTGTGCCAGACCATAAGCAAGACACCATTAAGCGCCTAGATGGTAAACGCGTGGTAAACGTGTTGGCCGATATGAAAGAAGGGTTCAATCTTGCGCTAGAGCTACCTAAGATTGAACAAACGCTAAACGAGTTGGGCTTACCCAATGGCGTTGAGTTTCGTATTCGTGGCCAGAATGAAGAGCAAGAGAACTCATCAGCATTTTTGCAAAGTGCGTTCATGGTCGCTTTGGCAGCAATGGCCTTGATTCTCATCACTCAGTTCAACAGCTTTTATCAAGCCTTTCTTATCCTCAGTGCAGTGCTGTTCTCGACAGTTGGTGTGTTTATGGGATTATTGATATTCCAGCGTCCTTTTGGAGTGGTGATGTCCGGCATCGGGGTAATCGCATTGGCAGGTATTGTCGTGAATAACAATATTGTACTGATTGATACCTACAATCAGCTGGTCAAGCGGGGGTTAGACAAAAGGGATGCGATTTTGAGAACCGGTGTCCAGCGTCTAAGGCCAGTAATGCTAACAACAGTGACAACTATTTTAGGCTTGATGCCGATGGTGCTTGAGATGAATATCGATTTAATCAACCAGAAGATCGAATTTGGTGCACCGAGTACCCAGTGGTGGTCGCAATTGGCAACTGCCATTGCTGGTGGTTTGGCGTTTGCGACGGTTCTAACCTTGGTGCTTACACCTTGTTTGTTGATGCTAGGTAGAGATAAAAACAAACAGAGCACAAGCGCGGATGAATAATACCAATCACAGTAAATAAGTGATCAAAAATAGCGCAGGAAAAAGGCTTGAGAACAAGGCAGAATTTTTCGATAAGTAGTTATTCTACAATCAAAAACTCTAACGCAGTTATCGAGCATTTTAACAAGCTAGGGTGAGCAATTATTTACTACGATTGGTATAAGCTCAACAGTAAAAGCTAGGTACGATAGATAAAACAAAGGGCACCTCAGAGTGCCCTTTGTCGTTTATGTTGTTTTGCGTATTGGTTTACACAAGGTTAAACGCTGTAGGTGAAAACGTTAGTTAGTGGCCAGTAGTTGGCTATAACGGTCTAGTTTTTCTAGGCGTAGCTTCGAGTTAGCAATGAAGGTTGCTTTCGCTTTACCAGTCAGTGACTTAGACTGTGGCAGCTTCACAGTACGAGCGTTCTTGTGCACGCCATTCACTAAGAATTCGTAGTGCAGGTGTGGGCCGGTAACACGACCTGTACCGCCTAAGGTACCGATAGTCTGGCCTTGTTTCACGCGCTGCCCTGTTTTTACCAAGCGTTTCTTAAGGTGCAGGTACTTGGTTAGGTACGTATTACTGTGTCGAATGAAGACATAGTTACCGTTGAATTGGTTGTAGCCTGACTTCTGAACAATACCGTCGCCGGCAGCCCAAATCGGTGTACCCACAGGCGCGGCATAGTCGGTGCCTCTGTGTGGGCGTACTTTACCGGTAACTGGGTGTTTACGACGAGGGTTAAAGTTCGATGTTACGCGTCTAAAGTCGACTGGGGAGCGTAGAAAGGCTTTTTTCATCGCTCGCCCTTGATCGTCGTAGTAGTTCCCTGTTTTGTCATCAAGGATCGCGGTAAAGGTATCGCCTTGATTCTTGAAAACCGCAGCGGTGATCTTGCCGCGACCAATCACTTCACCCTCAACCACTTTTTCTTGATACAAGATCTTAAAGCTGTCGTTTTTGCGAATGTCTAACGCGAAGTCGATATCCCAACCAAAGATACCTGCCAGCTCCATGATTTGGTTTGCGGTTAAGCCTGCACTCATGCCTGCGTTCCAGAAGTTAGAAGTGATGTCTGCTTCTGCGTAGTTGTATTGGTAAGCGACCTCTTTTTTATCAAAGCTTGAGGTGTAGCTGTCACCTGACTTGGTGATCTTAAAGCTCTCGAAGGCACTGAGTTGCCTTTTTAGCTGAATCAGGTCGTTGTTTTCATCAAAACCAAACTGTAAAACGTCACCTGGCTTAAGGTTCGACAGCTGTTTGTTGATGTCTTTATTGGTGTTCAGCAGCGTAATCAATAGTCGATAGGAGAGACCGATACGCTCGAATAGTACTGAGGTACTTTCACCAGAACGAACCGTGTACTTCTCCCAATTGAGTACCGCTGTAGGTACATGTTCTTCATTACTGACCAGAGCGGCAGCGTTGATAGTGAGAGGGTAATGTTTGCCAATAACTAGAGAGTCACTTTTATCACGCAGAGAACTGACATCGGGTAGAAGGAAAAGGGCAACGAAGATTACAGCACTAAAAAATGCAATAAAGACCCGGTGCAATATAGGAAGGCGTGCAAAAATAGACAACATGTTCCGGTTCGTATAGTAAATATTAAGAAAATAGACGACTGAATAGTGTAACTGGTTTCAAAATACATCGCTATTCAAGTAAGATGTCTAACTATTATATTTTTGCCAAATCTGTGGGAGTGAACAAGAATGGCGAGTATTGAAGCTGCACTAGCCGAGATCAAACGTGGCGTTGAAGAACTGATTCCAGAAGACGAACTGATTGCAAAACTGAAAGAGGGTCGTCCTCTACGTATTAAGCTGGGTGCTGATCCAACAGCACCAGATATCCACCTAGGCCATACTGTTATCTTTAACAAGCTTCGTGCTTTCCAAGAGCTTGGTCATGAAGTGACATTCCTGATCGGTGATTTCACTGCAATGGTTGGTGACCCGTCTGGTAAGAACTCAACACGTCCACCACTAAGCCGTGAAGATGTTCTAAAGAATGCTGAAACTTACAAAGAGCAAGTATTCAAGATCCTAGACCCAGAGAAAACACAAATTCGTTTCAACTCTGAGTGGCTTTCAGACCTTGGTGCTGAAGGCATGATTCGTCTTGCTTCTAACCAAACTGTTGCTCGTATGCTTGAGCGTGATGACTTTAAAAAGCGTTACGCAGGTGGCCAACCGATCGCTATCCACGAATTCATGTACCCACTTCTACAAGGTCACGACTCTGTTGCACTAGAGAGCGATGTTGAGCTTGGCGGTACAGACCAGAAGTTTAACCTGCTAATGGGTCGTGAACTGCAAAAAGCTGCAGGTCAGAAGCCACAAGCAGTACTCATGATGCCACTACTTGTAGGTCTAGACGGCGTTAAGAAAATGTCTAAGTCTGCACACAACTACATCGGTATCAGCGAAGCACCAAGCGAGATGTTTGGTAAGATCATGTCTATCTCTGACGATCTAATGTGGAGCTACTACGAACTATTGTCTTTCCGTCCGCTTGAAGAAGTGGCTGAGCTGAAAGCTGGCGTTGAAGCGGGTAAGAATCCACGTGACGTTAAAGTTCTTCTAGCGAAAGAGATCATTGCTCGTTTCCACTCTGAAGCAGATGCTGACGCAGCAGAGCAAGAGTTCGTAAACCGTTTTGCTAAGAACCAAGTGCCAGATGAAATGCCTGAGTTTGAATTCGAAGCGGGTCTGCCCATCGCTAACGTGCTTAAAGAAGCCGGTCTAGTAAACTCGACTTCTGACGCGATGCGTATGATCAAGCAGGGTGCGGCTAAGATCGAAGGTGAGAAGATTGAAGACAGCAAGCTAGTACCTGCAGCGGGTACAGCGGTTTACCAAGTAGGTAAGCGTAAGTTTGCTCGTATTACTATCAAGTAATATTAAATCTCAATGAGTTAGTAAAAAGGCATCTACGGATGCCTTTTTTATTGACACAAAGTTGACCAAGTATTTTGTGTGGCCTTGCTACACTATGCGCGCTGTCGAACTGACAGTAATTTTGGAGATTTTTATGAACAATACCGACCATCCTCCTAGTTTGAAGGGAGAAGAATAACCTGTCTCGGTATTGATCTAATGTCCTGCCGTTCAGGTAGGGTACCTTTTGTTTCCCCTCATTCTTTTCCACACTCTAGATTCTAACAAGTAGACACATCAGTGCTTTAAGCTCTTGGTGCACTTAGCTATATATGCTTGGGTTATAGAATTATAAGCTTTTGGTGTGCCCAGCTTTATGCTCTTGAAGTGCTCGCTGTAGGATACTTGTTTTGATGGTCGTTACCTTTGCCAATCGGGAGATTCGCCATGACGGTAATGAACAACACTTTTTTATCTATTGAAGCTTTATACTCTGAACGAGACATTCAGGCCGTATCGAGTGCCTTTCAACAGTACACGGGTGAGCAGCAAGTTGAGTTGCTGAATCGTATGCCACTGGAAGACGCAGTCTTGGTACTTGGTCAGTGTTCTCTCAGTGTTATTCAAGCTCTACTTAGTGAGTTAGAAGAGCAGGGTTATGAAAAACGCTCTCGCCATTTAGCTCACCAATTAGGACTTATCTACTCTGAAGTTGAACCTCAGCAGGGTTATCTCACGACTGGGGTGATGAGCCACGTAAGGCAACGTATCGGTTGGATTATTGCGCTAGCACTTTTGGGGATCGTTTCTGGCCTGATTATCGCTCAGTATGAGGATATTCTCAGTCAGCTGGTTCTGCTTGCGATTTACATGCCTGTCATTGCGGCTGCTGGGGGAAATACGGGCACACAAGCGGCGACTCTGGTGATTCGAGCCTTGGCAACGGGCGAACTCAAAAAGCGTCAATGGCTGAGCGTAATTTGGAAAGAGTTGCGAGTGGCTATCTGCTTAGCTGGAGCAATTGCTGTAGTGATGGTTGGTCGTATTCTGCTGTTTAGCGAAAACCAGTCAACGGGTGGTTATGACATTAACATGATCGCGTTTGCGATTGCGGTTGCTCTGTTTATTCAGGTGACCATTTCGACGGTACTTGGTGGAGGTTTGCCTATTGTGGCTCGTCTGTTCAAGCTCGACCCTGCGGTACTTGTGAGCCCAGTACTCGCCTCTATCGTCGATATTTCTGGTATGTGGATCTACTTTACGGTGGTGAATTCCTTTCTTGGTATCGCTTGATTCTACGCTTTAATTAGCTCTCAATAAAAAACGGCGCAGTAAGTGTTTACTTACTGCGCCGTTTTTATGTTTATTTATTCTGACTAAATTCAATCACATCACGATAAAACGCCTTCTCGAAGGTCACTATTGGCGCTTCCACGGGCTTATCTTGGTCTTGCTTGTTTGGGAAGTAATCGCGCACAAACTGAACAAACAGCGAGTTTGGTCTACCTGATTTATCAAGGCCATAACCTGCCATATTGTAGCTCCCATACACCGAACCACTCTTGGCTATGAGGTTCTCTTTGATAGGTGCTTTACGCATGCTCTGACGGTAACGCAGTGTGCCATCGACCCCAGAAGTTGGCATCGCCTTGATAAGCTGAAGATCAGCATCGTTCTGCCATATGTAATGCAATACCTTAGCCATACTTTGCGATGTCATTCGATTGTTACGAGAGAGACCTGAGCCGTCTGCAAGGTGTGCTTGGGATAAATCGATATCTGCTTTGGTAAGTATAATCTGTTTTATAGCCTCAGTACCGTTATTAAAGCTGCCTGGCTGTACGTAAAACTTAGAACCAAGAGTTTTAGTCAGGTTATCAGCAATCAGGTTATCTGATTTCTTAAGCATGGTATCGAGCAAAACAGGTAGCTTCTGCGATTGATGGCTCGCGACCACTCTGGCTTGTTTAGATGAAGGCTTCGCTCCAACGATAATGTTACCTTTAACGGTTAGCCCTGATTCTTTGAGCAGCGATTGCGTTACTTCTCGCGTGTAAAGCTCCGGGTTTTGAATCGCAAACTTCAGTGGTAGTGGCTTTTTGCGTTCGACTAAGCACCCCGACAACTGGTAGTGATTGTCTGGTGTGGTTATAAGCTCTAACTCACACTGTGTCGCTTTCTGGCCGGATTTGGTCACGGTATCAGCAATGGTTGAGACAACCACTGGGTAGTGAACAGGGATGTAAACTCGTGTCTTACCGTTGTCTTGAGTGTAGATGGACGCTTGCGCGCAATTGCTATCAAGCGTGATAGCTGTTGATGGAGCACTGTAACAGACCCCAAGAATGTCCCATGGCCAACCGACGGCACGTTGGTAACCAGTGAAAGCGGAGTTATCCAAATAGAGATTGCCCTGAATAGTCTTGCTTTGCTTTTGGGCATACTGATTAAAAATATTTTTTAAGTCGTCACGTTGCAGGGTGGGATCACCACTGAACTGGATGATGGCATCTTTCCCAGACTGAGCGATGCTGGTGGTGTAATGAAAATTATCTCCAAGTTCTAGCTTAGCTGCCAGCGCTGTTACTAGCTTGAGTGTGCTTGCTGGTGGATAGTAGCCTTGGGTATTGGTACTAAGCTGAACTTTATTCTCGCTTAAAGATTGCAAGATTAGACTGCTAGAACTGCCGTCAGGGAGTTTTTCTAGAGGCGCATAAGCTGAGGCAGAACAAGTGAAGCTGATAGCCAGCAAAGAAGAGAGTAGACGCATAAGAGTGCTGAGTCGTGGGCGATAATCTCAGTATACAGATATAAAAAACGCCCGCTAGTCAGCGGGCGTTTTGATTCGAAATTAACTAATTAATCAATTAGATAATCAGAATTAGAAGTCGTAACGTAGACCTAGAGCTAGCTCGTCTTCAGCATCTGCTTTAGAGATAGTTGAAGTACCTTGCTTGTCGCCAGCGCTCAGTAGGTTGAAGTTGTACGATACGTAACCACGGAAGTTAGGCTTGAAGTAGTAAGTTGCGTCTACAGCGATGTTGTCTGCAGAAGTGTCGCCACCAGTTTCAGCGTTGTTGTACGTAGTTGTGAATACAGTTTGGCCCATAGTGTAAGCCGCTGCTAGTTCGTAACCAGTGTAGTCTTCTACACCGTTGAAGCCTGCGTTGCTGTAGTCACCAGTGTTTGCTGTGTAGTCTTTTTCACCGTCAGTGAATACACCAGCGAAGTATAGGTCGCCCATTGTGTAAGAGCCAGAAAGCATGTACTCGTTGCTCTTATCTTGGTCTGCGAAACCTGCACCTACTTTAATGCCAGTTGCGCCGATTGCGTAGATACCAGATAGAGAGTAGCCATCTTTACCGTTATCTACATATTCTTCGTTTGCATTTTCAGAGCGGTCAGCGAAGCGGTAGCTTGCTTTTACGCTTAGGTCTTGGAATTGACCTTTGTAAGACAGCATGTTGTCTACACGGTCAGCAACTGCAATTTTGTCTGCTGCAGAGTTACCGTGGTAAGCCATGATATCTGTGAAGTCTGTGATTACGCCTAGTGCGCCGTCGTTTTTACCGTAAGTTACTTCACCGAATGCGCCGCCTAGACCAGCGTATGTGTAACGGTTGTCGATAGTGTTATCGCCGCTTACGTTTTTGTTGCCGTCGTAGTCAGAAGTAGTGAATTCACCTTCGTAGAAACCAACACCGTATAGGCCGTCTTGGATTTCAACTTTACCTAGGAAGTTTAGACGGATGCGAGATTTGTCTTCAACTTTACCGTCTTTCATAGACATACGTGCTTCAGCACGGCCGCCCATGTCTAGAGAAGTGCCGTCTTGGTTGTAAAGCTCAGCAGCGTTAGCACCAGTTGCAAGAGCTGCAGCCGATACAGCAAGCGCGATCATAGTCTTGTTCATGTTATTAATTCCTAATTACTGTCCATAAAGGTTGTTATCAAGGATTTGAATCCTTTTTTGTATTGCTCGTATTAATCAAGCTTCATAATCAGGCTTAGAACATAAGCTAGAAACTTGCCAGAGCAATCCGTGGGGTACTTTTTACCCTTAAAGTTCCGCCGCAAGTTAGTAAAATGATATCAATAAAAATAATGAACAGTGTTTTATTGCTGTTTTTATGTTTTAAGTTTATGTTTTAATTTGGTTTTTATTTTTAATCGTAAACTTGGGCTTTTGCTTGTTTTTGTTTTTTTTAGGTTTTTATTTCGATACTTATTGATTGTGAAGTTAATATTCATTTTTGTGATATATGTAATTTAGACCTAGATAGCGGTTTTGTAATACAACGCTGAATAAAGGTGATTTAGCCACTAAGTTTGTTTACACTAAGCTAAATCGTTTTGTTCTAACTACCTAACCAACGAGGTTGGGTGGCTTTATTTTGGCTGAAGAAAACTTTCAGCATAGAGGTAGAAAATGGAAAAGGTTCCAATGACAGTACGTGGCGCACAGCAGCTACGTGAAGAACTAGAGCGCTTACTAAAACAGCGTCCAATCATTTCAGCAGCGATCGGTGAAGCTCGTGAACTGGGTGACTTAAAAGAAAACGCCGAATACCACGCTGCTCGTGAAGAGCAAGGTATCTGTGAAGCGCAGATCCGTGATATCGAATACAAGCTATCTGTAGCTCAAATCATCGATGTTACACAGATGGAAAATACAGGTAAGATCATCTTCGGTACTACTGTAACGCTGATCGACGTGGATACAGATGAAGAAGTTCGCTACCAAATCGTTTCTGAAGATGAAGCGGACATCAAAACTGGCCGTATCTCTGTGAAGTCACCAATCGCTCGTGGCCTTATCGGTAAGATGGAAGGCGACGAAGTAATGATTTCAACGCCGGGTGGTGAGAAAGATTTTGAAATTGATAAAGTAGAATACATCTAATTTATCAGTCTCTAGATAGCAAAAAAGGTCGCAATTGCGACCTTTTTCTTTTCTCACGTAGTGATTAAACAAAGAGATTATCTCTGATATTTGAGATTGTTCCTGATATTTAAGCTTACTTACGTGGAATCTCGATTTTACGCTCTTCAGACTGGCGGAACAGCACAAGTACTTTACCGATAGTTTGTACTTTTTCTGCTTTAGTCTCACGTACAATGGCATCGATAATCAGTTGTTTAGTCTCACGATCTTCTGATGCAACTTTAATCTTGATCAGTTCGTGGTGGTCTAGAGCGATTTCGATTTCCGCTAGAACAGCTTCAGTAAGTCCATTTGCGCCCATTAGCACAACAGGTTTTAAACTGTGAGCTAGGCCCTTTAGATGCTGCTTTTGTTTGGTACTTAGGTTCATTACGCGGCCAATTTTCTTTACTATTAGGGTTGAAAAAACCTATTTTAACGCCATCTAAAGCTGAAGACTATAATTTATTCAGCAATTAGTACTTTCCTCCAATTTAGGTACCCAATGAGCAAACAGAAACATTCGGCCAGTTCAGGCCGTTGGTTGAAGGAACACTTCGACGACAAGTACGCGAATGAAGCCCGTAAGAAAGGCTACCGTTCACGTGCTTACTTCAAAATGGAAGAGATTCAAACTAAAGACAAATTGCTGTCTCCGGGCATGACAGTTGTCGATTTAGGGGCTGCGCCTGGCGGGTGGTCTCAATATGCTGCTAAGATTGTAGGTGACAGTGGTCAAATCATTGCATGTGACTTATTACCTATGGACCCAATCGCAGGTGTGAGCTTCTTGCAAGGGGACTTCAGAGAGGATGCGGTACTAGAAGCACTATTAGATAGGATCCAACCGGACATGGTGGACGTAGTAATGTCTGATATGGCTCCGAATATTGCAGGCAACAACTCTGTAGATCAACCAAGAGCTATGTATTTAGTTGAATTAGCATTGGATATGTGTCGACAAGTTCTAGCTACCAATGGTAGTTTTGTTGTTAAAGTATTCCAAGGCGAAGGGTTCGACCAATACGTTAAGGACGTTCGTGAGATGTTCAAAACGGTTAAAGTGAGAAAACCCGATTCTTCGCGAGCTCGTTCCCGTGAAGTGTTTATTGTAGCCACTGGTTACAAAGGTTAACGATTCTCTTAAATAGTGTGCGTTAACAATATAGCTACAGGTTACAAACTGTAGTACCCTACCTTTAATTACAATTAGTTATCGCGAGGCTGACACCTTGAGTGACATGGCAAAAAATTTAATTCTGTGGCTTGTTATTGCTGTAGTGTTGATGTCGGTATTCCAGAGCTTTGGCCCTGGTGAAAGTAACGGCAGAGCAGTAGATTACACCACGTTTGTACAGGAAGTTGGCCAAGGCCAGATTCAAGAGGCGCAGTTCAATAACAGCGAAATCACTTTCACACGTCGTGGCGGTGGTGCTAAGTACGTTACGTACATGCCTGTTTATGACCAGAAGCTCCTTGATGACTTAATTAATCAAAATGTAAAAGTTCAAGGTACACCACCTGAAGAGCAGAGCCTACTTGGCACTATCTTCATCTCTTGGTTCCCAATGATCTTACTGATTGGTGTGTGGATTTTCTTCATGCGTCAAATGCAAGGCGGTGGCGGCGGTAAAGGCGCTATGTCTTTCGGTAAGAGCAAAGCTCGTATGATGAGCGAAGAGCAGATCAAAACGTTGTTTGCCGATGTTGCAGGTTGTGACGAAGCAAAAGAAGACGTGAAAGAGCTAGTTGATTACCTGCGTGATCCAAGCCGATTCCAGAAGCTGGGCGGTAAGATCCCTACAGGTATCCTACTTGTTGGTCCTCCGGGTACAGGTAAAACGCTACTTGCAAAAGCGATTGCAGGTGAGGCGAAAGTACCATTCTTCACTATCTCTGGTTCTGACTTCGTAGAAATGTTTGTTGGTGTTGGTGCATCTCGTGTGCGTGACATGTTCGAACAAGCGAAGAAAGCGGCACCTTGTATCATCTTCATCGATGAGATCGATGCGGTAGGTCGTCAGCGTGGCGCAGGTGTTGGTGGTGGTCACGATGAACGTGAACAAACATTGAACCAAATGCTTGTAGAGATGGATGGTTTCGAAGGTAACGAAGGTATTATTGTTATCGCTGCGACTAACCGTCCGGATGTACTTGACCCAGCACTACTTCGTCCTGGTCGTTTCGACCGTCAAGTTGTGGTTGGTCTACCAGACGTACGTGGTCGTGAACAGATCCTTAAAGTTCACATGCGCAAAGTTCCTCTAGCTGGTGATGTGGAGCCGTCATTGATTGCTCGTGGTACTCCAGGTTTCTCTGGTGCTGACCTAGCTAACCTAGTTAACGAAGCGGCACTATTCGCTGCTCGCGGTAACAAACGCAACGTATCTATGGTTGAGTTTGAACTAGCAAAAGACAAAATCATGATGGGTGCAGAACGTCGCTCTATGGTTATGTCGGAAGAAACAAAAGAGTCAACGGCATACCACGAAGCGGGTCACGCGATTGTTGGCCGCCTAGTACCTGAACATGATCCAGTGTACAAAGTGTCTATCATTCCACGTGGTCGTGCACTTGGTGTAACGATGTACCTACCAGAGCAAGATCGTGTAAGTATGTCTCGTCAACACCTAGAGTCTATGATTTCTAGCTTGTACGGTGGCCGTCTTGCTGAAGAACTTATCTACGGTAAAGATAAAGTATCGACTGGTGCTTCTAACGATATCGAACGTGCAACTGATATTGCGCGTAAGATGGTGACTCAGTGGGGCTTCTCTGAGAAGCTAGGTCCTCTTCTTTATGCTGAAGAAGAAGGTGAAGTATTCTTAGGCCGCAGTGTAAGTCAGACTAAACATGTTTCTGACGACACCACTAAGCTTATCGATGAAGAGATTCGTATTCTGATTGACCGTAACTACGCTCGTGCGCAGAAGATCCTTGAAGAGAACATGGATATCATGCACGCAATGAAAGATGCGCTTATGAAATACGAAACGATCGATGCAGGTCAAATTGATGACCTAATGGACCGTAAAGATACAATTCGTGAGCCTGCTGGTTGGGGCGAACAAGTAAAAGCTGAGCCTGCAAAGGAAGAGCCAAAAGCGGAAGCAAAACCAGAAGCTAAAGAAGAAGTGAAAGCTGAAGAAGCGAAAACGGACTCTGAAGATAGCGCGAATAAAGATTCTTAATCTGGAAATCGTAAATAAAAACCCTGAGTACTCGCTCAGGGTTTTTCTGTTTTTAGGCTAATGACCTGCGAAGAATGGAATTCATGAACTTAACAGCAAACAACAAGACGCTTATTCTCGACCGCTCACATGTGATGGGTATTCTAAATGTAACACCTGACTCTTTTTCGGATGGTGGTAAATACAACTCGCTTGATAACGCATTGGCTCAAGCCCAAAAGATGATAGATGCTGGTGTATCAATTATTGATATCGGTGGTGAGTCGACTCGTCCAGGGGCGCCAGATGTAACGCTTGAAGAGGAACTTGAGCGAGTGATCCCGGCCATTAAAGCCATTCGCGCACGTCACGATGTTTGGATCTCTATTGATACGAGTAAAGCCGAGGTGATGCGACAAGCCGTCGCTGCTGGCGCTGATTTGATAAATGATGTTCGTGCACTGCAAGAACCGGGTGCCCTTGACGTTGCTGCCGAAGCGGGTGTGCCGATCTGTTTAATGCATATGCAGGGGCAGCCACGCACCATGCAAAGCAATCCAACTTATGATGACTTATTGCAAGATGTTTCTGATTTTCTTCAGGAGCGTATCGCAGCGTGTGAAGCCGCAGGAATATCAAAAGACAAACTGATTCTAGACCCTGGTTTTGGTTTTGGTAAGACGCTTGAGCATAACTATCAGCTGCTGGCACATCTTGATAAGTTCCATACACTCGGTTTGCCGTTACTCGCAGGGATGTCTCGCAAGTCAATGATCTTTAAATTGTTGGACAAGAAACCAGCCGATTGTATGGTTGGTAGCGTAACTTGTGCTACGATTGCCGCCATGAAAGGGGCTCAGATCATTCGAGTTCACGATGTAGAAGATACATTGGAAGCAATGCAAATTATTAAAATGATGAATAACAATCATTAAAAAAGATAGAAATATAATTAAGGAAAACAACATGTCTAATAAAAGACGTTACTTTGGTACAGATGGTGTACGCGGTAAGGTTGGTCAATACCCAATCACACCTGATTTTGTTCTAAAGCTTGGCTGGGCTGCGGGCCGTGTACTTGCAAAACAAGGCACAAAGAAAGTAATCATCGGTAAAGATACGCGTATCTCAGGTTACATGCTGGAATCAGCACTAGAAGCAGGCTTGGCTGCGGCGGGTTTGAAAGCGACTTTTACTGGTCCTATGCCAACTCCGGCAGTTGCATACTTAACGCAAACTTTCCGTGCTGAAGCAGGTATTGTAATCTCTGCCTCTCACAACCCTTACTATGACAACGGCATCAAGTTCTTCTCTTCTGAAGGTACAAAACTGCCTGACGATATTGAACTGGCGATTGAAGCTGAGTTGGACAAAGAAATCGAGTGTGTTGAATCAGCAGAGCTTGGTAAAGCAACTCGCCTGAACGATGCTGCGGGTCGTTACATTGAGTTTTGTAAGAGCACTTTCCCGTCAGAGCTGAGCCTTGCAGGTAAGAAAATCGTTGTTGATTGTGCACACGGTGCGACTTACCACATTGCTCCAGCAGTATTCAGCGAGTTAGGTGCTGAAGTGATCGCTATGGGTGTGGAGCCAAACGGCACCAACATCAACCACGAAGTTGGTGCAACCGATGTACGCGCTCTGCAAGTGCGTGTTGTTGAAGAGAAGGCAGACCTTGGCCTAGCGTTTGATGGTGACGGTGACCGTATCATCATGGTTGACGAACTGGGTAATAAAGTTGATGGCGACCAAATCGCTTACATCATTGCTCGTGACGCATTGCGTCGTGGCGAGTTAAAAGGCGGTGTTGTTGGTACGCTAATGACAAACCTTGGCATGGAAAATGGCCTGAAACAGCTAGGTATTCCATTTGTTCGTGCGGCTGTGGGTGACCGTTACGTAATGGAGCAGCTTCTTGCTAAAGGTTGGAAGATCGGTGCTGAAAACTCTGGTCACGTGATCCTGCTAGATAAAGTAACAACGGGTGATGCTATTGTTGCGGCATTGCAAGTACTGGCATCGGTTGTTGGTAGCGAAATGTCATTAAATGAGTTGTCTCAAGGTATGACGCTTTACCCACAAGTACTTGAGAACGTACGCTTTAGTGGTGATTCAAACCCACTAGAAGCAGATGCAGTAAAACAGTCTGTTGCTGAAGTAGAAGCTGAGCTTGGTGAGAAAGGTCGAGTATTACTACGTAAATCAGGTACTGAGCCTCTATTACGTGTGATGGTGGAAGGCGAAGACGCTGAACTAGTACAAAACTCGGCACTTAAAATTGCCGAAGCAGTGAAAGCAAGCTGCTAAGTTACCTTTATCTAATTAACGAAAGTAGCTAAATAACGAAAACTGTAAAAAGGGCGACGCTTTACCTCTCTTTAGAGAAGGTTTTATTGCGTTTTGCCCTTTTTTTGAGCGTTCGTTAGTCAAAGGCTTATTTTTTGGTAAATTCCGCTTGTCAGCGTACGTCGCATTCGCTAGTATTGCTCGGCCTTCAGTAAGGAGGTCGCTAGCCTTGTTTTGTATAACATGAATTTATGTCAATACTTAACGGCGCTGGCTCAACAATTTGGAACATAGGTGGAAAAATGTTTACAGTTCTACTTGTGATTTACCTGTTGGCAGCGCTTGGTGTAATTGGCCTAGTGTTAATTCAACAAGGTAAAGGCGCAGATATGGGAGCCTCTTTCGGTGCTGGCGCTTCAAACACTGTGTTTGGTGCTAGTGGCTCAGGAAATTTCCTAACCCGAATGACAGCAATTTTTGCAACTACATTTTTTATCCTTAGCTTAGTGCTTGGTAATATGTCTACACATAAAACTGAGTCACAATGGGTAGACCCTACACAAGGTCAAGTTATCCAACAAGCTGAAGATGCAGTGAGTGAAGTTCCGGCGCAAGGCGACGAAATTCCACAATAATCTGAAAGATTTGATGCCGAGATGGTGAAATTGGTAGACACGCCAGCATGAGGTGCTGGTGCCTTTGGTGTGAGGGTTCGAGTCCCTCTCTCGGCACCATTGTTTACAAACTTGTAAAACATCTTGTTGGGCGTATAATGCTCGCAAGTCGGACGCGGGATGGAGCAGCTTGGTAGCTCGTCGGGCTCATAACCCGAAGGTCGTCGGTTCAAATCCGGCTCCCGCAACCAATTTTAAGTGCTATATTTAGTCTTGATTGGTAGCAAGTTTGCACAGTGTGAACCTCACTGTGAACTAAGTGCAGTAACTCATTTTATGAAGGCGCTTAGTATATAAGGGTCCAGCAACAAAAACCCCGGCTTATACGGGGTTTTTTGTTATCTAAGCATTTGTAAATGCTATTAGATAATGTTTGCTTGGAATTTAAATTGGGCTTTGAGCCCTTTTTTTGTTTCTGGAGTGGTTAAATGACTGGTTTAGAAAGACAACTTACTGAAATGCTTGAAGCTCCAGTAGCAGCATCAGGTTATGAGTTAGTTGGATTAGAATTTATTCGTGCGGGTGAGCACTCAACGCTACGTATTTACATCGATTCACCAAACGGTATCAATGTGGATGACTGTGCAGAAGTAAGTCACCAAGTAAGTGCCGTAATGGACGTTGAAGATCCAATTTCAGTGGCTTATAACCTTGAAGTGTCTTCACCAGGTTTAGAAAGACCACTGTTCAAAGCAGAGCATTACCAACAATTTATTGGTCACGAGGTAAGCATCGTTTTGAAAATGGCTGTTGGCAACCGTCGTAAATGGAAAGGTGATATCCAATCTATTGAAGGCGAAACCGTAACAGTATTGGTTGAAGGGCAACAAGAAGAATTCGCCCTCAGCAATATTTCAAAAGCGAACCTGATCCCTAAATTTTAGTTCTCCCTGAGAGAAGAGCTTAAGAGGCTAGATTAATGAACAAAGAAATTTTGGCGGTAGTAGAAGCTGTTTCTAACGAGAAAGCAGTTCCTCGTGAGCGTATTTTTGAAGCGCTTGAAATCGCGCTTGCTACAGCAACGAAAAAGAAAAGCGAATTCGAAATCGAAGTTCGCGTAGAGATCGACCGTAAGACTGGTGATTTCGAAACTTTCCGTCGTTGGGAAGCTGTAGAAGAAGTTGAGAATCCAACAAAAGAGATCTCTCTAGAAGCAGCACAGTTCGAAGACGAAACAATCGAACTTGGTGGTTTCATCGAAGACGAGATTGAGTCTGTAACATTTGACCGTATTACGACTCAAACTGCTAAGCAAGTTATCGTACAGAAAGTTCGTGAAGCTGAGCGTGCACAAATCGTTGAGCAGTTCATCGACAACGAAGGCGAGCTAGTAACAGGCGTAGTTAAGAAAGTTAACCGCGATACTATTATCCTAGACCTAGGTAACAACGCTGAAGCAGTTATCCTACGTGATGACCAACTTCCTCGTGAAAACTTCCGTCCAGGCGACCGTGTTCGTGGTCTTCTTTACAAAGTTGCACCTGAAGCACGTGGTTTCCAACTGTTCATCACTCGTTCTAAGCCAGAAATGCTTGCTGAGCTATTCCGCGTAGAAGTACCAGAGATCGGTGAAGAGCTGATTGAACTAAAAGGTGCTGCACGTGATGCAGGTTCTCGTGCTAAAATCGCTGTGAAAACAAACGACAAGCGCATTGATCCAGTAGGTGCGTGTGTTGGTATGCGTGGTGCACGTGTACAAGCGGTATCAAGCGAACTTGGCGGTGAGCGTATCGATATCGTGCTTTGGGACGATAACCCAGCACAATTTGTTATCAACGCAATGGCTCCAGCAGATGTTGCTTCTATCATCGTTGATGAAGATGCACACTCAATGGACATCGCTGTTGAAGCAGACAACCTAGCGCAAGCTATCGGCCGTAGCGGTCAAAACGTTCGTCTAGCATCTCAACTGACTGGTTGGGAACTGAACGTAATGACAGTTGAAGATCTTCAGAAGAAACACCAAGAAGAAGCTGTTGCTTCTATTGAAAACTTCATGAAGCACCTAGACATCGAAGAAGACTTCGCTCAAATGCTTGTTGAAGAAGGTTTCTCTACGCTAGAAGAAGTCGCTTACGTACCAGTAAACGAGCTTCTAGAAATTGATGGTCTAGACGAAGACATCGTAGAAGAGCTACGTAGCCGTGCTAAAGATGCTCTAACAACGCTAGCACTAGCGAAAGAAGAGACATTTGACGGTGTTGAGCCAGCAGAAGACCTTCTAGCACTTGAAGGCCTAGAACGCGAAATGGCGTACAAACTGGCAGCGAAAGGTGTAGCAACACTAGAAGACCTAGCTGACCAAGGCGTTGATGAACTAGAAGGCATTGAAGACCTAACTGCAGAGCGTGCGGGCGAGCTAATCATGGCTGCACGTAACATCTGTTGGTTCGGCGACGAAGAATAATTCAGCAAGGAGAGAAAGCGGTATGACACAATTAACAGTTAAAGCACTGAGTGAAGAGATTGGTACGCCAGTTGACCGCTTAATTGAACAACTTGCTGATGCAGGCATGAAGAAAACAGGGTCGGATCAAGTTACTGATTCAGAGAAGCAAGCATTACTAACGCATCTTAAGAAAGAGCATGGTGATACATCTGGTGAAGCAGAACCGACTCGTTTAACTCTTCAACGCAAGACCCGCAGCACGCTAAGTGTTGCCGCTGGAGGCGGTAAGAGTAAGGATGTTCAAGTAGAAGTACGCAAGAAGCGTACTTACGTGAAGCGCAGCGCTATTGAAGATGAGGCGAAACGTGAAGCTGAGGAAGCAGCGAAGCGTGAAGCTGAAGAGAAAGCACGTCGTGAAGCTGAAGAGCAAGCGAAACGTGAAGCTGCAGAGAAAGCACAGCGCGAAGCTGAAGAGAAGGCAAAACGTGAAGCGGACGCAAAACGTGAAGCTGAAGAAAAAGCAAAACGCGCACAAGCTGATAAGGCTAAAAAAGACATGAATGCAAAAAATGCAGACGCTAACGCACAAGCGAAAAAAGAAGCGGATGAACTAAAAGCTCGTCAAGAGCAGGAAGCACAGCGTAAAGCTGAAGCTGAAGCGGCGAAGTTAGTTGAAGAAGCACGTAAACTAGCAGAAGAGAACGAAGCACGCTGGTCTGAAGAAGAGCAGAAGAAGCAAGAGCAAGAGAAGTCTGCGGACTACCATGTGACAACTTCTACGTACGCTCGTGAAGCGGAAGATGCAGCTGACCAGAAAGAAGAGAAGGCGCCTCGTCGTCGTAAGAAGAAGCCAGCTGACAAGCAAGCTACTAACAACCGTGGTGGTCGTAACCAACGTGGTCGTGGCGGTAAAGGTAAACTGGCTAAACCAACTTCAATGCAACAGGGCTTCGATAAGACAGCATCTGTAGCGAAAGCTGACGTTGTTATCGGTGAAACTATCGTTGTTTCTGAACTAGCTAGCAAAATGGCTGTTAAAGCAACTGAAGTTATCAAAGTAATGATGAAGATGGGCGCTATGGCGACTATCAACCAAGTGATCGACCAAGAGACAGCACAGCTTGTTGCTGAAGAGATGGGTCACAAGGTAATCCTACGTAAAGAGAACGAGCTAGAAGAAGCGGTACTAAACGACCGTGACAACAACGCTGAAGCTGTTCCACGTGCTCCTGTTGTAACTATCATGGGTCACGTTGACCACGGTAAAACGTCTACACTTGACTACATTCGTAAAGCTCACGTTGCTTCAGGCGAAGCGGGCGGTATCACGCAGCACATCGGTGCATACCACGTTGAAACTGAAAACGGCATGATCACTTTCCTTGATACTCCTGGACACGCGGCATTTACAGCAATGCGTGCTCGTGGTGCTCAAGCGACAGATATCGTTGTTCTAGTAGTAGCAGCAGACGATGGCGTAATGCCACAAACGATCGAAGCGATCCAGCACGCGAAAGCAGCTGAAGTACCGCTAATCGTTGCTGTAAACAAGATCGATAAAGAAGACGCTAACCCAGACAACGTTAAGAACGAGCTGGCACAGTACGACGTTATCCCTGAAGAGTGGGGCGGTGAGAACATGTTCGTTCACATCTCTGCGAAACAAGGTACTAACATCGAAGGTCTTCTAGAGACTATCCTTCTACAATCTGAAGTTCTAGAACTAACAGCAGTAGAAGAAGGCATGGCATCTGGTGTGGTTGTAGAATCTCGCCTAGATAAAGGCCGTGGTCCAGTTGCTACTGTACTTGTACAGTCGGGTACTCTAAACAAGGGCGACATCGTTCTTTGTGGTCAAGAGTACGGCCGTGTTCGTGCAATGCGCGATGAGAACGGTCAAGAAGTTACATCTGCAGGTCCATCTATCCCAGTAGAGATCCTAGGTCTTTCTGGCGTACCAGCATCTGGTGATGAAGCAACAGTTGTACGTGATGAGCGTAAAGCACGTGAAGTAGCGAACTACCGTCAAGGTAAATTCCGTGATGTGAAACTAGCACGTCAACAGAAAGCGAAACTTGAGAACATGTTCTCTAACATGGCTGCTGGTGAAGTTGCTGAGCTTAACGTTGTTCTTAAGGCGGACGTACAAGGTTCTGTAGAAGCAATCGCAGACTCTCTACTGAAACTGTCTACTGACGAAGTTAAAGTGAACATCGTAGGTTCTGGTGTTGGTGGTATTACAGAAACTGATGCAGTACTTGCAGCAGCATCTAACGCTATCATCCTAGGCTTCAACGTTCGTGCAGACGCGACAGCTCGTCGTACTGTTGAGAACGAAAACCTAGACCTACGTTACTACTCAATCATCTACCAACTGATCGATGAAGTGAAACAGGCGATGGGCGGTATGCTTGCTCCTGAGTTCAAACAAGAGATCATCGGTCTTGCTCAAGTACGTGACGTGTTTAAGTCGCCTAAGCTTGGTGCAATCGCAGGTTGTATGGTTACTGAAGGTACGATCAAGCGTAACAACCCAATCCGCGTACTACGCGACAACGTTGTTATCTACGAAGGTGAACTAGAGTCACTACGTCGCTTTAAAGATGACGTACAAGAAGTTAAGAATGGCTACGAGTGTGGTATTGGCGTTAAGAACTACAATGACGTTCGCGTTGGTGACCAAATCGAAGTATTCGAAATTGTTGAAGTTAAGCGTACTCTAGACTAATTAGTCCGCTGACTCGACATATTGACTAAGGTTACTAACATTACTGGTATAGGTAAGTGGTAATCGGTTGTTGAATACACCATGGGGGGCTGGTTATTACCAAGCCCCCCATCTTTCTAAGTGAGAAAAGAAAATGTCAAAAGAATTTAGCCGCACGCAGCGCGTGTCTCAGCAACTACAAAAAGAGCTAGCAATCATGCTACAACGTGAAGTTCGTGACTCACGTATCGGTATGGTAACTATCTCTGATGTAGAGGTTTCTCGTGACCTTGCTTACGCAAAAGTATTCGTTACTTTCCTATGTGTGGGCGAGCAAACACCAGAGTCGAGCCTAGCTGCACTGAAAGAGCACGAGCCTCAACTACGTATGATGCTAGGTAAGCGTATCCGTCTACGCCTAACGCCAGAAATTCGTTTCACTTACGACAACACTTTGGTTGAAGGTATGCGTATGTCTAACTTAGTGTCTGAAGTGGTAAGCGAAGACAAGCGTAAGCAGCAAGCTGCTGGCCGTGATGAGTCTACTTCGGAAGGTGAAGAGTAATGGCTCGCCGTCGTAAAGGTCGCCCGATTAACGGGGTTATTTTATTAGATAAGCCGACTGGCATCTCATCGAATGACGCACTGCAGAAAGTAAAGCGTATTTACTTTGCGGAGAAAGCAGGGCACACCGGTGCTTTGGATCCTCTTGCGACAGGCATGCTGCCAATCTGTTTAGGTGAGGCAACCAAGTTTTCTCAGTTTCTATTAGATTCTGATAAGCGCTACGTTGTGATCGCTAAGCTAGGTGAGCGTACCAACACTTCCGACTCTGATGGTGAAGTTGTTGAAACTCGTGAAGTGAATGTCACTCGCGAACAGCTTGAGCGTTGCATTGAGAGCTTCAAGGGTGAAACTGACCAAGTTCCATCCATGTTCTCTGCGTTAAAGTATCAAGGTAAGCCTTTGTATGAATACGCGCGTGCAGGCATCGAAGTACCGCGTGAATCTCGTAAGATCACGGTTTACTCTATCGATCTACTTCGCTTTGAAGGTGATGAAGTAGAGATGGAAGTGCACTGCTCAAAAGGCACTTACATCCGTACCATCACTGACGATCTGGGCGAAATGCTAGGCTGTGGTGCGCACGTAACCATGTTACGTCGTACCGGTGTTGCAAAGTACCCATACGAGCGCATGGTTACGCTAGAGCAACTGAACGAGATCCTAGAGCAAGCTCAACAGCAAGACATTGCACCAAAAGAGCTGCTTGATCCACTGTTGATGCCAATGGACACCGCAGTAGAAGATCTACCAGAAGTGAACCTGAATGCGGAGCTGACTGATTTAGTTCAACACGGTATGCCAGTTCAAGTTGCCGGTGCGCCAGCAGAAGGCACAGTGCGTATGACAAGTGGCGAAGAGAAGCTGTTTGTCGGTGTAGCTCAGATCGATAATGATGGTCGCGTAGCACCAAAACGCTTGGTGGTTTTCCGTGAAGAAGAGCCGCAAGCGTAATCAAGATTAAACGCAATCTTTGCTTATAAGTCGTGAAAAGCGGAAGTCCAATTTAGGTCTTCTGCTTTTTTGTTTTCGTTCAGTGAGATCGCGATAGATTGTTATTGCACCACTAGGCAAACTTCCCTATAATCCACGGCTCGCGTAGCGGCTGAATCAGAGATTGGCTGCTACAAATATCAAACTACTCTTATCAGGAGAGAATTATGTCTCTGAATGCAGAAACTAAAGCAGCAATCGTTGCAGAATACGCGCGCTCTGAAGGCGACACAGGTTCACCAGAAGTACAAGTAGCTCTACTTACTGCTTCTATCAACCACCTACAAGGTCACTTCAAAGCTCACAAAGGCGATCACCACAGCCGTCGTGGTCTTCTACGTATGGTTTCTAGCCGTCGTAAGCTTCTAGACTACCTAAAAGGTAAAGATCTTGGTCGTTACCAAGAGCTTATCAAGCGTCTAGGTCTACGTCGCTAATCAAATCTCGAATTTGATGAAAGAGCCTCAGCAATTGCTGAGGCTTTTTTTATGTCTGAAATATCGTCACAACGCAGAGAAAAGTACCCGTTATGTGTGCTGTAAACTCGTTTTTTGGCTCTGAAAATGTCTCTTGTCAGAAAAATAGTTTATACTCTTGCACGCCAGTAATTCTATGAAACTCTGGCACTTCACTTTACTCAACAATGACAGTCACAGATGTCGGCCAATAGGTCGCGACTATTAAAAACAGATGAGCGTAATACGTCGTTCTTTTTCGTCTTTTTTTACTAGTCGCGATTAGTCATTGCGGAGTACCCATTCACTTATTCTAAAGAGCAATCTTTAGATGAAGGAAATACAATGTTTGAAAAACCAGTTGTAAAAACGTTTCAGTACGGTAACCACACCGTAACTCTAGAAACAGGTGTTATTGCACGTCAAGCTACTGCTGCAGTAATGGTAACAATGGACGATACGTCTGTATTCGTATCTGTTGTTGGTAAAAAAGAAGCGGTTGAAGGTCAAGACTTCTTCCCACTAACAGTTAACTACCAAGAGCGTACATACGCTGCAGGTAAGATCCCTGGTGGCTTCTTCAAGCGTGAAGGTCGTCCATCTGAAGGTGAAACGCTAACGGCTCGTCTAATCGACCGTCCAATCCGTCCACTTTTCCCAGATGCATTCAAAAACGAAGTACAAGTTATCGCAACGGTAGTATCTGTTAACCCAGATGTTCAACCTGATATCGTAACTATGATCGGTACTTCTGCAGCGCTAGCTATCTCTGGTATTCCGTTCAACGGTCCTATCGGTGCTGCACGTGTTGGTCACATCGACGGTCAACTAGTACTTAACCCAAGCAACACAGAACTAGAAGCTTCTAAGCTAGACCTAGTTGTTGCGGGTACTGAATCTGCAGTACTAATGGTTGAGTCAGAAGCTGACAACCTAACTGAAGAAGAAATGCTATCAGCGGTTGTTTACGGCCACGACCAACAACAAACAGTGATCAACGCAATCAACGAGTTTGCTGCTGAAGTTGCGACTCCTGCTTGGGATTGGGTTGCTCCAGAAGAGAACACAGCACTTGTAAATAAGATCGCCGAGCTAGCTGAAGCGAAACTTGTTGAAGCTTACCAAATCACTGAGAAGATGGCTCGTTACGACCGCATCCACGAGATCGCTGGTGAAGTAAACGAAGTACTACTTGCTGAAGACCCTGAAGCGAACACAAAAGAAATCCACACTATCTTCCACGATCTAGAGAAGACAGTTGTACGTCGCAGCATCATCGCTGGTAACCCACGTATCGACGGCCGTGAAAAAGACATGGTTCGTGCGCTAGACGTACGTACTGGTGTTCTTCCTCGTACACACGGTTCATCACTATTTACACGTGGCGAAACTCAGGCTCTAGTAACTGCGACTCTAGGTACGCAGCGTGATGCTCAAATCATCGACGAGCTAACTGGTGAGCGTAAAGATCACTTCCTACTACACTACAACTTCCCTCCATACTGTGTTGGTGAAACTGGTTTTGTAGGTTCTCCTAAGCGTCGTGAAATCGGTCACGGTAAACTGGCTAAACGCGGTATCGCAGCAGTAATGCCTTCTGTTGATGAATTCCCATACACAGTACGTGTTGTATCGGAAATCACTGAATCTAACGGTTCTTCTTCAATGGCTTCTGTATGTGGTACTTCTCTTGCTCTTATGGATGCAGGTGTGCCAATCAAGTCTTCTGTTGCGGGTATCGCAATGGGTCTTGTTAAAGAAGGCGACGACTTCGTTGTTCTTTCTGACATCCTTGGTGACGAAGACCACCTAGGCGACATGGACTTTAAAGTAGCGGGTACTAACACTGGTATCACTGCACTTCAAATGGACATCAAGATCGAAGGTATCACTAAAGAGATCATGCAAATTGCTCTTAACCAAGCGCAAGGTGCACGTAAGCACATCCTATCTGTAATGGATGAAGCTATCTCTGGTGCTCGTGAAGATATCTCTGAGTTCGCTCCGCGTATTCATACAATGAAGATCAGCGCAGAGAAGATCAAAGACGTTATCGGTAAAGGTGGTGCAGTTATCCGTGCTCTAACTGAAGAGACAGGTACAACTATCGAAATCGATGACGACGGTACAATCAAGATTGCTGCAACTGAAGGTACAGCTGCGAAAGAAGCAATCCGTCGTATCGAAGAGATCACAGCAGAAGTTGAAGTTGGCCGTATCTACCAAGGTAAGGTTGCGCGTCTTGCAGACTTCGGTGCATTCGTTACTATCCTTCCAGGTAAAGATGGTCTAGTACACATCTCTCAAATCGCTGACAAGCGCGTTGAGAAAGTGTCTGACTACCTAACTGAAGGTCAAGAAGTTCCTGTTAAGGTTCTTGAAATCGACCGTCAAGGCCGTGTACGTCTAAGCATGAAAGAAGCAGTTGAAACGCCAGCTGAAGGCGAAGCACCTGCTGCTGAGTAATTCTCAGTAAAATGATGGAACTATCGCTTTTTAGTGATTTCTAACCCATCATTAACAAAGCATGTTATAAAGGGAGCATATCGCTCCCTTTTTTATTGCGGTCATAACAGGAGTAAGTATTTGTGAAATGGTTTCAAACCGCGAGTCTGTCTCTGCTGCTTGTTTTAACAGGTTGTGCATCGACAATGGACAGTTCAGCTCAGCGTTGGGTCTACCCACCTATGGCTGTGCCACTGCAGCCGAGTGTGCAACAAGAAGTTCAGATAGCTCGTTTATCTCAATTGTTACAAAGACCTGACCTTGGTGATGACGTTCGAGCTAAGATGCTATTTGAACGCGGCAACTATTACGACAGCGTCGGCTTGCGTGATCTCGCTCGACTCGATTTTAATCAGTCTTTATCTTTGAATCCGGCACAACCTGACATCTTTAATCTATTGGGTGTTTACTTTACCCAAGTGGGTGAGTTTGATGCTGCTTATGAATCTTTCGACTCAACATTAGAGCTTGATCCAAGCAACTCATACGCAGAACGTAACCGCGCTATTGCCCTTTACTATGGCGAGCGTTACGAGCTGTCAAATGAAGAGATGCTTAAGCACTATAATGATGATCCAAGTGACCCATTCCGTGCTCTATGGCTTTACATCATTCAGAGTGAACTTACGCCAGAGCAAGCACTAAAAGATTTGCAATCACGCTACCAAGAGCGTGATGAGCAATGGGGCTGGGTGCTGGTTGCGATTATGCTCGATGAAATTTCAGAAGAGCAGGCATTCAAAGCGATCTTGAGTGGCACTCGTGATAACACACTGTTGGCTCAGCGTTTAACCGAGACCTACTTCTACTTAGGTAAGCGTTATCATTTGCGTGGTGACTATGCGAACGCGATCTCTCTTTACAAGCTAGCTGTGTCATTTAATGTTTATGAGTACGTAGAGCATCGTTACTCTTTCCTTGAGCTTGGTCGTATCTTCATGGACCTTAAGGAAGAGCGCCTTGCGCAGGCTAAGCTAGAACAAGCAAAAGCTGAAGAAAAGTAAATTAGTCCTATTCAAAATAGCTTTCAATAAAGCCGCTCTGATGAGCGGCTTTTTTATGTGGCACACTTTTTCTGATTGCAATTTAATCAACCTGGATTAAAATAGTTAGCATTGCTAATTAAATGTGGGTTATTCGAAGAACTGTGTTGAATGAGAACCTAGAAAAGATCGAGCGATTTGCGTCGAAAATATGGCGAACGCAATCGAAAGAGGATCCAATTGGTCAGCTTAGCTTTAATGAGTATGACTACCTCAAGGTCATTGAGGCGGCTAAAGAGCCCATTCGATTAACGGACCTTGCAGAAGAAATGCAAGTGACTAAACCCTCTGCGACCACTATGGTACAGCGCTTAGAGCGAAAAGGGTTAGTAGAGCGACGCCCGAGCCCTGAAGATGCACGTTCGAAGCTAGTTGTACTCACAGCAAAAGCTGAAACGGGCTTAGAGGAAGAGAGTAAGATCTATCAGGTTATGGCAAACACATTAGAGAGCCAGTTAAGCGAGCAAGAAATAGATCAGCTGAACTTATTGTTGAATAAGGCTCTCAAGTAAAAATTTGATTATTTAGTTAGCCTAGTTAACTAAGTGGTCGGCAGGATGAGCGCAGGTTTCAAGGACAACAGAAACGTCATCACTCACTGGTTATAGTGAGATAACAGTAGAAAGTAAGAGTAGAAGATGAGTCAGTCAATCAGTCGTCAATTTTGGCGCTATACAATCCCAACCGTGGCTGCAATGTTGGTCAATGGTTTATACCAAGTGGTTGATGGTATTTTCATTGGTCGTTTTGTTGGTGCCGATGGCCTTGCCGGTATCAACGTGGCTTGGCCGGTGATCGGTTCAATTCTCGGTCTAGGCATGCTTGTTGGTGTGGGTACGGGAGCTTTAGTATCGATTCGCCAAGGGGAAAAAGATACCCAAGGGGCTAAACAGATCCTCGCTACTGGTCTCACTCTATTATTGGCGTTGACGCCGTTAGTCGCTGGCGTTCTTTTCTTCTTTGCAGACGATTTTTTGCGTTGGCAGGGGGCGGAAGGGCGCGTATTTGATCTTGGCTTACAGTACCTACAGATTCTGATTGTGGGCAGTGTCTTTACCTTGGGTTCGATCGCGATGCCGTTCTTACTGCGCAATGACGACAGTCCAAATTTAGCCACTATTTTGATGGTGGTTGGTGCGGTGATTAACATTGTGCTCGACTATCTATTCATTGCATGGCTGAACTGGGAACTGACAGGTGCCGCTTTAGCTACCGCAATCGCACAGCTAGTGGTAACAGGTCTAGGTTTAGCTTACTTCTTCTCACGCAGAGCGAACTTGCGTCTGCGTTGGAGTGAGCTGAGACTTAAGCTTGATGTGATTCCACAGATCTTCGCTATCGGTACGTCGAGCTTCTTTATGTACGCTTATGGCTCGATGATGGTGGCGCTACATAATGCGTTGTTTGCACAATATGGTAACCAACTGATGATTGGTGCGTATGCGATTCTCGGCTACATTGTGACGGTTTACTACCTCACAGCAGAGGGGATCGCCAATGGCATGCAACCTCTAGTGAGTTATAACCATGGTGCTAAGCGTCACGACAATATTCGCCAGCTGCTTAAGATTGCGATGGTGAGTTCAGTCTCTGTGGGTATGGTCTTTATTGTTCTGTTGAACATCTTCCCGAGAGAGTTTGTATCGGTGTTTAACTCAGAAGATCCACAACTAGTCGAGTACACAGTTTTGGGGATTAGGCTGCATATGTTCGCTCTGGCGCTTGATGGCTTTTTGGTCGTCGCTGGTGCTTACTATCAAGCTGTAAACAAAGGCAGCAAAGCAATGTTTGTAACGGTAGGCAATATGCTGATTCAACTGCCGTTCTTGTACATCATGCCGAAGCTGTTCGGTGTACCGGGGATCTGGATTGCTTACCCACTGTCGAACATTGCGCTGAGTGTGGTGGTGATTCTGATGTTGGTGAAAGATGTAAAGAAGCTCAATGCACAGCCGCTGCAGACAGCAACAGCGTAATGAATTAAGAGTCAATTGATAAAGAAAAGGTCTAGCGACTGCTAGACCTTTTTTGTATTTGGAGCTTAGCTTAGATGTTTTTTACTTCCAAGCCAGCTAACTGATGCCAGTAGCCGTTGCATTGGCGGTCAGCAATTTGAATTGGGTTCTCACCCTTTTCATTAGCTCTAAAGTTATTGAGCTCAGAGAAAGTATCAATGCCTAATGGGCTTAAACGAATCACATCAACCAAGTCATGCATATTTGGCAGATCATTGATCAGGTTGTAGCAGTAGCCTGATTGGGTTTGAATACCGTTTAGGTTGAAGACTGATTGTCCTTCTTGGCTCTCTACTTGAAGACCGGTTGGGTACTTAATACAGCAGGTCTCGCAATCGTCCTTCGCTTTGTTCTCTGCGCGAGCTGTAAAGCAACGTGCAGAATAAGCCAAAGGCAGGTAGCCGTGGCTGAAGACTTCCACTTCAAACTTATTACGAATGTTGAGCTCTTCACACTGAGTCATCACGTTTGATAACCACTCACGAGATAACTCAACAGGCATACACCAGCGAGTCATGCCTTGCTTTAGAAATAGGTTCAGCGTGTGCGCGTTGTAGGTGTTGACCGCTGGGCCAACTACGAATGGAACCTTACTTTCACTCGCAAGCTGAATGGCCGATACATCATTTGCTTCAATCGCAAAGTCGCCATTGTCGACGTACTTTTTCATGATGTTTACTTCGCTTGGTGCTTCCAAAAGCGCCATAGTCGATAGTACGACTTGCTTGCCTGAAGCTGAAAGTTCTTTGGCGATATCCAACCAGTGCTTTGCTTTCATCTCGCGGCGTTTCGAACAGACCGCTTCACCAAGGTAGATGATGTCAGCAGAGCTCGTCTTAGCTTGCTCGTAGAAGCTCTCTACGTCTTGTTTTGGCCAAAAATAGAGTAGTGGGCCTAATGCGTATTTCATTGTGTTCTCCATCAATCCTATTGCCATTTACGGTGGTAAGCGCCAAGCGTGGTTTGTGTACCTTCAGACACGTTCGCGAGAGCCGCATTCCAAGCGGCTTCAACTTGGTAAGCCTCTGGGTTTGCTTGGTAACGATCAATGGCAGCTCGCCAAGTGCGAGTCACTTGTTCTACGTAAGCTGGGCTACGTTGACGGCCTTCGATTTTGACTGACGCTACGTTGGCGGCAAACAGCTCTGGCAGCATCGATAAGGTGTTTAGACTTGTTGGTTCTTCCAGTGCGTGATAACGCTTACGTTCGCCTTCGATTTCAGCTTCGAAGCGGCCCTTACAAAGGGTAGGGTAGCCAGCGTTTTCACCCTGTGCGTACTTGTCGATCAAGATTTCATTGAGGCGAGATTCAAGCCCGGTTTCAGTCTCTTGCCAGCGTACGTATTTCGCTGGAGAACAGGCGCCTACTGTATTTGGAGATTCACCGGTCATGTAAGATGAGAGGTAACAGCGACCCTCTGCCATAATACACAGACTACCGAAGGCAAATACCTCAAGGTCTACATCTGAAGAGATATTGCGAGACAGCTGTTTTACTTGGTGAATAGAGAGTACGCGTGGCAGTACCACACGCTTCACGTTGAAGTTTTTGTGGTAGAAGTCAATGGCTGCAGCGTTGGTCGCTGAAGCTTGTACTGATAGGTGTAGCTCCATATGCGGGTACTTATTCGCCGCATATTCAAGAACGGCAATATCCGCCACGATCAGCGCATCCACACCTAATGCCGCAGCTTGGTCAACAGCATTGGTCCAACGTTCAAAACCATTAGGGTGAGCGAATGTGTTGAGTGCGATATGAATTTTTTTCTTGCGGTCGTGGACGTATTCAACGGCACGATCTAGCTTCTTGCCAGAGAAGTTCAGTCCAGCAAAGTGGCGTGCATTAGTGTCGTCTTTGAATCCGATGTAGACAGCATCCGCACCACAGTCAATGGCTGTTTTCAAAGCAGGTAAGTTTCCTGCTGGGCATAAGAGTTCCATTTGCTCACTACCAGTAGATAAATTTGAAGCGAGCATTTTATGAAGAAATGTGAACGTCAGAATTGATGTAAGGCAGGTTTAGTCGGATAAATCCGCTTTTACTCCGTTTGAGGTAGAGCAAAACCTAAAAATGGTGGGCTAGTTTTTATGGCGACGGTTCTGGGCAAAGAGCTCCTCAACTTCCTGTTTTGGTTGAGGTCGGTAGAAGTGGAAGCCCTGAATTGAGCTACAGTTGAGGTTCGATAGCAGTGTCGCTTGCTCGCTAGTTTCAACACCTTCAGCAACCACCGTCAGGTTAAGAGATTTACCTAGGTTGATGATGTTCTCAATCACCGTGACTTGCTTTGGCAGGGTATCAATGTCGGTGATGAAGGCGCGGTCTATCTTCAACTCGTCAATTGGGAAACGAGCCAAGTAAGAAAGCGATGAGTAACCGGTGCCGAAGTCATCAATCGAGAGGGCAAAGCCAAGCTTCTTAATGGCGTTCAGCATCTGAAGCGTGTGTTCGCTGTCACTCATCACCGCACTTTCGGTTAACTCGAAGGTGATAGCGCTTGGGTCTAGCTCTGTAGTTCGCAGTAGCTTTTCCATGTAGTCGATCAGTTTAGGGTTACCAAATTGCTCAGGGGAAAGGTTGATCGCTACGCGCCCAGGAAGGATTCCTTGAATCTTCCAACGCTTAACCGTTGCAAACACCTCACGCATCACCACTCGGCCTAGCTGTTCAATCAAACCCGCGCGTTCAGCAACTGGGATAAAGGCAGCTGGGCTAATGTAACCTTCGACTGGGTGCTTCCAGCGTACCAAGGCTTCAGCACCATTGATGGTGAAGTCACGGGCGTTGACCTTAGGTTGATACCAAACCTCTAAACCATTTTGCTGCAGTGCTTTCTGAAGTTCGATTTCAAGCCAAAGACGCATACGAGCCTCTTTGTTCATCTGCTCATTGAATTTAATTAAGCGGTTACGGCCTCGGTCTTTGGCTTCATACATCGCAGTATCGGCATTTTGCAGCAAGATACGCGCATCGGTACCATCTTGAGGAAAGCTGACACTACCAATGGAGCAAGCCAAGCGTTTGCTAAAATGGTGAAGATCGAACGGCTGATTGATCAGAGCAATGATCTTTTCAGCTAGGGCTTCAACGGTTTTTTTGTGTTCTGGCTCTGGCAGGATGATACCAAATTCATCGCCACCCAAATGACCTACTACCGCGCGTCTTGGTAATAGACGCTTAAGGCGAGATGCGACCTCTTTAATCACCTTGTCACCGATGTGATGACCCAATGAGTCATTGATATTTTTGAAGTTATCAATATCTAGGTACAACATAACCGCTGGCGTCTCATTATGAATAAACTGTTCTAAACGTTTGGTGAACCCAACACGGTTATACAGCTTAGTCAGGTCGTCAATGTAGGCATCTTCATTAACGTTGGTGGTGAGGGTTTTGGGTGCTTCTTGCGCGTCTTGAATCAGGACTAATTGGGTAGTGCTTCCCAACAGGGCAGTTGAATCAATATGCAACTGAACCTTACGCTCAAATCCGCAGCGCGCGCCAGTTAAGCAAACCAAACCAGACTCAGAAACAATAGAGCTGAGCTTATTGCTGAAGACTGTTTTGGTTTGCTCATCAATGAATAGGCGTCCTAGCTCTTCGCCAAGTAACTCTGATGGAGAGTTAAAGCCAAGCAAACGAGCTGCAGCTGGGTTAGAAGAGAGAATGAAATCATCTTCAACGAGAAGAAGTCCGTCCGGTAGTAAGTGAGTCAGCTTATGGAATTTGGCTTCAGACTCCTCCAGTGAGCGGACAAGAACTTGATTTTCAGAGGTGTCAAAGGCGTGAAAGACAATGTAGTCGGTGTCTTTTCCGTTAGACAGTGGTGCTAGGCTAAAATGAAGGCTGGTATCGAGGTCGGTTTCGTTGAGCGTAATTTCCGCCTCAATGGATTCACCCTTGAAGGCGCGCTCGTAGTATGGCTTCAGGTGTTGGTAGAACTGTTCACCAAGGGTTTGGCGGTCGTTCATTCCTGTTAACTCTGATTGGTTTAACCCCGCAATATCACAGTAGCGCTCATTAACCATAAAATAGTTATGCTGAGCATCGAGAACAGCAAAAAAGAAAGGACTATTTGCTGTGAGCTGTGAAAACCAATGTTGTAGTTGCTGGGGAGGCATCAAAGTACTACCAATTCTCCAAAAGCTTGAGTATTCATTATAGGTGAATGTTTATTACTAAATGATGTAATTTTAGCTATTTACCTAGCATAGCAGCAATTCTGCGACTGTTCTTATTACCAGAGTTACTATAACTATGATTTTGAGGATATTAAAGTACAAGCATCAAACCGAAATTAATTTGATACATAACAGGATTTGAGCCTTTAACATCACTTAAGATGAGTGCCATATTATTGATAAAGTTACGGATAAGTCACGTGATAAACAAGATTCGCACTCAACTAGTTCAAAACGCCGCATCAATTTTGCGATCTCCAGTCCAGTTATTGCCAAAAACAGTACAAAAAAGAGCCTTGTTAGAAGCACTTAAGAATGTTTTCAAGGAAGCGCTAGAAGATGGCGACTTTGAGTTTCTTGAAGACAAGTGGTTAAAAGTGTCGATTAAAGATATGGGCTTGAGTTGGTGCATCAGCTATCAAGATGAGCAGCTGGTTGTTGCAGATAAAGAAGTGACAGAAGACGTGAGCTTTAGTGGCAACCTGAACGATCTTGTTTTGATCGCTGGACGCAAAGAAGACCCAGATACTTTGTTCTTTCAACGCCGCCTCTCTATTGAAGGGGATACCGAGCTTGGTCTAGAGGTGAAGAACCTGATGGACAGTGTAGATTTAGACCTACTTCCGGCTCCGATGAAAATGTTATTGAATCAATTAGCTGATTTTGTGCAGAAGGGGGTACAATCGCCTCAGACACAAAATGAGGTAATGAATGCTTATTCGAACTGAGGCACCTGCAGACATACTTGCAATTGACCGCTTGCTGAAATCTGTTTTTGAAACCGACGCAGAAGCGAACCTAGTGATGAGCCTGCGTGAAAACAGTCATCTGACGCTGTCTTTGGTGGCGTGCTCTGATGAAGGTGAAGTGGTTGGCCACGTGATGTTTAGTCCACTGACACTACAAGGCGAAGATCATAATTGGCAGGGTTTAGCGCCATTAGCTGTGCGTGAGGACTTTCGTAGTCAAGGCATTGCTCGATCTTTGATGGAAGAGGCCTTTTCGTCACTGCGCGATTTTGGTTATCCAGCCTGTGTGGTTCTGGGCGATCCAAGCTTTTACAGTAAAGTCGGTTTTAAGGCTGCGAGTGAGTTTGGTTTTCAGTGCCGTTGGGATGTTCCTGAAGGGGCATTTCAAGCGATTGAGCTGGTGGAAGGCGCATTCTCTGGACACAGTGGTACTATTGAGTACAGCCCTGAGTTTAATGAGCTCTAGGCGAGCGCAACCCTCATCGACTTCGCCAGCACATAAGATGCGGATAGAAGAAACGTGACCAATAGAGATAAAGGAGCTTGATGCTCCTTTATTTTTTGTTAGTATCAGCTCGATTCAACCTTAGGCTCAGTCATATAGGCACAGACATGTCACAGATTCATGCGCAGTATTTACAGGAAATGGGAATTACTCAATGGGAACTGAGCCACCCTGAACGTCTGGCTGGTTATCAGACCGAGCTCGTTAAACTGCCTGAAACATGTCAGTTGCTATTAGTCTCACCAGAAAAGCCTCAAGGCGCGCTAGCTGAGATGTTTGAGCGAGTGCTAAAAAGCATCAAACTGGAACTGTCACAAGCGCAATATGTCCATCCAAGTGAGCTGAGCCATTTTGATTTAAGCTCACCGCAATGGGTATGGTTCGCAGGGTGTGAATCCGATACTGATATAGCGGCTAAAACGCTGCAATCCCCTTTACTATCTCAGATTGATGGTAACAATCAGCAACGCCGCGCTCTGTGGCAGCAAATTTGTTCTTATGAATAGTCAATTTATCTCCATGTCAGAGTCGCACCTTGATGCAATCTGGCAGATTGAGCAACAAGCTCATACGCACCCTTGGTCACAAAACATGATTCGCGATCTCGATAGCCGAGGTGGTTGCCATCATGTGATGCTAGTCGATGACGAGGTGGTTGGTTACTTCTATGCGCAAAACATTGTTGGTGAAGTAACACTTCTCAATATCGCTGTTGCCCCTCATCATCAAGGCAAGGGATATGGCAAGGCGTTGATTGAGCATTTTCTACGTGTGTGCGAACAGGCAAAAGCAGAAAGTGCATGGCTTGAAGTCCGTGAAAGTAATATCAACGCGTTTGGTCTGTATGAGTGGGTTGGCTTCAACGAGGTGGACCGTCGCCGTAACTATTACCCAACGGCCACTGGTAAAGAAGATGCAATTATCATGAGTTACATCTTCTTTTAACCTGTCACTCGCTCACATCGATATTGGCAAAGCTCAACTTAGGTTGGGCTTTTTTATTACCCTCAGCCCTTTGAGAACAGGGCTACTGTTTAGTTACGTTCCATAAAGCGTTCGAAGTTAGTGCTTAGCTCTTTACTGTTAAATACCGAACCCATGGTCTGCGTTTCAAAGATTGATTGGGCAGCGCTCTGCATTTTCGGGGACAGTGGAATATAGCCAGCAGTACTCACGACATACGATAGATGCTTTTGATTTAAGTAGTGCTCGATGAACTGATTGACGGAATAACGATTGACGGCTGCTTTGTTAACGTAGATAAACAGCGGTCGAGAAAGCGAGCTGTATTTGCCACTGGTGACACTATTGATACTTGGAGCGATGGCTTGCTGCTTGTCATTGGAAATTGAAACAGCCTTGAGTTGGGTTTGATTGTTTTGGTAATAAGCAAAGCCTAAAAATGCCAACGCATTTGGGTCGCTAGCGACCTTTGAGGCCAATAGATAATCGTCTTCATTGGCGATGTGGTCACCGCGCAGCTCGTCGCCATTAAGAACAACGTTGGTAAAGTAGTCGTAAGTTCCAGAGTCGCTCCCTGGAGCATAGAGCTTGATCGGCTCTGCGGGGAAGCTTGGATTGAGCTGATGCCAATGCGTAATGGTTTTTTCAGAAGAGGGGTGCCATAAGGTTGCCAGATTCTCAAGGGATAGGTGTTGTAACCACTCGTTGTCTTTACTGACCACGAGTGTGATCGCATCGAGCGCAATGGGCAGTTCTAAAAACTCAATGCCGTTTTCTCGACACAGGGCTTTTTCTTGCGTTTTGATAGGGCGGGAAGCGTTAGAGATATCCGTCTTACCACGGCAAAATTTGCGAAACCCGCCACCAGTTCCTGTGACACCAACCACTATCTGTGCGACATCTTTCTGCTGCGTCATAAATTGCTGAGCAAATTGACGAGTGATCGGATAAACCGTACTTGAGCCTTCGATCTTGATCAGATCTTTTGCCATGCCCATCGTTGGCCATAGAGACAAACAGATAACAGTGGTGATTGCTTTGTGTAAGAACCTTTCCATCATAGTGTACGTTACGCTTCTATCGGCCAGCATTGTCAGATTTAATCAAGCCACCGAAATATACGGTGTTGAACTTGGTTATACAATGCGCACTCATCAATATTCATCAAAACTTCATAAGTGACTGAAATGGTTGATTGTTCATTGATTTGAAACATTGATGGATTAAGGTCGATTTATTCCCAATCTTTTTGTCCTGATTATGTTATTCCCCAAAATGCTAAATAAACGAAAGTTCCTATTCACCTCTTTATTAGCGTTGCTGGTGGTAGCGTCGACCACAGTCCTCGTCATGCAATCGACCGATCTTTTGATCAAAAAGTCCCCCCTTGCAGAAGCTGCTGCTGAGATAAAGATCAACGGCTCTCTGGCTTATTTATGGTTTGATGAAATTGTTTCTGGCGATACAACCCAATCGATCCAAGAGGTTTGGTACTACCTAGAGATTGCTGATTGGCATGTAGGGGCGTTGCTCGATGGAGGAGAGAGCATCATGGGCAGCTATCAACCGATCAGCGATCCTGAACTTCGAGAGCGATTGATGATGCTACGCCAAACACTGGCTGAATTTCGCCAATATGCAGGTTCGCATTATCAACAATCGGTTTTAGAAACGCCGTCATTGGGATTAAAGACTGACGAGTATTATCTCGACTTCGCCAGTCAGGCGGATGAGATTCAGCGCGTGATTAAAACTAGCTATGAGTCAGGCATTGCCAGCTATACCAAAACCAGCATTACCTTGATTATCGCAGCTGTCTTTATCGGTGTGTACTCGCTTCGTGTTCAGTTTAAGCATGAACAGAGCCGAGACTTATTATTGAAATCGCTCACTGACGCCAAGTCTTCTATCGAGCTCAAGAACAAACAGCTTCATACTCAAGCTTACTTCGATCCTTTAACCGAGCTGCCCAACCGTACTCTGTTTCTCGATAGACTCGGGCAGTCGATACTCAATGCTCAACAGACTCAGCGTCCGTTCGCGTTATTGTTTCTCGATCTTGACCATTTTAAAGAGGTCAACGATCTCTATGGTCATGCCGCAGGTGATGAACTGTTAAAGCAGGTCGCACAGCGCATAACACAATCGATTCGAGTGACGGATCTCTCAGCGAGATTCAGCGGTGATGAGTTCGTCATTGTTTTGGAACACCTGCGCGATGTCGATATGGCGGTGAGTGTCGCCAATAAAATTGCCTCGAAACTGATTAAGCGTCTGAGAGAGCCTTTTGAACTGAAACATGGAACCGCGGAGGTCACAGCGAGTATTGGTATTTCTATTTACCCAGACGATAGCACCTCTCAACACTCTCTGATCCGTTACGCTGATGATGCGATGTATCACGCCAAGTCACTAGGGAAAAACAATTTCCAGTTCTATTCCAAAGAGCTCAACTACATTGCGATGTCGCAAAAAGAGTTGGAACGCGATTTAAGGCAGGCGATCGACAAACAGCAGTTTGAGATTCACTACTTACCAAAATGGGCGTTGAAGTCAGGTGATGTGGAGGGTGTTGAGGCACTAGTGCGTTGGCAGCATCCAATTAAAGGCTTGATGTACCCAAATGATTTTATTCCTGTTGCGGAAGCGACGGGGCAAATTCGTCAGATAGATCTGCTGGTGGCTGAGCTAGCGTTGGCGCAACACAAAAACTGGCTTACCCGCGGTATTGATATCGGCGTAATGAGTCTTAACATCTCAGCTCGAAGCTTAAAGCATCCTCAATTCTTTGATGCTTTAAAGCGCGTGATTATTTCTAGTGGTGTGGCCACGCATAGGATAGAAGTAGAGATCACTGAGACTGTGATGATAGAGAATGACCAATTCGCACAAATCATCTTTAAAGAGCTGCACCAGCTCGGCGTTCGTATCGCACTTGATGATTTTGGTACTGGCTTTTCATCGCTCTCTTACCTCAAGGACTTTGAGTTCGATACTCTGAAGATAGATCGCAGCTTTGTGATGGACTATGTCACCAATTCAACCTCACTCGTTCTACTCAAGAGCATGATTCAGATAGGTAACGAGCTAGGAGTAGCAGTCATCGCCGAGGGCGTGGAAACATTGCAACAGCAACGAGACTTGATGTCGATGGGGTTTGAGATAGGGCAAGGATTCTATCTTACTTCTCCTCAAACCGCAGATAGATTGATAGAGAATCTTAAGTTGAACTCTGCCTCCAACGTTGTGCCCATGTCCGGCACTTTAGGCTAGTGTAAGCCGCAGTTATCCTAACTCTCTGACTTTTTCTAGCTCAGGCTTTAGAAAGCTGGGCGACTTCTGTATAATCCGCACACAAAATTCAAGGGCAAGTCTCAACAACTTGCCCTTTTTACGCTTTAGATCAGCAAAGGGCGACTATGTCTTTCCAACAAGAAGTGAGCAAACGTAGAACGTTTGCGATTATCTCTCACCCGGATGCGGGTAAAACCACGATTACTGAAAAGGTTCTTTTATTCGGAAACGCGATTCAAAAAGCGGGTACCGTAAAAGGCCGTGGCTCTAACCAGCATGCTAAATCTGACTGGATGGAGATGGAAAAAGAACGTGGTATCTCGGTAACCACGTCTGTGATGCAGTTCCCGTACAATGATTGCCTAGTAAACCTACTAGATACTCCGGGACACGAAGACTTCTCGGAAGATACCTACCGTACACTAACGGCTGTTGACTCATGTCTAATGGTTATCGATGCTGCAAAAGGTGTCGAAGACCGTACACGTAAGCTAATGGAAGTAACACGTCTACGTGATACTCCAATCGTAACCTTCATGAACAAATTGGACCGTGATGTGCGTGATCCAATGGAAGTTCTAGATGAAGTTGAAAGCGAGCTGAGCATGGCGTGTGCACCAATCTCTTGGCCAATCGGTTGTGGTAAAGAGTTTAAAGGTGTTTACCACATTCACCGCGATGAGACGATCTTGTACGAATCTGGCCACGGCCATGAGATCCAAGAAGTTCGTATCATCAAAGGTCTAGATAACCCGGAACTGGATGCAGAAGTTGGCGCAGATCTAGCGGAAAGCGTTCGTGAAGAGCTTGAACTTGTCATGGGCGCGTGCCCTGAGTTCGACCATGACCTATTCCTAGCGGGCGAACTAACACCGGTTTTCTTCGGTACTGCATTGGGTAACTTTGGTGTTGACCACATGCTAGATGGCCTGACTGAGTGGGCGCCAATGCCGAAAACTCGCCAAGCAGTTGAGCGTGATGTTGAAGCGACAGAAGAGAAGTTCTCTGGCTTCGTATTTAAGATCCAAGCAAACATGGATCCAAAACACCGTGACCGTATCGCATTCATGCGTATCGTATCGGGTACTTACTCTCAAGGTATGAAGATGAACCATGTTCGTACAGGCAAGAATGTAAGTATCTCTGATGCGGTAACCTTTATGGCGGGCGACCGTGCACGTGCTGAGAAAGCATACGCGGGTGACATCATTGGTCTGCATAACCACGGTACAATCCAGATTGGTGATACCTTCACTCAAGGTGAGTCACTGAAGTTCTCTGGTATTCCTAACTTTGCACCAGAACTATTCCGTCGTATTCGTCTGCGCGATCCACTAAAACAGAAGCAGCTACTTAAAGGTCTAGTTCAGCTTTCTGAAGAGGGTGCGGTTCAGGTATTCCGTCCACTACAGAACAACGATCTGATTGTAGGTGCGGTTGGTGTGCTTCAGTTTGATGTGGTTGTAGCTCGTCTGAAAGCGGAATACAACGTTGAAGCGATCTATGAGAGCGTGAACGTTGCGACAGCACGTTGGGTTGAGTGTGGTGATGCTAAGAAGTTCGAAGAGTTCAAGCGTAAGAACCAGACTAACCTAGCGTTGGATGGTGGCGATAACCTAACTTACATCGCACCAACTATGGTTAACTTGAACCTAGCATCAGAGCGTTTCCCTGATGTTGAGTTCCGTGCAACTCGCGAGCACTAATCTATTGATGACGGTGCCAACTCACTGAGGTGGTGCTAGTCGAAGTGATTAAAAACGTCTATTGTTCTGCAATAGGCGTTTTTTTATGTTTGCCTTAAGGAGAGTGGATGTTTCAAGTCATTAAAAGATGGATTAAGCAGTACGATAAATGGTGTAAAGAGTTAGGGTTAACGCCAGAAAATAAGCGTAGCTGCACCCCTTATCGTAGCGATCCTCAACCTGAACCGAAAGATAAGCCGTAATGTCGATACCGCTATTCGATACCCACTGTCATCTAGACTTCGACGTCTTTTCGTTGGGTGATCAAGACAGTTCTGCGGCCGCTCAAGACTATCTCATAACTGCTAAGCAGCAAGGCGTTGAGAAGGTCGTCGTCCCCTCGATTGGTCAAACCAACTGGGAAAAGCTCGAGCAACTGAGCTCGGAACATTCCAACCTTTACTATGCGCTGGGTTTTCATCCTTACTTTCTAGCGACGGCGAGTGAGAGCGAATTTGCTCAACTTGAACTGAATTTAAGTGGCGCTTCTGAGCAGTGTGTTGCGATAGGAGAGTGCGGCTTGGATTTCTTTGTGGATGTGGATATCGATAAGCAAGAGCGTTTTTTTATCCATCAGATACAGCTCGCGACTGCTTTTAAACTGCCTCTGATTATCCATGAACGGAAATCACATAACCGTCTTATCCAGCTTATCAAGCAACAAAAATTCACCAATGGTGGAGTGATCCATGGTTTTTCGGGAAGCGAGCAGCAAGCTTTAGAGTGGATTCGCTTGGGATTCTATATCGGTGTCGGTGGAACGATAACTTACCCTAGAGCGCAGAAAACGCGCACCACTGTCGCTCGTTTACCCCTTGAATGGGTCGTTTTAGAGACGGATGCACCGGATATGCCGATCAGCGGTAAGCAAGGAAACATTAATCATTCCAAATATTTAGTTACGATATTAAATGAACTTGTTTCGCTCAGGAAAGAGTCAAAGCAATCGATTGCAACTCAAATGTGGCAAAATAGCCATCAGCTATTCGGTATATGTGAATAAAATCTAAAGTTTTTGTTTATCGTTTGCGTGTTTTACAGCTGTATCGTGACTTGGCTCACAGATGTAAATGAATGATACATGAATCTTATACCAAAGTGTGAGGACGGCATTACTTTATTAGTGGTCGCATGAGTATAATTGCCTCCGCTTTATAGCCCCATTTTGTAACACGCCAATAAATAACTAATAAGGAAGTCATAAACTATGAGCCTGTTTATGAGCCTAGTCGGTATGGTTGTACTGATTGCAATCGCAGTACTACTATCTGACAACCGCAAAGCTATTAACTTAAGAACGGTGGGTGGCGCATTCGCTATCCAATTCGCACTTGGTGCATTCGTACTTTACATCCCTTGGGGTCGTGATTTGCTTGCAGGTTTCTCTGCTGGTGTAGCAAACGTAATCGACTACGGTAAAGACGGTACTGGTTTCCTATTCGGCAGCCTAGTTAACTTCTCAGTTGACGGTATCGGTTTCATCTTTGCATTCCAAGTACTACCAACTCTAATCTTCTTCTCTGCACTTATCTCTGTACTTTACTACATTGGTGTAATGCAATGGGTTATCAAGATTCTTGGTGGTGGCCTACAGAAAGCTCTTGGCACATCTCGTGCGGAGTCTATGTCTGCTGCAGCAAACATCTTCGTTGGTCAAACTGAAGCTCCTCTAGTTGTACGTCCTTTCGTACCAAAAATGACTCAGTCTGAACTATTCGCTGTAATGTGTGGTGGTCTAGCTTCTGTTGCTGGTGGTGTACTAGCGGGTTACGCTTCTATGGGTGTACCTCTAGAGTACCTAGTTGCTGCATCATTCATGGCGGCACCAGGTGGTCTACTATTCGCTAAGATCATCAAGCCAGAGACTGATACTCCTGCTGACGACATCGCTGATGAAATGGACGGTGGCGACGACAAACCAGCTAACGTTATCGACGCAGCTGCTGGTGGTGCATCTGTTGGTCTACAACTTGCTCTAAACGTTGGTGCAATGCTACTAGCGTTTATCGGTCTAATCGCTCTAATCAACGGTATCCTAGGTGGCATCGGTGGTTGGGTTGGTTTCGAAGGCCTAACTCTTGAATGGATCCTTGGTAAAGTATTCTCTCCACTAGCATTCATTATTGGTGTGCCATGGGCTGAAGCAGATATCGCTGGTTCATTCATCGGTCAGAAGATCGTAGTTAACGAATTCGTTGCATACCTAAACTTCGTACCTTTCGTTGGTGAAAACGCTCAAATCGTTGAAGCGACTGGTCAAGTAATGTCTACTAAGACTCAAGCAATTATCTCGTTCGCTCTATGTGGTTTCGCAAACCTTTCTTCTATCGCGATTCTACTGGGTGGTCTAGGTGGTCTAGCTCCAAACCGTCGTCACGACATCGCTCGTATGGGTGTTAAAGCGGTTGTTGCTGGTACTCTATCTAACCTGATGGCAGCGACAATTGCTGGCTTCTTCCTATCTTTCTAATTAAGTAGATTAGATTATATAGACGCCACTTTAATATCGCCCCGTAGCAAGAGATTGCTGCGGGGCTTTTTTGTTTTAGGGACCGGGTTATTGAGCAATAAGTGCAGGAAACGTTGATACATAGTATGTGTTACTCACAACGATTGCTGCCATCAATAACTCGGAAACTGAATTATTTTGAGATACAAACCGTTTGCGTTCTAAGGAGCACTACAAATTATCGAAGGATACCTATAATGTATAAGCTATAGGGATAGGATTTCCCTTTTTGGCAAGAAAATGATCGCTTGTTTAATCGCAATCGTGATTCTTCTGGGATTAGGCCAAACATAGCGATACGCTATAGATGTTAGACACAACAAGGTAGATTTGTTGTGCCATAGACCAAACTGGTACTGTGCGGTGACAAGGATAGCAATTGATGGCGTAAGGCCAACAAGTCTTCAGGGAACCAAGTCCGTTCATTGGTGACTACAGAGCATTACTAAAATATCCATCTATACTGGATGGAGGGCGAAGTAGTTAACTATTTGAATATATTGATCGGAGATAGAAATGAGCGATTTAAAAGCAGCAGCTCTACGTGCACTTAAACTTATGGACCTAACTACGCTAAATGACGACGACACAACTGAAAAAGTTGTAGCGCTTTGTCACGACGCGAAGACTGCAGTGGGCAACACAGCTGCAATCTGTATTTACCCTCGCTTTATCCCAGCAGCTAAGAAGGCACTGCGTGAGCAAGGTACTCCAGAAGTACGTATTGCGACTGTAACTAACTTCCCTCATGGTAACGATGACATCGAAATCGCAGTTGCAGAAACTAAAGCAGCAGTAGCTTACGGTGCAGACGAAGTAGACGTAGTATTCCCATACCGCGCTCTAATCGCTGGCAACGAAGAAGTAGGTTTCGAGCTAGTTAAACAGTGTAAAGAAGCATGTGGCGAAATCACACTGAAAGTAATCATCGAAACTGGTGAGCTTAAAGAAGAAGCACTAATCAAGAAAGCATCTGAAATTTGTATCAAAGCAGGCGCTGACTTCATTAAAACTTCAACAGGTAAAGTGCCAGTAAACGCGACTCCAGAGTACGCGCGCATGATGCTTGAAGTGATCCGTGACATGGGCGTAGCTAAGACTGTTGGTTTCAAACCTGCAGGTGGTGTTCGTACTGCTGAAGATGCAGCACAATACCTAGCAATGGCTGATGACATCCTAGGCGCAGATTGGGCTGACAACATGCACTACCGTTTTGGTGCATCAAGCCTACTGACTAACCTACTAAACACATTAGAAGTAACAGACGAGACAGCTGATCCAACAGCTTACTAATTCTTAAATTGTCTGTTTGATGGAGCGGTGATTTTACCGCTCCATATTACCTCTTTACCTTACATACCATACTCATCATGAGTGTTGGGAGGAATCTAATGTCTGAAGTATCTAATACCAAAACTCCAACTTTTCTACCTCAAGAAATTATTCGCAGAAAACGTGACGGCGAAGTGCTGACTGCTGAAGAGATCAACTTCTTTATTCAGGGCGTTGCTAAAAACACGGTTTCTGAAGGCCAAATCGCCGCATTTGCAATGGCGATCTTCTTCAACGAAATGACAATGCCAGAGCGTATTGCGCTAACGTGTGCAATGCGTGATTCAGGTATGGTTATCGATTGGAGCCACATGAACTTTGATGGTCCTATCGTTGATAAACACTCTACAGGTGGTGTAGGTGACGTAACTTCACTAATGCTTGGCCCAATGGTGGCAGCATGTGGTGGTTTCGTTCCTATGATCTCTGGTCGTGGTCTTGGCCACACAGGTGGTACCCTAGATAAGCTTGAATCTATCCCTGGCTACAACATCACACCGACAAATGAAGTGTTTGGTGAAGTAACCAAAGACGCAGGTGTTGCAATCATCGGTCAAACAGGTGATCTAGCTCCAGCGGACAAGCGGGTATACGCGACGCGTGATATCACTGCGACTGTAGATAACATCTCGCTAATCACAGCTTCAATCCTTTCTAAGAAGTTGGCTGCTGGCCTAGATTCTCTAGTAATGGATGTAAAAGTAGGTTCTGGTGCATTCATGCCAACTTACGAAGCGTCTGAAGAGTTGGCGAAATCTATCGTTGCTGTAGCAAACGGTGCAGGTACTAAGACAACAGCGATTCTAACTGACATGAACCAAGTTCTGGCTTCTTCTGCAGGTAATGCAGTAGAGGTACGTGAAGCGGTTCAATTCCTGACGGGTGAATACCGTAACCCTCGTCTTCTAGAGATCACGCTAGCTTCATGTGCTGAAATGCTCGTGCTTGGCAACCTTGCGAAAGACTCTGAAGAGGCTCGTGAGAAGCTAATGGCGGTACTGGATAACGGTAAAGCAGCAGAGTGCTTCGGCAAGATGGTTGCAGGTCTAGGTGGGCCAGCTGACTTCGTAGAAAACTACGACAACTACTTAGAGAAAGCGGAAATCATCAAGCCAGTATACGCACTTGAAAGTGGCGTTGTATCAGCAATGGATACGCGCGCAATCGGTATGGCTGTTGTTGGCATGGGTGGCGGTCGTCGCGTTGCAACTGACAGCATCGATTACGCAGTTGGCTTCGATAACTTCATCCGTCTAGGTGAAGTGGCAAGCGAAGACAAGCCTCTTGCGGTTATTCACGCACGCAACGAAGAGCAATGGCAAGAAGCGGCAACAGCCCTTCAAAGTGCGATTACTGTTGGTGGTGAATACACAGCAACGCCGGACGTTTACCGTCAAATTCGTTCAGAAGACGTTTAATTAAGAAATTACACAAAGCCTGCTCACACCAAAATTATTCGATAATGAGCGGGCTAAAGGAAATAGCAATGAAAAGAGCATTTATTTTAGTCTTAGACTCATTTGGTATTGGCGCAACGGCTGATGCTGAGAAATTTGGTGATGTAGGTTCAGATACTATGGGTCACATCGCTGATCAGTGTGATAAGGGCTTAGCGGATAACGCTGACCGTCAAGGTCCACTGACTCTGCCAAACCTATCTAAACTGGGTCTTGCGATGGCTCATAAAGAGTCAACAGGTCGTTTTGCTCCTGGTATGGATGCAGACGCTGAAATCATCGGTGCTTACGGCCATGCAGCTGAGCTATCTTCTGGTAAAGATACACCGTCGGGTCACTGGGAAATTGCGGGTGTTCCTGTTCTTTTTGATTGGGGTTACTTCACGGATAAAGAGAACAGCTTCCCTAAAGAGCTGACTGACCGCATTCTAGAGCGTGCTGGCCTATCTGGTTTCCTAGGTAACTGTCACGCATCGGGTACTCAAGTACTGGATGATCTAGGTGAAGAGCACATGAAGACGGGCCTACCTATCTTCTACACCTCTGCAGATTCAGTATTCCAGATCGCATGTCATGAAGAGACATTTGGTCTACAAAACCTGCTAGATCTTTGTCAGATCGCTCGTGAAGAGCTAGAAGATTACAACATTGGTCGTGTTATCGCGCGTCCTTTCGTTGGTGCGGGTAAAGGTCAGTTTGAGCGTACCGGTAACCGTCGCGATCTATCTGTTGAGCCGCCATCAGCAACGATCCTGCAAAAATTGGTTGAAGAGAAAAACGGTGAGGTTCACTCAATCGGTAAGATCTCTGATATCTACGCTGGCTGTGGTATCACTAAGAAGACTAAAGCGACAGGTATTCCTGACCTATTTGAAGCAACCAAAGACGCGATCAAAGAAGCGGGTGACAACACGATTGTGTTCACTAACTTTGTAGATTTCGACTCTGCTTACGGTCACCGTCGTGACGTAGCGGGTTACGCAGCGGCACTTGAGTACTTCGATGGTCGTATTCACGAAGTTATGGATATGATGCAAGAAGATGACATCTTGATCCTAACTGCTGACCACGGTTGTGACCCAACATGGCCTGGTTCTGACCACACTCGTGAGCACATCCCAGTGATTGTTTACGGTAAGAATGTACCTGCTGGCTCACTAGGTCGTCGTGACACATTTGCTGATATCGGCCAAACGCTAGCAGCATACTTCGGTACGTCGCCAATGGGCTACGGCACAAGCTTTTTGTAATTTTTAAGTATACTGAAGAGAGAGGGTAGCCTCTCTCTTCTTTTTTGTTTTGAGATAAAGGATATTTTCAATGGCAACTCCACATATTAATGCTGAAATGGGCGCATTCGCAGACGTTGTTCTTATGCCGGGTGACCCGCTACGTGCTAAATACATCGCAGAAACATTCCTAGATGATGTTGTTCAGGTGTGTGATGTTCGCAACATGTTTGGTTACACAGGTACTTACAAAGGTCGTAAGATCTCTGTGATGGGCCACGGTATGGGCATCCCATCGTGCTCTATCTACGCGACAGAGCTTATTAAAGACTTTGGTGTGAAGAAAATCATCCGTGTTGGCAGCTGTGGTGCGGTTAGCGAAGATATTAAAGTGCGCGATGTTGTTATCGGCATGGGCGCTTGTACAGATTCAAAAGTGAACCGTATTCGCTTTAAAGGTCATGACTTTGCTGCAATTGCTGACTACAAAATGGTTCGTGCAGCTGAAGACGCGGCAAAAGCGCGCGGTGTTGACGTAAAAGTCGGTAACCTATTCTCAGCTGAGCTGTTCTACACTCCAGATCCAGAAATGTTTGAAGTTATGGACAAGTACGGCATCGTTGGCGTTGAGATGGAAGCGGCTGGTATCTACGGCGTATGTGCTGAGTACGGCGCGAAAGCACTAACTATCTGTACTGTTTCAGACCACATTAAAACAGGCGAGCAAACCACATCTGATGAGCGTCAAACGACTTTCAATGACATGATGGTAATCGCACTAGACTCTGTTCTGCTGGGCGACGACGAGTAATCGAAAGCCTCAGTATGCTTTGAGCTGAATGAAAACAGCCCCTACAGTCTCGACTGTAGGGGCTTTTTATTGTTTGGTTGTATTGAAGCTTGCCTACTAAGAGTTAACGTTCTTGAGTAGCAGGTTCTCGCCTGACTTAGACTTGCCGCGTCTGAGGATTAATAGAATAAACAGCACACCACTCACAAATCCCATCACTACCATACCAATCATATAGCGGTCACTCTTGCGGTAATGGTGATCTGAGATAGCCGTGACTCGGCCTGTCTCAAAAGTCACACGGATAAACCCTATGATGGTGTTTTCCGGAGAGTAGATAGGTTCAACCAGCTGTTGTTTGCCGATACTGGCTGTAGAAAGAGGAGTGTCTAACCCTAGTACTTCACGAACCGTTAGCGCTTTTTCACTCGATGCTAAACGAATACCTTCAGCGTTGTAGATTGTGGTATCAAAAACCAGTCGGTCTTGAGATAGCTGATTGGTAAGCTCTAGCAGGCGTTCTTGGTCTTGCTGAATGATCATTTTGCTCGCAGACAGCGACGCTTGTGAGATCAGAACCTTGGTTAGAGTTTCGAGCTGTTTGGCTTGAATTTTCTCATTACCCTTACTGATCACTACGGTATTTTTGATGGTGACCACCAACATAGCGGCTAATAAAATCAGCGCTAAGATACGCAGTGCATTGCGTAATGAGAATAGCGATTCATTCATGATTCATCTCGCCTGAAATAAACAAATGTTATGATTAAGGTATATTGAGACTTGCACATGTAAATTGCAATAGGTTAACGTCTAGCTAAGTTAATTAGGAATCATACACATGGACGCACAGAAACTCTTGCCTATCAAAAGGCATACTACACTGTTAACTCGACTCCCGGAGACGCGATTCGCCTCTCAACTGGCCAAATCAAAGGCAAACTGGATCGTGTTTGGTGAGTATCTTTCTCCTCAAGCCTTCGATGACATCGACTTTTTCACAGGCTTCTACAACACCATTCTAGACACTTGGAAAGTGGGCAAATACGAAGTTGCTCTGATGTCTGGACAACTTACTCCTGCGCATGAAGAGATCTTACAGGGTCTAAAACTGGATTACGCTTGCCTAAGCGAAGTTCCAGACTTATCGAAGCCGGGTTTGATTGTGATGGATATGGACTCCACAGCGATTCAAATTGAATGCATCGATGAGATTGCAAAACTGGCGGGTGTGGGTGAGCTGGTATCCGATATTACCGAGCGCGCAATGCAGGGTGAACTCGATTTTGAACAGAGCCTTCGTCAACGTGTTGGTGCACTGAAAGACGCCGATGAAGCTATCTTAGAGCAGGTGCGCAGTACACTACCATTCATGCCAGACTTGGTAGAGCTGGTTAACACACTGAATAAGCTAGGTTGGAAAACGGCCATTGCATCAGGCGGCTTTACTTATTTCTCTGACTACCTTAAAGACACTCTTAATCTCGATTACGCGCAATCTAACACCTTGGAAATCGTCAATGGTAAGCTGACAGGGCAAGTGTTGGGCGATGTCGTATCAGCGCAAACCAAAGCTGACATTCTGATTGAGCTGGCTGACGAGCATGAGATTGAGCTGCACAATACGGTGGCTGTCGGTGATGGTGCTAACGACTTGGTGATGATGAAAGCGGCAGGTTTGGGTATTGCTTATCACGCGAAACCGAAAGTTGAGCAGCAGACACAGTCTGCAGTGCGTTACTCAGGGTTGGGCGGCGTGCTATGTATTCTTTCTGGTGTATTGGCTAAGCATCAAAAAATCAGCTGGCAAGTGAAGCCATAGCATCTTTATAGATAGAAAAAGCAGGCCTTAGAGCCTGCTTTTTTAAATGGGTTTTGCTAATAGCTGAATGATGTAGATCGGCTACTTGGTCAGCTCGAGTCTGATCAGCACTTCATCTGTGATATCACACATTTCGCCATAACCAATAAAGGCCGTCACTTCATTTTCGAGTTTCTTCGCTTGGTACATACTAATCCGAGCAATCGCCTCTAAATCAGATTGAAACAGGCTGGTCAGTGGGTCGAAAACTGGTGCTGTTGATACTCGTAAAACGTAGAGCTCCCCCATATGCTGAGCTTTTTTGATGAACATGATTCGTTCTTTCACCGATTTGAACTCTCGGCTTAGCTTGGTATGTACTGATTGAATCTTGTCACCAAACTTAACCGCTGCTACGTAAACATCATGATGCTTTGGACCAGCCCCCTCTATTTTCTTCAGCGGATCCGCTAATAGAGTATTACTGTGCCCTTTAAATATCGGCTCTAATGACAGTTTATGGTTGTGTCCAAGCTTCGCCAGTAAGCTCAAGTAGTTATTGAGTGGGAAGTTAACCCCAATGATCTTACAGCGTAGTTTTGAACTTGGCTTATCAATAAAGATCGGGTTACTGACCATTTTACTCAATAGTACATTGTGGAGGGATTCCAACAGTGAGTGAGTCGGTAGTATCTCTTTCTTTTTGATCAGTTTATTTTGGTTATGATCAATGAGGCCATTAAGGAAGGCCACGGTACGCATGGTTTTGCCCGTTTCATCGATCGCCAACTGAACATTCTTACCGTTCGGACTAACACGGATCACTCGGTAAGGTACGGCGCTCAGTGGTAGCTTCTTATCATAGAGCTGTAGCTCATTGAAATTGATGATTACAGGATCGTCGATCTTGAGTACCAATGGCTGCTCTAATGTGATGCTTAAGCCACGCTTGGAAAGATCCTGAGTATGACCGTTCGCTGCTGCACCATCGCCTGCAGTGATCTGCAGTGGTGACTTAAACTGATAGCGTGGCTCTTTGCGGCGAGACTGAGAATCAAAGTAGATGCTCTGAATATTACCCACAACGGTGCGAGCATGGCGGAACTTATTCAGCTCACTGCTGGCAATACGTGGTTTTTCTGTAAGCAGGTAGTCGTCCGCACTGTCGTCAGCACCGATCTCTTGCAAGATACCACAGTGGGTCAATTGCTCTGAGCTTCTTGCGAGATCTTTCGAGTGCTGAGCTAATGCTTGTTGCTCTTCTTCGGACAGTTCAAAAACAGAGAACTTAAAGGTTTTCCAGCTCGATCTCTTAGCACCAATATGCCAGAACAGTTGGCGTTGCTCGCGAGTTGCTTCTGGCAACATCATTGAGTAGAACAACGTCTTATTTTGGTGCTCGTGAGTGAATGAGTAGATAACATTACTCGTGCCTTTCACTCCTGGCTTCGCTAATTGGTTCATACGTTGCTCATTAAACAACGTACCTAAAGCTTGTTGGTTACGCTCATCATGCCAGTACTGCCAAAGAGGGTGGTTGTTATCGGTCAGTAAAGCTAGCTTGAGCTCACTACCGCTAAAAAAGAGAGGCAAGTTACAGGTGTGCTTGAGGTATGTATGCTCGATTCCGCGAGTGCGGGTGCGAATGATTCGGTCTTGGTTTTCGTGCTGAGTCTTCTTGCTGTTGCTGTTAAGTGACTCTTCGATTAAACGACCTACGATATTACTGTCGCAAACGCGTACTGTTCTTAAAAACTTAACAGCGTTGTTATCGTAAGAGTCGTCGATACCAAGAATTCGAAACTCTGTGGTTTTATCGACTCCCGGCTCTTTCGACTTTTCGACCAGTTCAGTAAATTTGACGCCAACCACTTCGCCAAGGCTATACTTGAATGCGCTTGGCACCTTGAATTTCCCACCTGATGGCGATATATCCACAGTCACACCATGCAGCACTTGGCCTTTTGAGGTTGTTATCTCGACTTGTGACGCAACTTTTAGGCGGTTCTCTTGACGTTTTAAATCATAACCAAGGTTAATAGGTTCCGCTTCATAAGGACTATTGGCACTGGTGATGCCGTTGTCTTCTTGCTGAGTGGTATTGATTTGGTTGCTGACTGGCTGAGTTCGCGGAGACATGACCATCTCCCAAACGCCTTCAGTGTAGCCGCGAAACTTCTTTGTGCCGCGCTGATAGGCATTAAGTGCGATATCATCAAGCCAGTGTTTACGCCCATCTAGGGTAAACTGGTGACATTCGTCGTCGATACGGCCGCGTAAATCGATACTCTTGGTACACGGCGCCATGATACGATTCAGTTCCATTTTAACGAGCAATTTCAGAGACGGGGATTCGCCCTCTGTCATTTGTGATAGAAGGAAATCGAAATCCTCAGCGTGATAGGCTGGGATGAGTCGCTCTGCTACAGATAGAATTTCAGATTGCTGCATACTTTTATTGTTAGAATGGATAGTGCACTTATGTTATCGACTAGTTTAAATCGATCTTTAAGTATAACTGGTACGACTGCAACGATTATTTTAATCCGTACGGACAACGACATCACAATTTGACAACATCATCGTGTAACGAAGTAAATTATTGAGGTTTTATGGCTAAGGCAAAACGAGCTTATGTATGTAATGACTGTGGCGCAGACTTCCCGCGCTGGCAGGGGCAATGTAATGCATGCGGAGCTTGGAACACAATCACAGAGGTAAGGCTTGCTGCATCACCTCAGGTTGCACGTAATGAGAGGCTTACCGGTTACGCGGGTAGTGCAACAGAATCGAGTGTTCAAACCCTTTCAGAGATCGATCTGCAAGAAGTACCAAGATTTAGCAGTGGCTTTAAAGAGCTCGACCGCGTTCTTGGTGGTGGTGTGGTGCCGGGTGCGGCGATTCTTATCGGTGGTAACCCAGGTGCGGGTAAGTCGACTCTATTATTACAGACGATGTGTCTGCTCTCTTCACAGCTTCCGACCTTATATGTCACAGGTGAGGAATCGTTGCAGCAGGTGGCGATGCGCGCCTCGCGTCTAGGGCTACCGAAAGAGCATCTGAAAATGTTGTCGGAAACTAACGTTGATAAGATCTGTCAGGTTGCGGAGAAAGAGCAACCGAAGATCATGGTCATCGACTCGATTCAGGTTATGCACGTCGCCGATGTTCAGTCATCGCCGGGCAGTGTGGCTCAGGTACGTGAGTCAGCAACCGCACTGACTCGTTTTGCTAAGCAGAATAATGTGGCTATTTTCCTTGTTGGTCACGTAACTAAAGATGGCACGCTGGCGGGGCCGAAAGTTCTAGAGCACATCATTGACTGTTCGGTACTGCTAGATGGTGGCACTGATAGCCGCTTTAGAACGCTGCGCAGCCATAAGAACCGTTTTGGTGCGGTAAATGAGCTGGGTGTATTTGCGATGACAGGGCAGGGGCTTAAAGAGGTCTCCAACCCTTCGGCTATTTTCCTTTCTCGTGGTGAAGAAGAAACGTCAGGTAGTTCAGTGATGGTGGTCTGGGAAGGTACACGTCCACTTCTCGTCGAGATTCAAGCGCTGGTGGATTATTCACAGCTGGCAAACCCTCGCCGTGTCGCTGTAGGCTTAGAGCAAAACCGTCTTTCTTTATTACTCGCCGTGCTGCATAAACACGGTGGACTGCAAATGGCCGACCAAGATGTGTTTGTGAATGTCGTCGGTGGTGTTAAAGTAACCGAAACCAGTGCTGACCTAGCATTAGTGATGGCACTGTTGTCTAGTTTTAGAGACAGAGCACTGCCTAAAGATGTGGTCGTGTTTGGTGAAGTTGGCTTGGCTGGGGAGATTAGACCGGTTCCAAGTGGACAAGAGCGTCTAAACGAAGCCTTCAAACACGGCTTTAAAAAAGCGATCGTGCCAGCGGCCAATATGCCTAAGGGCGGTATTCCAGGGATGCAAATCCACGGAGTGAAAAAGCTGTCAGAAGCAATTAGTGCTTTTGATGAGTTGTAATAAAGCTAAGTTAGGCTAATCTATACAGCAGCAAATCAAATTGGGTTTGCTAATCGTCTTTCTGCGAGCCCAATATTAAAATTAACAACCGCTTAGGTTGTTTCTACAGAGCACTTTTCCTTTCTTATTGTGGAAAGGCAAAAGTTTTTTAGTCTCAAATGCATGCAAAGCTATCAGTCTTCACAGATTGTGATATACTCTGCGCGCATTTTATATCCTATTAACAGAGTAAGACAATGGCAGATTTATCGAAATACAGAAACATTGGTATTTTCGCGCACGTTGATGCGGGTAAAACAACTACCACTGAGCGTATCCTTAAGCTAACTGGTCAAATCCACAAGACTGGTGAAGTACATGACGGCGAATCAACGACTGACTTCATGGAACAGGAAGCTGAGCGCGGTATTACTATCCAATCAGCAGCTGTAAGCTGTTTCTGGAACGGTCACCGTCTAAACGTTATCGATACTCCTGGACACGTTGACTTCACAGTTGAAGTATACCGTTCTCTTAAAGTTCTTGATGGCGGTGTTGGTGTATTCTGTGGTTCTGGTGGTGTTGAACCACAATCAGAAACTAACTGGCGTTACGCTAACGAATCAGAAGTATCTCGTCTGATCTTCGTTAACAAACTAGACCGTATGGGCGCAGACTTCTACAACGTTGTTGACCAAGTTAAAAACGTTCTAGGTGCAAACCCACTAGTTATGGTTCTACCAATCGGTCGTGAAGACGACTTCGTTGGTGTTGTAGACCTACTAAGCCGTAAAGCTTACGTATGGGACGACTCTGGTCTTCCAGAAAACTACGAAATCCAAGACATCCCAGCTGACATGGTTGATGATGTTGAGCAATACCGTGAAGAGCTAATCGAAACTGCTGTTGAGCAAGACGATGATCTAATGGAAGCTTACATGGAAGGTGAAGAGCCTTCTATCGAAGACATCAAGCGTTGTATCCGTAAAGGTACTCGTGACCTAGCATTCTTCCCAACATTCTGTGGTTCTGCATTTAAGAACAAGGGTGTTCAGCTAGTACTAGACGCTGTTGTAGATTACCTACCATCTCCAACTGAAGTTGATCCACAGCCTCTAACTGATAAAGAGACTGGCGAACCAACTGGTGAAGTTGCAACTGTATCTGCAGATGAGCCACTACGTGCTCTAGCATTTAAGATCATGGACGACCGTTTCGGTGCACTAACGTTCATCCGTATCTACTCTGGTCGCATGAAGAAGGGTGATACTATCCTTAACGCTGCAACTGGTAAGACTGAGCGTATCGGCCGTATGGTTGAGATGCAAGCTGATGACCGTAACGAGCTAACTGAAGCTCAAGCTGGTGACATCATCGCAGTTGTTGGTATGAAGAACGTTCAAACTGGTCACACTCTATGTGATCCGAAGCACGAATGTACTCTAGAGCCAATGATCTTCCCAGAACCAGTAATCTCTATCGCTGTAGCGCCTAAAGATAAAGGTTCTACTGAGAAGATGGGTATCGCTATCGGTAAGATGGTTGCAGAAGATCCATCTTTCCAAGTTGAGACTGACGAAGATTCAGGTGAAACTATCCTGAAAGGTATGGGTGAACTTCACCTAGACATCAAGGTAGACATCCTTAAGCGTACATACGGCGTTGAGCTAACTGTAGGTGCTCCACAAGTAGCTTACCGTGAAACTATCACTCAAGCGATTGAAGATAGCTACACGCACAAGAAGCAATCTGGTGGTTCAGGTCAGTTCGGTAAGATCGACTACCGCATCAAACCAGGTGAGCCAAACTCTGGCTTCACGTTCTCTTCAACAGTTGTTGGTGGTAACGTACCTAAAGAATTCTGGCCTGCAGTAGAGAAAGGCTTCGAGTCTATGATGGATAACGGTGTTCTTGCTGGCTTCCCAACTCTAGACGTTGAAGTTGAACTATTCGACGGTGGCTTCCACGCAGTTGACTCGTCTGCGATCGCATTCGAAATCGCAGCGAAAGGCGCATTCCGTCAATCTATGCCAAAAGCTGGCGCGCAACTTCTTGAGCCAATCATGAACGTTGACGTGTTCACTCCAGAAGATCACGTTGGTGATGTAATCGGTGACCTTAACCGTCGTCGTGGTATGATCAAAGACCAACAAGCTGGTGCTACTGGCGTACGTATTAAAGCTGACGTACCTCTATCAGAAATGTTTGGTTACATCGGTCACCTACGTACAATTACTTCTGGTCGTGGTCAATTCTCTATGGAATTCGCACACTACGCACCATGTCCAGCAAACGTTGCTGAAGAAGTAATCGCAAAAGCTAAAGAAGAGAAAGAAAACAAGTAATTGTTTTTAGAATCTAATTAGTTTTAAAGCCCCGCAAGTGAAAGCTTGCGGGGCTTTTATTTTATGGTAATCATAGTACGAGATACGAGATACGAGATACGAGATACGAGATACGAGATACGAGATACGAGATACGAGATACGAGATACGAGATACGAGATACGATATACGAGATACGATATACGAGATTGATGTGGCCCTAAAAAGTAGACACAGGGGATAATCCCCGCGAGGTAACTACGGGGAATTGGAACGATGTAGGGAGCGGATATTAGCGTTTTAGATCGATATAGATTTGTTCAACTTTAGCTCGAGCCCATTCTGTTTTTCGCAGAAACTTTAAGCTCGACTTGATGCTTGGGTCTTTCTTGAAGCAGTTAATGTTAACCATGTAACTCAATTCTTCCCAACCATAGTGATCCACTAGCTCAGTCAGTAGTTTTTGCTAAGTAATGCCATGCAGTGGGTTGTTTACTTGTGTCATGATAAGTCCAATAGGTATTTTTCGTCAGTATAGCAGCTTAGCCATAGGAGTTTCCGGACCATTTCAAAGAGAAATCAGTATCGACGATGTTAAGATCTTCCCTTCCTTTATTACCAAACTCACTGACTTGTTCTTCTATCCATTTAGAGAAGCGTTGAATCTTATCGCGATGAAAGTATCCCGGCGGTGCACATAAGAAGTAGTTGTATTTCGGCCTTAGCGCGGTATCCCCAATTCTGACCAGCTTGCCTTCTTGTAGGTATCGATACACTAAGCTGTGCTTCACCAAAGCAACACCTTGAACCGAGAGCGCTCCCTCTAGTACAAAGTGAGAACCATCAAACTGCAATGTCGTGTGACCGCCTTCAACGCCCACTTCATTGAGCCATATTGACCAATCCATATCGGGCCATCGGTCTTCAATTAGCTCAGCTTTGTGCAGGTCTTCGACAGTGTATATTCCATGTTTTTCCTGATAGAGCGGATGACAAACAGGGTATAGCACCTCATCCATTAACCAACGCGAATCTAGATTTGGGTAGTTACCGTGCCCGTAGCGTATACAGATATCAATACTTGAATCCTCAAAGGTGATTAGCTTGTTGGTTGGTTCAATCAGCATGGATAGGTCTGGATGTCTCTCTCTGAAGTCACCAATCCTTGGCACTAACCAGTGCTGCGCAAAGGATGGAACGGTGGAAATCGAGAGCTGATTTGGATTTGGGTCTTGGTTGATTCTTCTCACGCCATCTTGAAGGTGAGCAAAACCTTTCTTCGCTTGAAGATATAGAACCTCCCCCTCATGAGTGAGTACAATTTTTCGGTGCTGCCTGATGAAGAGTTCGGCACCGAGCCAGTCTTCAAGTTGCCTGATCTGTTGGCTTACCGCAGCAGCGGTGACAAACAAGGTTTCTGCAGCGAGCTTAAAGCTGCCTTTGTCGGCTGCAATATAGAAGTAGTAGATGCCTTGAAAGGGAGGTGTTCGTTCACTCACATTAGTTTTCCTTAACTGAATGCCAATATCTATCGTTTGTCGGCTGACTGTCTTTGGTCGAATATTAGACATGTAAACAGATAAACATAGAGAATAAAAGTATAGAAGGGGTAAATTATGAATTCAGCTACAGTTAGAGTCGAACTAGATGAGCGCTCGAACAACACTTCTTTGATTAAGAAATTCTATTTCAAAGTACAGCAATTTAGACAAAATGCTAAAACAAGAAAGCACTTAGCTGCTCTACCCGATCACCTTTTAAATGATATTGGGCTAACGCATACACAAGCACAGCAAGAGGCGAGGAAGGTGTTTTGGGAGTAAGGGAGTTAGATTTAAATAAAAAGCGTAGCTCAAGTTGTTACCTGAGTTACGCTTTTTTTTGTATATTCACAAGCGCTTTTACCAAAAAGAACTTGGCTTAAGGTGGATTACTCCTCCCAAACTACCAATTTGTCTTTTGGCCAGTTATGGCCAACTTCATGGTACTTCTGCTCTAGAATATGACGTTTGATCTTGAGCGTTGGCGTTAGAATACCGTTTTCAATGCTCCACGGTTCTTTGATCATCAGTACGCCTTTGATCTTCTCATGAGACGCTAATTGTGAGTTCATCTTCTCAATAACGCGTTTAGTGGTTCTCTCGTAGCGTTCACGGTCGAAGTTAGGGAAGTCATGAGGAACAACAAGCAGGATAGGACCAGGTAAGCCCAGACCAATCAGACACATCATCTCCACGCGACTGTACTCAAATAGCTTTTTCTCGATAGGTACAGGAGCAACGAACTTACCTTTTGCTGTCTTGAAGGTATCCTTTTTACGACCTTGAATCGTTAGGTAGCCCTCGTTATCAATGGCACCAATATCACCGGTGTGTAACCATCCCTCGGCGTTAAATGACTCTTGTGTAGCAATGTCATTTTTGTAGTAACCAGAGAACAAGCCTTTACTGCGCACTAAGATCTCGTCATCTTCAGCAATCTTAAGCTCAACACCTGGGCCGGCATTACCGACAGAACCAATCTTATCGGCTCTGAATGGGTAGTTGAGGGTGCTGTAAGCAAACGACTCAGTCATCCCCCATGCCTCAGTGATGTGCAGGCCTACACTCTCATACCAATCCAGCAGAGCTGGAGATACTGGCGCAGAACCACAACCAAGAACGCGAGCTTGATCTAACCCAAGACCATCTGCCAGCTTCTTCTTAATGAGTGAGTTAACAAACGGAATCTTGAGAAGAATATTAAGCTTCTTCTGCGGCAGTTTGTCTTGAATACGTTGTTGGAACAGAGTCCAGAGCCTTGGCACGGAGATGAATAGAGTCGGTCTGTGCATCTTCACGTCTTCGATAAAGGTATCGAGTGATTCTGGGAACGCGGTTGGTACACCACCCATGACTGATGAACCAAAAATGTAAACACGCTCTGTGATGTGAGCCAATGGTAGATAAGAGAACAGGCGGTCGTTTTTCTCGATACCAATATGGTCGATCAGACGCTGAACCGACCAAGTAAAGGCGCCATAGGTCAACATAGCGCCCTTTGGTTGACCTGAGGTCCCTGATGTATAAACCAGTGACATAAGCTTGTCATCGTGATGCACAGGGCGTTTTGAAGAGGGAGTACTTTTGTCTATGAGTTCATTAAATGCGTATTGGCATTTTGCTGCAGTGTCATAAGGCAGAGCGATACTGATTAGTTCAGGATTTTCATCGATCACTTGTTGAGTGGCCGCGGGATCGTCTAGCTTACCTGCTATTACGATCTTACTTTCACTGTGCTCGATACAGTAAGCAATAGTATCTGCACCTGCCGTTGGGAAGATTGGCACGCTTACAAAATCACCCAGCATCATTGCTAAGTCGGTAATGAACCACTCGGCACAGTTTTTTGACACTAAGGCGACTCGATCGCCAGGCTTAGCACCCAGGTCCTCAAGTGCAGTAACTAATTTGAGTGCTTTGTCTGCGACCTCTTTGTAGGTGAACTCGACAAACTGACGGTTGATGATCTGTTTTAGATAGACCTCATTTGGGCGCTCCTCTGCCCATTTTAAAATCATTTCATTTGGTGTAGGGAGAGCTTGGTTTTGGTCTTGGCTAAACTCGTTAGGCTGAATCATTGTCTAACTCCATGTTTTTCGCTAAGTTATTATTGTTAAAATTATGTTAAACATAGCACGTAACTTAGCTTTTAGGGAGTAAAATTAATGGTTTCCAAACTTCCTAAATTGTCCAGGTGTGAGCCCGGTCTTTTTTTTGAATAAACGACTAAAGTATGAGACATCTTTGAAGCCCAACATATAAGCCACGTTGGCAATAGTGTGTTCCCTTTTTTGAATCAAGGTGAGCTTGGCTTGCTCAATGCGTGCAGTCGTTACGTACTCTTGAAAACTCACTCCCACATTGGCATGAAAGACTTTTGAAAAATAGTTAACTGATAGATGGCAGTGATCAGCAACATCTTTTTCAGTTAAAGCGTCAATTAAATGTTCATCGATGTAAGAAACCGTGCTTTCTATATTGAACCGATGCGATAAACAATAAGCGTCAGATTTACTATTCAACTGTTTGTACCTTTCCAATATCGTTGAAAGGTGATTGGAGGCTTGAATATTCTTCTCGTTAATATGAGTTATGTTGCTTATATTGTTTGGTTGTTGATATATATTATTGTGAATAACAATGATGTCTCTATTTAAATTAACCGCTATTTTCTCTGCGAGATCGGCTAGCTGTCTATTCTTACTACTATATAGGTAGAGAAAGTTAAATGACTGATTTGGTTCACTAAGTACAGATATATCCCATCCGACATGATGAATAATAAAATTAGATTGGATTATTTTTGCCAAGCAAGAATCTAAATAAATTAAATCATCGCCAAAAAAAGTTCCCTTGTCCATAACTCTAACTATTTGATAAGGCATTTACCTTATGAATCCAGTTTATTATTGGTAAAGTAAATATTAGAAGAATAGTAAGAAAGGTCAAATTATTGACAAAATAATACTAACTGCTTGGTATGAAATGTACTGAAATGAACAGGTGAGATTGATACGTAAGTGATGGAATAAAAGATCACGAAAAAGCGTACTCATTTTATATTCCTCCTAGGGCATTGTTTTATTTGCGTTTTAGGGGAAAGGCACTCAGGTGAGTGCAAACCAAAAGAGTGACATGGAGTTCATTATGTTTTTATCAACTTATATCAAAGCAAAACTACTACTTGACGAGTTCAAAAATGACGAGCGCGGTGTGACTGCGATTGAGTACGCGGTGTTAGGTGTGGCAGTTGCTGCCATTGTTTTAGCAGTATTTACAGCAACTGGTACCGGCTCACTTGGAGATGCTTTAACTACAGGGGTAGCTAAAATTAAAGCAGCGATGGGTGGTACAGCGCCATTCTAATCCATATGGTAAGTCTAAGTCTGTTAGGTATTTTTATTTGTTTGCTACTAGTCTGTTATTCAGACATTAAACATAGAAAAATACCTAACTACTTAACTGCATTAGCAGCTATTTTTTGTATTTCACTTTCTTATTTTAATAATGGCTTTAATGAATATAGCGTTATCATTGCCTCGATAGTATCAATATTACTATGGAGGTTTGGTATTTTTGGAGCTGGAGATTCTAAATTAATCATCGCACTATCTTGTGCAATCTCAATCAAGTCTATGCTGTATTTTTTTATTGTTACCTTGTTGTTCGGAGGGTTTTTAGTCGTAATCGACTTTCTATACTCCAAGATTAAGAAAACGAAAGGAATACGAACTCTTCCATACGGTGTAGCCATTAGTTTTGGTGGGATTTTTGGGCTAATAACATCGTTTTAAAGATGGAGACGTTTCATGAAAATATTGGTTCCAGTAGCCCTGATCATTGTTGGGGCAGGGTTGTTCGGTATATCTCAACAGTATTTGTCTTCTAATTCTGATGATAATCAACAGGTAAATGAAGCCCCTACAATCAAACTTGTAGATACATTGGTTGCTAGTCAAGACATAACAAAAGGTGAAACGCTCAATCGTGGTCACTTTGAAATTAGTTCTGTTCCTGAAAACGAAGTGGCAGCCAATACAACACTCTCAATTCCTCCCGGGGCGGTAGCGTTATCTGATATTGCTGCTGATTCAACTCTTTCGGCAGATTTAATTGTCACTCCCGATGACAGTCGTTACATCGAAGCAATGATATCTGATCAAATGGTCCCTTATCCTGTAATCATAGGAAGAGAGTCGATCGTTGGTGGCGTAATCAGTCATGGTAGTATCGTTGATGTCATTGCGTTGAGTTCTCAACAACAAAACTTAGCGATTGAGAACGAAGTTGATGGCTTTCAGACAGTTTCCGTTTCACCCATTCTACTTGCAGTAAAAGTGTTGAAAGTGGAAAACCTCGATTCGGAAGAAGTTGGGGAAGATCAGCTATCAGGTGTGATTATTGTTCTTGAGTTGACTCGCCGTCAGGTTGCAACTCTGTCAATCGCTAAAAATATTGCTCAATTAGAGATTCACAAATCAATTGGTGTGGAGCATGCAGAGCAGCTACAGGCTAATTCAGGAGATGTATTACCTGAATATCGCGCGATAGTCGAATATCGCGGTGACAGTGCCAAAATTCGCTAAGGACGCAAGAGGGTACATCCATGAACAATAATTATATAATTCGATGGATACTTGCACTAATGATGTTGTTTATGTGTCAAGTTGCTATAGCGCGAGTCATTAACTTAGCAGAAGGTGATGCGCGTAGTATATCGACGAAGCAGGAAATAGGCTCAGTATTTATTTCCAACCCTGATGTCGCCGATTATCAAGTGATTGATGAGAATAAAGTTGTTTTCTTCGGCCGACAAACCGGTAGTGCCTCTTTTATGATATTTGATAAAGACGGTAATACAGTCATATCTAATAAACTCGTTGTGAATAAGAGTTTGGTTCATATTGAACAACAGATAGCACTTCGTTATCCAGATGCTGACGTTAGTATTTACAATCTAGGAGAACAGGCTGTATTAAGTGGTACGGTATCTTCAGAGAAAATTAAAGAAGATATTTATCGATTAACTGGTGAGCTGTTGGGAAAAGATGCGGAAATTACCGATGTAAGCTGGCGTTTGGGTGATGAAGAGTATGAGATGGAGTTTATGCGACGTTACCGCTATCCAGGTGTTGTTGACAATATCGAGGTAAAAACGACCAAACAAGTGAATGTTAAAATCTCAATTGCTGAAGTATCCCACACTTTTTTGGAAGAATTTGGTATTGAAATAGGTACGGTCTCTCCCGGTGTTTTCGTTGACCAGCTGACTTCTTTTAGTGCTGATGACATTATCTCCGTAATCACAGCAATCGGTGATGATCGAGTCGGACAAGTCCTTGCAGAACCCAACTTATCTGTAATATCGGGTGAAACAGCAAGCTTTTTAGCGGGTGGTGAAATACCAGTGGTTACGGTAATTGATGGTAGTACCGATGTTGAGTATCGCGAATACGGTATCCGCCTTGAATTGATGGCTAAAGTTCTTAACGATGAGAAGATAAAGCTTTCCATGATGCCGGAGGTGAGTGCATTAGATAATCAATATCAAAATGATAACTTTGATTTGCCAGCACTAAGAACTCGTCGAGCAAGAACCACTGTTGAGTTAGGTGACGGTCAAAGCTTTGTGTTAGCTGGGCTGTTGAGTACCGAAGAGCGAGAAGAGCTGCGACGCATTCCGTATATTGGAGATATTCCGGTCTTGGGGGCGCTCTTCAGAAAAACAGCGACTGAAAGAACCAAAACAGAGCTGATCATTGTCGCAACAGTGAACCTTGTACAGCCTATTCATCCAAATCAAGTTCAGCTTCCTACGATACACAAGACATATAACTTAAACCGTTGGTTGGGGTTAAGCACGGATTACCCTAAAGCCTCAGAAGAGTTTGTTAATCAGATATTAGCAGCCGGAGGGTTTAAAAAATGAAACATTTATTACTTCTAATTTTACTCGGACTTGTCGGTTGTGCGGAACATATTTCTGAGCAGTCAGGCCCTTCCATTGAGGTTGTGCCTATTGAGTATCAACTCGCGGTAAAAATTGAAAAAAGCAAGCAGCAACAAGCATGGCAATATTTAGATGAGTATGTTTCTAATAACTGGTCTGTGTTTGCAAACCAACATATGTCTTTCAGTTGGAATAGTAATGAAGGAAAGAAATTAGTTTACAAATATGCTGAGTATTTAAAAAGTAGAGGTGTGGAGTCACAGAACTTAACACTATATCAAGACAAAGAGTTAAATACCGCTTTTGATTTTAATTTCTCGACGACAGTTCATAAGGTTGTGGTTCCAATGTGTGATTACATAACAATTGGAAATTATGGAGCAATTACGAATGGCTGTTTTCCTGAAGGTATGAGATGGAAGGCTATTACTCATCCTGAACGTATGTTTGATAAAAGTAACTATTAACTGGGAGGCGCCAAATGGACTTGATTGATATCCTAAATAAAAAAGTGTCTCAGGCACATTCCACAACAGGTATTCGTAGTGTTGTATTTTATCAAACTGATGAATGTAAAACTTTAATACGTGAAGCGTGTAACTTCGAGGGCTTTAGTTTACCTGAGTTTCAACCATTAAATGATGAAAATGTGACTGAGTTTAGCAAGGGTGAAGACATTGAGCTCATTATTGTAGAGCTCAATGAGAGCCCGGATATAGTGGTAGATGCGGAGAGAATTTGTCATCTAATTCCGAATACTGCATCTGTGATCATAGTCGGTAAAGAAGACTCTATCTCGACAATACGTCGTTTACGTTCTTTAGTTCTGTACTACCTATTCTGGCCTGTCTCTAAAGAAGAGTTTATTGATTTTGCTCTTGGTGTTTATCGCAATCGGGAGGCCAATAATGGTGTTGGGCTCACAAGAAAAGCGAAGCAAGTGAGTTTTATTGGCTGTAAAGGCGGAGTGGGTAACACTTTTGTTTGTGCCGAGATAGGCCGTTATTTATCCTCCGAGCGTCACGCTAGCTGTGTGTTGATTGATAATGCCTACCATGGCGGAAACATGGATATTATGTTGGGCATTGAGGGTTTTGAAAAACGAGAAATACGTCCAGGAAGCCAAGTTCTAAATTTGGATGAAGCCGCGTCACAAAGTCTACTCAAAAAGCAATCAAGTTCATTAGCAGTTCTTTCTTTAACATCAAATGAAATGGAAATTGATGAGTTAAAACAATTCACTAAATCGGCCTCTGGACATATTTCTCAAACTAGCAACTTTCTGTTGGAAGATTTATCCAATACATCAAGTCTTATTTACGGCATTAAAGAGTTAATCGAGCTTTCAAATTGTGTTGTTTTGACGTTCGGGCCAAGCGTATCGTCACTCAGAGAGGCAGGACAGTTCAAACGTAAGTTAGATGATAGTTTGGGATTGGATAATAACTTACGTGTCATTTTGGTTATGAATTGTATATACGCAAATGGGGATGCGACGGTCACTCAACAAGAGGCCGAAAAGTACCTTAAAGCCTCCATTGACGTAGTGATTCCTCATATCAAAAAACTCGACCATAAACTCATGGAGGGGAAATCTGTGATCTCGATGGGAGGGAAGCCCGCCAAATCTCTGGAAACTCTTGGGGCCTTGATTCTTGGAGAAGAGGTCAAGTCTAGTTCGAGTTGGTTTGGGTAAGGTGGCAACATGAAAAATCCTGCAGAAGCGTATAAAGAGATTCGTAGCCAGATCTTTGAAGCATTGGAACCGGATGCAATCAATGCGATGTCGAGTGACCAACTTGCTACTCAGCTAAAGCAAGCTGTTGAATTGTTGATTGAAAAAGATCAATTGTCTGTATCGTCTGCCACTCGACATCAATATGTGAAAAGCCTTGTGGACGAATTACATGGCTTAGGGCCTCTCCAGTCTTTAATGGATGATGACTCTATTACAGATGTAATGATCAATGGCTATGACAGCATTTTCATCGAACGAAATGGGCTTGTCGAGAAATCAAACATCACCTTTGTGGATGAGCGCCAACTTACTGATATTGCTAAACGGATAGCAAGCCGAGTTGGTCGTCGTGTCGATGATTCCTCACCTTTATGTGATGCGCGCTTACAAGATGGGAGTCGTGTCAATATTGTGATTCCTCCAATAGCACTTGATGGCACTAGTATCTCCATTCGTAAATTTAAGAAACAGGCTATAGACTTCTCTCGCCTTCTCGATTATGGCTCTATGAGTCAAGAGATGGCGCAAGTCTTAATGATTGCGTCTCGCTGTCGCTTAAACATTTTGATTTCTGGAGGGACTGGGTCGGGTAAAACAACGTTGTTGAACGCCTTGTCTCAGCATATCGCGGAAACGGAGCGCATCGTAACCATAGAAGATGCCGCAGAATTAAGTTTGCTCCAACCTCATGTAGTGAGGTTAGAAACTCGTAAGGCCGGTATTGAGAATACAGGTGAAGTCACACAACGGGACCTTGTTATTAACGCCCTACGTATGCGACCTGACCGAATTATTGTTGGGGAGTGTCGTGGTGGGGAAGCCTTCGAAATGCTACAAGCTATGAACACAGGGCATGATGGGTCTATGTCCACGCTCCATGCCAATACTCCAAGAGATGCCCTTGGGCGTGTAGAAGCTATGGTAATGATGGCTACGAAGAATTTACCTTTAGATGCTATCCGTAAAACCATTGTTAGTGCAGTAGACATTATTGTGCAAGTTAGTCGCCTGCATGACGGTAGTCGTAAGATCATGAGTATTTCAGAAGTGGTCGGAATGGAAGGTGATAACGTTGTAATGGAAGAGATATTTCGTTTCCAACCTGATTTACAACAACCTGAGTTCAGTAAAATCCAAGGTAACTACGTGACGACAGGACTGATGCAGCGCTCAGTATTGGTAGAGAAGGCACGTTTCTTTGGTTTACATCAACAGCTTGACTCTGTATTCGCCTCAGCGGGGAGAGTCGCATGATTTATTACATACTATTGATAGTCGGAGGTTTATTACTGCTGTCAATTTCTATGACTAAGAAAAAAAAGACACTGTCATATCTAAAGCAGAGCAGTGAAACGGTTGTAATTGAGCATGTTGCTGCGACAAGTCAACAAGCTGTTAACCTAGCATCTCTAACCGAACAGACGTTTTTGCAAAAAGTGGAAACGAGTTGGGATAATTTCACTAAACGTTTAGGCAAATATCCAATTGTTAAAATTATTTTGTTTGAAGTTTTTATTTACGGTCTAACCTCTATCCTTGTGTTGTATTTCTTCAAGACAGAAAGCTTACTTATTAACGTTATAGTCATGGTTATAGCTTCCATCTATGCTTCTATTTGGTTGAAGCAGAGGGAGGAAAGACTATTTGAGGAATCTTTTCCTGATGTCTTGAATATGCTTGCCAGCTCAGTATCTGCAGGTGAAAGCATAATGCATGCAGTTGCTTATGTTGGCAAATCACAAGACAATGATGTGGGAAATGAGTTTCGATTGATGGCTGAACGAATGAAGATTGGTGAAAGCCCTGACGACGTATTTAGGAAGGCATGTCTACGCTTTCCGTATCCATCATTCTACTTCTTCATCATTACACTTCGAGCCAACCTAGATCGTGGTGGTCAATTAAAAGAGGTGATGACTCGCATTAATCGCCTTATGTTTGATGCTCGAGCGATCAACAAAAAGAAATTTGCTTTAACATCAGAAGCTCGTATGTCTTCAAAGATTGTAGCGGCAATACCATTTGCATTCTTGTTCTTACTACAGTTTATTAGTCCTGAAAACTATGACTTTGTGATGTTTAATGAGCGTGGTAAACCAATTCTTTATTATGTGTTAATCAGTGAATTTATAGGGATTTCTATTGTCTGGTTCTTAATGAAGAGGGTTCGATAATGGAAGAACTATTAATACTAATATCAGATGACAAAGTTAAGAATATTATATTCTTCTGGATGATAGTCATCGGGTTATCTGTTTTGGCTTATTCTTTGATTGATTACTTAACCAGAAAAAAAGACTTAAAGAAAGTAGGTATAGATATCAAAGAAAATGAAGGTCTTGAAAGGTTGTCTAACATTGACTCATTAAGCCAGTGGTTTGGTCAGCTGTTTTCAATTTCTGAAAGAGATGTCGAGAAAAAGTTCACGTCCGCAGGTATTTATAACAGTAAGTTCTATAAATGGTTGTTACCAATAAAGTATATCTCCCTTGCTGTTGGTGTCGTAGCCATATTTTTCTATACGACAGGACAACATATGACACTGACCAACACGATTATCTTCATCGCAGTGTGGGTTGTACTCGTTGTGGTTGGTCCAGATTTGTATCTTGAGATAAGAAAGCGAAAGCTTCAACGTAGGTTGTCTGAGCGCCTACCTTATTTGCTTGACCTAATGGGAGTTTGTGTTCGCACTGGTATGACGATAGAAGCAGCGATTGCATATCTAGCTCATGAGATGGAGGGATTTGATAAAGACATTGCGCATATGCTTCACCAAACAAATGAGCGAGCAAAGTTGGTTGGGTTAGAGAGCGCACTGGAAGAGTTGTACGCACGAGTTCCTACTAATGAAGTACGTAGTTTTGTAATGACCCTAAACCAAAGTTTACAATATGGTTCATCTATTTACGAGGTATTGTCAAATCTAGCTAAAGATATTAGGGAAGTTCATATGCTCGATCTTGAAGAAAAAATAGGAAGATTAGCGGCGAAAATGTCAATACCGCTTATACTTTTTATTATGTTCCCTATTGTTATCTTAATTACAGCTCCAGGGATAATGCGTATGCTCGGAGGTTAGTATGAACACTTTTAAAAATGTTGAAATGATTATTAAAATACTATTTATTTCAATAACTTTAATTGGATGTACATCGAACTCAAATAGCCACCTAGTTTCTGAGCAAGAATTTAAATCTAAAGAGGCACTTCTAAAAAATACTAACGATAACAATAAGCTAATTGCCTTATATAAAGATGAGTTAACCAAGAATGACAACTATGACGTGAGGTTGAAATTAGTCCATGCTTATCTAGAGGTTGGAGACATCGATTCTGCTGATTTTCATTTGGACAGAATGACCGCTCCAGAAAGTCAAAGTGCAGAATTGGACTATTTGAAGGCTAGAGTGAAGTTTGAACAGGATGATCCACAGCAAGCTCTCGTTTATGGAAAGCGCTCTTTGGAGAAAAGACCTGAATTCGCCGAAGTTGAAAATTTGCTAGGGTTGGTTTTTGTTAGATTAGGAAAATTTGAAAGTGCCAGAGAGCACTTTTTAAAAGCTCGGGCGCTTCTGTATGAGGACGTGGTAATCAGTAATAACTTAGCTGTTATGGATATCTTAGAAGCTGATTATCAACGAGCAATAACACGCTTAGAACCAGTTTATAAAAATGGGCAAGCGGATAAACAAGTCATATCTAACCTAGTGTTAGCGTATGCAAAGGTGGGTGACTTCGTTCAGGTTAAAGCCCTGTTAGGTGGAATGTATTCAACCGAAGAGTTGTATCACATCTATACAGGATTAAAGGATGTTTCTCTGAACGATTCCGTTAAGACACAGCTTTAACGGAAAAGCTCTACTTACTAGGAGGTGAGTATGGCTAGTTTTATAGTGAGTCGATTGTTAGCAAGAAGGCGACAATCACAGAAAGGCGTTGTGTCAGTAGAGTTTGCTCTAGGTTTTTTTGCGTTTTGGTTGTTCATAGCTGCGTGGGTGGAGGTCTGCTTCCTATCCTATGTATCGGCTGCGACTGATCTCGCAATCGCAAATGCCTCACGCCAAGCAAAGAAAGACAATAGTACTTACGTAACTGCTTTCAAGAACGTTTTGAATGAAAGTAATAGTGTATGGTCGAACTTTGTTGATGCAACGAAAGTTAAATCTTCAGTCCAATACGTTGCTTCTATGTCTGATTTGCATTCGATAGCAGATACCTGCGCACCTAGCTCTACTGGGGACGCGGTATGTGGCACGGAAGAAAATAGTAGTATCGCGATTTATCACCTTAGTTACGACATAGGTGGGGTTTTTACGTACTTTTTTGAGAGTACGACCTTATTATCTCGCGAAGTTATTGTGGTGCAAGAATATGAACGTGACAAATTTGAAATATAAGCAAAAAGGTACGTTTGCTATTGAATTTGCGATTGTTGGATTATTTCTTGGTATTCTTCTAATGGTGACAATAGATTCAACCATAAAAATATCAACAAAGGGTAAATTGGATAGATTGTCTTTTTCTTCAGTAAATTTATTGAAAGAAAGAACTCAATTATATAACGAAAGTTATCTGACGACTCAGGCTGATGCTGACTTAGTATTTGACGTCGTTAAGAGTTCATTTGGACGTACTTTAGAGAGTTTTGATTCAACCAAGTTTGGGGCTCTAATTGAAGAGCAGACGTATCAAAGCGATGGAACTGCGAATACTTTAGTGACTTATGCTGAAGGAACGAACTGCCAACCTGCACAAACACTTTCAAGTGTGGAAGGGGATTTGAGTGTCGTAACTTCTTGGGGGCGACAAGCTACTTTATATCGAGTCACATTATGTTATGAAACGGAGAATTTAATTGCCAACTTGCTGAATGCGGGTTTTACGACGGTTCAATCTTCGTCTGTGATAGTGGGGAGGTAGTATGAATATCTTACTATCTAAAAATGACCTGAGACTGCGTAAGGGTCAACAAGGTCACGCTGGAATATTAACAGTGTTAATACTCCCAGCACTATGGATGTTGTTTAGTATGGGGACGGATGGCGCTAGGGGTTTACAAGACAAAGCTCGTTTAGATGATGCGTTAGAGGCAGCGGTGCTTGCAGTATCGGCACATAATGATGACAACATCGGGACTAACGGTAGTCAGGTTAATAAAGATATAGTTAACGCCTATGTAAATGCTTATGTGACAGATAAAGAGAGCATTACAGGGGTTAAAATAACCAAGTTAGATTGCGACAACATTCCCGATTGTGTTTCTGGATTAAGTAATGGTGATTCAAGATTCTTTCAGTATGAAGTGACCGCATCAACTAAACACGACAGTTGGTTTTCGAGTGACGAAAATTTTGGTGCTCAATTCGATGTTTCAGGATCTAGTATATCTAGAAAGTACCAAGACAACCCTGTTGATGTAGTGTTTGTATCTGACTTCTCAGGCTCTATGGATGATGGATGGAGTGGTGGTAGTCAAGATAAGTATAAAGACTTAAGGGATGTAATCGCTGCAGTAACAGTAGAGTTACAGAAGTTTAATGACAACGTGAACCTTGATGATAACACTATCTCTTTTGCTGGTTTTAATAATTATACTAAAGTGACCCAACATAACTGTTATTTAGATCAGCTCGTTTATAAATCTAAGGTAGTAATAAAGAACTTTAGACCAAGAACTGAAATTAGAGTTAATTTCAACTCGACTGTAAATAATGTCTTCAACGAAAAAAGTGCATCAAATTGTCGAACATCAAATATATACCCTGATGCTAAGTTTAACGATATTCTACCGACAACAGGTTTCACGGCTTTTAATAATACCGTAAAGACATTTAGACCGGATGGATATACCGCATCTCATCAAGGACTAATTCGTGGCGCACAATTAGCAATGAAAGGAGATAACCCTCGACGACTTATCATCATTTTATCGGATGGTGCTGACTTAGGTGACAACAAAATCGCCAACAAAGGAACAAAATCCCACAAAGGGATTTCGGAGAAGCTTTATGGGCAGCATGGAATGTGCGACAAGATTAGGAATGATTTGAATAGCCAAACAACGAGCGGCGGTGATGACGTGTTATCTAGAATTGCTGTTATCGGTTTTGACTATGACCTAGATAGTAACGTGGGTTTAAAAACGTGTGCTGGCGAAGATAACGTTTTTAAAGCACAAAACAAGACAGAGATACTCGCCAAAATACTTGAGCTGATTAGTGAAGAGATCGGTCATTTGAAATAGTGGTTGTCTGAATGTGCTGATAACAAGGAGAAAACATGAAAAAGTCAAATTACTGGGTAGGATTACCGCTGTTGCTTTTGGTTAGTTATTCTCAAGCAGGTTATGCCTCTGAAGACCAGGTTACCAAGTTGGAATATTACTGCTCGCAGGACGATGTCAATTTTCAACACTCTATTTCAGCGCATAAAGGCCGCTCGATGACGCTTAATCAAGGGCCGTTTTCACTGATTGAACAAGAGAGTAACTATGTCTTCCCACAAGATCAATTGCGCCGAGAGCTGTTAAGGCAAGGCGTAAGCCCAAAGTGTATCGAGTTTTTGATTACTCAAGGTAACTTTGAGGACTTCGAAAGTGGCGATGTGGTTGCACGTGTCTATTTTGAGTTTGATAAATATCGCTTAACACCAGAATCCATTTACGTATTGGATGAGCTATCGAAGAAGATCACCCGTAATAATCCGAATCTATTTGTTGAGGGACATACTGATAGCATTGGTACCAAGGAATACAACTTCTCTCTAGGCTTGCGACGTGCTACTTCTGTTGAGAATTACCTTGTTCAGAAAGGAGCTGATAAAGAGTCTCTTGAAGGCGTATCAAAAGGCGAGCTAGTACCAATCGCAAGCAATGATACCTCGCAAGGTAGGCAGCAAAACCGACGAGTGGATATGGTCTTAAAGTAGTATGACTCAAATTAAAAAGCGTCACACCTTAATGTGACGCTTTTCTTTGTCAGTAACATTTTCTTTGTTAGTAACAGTAGCGCATTAAATAAAGTTTAGAGCAACACCCGCAGTAATAAACACACCGACTAGGCCAACGATCGGCAGCTTAACTGATTTGAGAAGCCACACACCAACAATAATCAATGCGAAGTCTAAACCATTGTTTACCGCACTGGTAAAGATCGGTTGGTATAGAGCCGCTAATAGTAGACCAACGACCGCAGCATTAACCCCTGTTAAAGCGCCTGCTACCTTAGGCTTGCTTGCTAAAGTCTGCCAGTTCTTTAACACACCAAGCAGCAGTAAAAAGCCTGGAAGGAAGACCGCGATAGTTGCCAGTAGAGCACCAATAATAGGCGCGGAAGGCATTAGCACGTAACCCAGATAGGTTGCTAGGGTAAACATCGGCCCTGGAACAGCCTGTGCTGCTGCGTAACCGGTTAAAAACGCATCTTGGGACAGTTGGTCACCAATACCATTTTGCAATAACGGAAGTACTACGTGCCCGCCACCAAATACCAAGCTACCGGCTTGATAGAAGAGCCCAAATACTTCAATACCTTGTGAAAGTGAGCTTGCTAGTGGTAGGCCAACTAATAGGGCAACAAAGATAATCAGAGGCATCACTGAGATTTTATTGGTACTTTGAATTGCCTTAGGTTCTTTAGGAAGCAAGTACTGGCTGCCGATGAATGCAGCAAAAAATAGCACTAGGATCTGCGACCAGATACCGGGCATGAGCAGTAGCACAACAGCCGTGATAACACATAGGGTCGTGGCTAGTTTTGATTGGCAAAAGTTTTTGTACATGCCAAATGTCGCATCAGCAACGACAACCACAGCCAGTAGTTTTAGTCCATGGATGATCGAATTGAATAATGAGCTTTCGAGAAACTGACCACTGATAACGGCTAACACAAGCATCAAGATGACAGATGGCGAGGTAAAGCCGACAAATGCGGCAATCGCGCCAGTTAAGCCGCCTTTTTTGTAGCCTAGAGCAAATCCCACTTGGCTTGAACCTGGCCCTGGCAGGAATTGGCTGAGGGCAACAATTTGACCGTACTCTTCATCTGACAGCCAGTTTAATTTTTCAACAAAGGTCTTACGAAAGTACCCAATGTGCGCGGCAGGCCCGCCAAAGCTAATCCAGCCAAGCCAGAAAAACGTCTTAAAAATTGAAAGCATGATCGTATCCAAATAAATGTTTGTGGCTAATTTATGTGGAGTTGTACTATGATTCAAATTAATTGTTTTAATTATTACTATGAATCATATAGGTTTTTCTGGTGGCGGATTTCAATTGGAAGGGTATTGATCTTAACTTGTTGATTGCATTGCAGGCTTTGTACAAAACCAACAGTGTGAGCAAAGCGGCTGAGCGATGTTATGTCAGTCAATCAGCAATGAGTCATAGCTTGCAGAGGTTGAGGAAGTTGTTCGATGACCCTCTGTTTGAGCGAGTTGGCTCACGCATGCAAGCGACTGACAGAGCGATTGAACTCGCTGTAACAGTTGATGCTCTATTGAGTACTATTCAATCCGAAGTACTGATGTCCAAAGTGTTTGATGTTGATACCTATCAAGGTACATGGAAGATTGGATTGACCGACTATGCTGAGCAGATGTTTGGTCCAAGCATCTTTGATTACATCAAAACTGAATCTCCTAATTCTCAAGTTGTGTTCTTTAATGTAAACCGATCCAATTATCAACACGTCTTCGAAGAGGCCAAATTAGACCTTGCCATCGGTAGCTTTGGAGAAGTGCCATCACTGTATCGGACTAAGCACCTCTACACTGAGCAGCATGTTTGCCTTTATGACAGTCAGATTTTGAACGTAAGCGATCCAATCTCAATTGAAGAGTTTGTTGCAGTCGAGCATGCTTTAGTTTCTCCGAATGGCGCGTTGCAAACAGGGGTAGATGCTAAGTTGGCCGACGCCGGTGTAACGCGAAAGGTCGCTTTGTCTTCAAGCAACTTCTTGACCGTGAAACGATTGATCCGTGGTCGAAAAATACTGTGTATTGTGCCTAAGCTGGTGGCTCGTAGTGAGTCGGAAGTGGTAGAAGAGAGTCTGATTGCCATCACTCCGCCTATCGATGTGCCGGACTTCGATATTCAGTTACTTTATCGTCGAGGAAAGATCGCTGAAGACAAAAACAAACACTTACGAAGCTTAGTTTCTAATGCGGTGTCGGCAATTATTAATGAAGACAATGTGATGGAAAAACGAGGTTAAAATATCAGAGTTTTCCTACAAAAAAATCACGCCAATTTTCAGAACCTGACTATACTTAAATTAAAGATTTTTACAGATGTAATGAATAGAATTTTTCGTTTATCTAAGTTTTTAGTATCGACTATAACGGTTTGATATAGTTGAAAACTCTCCCACACTAAACGGATTTAGTTGGTTAGCGCTAGCTCCCCCTAGCGCTTTTTCTTTTCTGTCTCAATACGTTTAGAAAGAGTATCTAGTCCATTTCTTCGCTCGCCAACGATGAGCCATGATGATGCCTCGGAACCATTCATCCATCGCAATCGCCATCCAAGCACCGAATACGCCGTAGCCCCAGTGCACGCCAAGCAAATAGCTCATGGCAACCCCAATGCCCCACATACTCAATATGCCCATTTTTACTGGGAACTGAATGTCGCCAGCGGCTTTTAGGCAAGAGATAAAAATCAGATTAAACACACGGCCTGCTTCAAGCAGTATTGAGCCAGCAATCAAACCTGCCGTCAGAGCGATGATCTCTGGATCTTGAGTAAAGACGTCTAAGATCTCGAATCGGAATAGGTATATCAAACAGGTGATAACGGTTGATGCAATAAAACCTACTATAAAGTATCGCTGCACTCGTGTGGTGATCTCATCGATCCAGCCCTTGCCAATGTAGTAGCCCGTTTGAATCTGACTGCCTTGACCAGTAGCCAACGCAAACGCAAAAGAGAGGCGAGCGATATTCTGGGCGTAGGTAAAGGCCGCCAGCGAAGAGGTGCCCATTTGCACCACAAAGAAGGTAATGCTGATTTGGGCCATGTTGTAAGAGAGCACTTCACCCGCATTCATGGAGCCGATTTTGATGATCTTTTGGTAAATCGATTTTGGAATCTCTCTAAATTGCTTCATTGGAAGGTCGATCCCTTTGCTTCTGACCACTCCAATCAAAATGAACATACCGACAACTTGACTGAACACGGTCGCGACCGCCACACCCTGAACACCGTAAACAGGCAACCCAAATGGTTGATAAAGAGCGCAGTAGTTACCTACAACGTTGATAACACCAGCAATCATATTGATGACCATAGGTGACTTTGAATAGCCGTGACTGCGAAGAATCGTAGTCAGTACAACCCCTATGGTGACGTTAAAAGTCAGCGCACCGCTGATAAACAGATATTCTTGAGCGTACTGCTCCACTTGCGCTTCAAGCTGGTAGAGCGGAATGAAATATTCAGCGCCTAACACTGCGAGAATACTCAACAAAACGCCTGTGATGACGGCGAGGATAATACTGGCTACGCCGACATGCGCACTCTCTTGATCGCGAGAAGCGCCGTTGTATTGTGCAATCAAGATACCTGTTCCGCTGCTCACCATGGTGGAGACAATGATTAGGAAAAATGAGATTTGCGAGATAACACCAACCGCTGATACGGCTTTGTCTGAGTATCCAGATAGCATGAATACATCACTGGTGTTGAGCGCGGTTCGCAGTAGAACTTCAATGAATATTGGCCAAGTGAGCGCAACGATTCCCATACGTTTGTTTAGGTTGGAATCAGCATTAGGCATTTAGGTTTTCTCAAAAAAGGAAGGGTGAGGCTTTAGTGTAGTGCTTATTAAGAAAACAACTATCAAAATAATGTCCGGATTACCTACAAGGTCAAAAAGAGCCGGATTTGGAGCTGAAAATGTCACTGTTTTGGTAACGTTTACCCTATCCAACGAGCTTGAGGGAGTAGATAGAGTAAGAGAGGAGAGTGTTGGAAAGGCAAAGCCAGTGCGCAGACTGGCTTTGTATAAGCGTATAGCTAGTCGATTCGCTGCCCCTGTGCATCGAATAGATGACAGTCTTTTGCAGAGAAGTTTAGCTCCAGAGATTGATAGCGAGACACCTCTTGGTCGCCAGGGAGGTGAACCTTAAAGCCGTCTATGCCGCAAGATTGACCAAACATGTAGGTGCTATTTCCTAGTCGTTCAACCACCTCACTTTGAAACTCAATCGTTATCTCAGAGCCGCCGTTGATCTCCAAATGCTCTGGTCTGATGCCTAGTGTCAGCTGTTGTCCTTCTGCTAACTTTTGATTTGGAAGTGGCAGAGTGATTTGGCTATTACCATTAATCGAAAGTTGAGCATGAGTCTCTGAGCAAGAGCCCACTACGCATGGTAAGAAGTTCATCTTCGGTGAGCCGATAAAGCCAGCCACAAACTCATTCTGTGGGTTGTGGTAAAGCTCCAATGGTGAGCCGACTTGTTCGACTCTACCGTCTCTAAGCACCACGATTTTATCGGCAAGCGTCATCGCTTCGACTTGATCGTGGGTGACATAAATCATGGTGTTTTGCAGATCTTGATGTAATTTGGCGATTTGTAGGCGCATATCGACACGAAGTTCTGCATCTAGGTTCGAGAGTGGTTCATCGAATAAGAACACTTTCGGATTGCGAACAATTGCACGTCCAATAGCCACCCTTTGTCGCTGACCACCTGAAAGCTCTTTCGGTTTGCGCTTAAGTAGGTGTTCCAATTGCAGTGTTTTGGCTGCGCTGGTGACCTGCTTTTCAATGGTCTCTTTAGCAACGCCATTCATCTTTAAACCAAAGCCCATGTTCTCTTCCACAGTCATGTGTGGGTAGAGTGCATAAGATTGGAATACCATGGCGACACCGCGTTCGGCAGGGTCAACATCGTTGACTAGCTCGTCGCCAATATGAATTTCGCCTTCGGTAATTTCTTCTAAACCAGCAACCAAGCGAAGCAGTGTCGACTTACCACAACCTGACGGACCAACAAAAACAACGAACTCACCGTTGGTTATCTCTAGATCAACACCGTGGATGGTCTGTACATCACCATAACGCTTAATGACCTTTTTTAAGCTGATATCAGCCATGCTATCTCCTTGCCTTGTTGGACTACATCACTTTGCCTTTAAAACATACGCATTCATCAGAAATTTGTTAGGTGCCTCGCACGATTTATTGATCCGGCTCATACAAATTTTACAAAGTATTCTGTTTTTTGTGGAATCGTTTACACAATTTAAACATAAAGATACAAAATATGATTGCTGAGATTAATATTTGAGCATGGTTACGATTAAAGCTTAGCAATTTGATGATGTTTCGCCGATTAACTTTGAAACAAATGGAATTGTAAACAAAGCTATGAAGACAAGGAATTTGGGAAAATGGTGCAATCTGTGAAAACGATATACCCAGAAAATCGCATCCCATCAGCCAGAAAGAAAAGGCGCATCAGCTCTAAGCTGTCGCCGTGGCTGTTTTTAACACCGGCAATAGCCATCTTCTCGCTCTATGTGATCTTTCCGATTGTGGACAGTATCTGGTTGAGTTTTTTCGAGTGGGACGGTCTTGGTGAGAAAGAGTGGGTGGGGCTAGAGAACTATCGTGAGCTATTTGACTCCGATGCGTTCTACACCTCACTGACTAACAACTTCCTTTGGTTGATCTTCTTTATGCTTGCGCCACCTTGTGGTCTGGCTATCGCCCTCTTTCTCAACCAACAAGTGAAAGGCATCCGTGTCGTTAAGTCTCTCTTCTTCTTTCCATTTGTTATCTCACAAGTGGTTGTGGGCTTAGTGTTTGCCTGGTTTTACGACCCATCCTTTGGCCTGTTCAATATCGTCTTAGGTTCACTTGGCTTTGAGCCTATCTCCATTCTCGCCAATGAAGATTACGTTACCTACGGAATTATCGTGGCAGGCCTGTGGCCGCAAATCTCTTACTGCATGATTTTGTACTTAACGGGCTTGAACAACCTAGACCCTGAACAGTTGGAAGCAGCACGACTGGATGGAGCCAAGAAGTGGCGAATGCTGTGGTATGTGGTGTTGCCTCAATTGCGACCTGCCACTTTTATTGCCGTGGTCGTCACCGTAATTGGCGCCCTGCGTTCATTTGACTTGGTGGCAACCATGACTGCTGGTGGCCCTTGGGGAAGCTCTACAGTATTGGCTTATCAAATGTACGAAGAGTCGATCTTTAACTATCGAATGGGTTATGGCGCTGCGGTTTCCGTTGTCCTATTCCTGATTATGGATATCTATATCGCTTACTTCTTGTGGCGTATGTTGAGGAGTGAAAAATAATGTATCCACAACCGATTCAAAAAGCAGGACGCTTTACCAACATCAGTTATCGAGTGGCTCTGCCAATCTCTATTGTCATGTGGCTGCTACCCCTGATTGCGGTGATGATGACCTCGATTCGCTCGATGGAAGACATCAACAAAGGTAACTACTGGGGCTGGCCAAGCGAGATTCAGTTTATTGAAAACTACACTCAAGTGTTCACCTCGACATCGATGGGCCAGTACCTAATTAATAGCTTAATCATCACCCTACCAGCGGTGGCGGGAGCGGTTGCTCTCTCGACATTGGCGGGCTATGCGTTAGCTAAATACAACTTCAAAGCCAACCTCTGGATCTTTGCTATGTTCATTGCGGGTAACTTTGTACCTTTCCAGATCCTGATGATCCCGGTACGTGACCTGACGATTAACCTAGGCTTGTACGATACACATTGGGCTCTGATCTTCTTCCATATCGCCTTTCAAGCCGGTTTTTGTACCCTGTTTATGCGCAACTTTATCGTCGGTATTCCTGATGCTCTGATCGAAGCTGCGCGTGTAGAAGGGGTCAGCGAATGGAAAATATTCTGGCATGTGGTTCTGCCGCTGGTTCGCCCGGCGTTAGCTGCACTTGCGGTCTTAGTGTTTACCTTTATCTGGAATGATTTCTTCTGGGCTTTGGTTCTGGTTCAAAGTGATGAAGTGCGTCCAGTGACTGCTGGTTTAAGTTCACTTCAAGGTCAGTGGTTGGCGTCATGGCAGTTCATGTCAGCGGGTGCAGTAGTCGCCGCAATTCCACCCGTTGTGCTGTTCTTTACCATGCAGAAGCACTTTATTGCCGGTCTGACCTTAGGTGCAACCAAAGGCTAAATATTCAATGAGGGCTCCTCAAAGTAGGAGCCGTTATGTAAACAATCCACCTTAAATGGATACACCGAGAGTAACCAAAGCACGAATAACTCTACCCAGCACAATAATAAAAATTGGACTTAGTGAGCCCCGCTCTATAACAAGGACCTACATATGAAATACGTGAAACATATCGCTGCAACTGCAGTGCTTGCTGCCTCCGTCTCGACTACAGCGTTCGCAGGAACCTTAGTCATCAACTCAGATGCCTCTGACCCAGCGCCAAAAGAGGCTTGGAGTGAGATCATCAGTCGCTTTGAAAAAGAGAACCCTGATATCACGGTTAAGTACAACCTGTATGACCATGAGTCGTATAAAACCACGATTCGTAACTGGTTGGTGACCTCGCCACCGGATGTGGTGTTCTGGTATGCCGGTAACCGTATGAAGGCGTTTGTTGATCGTGGCTTGTTTGAAGATGTGAGTGACATCTGGGCAGACAACAACATGAAGCAAGACTTTGCAGCAGCGGCGCCGGCGATGACGGTGCAAGGCAAGCAATATGGTGTGCCTTACACGTATTACCAATGGGGTATCTACTACCGTAAAGACATCTTTGAGCAGTACGGTATTGCTGAACCAAAAACTTGGGAAGAGCTAAAGTCGGCGTCAGCAACGCTAAAAGAAAACGGCGTGACACCATTTACCATCGGTACTAAGTATCTGTGGACGGCTGCTGGCTGGTTCGATTACATCAACATGCGTACCAATGGCTTAGATTTCCATATCCAATTGATGGATGGCAAGGTCCCTTACTCCGATGAGCGTGTGAAGAAAACATTCGCTAACTGGGCTGAGTTGGTTGAGCCAGGCTACTTCTTAGATAACCACGCATCTTACTCTTGGCAAGAAGCGCAACCTTTCCTATACAACGGTAAGGCAGCGATGTACTTAATGGGTAACTTCATTACGCCAAACTTCCCGGCGGAGCTGGACGGCAAGATGGATTTCTTCCAATTTCCAGTCATCGACCCAAGCGTGCCAATGGCAGAAGATGCGCCAATGGATACTCTGCACATTCCATCAAAAGCGAAGAACAAAGCTGATGCTCGTAAGTTCTTAGAGTTTGTCGCTCGTGCTGAGAACCAACAGCTAATCAATGAGATGCTGCTGCAGATCCCAACCAACAACAAAGCGAAAGCTAAGTCAGATCCGTTCTTAGACAAAGGCGTTGCGATGTTGGCAGCGAGTGATGGTACTGCACAGTTCTATGATCGAGACACCAACCCAGCGATGGCAAAAGAGGGGATGAAAGGTTTCCAAGAGTTTATGGTTCACCCTGAACGTATCGATAAGATTCTTAAGAAGCTAGATAAGGTAAGCAAACGCGCCTTTAAGTAATTGAGACCAAGCCGCAGCAACTGTCGCTGCGGCTTTCATCACTCTGTATGTGTCATCGTCAATAGTATTTATGGTGCGACTCACCTCGTTGCCACTGCCATTGGCTAAAGGCAGTTAAGTCATATTGACAATGACACACTCTGAACGGCTTATTGCAAGGAACAGTTAATGAGAAGCTTCTCTCAAATCATCTCCGCTCGTGAGTGGGAAAACCAACACATTACACATCATAACGTGCTGGAAGCGCATGCTCCTTTGAAGGCGTATACCTCTCGAGAAGGTGCTCTTGCACGAACAGCTTCGAATACCAAATCTTTAAATGGGGTCTGGAAGTTTCAGCTGTTTGATGCGCCAGAGTTGGTTAGTGAAGCCATGGTTGCAGAGCATTTTGACGATACAACCTGGGGCTCGATTGAGGTGCCGAGTAACTGGCAGATGCAAGGCTATGACAAACCAATTTATACCAATGTGAAGTACCCGTTTGCGGATAATCCGCCATTTGTGCCTCGCGATAACCCGACAGGGCTGTACCGAACCTCTTTTCAATGCACAGAGCAAGCATTGGCGAATACCCACAGAATTGTGTTCGATGGCGTCAACTCTGCTTTTCATTTGTGGTGTAACGGCAAGTGGGTTGGCTATTCACAAGACAGCCGTTTGCCTGCTGAGTTTGACTTATCGGCGTTTGTCAAAGCGGGAGAGAACTCGTTAGCAGTTATGGTGTTACGCTGGTCAGATGGCTCGTATCTTGAAGACCAAGATATGTGGTGGTTGAGCGGCATATTCCGCGACGTTACATTGCTCACTAAGCCGAAGACTACGATCGAAGATGTAAAAATTGAAACTCAATTAGACGCTGCTTATCGCGACGCGCAGCTCTGTGTTGATGTGAAAATATCAAAAAACAGTGACGGCAGTAGCGATGCTTATCAGGTAAAAATTGAATTGTATGATGCGCAAGCTCAGAAAGTCATTGAACCTGATGTTGTCGGTTTTGGCCAACGATATGTCGATGAAAAAGGGCCTTGGCAGGAAGTTGCATACAGCCAAAATTCCGTTGCTAACCCCCACAAATGGAGTGCTGAATCTCCCTATCTCTATCGCTGTGTTATCTCGTTAGAGAATGAACAAGGCGAGCTGCTCGATTGCGAAGCTTACGATGTCGGTTTTCGCAGTGTCGAGATCAACGATGGCCTGCTTAAAGTTAATGGTAAGCCGCTGCTAATTCGCGGCGTGAATCGACACGAGCATCACCCTGAACTTGGGCATACCATGACTCGTGAGGGCATGATTCAAGACATTAAACTCATCAAGAAAAACAACTTCAATGCGGTGAGAACCGCTCATTATCCTAATCACCCACTTTGGTATGAACTGTGTGATGAATATGGGTTGTACTTGGTTGATGAAGCAAACATCGAAACACACGGGCAAGTACCTATGTGCCGCCTATCAGACGATGCCTCTTGGCTAAATGCTTATATGCGTCGCATGACTCGCTTGGTCGAACGCGATAAAAATCACCCTAGCGTGATCATTTGGTCACTGGGCAATGAGTCAGGGGTTGGCCGTAACCATCATGCACTCTATCAGTGGGTTAAACAGAGCGACCCAACTCGACCTGTTCAATATGAAGGAGGTGGGGCGGATACCGCAGCTACCGATATTCTGTGCCCTATGTATGCGCGAGTGGATTGGGATTTACCTGTCGTTGCTCATCAACCAGAGGTGACGCCGCGTGTTGGAATTCGCAAAGCGATCGCATTGCCGAATGAGCAGCGTCCGCTGATTTTATGTGAGTACGCACACGCGATGGGCAACAGCCTAGGTAGTTTTAACAAATACTGGCAAGCCTTTCGCGATAATCCAAGGCTGCAAGGTGGTTTTATCTGGGACTGGGTTGATCAAGGCATCACCAAAACCGACGCACAAGGCAAGCCTTATTGGGGCTATGGTGGCGATTTTGGTGATGAGATTAATGATCGTCAGTTCTGTATCAATGGATTGGTGTTTCCAGACCGAACCCCGCACCCGAGCTTGAACGAGGTAAAAAAGGCGCAACAGTTTTATCAATTCGCTCTGATATCGACTGAGCCTGTAGTGATTGAAGTGCGCAGCGAGAACCTATTTTGCTCAAGTGATAAAGAAACCCTTTGTTGGTCTATTGCTCAAGATGGAGAAGAGCAAAGTTGTGGCAGCATTGAACTGTTGTTAGAACCAGAGTCGAGTATTCAGATTGAGTTAGATGGCATTGTGCTTCCTCAAAAGGCCAATGCGCTCAACCACCTAAATTTAGAAGTGAGATTACATCAAGATACTAAGTGGGCAAGCAAAGGTCACGTTACAGCCACCGAGCAACTCACTTTACCTACATCATCACAGCTGGTGCTGGATGATAATGTCTCTGAGCATCCACCGCAGGCCATCGAGAGTGAAGAGCGACTCGCTATTGTCGGTGCGCGTTATCGCGTTGAGTTCGATCGTATAACAGGCTATGTGGAAAGTTGGTTGAAAGACGGTGTTGAACAGTTTGCCAGTGGCATTCGTGATAACTTCTATCGTGCACCACTGGATAACGATATTGGTGTGAGTGAAGCAAATCGCGTTGATCCCAACTCATGGATAGCGCGATGGCAAGCCGCGGGATTAGATTCTCTGACGCCAGAGTGCATTGATTTCTCCTTCTTCACGCATGAAAACAAAGTGCTTGTGATGTCGAAAATTGCCCATGTTGTTGAAGGGCAAGTACGCCTGTTGTCGACTTGGCAATATCAATTGTTCTCTGATGGCGAAGTGATTATCGATGTGCATGTTCAGGCCGCCAAAGGTCTGCCATCACTGCCACGTGTTGGTTTATCCTTCGCGCTAAAAGAGACGTCGAATGAGGTGACATGGTTTGGTCGTGGGCCACATGAAAACTACCCAGACAGAAAAAGCTCGGCTCATATTGGTCGCTATCAGCAGAGCATAGAGCAGATGCATACTCCTTATATTTTCCCGTCCGATTGTGGGTTGCGTTGCGATGTGCGTGAAGCCGTTATTGGCGGATTTAAATTACAGGGCGATTTTCATTTTTCGGTCAGCCGCTTTGGACAGCAGCAACTTGTGCAGGCCAAACACACCTGTGAACTCACCGAGCAAGACCAGTTGTTTGTTTACATCGATGGCTTTCATATGGGGGTTGGTGGGGATGATTCATGGACGCCAAGTGTGCATGATGAGTTCAAATTAACACAAGAGCACTACCGTTATCAGGTTCGATTCTTTGGTGCATAGAGGCTTGGTGATCTGCTTGTGGAGCAAAAAGATCATAGTAGGCCAAATACTACAGTAACCTAAATGAGCTGAAAGTTGATTCAAAGAAAAAGGCACCCAACATCTGTTGGGTGCCTTTGTTTTTGTAGTGGTTTTAGAACGATGTTAAAGCTTTGACTTACTCTGCGTCAGTAAAGAAATCGTTGTAAAGCATGTACAAGTGAGCTGCACTCCAAGAGAAGTTTGGCGCACCTTGCTGCTCACCGTTTAATGGGTTGTAGTTCTCACGGATAGGACCGTCTTGTACCAAGCCATCAGCGTGGTCGAAGAAAGCGCCTGCCATTTCAATCGCATCATCACGGTAACCGTAGCTGTCCATTCCTTTCAAGCCGAAGTAAAACTGGTCTACCCATACGCGTCCACGCCAGTAAATATCTGGGCCGAATGCTGGGTTAGATAGCGCTGCAGTGCCGAGTGGTACGTAGGTGTTGAACTCTGAGGTGTCTTTCATCACAGAGACCACCGCATCCGCGTGTGCTTGGGTTGCTGCACCGTTGAACAGTGGTGACCAACCTTCAGGGCCTTTGCCACGTTCGACAATCGGTTTACCAGCACAGCCATTAGCTAAAGGTTTATCTTCAATGCGAATGTCGTAGTAGAAGTTCGTGCCTTCATCGAACATACAGGTGTTGATGTAGTTCGACAGGTGCTCAGCCTTTTCACGGAACTCTTTCGCTTCTGCATCTTTACCAAGAATGTCAGCCATTTCCGCTAGGTACTTGTTATCGCTGTACATGTAGCTTGCTTGGTCAACGGACTCTTGTAACAGTGAATAACCTAACAAGGTGCCGTCTTCCGCGCGATTTTGGGCGAATTCAACATCCCAATCACTGCGTTTGCCGCCGTTGGCAACGTATGCGTCTAGCTGATCTTTATCGATGAAACCAAAGGCTGCCGCATCATCACGACCTGATTCCCAAGACGCAGCAGTTTGAGCTGGGCTCTCGATGTAGTCATAGTTACCTTCTGCAATCACTTTATCCAGCGCCGCTTGGCCTACGACTGTCTCATGTTTGTCGCCACGAACTACTGTGAAGTACATTTCGCCTTCAGGAGTGTTATGTGCTTTATCACGCGCTGCGCCGTATTCTGGAACGCCATTGCCGTTGTTATCACGGTTACGTAGCCACCAATCGTGGTATGCCACTAGCTTTGGATACATCTCTTCTAGCCAAGCTTCGTCGCTGGTGGTCTTGTAGACTTCCATTACCGCCCATGCCGCTAAGCTTGGTTTAGTATTACGTTCGTTCCAGTTACCACCGTCACCGCCACGCTCTGGGCTTAGGTTGTAAGCCAATAGATCTGGCACGTAACCTTCATCCCAAGGGCGAACCGGATCGTCAGCTTGAGTTTGGTAGGCAAACATTGCGCGGATGTTGTCTTTCGCTACGTCTGGGTTGAAGTGCGCCATCGCGTAAGCTTGTTTCCATGTATCCCATGGCCATGTTTGGTTGCCTGAGAACCAGCGCGCTGTTACCGAAGGTGTCACAGAGTCAAACTCCATCGCACCGGCTGCACCACGCCAGTTACCGTTTAGGGTTTCCATCGCTTTTACCGCAACACGCTCTTGCTCAGGCGTCGCATTCGGGTTGGTTAACCCCATCTCTAGGTAACCTTCCCAGCGCGCTTCCGATGCCGCTAAGAAATCGGTAGGGTTTGCCATGATCTTTTTGATCTCAGGCTGTTCCGCTTTTGCTTCTTCTGCAGTTAACACGTGTGAGTATGTGGTGTAGATGGTGGTTGATTCTTCAATGCTTGCGGTTGAAGTAAACATTAGGCCATCGACCTTAGTTTGGGTTGGAATCGACTTATGAATTTGGTATTCAGATTCGCCAGAGGTCAATAGATCCCACGTTGAACGCACTTTACCGAAAGTGACTTTTAGGCCATCGTCGGTTGCAACGATTTGGCGATTGTAATCAGGGTAAGTCTCGGCAATTGTTTTATCGGTTTGCGCGACACCTTCTTTCGCGTGTGTTTTCTCAAGCAGTTCACCGTCCCACACTAACTCAACTGGCGAGTCAGTGGTGATTTTAGTCTCTAGCAGAGAGGTACGGTTAGAAGCAAAACGCAGCGTCATCTCTACCGTTACATCGTCAGATTTTAGGGTCTGAATCAACGCGCCCGGCAGGCTGTAAGCTTCCATCGTGAATTCGACTTTCTTGCCATCTTTGTACACGCTTAGGCGGTCAAAGTTATCGGCCATGAAGTTAATGTATTCTTCAGTAAGTAGCGCCGTTCCCGGGAAGCCACCCATGCCTTCAGCTGTGTCTGGTAGCAAGTGACCGTGCCATGCACCTAGGTCGAAGAACGGGTTAAAGCGTTGATGGTCATCGAAGTCATAGTCACGCATGTATTTTGGTGAGCCAGTGCGGTCGATAACGTTTTTAAATTGATTTGCTTGAAGCTCTTCAGAGCCTGTATTTGACGCGCAACCAGTAACAACAAGTGCTGCGCCAATAGCGATAGCTGCGAATGATATGTTCAGTTTCATAGTGAGTTCCTGTTATTACCAGTAGAAGTATTGCATTGCGAACACTTGTGCGTCGCCAATTTCAGTGTCGCTACCTACGCCAAAGCGGCTATCGAAAGCGGTCGCAAATGCACCGTTTCCGTATTCGTACCAAACACCTGCGTTGATGTAAGAAGTGATCTCTTTTTCGCCGTTATCGCCATCAAAGTTGGCGTAGTTGTATGCGGCAGATAGGTAAACACCTTGCGCGACTTCGTACCAAGCGCTGGTTTGAATACCAGACTCACTGCCGAAAGACTCTTGGTTGCCTTTGTCAGTGTCGTGCCACACACGAGTAGCAAAGTTCTTGTATTCAGCACCCAATAGTAGAAGTTCGCCACCGTCATTATTACGAACTTCACCGCCACCCATTAGTGTTAGGTCGTCAGTCAGGTCGTATTGGACATAACCGTTGACCATGGCATTTTTATCTTTCCATTGGTCTGCGAAGTTGTCGTATTTACCAAAGTGAATCAGCGCATCGTCTTCAGAGAAGTCAGATTCTGGAGCGAAGGAAACGCTGTAGCGCAGCTTGCCTTCTAGGTTTTGGATCTTCACACCAACGTGTACGTCACGAGTATTTGAGATCGCATAGCCGTACTCTACCGTTGGGTCACCCCACCATTGAACGTCATCCAGAGATGAGTCCATACGACCGACAATAAATTCTGTTTTTGCATCTGTGCGGTAACCTGCGTAGAAGCGGTTAAAACCACCTTCGAAGCCGCCCCAACCATGGCCAGTCGCCCATGCATTGCCTTTGTCATCGGCTTGAACTGTCCAGCCTTCCATATAAGCAAGACCAAACCAATTGCCATGCTCGATAGCCAAGCCAGCTTCAATGTAAGTTCCGTCTGCGTAGCGGCCTTTGTCGTCACCTTCTAGGGCTACATGACCGCCTAGACCAAGTTCACCGTAAAAGTTAAATAGAGTTTCGGTTTGGGGAGGTTGAGTCTCGCTGTGGTTAGCCGCTGTTTCATCAGCATGGGCATTCGCCGATAGCGCAGCAAGGATACAACTTGTAATAAGAGTGGTTTTAGTAAAACTACTTTTCATTTTGTTCACTTCTGTGTCGGGTTAGTAAATGAAGAATCGTAAGCAGTTCTGACTTCTAATATGGGGTGCTCTCAAGGCGTAGCGGTCAGGTTGCTCGCGTTCTCCTGACTGATATTACTGATAAATGTGTTGTTTAAAATCTCTTTAACGCCAAAGTGTGATCTATTTTAGTAAAATTTTTACCTGTGTTTTATTTTGAGGTTTAGTTGAATTTATAGGCAAATAGTTGGTGTGGGGAGTATTTGATAATTGAATGAAAATTAAGGAATAGAACAGGGGAAATAACAAGGCACTCACCGAATGGGGAGTGCCTTAGAATTTTTAACAAGGATGTAGGATTAGCTTAGGCGTTTGCAGGTTCAGGTCGTGCTTCTAGCTTCTTCTCTTCTGCAGACAAGCTTTTCTCGTATTGACCGTACTTCCACCAAGCGTAACCCAAGAAGATCACGATACCGCCGACGTTATAGAAGATGATAGTCATGATGTCAGCACCTGTTGGGAAGGTCGATGCGAAGAAACCCACGGTAAATATGCTGATAAGAATCGATACCGCTGCGATACCAACAGGGCGGGAACCCATGCGGAAATCACGTGGTAGGTGATCGAGTTTCAGGCGCAAGTGCAGGTACGCGATCATGATGAACAGTGGCGGTAGCATAGAAGCTGCTGCAGTCATGTTGATGATGGTGCTCATCAAATCTTGCACCGTGTCAGACGCTAGCGTCGGGATGAACATCAACGGAATCACGATGAAGAACTGAACCCAAGCTGCACGCTCTGGTACGCCTTGTTTGTTCAGAGCGACCGTCTTCTCACCAAAGATACCTTTAGGAATTTCAGAGAAGAAAATCTTAACCGGTGTCGCTGTCCACATCAGTAGAGAGCCTAACATCGCAGTGAAAGAAACGATGCCCACAAAGCGATTCATAAGAATTTCAGGTAAGCCGAAGTAGAGTGCTAAGCCTTCAAAAACCTGTACTGAACCACCGGTGAACTTAAGTTCTTCACGAGATACGAATACGTTAGCCAGGATAGAACCCACCGAGTACAGCGCACCAATGAAGATACCCGCAATGATGATCACTTTAACGAAAGACTTGTGACCGCCTTTGATGTCGTTTACGTAAACCGCGACCGACTCTGCACCGCCAGCGGCCATGAAGATCCAAGTGATGACACCTAGGAATGCCCAGTTAAAGCTTGGGGTCATTGCTTCAATGGTGATTGGGTCAGCTGGCTCGATACCACCGATCAACGCACCGCCTGACAGCAAAATGTAAGACATGGTCAGAAGCAGCATTAGTGACGAAGTTAATGAGGTGATAGGGCCTAGTAGTTTCGCGCCGTTGTTGGAGATATGCGTCGCGACCGCAAACAAAATGGTACTCAATATCGCGGTGGTCATTGGCGTGAAGATGTACTCGAAACCCAAGAACGCATAAGACGCGTAAGCGATGATTCTAGGCAACAGAGACGTGAAGAAGAATAGGTTAACAAACCAGTATGTGTAAGCTGAAATAAATGCCCAGCGGCCTCCTAGAGAGCTTTTAACCCATGAGTAAACACCCGCTTCTGAGTCTTTATTCAGGGATACGAACTCAGCAACAATCAGACAGAAAGGAACAAAATAAAAGATGGTTGCTAAAAAGAACATCGGAGCCGAAGAGAGGCCGATTTCGATGTTGTTGTTAATGATGTTATTGAAGCTATATACCGCCGCGAAAGTCATAGACAGTAGGGCAAACTTGCCTATCGTACTGCGTTTATTATCGGACATGATGTTCTCCGGTGAATCACGTTGATGATCGTTAGTACTTGGTTCTAGAGAGGAAAATCTAGACCGCGTTTTTATTATTGTGTTGGTTTGCTAACTCCCTTTCTTAAAGAGGGGGAGAGCGATTATTGTTGTTATTTTTACGATCGGTCTTCTCTGTGTTTATGACTCTTTAAGTAAATTTATTACTTGGTGGAGACCATATTTAACAAAGAAGAGGATGGAAGAGTTGAACATCTACACTTCGACTATTTAAAGGCTTGTAGGGACTTTGTGTCGTTTTTTATTGTGTAGAATCGGCTATCTCTTCAACAAGAAGATTAAAGATTAGACGCCAATAAGTTAACTGAAATTAGTCAAATATGTGAGCTTGAGTAAATATATTTAGTTAATGTTTTACCTGTGGGTTTTATGACGATTTATGAGAGTTTTACACTTGACGGAATGGCGTTTTTATTATTGAGTCTGTGATTTTAATTATCTGATTTAAATAGAAAAAAGCGCCAATGTAAGGCGCTTTTTTATAAATGTTATAGGTTAACTAAGGTTACGACTGTTTAGCGGTTTCTAGCTTAGCTTCTTTACCTGCTTGCTTCTTTTCAAAGCGAGAGATCCACCACCATGCAATGCCAGAGAATACCGCTGTCATAAATACGTTGATGAAGAAGGCTTGAACTAGGTCTACACCTGTTGGGAAGGCTGACGCTGTCATGCTCACAACGAAGATAGTAATCAGTACGGAAACCACGGCCATACCTTGAGTGCGAGTACCCATACGGAAATCACGCGGTGTGTCGTCATGCTTCAAGCGGAACACAAAGTACGCCACCATGATGAAGATAGGCGGTAGCATTGCGGTGCCCGCTGTTAGGTTGATTGCAGTGTTCATCATGTCTTGTACTGACTCAGAGCCGAAGCCGTTAACCACAAGCATCACGAATACGAACGCAAACTGCCACCATGCAGCACGGACTGGAACACCATGTTCGTTTAGCTCTGTTGTTTTCTCACCGTAAACGCCTTTCGGAATTTCAGAGAAGTGGATTTTCACTGGTGCTGCTGTCCACATCATCATTGAACCAAACATAGCAACGAACAGAACGATACCAACGAAGCGGCCAACTAGAGATTCTGAGATGCTGAAGAACTGAGCCATGCCTGTGAAGATTTCAACCATACCACCCGCATAGGTTAGGTCTTCACGAGCAACGAACACGTTTACCAGCAATGAGCCGACAGCGTACATTGAACCGATAGCGATACCTGCACCAATGATCACCTTGATGAATGACTTGTGGCCACCCTTTACATCGTTTAGGTAAGCCGCCGCTGTTTCTGCACCGCCAGCTGCTTGGAAGATCCAACACATAATGCCTAGCGTTGCCCAGTTAATGGTCGGAGACATAGCTTGAAGCGTGATTGGCTCTGCTGGAACATGGTCGCCGCCTAGCGCCATTAGTGCACCGATAACGTAGATTGCAAAGAGTGCGAATACACCGTAAGCCACGATTTCAGAGATCTTACCTAGCCAAGTCGCACCCTTAGTCGAGATGTGGGTTGCAGCGGCAAATAGAACAATCGAGATCACCGAAGTCACTAGTGGAGAGAAGGCGTATTCGTAGCCCAACATCGCGTAAGAGGCGTAAGCAATGACGTTTGGTAGCAGAGATACAAACCAGAACAGGTTTACGAACCAGTATAGGAATGAACCTAGGTAAGCGGCTTTGGTTCCGAGTGGCTTTTTCAGCCAGTCATACATACCTGACTCAGAGTTCTTATTTGCTGAAACGAATTCGGCAATGATGAACACGAACGGGATGAAGTAGATAAGGGTCGCAAGCAAAAAGATAGGGGCAGAACTTAATCCCAATTCGATATTGTTGTTTACGATGTTGCGAACGTTAAATACCGCTGCAAATGTCATGGAGAGTAGGGCAAATTTGCCTAACTTTCCGCGTACAGATTCAGACATAGTAGTGTCCTCCGAGAATCACGTAATTATAGTAGTTATGGTCCTAAGTCTTTATTCGGTGACTTAGAGAGTTAATTATTCAGTGAGCCTGAACGGCAAGGCTCACTCTGCGAATAAATAGGGTTGTTGTTATTTGTTGAGGAAGTAACCGTCTTCAATGGTCACTTTCAATACCACTTTGCGAACTCGGCTATCACCGTGGAAACGGTAAGCCTGGTTGTTGTCAAAAATGGCCACTTGGCCTTCTGCCAGCTCACGAGTTTCGCCGTTACCCACTAAGTGTTCACGGTCGGTTTCATCGCTGTAAGCTTGGATTTGCTCTAGCTCTGACTTCGCTGCGAACTCAACCGTTTCACGGCCTTCTAGGTAGTAGTGCACATCGAAGTAACGACGATTACCGGTGAAGTTTTCTGTGTTGCGAGCCACGCCGTCTTCAATCATGTAGGCCAGTGAGTCACCAATTGAATACATCACGCCATCTTTGATGTTGCCGATGTTTTCAATCGCTTCTACACAGCGTTGCCATTTACGACCATCACGGTAGACGACTTTAAATTGTTCTAAGTTCTCTAAAACGATCATCGTTTATGCCTCGTTCAGTTGTTGTTGAGCTTTTAGTGCATTCGCCGTAAAAAACTCATCGCCAAAGTTGTGATTGATTAGGTGCTGTGCGTCGCAATCGCCTGCTTGGAATGGAATCAGAGTTAAGCCGTAACGGAACTCGTCCATGTACACGCGGTAAGAGTCGAGCACTTCGCTGCCCCATGAGTTAGAGCCTAAGCCCATCACTTGGTGATCTAGGTTTAGCGTGATGTAACCGCTTTTCTCTAGCTCAATGGTGTGTTGTGCTTGGTGCAGGTTTTGGTTGGTGTAGAACCATGCACTGAAGTTGATTTCTTGCTGTGGTTTTACTGCAATACCATTGCCCGCGCGGCTTGAAAGCGCAGCCCAACGAACATGTTGGCGGTTGCCGTTGTTCTGTGGGAACGGGTAGTTCTCGAACATGTCTGCGACGGTTGATTGGTACACATCAATCATGTTGGCTTGCTGGCTGTCTTGGTAGTTCTCTTCGGGGCCGCGACCGTAGTATTGAACTTGGTCGAAGTCGCCATTGATGCCCATATCAAAACCAATCACAGGAATCACATGCGGGTATTCACCGTAACGTTCGCCGCTTAGTTCAACGTTTAATTGGCCTTCCGCATTAATTTGGTAGCGGTATTCACAACGCATACCGAAGTCGAATACTGGTGGAGCAATGATGCTGGTTGTCGTGATTTCAACCTTGCCATTGTTCTCTTCCACGTTAAGCGTGCGGAAGTGCTCTTGCATGATCTGTAGGTGTGCAGGCTCCCAGTAACCATCGTGCTCTTGCTTATGGTTATCGATCATTGGCTTGAAGAAGTTGATTCGTGGTTCTGACTTAATCATCTCTTCGCCATTGACCAACCATGACGTCAGCTTGCCGCTCACTTTCGAGAAGTTCAGTGCGAAGTTATGACCTTTGATTAGATAGGCGAGACGAGACTCTTCAACATTCAGTGCCGTTGCATTGTTGTTGATGAAGGCTTCTAGCTGTGCTGTGTTCTCTTTCACTTGGAACTGGTACACCGCAATGTCGTGGTTCGCTTCGCTGTAAGGCGTGCGAGAATCTTTGCGCACAGTAAAGTTCACAAATACTTCGCGCTCATCAAGCTCTGGCAAATTAAGTGTCAGTTCACGGCTAGAGTTTTCAGCCAACTCTTCAACCTTGATGTGTTGTACTGCAATGGTTTCGCCTTCAGCACGAACTTCTGCTGTGATGGTGTAGTCATCAATGTTTGAGAACCACAACTTGTTATCAACGGTGAATGTGCCGTCTTCAGAATTGAAGTCGCGGATCTTCACTGGTGCGATAACCTGCTTGTACTCTTTTAAGCCTGGGCCCGGTGTTTGGTCTGGGTAGATCAAACCGTCCATGCAGAAGTTGTAGTTGTTCGGGTAGTCACCGTAGTCACCGCCATATTTGTAAAACTCAGTACCCGCTTCATCACGAGCTAAGATGCCGTGATCACACCACTCCCAAACGTAGTGACCTTGAATTGCATCGTGCTTGTAGAACACGTTTTGGTATTCGGTTAAGCCACCTGGGCCGTTACCCATTGCGTGTGCGTATTCGCAGATAATGCGTGGTTTTTCGTGTGGGTACTCGCCGAAGGCATTCATTAGCTGAGCACGTGAGTACATGGTAGAGATAACATCAACCACTTCAGCATCACGGTCCTCTTCGTAGTGAACTAAACGAGTGTCATCAATCGCTTTTGCCGCATCGTACATAGCACGGATGTTACAGCCGTAGCCTGATTCGTTACCTAGAGACCACATGATGATAGAAGGGTGGTTTTTCTGAGCGTGAATATGACGTTCAATACGTTCAACAAACACAGCTTCCCATGCTGGATCGTTAGTGATGCGGCTTAGGTCGCCAACGTTAGCAAAGCCGTGTGTTTCGACATCGGTTTCGCCCATGACAAATAGGCCATAGATATCGCATAGCTCGTAGAAGCGTGGGTCGTTCGGGTAGTGTGCGGTACGTACTGAGTTGATGTTGTGTTGCTTCATCAACACCAAGTCTTTCTCTACGCGATCCATGCCAACTGCACGACCTTTTAGGTGGTCGTTGTCATGACGGTTTACGCCATGCAACATCACGTATTTGTTGTTGATGTAGAACAGACCATTGCGAACTTTAATGTCACGGAAACCAACGCGTTGTGGAATGACCTCTAGCACTTTGCCGTCAGCATCTTTTAGCGTCAGCAGCAGTTGGTAAAGGTATGGGTTTTCAGCGTTCCACTGAACTGGGTTCACTACATCGATAGAGAATTGAGTGTTCGCATTGCCGCCAGTTTGTTGGTTAGGAACCGTTAAGTTATCTACTGAGCCTTGGGAGATAACTTGGCTGCCATCAAGCAATGCGTACTCAAGAGTTGCGTTTGTCGCTGCTGCTAGGTTTTCTAGAGCAACGTTGCACGAAAGGGTAGCGCTTTGGTAAGCGTCGTCAAAATCAGTGCGAACCGTTAGATCTTGAACGTGAAGTTGTTCTTTACCAACAAGGTAAACATCACGGAAGATACCGCCTGTCCACCACATGTCTTGGTCTTCAATGTAAGTGGAGTCTGCCCATTGCATCACGCGAATAGAAAGTAGGTTGTTGCCTGCTTTTACGTGGCTAGAGATATCGAATTCAGCGGTGAGTCGGCTGCCCTTACTGAAACCGACATAGTCACCGTTTACGTAAACTTCAAAGTAAGTCTCTACACCATCAAACTTGATGATGGTCTGTTTGTCGTTCCAGCTGTCGCCAAGAAAGAACGAACGTTGGTATGCGCCAGTTGGGTTATCTGACGGTACGAAAGGTACATCAATTGGGAAAGGGAAACCTTCGTCTGTGTATTGAAGGTCGCCGTGGCCTTCCATCTGCCACATGTTTGGAACCGTAATATGGCCCCAATCGCTCATCTCTTGAGAGTAAAACTCTTCAGGAACCAAGAGCGGGTTAGTGAAGTAGCTGAAATTCCATTGACCACTCAGTAGTTGGAAGTGACTGCTTAGTTCACGTTGAAATGTTTTAGCGGTTTTTTCTGATGCGTATGAGAAGAAGTAAGCACGTGGTGCCATACGGTTCTCATGTAAGTTCAGGAAGTTTTCCCAGTTGTTCACGTTGCCTCTCTCTCGGCCTATTTGAATGCTAGCCGACGTTCTTATGCGTAATTGGGTCGTAGTGAATACGAGTATTTTTTGGACTGAGGTAATTATTAGTAAAAGTTTTACTAAATGAAATTGGTGAAAACGTTTTACTTTAACTACATCACGTTTTTTAAGGGCTTTTTACAACGTGGTGTGATCGACTTAAAAGAATGCTGTGTGGTGGAAAGGTGGGCAGATCTGGGCGATTTTAGGAAGAGGTTTAGATAGTTTTCTTGATACAAAAAAGCCACCTCTAGAGAAGGTGACTTTATCTATCTTTTTGAAATTAAAAGATTATTTTGTGGTATCTCTTAGCTTCAACTTGCTTGGGACGTAAACACGAAGTGGGATGGTGCGCCCATCACGAGCTTTCTCGATCAGTAGGTTAACGCCTTGAATACCCATCAGTTCAGAGTGAATACGAACCGTTGATAAAGATGGGAAAGTAAACTTAGCCGTAGGGATATCATTGACGCTGATCAGAGCGATGTCTTCAGGAATGTTCAATCCATGCTCATGAATAGCACGTAATACGCCAATTGCGATGGAATCTGAAGCAATAAACATCGCTTTTGGATAGTCGCCAGTTTCTAACATCTGCTTCGCTAGCTTATAACCTGACAAGCTTGAGAAATCTCCACGATAGATATCTTGTTCACTCACTACTTGTTTCAAAAGGCCGTACTCTGCGAAAGCGACTTCACGAATATCCGGTGTATTTACGTCATCTTGGCCGCCGATAAAGCCGATGCGGTCGTAGCCTTGGTCAACAAAGAAGTTAGTGATCTCTTTACTGATTCGAGCTAAGTCGATATCAACGGAGTCGTACGGTTCTGAGTGATCAGTAAAGTCCACATAACAGATGTTATCAGTGAGTTTTTTCGCTTGCTCAATGACTTCTGGAGACATTCTACCAACAAGAAGAATACCTGTAATAGGGCTAGTGCTAGACTGTATTTTACTTTCATAACAGTTAGTTAGCTCTATATCCATCTTCTCACATTGGGTTTCAATTCCGTGGCGAATAGATAGGTAGTATGGATCGTTTACCTCAGCTTCTTGCTTGTAATTGTACAGCGCAAGAAAGTGATGGTGCTGCTTCTTACTGCTAACTGTTTTACGTGAGCTGCTGGTTTTGTACTCCAGCTTTTCTGCAATTTCAAAGATACGCCTTTTGGTCTCTTCCTTAACACTCAATGTTGGATCTTCATTAAGGACCCTTGAAACCGTCGCCAATGATACATTTGCTTCGGTTGCGATATCTTTTAACGTTGCCATACTCACTTCCTGTTATTGGAACACTGGGCTGCTCTAAACATAGATGAGCGAAAAAACCAGTGCACCTCTCTAATTCTGCAACGTCTATTGTAATGAAACTGGAAGTCATTGCATTAACTTTTAGTAAAATAAGTTCAGAACTCTTAGTGCATATCGCAAATTTCGCTATTCATAATTATCTTATTTAAATTCAATGGATTAGGTTGCTAACCATTCATTTATCACGTCTTTCGCTCTGTGACCTATCTGTGAAACTTTGTGTAAACGTTTACACTTCGTGGTTTTGATCACAGAATTAGTTCCAAATTGACTGCTAGTATTTAATTAACGCGACGCTATTGAGTTTGGATATTCCACTTGAGTGTCATCAAGATTAAGAGAGAGGTTGATTGTGAAAGTACTGGTTACAGGCGGCATGGGGTACATCGGAAGTCATACTTGCATTCAAATGATGCAGGCGGGTATGGAGCCGATCATCGTTGATAACTTGTGTAACAGCAAAGAGTTGGTGCTTGAGAGAATCGAAGCGTTAACAGGTCAACGCCCAACCTTTTACCTTGGCGATATTCGCGACGAATCTTTCCTCGATAACGTGTTTTCAGAAAACAACATTCAAGCTGTGATTCACTTTGCGGGCTTAAAAGCCGTGGGTGAATCGGTGGCTAAGCCTCTTGAATACTACGACAACAACGTAAACGGCTCTTTGGTTTTGGCTCGTTGCATGAAAAAAGCGGGCGTAAAAAGCATCGTATTCAGCTCTTCAGCAACGGTTTATGGCGACCCAGAGGTTGTGCCAATTACTGAAGATTCTCCTACAGGTGCAACAACTAATCCTTACGGGCGCAGTAAATACATGGTTGAAGAGTGTTTGAGCGATCTGTTTAACGCCGAAAACGATTGGAGCGTAACGCTGCTTCGCTACTTCAACCCGGTTGGCGCACACCCATCAGGCACTATGGGTGAAGACCCGCAAGGCATTCCAAATAACTTAATGCCATTTATCGCTCAAGTGGCCGTCGGTCGCCGTGAGAAGTTAGCGGTATTTGGTAACGATTACCCAACTCCAGATGGTACAGGCGTTCGTGATTACATCCACGTAATGGACTTAGCCGATGGGCACGTTGCAGCACTAAAAGCGGTCGGTGAGAAAGCGGGTTTGCATATCTACAACCTAGGCACAGGTAAAGGCTCAAGTGTTCTAGAGATGGTAGAAGCCTTTGCAAAAGCCTCTGGTAAGCCAGTCCCTTATGAAATCTGTCCACGTCGCCCGGGAGATATTGCCGAGTGTTGGGCAAGTACTGAAAAAGCCGAGCGAGATCTAGGTTGGAAAGCGACTCGCAGCGTTGATGAAATGACGGCGGATACGTGGAATTGGCAGTCCAACAACCCTAATGGCTATTAAGAAGATTTTAGGTTCGTGAGAAAAGAGAGATTCCAGATATCTCGTACCTCGATTCTGGAATGACGAGTGAGTACTTGGTTCCTAACGCTATGAACCTTTACGTCATTCCCTACAGCGAGGGACGAGCGTGATAGGGAATCTCCTTGTAGAAGAATTATTTATCTTGGTGGATGTGCCAAGAACACAAAAATTAAGAGCAATGTAAGTATGTCAAAAGTTGAATTTAACCCAGTCGATCACCCGCACCGCCGTTATAACCCACTAACGGGTCAGTGGATTTTGGTATCACCACACCGTGCGAAACGTCCTTGGAGTGGTCAAGACGAGAAGCCATCAACCGAACAGCTTCCAGCGTACGACAAAGAGTGTTTTCTTTGTCCAACCAACACACGTATCTCGGGTGATGTAAACCTAGACTACGACGGAACTTACGTATTTAGTAATGATTTCGCGGCGTTGATGCCTGACTCGCCTGACGCTCCAGAGTCTGAAAACCCTCTATTTAAGACTCAAGGTGTTCGAGGGTTGAGCCGCGTGATCTGTTTCTCGCCAGACCACAGCAAAACACTGCCAGAGTTACCGGTCAATAAAATCCGCGGTGTGATTGATACCTGGAACGAGCAGATTGAAGAATTAGGTAAAGATTACCTATGGGTTCAAGCGTTTGAAAACAAAGGCGAGACTATGGGCTGTTCTCAGCCTCACCCACACGGTCAGATCTGGGCGAACAGCTTTCTGCCAAATGAGATTGAACGTAAAGAGAAGCTTCTAAAAGAATACTTCGAACAACAAGGTTCAAACCTATTAGTGGATTATGTTGAAGCTGAAATGAAAGACGGCTCACGCACTGTGGTTGAAACGGAACATTGGATTGCCGTTGTACCTTATTGGGCAGCGTGGCCGTTCGAAACCATGTTGCTGCCAAAGACACACATTCGTCGTATGAGCGAACTGACTGACGAGCAACGCGATGATTTGGCGGTTGCGATTAAGAAGCTAACAAGCCGCTACGACAATCTATTCCAATGTTCATTCCCATACTCGATGGGCTGGCACTATGCGCCATTCTTCGAAGAGGGGACCGACATTGATCATTGGCAGCTACACGCACTGTTCTATCCACCACTATTGCGTAGCGCATCGGTACGCAAGTTCATGGTGGGTTATGAAATGCTGGCTGAATCGCAACGTGATCTGACGGCAGAGCAAGCGGCGCAGCGTCTACGTGATTTGAGTGACGTGCATTACAAAGAGCAGTAACCCGCTGCTTGGTAAGTAACAACGAGATTCCAGATATCTCGTCCCTCGATTCTGGAATGACAACTGGAGAGACGCCTAAGAAGTGACGTTCCTAGGAATCTACAAGCTAAAAAGCTGATGTTGTCATTCCCGATAGAGGAGGACGAACGAGATAGGGAATCGAACAGAATTAAAGTGGTGCCAGTAAGGGGCCACAATCAATTGAATTAAAGTTTAACCAGAGAGTCTCCTATGTCTGATCTAATCCAAAACGCAAAAGCGTCTTTCAATGCGGTACTCAATTACGCTCCGACTCACATCATCCAAGCTCCGGGTCGTGTAAACCTAATTGGTGAACATACCGACTACAATGATGGTTTTGTCCTACCGTGTGCCATTAACTACCAAACCGTAGTGGCGGCAGCAAAACGTGACGACAATATCGTACGAGTAGTATCGGTTGATTACGGTGATGCAGTGGACGAGTTCGACTTGACTCAAGAGATCACTTTTCAACAAGACAAGATGTGGGCGAACTACATTCGTGGTGTGGTGAAATGTCTGAAAGCGCGTGGCTATGAGTTTAACGGTGCCGATATCTCGGTAACGGGTAACGTGCCTCAAGGCGCAGGATTAAGCTCTTCGGCGGCTTTAGAAGTGGTTATCGGTCAAACCTTTAAGGTGCTCTACAACCTAGAGATCACCCAAGCGGAGATCGCATTGAACGGCCAGCAAGCTGAGAACGAGTTTGTTGGTTGTAACTGCGGCATCATGGACCAAATGATCTCAGCAGAAGGCCAAGCGAACCATGCGATGCTGTTAGATTGTCGTAGTCTAGAAACGACGCCAGTTTCGATGCCTGAGGACATGGCAGTAGTGATCATCAACTCCAACAAGAAGCGTGGGTTGGTCGACAGTGAATACAACACTCGTCGCGAACAGTGTGAAGAAGCGGCGCGTATTTTTGGCGTACCTGCACTGCGTGATGTCTCCATTGAACAATTCAATGCCAAAGTCGACGAGTTGGATGAGATGGTGGCTAAGCGCGCTCGCCACGTAATCACTGAGAACGATCGTACTGAAGAAGCGGCGGTCGCACTGCGCAACCACGACATGAAACGCATGGGTGAGTTGATGGCGGAATCTCATGCTTCAATGCGCGATGACTTTGAAATCACAGTGAAAGAGATCGACGTTTTGGTTGAGATGGTTAAAGAGGTGATTGGCGATCAGGGCGGCGTACGTATGACAGGCGGTGGCTTTGGTGGCTGTATCGTAGCTTTAGTTCCACCAACCTTGGTTGATGACATCAAAGCGACGGTAGAACAGAAATATCAAGCGGCGACGGGCCTAAAAGAATCCATTTATGTGTGCCAAGCGAAAGACGGTGCGGGCTTAGTTGAAGTAATCTAACCCTCTGATTATAGGCCTACAGAAGTAAAAAGATCATGGTAGGCCAAATAGTAAAGCCTTTGCACTTTTGTAGAGGCTTTTTGCTGGCACTAGGAAGGAATGTAGGATGACACAAGCGCAAAGTTTGCATCAGTCAATGACTCAAACGGCAGCCTATGATGGGCAACCTGCCAAGTTGGTGACACTGACCAACCAACACGGCATGGAAGTGACACTGATGGATATTGGCGCGACCTGGTTGAGCTGTATCCTGCCACTGAAAGGCAATAAGAGAGAAGTTCTATTGGGTGTTAACTCAATGGAAAACTTCAACAAGCAAGCCAGTTATATGGGAACCACTGTCGGTCGCTACGCGAATCGCATTGCGAAAGGCCGCTTTAAGATCGACGGTACCAACCACAAGGTCGATGTGAATCAAGCAGGGAATACTCTGCATGGCGGTCCTAACGGTTTTGATAAGAGGCGTTGGCAGGTTCAGGAGCAAACCGAAAGCTCAGTAACCTATACGTTAACGTCTCCAGATGGTGATCAAGGATTCCCGGGCACACTCAAGGTATCGGTGAGTTACCAGCTGACGGAAGACAACAGTGTGTCCATCGACTACTTTGCAACGACCGATAAAGAGACGGTGGTTAACCTCACCAATCATGCCTACTTTAACCTGTTAGGTGCTGAGCTAGAACAAGACTGCTTGTCGCACATTGTCAGCATTAACGCGTCTCAATTCTTACCAACAGACAAATCTGGCATTCCTTTGAGCGGACTTAAGTCGGTGAAGTCGACCAGTTTTGACTTCAATCGGCCTACGATGATCTCAGAGCGTTTGATGGGCGATGAACAGCAGAAAAATGCCAAAGGCTATGACCATTCGTTTTTGTTAGCAGAAGAGTGCCGCGCTGGGAAATGTGCAGCGACGGTGACTTCGCCCGACGCACTTGTCACTTTAAAAGTGTTTACGACTAAGCCTGCAATGCAGCTTTACACCGGAAACTGGTTGGCAGGAACGCCAAATCGCTCTGATACAAGCTACCAAGACTACGCAGGTGTCGCGTTGGAAACTCAGTTTTTACCAGACTCGCCAAACCATCCAGAGTGGAAGCAAGAGAGTTGTATTCTTAGACCTGAACAAGAGTATCGCTACCAAACTTGCTATCAGTTTGAATTTTCGGGGGATTAATCAGACCGAACCACTCAGCTCAAAGGATTTGGTGAACCTCGTTATGGGGAGATTACTGACGAGGGAATGACTAAAGATACATTAGTGAGAGTATGGTAACAAAGCCCTAGCGAACGGTTTTCGCTAGGGCTTTTTTTTATCTTTTTAACTCACTTTAGATACTGAGTTTCGGCGTACCAGAGTCGGTGAGAACCTCATGGTTTCTGAACTGGTCACTTCCTGTTTGGCAAGCTGCAAAGCTAGGCGTGTCGCTTTCTCTGCCATGATCTGAATTGGGTAACGAATGGTGGTCAGCTTTGGTGAGACGTAGCGAGCGATTAAACCGTCATCAAAGCCGACAATTGACATTTGATCGGGTGCTTGAATACCATTCTCATCGAGGACTGAAAGCGCGCCAGCTGCCATGTAATCGTTGTAAGCGACGATGCCAGTAATCGGTAGCGATTTGGTGAGCAGGTTAGTCATGGCGTATTCACCGCCTTCGCTGCTTGGTTGTGAGCTTTCGATGTAGCTCTCTGGCAACTCGATGTTGTAGTCACTCAGTGCTGCTCGATAGCCCTGAACACGTTCGTCAGCATCTTCAATGTTAATTGATGAGGCGATGCAGGCGATATTGCGATGACCATGACGGATAAGGTATTCAGTAGCGAGGTAGGCGCCTTTTTGGTTATCGAGGAAGATACAGCGCTCGCCAATCTCTTCGATATAGCGGTTGATGACTACCAAGCCCTTCACTTCTTTCGCATAAGCGATCAGCTCTTCATCGGTAAGACCTTTGGAGTGAATCACTAAAGACTCGCAACGGTTGTTGATTAAGAGTTCGATGGCTTGCTTCTCTTCTTCGCGATCGTGAGAACCATTACCGACCAAAATGTGTTTGCCGTTTTCACGCGCCACATTGTCTACCGATTTTACCAGCGTACCGAAGAAGGGGTCTGAGATATCACCAACCAAAACACCGACAGTATTGGTGCTTTGGCTGACTAATGCACGAGCATTGGCGTTAGGGCGGTAACCCAGCTTTTTCATGGCCTGTGTGACCGACTCGATAGAGCTTGCACTTGCCTTAGGGGACTTGTTAATTACACGGGAAACGGTTGCGACAGATACGCCCGCTTCCTTTGCCACATCTTTTATTGTTGCCATTTTTAACCTCTACTCAGTACCGCTCCTATTTAACACCGTCGCTGATAGTATGGCAATCAAACTTATCTTTTACTTCCAATATTGAGATCTTTACCGCTTGTAATTATTAGCTTTAGTGCTAGTGTAAATGTTTACACTTTACTAAAATTAAGTAAAAGTTAATTTCATCAATAACAAGGGAATAGATATGGATACGATTGCGTACGGCGATTTCGCTAAGCTAGAGATGCGTGTAGGTAAGATCATTGAGGTTGCTCGTCATGAGAACGCAGACAAACTCTATATTGTTCAGGTTGATGTCGGTGAGAAAACCTTGCAGACAGTCACCAGCCTAGTACCTTACTACACAGAGGAAGAGTTGATGGGCAAGCAAGTGGTGGTGCTGTGTAATCTGGCGAAGGCCAAGATGCGCGGGCATACATCGGAATGCATGTTGCTGTGTGCTGAAACAGACGATGAGTCAGAGAGTGTACTGCTGACACCAGAGCGTGTGATGCCAGCAGGGGTTCGCATCGTTTAGTAACTTACGAGCTGCGCACCACTAGAAGTAGGTCATCAATGATGCTGTGGTGGTGCTCAGACACGCCTGCCAAATTGCCATATTTAGGCTGGTGGCGATCATTAATCATAGGGTGTTGCCAACCCTGTGTATGTTGCACAAAGTGAGAAGCGAAACTTTCTGATATCTCTAAGCAGCCTGCAATGACCGTATCGACATAAGTCTGAACAATCGGGCTATTGCTGCAGGGCGCTTCAATCTCATCTTTAATGTAAACCCAGATCGTTTGGGAAGGATCAAAGCCTTGATGCGCTTCGATTTGATCGGGATCTAACTCAATTCGGTGATAGCCGCGCTCGCGACGATCAAACTCGGCCAGCGCCACGTCATCGACCTCAAGTAATACCCCATTTACCTGACCTTGCCCTTGATTCACGATCAAAGGAGAGATCACATAGCTGTCATCGATTTTACTCCAGTGCCTTACTAGACCATCGACTATCGCTGGGATTGCTTTTCCGGTCTGTCCGGTGAGTTGTCGTGAAGAGGAGTTGATTAAACTGCCATAGCCAAAAATATACATCGCTATCCTTGTCTGTTTATTGTTGAAAGCCTCACCTACTATATGGGGGAAGCCAATAAAAGTCAGCATATAACTGAAAGACTTTATTGTGTCTTATTGACTCTTTGTGATGTGTTTAATTGACTCTATATCGACAAATGAGTCTTCCTAAAGTCAATAAATACAGTGGTTTAGTATGTTGGAATGCTTCATGCATTGACCTAGTTATATGTGAATCTATCGCCAAACCACTCTCGAATCCGTTTTGGCGATACGCTTATTAATTTAGGAGCGACTTTGTTAAATATCACAGACAAAAGTGTCGAGGATGCGATTCCCGCTTATCTACGCTTGGGCTTTAGACCCTTTTTCTTCCTCGGTAGCATCTATGCGGTGCTCGCCATTGTTCTTTGGGTATACATGTTCCAAAACGGTCAACCCGAAATCTTACAAGTGCCAGCCTTGTGGTGGCATGTTCATGAGATGCTGTTTGGTTTCTCGATGGCGATTGTTGTCGGGTTTGTGTTAACCGCGGTACAGACATGGACGGGCGTCAACGGTACTAAACACTATCGCCTCGGAGCTTTGGTTGGCCTTTGGCTCGCACCTCGAATTCTGTTTTGGACACCAGCACCATTGTGGTTAATTTCGTCGATTGAAGCGCTGTTTTTGGCTTTTGCAGCTTACGAAATTGGTTTTCGAGTGGTGCATGCCAAAGGGTGGAAAAATCTATTCTTCGTTCCGCTGTTTGTTTTGGCAATCGTGGCGAATTTTGCCAGCTATGCAACCATTAAGGGGATGCCGCCATTTCCTCCTTCAGCGGTTTGGCACGCAATGCTGTGGTGGTTTACGCTGCTGTTGTCTGTGATGGGAGGGAGAGTCATCCCATTCTTCACCGCACGTCGCTTTAACTTTGATAAGCCACAACCCTTGCTATGGCTTGAGTGGTTATCCAACCTGCCTTTGGTCGGACTGTTTGTGTTGAGCTTCTTCCCACTAACGTTTGTCGAAGTCGGTAAGCCTCTGATGATGTTTGCTGGTATTGCTCAGTTGGTGCGTGTGATTCGCTGGAAACCTTGGGCGACGCTATCTGAGCCGTTGGTTTGGTCACTGCATGCAGCATATCTATGTATTCCGTTGAGTCTGTTGCTACGTGGCTTACTGGATAACCCATTTGCAGGACACAACATGATTCACTTATTCGCAATTGGTGGTTTAAGTGGCTTGATCTTGGCGATGATTGCTCGTGTCACTATGGGTCATACAGGGCGTGCTATCTACAAAGGACCGAACATGGCTGTGGCATTTGCAGCCTTAATTCTGGCCGCGTTATTACGCAGTGTTGGAGTGAGTTTGTTCCCTGCTTACATGATGCCTATCGTTAATATTAGTGCGGGTTTATGGGTACTTGCGTTTGGTATGTATGTGCTTAAATTTGGCATGATGTTGCTAACGCCAAGAGTTGATGGCCATCCGGGTTAACTGATTAGGTCTATGAATAGTGAAAAAGGAAGCGCTGTGCTTCCTTTTTTCGTTTTAGACCTTTTAGTCGATTTTAGTGATTGGTGAGGTAGTGTCGAACTTGGGTGATCATATCTTCCTTGGCATGAGGGGAGATGAAACTCGCTTCGATGGCGTTGATGCTAAATTGTGCGAGCTCTTGTTTGGTGATCTCATGAGCGTGCGCAACGGCTAAGAAGTTATCGTTCATGTAGCCACCGAAGTAGGCTGGGTCATCCGAGTTTATGGTTACACATAACCCTTTTCTTAAAAGCTCAACGATGTTGTGCTGCTGCATAGTCTCAAACACTTTTAGTTTGGTGTTCGACAAAGGGCACACCGTTAAAGGCATACGATGCGCGGACAGCTCTGCTACGAGCTCAGGATCTTCACTGCAGCGCACACCGTGGTCGATACGAGTAACACCTAACATCTCGATGGCATCTCGAATGTTCTGAGCCGGCCCTTCTTCACCCGCGTGCGCCACACTGAGGAAGCCGTGGTTGAGTGCCTCTTGAAACACACGTTGAAACTTTTCTGGTGGGTGGCCCATTTCAGATGAATCGAGCCCGACGCCAATAATGTGCTCTTTGTAGGGAAGGGCTTTACTGAGAGTGGCGAAGGCGCTCTCTTCATCAAGGTGGCGTAAGAAACACATGATCAATTGACTGCTGATTCCGAGCTCTTGATCGGCCTGTTTGAGGGCGCGAGTGATGCCAGCGATCACTGTTTCAAATCCAATCCCTCGCTCAGTGTGGGTTTGAGGGTCAAAAAAGATCTCGGTATGAATCACATTGTCTTGTTGGCATTTGAGCAGGTAAGCCCATGTCAGGTCGTAGAAATCTTGCTCGTGAATCAGGACATTGGCACCTTGATAATAGATATCGAGAAACGATTGTAGGTTGTGAAATTGATACGCTTGACGCACTTGATCTGGACTGTCGAATGGGATGTCGATGTTGTTGCGTTTTGCCAATTCAAACATCAGTTCTGGTTCGAGTGTGCCTTCTATATGTAGGTGCAGCTCAACTTTCGGTAGATTTTTGATGAAGCTATCCATAGCGACTCCTTAGCTATTTTAATTATGGGCGGAGTAGTTAAGACATTGAACATTGATGGGTAATCGAGTCGATTAGTGGGTTCACTTGCCTATGTTTGAGCATAGTTCATTTCATCATTAACGCTTTATTCTCTGCAAAATGGAGGGGAAGAAAGGAGGAATGAAATCGAGAACACTGAGTCGCAAACGATTTGCACAATTGGGGTGTGATCCGCTGCAAATATTTGCAGCAATGTTTATGTATTTGTGCTCTAATACCGCGCTTACCAAGGGATGGTGTTAAAAGATGCTCACATAGATGGAGTTATCAAAGTTGACCGATCCCTTAATGATCTCCCTTAGGAAAATACAGAACATGTCTAAGACCAAAAAATTTGATATCCGCCTTTCAGAAAAACGCAATGGCTGGTGTGCAGAGATTACTCGTCAAGTAACTTCTCGCTCAACTCGCGTTTCTAAGCGTGAAACGGGTTTTGAAACTGAAGCTCAAGCACAAGAGTGGGCAGAGAAAGAGCTGGCATCTTTCGTTGCTAACCAAGCTGAGCGTAACGAGCGTAAAGCAGAGCAGCGTAAAGAGCGTGATGAACTGCGCCACGCTAAAGAGCTAAAAGCTGAGCAAGCGCGTGAGGCACGTGCAAAAGCTCGCGCAGCAGCTGAGCTTGACGCTGAATAAGATTCAGATTCTACTAGATTGAGTTTACTCACCTAGTAAAGAAAGGCCCCAATCGTATTGAGCGACTGGGGCCTTTTTTGTGGAGTTTGTTTTATTGCTGGGCAAGCGATCAGTTATTCAGAGTCGTCAGCCAATCTTCTTCAGCAACTTCTTCAATGTAGTTTTCTACTGACTGTTCTACATCTTCATCATCTTGTTTGAAGTAAGCAATGTGGAACACCGCATCACCTTCATTAACCAGTGGCAGAGTTTGCTGACCAATCACAATACCGCCTTTCTTGGTGATGATTTGACTCTCTTGGTGTCCTAGCGGCGAACTGACATACGCCAGTGTTTGTCCCGCCTCAACCTTTTCACCTAATCTCACCATGTTACGTAAGATGCCGTCTGATTCTGCGCGAATCCAGCTGGTGGAGCGACTGATCACAGGCTCCGGTAGCTTTTTACGGTTTGGTCTAAGCATACCGATAGCTTTCATTACCTGATGAATTCCCAAGTAACCAGCACGGATTGCTAGGTGATCAAAGCGCAGCGCTTCACCGCCTTCGTACGTCAGTACCGGAATACCAAGCTTCTCGGCTTCACTGCGCAGTGAACCGTCACGAAGTGGTGAGTCGATGATCACTGGTGTCGCAAACGCATTAGCGATTCTTAATGTCTCAGGGTTCGATAAGTTTGCACGAATCTGAGGCAGGTTGGTGCGGTGAATGGCACCTGTATGCAAATCCAAAATATAGTCACAACGTTTCGCGACATTTTCAAAGAATGTGTAGGCGATACGAGACGTTAGTGAGCCTTTTTCGCTTCCTGGAAAGCAGCGGTTTAGGTCGCGGCGATCCGGTAGGTAGCGAGACTTATGAATAAAGCCAAACACGTTAACGATAGGTACGACAATCAGGGTACCTTTTAGCTTTTTCGGTTCGATAGCGTTGGTAAGTTGACGTGCAATCTCAACACCATTGAGCTCGTCTCCGTGAATCGCTGCGTTCACCATCAACGTTGGTCCCGCCTGACGACCATGAATCACCTCGATAGGGATCGATAGTGGTGAGTGGGTATATAGCTGAGCCGCTTGCAGCTCAATCTCCATTCGTTGGCCTGGTTGTACAGTTTGACCAAGGAGTTCGAATGGTTGGTTAGGTTTTAGTCTTGCCATTTAGGTTTCTCAACGAATGGATAATGGATTAAATCGGAATGTACCAATCGTTGATTTTTAGTACGAATCAATCACTTTACGGTGACGACAAAAATTTTTAATGAGGTGTGTTTGAGAATGGAATTGGCGTTGATTTAATCTTAATCAAGTTAATTGCTTAGCGTTTTATTTCTGACAATTCGCTGATAATTGAGAAGAAATCGACTGCTACTATCCAGCGCCTTTTTTTGGGCGACTATATTAATTAACTGAGATCGTTATGAAAAAAACAATCACTAAGATCGTAGCTCTGGCTGTCGCGTCGGTAGCTATTTCAGGCTGTGTGGGCAGTAATGCTGTTACTGGTTACCTAATGCAATTTAACCTTAAAGCGGTCGACAACCGTTACGCGCGTGGTGGGTTGAACATGTTGCTCGCACCTGTTTACGGTCTAACTGTGGCAGCGGACTACTTAGTCTTCAACTCTTTAGAGTTTTGGACGGGTAAAAACCCAATTACTGGTACCCCGCATATCTTCGATAGCAAAACTGATACTTACATCGACATCAACCACCAGCTTGATAAGTCTCTCACTGAAGCGCCAATCGCACCTCTAACTCAAAATCGTGTGATTGAGCGTGGCGAAATGGTGCAGTTGGATGAAAACACGATTCAAATGAGCATCACTTACCAAAATGGTGAAGAGGCGACTTTGATTGGTGTGCGTGATGGCGAAGTGGTGACGTACTCTATCGATGGTGAGATTGTTGCTCAAACCTCAATGGATGAGTTAGCGGCTTACGCGGCAGCTCGCGCGTAATACGTAATATTCGTTAGTTAAAAAAACAGGTACTCAATGAGTACCTGTTTTTGTTTCAGCTAGAAAAGCGAATTATGCTTTTTCTGGGATTGCTTCAAGTAGTGCAACCATTTGGTTCCAGAATAGCTCAACCGTATCAATCTTCACTTTCTCATCTGGAGAGTGAGGGAACTTGATAGTAGGGCCGAAAGAAACCATGTCCATGTTCGGGTAAGGTTCTTTGAATAGACCACACTCAAGACCAGCATGGATAACCATGATGTTTGGCTTGTGACCGTAGATGCCTTCGTACATGTCGCGGAAGATGTGCATGATTTCTGAGTCCGCATCTGGCTTCCAACCTGGGTAAGCACCAGAGAATTCGATAGTTGCACCCGCAAGCTCAGCTACAGAGTGAAGCATGCTTTCAACTTGGCTACGGCCAGAGTCGATAAGAGAGCGGATCAAGCAAAGTACAGTGATTGAGTTCTCTTCAGTTGTGATAACGCCAACGTTTAGAGAGGTTTCAACAACGCCTTCAATTTCGTCACTCATACGGATCACGCCATTTGGCGCTGCGTTAAGTGCTGCGATGAAGCGAGCTTGGTCAGCCGCTGCAAGTGCGCCCATTTCAACTGAAGCTTCTTCGTTGAAAGTCACAATGCTGTCTTCTACTTTACCTAGCTCTGTTGAAAGAAGCTCCGTGTAGTAGTTGTATAGCGAAGCCAGTTTCTCTTGGTTTGCCGCTGGTACAGCAACGGTTACGAAACCTTCACGAGGAATTGCGTTACGCAGGCTACCGCCTTTGAATTCTACGATGCGTAGGTCTAGCTCTTTTGCGTGACCCGCTAGGAAACGAGCAAGCAGTTTGTTTGCGTTTGCACGACCTGTGTGAATATCACAACCTGAGTGGCCGCCTTTAAGACCTTTAAGCGTTAGCTTACGAGTCACGAAATCTGCTGGGATTGCAGTACGAGCAACGTCAAATGTCATTGCGCCGTCGATGCCGCCAGCACAACCCATGTACACTTCGCCTTCTTGCTCTGAATCGGTGTTAAGAAGGATGTCACCCTCTAACCAACCCGCTTCAAGACCGAACGCACCAGTCATACCTGCTTCTTCATCTACCGTTAGTAGAACTTCGATTGGGCCGTGCTTGATTTCGTTTGATGCAAGAACCGCAAGACATGATGCCATGCCCATACCGTTGTCTGCGCCAAGTGTTGTGCCTTTCGCTGTTACCCACTCGCCGTCGATGTACGGTTGGATTGGGTCTTTAGTGAAGTCGTGAACCGTATCTTCGTTCTTTTGTGGAACCATATCGATGTGAGCTTGTAGTACCACACCTTTTTTGTTTTCCATACCCGGCGTTGCTGGCTTCTTGATGAATACGTTACCCGTTGGGTCACGGCGTACATCTAGGCCTTGTTCTGTTGCCCAAGCAATAATGTATTGAGCAAGCTCTTCTTCGTGCTTTGATGGGTGTGGGATTGAGCAAATCTTATCGAAAAACTGCCAAAGTGGGGCAGGGGATAATTTACTGATCTCAGAATGGAATTCAGACACGGATGACTCCTTTTTTATTTAATAACCATATCTTTAGGTAAAAGTGGCTTGGTATAAAGGACAATTATCTAAAATATGGGTCTGTTTTGATGCCGACAGCATACCATTTGAGTGAGGCAACGAGTAGGTGTTGTAACAGGCAATTGTTGCAAAGTTTGAAAATAGATTTGTTGCTTCGATCAAAAATAGGTGCCCAGTTGCTTAATAAGTTGCCGTGCAAACGTTTTTATTGGTCTGTTTTGTAATTTAATTACATATTGGGTTTGTTATTTAGTCTTTTTAGACTGAAAATGTGATTTAGTGCAAAAAATACTTGTAATCTTTTTTCGTTAGGGTATATTAATAACCAACTTCTGAGACGAAGAGTAAATGCTCAAAGGATGAGTCCGTTTATCGCCTCCAAGGAACTGAGAAATCAAAATTGTTTTTAATTGATTTATTAAGGTGATAGTTATGAAAGGTTTACCATCTGCAATGTTCTGGCTTAACAGCTCTGTTTACACTAGCAACTTTGCATACCCAACTAGCTTTGGTTACAACAAGTAATCTGAGCGTGTGACTTGAACAGTTTGTTCACCCCTATATATTGGAATTTTTTTACAACCCTCTTGGTTGACTGATTCTACCGCCACTCAGATTTGAGTGGCGTTTTTTTTGCCTGCTGTTTTCCATCATTTTTCTAATTCCACGATTTGTTATCCCAAGGCTTCATAGCCACTCCAATGCATTATTGAAATCAGGACTTTTGATACCACTCTATTCTGATGGTAATAAGATCTGGTTAAATTTTGCACTACAACTGAGCGGAACTTCCATTATTACCAGATCTGTTGAAAAGAGCGGTGCTTTAATGACTTTTATCGTACGGTCTTTACTGTCTTTTCTTGGTGAATTTTCAAGGTGGTAGAAAAAAACACCACTTGTTTTGCATTTTTTTGATGATTTTAACTCTCTGTTTTAAAAAGATTTCACGACTAAGGTTAGCCTCCTTTAATCGCCCTGTTTCATACATTTTCTCTATTAATATTGGTTAGAGTCTTAATTCTATCTGGAATTTGTTATTTGATGACTTTATAATCCTGAGCCAATCGATTACGCAACCGTTTACTTTCTACCCTCATAGGATTCGATAATGTTCGAAAAGCTATTCAAACTCAGTGAAAACGGCACCAATGTGCGCACTGAAATCATCGCCGGTCTAACGACTTTCCTAACCATGGCTTACATCATTTTTGTAAACCCAATGATCTTAGCTGACGCAGGTATGGATCACGGCGCTGTATTTGTAGCAACCTGTCTAGCTGCGGCTATTGGCTGTTTCATCATGGGCTTTGTAGCCAACTACCCGATCGCTCAAGCACCAGGTATGGGTCTGAACGCGTTCTTTACTTACGCGGTTGTAATGGGCATGGGGTATACGTGGCAAGTTGCTTTGGCTGCGGTATTCGTGTCGGGCGTTATCTTCATTTTCTTAAGCATTTTTAAAGTCCGCGAATGGATCATAAACTCGATTCCTATGTCACTGCGTGTGGGTATCTCTGCAGGTATCGGTCTTTTCCTTGCGTTTATCGCTCTAAGCAACGCTGGTATCGTTGTTTCTAACCCAGCAACGAAGGTATCTCTGGGTGATATCACAGCGATTGGCCCTATTCTGGGGGCACTTGGCTTCTTCTTAACAGTTGCACTGGTTCACCGTGGTGTGAAAGGTGCAGTAATGATCGCGATTCTTGCTATCACTGCGATTGCAATTGTTATTGGTGATGTGCAATACGGTGGTATCGTTTCTGCGCCACCAAGCCTAGCGCCAACATTCATGCAGCTAGATTTCTCTGCTGTATTTGAAATCGGCATGATCTCGGTTGTGTTTGCTTTCCTATTCGTCGACCTATTTGATACCGCAGGTACGCTAGTTGGCGTTGCGACAAAAGCAAACCTAATCAAAGAAGACGGCAAACTTCCTCGTCTTAACAAAGCACTGCTTGCTGACTCAACAGCAACGTCTATCGGTGCACTTCTAGGTACATCAAACACCACTTCTTACGTAGAGAGTGTTTCAGGTGTTGCAGAAGGTGGTCGTACTGGTCTAACGGCTGTTGTCGTGGGCGTACTTTTCCTTCTTGCTCTATTCTTCTCGCCGCTAGCGGGCATGATTCCAGCTTACGCAACGTCAGGTGCGCTATTCTATGTAGCAATTCTGATGATGTCTGGTCTGGTTGGCATTGATTGGCGTGATCTTACAGAAGCAGCACCAGTCGTGGTAACATGTCTGCTTATGCCGTTGACGTACTCTATTGCAGAGGGTATCTCTCTAGGTTTCATCGCTTACGCTGCAATTAAGCTGCTAAGTGGCAAAGGTCGCGACGTTTCTATTGCCGTTTGGGTAATGTCTGTGATCTTTATCCTTAAGTACATCTTCGCTTAATCGCTTGCAGAGGCCATGTCGACATGGCCTCTAACAACATGACAATTTATTAGGTTTAATTACTATGAGTAACAAATTCATCATCACATGGGACAACATGCAATCTTACTGCCGTGAACTGGCTGCTAAGCAAATGCCAGCAGAACAGTGGAAGGGTATCTGGGCAGTAAGTCGTGGTGGTTTAGTACCAGGCGCAATCTTGGCTCGTGAGCTAGGTATTCGCTACGTTGATACAATTTGTATTTCTAGCTACGACCACGATCACCAACGTGATATGACTGTCGTTAAAGCGCCAGAGGGTGACGGTGAAGGTTTCCTAATCGTTGAAGACCTAGTAGACAGCGGTGACACTGCACGTAAACTGCGTGAAATGTACCCTAAAGCGAAGCTAATTGCAGTATGTGCTAAGCCTTCAGGTGCTGCACTACTAGACGATTACATCGTTGATATCGCACAAGACACATGGATTGAACAGCCATGGGACCTAAGCCTAGGTTACATTGAGCCAGTAAATCGCAAGTCAAAATAAGCATAATCTGTGTTTTTTGAGAAATGACCCTTTATAGGGTCATTTTTTTTTATATCATTACAGTCATCATCCTCGACTGAGAATCCCCATGTCGTTATCTGAAGAAACCAGTAAAAACCTATCTGAAACTCTATTCGTCAAACACAAACAGGCGAAAGAGACCTCAATGCTGACGCAATATATGCCGAGCTCTGTTGATTTGCTTGAACAAAAGCATGAGCAGCAAGACAGCGCGTGGTACCGAAACCTGCGCCGTATGCAGTGGGTTTGGCAAGGGGTGAACCCGATCGAGCAAGAAGCCGTGTTGTCGCGCATTGCATCATCGACCCATTCTCGTACGACGGATGATTGGTTAGATACCGTCATGGGCTACCGCAGTGGTAACTGGGCTTATGAGTGGACAAAGCTAGGTATGCAACACCAAAACCGCGCTAACAATAAGAGCGGCGAAGAGGTTGCAGAGGAACTGTTTTCTGCGTCACTTTGCTTCAGTATTGCTGGCTACCCACATTTGAAAAATGACAACCTAGCGACTCAAGCTCAGGTGTTGGCCAACACAGCTTATGCGGAAGCGATTAAGCACACTAAGCTGGTAGTAAAGCAGCTCGAGATCCCGTATCAAAATCGTAAGATCAAAGCGCACCTGCATCTCTCCAATACCGATAAGCCTCAACCTGTGGTAATTGTTAGTGCTGGGCTAGATAGCTTACAAACGGATATGTGGCGTCTGTTCCGCGACTACCTTGCGCCAAAGAATATCGCGATGTTGACGGTAGATATGCCATCAATAGGTCACAGTTCTCAGTGGCCGCTAACCGAAGATTCTTCCTGTTTGCACCAAGCGGTCCTGAATGAGCTGCCGAATATCCCATGGGTTGACCACTACAAGGTCGGTCTGTTCGGTTTCCGCTTTGGCGGCAACGCGATGGTTCGTTTGTCTTTCCTAGAGCAACAGAAGATCAAAGCCTGTGTGGCGCTCGGTGCACCGATTCACGATATCTTCGTACATGCGGATAAATTGAAACAGATGCCCAAGATGCACCTTGATGTGCTTGCTTCTCGTTTGGGTAAAGGTGCAGTTGATATCAATAGCTTGTCAGGTCAACTGATGGCTTGGTCTCTGAAGGTTCAGGGGCTACTGGCTAACAGTAAAACGCGAGTTCCTATCCTAGCATTGGCTCTGGATGGCGACCCGGTATCACCACCATCGGATAATCAACTGGTTGCTATTTACAGTGATTACGGCAAGGCGAAGAAAATTAAGTCCAAGTCAATTACACAAGGGTATGAGCAATCCCTCGAATTGGCGATAAAATGGCTTGAGGATGAATTATTTAGATGACATTTCTCCTAAATTAGTTAAGCATGAATAGTGTACAGATTAAGTACCTGATACTCAGAGATAATTTATAAAATCCACTTGCGTGTTTTCTACGTATTACAGTCTGAGTAGCGTCATTCTTAACATTGAAAACGGAGATTCAATATGTCAGAAGTGACACAACAACCAACTCATTATCGTTTGCTAAATGTTTTAAAGGCCATTGGTCCATATTTGAGAGAGCCACAATCGGAAGAGGGACATTACATCTTCGATTGCCTTTCGGTGTGTGTAAACGATAAGAAGTCACCAGAAGAGCGTGAGTTCTGGGGATGGTGGCTAGAATTGGCAAAATCTGAACAAGGCTTTACTGCCAAGTACAACATTGGCAAATATAACGTTGAGGGTGAATGGGAAGAGCTGGAACTTCCTAAGAAAGCCGTTTCTGAGGTGACTCGTACTCAGGAAGCGTTTCATCAAAAGCTATCCGAGGAACTGAAATCTAAGTTCGAACTGGAGGTTGAGCTCGACGCAGCTTCTGTCGAATTTGTCTAATTTTAAAGGTTACTCCTCTCTATAAGGTAAAAAGGTGCGATTTCGCACCTTTTCTACTTGTGAATTCCCGTTTTGATTGTTAAAACATCACCTCTTATTTGTTTTATTCATATAAAGACTTCATGACAACTAATCATCAAAGCGGGACAGCAACACAGCGCAAAACTGTGGTTGTTAAACTGGGTACCAGTGTCTTAACTGGTGGCACATTAGCGTTAGATCGAGCTCACATGGTAGAGCTTGTACGTCAGTGTGCAGAACTGAAAAAGCAAGGCCACTCTGTGGTTATGGTTTCGTCTGGCGCTATCGCAGCTGGACGTGAGCACCTTGGTTACCCCGCACTGCCCAACTCAATGGCGAGCAAACAGTTGCTTGCTGCAGTAGGACAGAGTCAACTGATTCAGGTTTGGGAGTCTTTGTTTGCTATCTACGGCATCAAGATTGGCCAAATGCTGTTAACGCGTGCCGACCTCGATGACCGTGAGCGCTTCCTAAATGCACGTGACACCATCAATGCATTGGTGGATAACGACATTATCCCAATCGTTAATGAGAACGATGCGGTAGCAACCAACGAGATTAAAGTAGGCGACAACGATAACTTGTCGGCTTTAGTCGGTATTTTGTGTGGTGCTGATAAGCTTCTACTCCTGACTGACCAAAAAGGTCTATTTACCGCTGATCCTCGCAAAGACCCAAATGCTGAGTTGATCAAAGAGGTTAAGACCATCGATGATACCTTGCGTAAGATTGCTGGCGGCAGTGGTACCACCTTGGGTACTGGCGGCATGGCCACTAAGCTGCAAGCGGCGGATATTGCGCGTCGTGCAGGTATTGAAGTTATCATCGCAGCAGGCAGCGCAGAGAATGTGGTATTTGACTCACTCAGCGCAGAGCCACAAGGCACACGTTTCTTGCCATTGGAAGAGGCGCTTGAAAACCGTAAGCGTTGGATCCTGGCTGGCCCTGCATCGGCGGGTGATATCGTGGTTGATGACGGTGCAGTGAATGCTGTGAACACCAAGGGCAGCAGCTTGTTGGCTAAAGGTGTGATTCAAGTTCGCGGTGAGTTCTCTCGTGGTGAAGTGACTCAAGTAACAGACAACAAAGGTAAAGTGATTGCGCGTGGTATCGCAAGCTACTCAAGCCAAGACTTGGCGAAGATTGCGGGCAAACACAGTAAAGATATTGGAGAAATTCTGGGTTATGACTACGGCTCAGAGGTTATTCACCGTGATGACATGGTAGTGATCCAAGAGTAACAGACGAGCTAAACTTAGTACGCTTACTCAGAAAATGAGAGACCAATGAATAGCTGCCGATAGAAGGTGGCTATTTCATTAACTAGCGTACCCAGAATTTCAGATAGACAGAATTAAGGGAGAGTTAAACGTGGATTTAACTAACATGGGTATCGCAGCAAAAGAGGCTGCCTTTCACCTAGCAACAGCATCAACAGCGCAGAAGAACAAAGCGCTCTCTATCATTGCAGATGAACTAGAAGCAAATGCGGCGACCATTCTTGAAGCGAACGCAAAAGATATCGAATTAGGTCGTGAAGCTGGTTTAACAGAAGCGCTGCTTGACCGCCTACTTCTTAACGAAGAGCGTCTAACGGGTATTGCTAACGATGTGCGCAACGTTATCAGCCTGAATGACCCTGTAGGCAGCGAAATTGACAGCAAAGTACTAGAAAACGGTATGTCACTATCTCGTCGTCGCGTACCGCTTGGTGTTGTTGGTGTTATTTATGAAGCACGCCCGAACGTAACCATCGACATTGCGGCACTGTGCCTGAAAACAGGTAACGCAAGCATCCTACGTGGTGGTAAAGAGACGTTTTTCTCAAACATGGAGCTGGTTAAAGTTATCCAATCTGCACTTGAAAAAGCAGAGCTACCAGCGGCATCGGTACAATACATTGAGAAGCCAGATCGCGAACTTGTGTCTCAACTGCTTAAGCTAGACGAGTACGTTGATATGATCATCCCACGCGGTGGTGCAGGTCTACACAAAATGTGTAAAGAGAACAGCACTATCCCAGTAATCATCGGTGGCTTTGGTATTAGTCACATCTTCGTTGATGAGTCGGCTGACCTAGAAAAATCAGTGAATGTGGTTGAAAACTCAAAGGTTCAGCGCCCATCAGCATGTAACTCTCTGGATACCTTGCTTGTTCATGAAGCGGTCGCTGAGGAGTTCCTTGGTAAGCTTAAAACACGCCTAGCGGGTAAAGTGACATTAGTGGCTGATGCAAGTGCTAAAGCGCTGCTTGCTGATTTCGCTGACGTGCGTGATGCGGGTGAAGATGATTTCGATACTGAGTGGCTAAGCTACACCTTAGGTGTCAAGGTGGTTGCTGACGTAGCGCAGGCGATTGACCACATGCGCGTACATAATGCGAGCCACTCAGATGCAATCATGACAAACAGCCTAGAGAGCTCTGAGCGTTTCATTAACTCAGTCGGTTCTGCGGCGGTTTATGTGAACGCGTCAACTCGCTTTACGGATGGTGCGCAGTTTGGTCTGGGCGCAGAAGTGGCAGTATCAACACAGAAGCTTCATGCTCGCGGTCCTATGGGATTGGAAGAGCTAACCAGCTACAAGTGGGTTGGTAAAGCGAACTACCTAGTTCGTAGCTAGGATGAATGTGAAGCTCGGTTAGTCATAATCAACGAATAACCACATAAAAGGGCCTTAATTGGCCCTTTTTCTTTCCCTACGTTTGGCAATTCCGTTACACTGACAATCAATTATTTGGAGGTGATATGCATTGTCCTTTTTGTTCAGAGAACGACACTAAAGTAATCGACTCAAGGCTAGTCGCAGACGGGCATCAAGTTCGTCGTCGCCGTCAATGTCTGGCATGTAGTGAGCGTTTTACGACATTCGAATCGGCTGAGCTTGTTATGCCAAAAGTGATCAAGTCGAATGGCAACCGTGAACCCTTTAACGAAGACAAAATGGTCGGTGGGGTACAGCGTGCATTAGAGAAGCGCCCAGTGAGCGCAGACGCCATTGAACTTGCGATCAGTACTATCAAGTCTCAACTGCGAGCAACTGGCGAGCGTGAAGTACCAACAGAGATGATTGGTAACCTTGTCATGGACCAACTGAAAGAGCTCGACAAAGTGGCTTACATTCGCTTTGCCTCTGTTTATCGTAGCTTTGAAGACATCCGAGAGTTTGGCGAAGAGATTGCCAAGCTAGAGGACTAACTCCCACTCATGTCAAAATTTTCTCCGTTAGATTTTCAAATGATGTCGCGTGCCATGCAACTGGCTAAGCGCGGCATTTATACCACTGCACCAAACCCAAATGTGGGCTGCGTTATCGCGCACGGCGACAACATTGTTGGTGAAGGTTTTCATGCCAAAGCGGGTGAAGCACACGCAGAAGTTCATGCCATGAGAATGGCCGGCGACAAAGCCAAAGGCGCGACTGCTTATGTCACGCTAGAGCCGTGTTCTCATTACGGTCGTACACCGCCATGTGCTGAAGGGTTGATTAAGGCTCAAGTTGCAAAAGTGATTTGTGCAATGGAGGACCCAAACCCGAAAGTTGCAGGCCGCGGCATCAAAATGCTGCGTGATGCGGGTATTGAGGTGCAAGTCGGGCTGCTAGAGCAAGATGCATTGGCGTTAAACCCAGCCTTTATCAAACGCATGCAAACAGGTATGCCGTTTGTTCAATTGAAGATGGCAGCAAGCTTAGACGGTCAAACCGCTTTAAGTAATGGTCAGAGCCAATGGATTACTTCGCCGCATGCTCGTCGTGATGTGCAACATTACCGTGCTAAAGCGGGAGCGGTATTATCGACCAGTCAAACCGTGATTGAAGATAATGCGTCACTTAATGTACGTTGGGACGAGTTACCGCAAGCGGTTCAATCTCTTTATCCGCAATCTTCGCTGCGTCAACCTACGCGTGTGATTCTCGATCGACAGGCAAAATTGCTTCAAGCGGCTAATCAAGGTCTCAAGTTGTATCAATCTGAAGCGCCAGTGCTACGGGTTGCTGAGTCTAAAGCTGACATTATGGTTGCTCTCGACAGAGAGGGGCAGCTTGATATTACCCAGCTGATTCAAGATCTTCCTAGTCATCACATTGACCATATTTGGGTGGAAGCAGGCGCAACATTGGCAAAAAGCTTTATTGAGAATCAACTGGTTGACGAGCTAATCTTATACTTAGCACCTAAACTAATGGGCAGCGATGGCCGCGGTTTGATGGGTGCGTTGGGCTTAAGCTCAATGGATGACGTGATCGATTTGTCGATCAAAGATGTACGTATGGTAGGGCCTGACATTCGCATTGTCGCTCAGCCAGTATGGAAATCTTAATCCGTGATAGTTATATCTATAGTAATTTAACTGCTTGATGTAAAAGCAGTAAGAACAAGAGTTTTAGAATGTTTACAGGAATTGTAGAAGCCGTAGGTACCCTAAGTGCTATCACACCTCGCGGTGAAGATATTACGGTAACCGTGAATGTCGGTAAGCTGGATATGTCTGATGTACAGCTCGGCGACAGCATCGCCACCAATGGTGTGTGTTTGACTGTGGTTGAATTCGATGACAACAGCTATAGCGCTGACTTATCACTGGAAACTCTGAAAAAGACCGGCTTTATCGACTATCAAGCGGGCGATAAAGTAAACCTTGAGAAAGCAATGCTGCCGACCACGCGTTTTGGCGGTCACATTGTTTCTGGTCACGTTGACGGTGTTGGTGAGATTGTCGAGCGCAACCAAGTTGGTCGTGCGATTGAATTCTGGGTAGAGATGCCTGCGGAGATCTCAAAGTACGTCGCTCAAAAAGGCTCTATCACTGTCGATGGTATCAGCCTTACAGTGAATGATTTACGTAAGAACGCGTTTAAGCTGACTATTGTTCCTCACACCTCATCAGAGACGACGATCGATCAATTTAATGTCGGTCGTAAGGTGAACCTTGAAGTAGATGTACTTGCTCGTTACATGGAGCGACTACTGCAAGGCCAGCAAGAAGAGTCTAAGCCAGAGTCTCGTCTAACAATGGAATTCTTACAACAAAACGGTTTTGCTTAATCAACGACTCCTTGTGCGCGACAGCGAAGGGCAGTGGAGTTGAGCAATTCCAATCAGGTTTAAACAGTGTCGGTTCTTGGAAGCAGAACCATTTCAAAGGATATAAAATAATGCCAATTAGTACTCCTCAAGAAATTATTGAAGACATCCGCCTAGGAAAGATGGTTATCCTGATGGACGATGAAGATCGCGAGAATGAAGGTGATCTGATCATGGCGGCAGAGCATGTAACGCCAGAAGCAATCAATTTTATGGCGATGTTCGGTCGTGGCTTGATCTGTCTGACGCTAACCAAAGAGCGCTCGAGCCGTTTAGGTCTCGCGCCAATGGTTCAAGACAACAACGCGCAATACACTACTAACTTCACCGTTTCTATTGAAGCTGCACAAGGCGTAACGACGGGTATTTCTGCATCAGACCGTGCTGTGACTGTTCAAGCGGCTGTGGCGAAAGAGGCGAAAGCGGCAGATCTAGTTCAACCGGGCCATATCTTCCCATTGACGGCTCAAGAGGGCGGTGTATTAACTCGTGCAGGTCACACTGAAGCGGGTTGTGACTTGGCTCGCTTGGCAGGCTGTGAACCAGCATCTGTGATTGTTGAAATCCTGAATGACGATGGCACTATGGCACGTCGTCCAGACCTTGAAGTGTTTGCTGAAAAGCACGACATCAAACTAGGTACGATTGCAGACCTTATCGAATACCGCAACAACACCGAGACAACGATTGAGCGCGTCGCGCAGTGTCATCTACCGACTGAGTTTGGTGATTTCGAACTCGTGACATACCGCGATACGATTGATAACCAAATCCACTACGCGATGCAAAAGGGTGACCTAACGGGTGAAGCGCCATTGGTTCGTGTTCACCTGCATGACACATTCACCGATCTGCTGCATTCTGATCGTGGGACTGAGCGCAGCTGGTCGCTAGATAAAGCGATGAAGCGTATCGGCGAAGAAGGTGGTGTTCTAGTGATTCTTGGTAATGAAGAGTCGTCTGATTCTCTCATCCACAAAGTGAAGACTTTCGAAGCTCAAGATAAGAACGAGCAGCCAACTATGGCTAAGAAGCAAGGCACGTCACGTCGTGTTGGTGTAGGCTCTCAGATCCTGCAAGACCTTGGTGTTCAAGACATGCGCCTACTCTCTTCAAGTACCAAACGCTACCACGCACTGGGTGGTTTTGGTTTGAACGTTGTTGAGTACGTGTGCGAATAACGCTGATTCAAAACAGAACAATCAGCAAACTTTTTAGGTAATACAGTCTCGATTAAACGATAGGTAGCAAGCAGAGAGCACAAGATTGCATAGTCCGCTCTCTGCGTTTTGAGCCTTATCGACAAAGGAATCACGCTGTCGTTACCACTTTGTTTCTCCGGTATCAGTTCAATAAAATTAGCATTAGATATTGCTCACAGTTTTGTGCTAGAATCCGGCGATTCTCACTTGATGAAAATAGTTAAAGGAAGGCTTATGAAAGTGATCGAGGGTGGCTTCCCAGCGCCAAATGCAAAAATTGCTATCGTTATTGCTCGTTTCAACAGTTTTATTAACGAAAGTTTACTTTCTGGTGCAATCGATACTTTAAAACGTCACGGACAAGTTAGCGAAGACAACATCACTGTTGTTCGTTGTCCAGGTGCAGTTGAACTTCCACTTGTAGCGCAGCGCGTTGCAAAAACAGGTAAGTTCGACGCGATTGTATCTCTAGGTACAGTAATTCGTGGCGGTACGCCTCATTTTGACTATGTTTGTAGTGAATGTAATAAAGGTTTGGCGCAAGTGTCTCTGGAATACTCTCTTCCAGTAGCATTCGGTGTGCTAACTGTTGATACGATCGATCAAGCTATTGAACGCGCAGGAACCAAGGCTGGTAATAAAGGTGCAGAAGCTGCACTAAGCGCACTTGAGATGATCAACGTTCTTTCTGAAATCGATTCCTAATGGGGGCCAGTGTGAAACCAGCCGCACGTCGTAATGCACGTCAATTTGCTCTACAAGCAATTTATTCTTGGCAAATTACTAAAGAAAATATTGCCACAGTTGAAGAACAGTTCTTATCTGGTGGTAAGTATGATGAAGAAGAGCATCACGCAGCTGAGCCTGCGCTTGCTATGCCAGAAACAGACGTTGCATACTTCCGCGACCTGCTAACTGGTGTTGCTCTAAGCCACATGGAACTAGACAGCAAACTTCGTCCATTCGTATCTCGCCCGATGCAAGATCTGGACTTAATGGAGCTTGCTCTTCTTCGTCTAGCTATGTACGAGATGACTCGTCGCGAAGATGTACCATACAAAGTGGTCATCAACGAAGCTATCGAACTTGCAAAAGTATTTGCAGCAGAAGACAGCCACAAGTTTGTTAACGGTGTACTTGATAAAGCGGCACCGCACGTTCGTAAGAAATAATACGTTCGACATAGAATCGAAAGGTCAGCAAATATGCTGGCCTTTTTTGTAACTGATGACGGTAAAAGAAAGGTAATCACATGTCTGGTGAGTTTAACCTGATTGATAAATACTTCGTAAACCGACAGCCTCAACGTAAGGATGTACATCTTGCCGCAGGTGATGACTGCGCTTTGGTCAAGCCACCAAGTAATGTAGAGATTGCTATCAGCACTGACACCTTAGTCGCAGGTACACATTTTTTAGCCGAAGCGAATCCGGCTTGGGTGGCGCATAAGGCACTGGCGTCGAACATCAGCGATTTGGCCGCTATGGGCGCAACCCCTGCTTGGGTTTCGTTCGCGCTGACCATGCCTGAAGTTGATGAGCAGTGGCTGGCTCCTTTCTGTGATTCTTTCTTTAAGCTTGCGGACTATTTTGGTATTCAACTGATCGGTGGTGATACCACTAAGGGCCCTTTGAGCCTTACGTTGACAGTGCAAGGCTTTGTGCCAGAAGGTAAGGCGCTGCGTCGTGACGGTGCCAAAGTCGGGGATTGGATTTACGTGACAGGTAACCTAGGCGACAGCAAGGCTGGCCTAGAGGTGTTACTGGACCCACAAACAAACCAATCCAAACCCTACGCTAAAGAGCTTGAAGAGAGACACTATGTTAGCTCTCCACGAGTGCTTGCTGGCCAGGCTCTTGTGAACCTCGCCTCATCCGCCATTGATATCTCAGATGGCGTGATTGCAGATTTGAAGCATATCCTTAAGCGTTCACAAGTGGGCGCGAGCATCGATGTGAGTGCATTGCCTATTTCTCAAGAGCTACGCCAGTTCGCATCAGATATTTCAGCAGCACAACATTATGCGCTGACCAGTGGCGAAGAGTATGAGCTTTGCTTTACCGTGCCGGAAGAAAATAAAGGTTCATTGGAAAGTGCTTTGTCACACACTGGAACAAAAGTTACCTGCATTGGTCAGATAAGACCTGTAGAATTCTTTGAATTGCATAACAACGGTCAACCACTAAGTTGGGACTTAAGTGGATACGATCATTTTAAGGTAAACGGATGACAAACCCTCTCTCTCTTATCTCACTAAAGAACCCTTGGCATTTGTTGGCTACTGGGTTTGGTAGCGGACTTTCTCCGGTCGTGCCTGGCACCATGGGCACCTTGGCCTCGATCCCACTGTACCTATTATTGGTTCAGTTGCCGTTCCCGATGTATGTCGTGGCTGTGGTTATTAGCTGCATCATTGGTGTCAAAATCTGTCAGGTAACCTCTGATGACATGGGTGTGCACGATCATGGTTCAATCGTCTGGGATGAGTTTGCAGGCTTTTGGATCACTATGTGCCTAGTGCCTTTGCTACAGCTCCCAACCGATGACTGGAAGTGGTTGCTGACAGGCTTCGTACTGTTCCGCTTCTTTGATATGGTTAAGCCGTGGCCGATTGGTTGGTTAGACAAACGCATCCATGGCGGCCTAGGCATCATGATTGATGATATCGTCGCGGGCGTGATGGCAGGCATTGCGCTTTACGCTGTGGGTCATTTTGCGGGTTGGTTAGCATAAACAGTTTATGGTGCTCTGGCATGCCAATATTGAGTTAGAGCGCCTTAGTTGGTTAGTTACACAAAAGAAAACAAGGAATAATAATGTCTAAGAAGGTTTACTGTATCGCTCAGTTTCAGCCAAAAGAGGGCAAACTGAATGAGCTTTTCGAAGTACTAAAAGCGCTTGAGCCAAACACAATGCGTGAAGATGGTTGTATTCAGTACACAGTGACTCGTCACCTGCAGAGCCCATTTGCTGAAGGTGAGAGCTACCCAATCGCATTCAACGAGATCTGGGCAGACAATCAAGCATTTGAAGCGCACTGCCAACGTCGTGAAATTCAAGAGTTCTTCCAGCAGCAATGCGTTGAAGAGACTGGCCTAGTTGAGAAGTTCAATGTGTGTATCTACACCGATGAACCAGAGAACTACGACGCACCTGTTCTGAAATAAGCGAATTGCTTGCTATCAAATCGGTAATAAAAAAGGTTGACCATATGGCCAACCTTTTTTGTATCTGAAGCATTCGCTGCTTATTTAGCGAGGTAGTCGTTGATCGCTTTCTCAATACCTTTCGCATCTAAGCCAAGTTCTTCGTGCAGCTCACCTTGGGTGCCTTGAGCGATGAACTTATCTGGTAGACCAAGGTTCAATACTGGCATTGGCAGTTTCTCTTGCATCAAGAACTCTACCACACCTGCACCAGCACCACCGGCAATCGCATTCTCTTCAATCGTTACCAGAACGTCGTGTTCAGCGGCTAATTGTTTGATAAGTGCTTCATCGAGAGGTTTCACAAAGCGCATGTCAGCAACCGTTGCATCGATAGTATCAGCGGCTTGCAGTGCATTCTCAAGGAAGGTACCGAAGCTTAGGATTGCAACTTTCGAACCCTCTTTCTGCTGCTGGCTGCTGCGAACGATACGGCCTTTACCAATCTCAAGTGCAGTAAATTCACTCTGAATCTCTGTGCCCATACCATTACCACGTGGGTAACGAACCGCACTTGGGCCATTATGCTGGTGGCCAGTGTATAGCATTTGACGACATTCGTTCTCGTCGCTTGGTGCCATGATCACCATGTTTGGAATGCAGCGCATAAAGCTTAAGTCGAACGCACCTTGGTGAGTCTGACCATCGGCACCCACAAGACCTGCACGGTCAATGGCGAACATCACAGGTAAATCCATGATAGCCACATCGTGGATCAGTTGGTCGTAGCCACGTTGTAGGAAGGTCGAGTAGATAGCCACAATTGGCTTATTACCCGCAATCGCCATACCAGTTGCTAGCGTCACTGCATGCTGCTCTGCGATAGCCACATCGAAGTACTGTTCTGGGTACTCTTTCGAGAATCGAACCATGCCTGAGCCTTCACGCATCGCAGGAGTAATCGCCATCAGCTTAGGATCTTGCGCGGCCATATCACAAAGGAAGTCACCGAAGATCTTAGAGAAGGTCGGCTTGGCACTGGTGCTCTTTGGTAGGCTAGAGTGTGCAGGATCGAACTTAGGTACACCGTGGTAGCCAATCGGATCTTTTTCAGCTGGCTCGTAGCCTTTGCCTTTCTTGGTCATGATGTGCAGGAACTGAGGACCTTTTAGATCTCTCATGTTCTTAAGCGTTTTGATTAGCTCGTTAACATCGTGGCCATCAACTGGGCCGATGTAGTTAAAGCCAAGCTCTTCGAACATGGTTCCAGGAATTACCATGCCTTTAAGGTGTTCTTCAGTACGACGCACTAGCTCTTTAATCGGCGGAACGCCAGATAGCACTTTCTTGCCACCTTCACGAATTGACGTGTAAAGATTGCCAGAAAGAACCTGAGCTAAGTGATTGTTCAATGCACCCACGTTTTCGGAAATAGACATTTCGTTATCGTTAAGGATAACCAGCATGTCGTTGTGAACATCACCGGCGTGGTTCATAGCTTCGAATGCCATACCAGCAGTGATCGCACCATCACCTATCACGCTCACGACCTTACGATCTTTACCCTCTTTTTTAGCACTGATTGCCATACCAAGAGCGGCACTGATAGATGTCGATGAGTGACCAACAGAAAGTGTGTCGTACTCGCTCTCTTCGCGCCAAGGGAAAGGGTGTAAGCCGTCTTTCTGGCGGATAGTCGATAGGCGATCACGTCGACCAGTTAGAATTTTATGTGGGTAAGCCTGATGGCCCACATCCCAAACCAACTGATCGAAAGGAGTGTTGTATACATAGTGTAAAGCAACCGTCAGTTCCACCGTACCAAGGCCTGATGCCAAGTGACCACTTGACTGGCTCACAGAGTTCAAGAGGTAGGTACGTAGCTCATCGCAGAGCTGTGGAAGCGTCTCTTTTGGTAAAAGACGCAAATCCTCTGGCTTGTCAGCCAAAGCAAGAGTTGGGTACTTTGAAATATCAAGAGTCATAGGTAATGCGCGCTTATAGTCTTAGTTCTTGCGCTCGATGACATATCGGGCGAACTCTTCGAGTAACTGGGTATTGTATGGGATTGCGTCTAAAGCTTGAAGCGCTTCGTTCAATAGAGTTTGAGCTTTTTCTTGAGCGCCGTCCAATCCTAACAAAGAAGGGTAGGTGCTTTTGTTCAGTTCTTCATCAGAACCCTGTGGTTTACCAAGAGTCTCTGTATCACTAATGATATCGAGAATGTCGTCTTGAACCTGAAAAGCTAAACCAATCGCGTCGGCAAATTTATCAAGCTGCGGCAGCACCTCGAAGGCTTTCTCGCCAGCGGCCAATGCACCTAAACGAATGGCACACTTCATCAATGCACCCGTTTTATTGCGATGGACTTCTTCCAGTTCTTGCAGCGAAATAGTGCGGTTTTCCGCTTCTAAATCGAGTGCTTGTCCAATGCACATACCCTGAGCACCAGAGGCTTCAGCTAGGCGTTGAATCATACGTACGCGGTTACTCTCTCCAGCAGCACTTAATGTGCCTTCTGCAAGTATAGTAAAGGCCAGCGTTTGTAGTGCATCACCGGTAAGAATAGCCGTGGCTTCGTCAAATTTAATGTGACAGGTTTGATGACCGCGACGCAGTTCGTCGTCGTCCATTGCTGGTAGGTCATCGTGAATTAATGAGTAGGCATGGATACACTCAATCGCTGATGCTGGTGTGTCTAGCTCTTCAGCGCTGCAGCCAAGCATTTCCCCTGTGATGTAGACAAGAAATGGACGTGCGCGTTTTCCACCTAGCAGTAAGCCATAACGCATAGCCTTGATTAGGTTTTGGTTTTGATGTGGAAGGCGATCAAGCCATTGGTTTAACTGCTCGTTATTACGTGCTTGATAAGACGTTAAAGTCTCAATCATAGGGGATCTCATACTATTCGTTATTCTGGTTGTGGGTTGAAGTCACTTAGCTCAGCATCTTCGTCGTTTTGAAGAAGAATACTCACTCGCTGTTCTGCGTCGTTGAGTTTGCTTTGACCTGCACGAGCTAGTGCAATTCCACGCTCGAATTTCTTCAGCGCATCATCTAGAGCTAGATCACCATTTTCAAGTTGATCAACCAAGCCATCAAGCTCTTCAATTGCTGCTTCAAAGCTCATATTTTCCGGTTTCTTAGTAGCCATAATAGTTCTGCGTTTGGAAAGATGAACGAACGTTACCCTAGGGCGTAGAGATGGTCAAATGTAACCAATAAAATTTGCTAGAAAGTTTGTTTTATCGGGCGCTTGGCAGCCATATCGGTGTGACTACAGAAGTGCCACGTCTGAGAAGACCTACTTCCGATGTGCTTACTTGTAATGCGCAGTTATTCATAAGTCTTAATGTCATTCAGACTCAAAAGTGTGATACTTAGGCCAAGAATTTTCTAAAAGATCTTATAGTCTTGCCGATAAGAAGATTATTCTCGAGGTAGAACAAGAAAAAGCATGAGGAGTGCTCAGTGGATTTAGCAACCCTAATAGGTTTAATTGGTGGATTTGCCTTCGTGATCATGGCGATGATCTTGGGCGGAAGCCTTGGGATGTTCTATGACACGACTTCGATCTTGATCGTGGTTGGTGGTTCAACCTTTGTGGTCTTGATGAAGTTCACAATGGGTCAGTTCTTTGGTGCTGCAAAGATTGCAGGTAAAGCCTTTATGTTCAAAGCTGACGAGCCAGAAGATCTGATCGCGAAAGTGGTTGAGATGGCAGATGCGGCACGTAAAGGTGGTTTTCTTGCACTCGAAGAGATGGAAATCAACAACAGCTTTATGCAGAAAGGCATCGACTTGCTAGTAGATGGCCACGATGCTGACGTAGTAAGAGCAGCACTGCAAAAAGATATTGCTCTAACCGATGAACGTCATGAACAGGGCGGTAAAGTGTTCAGCGCCTTCGGTGACGTTGCCCCGGCGATGGGTATGATTGGTACTCTGGTTGGTCTGGTTGCGATGCTTTCGAACATGGATGATCCAAAAGCGATCGGTCCTGCGATGGCGGTAGCACTCTTGACGACCCTTTATGGTGCGATTCTATCTAACATGGTGTTCTTCCCGATTGCCGACAAACTAGCACTGCGTCGCGAACAAGAGACGCTAAACCGCCGACTAGTAATGGATGGCGTATTAGCGATTCAAGATGGTCAAAACCCACGAGTTATCGATGGTTACCTGAAGAACTACCTCAATGAGGGCAAACGTCTTCTAGATGGCGAAGCTGATTAAGGAGCTCGGTAATGGAAGAAGAAACTCCCTGTAAATGTCCTCCCCCCGGCTTACCTTTATGGATGGGTACCTTTGCTGACTTGATGTCACTGTTGATGTGTTTCTTCGTACTGCTGCTCTCTTTCTCTGAGATGGACGTACTGAAGTTTAAACAGATCGCCGGTTCGATGAAGTTTGCCTTTGGTGTACAAAACCGTTTGGAAGTGAAAGACATTCCAAAGGGGACCAGCATCATAGCGCAAGAGTTTCGTCCGGGGCGTCCAGAGCCGACACCGATCGATGTCATCATGCAGCAGACCATCGATATTACCCAGCAAACGCTAGAGTTTCATGAAGGGGAGTCTGAGCGTGCCGGTGGTACCATGCGTGACCAAGGTAAGATGACTGGCGGTAAGTCTCCAGAGACGTCGACTCACGACAACCAAAACTCTGAGTCAGAGAAGGAACAACAGCAGCAGTCTGAAGCGCAATCTCAAGAGATGGAAACCTTGATGGAGAGCATCAAGAAAGCCTTGGAGCGTGAGATTGACCAAGGTGCTATCGAGGTTGAGAACCTAGGTCAGCAGATTGTGATTCGAATTCGTGAGAAAGGAGCGTTCCCTGAAGGTTCGGCGTTCTTGCAACCTAAGTTCCGTCCTTTGGTAAGACAGGTGGCTGAGTTGGTGAAAGACGTACCAGGTATTGTTCGCATATCAGGACATACCGATAACCAACGCCTAGATTCAGAGCTGTACCGTTCAAACTGGGATCTCTCATCTCAGCGAGCAGTATCGGTTGCTCAAGAGATGGAGAAGGTCAGAGGTTTCTCTCACCAGCGACTGCGAGTACGCGGCATGGCAGATACTGAGCCACTGGAGCCGAATGATACTGACTGGCAAAGAAGTCTTAACCGCCGAGTTGAGATCAGCATCATGCAGGGCGAACCGCTCTACAGTGATGAAGTTCCGGTCGTGACTGAATAGAATCACCTCAATAATAAAGCTTAAATCGAAAGCCCGAGTTATCGAGACTCGGGCTTTTTTGTGGGAAAAACTAAACCTTTCACTGTGTTTAGCAGTACAAACTCTACAGGTTGAGTGCTTATTCCCTGTTGATGATAGGGTTAGGGCAAGCATTCTTTTCCTTGTATGACTTTCTCATGTATAATTCGCGCCCTTAGATTTAGATATGATCTATTCTTGCTTCAAGTGCTCGGTGAAATCTCAGTTTTTTGCTTAGCGCCGAGCCCCTTAAACTTGTTTAATGTTGTGAAAGTACTATGAAATTTATTGTTAAGCCCCATCCGGAAATTTTTGTAAAAAGTGAATCGGTGCGTAAGCGCTTCACAAGGATTCTAGAGTGCAACATTCGTAACGTTATCCAGCGTCGCTGTGAAAGCGTTGCGGTATTCAACCGTCGTGACCACATCGAAGTCACATCTGAGAGCGATAAGTACTACCCAGAAGTGCTTGAGATCCTGACTCAAACTCCAGGTATCCACCACTCTCTTGAAGTTCAACAGTCTGAATTCAAAGATCTACACGATATCTTCGAGCAGGTACTAGAGCGCAGCCGTGGCGACATTGAAGGTAAGACTTTCTCTGTTCGTGCCAAGCGTCGTGGTAAGCACGAGTTCACGTCTATCGAACTAGAGCGTTACGTTGGTGGTGGCCTAAACCAAGCGGTAGAATCGGCAAGCGTTAAGCTGAAAGATCCAGAAGTGACGGTTAAAGTAGAGATCGCAAACGACAAGCTTAACCAGATTATCGCTCGTCACAAGGGCCTAGGTGGTTTCCCTCTAGGTACTCAAGAAGACGTGTTGAGCCTGATTTCTGGTGGTTTTGACTCTGGCGTTTCAAGCTACCTGCACATCAAACGTGGTTCTAAAGTACATTATTGCTTCTTCAACCTAGGCGGTCCTGCACACGAAATCGGTGTTAAGCAAGTGGCTCACTACCTTTGGAACAAGTTCGGTTCTTCTGCAAAAGTGAAATTTATCTCTATCGACTTCGAACCAGTAGTCGCTGAAATTCTTGAGAACGTTGAAGATGGCCAAATGGGCGTTGTACTTAAGCGTATGTTCATGCGTGCTGGTGGTATGGTTGCAGAGAAGTTCAAGATCGAAGCACTGGTTACAGGTGAAGCACTAGGTCAGGTATCAAGCCAAACGCTGACTAACCTACGTCACATCGATAACGTAACAGACACTTTGATCCTTCGTCCTCTGATCAACTGGGACAAAGAAGACATCATCGACCTTGCTCGTAACATTGGTACTGAAGATTTCGCAAAAGTAATGCCTGAATACTGTGGTGTTATTTCTAAGAAGCCAACAGTGAAAGCGAAGAAAGGTAAACTAGAAGCGGAAGAAGCGAAGTTTAACTTTGAAGTGCTTGAGCAAGTGATCGAGAACGCTCGCGTGATGGACATTCGTGACATCGAGAAAGAGAGCCAAGAGCAAGCGCCTGAAGTTGAGCAAGTTCAAGCTGTTGCTGAGCACGCAATCGTACTGGATATCCGTAGCCCTGATGAGGAAGACGAAAACCCACTAGAGATCGATGGCGTTGACGTGAAGCACCTGCCTTTCTACAAGCTCGCAACGCAGTTTGGTGATCTTGACCAGAGCAAAGAGTACCTACTGTACTGTGACCGTGGTGTTATGAGCCGTCTGCAAGCGCTTTACTTGCAAGAGCAAGGCTTCTCTAACGTGAAAGTGTACCGCCCTTAGGTCACTCTCCACACATCATCTAAAAAGCCGCTATAACAGCGGCTTTTTTATTGGTCGTTAGAAACAGAGTGTTCCAAGTAACTGAGCTCTAGGCTTTAGGAAAGTTCTGCGGGAACAGGGCTCTTGCTGCTTCTTCATCGATCGTCGATTTAAAATCGATACCACTCTCAATCTCACGCGCTTGGGCAACCGCTGGGCGTGCATTAATGCTCTCGAACCAACGTTTTAGGTTGGGGTATTCATCAAGCGCGTTGTCATCACCAAGAACAAATGGCGCTTTGTCTATCCAGCCCCAAGCCGCCATATCGACGATAGTGTATTCGTCACCCACCATGTACGTCTTATCAGCCAGATGATTGTCTAGCACTTCATAGTGTCGTTGTGCTTCACGACGGTAGCGATTCTTTGCGTAAGGAAGATCTTCTGGCGCCGCTTTATGAAAATGAACTGATTGACCCGAGAAAGGCCCTAGTCCTGATGCGATAAACATCAACCAAGAGAGCAACTCACCGCGCGTTTGTGGCTTACCTGCAAACAGGCCGGTTTTCTCTGATAGATAAAGCAGGATTGCATTGGAATCGAAAATGCGTGTGCCGTCATCCTCAATTGCCGGGGTTTTTCCATTTGGGTTAACTAGGCGAAATTCCGGAGTGTGTTGCTCACCTTTGAGCGTATCGACTGGGACAAGCTCGTAGGCTAGACCTGTCTCTGCAAGATAGAGCGCAACTTTCATTGGGTTTGGGGTACGGTGGAAGTAGAACTTAATCATCAGTGAACTCCTAGTTCGTTATTTGTCTGCGGCACATCCGTGCTTGTGCATTGACTATAATTCAACCTGAACGTACGTTCAAATTTAATTTGCAAGATTAACAAGAAGCCAGTCTGATTAAGAGTGTTTCAATAAGGTGAGCTATTGATAAACTTATTGTTATTAAACGGTAGATAAAAAAACACCGCCATAAAGGCGGTGTAAAGAAATTTGACAGACAGGTCAAAATAAATACAGGAAGTAGATGCCTCGTTTTAGGGGATAACTAAAACAAAACATTTGGTAGAACTCTACCCAACTCGAAAAGTACGAGTTTGCAAACACAACATCGCAGTGACTAAGCCAATTGATTCAGAGAGAATCAAGCCGTTCAGGCTAGTGACTGCGGGAGGAAATATAGAATTTCTCTAGCCGCTAAGCAATGGACAAATTATAATGTTTCAGATAAAAAAAACTAATGTCATTTTAGAGAGTAACTATGTCTCGTCGATTACCCCCATTAAACTCCTTACGAGTGTTTGAAGCTGCGGCTAGACACTTGAGTTTTACGCGTGCTGCAGAAGAGTTGTTTGTTACTCAAGCTGCGGTGAGTCACCAGATAAAATCATTGGAAGAGTTTCTCTCCTTGAAGCTCTTTCGCCGCAGGAATCGCTCTTTACTGCTTACCGAAGAGGGGCAGAGCTATTTCTTAGACATTAAAGACATCTTCACATCGCTTGCTGAGGCGACCGATAAGGTGCTTGAGCGCAGTGAGAAAGGTGCATTGACCATCAGCTTGCCACCAAGCTTTGCGATTCAATGGTTGGTACCTCGTCTGGCGGACTTTAATCAACAAGAGCCTGATATTGACGTTCGTATCAAAGCGGTAGATATGGATGAAGGCTCACTGACAGACGATGTTGATGTCGCGATTTACTACGGGCGAGGTAATTGGCCGGGTCTACGTGCGGACAAACTTTATCAAGAATATCTGATCCCACTGTGTGCACCTTCAATTCTATTGGGCAATAAACCATTAGAATCACTAAGTGATTTGGCATGTCATACGCTATTACATGATACTTCTCGTAAAGATTGGAAACAGTTTGCAAAACAAAATGGTATTGATGGGGTTAACGTTAATCACGGTCCTATCTTTAGCCATTCAACCATGGTGTTGCAAGCAGCCGCTCACGGCCAAGGTATCGCATTAGGCAACAACGTATTAGCGCAGCCTGAAATTGAGGCTGGGCGTCTAATCGCCCCGTTTGATGAAGTGTTAATTAGTAAAAACGCTTTCTATGTCGTGTGTCATGACAAACAGGCAGACATGGGACGTATTGCGACGTTCCGTGATTGGATGCTGGCGAAAGCACAAAGTGAACAAGAGGAACTGCTCGATGAATAATTGGCTTATCGATGGTGAAGAGCATAGCCAGTACACCTTTGTGTTTGCTCACGGTGCAGGCGCAGGTATGGATCATGAATTCATGCAGTCAGTCGCTAAGGGCCTGGCGTTTAAAGGTATTCGCGTAATTCGATTCAATTTCCCTTACATGATAAAACGTGCTGAAGATGGTAAACGTCGACCGCCAGATCGCGCGCCTAAGCTATTAGAGGCTTACCAAGAGGTGATTGAGCAAATCGATGCCCAGCAGCTGGTTATCGGCGGTAAATCGATGGGTGGGCGTATGGCCAGCCACTTGTCTGAGCATGAGAAAGTGGCTGGCGTCGCTTGCTTGGGCTTTCCTTTCCATCCGCCGGGTAAACCGGATAAGTATAAAGGTGAGCACTTAGCTGAGCTGAGTAAAGCGTGCCTTATCCTACAGGGGGAACGCGATACCTTTGGTAAGCGTGAAGAGTTTCCTGCGTTTAATCTCTCTGACTCAGTTTCTGTTGAGTTTATTCCGGATGGTGACCATAGCTTCAAGCCGCGTAAGATCTCAGGGCATACTGAACAGCAAAACATTGCACTAGCGGTCGAGAAACTGGCTAAGTTCATTAAAGGAGCCATCGATGAAAAGTAAGGGACTGCTTGTCTTTGCAGGCGCATCTGGTGCGATTGCGGTGATGCTTGGGGCATTTGCAGCACACGGACTTAAATCTCAGCTAGCCCCTTATCTATTGGGTGTGTTCGAAACCGGTGTCTTGTATCAGTTCATCCATACCTTCGCTATTGTGGCGTGTGCTATCTTGCTGCGATTGAAACTTGGTGCTAAATCACAAAAATATTTTTTCATTGCGGCAATTTGCTTTATCATCGGCATCCTTTGTTTTAGTGGCAGCCTCTATGCGCTGGCGCTGACAGGAATTAAATGGTTTGGTCCAATAACGCCGTTAGGTGGACTACTATTTATCATTGGTTGGGGAGTCTTCTCCTTCGCTGCTTTGAATATAAAAGAGGTAACTCAGTGAAACACGTACTACTTTATTGTCGCTCTGGTTTTGAAAAAGAATGTGCTGGCGAAATTCAAGACAAAGCAACACAGCTGGAAGTGTTTGGTTTTCCTCGCTTAAAAAACAATACTGGCTTTGTATTGTTTGAGTGTTATCAAGATGGCGAAGCGGATCGTTTGATCAAAGAAATTGATTTCCAATCGCTGATCTTTGCTCGTCAAATGCTAGCAGTAGCCGTTGAAATCAAAGATCTGCCAAAAGATGATCGCATATCTCCAATCCTTGATGAGCTTGCAGACAAAGAAGGTTTCCCACGCTGTGGCGACATTCGTATTGAAACGCCGGATACAAACGAAGCGAAGGAACTACTGAAGTTCTGTCGTAAGTTTACCGTGCCGATGCGTCAAGCGATGCGTGGCAAAGGCTTGATGACCGCGAAAGATAATCCTAAGAAGCCAGTACTTCATCTGTGTTTCATCGCACCGGGTCATTGCTTTGTTGGTTACTCTTACCCGAACAACAACTCTCAGTTCTTCATGGGTATCCCACGTCTTAAGTTCCCCGCAGACGCGCCAAGCCGTTCAACGCTGAAACTTGAAGAAGCATTCCACGTATTCATTCCACGTAATGAGTGGGATGAGCGTCTTGCGCCGGGTATGTGGGGTGTCGACCTAGGTGCGTGTCCGGGTGGTTGGACTTACCAACTGGTGAAGCGCTCTATGTTCGTTCACTGTGTCGATAACGGCATGATGGCTGATAGCCTGATGGAAACAGGTCAGATCAAACACCACATGGTAGATGGCTTTAAATTCGAACCAGACCGTAAGAACGTTACTTGGATCATCTGTGACATGGTTGAGAAGCCTGCTCGTGTTGCACACCTAATGGGTGAGTGGATCATCAAAGGTTGGGCGAAAGAAGCACTATTCAACCTCAAGCTACCGATGAAAGGTCGCTACGATGAGGTTCTACAAGATATCGAGAACCTGAAGCAGTTTCTAATCGAAAACAAAGTGAAGTTTAAGATGCAGGCGAAGCACTTGTACCATGACCGTGAAGAGATCACGGTACACATTCAGTCGCTGTCAAACATCTCTCCGCACTAATCGAAACAATGACGTTAAACGCTCCTATTTAGGAGCGTTTTTTGTTTATCGACCATCACTTAGGACAATCAAATTAGTTACGGATGACGATAATTTGTGCCTACTCTGGCGTTGGCCACATCTCCCATAGCATTGCCTCCATTGAGTTTTCAATGTCGTCACTGGTATTGGCGAAGAAGTCTAAGTTGGTGCGATCCTCTACGTCATCAATGGTCGTGACAAAGTTGACAAGCTCACTACCGGATACATCTCGGTGAGGCACGATAAACGCGATGGCATCGTTGTAATATGGGTCCAAGATAACTTTGTAAAATGCACTTGGGATGACAACACCATCTCCAATAGAGGCTTCATTGCCTTCGTATATAGGACCCGTCACGACATACAATTCTTGGTATTCGTTCGCGAGATCTCTTACATGCTCCTCTAATAATCGCCAACCGACACGGTTAAAGCCGGGAAGTTGTGGAGACATGTTGCTTAACAGGAAGCTCTCTTGCATTGATTGTTGGCTGAAATCCATCGCTGCGGACGGCGCAAGATGTCCACGATCGTACCCTGATTTGGAATAGTCACTTAATGTGGATTGTGCATACTCGGGTAGCTCAGTATCAGCCTTGAAATTATTACTGCGCTTGAATTGCGCATTCACGCTTTCTTTGGTGACATGATACGCCACCCAATCCGCATTCTTGGTTTGATAGTTGTAGCCGACTGCATATCCTGTCCGGCACAGCACTTGATCGCTGTTGTTGGAGGGCATGCCTTTAACGAGGTGTTCTCCGCACGTTTCCGATGCGGAACTAAAAGGGGCGACATGCAGCAAGAGGGTAGCGAGTGAAATTAGTAGTATTTTTTTCATTGTGTTTCTCCTTATTGGAGCAATGAAAATAAATACTTATATCAACAAGACTGTGATGGCGGTTAAAAGTTAATCAGCACTTGGTAAGGTATTGATTAACTTTATTAAAAGCTTGTGAATGTAAAGGAGAACACAACAGGATTGATTAACATGCAATGAGGTTAGTCAGGACTGTTATTGAAGCGGATATCTTGAAGGTTGAACCCTAATTCGATGTCGGTTTTCAACGCGGAAACCTGCTTACATACACGTGCAGACTCAATGTGTTCATCGAACTTCTTACGATATTTTTTCGGCAGGTCTACAGCTAGGTAGGCTGCTTCAATATCTGGGTAGCTGGTTAAGATCTCTTTGGCTGCCTTAGGCCCAACGCCAGGAATTCCCGGTACTTGACTAGAGTTCACGCCGGTTAAGCCCCAGTAATCTGCAAGTTGGCTCGGTTTAACCCCGAACTCTGCTTCGATAAAGGGCGTGTCTAACCAACGGTGTTGGAAATAATCGCGAATTTGTAGAGTAGGAGAGAGCAGCTGACAGTAGCCTTTATCGGTTGAGATAATGGTTACCGTTTGACCGCGGTCTGCTACTTTCTTGGCAAGCGTTGCGACCAAATCATCCGCTTCATCTCCATCGGATAACAGGGAATCTATGCCTAAATCCCACCAAGCTTGTTGAATGGCATCCAATCCAGCCATTAATGGCTCAGGCATTGGTTTACGGTTCTCTTTGTAGCTAGGAAGAATCTCTGCGCGCCAGCCACGATCTTGTAGATGGTGATCAAACACCGCAATGATATGACTTGGTTTCGACTCTTTGATGATGTTATTTAGCGTTCGCGTAGTTGTAGTGATGGTTCTTGCTATATCGCTTGGATCCGGCTGTGCAGAGTGAACGCGACGGATGAGGTTAAGGGCATCGATAATAACAAGATGGATAGACATAAGTTTCCAATAACTAAGCAATAAATAAAGGGGCGGATGAACTCGCCCCTTATAGTAACGTATCGCTTAAGCAGTTGAAATGCTCTGTGCAGAATGGTCAGTCGTTGTTTTGTGCAATCTTATAACACGGTACGTAATCGGTGCCGCCCGGCAACTTCATACGATGCTGCTCTACAAAGTCATTGAGCAGTCTATCCATTTTCGCCATTAGCGCTTTATCGCCATCAATGATGAATGGGCCGTGTTTTTCAATCTCTAGAATGCCTTCTGCTTTGACGTTACCCGCCACAATACCTGAGAAGGCTTTACGTAGATTTGCCGCTAAGTTTTCTGCCTTCTGATCCATGTGTAGATCGAGCGCCGCCATAGACTCGTGAGTTGGGTCAAATGGCAGTTGGAACTCAGGCTCAATGTGCAGTGACCAGTTATAGCTGTATGCATCTCCGGTCTCTTTGCGGTGTGAACGCACTGCTGGCATCGCTTGCTTCATGATTTTCGCCGCTTTAGCAGGATCATCAATCACGATCTTATAGTGTTTCTGCGCTTCTTCACCCAATGTCTCACCGATAAAGCGATCAATAGAGCGGAAATACTCTTCACTCTCTTTCGAACCCGTCAGAACAATCGGCATTGGCTGATCGGCATTGTTCGGATGCATCATGATACCTAGGATATAGAGCAGCTCTTCCGCAGTACCCGGACCACCAGGGAAGATGATGATGCCATGTGCCATACGAACAAAGGCTTCGAGACGTTTCTCGATGTCCGGCATGATCACCAACTCATTCACAATTGGGTTTGGCGGCTCAGCAGCAATGATCGATGGCTCGGTTAAGCCAAGGTAACGGTGCTCAGTGTAACGCTGCTTAGCATGACCAATGGCCGCACCTTTCATTGGGCCTTCCATCGCGCCGGGACCACAACCCGTACAGATATTGAGTTCACGCAAACCAAGCTCGTTTCCCACTTCGCGCGTGTACTGGTATTCGCTGGCATTGATGGAGTGACCGCCCCAGCAAACAACCAAGTTAGGTTCAATACCCGGCGTTAATGCGCCTGCGTTTCTCAAGATACCAAATACCAAGTTGGTGATATGGGTGGCGTTGGTCAGGTTGAGCCTTTGGTTATCGGCAAGGTGCATGTTGACGTAGACAATGTCACGTAACACTGAAAATAGATGTTCTTGAATACCCTTGATGATCTCGCCATCAACAAAGGCGTGCTCAGGTGGATTGTGCAGCTCGAGCTTAATGCCGCGCTCGCGCCTTACCACCTCAACATCGAAAGAGAGGTATTTATCCAGCAGCTCTTTCGAGTTGTCGGTGTGGCTGCCAGAGTTAAGTACCGCTAGGGTACAGTTACGATACAGTTGGTATAGATCACTGGATGCGGTTTTCTTAAGGCGCTCAACTTCAAGTTGAGAGAGTAAATCCATGCTACCGGCAGGACTGATATGAGTGATCATAGTGCCTCCTTGTTGAATAAGAGTTGGGGAGACAAGATGCAACGTCACCCTCAAACTCGGGAGTAGTGAAGCAAGGTATACAAAGCCAGAGGGCGTTTGATGATAATCACGTTATTCTATGCCTTGCTAAATGGTCTTGGCACAGGCTTGATCGCCAGAAAAGGCTTGTTAAGCAAATGTTAACCATTAGCTTAGCAAATATTTTCCTATTTGGTATGTGATAAGTATTTGAAAAAGAGAAATAATTTCTCGGAGAGACACAGTTATTGCCAAACGAGCTGGTTAGTACCGCGCTGTTTTGCCTTAGTTAGGATGCGATTTAGGCGCTCAAGCACCTCTTCAGGCGTATCCGATTGGCTGAATTGAGTACTTGCCGCACACAGCGTGATGGTGATCTGCTGATCGCGGAATTTAAATGGTAGTCGGCTGACTTGTGTCTGAATGTTCTGAATCACTTGATGGCAGTATTCATCGTTCTGCTCTGGTAGAAGTAGAATAAACTCTTCACCCGAGAAACGTGCCACAGTATCAGTTTTAGACAGCTCTTTGGTCATAGTGCGAGCGATGATTTTCAGGGCTTTATCACCAGCAGTGTAACCAAAACTATCGTTGATGGCTTTAAAGTTATCGATATCAAGCAGAACCACACGCAGCGAGTGCTGAGCACGAATCCAACGGCGATACTCTAACTCGAGGCGGTCGGTAAATGCGGTACGGTTGTAAACCTTAGTCAGTGGGTCAAGCAACATACGCTGCGCCTGATCTTCAAGGCGACGACGGTAGTCTTGGGTCACTTCGTACAGGGAATCAAGTTGGGTCTTGCCGTAGCTCATTCGATCGATCAGAGCCTGCTCTTTTTGCTCGGCGTGACTAAGCCTTTCAGAAAGCGATGCGATCTCATTCAACAGTGGGGTTATAGACTGTTTAAGTACTTGAATATCTGTAGCTTGTTCGACAGATTGCTGGCTCTTGCCTACTAGATTGCCGAGCTCATTGTTAAGGCTCTGGCGGTGTTCAAAGTAGGTTTGGCTTTGGTCACTGTTTTGGTCGGCTGTTTTAATGCTTGCTGAGAGAGACGCGTTCAGCTGTTCAATGAACTGTTCTGATTTTTTACGCTCTAGGTTAGTCCCTTCAATCACCAGTTTTAACACTTGTAGTGTCAGTTCAAACAGGTTTTCAGTCGTAACACCTAGGAGTAGCTTGGCACGGATATCAATTAACAAGTCACCAGATTCACCCTCAAAATCGAGTTCAGTGATCAGGTGTTGCAGTTCCGTTGAAAGATCTGAGAGTACCGCTTGTTCTGGAGAGTTATCGGTGTCAGAAAAATGAGAACGGGAATTAGTCGCCATGATTTTCACTGCGCGCTCGTAGATGCTGAGCAGTTTCATTGCATGGTCGATTTTCTGACTGCCATTGCCTTCAGAAAAACTCAGTAGATTACGCAGGTCGCGTTTAATTTGAGCCGGTAGGCCCGTTACGCGCTGCAGAGTTTCACCACTGTGCTTGATGCTTTCGTCTAAATATCCGTTCTGTTTTTCCATAGCCACCGTTTTTTGTTTTAGCATGCGCTCCAAAACAGCCAACTTCGGAATCATTGAGCTGACATCTTTCTGTTTTTGCAGCGCTTCCCTAAGGGCGATTAAATTTTCATCAAGGTGGTCATTGGTGCCGACACAAGCATCGCTTAACGATGTGACAATACGTTTAAGGACCTTTTGCTCACGTATGAACTTGAACGAGGTGTCTCTCTGATTCAGACGCGCCTGATCTAGCTGAGTTTTCAGTTGATGCAGCTGAGCCTGTATGTCTTGTTCGAGAATGCCCATAGGTCAATAAATTAGTGCCACGTAGATCGATTACGATCGCTTAGATGAAATGCCAATCTATCGATAATAACAAAACTAAAAATAAGGTCACTGTTTCGAACGATTAACCGCTCGCAAATTACTCATCTTTTAGCATTTTTTTGATATTGTCCTCATTCTGATAAGAGGATTGTATTTTTATTAACCCTTGATTAATAGCGATTTTACACGCTTCTCTTATGTTACCAGTTGCAAGGCTCGCTGCTGGCGCATTGTCGATAGCCTTCAAATAGACCCATTGACTGCTGCGTTCTTTAAGGCTCACTTCACGCGCAATGTTGGTCGACATCAGCAGCACATCGAGTAGCTCTTGGTCATTGATAGCGGTATAGGCGCGCGGTAAGAATGGGTAATCAGCAATACCAACGCGGATGGTACGATTCATATTACGCTCTGGTTCAAAGTCAGAGATCCAAGATTGAATCTTGCGGAACATCGCCTCTGGAGATGCGTCACGGTCTGAATTTGGCTCGATGTATAACAAATTCGCATCAGAGAAGTGATAAATACGTGACGGCCCATCAAGCTTGGTTTTCAGATACTCGCCAAACGCATCTTCGAGCTCAAGACCTGCTTTATAGCCATTTTGTGTGTACATGTTGCGCAGGAATGGCAGGTCAATCATCACAAAGCGCAGGCGGTCATTCAATGGTTCATGAATCAGTTCACCGAGTTGCCACTGCTCGAAGGTCTGGCTGGTCTGCTCAAGCGAGTTAGACAGCTTGGCATTGAGCATTCTCAGGTTTGGCAGTTTAGAGCGCGAGTGAGTAAAGAGGTCGGTACTCAGGCGATCATTTTCTCTGACTTGGCTCTGAATGATGTAGCCACGGCGTAGCACAAAGAAAAATAAGATGATGCTGAATAGGAATAGCGCAAAAGAGATCTTTTGAAACTTACGATGCTCCTCTTTGTACAGCTCTAGCTCTTCTGCTTGTCCGGCATAGTGCAGGGTACGCTCAGCAAACTCTTTCTGCTGGCGGAAGGCATCTTCACTGATTCGGTTGAGGTTCTGTTGCTCAAGTGAGATCAGAGATGTGTATTGTTTGAGGTTCTCTAGCGCCTTTTGAGGCTGTTGTGCCTGTTCATAACCCAACGAAAGTAGGTGGTATGAGCGCTGTGACAGACGCATATTCTCAACTTGTCGTGAGATATCCAGTGCACGCTGAGCGTATTTGATCACTTGGTCACTGTCTTGAAGGTGGTAAGCAAGCCCTGCTGAAAGCAAAGCCGCACGACCTTCGAGTTTTAGGTTGTCTGTGTACTCAAGCAGTTCAAGCGCTCGCGACAGGTACTGCTCTGCCAATGGGTAGTTGTAAAGGCGTAAGTAAGTCGCCGATAGACTTAGACGGATATCAATGACTTGGTTAATATCGCGGTCGGTACTCTCATGATCCAAAACGTTGAAGAAGTGGACTAGAGCGAGGTTGTACTTACCTTGGAAGTAGTACACATCACCCATCTTTTTCAATACTTGAGCCAGAATCGGTGAGTTTTCGAAGTTGTCATAAAAGTCGGCTGCTTGCGAAAGGTGTTCAACCGCTTTATCCAACACCTGTCTTTCAAAAAAGAGCTGTGCTAGTAAGCGGTTTACCTTCGCCAAACGTGCACTCAGGTTTCCTTCAACCGATTTCCAATAACCGTAAAGTAACTCCGACAGCGCGTGGTTGTACTCTTTGTGTGTCAGATAAAACTCACCCACCGCAATATGGTAGTCGATGGTCACTTTCTCAGAGTAGCGCTGGTCTAGAAAGGCTTTAGCACGTTGATATAGGCTTTCAGCTTCATCAATCTGGTTCTCGTATGAAGCGATTTCAGCCTTAAGCATAATTAAGCGGTAGGTAATGCCTTCGGTTAAACGCAGGGTTTGGCTGATCGATTGGAGACTTGCTTCAATACTAGTAAGTACTTCTTTGGCTTCCGCTGATTTACGGTTATTAAGCCACAACAAGCGCGTCTTTAAGATCTCAAGGTCAAGCTCTAAGTACTGGAGCTTGTAGGTCTTGGCTAGCTCGCTTGCGGTTTCGATATGCTGAATTGCGGTGCGCGTATGCCCTAAGTTGAACTCTGCCTTAGCGAGGATCTTGTAGGCATCAATACTGCTATTCGGGGTACGAATGGAAGAGTCCGTCTCTTCGCGAGAAATCGCGGATGGGCTTTTCTCGCTTTGATCCGACAAGACACGAAGCGTTAGATAACTGTTGGCCATCTGTTTGGCTCGGCTTGGTTCTATCTCAACCAAGTTATTGGCTTCATTAAGTAGAGCCGATGAATATACAGAGGCGCTAACAGAAGCACTTAAGCTAACAAGCAGCAGGCCAATAAAAGTTAACCAACGCATTTTATTTTCCTTTAAGTCGAACTGTAGATATAGAGACGAAATACAGAGTTAGAGGCGAAATCTTCCAATGATTTACTGACGAGCCATACGCATGTTGTGAGCAGGTTTATCCTGTTCTGTTGAGCGGTATGGGTTGATGTCTAAGCCGCCACGACGAGTATAACGAGCAAACACCGTCAGCTTGGTTGGTGCGCAGTACTTCATGATGTCAGTGAAGATACGCTCAACACACTGCTCGTGGAACTCGTTGTGCTCGCGGAAAGAGACAAGATAACGCAGCAGGGCTTCACGGTTGATTTTTGAACCTGTGTAGGCAATCTCAACACTGCCCCAGTCTGGCTGATTGGTGATCAGACAGTTAGATTTTAAAAGGTGGCTATGAAGAGTCTCTTCAACGTGCTCTTGCTCAGCCGCACCTTCCAAGATTGATGCTTCGAAGTCGTAGCTGGTGATCTCAATATCTTGATCATCAATGCAATCGCCTTGCATAGTAACAATCGGTTGATTGGTGTAATCAGTCACCTTGTTTACGTTAATCAGTACTGTTTCACCTGCACACGCTGACAAGTCTTGAGTCAGGCGCTCAGTTACCGCTTCCCAATCAGAGAAACGAGTTTGGTTGTAGCTGTTTAGGTACAGCTTGAACGATTTTGATTCAATGAGATTCGGACTTGTCGCTGGAATGAAAACTTCACCCACAGCCACCTGAGGTAGACCTTTGTCGTTCAGCCATGATAGCTCATACATAGTCCAGATATCGTGACCAATGAATGGCAGTTCGTCGCCTAAAGCGAGGTCATCACGGTTCAAGCTACGTGGAACAGGCTGCAATAGGCTGGCATCGTATTGGTTAGCGTACTCAGTTTTTTGACCTAGGGTTAAACCCGCTAGCTCTTTAGCGTCAGAATATTTGCTCATACTTTCGTTTCAAATTCGATTAGAATGGGGGCGATTTTACTGAATCCCCATTACTGTGTCATTAGGTCATCGCTTAATCGACGTGGAAAGGTGCCCGATTCTAATTATTATTTTCGCTTTAGGAGATTTTCATGACTCAACGTGCCCAAGACGCACTACTTTCATTCAGTCAGCAGTATGTCGATGCTTGGCAGCAGCAACATCAATCTTTACCTCGTAGTGAAGAGCTAGCAGATCTGGTTTCTCCATGCGTTGAAGAAAAGTTGTCGGGTGCTGTGTTATGGAAAAACTATCCTCGCGAGCAACATGCAGATTTTACCAACGTTGAAAATGGTATTGAATTATCACTGCATGAAGATATTAAGACATTCTACGGCGCGCAATACAGTGCAGACATGGATGCGACCTTTGATGGCAACCCTTTGACACTACTACAAGTTTGGAGCGATGAAGACTTTGTTCGTCTTCAAGAAAACATTCTTGGGCACCTAGTAACTCAGCGCCGTCTAAAGCTTAAGCCTACGGTATTTATTGCCGCAACAGATGCCGATATGGACGTGATCTCTATCTGTAACCTAACAGGTAATGTCATTCTTGAGCGCCTTGGTACCAGCAACCGTGATGTACTGACAGAGACGCTGGCTGAATTTTTAGAGAAATTGGAACCGGCTGTTTAAGATGTACGTTGTAGAACTTCAATTCGAGTGTTTTGATAACACCACTATTAGCGCGGTCGATAAGGCAATCAATGGTCTGATGGATGCGCTGCGTTATAACGGGCAGGTATTAGGCCGTGAGTTCCCGGTTGTGATGGGCGAGGGCGAGTTCTTCGTCCGTGTTGTTTGTCCTGAACAAGATAGCCTACACCCAAGAAACCACTCAGATTTTGTGAAGGTTTGCTTTAACCGTTTATCCGAAGCGAGCTTGCTAGCGCCGAAAATGCGCATGCTTGGCCGCGACCTAAATTCCGAAGAAGCAGCCGAAGATGAACAGCCAAGTTGGCAAGTGCTTTACACCACTTATGTTCATACTTGCTCGCCGCTGCGTAGCGGTGAGACCTTGTTGCCAATCCCACTTTATCGCAATCCGCCGACTTCCAACGGTGACCATAAAGCGGTAGTGAAGTGGCAAACTGAGTGGCAGGCGTGTGACGAAATTCAGATGGCTGGTGGCTGTCGTGCTGAGCACGCGGCGCTGCATGAAATTTGCGATGCTGACAGTGTGCTGTTCAAGCGCGGTTGGGATCTACGAGGTCGTTTAGAGTACTTGTCAAAAGTGCCGACATACTACTATCAGTACCGAGTCGGCGGTAAGAGTCTTGCGGATGAGCAAGCCAGAAAGTGCCCGAAGTGTGGTGGTGAGTGGTTGTTAGATGAACCGCTTCACGATATTTTCCATTTCAAATGTGATGACTGTCGTATCGTTTCCAATATGTCATGGGATCATATCAAGTAGCTCTTTAAGTTGAGATGTGTGTAAGTAATCACTATCAACTTGGTCTTTATTTTTAAAGCCCTTGCACTATGGTGTGAGGGCTTTTTCTTTGCGCTTTTTTCTCTTTTTATATTAATGTATTAGTTGCATATGTCTGTTTTGCTTTCCCGTCCCTTCGCTTCTTAAATCGACAAAAAATATTCATTCCAATAATCCAATCTGCATCAACTTTAGCCTTCATCAATAGTTATCTGGATCACAATAATCTATCTAATAACTTCCTTTTTATAATCTTGCCAATATAAATGGGATCGATCCCATGGGAATGTTCCCATTTATAAAATGATAAGTTCAATCATTGATACGAAAGGAATGGATTATGAAACTGTTACCAATTGCCGCTGCCCTTACTTCTGTTTTAGTTACTCCCACTTTACTGGCTGAGACGGCACCATTGGAATTTAATGGCTACATGCGTGGCGGTGTCGGAATGAGTGACAACGGCGGCTCAAATAGCAAATGGGAAGTGAATAAAGTAGGTCGTTTAGGCAACGAAAATGACCTATATGGCGAGTTTGGGTTTAAGAAAGAGCTGTTCAATGATGAAGAATCGACTTTCCTGATTGATTCGATGTTGGCTTACTGGGAAGGCCAAGATGAGAACGCGAAAGATCGCAATGTGGAAGTGGTACAGCTGAACATCCAAGCGACGGGTCTGTTCGACGACAAAGACATTACTATGTGGGCGGGTGAGCGTTACTACCAACGTCATGACGTGCACATCATCGATAACTACTACTGGGATGTGAGCGGTATTGGTGGTGGTGTTGAGCACATTAACTTAGGCCCAGGTAAACTCTCTCTGGCTCTAATTCAAGACACGGTGACGGGCGACGTTGATGATGGGAAAGAGACAACAGCAATGATTGCCGATGTTCGCTACGCAGGTATCCCATTATGGAAAAATGCAGACTTAGAGCTAGGTGCTGACTTTAACTTTGGCAAAGAGAAGAAAGACCAATCGCTTGATGCTGATGATAGCGTGATGCTGACAGCAAGCCTAAACCAGAACTTACCGACTGGATTTAACAAAACCATCTTGCAAGTTGCAAACTCTGGTTATGCTGAGCAGATGACGACCTTCGGTACAGGCAGTAACTTGGTGCGTGATGAAAACAACAACAACGCTGAAGGCTTCCGCTTGATCAACTGGGGTGTGGTTTCAATTGGCGATAACATCGAATTTGGTCACACGGTTCGCTATGCCTACGCGACGGATGTAGGTGCTAACAATACCAAAGATGAGTCTTTCAGTGCCGTTATTCGACCGCTGTACAAGTGGGATGAGAAAATGCGTACCGTTCTGGAGCTAGGTGGCTTCGTTGAGAAAATTAATAACCAAGATGGTGCCGGCGGTAAATTTACAGTGGCACAGGCTTGGGTTCCTAAAACGGGTTTCTGGGCGCGTCCTGAGTTCCGTATCTTCGCAACCTACATCCATGATGCGGAGAATGACGATGCATTCGGTACTGGCGAGAACAGTGAAGTGAGCCTGGGTATGCAGGTAGAAGCTTGGTGGTAATTCACACCATATAGCTACTCGTAAAATATCGGGCAAAGAAAAGGGCTGACATGATGTCAGCCCTTCATTATTGAGGTGAACTAAAAGAGTGGATTACCAACCTTTTACTACGCCACCTTGGAAGATGTCAGACGCTGCGTTGTACACTTCTTCAGTTTGGTAAGCTTTAACGAAGTTTTGTACGTTTTCTGCGTTTAGGTTCTCTTCACGTGAAACGATTAGGTTTACGTATGGAGACTCTTTATCTTCAACGAAAACGCCATCTTTTTGTGGAGTTAGGTTGATAGAGCTTGCGTAAGTTGTGTTGATGATAGATAGCGCTACGTCATCCAGTGAACGTGGAAGTTGTGCTGCGTCTAGTTCAACGATAGTTAGGTTCTTTGGGTTACCTACGATGTCACGAACAGTTGCTAGAAGGCCAACACCATCACGTAGTTCTAGTAGACCTTGTTGCTCAAGAAGCAGTAGAGAACGACCTAGGTTTGTTGGATCGTTTGGTACCGCGATACGTGCACCGTCTTCAATTTGGTCAACAGAAGTTACTTGCTTAGAGTAACCCGCGATTGGGTAAACAAATGTATTGCCCGCAATAGTTAGCTTGTAGCCACGGTCAGCAACTTGCTGATCTAGGTACGGCTTGTGCTGGAATGCGTTGATGTCGATTGAACCATCATCCAGTGCTGCGTTTGGTGTTACGTAATCAGTGAACGTTACTAGCTCAACGTCTAGACCAAACTTCTCTTTTGCAACTTTAGCTGCTACTTCTGCTACTTGAGCTTCTGCACCTGCCATAACGCCGACTTTAACTTTTGATGTGTCGATCTCTTTCTCGCCACAACCAGATAGCACTAGTGCTGATGCCGCTGCTGCGATAGCAAGTAAACTTTTTAGGCTGAATTTCATAATAATCTCCTTTTAATACATCTTTTTATCTGTGATCAACACGGCGAACAATCGAGTCACCAATGGATTGAATGATTTGAACTAGAACAATCAGCATCACAACCGTGACAGCCATAATCGTTACATCATAGCGGTGGAAACCATAGCGAATCGCTACGTCACCAAGACCACCACCGCCCACGGTACCTGCCATTGCAGAGTAGCTCACTAGGGTCACTAGTGTGATGGTTACTGAATTGATAATAGTGGGTAACGCCTCTGGTAGCAGAACTTTTGTGATGATCTGCGTTGGCGTTGCGCCCATAGATTGTGCTGCTTCAACAAGCCCAGTTGGGACTTCCAGCAGCGCACCTTCAATAAGACGAGCCACAAATGGGATTGCGCCAATAGTTAGAGGAACAATCGCTGCTGTTGTACCGATAAAGGTACCGATCAGTAGCTTAGTTAGTGGGATGATAGCGACCATCAATACTAGGAAAGGGACAGAACGGCCCACGTTCACTATCGCGCCAAGAATTTTGTTTAGCTTAGTGTTTTCTAGCAAGCCACCTTTTTTAGTGGTGTGCAGAATAACGCCCAGTGGAATACCCACAGCAAAGCCCACGATGCCAGCAATGGCTACCATGTATAGCGTTTCCCAAGTTGCGCCAAGTAGTAGGTTTCCGTTTAGGCTCAACCAATCTGTGATCTCATTAAAGGACATAGCCAAGTACCTCTACTTTTACATTGTGTTCACGTAGGAATTCGATTGCTGCGTTGTCGTCTGCTTCTGTGCCGAAAAGTTCTGCGACCATCATGCCGAACTTCACGCCACCGGCGTAATCGAGGTCAGAGCTTAAGATGCTAACGTCGATGTTGAACTTACGAGCGATTTGAGTCATCAGCGGTGCATCAACGGTTGCACCAGTAAACTCAAGACGAACCAGAGGGTAGCTACCTTCAACGCGTGTCGTTTGTAATCTCGCTTCGTAATCTTCTGGAATAGAAAGGTCGAGTGTTGAACGAATAAATTGATGCGCCAGCTCTGTTTTAGGGTGCGCAAAGATGTCGCCAACAGTGCCTTTTTCTACCAATTCACCACCGCCGATGATCGCGACTTCATGACAGATGCTCTTTACTACGTCCATCTCGTGCGTAATCAATAGCATTGTGATGTTTAGCTTGCGGTTGATCTCTTTAAGTAGCTCAAGGATAGATTGAGTCGTAGCCGGGTCTAGTGCGCTGGTCGCTTCATCACACAGTAGCACTTTAGGGTCAGACGCCAGTGCACGAGCAATCGCAACACGCTGCTTTTGACCACCACTTAGGTTTGATGGGTAGCTGTCGCGCTTATCTGCAAGGCCAACAAGTTCAAGCAGTTGGCTTACTTTCTCTTCGATGATTGCCTTATCTGTACCAGCAAGTTCTAGCGGCAGTGCAACATTATTGAACACGGTACGAGAAGAAAGCAGGTTAAAGTGTTGGAAAATCATACCGATATTGCGTCGCGCTTCACTCAGCTCTGATTTGCTTAGCTTTGTGAGGTCTACGCCATCAACAATCACTTCACCTGAGGTTGGTGCTTCTAGCATGTTTACGCAGCGGATCAGTGTACTTTTACCTGCACCTGATGAGCCGATAACGCCAAAGATCTGACCTTGAGGGATGTGAAGGTTAATGTCTATTAAGGCATTGATTTCTTTAGTGCCTTGATAGAAAACCTTGTTGACTTGATTCACTTTAATCATAAATAAACCTGTAACGGTGAACAGAATAATATGTTGATAGTTCGTTCGATTTACAGACGATGCTATGGCGTAACGTGATCTAAGTCAATAGATATTTTTACGTCTAGACGTCTAAACGTAAAAATATCTATATCGAGCTCTGTAATTAGCAGGTGATGAAGCTACTAAAGCGTGCAATAATTAGTGATTAATAGAGAGTTGATTGAGAACCAAATTTTGTCAAAACCGGCTGTATTTTTAGATCGTGATGGCGTAATTAACGTAGACCACGGTTACGTGCATGATGAGCATGATTTCGAGTATATCGACGGCGTCTTTGAAGCGGCAAAAGCCTTCAAGGACATGGGGTACCTTTTAGTATTGGTCACCAACCAATCGGGTATCGCTCGCGGTATGTTTAGCGAAGACCGCTTTCTATCGTTAACTCAATGGATGGATTGGAACTTTGTTGACAATGGCGTCGAGCTTGACGGTATTTACTACTGTCCACATCATGCAGAGCACGGTATTGGCGAATATAAGCAAGACTGCGATTGTCGTAAGCCAAAGCCTGGAATGTTCATTTCTGCGCGCGACTTCTTGAAGATCGATATGGCGAAGTCAGTGATGATTGGCGACAAAGCGGAAGATATGATGGCAGCAGAAGCTGCGGGTGTTGGCACTAAGGTGCTCGTCAGAACTGGTAAACCAGTAACAGAAAAAGGTGAAGCCTTAGCGAGCGTGGTCCTCGATAGCATTGCAGACGTGCCTGCTTACCTGAAGCGTTAATTCAACAACAACAGTGATTGGGTTGTTCTTTTAATCGAAAGGGATGTTTATGAAGAGACAGTTTACAGTTTGTGCCTTTACGTTGGCCGCATTGATGGGATGTTCTCAATCTGCAGTGGTTGAGAAAGATATCTCTAGTGGTGAATACATGACTTATCAGTGTGAATCTGAGCGAACGTTTGATGTCGCTTACGGTGATGAGCAAGCGGTACTGCGACTTCCTGACAACCAATACCGACTCAAACAAGTGGTTGCAGCTTCTGGTACTAAGTATATTCTTGATGACGGTACCACGGAACTGATGAACGGTATTACCCTGTTTACTAAAGGCGAGCACGCCAGACTTGAGCTAGGGCGAGTTATTTACCGTAATTGCCGTATTCAATAATTTACTACTCCATGACGACAAGCGGCTTTAAAAGCAGTCACTTGTCGTTTTTTATCTAAACAACTATGTAAGACTCCATGCAAAAAAAACTCACTATACTCGATATCGCAAAGCTTTCAGGTGTTGGCAAATCAACGGTTTCTCGTGTTCTCACTAATGATCCTAAAGTAAAGCCAGAAACGCGTGAAAGAGTAGAGAGAGTGATTCAGGAGTCGGGTTATACTCCCTCTAAATCTGCACAATCGATGCGTGGCGGCAGCCAAAAAGTGGTTGGCGTGATCATCTCTCGTCTGGATTCCCCTTCAGAGAATAAAGCCGTAAGTACCATGCTCGAGGAGCTGTATCGAGCTGGCTACGATGTGGTGATCATGGAGAGTTTGTTCGATCGCGAGAAAGCCAATGAGCACCTTCAGGTTCTTAAGCAGCGTAATGTCGATGGCATTATTGTGTTTGGTTTTACCGATTGTGATATTGAAGCCATTGAATCTTGGGAACATCGCGCGGTTGTTATTGCATTAGATACCGAGAACGTCACCTCGATTAACTACGATAACCAGCAGGTGATTGGTACTGCTCTCGCGCATTTGAAAGATCAGGGTTTATCAGACATTGGCTTTATTGGTGTTGACCCTAGTGATAAATCGACCGGTGAACTGCGTCTGAATGCCTACCTTAACTGGTGTGGTGAAAACAACATTGAGCCGAATTACCAGACTGGTGCTCTACACCATGAGAGTGCTTACCAATTGGTTGATCAAGTGCTTACCTCTACGACTCAAGCGATTGCTTGTGCTAGTGATACATTGGCACTTGGCGTGATCAAGCGTCTGCAAGAGTTGCAACGTGAAGATGTAGTGGTCACCGGGGTCGGTGGCAACGATCTACTTTCATTTTTATTCCCACGTGTATTTAGTATTGATCCGGGTTATCAATCGGCGGGTGCTTTGGCTGCTAAATTATTGATATCTCAATTACTTGGCCAAACACCTATCTCTCATCACACCCAAAAACCCATTGTTTAACCCCTTATTTCTAGGGTGAACTAGGTCTATTTACTAAACTGAAGAGTGTGATCTTATTCAATTAATGGGACTGTTCCCATTTTAATTTTATAATCATGCAGGCATTATACTTACCAATCTATGGGAATGTTCCCATGAATAACAAATTCATCTGAATTTGAGTGTAGAACGAAGAGAACCAGGGTGGGGTAGTATGAGTAAGATAGCGAAGCAAGACATTACGCGTCTTATTGAGTTAGTGGGTGGTAGTGACAATATCGCAAGCGTTAGCCACTGTTTAACTCGCTTACGTTTTGTGTTGAACGACACAGATAAAGCAGACAAAGTTGAGTTGGAAAAACTGAGCTTAGTAAAAGGGTGTTTTACCAACGCAGGTCAATTCCAAGTTGTGGTTGGTACTGAGGTCGATGAGGTCTACAAGCTACTCATTGAGCAGACCGGCAAACAGGAATCGTCGAAAGATGAGGCGAAGTTGGCAGCTCGTCAAAACATGAATGTGCTAGAGCGCGGTATTTCACACCTTGCCGAAATCTTTGTACCGCTGCTTCCTGCCATTATCACTGGTGGTCTTATCCTTGGCTTTCGTAATGTCATCGGCGACATTCGTATGTTCGATGGTAAGACTTTGGTTGAGCTTAGCCAGTTTTGGGCTACGGTTCACTCCTTCCTATGGCTGATTGGTGAAGCGATCTTCTTCTTCCTACCTGTTGGCGTATGTTGGTCTACAGTGAAGAAACTGGGCGGTACACCGATTTTAGGTATCACGCTTGGTGTCACCTTGGTTTCACCACAGTTAATGAACGCCTACATGATAGGTAAAGCCGCACCAGAGGTGTGGGACTTCGGCCTGTTTGTCATTGAAAAAGTCGGTTATCAAGCACAAGTGATTCCTGCCATGCTCGCAGGTGTCGCGCTGGCCTTCATTGAGACCAACCTCAAACGCATTGTTCCGGCTTACCTATATCTAGTGGTTGTGCCATTCGTATCTATCATTCTTTCTGTAATTCTGGCTCACGCGTTCATCGGCCCATTTGGTCGTGTACTAGGTGACGGCGTTGCTTTCGCAGCTAAGGCAGCAATGACGGGCGACTTTGCGATTCTAGGTTCAACAATCTTTGGTTTCCTATACGCACCACTGGTAATTACCGGTATTCACCACACAACCAACGCAGTAGACCTACAACTGATGCAAGAGCTTGGCGGTACACCAATCTGGCCATTAATTGCTCTTTCAAATGTGGCTCAAGCATCTGCGGTTGTCGGCATCATTATTTTGAGCAAGCGCGAAGGCGAGCGTGACATTTCAGTCCCAGCCGCAATCTCAGCTTACTTAGGTGTTACAGAGCCTGCGATGTACGGCATCAACTTGAAATACAAGTTCCCAATGCTGAGTGCAATGCTAGGTAGTGCTGCAGCAGCTGCAATTTGTGGTGGCGCTGGGGTGATGGCGAATGGTATCGGTGTAGGCGGCTTGCCGGGCATCCTTTCGATTCAGCCTCAATACTGGACGGTTTATCTGTTGGCACTGGCAGTTGCGATTGCAGTTCCAATCATCCTGACACTATTTTTCTACAAGCGAGCGCAGGCTAAGGGTGAGTTAACAGCAGTAAGTGCTTAATTTTATTGGGAGCAACAGTTGTTTGAGTCACTGTTGCTCCATTTTTCTTTTTGTAAGTGAGTAGAGATGACCAATCAGAATAGCGATGCGATGTGGTGGAAGACCGCAACCATCTATCAAATTTATCCGAAGAGTTTTTGCGATAGCGGCGCCAAAGGAACTGGCGACATTCAAGGGGTGATATCAAAGTTAGATTACCTAAAAACGCTGGGTGTAGACGCCATTTGGTTAACGCCAGTATACCAATCACCGATGGTCGATAATGGTTACGATATTTCTGATTACTACGCGATAAACCCAGAGTTCGGCACTATGGCGGACTTTGACCAATTGTTGGCAGAGGCTCACCAACGCGGTATTCGCATTATCATGGATATTGTTGTTAACCACACGTCCACTCACCATGCTTGGTTCCAATCGGCTTTGGGCGATAAAGAGAGTCCATATCGTGATTACTACATCTGGAAAGATCCGGTTGATGGCAAGGCACCAACTAACTGGCAGTCGAAGTTTGGTGGTAATGCTTGGGAGCTAGATGAAGCTACGGGTCAATACTACTTGCACTTATTTGCGAAAGAGCAAGCCGACCTAAACTGGGAAAACCCTAAGGTTCGTGGTGAAGTCAAAGAGATCATCAGTTACTGGGCAGAGAAAGGCGTGGATGGTTTCCGTTTAGATGTCATCAACCTGATTTCTAAGCAGCAAGATTTCCCTAACGATGATATTGGTGACGGTCGCCGTTTCTACACGGATGGCCCACGAGTTCACGAATACTTGCAAGAGATCAGTGACGCAGTGTTCCAAAAGTACGGCAGCGTAACGGTTGGTGAGATGTCATCGACAACCCTTGAACACTGTCAGCAATACTCAAGCCTAGATAACAAAGAGTTATCAATGGTGTTCAATTTCCACCACTTGAAGGTGGATTATCCGAATGGTGAAAAGTGGACTAAAGCGCCGTTTGATTTCTTACAGCTGAAGTCGATCTTTAACCATTGGCAGAGTGGACTCAACGGCAAAGGTTGGGGCGCGCTTTTCTGGTGTAACCACGACCAACCTCGTGTGGTAAGCCGTTTGGGTGACGATCAGAACTACCGCGTTGAATCTGCGAAGATGTTGGCGGCGTCAGTACATATGATGCAAGGCACGCCATACATCTATCAAGGCGAAGAGATTGGCATGACCAACCCTGGCTACCAAGATATTGCTCAGTACCGTGATGTCGAAAGCACCAATATCTACCAGCTGATGGTTAATGAGCAAGGCGTTTCACACCAAGATATGATGGCAATTCTGGCGCAGAAATCTCGTGATAACTCTCGTACTCCAATGCAGTGGGATACTTCGGATTATGCTGGTTTTTCAAAGGCTCAGCCTTGGCTTGAAGTCGCAAGCAATTACCGTGAAGTGAATGCCAAACAGGCAGTTGAAGATTCCGACTCAGTGTTCTATTTCTACAAAAAATTGATTGAGTTACGCAAAGAAGTGTCAGTGATCACCGATGGTGATTATCAAGACTTGCTGCCAGAGCACTCAAGCATTTTTGCGTATGCTCGCCAGACTGAAACCCAAACTCTGTTATGTATCAACAACTATTACGGTGAAGAGACTGAGTGTGTGCTTCCTGAGCGCTTTGCGATGAATCGCGCTAAGACTCTACTGTCTAACTATACGGATACTCAAAACTCAGCGGCATCTCATCATCAAGTACTGCGTCCCTATGAGACGCGCATTCTGTTGATCGATAACGAAGCGTAATATTGAGCCATAGGCTTGCCCTAAATAGGCCCCCACCTAGATAGGGTAGGGGCTCGATGTCCAAGAAAGGCTTTGCGGTGCTCCTCAAAGCCTTTCTTTTTTATATGTTTAACCGTTTGTTTATGAGGCTTGGTTAATTGCCGTCAAGGTCGCTTTCTCTTCAGTAATCACCGCACCTTCTGCATTGAGAAGTTCGATTTGCGTTAGAAGGCCAATGCTTGGGTTAAACCAACGCTCAGTTGTGCTAGAGAAGTGCATTGAGTCATCCACGCTGTCGCAATTTAAGTAGTATTCGTTGGTTTCGGTAAGGTTGGCTGCTTCGATGGATTTTCCAGAAACGGTGAAGCTCTTTCTTACACCCGTTTCATTGATTTGTTGTTGCCACACCACACTGCAAGAGTCATTAGCAGGCAGGTTCTTTACCCATTGGTGATCGTCAAAGTCAGTAAGCATATTAATCACTGCTTCACCATCTAGGGTTGCTTGGATGGATACGGTCTCTTCACTGATATCAATGATAGGGTTGCTCTCTTTTACATCTGCACCAGTAAGTCGGAACAGAGGGCTGCTGCGCATAATGGTTGTGATGTACTGGCTATCGATAAAGTAGGTATCAGTGATTTCATGAAGGGCGCTGTCGGTGCCTGCAAAGTAAAACGTATAGTCCGCTGTCATTATATCTTCATCAATGATGGTTTCAGACAGGTAGAACTGAGTGACGCCATAGTTACGAAGGTCGTGAACAACTTTTAGTAATGCTTCGCTATCAGGGGTTTCTTGTAAGTGTTTGATGAGTTCGTCTGGGCTCAATGGCACGTAGAGCATAGACATATTGCCTTCTGGTTGACCATCGGCCTCTAACTCATAGTTCATAGTTGTACTGTGCTTAGGAGCAAACTGCGCATTTTTGATTGGAAAGTCTGCTTGGTTGTTTGGACCTTTTTGGTTTCCAGTTGATGAGCCTGAAGAAGAGCCACCGCCGCCACAGCCATATAGAGCAACCAATGAAGCGGTAAGTAGAGTCAGAGTTTTATGCATGTTAAGTATTCCTAAAGTGAACTGGCAAGGCTTGCCGAAACTGCTCGGAATACTAGGTTTTTGGTTGTTTAGAGGGCAAAAAACGAAGTCACATGAGATCTTAATTTATATTTAAGATTATGATTTTAAAGTTTTTATATTTTTTAATTGGCGAACTCTTCACCTACTGAGGTGCAGTAGTTAATCATTAGGTTTTCCCATTGTTTGATGATCAAAGGCTCCTTGATACTCAGCTTTAGGCTGCTCCAAGGTTGCAGGCAGGTCTCTTTTGACTCCGGCTGCGACAGCCTAGAAAACAGTTCTTCGGAAGGGATAACCCTTAATAGAGCGACTAAAGATTCCATGTAGTTCAAACGGAAGTTATCGAGGTTGCCTTGTTGAAAGCTGATGTGAGAGATCATCATATAGATAAGTGCATTCTCAATGCTCGAGTGACCAGATGGATTGGTGAGTAGCTCTTTGGCAGTTGGTAGATCGCGCAGCTTAAAATGGATGACGCCAAGCCACAGTTTGAGCTCGTCTGGAAGCAACTTAAAGTGGGTTTGCACTCGGTTGGTAAAACGGATTAAACGCTGATGGTCAGTTTCGAACAGCGCGAGGTGGCGAGCCATCAGGGTTGAATTCATGCAGTTAAGCTCAATAGATTCTAAATCAATAAACTGCTTAGTTAGTAACGCACTAAGTTGACTGTTATCGATAGACCAATGTGGCATTCCTGGCTTAGGTAACGCGAAGTAGTCTGCGAGATCTCGATTTATTTCCATCAGGCTGTCACTAAGACTATCAACATCGAGGGTATAGACGCCACGAAAGGCCAGTTTGCCTGAACTTGGGTAGATTAGGCTGACCTGAGCGCCAAGGCGAGAGTCGACATCTTGATCTTTCAACTGAATGTTTAAGAGGTAATCGCTGGTACGCATGTTTTTTGCGCCCGGGAAGAACGGGGAATTATCTATTGGATCGACGAAGTAACTCGGTGCATCTTGATTTGCGAGATCTGTGTAGGAGTATTCGATCTGCTGTTGTAACAGTAGGGCTTTAATAGACGCTCGATATTGCCTAGCGTTATCACCGACGGCATCGATGCGGCTAAGCAATAGTTCGACTTTAGGAATTAGACGTTGCTGTCGGGTAAGCTCAGAGTTCTGATTTGGGGATTGCCACAACAGATAGCCAAGCGTGATGGTGCTTGCGAGTAACACGAGCGTCACCAACCATAACCAAGATGGCTTTGAAGCCGTTTTGTTATGCTTTGGCTTTGGTTCTACATTGTTTTCTATTTCAGCGTTATCTAGGCGCACAGAGCTAGGATTGAGAAAGTAGCCCTTGCGCGGGTAGGTCACTAAAATTTTAGTGGCGTCGCTGTCTGGGAGGTGCTTCTGCAGTATTGAACGCAGCGTGCTGATTCGATTAGTCAGAACGTTTTTAGAGATAAAGCTGCTTTGCCAAATCTCTTGGATGATCAGCTCAGCTGAGAGTGGCTCTCCAACATGACGTAACAGCAGTTCCAGTAGCTCAACTGAGCGTGGCTCTAGGTTGATGACTTCTTGAGGTGTGCTTAACTCACGGGTACTAGGGTTGTACACCAGATCGGCAATGACGATAGAGGTATTGTTAGCCTGAGCAGCAGCGAGGAAGTCTTGCATAGGAAACCGTGTTTCATAAAAGCAGACGATTTTAGCTGCTTTGTTTATAAAAAGCAGCTAAGTATCCCGGATAAAAGCACTAACTTTATTCTGGCTCAAAATCGAGAAAGTGAGCGCTAACCAACAAGCCTATGAGCTGTAGCTAACCGAGTATCGTGTAGGTTTGTGGTTCATCGCGAGCACGACGTTCAGTACCGCAGTGCCAAGTACAGAAACAGCGATGATCCAAGGTGATACAAAAAAGAACGACGCAAATAGGATACAAGCATCAATAGCCATTTGAGTCTTACCTACTGAGATGCCATAACGGTCTTGGATGTATAGGCACAGTACGTTGAAGCCACCCAAACTTGAGCGATGGCGGAATAGAATCAGCATACCTAGCCCCATGAGCAGGCCGCCAGCAATCGCACAGTAAATTTCATTGTGGGCATCAAGAGAGATAACTAAATACAGATGATCCGCAAAAACAGACACTAAAGCACCGGAAAAAGCACTGCTAATGGCAAAATTACGCCCAAAGCGTTTCCATGCCAATATATAGAATGGACAGTTTGCGATAAAGTAAAGCGCACCGAAGGTGACAGGTAGAAATTGACTCAATAGAAGAGCCAAGCCTGTGGTACCGCCAGTAAGTAGTTGAGCAGACTGTAAAAAGAAGACGCCTTGTGCAACTAAGAAGGTGCCTGTAAGAATGGCAACCCAATCTTCTTTACGTGAGTGTTTTTCCATCGTTTTAATAATTACCTAGCCAATAAAGGCGAGCATAGTAGAGAAAAACATGCATTTTCGGTAGCTTGAGACACAAAATTAAGGTAAACCTATGTAATATTCGTTTTACAGGGTGTAAAGCGAAAACTTGACAGTAAGTCGCGTGCTGATGCGATGTGTCGCATAAGTATGATGAAGCTTATATGTCATTATGAAAAAACTGCATGATAAAATTGCAATTAGCTCTTTATGACCTAGATCAAATTATGTATGATGCGTCCCATTAGAACGGTGACGAAAACGTTTGCTTTCGGTCGTTATGTGGTTTTTTTGAAACTTTCAGTACAATCTGAGTCAGGAGATACAGATGCTTAAGCGTGACATGAACATCGCTGATTACGATGCGGATCTATTCGCAGCTATCCAAGAAGAAACTCTTCGCCAGGAAGAACACATCGAACTAATCGCTTCAGAAAACTACACAAGCCCACGTGTAATGGAAGCTCAAGGTTCTCAGCTAACAAACAAATACGCTGAAGGCTACCCAGGCAAGCGTTACTACGGTGGTTGTGAGTACGTAGATAAAGTTGAAACTCTAGCAATCGAGCGCGCATGTGAGCTTTTCGGTGCTGAGTACGCGAACGTACAGCCTCACTCAGGTTCTCAAGCGAACAACGCTGTATACATGGCGCTACTGAACGCAGGCGACACAGTTCTAGGTATGAGCCTAGCGCACGGTGGTCACCTAACTCACGGTTCTCCAGTAAACTTCTCTGGTAAGCTATACAACATTATCCCTTACGGTATCGACGAAGCAGGTCAAATCGATTACGAAGAGATGGAAAAGCTAGCTATCGAGAACAAGCCTAAGATGATCATCGGTGGTTTCTCTGCTTACTCTCAAATCTGTGACTGGAAACGCATGCGTGAAATCGCTGATAAAGTAGGTGCTTACCTATTCGTTGATATGGCGCATGTAGCTGGCCTAATCGCGGCAGGTGTTTACCCGAACCCAGTACCACACGCACACGTTGTTACAACAACAACGCACAAAACATTAGCAGGTCCACGTGGTGGTCTTATCCTTTCTAACGAAGGCGAAGACCTATATAAGAAGCTGAACTCAGCAGTATTCCCAGGCGGCCAAGGTGGCCCTCTAATGCACGTTATCGCTGGTAAAGCAGTAGCGTTCAAAGAAGCTCTAGAGCCAGAGTTCAAAGAGTACCAAGCACGCGTAGTTGCTAACGCAAAAGCAATGGTTGCAGAGTTTATCGCTCGCGGTTACAACATCGTTTCAGGTTCTACAGAGAACCACCTGTTCCTAGTTGATCTAATCGACAAAGACATCACAGGTAAAGAAGCGGATGCAGCACTAGGTGCGGCAAACATCACAGTAAACAAGAACTCAGTACCAAACGATCCACGTAGCCCGTTTGTAACGTCAGGTATCCGTATTGGTTCTCCTTCTATCACTCGTCGCGGTTTCACAGAAGCAGACGCGAAAGAGCTAGCAGGTTGGATTTGTGACATCCTAGATAACATGGGTGATGAGTCTGTTATCGAAGCAACAAAAGCAAAAGTGCTAGAAATCTGTAAGCGTCTACCAGTTTATGCTTAATTTTTTCTGCGTAGAGTGAACGAATTTCTGTGTCGCACATACTCATTTGCTAGCGCAAACTCCGTGTGAGCTCCTTGAACTTCGCTCATCTACTTTGAAAAAGAGTTTAAAAGGTCCCTTTGGGGGCCTTTTCGTTTTTAGGGGGGGGGGAGTTGAAAACTCCGCGCCTTTTGATTGAACGAAAGCTATTTGATTGAAAAATACGATTTGAAAGGCTCCTTTATAGGGGCCTTTTTTATATCTGGTGTTTAGGGGCTGAGAGTATAGAAGGCAGGTGCTAGAAAGAGTTAATGCAGTGACATTAACTCTTCGCGATTTGCGTGTTTTGGTTCTACTTTTTGATGCTGAGTAGGGTGCCTGACTTACATTTAAATGAGTAATAATGGCGGCTTTCGCTGAATTGACCTAAGCCTTCGCCATCACAATAGTCGATGTTGATATCGCGCATGATTTCTAGCGTATCTTCATTACTGAGGGCGAACTTGGAGCCGTCTGAGCAGACAATACGAACTCTTTCGTCATGGCTCACTGAATAGAGATCGACTTCTGTATTACATAGTTCAAAAGAGGCTTCACGAAAGTTGTCTTGTTGAGTATTGGAAGCACAACCTGCAGTGATGAGTGTTGCTGCGAACACAGTAAAAAGTCCGAGTTTTTTCATTGTTAATCCTTCACCTTTATTCTTTTTAGCGACGATTTTTGCTTCCTGCTTCGGGTAGCTTTTACAACGACAGGCTTCGACTCAAGGAGCGTAAGTAGATGTAAAGATATAAAAGTATAGGTGCAAATCGATAATTTATAATAAGTTTTTTGCTTTTAACTCGCGCCAATAAAAAAGACCAACACGAGGTTGGCCTTTATCAATCTAGACGATACGAGGATTTATCGAAATTGTTTCGCTTCTGGTAGGAATTCAAAGCCTGCAGTCGCGAGTCTTGCCTCGAGTGCAGCTTTATCAATATCGAAGAAGTTAGCGAGTTTATCGAGGTCGCCAGAGAAGTCGTCACGTAGCTTCATGTTTACGATGCTCATCAGCATCACAGGATCCATGGTTTCAAAATTCGCTAAGTTCATGCCTAGTCCTCGAAATCAGAGATCAACAAGTTTGCTGCAGCAAAAGCGGCACGTTCACGTGCTTCGCGTGGCAAAGACTCGTCTGCGGCTAAATCGTTGAGTGTTTTCACTGCACATGTAATAGCTTGAGGGATGTAGCCTTGATCGCCACTACCGATTTGAGAGTAAAGCTCACGAACTAAATCACAACAATCGTATACTTTCATTTCTATACCTAACTAAATGATAACTTCTCTCAATATACACACAGAGAAAAGCAAAAACAAAGCGCATTCAACGAATATTCAGTTTAGTTTGTTCTTGCTCAAGATCTCATTTTATGAGGTTAAACGGTGACCTGTTGTTCTAGCTGTAGTTTCACCTCATCGGCTAGGTTTAACTGGCGAGCGAGCTCTTTGAGGTACGCTTTTTCCATGAAATTCTGCTCATCTACCACAATTAACGAAGCGAGATAGATTTCACTTGCCTGTTGTGGGCTGGTGGCTAGTTGCGCAATATCACTTGGGTCTAAAGGTTTATGCAGTTCTTCAGAGACAAGCTTGGTCAGTTGATAGTCTGCGCCCATATTTTCAACCGCTTGTTCTATCTTCGCCATCTCTTCTTCATCAACGTGGCCATCCGCTTTTGAGGCGGCAATCATTGAGCGCAGGATCAGCAGATTATGATTAGAATCTTGTTCATCAAAGGTCGCTTGTGGAGATGAGTCCGGTGCGCCTTGTTTAGCTTGGTAATCGTTATACACCTTATAAGCTAAAGCGCCGAGTGCTGCAGCGCCGCCAATACCAACCGCCTTTTTGCCGATTTTCTTGGTTTTCTTAGACCCCATTAACGCGCCTAATAGACCACCACCAATTGCTCCTGCACCGAGCGCACCGAGTTTACCTTTGTCTTGAGTCAGCCCGCTTAAGCTGGAGGAGCCTTGAGAGAGCTTTTGGCTGCCTTGTTTTACCAGATCCGATTGTAATGCTTGGTTTAGTAAACTTTTAATATCCATGGAACCTCCAGAAATAAACACATTGGAATTGTCTTTAGATTCACTATACGTTCCCGAAGATGAACAGAGGATTAACTTACAATGATTTACATTCAGCTTAAGAGAGAGGGGAGAAGACGAGGGGCATAAAAAAGGCCGCCATGTGGCAGCCTTTTAGAGTTTTAATCGAATATAGGTTCAATCGAGTGTCGCTTCAATCGATGACGGTCTGCTTACTTAGCAAACTGAGCAGTTACGTGCTCAACGATTGAATCCATTGCGATTGCTTCTTTAGTGCCTTCGCGACGGTTCTTGTATTCGAAGTTGCCTTCTTTCATTGAGCGGTCGCCAATCACGATAGTGTGAGGGATACCAATTAGCTCGATGTCAGAGAACATTACGCCTGGACGCTCTTTACGGTCATCGAATAGTACTTCGATACCCATAGCTGTTAGTTCAGCGTATAGCTTCTCAGCTGCTGCTTTCACTTCTTCAGACTTGTGCATGTTCATTGGAACGATAGCAACTTGGAAAGGTGCTAGTGCGTCTGGCCAGATGATGCCGTATTTGTCGTGGTTCTGCTCGATTGCAGAAGCAACAACACGTGATACACCGATACCGTAACAACCCATCTCAAGGATAACGTTCTTACCGTCAGGACCAAGCACGCCACAGTTCATCGCCTCTGAGTAAACGTTACCCAGTTGGAAGATATGACCCACTTCGATACCACGTTTAAGCTGAAGTGTACCTTTACCACATGGGCTTAGGTCGCCTTCGATTACGTTACGTAGATCTTCTACTTGAGCAAGCTCAACGTCACGACCCCAGTTGATACCGAAGTAGTGCTTACCGTCTACGTTTGCACCTGCGCCAAAGTCGCTCATTACAGCAACAGAGCGGTCAACGATGAATGGTAGCTCTAAACCTACAGGGCCAAGTGAACCAGGGCCAGCGCCTACTAGTGCACGGATTTCTTCTTCAGAAGCCATCTCTAGTGGAGAAGCAACTTGTGGAAGGTTTTCCGCTTTCACTTCGTTCAGTTCGTGGTCGCCACGGATGATTAGAGCAATGATGTCTGCATCTACTTCATCAGAAGCTTTAACGAATAGAGTCTTAACTGTTTTCTCGATTGCTAGGCCGTGTTGCTCTACCAACTCTGCGATAGTTTTCGCGTTTGGAGTATCAACCAGTTCCATCTCTTGAGTTGGAGCCGCAGCTTCTTCAGTAGGAGCAAGTGCTTCTGCTTTTTCGATGTTTGCTGCGTAATCAGATTCTGTAGAGAATGCAATTAGGTCTTCACCGCTTTCAGCTAGTACGTGGAACTCTTGAGAACCACTACCACCGATAGCGCCTGAGTCTGCTAGTACTGGACGGTACTCAAGACCCATACGGTCGAAGGCTTTACAGTAAGCATCGTGCATCGCTTGGTAAGATTTTTCTAGACCTGCTTTGTCGATATCGAAGCTGTACGCATCCATCATGCTGAATTCACGTGCACGCATTACGCCGAAACGTGGACGACGCTCATCACGGAACTTAGTTTGAATCTGGTACAAGTTCAGTGGTAGCTGTTTGTACGAGTTTACTTCGTTACGAACTAGGCTTGTGATCACTTCTTCAGCTGTTGGGCTAAGAACAAACGGACGTGAATGACGGTCAGTAAAGCGAAGTAGCTCTGGGCCCATTTTTTCGCTGCGACCAGTCTCTTCCCATAGTTCAAACGGCTGCACTACGGGCATTAAAGTCTCAACTGCACCTGCATTATCGATCTCTTGGCGAACGATGTTTTCGACTTTACGCAGTACACGCAGACCGGTAGGTAGCCAAGTGTATAAACCTGAAGCTAGCTTACGGATCATACCTGCACGTAGCATCAGCTGGTGGCTGATAACTTCTGCGTCGTTTGGAGTCTCTTTCAGAGTAGAAAGAAGATAGTTACTGGTACGCATTCTATGGTATCCGTTTCATCATAAATTAAAGAAAATTTACTGCAGCTTTTGCCACAATAAATCCGATTTAGCCGCATATAATATCAGCCTATTTGGGATCTCAAAAGCGTTCAATGTCAGTAACATTGATGAAAAGTGCCTCAACAGTGAATTTCACGTTCAGATCGAACAAATTTACTGCATATTCCTTGGAATCTGGCTTGCCTTTCTTATAAGCAGGGCGAGGATCTTGGGCAAGTACCTCTTTGATCACGGCGATCATATGACGGCCACTTGGGTGTTGACTGAGTTTATGCTGCGCTTGTTGAGAGAAATTAACTTCTAATGTCATCGGCTCTTCGGTCGCAAAACCCCCTTGTGCATCTGGAATCGAATCTGAGTAGGGGATGTAGGGTTTGATGTCGATAATTGGTGTGCCATCAACCAAATCAACACTGCCCAATTCTAGGTAAGTTTGGCCTTTCTCTTGCGTGACACCTTTTAGCTCTATTGCTGACATGCCAATACCGTTTGGTCTAAAAGTGGCTCTAGAAGCAAACACGCCAACTCTATCGTTGCCGCCCAAGCGTGGTGGTCGAACCGTAGGCTTCCAGCCCGCTTGTAAGTTTTGGTCGAATAGAAACAGTAACCAAATATGGCTGAATTGTTCTATTTCTCGCACTGACTCTAAGCAGTTCGCGGTTCCCGATAGTTTGACGCGAGCACGTGCTGAAGGCACTAACCTTGGCTGTCTAGGTACGGCAAACTTCTCTTTATATGGCGATTCTATAAAACCAATAGGCTCAATTGTGTACATACTTTGGGCGTCTCAACTTACGATTTGTGGCAAAAATATCATAAAACCGCTTGTGTTTCTTTTGATAATAATTATCATTTGCAACGTTATATCATAACAATTAAATGATGGAGTAAAGAAATGAAGCCGAATATTCACCCTGAGTACCGTACTGTTGTTTTTCACGATACGAGTGTTGATGAGTATTTTCTAATTGGTTCGACCCTGCAAACGGATCGCACTATTGAGTGGGAAGATGGTAACACTTACCCGTACTTCACGATTGAAGTGTCGTCGAAATCACATCCTTTCTACACCGGCAAGCAGCGTGTGATCCATAAAGAAGGTCGCGTGGCGAACTTTACACGTCGCTTTGGTCAATTCAGCAAAGGAGAGAAGTAAATGAAAGTCGTTAAATCCCTAAAAAGCGCTAAAAGTCGTCATCCTGATTGCCAAATCGTGAAGCGAAGAGGGCGCCTTTATGTAATTTGCAAAACCAATCCAAGATTCAAAGCGGTGCAAAAGTAAGCGTCAATGGCATGTGAAAAGCATGTAAAAATCGGAGATGAGGTCACATTTTTCATTATTAGGCAGTGATCTCTTTCTCTAGCGAGCATTTTAACGATTTTAGAAGGTTTTTTATCGTACGGAGTAATTTTACTCGCAGTTGAATCAAGTAGTTAGGGTACGACGTATAAACAGAATGAATGTATTTATATGAATTATTAATCTGTTATTTGTATTTAAATTGGTGTTATTTGCTAATTTTTTGTTCTAATGGCGTTAATTTATATGATTTATTACACACTTTGTAACATTTTGCATTTCTAATTGACTGTTTTGTCGAGTACTCTGCGCCTGCAATTTGAACATTTTTGTCACATTTGCATAGGAATCACTACAAGGAGGGAACTGATGAGTTCATCAGCTTCAATAAAAAACAACTCGCCAAAGAAACCTATTTTTACCCGTTTTCTCGATGGTGTTGAGTATTTGGGGAATCTATTACCCCACCCGATCACTCTTTTCGCAATCTTTTGTGTCGCAATCTTAGTTACTTCAGGTATCGCTGGTTACTTTGAAGTGTCTGTTATGGACCCTCGTCCAGAAGGTGCCCCTGGTCGTGCTGCAGACGGCATGATCCACGTTGTAAGCTTACTTAATGCTGAAGGCTTACAACTTATCGTAACGAATCTCGTTAAAAACTTTGTTGGCTTTGCGCCATTAGGTACTGTGCTTGTTGCAATGCTAGGTGTAGCGATTGCTGAGCACTCTGGTCTACTATCTGCTGCGATGCGTGGCATGGTAATGGGCGCATCTAAGCGTATGGTTACTGTAACTGTGGTATTCGCAGGTATCATTTCTAACACAGCTTCTGAGCTTGGTTACGTGGTACTTATCCCACTTGCAGCAATGCTTTTCCACTCTTTAGGTCGTCACCCTCTTGCCGGTCTAGCGGCAGCATTCGCTGGTGTATCTGGTGGTTACTCTGCAAACCTTCTAATCGGTACGGTTGATCCACTGCTTTCTGGTATTACAGAAACAGCAGCACAAATGATCGACCCGACTTACACAGTTGGTCCTGAGTCAAACTGGTACTTCATGTTTGTGTCTACTTTCTTCATCGCAATTACGGGTGCATTCGTAACCGAGAAGATTGTTGAACCAAAACTGGGTAAATACAATGACGAAGAAGCGTCTGAAGATTTATCAAACGATTCAATGGGCAAGCTGACAGACGTTGAAAAGAAAGGTCTTAAGCTAGCAGGTATCGCAGTTCTAGCAGTATCAGCTCTTCTTGCTTGGACAATTGTTCCTGAAGACGGTGTTCTACGTTCTGCAGCTGGCACGGTAGCGGGTTCTCCGTTCCTTAAGAGTATCGTAGCGTTCATCTTCGTATTCTTCGCAGTTCCTGGTTTCGTTTACGGTAAAGTGACCGGCACAATGAAAACTGACCGCGACGTTATCGATGCAATGTCTAAGTCTATGTCTTCTATGGGCATGTACATCGTACTTGTATTCTTCGCTGCTCAGTTTGTTGCTTTCTTCAAGTGGACGAACTTCGGTCAAGTATTCGCAGTAGCGGGTGCAAGCTTCCTACAAGACATCGGTCTAACAGGTCCAATGCTGTTCTTCGCATTCATCCTAATGTGTGGCTTCATTAATCTGATGATCGGTTCAGCTTCTGCTCAATGGGCGGTAACAGCACCTATCTTTGTTCCAATGCTTATGCTTGTTGGTTACGCGCCAGAAACGATTCAAGCGGCTTACCGTATCGGTGATTCAACTACGAACATCATCACTCCAATGATGAGCTACTTCGGTCTTATCCTTGCAGTAGCAACGCGTTACATGAAGAACCTAGGTATTGGTACTCTGATCGCAACTATGCTTCCATACTCGATTGTATTCATCGTTGGTTGGAGCTTAATGTTCTACGTATGGGTATTCGTATTCGGCCTACCTGTAGGTCCTGGCGCTGCAACTTACTACACGCCATAGTACTGAATCGTAAATTCATAATGAATGTAAAAGCCTGCACAGTGTGCAGGCTTTTTTGTTCATGTTGTAGCTAGCTATAAACAACTTATAGAAGAGCTAATAGCGAGTATCACAAGACTACAGGCCTGCGAAACGATAGGTCAAACCTACCTCTAACGACCAACCTACATCTCTTTGGATAAGCGGGCTATCGGTATCATGGTGAATAAACTCAGCCTTACTGATACCAATCCAGTGAGGAGTAAACTCATACAGTCCTATCACACCAGCCTCATAAACAAATGTCCCGTCTGCATCAAAGGCGGCTAAGCCAGATGCGGTCGATTCTGCTGCGCTTATCCCATAAAGATGATTTGAGAGTTTTTCGTCACGATAGTCGACTTCAAAGTAGGGGGTAAGGGTGAATGCAGAATCCCAAGTATCAAGTGTGCGTCCTAGGTGCAGCTGAATTTCATAGCCTTCATGCTCTGAGGTTACATCATGCAGAAAAGTTACACGCGCTCCAACAGTGCCGAGTGTTAAGCCGAGTTCACCACTCCCGTCTCTGTCTTCAATACCATTAGGTAAGTCGGTAAAGGTATCGGACACTTCGGCGAAGCGCCACTGACCAGAAAGACCAACATAGGGTAAGACCTGCCAATTGGCTAAGCTGCCGTCAACAAATCCGATAGGGCCTGAATAGAAAAGGTTGGGTGTAGCACCCACTTGAGTTGAGTCCTTGGTTGAAAAGACGCTTTCACCTACAGTGAGGCTACCACCCACAATACCATATTCTTCACTGGCAAAAGTGGGGTAACTGGCAGTGACAGCCAGGGCAAGTGGAAGGGCGATGCGAGACATCATAAGCAATACTCCGTTATTGTCGTAATAGATAAGAACGGAGCAGTGCGAATTTTATTTCAGAGATGATTTATGAGTGGCTTAGCGTTTAGCAAGAATGCGATCGAGATGGTTGGCAAACTCTCGTCGATCCGTCTGTGAAAGTGATGCTGGGCCACCCGTTTGTACACCACTAGAACGCATGGTTTCCATAAAGTCACGAATATTGAGACGTGCTTTGATGGTCTCCTTAGTATATAGCTCACCACGAGAACTGAGTGCTAATGCACCTTTGGTTATGACTTCATCGGCGAGTGGAATATCTGATGTGATCACTAGATCACCCGCTTCGGTACGTTTGACGATCTCGTTGTCTGCAATGTCGAAACCACTGGGTACCTGGATCGAGTGAATGTTATTGCGCTTTGGAACAGGCACTACGTGGTTGGCAATAAAGGTACACTCAACGCCTGTACGCTCTGCGGCACGTACGATGGTTTCTCGAATTACCTTAGGACAGGCGTCGGCATCAACCCAAATCTTCATCATCTATTCTTTCTCTGCTAGTTTTGCTTCAAGTTGAGTTACACGCTCAGTAAGGGCGATCACTTGTTGTTCGAGTTGTGCAAGTTTGTCGGTGGCATTGTCTTGTGGAGCTGCGACTTCGACTTTTGGAACTCGGTTGGCACTCTTCCAGCTTTTAATCGTCGTTATCAGTGCCGGCATTGGCACCGGTGTACTCATACGTGCCTTGACCAGTGCAACCGTCGGTTCTTTTCCTTGAGCTTGCAGTCCTTCCAGAACACTTTTTAGCTCGTCTGAGACATCTTTCGTTAGCATATTAACCTCCATAACGTCATCTCTCTGTATGTTACTCGCTCAAGCTGTGGATAGCGAATCCTAAAAGCGACATTCGCTTGTGAGAGATCTCTTACAAACGTTGTGAGATAACGCGAATACTTCTTTGGAGAAATTGATATGCATATGGTTAAGGTATTGAATTTTAATTGTTTTATATAATTAACAACTTGGTTGAACTCAAAATGTGATGCAAATCTATTGTCCGAAATCCTAAATCGCGTAAATTAAACCTTGTCGGAAGGAGTCTGACACGGAACAGGAAAGCACCAAGGATTTGGTTATCTTCAGGATGAAGATTTGGTTACTTAGGATGAGTGATCAAGCATGGAGCGTAAGGACATTGTAGGGATACGACAGTTGATAGGACATTAACTGCAACGGATTGGCAATGGACACCTTTAGGATAAAGGTTAGGAACAACATCAGGATGATGTAAAGGACACCGCTCACGGAACAAGTGATGTGCGCTAACGAGGATTGTTAGCTTTCAGGATGATAGGACACCGCTAGGACGGCGAAGTAAAGGAAAGAGCTGAAGGATTACAGCCACTATTATGGATGATGCATGGAGCATTAATTAGTAGCCGGACTGCTGCGAGTAAGACCCTAGCCCTGACACTTCGGTGTCGGGGCTTTTCTTTATCTATTCAAATTCAATATTGTCCACACAAGGAGTGTGATATGACGATTGCGACTGCAAGAACTTTAATCGTGCCGTATACCGAGCAGCTAGAACTTGATTTTATCAAGCTCAACTGTTGTCCGGTAAATCGAGCAGAAATGAATGGACCTCATACCATCTCATCAGCAAAGCGTCTGTTTCAGCACATATTATCTGATCAAGAAGGCTTTGCCCGCGCCATTCTTAATAACCAAACTCGCGAATATATGGGACATATCTTTATCTCTCACAGCGAAGGTCGTTATGAGCTGGGATTTATTCTAGACAAGCGCTTTTGGAATCAAGGTATTGCCAGCGAAGTGGCGAAACCCTTTTTCAATATGGCGAGATTTGAAGCGGATCTGAATGAGGTTGTGGCAACAGTGAATGTCACTCACAACCCCTCCATTAAATTGCTAGACAAGCTAGGCTTTGAATTTGCAGGAACCAAGCAAGATGAATTTGGTCCTTACCACGAATATCGTTACTCGGAACTTAGCGAAAAGAAAATCACATTCTATGAGGCTGTAGCTCAAAACGCATCGCGCGAAAGCCAACCATGGTAAGACTGCCTTTGTAGCAGTCATCACCTAGAGCAGAGAATTCGAACTGATATACGGTGTGCCAGCGCCAAATTGTGGTTAACTCGTGACGCATTTTTAATTTGTGACCACTGAATGCCACGCTTAGCAACTGAAGATCGAGTTCTTTGCATTTTCTCGCAATCGCCGCCTTAGCAAGCTCTGACTGTCGGCGTTGCTGCCAAAACAGAAAGCAAAAGAAACAAAGAAACAGAATCCCCAATAAATTATCTATCATTCTTCGACACGTCCTTTTGTATCAATCCGGTTTTAATGCTTGTATTCAATCTTCACAAAGCTTGAATTGATTAGGCTTTTGCAGCTTGTTGTAGCTTAATCAAAGCGTTAGCTAGTTCTGGTGATGGGTTCGAGTTTAAGAGTGGTAAGAATACCATTCGTAAGCTTGGAATCATCACAAGATCAGCAAACAGCTGATTGAACAGGTTCTGGTTGCCTGTTTGGGCAAGGCGAAGCAAGAACTGCTCTGCGATTTTAGCGTCTTGTAATGTGTGCCAGCCTCTTCCTGCAAGACCAATCAATACCTCTTGGTGACTCAGTCTTGGGCTAGCCAGTACGCTGTTGACGACTTGTTTTGCGATTGAAGAGTCAGCGCCTGATAGAGCACGAACTAATGCAGACAGTAAGAATAGGTCTGGATCTTGGCTGTTGATCTGGTCGTCAGCCATCTCTTGAATACGCTCTGCAAGCTTATCGCTAAGAGTGGCGTGTTCAAGTGCACCAAGGGTGGCATAAAGTGGTTCAGAAGGCAGTTTGCGAAGGGCTTTACGAATGGCAACGCCGTTTTGCTTATCGCCTAAACGAGCACACATATCCGTGATGCCTTGCAAGCCCACGGTCTGCCAGTTCTCCCAACCAAGATCGCCCGTAAAGTAGTGCTGTGCATGCTCATAGTACTGGCTCGTTGGCAGTGATAGCTCAGCGCGAACTTGGCTATGGAATACCGCCATTTTGTCTTCTGATGGCTTAAAGGTATATGGGTTGTTAGAGAGCTTTTGTTGCTGCTCTTCACTCATATCGCCACTTAGACGAGTGCCCATTGCCTCCAGTACGAATTTTAAGAAGTTACCGATATCAGCTTGGCTCAATAGGCCGCGCTCATCGAGCTTAAATTTTAGAAACCAGATCCAAGGCTGCTTCTGTTCGTTCCAGTAGCTGATTGCTAGGTGTGCCTGTTTTTGTAATGGGAACGGGTAGGGCTGCATGCCTTGTTCAACATCGGCAAATAGATCGTTGTCGACTTTTTGAATTCGACGGCCAAGATCGTAGATTTCATATTGGCAGCCGCTATTTTTCAACAGCTGGGTGAGCGTGTGAATTGTTTCCATCAGTAATAAGCTCCTAACTTTCTTTCCCCAATAGATGGTACTCTATGGCCCAATTTCAAGGTCATGCGATAAATTACTTGGTGAAAAATGACGGCAACCACACAGTTATTCTCTTTGCTTCAGCAGTTGGAGCTGCAATTACAACACGCACAGCTATGGAGTGAGGTGCCGCCTAGCGATGAAGCACTGGCGAGCACGCAGCCTTTTGCTATTGATACGCTTGAGCCTGAACAGTGGCTTCAGTGGATATTCATTGCTCGAATTAAGGCGATGATCGCGTCAGGTGCAGCACTGCCGAAAGGTTTTTCAATGGCTCCTTACTTTGTTGAAGTGTGGAAAAATGATGCGTTTAAGAGTGAGCTATTGATGCTCATAAAGCAGATTGATGAGGTGTGCGCATAATGTTAGAAATCATCTATCAAGACGAGTACTTTGTCGCGGTCAATAAGCCTGCAGGTATGTTGGTTCACCGCTCGTGGCTTGATAAACATGAAACACAATTTGTTATGCAGACGCTGCGTGATCAAATTGGTCAACACGTGTTTCCTCTGCACCGTTTAGATAGGCCGACATCGGGTGTGCTCGTTTTTGCTTTATCGAGTGAAGTTGCCTCTGAGGTGATGCCGATGTTTGCGAACCATGAGATGCAGAAAGCCTATCATGCGATCGTACGTGGGTGGATAGAAGAGGGTGATACCCTAGATTACGCACTTAAGGTTGAACTGGATAAGATCGCTGACAAGTTCGCAAAAGAAGATAAAGAGGCGCAGGAGGCGATCACTGTCTATGAGCCTCTCGCTAAAGTAGAAGTGCCGTATTCGACAGGGCGCTTTCCAACCAGTCGTTACTGTTTAGTTGAAATGTTGCCAAAGACAGGTCGAAAGCATCAACTGCGTCGCCATATGGCTCACTTGAGACATCCAATTGTCGGGGATACCTCGCATGGTGATGGTAAGCACAATCGACTATTTAGAGAGAACCTTGATTCACACCGTCTGCTGCTACACGCTTCAGAATTGCGCTTCATTCACCCGTTTACTCAGCAAGAGGTGGTGATGAGAGCGAGTTTAGATGAGACTTGGCTGAACCTGTTTAGGCAGTTTGAGTGGGATACTGAGTTAGTTGCGCAGAAGTAAATCGCTGACTACAAAATAAAGTAAAGGGCTGATAGTGGAAAACTACCAGCCCTTTTTATTAACTTAAGAAAGGGATCACTTCAGTTTTTCTAGATCCGCTTCGATCTCTGCGATCTTGCTTGAAACTACTTTTTCTAGGTGACGTAAGTCGGTCAGTATCTTCTGTTTCACATCGACGTCACTGCTTGGTGATGGCTTGGTGATCTTATTCAGCTCATCAATCACTAGCGTTAGATTGCGGTTGATCTCAGTAACTTCCTTATACTGGTTGTTACCGCCGCTGACCAACACACTTTTTACTTGGCGTGGGTATTTGAATTTGACGCTTTTAGCGAACAGCTCGCCTTTTTGCTTGCGGAAGTAGATCTTTAGGATGTCTTTGTGAGCTTCTTGACGAAGTGAGTAACGTTCAATCTGTTTAGGTTCATGGATGCCTAAACCAGTGAGGTTTGGATACATAAGCGACCTCTAGTATCTGAATGGAAGACGGATTACATAGGTTAATGTAGCAGCCTAATCATGAGCTAGATAGCGCTGGTGAATGAATTGATACTAAGTTGTGGGCAAGATCGCTCTCTCGACCTTGCCCACACTAAAAGCAGAATATTCAACTACCTGCTAGAGGTGGTCTAACTATGGCGCGAGCTCTGATACGTGCTCAGTAAGACGTTCACGTAGGGCTTGCTGTTGCTCTTCGGTTAAGCGCCCTCCAATATCACTGGTTAAGATAAACAAGTCTTCGGCACGTTCACCTATGGTGGTAATTTTTGCTGCATGTAAGTTGATGTTGAGCTCGGCAAAGGTTGCACCCACTTGCGCCAACAATCCTGGCGTGTCGAGCGCTCTTAGCTCCATTAAGGTACGCTTCTTACTCTTGGTTGGTAAAAACTCTACGGAAGTTTTCACCTTAAAGTGCTGCAAATTACGCGGTGTGCGACGAGTTCTGATCTTGGTTGGTCGACCATCTTCCAATACATGGGTTAGGTGTTTGATGACCGCTTTATGTCTCGCCTCGTCGATGGCTTCGCCATGCTGATCGAGCACCATAAAGGTATCGAGAACATGACCATCTTTACTTACCATCACTTGAGCATCATGGACGTTGAAGTTGCGTCGATCCAGCTCTGCGACCACGGTCGCAAACAGTGCCGGCTGGTCTTTTGAATACACAAATACCTCTGTACCGCCACGTGTTGGTTTTTTACTGATCAGTACCAGGGGCTGACTAGAGTCTTCAAGGCGCAGCAGGTTCTCACAATGCCAAGCGATCTGCTTATGGCTATGGCGCAGGAAGTAGTCAGCCTTAAAGCGTTGCCACAGCACCTCTATTTCGCGTGCAGTAAAGCTTTCTTTACGCAGTAGGGCAGATGCCATCTGTTGGTTGTGGCGAATACGGTCACGCACATCGACAGGGTTCTCTAAGCCACGGCGTAGAGCTCGCTGAGTAGAGTGGAAGAGTTCAGCTAACAGGGTTCGCTTCCAGCTGTTCCAGAGCTCAGGGTTGGTTGCACAGATATCAGCGACAGTTAGACAGACCAGATACTCCAGTGACTCTTCATCACGTACTTTCTTGGCGAATTCTGTGATCACATCCGGGTCGTAAATGTCACGACGCTGAGCGGTCACTGACATCAATAGGTGGTTTTGAACCAGCCAAGAGACAAGCTTAGCTTCGGGTTTAGATAGACCGTGTTCGATACAGAAAGAGTACGCTTCCACAGCGCCAATCTCAGAGTGATCACCACCGCGCCCTTTTCCGATATCATGGAAAATGGCTGCCAGAATCAACAGCTCTTTTTTCTGGATACGTGGGTAAACTTCACAACAGATTGGGTGTTTGTCGTGGTTGGCAGCATAACTGAAGCGGTTGATGTGTTTTAGCAGTCGAATGCTGTGCTCATCCACGGTGTAAACGTGGAAAAGGTCGAATTGCATCTGACCGACAATCTGACTCCACTGTGGTAGGTAAGCGGAAAGTACCCCAAGTTTGTGCATCAGGCTAAAGGCTTTATGCAGTGCGTTAGGGTGGCGTACCAAGGCCATGAACTTTTCACGCGCTTCAGGGATCGTATGCAGAAAGCGGTTAAGCCTGCGACGTGCTGTACGTAGCTGTCTTAACGTTGGGGGGCTCACGCCTTCAATAGAGGAATCATTAGCGATATGGATAAACATATCGAGAATGGTTTCTGGACGCGCCTGGAATAGAGCTGGCTTGCGAGCCTCAATCAGAGAGCCGCGTCTTTGAAAGTCTTCATCGAGAATTTGAGCGTCTTGGGTTTCTCCGCCATTAATGATCGCCTGATCAAACAGTTTAAGCAGCATTTTATTGAGCTCAGCGACTCGACGCAGGGTTCGATAGAACTCCTTCATCATCATCTCTACGCCGCGATTACCTTCACCAGAGTAGCCAAGATGCTCGGCAACCTGAGCTTGGTGGGCAAAGGTGAGTCGGTTGTCGTAGCGGCGCAGTTCAATATGTAGCGCAAAACGTACGCGCCATAAGAAATCCTGACATTCGACTAACTCGCGGTACTCGGCGTCGGTAAGGAAGCCATATTTGCTCATCTCAAGTAGAGACGTCGCGCCAAAGTGACGGCGAGCAACCCAACTTAATGTATGAATGTCGCGCAGGCCGCCCGGAGTCGACTTGATGTCTGGCTCTAAGTTGTAGGTTGTGTCGTGATAGCGCGCATGACGCTCTTTCTGTTCTTGAATCTTTGCTTTGTAGAAGGTCTCGCTTGGCCAAAATGAGTCAGAATGGATCTTCATCTTTAGCTGCTGGAAGGTATCTTCACTGCCACACAATAAACGAGATTCTTGCAGGTTCGTTGCTACTGTAAGATCGGCACTGCCAATGTCTAAACATTCAGCGACGGTTCTAACTGCGTGACCGACTTCTAATCTCAGGTCCCAAAGGAGCGTGATGAACTCGCTGACCTTATCGCCTAACGCTTTGGGTAGTGTTTTCTGGGAAACGACAAGAATATCAATGTCGGAAAGCGGGTGAAGTTCGCCGCGGCCATAGCCGCCCACGGCAACTAGACTGATGTGGGGTAATTCACTAAATCCAAAGTGCTGCCAAAGTCGACTCAAAATACGGTCCATATATTCGGAGCGTGAGAGGACTAGGTCGGTAACGGGGTGATGATTGAGAAACTCGTTTTTCTGATGCTCGGTGAACTGTTCGAGTTTTTGTTTGAGTTCACTGATTTCTATCTGTTCTTCTTTGAACGTAAGAGGGCATTGGTATGGCATAGTTTGCTATCCGTGCAAGCAAAAATAGGAATAACAGACAATTTACCAGAGGTTGCGCGGAAACCGAAATGGTTGTGCAAACGGTTTATCGAAGAGAGGTGAGAAGATCTGCAGATAAAAAAATATCCTCGACAAGGCGAGGACATTTTCATTCTTTCGAGCTGTTTAATTCGATGAATTAAGCGTTTTTCATGATACGAGGAATAGTATCATCGCTACGTAGCGTTAGAACTTCACAGCCAGTGTCTGTCACAACAAGCGTGTGCTCCCACTGTGCAGAGTTCTTGCTATCTGCGGTGTACACTGTCCAGCTGTCTTCGTCATCAAGACGGCAACCAAACTTACCTGCGTTGATCATTGGCTCGATAGTGAAACACATACCCGCTTTCAGTACTGTGCGGTCATTGTTTTTGTAGTGTACGACTTGTGGATCTTCGTGGAATTCAGAACCGATGCCGTGACCACAGTAATCTTTTACGATAGAGAACTTAGCACGAGGGTTGTTCTTGTTGTTGGTCTTGATGTACTTCTCAATCGCAGTACCGATTTGACCTAGTTGAACACCTGGCTTAACTTGACGCATGCCTTCGTATAGGGCTTCTTGTGCAACCATACATAGACGTTTGTTTGCTGGTGATACGTCACCAACTAGGAACATTTTAGAAGTGTCACCGTGGTAACCTTGAGGACGTACGCTTAAGTCTGCGTCTTTGTCATCAGGGATGATAACCGTGATGTCTACGTTTAGGATGTCACCGTCTTTAAGTACTGCTGGCTTGTGCTGACCAGTGCTGCCCACTTCGTCTTGCTCTGCTGGAATACCGTGACAAACGATGTGGTTGATAGAAGTACAAATTGACTTAGGGAAACCATGGTAATCAAGGGGAGCTGAATATGCGCCTTTCTCTAGAGCGTACTCGTGGCAAAGCTTGTTCAGCTCTTCCGTTGTCGTACCCACTTGAATGTGAGGTTCGATCATCTCTAGGATTTCTGCAGCCAGTTTACCGGCGACGCGCATTTTTTCGATTTCTTCAGCAGTTTTAATTTTTACAGCCATTGCATATCTCTTAATTAGGTCGCACCTAAGTGTGCGTATGGGGCTATTCTAGCAGTGCAGCAGTTTAGCGCAACACTGCCATATCCATACTAAAGGGGTGGTTACTCTTAGTGCTGGTGGAAAGACGACAAATGATTCCATCACAGCGACGTAAAAATGCACTTTATCAGTAGCTGTTGTTGAGCCTTAAAACAGAATTTTTTCTAGCCAAAGATAGACAAAATATGGTATAAAGCGCGCCGGACATCAGGACTGTTTTCTCCCTCTTGGCGAAACAGCCTTTGTGTTCACTTACTATATCTTTAAATCACACACATTCCGACACATGTTCCGGGGTGCTTCAACAACATAAATAACCGCTGCTTTAAGCCGTTAGTTGTTAGGGGTCGGATTCATGGGGGATGTGGAGGCCTAACCCCATAGAGGATTTTAAAAATGGCAACTGTATCAATGCGCGATATGCTAAAAGCTGGTGTTCACTTCGGTCACCAAACTCGTTACTGGAACCCAAAAATGAAGCCATTCATCTTTGGTGCTCGTAACAAGGTTCATATCATCAACCTAGAAAAAACTGTACCAATGTTCAACGACGCTCTAGCTGAACTAGCTAAAGTTGGCGAGAAGAAAGGTAAAGTTCTTTTTGTTGGTACTAAGCGCGCTGCATCTGAAGCTGTTAAAGAAGCTGCTGTAAACAGCAACCAGTTCTACGTTAACAACCGCTGGTTAGGCGGTATGCTAACGAACTACAAAACTGTTCGTCAGTCTATCAAGCGTCTAAAAGACCTAGAAGCTCAAGCTCAAGACGGTACTTTCGACAAGCTAACTAAGAAAGAAGCTCTAATGCGCACTCGTGAAATGGAGAAGCTAGAGAAGTCTCTTGGTGGTATCAAGAACATGGGCGGCCTACCAGACGCTCTATTCGTAATCGATGCTGATCACGAACACATCGCAGTTAAAGAAGCAAACAACCTAGGTATCCCAGTTTACGCTGTAGTTGATACTAACTCTAACCCAGACGGCGTTGACTTCGTTATCCCAGGTAACGACGATGCAATCCGTGCAGTACAGCTTTACCTAAACGCTGCTGCAGACGCGGTTAAAGAAGGTCGTAACAAAGATGTTGCTGCTGTAGCTGCTGAAAAAGATGGTTTTGTAGAAGCTGAATAATAGCGGCTCTGAATCACGCTTGGTTTACTAATCTAGATTTTGAAATCTTTATTAAATGTAAGCTAAGTTATAGTTAGATCGGGGGCCTCATTTTGGCCCCTGATTTTTACCTTATTTTCGAATCAACCGAGGAATAGAGAATGGCAACTGTAACTGCTGCTCTAGTTAAAGAACTTCGCGAGCGCACTGGCGCTGGCATGATGGAATGTAAGAAAGCGCTTGTAGAAGCAAACGCTGACATCGAACTAGCAATTGAAAACATGCGTAAATCTGGCGCAGCGAAAGCAGCTAAGAAAGCTGGTAACGTTGCTGCTGAAGGCGCAATCATCATCAAAGAAGAGAACGGCGTAGCTGCTCTTCTTGAAGTTAACTGTCAAACTGACTTCGTAGCAAAAGATTCTAGCTTCACTGCATTCGCAGAAGAAGTAGCAGCTGACGCAGTAGCTACTCAAGCTTCTGTAGAAGAGCTACAAGCTAAGTTCGAAGAAACTCGCGTTGCTCTAGTTGCAAAAATCGGCGAAAACATCAACATCCGTCGCGTAGCATACGTACAAGGTGCTGCACTAGCTTCTTACCGTCACGGTGAGAAAATCGGTGTTGTTGTAGCTGGTGAAGGCGAAGCTGAAACTCTTAAGCACGTTGCAATGCACGTTGCTGCATCTCGTCCTGAGTTCGTTAACCCAGAAGACGTACCTGCAGACGTAGTAGCTAAAGAGAAAGCTGTTCAAGTTGAAATCGCTATGAACGAAGGCAAGCCTCAAGAGATCGCTGAGAAAATGGTTATCGGCCGTATGAAGAAATTCACGGGCGAAATCTCTCTAACAGGTCAAGCTTTCATCATGGAACCTAAGAAAACTGTTGGCGAAATCCTTAAAGAGAAAGGCGCTGCAGTATCTAACTTCGTACGTCTAGAAGTTGGTGAAGGTATCGAGAAAGCTGCTGAAATGAGCTTCGCTGACGAAGTTGCAGCGGTACAAAAAGGTTAATCCTTAGCGTATTGTTCGAAAAAAGACCGTGGCCCATGCTACGGTCTTTTTATGAATAGCGCATGGAAAATTAGCCGTGATGAATGGATAAGAATCTCGACACATTTTTGTTTATTCATGACTGTTAATCATCAACTCTTTGGAAGGTAAACTCCATGACTACGAACCCTAAACCAGCGTATCAACGTATTCTGTTAAAACTTAGCGGTGAAGCGCTACAAGGCGAAGAAGGTTTTGGTATTGACCCAACGATCCTTGATCGTATGGCTCAAGAAGTAAAAGAATTGGTTGAACTAGGCGTTCAAGTAGGTGTTGTAATTGGTGGCGGTAACCTTTTCCGTGGCGCAGGTCTTGCTGAAGCAGGTATGAACCGCGTTGTGGGTGACCACATGGGTATGCTAGCAACAGTAATGAACGGCCTTGCTATGCGTGACGCTCTACACCGTGCTTACGTAAACGCACGTGTAATGTCTGCAATCCCTCTTAAAGGTGTATGTGACGACTACAACTGGGCTGATGCGATTTCTCAACTTCGTCAGGGTCGTGTTGTGATCTTCTCTGCGGGTACAGGTAACCCATTCTTCACTACAGATTCTGCTGCATGTCTACGTGGTATCGAGATTGAAGCTGATGTTGTGCTAAAAGCAACTAAAGTAGATGGTGTATTTACGGCAGACCCAGTAGCAAACCCAGACGCAGAGCTGTATGATACTTTGTCTTACAACACAGTTCTTGAGAAAGAGCTAAAAGTAATGGACTTGGCTGCATTTACGCTAGCACGTGATCACAAGATGCCAATCCGCGTATTTAACATGAACAAGCCAGGCGCACTACGCCGCGTGGTGATGGGTGAGACTGAAGGTACATTAATCAGCGAAACTGAATAATGACCCTCTCGCCAAGGTATTGCCTTGGCGAGTTTATTTTCATCACTCCTAAAAAGCTTTCTTGAAGAAAGAACATAATCAAGGTGAAATTGTGATTAACGAAATCAAAAAAGACGCTCAAGAGCGCATGGAAAAAAGTGTTGAAGCACTAAGAAATAGCCTTCAAAAAATCCGTACAGGTCGTGCGCATCCAAGCCTACTGTCTGGTATTTCTGTAGAGTACTACGGTGCACCAACACCTCTGACTCAAGTTGCTAACGTTATCGCTGAAGATGCTCGTACTCTAGCAATCACAGTGTTTGATAAAACACTAACGCCACTAGTTGAAAAAGCGATCATGACTTCTGACCTAGGTCTAAACCCTATGTCTGCGGGTACGGTTATCCGTGTTCCACTTCCACCGCTAACGGAAGAGCGTCGTAAAGACCTAGTTAAAATCGTTCGTGGCGAAGCTGAAGGTGGCCGTGTTGCTATCCGTAACATCCGTCGTGACGCAAACAGCGACCTAAAAGCACTTCTTAAAGATAAAGAAATCTCTGAAGACGAAGATCGCAAAGCACAAGACGAAATTCAAAAGCTAACTGACGCTGCGGTTAAGAACGTAGATGAAGTACTAGCAACTAAAGAAAAAGAGTTGATGGAAGTTTAATTTTCCACATTCTTCTCTGTTGGAAAAACGCTGTTCTCACCGTTCAGCGTTTTTTTATGCTACTCTGTCCGACTATTAGAATTTGATTCACTCTTTTATGCATAATTCTCAAGCGTTCACAGACTCTCTCCCAAAGCACATTGCTATCATCATGGATGGTAATGGCCGCTGGGCTAAGGCTCAGGGTAAACCTCGCGTTTTTGGCCATAAAAATGGCGTTCAAGCGGTTCGTAAAACCATCTCATCTTCTGCAAGACTCGGCATTAAAGCCGTAACCTTGTTTGCGTTCAGTAGTGAAAACTGGCGTCGTCCAGAGGAAGAAGTGGGTGTCCTTATGGAGCTTTTTATTACCGTTCTCGCTAGCGAGGTTAAAAAGCTGCATAAGAACAATCTACAGTTGCGTGTTATTGGTGACAAAAGTCGTTTCAATGAACGACTACAAAAGAAAATCGAAGAAGCGGAAGCTTTAACCAGTAATAACACCGGTATGGTTGTTAATATTGCAGCCAACTATGGCGGTAAATGGGATATTCAACAGGCAGTTAAGTCTATTGCAATTCAAGTGAAAGAGGGCGAACTCAACATTGATGAGATCGATGAGCCACTGATCACTTCGCACCTTACTATGTCTGATATTCCAGAAGTCGATCTGCTTATTCGCACTAGTGGTGAATGTCGAATCAGCAACTTCATGCTGTGGCAACTTGCTTATGCAGAAATGTATTTCACAGAACAGTACTGGCCTGACTTTAACGAAGATAGCTTGGTTGAAGCGGTAACATGGTTTGTAAATCGAGAGCGTCGATTTGGTTGTACTGGTGAGCAAATCAAAGCAATGATGGACAGCTAATAAGGATTTTTTAGTTTGAAACAACGAATTATAACTGCGCTGATCTTGGCTCCTCTGGTTATTCTGGGCATTTTCGAGTTATCACTGGCAACCTTCATTTTATCACTCTTCGTGATTACCCTTTTAGGTTACTGGGAATGGACTCAGTTTGTAGAGAGCAAGTCACGTTACTTGGCTCTTGTGCCAACGGTGGCGATCAGTGTTGCAAGCTTCGCGTTAATTCCATTTGATGCGTTTAGCTTAAACCACCTCTCAAGCGCGCATTTTGCTGTGTTAGCGATCGGTTCTGTATGGTGGGTTATCGCAAGTGGTTTAGCCGTGACCTATCCTAAGTCTACGTCAGCATGGCAGGGTTCTAGTTTACTGAGACATTGTTTCGGTATTTTGACACTACTCCCGTTCTTTTGGAGCGTAGTGATTCTAAGAGCAAATGGTATCGACCAAGACCCATACCATGGTGCTAAGCTGGTTATGTTTGTTTGCTTGCTTGTATGGGCAGCGGACAGCGGTGCTTACTTTGCTGGAAAGAGCTTTGGTAAACGTAAAATGGCTCCAGCAGTGAGTCCAAATAAAACCATTGAAGGTTTGATTGGCGGTATCATTACTGCGCTGATTGTTGCATGGATTTTCGCGGGTCTATTTGATATTCAATTTACTAGTCCGATCCAAATGGTTGCGATCACTTTAATTACCGTAGTGATCTCTGTATTGGGTGACCTCGTTGAAAGTATGTTCAAGCGAGTTTCTGGTATTAAAGACAGCAGCAATTTAATTCCTGGTCACGGTGGAATACTGGACCGAATTGACAGCTTAACCGCTGCCTTCCCAGTCTTTGCTCTGCTTTACTTAGCATTCTAAATTTTAAGGGCAGAGCAATCTGCCCTTTGTTTTATTCCTACGGTCTTACTGAGATGCGAAATCTAACTATCCTTGGCGCAACAGGCTCAATTGGTGCGAGCACCCTAAGAGTCGTTGAACAGAATCCTACTCAATACAATATTGTGGCGCTAGCTGCGGGTTCTAATGTAGAAAAAATGCGAGCGCTAGTGGCTAAGTGGCAGCCGGAATACGTTGCTATGGCGTGTCCTCAAGCGGCTGAAGAACTAGAGCGTCAACTGCAACAAGACGCTGTTTCAACGGTAGTGTTAAGTGGCAATGATGGCATGTGTCAGGTTGCGGCTTTAGACCATGTCGATACAGTGATGGCAGCTATTGTTGGTGCTGCTGGTTTGTTGCCAACGATGTCTGCGGTAAAGGCTGGTAAGCGTATTTTGCTTGCAAACAAAGAAGCTTTGGTTATGTCGGGGCAGTTGTTTATCGATGCCGTCGAAAAGTACGGTGCTGAACTGCTTCCTGTCGACAGTGAGCACAATGCGATTTTCCAATGCTTGCCAGAGCGAGTTCAAACTCAACTTGGCTGTTGCGACCTTACCGAAAACGGCATCAACCATATCCTTTTGACTGGATCTGGCGGTCCGTTCCGCTACACAGAAGTATCTGAACTGGAGTCGGTGACTCCGCAAAAAGCGATAGCGCACCCTAACTGGTCTATGGGGCCTAAGATCTCAGTCGATTCAGCGACTATGATGAACAAAGGTCTAGAGTACATTGAAGCGAAATGGCTTTTTAATGCATCTCAAGAGCAGCTGAAAGTGATTATTCATCCGCAGTCAGTGATTCACTCTATGGTGCAATACAAAGACGGTTCAGTATTGGCACAAATGGGCGAGCCTGATATGGCAACGCCAATCGCACTGACGATGTCTTACCCAGACCGTATCGATGCTGGTGTGAAGCCTCTCGATTTTACCAAAGTAGGTGAGTTGACTTTCTTAGAGCCGGATTATGCACGCTACCCATGCTTAAAACTGGCCATCGAAGCTTGCTACCTTGGACAGCATGCTACAACGGCAATTAATGCTGCTAATGAAGTGGCGGTGGATGCATTCTTAAATGAAAAAGTGAAATTTACCGACATTGCTGTGATTAACGAATACGTTATGAACAAAGTCTGTGAACAGCACACGTCTGAAAGTCTAGATAGCTTGGAAAGCTTGCTAGAGCTAGATACTATGGCACGAAACCTTGCCGTTCAGTTTATTGAAGAGCAGTTGTTATGAGTGGAATTTTATGGAACTTCGTATCCTTCATCGTTGCGTTAGGGATACTGGTCGCAGTTCATGAGTTTGGCCATTTTTGGGTCGCTCGTCGCTGTGGCGTAAAAGTTGAAAAGTTTTCGATTGGTTTTGGTAAATCAATCTGGAGCAAAGTCGGAAAAGATGGCACGGAGTACAGCCTGTCAATTATTCCTCTTGGTGGCTACGTTAAAATGCTCGACGGTAGAGTCGATGACGTCACCGAAGAGCAGCAACAATACGCTTTTGATAAGAAGCCTTTGTGGAAACGAACGGCGATTGTGGGTGCTGGCCCAGCGTTTAACTTTTTGTTCGCCATTTTTGCCTATTGGTTAGTCTTTTTGATAGGTGTGCCTGCAGTTAAGCCCGTAATTGGTGAGGTGGCTCCGCAATCTATCGCTGCTCAAGCAGGAATTGAATCTGGAATGGAACTTAAATCTATTTCAGGAATCAAAACCGCTGATTGGGAATCTGTGAACATTGGTCTGATCTCACATATTGGTGATGACAGCATGACAGTGACCGTAGCTTCTCAAGACAATATTGGTCTAGAACAGAAGTTGACTCTTGATCTGACTCAATGGTCTTTTGACCCTGAAACAGAATCGGCAATGTCGACCTTAGGCTTCAAACCATTTTCTCCTGAAATCTCAACAACGCTTGCTCAGGTAATGGAAGATGGTGCGGCGTATTCAGCAGGCTTTGAAGTAGGTGACCAGATTGTCAGCATTGATGGCGTAGAGGTGAATGATTGGCCGATGGTGGTCGAAGCCATTCGCTCTAATCCTGAACAAGCATTGAATATAGCTGTCGACCGCAATGGCTATCAAACTGAGCTGACGTTAACACCGAAATCTCGTGAACTGTCTGATGGTAGTTCAATCGGTTATGCTGGTATTGCTCCAGAAGTCGCAGAATGGCCGGAAGACTATCGCTTTGAGCTGCAATTTGGTGTATTTGAAGCAGTAGGAAAGGCGATTGATAAAACGGGTCAAATCATTGACCTAACACTGACGATGCTTAAGAAGCTTATCGTGGGTGATGTAGGACTAAATAACCTAAGTGGGCCAATCTCGATTGCTAAAGGTGCGGGCACCACAGCAGATTATGGCTTGGTCTATTTCTTAGGTTTCTTAGCTCTGATTAGTGTGAACTTAGGCATTATTAATTTAGTACCGCTGCCTATGTTAGATGGCGGTCATTTGCTCTTTTTCGCTATTGAGGCAATTACTCGTAAACCTGTACCAGAAAAGGTACAAGAGATGGGATACCGAGTGGGCAGTGCGATTATCTTCTCACTGATGGCCCTAGCAATATTTAACGACTTTACTCGTCTGTGAATGGTTCCTCACAGGCTTTGGTAGTAGCAAGGAATAATTAGAATAAGTATGGCGATTAAGCAAATTCTGTTCGCAAGTCTATTGGCCACAAGCGTGGCTGCGAATGGGGCAGAAAACTTCGTAGTTCAAGATATTAAGATTGAAGGCCTACAACGCGTAGCATTAGGTGCTGCTCTCTTGAAAATGCCAGTGCGTATTGGCGACCAAGTAGACGAAAGCGATGTATCTGAGATCATTCGTGCGCTTTACGCATCAGGCAACTTTGAGGACGTAAAAGTATTACGTGATGAAGGTGTGTTGATTGTTCAAGTTAAAGAGCGTCCAACAATCGCTAGTATCTCTTTTTCTGGCAACAAAGCGATTAAAGAAGAGCAGCTTCAGCAAAACCTAGATGCATCAGGTGTGCGTGAAGGTGAAGCGCTAGATCGTACGACTCTGAGCAACATTGAAAAAGGGTTAGAAGATTTTTACTACAGTGTGGGTAAATACAACGCGACTGTAAAAGCGGTGGTAACACCTCTCCCTCGTAACCGCTCAGACCTTAAGTTTGTGTTCACTGAAGGTGTATCTGCGAAGATCCAACAGATCAACTTCATCGGTAACGAAGTATACAGTGATGAGGAGTTGTTGAGCCGCTTTAACCTTAATGTGGATGTTGCTTGGTGGAACTTCTTAGCGGACGAAAAATATCAGAAGCAAGTGCTTGCGGGTGATATTGAAGCGTTGAAATCATACTACCTGGACCGTGGTTACTTAAAATTCCAAGTTGATTCGACTCAAGTCTCTATCTCACCTGATAAGAAGGGCGTGTACATTACGCTTGGCCTAGATGAAGGTAAGCCTTATAAGGTGAAAGACGTTAAGTTCCGTGGTGAGCTTATTGGTCGAGAAGCGGACTTCGAAGCGCTGGTACCGTTTGAAGAGGGTGATACCTACAACGGCTCTGCGGTGACCTCTCTAGAAGAGAACGTTAAGCGTATCCTAGGTGAGTCAGGTTATGCCTACCCACAAGTACGTACTATTCCTGAATTCGACGATGAGACCCAAGAGGTTTCTTTGGTTATTAACGTAGAAGCGGGCAGCCGTATCTACGTGCGTGATATCCGTTTCACGGGTAATAACTCAACTAAAGATGAAGTACTACGTCGTGAAATGCGTCAAATGGAAGGCAGCTGGCTTAACTCGAAGTCTATTGATACGGGTAAAAGCCGCTTGAATCGTTTGGGCTTCTTCGAAACCGTTGATGTTCAGACGGTACGTGTTCCGGGTACCGAAGACCAAGTTGATTTGGTTTATAACGTGAAAGAAGCAAACTCGGGTAGCATCAACTTTGGTGTCGGCTACGGTACTGAATCAGGCATCAGTTTCCAAGTTGGTCTTCAGCAAGATAACTTTGCGGGCTCTGGTAACCGTGTTGGTGTCAGTGCCATGATGAACGATTACCAAAAGAATGTGAGCTTGGACTATCGCGACCCATACTGGAACCTTGATGGTGTGAGTTTAGGTGGTAAGATCTTCTACAACGAGTTTGAAGCATCGGAAGCGGGTATTGTTGACTATACCAACCAAAGTTATGGTACCAGCCTGACTTGGGGTTTCCCTATGGATGAACTAAACCGTCTTGAGTTTGGTGTCGGTTACACCCACAACAAGATCGGTAATGTTCCTACCTATATTCAAGTTGAACAGTTTGCTAGAAGTATCAACCAATATGGTGATGAAAACATCCTTACCGATGATTTCGACATCAACATTTCTTGGACGCGTAACAATCTGAACCGTGGCTTCTTCCCAACTGCGGGTAACCACCAACGTGCTTTCGCTAAAATGACAGTACCAGGCTCTGACGTTAAGTACTTCAAGATGCAGTACGATGTAAAACATTACATCCCGCTGACTAAAAAGCATGAGTTTACGCTACTGATGCGTGGTCGTTTAGGCTATGGTAATGGTTATGGCCAGACAGATGGTAATGATAACCTGTTCCCATTCTACGAGAACTACTACGCTGGTGGCTTCACAACGTTGCGTGGCTTCGGCTCTAACTCTGCTGGTCCAAAGGCTGTTTACTCAAACAGCACGGGTAACAACCCGACTTACGATACAGCAACTGATGACTCAATTGGTGGTAACGCAATCGCACTTGCAAGCTTAGAGTTAATTGTACCTACGCCATTTGCTTCAGATGAGGCTCGCAGCCAGATCCGAACCAGTGTGTTCTTTGATATGGCAAGTGTATGGGATACAGAGTTTGTCGATCGTGAAGCGCCGAGTAACGGCTCTCAGTACTACTACGATTACTCTGACCCAACACATTATCGCTCTTCATACGGTGCAGCCCTACAGTGGATGTCGCCGATGGGACCACTGGTTTTCTCTCTAGCTAAACCAATTAAAATTTACGAAGGTGATGATGAAGAGTTCTTCACATTCACCATTGGTAGAACTTTCTAATACTTAAAGGACAATATTTTGAAAAATATGATGAAAGCAGCAGGTCTAGGCCTAATCGTTCTTAGCTCTTCTTTCTTTGCAACAGCTGCAGAAGCGGCACAGAAAATTGGCTACGTGAACACTGCACAAGTATTCCAAGCTCTACCTCAGCGTGAAGTTGTTCTTCAAAAAATGCAGGAAGAGTTCAAAGACAAAGCGGCTGAACTGCAAAGCATTCAAGCGGAAGCTCAAACCAAGATTGAAAAGCTAAAGCGCGATGGCGAGCTGCTTGGTCCAGAAGAAGTTGAAAAGCTACGTATTGAAGTTGGCCAATTAGACAGCAAGTACAAGATTAAAGCGCAAGCGCTTGAGAAAGCGAGCCAACGTCGTGAAGCTCAAGAGAAGCAGAAGCTATTTAAAGTGATTCAAGAAGCAGTAGAAAAAGTAGCTGAGAAAGAAGGCTACGATATGATCGTAGACATCTCTACACTTCAATACGCGAAACCTGAATACAATATCTCTGAGAAAGTAATCAAATCACTGAAATAAGCTCTATGAAGAATCTGACTTTAGCCGAACTGGCAGAAATTACCGGAGGTGAGCTACATGGTGAAGGCAGCGTGGTTGTCTCTGCAGTAGCTCCAATGGATAAGGCACAAGAAGGGGACGTAACATTCCTTTCAAATGCAAAATACAGCAAACACTTAGCTGAATGTAAAGCGTCTGCTGTGATGGTAAAAGAGAGTGAACGCGAACTGTGCACAACTCATGTAATTGTGGTTGATGATCCATATGTTGCGTTTGCTAAAGTAGCACAAGCTCTTGATACTACTCCTGAACCGGCTTCGGCTATCGCAGATTCTGCAGTGATTGCTGAGTCAGCAGTTTTAGGTGAAAACGTATCTATCGGTGCGAATGCGGTGATTGAATCTGGTGTTGAGCTGGGTGATAACGTTGTAATTGGTGCCGGCTGTTTCATCGGCAAAAATGCGAAGATTGGCTCAGGTACCAAGCTGTGGGCTAATGTGAGCATCTACCATGAAGTGGTGTTAGGTGAAGCATGTTTGGTTCAATCAAGCACCGTGATTGGTTCTGATGGCTTTGGTTATGCGAATGAGAAAGGCGAGTGGATTAAGATTCCTCAAGTCGGCACCGTTCGCATTGGTAACCGTGTTGAGGTCGGTGCATGTACGACGATTGACCGTGGTGCGCTAGATGATACTGTTATTGAAGATAACGTAATCATTGATAACCAGATGCAAATTGCTCATAACGTTCACATCGGATATGGTTCAGCGTTGGCGGGTGGTACTATCGTCGCTGGCAGCACAACGATAGGTAAGTACTGTATCATTGGTGGTGGTAGCGTTATCAATGGTCATATTGAGATCGCTGATGGCGTAACGATTACCGGTATGGGTATGGTTATGCGTAGCATCACTGAGAAAGGTATGTACTCTTCAGGTATTCCTTTACAGCCAAATAAAGAGTGGCGTAAAACGGCAACGCGCGTTCACCGTATTGATGAGATGAACAAGCGTCTGAAAACTGTTGAAAAACTTATCGAGAAGGGCTCGGAATCATAATTCCAGCATTTCTAATTAAAAGGCTCGCGTCATGCGGGTCTTTTTCGTTTATAATCCCTTTAATTGACTAAAGAATACAAATAGGAATACGACTTTGACTACTGAACAGAAAACGATGAACATTACTGAAATTCAGGAACTACTACCTCATCGCTACCCATTCCTAATGATCGACCGTGTTACTCACTTTGAAGAAGAGAAGACACTGACAGCGATTAAGAATGTCTCTGTGAACGAGCCTCAGTTTACTGGCCACTTCCCACAACTTCCTGTATTCCCAGGTGTGTTGATTCTTGAAGCTATGGCTCAAGCAACAGGTCTGCTTGCATTTAAATCTTTTGGTGCACCATCAGAGAATGAGTTGTACTACTTTGCAAGTGTTGATAAAGCTAAGTTCCGCAAGCCAGTAGTCCCTGGTGACCAGCTTGTTATTGAAGTGGAATTCCTTAAAGAACGCCGTGGCATCGCATCATTCAATGGTGTAGCAAAAGTGGACGGTGAAGTAGTATGTTCAGCTGAACTAAAATGTGCTCGTAGAGAGTTTTAATATGATCCATGAAACAGCAAACATTCACCCAGCAGCGGTAATAGAAGGTGAGGTGACCATTGGTGCAAACGTATCTGTGGGGCCATTCACTTACATTTCTGGCAACGTAACTATTGGTGAAGGCACTGAAGTTATGTCGCATGTTGTGATTAAAGGTCACACGACAATCGGTAAAGATAACCGAATCTTCCCGCATGCTGTGATTGGTGAAGAGAACCAAGATAAAAAGTACGGTGGTGAAGATACGACTGTAGTTATCGGTGATCGCAACGTGATTCGTGAAGCGGTTCAAATTCACCGTGGTACGGTTCAAGATAAAGCGACCACAGTGATTGGTGATGACAACCTGCTTTGTGTTAACGCTCACGTAGCGCATGACGTTATTGTTGGTAATCACACCCACATTGGCAACAATGCTATCTTGGGGGGGCACGTAACGGTTGGTGATTACGCCGGTGTTATGGCGCTATCTGCTATCCACCCATTCTGCTCTATCGGTGCTTATGCTTACATTGGCGGCTGTTCTGCAGTTGTACAAGATGTACTTCCGTATGTTCTGGCTCAAGGTAACCATGCGGCGCCATTTGGCTTGAACCTTGTTGGTCTAAAGCGTAATGGTTTCGAGAAGCCTGAGATTCGTGCGCTACAAAAAGCGTATAAAGAAATCTACCGTTCAGGTAAAACGCTAGACGAAGCAAAAGAGACATTGGTAGAGATGGCGAATGAATTCCCATCGATCAACCCAATGCTTGAGATGCTTGAAAGCTCAGAGCGCGGAATTATCCGATAGTAAAATGACAGGGTAAATGGCGTTTATGTGTGTATTCACAGTTTCATTTACCCATTAACAAAAAGATCGCTCTCACATAAGCGATCTTTTTTGTTTTAAGCCGTAAGGAATCAGGAAAGGTTTATGTCAGTAGAAACGATGCAATCAAACCATAATCAAGCGCCTTCTGAACGCCCATTAAGAGTGGGTATTGTTGTTGGTGAACTCTCTGGTGATACCCTAGGTGAAGGCTTCATGAAAGCGATTCAAGAGCAGTACCCTAATGCGGAGTTTGTTGGTATTGGTGGTCCAAAAATGAAAGCCTTGGGCTGCGAGTCTCTGTTCGAAATGGAAGAGCTTGCTGTAATGGGTTTGGTGGAAGTGCTTGGAAGACTGCCACGATTGCTGAAAGTTAAGGCGGAGTTGGTGAAGTATTTCACAAGTAACCCACCAGACGTTTTTATTGGCATTGATGCGCCAGATTTCAATTTACGCCTTGAGTTAGACCTAAAAAATGCAGGCATTAAAACGGTTCACTATGTAAGTCCATCTGTGTGGGCATGGCGTCCTAAACGCATTTTTAAAATCGATAAAGCGACCGACTTGGTATTGGCATTCCTTCCATTCGAAAAGGCGTTTTATGACAAATATAACGTTGCTTGTGAGTTCGTTGGGCATACGTTAGCTGATGCGATTCCACTAGAACCAAATCAGGCACAAGCACGTGAATTGCTCGGTTTAGATCAAGACAAGAAATGGTTAGCCGTACTTCCTGGTAGCCGTGGCGGTGAAATGAAGCTGATTGCTCAACCATTTATCGAAACTTGCCAACGCGTTCACGAAAAGTACCCGGAGATCGGCTTTGTTGTCGCAGCAGTGAATGAGACTCGCAAGCAGCAGTTTACCGAGATCTGGAAGGCAACGGCACCAGAGCTGGACTTTGTTATTGTGCAAGATACTGCGCGCAATGTAATTACCGCTGCCGACTCAGTACTACTCGCTTCTGGTACGGTTGCGCTGGAATGTATGCTACTGAAACGCCCTATGGTGGTCGGTTACAAGGTAAATAAACTGACTGGCTACATTGTTAAGAAGCTAGCGATTACCGAGTTTGTTTCTTTGCCTAATATTCTTGCTGGCGAAGAGATCGTTAAGGAGCACATCCTTGAAGAGTGCCACCCTGACTTCTTATTCCCGTCGGTAGACGCCATGCTTTCTCGTGATAACTCTGCTTTAATCGAGCGCTTTACCGAGATGCACCACTGGATTCGTAAAGATGCTGATAAACAAGCGGCGAGCCAAGTGTTGAAGCTGATTGGCTGGCCAACGCAGGACAAATAACAGATTACTAAATGCCCAAGAGAACACTATGGCAGTAAAAGATAAAAAAGAACTTCCTCCTTTCGAGTATCCTGCAGGCTACCAGTTGTTTGCAGGCGTTGATGAAGTTGGTCGTGGGCCTTTGGTCGGTGATGTGGTAACCGCAGCGGTAATTCTTGACCCAAATAATCCGATTGAAGGGCTTAACGACTCGAAGAAGCTATCAGAAAAGAAACGCCTAGCCCTATTACCTGAGATCAAAGAGAAAGCGCTAGCGTGGTCTGTAGGACGCTGCTCGCCTCAAGAGATCGATGAGTTAAATATCCTGCAAGCGACCATGGTTGCGATGCAACGCGCAATCGCTGGTTTAAGTGTACAACCTGATATGGCATTGATTGATGGTAACCGAGTGCCTGATTTACCAATGGCAGGTCAAGCCGTTGTCAAAGGCGACCTTCGAGTTGCAGAAATCAGTGCAGCTTCGATCATTGCCAAGGTGGTGAGAGACCAAGAGATGGAAGAGTTGGACAAGCTACATCCAGAATTTGGTTTTGCGAAACATAAAGGCTATCCAACCAAAGCACACTTTGAAGCTATTGAAAAACATGGTGTGACTGAGCATTATCGTAAGAGCTTTAAGCCTGTAAAACGCATTTTAGGGCTTGATTAGCAGTCGCGTTGACCAATAGAAACTCATAGAATTAACAAAACGTTGTTACCCCCTAGGCTTAGCCTAGAAATCAGGAAGAAGAATGTCAGATCCTAAATTCGTCCACCTTCGTGTTCATAGTGACTTTTCAATGGTCGATGGACTCTCCAAAGTACCGCCGTTGGTGAAAAAAGTTGCTGAGATGGGCATGCCTGCGATGGCGCTCACCGACTTTACCAACTTATGTGGTCTGGTGAAGTTTTATGGCACAGCTCATGGCTGTGGTGTAAAGCCTATCATTGGTGCAGACTTCCTGATGCAGTCTCCAGAATTTGGTGAGGAGCTCACGCGCTTAACGGTGCTAGCGACGGACAACAAGGGTTATAACAACCTAACTCTGTTGATATCGAAGGCCTATCTTCGTGGGCATGTTCAACACCACCCTGTTATTGATAAGGAGTGGCTGATTGAGAATGCGGAAGGCTTAATCATTCTATCTGGTGCGAAAGACGGCGAGATTGGTAAAGCACTATTGAAGGGCAATCAAGCTCTTGTCGATAGCTGTGTTGCCTTTTACAAAGAACACTTTTCCGATCGCTTTTATCTTGAGCTGATTCGTACTGGCCGTCCTGATGAAGAATCTTACCTGCACTTTGCTCTGGATCTTGCTGAACGAGTAGAACTGCCAGTGGTTGCAACCAATGAAGTGGTATTTATCTCGGAAGACTTGTTTGAAGCGCATGAGATTCGAGTAGCGATTCATGATGGTTACACTTTAGAAGACCCTCGACGCCCTAAAAACTACAGTGAGCAGCAATATCTTCGTAGTGAAGAAGAGATGTGTGAGCTCTTCGCTGACATTCCAGAAGCACTAGAAAACAGCGTTGAGATTGCCAAGCGTTGTAACGTTACGGTTCGTTTAGGTGAGTACTTCCTACCAAACTTCCCAACAGAAGGTTTGGCGATTGAAGACTTCTTGATTAAGAAGTCTGAAGAGGGGCTTGAGCGCCGTCTTGCATTTCTTTTCCCTGATGAACAAGTACGTGCCGAGCGCAGACCAGACTATGATGATCGTTTGAAAGTCGAGCTTGAAGTAATTAATAACATGGGTTTCCCGGGTTACTTCTTGATCGTAATGGAGTTCATCCAGTGGTCTAAAGATAATGATGTACCGGTAGGCCCTGGTCGTGGTTCGGGTGCTGGCTCACTGGTGGCCTACGCGTTGGATATCACCGATCTTGATCCACTTGAATACGATCTACTTTTCGAACGTTTCTTGAACCCTGAACGTGTCTCAATGCCCGATTTCGATATCGATTTCTGTATGGATAAGCGTGACCAAGTTATTGATCACGTTGCAGAAATGTATGGTCGTGATGCGGTATCTCAGATCATCACGTTCGGTACGATGGCGGCAAAAGCGGTAATTCGCGACGTGGGTCGTGTACTTGGTCACCCGTTTGGCTTCGTTGATCGAATCTCCAAACTCGTCCCGCCTGATCCGGGAATGACTCTCGAAAAAGCCTTTAAAGCTGAGCCAGCATTGCCAGAGCTGTATGATGGTGATGAAGAGGTGCGTGAGCTGATCGACAAATGTCGTATCCTTGAAGGTTGTACTCGTAACGCCGGTAAGCACGCGGGTGGTGTTGTAATCTCACCAACCACCATCACGGATTTTGCACCTATCTATGCTGATGCCGAAGGTAACTTCCCTGTAACTCAGTTTGATAAGAACGACGTAGAAACTGCAGGTCTGGTTAAGTTTGACTTCTTGGGTCTACGTACACTGACCATCATCGACTGGGCGTTAGGATTAGTAAACCCAAGACTTGAGCGCGAAGGCAAAGATCCAGTTCGTATCGAATCGATTCCGTTAGATGACCAAGCGTCGTTCAACCTGTTACAAAATTCAGAAACTACTGCGGTATTCCAGCTGGAATCTCGTGGTATGAAAGATCTAATCAAACGTCTTCAACCTGACTGTTTCGAAGATATTATCGCATTGGTAGCCCTGTTCCGTCCGGGTCCACTGCAATCGGGCATGGTAGATAACTTTATCGACCGTAAGCACGGCCGAGAAGCTATTTCATACCCAGATGAAACATGGCAACACGAATCGTTAAAAGAGACGCTTGAGCCAACCTACGGCATTATCTTGTATCAAGAGCAGGTAATGCAGATTGCCCAAATCCTAGCGGGTTATACGCTAGGTGGCGCAGATATGTTGCGTCGTGCGATGGGTAAGAAAAAGCCAGAAGAGATGGCGAAGCAGCGCGGTACCTTTAAAGAGGGTGCAGAAGCCAACGGAGTAGATGGCGAACTGGCCATGAAAATCTTCGACTTGGTAGAGAAGTTTGCAGGCTACGGTTTTAACAAATCTCACTCTGCTGCTTATGCTCTGGTTTCTTATCAAACTCTATGGCTGAAAACGCACTATCCTGCTGAATTTATGGCTGCGGTAATGACAGCGGATATGGATAACACTGAGAAGGTCATCGGCCTTGTGGATGAGTGTTTCCGTATGAAGTTGAAGCTGCTGCCGCCAGATATCAATTCCGGCTTATACCGCTTCAACGTAGATGAAGATGGTGCAATTGTTTACGGCATCGGTGCGATTAAAGGGGTAGGTGAAGGCCCGATTGAAGCGATCATCGAAGCCAGAAATAAGGGTGGATATTTTAAAGACCTGTTTGATTTCTGTGCTCGTATCGACCTCAAGAAAGTTAATAAGCGTGTTATTGAGAAGCTTATTATGTCGGGTGCACTCGATCGCTTGGGCCCACACCGTGCAGCAATGATGGCTTCGCTTAACGATGCGGTGAAAGCGGCGAGCCAACATCACCACGCAGAATCGTTCGGTCAATCGGATATGTTTGGTGTGTTGACTGATGCGCCAGAAGAGGTTGAACAGAAATATACTCAGGTACCTAAATGGCCAGAGAAGGTATGGCTAGAAGGGGAAAGAGAAACTCTAGGTCTATACCTAACAGGTCACCCGGTTAATGCGTATATTAAAGAGCTTGCCAAATACACTAGCTGTCGTTTAAAAGATGCGACACCGACTCGTCGTGATCAGTCATTGACGATTGCCGGCTTAGTGATTGCGGCTCGAGTGATGACCACTAAACGTGGTACACGAATCGGCTTGATGACGATCGACGATCGATCTGGTCGAATGGAAGTGATGTTGTTCTCAGATGCGCTCGAACGCTACGCAGAATTGCTCGAAAAAGACAAAATTGTGGTCGTTTCCGGACAGGTCAGCTTTGATGACTTCAATGGTGGGCTTAAAATGTCCGCGCGCGAGGTCATGGACTTAGGAAGCGCCCGAGAAAAATATGCTCGCGGATTATCGATTTCTATCGATCAATCACAAATTAATGGTCAATTTTTTGAGCGTTTTAGCCAAATCTTAGAACCATATAGAGCCGGAACGGTCCCAGTCAATGTATACTACCAGCGTGCCGACGCTAGAGCGCGGTTAACATTGGGCACAGAATGGCGCGTAACGCCAAGTGATACATTGATAGATGAATTAAAACAGCTACTTGGAAATAGCCAAGTAGAACTCGAATTTAACTAAAATTCAGCTCTTGCTAATGGGAGCTGAGTCAACAAGGATTCATAGATGAGCCTGAACTTTCTAGAATTTGAAAAGCCTATCGCTGAACTTGAAGCAAAAATTGAAGCGCTACGTGACGTTTCTCGTCACGGTGGTGATGCTGCGGTAGATCTAGACAAAGAAATTGAACAACTAGAGAAAAAAAGCTTAGAGCTTAAACAGAAAATCTTTAGTGACTTAGGTGCATGGCAAGTGGCTCAACTTGCTCGTCACCCACAGCGTCCTTACACGCTAGATTACCTAGAGAACGTATTCACTGAATTTGAAGAGCTAGCGGGTGACCGTGCTTACGCTGACGACAAAGCGATCGTTGGTGGTATGGCTCGTCTAAACGGTCGTCCAGTTATGGTTATTGGTCACCAAAAAGGTCGTGAGACTAAAGAAAAAGTAATCCGTAACTTTGGTATGCCAAAGCCAGAAGGTTACCGTAAGGCGCTTCGCCTAATGGAAACGGCTGAGCGTTTCAACATGCCAATCATTACTTTCATCGATACTGCAGGTGCATACCCAGGTGTTGGCGCAGAAGAGCGTGGTCAATCTGAAGCGATCGCGAAGAACCTAAAAGTAATGGCAGGTCTAACGGTTCCTGTTATCTGTAACGTTGTTGGTGAAGGTGGTTCAGGCGGTGCTTTAGCTATCGGTGTTGGCGACTACGTGAACATGCTTCAGTACTCTACGTACTCAGTTATCTCTCCAGAGGGTTGTGCATCAATCCTATGGCGCGACTCAGACAAAGCACCACAAGCTGCAGAAGCGATGGGCCTAATTGCTCCTCGTCTAAAAGAGCTTGAGCTGATTGATGAGATCATTCCTGAGCCACTAGGTGGTGCTCACCGTGATCCAATCCAAATGGCTGAGAACATGAAAGCGACACTAGTTAAACAACTAGAAGAGTTAGAGCAATTTGATAACGATACGCTACTTGAGCGTCGTTACCAGCGCCTAATGAGCTACGGTTACTGCTAATTCGGTGACGACAGTTTGATTATCACAGTCTTTTAGATTGGATAAGCAACAATGAAAGGGTTGGACTCAGTGCCAACCCTTTTTTATTATGATTACATTACTCTTAACTACCATATCCCCATGTCCCATCTATATCAGGCGTTCTCATCTGCACTCGAAATTCATTCATCTTCTATCAATCGAATTGTTATCGCATTCAGTGGCGGTGTTGATTCACGAGTGTTGTTAGAGTTGGCTGCTCGTTATGGTAAAGAGCAAGGCATTGAGTGCATTGCCGTTCATGTTCATCATGGCTTGAGCACCAACGCCGATGTTTGGGTAGAACAATGCCAACAATGGTGTTTGGGGTCAGCTGTAAAGCTTTATGTCGAGCGAGTCTCTCTAGATACCTCAAGCAGTGAAAGCCTAGAAAAGCTTGCTCGAGATGCACGTTATGGGGTGCTAAAAGCACACCTTCGTAAGGGCGACATTTTGCTTACCGGGCAGCATCAAGATGATCAGCTAGAGACGTTTTTGCTTGCGTTAAAGCGAGGCAGTGGACCTAAAGGTCTGTCTTCAATGGCAAAAGTGATGCCGATGGGTGAAGCATTTTTGGTTCGCCCCTTGCTTGGTGCTTCTCGTCAAGAGATAGAAGCGTTTGCCAGTCAAAGTGGGCTTGAATGGGTCGAAGATGAAAGTAATCAAGATCAGCGCTTCGACCGCAATTTCATTCGTCATGAGGTGACGCCTAAGCTGGTGGCGCGCTGGCCCTCTTTCCCTAACTCGGTTACTCGCAGTGCGCAATTATGTGCTGAGCAAGAATTACTGCTCGATGAATTGCTGGTTCCCAAATTGAACCAAGCACTTGGCCATTATCATAGTTTGAAAATTGAAAGCTTGTCAGAGTGTTCAAGCTTGATGCGCGCACGGCTACTAAGAATGTGGCTAGCTGACAATGGTCTAGTTATGCCAAGTCAGAAGCAATTAGAACTGTTGTGGAGTGAGGTCGCTTGTGCACAGCAAGATGCAAATCCAGTTTTGGTGTTAGGTCATGCCGAAGTGCGACGCTTTGACAACAAGCTGTTTATTATCGAATCTCGATCTTCATTAGAATCTTGGCAAGCTGAGTTACAAGTGGGGCAGTCTCTGAAACTACCCGATAGTTTAGGTTCCCTCTCATTAAGCATCATCGACAACGAGTATTCGAAAGAGGCGAAAGGCGCGCTAAATTTCTCATTGTCTAATGCTTCTGGCCCATTAAAAGTGATATTTAATCCTGAAGGTTTAGAGGCTCACCCCGTGGAGCGAGGGCATAGCCGAAAAATGAAAAAGCTGTTCCAAGAATATAAGGTGCCGAGTTGGCTGCGCAGAAGAACACCGATACTCATGGATGGAGAACATGTAGTAGCGGTGATGGGACTTTTTGTTGATAGGCGCTACCAAGGCCAAGATTGTGAAGCTGTCTGGAGCAAGTAATAGAACTTTGTGGCACAATTTAAAGGCACTTATATCAATAATAATCAATGGAATAAGCAATGAAGAAGATAGCAGTAGGATTTGTCCTTGGACTGGGACTATTAAGTGGCAATGCTCTAGCAGGTGATGTTGCAGCAGGTCAGGCAAAAGCAGCAGTGTGTGCAGCTTGTCACGGTGCTGACGGTATCGCGGTGATCCCAGGTTACCCAAACCTGAAAGGTCAAAACGAGCAGTACCTAGTTACATCAATTAATGCTTACAAAAACAAGCAGCGTAATGGCGGCCTTGCTGCTGTGATGCAGGCTCAGGCTGCAATGTTAAGCGATGCAGATATCGCGAACCTTGCGGCTTACTATGCAAGCCTAAAATAGTTTTACATGTGAATGTGATTTCTAAGCCAGTGCTTGTTAGCGCTGGCTTTTTTCATTGAATGTTTATGATAGCTATTCGATAATGGGCTATTCGTAGAGTTTAAGGGATGAACATGAAAAAGATTGAAGCCATTATCAAGCCATTCAAACTTGATGATGTACGTGAAGCACTGGCTGAAGTGGGTATTACGGGCATGACTGTATCTGAAGTAAAAGGCTTTGGACGTCAAAAAGGCCACACTGAGCTTTACCGTGGTGCAGAGTACATGGTTGATTTTCTTCCAAAAGTAAAACTAGAAATCGTAGTGACTGACGAAGTGGCGGATCAATGTGTTGATACCATCATCGAGACAGCACAGACCGGTAAAATCGGCGATGGTAAGATATTCATTACCGACGTTGAGCGTGTGGTTCGTATCCGCACTGGCGAAGAAGACGAAGACGCCGTTTAAAAAAACATTTACCCTAAAAGGAGCGATTATCGCTCCTTTTTCATTTTTTAGGGCGTGGTGTATGTTGAAGAAAATATTGCTTGGTTTTGTTGTTGGCTCCGCGCTTGTTTTTGCGAGCTTTAAACTGATTTTCAAGATTCCGACTCAACCCAATCTTGTCACTTATTCTCCCACCATCAGCAATGACGTTTATAGCTGCTATCAAAACTCAGAACCACAAGCGCTAGATGTCACCAATGGGTTGAATGTGACGGTATGGAATATCTACAAACAGAATCGTGATAACTGGCGCACGGCCCTTAACGCATTGACCAATGAGAGCCAGTTGGTACTGCTTCAAGAGGCAAGCATGAGCGAAGAGATGCAATCTTGGATCACCAGCGGTTTATGGGGTAGCAATCGCGTTAACGCCTTTGAGGCGTTCAATCAAAGTGCTGGGGTGCTAAACCTTGCGGCGCATCTTCCTATTGAGGCCTGTGCTTACACTCATGAAGAGCCTTGGCTACAGTTACCGAAATCGGCACTATGGTCGCGTTATCAATTGAGTAATGGTGAGCAGCTTGCTGTGGTGAACATTCACGCAGTCAACTTTACTCTGGGTACCGAAGACTATGTACAGCAGCTATCGGCACTGACATCAGTATTACGAGAGTATCGCGGTCCAATTATCTTTGCTGGAGATTTTAACAGTTGGAGTGAAGCCCGCTTTGAAGTTTTACAGAAAGCTTTGAGTGAGGTTGGTTTAGCTGAGGTTACTTTTACACCAGATCATCGAACTCAGTTTGTGACTGGGTTAGTGCTGGACCATATCTTCTATCGTGGACTGACCGTAAGAAACGCAAAAGCGCCCGAATCGAACGCTTCTGATCATAACCCTATGCAGGTTACGTTTGATGTTCAGTAATCAGACTGAATTAAGACACTAGAATATACAGCGCCCAGATCAGGTAGTAGCCGACCCAAGGCAGTGCCGAGATTACCAGTGCTTGACCACGTTCAAACTCAGTCCAAGTGAGTACCGCTGCGTAACCGAGTACGATGTACCAAGGCAACAACAGTGGGAATGAGCTTGCAAACTGTGACCAATCATTGGTTAGTGGCAGCTTAATCAGACCATTAATGCTGTTCAGGTCAGCAGCGTAGTTCATTACCTGACCATGCTTAAGAAGCAGGCTTGCGTAGCTAGCAATATCGCCGATCACGGCTGGGAAGGTGATCACTGCTGAGGCAGCAAACCATTTCCAGTAGCCGTGTTGGTGCTGGCTTGGTTTCGTTGCTAGGTTGAACCAGAAAGCCAGCATTGCAATAGTCAGCGTACGACCAAAGACATCACTGATGATTTCACTGGCAAGCAGTGTATTGCTATCAAGTAACTCCAATTGATCCGGGTTAGTTTGTGCAAGTTGGCGAGTCAACTCTGCACTTAACCAGGTGAAATCTACGTTAGAAAAATAGGCACCCCAAAATAGAAATGGACTGAGCATTAAGACAACGTAGGGTTGCCACCCCCAGGCTCCTCGCTGATACAGCGCTAGGAAACACGCGGTTGGAGAACGGAAAATATCCAACAGCATTACGAGTGGGTTACTTGACGGGTTCATACACTTACCTTAGTTACATCAACATACAGCTTGAGCTTTTGGCCTGGCTGCAAGTACTTCTTGTTTTGCAAAGTGTTCCATTTTACAACATCCGAAGTTTTTACTTTGAACTTTGATGCAATACCGCTGACTGTGTCACCAGATTTTACGCTGTAGTAGACAGTTCGTATGATCGCGCCATCAGAACTGTTCTTCCAAATGACTAGATTTTGACCGATGCGTAGTGTGTCTCTTGGCCCCATGCCGTTCCATTTAGCAAGAGATTGATGAGAGACTTTATTAGCACGTGCAATCGTCCATAGGCTATCGCCACTTTTTACAGTGTGGGTCAGTTTGTATTGGCCACGGCTTTTCGACTGTGTATTGGCCAAGCGGTTAGAGGCGCTTAGGGCATAGACTTTGTCATCTTTGGTTGATGACGGGATCATTAGGTGCTGACCAACGCGGATGTTGTTGTTGGACATGCCATTGGCACTGCGAATGACTTTGCTGGTGGTGTTGTAACGCTGAGCAAGTACGCTGATGCTATCGCCTGACTTTACCTTATAGCGGACAAGCTTCATGCCTTTACCCTTGTTCGCAGCCACTTCTTTGTTGAACTGTTCAACCGAATTGATTGGAAGAAGGAGTTGTTGATGTTTCTCTGGCGCAGTTGCCCATTGGTTGTAAGCAGGGTTGTAGCTTTGTAGCTCTTTTACAGGGATGCCCGCGTAGTTGGCCGCAATCGCTAGATCAAGCTGCTCTTGAGGGTTCACTAGCTTAAGAACGGGTTTGTTGGCAATAGGTGGAATGTCGATGCCGTACTTTTCTTGGTTGGCAATCACATCTGCTAGAGCCAGCAGTTTTGGCACATAGCCACTGGTCTCTTTCGGAAGGTCGAGAGAGAAGAAATCTGTCGGCTTACCCAACTTCTTGTTCTTGCGGATCGCGCTATTTACGCGACCACCGCCGCTATTATAAGCAGCAATAGCGTGGCTCCAATCACCATCAAAGCGCTTATTTAGTGATTCTAAGTACTCAAGAGCTGCATCAGTTGACGCTGCAACATCTCGGCGGCCGTCGTACCAGAAGTTCTGTTCAAGGCCATAGTATTTACCGGTACCTGGGATGAATTGCCACAAACCGGCAGCACTACCATGAGAGTAGGCAAACGCGTCAAATGAGCTCTCTACGACCGGGAGTAGAGCAAGCTCAAGCGGTAGGCCTTTCTCTTCAATCTTTTCTGTGATCAAGTAGAGGAAAGGTTCAGCTCGTTTCGATACGGTTTTTAGGTGGTTAGGGTGCTTCAAATACCAAGTGCGGTAGTAGTCGACTTTTTTGTGGTTAGGTACATCCATTTCAAGTTGCATCGCAATGCGTTTCCAAACATCTTGTTGTGTTTGTGGAGTTACGACAGGTGCTTCAACTTTCGGTTGTTCTTTTTCTGCTTTGGATACGGAAACTTCTGATTGAGAAATCTCTTTCGCAGGGGAGGTGTTGGTTTGCTCGGAAGCTTGGTCTTGATTATCTGGCTGAGTTAATTGGCAACCAGAAAGTAGTAATACCAAAGCCCAGCTGTACTTAACTCGCATGTTACAGCCTTTTTTTTAAACGGCTGCTGATAATACTTGTCACTCCCTATGAGTGACAAGTCTCTAATTGTTAAAATTCGTTCTTCCACGCACGAAGCGCTGTAAATACTGAAAGGGGATCCGTTTGCTCAGTTCGATTAGACACTGATTTAATTACACTTGGTTCGCTGTAGCGAAGGAATGGGTTGATCCACTTCTCTAAACGCAAATTTGTCGGAATGGTCGACTTATTTTGTGCGCGTAAACGGTTCACGTCGTCGCGGTATTGCTGAAGTTGCATATTGTCAGGTTCAACCGCAAGGGCAAACGCGATATTAGCTGCTGTGTACTCATGGGCGCAGTAGACCTCAGTCTCTTGAGGCAGTGCAGTGATCTTATTTAAGGCGTCAAACATCTGCTTTGGCGTACCTTCCATGATACGACCACAACCAGCAGAGAAGAGTACATCACCACAGAATAACTTACCGTCGCCCACATAACCGATGTGGCCTGCAGTATGGCCACTTAAGCCAAGTACTAAGAACACTTCGCCGAACAGTTCTAACTGATCACCATCGTCGACTGGATGAGTTAGGGTTGGGATAGGCTCGTTTTTAGGGCCAACAACATCAATGGTTGGGAATTGTCTTACTAACTCTGGAACGCCACCGATGTGATCGTTGTGGTGGTGCGTAATTAAGATTGCATCTAAAGTTAGCTCATGGCGCTCTAAGTATTCAAGCACTGGAGCCGCATCACCAGGATCGACAACAGCACAACGACGATCGCTATTTTCAATCAGCCAGATGTAATTGTCATTGAATGCAGGTATGCTTTTGATATGTAACATTATTGGTTCTCCAGTCACTTTTAGTGCGACAGAATAGTGAGACAGATTATTGATGAAGCCAGCACGCAGCCGTAAGAAATTTGAGCGACCTTATACTTGGGAACAATTACACAATGGCCCTTGGCTCCGCGAGTCTATTCAAACTCGTCTGGATGAATGGTGCCCTAAGCTGTTTGGCTATCATATGCTCAAGCTCGGCGGTCTCAGTTGCGAGATATCCAGCTGCACATGCAATATTCAACATCAAGTAAATCTAGATATCCAGAACCCTTTACATAATGTGATTGCAGATGACTATAATTTGCCCTTTTTAGAGAAGAGCTTTGATGTTGTCGTCCTTAGTCATCAACTAGATTATAGCAATGACCCTCACCGGATGTTGCGGGAAGTCGATAGAGTGATGATGGATGATGGTTATCTGATTGTCACTGGGTTCAATCCATTCAGCTTTACAGGGCTCGCAAGCTTATTGCCGTGGCGCAAAAACAGTCTACCTTGGAGCGGCAGAATGTACACGCCAAACCGAGTTAAAGATTGGTTAGGTGTCCTTAATTATCAAGTCATTCACTGCGATACCTATGCGTTATTCCCAATGAGCCGCTATCGCGCGTTTTGGACATGGCTTGAGAACAGCCTCGGCAGCTGTGCTTCGGTAGCGGGTAGCCAGTACTTTATTGTGGCGCGTAAACGCACATACCCAATTAAGCCAATTAAACCTCACTGGCACCTTAAGAGACGCTTTTCTCCGGTCGGAGCAAGCTTCAGAGCCGGAGTTCGCAGCACGTCTCTTGAGCCTTCTTCATTATCCAACGGCAATAAAAAAGCCGACTGATGGTCGGCTTTATTGCGTTTACGTTTTGTTAGATCTTAGTGCGGTCAGCTAATGTTATTGGAATGAACGACTAATCGAGTTAACGAGTTTGTTCAAGAAGCTTAGCTCGCTTGGTAACCCGTGTCTTCTTCAGTCGGGTTTTCTGCAGCTGTGCGCGCTAGCTCATCACACATCTCATTCTCACGATGACCCGCATGGCCTTTAACCCAGCGCCAGTCTACTTGATGACGTGCAGTCTCTTTATCAAGGAGCTGCCAGAGGTCGGCATTTTTTACCGGCTTTTTATCAGCAGTTTTCCAGCCGCGCTTCTTCCAGTTGTGGATCCACTGGGTGATACCTTGACGAACGTATTGGCTATCGGTAGTCAGGATAACTGTACAAGGCTCTTTCAAGGTTTGTAGAGCGACAACCGCAGCCATCATCTCCATACGATTGTTTGTTGTTAACGAATAGCCCTTTGCGAGAGTTTTCTCAGTCTGTTTATAACGGAGTACAATCCCATAGCCACCAGGGCCCGGATTTCCGAGACACGAACCATCAGTGAAAATTTCAACTTGTTTCGTCATGATTTGATACTATTACCTCAAGCACATTATCGGCATAGTCTGACACAGTTATCCTTATGAATACCAGTAACAATTCTGAACACCACTCAAACGCTGAAAATAAGCGTATTGTTGTACTCGATACCGAAACCACGGGTATGAACACCGAGGGTGGACCGCATTACCTAGGGCACCGCATTGTCGAGATCGGTGCGGTAGAGATCATTAACCGTAAACTGACTGGGCGTCATTTCCACGTCTATATCAAGCCCGATCGTGCGATTCAAGAAGAGGCGATTGGCGTTCACGGTATTACCGATGAGTTCTTGGTTGATAAACCTGAATACCAAGATGTTCATAAAGAGTTTCTCGAGTTCATTAAAGACGCAGAACTGGTCGCGCACAACGCGCCCTTCGATACCGGCTTTATGGACTACGAGTTTGAGAGACTCGACCCAAGTATAGGCAAGACCGACGATTACTGTAAGGTCACCGATACCCTTGCCATGGCGAAGAAGACCTTCCCAGGTAAGCGTAATAACCTCGATATCCTCTGTGAACGATACGGTATTGATAACTCTCACCGAACGCTCCACGGGGCTTTGCTCGATGCGGAGATCCTAGCCGACGTTTACTTGTTAATGACAGGTGGACAAACCTCACTACAATTCAATGCGGGTCAGCAAGAAGGTGCAGTTGAAGGGATCCGTCGTGTCGAAAGTGGACGAAAATCGCTAAAGGTTTTGCGTGCAACGGCCGATGAATTAGAAGCGCATAAAAATCGTTTAGATCTCGTCGAGGAGAGTGGAAGCTGCCTCTGGCGTCAGTAGGGAGAGAGTATGTTTAAGGCATTGGCTTGGAGTTGCTTGTTACTTATTAGTATCGGTGTACAAGCGGCAACAGAGTCCTCAATTCGACTCTTGGATAACCGCTTTAGAGTAGATCCAAGTATTGAACAGATTACATTTGTTATCTATCGAGCCGACAATTCTCAACCTGTAGTATTGGTGCGTCCGGATGGTAAAAAATACTATTCGTGGCGCAACGCAGACAATGTTCGTTGGTACCAAGAGTCATCAATGGACATTGTCTCGATTGATCACCCTATGCCGGGGCCTTGGCAGGCTGTAGGGAAAGTCTCTCCAAAGAATAACATTAAGTTGCTTTCTCATCTGGTGCTCGATGCCAAGCAGTTCCCAGACAAACTCTATCAAACAGAGGTTCTGAAGTTCACGGCTCGTCTGACTTCCGATGGCAAGCCTCTAGTACTTCGTGATTTTCTGGATAGAGTTAATCTCAAGGTGACCTTTACTAAATACATCGAAAACGAAGATGCCTTGGTTCGAGAAGCTCGCCCTGTGCCTGTTATCATGGGGGAATTTGCCGATAACGGTGAAGATCTTGATGAGAAAGCGGGCGATGGCGTATTCACTGTTGCGTTACCGATTGATATTGAACCGGGTAAGTATCGTGCTCGAATTACATCTGGAAACGGGGTATTCCTTCGAGCTCAAGAACAGCAAGTCCTTGTTTATCCGTCACCGATCTCAACCACATTTATCCAGTCTCGCAAAGAGGGCTCACCGCACACGATTATTGTATCCGGCGAGCAGGGCATGATTGCACCAAGCTCGTTGGCCACTCATGTCGAGCACACTGCGCCAGACGAGTATGTCTCTTATCAGCAAGGACAAGCAGCGACTGACGGTATGAAAGTCTCGATGGAGGTTCCTTACGTTGGTGAACTGGGAATTTACTCTTGGTCTGGACGTGTATTTGCAACGGACGCTTCAAGCCAACGTCCGTTGATGTTCCCAATTAAACAACAAACCTACAGTGTCGTTGAAGATATCGATTTAGCTGAGTCTCGTCGCCTACAGGAAGAGGCTTTAGCTGAGCAAAAACGTATTGCTGCTGAGCAGCTGTTGTTGAAGCAGCGTGAAGAAGAGCGACAGCGCAGCATGATCATTATCGGTGTTGGTAATGTTGTGGCTATTCTACTTGGCCTGCTGATTTGGTTTGTCGTTCGTAAAATTAGAGCCAAGAAGCAAGCACAGCCAGAGATGCAGTTATCGGTACCGAAGTCTTAGTCGTCACAAGCTTAAAGCTCTCTTTGATGTTATTACTGCAAGATAGCGTAGTGATCTTTTGATTGCCGCTATTGGGTGGTCACTGTTTGTTAGCGCTCAAACCATTTGAGCTGGGGGGGATTCAACGCTGATTATTACCTCCACATATAGCTCTTCAGTGTGCCAAAATTAAGTATAAAAAAACGGGACTCAATGAGTCCCGTTTTGCTTCTAATATCAACTATTATAATTAGGCAACATTAACCCTATGCGACGTTATCAATCGATGTCTCTGGGTATTGAGGCTTTGCTGCTAGTTCCTCAGGAGCGAAGTCGTCAACGTTAATGGTGTACAGACGATGTTCTTCAGCACTCTTCAGTAGGGCTGCCTCTTCGTTAGTTAAGATACCTTTGTCTAAACCAATCTCAGCTACTAGGTCTAAGCGTAGGAATGGACGTCGTTGACTCGTTTCTTTACACACCTTATCAAATAACGGTTCAGCCTCTAGAATCACTTCTAGTGCACGCTCAATCTTACCGACTGCGTTGTGTTCAGTTGGTGCAAGGAACTGTCCGCGACCAAGGCGAGAGCGAGTTGCGCTTGGAGTTTGGATGATTTGAGCCACTTGGCTATCTAGTTTGTCACTTGGAGCACGGCGAATACGGCCAAATGGCAACAAGATAACACGCAGTAGACGACCGACAACTGGGTTAGGGAAGTTCGCTAGGAACTCATCAATAGCAACTTCTGTTTGACGAAGGCTGTCTTGCATACCCCAGTGAACCAAAGCCAGATCTTCTTTATTGCTTCCTTCACTTTCAAAGCGTTTTAGAGTCGCTGAGCCAAGGTATAGCTGACTCAAAATGTCACCTAGACGAGCAGATAAACGCTCTCTACGTTTCAGTGAACCACCCAGTACCGCCATCGAGATATCAGATAGTAGTGCTAAGTTGGCACTGTAGCGATTCAGTTGCTGGTAGTAACGCTTAGTCTCTTTATCTGCTGGTGTGCTTGAACCGCGACCATCAGTTAAACCAAACCATAGGCTGCGTACTAGGTTACTCATGGTGAAGCTTACATGCCCTGCCAGTGCACTATCGAATTTATCGAGTGCATCACTGCTTTCAGAGTAGGCAGCATTCATCTCTTCCAGTACATAAGGATGACAACGGATAGCACCTTGACCATAGATGATCATAGAACGAGTTAGGATGTTGGCACCTTCTACGGTGATCGCAATTGGTGACCCTTGATAACCACGTGCTAGGAAGTTTGAAGGCCCTAAGCAGATACCTTTACCGCCTACGATGTCCATTGCATCAATGATGCTGCGTTGGCCACGGTGAGTACAGTGGTACTTAACGATAGCTGAGATAACCGAAGGCTTTTCACCTAGGTCGATACCAGCAACGGTTAAATTGCTTGCCGCATCCATGACGTAAGCGTTACCCGCCAAGCGTGCCAACGGCTCTTCGACACCTTCCATACGACCGATAGGCTGTTTAAATTGGCGACGGATACGTGCATAAGCACCGGTTGCGAGAGCTGCCGTTTTCAGGCCACCTGTTGAGTTTGACGGTAGTGTGATTCCACGTCCCACCGAAAGACACTCAACCAGCATACGCCAACCTTGGCCTGCCATTTTCTGTCCACCAATGATGAAATCCATTGGAACGAACAGGTCTTGAGCTTGAGTAGGTCCATTCTGGAATGGAACGTTCAATGGGAAGTGACGATTACCAATCTCAACACCTGGAAGGTCGGTTGGGATAAGTGCACAGGTAATGCCAAGGTCTTGTGTGTCACCGAGCAAGCCGTCAGGGTCGCGCAGTTTGAATGCTAAGCCAAGAACTGTTGCCACAGGTGCTAGAGTGATGTAGCGCTTGTTCCATGTTAAGCGCATACCCAGAACTTCTTCACCTTGCCACTCGCCCTTACATACGATGCCGTAATCAGGAATTGAGCCAGCGTCTGAACCTGCCTCTGGGCTAGTCAGAGCGAAACAAGGGATCTCTTTACCTTCAGCTAGGCGAGGTAAGTAGTGATTCTTTTGCTCTTCAGTACCGTAGTGCTGTAGCAATTCACCGGGACCTAAAGAGTTAGGCACGCCTACGGTTGATGATAGAACGCTAGAAACACCAGTCAGTTTTTGTAGTACTAATGATTGTGCGTATGCAGAAAACTCTAAGCCGCCGTATTTCTTCTTAATGATCATCGCGAAGAATTTTTCATCTTTCAGATATTGCCAAACTTCCGGTGGTAGATCTGCAAGCTCATGCGTGACTTGGTAATCGCTCACCATCTCACACACAGTATTTACTGGGCCGTCTAAGAAAGCTTGTTCTTCTGCGGATAGTTTAGGATCTGCGATGTTCTGCAGCTTCTTCCAATCTGGCTTGCCTTTAAACAGCTCTGCTTCCCACCAAACTGTACCCGCTTCCAATGCCTCTTTTTCTGTTTGAGACATAGCAGGTAGCACTTTCTTAAAGACAGTCAGTGCTTTTTGGCTAATGAGTGTTTGTCTAATTGCTGGAATAGCAAAAATAGCGACAGCAAGTAGGTAGCTCAGCCAACCCGTCATGCCGACATCAGCGGCGAAGGTCAGAGCAAACATAGTGGCAGTTAATGCCACGAGTGCACGAGTGATGGTGACTCGATGGTACAGGCAGACACTTAGTACGATGGTCATGCACAGTAGAGAGAGCAGTATGTTCATGATCGATTTCCTTTTCAGAGATCACTTATTGTTTTGGTCTAGGTAAGAGGTCTAACCAGTTAAGTGTAAACAAAGTATTAAATATTTGTAAAACTCTAATTTGAGCAAAAAGTGATCTCTGTAGAGTTAAAGTTCTAATTGTGAGAGGTGTGTGGTGAATAAATGTGCGAATTGAAACCAGAACAACAATAAAGGTGGCAATCTTTTGGCTTAACTGTCGACACTCTTAAATGTTTGTGGGTAAACTCAAGTAAAAGGGGGAAACAACCTCCATTCTCATTTCGCGTATGCTTAAGTGACGCACAAACATATAAGAGATAAGCCTTATGTACCAAGACCTAATCAAAAGTGAATTAAACGAAGCTGCTGAGGTTCTGAACAAGTTTTTAAGTGATGATCACAACATCGCGCAAATTGAAGCAGCCGCTAAGATGATTGCTGATTCTTTCAAACAAGAGGGTAAAGTACTTTCTTGTGGTAACGGTGGTTCACACTGTGACGCTATGCACTTTGCGGAAGAGCTAACAGGTCGCTACCGCGAGAACCGTCCAGGTTATGCAGGCATCGCTATTTCTGACCCAAGCCACCTTTCTTGTGTGAGCAACGACTTTGGTTACGACTTCGTTTTCTCTCGCTATGTTGAAGCGGTTGGCCGTAAGGGTGACGTGTTATTCGGTCTATCAACGTCTGGTAACTCTGGCAACATCCTGAAAGCAATTGAAGCCGCTCAAGCGAAAGGCATGAAGACAATTGCTTTAACGGGTAAAGATGGCGGTAAAATGGCTGGCTGCGCGGATATTGAAATCCGAGTTCCGCACTTTGGTTACGCTGACCGTATTCAGGAAATTCATATCAAAATTATTCACATCATCATTCAACTTGTTGAAAAAGAGATGGAATAAAAAGTAACAATAGATTGGAGCTCTTTAAGTTGAGCTCCATGTTTGGTTGAAGAGGGAGTAGGTTTAACCATGTGTGAATTGCTCGGCATGAGCGCTAATGTGCCAACGGATATTTGTTTTAGTTTTACTGGATTGATGCAACGTGGCGGTAAAACTGGCCCACACCGAGATGGTTGGGGCATTACCTTCTATGAAGGAAAAGGCTTTCGTACTTTTAAGGATCCGAATCCAAGCTGCGAGTCAAAGATCGCAGAGCTGGTTCAAAACTATCCAATTAAAAGCTGTGCTGTTGTTAGTCATATCCGTCAAGCAAATCGTGGTGGTGTTAACCTAGAAAATACTCATCCTTTTACTCGCGAGTTATGGGGTAAGTACTGGACCTTTGCTCACAATGGTCAGTTAACCGACTATGATGACCTTGAAAGCGGCCGTTTTCGCCCAGTTGGTCAGACAGACAGTGAGCTATCGTTTTGCTGGCTACTTAAGCAGTTAGAAGATCGTTTTCCTGAGCCTCCTCAAGATATGATGGGGATGTTCCGCTTTGTTGCTGAGTGCTGTGACAAGCTGCGTGAAAAGGGCGTATTCAATATGCTTCTGAGTGATGGCGAGTATGTGATGACTTACTGTACCAATCACCTTTACTGGATCACACGACGAGCTCCGTTTGGAAAAGCGAGCCTGATTGATGAAGATGTAGAGATCAATTTTCAGGAAGAGACCACGCCGAATGATGTTGTGAGTGTGGTTGCAACACAGCCATTAACGGACAACGAAGAGTGGGCGCGCATGAAACCAGGCGAATTTGCACTGTTCCATTTCGGTGAGTTGATTGAGTCAAACCATCAAGCTTTAGCTGATGTGGCTTACGCTCCTAAAAAGGTGGCAAGCCAAGCTCCGACCGAACCCTTAGAGTAATCATTACACTAAGCTCCAAATAACAAAGGCCGCAATGCGGCCTTTTTAGTATTCGAACTAACATGTTTTATGGCCATGAGCACGTTTTTAGTCTTGTGCGTAGCCATGCTTGCCAAGCGTGTTTCCATCGAGCTCAGCACAACCCTCTTTCATCACCAATCTATCATCACAGAACCACTGACACACCAATGGGTAGATTTGGTGCTCTTGTGTCAGTACTCGGCTTGCCAATTCGTCTGCATCGTCTTCTACAAAAACAGGCACCTTTGCCTGTAAGATCACAGGGCCACCGTCTAGCTCTTCCGTGACAAAGTGGACACTGGTTCCGTGCTCTTTGTCTTTGGCATCAATGGCTCTTTGGTGTGTGTGCAGCCCTGGATACTTCGGCAATAGTGAAGGGTGAATGTTGATCATTTTCCCTAAGTAATGACGAACAAAATCAGCACTCAGAATACGCATATAGCCAGCGAGAACAATTAAGTCAGGTTGATAGGCATCGATCTGTTGCATTAGTTCGTGATCGAACGCTTCTCTTGATTCGAATGATTTTGGATCAAGAGAGTGTGCTGGGACTTCTGAAGTACGTGCACGCTCTAAGCCATATGCCTCTGCTTTATTTGAGAAAACTGCTTTGATAGAAGCATTAATGTGCTGGTTCTGACAAGCATCAAGGATGGCTTGGAGGTTGCTTCCGCTTCCGGAGATCAAAACGACGATGTTTTTCTGAGGGGCATTATTTTTCATAGAGGTATCAAACGCGATGAGTGAGAGTAAATAACAATTTACCTACATATTTTAAGGTTTTCTGGGGCGTAAATAGCAGAATGAGGACCTAAAGTCCTCATTCTTAATCGTGCGAGCTAGCAATCAAGCTTAGTTGATTTCAACTTGCTCTTCACCTTCAGCCGCTTGTGCAATTTCACCAATCACCCAAGCGTTCTCGCCTTCAGCTTTTAGCAGTTCAACAGCAGCTTCAGCTTGCTCTTTAGGAAGAGCAACGACTAGGCCAACACCACAGTTGAAAGTGCGGTACATCTCAAATGTCTCCACGTTACCTTTCTCTTGTAGCCAGTTGAAGATAGCTGGCCATTCCCAGCTGTTGCCGTCGATGACTGCTTTGGTACCTTCTGGAAGTACGCGTGGGATGTTTTCCCAGAAACCACCACCTGTGATGTGCGAGATAGCATGGATATCATGCTCTGCAATCATCTTAAGTGCTGACTTGATGTAAATCTTAGTTGGTTCTAGTAGGTGTTCACCAATGGTGCGACCTTCTAGCTCTTCGTTCTTATCTGCACCAGATACTTCTAGTACTTTACGAATCAGTGAGTAACCATTTGAATGTGGGCCGCTTGAGCCTACAGCGATAAGCGCATCACCCGCCGCAACTTTAGTGCCGTCGATGATGTCTGCTTTCTCAACAACACCAACACAGAAGCCAGCTACGTCGTAGTCTTCGCCCTCGTACATTCCAGGCATTTCAGCAGTTTCACCACCGATAAGTGCACAGCCTGATTGCACACAACCTTCAGCGATACCAGAAACTACGTCTGCTGCGGTATCAACGTCTAGCTTGCCTGTTGCGTAGTAGTCTAGGAAGAATAGAGGTTCTGCACCTTGAACGATTAGGTCGTTCACACACATTGCCACTAGGTCGATACCTATGGTGTCGTGTTTTTTCATATCCAAAGCAAGGCGAAGTTTAGTACCTACACCATCTGTACCAGAAACCAGTACGGGCTCTTTGTATTTAGTTGGTAGTTCACATAGGGCGCCAAAGCCACCAATGCCACCCATTACTTCTGGGCGACGAGTGCGTTTTACAGCACCTTTAATACGATCTACTAGTGCGTTACCTGCATCGATATCAACACCAGCGTCTTTGTAGCTTAGAGAAGAATTATTACCGCTCACGGGATAGTCCTCGGTCTTAAGTTGGATGTGAAAACGGCGCTATTCTAACAGGGCTTGCCAAATAAGAGCAAACGTTTGCGTAAATTTTTTGCCAAATAAACATACTGAAAATGTGATAAAAACGATGTATAATCTGTGGGTTTATTTAAATATTGCCGGAGTTGGAAATGAAAGTTGTTGAAGTAAAACACCCGCTAGTTAAGCACAAGATTGGCCTGATGCGTGAAGGCGAAATCAGCACGAAGCGTTTTCGTGAACTAGCAACAGAGGTGGGTAGCCTTCTAACATATGAAGCGACAGCAGATTTCGAAACTGAGCGTGTAGAGATCAACGGCTGGAATGGTCCAGTAGAAGTTGACCAAATTAAAGGTAAGAAAGTAACAGTTGTGCCAATCCTACGTGCTGGTCTTGGCATGATGGACGGTGTACTAGAGCATATTCCAAGTGCACGTATCAGTGTAGTTGGTATCTACCGTGATGAAGAAACACTTGAGCCTGTGCCATACTTCAACAAGTTAGCGTCTAACATCGATGAGCGTATTGCTCTTGTTGTTGACCCAATGCTAGCAACAGGTGGCTCAATGATCGCAACTATCGATCTTATGAAAGAGAAAGGTTGTAAGCACTTTAAGATTCTTGTTCTTGTTGCTGCGCCAGAAGGTATTGCAGCACTTGAGAAAGCACACCCAGATGTAGAGCTTTACACTGCGGCAATCGATGAGAAGCTAAACGACAAGGGCTACATTGTTCCTGGTCTAGGTGATGCTGGCGATAAGATCTTCGGTACTAAGTAATTCGGTTGGTTGTAGCGATATTTGCTATGACCAATAATAATGAAAAAAGGGAGCGTATCATCCGATACGCTCCCTTTTTGTTTGTGCTCGATTGATTCGATTACTTGATTTGCGCAGTGTCTACAGAGTGGTTCTCACCTAGCTCTTCCGGCAATACAAGGTTTAGTAGGATTGCTACGATACCACACAAACTTACGCCCTGAAGGCTGAAATCGCCGATACCAAAAGCCATGCCGCCGATACCAAATACCAGTGTCACACCGACGATCACTAGGTTGCGTGATTTGTGTAGGTCAACTTGGTTTTTGATGAGCGTATTTAGGCCAACTGTTGCAATAGAACCAAACAGTAGGATCATAATACCGCCCATAACTGGAACCGGGATAGTTTGAAGTAATGCACCAAGCTTACCAACCAGTGCAAGCACGATAGCGGTGACCGCAGCCCAAGTCATGATTACTGGGTTGAAGGCTTTCGTTAGCATCACCGCACCCGTTACTTCACTGTAAGTTGTGTTTGGTGGCGCGCCCAGCATAGAAGCAGCAATCGTTGCCACGCCGTCACCTGTGATGGTGCGGTGAAGGCCTGGCTTTTTAAGGTAGTCTTTACCCGTTACGTTCGAAATGGCCAGCATGTCACCAACGTGTTCAACGGCAGGAGCGATAGCAACGAACACCATGAAGAAGATCGCATTGATGTTGAACTCTGGCGCCACAAAGTTAGGCATAGCCAACCAAGAGGCTTGAGCTACCGGAGTAAAGTCGACCGCGCCGTAGACTAGGCTAGTGATGTAACCCGCTACGATACCACCAAAGATTGGCAGCAGTTTTAAAAAGCCTTTAGCGAATACGCTAATAATGATGGTAACAATCAGTGAAATCGCTGAGATCCAAAGAGCCGCATCGGCATCCACCAGCTGTACTGCGCCGTCTCCAGTTTTACCCAGTGCCATGTTAACGGCTACCGGTGCTAAACCAAGACCGATAACCATGATAACCGGACCAACTACCACTGGCGGTAATAGCTTATGGATAAAACCAACGCCGCGAACTTTAATTAGGCCGCCCATCAGCACATAGACCACACCTGCTGCCATTAGGCCGCCCATTGTGGCACCTATGCCCCAAGTTTGTACGCCAAACATGATCGGTGCGATAAACGCGAAAGAAGAGGCTAAGAAAATTGGAACCGAACGGCGAGTAATGACTTGGAAGAGGAGGGTACCAATACCAGCACCGAACAGTGCAACATTGGGATCTAAACCGGTAAGTAGGGGGACTAATACCAGTGCACCAAAGGCGACAAAGAGCATTTGCGCACCTTGCAAAGCATTTTTCATGATAGGTCCTTGAGCTAATCGTGAAGTAAAAAATAAAATTCGCGGGATTTTATCACCTCGCAATCGATTGCTATATAGGTTATGTCAAATTTATCGCTCATTTGCCGAAAATATGTGCATTATCACTTAAGTCTTCACTATTTTTCCTTAATAGTTATATATCACCCCGATAATTCTCGGTTATTCAATCGAGTATCTGCCATCGTCCTTGCCCAGTTACCCATAGTTGCTTATCATCAGGGCACAAGATTTTAAGACTAGGATCGATATGCGTTATTTAGCATTGTTGATGGGACTTTTGGCTGCGCCGAGTTATGCACTGACTCAGGTGGATATTTTCAGTGCCGAAGTGGCCATCAATTCAGAACAGAAAGAGCCAGAGAGAGCGGCTAGAAATGAGGGCATGCAACAGGTGCTGGTCCGTGCAACTGGCCAAACAGACGTTGCTGCTAATGAGACGGTAAAAAAGGCGATGCGTCAAAGCGCTCAGTACCTGTCACAAATGAGTTTTGGTGAGGCAAGTGAGCAAACTACGTTGCGCATGCGCTTTAATGGCGCCCAGATTCGCAACCTACTGACTCAAGCTCAATTACCTTACTGGCCTGAAACACGTTCCAACGTATTAGTGTGGCTAGTTGAAGAACAAAACTACGACAAGAATATCGTTTGGGAGCACTCGAATTCTGAGCTAGCGGCAGGCATTCAACAAAATGCGAAACTGCGTGGCCTACCAATTACGCTACCTGTAGGTGACTTCGACGACATCACAGGTATTGCAACGTCTGATCTGTGGGGTGGTTTTGTTTCACCTATCAGTCAAGCAAGTCAACGTTATCCTGTGGATGCGGTGTTGGTTGTGCGTGCTCAGCCGTCAGGTCTACGTTGGACACTTTACGATCAACAGCCTAACCAGATAACCAGTTCACCGAAATCACCGGTAACGGGGTCTGTTTCAGGCACTGGTGCTTCTGCGTCTGCGTCTCAGTCATTGATTAACGATATCAGTAACTACTACGCTAAGAAAAGTGCGGTCACAGTCGCGAGTGAGTCTTCGGAGTCAATTCTTGCGCAATTCATTAGTTTGAATAATGCACAAGACTTCTTCCAGCTAGAGAATGCGTTAAAAGCACTTAATTCAGTAGCAAGCTTAGATATCCTAAAGATTCAGAATCATGAAGTGACGTTCAGAATTCACCTGTTATCTACTCAAGATGAGTTTGAGACAGAAGTGGAGCGCCTACGTTCTGTGGCGAAAGTTGAAGCATCTTATATAGAGCCAGAGCAGACGCCTGAATTTGAAGCACAAGACAACACCTTGTCGGTGGGTGGCGTTGAACCACAATCGGAAGCTGAGAAAGCGCCACAAGTGGTTACTCCAAGTAACTTATCTGCTGAAGTCAAAGCATCGGAAGTCAAGTCAGAAACGAATGTCAGTGAAGAAGCAGCCGGAGAAGTCGCAGGCCGTGAAATTGTTGAGACTACCAGCGCTCCAAAACCACTAAAGCCAAGCCTGGTTTATGAGTGGATTCGATAATCGAGCTTAACAATGAAGAAAGCCCTGCGATGCAGGGCTTTTTTATAGCTGTTGGGTGCTGTAATCGATAGCGGTGCTAACGAAGAGATCACCTACCAATTACTGTTCAAACTTGGCTTTCTCTTTCTTTTCGACTTCAGATAGGCGTTTAAGCTTAATGCCCAGCTCTCTCGCTCGGAAACGAGCAAACAGAATGTTGCCAGCGAAACCTAAGGTCGTGAGCAGAAGCTCAACTGCCGCGAGCATGCGCTCACCACCATCGACATACAAAATCGTTAATGCATGTAGAAAATAGAGCATCAAGATGAAGTTAGCCCACGCATGGGTGTAAGGCTTAGCCGACAAAATACCCGGTAGTGGCAAAAGCAGTGGTACCGCCCATACAATCGCCAGTGTGACGTTGTCTAAATGAGGGTGCGGGGAAAGGGTCATTTGCCATGCAACTACCCAGCCCAAAAGCAATAAGTTACCCACCAAAGCAAAGTAACGAAATAGCTTAGTCTTGGGAGACATCGCTTTTTCAGACATATACATAATCAAGATATTCCTTTCTGGTTTATTGCCGTTCTCGCCAAACGCTTTCCAAGATTTTGTGCCAGTTCAATCTCTTCTTTGCTCAACGTGCTGTTTTCACCAGCGCTGCTTGCTCCATAGGGTGTGCCACCCGTTTGAGTGGTGTGCAGAGCAGGTTCAGAGTAGGGAATTCCCATAACGAGCATGCCATGATGCAGTAAAGGTAGCATCATCGTTTGTAGAGTAGTCTCTTGACCACCATGTAAAGAGGAAGAGGAAGTAAAGACGCAGGCTGGTTTATCGATGAGATCACCGTTAACCCATAGCGGGGTCGTGCTATCCCAGAAGTGCTTCATCGCCCCTGCCATATTACCAAACCACACAGGGCTGCCTAGCGCTAAGCCATCACATCCTTTTAGGTCTTCAAGGCTAGCGCACGGGTCGTTCACTGTAACGTCATTACGTGGAGAAGCATCGCTGGTGTGGATCTCTTGCACTGTTCGTAACACGGCTTGGCAACCAGAGACTGATTCAACGCCACGCGCGATCTGTCGAGCCAATGCGAGTGTGTTGCCGTGACGACTGTAATATAAGACCAGTATTGAAACGCTCATAAAGCCTTATAGGATCTCTAGTACTTGCTCTGGTGGGCGGCCGATTTTTGCGCGGTTATTGGCAACAACAACAGGGCGTTCAAATAGTTTTGGATTATCCGCCATCGCAGCGAACAGTTGCTCATCGGTTACTGAACTATCGCCTAGGTTTGCTTCTTTGTAATCTGCTTCTTTTGTTCTCATCATCTCGCGAACGGTTTCAAAACCTAGTTGGGAAAACAGAACCTTTAGTTGCTCAACAGACAAAGGCGTCTCTAGATATTTGATGATTTCTGGTTGAACACCATTTTCTTCAAGAATCGCTAAAGTTTGACGGCTCTTTGAGCAGCGAGGGTTATGATAAATTACGACAGACATGGTTCTTCCTCGGTATTATTTTTAGTTTATTTCTGTTAGGGCGACACATTAGGCAACCCTAACAGGTTGAGTCTTGTTTAAGGTGATTACTATTGTAGTGCCAAGAAGCGTTCACGTTGAATCATTAATTGGTCAATACGTGCGTCGTAACGCGCTTGTTTAAGGCTGCCTAGCTCGGCGATTTGACTGGCTTGAGTGTAGTACTGGATCGCTTTATTCCAGTTCGCTTGCAGAGCTAGAATTTCCGCTCGTGCAGCTAGGTCTTCATCACTGTTACCTAAGTCGATATTTGCTTTCGACAATAGATGCCAACCGTTGGTGTCATTTGGGTTGTCGTGAGTATAACGCTGTAGCACTCGGACCGCTTCCTGCTGCTCCTGGTTCTCAAGTAACGCATTAGCGTAATTGATTGTCAGCACTGAGTTATTTGGTTGACGTACTAATGCCGCCTTCAGCTCTTTGATCGCCTTTTGCGGTTTTTTCTGTTCGATGTGCAGATCCGAGATCGCATCGAGATAGAAAAGGTTAGTCGGGTCATTGGTGATCAGCTTGTTTAGAATCGGTTCGGCTTTATCAAGCTTCTTCGTATCTAGATATACCAGCGCCTGTCCGTACTCTAGAGATGGGACCATAGATTTCGGAGCCTTCTTCAACTTACGCTCAAACCAATCTAATGCCGCATCGCCATCAATACCTGCATAGCGAGCAACAATGCGCGCTCTGGCCAAATGGTAGTCAAGTGATGGTGCGAGTTTGAGAGGCGGGTAACTGCGAGCACGTGCGCGCGAGTCGGTAATACGGTCCTCTGGTAATGGGTGAGTCAGCAACATTGGTGGTGGTGTACTTGCATAACGGTACTCGTCAGCAAGACGGCCAAAGAAGCGGGGCATCGCATTCACATCAAATCCGGCTTTAGCCATGGTGCTGATACCAAAGCGATCGGCTTCTTTCTCGTTGCTACGCGTGTAGTTGATCTGACTCTGCATGTTTCCAGCTGTTGTGGCTGTCAGAGCCGCGATACCTGCTTCTGGTGCAGCGATTGCCAACAACACCGATGCAGCAAGTGCAGCAATGGTTGCCGGCGATCGACGAGCTTGGTCTTCCATACTTCGCGCTAAGTGGCGCTGAGTCACGTGTGCGATCTCGTGAGCCAGTACCGAAGCCAGCTCACTTTCAGATTGAGCGTGTAGGAACAGACCGGAGTGCAATGCGACATAGCCACCAAAGAAGGCGAATGCGTTGATGTTTCTGTCGCGAATCATGAAAAAGTTGAACGGCGTTTTTACGTCGTTGGCATTGGCGACGAGTCGGTGACCCAGGCTATCAATGTATTGATTAAGCACGGGATCATTAACCACAGGCTGACTGCTACGAATGATGCGCATGTAAGCATCACCATAGATCAACTCTTGGTCTATGGTCAGGGTGCCGCCGGCCGCCGTTCCGATATCGGGAAGGTCCAAACTATTTGCTTGAGCCAGTAATGGGTTACCGAGTGTTGTAGCGATGCATAAGCAAGCTATTGAGCGAGCGCGTTTAAACATATTAGTCAGTAATACTCCGTTTCTTCTGACAGTAAGACAAGGACAACACGAAATGGTTCTTTATCTGTTCTCACCTTTGTTTAAGTACGTGCGTTAAACTAAAGGTTGCGGAATGAAAGATGGCACGTTTTCAAAAACAGATTACAATACGACCCTTATAATAAGCATCGAGCTAGATAATGAAACCTAATATTCTAGATTTACGCCAAGAGCGCTGCCCAATGGCGTTATTATTAGCCAAGCGTCACAGTGTTAAGTTAGAAAATGGTCAGTCCTTGTTGATACATATTGCTGATCAGAGCTCAATGACCGATATTGTAAGCTTTTTATCCAAGCATGCCTTTAGTGTAGAAGTTGAAGCTTGCTCTGGTCATCACCAAATCCAAGTTACAAAAAAGGAATTGCAATCAAATGCTTGAAATGATGAATCGTTGGTATAAACGACGTTTTTCTGATCCACATGCAGTCAGTTTGGTGGCCATCATTTTATTTGGTTTTATTACCATCTATTTTTTCGGTCATTTGATCGCACCACTGCTGGTGGCGATAGTGCTTGCCTACTTACTTGAGTGGCCAGTGACACAACTACAGCGTCTCGGTTTGCCAAGAACGCCGTCTGTGATGTTGGTTATCTTGATGTTCTTCAGTGTGATGCTGATAGCTCTATTTGGTTTGGTTCCAACCATTTGGAATCAGGTTGGCAACCTACTTAACGATATCCCGAATATGTACCTCGGGCTGCAAAAGTTCATCGCGACGATCCCTGAACGTTACCCAGAACTGGCTAACCTACAAATCGTAGAGTCAGTGATGTCGAACGCGAAAAACAAAGTGTTAGGTATGGGTGAGAGCGTTGTGAAAGGCTCTCTGGCATCACTGGTGAGTATTGCAACGCTTGCTGTATACCTAATCTTGGTACCACTGCTTATTTTCTTCTTGCTGAAAGACAAAGAAGAGATGATCAGAATGGCGAGCGGACTACTGCCTCAGAACCGTCGTTTGGCAACTAAAGTATGGGTTGAGATGAATCAACAAATCTCAAACTACATTCGCGGCAAGGTACTTGAGATCTTAATTGTTGGCGGTGTGAGCTATGTGACCTTCGCTATCCTAGACTTGCGTTATTCAGCGCTGTTAGCTGTCGCGGTTGGCCTATCGGTGTTGATTCCGTACATTGGTGCAGCGGCGGTAACTGTGCCGGTGGCTATCGTTGGTCTGTTCCAGTGGGGACTGGCGCCACCGTTCTACTGGCTGCTATTGGCGTACGGTATCATCCAAGCGCTTGATGGTAATGTCTTAGTTCCTGTGTTGTTCTCAGAGGCAGTAAACTTGCACCCAGTGGCTATCATTGTCGCGGTATTGGTGTTTGGTGGTCTGTGGGGCTTCTGGGGCGTCTTCTTCGCGATTCCTCTCGCAACGTTGGTGAAGGCTGTGTGGAACGCACTACCAAGCCATGCTTTAGAAGATGAGATAGAACAAGCGTAACTTGCTTGATTTAAAACACGATTAAAAAGAAAGGCCGAATATTAAAGATATTCGGCCTTTCTTTATATTGGACTGAAACAGTCTCAGAAGCTGGTTTAGTCTTGCTTGAAGTAATCTAGAACCACTTCATGGTGCGTTTTGGTCTTGAACTTGTTGAATACGTGTTCAATAACACCTTCTTCGTTGATTAAGAAGCTGATGCGGTGCAGGCCATCGTAAACCTTACCCATGAATTTCTTCTCGCCCCAAACACCAAACTGCTCAGCAACGGCGTGGTCTTCATCAGAAAGCAGTGAGAAGTTCAGTGATTTCTTGGTAATGAAGTTTGGTAGACGTTTAACTGGGTCGATGCTTACACCAAGAACCACAACGTTTAGTGCATCTAGCTCAGCCTTGATGTCGCGCAGACCTTCTGCTTGCACAATACAACCCGGTGTCATCGCTTTTGGGTAGAAGTAGAAAAGGACTTTCTTGCCTTTGAAGTCACCAAGAGAAACGATGTTGCCATCTTGATCTGGAAGAGAGAATGCAGGTGCTGGAGTGCCAGCTGTCAGCGTATTCATGACATTTCCTTTTTAAAGACTGTTTTTGATAAAGTTGAGCGAGCCTTGGACTGATAGGCTCTGACACAGCGCGTTAAATTCTTCTTGTAGCTGCATCAGGTTACATTCTGATTGAACAGAAGCAGTAATTGAAATATGGAATTGATCGTTATCGAGTTGTACCTTCGACTTGTTGATGGTCTGCGCGCTGAGCGAGTCCAAACCAATCTCTCTATCGGCGAAGAACTGAGTGAACTTTTCGGTAAGACCAAGTCTATCGTCAGATTCGATAAATACTTCGAGCGTATAGGAGTTCTCGATATGATCATGCGGGGACGTTCGCTTCATGATAGTAATCAGGTCATGCTCCTGACCAAGCAAGGGTAGGGTCGTCTCCACACGCGTAATATTGTTGGCTTTGCCTGATAACAGCATAATGAGAGTAAACTCTTCACCAAACATCGCGATACGGCTGTCGATAATATTACAGCCTGATTGGGTGACTAACTGAACCACTTGGTTACAAATACCCGGGCGATCTGTGCCCACTGCGGTGATTACTAGATGTTGAGTCATAAAATCACGTCTCTTTATATTCCATTGATGAGAGCATGTTAGCACAGATACAGGAACTAATGAGTGAAGGTCGGGGTGTTTTTATGAGTCACTTAGACTTAAGTGGGTACTCAATGAGCGGAGTATGACACTTCAGTTTGAGAACATATTGAGAAAAGCCTACCACTAACCGAGCGCTGACAAGTTAGGTGTTAAATCGGTTACATTGGGCGTAAGCAAATCATTTCTAGCATTGAACCTGCTTATAAGTCGTTTGACCTCTAACATACGACAATATTTCATACAGTTGTGGCCGCGAAGCGACTTTAATCGCTTGTGTTTCTTAATCGGCTTACAGTAACATGCAAAAAGAACAAATTAAGGGAGATAGACATGTTTTCAGGAAGTATCGTTGCGCTGGTTACACCATTTAATTCTGACGGTGAAGTGGATTTCGAAAGCCTTAAAAAACTGGTCGAGCACCACATTGCAGCAGGTAGTGATGGTCTAGTAGCAGTAGGCACTACGGGTGAATCTTCTACATTGACTATCGAAGAGCATGTCAAAGTCGTTACTAAGATGGTTGAGTTTGCTGATGGCCGTATACCTGTGATTGCAGGTACGGGTGCAAATGCAACTCATGAGTCAGTACTGTTCAGCCGTCTGCTCAATGGTTCTGGTATTGCAGGTTGTCTAAGTGTGACACCTTACTACAACAAACCAACACAAGAGGGTTTGTACCAGCACTACAAAGCGATCGCAGAAGTGAGCGACGTTCCTCAAATCTTGTACAACGTACCGGGCCGTACGGCAGTAGACCTATTGCCAGAGACTGTGGCTCGTCTTTCAAAGATTGAAAACATCGTTGCACTTAAAGATGCGACGGGTGATCTAGACAGAATTGCAATTCATCGTGAACTTTGTGGCGAAGATTTTATCTTACTAAGTGGTGACGACCTCACAGGCCTAGAATTCGTAAAACGTGGCGGTGATGGTGTTATCTCAGTAACGAATAACGTTGCAGCAGCTGACATGGCTACTATGTTTAAGCTGGCGAAAGAGGGCAAATTTGAAGAGGCAGAGATAATTAACGAGCGTTTAATGCCACTTCACAAACATTTGTTCATTGAATCTAATCCAATTCCAGTAAAATGGGCGGTTCATAAAATGGGTTTGATCGCTGAGGGCAGTCTTCGACTTCCGCTGACAGAACTGTCAGAACCAGCTCAACCTATCGTTGCGCAAGCAATGACAGAAGCGTGTATTTACTAAATGTTTGAAACAGTGCCGAAGCTTGTCTTCGGCATTTAGGAGTATAAATGAAGTATTCTCACCAGCTAGTGATCGGCTCACTGGCTGTTTTCGTTCTTACAGCATGCTCTGGCAGCCCGACTCAACGTCGTCAAGCCAAGGATGACTTCGAATACTTAGAAACCCCAGCGTTGACTCAATGGCAACTGCCTGAAGACGCTACCCCTCAATTCTACCCAAACTACGATATCCCTAAGGGAGAGTTTGCTGGTGGTATTGGCCGCGATGTCGATATTCGCCCACCACAACAGGTGTTGGAGCTGATCCCAGGTGCGCGTGCTGAGCGTCAAAACGGTGAAGTCACTCTTTGGTTACTGCGTGCTGAAGAAGCTGATCGTGTGTGGCAAACCGCCGTGGACATGCTGACAGAGCGTAACATTGGTATTCGTGAGCAGTCTGATAAAGAGATTGAGACTGATTGGGTTACTTGGGTCTCTGAAGACGAAGAAGTTGAGATCGGCAGTCGTTACACTATCTCTCGTTTTGAAGCGAATAATCGTCACGGCTTTAAGATTAACTTGATTGATTGGCGTGAGGGTTCTGAAGAGAAGCCTGTGTCAGCGACCAATAAAGAGCGTTACAACGCCTTCATGACCAACTTGGTGATGGCGAAGTATGACGAGAACTTGCGTGCTGAAGCAGCATTGAAAGCGCAAGAGCTGGTTAAGAAGATCCCAATTTCGATGGGCTCAGACCGTAGCGGATTCCCTGTGATCATCGCGCGTACGCCTTATAACGTATTGTGGCAGCGTCTGCCTAAGCTTCTGCCTCAGATGGGCTTTGAGCTAGAGGAACGTAACCAGTCACAAGGTACCGTGAAAGCGAAATATGCGTCTCCAGATGACGAGTTTTGGGATGAGATTGGTCTTAAGCCGATCGACCTAAGCCCGGGTACATACACCTTCCTATTTGGTGACTTGGGTAACCGTACGTCTATCAACGTTACTGACGCTTCGGGTAAACCAGTGGAAGAAGAACTATTGAAGTCTCTGGTTCCTATCTTGGCGCATGTAGCAGATCAAACTAAAGATACCAAAGAAAAGTAACTTAGCTGATCCGTTACTGTCTCAATGACATCAATTAAAAAAGAGGACGCTATGTCCTCTTTTTTGTGTCTGTTAGCTTGAGAATGACGGCTCGGTATCGTCTATTCGTTACTTGTCGTCGAGGTTTTCTCGATTGAGTTTGTCTAAACGGTTGAGCTTGTCGAGATCACTCTCTTTTTTCAGTTTATCTGCCTTGCCGACGTTCATGTTTGCTGTGTACTTGAGTGCTGCAATGTTACCGACGACAACACTAACCACGATAAAAATGATGACCCAAGGGTTGGTTAGCCATTCAAGCATATAAGCTCCTAGTTACTGATATTCGTTATGAAACGATCATAGATGGATTCAAGGTGCTCCATAACGACCTCATACCCTAATATTGGCTCAGACTGAAGTTGATTGCCAAGTAGGGGACACGATAACTGTGATAGACAAAGCTGCGCAGTACGTTTATGACTAATGTGCCACGGCTCCACAGCCACGCCTCCTAAGTCCTTGCGATATGGGAAGAAAAAGCCAAACTCATCAGCGTTAGCTTCTAGCCATTGATAAAAGCTATGTTGGTGGCCTTCGAAGTATTCCCAAGGCTCTAACTGCAGTTGGGTGTCAGCGGGAAGATAATTGCGAGCAAAGACGTCAAAATCAGTCCCCCAGTGGTGACGACTGGCACCGGGTAGGGCAGACCAGCGCAAGATAGCCCACAGTTTTTCAGTGTCCGTTAACTGAGCGGCATCTAACGGTTGACTATCGCTGTCTAAAATAGCGGTTTCTCCTGCGTATTTTCGATTCCAGATCAAAGACTGACGCTGATAGCTTCGAAAACCACTGGCGATCTCCATTTTGTAACCTGCTTGCTCGGCGGCAGCAACTAAGCGGCGAAGATCTTGGGCGACCTCATGATGTACAAGAAAGGTTTTACTTCCAATTAATGTCTCTGCTAAATGAGACTCTACTTGTCCGGTTAACTCTTTAGGTGTCATGAGGTTGCCCAACTTTATTGTTGTCTTTTTGGTTTTTAAAGACTATGAGTTTGCTAGTAGGTTCACCAATGTACGTTGGTACATATCAGTCAGCTTCTCTAGATCAGCGACTTTCACACACTCGTTCACTTTGTGAATGGTTGCATTCACCGGGCCTAGTTCCACAACCTGTCCACCCATGCGTGCAATGAAGCGACCGTCAGATGTACCACCAGTGGTTAACAGCGCTGGTTTTACGTCGTTTACGTGGTCAACGGCATCAACGATGGCATCCAGAAGAGCACCAGTATCAGTCAGGAACGGGTCGCCATTGAATGTCCACTTCAGGTCGTATTCAAAGTCGTACTTGTCTAGAGTGCTCGTAATGCGCTCTACAATGATGTCGTTGCTTAGTTCAGTACTAAAACGAAGGTTAAACTGAACGTTGAATTCGCCAGGAATAACGTTTGATGCACCAGTGCCTGCGCTCACGTTTGGAATTTGGAAGCTCGTTGGTGGGAAGTAATCATTACCTTTATCCCACTCGGTTGTTGCAAGCTCATGAATCGCAAGCAGAGAGCTGTGTACAGGGTTATTCGCTAGGTGCGGGTAGGCAACATGGCCTTGTGTACCTTTGACTGTAAGATCGCCCGTGATTGAGCCACGGCGGCCATTTTTTACTACATCTCCGACGAATTCTGTACTTGAAGGTTCACCCACGATACACATGTCGATATTCTCGCCACGAGCCATCAGTGTTTCAACAACACGTACAGTACCGTTAATGAATGGTCCTTCTTCATCCGAAGTGATCAAAAAGCCGATAGAGCCTTTGTGAACCGGGTTTTCTGCGATGAACTGTTCAACGGCAACAATCATCGAAGCCAGTGAACCTTTCATATCCGCTGCACCACGGCCGTGAAGGTAACCATCAACAATCGTTGGTTCGAATGGTGGCGTATCCCAAAGCTCTGCAGGACCAGAAGGAACGACATCTGTATGACCTGCGAAAGCGAACAGCGGTGCTTCTGTGCCACGGCGAGCCCAAAAGTTGGTGGTGTCTTCGAATACCATCACCTCGATTTCAAAGCCGAGGGCTTTGAGGCGATTGATCATTACTTCTTGGCAGCCAGCGTCTTCTGGTGTTACTGATTGACGGCTAATGAGGTCTTTTGCCAGAGCCAAAGTTGGGCTGTCTGTCATCCTTGAGTTCCTTGTTCTACTTGTCTTTTGTTTTTTTAAAACGTGGCGTTTGGTCACCACGTTTCTAAAGTTGTTTTCAGTGCTAGTGCAAATGGGGATTAAGCAAAAATAGCGGAATATTGATCAGCTTTGAAGCCAATATGCAGCTTATCATCAACTTTTAGGATTGGTCGCTTAATCATTGCAGGTTGTTCAACCAAAAGAGCGATGGCATTTTCTTCATTTAGGCCATCTTTTTGTTCTTGAGTGAGCTGGCGATAAGTCGTGCCACGCTTGTTAAGCACTTGTTCCCAACCTAGCTCCTCACAGAAGCCGCGGACTAGCGCTTCATCGACACCTTGTTTACGGTAATCGTGAAATTCGAAGCTGATCTCTTCAGCTTGTAGCCACTTTTTAGCTTTTTTGATTGTGTCGCAGTTCGGGATACCAAACATTGTGATAGTCATTATTCTTCCTTTTGGTGATCTTCTTTCATTGTTATGTGTGGAATCCTATCAGGAACTCGGAATTCAGACAAAACAGAGTGAGGAATATTTCAAAGAACGAAAAAAAACAGTAAGAAAATGTCACGAATGGAGACTTATTGATCAACCTCAACATGTCGGATGAGAAAAAAGAAATAATTAACTGGCACATATATAGGAGGTGTCAATGGAGTTGAGTCCTGTTTTTGCAAGGCGGCTATATTTAGCGTTACTCGTCGAAAGCCTTGAAAGGCCGAATGTGCCTAAACTCATCGAAAAAACGGGTTGGCCTCGTCGTACTATTCAAGATGTACTCAAGGCGTTACCGGGGATCGGTATCGAACTCATGTTTATTCAAGATGGGCGACGTCATAATGATGGTTACTATCAGTTATCTGATTGGGGACCATTCGACAGTCAATGGGTTCTGGAGCGTAAGAATGATATAGCGTCCAGTCTTGGATTTAGTGCATAAGCCAGCGAAAGCTGGCTTTTTCTTTTTTATCAACTCGTTTTCAATTTGATGTTATCGAAACCGCGAAAACATTATGGGCAGTCATAAGCAGCGCCAAGCATGGTCACCGATGTCGCGAAGTCTTGCGGTAGCGTAAAAATGACGGTGTCTGCATCTAGCGCGATAGCATTAGATTTAAGCTCATTCATCGCTCCTTGAACCAAGGTATCATTCGGGAAGAATAGATAGCTATACCAATGCCCCTCGCTCCCGGTTATCTCCCCTTTGTATTGGCAACCACTGATGTCAATAATGCCATGGTAGTCCATCCTTACTAGGTGAGCGTTCTCATGTGGCACTTTAGTCGGGGTTGTACACCCTGCTAGTAGGCCGAGAGTCAGTAGCCCTATTGTTAGTCGTTTCATTTCATCATCTCACGATTGAGTAATGTAGGCAGCAAAGCCAAGCCAACTCACAATCAATAGTACCCACGGCAGCATACTTTGTTTTTGTGCTGGTTCTGCGGCGGGCTCAGTGGCGACCTCTTTGGCTTGAGCAAGGTTTTGCTGCTTCTCTTTTTGTTGCTTCTTTTTAGCCTTATCGGCCTGACGGTTTCGCTCTTTTTGCTGTTTTTTGTATTGCGCGATGCCTTTCTCGATGCCTTGAGCAATGAGTTTAGTCTGCTCTTTGGTTTGCCCTGGCTTTTGAGTTGCTTTGGCAATTTTGAACGCTTCTTGTTGGGATTCAACAGAAGGAGTCTGTGTCTTCTTTTTCATGCTGAGATAATCGTTAATACCAATATGTAGATAAGATAACGTAAACCTAGAGAAGTATGAATGATTTGCGTTAAAGTGTCTGTTTTCTAATAAGCTGAAGTGAGAGCTGTGCGGTATTCTTTAGAACAATATGATAAACACGGCTTTCTTAAAGCACCGATTTTACTGTGGCTGGGTTGGTTGTTTTTGGCCAAGGCCTTGGTCGTGTTTGTTGTGGCTGGTGCCAGTCGTGAGTCAGGAGCTAAAATACTAGAGATAGCTTACCCCGACCATCAAATGTTTTATGTGGGAATTGCTCTCAGTGTGCCGAGCGTTCTATTGATGTGGCTGTTTGGCCTGAGATCGCCGGAACGCCCGTATGTTAATACGATTGTCTCTTGGGGACGATGGGTCACCCTTTTCGCTGTTTTAAGCCAGTTTGCACATACCGTTTATCTTGTCTATCTCGATCACGGTGTGTTTCATTGGTTACATGGCGTCACACTGACGCTGTTATTGTGGTTTTTAATCTATCTCATCAAGAGCAATACTGTACGAGATTGTTTTATCACCGTTGAAGCTGAAGACTGACAATAATCAAAAATAATTAATACAATCATATTTATACTAGAAGCTAAAAATGAAAGGATCGAACTATGCTTAACTCTTCAAATGAGCAGCCTCTAGCGCAAGGTGCTATTTTACCTGAAGCTGGGCCTTTCGCTCTGTATGTGCAGCTAAAAGTCGTAAACAATGCACCACAAGTATTAGAACAACTAAAGCAGCTGCCTTCTTTAGTTGCAGAACTGAACGAGACACAACCAGAGTCTAACCTGACTCTTTCATTGGCTTTCTCTAAGACATTTTGGGACAAGTTTGAACAAGCAGCTCCGGCTGACTTAATCGCCTTCCCGGCACTTGGTGAGGGTGACGTAACGGCACCAAGTACAGACTCTGATGTGCTGCTTCACTGCCACTCTAACCGCCACGATTTGCACTTCTATGTGATTCGTAAGTTGCTAGAGCACGTGTCTGAAGATGTAGAAGTCGTTGATGAGACTTACGGCTACCGCTATCTAGATTCCCGTGATATGACGGATTTTGTCGATGGCACCGAGAACCCGAAAGATGCTCAGCGTGCTGAAGTGGCACTTATCCCTGAAGGTGAATTTGCGGGTGGCAGTTACGTTATGGTTCAGCGTTTTATCCATAACCTACCTGCTTGGAATCGCCTAAATGTTAAAGCGCAAGAGAAGGTAGTCGGCCGTACTAAGCCTGATTCTATTGAGCTAGACGATGTGCCTGCAGCATCGCATGTTGGCCGTGTTGATATCAAAGAAGAAGGCAAAGGTCTGAAAATTGTTCGTCATAGCCTGCCTTACGGTAGCGCGACGGGAGATCACGGCTTGCTATTCATCGCTTACTGTAATGTTCGCCATAACTTTGATGCAATGCTTGAAAGCATGTATGGCGTAACAGATGGTAAGACTGACCAATTGCTGCGCTTTACCCGTGCAGTGACTGGCGCTTACTACTTCGCACCGTCACAGCAGATGTTGGCTGAACTGTCGATTAAGTAACGATAGCCGTAGCGACAATTAAATAAATACAAAAAGGGGCGTTATGCCTCTTTTTTTGATTAAAGAGTTGGCAAAGTTGGTCGATATAGAAGCAACGATTGACTTTATTACCTCCCAACGGATAAGCGAACATCTATGGCTATTACGGTAAATACCAATGTTTCAGCACTGGTGGCTCAGAGAAATCTCTCTAATGCCAGCAACATGCTGAATCAATCTTTGGAGCGACTGGCTTCAGGTAACCGTATTAATAGCGCTAAGGATGATGCTGCCGGTCTACAAATCTCAAATCGACTTGAAGCGCAAATGAGCGGTATTGACGTTGCGGTTAGAAACGCTAACGACGGTATCTCTATTATGCAGACCGCAGAGGGTGCGATGAATGAGACCACCAATATCATGCAACGCATGCGTGATCTTTCTTTGCAGTCAGCGAATGGTTCGAACAGTAAATCTGAGCGAATTGCTATTCAGGAAGAGATTACTGCCCTTAATGACGAGCTGAACCGAATTGCCGAAACGACTTCATTTGGTGGCAAGAAGCTATTGAATGGGAGTTTTGGGAATACCGCTTTCCAAATAGGTGGTAGTTCTGGTGAGGCGGTACAAGTAGGCCTAAAAAGTATGCGAACAGATGGTATCGACATGGGCGGCTTTAGCTATGTTGCTAATGGTATGGCTGATAAGAGTTGGGCGGTGAGTTCAGGTAATACTAAGTTCAATATGTCGTTTACCGATCGTTTTGGGCAATCTCAATCCATCTCGATCAATGCTAAGGCGGGTGATGGTATTGAGCAGCTTGCGACCTATATCAACGGCCAAACAGACCAAGTATCTGCATCGGTCAATGAAGATGGGCAGCTACAAATCTACATGGCGGGCGAGCAAACGTCAGGAACAATCTCCTTTTCAGGTTCTCTAGCGGATGAGTTATCCATGTCATCAGGTCGCTATGAATCGGTCAATGATATTGATGTAACTAGCGCTGGTGGAGCGCAACGAGCGGTATCTATTCTTGATACAGCGATGAAATATGTAGATAGCCATCGCTCAGAGCTGGGTGCGATGCAGAATCGATTTGATCACGCGATTAATAACCTGCAAAACGTGCATGAGAATTTGGCGACCTCAAACAGCCGTATTAAAGATACCGATTACGCCAAAGAAACTACGCAGATGCTCAAGCAGCAAATCTTGCAGCAGGTGAGCACCACTATTCTTGCTCAAGCCAAACAGGCGCCTAATTTGGCGTTAACTCTGCTGGGGTAAATTGCCACGTCTCTCGGCAACACTCCTGACAACTTTAGTGTTTTTTTCTCCTTTTTTCTTATATTTACCCCACCAATCACGTTTTTTCATTCAACCGAATTTATTTCTGAATTTTCTCATTTTTTCTCTAAAGGTTTCAGATTTAGCGCCGCTATTAAAAGTAACTTTGAGAGAACTACTTGGTTTTCCGAGACGTCGGAAACCGCAACACCGGAAAATCAATTGGAGAAATCACCATGGCAGTGAATGTAAATACCAACGTTTCAGCGATGACTGCGCAACGTTACCTAAACAACGCAAACAGCGCTCAACAGACTTCTATGGAGCGTCTAGCTTCTGGCTCTAAAATCAACAGCGCAAAAGATGACGCTGCGGGCCTACAAATCTCTAACCGTTTGAACGTACAAAGCCGCGGCCTAGACGTAGCAGTACGTAACGCGAACGACGGTATCTCGATTGCACAAACTGCTGAAGGTGCAATGAACGAGACAACAAACATCCTGCAACGTATGCGTGACCTTTCTCTACAATCTGCAAACGGTTCAAACTCTAAGTCTGAGCGTGTAGCGATTCAAGAAGAAGTAACAGCACTAAACGACGAACTTAACCGTATCGCAGAAACTACCTCTTTTGGTGGTAACAAGCTTCTGAACGGTACACACGGCACTAAGTCTTTCCAAATCGGTGCAGACAACGGTGAAGCCGTAATGCTTGAGCTGAAAGACATGCGTTCAGACAACGCTCAAATGGGTGGTAAGAGCTACCAAACTGAAAGCGCTAAAGACAAGAACTGGAACGTACAAGCAGGCTCTAACGACCTAAAAATGACGTTCACAGATAACTTTGGTCAAGCTCAAGAAATCGACATCAATGCAAAAGCAGGCGACGACATCGAAGAGCTAGCAACTTACATCAACGGTCAACAAGACTCTGTAAAAGCGTCTGTAACTGAAGATGGCAAGCTACAAATGTTCGCAGGTAACAATAAAGTAGACGGCAACGTAGACTTCTCTGGTGGTCTTGCAGGTGAGCTTGGCATTCAAGGTGGTAAAGAAGTAACGGTTGATACTATTGACGTAACGTCGGTAGGTGGCGCACAAGAATCTGTTGCTATCATCGATGCTGCACTGAAGTACGTAGATAGCCACCGTGCAGAGCTGGGTGCATTCCAGAACCGCTTCGACCATGCTATCAACAACTTAGATAACATCAACGAAAACGTGAATGCATCTAAGAGCCGTATTAAAGACACAGACTTCGCGAAAGAAACGACGCAAATGACTAAGTCGCAAATTCTTTCTCAAGCGTCTAGCTCGATTCTTGCTCAAGCGAAGCAAGCACCGAACTCAGCACTTAGCCTACTTGGCTAATTAGAAATAAAATTGAAACCGAAAGCTAGGTGGTCAAACACCTAGCTTTCTTTTTATGAGTAAAATTTACCGAATGATTAATTGTATTGATGGTGTAGGTTGTATCATTCAGATGTATGCAATTGGTGTTGAAGGAACGACACAAATGGTGAGTTGGGGTAAACCTAGCTAAATGGAATACAACTAAATGGTATCGATACAAACCAATATATCTTCCTCTATTGCTCAGCGACATCTTGGTGAAGCTCAAAGCCAAGCCGTTGATGCACAATCAAAACTGCAATCCGGCTCGCGTATCAACGCGGGTAGCGACGATGCCGCAGGTCTTCAAATAGCCAATCGACTCAAAGCCCAAACTCGAGGGATTGATGCTGCCTTGTCGAATGCGACTAATGCTGATTCTATTGCACAAACTGCCGAAGGCGCGCTGCACGAAAGTACTAATATGCTCCAAAAACTCCGTGATCTTGGATTACAGGCGTCCAATGGTGCATTGAGTCGGGATGAGCGCGAAAGTATCCAGATCGAATCGGAGATGCTGATCAATGATCTTGATCGTATTGCATCCTCAACGACCTTTGCAGGGGATGAGCTATTTGATGGCTCTTTTGGAAAGCGTAACTTCAATCTTGGCCCTGATTCGAATGCGGTCTCGCTCACGCTTAAGAGCATGTACACCAATATCCCACAGATGGGAGGGCAGTTTACAGAAGCAAATAGTGACGTTGATGAGAATTGGCAAGTCTCTTCTAATGATCAAGGTTTAAGTATCAGCTATCAAGATAGCAATGATGAGTCACAGGCGCTCGATTTTAAGCTTAAAGAGGGCGATGATATCTATCAGGTAGCCACCTATATTAACGGGCAGCAGGGTGTGGTTAGAGCATCGGTAAACGAAGAACACCAGCTTCAGTTGTTCGCTGCTTATGCTGACTCTCCTCAAGGCTTTGAAGTCTCGGGTAGTGCCGCGAATGAGTTTGATTTTGGTGATACTCAGGCGATATCGTTAGATGATGTGGACATGACAACCGTCGGTGGAGCGCAGCTTGGTGTTGCGGTGATTGATGCCTCATTGAATTATGTAGACGGGCATCGTAGTGAAATCGGTGGTTTCCAGAACGGAGTCAGCCGCACTATGAATAGCCTCAACAATACCTTTCATCGTATTGCTGATTCAGAGGGGCAAATCAAAGATACCGATTACGCTAAGCTCACGACAGAGCTGACCAAATCTCAGATGCTTGAACGTGCCACGTCAACACTGCTCGCACAAGCGAATCAAAATACGGGTACTGCTCTTTCTTTATTAGGTTAATTTTTCCAGACAACAAAAAACGCAGCCGTGAGGCTGCGCTTTTTGAACTTTTGAAATGCTAAGTAAAGATTACTTAGTCACTTTCAGAACTGGAGTTTCACCTACAGTTACAGAACCAGCAAGTTTGTTCAGCTCTTTGATTTCGTCCATGTTAGAGATAACAACTGGAGTAAGAGTTGATTTTGCTTTTTCTTCTAGAAGCGCTAGGTCGAAAGTGATGATAGTGTCACCAGCTTTAACAGTTTGGCCTTCTTCTGCTACGCGAGTGAAGCCTTCGCCTTTAAGTTCAACAGTATCGATACCAAAGTGAACGAATAGCTCAACACCGTCGTCAGACTCGATAGAGAATGCGTGGTTAGTTTCGAAGATCTTACCGATAGTACCGTTAACTGGAGCTACCATTTTGTCGCCAGCTGGTTTGATCGCGATGCCGTCACCAACGATTTTCTCAGCGAAAACAACATCTGGCACGTCTTCGATATTTACGATTTCACCAGATAGAGGTGCGATGATTTCGATTGCACCAGCGTCAGCGCTGTCATCAGATACTAGCTTCTTAAGTTTGTCAAACAGACCCATTGTGTCATGCTCCTAACGTTTAGTTTTATTCTGTAGAATATACTATACCAATCTAGCAAATTAGACGACTTTTTTTAGTCGTCTAACCATATTAAGCCATTGGTGATTACTGAGTTTTCTCAGCGATGAACTTTTCTACTACTGCTTGGATTTCCTCAGCAGTTGGTAGAGAAAGTGCTTCATCAGCCATTGCTTTAACTTCTGCGAAGTTAGAGTTACGGATAACTTTCTTCACTTTAGGGATAGAGATACCGCTCATAGAGAACTCATCTAGCCCCATACCTAGTAGAAGCAGTGTTGCACGCTCATCACCAGCAAGCTCACCACACATACCAGTCCACTTACCTTCAGCGTGAGATGCATCGATAACCTGCTTGATTACTGTTAGAACAGCAGGAGACAGTGGGTTGTAAAGGTGAGAAATCATCTCGTTACCACGGTCTACAGCAAGTGTGTACTGAGTTAGGTCGTTAGTACCGATAGAGAAGAAAGCAACTTCCTTCGCTAGATGGTGCGCGATAGCTGCCGCAGCTGGAGTTTCAACCATTACACCGATTTCAATCTCTTCATCGAATGCTAGGCCTTCAGCGCGAAGCTCAGCTTTGTACTCTTCGATAGCTTTCTTCAGTTCACGGATCTCTTCAACAGAGATGATCATTGGGAACATGATGCGAAGTTTACCGTGCGCAGATGCACGAAGGATACCGCGTAGTTGGTCACGTAGGATTTCGCGACGATCTAAGCTGATACGTACTGCACGCCAGCCTAGGAACGGGTTCATCTCTTCTGGAAGATCCATGTATGGCAGATCTTTGTCGCCACCGATATCCATAGTACGGATGATCACTGACTCACCGTTCATTGCTTCTGCAACCTCTTTGTACGCTTGGTACTGCTCTTCTTCAGTAGGAAGTGCATCACGGTCCATGAATAGGAACTCAGTACGGTACAGACCAACGCCTTCACCACCGTTACGGATGATGCCGTCACAGTCTTTAACGGTACCGATGTTACCGCAAACTTCTACACGGTGACCGTCTAGAGTTTCTGCGTGTAGATCTTTAAGTTTTGCTAGCTCTTCTTTTTCAGCTAGGAATGCAGCTTTAACTGCTTTTGCTTCTTCAAGCTCAGCTTCTGATGGGTTGATAACAATCTTGTTATTCATCGCATCAAGAATAAGCATGTCGCCGTTCTTCACTTTCTTAGTGATATCGTTAGTACCAACGATAGCAGGAAGCTCTAGTGAACGCGCCATGATAGATGTGTGAGATGTACGACCGCCGATGTCACAAGCGAAGCCTAGTACGTAGTCTAGGTTGATTTGTGCAGTTTCAGATGGCGTTAGGTCGTATGCTGCTAGGATAACTTCTTCATTGATATCGCTTAGAGAGACGATATTGATGTCTAGTGCATTTTTAACAAAACGAGTACCGATATCACGGATATCAGTTGCACGTTCTTTTAGGTATTCGTCGTCTAGTGACTCAAGTGCAGATGCTTGCTCTTCGATAACCGTGTGGATTGCGTTATCAGCGTGCATCTTGTCGTTCTTGATGAGTGCTAGGATTTCTTCCTCTAGCTCTTCATCTTCAAGAAGCATGATGTGACCTTCAAAGATCGCCTCTTTTTCTTCACCGAAAGTCTCAAGCGCTTTTTGCTTAACAACTTCTAGTTGAGCTGCAGATTTGTTACGTGCGTCAAAGAAACGCTGAACTTCTGCTTCAACTTGGTCATCAGTGATAGTGTTAGTGTTTAGAACGATTTCATCTTCTTGAAGTAGTAGTGCTTTACCGATAGCAATACCAGGAGATGCTAGGATACCTGAAATCATAGCTTTACCTTAAGTTGGTCAACTGTAAACGGGAGAGTGTGTGACTTTTTCCGCTTGGCGTTATGCCGAGCTTATTCTGTTCTATTTCGAACAAAGCCACTTTGCAGGGCAAAATGGCTTTGAAAGAAGGAGACCGAATTAGTGTAGTTGGTCCATTAGAGCAACTAGGTGGTCTACAGCTTGCTGAGCTTGTGGGCCTTCAGCAGAAATAGAAACTACAGTACCTTTAACTAGGCCTAGAGTTTGTAGTTTGAATAGGCTCTTAGCGCTTGCGCTTTTACCGTTAGAAGTCACAGTGATGTCTGCGTCGAAAGATTTTGCTTCTTTAACGAACTGTGCAGCTGGACGAGTGTGAAGACCGTTTTCTGCTGTGATTTCTACTTGCTTCTCGTACATTTTATATACCCCAATTAATTTATTATTTGTAAAGTTTATAACCAAGTTTAGCTTAACTTCTTTGACATGCATGCGCCAGAGTGTAGTACGCCATGTTCGTGTTTGAACAGTTTGGTTAAAATTTTATCCAGCCATGGTGCTCTTTTGTGAGAACTCACGACTTTCAGAATCTGGTTTATTGCTTCTTTTATTTTGAAGCGAAAAATAAAACAGGGGTGATATTACCAAAGGTGAGGCAGGGATCAACAAAAAAGCCCCAATTAGGGGCTTTTTTAGACCAAATATTGATTTGACCACATATTACTGTTGGTTCTCTTTGTCGGTAAAAATGCCGGCAAACAGGGCTGTGCTGAGGTATCGTTCACCTGAGCTTGGTAAAACTGTAACAATTGTTTTCCCAGCAAATTCAGGTAGTTCCGCTAGACGGTTTGCTGCAACTACTGCTGCACCAGAAGAGATACCAGCTAGGATGCCTTCTTCAGCCATCAGGCGTTGTGCCATTTCAATTGCTTCTTCTGAAGTCACCGACTCAACACGGTCTACAAGCTCTAAATCAAGGTTACCAGGGATGAAACCTGCGCCGATACCTTGGATTTTGTGTGGTGCTGGCTGAATTTCATCGCCTGCAAGCGCTTGGGCAATCACTGGAGATTCTGCTGGCTCAACCGCTACAGAAGTAATTGCTTTGCCTTTCTCACCTTTAATGTAACGGCTTGTACCCGTAATCGTACCGCCAGTACCAACACCCGCTACAAATACATCGATCTCACCGTCAGTCGCTTCCCAGATTTCAGGACCAGTAGTCTTCTCGTGAATTTCTGGGTTTGCAGGGTTGTTGAATTGTTGAAGAAGTAGGTACTTCTCTGGATCGCTTGCAACAATTTCTTCTGCTTTTGCGATCGCGCCTTTCATGCCTTTAGCCGCTTCTGTTAGCTCAAGGTTGGCACCTAGTGCTTTAAGTAGCTTACGACGCTCTAGACTCATCGACTCAGGCATAGTTAGCGTTAGTTTGTAACCACGAGCTGCTGCAACGAAAGCAAGTGCCACACCAGTGTTACCACTTGTTGGTTCTACAAGCTCTACGCCTGGCTTAAGAGTGCCAGCTTTTTCAGCTTCCCAGATCATGTTCGCGCCGATACGACACTTAACGCTGAAGCTTGGGTTACGAGCCTCCACTTTCGCTAGTACATTACCTTTACTTACTTTGTTCAAACGAACCAGTGGTGTGTTACCGATCGTAAGGGAGTTATCTTCGTAAATCTTGCTCATGGAATATTCCTTCATTTGATGACAGAACTAAACGCGGCATATCAATGACTTAGTCGTCCCGTTTATTTCAATGTTTGTTTAACTTGAATTTAGATTAAACAAGTTGAAAAAAAGGTAAAAGGATTAAAAAGTTATATCATATAGATATGTAGCAGAATGCACGCCCATTTTGATAGAAATCAGTGATTCAACGAAATGGGCGAGAGTTCTGCTAATAATAGAAGAGGTTAGCGAAGGTGGGTAAATTGCCCTTTGTGTTCTGATACCCACATAGCAGTGGCGCCACATACTGCTACAGGTACAACAATTAGATTAAGGATTGGAATGGTTGTGAAAATAGAAACCAATGCTCCAAATCCATAGCTCTTACCTTGCTTTTGTTTCAATGAACTTCTCATATCATCAAAGCTGATTTTGTGGTTATCAAACGGGTAATCTGCGTATTGAATTGCCAGCATCCACGCTGTAAAAATGAACCACAAAAACGGCGCGACAGTTTGACCAAGAGCTGGGATCAGCAGCAATAAGAAAAGCCCGATTGCTTTTGGTAGTGTGTAAACCAGCTTACGCCATTCACGAGCCAGGATACGCGGCGTATCTTTAACCACGTCCATTAAGCCATCGTCATTCACTTTTTTGCCCGTTAAAAGTTCTTCTACTTTCTCTGATAGTAAGCCGTTAAATGGGGCGGCGATGAAATTCGCTAAGGTACTAAAGAAGTATGAGAAGGTGGCAAGAATGGTCAGCGCCAGCAGTGGCCACAAAACATAAGTCAACCAAGTGAGAAAGCTAGGAAGGCCTTCTAACCAGCCATCAATCCAAGTATTGAGGTTAGAAAAGATGTAAAACAACGCGCCACCAACCAACAATACGTTAGCTAATAAAGGCATCAGTACGAATTTACGGATACTTGGAGAAAGAGCGATTTTAGCGCCGAAAATGAAATAGCCGAAGCCAGAGCGAGGAATCGATAAATTAGTCATATTAGAATATCAGCTCACATAAGGGGAGTTGGTTAAATAGCAAACACCTATAGTGTACTCGACCGATATTAAGAAAAAAAGCGTGGTGAAAATCACATCAACTGAGGAACTTATTGTATTAAGTTGTTCTAAAACAGTAGCTACTTTTGATAGAGTAGTGAGATTGGTCAAATTAACCTAACTGATATAGCGACCTGAAAACTCAGGGTGACTATGAAAGCTGAGAGCGAAAAATGCAGGAATTGCGATTTGTACTCATTATTGTTGGCGCATTAGCGATCGCCGCATTATTGTTCCACGGATTGTGGACGAGTAAAAAAGAAGGGAAAGCCAAATTTGGTGATAAGCCACTTGGCAAGCTCGACAACGACAGCTTAGATGACGTGGGCGCTATGCCAGAGCGCTCTTTTGCGCCAGAAGACGACTTCGAGATCATTCGTAAAGAGCGTAAAGAACCGGACTTTGCTGTATCACCAACAAATGCAGACCCATTGATTGATTCAGATCCGTTGACTTCAAGCCCATCGGCGAAAAGTGAGCAAGAGGATCTTGAGCTCAACGATCTACCATCTTTCAGTGTTGAGACTCCTGTTAAAGCAGAGCCAGAATTTCAAACAGAGGCACCCGCTGAGCCAGCTGTCCCAAGCTTTGAGTTAACCGAAGAGCAAAAAGAGAGCCACGCTGACTTTAAAGAGCATTACGGCGCTATGTCGCAAGAGCCTGAGTCTGACACTCAGCCTGTTCAACAGAATTTGCAACAAGAAGACACCACCCCAACCGTTGAAGCGGCAGCAGTTGCACCTCAAGAAGCACAAGAAGATGACTTGGGCTTAGAAGTGATTGTACTGAATGTACACTGTGCCGGTGAAACGCCGTTTGTAGGTACTGAGCTTTTCCGCAGTATGGAAAACAATGGACTAACCTATGGTGAGATGTCTATTTACCACTGCTTCGCTGAAGCGGCAGAGACACCGAAGGTGATCTTTAGTGTTGCGAACATGATGCAGCCAGGTACGTTAGAACACGACAACCCTGCAGACTTCACAACCAAAGGCATTTCGTTCTTTATGACGCTGCCTTGTTACGGTCAGGCTGATCAGAACTTCAATGTTATGTTGAGCGCAGCACAACAAATTGCTGACGATTTGGGCGGTAACGTATTGGATGAGTCAAGAAACCTGATGACGCCAAACCGCTTGTCTGATTACCGCAAACAAATTCGAGACTTTATGGCTAATCAAAGCGCTTAGTAGACAATGTAAGCCTTACAGTTAATCTATAATGATAGAAAGGGCTCCTGATGGGGCCCTTTTTGATATTTCAATCTGACAGAGAATGATATGAAAGAATCCATTCAAAGTACTTTAGAGCAGTTAAAAGAGACTCTGCACTATCATGCCGTTCGCTATTACGTTGAGGATAGCCCAGAGATCCCTGACGCAGAATATGATCGATTAATGCAGCAACTGCTGAAGATTGAGCAAGAAAATCCAGAACTGGTCACCGTTGACTCGCCAAGTCAGCGTGTTGGTGGAGCACCGTTGGATGGCTTTACCCAAGTGACCCATGAAATTCCGATGCTCTCTTTAGACAATGCTTTCTCTGATGAAGATTTAGACGCATTTAACAAGCGTATGTCTGATCGCGCTCCTCTGGCTGACTTAACAACATTCTGTTGTGAGCCAAAGCTAGATGGATTAGCGGTGAGTCTTCTTTATGAAAATGGCACGCTTGTTCAAGCAGCCACTCGTGGTGATGGTACAACCGGTGAGAACATCACTGAAAACGTTCGTACCATTAGCTCAATTCCACTCAAGCTTCAAGGTGAGGGATGGCCGACACGTATTGAGGTGCGTGGCGAAGTCTTTATGCCGAAAGCGGGATTCGACAAACTGAATGAACAAGCACTGAAGAAAGGCGAAAAGGTTTTTGTAAACCCTCGTAACGCCGCGGCAGGTAGCCTACGTCAGTTAGACTCTCGTATTACGGCTAAGCGTCCGTTAGCGTTTTATGCTTATAGCGTTGGCGTTGTTGAAGGTGCAGAGCTTTCAGGTAGCCACTACCAACGTTTTCTTCAGTTGAAGAGCTGGGGCTTACCTATGTGCCCAGAGACAAAGCAACTGAGCTCATTAAATGACGTTAAAGCGTACTACCAAGACATTATGGCTCGCCGCGACGCGTTAGCTTATGAGATCGACGGCGTAGTGATCAAAGTTGATAATATTGCGGCTCAAGAGGTTCTAGGCTTTGTTGCTCGAGCTCCGCGCTGGGCGATAGCTTACAAATTCCCGGCACAAGAAGAGATCACGTTACTTAACGACGTAGAGTTCCAAGTCGGTCGAACGGGTGCAATTACACCAGTAGCGAAACTGGAGCCTGTGTTTGTTGGCGGTGTAACGGTAAGTAATGCGACTCTGCATAACGCTGATGAAATAGAACGTTTAGGCGTTATGGTCGGGGACAGTGTGATTATTCGCCGTGCCGGTGATGTGATCCCTCAAATTGTTGCTGTAGTGGCGGAGCGTCGCCCTGAGACTGCAAAAGAGATTGTTTTCCCTGAAGCTTGCCCTGTGTGTAGCTCTGCTGTCGAACGTGTAGAGGGTGAAGCTGTGGCTCGTTGTACAGGCGGACTAGTGTGTCAGGCGCAACGTAAAGAAGCGCTCAAGCACTTTGTTTCGCGTAAAGCACTGGATGTTGACGGCTTGGGCGAGAAAGTGATTGAGCAGTTGGTTGACCGTGAAATGGTTGAAACCCCAGCTGATCTCTTTAAGTTAAGTGCTGGTGTCTTAACTGTGCTAGACCGCATGGGGCCGAAATCAGCTCAGAACGTGGTGAATGCATTGACCAAAGCGAAAGAAACGACGCTAGCTCGTTTCTTGTACTCTCTGGGTATTAGAGAGGTTGGTGAGGCAACGGCAATGAACCTTGCTCAGCACTTTAAGTCGCTTGATATGGTTCAGACTGCGACTCACGAACAACTCGTAGAAGTGCAAGATATCGGTGATATTGTTGCTAGTCACATTACCAGCTTCTTCTCCCAAGAGAAGAACCGTGAAGTAGTTGATGAACTTCTAGAGCTAGGGCTCATTTGGCCAGCAATAGAAGCGCCTGTAGAAGGGCAGTCACTACCACTTGAAGGTAAGACGGTAGTTTTGACAGGTTCCCTCTCTCAATTAGGACGCAGCGAAGCTAAAGCAGCGCTACAAGCACTGGGTGCAAAAGTAACAGGCAGCGTTTCTAAGAAAACAGACATTCTATTTGCTGGTGAAGCGGCAGGTTCTAAGCTCACTAAGGCACAAGATTTGGGTATCGAAATAAGAAATGAGCAAGACTTAATTGACCTACTTTCATAATTAACCTGCTCTAAAAAAAGCTAAAAGGCACTCCCAATGTGGAGTGCCTTTTTTGTATGCGGACACTAAGTTTTGCTCTTTTTATCTGAAGAAAAATTTGTAGCTATATTAAGTCTGATTTTGGGACTGTGAGCTTGCTCAATAATAATAAAATACCGTTCTGTCGCTTGTTTATTTGCGAGTGATATCACTTTTTATAAAGTGAGATTTAAACTAAGCTATTGATTTGGTTTGTTTTTGTTTTTGTTTTCTTAATAGTTTGGATTTTGTCGATCAGGATCACTAAGTCATAGATAAATTTGCACCAACTCATATTTTTTTAGATGAAAATTAAGTTCTCATTGATCTTTTTAAGGGCAAAGTTAGTCTTAGTGACATGGATGCACGCAGTGTATACCCAGTAAGGAAAAAGAGCCTCGGGCGGTTAGAGGTTCTAAACAAGAAAAGGTATTTCTCTCTACGGCGGCCAACTTTAGGTGAGAAATAATCAAACAGCTATATCCATTTTTAGGAGTTTTATTCCATGGACAACAAAATTTTCAAGCGCACTCTATTAGGTGCGGCAGTAGCAATGATCTCTTCTGGTGCAATGGCATCTGAGTCTTCACAAGTTGGTATTATCTCTGACTTTAATGTGCAAGCTTACGGTGTGGCAGCGATCTCAGTCGTTAACTATGATTCTGAAAAAACGGAAGGCGGCGTTAAAACTGATACCGGTACTGGCTACGACTACGAGAATGAATCTCGTATCGGTTTCCGTGCAAGTAAAGATATGTTCGATAACGTAAATATCTTTATGCAGATCGAATCGGGTTACGTGGGTGAAAATGGTGACGGTGCTACGCTAGGTAACCGTGATACGTTCTTAGGCCTACAAGGTGATTGGGGTAAAGTTCGTTTCGGTCGTATGCTAACACCAATGTACGAAGTAATTGACTGGCCATACGCAAACCCAGGTCTGGGCGCAGTATGGGACTGGGGCGGTGATGTTAAATACAACCGTGACCGTCATGGCGATATGGCTCGTTACGATTCTGCTGACTTAAATGGTTTCACATTTAACCTAGCAACAGGTCGTGGTGACTCTAGCGTTAAAGATAACTACTTCTATGGTGCAGCTGCTCATTACCGTCTAGCTGATACTATTACTTTCCACGCAGCAGTAGAAGCTGAATCAGATCGTCAGTTAAAGGCAGCAACAGCTGCGAGCACATGTGTAGAAGCGGCAGGTTGTGGTACAGGTATCAATTTTGGTGATGCTATTGCCGCAACTGATGCTGAAATGGCTGATACTTTCGGCTACTTAGTTGGCTTCGAAGCTTCACTGCCTGCTGGTTTTGGTATCTCAGCGGCATACAAGTCTGGTGAGTCAGATGTTCAGGGTGGCGCTAAATCTGAGCAATCTTCTTACTCTGTAATCGGTCAATACTGGAATGGTCCATGGGGCTTTAAGTTAGGCTATGCTGCTAACATGGAGTCTAAAACCGCCGGTGTTAAACAGGATGATGAAGATAGCGTTATCTCTGGTCAGCTAATGTATGTTCACAATGGATTTGTTCCATACATCCGTCTTGCACAACGTGATATCAAATCTGGTGGTGCACAAACAGATACGTTTGTTACACGTATTGGCTTAGAGTACGGTTTCTAAGACACTCTTTGCTCGAATAATTATTGCGCTGGCCGTTAAAAGCCAGCGCTTATTAGTTTATGTGTTGCCTTCGAATCTAAGGGCATCGATTAATATTAAGGGGAATCCCCAAGGTCGTTAATATGAAAAAAATAGCTTTAGCCTCGATACCTTTCTTTCTTCTAGGGTGTACAACATTAGATTCTAATAGTGATTTTTCCGATGCGGTTAAGCGCATAGATAGCAAGCAAAACTACAAGGTAGTGATAGGTGAATCTCTAACACCTGACGTGATAAAAGTAAATCAAGGGCAGTTGGTTAATTCTTCACTTGAGTTGAATTACGTTCAGCCTTATGGAAATAATTCCGCTCCAGATTCATACATTACAATGGAGCTACAGTATTTTAAGAACTACAACGAGTATCGAACCGCATTTGTCCAAGGGACTGAAGAAAAGGTTAAATTAAAGCCTTATGCAGCGGCTGCAGAAACTTGTAGCGATATTTGTACGCAAACACAATACATCCAATTTCCTATTGAAAGTGATTCTTTTGATCAGGCCCCATATAAGGACTTAGTTTTTGATGTCCAGGCATCAAATTCTAATAGTATTTCTTTCTCTATTCCTGCAGGCTACATCGAAGCGATTGTAAAAACAGCTAAAGAGCGTTCAGCTTCCCAGACTGCGATTGTGGCCACATCAACAGCTGTTGTGACACCACCAGTAGAAGCTGGGCCTACAACCAAAGCAGTTGATATGTCTAATTATTGGTTTAAGGAAATCCCTGTCGACGAACGAGATTCTACCATTTCGTGGGCTGTTGCTAATCGCAATGGAGTAAAGAATAGTATCGACACAACTTCAAAAGAAGTTGAGATGTTCAGCTATTGGTTCGAAAAAGCGTCAAACGACGAGAGAAATTTAATTATTAAATCATTACTCGATTACTAAATTCCTTGAAAGGAGCCTAACGGCTCCTTTTTTAATAGTGTACTTTCCCATTGCTGTGTTTACAGATAATGATTGGTACATGTTCAACCACTCCGTTATTTGATTCACACTTTACGATTGGACCTGAAGCTGTGCTTCCAACGTTCTGAGCCGATACAGAGAAACTAAAAAGTAAACTACACGCAAATGCTAAAAAATATTTCATAATGACACCTCACTTAAAATCCCTTCAAATAAGAGATACTCATTAGTATGTGAACTATTTCTCAAAGATCAAAAAAATATAAAAATTTCTTATAAAAAATAACAATCGATAGTTTGGTTAAATTAATCAGTAACTTATTGAAATTACGTAGCGCCTATTTGTTGAAATTTGCTCGTTTAACTTAAAAGTCAGCGAAACTGACCATAATTCGCAAGCTTTATTTTCTCTTATTATCTTTGCTACGCCTCGAGTGTATTTGGGTGTATGATTACGAGTGTAATATGATGATTTATGAGTGAGGAAAACGGCCTTACTCAGCTAATGATTTGAGTAATATCATGAATATAAGTGAAGTTGCTAAGCTAACCAACCTATCCACGAAGTCGATTCGTCTGTACGAAGATAAAGGCGTGATTTCTGAGCCAATGCGTTCAGAAAATGGCTATCGAACCTATACTCAGAAGCAATTAAAAGAGTTGAGCGTGGTTGCCAAGGCAAGAAGCGCCGGATTTTCTTTAGAAGAGTGTAAAGAATTGGTCGCTTTAGCTGACAACCCTTGCCGAGAAAGTGCCGATGTCAAAGCTAAGGCTCAAAGTAAGCTTGATGAAGTGAATCGAAAAATTTCGGATTTGATGGCGATAAAGACAACATTAGAGGGGTGGGTTGAGAAGTGTCCTGGAGATACTAACAGTCATTGCCCGATCATTAATGATCTGGTCGATGAGCAATAGATTAGGCCATTAGCATAGTACGTTGTGTTCACATACATCCTAATGGCCTAGGGCCTAGTGATTACTTGTTTACTGGTGCGATAGTGAGAACAATACCATCAACCGCTGTGACCACAACTTCGGTTCCTGCGGTTATGTCAGTCGCAGTAATGGCTGACCAAGTTGTATCGCCGAGTCGGATTCGACATTTACCTTTCTGGATATCATCTTCCAATCGAGTCGTTTTTCCTATCAACTGCTTATCGCGCTGATTGAGAACTCGAGCTTTATCTGACTTACGATCACTTTTGAGTTGTCGACGCCACCATAGCCAGGTGGTGATTAGAGAGAAACTGGCGAAAGAGAGCCATTGCATTTGCCAGCTCAGCGGTAAAGCGCCAAGTAGTGCGCCGACAATCATTGCTGAGATGCCAATCCAGAGAAAGTACCCTGCAGTGCCCAATAGCTCTAATCCAAGTAGCAGTAAGCCAAAAGCAAGCCAGTGCCAGTGGTTCACCTGATCTAACAGTTCAATCATCAGCTACTCCTTGTTATTTGTTCCTTTGTGAGAAAACATCTCAGCAATACCCGCAACTGAGCCCATTAGCCCCGATGCTTCTAGTGGCAGCATGATGATCTTACCATTTTCTGCTTGACCAATCGATTTAAGCGCATCGGTATAACCTTGAGCGATAAAGTAGTTTACCGCTTGCATGTCACCTTGGGCTATCGCCGTAGATACCATTTCCGTTGCTTTCGCTTCTGCTTCTGCAGCACGCTCACGCGCCTCTGCTTGAAGGATAGCCGCTTGCTTTTCACCTTCTGCTTTTAAGATTTCTGACTGCTTGTGACCCTCAGCCTTTAGGATCTCAGCTTGTCGCACACCTTCTGCCTCTAGGATGTCAGCACGTTTGTTACGCTCAGCTTTCATTTGTGCGTTCATTGCTGCGGTCAGATCCGCTGGTGGTTGCACGTCTTTGATTTCGATACGAGTGACTTTGACGCCCCAAGGATTGGTGGCTTCATCAACGATGTTTAATAGCTTGCTGTTGATCATGTCACGTTGGCTTAGCATTTCATCCAGTTCCATTGAGCCAAGGACGGTACGAATGTTAGTGAGCGTTAGGTTGCGAATTGCGTGCTCAAGATCGTTAACCTCATAAGCGGCTCTTGCCGCATCGATCACCTGTACGAAACAGACTGCATCGATAACAACGTTCGCGTTGTCTTTAGAGATAACTTCTTGTGCTGGAATATCTAATACACGTTCCATCATGTTGATCTTTTGACCAATGCTATCAATGAATGGAATGATCAAATTCAAACCAGGTTTGAGGGTGTGGGTATAACGACCGAAACGTTCAACGGTCCAGTTGTTCCCCTGAGGGACGGTTTTTACACCAGCGAAAATAAATAGAAGGGCAACAACGGTGAAGCCGCCGATAGTAATCAGAGTATCAATAGCCATACAAAATCCTTGTTTAAACGAGTCTTCAATTTTACTTTTAAAGATAGTGGCTTAATTTTGTACTCTGAGCAAATTTATAAATGAGAAATGGGCCATAAAACATTGATTTTATGGCCCATTTTGAATTCTTATCGCTTGATTGTTTCGCTAAATTATTGAGTGTTTACGCAGTAATTGAGCCTAGTAGAGTAGCGAGTAGAGCTGTCTACGGTACTTACTCGCACTGGCGTTACCTTGGCCAAGTGCACTTAGAATATCCATAAAGCTTTTCTTCATGTCACCGTCTAGTGCGTTTAAGTCTTTCACTAGATATGACCACAGCAACTCAAGCGCTTCTTCACTTCGATTGACTTGGTGATATTGCAGTGCGAGTTCCGCAGCGATTTTCGCATCGCTAGGGTTAGCTTGTAGGTTCGCTTCTAATGCTTGGATCTCAGGACTATCGGCAGCTTGTTTGTGCAGTTCGAGTTTTGCCACTAAGCCTTTGAAGTAGTTGTCTTGGTATTCTAGCGGGATAGCTGCGAGTTGTGCTTCCGCCAATTCAAACTGTTGCGTTTCTAGAAGACATTCGGCAATCGCTAGTTTCACTTCGCCTTTACTGGTGAGCTCTTCTGGCAACTGCTGCATTGCAGTCAGAGCTTGTAGGTGTTCTCCTGCTTGCATCTGCTCCAAAGCTTGACGAAGCGCTAATTCATCTTGGCTAGGAAGATGCTTGCTTAGCATGCCAACAATCGCTTCTAAAGTTTGAGGACCACCTAGGCCGTCTACTGGCTGTCCATTAACGAATAGAGCAATAGTAGGCAGTGCTTGTACACCAAATTGGCTCGCAATCGCTTGTTCTTGCTCGCAGTTTAGTAATGCCAAGGTAAATGTACCATTGTACTGCTGGGTAAGCGTTTGCAGATCAGGGATGATCTGAGCGCTCTCTTGGCTCATTGGTGCCCAAAAATGGATCAGAACAGGTGTCTGCATCGAACCTTCTAATACCTGACGAAAGTTCTGTTCATTGAGTTCAACAATATGCGGCGATTGCATCGGCGTTCCTTGAGTTTAATTGAGTGCTAACAACACTATGGGGGCAATCATCGTAATTTCAAGGTGAAAAGGATAAGAGGAATTAGAGGCTAATAATAAAAAACGCTACGTTTTCGGCGCCGTTTATTAGGGCGCGAAAGCATAGCGTCATTTACCAATCAGGTTGGAGGTGCAATCCCTTTTAGTACTCAAAACAGTAAAAATAGGGTGATGGCAACACTCACACCAACCCAGTTTAAGGTGTTAAGAGTCATGAATGTACCTTCAATGGATACATCAAGCAGGGACGCTTGATGCTACGATGTGAATCATGACATCTTATTGTTACGAACAAATTACATCGTTACATTATTTTTGCGATTTATTCGATTATTTGTTGTTAGGCTGCTTTACGTAAAATCGGGTCCAGCCAACGGTTGGGTAGCAGGCGTTTTAGGATCGCAAAGATCTTTGTTGGCGTCGTGACTCGATAGCGTAGTTTGGGCTTGTCGGCAGTGAGTGCATGATAGGCAGGCTCAACGCAGCTTTCAGGAGGAAGCACGAAACGGTTGCCGGATGTTTCGTTTTCCAGTCTCTGTTGTTGCTGTTGATAGTACTGACTGTGAACACTACTGGTTGGATTAATCCAACGATTGAATGCGACCAGAGCGTTGCGTCGAAACTCCGTCTCAATCGGACCTGGTTGAAGCAGGGAAATGTGGATACCGCTACCATGAAGCTCAAGCCTTAGGGTATCTGTCCATCCCTCAATCGCAAACTTAGAAGCATTGTAAGCACCCCGATATTTCATCGCTGCGAAACCAAGTACTGAGCTGTTTTGAATGATTCGTCCTTCACCACGTTCACGCATACTAGGAAGCACTAAGCGAATCAGATGATGCCAGCCGAAAAAATTGGTTTGGAATTGGTCGCGTAACCCTTGCGTTGGTAGATCTTCTAACGCGCCCGGTTGGCCATAAGCGCCATTATTAAATACGGCATATAGGCCATTAGGGGCCAACTCGAATGCTTGTTCGATGCCTCGTTCAATACTCTGTTCATTGTTGAGATCGAGTTGAATGCAATCTAACCCTTCCTGCTGCAGTTTTATGACATCTTGCTCGTTGCGGCACGATGCAATCACATGAAAGCCTCGTTGTTTGAGGGCGTGAGCACAGGTGTAGCCAATACCGGTTGAGCATCCAGTAATCAATATTGATTTCGTCACGGGGGTTCCTTTCCTAGGGTCTGTTACCTTTCCTTAGGTTAAAGGAATTAGTCTTGATGTTGTAACAAGTTTTTCAATGCAGGTTCAATTCTTGAGTAACTGAATATAAAGCCCATTTCAGTGAGTTTCTTTGGTTTAGCGCGAATGCTGTCAAACAGTAGGCATGAGGATTCGCCCATCATTAATGACATAGCCCACTTCGGCGTGAATAAGATGTGTGGTCGACCAAGCTGCTTGGCTAGGGTGCGACTGAACTGTTTGTTGGTTGCAGGGTGAGGGGCGCACATATTGAATTCCCCTTGAGCGTGGGGGGTTTTGAGCAAGTGGTTGATTGCTCGAATCATATCGAGAAGGTGGATCCAGGGCATATATTGGTTACCTGAACCTAACGGCCCACCCAAACCAAGCTTATACGGCAGTAGCATTTTCTTTAGTGCGCCGCCGTGTTCTCCCAAGACAATCCCCGTTCTGAGTAGCACGACTCTGGTGTTTTCTGATTGAGCACGCTTGGCTATCTCTTCCCAGTGCGCACACACCTTATGCGGGAAGCTATCGTCTGAAACATGCAGAGCCTCGTCAAAAGGGTGTTCTTGTTGATCGCCGTAATAACCGACGGCGGACCCACTAATAAACACGCTCGGTGGGTTAGTACTTGCGTGAATCAGTTCCACGATTTTCTCGGTAATGTGCCAACGACTTTGACAGATACGCTCTTTCTGTTGTGAGCTCCAGCGTTTATCGGCAATGGGTTCACCAGCTAAATTTATTACCGCGTCAAAGTTATTCAGATCAGAAAGCTCATCCAACGATGTGATGTAGTGAAGATTATTTTGATTGAGGTGGCTGAGTGCGCTCTGTGCTTTTGACGGATCTCTAGTGAGCAGTGTCACTTCGTCTGTCTGCCAGCTTTTGATCAATTCTGAGCCAATAAACCCAGTGCCACCCGTCAACAATATCTTCATACCAACCTCCTCTTAATTTATTAATTATAGACCCGGCTTGTTTTAGTCTGCCAACCAATACGCAGAAAACTATATAACGATCATAAGGTTTCATTCATGTGATAGCGCAAAGAGTGGAATAGATTGCGCGTTAACTTTAGTGGGTGGTTGTGTTCACAGTTTAGCGAAAATGTTTCAATATGTTACTGAGTGCTTAATGCGAGTCACATAACAACGAAGGATAATTTGTCATGCTTATTTGAGAAGTAACACTCACTGTGTGGTTAATTTGCCCGCACTAACTCGATAGCCAAGGAGATTTGATGACAGCGATACTTGCTTTGATGAAAGCCATGCTCGGTAGCCTAAGAGATTTGCTGCCCATTGTCGTTGTTATTGCATTCTTTCAGCTGGTGGTGCTGCAAGAGCCACTCCCAAATCTATTTTCAATCTTAAGTGGTCTGTTACTCGTTGTACTGGGGTTGACCTTTTTTATCTTTGGACTGGAAATGGGACTCTTTCCTATTGGTGAGTCGATGGCACAGGCGTTTGCTCGCAAGGGTAGCGTCATGTGGCTGTTGATTTTTGCATTCTGTTTGGGTTTTGGCACCACTATCGCTGAACCCGCATTGACAGCAGTCGCTGATGAGGCTGCAGAAGTCGCGGCAGAAGGTGGGGTGATTCCTAATTCTAACCAAGAGATGGAAGAGTATGCCAACGGCCTCCGTGTCACAGTAGCTCTCTCTGTTGGACTAGCGATCGTGCTTGGCGTGCTGCGTATCCTGAAAGGTTGGCCGATCCATTTCATGATCATTGGCGGCTATGTGGGCGTCGTCATCCTGACAGCATTTGCTCCAGAAAACATAATCGGTATCGCCTATGACTCGGGTGGGGTAACCACATCAACTATTACCGTCCCTCTTGTCACAGCTTTAGGGGTTGGGCTGGCTTCTTCGATAAAAGGCCGTAACCCTATGATTGATGGCTTTGGCCTGATCGCCTTCGCCTCTCTACTGCCAATGATGTTTGTGATGGTATATGGGATGGTGATCGCATGATGAGTTTGAACCTATTTATCGATACATTTTTAGGCACTGTGACAGATGTGATACCGATTGCGGCTATCATTTTCGGCTTTCAGTTGGCCGTTCTTCGCAAGCCTGTTACCAATCTGATTAGAGTCATTCTTGGCTTTTTTTACGTCATACTGGGTTTAACGCTTTTCTTAATGGGGCTAGAACTTGCCTTGTTCCCATTGGGAGAGACGATGGCAATGCAGCTGACGGCTCCAGACTTTTTGAGTAACTTTAAATTCAGCGATGGTCAGCAGCTTGGTTGGTTTGACTATTATTGGGTCTATCTTTTCGCTTTCTTTATCGGCTTTAGTACCACGATAGCCGAGCCTTCACTTATCGCAGTTGCTATTAAGGCGAATCAGGTCTCAGGTGGCAGTATTAGCGTCAATGGGCTTCGTATTGCCGTCGCCTTAGGGGTGGCCATTGGTATCTCTTTAGGGAGCTATCGGATTGTCGCGGGCGATCCTATTCATTACTACATTATTTGTGGCTATGTGGTGGTGGTCATTCAGACATTTTATGCACCGAAGCTGATTGTGCCCCTAGCGTATGATTCAGGAGGTGTAACGACATCCACGGTTACAGTACCTTTGGTTACCGCATTAGGACTCGGTTTAGCTTCGACTGTCCCTGGTCGAAACCCAGTTATAGACGGCTTTGGTTTGATCGCTTTTGCCAGCCTCTTCCCAATTATTTCTGTCATGTGTTACGCACAAATCACTCAATGGCTCAATCAATCACAGCGGACAGAACCAGAGAAAGCTCAGCCACAAGAAGTTCAATCACAAGAATATAAGGAGCAGTAGATGCGTTTCAAACTCATTTTAGCCTTTGTTGAAGACAGTAAGACGGACATCGTTCTTGATGCGGCGCGCGGTGCTGGGGCGACAGGCGCAACGGTGATCAGCAATGCTCGTGGAGAAGGGCTTAATCAAAAGCGAACATTTTTTGGGTTAACGCTAGAGGTCCAGAAAGACGTAGTTTTATTTGTCGTTGAGGAGCACTTGTCTCGCCATATTCTAGAAACCATCAGTGAGGTGGGCGAATTCGACCAAGAATCGGGACAGGGGATTGCGGTACAGATCGACGTTGAGGATGCCGTCGGCGTAGCCCACCAAGTTGAAACATTAACCAAGGTTGTTGAGGACAAGCTATGAGCGAACAACAAACAATGTGCGTCGCTGACGTAATGGCGAATACCTACATTATTGTGGATGGATTGATCACCGTTGATGAAGCGATCAGGTTAGCTAGGCAGCATCAGGTCAAAGCGCTCATCGTTGATAAACGTCACGATGGTGATGAGTACGGTATTGTGTTGATGAATGATATTGCTAAACAGGTCTTGGCCAAGAATCGAGCGCCGCAACGGACTAATATCTACGAAATCATGACTAAGCCCGCGTTGAGTGTATCAGCGGATATGAATGTTAAGTATTGCGCTCGATTGTTTGAACGTTTCGGTGTGAGCCGAGCTCCGGTAATTCAAGAGGGAAAAATAATCGGCATGGTCAGTTACAATAATATCGTGATAAATGGCATGGCGAAGGATGACGTGAAGTAAGTGTAACCGTACAATAGGCCCATAGTTTTTATGGAGATGTGCGCGTGAAATTATTTTTTGCTTCAGACTTACATGGTTCGCTACCAGCAACTGAAAAAGTGCTAGAGCTATACAAGGCATCCGGTGCCCAATACTTAGTGCTATTGGGCGATACCCTAAACCATGGGCCAAGAAACCCAGTTCCTGAAGGTTACAATCCTCCAGCTGTTGCGGATAAATTAAATGAGTTTGCTTCGCAGATTATTGCAGTACGAGGTAACTGCGATAGTGAAGTGGATCAGATGCTGCTTTCTTTCCCTATGATGATGGATTACTCGTGGGTGTTGTTGCCTACTGGACAGCGTATCTTTCTGACTCATGGTCATCTGTATAACACCAACAAGCGTCCGCCATTGAATTCAGGTGACGTTATTGCTCATGGCCATACTCATATCCCAGTTGCAGAGTACCAAGATGAAATTTTCATCTTTAATCCAAGCTCTGTCACCTTTCCTCGTGATGGCCACCCAGCCAGTTATGGTCTCTATGAGAACGGATTGTTTTCGGTCGTGAGTTTCGATGGCGAAGTGTTGAAAAGCTGCGCTCTATAAGAGAATCTGCTTTTAAGCTACTTTATAACCCAGTCTGAAACACAGGGTCTGAGATTATTTTGAATCGACGTGGCCCAAATCTCGCTCTGGAGCAATAATATTACGAACTCTCTGTTTGAGTATTTTTGCTTCAGGGAATCCACCTTCGGCTTTTCTGTCCCAGATTTGTACTCCATTACAAAAAATCTCGAATCGACCACCTGTATCTGGACAAAGCGTTACTGCGCCAAGCTCTTCACTAAAGGTGTGCAGAAGCTCTTGAGATAACCAGCTAGCGCGCAACATCCAATTACACTGGCGGCAGTAATAGATAGTGACTGTTGGCTTATCAGAAGCTTGATTAAGAGTAGATTGTTCCATGTCGTGTTCTCTCATCGATGGTATGGATTCGTTCGTTTTACCAAATATATAGTCATAGATAGCAAAAAGGGGCGTAATGCCCCTTTTTTATCGTAATTGTTGAGTGACTTAGTTAGAAAACAATACTGTAGAACCGTGGTTCAAGCTAGTTAATAACAGTGCCTTTGGATTTACGATATCAATTCTTCTACTTTGCTCAGCATCCATTTTGATGACTTGAGTGATCAAATCCAGCTGCTGTTGTGAGAAGTCTTGGCGCTGCGCCGAAGTCACATCTTTAAACTCAGTTGGTGATACTAGTAAGTAGTTGTCGTTGATGTCCCACTGTCCAGTCTCTGAAATGTTGATGACATTGGCTGGTGCCGTTTCTGTACCGTACAGTCTAACAATCGACATTCTTAGATATGTGCCGTTTGGTAGATACTTAGCATTTGAAGATAGCTCTACCTTACGCAGTGGACCAATTGTGTCTTCTTGCTTGTTTTCAGTAATGAGAGTCACCATCTTTGACTGCCACTCATGTGCAGTTAAAAGGCGCTCAACCTTGGCATCGCTGCCCCAATACAACCAACCGCTGAATAGTGCAGAAGCTACGAGTAACGCGAGTGAGATTTTTAATTTCATATTACTGGTCACCCTTACAAATTTCACTTAGGTCAGTTTGGTTAGCGTAAAGTCTTAGTGTGATGTTCTCACTTGAGTACTCTTGCGCATGGATGTAGTTAAGAGCCAAGTTATTGGTTTGGCCGCCAGTCGCAATGATCTGTGTCGGCTTGAGCTGACCACCATGCTCTGCATTGTAGTGCGTGACACATTTTTCAATCGCAGGAATCCAGCCCGATAAATCTGGGTGATTAATTGGTGATTGGATCTGTACACCGTCTACTTCTGTCAACGTTCGGAACTCAGACTCAGCAGGATTCGTAAACGTAACAACTAAGATCGGCAGTAGAATCGCTAAGAAGCACAGTGCGCGATATAGCCATTTATTTTCATCAGGTGAAGCTGCATTAGCGTTAGCATTTTGGCTAGGGACTTCAGGCTTAGCGGCTGGTGTTGGAGATACAACTGGCTCAACAGGTGCTGCTTCAACGGCCTCTTCAACTGGAGTTTGTGCCGAACTCACTGCTTCCGCTGCAACTTCTTGTTTTTCCATTGAAGCGGTTTGATCGCTTGATGAAAACGGCGCTGAACGTTCTACTGTAGCAATAAACTGGTAACCGCGCTTTGGCACAGTTTTTACAAACTCAGGGGATTTGGTTGAGTCTTTGAGCATTTTACGCAGCGTAGAGATTGCTTGAGTTAGGCTTGAGTCATCAACCTCGAAACCTTGGTCGCGCCATACGTATTCGTGAAGTTCGTTTCGAGTGATCACTTCATTCGGTCTTTCTGAAAGCATAAGGAGAATGCGGCTTTCATTGCTGCCTAAACGAACGATCTCGCCTTCGTTGGTCTGATCAACGAGGGAATTACTATTAGGGTCAAATACAAATCGCTGCGCGAGAATAAACTTTGTGCCGATATTGCTCATTGAACTCTTCTATGTTTTTGAGTGGTTTTTTGGATGCGAAATAGACAAATTGCGAAGGAATTCAGCTTCAATTCCATCTAAATCATGATTCTTTTATGTTCTTTTATATTTATGATCCTTAGCATAATAAAAACAGATCAAAAAAACAGTGTTTTTATGATTTTTGACCTTGAATTTACAATTGTCATCCTCATGTTAATGAACATGCTGGGGGGACAAACAGAACATCCTTCCGATTTTGACGTTTAAAGTATAGATGTTTTGGAGTAAAAATGAGCGAAACAGCAACGCAAAATAAAGAGACTCGTGGCTTTCAATCAGAAGTTAAGCAGTTGCTTCACTTGATGATTCACTCACTATATTCAAACAAAGAGATCTTCCTTCGTGAACTGATCTCAAATGCATCTGACGCTGCAGACAAGCTGCGTTTCCAAGCATTATCAAACGGTGATTTGTACCAAGGCGATGCTGACCTTGGCGTGAAGCTTTCTTTCGATGCTGACGCAAACACCCTAACCATTTCTGATAATGGTATTGGTATGAGCCGCGAAGATGTGATCGAGCATTTAGGTACGATCGCAAAATCAGGCACAGCAGACTTTTTCTCTAAGCTTTCTGAAGACCAAAGCAAAGACTCTCAATTGATTGGTCAATTCGGTGTTGGTTTTTACTCGGCATTTATCGTTGCGGACGCAGTAACTGTTCGTACTCGCGCTGCTGGCTTAGCAAACGACGAAGCGGTTCAATGGCACTCTGCGGGTGAAGGTGAGTACACAATTGAGACCATCTCAAAAGAGTCTCGTGGTACTGACATCATCCTTCACATGCGCGACGAAGGTAAAGAATTCCTAAATGAATGGCGTCTACGCGATGTAATCAGCAAATACTCTGACCATATCGGCATCCCAGTTTCGATTCTAACCGCAGTCAAAGATGACGAAGGTAAAGACACCGAAGAGAAGAAGTGGGAGCAAATCAACAAAGCTCAAGCGCTTTGGACTCGTAACAAGTCAGACATTACTAAAGAAGAGTACCAAGAGTTCTACAAGCATGTTTCTCACGACTTTGCTGACGCTCTGACTTGGAGCCACAACAAAGTTGAAGGTAAAAACGACTACACAAGCCTGCTTTACATCCCATCTAAAGCACCTTGGGACATGATGAACCGTGACCACAAGAGCGGCTTAAAGCTTTATGTACAACGTGTGTTCATCATGGATGACGCAGAGCAATTTATGCCATCTTACATGCGTTTCGTACGCGGCCTGATTGACTCAAACGATCTACCGCTGAACGTATCACGTGAAATTCTGCAAGATAACAAGGTAACTCAGTCTCTTCGTGGTGCATGTACCAAGCGTGTACTTACTATGCTTGAGCGCATGGCAAAAAATGACAACGAGAAGTACCTAGAGTTCTGGAAAGAGTTTGGCCTAGTAATGAAAGAAGGTCCAGCAGAAGACATGGCAAACAAAGAGAAGATTGCCGGCCTACTGCGCTTTGCTTCAACGGAAGTGGAGTCTTCTGAACAGGCAATCAGCCTAGCGTCTTACGTTGAGCGTATGAAAGAAGGTCAAGATAAGATCTACTACTTGACGGCAGACAGCTACACAGCAGCGAAGAACAGTCCTCACCTAGAGCAATTTAAAGCGAAAGGGATTGAGGTGGTACTGATGTTTGATCGTATCGACGAATTCTTGATGAACTACCTAACTGAGTTCGACGGTAAACAGTTCCAATCTATCACTAAGGCTGGCCTAGATCTAAGCAAGTTCGAAGGTGAAGAAGAGAAAGAAAAGCAGAAAGAGACAGAAGAAGAGTTCAAGTCTGTTATCGAGCGCACTCAATCTTACCTAGGTGATCGTGTTAAAGAGGTTCGTACAACGTTCAAGCTGGCAAACACACCAGCAGTTGTTGTTACCGATGATTTCGAAATGGGCACGCAAATGGCGAAGCTTCTTGAAGCTGCTGGTCAGGCGGCACCTGAAGTGAAATACATCTTCGAGATTAACCCTGAACATGCACTTGTTAAGCAAATGGCTGATGAAGCGGACGAACAAGCGTTTGGTCGCTGGGTTGAGCTTCTACTTGGTCAAGCAATGTTGGCAGAGAAGGGCTCAATGGAAGATCCATCACAGTTCTTGGGTGCAATCAATGAACTATTGTCGAAACGCTAAGCTTTCGACTTTGGGCTAAAAGTCTAATTGTATTAAAAAGCTCGCAAATGCGGGCTTTTTTAATGAACGTCGTTGAACGGTCGCCATTAGGTTAAAAAATATCAAGGAGTGAGGCATCGATCTTCAACCTTACATTCTTTAGTCTTAAATTCAGCCATAATGAATATTAATGTGGTAGAATGCTCGACCTAATCGGGTAGCAATCGTTAAATTGGTTTCTACCTGTATGATTTTTAAACGTTATACCGAAACTTACCGTTGTGCTTATTTTTGCAGTTTTTGAACTCTATTCGTCAACTGTGAAATCAAATAGTGAGCTTCGGTATAAATCATAATTTTATAAGAGGATTAAACATGCGCATCATTCTTCTAGGTGCTCCTGGCGCGGGTAAAGGCACTCAAGCAAACTTCATCATGAACAAATTTGGTATCCCTCAAATTTCAACTGGTGACATGCTACGTGCTGCTATCAAAGCGGGTACTGAGCTTGGTAAGCAAGCTAAATCAGTAATCGACGCTGGTCAGCTAGTTTCTGATGAAATTATCCTTGGTCTAATCAAAGAGCGTATCGCTCAAGATGACTGCGAAAAAGGTTTCCTACTTGACGGTTTCCCACGCACAATCCCACAAGCTGATGGCCTAAAAGAGATGGGTATCGCTGTAGATTACGTTGTTGAATTTGACGTAGCTGATGATGTGATTGTTGAGCGTATGGCTGGTCGTCGTGCTCACCTTCCTTCTGGCCGTACATACCACGTTGTGTACAACCCGCCTAAAGAAGAAGGTAAAGATGACGTAACTGGTGAAGAGCTAGTTGTACGTGATGACGACAAAGAAGAAACAGTTCGTGCTCGTCTAGGTGTTTACCATGAGCAAACAGCACCACTTATCGCTTACTACGGTAAAGAAGCTGAAGCGGGTAACACTAAGTACCTTAAATTTGACGGTACTAAGCAAGTTGCTGAAGTTAGTGCAGAACTTGAGAAAGCACTAGCATAATTGGCTAACAGCCAGTTTTATAATTTGATATATTGGAAGCGACCGGTTAGGTCGCTTTTTTTATATTGATGCTCAGTCAGGTTCGATTATGTAATCGCTAAAGTGGTTGTTAGATTACACAAAACGAGCTGAGAATTTGAATAGGTATATCAAGGTGATCCCTAGAGTAACTGGCTGAGTATAAAGCTTTCCAAATTTCATTAATGGTCTCAGGTATCTATGGAAAATAAAAAAAAGCAGGGTGTGTTGTTGGTGAACTTAGGGACACCTGATGCAGCAACGCCTGCAGCTGTGCGCCGTTTTTTAAGCGAATTTTTGCATGACAAGCGAGTTGTGAGCCTCACTCGCTGGCTTTGGTGCCCGATTCTTCATGGTGTGATCTTACCAATCCGCTCACCTAAAGTTGCAAAGCTCTACCATTCTGTGTGGATGGATCAAGGGTCGCCTCTGTTGGTTTATTCCCAACGTCAGGTCGCTAAGCTACAAGATAAATTGCAGATGCCAGTTGCGCTTGGTATGACTTATGGCAACCCAAGTCTAAAATCCGGTATTGAAGCCCTGATGGCGCAAGGTGTCGAAGAGGTCATTGTACTACCACTTTACCCTCAATATTCTGGTACAACGACGGCTGCAGTCTCTGACGGACTCACCAAAGCGTTCAAGCAACTGCCAGTGATACCGGGCTACCGCTTTATCCGTGATTACTACAGTCATCCAAGCTACGTTAAAGCTCTGGCTGAGAGTGTGAGAAAGCATTGGCGTGAAAATGGGCAAGGTGACCATCTTGTTTGTTCTTTCCACGGTATTCCGAAGCGTTTGGCTGACCAAGGTGATATTTATCCTCAACATTGTGAGAAAACGACCGAGTTGTTAGCTAAAGAGCTTGGTTTGTCTGCAGACAAGATTACCATGACGTATCAGTCGCGCTTTGGTCGTGAAGAGTGGCTAAAGCCATATACGGACGAAACGTTAGAAGAGTTGCCAAAGCAAGGCATTAAGAAGCTCGACATCATGGCTCCGGCGTTCTCTGTAGATTGCTTGGAAACATTGGAAGAGATCTCTGATCAATGCAAAGAGACCTTCATTGAAGCTGGTGGCGAAGCCTTCAGTTATATTAAGTGCCTCAACGACAATGAAGAACACATCCAAATGATGGCAGAACTCGTCGAGATGCATCGATAGTTAAACGGCATTATTGAAAACAGAAAAGGAGTGACTCACAGAGCCACTCCTTTTTATTTATCTACTGTTTGTTGAGTCTAGTATTAAGCTAGCGAAGTTTGTGCACTAGTCTCTTCTGACTTGGTATTCACAGGGTTGCCTTCGACACCATGCATCCAAGCAACTAGCTTGTTCGCACAAAGAAGTAGAATTACACCACTAATCGTTGCTGAGATAGCAATACCACTAAAGATAGCCATTGCACCTAGCTCACCGACGTGAGAACCCACTAGACCAGCTACATAGTTTGCGATCGCATTGAAACCGAACCATGCACCCATCATCAAAGAAGCGAGGCGAAGAGGAGCCAGTTTCGTTACTAGTGATAGCCCAATCGGCGATAGGCACAACTCACCAAGAGTATGGAAGAAGAACGCGCCAACTAACCATAGCATTGAGGTCTTAACGCTCAGATCGCCACCTTGTTCCATAACAGCACCGATCATACAAACGAAGCCAAGAGCTAAGAAGAATAGAGCCATAGCAAACTTGACCGGTGAGTTTGGTTCACGCTTGCCTAGTTTCACCCAAAATGCAGCGATAATTGGTGCTAGCGTAATAATGAAGAATGGGTTTAGAGATTGGAACCAGGCAGCTGGTACCTCAAAATCACCAATCATACGGTCAGTGTATTGTTGGGTGTAGATGTTCATTAGACCGCCCGCTTGTTCAAAGCCAGCCCAGAAAACAATTACGAACAGACCCATGATCAAAATAACTTTTAGTCGATCGAACTCTTCCTTAGTCAGTGGCGCTTTTTCTTTCGATTTGCTTAGCGCTTTTGCACGAGCAGCCGCTGGTACGGAGCCGATATCGCCTAACCAAGATTGGGCCATTGTCATTTGCATAACAAGGCTGATGACCATACCGATACCTGCAGCAAGGAAACCGGCTTTCCAACCATATGAATCCACAGCAGCACCAGAAATTAGACCACCCAGTAGTGCTCCTAGGTTGATGCCCATGTAGAAAATAGTAAATGCGCCGTCACGACGATTGTCGCCTTCTTGATAAAGGTCGCCAACCATAGTTGAGATGTTTGGCTTGAACATGCCGTTACCGCTGATCAGTAGAGCCAAGCCAAGGTAAAGTGCGCTCACCTGGTCTAATCCCATAAAGCCGTTAGGTAGTGCTAAAGTGAACTGACCCAATGCCATCAACACGCCACCAATGAGAATAGATTTACGTTGACCTAGGTAGTTGTCTGCAATCCAGCCGCCAATAAGTGGGGTAATGTAAACAAGACCAGTGTAGATACCGTAAAGGTCCAGTGCGTCTTTGGTTGACCAACCTAGGCCGCCATTGATGGTGGTATCTGTTAAAAACAGAACAAGGATGGCACGCATTGCATAGTAGGAGAAGCGCTCCCACAGCTCTGTACTAAAGAGTAGAAACAGCCCTCTTGGATGGCCGAAGATGTTGTGTGTGTTTGGCATAAGTTTTACTAATTTTAGATATTAAAAGATTTTATAGTCACTCATGTATACATACCCAGATAAAAAGCTGCAATAGGGTGTTTTTATAGTGATGACAATTAAAATTTGTTAAGTAGATGATTTAGTTTGGTTTTATTGGAAATGTTGGACGGTATTTATGTGCTGCAAACTAATTTTCCATTATTGAATAAGGTGTTATTGATGGCTTTTTAGCTTGTAAGTAACAATTTGTGATTTGTAAGCGTATGTATTTTGCTCTGTATTTTTAGGTACGCTTTACTGTATAGTTCGGTTTGTGGTTATCGATAAAGTTATTTTTGTTGATTAATTGGTCTATTCCGCAATATTTGTTAGCGATAGGCAATTCATGTCATTAACGTGAGTTAATCCGAATTTGGCTATGTTAAGATGTAAAAAAAATACAAAATGGCTAGGAAAATGAAACGTTGGTATCTACTTTACTGTAAGCGAGGAGAGCAACTCCGAGCGAAGCAGCATATGGAAAATCAGGGGGTAGAGTGTTTCTATCCTCAACTTGAAGTCGAAAAAGTTGTTAGAGGAAAAAAGATGCGTGTCAAAGAGCCGCTGTTTCCTTCTTACATTTTTGTTCGATTTGACTATGAACAGGGCCCAAGCTTTACTACGTTGCGTTCAACACGAGGCGTGGTGGATTTCATAAAATTTGGCGCGATGCCACATGAGGTCCAAGGTGATCTGATTTACGAACTGAAGCAGATTGAACGAGAGTGTCAGGGCTACCCAGTGGATGATTGTCCGCAGTTGTGTCCAGACTATCAAGCAGGTGATGTGGTTGAGATCTGCAGTGGTCAGTTTGCAGGTATCAAGGCGGTTTACCATGAAAAAGATGGTGAAGCACGCTCCATAATGCTGGTACAGATGATCAGTCAAGTGGTTCCGGTAAGCATTGAGAATGCAGCGCTAGCAGCGCGTATCTAATCTGACTTTCGAATCATTGGATAATAAAAAAGGCGCTGTGAGCGCCTTTTTTGATTTTCTAGAATGCTGGTTTCTAGTAAGAGTCGTTGTGAACCGCTTTAACAGCACGACCTGAAGGGTCAGCATTGTTCTTGAATGACTCATCCCACTCAATCGCTTTCGCAGATGAACATGCGACAGATGGACCACCTGGTACACACTCTGCTGCAGACTCTAGCGGGAACAACTCTTCAAATATCTCACGGTAAGCGTAACCTTCTTTGGTTGTTGGCGTGTTGTATGGGAAACGGAATTTCGCTGTTTCCATTTGCTGGTCGGTTACTTTCGCTTCCGCTGTTGCTTTCAGAGTATCGATCCAATCGTAGCCTACACCATCTGAGAACTGCTCTTTCTGACGCCATGCGATAGAGTCTGGTAGGTAGTGTTCAAAACACTCACGCAGGATGTGTTTTTCCATCTTACCGTTACCACACATCTTATCTTCTGGGTTTAGACGCATTGCTACATCAATAAACTCTTTGTCTAAGAAAGGTACACGACCTTCAACACCCCAAGCGGCTAGAGATTTGTTAGCACGAGCACAGTCAAACATGTTCAGAGCTAGAAGTTTACGTACTGTCTCTTCATGGAACTCTTTTGCGTTCGGTGCTTTGTGGAAGTACAAGTAGCCGCCGAAGATCTCATCCGCACCCTCACCAGAAAGTACCATCTTGATACCCATCGCTTTGATCTTACGAGCAAGTAGGTACATTGGAGTAGATGCACGGATGGTGGTCACATCGTAAGTTTCAATGTGGTAGATAACATCGCGAATCGCATCCAGACCTTCTTGGATTGTGTAGGTCATTTCGTGGTGAACCGTACCAATCTTGTCAGCAACTTCACGAGCAGCGACTAAGTCAGGCGCGCCTTCAAGGCCAACAGCGAAAGAGTGTAGTTGTGGCCACCAAGCTTCAGACTGCTCATCGTCTTCGATACGCATTGCCGCAAAGCGTTTCGCTACTGCAGATGTGATAGATGAGTCCAAACCGCCGGATAGAAGTACACCGTAAGGAACGTCAGTCATTAGTTGGCGTTTAACCGCAGCTTCTAGTGCTTCTGTCAGCTCTTCTTTGCTGGTTGAGTTACCTTGTACCGCTGCGTATTCGTTCCAGTCACGAACGTAGTAGCGTTGAGGCTCAGCATCTTTTGAACCGTATGAACAACCAGGAGGGAATTCGCTCACTGTTTTACATACTGGCACTAGTGCCTTCATTTCTGAGGCAACGTAGTAGTTACCGTGCTCATCATAACCTTGGTATAGAGGGATAATACCGATGTGGTCACGACCAACAAGGTATTCGTCTTTCTCTTCATCGTACAGTACGAATGCAAAAATACCGTTTAGCTCTTCAAGCAGGTCTGCACCAAGCTCTTGGTATAGTGCCAAGATAACTTCACAGTCAGAATCCGTTTGGAATTCGTATTTATCTTGGTAACGAGCGCGAAGTTCTTTGTGGTTATAAATTTCGCCATTTACTGCCAAGATGTGTTTTTTGTCTTGGCTGTATAGAGGCTGTGCACCGCTATTTAGGCCGACGATAGCTAGACGCTCGTGAGCAAGAATTGCTTTGTCGCTTGCGTAAATACCAGACCAGTCTGGACCACGGTGGCGGAGTTTTTTAGACATCTCTAGAGCAACAGGGCGAAGTGCTGCAGCATCACTTTTAATATCAAGAATGCCAAATACTGAACACATAGAACTTCCTTTCAAATCATTTCCAAATCAACTGCATTCAATTTGCCATTCTGGTTAAAAAATGCAACCGGGTATGATGAAAAAAATTATATAAAGAGGGTTCTATTAAAAAACATTTAATTTAAATGCGATTCTGATTGATGAGGTTTAGATGTGGTGTGAATTTTAGCCACTCCTCTCAAATTATCGACAATATTTGATCGAAAATAAGAAGGAGTGGCTGGAGTCAAAGACTACATTTTCATGATGTTAGGGTTGAGCTGCTCGCATACGTGACGTGCAAAACCGCTACCCGCTTCGCTATAAATGTTGAATGCAGCATCAACACCGTTTTCTTTAAGTGTCTCTAACTGATCTGAATATTCGGCGATAGCAGCGATTTGACCTTTAAAGTTACGCGCTTTGAGTTGTTCGAGAGCCGTCTGATTACCTTGGTGATGAGGCATCGCCAGGATAACCAGCTTCACATTCGCGGTATCTAAGATGCGTTCCCAGAAATCCGGGTCGGTTGCGTCGCCAGAGATAACATTACGCCCATGGCTGCGATGGCTATGTGCAGCTTCTTCTCTTACTTCTACCCCTAGGCTGACTTTTCCGTAACGAGCGCGGAGTTCGTCATAAGCACCGGTACCGATTCGACCCATGCCAAGAATCAATACTTGGGCATGCCCTGGGTCAATTCGCTTGTCACGCTGATTGAGCTTTTCTGCCGCGTGCTCTTTTAGCCACTTACCAGACTGTTGATACAGTTTATGCCCAGCGCGATTGAGTGGCGCTGCAATCAAGAAAGAGAGAGAGACAGCAATTGCGACTGCGACCAAAATATCGCCAGACATCCATCCCATCTTAAATGCAAGACCACCAACGATCAGGCCGAACTCACTGAAGTTGAATAGAGAAAGCGACGCAAGCAGCGAGGTGCGGACGCGGAATTTAAAGAAGTTGAGCACCCAAAAGTAGAGGAAGCCTTTGACTGGCAGTAGCAGTAAGAACAGGATTGCCAGCATAAAGCCTTGAATAGTCGGTTGCTCAGACAAGCCGATGTTTAAGAAGAAGCAGACAAGGAACAGCTCTTTTAGGTTAAAGAGTGACTTTGATAGTTCCGATGCTTTAGCGTGACCTGCAAGCAACATACCTAAGATCAGTGCGCCAAGATCGGGTTTTACACCAACAAAATCAAATAGGCCAGCACCAACAACCAATGCGAAGAAGATACCAAATAGCACCAACATTTCGCCGTGACCTACCCAGTCGAGTACTTTGTAGAAGAGTGGGCGCAGTAGAGGAAGTGCAAATAGGGCAATGGCATACCATTCAGGGATTTTACCGGTAGAAGCCGTTAGGAATACCACTGCGAAGATATCTTGCATAACCAAGATGCCGATCGCTAGGGTACCGTAGGTGGCATTCATTTCACCTTTCTCTTGAAGGGTTTTGACTGCAAAAACAGTACTAGAGAAGGAGAGTGCAAAACCTAATAAGATGATCTGTTCGTTCGACATTGCCGCAAGGGAAGAGATCCCAAGTAGTTTAAAGCCAAACAGAGCCAGTGCAAAAAAGAGGGTAGAAAGCAGGTTATGCACTGTTGCGCCAGCCCAGATCTCTTTGGATAGCAAGGTTTTGATATCTAGCTTAAGGCCAATCGTAAATAACAACAGGGTTACGCCGAGGTCGGCAAGAGTCACGATGGTGTCATTACTTTCAAAGCCAAACGCGTTAAGCGCAAAGCCAGCAATGAGAAAGCCAACGAGTGGGGGAAGTTGACACTTTAAAGAGATAAAGCCTGCAATAAATGCAGCGGATAATAATATAAGTTCCATAACTTGTAGTTGTTGTTCCCTAGCTTATAAAAACGGGCCGTGTTTATCCAAACACGGCCCGCGGAAAATCAATATTGTTTTTCTTTAGTCTTCGAGTAACTTCTGCAATAACACGCCGTTGAGCATGGCACGCTTGATCATCGCGAAAGCACCCATTGTCGGATGTTTATCGATCTCAGATGCTACAATAGGCAAGCCGCTATGGAAAGTCGTTAGCGATTGATTCTCTACATTGCGCTTAATTGCGGGGAAAACAATGTCTTGAGCCTTAGTAATATCACCAGCAATGATCACCTTTTGTGGGTTAAATAAGTTGATCGTCATGGCAATGGCTTTGCCTAATTGGTTACCAACGCGAACCAAGCTCTGTTTCGCCAGTTCATCACCATTCATCGCGTGGTCACAAACATCTTGAATTGTGATGCGCTCAAGCTCAGTTAGAGAGGACTCGTAACCTTGCTTAATAAGCTTTTGAACGCGCTCCACGATAGCTGGGTTTGCTGCAACGGTTTCTAAACAACCAAAGTTGCCACATTGACACTGCTCACCCAATGGGTCGATTTGAATATGGCCAATCTCACCAACGTTACGGTTATGCCCTAAGAACACTTGGCCGTTAACGATGATGCCCGCACCCGTACCACGGTGAACACTGACTAGGATAGAGTCTTGACTGTCTTGGCTTGCACCAAAGTAATGTTCTGCTAATGCCATACCTCGAACGTCGTTGCCTACGAAACAAGCAACGTGGAATGTGTCGCGAATAATGTCGCTGAGGGCTAGGTTATCGATATCGGTATTTGGCATGTACTCAACCACACCCGTTGTCGGGTTTACAAGGCCAGGTAGGGTAATACCGATCGCAATCAATTGGTCGATTTGATACTGCTGCTCAGCAACAAAAGACTTAAGAGTCGTCAACAAGCCTTCCATCAAATCGGATTGATCTGAGTAATTTAGGTCTTCTTGAACAAAAGCCAGTTCACGACCGCCAAGGTCATGAAGGCTGAGTTGGATATAATCTCGGCCCAAACGAACAGCGATGGAGTGAAAAGGTTCCACCTCTGTTGTTAGGGAGATAGCGCGTCTACCGCCAGTAGACGCTTGCTGCGCGACCTCTTTGATAAGGCCACGTTCTAATAATTGGCGGGTAATTTTTGTAACACTTGCTGGTGCGAGTTGGCTTACGTCAGCCACTTGTATACGACTGATAGGACCTTGTTGGTCTATTAGCCTATATACCGCCGCACTGTTTAGTTGTTTAACTAAGTCTACGTTACCTATTTGTCCGCCATTCATACTTAATTGTGCTCGTATTGTCCGTTAACAACAGTCGCTTTTACATTGAAGTCTCTATCGAATACAGCCAGGTTTGCAACCATGCCTTTCTTGATTCGACCTAGCTTATCTTCCACACCCATCGCTGTTGCTGGGTACAGAGTCGCCATTCGCAGAGCTTCGTCCAAAGCGATTCCAGCGTGCTCAACTGTGTTCTGTACTGCTTCAATCATAGTCAGAGCTGAGCCGCCCAGTGTGCCATTCTCATCAACACACTTACCATCTCGGTAATATACTTTCTTACCGACAAAAATAAAGTATTCCATGTCAGCACCTGCAGGAGCTGTGGCATCCGTCACTAATACAAGCTTTTCTCCCTTGATTTTATGCGCAATACGGATGTTTGCGTAATCAACGTGGAAGCCGTCAGCGATAATGCCTGCGTAAACTTCAGGCGTATCGTAGATTGCGCCTACAACACCTGGTTCACGACCAACCATTGGTGTCATCGCATTGAATAGGTGTGTTGCGAACGTGATACCAGATTCAAAGCCTTTACGCGCTTCAGCGTAAGTCGCGTTGGTATGACCGATAGAAACCACAACGCCAGCTTTGTGTAGGCGTTCGATATGCTCAGGGTCGTTTAATTCAGGAGCCAAAGTAACTTTAGCAACGAGATCGCGGTTTTCGCAGATTAGATCGATCATCTCGCTGTCTGATTTGCGAATGTGGTCAACGCTGTGAATACCTTTTTTTGCAACGTTAAGGTAAGGGCCTTCTAGGTGCAAACCAAGAGATTGGTTTTGGTATTGGTTGTGGTATTCACGAGCAGCAGTGATGACTGCGCGCATATCTTCGTCTGAAGAGGTAATCAGTGTTGGTAGGAAACTAGTACAGCCAGACTTAAGGTTAGCTCGATGCATAATCTGCATAGTCTCTGCTGTGATTTGATCGTTAAGCATCACACCACCACAACCGTTAAGTTGTAGGTCAATAAAGCCCGGGCTTAGGTTAGCACCGTCTAGGTCACGAACCTCAATACCGTCTGGCAGTTCAGCAACAGGGCAGACTTGCTTAATCAGTCCGTTTTCAACAACAACTGCGTGATCGGTGAGAACATCACTACCAGTGTAGATTTTACAGTTACTTAGCGCGTACATAGTCAGCTAATCCTTATTTCGTGAGATCTTTAAATTTTGTTCGTTACCTAAATGTCGACTTAGTTTGCAAACATCATTTACGTAACGATTTAACTTTTTTAAATCGGCAAACTTCAAAGTGAAGTGCGAATTAAGCCATTGAAAATACAGTAAACAAATACGTTGTAGCCTTTCATTAGGCGGCCTGGTTATTGATTATTAGTGAGGCAAAGAAAGCGGGTGCTACCTATGCATTGGCCTAATGTTTAGTGTCGAATTTTATCTGTAAATCTTCATTTTTTTGAATGATAAAATAAGTTTTATGATCTCGCTAGCAAAAACCTTGGGATTTGGCAAAAACTGGTGATTAGGATCACAAATGGTAAGGTTTTAATTTGCGGAGCAAAATTAATTGAATACACTGATTAGGACTAAATTGAGCGACTAAAATAAGTTTCTCAAACGAATTCTAAAAATCCTATAGGGGGAAACAACAGGTGAATATTCTAGGATATGCACAGAAGCTGGGTAAAGCGTTAATGCTTCCTATCGCAACGCTTCCGATTGCGGCGCTTCTACTACGTTTAGGTCAAGGCGATCTACTTGATATTCCATTCATGGCGCAAGCTGGTGGTGCTATCTTCGGTAACCTACCGCTGCTATTTGGTCTAGGTATCGCAATTGGTCTTTCTAAAGATGGTAACGGTGCAGCAGGTCTTGCTGGTGCGGTTGCTTACTTCGTACTAACAGCGACAGCAACAACAATCAATGCTGACGTAAACATGTCTTTCTTCGGCGGTATCTTCGCAGGTATCATCGCAGGTCACTCATACAACGCTTTCCATGCAACACGCCTTCCTGAGTGGCTAGCATTCTTCGCAGGTAAACGTCTTGTGCCTATCATGGCCGGTCTATTTGCGTTAGTTGCTGGTGCTATCTCTGGTGTGGTATGGCCTGGTGTTCAATCTGGTTTAGATGCACTAGCTCACGCAGTATCAACGTCTGGCGCTATCGGTCAGTTTGTATACGGTACTCTTAACCGTGCACTTATCCCTGTAGGTCTACACCACGTATTGAACTCTTACTTCTGGTTCGGTATGGGTACTTGTCAAGAGATCGTAGTAGCTGGTTCTGCTGGCTTCGAAAGCTTCAAGCAACTTTGTGTTGACCCAGCTCTAGCGAAAACTCTAGTTGTTGGTCAAGAGTACACATTCAACTTCGCGAACTCTGTAAACCCAGAAATCACTGCAGTTGTTAAAGAAGTAACTGAAACAGTTAAGTCTGGTGACCTACACCGCTTCTTCGGCGGCGACAAAGGCGCTGGCGTATTCATGAACGGCTTCTTCCCAGTAATGATGTTTGGTCTACCAGGTGCAGCACTAGCAATGTACCTAGCAGCTCCAGCTGAAAAACGCGGTCAAGTTGGTGGCGCACTATTCTCAGTAGCATTCTGTTCATTCCTAACAGGTATCACAGAGCCACTAGAATTCATGTTCGTATTCCTAGCTCCTGCTCTATACGCAATGCACGCTGTATTTACTGGTCTATCTCTAGTAATCGCTAACATGTTCGGTACGCTTCACGGCTTCGGTTTCTCTGCTGGTCTAATCGACTTCGTATTGAACTTCGGTCTAGCGACTAAGCCAATGACGCTACTATTCATCGGTCTAGGCTTCGGTGCTCTATACTTCTTCACATTCAGCTTCGCAATCCGCGCTTTCAACCTGAAGTCGCCAGGTCGTGAAGATGACGAAGAAGGTGCTGCAGCAACTGACGGTGAAGCGCCAAAAGGTGACCTAGCTCGTCAATACCTGAAAGCTCTTGGTGGTCACGAGAACCTAACTTCAATCGACGCTTGTATCACTCGTCTACGTCTAACTCTTAAAGACCGCTCAGTAGCTGACGAAGCTGTTCTTAAGAAACTAGGTGCTAAAGGTGTGGTTAAACTAGGTGAAAACAACCTACAGGTTATCCTAGGCCCGCTAGCTGAAATCGTTGCTGGCGAAATGAAAGCAATCGGTGCAGGTGAAGACCTATCAGACGTTAAACTTCCTTAGTCGCTTTCGCGTAGAGTAAAACACTCACGCAACAGCGCAAGGAACTAAGTAAGTCGAAATTGAAGCCTCCCTTATGGGAGGCTTTTTCGTATCTGCCTTTGGCGCTTGAATCATTCAGCGTTCTATTCTTCATCGAATAGCAGAAATATTCGCAATAAACTGATGGTTCTTATTGTGTAAAGCCTAAGAATTGTGGATGATTAGCAACAATGATCTTTCTATCCTAGGCTTGAGTTAAAAGCGCTGTTTCTAGAACAGAAAGAAGAATTTTTCTCTGACAATACTAAATACATAGAGGTGCTATAGATGAGTGAAGCTGAGGCTCGTCCATCGAATTTCATTCGCCAAATTATTGATAAAGATTTAGCGGATGGTACACACACTAGCGTGCATACTCGTTTCCCGCCGGAGCCTAATGGTTACCTGCATATCGGTCACGCTAAATCTATCTGCTTGAACTTTGGTATTGCTCAGGACTACCAGGGACAATGTAATCTTCGTTTCGATGATACAAACCCTGAAAAAGAAGACGTTGAATACGTTGAGTCAATTAAGAATGATGTAAGCTGGTTAGGCTTCGAGTGGTCTGGTGACATCTGTTACTCATCAAACTACTTCGATACGCTTTACGCTTACGCTGTCGAATTAATTAATAAAGGCTTAGCGTACGTTGACGAGCTAAGTCCTGAGCAGATCCGTGAATACCGTGGCACACTAAAAGAGCCTGGTAAAGCGAGCCCATACCGCGATCGCAGCCCTGAAGAGAACCTAGCGCTATTTGAAAAGATGCGTGATGGTGGCTTTGAAGAGGGTAAAGCGTGTCTGCGTGCTAAGATCGACATGAGCTCGTCGTTCATGGTAATGCGCGATCCAGTTATTTACCGTGTGCGTTTTGCTCACCACCACCAAACTGGTGACAAGTGGTGCATTTACCCAATGTACGACTTCACACACTGTATTTCTGATGCACTAGAGGGCATTACGCACTCTATCTGTACTCTAGAATTCCAAGACAACCGTCGCTTGTACGATTGGGTGCTAGATAACATTACGATTGATTGTCAGCCACGTCAGTATGAATTCAGCCGCCTAAACCTAGAGTACACGGTGATGTCTAAGCGTAAGCTGAACACACTTGTGACTGAAAACCTAGTTAACGGTTGGGATGACCCACGTATGCCAACCATCTCTGGTCTGCGTCGTCGTGGTTTCACGCCTGCGTCAATCCGTGAGTTCTGTAAGCGTATTGGTGTAACCAAGCAAGAAAACATGATTGAGTTCGGTTCGCTTGAGTCTTGTATCCGTGACGACCTTAACGAGAACGCACCACGTGCAATGGCTGTACTGGATCCAGTTAAGATCGTGATCGAAAACTACGATGCGGACAAAGTGGAAACACTAACGGTAGCAAACCACCCGAACAAACCTGAAATGGGCACTCGTGAAGTACCATTTACTCGTGAAGTTTGGATTGAGCGTGATGACTTCCGTGAAGAAGCAAACAAGAAGTACAAGCGTTTGATTCTAGGCAAAGAAGTTCGCCTACGTGGTGCTTACGTGATTAAAGCTGAACGTATCGAGAAAGATACAGAAGGTAACATCACAACGATCTTCTGTTCTTACGACGATGAAACGCTAGGTAAGAACCCAGCTGATGGTCGTAAAGTAAAAGGTGTTATTCACTGGGTATCTGCTGACAAAGCACTACCAGCAGAGATTCGTCTGTACGATCGTCTATTCACAGTAGCTAACCCAGCGGCTGCGGATGACTTTGCTGCAACAATCAACCCAGACTCTTTGGTTAAACTGAACGGCTTCGTTGAGCCTAGCTTAGCAGAAGCAGCCCCAGAGCAAGGCTTCCAGTTTGAGCGTACAGGTTACTTCTGTGTAGACTCAAAAGACTCGAAAGCAGACGCGCTAGTGTTCAACCGTACGGTTGGTCTACGTGATACTTGGGGTAAAACAGAAGCTTAATTGTATCTTCTGTTAGACATATTAAAAGCCGGCATAATTGCCGGCTTTTTTACGTCTAGATGATAGAGGCCAAAGGGGTTAGCCGAGATTATTGACTTAAGGAGTCATATCCTCAGGCCGACTGTTACTGATCTCACCCGTACGCGAGTTATACCAAAAGACGTATTCGGCTCTATCTGGGTTACGGTGATGGCCGATAGCCGTATAAATGTAATAGCAAACGGCTTTAGCATTTTGAATAAATTGGCCTTCTTTGGTGAAGAAATCGAGGTTTTGTCGTCTCGATACAAAGTCAAAGCCTTCGAAATTATCCCTATCTGTCGTAACGGTTAGTTCCGTGTTCATAATCGCATTCCAGATATCAACACAGCCTTGATGGCCTTGGCCAATATTATACGGTGCGCCCATAGGATTGTTTTTGGTTGTGCCTAATGGATAACCTTCGTCGTTGATATCGAGCTGAGGATTACCGTTTTCGTCTTCACCAAACCCGGGTAGATCATTCATCTCTGAGCTGCCACCACCATTGACCAACCATTTACTATGAGCATAGGTAACGGCAGTTTGGAACTGTGACTCTGCAGCTTGAAATTGAGCAATTCGACTGTCGTTTTGTATACCAAGGAATCGCGGTAGGGCAACTACCGCAATGATACCAATGATTGCTATAGCAACAATCATTTCAATCAGTGTGAAGCCGTTTTGAGATGATGAAGTCGAGATATTATTCATAGCGGACAAATAAAAAACGCTGACCGAGGCCAGCGTTTTTTCTATTTCTTCGGTTTATGTGCGTCTGGGTTGCCTTTGCAATCACCCGTCATGCTCTTACCGTAAAGGTACAAACTGTGGTTTGTTAGCTGAACGTTGTAACGCTTAGCGATCTCTTTTTGTCTCTCTTCGATGATGTCGTCTGAGAATTCAATCACTTCACCACAGTCTAAACATACAAGGTGATCGTGGTGATGCTGCGTTGATAGTTCGAATACAGACTTACCGCCTTCGAAGTGGTGGCGAGTTACAATGCCAGCGTCATCGAATTGGTTAAGAACTCGATAAACGGTCGCAAGGCCAATCTCTTCACCGAGGTCGATTAGCTTTTTATACAAGTCTTCAGCACTAATGTGTTGGCAGTCTGGCTGTTGTAATACTTCTAGAATTTTGAGCCTTGGGAGGGTCACTTTAAGACCAGCATCTTTTAGCGCTTGATTGTTGTCTGACATATACTTTCCTGTTGATGATCTGCAGCAATTAACAGAATTCAATATTCCCATTATTATAGGATACTCGACCACAACAATAAACCACGAACTTCAAAGGGTTACTCACTTACATCACAATCTGTTTTGTAAAATCTAAATATCTCTCTTATATTGGAGGTACGACCAGTTATTATGGTGGTGAATAAAAAACAGAACATGGAAGATCGTAATGAATAAGCAACTCGCTAGAATCTACAAACCCAATATCGTTAAGTTTGCGCTCAACATCTGGCCGCCTTTTTGGGGCGCAGGAATCAAAATTGCCCACATTAGCCCTGATTTCCGAGTTGTAAAAACCGTATTGAAGCTACGCTGGTGGAACAAAAATGCCAATCGCACTCAGTATGGAGGGAGCATTTTTTCTCTTACTGATCCAGTTTACTCATTGATGTTAATGGGAATTCTTGGTGAGCGTTATTATGTTTGGGATAAAGAAGCGAGCATTAACTTTATCAAGCCAGGTCAGTCGGATCTGTATGCCGAGTTTGAAATTAGTCAAAATCAGTTGGATGACATTTATCGTCAGACTCAACTGGGTGAAAAGTGTTTCCCAGAGTTTATTATTTATGTAAAAGATAAAAAAGGGCAGGTGGTGTCTGAAATCCAACGTACGCTCTACGTAAGGAAGAAACCACAATTTAGGGAAGACGATGAACCTGTTGAGGCCTAACTAATCGTATTCTGTAAAAAGTAGAAACAAAAAAACCTCCGCTTGGGAGGTTTTTTAATATGTTCAGTTAGCTTAAAGACGGATTAGTCTTCTAGCTCTGCTAGACACATCTCTTCGTGGATTTGCTTAACCCAGCTTGAAACGCGCTCGTCAGTTAGCTCTGGTTGACGATCTTCATCGATACATAGACCAACGAATTGGCTATCGTCGCCTTCAACAAGTGCTTTAGATGCTTCGAACTCGTAACCTTCAGTTGAAGTGTAACCTAGAATAGTACCGCCTTTCGCTTCAACGATATCACGGATAGTACCCATAGCATCACAGAAGTACTCAGCGTAGTCTTCTTGGTCACCACAACCAAAGATAGCAACTAGCTTAGTTGAGAAGTCGATAGCTTCTAGCTCTGGGAAAAAGTCATCCCAATCACATTGTGCTTCACCGTAGTACCAAGTTGGGATACCTAGAAGAAGCAGGTCGAAGTTATCGATGTCTTCTTTGCTGCTTTTTGCAATGTCTTGAACGTGAACGAGCTGCTTGCTCAATTGCTTTTGAATCATCTTTGCAACAGCTTCAGTGTTACCTGTATCGCTACCGAAGAAGAGACCTACACTTGCCATAGAATCATTACCTTTCATTTTGTCTGTTGTCGGTGTAATAAAGTTTGGACGAGAATCAACCGATTCCTGAACCTTCCCAGCTCACTTGGATAATTCCCTTGGCGATAAAACCTGCGCAGCCAAGGAACAACACTAACCATACGATGCGACGACCAAATGCCGGAACATTCCCCTGTTTCAGAACGTCTTTGATTGCCATACCGATTAGAAAGAAAATCGATGCAAATAGAAGATCTAAACCAATAGATTCAATGATGTTCATGTAGTCGTAAAGCATGGGAACCTTATATACCAATTTTGCTTGGGCGCACTATATCACTGTTGTGGGATAAAGTTAATCAGCAGAAATCGCTGACTTCTCATTTATCTATTGATATAGAGATTGTTCTTTCAAAAAGCCGAGACTATTAGCTCAAAAACTTGCGAATAGCTCTGAGGACTTCTTTTGGTTTCTCGGCATGCAGCCAGTGACCAGTATTGGCAATGACGTGCGCTTTTACATTAGAAAACTGCTGCTGAACCATAGGTTGATGTTCTGGCATCAAGTAGTCAGAGTCGCCACCTTTAATCAGCAGAGTTTTGACGCTGGTTTTCTCAATTGGTTCCCAACCAATAATGTTGGCGTAATTGGCCTCTAGCGATGCAACATTAAATCGCCAAATCATTATCCCATGTTCGTTTTTGTACAATGACTTAGTCAAAAATTGTCGTACGCCGTCAATTTCGATATGACGAGCTAATACCTCGAGCGCTTCTGAACGAGAAGTCGGTTGCTCTTTAATAACAGCATTCAAACCAGCAAGAACATTGTCATGGCGGTTCTGCGTATAAGCGACAGGTGCCATATCGAGGACAATGAGTTTATCGATATCTGTTAATTCAGTCAGCGCCATCGCAACCTTGCCACCCATTGAGTGACCAATAACGATAGGATTAGAGATGTTGAGTGACGCCAAAAGCTGCGCAACATCCTCGGCCATTGAACGGTAATCGTGGGTGCCGCTGTGCGGGGATACACCATGGTTACGTAGATCAATACTGAGTACCTGATGATCGGTTCTAAGATCGCGAGCAAGTAGGCCTAAATTATCCAGATTGCCGAACAATCCATGGATCAAAACGATGGTGTGACCCTCACCTTCCAATTTATAGTTGAGCTGTACTGACATTTTTATCTTATTCATGGTGGGTTTGACGTAGAGTATCCGCGCGGATCTCGCTATAATCCCCCAGAGTTTAAACATTGAGATTGTGAAAAGCGAATGAAAACAATTGAGGTTGATGAGGACCTATACCGTTATATCGCGGGTCAGACAGAACGTATCGGCGAAAGTGCTTCAGATATTCTGCGCCGCTTATTGCAGGTGGATAACCAAGGCTTGGCTCCGGCTGAAGAGATCGTGGAGCCGAAAGGTATCGTTGTGAGTAAGGAAGTAGGCTTTACTCCAGAGAAGCTGGATGGCGTAAAAGAGATGCGCTCACTGCTTATTTCAGATGAATTTGCCTCTTTAAAGAAAGCCATTGATCGTTTCATGCTGGTGCTATCAACACTGCATAAAATTGACCCAGCGAGCTTTTCAGAAGCGACTCAAGTAAAAGGTCGCAAACGTGTTTACTTCGCAGACAATGAAGCGACACTATTGGCTAACGGTAACACCACTAAGCCAAAAGCGATTCCGCAGAGCCCGTTTTGGGTAATCACCAACAACAACACCAGTCGTAAGAGACAGATGGTTGAACAGTTGATGAGTCGCATGAATTTCCAAGCTGAACTAATAGAAAAAGTAACAGGTTCAATCTAAGGAAATCTGATTTAAACCTCATAATATCCATGTTAAAGAAGATATTATGAGGTTTTTTTGTTTTTTAATTTTGTATATAAGGATGTCAAAATGGCTATGCACCCTCGTGCCGGGCAGAAAGCTCAGCAGGAAGATCTTCATAATATCCCGGCTTTAGTTGCGAACTATTTCTTACAGCAACCGGATGCTTCTAACCCAGACCATAAAGTACAGTTTGGTACTTCTGGTCACCGTGGTACAGCAGACAAATCAACATTTAATGAAAACCACATTCTTGCTATTGCTCAAGCAGTAGCAGAAGTGCGTGCAGAGCAGGGCACGACAGGTCCTCTGTTTGTAGGCAAAGATACACACGCGCTCTCTGAGCCAGCATTCTCTAGTGTTGTTGAAGTACTGGTTGCCAATGGCGTTCAAGTGATCACTCAACAAGACAATGGCTACACACCAACACCGGGTGTTTCTCATGCGATTCTAACGTACAACCTTAAGCACGAAGATAAGGCTGACGGCATCGTTATTACGCCATCTCACAACCCACCACAAGATGGCGGTATCAAGTACAACCCAGTACACGGCGGCCCTGCTGAAGCTGAGCTGACTCAAGCTATCGAAGATCGTGCAAACGTTCTGATCGCAGAAGGTCTACAGGGTGTAAAACGCATGTCTCTTGTAGAAGCGAAAGCATCTGAACTGTTTGTAGAGATGGATCTTGTTAAGCCATACATCGATGATCTAGTTAATGTGATCGATATGGAAGCAATCCAAAAAGCGAACCTAAAAATTGGTGTTGATCCACTTGGTGGTAGCGGCATCGACTACTGGCGTCAAATTGGTAAGGCATACAACCTTGATTTAACTCTAGTAAGTGAAGCGATTGACCCATCGTTCCAGTTTATGTCTCTAGATAAAGATGGCGTGGTTCGTATGGACTGTTCTTCTCCTTACGCAATGGCAGGTCTGCTAGCGCTTAAAGATGAGTACGACCTAGCATTTGGTAATGACCCTGATTACGACCGCCACGGTATCGTAACGCCAAAAGGCCTAATGAACCCGAACCACTTTCTAGCGGTATGTATCGACTACCTATACCGTCATCGTGAAGGTTGGGGCAAAGATGTTGCTGTTGGTAAGACACTGGTATCAAGTGCATTGATTGACCGCGTAGTTGCAGATCTTGGTCGTGAACTTTGTGAAGTTCCAGTAGGCTTTAAGTGGTTTGTTGATGGTCTATACAACGGTACGTTCGGCTTTGGTGGTGAAGAGTCTGCGGGTGCATCATTCCTACGTAAAGACGGCACACCATGGTCAACAGACAAAGATGGCATCATTTTGTGTCTTCTTGCTGCTGAAATTACCGCGGTAACGGGTAAGAACCCACAAGACTACTACGAAGAGCTAGCGGCAAAACACGGTGAGTCTAAGTACAACCGTATTCAAGCCGTTGCTAACGGTCCTCAAAAAGACGTACTTAAAAAGCTATCGCCAGAGATGGTTGCAGCAGAAACATTAGCGGGTGATGCAATCACTGCTCGTCTAACGCACGCTCCTGGTAATGGTGCAGCAATCGGTGGTCTTAAAGTGACAACTGAAAACGGTTGGTTTGCAGCTCGTCCGTCAGGTACTGAAGATATCTACAAGATCTACTGCGAAAGCTTTAAAGGCGAAGAGCACCTGAAGCAAATCGAAGCAGAAGCTCAAGAGATCGTTAACCAAGTGTTTGCTGCGGCAGGCCTATAATCGACAATCGATTTTAGCTATATAAATAGAAGGGTTGATGTGAACGCATCAACCTTTTTTGTACCATTTTAAAAATAGCTTTATCCATGTGGCCAACGTTCTGGCATCACGAACCAGAATTGACCGGACTTTGTTTGGCCATGTACGAAGCGATCACCAAACTCTGTAATGGGTGATTGCTCGAAATCCTCAGTACCTGACGCCCATTGGTTTTTGGTAAGTGGGTACAGCGCTTCTTCAATGAGGTGAGCTTGATTTTGATAGCACCAGTAGCCGTTTACTTGTGTGGAGTTAATTTTATAACTTAAACAATGAGTTGGAACTTTTTGTTCAAGAAACGGGTTAATATACAAGCGGCCTTGCATTAACAGATGTTGCGATTGAATATCGAGGTCAGGGTATTGAGCGCGAAATGCTTCAGAACTCGACATCTTGAGCTGGTGGCTAAGCATACGATCAAACTTCTTGTCGAGTTGGTCATGCGCATTCGGACCGTACCAAGTATCTTCATGAAGCAGATAAAACTTAATTGCCACTTCCCAATGCTCCAATTGAGCGTTGCGCTTATCTTTTAGAATAAAGTCTATGGCACCCAATGTTCGACCATTTACATTGATTTGAATTTCATCATGAGAAATGACGTAATGTGGTGAGTTTTCGAAAAGGGTTTGACACAAGTGCTGATAGACAAACCCTAGTCTTGGATTACCTTGATATTGATGGTTGCTTGGCAGCGAATGTGACGATGCAAATTGTGTTAAATCACTGACGGGTTGCTTGCACTCTAACAGTGGCGGTGAATCCATGATCCATTGAAAAAATCGTTGTAATGACGCCATCTATTCCTCACTGATTGGCTAAGGTCGTCCGACCCAAGTATGCTTTCGACATTCTACCCGTAAATTGATATAACCACGTTATCAAAAATGTAAGCTGGAACAAGCAATGAATAACCTACAATTAGAAAAAATTCTTAATGAGAAGCTGCAACCTCAACAGATTAAAGATTACAGTCCGAATGGTCTGCAAGTTGAAGGTACGCCTGAAGTAAAACGCATTGTTACAGGTGTTACTGCCTCACAAGCTTTAATTGATAAGGCGGTTGAGCTAAACGCAGATGCACTGCTTGTTCATCATGGTTATTTCTGGAAAGGTGAGCCTGAGCCGATTCGTGGTATGAAGGGTAAACGCATCCGCACTTTGATTAAGAATGACATCAACCTTATGGGTTATCACTTACCTCTGGATATTCATCCGGAATTAGGTAACAACGCTGAGCTGGCTCGGCTGCTTGATATCGAGGTAGAAGGCGGTTTAGAAGGGCACCCACAATCAGTCGCTATGTTTGGTAAATTGAGCAAACCAATAACAGGTGCTGAATTTGCGGAGAAGCTCAATCAAGTTTTGAATCGTGAGCCACTGCATATTGCTCCAGAAAACGCCGATAAAATGATTGAAACAGTCGGTTGGTGTACGGGTGGTGGCCAAGACTACATTGAGCTTGCTGCAGCAAACGGCTTAGATGCATTTATTTCGGGTGAGATCTCAGAACGCACAACGTATTCAGCACGTGAGCAAGACATTCATTACTTCGCAGCAGGGCACCATGCAACAGAGCGCTATGGTATTAAAGCGCTAGGTGAGTGGCTAGCTAAAGAGCATGGTTTAGATGTAGAGTTTATCGATATCGATAATCCGGTATAAGAGCAGATACGGGATGAGGGATACGAGTAGAGAGTATCCCTTAAACCTTTGAGGAACTTCGTAAGTTTTTCTATACGCTTCGTGAGATCCCCAACTCGCTCGTCCCTTGCTCTTGGGGATGACGATATTGTCAGTATTGTTCTTACCGTCATTCCCTAGACTGACGAAGGAAGGAGTAGGGAATCTCCTTGACAGGCCGTTACGGATATTCAAAATATCTCGTATCTCGTATCTCGTATCTCGTATCTCGTATCTCGTATCTCGTATCTCGTATCTCGTATCTCGTATCTCGTATCTCGTATCTCGTATAAAAAGAAAAGGGTTGATGCTTTCGCATCAACCCTTTTTAACAATCATACTTTAAAAGCGATTATTCACGTTCGTGAAGTGCTTTAAAGTCACGCTGCTCTTGACCAGTGTACAGCTGACGTGGACGACCGATACGGTTCGTTGGGTCACTATGCATCTCGTTCCAGTGTGCAATCCAACCAATAGTACGAGACATCGCAAAGATTACTGTGAACATTGAAACAGGGATACCGATCGCTTTCAGGATGATACCTGAGTAGAAATCTACGTTCGGGTACAGTTTCTTAGATACAAAGTACTCGTCAGAAAGTGCGATGCGCTCAAGTTCCATTGCAACGTCTAGCAGTGGATCTTTGATGTTTAGCTCTTTCAGTACTTCGTGACACGCTTCGCGCATTACTGTTGCACGTGGGTCGTAGTTTTTGTAAACGCGGTGACCGAAGCCCATTAGACGGAATGGGTCGTCTTTGTCCTTCGCTTTTGCAACATACTCTTCGATGTTATCTACGCTGCCGATCTCTTCAAGCATACGTAGACATGCTTCGTTTGCACCGCCGTGAGCTGGACCCCAAAGAGATGCGATACCTGCCGCGATACACGCGAACGGGTTAGCACCTGAAGAACCAGATAGACGTACTGTTGAAGTAGAAGCATTTTGCTCGTGGTCTGCGTGCAGAGTGAAGATCTTATCCATTGCGCGAGCAACGATAGGGTTTACTTCGTACTCTTCACATGGGTTAGCGAACATCATGTGAAGGAAGTTTTCTGCGTAGCTTAGGTCGTTACGAGGGTAGATGAACGGTTGACCGATCGAGTACTTGTAACACATTGCCGCCAACGTTGGCATTTTCGAGATCAGGCGGTAAGCCGCGATCTCACGGTGCGTGTCGTTATTGATATCAAGTGAGTCATGATAAAACGCAGCAAGAGCACCAACCACGCCACACATAACGGCCATTGGGTGTGCATCACGACGGAAGCCGTGGAAGAAGCTTGCGATTTGTTCATGAACCATGGTGTGACGAGTAACGGTAGTTTTGAATTTCTCGTATTCGTCGCGAGATGGGGCTTCACCATAGAGAAGGATGTAACATACTTCCAAGTAATCAGCGTTATTGGCTAGTTGGTCAATTGGGTAACCACGGTGCAAAAGGATACCTTTGCCGCCGTCAATAAAAGTGATTTGAGACTCACAGGATGCAGTGGCAAGAAAACCAGGGTCAAAAGTGAAAAAACCATTAGAACCTAGTGTACGAACATCGATCACTGGCGTACCAAGTACACCTTCCGTAATCGGCAGCTCGATTGGCGCTTGACCTTCAATATGAAGGGTAGCTTTCTTATCTGCCATAACAATCTCCTTTGTTTATTATTTAATCCGTCCAGGATGTTTATGTGCCATTTTTTTACTGGTCTTACGTGGGAAAGTCAATTTTTCTGCAGCTTTGTGTGCACTTGTTAGTGTTTTTTACATTAAATTCGTTAAAAATCTGTGCTGTGTAGCATTATTTGTTACATCAATTGTATTAGAATGTTGCCGTCCGTATAGTGGCGCTGAAAAGTTTGGTTAAAACCTTATAAATGCAAGGCTAAGAAGAAATGTGAGGTGTCTTCGTTAACCTTGTTGTTAACAAAAATTTTACAATTAACTCAGGCTCAACTTCAGTTATTTGTTAAGTTAATGTTAAATTTTACAGGTTTGCGACCAAATTTTGTCCATAACAATATCAAAGGTTATTTAATGACCGTAATGCTCAATGGAGCTGAGTGAGCAAGCCCGTGAAAGAAAGAAAGACAAGACCTGTTAATTTAGATTTGCAGACTATCCACTTTCCTATCACAGCAATAGCTTCCATCCTACACCGCGTGTCTGGGGTGATTACTTTTGTTGCGATCGGAATTTTACTTTATCTATTAAATATTTCCCTCTCTTCCCCGGAAGGCTTTACGGAAGCAAGCGACATCGTCGATGGCTTTTTCGTTAAGTTTATTCTGTGGGGCATTTTAACCGCTTTGGCATACCACATTGCTGGTGGTATTCGTCACCTTCTTATGGACCTAGGTCACTTTGAAGAGCTGGAATCTGGCGCTAAGAGCGCTAAGGTTGCATTCGCAGCGACAGCGGTATTGTCTCTACTAGCGGGGATCTTAGTATGGTAAACAACGTTTCTACATTTGGTCGTAATGGCGTTCACGATTTTCTACTGATTCGTGCAACTGCAATCATTATGACGCTTTACACAATTTATTTGGTGAGCTTTTGTGCCTTCACCGATATCTCTTACGTATCATGGACTCAGTTCTTTGGTGGAACCTTCACTAAAGTCTTTACCATGTTAGCGCTTACATCGGTTCTTGTTCACGCTTGGATCGGTCTATGGCAAGTGCTAACCGACTACATCAAATGCGCGAAACTGCGTGTTGGTCTTCAAGTAGGTGTAGTTGCGGTTCTTCTAGGATATTTCTTCTCTGGTCTGTTTGTTTTGTGGGGTGCGTAAGTGACTATTCCTGTTCGTGAGTTTGATGCCGTAGTAATCGGCGCTGGTGGTGCTGGCATGCGTGCCGCACTACAAATTTCTGAGCAAGGCCTTTCATGTGCATTGCTTTCTAAAGTATTTCCAACTCGTTCTCACACCGTTTCTGCTCAAGGCGGTATCACGGTTGCGCTAGGTAATGCGCATGAGGATCACTGGGAACAACACATGTACGATACGGTTAAAGGTTCTGATTACATCGGTGACCAAGACGCTATCGAATACATGTGTAAAAATGGCCCAGAATCAGTTATCGAACTAGAGAAGATGGGTCTTCCATTCTCTCGTTTTGATAACGGCACCATTTACCAACGTCCTTTTGGTGGCCAATCGAAAAACTTTGGTGGTGAGCAAGCGGCTCGTACCGCTGCGGCAGCTGACCGTACTGGTCACGCTCTGCTACACACGCTTTACCAACAAAACATCAAACACAAAACAACCGTATTCTCTGAGTGGTATGCGCTTGATCTTGTGAAGAACGAAGACGGTGCCATCCTTGGTACAACAGCACTTTGCATGGAAACAGGCGAAGTATGCTACTTCAAAGCAAAAGCTACTATCCTAGCAACTGGTGGTGCTGGTCGTATTTACGCTTCAACGACAAATGCTCACATCAATACTGGTGACGGTGTTGGTATGGCGATCCGTGCTGGTGTTCCAATGCAAGATATCGAAATGTGGCAGTTCCACCCAACGGGTATCGCTGGCGCAGGTGTTCTTGTAACGGAAGGTTGTCGTGGTGAGGGTGGTTACCTTCTAAATAAAGACGGCGAGCGTTTCATGGAACGCTACGCACCAAACGCGAAAGACTTAGCGGGTCGTGACGTTGTTGCTCGTTCAATGATGGTTGAAATCCGTGAAGGTCGTGGTTGTGACGGTCCTTGGGGTCCACACATCAAACTAAAACTGGACCACCTAGGTAAAGAGACGCTTGAATCTCGTCTACCTGGCGTTTGTGAATTGTCTCGTACATTCGCACACGTTGACCCAGTAAAAGAGCCAATTCCAGTAATCCCAACATGTCACTACATGATGGGTGGTGTTCCGACGCAAGTTTCTGGTCAAGCGATCAAGCAAGCTGAAGACGGTAGCGATGTTGAAGTACAAGGTCTATTTGCTTGTGGTGAGATTGCTTCTGTATCTGTACACGGTGCAAACCGTCTAGGTGGTAACTCGCTACTTGACTTGGTTGTATTCGGTCGTGCGACAGGTCTACACCTAGGTGAGACACTGAAGAAACAAGCGGATGCGAAGCCAGCAACTGAAGAAGACATTGCACGTTCACTAGAGCGCTACAACCGTTGGGAAAACAGCACAGACGGTGAAGATCCAGCGCAGATCCGTAAGGATCTACAGCAATGTATGCAGAACAACTTCTCTGTATTCCGTGAAGGTAAAGCAATGGCTGAGGGCCTAGAAGAGCTTAAAGCGATTCGTGAGCGTCTGAAGAATGCACACCTTTCTGACAAGTCTACAGAATTCAATACTCAGCGTATTGAGTGTCTAGAGCTTGAAAACCTAATGGAAACAGCTTACGCGACTGCTGTAGCGGCTAACTACCGTACAGAGAGCCGTGGTGCACACGCTCGTTTTGACTTCCCTGATCGTGATGATGAGCAATGGCTATGCCACACGCTTTACAATCCTGATACTGAAGAGATGTCTAAGCGTAACGTAAACATGGAACCTATCCACCGTGAAGCGTTCCCACCAAAAGCACGTACGTACTAAGGAGATCTAACCATGAAACTGAATTTCTCTTTATACCGTTACAACCCAGATGTTGACCAAAAGCCTTACATGAAGGATTACGTCCTTGAAGTAGACGAAGGGTCAGACATGATGCTTTTGGACGCTCTTATCCTACTAAAAGAGCAAGATCCAACAATTTCATTCCGTCGTTCATGCCGTGAAGGTGTATGTGGTTCTGACGGTCTTAACATGAATGGTAAAAATGGACTGGCATGTATCACTCCATTGTCTGCGCTGTCTGGCCAAGACAAGATTGTGATTCGCCCACTACCGGGTCTACCGGTTGTGCGTGACCTTATCGTGGACATGACTCAGTTCTACAACAACTACGAAAAAGTGAAGCCATTCTTAGTGTCTGATGGCAATGTGCCACCGTCACGCGAAAACCTACAAACCCCTGATGAACGAGCGCATTTGGATGGGTTGTATGAATGTATCATGTGTGCATGTTGTACAACGTCTTGTCCTTCTTTCTGGTGGAACCCAGACAAGTTCATCGGTCCTGCAGGCCTACTAGCTGCTTACCGTTGGTTAATTGATAGCCGAGATACAGCGACAGATGAACGTTTGTCTGATCTTGATGATGCATTTAGCGTTTTTCGTTGCCATGGCATCATGAATTGTGTAAGTGTTTGTCCTAAGGGATTAAATCCGACGAAAGCGATTGGTCACATCAAGACCATGCTTGTAAATCGCTCGGTTTGAGAAATAAAAAAATTGCCGCCCTAGCTGTTTTGGGCGGCCTTTTAATAGCTCGGCTATAAGACCGCAGCAAACGTGAAAACTACTGGTTAAGGGAAAATATGCACAACGGCGTGATGAAGGCATGGCTCGAGTCTTCACACTTGGCTGGCGCCAATGCAACATACGTAGAGGAACTCTACGAACTGTATCTAAGTGACCCCGACTTGGTAAGTGACGAATGGAGAAGCGTTTTTGAAGAGTTGCCTGTGCAAGCTTCAGAAGCGGTGGAACAACCACACTCTCGTGTTCGTGAATACTTCCGACGACTCGCTCAAGAAACAAAGCATTACAGTGTCCAAGTTAGTGATCCAGATGTCGATGCGAAACAAGTAAAGGTTCTGCAACTTATTAATGCTTACCGATTCCGTGGGCATCAAGCAGCAAACCTAGACCCACTAGGTTTATGGAAAAGAGATACAGTCGCTGAACTGGATCCTTCCTTCCACACTCTCACCGAAGAAGACCTCAACGAGACGTTTAACGTCGGCTCTTATGCGATTGGCCAAGAGACGATGGTTCTTAAAGATCTCTACAAATCTTTGAAGCAGACGTATTGTGGTTCTATCGGTGCAGAATACATGCACATGACTAACACAGAACAAAAACGTTGGATTCAACAACGTCTAGAGTCTGTTTCTGGTCAACCATCATTCAATAAAGAAGAGAAGCAAGCTTTCCTAGAAGAGCTAACTGCTGCTGAAGGTCTTGAGCGCTACCTTGGTGCTAAGTTCCCAGGCGCGAAGCGTTTCTCTCTAGAAGGTGGTGATGCTTTGATTCCAATGACGAAAGAGATCATTCGTCATGCTGGTGGTCAAGGTATGCGTGAAGTTGTTATTGGTATGGCTCACCGCGGTCGTTTGAACATGCTGGTGAACGTACTTGGTAAGAAACCACAAGACCTATTCGACGAGTTTGCTGGCAAACACGACGAAACATGGGGTACAGGTGATGTGAAATATCACCAAGGTTTCTCTGCTGACTTCGCAACTCCAGGTGGCGATGTTCACCTAGCGTTGGCATTTAACCCGTCTCACCTTGAGATTGTAAACCCAGTAGTTATTGGTTCAGTTCGTGCTCGTCAAGATCGTCTAGACGATAAAGATGGCAGCAGCGTACTACCTATTACTATTCACGGTGACTCTGCAATTGCAGGTCAAGGTGTAGTTCAAGAGACATTCAACATGTCTCAAGCACGTGGCTTCTGTGTTGGCGGTACTGTTCGTATCGTTGTTAACAACCAAGTTGGCTTCACAACGTCAAACCCACGTGACACGCGTTCTACTATGTACTGTACTGATATCGCTAAGATGGTACAGGCACCGATTTTCCACGTTAATGCAGATGACCCAGAAGCAGTAGCTTTCATTGCGCGTCTGGCACTGGATTACCGTAATACGTTCAAGCGCGATGTTGTTATTGACCTTGTTTGTTACCGTCGTCACGGTCACAACGAAGCAGATGAGCCGAATGCAACTCAACCGCTGATGTACCAAAAAATCAAGAAGCATCCAACACCACGTAAGCTATATGCTGACATCCTAATGGAGCGCGGTGAGTTTGGTATCGACACAGCAACTCAGCTGGTGAACGAATACCGTGATGCTCTAGACCATGGTGAAGTTGTCGTTAAAGAGTGGCGCCCAATGGCACTGCACTCTGTAGACTGGAGCCCATACATTGGTCACGATTGGAACATCGATTGGAACAGCAAAATTGATATCGAGCGTCTAAAAGAGCTTGGTACTAAGCTGTGCCAATACCCAGATAGCCACAAGCTACAAAGCCGAGTAAACAAACTGTACAACGATCGTACTGCCATGATTAATGGTGAGAAAGAAGTCGATTGGGGTATGGCGGAGACGCTTGCGTATGCGACTCTGGTTGATGATGGTAAACGTATCCGTATTTCTGGCCAAGATTCAGGCCGTGGTACTTTCTTCCACCGTCACTCTGTTCTACATAACCAAACAGATGCGAGCACTTACGTTCCACTAGCGAACATTCACGATAAGCAGGGTCCTTTCCAAGTATTTGACTCAGTACTATCTGAAGAAGCGGTTCTGGCATTTGAATACGGCTACGCAACAGCAGAGCCAAGCGGCTTAACCCTTTGGGAAGCACAGTTTGGTGATTTTGCGAATGGCGCTCAAGTAGTTATCGACCAATTCATCTCGTCTGGTGAGCAAAAATGGGCACGTCTATGTGGTCTAACAATGCTGCTTCCACACGGTTACGAAGGTCAAGGTCCAGAGCACTCTTCTGCACGTCTAGAGCGTTACCTACAGCTATGTGCTGAACAGAACATGCAGGTTGTTGTTCCATCAACACCGGCTCAGGTTTACCACATGATTCGTCGTCAGGTTGTTCGTCCAATGCGTCGTCCTCTGATTGTTATGTCTCCTAAGTCATTGCTGCGTCACCCACTGTGTACGTCTTCACTTGAAGATCTTGCAGAGGGTACATTCCAGCCAGCAATCGCTGAGATTGATGACATCAAGCCAGAGAACGTCAAACGCGTAGTGTTCTGTTCAGGTAAGGTTTACTTTGACCTACTAGAACAGCGCCGTAAGAACGAACAAGACGATGTTGCTATTGTGCGTATCGAGCAGCTATACCCATTCCCTCTTGAGGAAGTTCAAGCTGCGATTGCACAGTACACAAATGTTGAAGATTACGTTTGGTGTCAAGAAGAGCCACAAAACCAAGGTGCTTGGTACAGCAGCCAACACAACTTCCGTGCTGCGATTCCAGCGGGTGCTGATCTTAAATATGCAGGCCGTCCTGCTTCAGCATCACCTGCGGTTGGCTACATGTCAGTACACTTGAAACAACAAAAAGCGTTAATTGAAGACGCTCTGACCCTACTTTCGAACTAGAAGTAAAAGGAAAACACAGATATGACAATTGAAATTCTGGTTCCAGATTTACCTGAATCGGTGGCTGACGCAACAGTCGCAACTTGGCACAAACAACCGGGTGAAGCGGTTGAACGCGATGAAGTCATCGTAGATATTGAAACTGACAAAGTGGTTCTAGAAGTACCAGCTCCAGAAGCAGGTGTTCTAGAGGCAATCATCGAAGAAGAAGGTGCAACAGTACTTTCCAAGCAACTTATCGCTAAGCTTAAGCCTGGCGCGGTTGCTGGTGAACCAACGACTGATACAACAGAAGATACTGAAGCATCTCCAGACAAGCGCCACAAAGCGACGCTTTCTGAAGAGAGCAACGACGCGTTAAGCCCAGCTGTTCGTCGTCTTCTAGCTGAACACAACCTACAACCAGCTGATGTTAAAGGCACTGGTGTAGGCGGTCGTATCACTCGTGAAGACATCGATGCGCACCTAGCGGCAGCGAAATCTGCACCTAAAGCAGAGGCTCCTGCAGCGGTAGAAGCACCAGCAGCAGCTCGTAGCCAGAAGCGTGTGCCAATGACTCGTCTACGTAAGACAGTCGCTAACCGTCTGCTTGAAGCGAAGAACAGCACTGCAATGCTAACGACGTTCAACGAAGTAAACATGAAGCCAATCATGGACCTTCGTAAGCAGTACAAAGACCAGTTCGAGAAGCGTCACGACACGCGTCTAGGCTTTATGTCTTTTTACGTGAAAGCAGTAACTGAAGCATTGAAGCGTTACCCAGAAGTAAACGCGTCTATCGACGGTGATGATATCGTTTACCACAACTACTTCGACATCAGCATGGCGGTATCTACGCCACGTGGTCTAGTAACTCCAGTACTTAAAGACTGTGACACTCTAGGCTTCGCTGATATCGAAAAAGGCATCAAAGAGCTAGCGATCAAAGGCCGTGACGGCAAGCTAACTGTTGATGAGCTTATGGGTGGTAACTTCACTATCACAAACGGCGGCGTATTTGGTTCACTGATGTCAACGCCAATCATCAACCCACCACAAGCGGCTATCCTGGGTATGCATAAGATCCAAGAGCGTCCGATGGCGGTTGACGGTAAGGTTGAAATCCTACCGATGATGTACCTAGCGCTATCTTACGACCACCGTCTAATCGATGGCCGTGAGTCAGTTGGCTTCCTAGTAACGATTAAAGAGCTACTAGAAGATCCAGCACGTCTCCTATTAGACGTTTAATATCGCTAAAACGTCTAGTTGTGCTCAACAGCTAGACGTTGATAGTTTCAAAGGCTAGGCTAGCTCGACGTTTGGCCTTCACTTGAGCTAAAGATTACTTGTTAAATATTCGCTATTTATCTGAGTTATCTTGGCTGATTTGAGAAGACCCTACAGACGTAACACAGATAACTGTGTCGTTATGGAAATAATAATCCCTCAAGGGAAAATAAACGGAATATCAAAATGAATTTGCATGAATACCAAGCCAAACAGCTGTTTGCAGAATTCGGTTTGCCTGTACCAGAAGGTTTCGCATGTGATACAGCTCAAGAAGCTTTCGAAGCTGCGGGTCGTATCTCTACTGAAAAGAAAGTTGTTAAGTGTCAAGTACACGCAGGCGGTCGCGGTAAAGCGGGCGGTGTAGAACTACATGACACAAAAGAAGGCGTTAAAGAGTTTGCTCAAAAGTGGCTAGGTAAGAACCTAGTGACTTACCAAACAGATGCAAATGGTCAGCCTGTAACTAAAATCCTAGTTGAAGAAGCGTCTAACATCGCTAACGAACTTTACCTAGGCGCAGTTGTAGACCGTGCAACTCGTAAAATTGTATTCATGGCGTCTACTGAAGGCGGTGTGGACATTGAGAAAATCGCTGAAGAAACTCCTGAGTTGATTCACCAATCTGCGATTGATCCTCTAGTAGGTCCTCAAGCTTACCAAGGCCGTGAACTTGCGTTCAAACTTGGTCTAGTTGGCGACCAAATCAAACAGTTCGTTAAGATCTTCATGGGTCTTGGCCAAATGTTCTCTCAGTACGACCTAGCTCTACTAGAGATCAACCCACTTGTTATCACTGGCGAAGGCAATCTTCTTTGTCTAGATGGCAAGATCAACATCGACTCAAACGCGATGTACCGTCAGCCTAAACTGCGTGAAATGCACGATCCATCTCAAGAAGATGAGCGCGAAGCACACGCAGCACAGTGGGAACTGAACTACGTAGCACTAGACGGTAACGTTGGCTGTATGGTTAACGGTGCAGGTCTAGCAATGGGTACGATGGATATCGTTAACCTACACGGTGGCAAACCAGCAAACTTCCTTGATGTAGGCGGCGGCGCAACGAAAGAGCGTGTAGCTGAAGCATTCAAGATCATCCTTTCTGATGACAATGTTAGCGCAGTACTAGTAAACATCTTCGGTGGCATCGTACGTTGTGACATGATCGCTGAAGGTATTATCGGTGCGGTTAAAGAAGTCGGCGTAACAGTACCAGTTGTTGTTCGTCTAGAAGGTACAAACGCAGACCTAGGTCGTGAAGTACTTGCTAATTCTGATGTTGATATCATTGCAGCTGAATCTCTAACAGATGCTGCTCAGAAAGTTGTTGCTGCTGCGGAGGCGAAATAATGTCTGTACTAATTAACAAAGACACTAAAGTAATCTGTCAGGGTTTCACTGGCGGTCAAGGTACATTCCACTCAGAGCAAGCTATCGCATATGGTACGCAAATGGTTGGTGGTGTATCTCCAGGTAAAGGTGGTCAAACTCACCTTGGTCTTCCTGTATTCAACACAGTACGTGAAGCAGTAGAAGTGACTGGTGCAACAGCAACAGTTATCTACGTACCAGCACCTTTCTGTAAAGATGCAATCCTTGAAGCGATCGACGCAGGTATCGAACTGATCGTAACGATCACCGAAGGTATTCCAACGACAGATATGATCGACGTTAAAGTGAAGCTAGAAGAAACTGGCGTTCGCATGATCGGTCCTAACTGTCCAGGTCTTATCACTCCAGACGAGTGTAAGATTGGTATCATGCCTGGTCACATCCACAAGAAAGGTAAAGTAGGTATCGTATCTCGTTCAGGTACTCTTACTTACGAAGCAGTTAAACAAACAACAGACGAAGGCTTCGGTCAGTCTACATGTGTTGGTATCGGTGGTGACCCAATCCCAGGTTCAAACTTCATCGACATCCTAAAACTGTTCCAAGAAGATCCTGAAACAGAAGCAATCGTAATGATTGGTGAAATCGGTGGTACAGCGGAAGAAGAAGCAGCAGCGTTCATTAAAGAGAATGTAACTAAGCCAGTTGTTTCTTACATCGCAGGTGTTACTGCTCCTCCAGGTAAACGTATGGGCCACGCTGGCGCAATCATCTCTGGCGGTAAAGGTACTGCTGAAGACAAATTCGCAGCTCTAGAAGCAGCAGGCGTTAAGACAGTTAAGTCTCTTGCTGACATCGGTAAAGGTCTACGCGAGATTACTGGTTGGTAATCAGCGCTTTACAGTGATAGATAATAAAAAGGCTTGGTCGATGACCAAGCCTTTTTTGTATGTTCTCGAAGATACGAGATACGAAAAGTAACGTTACGCTCGATTCTTTACCATCTGGGACAGCATAAACATTGCCGTTGCTGTGATGACGACAGAAGGACCCGCTGGGGTGTCGTAGAACCAAGAGAGACTAAGGCCGCCGAGTACTGCCAAAGAACCGATACCCGAGGCAATAAAAGCCATCTGTTCGGGGGTTTGAGCAAATTTACGTGCTGTCGCAGCTGGAATAATCAGTAGCGATGTCATAATCAGAGCACCGACAAACTTCATACCTACCGCAATAACGATACCGACCATTAACATCAATACCAAGCGCATCAGGTCTATGTTGATACCGTCTACAGCGGCAAGATCTTCGTTAACCGTTGTGGATAGCAACGGGCGCCAGAAGATCGCCAAAACTAGTGCCACAGCGGCGGCGCCACCATAAATAAACAGAAGGTCTGTTGGTGACACAGCAAGCAGATCACCAAATAGATAGCTCATTAGGTCTACACGTACGTTGTCGAGAAAACTAACGGCCACTAAACCAAGCGAAAGTGCACTGTGTGCGAGTATGCCCAGAAGTGTGTCGGTCGCGACCAGCTTCTGTTTCTGTAAGGTAACTAGCAGCACCGCAAGCATCAAACAGCAGATTAGCAGTGCTAAGTAGAGGTTAATCTCTAATAAAAAGCCAAGTGCTAGCCCCATCAATGACGCGTGAGCCAACGTATCACCAAAGTAAGCCATTTTACGCCACACAACGAATGAACCCAGTGGGCCAGCAATAAGTGCAATGCCAAGGCCAGCAAGAATAGAAGGTAAAAGGAACTCAAGCATTAGTGATGTCCGTGATTATGATTTTTGCAGTCGTGAACATCGCCTGAAACAGGTTGGCCTGCCAAGTCGTGATGGTGATGATCATGTTGGTGATGGTAGAAAGCCAAGCTCTCTTGTACCGCTGTACCAAATAAAGCGATATACGAAGGGTGGTGCTTGATATCGGCCGGTGCACCAGAACAGCAAACGTGGTGATTCAAGCAGATGACATCATCGGTTTTCGCCATCACGAGGTGCAAGTCATGAGATACCATGAATACCGCACAGCCGAAACGGTGACGGATTGAGTCGATAAGTTCATAAAGATCAATTTGGCCTTGAACATCAACACCTTGTGCTGGCTCATCGAGTACCAGTAAATCTGGGCGACGGAGTAGTGAACGAGCGATAAGCACGCGCTGGTTCTCACCACCAGATAACTGGTGCATGTTGTTTTTAAGCAGATGCTCTGCGCCAACCAGTTTTAATGATTCAAGAATCTCTTGTTGGCTGAATTTACCGGTAAGCTTGAGGAAGCGCTCTACATTTAGAGGTAGAGAGTCGTTCAGCTTCAGTTTTTGAGGAACATAGCCAATTTTTAGTTTTTTGTTTTTGGTAATGGTGCCAGAATATCGCTTTTGAAGTCCGAGTAGCACTTTGACTAAGGTCGATTTACCTGCACCATTTGGGCCTATTAGAGTTGTGATTTGGCCGCGCTCTATATTTAGAGAGATATTGTCTAAAACTTTTCTACCGTCGAACTCAACACTGACGGAATCCAATTGGATTAAGTTATCCATGAATAGAACTCATTTGCAATTAGCTAATGTTATAATGTAACATTTATAGCAAGCCTAAGCTACTTTTCTATTATCGAGGTAATATGTTACGTTCATCTTTTATACTGACAAGCTTATTATTAATCCCAAGCGTTGCCAGTGCGAGCACTATTCTAACAAGTTTTAAACCTATTCAAATGATTGTTACTGAATTAACGCAAGGTGTTAGTGAGCCAGACGCGGTAATGGACAGTAATGCCTCACCTCATGATTACGCTTTGAAACCGTCTGACGTGAAGAAAGTTCAGCAAGCTGACATGGTAATTTGGTTCGGTCCAGACCTAGAAGCCTTTCTGACTAAAGTCGTTAAGTCAAATGACAACGTGGTGACTATTAGTGAAATTCCGAACATCAACTTAAAAGAGTTTGGTGAAGATTCACATGACCACCACCATGACGGGCACGATCATGGTAGTCATGACCCTCACTTCTGGTTAGGTATTGATCAAGTGGAAGTCGCTTCATCTTATATTACCGGTAAGCTCGTAGAACTAGACCCTCAGAATGCAGATGCTTATAACAAAAACCTAGAGAACTTCTTGAAACAGCTTGCTGAGAAAAAGAGCTCGATTGAAGCACAACTAGCACCAGTAAAAGACAAGGGTTACTACGTATTCCATGATGCATACAGCTACTATGAAGATGAATTCGGTCTAAATAAGCTTGGTCACTTTACAGTGAGCCCTGAGCGTAAACCTGGTGCTAAGACACTGATCTCAATTAAGAAGACATTGGCTAAGCAAGATGTTCAATGTGTTTTCTCTGAGCCTCAATTTACACCGGCGGTTATCGAATCAGTGGTACGTGGTAGCTCAACTCAGAAAGGACAACTTGATCCGGTCGGTTCAAATATCGAGGTGGGTAAGGGCAGTTACTTTGAGTTCCTACAGCAATTGACTGATAGTTACTCAAACTGTCTATCAGCGCGATAATTCACGTTAGCGTTAAGTCCTTATGGACTTAGTAATCAGACATTTATGAATAATGCCGCGTTTTTGCGGCATTTTCGTGATCTATAAGATAAATCCTTCCTCAATTTTACAAACCGTCTTTTTCCCTAGGTAATTTCCGCTAAAATAGTGAGATAATTATAATCACAAAATAACTCGTCGACGGTTATCGCACTTTCAAAGCCGTGTGGGCCGCGCTGTATTTGCTGTTTTTGGGAAAAACCTTGTATCAAGTGATCATCAGATTACTCATCTTCATGAGTATTTCGCTGGGTGCTTCTACACTGAGTGCCGCATCATCTGTTTTCTATCCTTTACCCGTTCAAGGGCAAGGGAACTTTCTTGCGGCTAAAAACCTTTATTTGGGTGAAGGTGGCGGTCTATGGATTCACGATGTCCACGGTAAAGTCATGTTTTATGATGGTGGAACTCTCTTACCCAGGAAAGGCAGTTTGCTTGAATTCTCTTCCGATGAAGTGGCTTTTCTAAACGATGAATTTTGGACCTACTTTGATAATGAGGTCTATCGACATGTCCCAGGCATAGAGAGCTTCCTTGCATTTAGTCTGAGCCCGGGAGCTGAAATTCGTAATATCGGCGCATCAGGTGACTATATCTGGGTTACCGATAGAAATAACTTCTATACCTACAATACACTCACCAGTGAATTTGAAACGTATTCATTACTCAAGCTATATCGTCACAATAAGCGCAGTGATATCCGAATCAATGACGCTGAACGGGTACTTTCGAAGTGGGTACTCGCAACGTCGGCAGGGGTGTATCGCTCTGAAGAGAAAGAATTTGAACACATTACCGCTTCCGGTAAGTTCTATATCGAGGAGGTCTACTTTTCTGATGCTCGACGTGAGCTGCTTGTCGGGACGCGCAATGGGTTGGTGATCATTAACTTATCATCGCCGGATGTAGTAAATCGAATTCCCGGCTCTCACGTGTTGTCTCTTGCTGAAACCTCCGATCAATACTGGATTGGAACCGAACACGGTTTGATGAGCTACAACTTTATTACGGGTAAGATACAGCGTTTCCAAGGCTCTGATAACCAAGACTTTTCGCTTCCTGGTGAAAAGATATACTCGTTAGTCAACGACTCTGCTGGTGGTTTGTGGATAGCCACTAACAATGGAATACGCTACTTTTCTTTATACAGTAGCACCTTTCAAAGAACTTCCATCTCTGGATTAGGCATGCATTCGGTGCGCTTTTTCGTCAATAAAATACTGTCTATCAGTGAATCCGAGTTTTGGGTAGCAACATCGGAGGGTCTCTACGTAGCGAAACCGGATGCGGGCGAGCTTCCAAAGCGAATTTATTCTGAGCCCGTAAGTGATATCGTCGCGCATCAGGGCTTGGTTTATCTTGCTACTCCAACAGGCTTAAATGCAGTCGACCAACATAGTCGCCAGCTCACCTCATTAGAGCTACCTAGAAGCTTGCGTCAACGACCAGTCGATACTCTCGCGCTGAATACACAAGGGCTATTATGGCTGACGTCTGAACAAAACCTTTATTCGTTCAATATAACTACTAATAAAGCGACATCGTACGGCATGGATTGGCTAGTCAGTAAGTACTTACCTGCAAAAATCACAGATCTCTCGGTAGATAAGCAAGGCGAAGTCTATATTGGCACCGACCATGGTTTCTATTCATTAGTCGATGGCAGGATTAGCTTCAAAAGAGACAGTTTGAGATTTGGTAAGGTGGTTGATATTGCTCACTCGAATGATGGCTCACACTGGTTTGCTGGAAGCTATGGCGTTTATCGAATTGCCAAGGGAAGTGAATACCTTGAAGATATCGAGTTGGTAGAAGATAACATCAGCCCGGTTTGCTTGGTCAGTGATAAACACGGGATCTGGTTGGGTTCGTCAAAGGGGATTAGCTTTTATGGACTCAGTGGCATTCTCAACAAACATATTGGTTCACCATTTGGCTTGATTCTCAATGAGTTTGCGCCTGGGGCGTGCAGCTTATCAGTGGCTGACCCACTGCAATCGGGCTTGCTTGTTATGGGCTCTAAGTATGGCCTCGTTGGTGCAATGTCCAACGAGCTCTTGGTGTCTGATACGCCACAAAGGCGTGCGTTGGTAAGTAAAGTCACTGTTGATCAAAATACAGTTGCTTTGGGTGGGAAATACATAGAGTCATTACAAGTGCCCTATGGATCCTCATTGAGCTTTAAGTTTGGGGTATTGCCGGTTGGTTTTGTCCAAGCAATGGAGTATCGACTGAATGAGGACGAACCTTGGATTGAGTTTGAAGGCGGTTTGTTGGCTTTGGAGCATATTCTTCCTGGAGATTATGTTCTTGAAGTGAAGCCTGTTAAAGACTCTCACTATCGCTTCGTTTCAACTAAGCAACTATTTACTATTTTGGAACCTTGGTATTTAAGCAATTGGGCAGCCGCAAGCTTTATGGTTTTGTTGATAGGTTTCGTTACGGTGCTGGTATTTTGGCGTTCCCGTTTTGTCACCTTTGCTAACCGCAAGCTTAAGGCTCAAGTGGCTTTGAAGACCGATCAGTTACGTCATCAAAGTCGAATTTTATTGGCAACCAACCAACAACTTAAAAAACAGTTGGCGGTTAAAAATGTTTTGGTAACCCATACCGCTGGTGGGCTGGTTGAAGAGGTCAATCGTGCTGCAGCACTTATCCCTAATTGGCAAGAAAGTGATGAAGTATCACCTATCGTAGAGCTTCGCCAAGGTTTAGAGCAGCTCGCTCAAGGCCATGAGAACGGTCAAACAACGTATTATGACTTGGTATTAGTTTTAGAGTCGGTGTTGACCGCATGGAAGGACGATCTTGCAAAGGCCGGTATTGAACTTGAGGTTAACTTAAATACCAAGCAGCGATATATAACGCTGAACTACTTCAATCTTGATATTGTCTTTAATAGCTTGGTGGCGAGTGCGATCAAACGCAACTTTAAATCACAACGAATGCTTGTCTCGGTTGAAGAGGTCAAGCAGCAGCTTGTGATAACACTGCGTGATTTTGGGATGCCTTTCCCTAAGTGGGCGGCCGCCGATCCCGAGGCTGGATTAGCTCAGTCAACAGATTTAAACATTGAAAAACTACCGCTCCTTATCCACCAGAGTGGGGGCGAACTAAAGACGTTTATATCGGATTCGCAGAATGTCGTGCAACTGTCATGGCCGATCGAATACCAAGCCTCTCAGAAAATTAAAGCAAGTACTCTAGAGCAGATAGAAACCATTAGACACCCTGTGCTTACGCAAGAGCAGCAGAAACTGAGCGCTGAGCAAGAGTGGAAGAACCGCGTCACGCTATTAGTTAGTGAGCATTACTCGGATGCAGAGTTTGGTACGGCTTCAGCTGCACGCTTGTTATATATGTCTGAGCGTAGCTTACAACGTCGTTTTAAATCTGCTTTTGATAAGACGTTTAAAGAGTACCTGAATCAAGTACGTTTAGAGCATGCTTGCGAAAGACTATTGGCTGGCGAGAAGGTATCTGACGTGGCATTCAATTCTGGATTTAATGACCCGTCGTATTTTAGTCAGAGATTCAAACACCACTTTGGCATGTCACCTTCGAAGTTTGCTGAAAATAGTGATGACTAATAGAAATTGGAATACTAATGAGCCTCGATATTGTTCGGGGCTTTTTTATGCTTTTGAGATACGAGATACGAGATACGAGATACGAGATACGAGATACGAGATACGAAAGAATAGATGATTGATTAGTAAAAGATGGGACAGAGAAGATAAGAAAAAAATATCGTGGTATAGCCGGGGGGACTATACCACGGGTGTCAAAGACACCTTCGCTTGCTGCCGGAGTGATACAGCGAAAGCCATATCACCTCTGGAATAAAGTTAAAGAGAAGGAGTTTCTCTTCGTTGGAATTAACTATACGGGGTAGCACTTATTTTCCTTATAAAATTAACGACATCATTATGTAATAAATGCGACATAATCATAACTTATTGATTTTAATCTATTTGTTTGGTGTTCTTTGATTTTGTACTCGCGCGCTAGTTTTCATTGAGTGTTGAAAATAACGGAATTGACGTAGCGTGTTTTAACGAAATTTACGAGTGTCTATTTTCGGAAACTTTGATTTCACACATTATTATTATGGTTATTGATGTGTATGATCGCGTTAATAACAATATTTCTCATTATCAATATCTCTACTGGATGCTTATGAAACTGTCACAGCTTGAGCAAGGCAAAGCGGCTACCGTTGTTGCTCTCACCGGGCTATCTCCCGATGTTAGAAAAAAACTCATGGTAATGGGGGTTCTTCCGAAAACCCAAGTCACTCTGATCCGTCGTGCACCGATGGGAGATCCATTACAGGTTGAAGTAAGAGGTGTCTCTATCGCTATTCGTCAAAACATTGCTGAACAGATCGAGGTGAGCTAATGAACTATCAAGTGTTGACTGTTGGTAATCCAAACAGCGGTAAAACGACTCTGTTTAATGCTTTAACCGGTGCTAAACAGCACGTCGGTAACTGGGCTGGTGTTACCGTAGAGAAAAAGACAGGTACATATAATCATGCGGGTGATCAGTTTAAACTGACTGACCTTCCAGGTATTTACGCCCTAGATAGTGGTAATGACAGCAACAGTATTGATGAATCTATTGCTTCTCGTGCAGTACTTACCCATCCAGCAGATGTGATCATCAATGTTGTCGATGCGAGTAGCTTAGAGCGCAGCCTATACATGACGCTTCAGCTGCGTGAGATGGGTCGTCCAATGATTGTTGTATTAAACAAGATGGATGTGCTTAAGCGTGAGCGTCAGGTGATTGATCAGAAAGCACTAGAAAAAGCTCTTGGCTGTCCAGTTTTAAGCTTATCAGCAAACGACAAATCACAAGTTGCACGCTTTAAAGAGAAGCTGCATAAATTGTTGGTCCAAGGAGTTAGCTTAGAGCCGACTAAGATCGAATATGAAGAAGCGTTCGAAGCGCTACTACCACAAGTCGAAACTCAATTTAATGATGCTGACGTATCACATCGTGCACTTGCTATTCGCGCCCTTGAAAATGATTACCTAGTTTTGAACAGCCTTGCACCGAACGAGCGCCAACAAGTTGATGCACTGAGAGCGGCGGCCCAGTTTGATATCGACTTAGCGGTAGCAGATGCAAAATACACTATGCTGCATGAGCTTTGTAAGCGCGTGCGTCGTAGCGAAGGTAAATTGAGCCGAAGCTTCACGGAGAAAGCTGACCAACTGATTCTGAATAAGTGGGTAGGCATTCCGTTCTTTTTCGTTGTGATGTACCTGATGTTCATGTTCTCCATTAACATCGGTAGCGCATTTATCGACTTCTTTGACATCGGCGTTGGTGCACTGTTGGTAGATGGTGGTCACTACTTATTGGATGATCATTTACCGGTCTGGCTAGTGACGATCTTAGCTGATGGCATTGGTGGTGGTATTCAAACGGTCGCGACTTTTATTCCTGTTATTGCTTGCTTGTACTTGTTCCTTGCTGTTCTAGAGAGCTCAGGTTACATGGCTCGCGCCGCTTTTGTTCTCGATAAGGTGATGCAGAAGATTGGCCTACCTGGTAAAGCTTTCGTACCTTTGGTGCTAGGTTTTGGTTGTAACGTTCCTTCTATTATGGCGACACGTACACTTGACCAAGAACGCGAGCGTAAACTTGCCGCTGCAATGGCTCCGTTTATGTCATGTGGCGCACGTCTACCTGTGTACGCTCTATTTGCAGCAGCGTTCTTCCCGGGTGCGGGTCAGAACATCGTATTCGCTCTTTACCTGTTAGGTATTGTTGCGTCTATCTTTACGGGCCTATTCCTGAAGAATACTCTTTACCCGGGCAGCAGTGACAGCCTAGTAATGGAGATGCCAGATTACGAGTTACCAACTATGCAAAACGTGATGCTAAAAACATGGCAGAAACTGAAGCGTTTCGTTCTTGGTGCAGGTAAAACTATTGTTATGGTCGTTGCAGTACTGAGCTTCCTTAACTCACTAGGTACTGATGGGTCATTCGGTAACGAAGATAGCGAAAACTCGGTATTGTCGAAAGCAGCTCAAGTGGTAACGCCTGTGTTTGCGCCAATCGGTATTCAAGAAGAGAACTGGCCAGCGACAGTAGGTATCATTACAGGTATCTTCGCTAAAGAAGCGGTAGTGGGTACACTGAACAGCTTGTACACAACACCTTCTGATGAAGAAGCTGCGGAGTTTGATTTAGCGGGCAGCCTACATGAAGCAGTAATGACAATCCCAGATAACCTAGCAGGTCTTAGCTATTCAGATCCTCTAGGTATTGAAGTCGGTGATCTTTCAGATTCAAGCGCTGTGGCTGAAGAGCAAGAAGTTGATACATCTATCTTCGGTAACCTGAAAGAGAAGTTTGTCTCTAGCCATGCTGCGTTTGCGTACCTAATTCTTATCTTACTATACACTCCTTGTGTTGCTGCGATGGGCGCATACGTAAAAGAGTTTGGCCAAATGTTTGCACGCTTTATTGCGGTTTGGACAATGGCTCTAGGCTATTTTGGCGCGACTTTCTACTACCAAGCAGCTAACTTCGCTGCTCACCCAATCTCAAGTGCAGTTTGGATGGTAGTGATTGTGGCTGGCTTTGTTCTTACTTACATCGGCTTTAAAAAGCTGGGTCAGAAACAGCGCGCACTAGAGGCTCAATTCGCATGATTTTAAGAGAATTACATCAGTACATTGGTGAACAAGGTGGTGCAGCTCGTAAAGAGCTAGCTACAAAGTTTGGCATGAGTGAAGATGGCGTCGACGCGATGCTTAATGTTTGGATTAAGAAAGGTAAGGTAAGTCGCTTAGTGGACACCAACCAACATGGTCACACGACTCGAATACGTTACACTATTAATCAACAAGACAGTTTGTCGCTCAATGTAATGATGTAGTTCTTAAGATTGAAAATGAAAAACCGCAGCTTATTGGCTGCGGTTTTTTTTTGAATTCGAATTTTTAATTATGCTTTTTGAAACAAAGAGCTCAGAGATAGAACGTTTTGAATTCGGGTCAGTAGTGCTGCTTGTTCGTCTTCGCTGCGTTGCTCGCCTTTGGTATTGCCCCATACCGGTCCCGGCCATGCGATGTCATCTTTGAAACGAGCGATATGATGGATGTGTAGTTGCGGCACCATATTACCAAGTGCGCCTAAGTTCAGTTTGTCTGGCTGAAAAGTCGCTTCTAGAGCTTGGCTTACCGCTTGAGATTCATGAAGGAACTGCTGTTGCTCTTTCATTGGTAAGTGGTGCAACTCTTTAAGGTTGGCACGCTTTGGTACAAGGATAACCCAAGGCACGGCATTATCTTTATGTAGTAGGGCAAGGCTTAGTGGAAACTCACCAATAACAGTGGTGTCTTTTGCTAATTGAGGATGAAGTTCGAAGCTCATGATTTTTCCAATTGATTGTTTTAGTTGAGTATAAGGTTGGATTAAGAATGTGGCTAGCGCTTACGTTCTCAATAAGCAGATTCCCTATCACGTTCGTTCCTCACTGTAGGGAATGACGATTGGGGAGAGTGGTGGCGCGTCATTGGTGTCGCTTTGTAATCACTGCTTTTATTCCCGTCATCTCCTAAAGCGACGAAGGAGCGTAGTAGGAGATCTCTTACTATGAACGCCAGTGTGTACCAGCGCTTGGGCAGAAAACTAGACCTCCAAATAAAACAAAAGGTTGACGCTTTCACGCCAACCTTTCTAATTATCTCGAATCTCGAATCTCGAATCTCGAATCTCGAATCTCGAATCGCTTACATGCGCTCTAGAGTGTCGATACCTAGTAGAGACAGACCTTGTTTGATTGTCTTCGCTGTCAGTGCAGCAAGCTTAAGACGGCTTTGCTTAACCGCTTCGTCTTCAGCAACTAGGATAGGGCACGCTTCGTAGAAGCTAGAGAATTGACCAGCAAGTTCGAATAGGTAAGTACACATGATGTGCGGCTGACCTTCACGAGCAACAGACTGAACCGCTTCTTCAAATTGCAGAAGCTTCGCGATAAGTGCTTTTTCTTTCTCTTCAGTGATCTTGATTTCACCTTCAAGCGAGTCCATAGAAACGCCAGCTTTAGCGAATACAGAAGCAACACGAGTGTAAGCGTACTGCATATATGGTGCAGTGTTACCTTCAAACGCAAGCATGTTGTCCCAGTCGAACACGTAGTCAGTAGTACGGTGCTTAGAAAGATCCGCGTATTTAACCGCTGCCATAGCAACTGTGTTTGCGATAGTTTTCTTTTCGTCTTCCGCTAGCTCAGGGTTCTTAGATTCGATCAGCTGTGCTGCACGAACTTCTGCTTCATCAAGAAGATCCGCAAGGCGAACCGTACCACCTGCACGAGTCTTGAATGGCTTACCGTCTTTACCTAGCATCATGCCGAACGCGTGGTGCTCAAGAGATACAGACTCAGGGATGTAGCCCGCTTTACGAACGATAGTCCAAGCTTGCATTAGGTGCTGGTGTTGACGAGAATCGATGAAGTAAAGAACACGGTCTGCACCTAGCTCTTCGTAACGGTACTTAGCACATGCGATATCGGTTGTCGTGTATAGGAAACCGCCGTCGCGTTTTTGGATAATAACGCCCATTGGGTCGCCATCTTTGTTCTTGTACTCATCTAGGAAAACAACTTGTGCGCCGTCATCTTCTTGAGCAAGACCTTGAGCTTTCAAGTCTTCAACGATTGCAGGAAGCATGTCGTTGTACTTACTTTCGCCCATCACGTCATCACGAGTTAGAGATACGTTTAGACGGTCGTAGTTACGCTGGTTTTGAATCATTGTGATATCAACCAGTTTCTTCCACATCTCTGCACAGAACTCGTCGCCGCTTTGTAGTTTCACTACGTAGTTACGTGCTTTAACTGCAAATTCTTCGTCTTCGTCGTATAGCTTCTTAGACTCACGGTAGAAGGCTTCAAGGTCAGAAAGCTCCATAGAAACTTCGCCAGACTCTTGTTGTACACGCTCAAGGTTTGCGATAAGCATACCGAACTGAGTACCCCAGTCACCGATGTGGTTCGCACGGATAACGTTATGGCCTAGGAATTCTAGAGTACGAACAACAGCATCACCGATGATGGTTGAACGTAGGTGACCAACGTGCATCTCTTTAGCAACGTTTGGTGCAGAGTAGTCAGCAACGATAGTTTGAGCTTCAGCCGCTGCAACGCCTAGACGAGAATCAGCCAAGGCTGCGTCTGCTTGTTGTGCAAGGAAAGCTTCGTCTAGGAAGATGTTTAGGAAACCAGGGCCTGCGATTTCAACTTTAGAAGCGATACCGTCTAGGTTTAGAACGTCCAATACTTTCTGAGCAAATTCTCGTGGGTTAGTGCCTAGTCGCTTTGCAACGCCCATTACGCCGTTTGCTTGGTAGTCACCAAATTGTGGTTTTGCAGATTGACGAACAGCCGCAGGAGAGCCTGCAGGTGCGCCAGCGGCTTCTAGAGCCTGAGATACTTTGTCATTAATAAGTGCTTGGATATTCACACGCGTTTCCTTCAATTCAAGGATGATAAGAGTTGTCGTTACTTCGGAGTCAGCTAAGGTTAAGGTGCAATTTACTTAACGCTTTAGTGATGAAATGAACAACAGACTCTGTTTGAGTTCACAAAAATGGCGGTAATGATACCAATTTTGTGTGGCTTCTTATAGGGCGTATTGATAGAAAATTTACATTTCCTTTAACCAAATAAACGCAATTACCGTAGAGATTTCAAAACAACGCTCAATAGAAGGCTTGTTGCAAAAAATAGAGCTGCTACCATGCGCGCATCAGATTTGGAGAAAGTAAATTATGACGCTCACGCAAGCACAATTAGAACCGCAACAGATGATTGAACGCCTAGATGATTTTATGGGCAAGATCGAAGAGTTTGGTAGTAAGCTAGGGTTAGATCTTAGCTTTGCTCAAGCAGACCATATTGCGATGAGAGTGAACGAGACCGCTTTAGCAAAAGCGGCGCATGAGGCGTGGGCGGGTTATGGTGAAACCATTTCTCAAGCGATGATCAATGGTCGTCCTATTGTTGTGATTGCTTTTGATGAGCCATTAAAAAGCCGCGGTTGGTCGATTGAGTGTTTAGAACTGCCATATCCGGCAGAAGGTAAGATTTACCCAAGCCAAGATTGGGAGCACGTTGAATTTGTGATTCCATCTCATGCACAAACCGCTGATGAGTACCTAGCGGATCTTAAAGACACTTACCCGCAGTTCTCTGCTAACTTTGCAACGTTGGCAGAGCAAGGCGTTAAGATCAAACTTTCCAGTCCGAAAGGCGAAGGCGAGCGTTTGAACAACCCAACGGTAGCGTTTAAGCATCAAGGGATTTGTATTAAGCTGCATCCACATTCGTTGAAGAAGATTGTGGAATCAGAGCAGGGTTAATCATCTGGCCAAAAAGAGATTCCTGATCTCGCTTAGGCTCGTCGGAATGACGGGTAGGAGTAGGTGGCTCGTCATTCCCGATAGCGACGAAGGAGCGTAGTCGGGAATCTCACATGGAAGCTTCGATACAAAAAACGCGTAGTAGAGAAACCTATTACGCGTTTTTTATTGGTACTTAAAGCTAAGGTTGCGAGTTATAGAATCACTGTTTTATTACCGTAAACAAATACATGATCATTGATCACCTTGTTTAGAGCTTTACTCAATACGTTCTTCTCAACGTCACGGCCAGCCTGAGCCATGTCTTTGGCGCTGAAGTTGTGATCCACAGGGATCACGTCTTGCTTGATGATTGGACCTTCATCCAAATCATTCGTCACAAAGTGAGCTGTAGCACCAATGATCTTCACACCGCGCTCATAGGCTTGCTGATATGGTTTAGCACCAATAAATGCAGGCAGGAAGCTATGGTGGATGTTGATGATCTTGTGGTTGTATTTCTCGACGAAGCCCGGAGTTAATACGCGCATGTACTTTGCTAGAACTAGGTAGTCGGCATTGTAGCTGTCGATCACCTCTAGCATTTTCTGCTCGTGCTCTTCACGGTTGAGCCCTTCATGAGAAACGTGGTGATAAGGGATGTCGAAGCGCTCAGTTAGGCTTTGTAGAATATCGTAGTTACCAACCACAGCAGCAATTTCAACGTCTAGGCTACCATCGAAATTCTTCATCAGAATATCACCTAGACAGTGCGCTTCTTTGGTCACTAGCACTACAATACGTTTGCGTGATGAGCCCATTAGCTTACGCTTAGCATTTTCTGGCAGAGCTTGATCTAAATCGGCAAGAAAGGTCTCGTCATTGAAATACCCTTCAAGCTCGGTACGCATAAAGAAGTGGCCGCTGGTGTTATCTACGAACTCGTTGTTGTGGATGATGTTAAGTTGATGTTTGTAACAAATGTTGGTGATTTTAGAGATTAGTCCCGGCGCATCGGTACAATGCGTCAGCAGTGTTTTCTTTTCCATTTCCATCTTACTTCCATGAAACAATTCTAATTTTTCAAAAAAACTACAGCCAGTCGAACGGTTAACCGCGCTGTAATATGACTGTTATAATTAATCTATTATTAACCGACTTTCAACAAAATATATTGAAGAAAGATTGTTTTAATAAATATCCCACTGCGAACCCATTTAGATTGTTTATTTTTGCTTCTTATTCATATGCTTAATATTTCTATCATACTGATGCAGTCTTGATTCGCACTGGCTCCTCAAACCTGCCATACTTCACGGTCAGATTCCTTAAACTGTACACGGTTTTCTCCAAGTTCGTAAATTATGATATCCAAAACGTTTTCTGCTGATGGTGCGCTAGGTAAAGCAATTCCCGGTTTTCAGCCGCGACAAGCTCAGCTTGATATGGCCGAAGCAGTTTCTAATGCAATCAAAGATTCAAGCCAGTTGGTGGTTGAGGCTGGGACTGGTACAGGTAAAACTTTTGCTTACCTAGTTCCCGCTCTACTGAGTGGTAAGAAAACCATCATAAGTACGGGTTCCAAAAACCTTCAAGAGCAGCTTTTCCATCGCGACCTTCCGCTAATGACCGACGCGCTCGGCTTTTATGGACAAGTGGCACTGCTAAAAGGGCGTTCTAACTATTTGTGCTTGGATAGACTCAGTCGTCAGATGGTTGAGAGTCACGGCACACACACTGACCCAACGTTGCTTGCACAGTTAGTTAAGGTGCGCAGCTGGTCGTCATCGACTCAAACTGGCGATCTTGGTGACTGTGATGATATCGCCGAAGATAGCCCAATTATCCCGACAATTACCTCTACTAACGACAATTGTTTAGGTAAAGAGTGTCCAAGTTATACGGACTGTTTTGTTCTTAAGGCTCGTAAAAAAGCGATGGATTCGGATGTGGTTGTGGTGAACCACCATCTATTCTTGGCGGATTTGGCGATCAGAGAAACTGGCTTTGGTGAGCTAATTCCCGATGCTGATGTCTTTATCTTCGATGAAGCACATCAACTGCCCGACATTGCCAGTGAGTACTTCGGTCAATCGGTGTCGAGCCGCCAGATACACGAACTCGCGAAAGACATTGAAATTGGCTATCGCACTGAAGCCAAGGATATGCGCCAGCTACAAAAAGTCGGAGATAGGTTGGTTCAGTCTGCCGCTGACCTCAGAATTGTACTGGGTGATACAGGGTTTCGTGGGAACTGGCGTGAAGCATTGAAGTCTGAGTCGATTGCTCGTGAATTGGTGCGTTTGCAAGATGCTCTGCAGTTGGCTGTTGATGTTCTTAAGCTGGCTCTTGGGCGAAGCCAATTATTGGACACCGCGTTTGAGCGTGCCACTTTGATTAAGGCTCGCATTGAGCGCGTTTGTGATGTTTCAATTACTGGTTATTCGTATTGGTATGACACCACGCCACGTCATTTTGCCCTGCATATTACACCGCTGTCTGTGGCGGATAAGTTTCATGAACAGATTGAGCTCAAGCCTGGAGCATGGATCTTTACATCGGCAACGCTCGCGGTATCGGATGACTTTGACCACTTTACCTCTCGTCTTGGCTTAAAACCGAGTCAGCAGTTCTCTTTACCAAGCCCGTTTGATTATCCGAAACAGGCACGTTTATGTGTGCCTCGCTACTTGCCTGAACCTAACAGCCCGGGACTAGCAGATAAACTAGTGCGCATGCTTGCCCCTGTGATTGAGCAGAACCAAGGGCGGTGTTTCTTCCTTTGTACCTCTCACAGCATGATGAGAGAGCTGGGTGAGCGCTTTCGAGAAACATTGAGCGTTCCAGTGCTGCTACAGGGTGAAACCAGCAAACAGAAAACCTTGGCTGAATTTATGGAATTAGGTAACGCATTGCTGGTGGCAACGGGCGCATTCTGGGAGGGGATAGATGTTAGGGGCGACGCGTTAAGCTGTGTTATCATCGATAAATTACCCTTTACGGCACCGGATGATCCCTTGCTCAAAGCGCGGATCGAAGATTGTAAGCTTAAAGGAGGCGATCCATTTGCTCAGGTTCAACTGCCTGATGCGGTGATCACCCTTAAGCAAGGTGTCGGGCGATTGATTCGAGATAAGAGCGACAGTGGCGCACTGATCATTTGTGATAATCGTTTAGTGACTCGGGATTATGGCGGCATTTTCCTGGGGAGTTTACCTCCTATTCCACGAACCCGAGATTTAGGGGTAATTAAAGAGTTTCTAGCCGAAGCGAACAAGTCATAAGTGACGCTTTGGCCACTGTTTTTAGATTTAGATAACGAATATTTGAGACATAAATGAGCGCAAAAATTCTTGCAGTAGATACAGCAACGGAAAACTGTTCAGTAGCATTGATGGTGGGAGAGCAAGTGTTCGCCCGCAGTGAAGTAGCACCACGTGACCATACCAAGAAAGTACTGCCTATGGTTGATGAAGTACTGAAAGAAGCGGGATTGACCTTAGCTGAGCTTGATGCGATTGCATTTGGTCAAGGTCCAGGTAGCTTCACTGGTGTACGCATTGGTATCGGTATCGCACAAGGTCTAGCGTTTGGTGCTGATCTGCCAATGATTGGTGTATCGACACTGGAAGCCATGGCACAATCGAGTTACCGCCAGTTTGGTGATACACATGTTGCAAGTGCCATTGATGCTCGTATGAGCGAAGTTTACTGGGCTCGTTACAGTCGTGAACAAGACGGTCGTTGGTCTTTGACTGATGAAGAGTGCGTTATCCCGCCACAAGAGCTAGTGAACCAAATTGAAGCAGACCAAAGCACTTGGGCAAAGGTTGGTACAGGTTGGGCTGCGTACGCTGAGCACCTGGATACGCTATCATTAACTACAAAACCAAGTGATGTTCTTTACCCAGAAGCGCAAGACATGGCGTTTATCGCTCAGTTTGCATTTGCGGCGGGTAAAGCGGTTCCAGTAGAAGAGTCTGAGCCTGTGTATCTGCGTGATAAAGTGGCGTGGAAAAAGCTTCCAGGTCGCGAATAGCTTTTTAGTCGCGAACAGTTCCTTGGTCGTAAAGTAAGCGTCTTAATCAGGAACAAACAAAAACGTCATAACTTTTACAAGGTTCTGATAACCCATGACTCTAAATAGAGCATATTTAGAGTCATACCGAGGCAGAGATTGAGTGAATGGTATCAATTAATGGTTTACCTCCTTCTTTGATAGGCAATACATCTAAAGCTAATCGCACCAACAAGAAGAATCAGGTAAAGAAAACCGATGCAAAGACCTCTGTGGGGCAGCCCACTAAGGTAGCCAATGCTGTCTCGCACTCTATTCGTCATGTTCAAGAATCAGATATTCATCGAGCTCAAGTTCAGTACGACCTCCCTGAAGGACGTGGACGAAAAGCGATGGAAGAGTATATGGATGTTATGAACCAGGCGAAAAAAGAGGAACTTACAAGACTCATCGGTGTCGATATTTATATATAAAAACATCAATTTATCTTCTATTTTAAGGGTTAGAACCATGTCGATTTCCCCTGCAAAGTTACGCCTTTTCGTCCTCGGCTTATTCTCAGTATTATTGGTTGGATGCTCCTCTTTACCTACTGAATTGGAAGCCTCTTCAGAACCAGTAATTACCGATTACCAAGAGTGGGTAAATCAACTCCCTGATGCTAAGGATGTCCGTCTGGGTGGTGTGATAGCTAAAGTCACTAACCTCAAAGATAAATCACGCGTTGAAGTGGTAAACATGCCGATCTCTAGCAGCGGTAAACCCGATCTCGATGCGGAGCCAAGTGGTCGCTTCGTGGCTTATGTAGATGGTTACGTAGAACCTCTAAGCTTTGCGGAAGGTCGCTTGGTGACATTTGTGGGTCAATCGGCAGGCTCAGAAGATGGCAAAATTGGTGAGTTCCCGTATACATTCCCAGTGATGAACGCTGATAATCAGCGCCTATGGCAAATCACAGAGCGTGTGATTGTGAATGACTTTGCCCCGACGTACTACTCGTGTCGCAGCCTACATTGTCGTAGCTTCCATACCATGCCAAGACAAGGCCGAGTGGTACAAGACTTAGAATAGTCATTGAGCTATTGCTTTTACATCCCGTTTGAATAGACAAGATTAAGGAATGATCACAACGGATGATTGAAAAATCCTATTCACTGCCGAGCGGCACTATGGTGTGCCAAGAGCTCGGAGACCCAGAAACGGCCGCTTTGACGGTCGTTTTTGTTCATGGCTGGCTGGATAACTCGGCCAGTTTTACCTCTCTAATGCAGGCCATACACACTCAGTCAAACCACTACCATTTGGTGGCGATAGACCTGTTTGGACACGGACACTCCTCGCATAAAGCCGGTAGTTATTACCCTTTTCATGACTATATCGATGATTTACATCAGTTGATGGGTAAATTATCGCCAAACAGACTGGTACTAGTAGGACATTCGCTTGGTGCATTGATCGCAAGTTGCTATAGTGCCGCCTTTCCTGAAATGGTGTCTGGATTAATCCAAATTGAAGGTCACGGACCTCTTTCCGAAGCTCCCCAAGCAACAGTCTCTCGTTTGCGAGATGGGGTACTCAGTCGTCAACGACAGCGAAGAAAGCCTTCACGTCCATTAGCTAGCCTAGAGGACGCCATTAAACTGAGATCTCATGCTAATCAAATTGCACCAGATTTGATCGCTCCCGTTGTTGTTCGAGGCATTGCGCAATTTGAGGGCGTTTGGCAGTGGCGTAGTGACCCAAAATTGAAGTGTGATTCTGTTTATCGCATGTCTCAGTCACACGCGGATGCGATAAATGAGGCTATAGAATGCCCTCAATTGATAATCTTGGGAAATGAAGGATTTAAGGATTTACAGCATAATCGCTACAAATCCACTCAAAATCCCCCAATTATTAAGATGATTTCAGGTGGACACCATTGTCATTTAGAGAACCCAGAGTCAGTTTCTGAGCTAATTCTTGGTGTAGTTAACAAAATTTAAACAAGTGTTTGAGCCTTTTAGTGCTCATGCACTAAAGCTGTGCTGTAATATCGCCATGATAAATAGCGGCGAAACAGTCGTCAGCTGATAAACGAGGAGTAACATCGTGGATAAACCTTGGCTTTCACGTTATCCAAGTGACGTACCAGAACAGATCAACCCAGATCAGTACCAATCTTTAGTTGAGATGTTTGAGCAGTCTGTACAGAAGTACGCTGATCAACCTGCATTCGAAAACATGGGCTCGGTCATGACATTCCGTAAGCTCGAAGAGCGCAGCCGTGCTTTCGCCGCTTACCTACAAAATGATCTGAAGCTGAAAAAGGGCGATCGCGTCGCTCTAATGATGCCAAACCTACTGCAATACCCAATTGCACTATTTGGTGTACTTCGTGCTGGTATGATTGCAGTTAACGTAAACCCTCTGTACACCCCACGTGAACTTGAGCATCAGCTAAACGACTCGGGCGCGAAAGCGATTGTTATCGTTTCGAACTTCGCAAGTACACTTGAGAAAGTGGTCGATAATACTCCTGTTAAGCACGTGGTGCTGACTAGTCTTGGTCAAATGCTACCGCGCGCGAAGGGTACGATTGTCGATTTCGTAGTGAAGTACGTAAAAGGCATGGTTCCTAAGTACGATCTTCCGGGTGCAATCTCATTCCGCAAGGCACTGCATAAAGGTCGCCGCCTACAATACGTAAAACCATTCATGTCTGGTGATGACATCGCATTCTTGCAGTACACAGGTGGTACTACGGGTGTTGCGAAAGGCGCAATCCTGACGCATCGCAATATGATCGCGAACGTTCTTCAAGCGAAAGGAGCGTACGGCCCTGTATTGAATGAAGGTCGTGAGCTAGTGGTAACGGCACTGCCTCTTTACCACGTATTCGCCTTGACAGTGAACTGCTTATTGTTCGTTGAAATGGGTGGTCGCAACCTACTTATTACTAACCCTCGTGATATTCCTGGCTTCATCAAAGAGCTACAGAAAGTCCCATTCACGGCGATTACCGGTGTGAACACACTGTTTAATGCGCTTGTGAACAATGAAGATTTCCATGAGCTGGACTTCAGCAACCTACGCTTATCTGTGGGTGGTGGTATGGCAGTGCAACGCGCTGTTGCTGAGCAGTGGAAGAAGGTAACAGGTATTCACCTACTGGAAGGTTATGGTCTAACCGAGTGTTCTCCACTGGTTACGGGTAACCCTTACGATCTTAAAGATTACACGGGCGCCATTGGCCTACCTGTGCCGTCGACAGATGTTCGCATCATTGATGACGAAGGCAATGTTGTTGCAAATGATCAAGTGGGTGAGCTGCAAGTACGTGGTCCTCAAGTGATGCAAGGCTACTGGCAGCGTCCTGAAGCGACCAAAGAAGTGATTGACCATGATGGTTGGTTGTCGACTGGTGACATCGTTAAGTTCGATGATGAAGGTCTACTGCACATCGTTGACCGTAAGAAAGATATGATTCTGGTATCGGGCTTCAACGTTTACCCTAACGAAATCGAAGATGTTGTTGCTCTGCACGGTAAGGTACTGGAAGTTGCGGCAATTGGCCAACCACACGAAGTTTCTGGTGAGCTTGTGAAGGTTTACGTGGTTAAACGTGACCCAAGCCTGACGAAAGAAGATGTGATTGCGCACTGTCGTGAGCACCTAACAGGCTACAAAGTGCCAAAACTGGTTGAGTTCCGCGATGATCTACCGAAGACCAACGTAGGTAAGATCTTACGTCGCGTACTGCGCGAAGAGAACGATGCCGAGCTTGCTAAACGTGCAAGTGCATAACTGATGGTCTTACCGCTTAATCTAAGCGGTTAATGTAAATTAGTGATAGAATGCCGACAGTGAATGTCGGCATTTTTGTATCCGGCGGAATAATTAAATCAGTGAGAGTTTTTGTGAACTATCAAATCATTACCCAATTGAAAGACCTTGAACGTGTATGTCAGCAAGCCCGTGAAGCCGATGTTGTGATGCTTGATACCGAGTTTGTCCGAACCAGAACTTACTACCCGCAGCTAGGTTTGATTCAATTATTTGATGGTGAAACTCTGTCTTTGATTGACCCAATCGCATTGGATGAGATGACCCCGTTCGTATCGCTTCTTAAAGACGCTTCGGTACTGAAGGTGTTACATGCTTGCGGTGAAGATCTGGAAGTATTCCAGAATGCATTTGGTTGTACGCCAACACCAATGGTGGATACGCAAATCATGGCCGCTTTCTTAGGACACGGTTTATCGACGGGGTTTGCAGCTCTGGTGTCTGAATTCGTTGGTATTGACCTTGATAAGAGTGAATCACGCACCGATTGGTTGGCGCGCCCATTATCGCAAAAGCAGTTGGATTACGCTGCAGCAGACGTTTACTACTTGCTGCCAATGTATAACAAGCTGCTAGAGAAAGTGATGGAAGCTGGCTGGTGGGATGCCGCTCAGCAAGAGTCTGATCTGCAAGTCAGCAAGCGTATTCGCTCAATTGAGCCAGAGAACGCTTATCTAGACATTAAAGGTGCTTGGCAGCTAAAACCTAAGCAACTGGCTATCTTGAAGCCTTTGGCAACTTGGCGATTAAAAGAAGCAATTAAGCGTGACCTAGCGCTTAACTTCATTTTCAAAGAGCAAGACCTTTGGGCGGTGGCTCGTTTTGCTATTAAAAATCCAAAGCGCATGGAAGAGGAAGGTTTTGATTTCCGCTCAGTGCGTCGCCACGGTGCGAAAATTAGCTCTATCGTGAAACTGGCAGAGCACACTCCAGAAGAGGAGTATCCAGCGGTTGTTGAACGCTTGATGGACTTCCCTGGTTACAAGCAGATGTTTAAAGTCCTCAAAGATGAAGTGAAGAAAGCATCTCAACATAGTGGTTTAGCGACTGAGTTTATCGCTTCTAAAAAACAGCTTAATCAGGTCTTGAGTTGGGTTTGGAAACACGATCGCAACCCAGAAAAATTGCCTGATGTAATGCAAGGCTGGCGACTAGAGATTGCAGGAGAGAAACTGAATAAGCTGATTAAGTAGTCATTTTTCTGATTCGCAGACAGGTATAAAGGGGTAAAGCACAGTTGCTTTACCCTTTTTTTTCATTACGATTTGTCGTCGCTTGTGGACGTCTCTTTCTCTTTAGCTTCAGCCAGTTGCTGTTCCAGCTCCATGATTCTTAGTTCAGCTTCGAGCTCGGCAACGCGTTTCTCTGCGTCACTGCGGTTATCTTGTGAGTGACCATCCGCCAGTACCTGAGTGTTTTCACTCTGGCGAGAGTCATCAAGGTCTTTCATTGAGCCAGCGACACCTCCTGTAACACCACCCGCTACAGCGCCTTTCACTGCTAGCCCTGGTTCACCCGTAAGCGCGCCTAATGTTGCCCCCATCAAAGCACCTCCTGCGGCACCGCGATTTCTGGCAGCATTTTCATTGTCTTTGTCCATTGCAGGGGAACTACATCCAGTAACAACCAATACAGAGGTAATGATGATGGCTTTAAATGTGTTGTTTAGGTAAGTCATAGTTGTACTCTTTCTGTCTGTAGGGAACCTATTCAGAGTACAAAAAACAATCAGGCTTGGATAATGCTGACTCTTTATACAAATAATAACCAGTGGTTATGGTTTGATATATGTATGGATTGTCTTGAGATATAAAAACGGCCCACTTGAAAGCAAGTGATCCGTTTTAGGTATCTAGAACTTTGACGAATTTACTTGTCGTCTTCTGGCAGTTTGACGTTCAACTCAAGCACCGAGATATCATCGTCTTTGTGCTCGAATGATAGGTCGACCATTGAAGGATCTACCTCAACGTACTTGGCAATACACTTCAAGATGTCTTCTTTGAGTTGCGGCAGGTACGAAGGCGCAGGGTCGTCATGGCTGCGACGTTCTGCCACGATGATCTGCAAGCGTTCTTTGGCTAGGTTAGCTGTGGTTTTCTTCTGTGGTCTAAAAAACTCTAGTAGTGACATAGTTGCTTAGCCCCCGAATAGTCGTTTGAAGATGCCTTTCTTCTCTTCCGTTAGGAAGCGGAAGTCCACTTGGCTGCCGAGTAGACGGTCTACAGTATCACTGTAAGCCATACCTGCGTCAGTGGCTTCGTCAAAGATTACTGGTACACCCTTGTTCGATGCGTTCAGTACTGCTTGGCTCTCCGGGATTACGCCCAATAGTGAGATGTGAAGGATCTCTTCTACATCTTCTACGCTTAGCATTTCGCCTTGGGTTACACGCGCAGGATTGTAGCGTGTTAGCAGTAGGTGAGTTTTCACTGGCTCTAGGCCGTCTTCAGCACGACGTGACTTAGAATCTAAGATGCCTAGAATACGGTCTGAATCTCGAACTGAAGACACCTCTGGGTTAGTCGTCACAATAGCTTCATCTGCAAAGTAGAGTGCCATCAAAGCGCCTTGCTCAATACCTGCTGGAGAGTCACAGATGATGAAGTCGAAGCCCATTTCGTCTAGCTCATCAAATACACGACGAACACCGTCTTTGGTTAGTGCATCTTTATCGCGAGTTTGAGAGGCTGGAAGAATGTATAGATTGTCTGTGCGCTTGTCTTTGATCATCGCTTGGTTCAGAGTTGCTTCACCATTGATAACGTTAACGAAATCGTAAACGACACGACGCTCACAGCCCATGATAAGATCGAGGTTACGCAGACCAATATCAAAGTCGATAACCGCTGTTTTCTTTCCTTTCAAAGCTAAACCTGAGGCAATAGCTGCACTGGAGGTAGTTTTACCAACACCGCCTTTACCTGACGTTACAACGATAATGCGTGCCATTATTTTTTCCTTTTATTTCTTTATAGTGCGAGTACGTCAACACGTAGTACGTCGTTGTCCATGCTGAACATGGTCTTCTTCTGCCAGTACTCGCTTTCAATTTGATCGCTGAGCCAGTAGTTGCCTGCAATGGAAACCAGCTCGGCTTGTAAATCGTTACAGATAATCTTTGCTTCAGTTTGACCGCTTGCGCCTGCAATTGCGCGGCCGCGTAATGTGCCATGAATATGAATACTGCCATCCGCAATCACTTCCGCTCCAGCACTCACGTGACTCAAAATTAATAGGTCACCATCTTTAGCATAGACCTGTTGTCCAGAACGAATCGGAGTTCTTACCACTTTTGTGGGCGCCATCTTAGCCGGAGCCTGTGAAGGGGACTTGCTGGCCGTCATTACAGCGAAGCCAGCTTCTTTTGCTAGGTTTTGCATGCGCTTATCGGAACAACCCGTTACGCCGACAGGGATCATACCTGCTTGAAAGATGCCGTTTTTAAGCTGAAGGAAGTCGATATCACCAGCAACTTGACTGATGTTAATTACCACAGGAGCTGCAGCAAAAAAGTTTGGTGCTTGGTCGACTTTTTCTTGAAGGAATGACGCTGCATTTTCGACGTTATCATCGGATAAGTGCAAGACAGATAGCGTAAAGCTGCTACCTTTTAAATCTGGGTTACTAGACATCGAAAACTACAGGACCTCAATAACGGTTGGCTACAATTTCTTTCATCTTTACGATAAAGGACATTGCCTGAAACTAGGCTTATCATGTTATATTCCCAGACCAAGCACAGCAAGTGATCTTGTTGTCAAATGGACGTTTTGTTCCCAATATTTCACCAACATAAACTATTGATCTCGCATGTGAGAGTTTTGTAGTCATAAACATTTAGAAAAGGTTTGTCATGCTGTGTTCTATATATAAAAGCTCAAAAAAAGAAGGAACATACCTTTATATCCCTAAAAAGGATGATTTTTCACAAGTTCCTGACGCATTGATGGAAATGTTTGGTAAACCTAGCTTCGTAATGGTCATCAAAATGGATGGCCGTAAATTGGCGCAAGTGAACATCGATAAAGTTCGTGAGTCTCTAGAAACCGACGGCTTCTTTTTGCAATTGCCGCCACCACCAGTGAATGAACTTGAGTTGTATAAAGAGCGTAAGGCTCAACAAAACACTCAAGATGAAGAGTAGTCTTACTCACCTTATTCAGGGAGGAATGATCGTTGAGTAAATTATCGCAAACCCTAATTACCGTGTCGGCGTTGTTAGCCGGCAATGCATTGGCTCCATTGCATGCTAATGAATTAAGCTTTGAGCAGTTTGTTGAAAAGCTAAAACAGCAGGGCTCAGAGCAAGGCATCTCTCAATCGATCATCGACCAAGCCTTTGATGGCGTGACGTTTAAACCACGTGCAGTAAAGGCGGATAAAAATCAGCCAGAGAAAAAGCTGACGCTAGACGAGTACATTCCAAGAGCAGTTCCTGCTTGGAAGGTTAAGCAAGCGCAGTCGCTTTATGATAAGCACCATGCTGAACTGAAACGCATCGGTGATGAGTATGGTGTTCAACCTCGCTTTATTGTCGCATTGTGGGGCGTTGAGAGTAACTTTGGTACTTTTACTGGTAATTACCGTGTGATTGACGCGCTAACCACCATGGCTTACGAAGGTCGTCGCGAGGCGTTCTTTACCAAAGAAGCGATGGCAGCACTGACCATTCTTGAAGAGGGGCATATTAAACCTCAGGATATGAAAGGGTCGTGGGCTGGAGCGATGGGGCAACCTCAGTTTATGCCTAGTTCATTCCTAGCTTATGCAGCAGATGGTAATGGTGACGGTAAAAAAGACATCTGGAATACCGAAGCCGATGTTTTTGCTTCTGCGGCGAATTATCTGAGCCAGTCTGGTTGGGATGATAAGTACACATGGGGCAGACAAGTAAAAGTGCCGGCGAATATTTCTCTAGATATGCAGGGCCGCTCGGAAGAGAAAGGTAAGTACCTTCAAGAGTGGTCAAAGCTGGGTATTACGCGCTTTGATGGTAGCCCACTGCCTAAGCTTGATGAAGATATTAAAGCTTGGTTGATCATGCCGGATGACCAAACCGGGCGCTCTTATTTGGTTTACAACAACTACAATGTACTGATGAAGTGGAATCGTTCGTACTACTTTGCACTGGCAGTGAGTCACCTCGCTGATCGAATTAAGTTTAAATAGCTTAAGTTAAAAGAAAGTAACCAAGGCAAAGCGGCGTAAGCCAACAGATTAAAAAGGACTCTTCGGAGTCCTTTTGTTTTTAGTGTTTTCAAACAAGTGGTTTATTCCAGATAGGCCGTTTCATAAAGATAGATAGAGGGTAGGCGGAGTGTTAACAGACAGAGCGGCACAAATGGTGATCTTCCACGCCTTGATTAAGCATGGCGGTTTTACCAATGCAGCGAAGAGCTTAAATGTATCGGTATCGCACATCAGTAAGCAGATCGCACTGTTGGAAGACAACATTGGGATTAAGCTGGTGCAGCGTACGACGCGCAGCCTCACGTTGACCGAAGCGGGTGAAGTGTTTTATCAGCACTGTGAACAGCTGTTTGGTACGCTCAAAGCTGCACAAATGGACATGGAAAGTCAGCGTGATGATGTCTCTGGTAAATTGCGCGTTGGTATCTCCCAGTCGTTCGGTACTTTGCATGTCATTCCCGCTATTGATCAGTTACGTCAGCTCTATCCGCAACTTAAGGTTGAGGTTCACCTGTTTGATTATAAAGTCGATATGATCGAAGAGCGTTTAGATCTGTGGATCACCAATAATGAAGAATTGCCAGAAGGGTACATCGCCCAGCGATTAGCAGACAGCCAGTTTGTAGTCGCGGCATCACCAGACTATTTGATCAAAGCGGGTACGCCGAGTTGTCCTTCGGATCTGAGCGACCACAACTGTCTTATCTATCGTAGCCGTGAGCGTGATTATACCTCTTGGGCGTTCGATAACGGACAAGAAAGTTTATGTGTCACCGTTAGTGGTGATTACTCTGTCGATCTAGCAGAGGCGGTAAGAGACGCAGCTGTGGCAGGTTGGGGAATTGCCTATCTTGCGACTTATCTTGTTAAAGAGGAGTTTCGCAGTGGTCAGCTAATTCAGGTATTACCTGAGTGGAAAGCCAGTCAGATCATGCCATTTTTTGCTGTCTATCCAAGCCGCAAGAACATGCCAAAGAAGCTATCCACGGTGATTGAGTTCCTGAAACAGCACATTGGTTCTCCGACGTATTGGGATAAAAATCTGAAAACTTGCGTTGAATTACACCGCTAACTGTCGCTGTTTTTGAAAATATAATTTCTATATGGAAAAAGTATTAAAAATAATCAATAAAGTTTTAATTAATTCAATGAGTTATATATTTGGTGCTTAAATGGACAGTTAAGCCAACATCCATGTAACAACCACTGCTTGCCGCAAACGGTTTCCTCTATACAATGCGTCGCCTTTCCTACTACAACTTTTCAGGTTTGACGCATATGGCATCCCTAATTGGAATCATTACTCTTCTAGTAATCGCTTGGTTACTATCTACGGACAGAAAAAATATTCAGCTAAGAACGGTGTCTCTTGCTTTCTTACTTCAGGTCTCTTTTGCACTGCTTGTGTTGTACGTACCTATGGGTAAAGACGTGCTTAATGGCGTGACGGGAGCCGTTTCGAGCTTAATCAATTACGGCCAAGAGGGCATCGGCTTCCTATTTGGTGGCCTAACCAATAGTGGGTTTGTATTTGCGATTAACGTTCTCGGTATCATCATTTTCTTTTCGGCTCTGATTTCAGGTTTGTACCACATCGGTTTCATGCCAAAAGTGATCAACCTAATTGGCGGCGCATTGCAGAAGCTGTTAGGTACAGGCCGTGCGGAATCTCTTTCTGCTACGGCGAACATCTTCGTTGGCATGATTGAGGCACCATTAGTGGTTAAGCCTTACCTGAAGCACATGACCGATTCTCAGCTGTTTGCGGTAATGACTTGTGGTTTGGCATCGGTAGCAGGCGGCACGCTAGTTGGTTATGCGTCTCTAGGCGTGGATCTGAACTACCTAATTGCAGCGGCATTTATGTCTGCGCCTGCAGGTTTATTGATGGCAAAAATCTTGGTACCGGGCAGTGCTAATGAGACTCAAGAGAGCATTGAGTCAGATGTAGAAATTCCACGAGCAACGAACGTAGTTGAGGCAATGGCAGATGGGGCTATGTCTGGACTTCGTATTGCAGTCGCAGTGGGTGCAACACTTCTTGCTTTTGTCAGCGTGATTGCAATGCTGAACGGCATGCTAGGTGCAGTTGGTGGTTGGTTCGGCGTGGACCTAAGCTTCGAGCTTATTCTAGGTTATGTGTTTGCACCCGTTGCATGGTTGATTGGTGTGCCATGGAACGAAGCGGTTGTTGCGGGATCACTGATCGGCAACAAGATCGTTGTGAATGAGTTTGTTGCCTTCATCCAGCTAATGGAAGCGAAGGAAGTACTAAGCGAACACTCTCAAGCTATCGTAACCTTTGCACTGTGTGGCTTTGCGAATATCTCAACCATGGCGATTCTAATCGGTGGTTTGGGTAGCCTGGTTCCAGAGCGTCGCTCATTCATCTCTAAGTATGGCTTCCGCGCGATTTGTGCAGGCGTACTAGCGAACTTGATGAGTGCTTCGATTGCAGGTGTAGCGCTGTCGCTATAGTCTTTTCCATAAGTGAATAGCCAACAAAAAAGCCGCGACGGATTGTCGCGGCTTTTCATTATTTGAAGCAATGGCTACATGAGATAATAGCTATTTGAGGCAGTGGTTACTTGTTAGAGTGGAACTGCTCACAAGCGATCATTGTGTTCTCGATAAGGCTTGCAACCGTCATCGGGCCAACACCACCAGGAACTGGAGTAATGAAGCTTGCACTCTCTTTCGCAACATCATATTCCACGTCACCCACCAATTTGCCTGACTCTAGGCGGTTGATACCAACATCGACCACCACGGCACCTTTCTTGATCCATGCACCCGGAATGAAGTTAGGCTTACCTACTGCAACCACAACAACGTCAGCTTGGCGAACGTGACCTTCTAGGTCTTTAGTGAAACGGTGGCAAGTAGTGGTAGTACAACCCGCTAGAAGCAGTTCTAGAGTCATAGGACGACCAACGATGTTTGATGCGCCGACAACAACCGCGTGCTTACCACGTAGGTCGATGTTGTAGCGGTCAAGCAGAGTGATGATACCTTTTGGCGTACAAGAACGTAGCTTAGGGATACGTTGTGCAAGACGACCGACATTGTATGGGTGGAAACCATCAACGTCCTTTTCTGGCGTAATACGCTCTAGTACGTGTGTGCTATCGATACCGGCAGGAAGAGGTAGCTGAACAAGAATGCCATCAATCTCTGGATCTTCGTTCAATTGGTCAACAAGAGTAAGTAGCTCTTCTTCGGTTGCCGTTGCAGGCAAGTCAAAAGACTTTGATACAAAGCCGACTTCTTCACACGCTTTGCGCTTGCTCCCCACATAAACTTGAGAAGCTGGGTCTTCACCCACTAAAACTACCGCTAGGCCTGGAGCTCGTAAGCCTGCTTCAGTACGCGCTTTTACACGTGCAGCAACTTCAGAACGAACGGTTTGAGATATTAGCTTTCCATCAATATTTTGAGCAGTCATGAATTTCCTTAGTATTGATATTCAAGTTAGTGGCTGATGTTTTGGCGCATTATTCCAGAAAACGTTTTTGATTTCCATCAAGCAAACGTTTGCTTTGGTCTAATTTTCAACACTTATAATGCCTTTGCCCTTTTTTTACTCACTTAGATCAGAATGTTAGACAAAGCCGTTGCTTTACTGATTCGAATTCGTATAATTCTATCCTGTAGCGCGCCCTTAGCTCAGCTGGATAGAGCACGTCCCTTCTAAGGATGTGGTCGTAGGTTCGAATCCTACAGGGCGTGCCATTTATTTTAAGAAACCCGATAGCTCTTTGAGTTGTCGGGTTTTTTGCGTTTCAGGCTTAATTATATTTGTGACTTAGTTGCTCGTCACCCTGTTATTTTTTTGATTAATGGAACTGTTGGAATTTTATTTCAAGAGTCTACAAACTGTATCAAGTTATTTCCCTTTAATTGATAGGGTTAAAAGTTCTGGGATATAAAACCAGTAGCTATAATAACTGACACTTAAAATGGATTTTAACCTCAGTAGTACTCAACTCTTTTATCAATTGGTTGATAAGAACGCCAGCGAACGCGATCTTATCCTCTCTGATGTTCGTCAAAATTCGCCCCAACTTGCTCGTAACGTCGATGAATTATTGAAACACGCCAACAATAATTGTGCGATTGATGCATTGGAAGTGCATCTATCGACAGCTAATCAATCTACCATTTGTTATGAAAACCTTCGCGTTGATCGCTATGTTATCGGTCATGAGCTAGGTAGAGGAGGGTTTGCTGCGGTTTATTATGCTGCTCGCCACGATTCACTGTTTTATCACCAGTACGCAATCAAATTTTTCCATCCCGAGATCTTAGGACTGCTAGGTCAAGAGGCACTCTTTTCAGAGGCACAGCTCCTTGCCAGTGTTAGCCACTCCAATATTGCCAAAGTCTACGACGCAGGTATCTATAACGGAGCAGCGTACATCGTGATGGAGTTCGTCGATGGGGTGAACTTACGCGACTACTTAAGCTCACGGTCGTTGAGTTTCGATCAGAAGTTGGTGCTGTTTCGAGATATTTGCTTGGCTGTCGATCATGCTCATCAACATCAGGTTATTCATGGCGATCTTAAACCCGAAAACATACTGGTTTGTCGTGATGGTGTACCGAAAATCATCGACTTTAACATTGCTCAAAAAGTACAAAGGCTGAGCACTGGGGATAGGGAATTAATCACCCAAAATGTTTTGGCACTCACGCGAAACTACGCAAGCCCAGAGCAGCTTGATAGTGATGCGATAGACAAGCGAACAGATGTGTATGCCTTAGGTCGGATTCTGTATTTGGATATCCTCCGAGCTCAGCCGAGAGGCGATATCACCAAGGTCGTGGCTTTAGCGACTCATTCCTCCCCTAGCCGCAGATATGCAAGAGCCAAAGATCTTGCGCAAGATATCGAAAATGTTCGCTGCTTTTTCCCTTTAAGCCAAGAGTCCAAAGTAAGCGTTGAAGTGATAAAGAAATCAATGATTCGTTCTCCAGTGTTTACTCTGTGTAGTACTGCTCTAGTGCTGAGCATGATGGCTATCATTGTGGCGTTGTCGACCGCGACTCAAGATCTCAATCGTCAAAAGCTGACATTGGACGAGATGCTCAATGACGTCACGGCCAGTGTTTATCCTCTAAACAACGATTTAACAGATTGGGAAGCCGTGATTGAGAACCGAGAAAACCAGCTCAAGCTCGTGTTGGACACTCCCTCACGGTCATTTTGGCCACAAAGGCGAGGAGATTTGAATTCTTCAATGCAAGTCGTCAGTAGCAGCACTGCTGATGACATCGAATACAACATCATTGATCCAATGAATATACGGCTTATGCAGTCTGAAGGAGACCAAGAGCATGATGAGATTCATCCAACCGATGAGGTTGTCATTTTCAATGAGTCCGTGGGGTAACAAGCAATGACTGTAACCAAAGAGGTTAGGGTCGATAGCGATCATCTCACGGAGCTGATTTCACAATGGCAGGTGGGTTGTAAAAAGTCTGAAGAGCAGATATTTCGTTTTGCCTACCGTAGGCTAAAAGAGTTGGCTCAACAGCGTCGTCAAAAGTCGGGTGCTAGCCTAAACAAAGAATCAACCAATACTACCGCTCTGATTCACGAGTCGTATTTGAAGGTATCCGCTTTGGACAAAGGAACCATCGAAAAAACTCGAGATTTTTATTTGATGGCTGCCAAAGCAATGCAGCATATTCTTATCAACCAAGCATGGGCAGCACAAGCGGATAAGCGTCAACCAGATCAATCCCTTGTCATAGAAAAAGCCTTGTCAATTGAAGGCCTGCCTTTAGAGCGCAGGATCGCGCTAGAACAATCTTTGGTTGAGTTTACCAATTACTATCCACGCCAATCTAATGTCTTAAAGCTAAAGTATTACATTGGGCTTAGGCACACCGAGATCTGTCAGCTTCTAGAGTGCAGCTCCAGCTTGGTGGAAAAAGATCTTAAATTTGCTAAGAGTTGGCTTTACAGCAGGCTTGCCGCATGATCTTTGTAAAGTGTCTAATTTTATTAATAAATTCATAAAAAGTTTTACGGTTTTTCTGTTGTTCCCTGTGTCTTGTTTGTGGTGAGCGATCTCCCTAAAAATAACGCCGACTTGATGCCACTGATTCTCAACATTCAGTCATGGCTCAAACAATAAAAGGCTTACAAAGGGAATATCAATGAAAAAGCAAGGTTTACTGGCAGCGTCAATTGCAGTGGCTCTCGTCGGGTGTGGTTCAGACAGTGATTCAAGCGGCCCAACATCATTTTCAATTACCGCAATTGATGGCTACTTAGCGAATGCCAATGTTTCGGTGGATAGTACTCAAGATGGTGTTTGTGATCTGTCTCAGGGCAAAACGGACAATAAAGGTCAGGCAAATCTCAGCGTAGAGTATCGAAATGCCGTTGTCTGTGTAGATGCCGTTGCTGGTCAAACGGTAGATAGCAACCGTGGTCTGGTTCAACATGACTTCACGCTGGCAAATGCGGGCAGTGGCACAATCATCAACCCAATGACTAACATGGTGAACAAACTTCTTGCTGAAGACTCGGAGTTGACAGTTGCTGACGCTGAGGAACAAGTCGTTGCTGCCATAACTGGTGACGCAGGTCTTGAGGTGTCACAAGCTCTTATCTTTGGTGACTACATTGCCGATACCACAGAGCAGGCAGAAGCACTGAATTTGATTGGTGAAGTGCTGGTAGATCATTCCGACCAAGATATCGAAACTAAGCTGAAGTTGACTCAAGCGATGGCGGAGGCAACGCAAGAGATCATTGATGCCGACGGCCAAACACTAGACGACTACTCGCCTATTATTGATATTCCATCAGATGGCGGTGATGTCATTGTGACGCCAAATACTCGACCAAAAGTTGTCGGTACCACTGAACCCGTTGAATTGACGTTGGGTGAAGCTTGGCGTCCATATAACGTGAGTGACAAATTCCAAGATGCTGAAGGCGATGATATTACTTTCACCATGGTTGTCGTTGGCGGTGAAGGCAATAATGGCCTGTCTATCGATTCGCTAACGGGCTTAATCACGGGTGAACCTGAGATCGCTGGTGGTTTCACTTATCACATTTTCGCGACCGATGCGCATGGTGCTCGCTCATACCCACTGACGTTTGAAATTACTGTGTTAACGGATAACCAGCCTCCAGTTGTTGATGAGGGTGAGCTTGCAAACCTACAGTCGACAATGAATACATGGATGCTGACAGAAGGCGAGTCGTTGACGGATACGCTTGATGTAAGCGCGCTGTTCACAGATCAAGATGGCGATACTCTAAGCTACAAAGTAGAAACGACGCTATCAACCGTTGCACGCACGGGTTTCAACGCTCTAGTGGACAACAAGGGTGTCGTGAGCTTTACCGGTCTGATTCCGCGTTCAGCTGCAGCGGGTGAAGAAACACTGACTCTTTCAGTGAATGATGGTGTAAACAGTGAATGGGTTTCGGCAACTCTGAGCTTTCCGATTATTGAAGAAGCGCCACTACCACCAGGTGATTCTCACCCGCTAGAGGATAATACTTGGTACTTCCTTGAAAGAGGCTCTAACGGCACAAATTACTCCCAAGTATGGTGTGACACAGTACGTTTTGAAGATGGGGAGATCTTCTATAACGATCGCGACCAAAGTAATAAGACTGCGTGTACAACTGAAGCGACAATGAAAGTGGGAACTTATGTTGTCGAGGGTGACACTATAGTCGGTTCATATACTGAAGACGGCGATACGATGACCATGCGCTACGATGTCACTAATGACTACGACAGCAACGTTATCTCGCAAGGTGCGGTGACCATGCTTTGGACAGAAGAGGGACGCTCGAGTCGTTATGTTGGATTTAGCAGTAAAGCGGATGCAGAAAAGCGAATTCAAGTAAAATCCAGTGATGGCCCTGAGTTGCGTGATGCTTACTTATACTGGCCTGGTGAACGAGAGCACCAATACCAATTAATTTCTACCTCATTGCAGATGAATACAGCCGCGCTTTCACCTGGTAACTCTCACGACTACATCAAGGTATGGATGAATGGTATTAGCTGTGATGGATTGTTGAATTCTCATGATGGTGATGCCGCTATCTTTGAACGATTCACTGTGACATCTGAGTCGCTTTCCGCTGACAATGGCTTTAGCTTACATCCGGAGTTTTGTGATGACATCTACGAAGGTAGTACGCCGAATGCAGTCCTTTCATTCCTGTTTGGATTAGGTAACAGCTATTCACTTGAGCTAAATGAAACTTACAGCATCATTGGCCAGATCAGTGGTGAGTGGAGTGAGTACATCACTGACGTGAACTTCAACATGGTGTGGGATGGTTCGTCAAACGACGATTAATAGGAAACTCTCAATTCAGATATACCCTGAATAATAAGCGGATCCAATAATTGAATTAAGGAAGCCTTGCGATAGGCTTCCTTTTTTATTTTTCGATAAACTGACGATTGTTCCCTATTGGGGGTTTACATCATTTAGTAATAAAGCCACTATGAATCCACGAAGAATAGACAAGTAAAGCCGCTAGGAAGAAGGTTTACTTATTCAAACCGCCTCACTAGCTGCTAATTTAGAGGAAGCAATGGCAGGAAACAGTATCGGACAACACTTTCGAGTGACTACATTCGGAGAGAGTCACGGTATCGCACTAGGATGTATCGTAGACGGGTGCCCACCAGGATTACAAATTACCGAAGAAGATCTGCAGAAAGATCTGGACCGTCGTCGTCCGGGGACTTCTCGCTATACCACAGCTCGTCGTGAAGCTGACGCAGTGAAGATCCTATCGGGTGTTTTTGAAGGTCAAACTACGGGTACATCTATTGGTCTACTAATCGAAAACACAGACCAACGCTCTAAAGACTATTCAGAAATTAAAGACAAGTTCCGTCCGGGTCATGCGGATTACACATATCATCAGAAATATGGTGTACGTGATTACCGTGGTGGCGGTCGCTCTTCAGCTCGTGAAACAGCAATGCGTGTAGCAGCGGGTGCAATTGCGAAGAAATACCTTAAGCAAGAGTTCGGTGTCGAGATTCAGGCATACCTATCTCAGATGGGCGATATCGCTATCGAGAAAGTAGATTGGAACGAAATCGAGAACAACGCATTCTTCTGTCCTGACGCAGATAAAGTGCCAGAGTTCGACCAGATGATTCGTGACCTACTTAAAGAAGGTAACTCTATCGGTGCTAAGATCCAAGTTGTGGCAAAGCAAGTACCAGTCGGTCTTGGTGAGCCGATCTTTGATCGTCTAGATGCTGACATCGCGCACGCGCTAATGAGCATCAACGCGGTTAAAGGTGTCGAGATTGGCGATGGCTTTGATGTCGTTAACCAAAAGGGCAGCGAGCACCGTGACCCACTAACACCGGAAGGCTTCACAAGTAACCACGCTGGTGGCATCTTGGGTGGTATTTCAACAGGCCAAGATATCGTAGCAAGCATTGCGCTTAAGCCTACATCAAGCATCACAGTTCCGGGCGACACCATCACTAAAGATGGTGAACCTACACAGCTGATCACTAAAGGTCGTCACGATCCATGTGTTGGTATTCGTGCTGTGCCAATTGCAGAAGCGATGCTAGCGATCGTACTTCTGGATCATCTCTTGCGCCATCGTGGTCAAAACCACGGCGTGACAACCAATACACCTCAAATCTAACGACTGAGTGTATAGGATAATGGATTAAAAAAGGGTTGCTTCCTGTTGGAGCAACCCTTTTTGTTTTCGAGTGAATGCAGTGTCTCTAATTAGCTCACAGATTAGTGAACAGAGCTTTCTGGGTCTAAGTGGAATGATGGTAGACGCCACTTAAAGCGCACTGCTGCCATTCGCAATAGGTAGCCAACAACCAAGGTTGTGATGGTTGCGGTTACATCGTTAATACCAAACTCAAGTAATGCGAGGTATAGGCCTGATGCGATAAGTGCGATAGATGCATAAAGCTCCTCATGCAGCACAAGCGGCGTTTGGCGACAGATGAGGTCACGCAGTAGGCCGCCAAAGACACCAGTGACTAGTGCTGACACCATACAGATCATTGGGTGCAAACCCATGTTCATTGCCACTTTAGTACCGATGATGCTAAATACAATCAAGCCAAGTGCGTCTAAGCGGATAAATAAGCCTTTGAGCTTAATCACCCACTTTGCGAGACCAGTAGTGATGACGCCCGCAATGCATGTAATAGCCAAAAATTCTGGGTTTTCCACCCAGCCTAGTGGGTAATGGCCAAGCAAGATATCTCGTACTGTACCACCACCAATTGCGGTTGCGCTTGCAACCAACATTACACCAAACCAATCCATTTTTTGTTTGCCAGCGCTGAGTGCGCCAGTCATGGCTTCTGCCGTGATACCAATGATATATAAAACACTTAGTAGCATTGCTGTAACTCTATAATTTCGGTCTATAAAATCGTGATTTATGAGCCGTGCGATATAAAAAAGAAGCGCGAGTTTAGTGCGAAAAGTCACATTTTACGAATGAATATTTGTACCGCGAATTGGCGTTTCAGATTAGCTAAACTAATCATACAACCTAAGGTGGGTTAATCTGGGATGGGCAATCGATTATCATGGCCCGATGAGCTTACCTACCCAATGACATTACGCAGAATAGGGCTTTACCAAGCACTCAAAAAAACGCAAAATGCCCTCGTTGTTCTTATTTATTTTTTATCTTATGACGCATCAATATCCAGATATCATTAACATCTTCAACCGCACTTTTTTCGAGAGCTTTAATACCAAGTTAGAGTTGGGAGAAGATGAGCCGATTTACCTTCCAGCGGATGAGCGAGTTGCTCACCATCGCATCATCTTTGCTCGTGGGTTTTACGCATCAGCTTTACATGAGATCGCTCACTGGTGTGTGGCTGGTCCAGAGCGTCGCTTATTGGAAGACTTTGGCTATTGGTATGAGCCGGATGGTCGCACTGAGGCTGTGCAAGCGGAGTTTGAGAAGGTAGAAATTCGACCTCAAGCATACGAATGGATCTTAGCATTGAGTGCAGGCTTTCCTTTTAACGTCAGCTGTGACAATCTACACGGCGATTTTGAGCCAGATCGTTTGGCCTTTATGCAAAAGGTACACAACGAAGTCATGGGTATTTTAGAAGTGGGTTTACCACCTCGCGTAAAAATGCTGTCAGAGGCATTGCGAGACTTCTATAACATTGCCCCATTGACGGCGAACCAATTTATTGTGAAATAAGAGAAGACTATGATTATCGAATTTGAAGAAAAGCTACTTGAAGTAATTGATGCTCGTATTGAGAATGCCTCTGATGATGAGCTGTTTGCGGGTGGCTATCTGCGTGGTCATATTTCACTGTCTGTTGCAGCGTGTGAAGAAGAAGGCATCGAAGATATTGCTGAAGTAAAAGTTCGCATCGAAAAGAGTCTAGAAGACGCTCGTGCAGAACTGACTCCAGCAGACCGTACTATCGTTAACGACCTATGGGTTGAACTACAAAACCTCGCTTAACTTCTTCATAAATGGCGCGCTGATTTAACCCTCCTTGTGGTGCGCCGTTCTTCCTTTCTAACTTGTTCGAAAAATTTGAATGAGTCTGTACAAATCTTGTGATTGTTCCATTTCGTGCTTAGGCTAATCTAATACCACTTACCGAGATAAACGAAAGGACATCATCATGAAAGTTATCGCATTTGGCGCAAGCACCAGCTCTACTTCTATCAATAAAGCTCTAGCAACTTACGCGGCTAACTTGATTGAAGGAGCTGAAGTAAAAATCTTGGACATTAACGATTACCAAGTTCCAATGTTCAGTGAAGATAAAGAGAAAGAGATTGGCCAAGCGGAAGGTGCTCAAGCATTTTTACGCGACTTAGCGGAAGCCGACGCTTTTGTTATCTCTTTCGCTGAGCACAATGGCCACCACCCAGCAGCGTTTAAAAACCTGTTTGACTGGGCGACACGAATTGAGCGCTCAGTATATGGTGAGAAACCAGCGGTATACCTAGCGACGTCTCCAGGCCCTGGTGGTGCACAGAATGTGCTAGGTGCGGCAACGGGTTCAGCACCTTACTTCGGTGGCAATGTAAAAGCGTCGGTGTCTGTACCAAGCTTCTACGATAACTTTGACTTTGAGACGGGTTCAATCAGCAATGAAGAGATCGCAACCCAGATTAAAGATGCGGTAGCCAAACTGTAAGTCATGCTTACTAGAAATTAGAAAAAGCCCAAGCTTTTAACTAAGCTTGGGCTTTTTGGTTTTACTGATTACGTCCGGCTTGTTTGTCCGCCACCCAACCAGCGGTGAGCGCTTTGCCTTTGCGCAGCCTTCTTACCCACATACGGCTAGGGTGAATCGCTTCCAATACATCAACAGGTAATGGCATTGGGTCGCCACAGATCTGCGATGCTAACACTTCAGCGAGTAACGGTGCTGAGCTTAATCCGCGCGAGCCTAAGCCAATAAAGCAGTAGAGGTTAGGGTAGCTGGCTACGGTTTCTATGCTGCTAGCTTGGTCACGCTGCGGGTTAAAGTTATGCAGGTTTTGATACTGCACTTTAATCGCTTCGAAATTGCCGACGTTACCAACAAATGGCAAGTGATCACGGCTAACACTGCGGATGCCTTGGCGTGATAGGTTACCAGTGGTGTCGACATCTTGAGTCCATGCTTGGTCTGGTAGCGAGCCATGTAGGCGCTCACCATTGTGCTGTTGAACTTCAGCATCAAACTCTTGATCGATATGACTCTTGTCGTAGTTTGCCCCAATACAGTGGTGACCATTGTTCGGGTTTTGCGGTGTCATGTAGCCATCGAAGCAGAGCACGGTTTTAAGCTTACTCAGATTCTCAGTGGTTGGGATATGACTGACCTGACCTTTCACCGGGGTCAATGGTACCGGAGCGGTTTGCTCAAACTGAGTAAACTTGTGTCCATTAGCCACCACCACTTGGCTATGCAGCTTAGTGACTTCGCCTTGCGGGGTATCGATGGTGAGCTTCCATTTCTGGTCAGCATCAAGCCACTCCAGATTGGTTACTTGATGTTGGTAGTGAGCTTGCAGCAGACCACTAGCCTCAAGTTGAGAAATCAAGCCTTGAGTCAGTTGGCGTGGGCTTAACCAACCGCCGAGTGGGAAGTAGACACTCTCTTTATCGACAGGCAGACCAATTTTTTCATTGGCTTGGTCTGGAGACAGACGCTGAATCAAATCAGTATGGAAGTTGCCTTCAAGCATACGATTGAGCTTTTTGGTCGAGCCTTCATCCCACATCAGAATATTCACGCCGCACCAGTCGTGATCAAACTCGATGGAATCAGACGCTTGCTCAATGAACTGGCGCGCAAACAGTAACCCGGGACCAAATACACGCGACACGTTTGAGCGAGTTTCACTTAGCAGTGGATAGATCGCCCCTTGGTTATTGCCAGATGCATTTTCTGCAGGCTGTGCATGCTCACAATAGAGCGATACTTGCTTACCGCGGCGGGTGAGCGTTTTGGCCAGTGCTGCGCTCGCCACACCACCACCAATGATGGCAATATCTTCGGTGTCACTATGAGGCGCTAAACCAAACCAAGGCTTGATGTTGGAGTTATCTTGCTTTTCATTGAGGCGGCCCGCAATCATTTCGCGCTTGGTACCAAAGCCTTTAACCTTTTTCATCTCAAAGCCAGCTTCAATAAGACCGCGGCGAACAAAGCCCGCTGCAGTGAAGGTCGCGCAGCTACAATCTTGCTTAGCCAGTTTAGCCATGCCATTGAACAGGTTTTGGTTCCACATTTCAGGGTTTTTGCTCGGTGCGAAACCATCGAGGAACCAAGCATCGACTAGTCCCTGCTGTGGGTTAGGGACAAGTGGCATGCAGTCTTTGATATCACCAAACCACAGGTCGAGCGTGATTTTACCATCGCCTAGCACAATGCGGTGACACTCAGGCAGTGCAATCGGGTAGTGCTCCTGAAGCTGAGTCGCGTACTCAGCCAGCTCCGGCCATGCCTTGTGTGCTTTGATGAGATCGTCTTTATTTAGTGGATACTTCTCAAAACTGATGAAATGTAACTCTTTGGTCACAGCTTGTGGGTTATCTTTGAGAAACGTGTCAAACCACTGCCAGACAGCAAGGAAGTTTAGGCCAGTACCGAAGCCCGTTTCTGCAATTACAAAGCGACGCTGTTCGTGTTCTAGCCAGCGCTCTGGAAGGTGGTTTTGTTTTAAGAACACGTAACGAGTCTCTTCTAAACCGTTTACGTTTGAGAAGTAAACGTCGTCGAATTGGTCGGAAACTGGCGTACCAGACTCGTTCCATTCCAGTTCAGCATTAGTAATTGAAGTCATAAAATCTGTCATTTTGTGATTTGAAGCGATATGTTGGGAGGGATTGTACGAATTTCTAGGAAAGCTGACCACTTTTGTTGGCCTTCTTGGTTATCATCTAGCTGAATTTTGAATTATAGGAATGTCACATGAAACGAGTCGTAATCACCGGTATGGGTATTGTTTCAAGTATCGGTAACAACGTCGAAGAAGTTTTAGCATCATTAAAAGCGGGTAAGTCAGGTATTACCGCTTCAGAGCAGTTCAAGGAACAAGGCCTTCGCTCTCAAGTTTGGGGTAACCTAAAAATGAACCCAGCTGACCATATCGATCGCAAAAAAATGCGCTTTATGGGTGATGCAGCGGCATTTGCATACCTTTCAATGGAGCAAGCAATCGCTGACTCTGGTCTAACAGAAGAGCAAGTATCAAACGATCGCACAGGTATTGTTGCGGGTTCTGGTGGTGCTTCATCTCTAAACCAAGTTAACGCGGTTGATATCCTGCGTGAAAAAGGCGTTAAGCGCGTTGGTCCATACATGGTTCCACGTACAATGGCGTCAACGGTTTCTGCTTGTCTAGCGACTCCTTTCAAAATCCGTGGTGTGAACTACTCAATGAGCTCTGCGTGTGCGACATCTGCACACTGTATTGGTCACGCAATGGAACTTATCCAACTGGGTAAACAAGACGTAGTATTCGCTGGTGGCGGTGAAGAACTAGATTGGTCTCTGACTATGATGTTCGACGCGATGGGCGCACTATCTACTAAGTACAACGACACTCCAGAGCAAGCATCTCGTACATACGATGCAGACCGTGACGGGTTCGTAATCTCTGGTGGTGGCGGCATGCTGGTTATCGAAGAGCTTGAGCACGCTAAAGCACGTGGCGCGAAAATCTACGGTGAGATCGTAGGCTACGGTGCAACATCTGACGGTTACGACATGGTAGCTCCGTCTGGTGAAGGCGCAGTTCGTTGTATGAAGATGGCAATGCAAAACGTTGAAGGTGTTGATTACGTGAACACTCACGGTACTTCAACGCCAGTTGGTGACGTTAAAGAACTTGGTGCTATCCAAGAAGTCTTCGGTGGCAACAGCCCAGCTATCTCTGCAACTAAAGCTATGACAGGTCACGCTCTAGGTGCTGCTGGTGTACACGAAGCGATTTACTCAACGCTAATGCTAGACAATGGTTTCATTGCGCCAAGCATCAACGTTGCAAACCTAGACGAAGCAGCAGCGGGTCTAGACATCGTAACTGAAGCTCGCGAGCAAGAGCTAACAACAGTAATGTCGAACAGCTTCGGCTTCGGCGGCACTAACGCAACGCTAGTGATCAAAAAGTACCAAGACTAAGTCTTTACTTTCATCACCAATAAACAGAATAAGTCTGACGACAGGCGTATAGATTATTAGATTTCTAGGTTTCCAGAGCTTGATCAGTACTGGCTTTGGTTAGTCACTGGTCGAACAGACGCAGACTCTGTCTCCTGGAGAGCGAGACAGGATCCTTTTGTTCTGGGTATTTGCCCGATTGTTTATTCAATCGGGCATTTTTCTTTTTATAGCGTCCTAAGCGCCACAAGCTAAGGTCGTTTGTCTATTTGCCCTCGACAGCCGCTGTCTAATTTTGCACAATCATTTCAATTCTCATTTTAGGTCGATGGACCGTAACTAAAGTACCCGCGTAATGAAAATCTTAATCGATGAAAATATGCCTTATGCTGAAGATCTATTCAGTCAGCTGGGCGAAGTGATTTTAAAGTCAGGTCGTACCCTAACAGCTGACGATCTTGTAGATGTTGATGCTCTAATGATTCGCTCTGTGACTAAAGTGAATGAGTCACTGATTAGCAAAGCGAATAAATTGAAGTTCGTCGGCACGGCAACCGCAGGTATGGATCATGTTGATCAAGACTTGATGAAAGAGCGTGGGATTTTCTTTACAGCCGCTCCAGGTTGTAACAAAGTCGGTGTGGCTGAATATGTGTTCAGCTCAATGATGGTACTGGCGCAGCAGCAAGGCTTTTCAGTATTCGACAAAACGGTCGGCATTATCGGTTGTGGTCAAGTGGGCAGCTACTTAGCTCGTTGCTTAGAAGGTATCGGCATTAAGGTGCTTTTGAATGATCCTCTAAAACAGCAAGAGGGCGACGCGCGTGAGTTCACTGAGCTTGAAACTCTACTTGAGCAAGCGGACATTATCACTACGCACACGCCGATCACCAAAACGGGTGACTACCCAACGCATCATTTGATCAACGAAACGGTACTGAACAACTTCCGTGCTGATCAAATCTTGATTAACGCAGCTCGCGGTCCTGTGGTGGACAACCAAGCGCTGAAGGCTCGCCTACAAAAAGCGGATGGTTTCACAGCAGTATTGGATGTTTTTGAATTTGAGCCAGAAGTGGACATGGAGCTATTGCCACTGCTTGCCTTCGCAACACCACATGTTGCTGGTTATGGTTTAGAGGGCAAAGCGCGCGGTACAACCATGATTTTCAACAGCTATTGTGAGTTCTTAGGTAAAGAGCAACGTGCTTATGCAAGTGACTTATTGCCGACGGCACCAGTGCCGAAAATGAAATTAGATAGAGCATGGGACGAAGCAACACTGCACAATTTGACTCAGTTGATCTATGATGTGCGCAAAGACGACGCCTTATTCCGTCGCAATATCGCTACGCCAGGTTCTTTTGACCGCATGCGTAAAGAATATTGGGACCGCAGAGAATACAGTGCAGTCGAACTAACGGGTGATGAGACTTGTAACTTAGCACCGTTAGCGAAACTCGGTTTTATGGTAAAGCCAACTTTATAAAAGAGAGAAACAATGAGCCAAGAATTTAATATTGCTGTTTTAGGTGCGACGGGTGCGGTTGGCGAAACCATTATCGAAGTACTAGAAGAGCGTAAATTCCCTGTCGGTGAACTGCACTTACTAGCAAGTGAACGTAGTGAAGGCAAAACCTACCGTTTCAATGGTAAAACGGTAAAAGTGCAGAATGTAGAAGACTTTGATTGGTCTCAAGTACATATCGCATTTTTCTCTGCTGGTGGTGATCTATCTGAGAAGTGGGCTCCGATTGCAGCAGACGAAGGCGTCGTTGTTATCGACAACACCTCTAAGTTCCGTTACGAGTATGATGTTCCTCTGGTTGTTCCTGAAGTGAACCCAGAAGCAATCGCAGAGTTCCGTAACCGTAACATCATTGCAAACCCGAATTGCTCAACTATCCAAATGGTTGTCGCACTAAAACCGATTCACGATGAAGTGGGTCTAGAGCGTATTAACGTTTCTACGTACCAATCGGTTTCTGGTGCAGGCAAGCCGGGTATTGATGAGTTAGCAGGCCAAACAGCGAAGCTGCTGAACGGTATGCCAGCAGAGAACTCAGCGTTCCCTCAACAGATCGCATTCAACTGTATCCCACAGATTGATGAGTTCACTGAAAACGGCTACACCCGTGAAGAGATGAAGATGGTTTGGGAAACTCAAAAAATCTTCGCTGACTCTTCAATCACAGTAAACCCAACATGTGTTCGTGTGCCAGTATTCTACGGTCACGCTGAATCTCTACACATTGAAACACGCTCTCCAATCGGTGCTGAGCATGTTGTTCAATTGCTAGAGAACACAGAAGGTGTTGAAGTGTTCCACGGCGCAGAGTTCCCAACTCAGGTTCGTGATGCAGGCGGTAAAGATCATGTAATGGTTGGTCGTATCCGCGGTGATATCAGTCACCACAGCGGCGTTAATATGTGGGTGGTTGCTGACAACGTTCGTAAAGGCGCAGCGACCAACGCAGTGCAAATCGGTGAAGTATTGATTCGCGATTACTTCTAATCGACACCCTCACTGTTTATTGAAGCCTCACTCATTAGTGGGGCTTTTTTAATCAATCAAAAATACATCTTCACAAATTGTGTGAAATTGCTGCGAATATTGTCGTCGCAACACATTTTTTGTTTTCATCCCTATAGTTTTGCTCCTGTTATCCGATATATTTAGTAGATCGTTATTTTTCCGAATTTAAGCACCTAACTGAGCCTTTTATGTTTCAAATTTTCAAGCAGTGGTGGATGCCTTTAGCGTTTGTTATTGCGACTCAGATTTCCGTAGTTCGTGCAGATACTATTCGAGTGGTTGGCCCCGATGGACAGATAAAATCCTCGCCAACATTCTCAGAGCCAGTTCGCGCTCAATCACTCAATCAAGCGAGTGAGCCTTCTCGATTTTATGGACCAACCAATGGCAACGAAACCTTGTGGTCTATTGCATCTCGACTGCGCCCTGATAACTCAGTTTCAGTGCAACAAACGCTTTTGGCGATCTACCGATTAAACCCTCAGGCTTTTGAAAATCAAAACATCCACAGTTTAGAGCCATCGAGTTACCTGCGTGTACCATCTCTAGAGCAGGCTCGTGCAAGCTCAACGCAGCAAGCGATCCGAATTATGGACTCGCACCAAGCTAAGCTGAACGCACCATCTAGCCAGCCAGTCGCTCCTACTAAACCAGAAGTAGTAAAACCTGCGACACCAAAACCTGCTCCAGTCGTAAAACCAGAAACGGTTGAACCTAAGGTAACGGCTGAGACCAAACCTGCTGCGCCATCAAAGCCGATGATGTCGCCTCAAGAAAATGAAGTGAACCAGCTTGAGAAGCAGCTGGAGATGTCAGAGTCTGAGCTGTTGTCTCTTGAAGAGAAAAACCATCAGCTGCGTCTGATGCTGTCCAATGTTCAGTCTGAAGTAGAGGTACTCAAAACTGAGCTGAGCGATGAAGACCGTATTCGCAATGAAGTAGAAAAACTGCTTGAAGAAGAGCGTCAGAAGAACGCTGAAATGGAAAAAATGGCACCTAGCACCATGGACCAACTGCTGTCTAACGGTTGGCTTGTTGCTGCATTGGCCATTATTCCGGGTCTTCTAATTGGTCTAATAATTGTTCTACTGCTAGGCAGAAAGTCTAAACAAGACGATCCTCAACAAGCAGCGCAAGAAACTAATAATTTACCGGAGCAAAACAACGTTGTTCCAATGCAGCTCGACGAAGAGATGGCGGACCTTGATACAGAGCTTTCTTTGGACGATGAGCTGTTCGGTGCTGATGAAGACACTGAGAAGCTGTTTGATGATGAAGGCAGCAGTGAGCAGGAAGATGTCTTTGCTGGATTGGACGATGCTGATCTTGACTTCAACCTTGACGGCGAAGATGACGACCCATTTGCTGGTATTGGTGATGACGGCGATCTAGATGGTAGCTTCGAGGATATCGATTTAGACAGCAATGACCTTGATAGCAATAACGGCATTAGTGTTAACGGTGAAGAAAAAGCGCTTGGTCTTGAAGAGATGGAGCGTGCCCTTGACGAAACAGTAGAGAGTGCACTTGATTCTGATGAAGGTGAATTTGACCTTTCAGATGATAACCCAATGTCTGCCGACGATATTGAAGCTCTATTGTCTCAAGATGCCCAAACTGAAGATCTTGGCTCTAATGAGTTGGATCAGTCGATGTTGGACGACCTGTTTGCATCTAGCGATGATGATGACGATAGCTTCGACCTCGATACCTTGATGTCGGAAGACGACAGCTCTACTACGCCGGGTGTGAGTGATGACTTTGACATCGATGCGCTTATTTCAGAGCAGCAGCCGTCTGCGGATGAGTCGTCGACTTCTACTGATACGCCTGACTTAGGTGACGAATTCGATATTGATGCTCTTATCTCAGAGCAACAATCGCCAGCTGAGCCTGCAAGCAACGATGATATTGACGATATTTTCGCTCAAGTTGCAGAGCAGTCGCCAGCGGATACTGAAAACGAGTTTAAGCTTGATGAGCAAGAAGACCTGACGTCTCAGTTCTCAAGTGAGCTCGCTTCTGATGATGACATCGAGAATATCCTTTCTCAATTTGATCAGCCTGCGCCCGAAGAGGAAGGATTGATTGGAGACGATCTACTTTCCAACGACCCAGAGCTGGCTTCTAACGAAAGTACTGACTTACTCGATGAACTGCTTGATGGTGACGATGTAGACCTTAGCAATTCAATCGATCTTCTTGATGACATGCTAGGAGATGACGATGAGACTGGCGAACAGGAACATCTAGACCTAGACCCGCTTGCTGAACTTGAAGAGTTGTCGGGTTTATCTGAAGAAAATGAAGATGATTTTAAGTTAGATGAAAGCAGTACAGATCTGCTCGATGACATCTTAGATGACGATGATACGCCGTTGTCACTTGACGATGATGAGACACTCGATGAGCTTCTGGGTAACGACTTATCTGACTCATCACTGCTAGAACCCGAGACGCAAGAAGAGTCAGAATCTCTCGACCCGTTCGATGATCTGCTAACTAGTGGCATTGATGATCTAGAGCTTGAACAACACACCCAGCCTGAAGAACCAAGCTTTGAGCAATCACTCTCTTCAGCACTTGAAGAGACGCCTGAAACTCCAGAAGCGAGCTTAGACGAACTTGATCCATTTGAAACAGCAGAAGCTCCTGAACCGGAAGACGATACTGAACAAGAAGTTGCCGCAGAGTTAGAACCTGAAGCACTAGAAGCGGAAAGTCCTGTTGATGATATTGAAGTAACAGATGAGCCGACAGCTCCGGTTGAGCAAGAAAGCAAAGATTTCAACCGTAACGACTTTATTGATGACATGTTCGACATTGCGCCTCAAGCAGATGCACTGTTTGATGAACATACTCAACAAGAAGATTCTATTGCGACAGATGATTCGAAGCTAGAAGCGACATCAGAGACTCAAGCTACTGATCAAGAAGCGTCCATCGACGAGGATATGCTTGCTTCCCCACAAGTTGAGAGCGCAGAGCAGGATGTTGCATCAGCAGTAGAGCCCAAGTTAGAAGAGTTCGAACCTGAGCTAGAAGCATTTGATGAACCAACGCCATCTGCGGATTTGGAAGAGAGTGTAGAAGAACTACTGTCTCAACCAGAGCCGGAAGTTCAGCCGACACTAAATGATCTGGAAGATGTACTAGCCGCGGATTTAGAACAAGAGACATCTCAGCAGTTCACAGAAGAACAATCGGTAGAAGATTCGACAGAGCTTGAGGATGATTGGCTTTCTGCTGCAATCGACGATGTTGAGTCGCCGCAAGAGGTCGAGTCGGATTTTGACTTCGCGCCGAAAATTGAAGCTAGCGAGCCTCAGCTGGATATGGAAGACTCTTTGCCAGAGCCAGAGCCAGAGCCAGAGCCAGAGCCAGAGCCAGAGCCAGAGCCAGAGCCAGAGCCAGTTCGTGCTGCGAATATGCCAGAGATCATTCCAAACGAGTTTGGCGTACCAGAAGATGACGATTGGCTGTTCGAAGATGATGCGAGTTCCGAGCCTTTAATGGCAGAGCCGCAGGCTGATGAAACACCAGCTCAAGAAAAGCCTGAACTCCAAACAGAAGCGCCAATTCAAGAGCCTGTAACTCAAGAAGCGCCAGCTCCAGAGCAAGCTGCTGAGGAAGAGTTCTCGTTCGACGATCTAGAGCTGCCAGAGTTTGGTGAAGACGATGCAGTAGATGCTGTTCAAGATGAACCTAAGTTAGAAACAGAAACGCCAGCTCCTGAGCAAACAGCTGAGGAAGAGTTTTCGTTCGACGATCTAGAGCTGCCAGAGTTTGACGAAGAAGATGCGCTAGATGCTGTGCACGATGAACCGCAACTAGAAACGGATACGCCAGCTCCAGAGCAAGCTGCTGAGGAAGAGTTCTCGTTCGATGAGCTAGAGCTGCCAGAGTTTGACGAAGATGATGCACTAGATGCTGTTCAAGATGAGCCGCAGCTAGAGACGGAAACGCCAGAAACAGAAACACCGACTCCAGAGCAAGCTGCTGAGGAAGATTTCTCGTTCGATGATTTGGAACTGCCGGAGTTTGACGAAGACGATGCGCTAGATGCTGTTCAAGACGAGCCGCAATTAGAGACAGAAACTTCAGCTCCAGAGCAAGCTGTTGAGGAAGAGTTCTCGTTTGATGATCTCGAACTGCCAGAGTTTGACGAGGATGATGCGCTAGATGCCGTTCAAACTGAGCCGCAACTAGAATCTGAAGCGCCTGTTCAAGAGACAGTCGCTCAAGAGTCTTCAGTTCAAGAGCCTTTAGCTCAGGAAGAGTCGGCTCAAGAAGATTTGACTTCAGAAGTTCCAGCACAAGAACGAACAGCTGAAGACGAGTTCTCATTCGACGATTTAGAGCTACCAGACTTTGAAGAAGAAGACGCTTTAGCTGAGATTTTAAGTGGTGAAGATGATGCTCAACTCGAGCAAGACCTTGCCATTGATGATGGCGCGCTAGAGCTTGAAGAGAGTGAACTGCCAGAATACGACGAAGAGAGTGCAAAAGCAGATGCGGTGTTGGATGACATCGAACTGCAGCAATCTGAGCCTGTCCCTCTTGAGCCGGGTGTGGAGCTTGATGAAAGTAAGCTACCTGAGTATGGGGAAGATGAAGCGCTTAGCGATGCGTTCTCTGAAATTGGTGAGCCACTTAATACATACGGGGCGCAAGCGGAAGAGCAAGATGCACTGCATGACCTTTTCTCTGGTGCGAATAGCTTTGCAAATGATGAGATTACGCCGCATCAGCCTGAAGCAGAACAACCATCATCGGCAGTGGCTCAAGATGAACCGTTAGAGGGTTTTGACGAGTTCGATGAATCAGCATTAGTTGAGTTGCTGTCTGAAGATGTACAAGACTCGGTTGACTCTATGTTCGACCAGCCAATGGACAACACCGCTATCGACAGTGCAGGTCTTGATATTGATGCAATGTTGGAAGTGGGTGGCGAAGATTGGAAAGGTTTCAGCTTAGAGCCTGAACAGCAATCGAGCCTATCTCATGAAATGCCTGATGACCAGCAAGAGATTTGGGAATCGGCTAAGCATCAACCAGAGCCTCAAATCAAAGAAGAGAACTGGGGTGCGCAAGACCAACTGCTCGAAGCAACGGCTGAAAAAGAGCAACAGTTCATGACTATTGATGAACTGATGGCTCAGGTTGAGCAAGAAGACGGCGAGATGGTGAACCCTGATGAGGAAGAACTCAAGCTAGATGTTGGCCTTAACGAGTTCCCAGATGTAATTGGCGATATCGGTAATTATGATGTCGATAGCAATGCTGAAGCTGCAGGTAAGCTAGACCTCGCTAAGATCTACATTGAGATGAGCGATCCGCAAGGCGCGATTAAGTTGTTAGAAGAGGCCATTGTTGATGGTTCTGATGAAATTCGTCGAGAAGCTAAAAACTTAATTGATACGTTAAACGGACGCTAATCTAAGAAAATGAGAAGAGAGCCAGATACACGGCTCTCTTTTTTTATCGGTAGTTTTCCGTCAAGCGATTTGGGATACGCTCCTTTTGCGTATATACTTCGAGCCCCATTTTCAAAGAGAACAAAAACATGAAAATTGCTTTAGGTATTGAATATGACGGTACCCACTATTTTGGTTGGCAACGCCAACGTGACGTAAAGAGTGTCCAAGAATCCTTGGAAAAGGCGCTTTCGGTTGTCGCAAACCACCCAGTTGAAGTGCAATGTGCAGGTCGAACAGACGCAGGCGTACACGGTACAGGGCAAGTCGTTCACTTTGAAACCAATGTAAACCGTAAAATGGTGGCATGGACAATGGGTGCTAATGCAAACATGCCTAAAGATATTGCGGTTCGTTGGGCAAAAGAGGTACCTGAAGATTTTCACGCTCGTTTCTCTGCAACAGCGCGTCGCTACCGTTACGTGATATTCAACCATGCACTTCGCCCGGGAATCTTGAATTCAGGCGTGAGCCACTACCACGGTGAGCTTGATGAAAAGAAAATGCATGAAGCAGGGCAGTACTTACTGGGCGAAAATGATTTCACTTCATTCCGTGCAACGCATTGTCAGTCCCATAGCCCTTGGCGCAATCTAATCCACCTGAACGTTACTCGTCATGGTCACTACATTGTCATCGATATTAAAGCCAATGCATTTGTGCATCACATGGTGCGCAATATCACGGGCAGCTTGATTGCGGTCGGTAAAGGTGAGCAAAAGCCGGAATGGATTAAGTGGCTGCTTGAAGCCAAAGATAGAAAGCTAGCTGGTGCTACTGCTAAGGCTGAAGGTCTCTATTTGATTGATGTGGATTATCCTGCACACTTTGAGCTTCCAAGGGAGCCGGTCGGCCCGCTGTTTTTACCTGATAATTTGAACTAAATGTGGGACTTAGGTTCAAAAAATATTGCGAAATCGTGCGTAAAATAGCTCATGAAAATAGGTACAACCAGTTTTTTATCTACACTTGCTGTTTTATGTGCTTTAATCTCCTCGCATAATTCCCAAATTTATTTCTTTCGCAATTAGGCGGAAGAATCGAAAGAAAAGGTCTTCCATGAGTTGGCTTGAAAAGATTTTAGAAAAAAGCAACATCGTAACTTCTCGTAAAGCGTCTATCCCTGAGGGTGTTTGGACTAAATGTACTTCTTGTGAGCAGGTTCTTTACCATGCTGAACTAGAGCGTAACCTAGAAGTATGTCCAAAATGTGACCATCACATGCGTATGAAAGCGCGTCGTCGTTTAGAAACTTTCTTAGATGAAGGTGAGCGCGTCGAGCTAGGTTCTGAATTAGAGCCACAAGATAAGCTAAAATTCAAAGATTCAAAGCGCTATAAAGAGCGTATCTCTTCTGCTCAAAAGGGCAGTGGTGAAACAGACGCACTGGTTGCAATGAAAGGTGAGCTGCTAGGTCTACCTATCGTTGCTTGTGCATTTGAATTCTCATTCATGGGCGGATCAATGGGTTCGGTTGTGGGTGCTCGTTTCGTTCGTGCGGTTGACGCAGCTATTGAGAACAACTGTGGTCTAGTATGTTTCTCTGCTAGTGGCGGTGCTCGTATGCAAGAAGCACTGATGTCTCTTATGCAGATGGCAAAAACCAGTGCAGCTCTAGAGCGTCTTTCTGCGAAAGGCCTACCATTTATCTCTGTAATGACAGATCCAACAATGGGTGGTGTTTCAGCAAGTCTAGCTATGCTAGGTGACGTGAACATCGGTGAGCCGAAAGCACTTATCGGTTTTGCTGGTCGTCGTGTTATCGAGCAGACTGTACGTGAAGACCTACCTGAAGGTTTCCAACGTAGTGAGTTCCTACTAGAGCATGGTGCTATCGATATGATCGTTGATCGTCGTGATATGCGTCAGCGCGTAGGTAGCCTAATCGCGAAAATGACTAACCAGCCTTCACCATTAGTAGTTTCTGTGAACGATTCACCGAATGAAGCTACTTATGAAGTACCAGAAGCGCCAGAAAAAGGGTAAAGTACCATCTAACAAACCTACTTACATATGGTTATGAGTTAGATGAGTCAACAACCTATTCCTCAAGCCACATCCTCTCTCGAGATGTGGCTTGATTATTTAACAAACATTCACACCAGTGCGATCGACCTCGGATTAGACCGTGTTCAAGCTGTCGCACAGAAATCCAATCTCACCAAACCTGCTAAGCATGTGATCACTGTTGCTGGGACGAACGGCAAAGGCTCAACATGTGCTTTGATGGAAGCGATTCTTCTTGATGCTGGCTACTCAGTTGGCGTATACAGCTCTCCACACCTGATTCGTTACAACGAGCGTGTCCGTATTAATGGGCAAGACCTTTCTGATCAACAACTGGTCGATTCTTTCGATTTCATTGAGAAAGAACGTGGCGAAATTAGCTTAAGCTTTTTCGAGTACGGTACTTTAGCTGCGCTGCGTGCCTTCCAAGTTGAAAACGTTGATGTGGTACTTTTAGAAGTGGGTCTCGGCGGGCGTCTCGATGCGACCAATGTCGTTGACCATGACGTTTCTGTTATCACGAGTTTAGCGGTCGATCATGTTGACTGGCTGGGTGATGATATTAACGTGATTGGTTTTGAGAAAGCTGGTATCTACCGTAGTGGTAAACCTGCAATCTGTGGCCAACCTAAGCCGCCAGCAACCGTCGCTGCACACGCAGACGATATTCGAGCTGAGTTTTACCAAGTTGGCATTCAATACACATATGAAGTTACGGGTGACACTTGGAACTGGCATAGCGGTGCATTCCAGCTAGAACAGCTGCCAATTCCAAGCTTACCACTACCGAATGCTGCAACCGCGTTGATGGCACTTGGCACCTCAGAACTCGACATCAGCGATGTTAATGTTGTAAATGGCCTCAAGAACGCACAACTTCCTGGTCGCATGCAGAAGATCAGTGATAAGCCAACAATCGTCTTAGATGTAGCACACAACCCACATTCGGCTGAATATTTTGTTAAGCAAGTTGGTCAACAGTATGCGGGTAAAACTCTGCATGTTGTGGTGGCTATGCTGCACGACAAAGACATTCCTGCCACGCTAGATGTACTTGCTCCAATCGCTCAACATTGGTATCCAGCTTCACTACAGGGCCCAAGAGCGGCGAAAGCTGCTGAGTTATGTGAAAGCTTACCAAGTGGAACAACAGAGTACTCATCGCCTGTAGAGGCATTTGAGACGGCTCTATCTAAAGTAAGCGAAGACGAAGTGATTCTTGTTGTGGGTTCATTCCATACGGTGGGTGAAGTACTGGAGCATTGGCAAACAAAAGGAAACTAAATGGCAAGTAAATTCCAAAGCCGCTTAGTGGGCACCATTATTTTGGTGGCCGTGGGCGTTATTGTTCTTCCGGATGTACTGGATGGCAAAAAGCTTCACTACAAAGAGGAGTTTGCAAGCATTCCAATTAAGCCTGAACTTGAAGGTGATGTTGAAGTGTTTGAGGTGCTTGATCCTGTCGAAGATGAAATTGCGCTACCTGACTCTCCAGTAGAAGCGATTGTACAAGAGTCGTCACAGCCAGAAACAGTCACAGCCAGCAAAGAGAGCAAAGTCGATGATAATGTCGAGATTGCTATCAAGCCGGTGACTGAGAAGAATGAGTATCAAGATAGCGCGTGGATCATCCAATTAATGGCATTGAAAAATGCAGACAACGCTAAGAACGTTGTGAAGGATCTGCAAAAGCGTGGTTATCAAGCTCATACCAAGCAAGAAAAAACATTTACGCGAGTAATAATTGGCCCAGATATCTCTAAATCCAAACTTGAGCGTCAAATTAAGGAATTAGAAAAAATTACTGGTTCAAAAGGCCAATTGCTCAAATTTAAACCGTTAAATCCATAAGAAAACGTTTGCGTCAGCATTTTTTCTGTTAAAATGCGCGCCAACTTAAGATGAAGAATTCATGAATTGGTTAGATTTTGTCATTTTAGGGGTGATCGGCTTTTCAGCTTTGATCAGTTTAGTTCGTGGTTTTGCTAAGGAAGCATTGTCACTCGTTATTTGGTTTGGTGCGTTTTTTATCGCCAGCCAGTATTACGCCAAATTGGCGGTTTACTTTACAAATATCGAAGATGACATGTTTCGAAATGGCGCCGCGATAGCAGCATTGTTTGTTTCGACTCTGGTTGTCGGTGCGTTAATCAATTACGTGATTGGGCAGCTAGTACAGAAAACGGGCTTGTCTGGTACAGATAGAATCCTGGGTATCGTCTTTGGCGGTTTACGAGGTGTTCTGATTGTGTCAGCTGTGCTGTTTTTTATGGATGCGTTTACTGCATTCCCAAGTTCTGAGTGGTGGAAGAACTCGCAGTTGGTTCCTGAATTCAGTCGAATCATTGCACCGTTCTTCGAGCATTTACAAGCAACATCAAGTTTCTTATCTGGCGCGCTTTAGCGCCAGTTAATGTCGAAAATCGAGGATTAGGACATGTGTGGTATTGTTGGAATCGTGGGTTCAACACCTGTAAACCAGTCAATTTATGACGCTTTAACGGTATTGCAGCATCGTGGCCAAGATGCCGCTGGTATTTGTACCATAGAAAGCAATCGTTTTCGTCTGCGTAAGGCGAACGGTTTAGTTAAAGATGTTTTCGAAGCTAAACACATGCAACGCCTCCAAGGTGATGTTGGTATCGGTCACGTTCGTTACCCAACAGCAGGTAGCTCTAGCGCTTCTGAAGCTCAACCTTTCTACGTAAACTCGCCATTTGGCATTACCCTAGCTCACAACGGTAACCTAACGAACGCAAACGAAGTTCGTGAGAAGCTGTTTGAAAAAGACCGTCGTCACGTAAATACAACATCAGATTCTGAAGTACTGTTAAACGTACTTGCTCACGAGATCGATACTGTGAAAGGTAACGTGACGTCTGATGACGTATTCCGCGCAGTGGCTAATGTACACCGCACCATTCGTGGCGCTTACGCAGTGACAGCAATGATCATCGGCCACGGTATGATTGCGTTCCGCGATCCAAACGGTATTCGCCCACTGTGTCTTGGTAAGCGTGAAGTTAACGGTCGCACTGAGTACATGGTTGCTTCTGAGTCGGTAGCGCTTGATGCGGTTGGTTTCGACTTTGTGCGTGACGTTGCGCCGGGCGAGGCTATCTACGCTACGTTTGAAGGTGAGCTGTTTACTAAGCAGTGTGCTGACAATCCAAAACTGAACCCTTGTATTTTCGAATTCGTTTATTTTGCACGCCCAGATTCTTTTATCGACAAGATCTCGGTCTACAGCGCACGCGTTGAGATGGGTGAAGCACTAGGTCGTCGTATCAAAGACGAGTACTCAGATCTTGATATCGACGTGGTTATCCCAATCCCTGAAACATCGAATGACATTGCTCTACGTATTGCTCAAGCGATCGATAAGCCATACCGCCAAGGCTTTGTGAAGAACCGTTACGTTGGTCGTACTTTCATCATGCCAGGTCAACAACAGCGTAAGAAGTCTGTTCGTCGTAAACTGAATGCGATTCGCTCTGAGTTCAAAGGCAAGAACGTACTGTTAGTCGATGACTCTATTGTTCGTGGTACAACATCAGAACAGATCATTGAGATGGCTCGTGACTCAGGTGCTAATAAAGTTTATATGGTTTCGGCTGCACCAGAAGTTCGTTTCCCGAATGTTTACGGCATCGATATGCCAAGTGCAAACGAGTTGATTGCGCACGGTCGTGACAATCAAACTATCTGTGACCAAATCGGTGCAGACGCGCTTATCTTCCAAAAACTGGATGATCTGATTGAAGCGGTAGGTCAAGGCAACCAAGACATTACTCAGTTTGATACTTCGGTATTCAACGGTGAGTACGTTACAGGTGACATCGACCAGAAGTACCTAGATTTCCTAGATGCACTGCGTAACGATGATTCAAAGATTCAGCGTGAGATTCAGCAGGATTTAGCAAACCTCGAACTACACAACGAAGGTGCGTAAGCTTTATTCACAGTTGTGTAGGTGAATTTATAGCTTTCTCAGCAAAACAAATACTAAAAACCAGAGCACGAGCTCTGGTTTTTTTATGGGGTAAGCAGAATATCTTGCTTAGTGAATGTGGTACGCGATCACAAAATCGATAAATAGGCGCACTTTTTCTGGTAGGTGATCTTTGTGATTGTAGAGCATGTAAATGTCTCTCGGGTTAGCACTCCAATCATCTAACACTCGTACTAAACTGCCATCTTCAATGTACTCACGGATCATAACATCTGGCATTAGAGTGATGCCTAAGCCTCCTGAACATGCCTGTCTTACCACGTTTAACGCGTTAGCATTAAAGCGGCCTTTCTCGGTGTTCACAACGCTCTCATCGTTAGAGTTGCTTAGCTGCCATTTAATTAAAGGGTAGCCTTTGAGAAGTGAGTGGTTAGCCAGCTCTTCCGCGTGAGTAGGGGCTGGATTTTTCGCTAAATAATCAGGACTTGCAACGAGTATGTCCTTAACTTCGCTGATCTTACGAGCAATAAGGCTAGAGTCTCGCTGCGGGCCAACACGGAAAATAACGTCCCATTCGGTCGGGTCGAGTTGGTCAGCTTGGTTGTTCATCATCAGCTCAATGTTGATATCTGGGTATTGGCTCATGAAGTCGCTGAACATCGGCATCATCATACGCTTGGTCAGGTTTGATGGTGCAGAAATACGGATTTTACCTGATGCGCCCTTGCAGACATCAGTCAGTTCTTCGGCAGTCGATGCCAAACGTTGTAGTAACGGTGAGCACTCATTGAAAAAACGCTCGCCAGCCTCTGTCAATGAAAGTTTACGCGCATGTCTGTTGAGAAGCCTCAGGTTTAGAGAGTCTTCCAAAGCTTGAATACGTCGTGTGATCGTCGCAACCGGAATCATAGTTTTGCGTGATGTTGCGGTGTAGCTCCCATTTTCGACGACTAATCGAAACAGGTTTAAATCATCTAATTTCATAAATCCAGACACATTTGTTTACAAACTCACTTAATTTATACGTAACACTGAGAACAAAGTTTGCGTCACGTCAACTTGTTGCACTATTTACAAGTATTCCAATCCCTGATGGCAATTACCAGTAAAGTTGGTAAATTTGTGTATTCACCATTTTATTACTAAGTTTGATAAAGAGTTCTTAGAACAGATAACAATAATAAATCGACTTTGTTTTGTGAGGTTAATGAGTATGTATAAAACTCACAGTCAGCCCGTTACGACCTCGGCACAGGAAGCGCTCAACCAAAAATGTATTATGTTGGTTGATGATGACCCCATTTTTCGCCGCATAACGTCAGCATACTTAGATGCTGTCGGTTATCGTGTGGTTGAAGCTGAAAACGGCTTAGACGCACTTCAAAAATTACGCGACGCAGCACCCGACCTTATCGTGTGTGATCTCTCAATGCCGATACTTGATGGTATCGAGCTTGTAGAAGAGCTAAGTCTCGAGTATCCATCACTGCCTATGATTGTGGTTTCCGCAACGGATGAAATGTCAGACGTTGCTAAAGCACTGCGCTTTGGGATTAAGGATTTCTTACCCAAGCCGCTGGAAGATCCAAACCACTTGGGTAGTGCCATAGAAAATACCCTGAAAGACTCCTTTGATAATATGAACAATCAAAGGGATTTTTCGAGCCAATGGTTCAGTGTCGATGATGGCGGTGAGATACCCGAAGATCAAGAACTGCATTGGCACCTGAATTATCTACAGAATAACCCGAGCGCTGCACGAGATTTGCTGCATGCGTTGTTACCTGATAAAGACACCAGCCAAGGAACTTGGCGCAGCAGCTATCGTTTGTTGCAATCAACAGAGATGATGCCTTTGGTGTTTGATTATGCTTGGCTGATGAATGGGCAGTTTGCGTTTTATCTTGTGGATTCTTCATCGTCATCTGAGGGTGGGGCGGCCACCACCTTGTTAGTGCGAGCTTTGTTCCACGATTACGTTAGAAATCTGCAAAGTTTCAGTGCTGATCTGAAAGATATGGCGGAGATCTTGGAGAAGGGCATTCAATGTTCACAGTGCGCGACTCCGGTGAATGCGCTGTTTGGTGTCGCTAACCTAGCAGAGGGGACGATTTCGATTTTGCCAGCAGGATTGGATGGGCAATGGTCAAACGGCCTTATCAATCAACATATTGCCGCAGGGCAGAGGTTGGGCGACAACTGCAAGAAGAATTTCATTACCGATAGGTTGCCGATAGAGACAGGTTGTCAGCTCTCTTTGAGCCTTTTAGGTTCAGCCAGTTTTAGCCTCGATTTGCATCAAGGCGGCGGAGATTAACCCTACAGTTGCTTGGTATTTGTAGATGTTTTATTAAGGTATAGTTGCAAAATTGTGTGGCTATACCTTTTTTGTTGAGTGTCATTTAGCAAAAATTATCTGGGTCTAGCGTTAATTTTGTAAGAAAGAAGTAATCATGGCAGATAATCAAGATTTTAAAGACCCGTTTAATGTATTCTACTTTTTAGGATTTTTATTAACGTTTGCAGCGATTCCGCTACTACCAGCAACCCTGACGCTTTACCGCGTTTTCAATGGTTATGCGACATTTTAAAGACTTCTGGAGGTCACAATTAGCATCAAAGTTCTTAGCCTGAACCTCGCTGGTGGCCTCTGCATCATCCTCGCTTTTCTAGGCATCGTTTTACCTCTACTGCCAACAACACCTTTTTTGCTACTAGCAAGTGCTTGTTTTATGCGTAGTAGCCCGCGTTTGCATCGTTGGATGCATCAACACCCAACACTTGGCCCTCTGCTCACCAACTGGTATGAACATGGTGCGGTAACTAAACGCGTTAAAAGTCGTGGTGTGTTATTTATTCTTCTTAGCTTTTCACTCTCTATCTACTTTGCACCTATTGTATGGGTAAAAGTGTTCTTAATTGTCGTACTTGCTATTCTTCTCACATGGTTTATTCGCCTTCCGACCCATGAGTTAGTTGCTGACAGCAAAGAAAATCACTAACATTAAGCCAGTGTGCCTGCTGACTTATAGCGGGCGTTTATTTTTTCAGCATCAGAGTTATGACTCTGATTGCAATGAAAACCAACCGAGCCTTTCTCAAGCAAAATTAGTAACGACGATGGCGTTGATTGATGTTGGGAAAGCGGCCTAATGAAGTGCATCACTATTATGAACACAGAAAAAATCGCTCTGATCAAATCAAGCATCAAAAGCATTCCTGATTACCCAAAAGCGGGCATTCTATTTCGTGACGTAACCAGCCTTATGGAAGACCCGGCTGCGTACAAAGCGACGATCGAACTGCTAGTGGATACCTACAAAGATATGGGCTTCACTAAAGTAGTTGGTACGGAAGCACGCGGTTTCCTATTTGGTGCGCCACTAGCGCTTGAGCTGGGTGTTGGTTTTGTTCCTGTTCGTAAGCCAGGCAAGCTACCACGTCAAACTGTGGCACAATCGTATGAGCTTGAGTACGGTACAGATACTCTTGAGATCCATACTGATGCGATCTCTGAAGGCGATAAAGTGTTGATGGTCGATGACCTATTGGCAACAGGTGGTACTATTGAAGCAACAACTAAACTGATTCGTCAGCTTGGTGGTGTCGTAGACCACGCAGCCTTTGTTATTAATCTTCCTGAAATTGGCGGTGACAAGCGCTTAGAAGGTCTAGGCCTTGAAGTGTTCAGCATCTGCGAATTTGACGGTCATTAATCCTTTCGGAATTATTCATGAGCTATCTAGCGTTAGCGCGAAAATGGCGACCAACGAAGTTTAAAGAAGTCGTTGGTCAAGCCCATGTTTTAACAGCTTTAGAGAATGCACTTAGCCAAAACAGGTTGCACCATGCATACCTGTTTAGCGGTACTCGAGGTGTCGGTAAAACGACCATCGGCCGCTTGTTTGCTAAGGGGCTAAACTGTGAAACAGGCATTACATCTACACCTTGTGGTGAATGTGCAACCTGTAAAGAGATCGACGAAGGTCGCTTTGTTGATCTCCTAGAAATCGATGCGGCGTCTCGAACCAAAGTTGAAGACACACGTGAGCTATTGGACAACGTTCAATACAAGCCTGCTCGTGGTCGCTTTAAGGTTTACCTTATCGATGAAGTTCATATGCTCTCTAGGCACAGTTTTAATGCCCTTCTAAAAACCTTAGAAGAGCCGCCTGAGTACGTGAAATTCTTATTGGCAACAACGGATCCTCAGAAGCTGCCTGTGACAATTTTGTCTCGCTGCCTGCAGTTCCATTTGAAGCCTATCAGCGTTGATAACATCCACGAGCAGCTTGACCACATTCTTGAAGAAGAGAAAGTGACGACTGAGTCTCGCGCTCTGGGAATGATAGCGCACGCTGCTGATGGCAGTATGCGTGATGCATTGAGCTTAACCGATCAAGCGATTGCATTGGGTAACGGCAATGTAGCAACTGACATTGTTTCCCATATGCTGGGTACGCTAGATACTGATCAAGCGATTCACCTGCTTGAGGCTATCAGTAGCAAGCAGCCCCAAACTGCAATGGCGTGTATCCAAGCACTAGCTGAAAACGGTGTCGAATGGGATGGCTTACTGAATCAGTTGGCGACTCAACTGCATCGATTGGCTATGTATCAGGCTCTACCAGCTTCGTTAGATAAAGCTCAGCCAGATGCTGAAAAGATAGAACTTCTTGCACAAGCACTCAGGCCGCAAGATGTGCAGCTCTATTATCAGATCGTGCTTAAAGGGCGCGAAGACCTACCTCTTTCACCAACGGCTCGCGTTGGTATCGAGATGGTTGTTCTGAGAATGTTGGCATTCCGCCCTGCTGCAGAGATATCGTCAAGCGCTATCTCGACTGAGCCTGCGGAGTTGAAAGCGACAAGTGCTCCCAAAGCAGCACCAACACAAGCTACGCAACCTGCTAACCCGGCGCAGCCTATGAATCAGGCTCAGCCAATGGCAACACCTCAACAGCAGGCGCCAATAGGGCAGTCAATGCCAAGCTCTATGCCACCGCAAGGTTACGGCCAACCAAGCGCACCACAATACTCAGAGCCTCAAGGGTATCCTGACTCTGGTTATATGGGTGGCCCACAGGATATGCCTCCGGCGTATGATGATCATGGGCAGTATGGTGCGCCTGCTGCGCCTGCTGCGCCAATGAGCCAGCAACCTGCAACACCTGCTCCAAGCCAACCTGTGGCACAAAGTCAGCCTGCGCCGGCTTCTGAGCGTCCTGCATCACCTGTAAGCGGGTTACGTCATCAGTTACGTTCTCAACGTAAAGGTGCAACACCAGACGCAAGAGGCAGTGCACCAAAAAAGGCTAAAGCGACACCAGCTAAAACTTCAGTTCTCGACCGAGTTGCTCAGCAACACGGTGGTTCTGAGCGGGTGTCGCCAACTTCTCTCCCTGCAGCATCGACACAAAATGTAACCGATGATAATGAACCTTATCGTTGGAAACCGTCTAAACCTGTAGTGAAAGAGGTTTCAAAAGAGCTAACACCTACTCAGATAAGACGCGCTTTGGAGCACGTTAAAACACCTGAGATGACTGAAAAGCTGTTGCATGAGTCGATCGCTCAAGATGAATGGTCGGCAACCATACAAAAGCTTGAAACGGCGAAACTTGTCGAGCAGTTGGCGCTGAATTCCGTGTTCAGTAAAAACGGCACGTCAATTAGTCTGATGTTACGACCAACACAAGCGCACTTGAATACCGATAAAGCGCAGAGTGAATTACTGCAATCACTGAATACTGTACTAGGTGAAGAGTGCCATTTAAGTGTTGAGATCGGCGAATCAGGCGAAACGCCACTAGAATTACGTGAGAGGCTGTATCAAGGTAAGTTGAAAGATGCTTTCACCAGCCTTGAGAATGATGCCAATGTTCAGTTCATTGAGAAGCGCTTTGCTGCTGAGCTGGACAGAGACAGTGTTCGTCCAATTTAGTCACCGCGAATGTGGTTATAGGCAATATGTCCTTCGTCACATTAACAGTATCGTAGGGTTGAATCAGAACGGTTCAACCCCCATTAAGTCAGTTATTGCTTAATGTATTTTATAACCAATTAGACCAGAGAGATTATCATGTTTGGTAAAGGTGGTATGGGCAACCTAATGAAGCAAGCCCAGCAAATGCAAGATCGCATGCAAAAGCTTCAAGAAGAAATCGCAAATATGGAAGTAACCGGTGAATCTGGTGCTGGCCTAGTAAAAGTAACGATCACTGGTAGCCACAGTGTACGTCGCGTTGATATCGATGAAAGCCTAATGGAAGACGATAAAGAGATGCTTGAAGATCTTATCGCTGCGGCATTCAACGATGCAGCTCGTCGTGTTGAAGAGACTCAAAAAGAGAAAATGGCTGGCGTAACTGGTGGTATGCAACTTCCACCAGGTATGAAGATGCCTTTCTAATTCGTTTTTCTCAATGATGCGCTAAGTGCATCGTGAATTAAAAACTGAAATGGTTAAATAATGCGTACCAGTCATATGCTGGAGCATTTGATGGAGGCCTTACGTTGTCTACCTGGGGTTGGCCCCAAGTCGGCGCAGCGTATGGCCTTTCATTTGTTACAGCGCGATAGAAAAGGCGGCCTGCAATTGGCTGAGGCGCTTGGTCAAGCGATGACAGAAATTGGCCACTGTAGTGAGTGTCGTACTTTCACAGAAGAAGATGTTTGTCATATTTGTACCAACCCTAAACGTCAGGAAAATGGTCAAATATGTGTGGTTGAAAGCCCTGCAGACATCGCAGCAATCGAGGCGACAGGTCAGTACTCTGGTCGTTACTTCGTGTTGATGGGGCACCTATCACCGCTTGATGGCATTGGTCCTAGCGATATCGGTCTCGATGTTTTGGATTACCGTCTACGCCGTGGCGATATTGCAGAAGTGATTCTTGCAACCAACCCAACGGTAGAGGGCGAAGCGACTGCTCACTATATTGCTGAGTTGTGTAGCGCTCATGAAGTGAACGCTAGCCGAATCGCTCACGGTGTTCCCGTTGGTGGCGAGCTAGAGCTGGTGGATGGCACCACGCTGTCTCACTCACTACTAGGTCGACACAAAATCTAATCTAAGCCGCTTGCTCTCTTATCTAGAAAGTCAGCGGCTTTTTTGTTCATGAGCAAACAATTTTATTGAGACAGAGGCTATGTGATGGCTTCGAGTTCAGTGATATTGTCGAGCGCTTCTTGGTTTGTTTTGCCACAAATGATTGGACACGCTTTAAATTGGTGACACACTTTTGGGCGTTCCGGCTGTCCGAATAGTTTGCATAGATTCTGTTCATTGAGCTGAATACAGCGAACGCCAGCAGGCTTGCCATTTGGCATACCAGGAATAGCAGATGTAATACTTGGTGCAATACAGCAGGCACCACAACCTAGACGACATTCCATCAATTTATACTCAGTCAAAACAGGGTGCGCGATAGTAGCAAAAATTATCGCTTGTGGCAGCTTTTGTCTGTGATTAATCCCTGAACACTTTTTATCCTTGAACTTTTTGTGGGCTAGCGGTATAACACGCACCCCAGTAAAAGAGTAAGAAGTCCTATTATGACCAGTCCATTTTGGCAAGAAAAATCACTAGAACAGATGACCGAGCAAGAGTGGGAATCGCTTTGTGATGGTTGCGGCAAATGTTGCCTGCACAAACTAATGGATGAAGATAGCGACGAAGTGTACTACACCAACGTGGCATGTAGCTGGTTAAACAGTAAGACGTGTTCTTGTAAAGATTACCCAAATCGTTTTAGCTCAGGTGAAGAGTGTTTGAAGTTAACTCGTGACAAGATTGATGAGTTTCACTGGCTTCCTGACACATGTGCTTATCGCCTATTGTCAGAAGAGAAGCCACTGCCAGAATGGCACCCACTGATCACTGGCTCTAAATCTTCAATGCATGCTGCGGGTGAAAGTGTACGTAATAAAGTAGTGTATGAGATTGATGTTGTTGATTGGGAAGACCACATCATCAACCACCCAAATCGCGCTTAGTGTGGATTAATCGCGAATAAAAGAATGAAAAAAAGGCTCACATCTCTGTGAGCCTTTTGCTTAGTTAGGAGGGTCCAAGCAAGTGGACATCGTCATGGCTAAGGTCAATTAAGTGGTAGTTCTGCAACCACTTGATTGAACGCACTACGAGCTTTCTGTGCTTGTTCGGACAACTCAAGTTTCTTCGCTTGTGCTGCGGTTAGGTTGCTTTCTGCAAGTTCCAATGCTTGCTGCAACTCTTCCGGTAATTCATGCGTTTCCATCTGAGAGCCTTGTTCAAGAACATATGCTCGAATCTCTTTCTTCACATCTGCCAGCGCTTTGTAAGCAGAGCGTTCTAGCTCGGCCGCGTCTTGAGCAGCATCTTTTACTTTCTCAAACTGAGCCAGTGCCATGCCTTCAGCGGACCATGGATCCATGTCTGGTAGCTCTTCGATGTTGATCGTTGGCTCGATGTAGTCATCTTGATGGCGTAGGTCGAGACTGGTCGCACGAACAGCAGAAACCATCAACATAACCGAAATCCCTAGTAGCGGCAGACCACCCACGATAGCAGCAGTCTGAAGCGTACTTAAACCGCCTAAGAACATCAAAATCGTTGGCAGAAATGACAGCGTAAATGCCCAGAACATACGGTTCCAACGCATAGGCTCTTCTGTAACGTTATTTTGTACTACCGATGCCAAGATGTATGAGATAGAGTCAAATGTCGTTGCCGTGAAGATAATGCACAACAGCGTAAATACCGCGATAACCAGTGTGCTCATCGGCAGTTGGTCAAGCATCGAGAAGATCGCTTTAGTTGCTCCATGCTCGTTGAGTACCGCCACCACATCTAAATCACCAGACAGCTGCAATGACAGACCGTAGTTACCCAAAATCATGAAGAATAGGAAACAACCCAAAGATCCAAAGAAGATCGAACCTGTCACCATCTGTTTAATTGTGCGGCCACGGGAGATACGTGCAACGAACAAACCCATACTCGGGGCGAATACTAGCCACCATGCCCAGTAGAAGATGGTCCAATCTTGTGGGAAATGGGTGTTTTCAAATGTACCGTAGCCTCCGAAGGGTTCAGCCCAAGTCGCCATTACAAAGAAGTTAGAGAGTAAGCGACCAATTGAATCTAGGCCGGTTTCCAACATAAAGATGGTTGGACCCGCAACAAGCACAAACGCCAATAAACCCATCGCCCCCCAGAAGTTGATGTTGCTGAGAATCTTGATGCCTTTCTCTAGGCCCGCGTAGGAAGAGTAGGCAAAAATCGCGGTACAGATCAGCAATACACCCGCTTGTGTCAGGGTGTTCTTTGGCAAACCGAATAGGTGATTCAAACCTTCGGTGATAAGAGGAGCCGCTAGACCAAGCGTGGTTGCCGCGCCGCCTAAGAGGCCAAAGATAAATAGAACATCAACGATTTTACCTGGTGTGCCTTTACTGCGGTGTTCACCAAGAACCGGCATCAATGCACTTGAGATCTTTAGAACCGGCTGTTTACGCACATAGAAGAAGTAAGCGATCGGCAAAGCTGGGATCAAATAGATAGACCATGCGATTGGTCCCCAGTGGAACAGTCCATAGGTCGCAGCCCAGCGAACCGCTTCTTCACTGCCAGGCTCAAGTTGGAACGGTGGTGATTGGTAGTAGTAGGCCCATTCGATACAGCCCCAATAAAGAATACTGGCACCGATGCCGCCACAAAATAGCATGGCAGCCCAAGAAGCAGTGGCAAACTCTGGCTCTTCATCAGCTTCACCTAGCTTGATCTGGCCCATGTCACTGAATACGACATAAACCATGAAAGCACAGGCTGCTAAGCCAAGTGTTAGATAGAGGAAACCGAGCTTGTCGGTCATGAAGGTTTTCGCGATCGCAATCCATTCTGCCCCTTGTGCAGGGAACATGATCAGCGGAAACACAATCGTGAGTAGCAGTGCAATGGCACCGAAAAAGGTGGGCTTATCAATAAGCGCAAAGGAGTTTTTCACGAGCTTTATTCCATAATAATGAGACCAGAATTATGGTGTGAAGTCGTTTTTTAGAACAAATCAGGAATGTTGTCGTAACGATAAATCTGTAAAGTGATGCCAGTAAAGAGTGGTTCGGTGACTCGCTAGACTAAGGCAAGCAGAATGCCGCCAATGGTTACCGCTGCGGACAGATATTGCCCCGCTGAGTATGAGCCATCTTCCTCTTCTTCAATTTTGTCTGGATGATCCATTCCGAGTGCGCCATGGGCAAAAGATTCAACCTTGTCACCAACGGTTTCGTTTTCAGCTTCGATTTTCTTCGCTTCTTTATCTATCTGTTGCAGGGCGACTAGTAGCGCTTTTCCTTCATCAGACAGCTTAACGGTATTTTGCTCAACCTTAAGTGGCGCAGGCTCTGAAGGTACAGGCGCACCTTTTGTCGGCTGAAGCTTCGCCGGGCTATAAGTTTGAGTAGCATTGTTGGTAACAGGCGTCATAACACTCTCCGTAGTTGCACCTTAAATAGAGTATCGGCCGAGCAGTGAAAAACTTGTGTAATTAATCACCGAGGTGATGTTTTGCTACTCTATCTAGGCTTGCCTAATTAATAAGCAATAGTTGTGCCGATACTCAGTTAGGTTGAACTACGTGGTTGTGTTATTCGTGGGCTATTTGCACTCTAAGCCTTTGCCTCGATGAGAAAGTTTCTTGTACGCTTTCATACGATTTTCTTGTTTAACGTAGCGCGTTGGTGGAGACAGAACTTGCAGTTGGTAGTCTTCGCTAGAATCACTCAATGATTCGACAGGAGTGATGACCACTACATTCAGGTCGGCATTACGACGTAAAATAGAGGCGGCAGTTCCTAAGCCTTGTTCTGTATGAAATTTGCCCGCGACGTGAATGACTTGTTTATCTGGATTTTCATCTAGGTATTTCACAATCGAATCTGCCATGGTTTCATCCCAGGTCACTTGAGCGGCAAATTGTTTTTCTGTTTGCTCAGGTGTGCCGTGGTGCATGGAAGCCATGAATTTTTCTTTATAAGGGCTGTCACTAGTATTGACGTCGTCAGCTATCCATTGGCGCTCTTCAGGAGTCAATTTTTCTAGGTAATCAATTCCATTACGGCCGATACACTGCACAACTGGCTTTGGTGCATTGGCGGCGATGATATCGATACCTTGTGACTTCGCTAGCTCCACGAGTGGGCGATAGTCACTTTGATAATTTGGCCATGCCGCTGCGTCTGACATGAGAACTTGTTCACCGATCTCTCCCGCAAGATAGTCGTCGATAACATTTTGGTGCTGTCGCGTGAACTGTTCCATGGATAGGGCAACGTCTTTGCTGTCAGCTAAACGTGCCTTAAGAAAGTCGGTCTGGAATCTATGTACAGCAGAGTGTGTATGCCATTCACCAATTAGAACCACATCGGCATCAATCAATGCACTCGGGAGTTGGTTAAGCGCAATCGGCTCCCCTTTGGCAGAAGCAAATTGGTAGTCGTAATAGGTAGTAACTGGGGATAAAACTGCTTTGTTGTCGCCTTGAGCCTGTTGAGAAGGCTGATTTGCACAAGCAGTAAGAAGGGCGGTTAGGCCAATAAGAAAAATACGTTGCATTGAATAACTCCTTGAAGAGTAAGCATACTAAATGAGGCTCACAGAGAATTCAATGCAAACGATAATTAATATCAACTAGCTCTGTTTACGATAAACTCTTAGCATGAAATCTGCCTCGCACTGGTAGCTATCGCTTTGCATCAACTCTTGCTTAAATGACTCTGTTGCCTTCCAAGCGAACGGGGTCATTTGAAGCAGGTCAAAGGCATCCGAACCTGAAAGCTCCATCATGTAGTTTAGGTGCTGTTGGCTCTCTAGGGTAAATCCTTCGATGGTTTCTGGTGTTTCGTCATGCAGTCGCACGCCGTCATAGATCGCATCACGCAGTTGATACAGGTGGCGGCCAGCAGGCGTCACTGTAATTACCACACCTTGCTCTTTCAATGTTCGTTGTAACTCTTCTGCCTTACAAGGCGCATAGATGCGTAGAACGGCGTCTAAGCTGTTGTTAGCGAAAGGTAGTCTATGGCTCGATGCCACTGAAAAGTTAACCGCTGGGTAGCGCTTAGCCGCATAACGGATAGCAACCTTAGAGATATCTAAGCCGTAAATGCTTGGCTCACGCTGCGCGAGCTTAAGAGCGATTTCATTGGTGTAGTAGCCTTCACCACAGCCAATATCCAATAGATTTGGCTGTTCCGCTGGCAATACATTTTCACACAGAGCAACCACAGCTTGGCGCATTGGGTTGTAGTGGTCACCTTCTAAGAATCGGCGACGAGCTTGCATCATCTCTTTATTGTCACCTGGATCTTTTGAGCGCTTGTGGTGGGCTGGCATCAAGTTGACGTAACCCTCTTTGGCAAGATCAAATTGGTGGTTGTTCTCACACCTGAAAGTTCGATCAACTTGAGTGAGAGATTGGTGACATAAAGGGCACTGGTAGTTCATGACGCTCTCTGTGCGGCTAGTAAAGTGGGCAGCGAGTTTATCAAAAATGTCGCACTAGGCGAAATAAAAAGAGCCGCGTAATGCGGCTCTTGATGGGGTTAATGGAAGAAGTCGACCTGTTGTTTTAGGTCTTGAGCTTGCTGTTGGAGCGCGGTAGCACTTTGCGATGTTTGTGCGCTGGTTTGACGACTCTCTCTGTTTAGCTCGCTGATTGAGTGCGCATTAGCAGCTATCTCTTGGGTAACGTGTGCTTGCTCTTCAGAAGTCGCAGCAATGGCATCAGCTTGAGAAGCGATTGAATGGATCTGGTCAGCAATAGACTCCAAGGCCGTACCCGCTTCCTGTGCTTTGTCTAGTACAGAGTTAGCGCTTGTTTGGCTCTCATTCATCATGCGTACAGCATTGTCCGTTGAACTCTTAAGAACCGTAATAATGTCTACAACGTCTTTAACGGATGTTTGTGTACGATGCGCTAGCGTTCTCACTTCATCAGCAACCACAGCAAACCCTCGACCTTGCTCGCCAGCACGCGCAGCTTCAATTGCAGCGTTAAGTGCTAGTAGGTTCGTTTGCTCGGCGATCTCATCAATCATCTTAGTAACGGTTTGAATGCTTTCGCTGTCTGTGTTTACTTTTTCAATTGCCGCCGCTGATTGGTCAAGTTGATCGTTAAGCTGAGCAACATCAATGCAGACGTTCTCAACAATTTCTAAGCCTGATTGACCATCGGTATTCGCAGAACGTACGTTTTCAGCGATGTTTTCGACTTGTTGGGCAACAGATTGCGCCGATGATGCCATCTCTTCAATAGCAGTCACCACTTGCTCAACTTGTTCTTGTTGGCGCTCAGATTGAGTAAGGTTGAGTGACGCATCACTCGCTACACTGCTAGAATTGCTTTCAACCTTATCGCTCGCACCACGGATCTCACCGACTAAATTGTTGAGCTGGTGAGCCATGTTAGATAGCCCATTACTCAGGTTAACTATCTCGTTATTGGTATTTCCAGCTGTGTGTGGGATATCAATACTGACTTCACCTTTAGCAAGGCGATTCATGTACTGATTCAAGGTCGTCAATGGGTTGAGTGTACGGCTCAAGAACACAGTTAGAATCAAGAAGGTGATAGAACCAACAACCAAGGATACGATAGCGATCAGTTTAAGCAACTCTTGACTGCCTTTGGTGACTTCGCTGATGAAAGTGCCACCGAGTAGTTTCCAGTTCCAGCCAGCGACTTCCGTGTAAACTAGATACTTTTCACCGATGCTGCCTTGGTACTCAAATGGGTACTTGATGAGGCCACTCGGTTGTTCAAATAGCTGGTAAAACGGTTTGTTACCTTCATAATCCTTCACATCAATAATCGAAGGATCACTTTCAGTATGCTTCGGATGTAATAGGTAGTGGCCTAAATGATCTGGGTTGTTATCAAGCACAATAGTATAGCCAGTATCACCCCAGTTCACGGTTTTCAAAGCGGCAAACAAATCTTGAGTTGCACGCTCTACGGCAAGACCGATGAAAGAGATGCCCATCACTTCACCTTGAGCATCCTTGATTGGTGCGTAATAGGTAATGTAGCGCTGACCATAGAGCTTGATCTGTGCATAGTAAGGCTGACCACTAATCAGTTTTTGATAACCTGGGTGGCTCTGGTCAAGCGTTGTACCAACCACACGCTCACCTTGCGGATTTTTCAGCGAGGTCGCAACACGAATGAACTTATCACCAAGTGGCGCAAATAGCGTGGCAACGGCTCCTGTGTCACGAGTAAAGCTATCAACGAGTTTGGTGTCGCCGATTAAGCTTTCGCTGTACTGTGTAATGTTTGGTACCTGATGACCTTGAAAGTCGACCGTATAGTTTTCTACGTATACGCCTGCTAGGTAGCCGTTACGAAAAGTAGATTCTAAAACCTCGGCTGTGTGAAGGTAAGCATTGAATTGGCCTTCAATGGTCTTAGCCATAGATTCAATTTTAGATTGGTGTTCTTTGAGAGTACTTTCTAACAGCACATTTGAGGCATTTTGATAAACCAGTGCAGCAATACTGGAAAATGCGATGACTAGACACAGTGTTGTGACTAGCTTTAATTGAAGCCCAACACTTTGATTCTTGTATTTATTCCACATGACGTGCCTTTATTGTTCATTTTGTAAATATATATTTTGCATGCTAGCTATTTATAAAACCAATTAATTTGATATTTATTAATTTAACTATCAAAAAAATAAACAAAGCGAGCGAGTTGCTCATGATTTGACCGGGTGTGTGAGGAATAAATTACAAAAAAAGGCCAGAGATTCCGGCCTTGAAGAGATTATTGAATCGAGCGACTTATTGGACAGAGATGGCCTGTCAGCTCAAATACTTAACTGGTGAGTTATTTTGCTGCGATAGTTGTGATCAGCTGGTGGCTTTCGCCTGGTTGCAGCTCTTTACCTTGTTCGATGCTTGGAGCGTGAAGGGTTGATTCAACACATAACATGGTTAGGTAGCCATCATCTTGCATGTCACCCATACCTGCAGCGCCTTCTGCCCATGGATTCCATAGAACTGCACTGTTGTGGCCTTGGTTTTCAACAGTCAGTGTGCGCGCAAGTTTCGCATCAGCGACTGAAATAACGGCTTCTGGCTGCGTGTAAACACGATCGATAGTATCAGTCAGTACAAGCTCATCACCGCCTTGGCACACTTTACCATCTTGTAGGCTATCAATGTACTCAGGGCCCATGCCTGTCGTTTTAGCTTGGTGAATATCGCCCACATTAAGGTATGTGTGCAGTGCACCAGAACACTTCCAAGGTTGAGAGTCAGTATTTGTTACCTCTAGCGTTACTTTCAACTCATCACCGATTTCGACGTTAAGACGAGCGTCAAAGCGGTGTGGCCATACTGCAAGCGTGTTGTCATTAGTGCTCAAACCTAGGCTTACGATAACACCGACTTCACTCTCACGGTGCTCAATGAGTTGCCACTCGCTGTTGCGCGCGAAACCGTGTGCAGGTGCAGCAATACGGCCAAACCATGGCCAACATACTGGGATGCCGCCACGTAGGGCTGTTTTACCGTCAAACTTTGCTTGTTGGCTCATCCAAATTAGGTCTTGTTGGCCCTTTGGTTGGTAAGAAACCACGTGTGCACCAAACAGAGAGATCGCAGCGTTCGCTTTCTCATGAATAATACGAACCAGCTTTACGTCTTCGTGTTCAACAATCGTTACGTTGTCTGAAAGCACGGCTACAGCAGGGAGAGTTGATAAATCCATTACATAATCCTTCTTAAGGGAAATTGAATTCAAATTCGAGTTGAGCGGACTCGGGGAAAGAGTAGGGGAGCTCTCGTATTTGAATTGAATCTCATACCTAACAAATGTGCCGCTTGTTAAACATCATCTTTGACAAGGGCTTTGGTGTTTCATAAATCGCAGGTACAAAAAAGGCGACTCTAGAGCCGCCTTTTCTTTTCAGTCTTTTCTCAAAGACAGTCTAGCTAAACGCTATCTAAGTAGTAATTACTTAGAGATGTGTGCGATTAGGTCTAGAACTTTGTTTGAGTAACCGATTTCGTTGTCGTACCAAGATACAACTTTAACGAATTTGTCAGTTAGAGCAACACCAGCTTTAGCATCGAATACTGAAGTGTTAACTTCGCCGATAAAGTCTTGAGAAACAACTTGGTCTTCAGTGTAACCTAGAACGCCAGCCATTTCGCCTTCAGAAGCTTCTTTCATTGCAGCACAGATTGCTTCGTAAGATGCAGCTTCTTTTAGGTTAACAGTTAGGTCAACTACAGAAACGTTAGCAGTTGGTACACGGAAAGCCATACCAGTTAGAAGGCCGTTTAGTTCTGGAAGAACAACGCCTACAGCTTTAGCAGCACCAGTTGAAGATGGGATGATGTTTTGAGAAGCACCACGACCACCGCGCCAGTCTTTAGCAGAAGGACCATCTACAGTTTTTTGAGTTGCTGTAGTAGCGTGAACTGTAGTCATTAGACCAGACTCGATGCCCCACTTGTCGTTAAGAACTTTAGCGATTGGAGCAAGACAGTTAGTAGTACAAGAAGCGTTAGAAACGATGTCTTGACCAGCGTAAGTGTCTTGGTTAACGCCCATAACGAACATTGGAGTTGCGTCTTTAGAAGGACCAGTTAGAACAACTTTCTTCGCACCAGCAGTGATGTGCTGACGAGCAGTTTCGTCAGTTAGGAAGATACCAGTTGCTTCAGCTACAACGTCAACACCGATTTCGTCCCACTTAAGGTCAGTTGGGTTACGCTCAGCAGTTACGCGAACTGTTTTACCGTTAACGATTAGGTTACCGTCTTTAACTTCAACAGTACCGTTGAAACGACCGTGAGTTGAATCGTACTTAAGCATGTATGCCATGTACTCTACGTCGATAAGGTCGTTAATACCTACTACTTCGATGTCAGCGCGCTCAACAGATGCACGAAATACGAAACGACCGATACGGCCAAAACCGTTAATACCTACTTTGATAGTCATTGTAGTTGCTCCACAACTTAATTTCTGATTAAAGATAACTGGTAGTAAAATTACAGAATCCAGTTTAAATCTGCAATAGATAATCCGACTTAACTTGTTTAATGTCAAAAAAAAGCGACGCTTTTCTTAACAATTGGGTGTAAGTGGTTGAAATTTGACCATTGCTAGTGGTTCTGTACCCCTCCAGTTGGGTAAAATACCTCTAAATGACGATTCACTTATGAGTGTATATGTACAATGTATCTCGGTGAGAAAGTATGTGCTACAAATCCCGCTAGATGCAAGTATTTATGGAAAAAAGTAAATATAATAAAAGAGAATGTGGAGAGATATTAACGTGAATCAAAGGGGAGAAAATATGACGAAGCCCGATGAATACTGGCGTGAGCGCCTGACTGATGAAGAATATCAGGTGTGTCGTCTACGTGGAACAGAGCCTCCTTTTACCGGCAAGCTGTTACACAATCATAAGACAGGGGTTTACAGCTGTACCTGTTGTGAAGCCCCACTGTTTGTGTCTGAGAATAAATACGACTCCGGCTGTGGTTGGCCAAGTTTCGATGCCCCTATAAATGATAAGGCAATCCGTTATTTAGAAGATCTAAGTCACGGTATGAAACGTATAGAGATCCGTTGTGCGGCCTGTGATAGCCACCTAGGTCACGTTTTTCCGGATGGTCCTAAAACCACTGGGGAGCGTTTTTGTGTAAATTCTGTGTCGTTAATTTTCAACAAAAATGACAAAACTACAGAATAAGTGACATCTATTGTCAAAACCTTTCATATGACGTGGTGTCGTTACAAAGTACGTTGACGAATTGCGAGTCGCTTCTCTCAAAGGCATAAAAAAACAGCTACCGAAAAGGGTAGCTGTTTTTTTGTGCGTCTGGTTTGCGTTGTTGAACTGTGTAGTTATCGTTTAGATACAAGCGATGGTTGGTACCTTCCATCTTCAATGGCTTCAACGATGTAGTCAGCGTCATCCTCTAGCTTGTCATAAACATCACTTGGGAAGTGGTACAGTACTTTCAGTTCAGGCTCTGATGCAATCGGCACATTAAACTCTTTGGCAACCATCGCCCATAGATACGCTCTTTCCATGTTACCTAGGCTGTGATTAATACTCGCTAGGGATTTGAAGATCTCGGTATTGACGGTCGAGCCGTTGGAAAGTGTCAGTGCGTTATTGAGTAGCTTGACGGTTTTCTTGTGATCACGCGTGGTATAGAAGGTCGCTAATGCGTATTGCATTTCCGCCGTGTTGAGTGCAGCGCTGCCTTCTAGCTGCAAGAAGCTACGACGCGCATCAATATTGCCGGTTTGCGACCATAAGAAGTAGAGGGTTTCCGGCTTATTGGAACCCAAAAGCTCTTTTACAATTCGTTCTTCTTCTTCGATGCTGTGCATCAGTGCTGAGAAGCGGCGCTGCTTGAGTAAGGTCTGATCGATGGTTTCAATTTGAGAAGCCAGCTCAAGACACTTCTTGTACTCGGCGATTAAACCATATTCTACGATCTTGTTGTACTCGGTAGGTTGCTTCAATACGTCGAAGCGGTGCCAGATGAGATCGGTACGGGCAACTCGGCATTGACCATCATTCATGTTGAGGTCAGCACAACGCAGCTCTGAGTGAGCTTCACATAGCTGTTCTGTATTTTTGTTCCCCTCAAAGCACCCAGTTAGCGCCAAAGGGGCAGCGGCGAGTAGCCATTTAAAAATTCTCATATACCTTCACTTGTGATCGAATACACTTATTTCCAGTGCTCCGCTTGACTCCATTCCACGACAGGTTATTTTCTGGTGAAAATTGTTAATACTAAGGCTTTACCATGGATGCAGAACAACTTCTTAACGCAATGACCCCAGAGGTCTATGAGCGCCTAACGTATGCAGTAGAGACGGGAAAATGGCCCGAGGGTACGGCATTGACGCAAGAGCAGCGTGACTCTTGTATGCAAGCTGTCATGCTTTACCAGTCAAAGCATAATGTTGAAGCACAGCATATGACAGTTGCTGCGGGTGGTGACATTAGCTTTAAGTCGAAAGCTGAACTTAAGAAACAATTTACTTCAGATCAAGAAGATATTGTTAGAGTAAATCCTAATCACTAAGTCATACTTGTGACAATATCACATAGTTTAAGATTTAAAGTGAAAAGGGGTGGCATTGAGCCGCCCCTTTTTATTGTCTTCACTTTGAGTTTTAGCGTGTTGTCTATCCGAATACATCTTCGGTTATAGACTCATTTCACCACGCAAAACTTGCTGCATTTTTTCTTTTACTTGCTCGTAGCTTAGGTCTTGGCTAAGTAAAAAATGCAGTTTCGCCAGTGCCGCTTCAGGAGTCATATCGTAACCACTCACTACACCGGCATCGGCAAGAGCACAGCCTGTCGCGTAACCACCCATGTTTACTTTACCAGCAAGACATTGAGTCAGATTAACCACGATGACGCCACGCTCTGAGGCATCTTTTAGATGTTGCAGCAGCTCTGGGTTTTGTGGCGCATTGCCCACACCAAATGTCAGCAAGATCATCGCATTTACTGGCTGAAGCAGGGTGTTTCGAATGACTTCGTGAGAAATACCTGGGTACATTGTGATCACACCAATTGGTTGAGGTGTAATGTTGTGTACCTTGAATTCGCCCTCAGGCTTCTGATCAACCACTACATTGTTGCTTAGTTGGATATTGATACCCGCTTCAAGCAATGGGTTTAGGTTTGGCGAAGTGAACGCGTTGAAGCCATCTGCGTGTGATTTAGTACTGCGGTTACCACGCATCAACTTATTATTGAAGAACAGTGTGACTTCGTTGATTGGGTAGTTGGCTGCAATGTGCAGTGCATTCAGCAGGTTTGCTTGACCATCTGAGCGCAGCTCTGCAAGTGGGATCTGTGAGCCTGTCACAATCACTGGTTTGCCAAGGTTCTCTAGCATGAAAGAGAGTGCCGAGGCCGTGTAAGCCATGGTGTCTGTGCCGTGCAAAATAACAAAGCCGTCGTACTTATCGTAGTTAGCGCGGATGTCATCAGCAATGGTCTGCCAATCTAGTGGCGTCATGTCTGAAGAGTCCATCAGCGGAGAGTATTCATGAATCGTATACTCAGGCATCTCTGGGCGGTGGAACTCAGGCATGCTTGCTAGCTGCTTGTCCATAAAACCCGCCACTGGAACATAGCCGTGGTCATGCGATTTCTGCATACCGATGGTGCCGCCAGTGTACGCAATGTAGATATGTTTTCTTTCCATAGCGATTGTTACTTTTTGTTTATAGGGAACAGGGACGCGATTATAGCGGATAATCTGCCAATAAAAAGAGGCACCTCACACAGAGGTACCTCTTAATAGAACAGTAAGGAGAGACGTTTATTGCACTTGGCAATTCAAGCAGAATGCGTAGCGGCCTTGAGGGTCATTAAAGTTACTTAAAAGTTGGCTATCTTGTGCCAATTGTTGAGTAACTGGCTGTAAACCACTTGGGATAAGACTCTGAACATCAAGTCCTAAAGACACCTGAACTTGGTTCATGAATTCTTGAATAAATTGCTCGGTTGCTGAAAGCGGCTCTTCAACCCAGTAAACGTTGTACTCTTCAAGCTCTGCCAGCGTTGCAGCAGCAGCGATAGCGTCGTCAAAGTCACCGATTTCATCAATCAGTCCGTACTGTAGAGCATCTTGCCCTGTCCATACTCGACCTTGAGCTACTTTATCGACACTCTCTACATCCATACCGCGACTAGAGCCAACTAGACTGATAAAGCGCTTGTAGCCGTGCTCGATTCCCATTTGGAACGCATCTTTAGCGCCGTCGGTTAGGCCGGTTGTTACGCCCAGGCCAGAAAACGGCGATGTACCGACGCCATCAGTGTAAACACCAATGTCATTTAAGCCTTTTTCAAAGGTCGTAATCACGCTGAAGATACCGATAGAACCAGTAAGAGTCGTTGGCTGTGCCATGATCTTATCTGCACTCATCGAGATCCAGTAACCACCAGAAGCCGCTAGGCTAGACATAGATACCACAACTGGCTTGCCTACTTCTTTCAGAGCAACGATTTCATTTCGAATCACTTCAGACGCGAATGCACTGCCGCCCGGGCTGTCGACACGTAAAACGACAGCTTTAACTTGGTCGTCATTACGAGCTTGGCGAAGTAGAGCTGCGGTAGTGTCGCCGCCGACTGTACCGCGAGGCTGCTTACCATCCATGATCGCACCGCTTGCAATCACAACGGCAATGTCATCCGTCGAAGTTGGCAGATCTGGTAGCATGGTTGCTCGGTAGTCGTAGTAACTCAGCGCGTTGTAGCTGTCTTTGCCATCGCTACCAAAGGTGTCAGCAAGCTCTAAACGAACCTCTTGTCGTGTCGATAACTGATCAACTAGGCCGAGTTTCTTAGCAAGCTTAGCGATGTCACCATCTACAGACTCAAGTTCAGATAGGAAGGTTTCCATGCTTGGGTTTAGGGTTGCAGACTCGATCTGACGATTATTTGATACATCATCAACATAAGCTCCCCAGAGCTGGCCTAACCAACGAGACGCAGACTGTTTCGCTTCCTGCGACATGTCGTTGCGTGTAAACGGCTCGATTGCTGACTTGTACGTACCTACGCGGAATACATGCGTGTTTACGTCTAGCTTTTCTAGCAGTGTTTTGTAGTAAAGCGAGTAAGCGCTGTAGCCTTTGAGGAGAACGCCGCCATCTGGAGACATGAAGATCTTATTGGCGTAACTAGCCAGGTAATATTGGCTTTGATTGTAAAAATCACCAATGGCGTAGATTGGCTTACCCGTTGCCTTGAACTCGTTCAGCGCTTTTGCAATGTAGCGAAGCTTAGTGAGATTGGTTTCTGGCAACTCACCCAGTGCTAACACGATGCCGGTGATGTTCTCGTCATCTTTCGCGTAACGAATGGTATCAACGATATCAAAAAGCACGTTTTCTTTTGGTAAGTCCTTACCCAGCAGCGAGCCGGTGACTGAATCCATAGGGTTGATGTAACGGCTCTGCTCGACAATTGGACCAGATAGGTTAAGCACTAATGCCGATTGCTGTGGAACCGTAGGTTGTGTGTTGTCCGTTTGGAAGTACACAAAGTAGATGAGGGCAATACTCAATAAAAAGAATAGATTGACCAACGCGACACGTACGAAGGTGATCAGTTTCCATATCCCTTTAAAGATCATACCGATAAATTTGGCTATTTTTTTCATTATTTCTCCACGGCGAGAACACCATACTTAAACAAGCAGTAGTACTATTTATCTCAATAATATTAACTGTTTAGTATCCTACGTTAATTCAAAGTTCCAAACTAGATGAACTATTTGTTAATCGATAGATATTCTCATTAAGTGTAGTCATTTTAAGGGTTGTCGAGCGATTAATGCACTCAGCATTATGATCGGTGTTACAAAAATGTAAACGGTTGTTTGAAATTTTGGTTTGTGCACTATAATGTGGTCAGACCACAAGGATAAATAACAGAAGTGATGTCTGCCATGTACCCACATTTATTAGAACCTCTAGATCTTGGATTTACTCAGTTACGAAATCGTGTATTGATGGGATCAATGCATACAGGCCTTGAAGAAAATAAAGAAGGGCTGCACAAGTTGGCTGCATTTTACGAAGAGCGAGCGCGAGGGGGCGTCGGTCTTATTGTAACGGGCGGCTTTTCTCCCAACTTACGTGGCAGACTGCATCCCTTCAGTGCTGAATTCAGCAAAGTAAAACATGCGAAGGCACACCAAGTCGTCACGCAAGCCGTACACAAACACGGCGGTAAAATTGCCCTGCAACTTTTGCATGCCGGCCGTTACGCAATGCACCCATTCGCGCAAAGTGCATCGGGAATCAAGGCGCCTATTGCTAAGTTTGCACCGAGTGAAATGAGCCCTCGTCAAATCAAGAAGACGATTAATGCCTTTGCTAACAGCGCTGAGCTCGCTCAAGTAGCGGGCTACGATGGTATTGAAATCATGGGCTCTGAAGGCTACTTGATTAACCAATTTATTTGTAAGCGCACTAATATGCGTTATGACGAATGGGGTGGCTCGTACGAAAAACGTATGCGTTTCCCGCTTGAAATTGTGAAATCGATTCGTGAAGCCGTTGGTAAAGATTTCATCATTATCTTCCGTCTATCTATGCTGGATCTGGTCGAGCAAGGCAGTACCTTCGAAGATGTTGTTCTATTGGCTCAAAAGCTTGAAGAGGCAGGCGTTACCATCATCAATACTGGTATCGGCTGGCACGAAGCTCGTGTACCGACCATTGCAACTCAAGTACCACGCGGCGCTTTCTCTTGGGTAACGGAAAAAGTGAAGCCTTATGTCTCCATCCCAGTCGTGACATGTAACCGAATCAACACGCCTGAAGAAGCAGAACGTATTCTAAGTTCTGGGCAAGCAGATATGGTGTCGATGGCGCGACCATTCTTGGCGGACCCAGATTTTGTAAATAAAGCCGCTCAAGACCAAGCGCAGTTCATTAATACCTGTATCGGCTGTAACCAAGCGTGTTTGGATAATGTGTTTAAGGGCAAACGAGCAAGTTGTTTGGTAAACCCAAGAGCCTGTTACGAGACAGAAATTGTGGTTCAACCAGCAGAAGCGAGTAAATCTATTGCCGTTGTTGGTGCCGGCCCTGCGGGTTTGGCGTGTGCGACGACATTGGCTCAGCGTGGTCACAAAGTTGATTTGATAGAGAAGAATGACCGTATCGGTGGGCAATTTAGACTGGCGATGCAGATACCGGGCAAAGAAGAGTTCAGAGAGACGATTCGTTATTTCGCCAACCAAGTTGATGCGTCTGGTGTGAACCTTAAACTCGATACGGAAGCCACTTTTGAGATGCTCCTTAAGTACGATGAAGTCGTCATGGCGGCGGGTGTTGAGCCGAGAAAGCTGAACTTAGAAGGCATTGACCAAGAGAAAGTGGTCGACTACCAAACCTTGATTCGCGATAAGACACCGGTAGGCGAAAAGGTTGCAATCGTTGGTGCTGGTGGCATTGGTGTCGATGTCGCCACTATGCTGACTGAACCTGCCTCACATAGCTTGGATGACTGGCTGCACGAGTGGGGCATTGATAAGAACATGGAGCACCCTGGTGGCTTGTTCCCATACCCAGATGCAATGAGTGATAAAACCGTTTGGGTTATGCAGCGTAAAGCGGGCAGAGTGGGTAAAGGTCCGGGTAAGACCACGGGTTGGATTCATAAGCGTACCCTTGAGAAGCGTGGTGTAAACCTAATGGGTGGCGTAAGTTACGAGAAAATTGACGACCAAGGTCTGCATATTACTGTTAACAAAGAGTCGAAAGTGTTGGATGCGGATTCAGTTGTGATCTGTGCAGGCCAAGTGTCTGTGCGACCGTTTGAAGATATGTGGCAAGAGTTTGGCGGCAAGCTACACGTAATCGGTGGTGCGGACTACGCGGGTGAGCTGGATGCAGTTCGAGCGATTCGTCAAGGTGTAGAGCTAGCAACCAAGCTTTAAGCTATATCCGAGCACAGATAGTGTGAAAACTCATCAAAGCCCTTAGAGAACCTCTGAGGGCTTTTTTGTTACAGATGTTGCGACTTATTATCGTTTGTAATCTATGCTACAGTTCAAAGATACAAATAAGAAAATAGTAAGGACTTCAAATGGATGCTTTGGATCTATTGCTCAATAGACGCTCTATCGCCAAGCTATCTGAGCCAGCCCCTGAAGGTGTTGCCCTAGAGAACATTATTAAAGCGGGATTGCGTGCCCCTGACCATGCTGCTTTAACCCCTTGGCGCTTTGTGATCGCACAAGGTGAAGGGCTACAGAAACTCTCTGATATTCTGGTTCGTGCAGCAGAAGCGGATAACAGTGAAGATGCTGTTGTTGAGAAGGTGAAAAAAGCGCCTTTTCGTGCACCTATGGTGATTACCGTTATCGCAAAAGTGACTGAGCACGAAAAAGTACCGGCGTTAGAGCAGCACCTGTCTGCAGGTTGTGCCGCTCAAGCAATGCAAATGGCCGCTGTCGCGCAGGGTTTCCAAGGCTTCTGGCGTTCAGGTAAATGGATGTTCCACCCTGAGGTACATCAAGCGTTTGGACTCGAAGGCGAAGATGAAATTGTCGGCTTCTTGTATTTAGGGACGCCAGGCTGTACGCCAATGAAAGTGCCAGAGCGTAATCTATCTCAGTTTGTCGAGTTCCTATAAATACTCAATTACTGTATAAAAAAACAGTTTATCTTGATTTATTAGAGCCACATTAGATAATGTGGCTCTAATTGTTTGTTGTCTTTGGAAAATCATGTCTCGCTTAATCATCGCTGAAAAACCTAGCTTAGGTCGTGCTATTGCCGCTGCTTTGCCTAACCCACAGAAAAAGGGGGAAGGATTCATACAGTGCGGAAATGGCGATGTAGTGACGTGGTGTATTGGTCATCTTTTAGAGCAAGTCGAGCCCGATGCTTATGAAGAGCGATATAAGAAGTGGAACTTAGTCGACCTACCTATCGTGCCTGAACAGTGGCAACTCAGACCAAGAAAGAGCTCCAGTAAACAGCTAACTGTAATCCGTAAACTACTCAAAGATGCCAAACAGATCGTGCATGCAGGAGACCCTGATAGAGAAGGGCAACTGTTGGTGGATGAGGTTATCGACTATTGTAAAGTCTCCAAAACTCGCAAAGAGTCGATTCAGAGACTGCTAATCAGCGACCTAAACTTACCGGCTGTTAAGCGTGCACTAGGACAGATGCGCAGCAACAAAGAGTTTATCCCTCTGTCTGTGTCTGCCTTAGCGCGTTCAAGGGCTGACTGGCTGTATGGTATGAATATGACTCGTGCCTATACCCTACTCGGACAAAAGGCGGGATACCAAGGCGTGTTGTCGGTCGGACGAGTACAGACTCCGGTGCTTGGATTGGTCGTGAGACGTGATGAAGAGATCGAAAACTTTATCCCCAAAGACTATTTCACACTGCATGCTTTGATTCCTTATCAAAATGGCAGCGATAGCTTCGATATTCGTGCTCGCTGGAAGCCGAGCGAAGCGTGCAAACCTTGGCAGGACGAAGAGGGGCGAGTTCTTAATCGCAAACTGGTGGAGAACGTCGCTAGCCGGATTCAGAATCAACCCGCTAAAGTGGTGGAATCCGAGCAGAAGCAGACCAAACAAGCGGCTCCGCTCCCATACTCGCTCTCTGCGTTACAAATCGACGCTGCAAAACGTTTTGGTATGAGCGCACAACAAGTGTTGGATACCTGTCAGTCTCTGTATGAAAAACATAAGCTGATCACGTATCCGCGTTCAGATAGCCGTTACTTACCGAAAGATCACTACTCACAAAGGCAGTCTGTTGTTGATGCTATCGCCAACAATGCCAAAGAGCTTGAGCAAGGTGCTCAGGGTGCTGATTTGTCACTGCGTTCAAAAGCTTGGAATGACAGTAAGGTTGATGCGCACCACGCGATTATTCCAACCCCGAAAAAGTCTTCAGTGAACGGCCTTTCTGGTAATGAAATGAAGATCTACCAGCAGATTGCTCGACAATATTTAATGCAGTTCTACCCACACGCCGTCTATGCAGAGGCTAAGCTGGTATTTGATATTGCTGGAGGCGTATTTATTGCTAAAGGCCGACAGCTGGTATCTCCAGGCTGGAAAGTGCTGATGGGCAAAACGGATTCGGCTGATAAGAGTGATGGCGCTGATACGGTACCGCCTTTGCCTGAAGGAACCGTATTGACTTGTCGCGAGGGCGTGATTGGAGATAAGAAAACAGAGCCACCAAAACACTTTACTGAAGCAACGCTTCTACAGGCGATGACAGGTATTGCACGTTTTGTTGCCAATAAAGAGCTGAAATCGATTTTGAAAGAGACTGATGGGTTAGGTACCGAAGCAACCCGCGCTGGCATCCTTGATACGCTATTCAAAAGGCAATTGTTGACGCGTCAGGGTAAGAGCATTCATAGCAGCCCTGCAGGCCGAGGCTTGATTCATGCTCTCCCTGAAGATTCGACCTTCCCTGATATGACCGCACACTGGGAACACCAACTGCAAGGGATGGCGGAACGGAATCAAGCTTACCAGCCTTTCATGTCTGATCTTGAAAATAAAATATCTGGGCTTATGCATCAGGTGAAAACATCTGAAGTACCAGAATCGCTGCGCCATCTGCCTAAAGTTGAAAGGCCGGCTTATAAAAAACGTAAGGCTGGTGGGCGTAAGAAGTTTACCAAGAAGCGAGCATCGAGCTAGCGTCCGACTTTGCGGCCGCAGCGCTCAAAAAGGGCTTTCCAATAGTCTACGTGCTCACGGATGGAGACTCTGAATGCTTGATGAGTTTCTGCTAACGGAAAAGTGTAAGAGTGCAACTGCGGTTGGGCCTCGAACAATGAAAGGTGTGGGATTAGTTGTTGGTAGTAACCATCTAACTGGGCCATATAGGGCTGAACCAGTCCAATAAACTGTTGCTCGAAGACATTATTGAGGTGGCGAAATTTGGTGGTATCGCGCTGCTTTCCACAGATGATTTTGTGATCGTACGTTTTGAGTTGTTGGGTTATCTGATTTAACTCGAACGTAGCAGCACTCAAAGAGTAGTGAAGATCGCCAAGTACGACTTGTTTTTCAAGTGTCTCTTGTACTTCGGTTACCGACCCTAAGGTGAGTCTTGTATTGAAGGATTGGTCAAGATAGCCCAAAGCGTCACTGACACGTTGAACTTTTAGGCCAACATCTTCGTTAAGCCATTGGCTACCACGTAATTGAGATTGCATTGCGTCACTGGCGTAGAGAAGGTTCCATTGGTGCTGTGCGAGTTGGTCACGCTTTTGTTGATCAATTTTGAGAAGTTGCTGATGAACGTCAGACGAGATACCTTGATGATTCAAGCACTCGGACAGTCCGTTGAGGAACGCAACTTGGTAGTCAAAGTTGCGAAACTGGTCCGCGACTTTACCAAGTACAGAATTACGCTCCGCAATCAAATTGAACAGCCCGCACTCTCTGAGTTGATAGCTATCTAAAAGCCCCATCGAAATCGGCTCAATGTTGATATTAAGCTCCCGTTTTCTTGGTAGTGCTTCAAACTCCCACTCTTCTGAGATTTGACTTTCATCTTGAACTCGAGCGACGCGACTGTGGTATTCATCAAATAAGTCGCCTTGATTATCCCAACACCCACCGAGAAGCAGGCATACAGCGCCTAGAAGAGCTGATTTATAGTGGGTTGAAGGGAATCTCATCTTAGCACCTAGATCTGTCTACCAAGCGATAGCAGAGCCATCGTAGTTAAGGAAGTGACCACTTGAATCAAGGCCGCTTTGCTCGATAACTTGAATGAGTCCCTTTGCCGAAGTATCGGTATCGATAAGAGCATTTGGTCCGCCCATCTCAGTTTGTACCCAACCTGGGTGCAACGCCAATACAGTAAAGCCTTGAGAGGTCAGGTCGTTGCTTAAGCTTTTCACTACTGAGTTAAGAGCCGCTTTGGAAGAGCGATAAATGTAGCCACCTCCAGAGGTGTTCTCTGCCATACTGCCTACTCTGGAAGAGAGACAAGCGATTTTCTTAACGGCACTTTGTGAAAGATTTGGTAGCATGGCTTCAACGAGTTTGAGAGGGGCTATGCTGTTAACCTCAAACACGCGACGCCATTCGTCAACATCGGTATTGCCCAAACCGTAGCCTTTTGGTCCATAGTAACCAGCATTGTTAATCAATATATCTATGTGGCTGATTTGGTCTGCAAGTGATGACACAGCTGGGTAGTTTGTTACATCAAGTGGGACGCAGGTGAGTTGTGGGTATTGCTCACCCATAGCAATCAATGATGCCGCTGTTTTATGATCGCGATAGGTCGCGTAAACCGTGTGTCCTAACTCTAAGTATTGTTGCGTTAGGCTGAGTCCGATGCCGCGATTTGCGCCAGTAATGAAGATGGTGCTCATGAGAAGTCCTTGTAGAGAGATTAAATTAAGTTTGATGGCTTCCCAGCAGAAAATCAACGACCCACCAACTAGTTAGCAACATAGTCACGAATATCATTACTGCAACCAGAGAGCCGCAGATCACTCCACTGAATAACATTATGTTTTTCAAAATGGTGCCTCCATTTAAGTAAATGATAACTATTATCACTTATTGCGGTTGTCGCCAAGACTCAGGCTGTTATGATCTTGAGACTCCGTCAAAATGAAGCGTTTTATGATCCCGTTAATCTATCATCCCATATACTCGCAGCTCCCTTTACCAGAAGGGCACCGTTATCCAATTAACAAATATCGACTTCTCTATCAGGCTGTCGAGGCCAAACGAGCAGAATCCTCTAATTGGCATCAAGCGTTTGAGTTGTTTGAACCGCACCCCGCATCAATAGAGCAGGTGAAACACGTTCATAGTGCAGAGTATGTTGATTTGCTCACCAGCGGTCAGCTAGCTGCACCTAAGATGCGTCGTATAGGTTTTCCTTGGAGTGAGCAGCTTATTGAGCGGACGCTTTGCTCTGCTGGTGGAACGGCTCTAGCTGCTGAAATGGCGATTGAACATGGTATCGCTATTCATTTGAGTGGTGGTTACCATCACGCTCACCATGATTTTGGCAGTGGCTTTTGTCTGTTTAACGATCTGGTCGTGGCGGCGAAGCATGCGCTGACTTTTGAACACATAGAAACAGTTTTAATTGTCGACAGCGATGTCCATCATGGCGATGGTACTGCAACTCTATGTCAGAATGAGCCAGATATTGCGACGCTCTCTTTTCATTGCGACAAGAACTTCCCAGCGCGCAAGCCGTCATCTGATTTTGATGTCCCTCTATCTCGAGAAACCGAAGACACAGAATTTTTAGCAAGCTTCGAGCAAGTGACACAAATGGCTTTGATGCATTATCAGCCAGATTTGATTATCTACGATGCGGGTGTTGATATTCATGTAGACGACGAGCTTGGGTACCTTAACGTATCGACTGACGGGATCTATCAACGCGATTGCCTGATGTTTGAAATGGCGAAAAGTAATGATATTCCTATCGCGTGTGTTGTTGGGGGCGGATATCGTTCACAGCATCAAGATTTAGTGCCGATTCACATGCAGCTGTTGAACGCGGCATATAAGGTCATGAGTTAAGTTCGACGACGACAGAAATGAAAAAAGCCGCTGATTTCTCAGCGGCTTTTTCGAATGTGGTGGAGGGATAGGGATTTGAACCCTAGAACCGCTATTAACGGTTGCCGGTTTTCAAGACCGGTGCTTTCGACCACTCAGCCATCCCTCCGATGGCGTGCATAATATAAAGCATGCTGATGCTTGTAAACCCCTACAAAGAGAGTTTGCTTTCTTTATGACCGCTTTAACTGGTTTTTTTATTTGAATGCTGAAAACTTGATCAAATGAGTGCGTTGGTTTGAAGATTTGCGAGTGAATATTTGTACCGCGAGCTTATTGAGTCTCGAAGTTTAGGGAGAGGGTCGTAAATATGAGTGAAGATAACTTTAGAGTTCATAAACGAAAAAAGCCGCTGATTTCTCAGCGGCTTTTAGAATGTGGTGGAGAGATAGGGATTTGAACCCTAGAACCGCTATTAACGGTTGCCGGTTTTCAAGACCGGTGCTTTCGACCACTCAGCCATCTCTCCATTGCGGTGAATAATATAAGGCATCCTTGGGCTTGTAAACCCTTAATTTTCATTATTTAGTTTGAATGCTCGTTTTATAAACATTAGTGATAATAAAAAAGGAAGCTCACGCTTCCTTTTTTGGTTAAACCTATATTTCACTGAGTTTTAGTCGTTCTTAGTATAGAAACGTTGCAGCTCAGTCAGACCTTGCATCAACACAGGTAAGCGCGGACTCACGTCTTTCAAACGCTTGTAATCTTTGTCGTAAAGCTTGTAGTTACCAAACTTGTCGATAACCGTTGTCTGTTGTGTTGTAACCAGCGCAAGTTCACGAGAATCACCGGCTAAGATCCACTTACGCTTACTCTCGTCGAATAGGTTACGGCCACTGCTAAAATCGTTCGGGTTAGAAGAAACGCCCAATAAATCTTGTAGCAAAGTGACAGATAGATCTAAATGACTAGAACGGTGAGTGTACTCAGACGCCGTTTTACCTGGCCAATGCATAAACATAGGCACTTGCAGTTGGTAACGGCTGTAGTTTGAGTTTGCACCCCAGCTGTTTGTTTTAGTCTCGTTAAACTCAGTACCGTGGTTTGAAGTTATGATCACAACGGTATTCTCAGTCAATGACAATTCTTCAAGAGTTTGGTAAATCGTTTGTAGTTCATTGTCTGCCGCCATCGCTGATTTTTGATAGTCGGCAGTGAATCGCTCAACAGCACTGCGAGTTTCATTGCTGTCATTTTGGTAGTTGGTGAAATTATCCAGCGTTGTGAGCTCGATAAAGCTAAACCAAGGTGCGCCAGCATCTGGAGATTGTACCCATTCAGACCAAGCATTAATGGCACTCTGGTCATCGTAAGTCGCTGCACTCTCTTCTACATTTCTGCCTCGGAAGATAATTTCAGAGAACATTGCATCTTCGAAGTGATCGCCACTGAAGGCAGCGATGCTGTAGTTGTGGTGTTCTAGAACATCGAGTAATACCGCGTTCGAACCTTGTGATTTAATGCTGCTTGAGTAGCTGCTTGGCAGCCCATAGAACAGACCGAAAATGCCATACATATCATTACTAGAGCTGTAATGATTGGTGAAGTTAATTCCTTCTTTGGCATACGCAAAGCTGTTTGGCATTACGTCGCTATTCAGAGCGTCAGCGCGCAGGTTATTCACGCTAACTAGAAGAATGTTAAGGTCAGCACTGCGGCGGTTATATTGAATCTCTTCCAGTGGGTAGCTAACAAGATCAACGTTATCAGCATTTGCTTCGCGTCGCTCTAAGTACTCTTCACGGTCAAGTAAGCCGTGTTTCTCCATGAAGCTTTTCGCTGTCATAGGGTAAGAGAGTGGAAAGTTCGCCTTTTGGCTGGTAATTGGGTTATAGAAGTACGCATCTGCCCAAATGTAGGTGAGATGGCTACTAATAAAACTTAAGAAAAACACAGCGGCTATAGGTCGGCCGACATGTTTGTGTGAAAGTTTGCGCTGTTTGCGCCATACCCACTCAGAAAGACCGAGCTGGAGCATGAAGATCAGCGGCATAACGATGAATAGGTGCTGCAAGTCTGAACTGAACGCAGTCTCTTCTTCGCTAAATAGTACCTCCCAAACGACAGGCGTCAGGTGGAGGTTAATGCTTTGATAGGTTTGAGTATCTATCAATAGAACAGTTAATCCGATTGTTGCGAAGCAAACCGCAACAAGTCGGAGTAACTTTCTTGACGGTAATATAAAGGTGAGTGGGAACAACACCAATAGGTAGAGAGCAAATACTAAAAAGCCAAAGTGGCCAACCCAAGAAACGGCCAGATAGAACTGTCCTAATAGAGTTTCGGGCCAAGCTGATTGAGTGATATAACGAGTACCGATCAACATCGCAGCAATGATGTTGAAAAATGCAAACCAGTGACCCCAACCAACTAGTCGAGATACACGATCGCTATATGAGTTTGCGCTGTCTACCATTTATTATTCTTTTATCCGTCAGTCTATCTTAGTGAGACTTCTTTTCGTCAAGCGAAGAGATTAATGCCTCGGCAAATTTTTCAGCAATTCCTTTGCGTTGTGAAGCAGCAACGTTCTGATTTAAGACATTGGTTGCGATATTTCCGGCGATCATCAGTGAAAGTTCTGGTGAAGCTTTGTGCTTAGACAGTACAGCACCTACTTCAGCTAGGATGTTTTCAACTTGTTCATCTGTGTATTTAGATATAATCGGCATAAGGACTCTAATAATGATAGTAAAAGCGGCTTATGATAACCTACAATTCACGACAACTGAAACCTGAACGATAATATTTTCACTATGAGCCTTCATCTTTCCAACGTAATTTTACACCAGCTGAGCAAGAACGATCAGGATGAACTGATTGTTAACTTCCGTGCTGAGTCTCTCGATAACGATGCTTCATCTGAAAGCTTAGTGGCTGAACTGCATCGCGTTTTTAACTCAAAACCTGGCAAAGGGTTTGGTGCATTTAAGTCCGACAGCGAATTTCAACAGTGGTTGCATGAACTTCGTAAAGGCGAGACAAATTTCTACGATTTCTCACAAAAAAGTGCTCAACGTCTGAAAGAAGAGCTTTCAAAATACCCGTTTGCTGATGAAGGTACGTTGGTTTTAGCAGAATATCAGTCGCTGGCGACAGATTACCTATTCATCGGTCTGCTGCCATCAAACCAAAGCCTTAAAGTGACCGAAGGCCTTGATATCAGTGCAACAGACTACCTAGATATCTCGAAAATGGACATTGCGGCTCGTCTTGACCTATCGACGTACGAAACGGATAAAGAGTCGAATCGCTACCTTGCATACATTAAAGGTCGTGTTGGCCGTAAAGTGGCAGACTTCTTCTTAGACTTTTTACAAGCTGAAGTAGGTTTGGATGCAAAGCAACAAAACCAAGTACTGATGCAAGCAGTAGAAGACTTTGTTTCTGACTCTAAGCTTGAGAAAGAAGAAGCGATCAGCTACAAGAAACAGGTAGCTGATTACTGCAACGAACAGTTGAAAGCGGGGGATGAGGTTCAGGTTCGTGAGCTTTCTGGAGAGCTTCCTCCAAGCACAGACGGTACCAGCTTTTTAGATTACACCAGCGAACAGGGGTATGAGCTTGAAGAGAGTTTCCCTGCAGATCGCGCGACAATGCGTAAACTGACCAAGTTTGTTGGCGCCGGTGGCGGCTTGAACGTGAGTTTTGACAGCCTGCTGCTTGGCGAGCGTATTTTTTACGATCCGGAAACAGACACACTGACGATCAAAGGTACTCCACCAAACTTACGTGATCAGTTGACTAGAAATAAGTCATAGAGTTAAGTTAACAATGAGTGGCAGCAGGACGCTGCTACTCATGCTTGGTTGGGGTTATGTTGCCCTAATCGATACCTGTCTCGTCGAATCATTGGATCACAACAAGGAATGTCGATGGAATTATCTGTGACCCCACAACCCACGATTAAGCGTTCAACGAAAATCATCGCTTTGGTTTTGATTGTCTGGCTTATTCCTACCTTGATGCTACTCAACCTCAGTCGCGCCTATAACCAGTCATTAGAACAGATAGAAGAACTCGGCATTCGTGTTACTGAACTTAGGCAGTCACTCTACTTTTCAGAGCCACTTCGTGTCTCAAGGATTAACGACATGGCACTCGATGCTCAACTCGTTTATTCACTAAGACTGCAAGTTGAATCAGATTACAAAAATGCTTGGATTCGCCCAGACGTGAATCAACTGCTCTATGTCGTTGACCAGTTTCTAGAGAAATTTAACGAATTTATACCGATAGAGAGCCAAGTTCAGTATCTGGTCGATGATATAAAGGCATTGCGCGGCGATCCAAATACTTCAGAGCAAATGCTGCCACTGCTGAACCAATTTGGCACCGTGGTGTTCCAAGCCATGTACTCTGAAAACCATACTTCTTCATCGATTTACCGTGCTTTCGATGCGATTTTAGAACAGTCTTATCAGTTGGACGAAGATGAACAAGACGCACTACAGCAATTGCTAGCCGACGCATCGTCTTTACTAGGAAATTACGCTCAGCTCAATTATTTGGTTGATCGAATCAAGAAGAACTCAGTCAACGAGCAGATCATCGCTCTTGAAAACCAATACCACTCTGGCCAGTTTTACATGCTGACGGCGTTGGCTGTTTTGAGTGCCCTTGCTTTTTGTTGCCTGGCTTTCGCTCGGCTCAAATTGCACGCATCAGATGTCAGTGATTATGAACAGCCTCTGCGTCCAGGCAGCCAGTCGGAAGGCAACCAATCCGCAGATACTTTAGAATCACTAGAATCCAAAGATCACTTGGAAAGTCACTCGATCTCCGTTGAGAATCAGAACACGCCAGCGACTGAAAAACCTATTGTTGAAGTACCGTCAAATGGTATGCATTCTGGTGGCGTGGATGCGTCAACCTCCAATAACTCGCCATCTTCTTTGGCTGCGGGTTCAACTGTTGTAGACATGGATAACGTGGTTCCACTGCAACAGAAGGAAGAGAGCACTGCATCCGTTGATTTGGACGACGACAAGCCTGTCATTGATATTGATGAGATGCTTGAAACTCTGGATGGCGATCACGAGTCGGTGGTTTTGCTACTGAACGTGTTTGTAGAAGATCATGCCAATGACTTCAATAAGTTCATGGAGCTTAAAACTGACGATGAAGTGACGGCTGCTCGCGTTGTACACAGCTTAAAAGGTGTCGCAGGGAGTATTAAAGCATCAAGGCTTGCTGCCATTTCGACTAGTGTTGAAGCTAAGATGAAGCAGTCCAAGTCAATAGAAGATAGCGATCTACAAGAACTGGAATTAGCTATCGGCGCGACAGTCGAAGCAGCGAGAGACCATTTAGAAAAACACGGATAAACCAACCTCTATAAAAAAGAGCAACGACACTAGGTGTAGTTGCTCTTTTTTCTATTTGAGTACTATAGAGATTTAAGCTTGCTGCTTGTTTAACTCTAGCGCTTCTTCAGCTTCAACTGCAGGTGCTGTAGGTTCACATTTATCAACGAACCAACCCATGTAAGAGGTTACGATGGTTACGATGATACAGATAAAGCTCAGCCACATGAACGGAGCATAAGACAGGGTCGCAACGCCCAGAATACTCGCCATGTAGATACCGTTATCACTCCAAGGAACCATACCTGATGTAAGGGTGCCGCCAAACTCAGCGTTACGTGATAGGTTCTTGCGTTGGTAACCTAGACGGTCGTAGTTCTTCGCACAGATTTTTGGAGTAAGAATTAGAGATACGTACATTGCAGAACCAAATACGTTACCCATGAAAGCCGTACCAATCGTGCTGGTGGCTAGTGAGCCTGCGCTGTTTACGCGGCGCTCGAACACTTTTGCGATTGTCTCTAGTACGCCCACTTTATCAAGTAAACCACCAAAGCCTAAACCAAACACAATGACGGCTACTGAACCAAGCATTGAAGACATGCCACCGCGGTTCAAGATTGAATCAATAAATTCAACACCAGAAGAGATAGAGAAAGGAGCCCAAGCCGTGTTAAACGCCGTTAGGAAATCGATCTCTTGAATCATCACTGCCCAGATAATACCAAGCAGAGAACCAAAGCTGATCACCGGGAATGAAGGCATGCGGAACGCAAGCAGACCTAATACGATTAGAACAGGAACGAAAGAGTAAGGGGTAATGTAAAACTGTACTTCCATCGCTTTGATGACCGATTCAACCTGGCTCATGTCAACGTTACCTGCGTAGTGGAAGCCAAACGCTGTAAACATAATACCGGTGATGATGTAACTGATCAGAGCAACTGGCAGCATACCTTTAATATGCTCGACCACTTCTACGTTAGACATTGAAGAAGCAAGGATTACTGAATCAGACAGTGGAGACATTTTGTCACCAAAGTAACAGCCTGAAAGTACTGCACCTGCTGTAATTGGAGCTGGAACACCTAGACCTTGACCAATACCCATCATCGCAATACCAGCAGTACCCGCAGCGCCCCACGAAGTGCCAGTTGCGAGTGCAGTTAATGAACAGATGATCATTGTTGCTAGCAGGAAGATCGATGGGTGAATCGCTTTCAAACCGTAGTAGATAATGGTCGGAACAATACCGCCAGAGATCCATGTTCCAACCAAAGCACCTACCGCTAAAAGTATTAAAACAGCACCTAAGCCATTGGAGATCCCATTGAGTGCTGCTTTTTCTAAGTCTTTGTATTGATGGCCTAGTCGAATACCTAAAACCATGATGATAAACCAACCGATGTACAGCGCGAGTTGGATAGGAAGATCAAGCTTCGCTGTAAAAGAAAACGCGAGGGACAAAAATAGCCCTAACGAAATGAAAACCTGCATCAAGTTCGGTAGGCGAGTTTTACTCTGCTGCATAAAAGCCTCTTATTATTTCGAGCATTATAGTGCTTCGTTATAGTGTGGGGTACGAATTGGACACTACATTAATTGGATGATTATATCGAAAAATAAGCCAATAGTTGTGATATTTGACTATTTATAGTCTTATTTTTAGTATCAAAATCTAAATATTTGTTAAATTAATGATTTGATAATGTTGATTTTTGTTGCACGTTGTTTTCGCCTTGTGAATTATTATTTTGTTTATTGGCTGTGTTGTAGTTATAAGTGCTGATTGGAGTTTGTTCGTATTGGTTTTAATTTGAGCTAAATGACAGTTTGAAAGCCTTCAAAAGGAGATTTGGCGTGTGTTTTCTGTACTTTAGTTAAGTTAAGCCAAGATCAGATAACTCGCAGATTTATCCCGTTCACTGAAAAGAAACGAAAAAGTTACACTTTTTGACAAAAAGCGCTTGAGTTCTGTTACTGAAAAACTTATAGATGGAGGAAAGCAATTTAATTTTTATACATGGAGAGTTCGAGATGAGAGTAGGTCTAGTTGGTTGGCGTGGTATGGTCGGTTCTGTACTAATGCAACGTATGGTTGAAGAGCGTGACTTCGACCTGATTGAACCTGTTTATTACAGTACATCTCAAATCGGTATCCCAGCCCCTGTTCTTGGTGGTAAAGATGCGGGTTTACTGCAAGACGCATTTGACATTGATAGCTTAAAACAGCTTGATGCTGTGATCACATGTCAAGGCGGCGACTACACATCAAAAGTTTACCCAGCACTGCGTCAAGCAGGTTGGAAAGGTTACTGGATTGATGCAGCTTCAACTCTACGTATGGATGCTGACTCTATCATTACTCTTGATCCTGTTAACTTGGCGCAAATCCAACAAGGCATTCACGGCGGCACCAACACGTTTGTTGGCGGTAACTGTACTGTGAGCCTGATGCTTATGGCACTGGGTGGTCTTTACGAAAAAGGCATGGTTGAGTGGATGAGCGCAATGACGTACCAAGCCGCTTCTGGTGCAGGTGCGAAGAACATGCGTGAGCTTATCTCACAAATGGGCGTTATCAATGACAGCGTAAGCTCTGAACTTGCTAACCCAGCAAGCTCTATTCTTGATATCGATAAGAAGGTCGCGGACACTATTCGCTCAGAATCTTTCCCTACAGACCAATTCGGTGCGCCTCTTGCTGGCTCGCTAATCCCATGGATCGATGTGAAGCGTGAAAACGGTCAGAGCAAAGAAGAGTGGAAAGCGGGCGTTGAAGCGAACAAGATCTTAGGCCTAGATGGTCAACCGATTCCAATCGATGGTACTTGTGTACGTATCGGTGCAATGCGTTGTCACGCTCAAGCGCTGACTATTAAGCTTAAGCAAGACGTTCCAATGGACGAAATCGAAGAGATCATCGCAACGCACAATGATTGGGTTAAAGTGATCCCTAACGACCGTGATATCACAGCTCAAGAGCTAACGCCGGCGAAAGTAACAGGTACTATGTCTGTGCCAGTAGGTCGTCTACGTAAGATGTCTATGGGTAACGACTTCCTAAACGCATTCACAGTAGGGGACCAACTGCTATGGGGTGCAGCAGAACCTCTACGCCGTACTCTACGCATCATCCTTGCTGAGAAGGCGTAAAAAAGAGTTCTCTGTTTTGAGGTGAGAGGGGCGTTGTCCTTTTTAAACTCTTCGCTTAATAAGAGTCTAAAGCCGGTGTTTATACATCGGCTTTTTTGATCGCTGGAGGCCAGTGTATCTAAGGCTCAATCTGTTTAGATATCAAAACTTGTCCTTCACACTAAAAAGAACAAAGATCCCCAACTCGTTCGTTCCTCACTCTTAAGGATGACGAGAGATTACCTCCAAACCTACGTCATTCCCGATAGCGACGAAGGAGCGTAGTCGGGAATCTCATTATCCGGCTCTCGAAACTGCTTTTAAATCCCTTCGCATCTCGCTACCCGAATCTAGTATCTGCTCCTAAATCTTTTCGCATCTCGACACTCGAATCCCGCTTCTGCTCCTAGTTATCCTCAACCACAACTCGCTTATCAGGATCAGCCAGCTCGCTGCCACAATGCTTACAGTGGAGAGCGTCTGAATCGTGGCCTGAGCGATTGCAGTTTGGACACTTTACTAGCTCTTTATGTGCATTCATTTCATTGCTCAGTTCTGCGGTAATAATGCCTGTTGGTACTGCCAGAATTGAGTAACCCAATAGCATGGTTAGTGACGCAATAGCTTTGCCGAGTACCGTCTGTGGAACGATATCGCCGTATCCTACAGTTGTGATGGTTACAATTGCCCAGTAGATGCTTTGTGGAATGCTGGTGAAGCCATTATCCGGCCCTTCGATAACAAAGATTAGAGAGCCAAAAATGGTTACCAAGATACCCACGGTACTAAAGAAGATCAGAATTTTACGCCTTGCATGTAATAGCGAACGCAAAAGGATGTTGGAGTCTTGAAGATAGCGCACCAACTTTAGGATGCGGAAAATGCGCATCACGCGTAACAACCTGATCACGCCCATGAAGGATGCTCCCGGGAAGAGTATCGCTAGGTAGGTTGGCAAAATTGCAAGTAGGTCGATCACACCATAGAAGCTGGTGGCATAGGACTTCGGTTTTGGTGAGCAATACAGTCTTAATAGATACTCAATCGTAAACAGTGCCGTAAACGTGTACTCAATATAGCGCAGCTCTTGTGACCACGCCGTCATTACGTTAGGTAGTGACTCGAGAATCAAAACCACTAAAGACGCAATTATGGCAACAATCAGCGAGATATCAAAGACACGTCCCGCTCGGGTATGTGTACCAAAAATGATGACATAGAGATGATGTTTAAGAGAGTGTCGAGGCATGGTTGTAATAATGTGCTTATTGTAATGACTTGGTAAACATCATACTCGGTTGAAATAAATGAGGCGAGTGAAAGCCTATGCTTTACTCGCCTCGATAGCGTTTTTTAGCGTCGGTTAAACGTTTTCTTTATTACGCCAAACCTGGGAATAGGTTGCGAAGACCGTTGGCAATGAACTCGATACCTAGTGCACCAAGAATCAGACCCATGATACGCGTGATCACGTTGATGCCTGTTTGGCCCAGGAAGCGCACAATCACGGGGGCGGAACGGAACAGTAACCATGAACAGGTTGCAAAAGCGACGATGCTAATGCCAATACCCACAGTATCAATGGCCGCTGGGTAGCGAGAACCGTAAACAATGGTCGAACTGATCGCACCTGGACCTGCCATGAGCGGCATCGCAAGAGGCACTACACCAATTTGCTCTCTGCTCACGTATTCTGACTTCTCTTGTTTGTTCTGCTTATCTTCACCCAATTTACCGCTCATCATTGAAAACGCGATGCTAAGAAGCAGTAAACCACCGGCGACTCGGAATGAGTCCAAAGAGATGCTGAACATGTCTAATAGCATTTGTCCTGCGACTAACGACACAATCAATATAACCGCTACAGCGACGTTAGCCTGTAATGCAGTTCGATTCCTCTCTTCAGGCGGCATATGGGCCGTGAGAGAAACGAATACAGGCATGATACCAATAGGGTTTACAGCAGCGACAAGCCCAAGGAAGAATTGCAGAAATATTGCGAGTTCTAAACCTTGCATGAGAGCGATCTCCAGTTAGCGTTAATAGTAAAGTGACTTTGATCTGACCTATATCAGAGTGCGTAATGTAAGGGACAAATTCAAAGAGCGCGAATGAAAAAAACTAACCTGAAAAGGGGGCTGTTTTTTAGAAAAACTAATTGAGTGATAGATGTGTAATTTGAATGTTGCGGGATGTTGTTTGGTGTTTCATGTTGTAACCTGATTTGATCTAAATGTTATCTCGCGCACGCTTTTAATAAAAATTATGACAGTTTCTCGCCCGTTGCAACGGGATGGATATACTCTCAGTAGCACAATTTTTGCCGTGTACATGTAAGTGAGCTGATTAAAAATGAAACTTTTTTACAGAATATGACATTAATTAGAAAAAAATTATCCGTTTGCCTGTTTTTTGTACGAATGCAAATTGTGATTTTAGTCTAAATAAATCATGGGTTTATGGATGTTTTTGCGATTGCCTTACCACTTATTGGTTAATTCCTTTTGGGTAACTGATCTGGGTCAATTTTTTTCACACACTGAAATAATATACTCAGTTCCGAAAGCAATTTACTAAGAACGCTGTTGGCAACCGAGTGATGACACAGTGAAATTAATAAAAAGTTTTTAATATTTATTATTTTAGGAGATCCACCATGCCTGTAACTAACTTAGCTGAACTAGATGCTCTAGTAGCACGCGTTAAAGCAGCACAAGAAGAGTTCGCAACTTTCTCACAAGAAAAAGTAGATGCAATCTTCCGCGCAGCTTCTCTTGCAGCTAACCATGCTCGTATCCCGCTAGCTCAACAAGCGGTAGCAGAATCTGGAATGGGTATTGTTGAAGATAAGGTAATCAAAAACCACTTCGCGTCAGAATTCATCTACAACAAATACAAAGACGAAAAAACTTGTGGCATCTTAGAAGAAGATGACAACCTAGGTACAATGACTATCGCAGAACCTGTAGGTATCATCTGTGGTATCGTACCAACAACTAACCCAACTTCTACTGCGATCTTTAAGTCTCTTATCTCACTTAAAACTCGTAACGGCATCATCTTCTCTCCACACCCACGTGCGAAGAACTCTACAAACGATGCAGCGAAACTTGTACTAGACGCAGCAGTAGCAGCAGGTGCTCCAAAAGACATCATCGGTTGGATCGACCAACCATCTGTAGAGCTTTCTAACGCTCTTATGAAGCACGACGGTATCGCACTTATCCTTGCAACTGGTGGTCCAGGCATGGTTAAAGCAGCATACTCTTCTGGTAAGCCAGCAATCGGTGTAGGTGCAGGTAACGTTCCTGTAGTTATCGATGAAACAGCTGACATCAAACGTGCTGTAGCTTCTATCCTTATGTCTAAGACTTTCGATAACGGCGTGGTATGTGCTTCTGAGCAAGCAGCTATCGTAGTTAGTGAAGTATACGACGAAGTAAAAGAGCGTTTCGCTTCTCACAAAGCTCACGTTCTATCTAAAGCTGACGCTGACAAAGTACGTAAAGTACTTCTAATCGACGGTAACCTAAACGCGAAAATCGTAGGCCAACCTGCTCCAGCAATCGCTGAAATGGCTGGTGTTAAAGTTCCTGCAGACACTAAAGTGCTTGTTGGTGAAGGTCTAGGTAAAGTTTCTTACGATGACGAATTCGCTCACGAGAAACTATCTCCAACTCTAGGTCTATTCCGTGCTGACAACTTCGAAGACGCAGTTGCTCAAGCGGTAACTATGGTTGAAATCGGTGGTATCGGTCACACATCTGGTCTTTACACTAACCAAGACGTTAACGCAGACCGCATCCGTTACTTCGGTGACAAGATGAAGACTGCACGTATCCTTGTAAACATCCCAACTACTCACGGTGGTATCGGTGACCTTTACAACTTTAACGTAGCACCGTCTCTAACTCTTGGTTGTGGTTCTTGGGGTGGTAACTCTATCTCTGAGAACGTAGGTCCTAAGCACCTTATCAACAAGAAAACTGTAGCTAAGCGAGCTGAAAACATGTTGTGGCACAAACTACCTAAGTCTATCTACTTCCGTCGTGGTAGCCTTCCAATCGCAATGAGCGACCTAGAAGGTAAGAAACGCGCATTCCTAGTAACTGACCGTTTCCTATTCAACAACGGTTACGCTGATGAAGTAGTTAAACTGCTTAAAGAGCAAGGCATCGAAGTTCAAACATTCTTCGACGTAGAAGCGGATCCAACACTATCTGTTGTTGAGAAAGGTGCAGAAGCAATGAAGAGCTTCCAACCTGACGTAATCCTAGCTCTAGGTGGTGGTTCACCGATGGATGCTGCGAAGATCATGTGGGTTATGTACGAGCACCCAGAAACTCACTTCGAAGAACTAGCAATGCGCTTTATGGATATCCGTAAACGTATCTACAAGTTCCCTAAAATGGGTAAGAAAGCTGAGCTTGTATGTATCACTACAACTTCAGGTACTGGTTCAGAAGTTACTCCATTCGCGGTTGTTACTGACGACAAGACTGGTGCTAAGTACCCACTAGCTGACTACGAAATCACGCCAAACATGGCTATCGTTGATGCTAACCTAGTAATGAACATGCCTAAGTCTCTAACAGCATTCGGCGGTTACGATGCAGTAACTCACGCTCTAGAAGCTTACGTATCTGTTCTTGCTAACGAATACTCTGATGGTCAAGCTCTACAAGCACTTAAGATGCTAAAAGAGTACCTACCATCAAGCTACGCGAACGGTGCAAATGACCCAATCGCTCGTGAGAAAGTACACAACGCAGCAACTATCGCTGGTGTAGCATTCGCGAACGCATTCCTAGGTGTTTGTCACTCTATGGCGCACAAGATTGGTGCTGAGTTCCACCTACCACACGGTCTGGCGAACGCACTACTAATCTCTAACGTGGTACGTTACAACGCGAACGATAACCCAACTAAGCAGACTGCATTCTCTCAGTACGACCGTCCACAAGCACGTCGTCGTTACGCTGAAGTTGCTGACCACCTAGGCCTAAGCCAAGCTGGTGACCGTACTGCTCAGAAGATTGAACGTTTACTAGCATGGCTAGACGAGCTGAAAGGCGACCTAGACATTCCTAAGTCAATCAAAGAAGCGGGTGTTTCTGAAGCTGACTTCGTAGCTAAGCTTGATGAGCTAGCGGTAGAAGCGTTCGATGACCAATGTACTGGTGCGAACCCACGTTACCCACTAATCACTGAGCTTAAAGACGTACTACTAGCGTCTTACCACGGCCAAGCTTACGTTGAAGGTGAAACTTTCGAAGGTACTACTGTAATCCTTAAGAAAGCTGACCAAAAACCAGCAGAAGCTAAAGCGCCAAAAGCTAAAAAAGAAAAAGCTGACGCTTAATTAGATTCAGTTTTGAGATAGATTTTCGCTAGCACGTTAATCTACAATCGGGAAAAGAACAAAGCCCCAGTCGAGAGACTGGGGCTTTTTTTGATCTTTGATTATGCCAATACCGACTGGAGAGAAGATTAAACCTCGGCCGCGACTACTCGTCCGCTAAAGTAGTCGTTGGATATGATGTATTCCGCGGTTCGGGTCAGTTCATCTTGAAGCTGAGCCCAGTGACATTTATTGAGTTTGCCATCGGCATTATGGATAGCTGGAATCACACCGCCAACACGAATGTTGAAAGGGGTCAGTTCTTTGGCCCAACTATGGGTGAAGCCGGTGATCATTGAATTAGCACTTTCTAAGCCTGACATGTCTTTAAAGTCATCGTGGGATATTACATTAACAATCACCCCTTGTTTGTTGGCTTGACGTAGTCTATCGACACTTGCTTGTCCGAACGAGAAAAGGGTTGAGGCCATCGCTGACAGATTATCTATAAAGCAACTAACGGGCTGTGTACCGGTGAGCGTTGGCATAGGGGTACTGACCCAGTTATTGACCAGTACGTCGGGAGTTGTGCCAAACGTGAGCTGAATGAAGTCAAAAACCTTGAGAATGGTTTGACTGTCATAGCGCTCTATCGGGTAGCTGTAAACCGACGTCGAATAGCGAGAACAAAGCTGGTAGGTATCATCTAGGCTAGCTCTGTCAATATCGCAAAGAATCACGGTCGCACCCAGATTCACAAAGTGGTTTGCGATGGTTCCGCCGAGTTGTGACCCTGCAGATGTCACCAATATGATAGAGCTTTTAATTTCCATTCCTAGACCTAAATGAGTAGTAGTGGTTAGGTAAGGATGGGTTAAAAAATGTACGATCGATGTGAATTAGTTCAAAGTAAGCGGCGAAAATACAGAACTTTATATGAACTTAGTGTCAGCTCACACTTTGGGGGTACTGGTGTGAAATATATCACGCTTATTTATGGATTGTAGGGTTAAACCTGTGCCTGAATATGGAATTGACGCTGAGCGGTGGTTAGCTCGTTGTACAAAGTTGCATGTGGCAGTTCGGCTGGTGGTTGCTTGGCAAGTTTGCGGCGCTCATGTGTAGAAAGGTTGTGGTAAACCTCTTCAGGGAAGTCATGTGTTCCTTCGGGCATGAAAGCCAACGCTTCTGGGGTTAGGTAATGATTCAGCTTGGCGCTAGGGAGTCCGGCTTGATGAAAGCCTTGCGACTGTTTTGCTGAGATCTCATATGAAGATTGGTTCGAGCGTAAAGGCTGCGGCTCTGCGACACCAAATTGTTGGCGCAATTTACTTTCTGTTGTCTCTTCTACTGACAAAACATCCAGAGGCGTGTTATCACGAACATCATCGGAAAACATAGACAGCAGCAACGCGAAATCGGCACGGCGACCTTGTTCAACCGCTTGGTTGATTCCAGTCCCGAACTTGAGTTCGTTAATAATGACGTTATTGTCGAGTGTGTTTACTTGCATGGTGCCTCTCTTTGGATACACCTATAACGGCAAGCTTGGTTCAAACTTTAGTGTTTAAATCGATTAAGTAATTGATTGGTTTTATTTTAATCAGGAGGAGAGAGGAAGTGTCAAAAACAAAAAAGCCCACGCATGCGTGAGCTTTTATCAGAATCAGCTAAGTGCTAATTATTTAGCTAGGTTCGCTGCAACGAATTCCCAGTTAACTAGAGCCCAGAAAGCGTTCATGTAGTCTGGACGTACGTTACGGAAATCGATGTAGTAAGCGTGTTCCCATAGGTCAACAGTTAGAAGTGGAGTAACACCTTCTTCTGTTAGAGGAGTCGCTGCGTTAGACGTGTTAACGATCTCTAGAGAACCGTCAGCGTTCTTAACAAGCCAAGTCCAAGAAGAACCGAAGTTGTTGATTGCTGAATCAGTGAATTTTGCTTTGAACTCTTCGAAAGAGCCAAATGAAGCGTTGATTGCGTCTGCAACTGCACCTGTTGGTTCGCCGCCAGCTTTAGGAGCTAGACAGTGCCAGTAGAAAGTGTGGTTCCAGATTTGAGCTGCGTTGTTGAATACGCCACCAGTAGAAGTCTTGATGATCTCTTCTAGTGTTTTGCCTTCGAACTCAGTACCAGGGATAAGACCGTTTAGCTTAACAACGTAAGTGTTGTGGTGCTTACCGTGGTGGAAATCTAGAGTCTCTGCAGAGATGTGTGGTTCTAGTGCGTCTTTCGCGTAAGGTAGAGCTGGTAGTTCAAATGCCATTGCTCAATTCTCCATTGATATGAAAGAGTTACCTCTTTCGATTGCTTCCAGTGTTATTTATTATTCATAGCTTACTTTTTGCAGGCTACGGTCAATTTGCTGACTTGCGATATAGTTTAGCAAGTTTTTACTTTATTAAAAGCACATTTGCGTGATTTTCTATGAAATCTTACTCTAACTCCTTAACCATTTTTTTTATATGGTTTTTATTCTTGGGGTTTGGGGTAGAATAAAGGCAATATAGCCGTAATCCATTAACGAGGAAGCAATGGAAACTATCGATAAAATCAAACAGCAAATTGAAGAAAATGCCATTCTACTTTACATGAAAGGTTCTCCTAAACTACCAAGCTGTGGTTTTTCTTCTCAAGCATCTCAAGCGCTAATGGCATGTGGTGAAAAGTTTGCTTACGTAGACATCCTGCAAAACCCTGACATTCGTGCTGAGCTACCAGCTTACGCACAGTGGCCAACATTCCCACAACTTTGGGTTGAAGGTGAGCTGATCGGTGGCTGTGACATCATTCTTGAGATGTTCCAAAAAGGCGAACTTCAGCCTCTTATTAAAGAAGCTGCAGCGAAAGTTGCTGGCGACGAAGCATAAGAGCTGAGCTTTTTAGCGACACTCAATGAGAAAAGGGGCCGTTGGGCTCCTTTTTTATTGGTATAAGGGAAATGCAATGAATGTAAAACTTCACTATGTCCACGATCCAATGTGCAGTTGGTGTTGGGGATACAAGCCAACATTAAAACTTCTTAAACAGCAGTTGCCTGCAAGCATCGAGTTTAACTACGTGGTTGGTGGCCTTGCTCCTGATTCTGATGAGCCTATGTCAGATGAGATGAAGCAAAAGCTGCAAGCGATTTGGAAGCAGATTGAAGCAAAACTTGGTACTGAGTTTAACCACGAATTTTGGACTGAGTGCAAACCAGTACGCAGTACTTACCCTGCTTGCCGTGCCGTCATTGCTGCTGGATTCCAGGACCACTATGAAGAGATGTTAGAAGCGATTCAACATGCTTATTATCTGCGCGCGATGTTGCCACATAGTGTTGAAACTCATCTCCAGTTAGCCAAAGAGCTTGGAATGAATGTGCAGCAATTTGAAAATGATCTGTCTGGTAAGCTTTTGGAAGGCGAGTTAGACGACCAGCTGAGTTTCAAAGAGGCGATGGGGGTTTACTCGTACCCAACATTAATGCTTGAAGTTGATGGCATTTTCACAGAGGTTGAGTTGGACTACCTTTCTACTGAAGCGACGCTTAAGTCGATTAGAGAAATCATCCTAAAGAACACACCCGCTTAGTTTTGTTAGAGTTTGCAGCATAGCGCAATCCAATACAAAGTGCTTGGCGAACGTGTTTATTAGCTCGATAAAGGTTTACTCATATGAGTAAGCCTTTGATTGTGGCTCCCTTGAGAGGGTATGACGTATCTGATTCAGCTCTTGTTGGAATTGCGTAGCAACGGCTTCAACTTCCTGCAGATAAAGTAGCATTTGCGTTTCTGCAGAAGATACCTCTAACGCTTGCAAAGCCAGTTCACTTGCGAGCGATTCAATGTCAGCAAGTGGCGTTGCGAGAGCGTCACAAGCGACCATTTTAGCCGCACCTTTCACTCGATGAGCGGTTGTTTTAAGAGACTTAAATCTCTGCTCTTCCCACAATTGAGTGATCGTCCGCCAATCATCAATAAAGCTAGTTTCAAACTCTTCGAGCAGTGACATTGCCACATCGGCATCTCCAAATAGTTCATTCAATGCCTTGAAGTCTATTACGTCGGTAGTGATGTCACCTGTGTTGTCAGCGACTACACTTTCTCCATCTATTTGTGGTTCTGAGGACTCGAAACTATCCTCGATACCTTGAAACAATGCAGAAAAGTCATCGGCACCTTGTGATGAAGACGCTGTTTTTTGCTCTTTCGACTCCTCGTTTGAAATATCATTAAGTGAAGGCAGCCATTTCTCTAAAGTCAGTATCATCTGTTTGATAGAGACAGGTTTGACTAAGAAGTCGTCCATGCCATGTGCGTAGCAGTTCTCATCCTCCCCCTGAACGGCATTGGCAGTCAGTGCGACGATAGGGAGTCGATAGTCAGTCAATGTGTTGAGCTGATGAGAATCATCGGCGCCAGTGCGGTTTACGCGGTGCGCAATAAAGCTCTCTCCCAAGCTGTATAACGTCGAAACTTCTAGTTCATTTAGCTCAAGTCCCGGCATTTGTTTGAGTAGCTCACGATGCATTTCATCAGATTGGGCTTCCAGTTGGCGAATGCTGGCTGAGAGAGTATAGCCGTCCATTTCTGGCATGTGACAGTCGGTTAAAAGCAGCCCATAACGCTTCTCTTTAAGTGCGTTCAAGGCAAGCAAGCCGTTGTCTACGATATCGGCATGCACTCCGATGTTTGCTAGCTGTTTGGCGATAACTTGTTGGTTGATTGGGTGATCCTCTGCGACCAATATTAATCGCCCATTTCTCTCTGCTTGTTCACGACTCTCTTGCATGAAGCGTGAAGTCGCCTCGTTAGTTGTTTGCAATGGCATGCAGTCGTGGCTAACAGGTTTGGTGAGTACGTGTACTAGATTATCAGGTAAAAGTGGATTGACAGATAGGCACCATGAACTGCCGAGTGGCTCTGGAGAGAGCATTGGACTTTGATTTATGATGGTAAAGCTTGTTGTCTCGGCATGTTCCTTTATCCATGCATCGGTAATAGCAAGTTGTTGCCAGACTGACATAGCGACGAAGATGTGTTTTGGCTTGTTCTGAACTACCGATTCTTGGAGTAGGTCTTTCTGGTTGATGTGCAGAACTTTCGGCTTTAAATCAAGATGTTTGAGATAACGACACAACTCTTCTTGCTGCAAGAAGAAGCCGACAATATAAACCTCGGAAGAGGAGTTGGCGATCAGGCTTGGATTTTGTAGTTGCTCATCGAGAAAAGCGGGCAGTGCCAATGGGTATCTTGCTTCATCATCTGATGTACTACTGATGGGTAGAGATATTGTGACGGTGAAATCACTCCCTTTCTCCTCATCGCTATCTAATGTCAGTATTCCCTCCATCTGCTCGATTAACTTGGTGGCGATAGAAAGCCCAAGACCAGTCCCCCCGAATCGACGGCTGGTGGTTTTATCAACCTGCTCGAATGGTTGGAAAAGGGCATCTTGTTTATCCTTGGGAATGCCAATACCAGTATCTGATACAGTTAAGCTGATCTTTTGTTGATGTTGAGTGCTTTCAATAACATTAACATGGAGTGAGATTTTGCCGTGTTCGGTGAATTTAATCGCATTATTGAGGAAGTTATTCAGAATTTGATGCAGCCTTATGTCATCAGCATAGAGCCATTGTGCGAGTGCAGGATCTTGCCAATAGTGGAACGCTAATCCTTTCTGCTGAGCGTGAATGGATTGTGGTTGAACAATGCGTGCTAAAACTTTCCCCAACTCAATGTCGGTTGGGTTGAGCTCCAGTTTTCCAGCTTCAATCTTCGAATAGTCGAGCACATCATTGACGATGTGCAGAAGGTTGCGAGCGGATTGAGTCAATCCTCCATGTAAGCTCTGTAGCTCTTCATTCAATTGATGCTCCTGCATTAGCTCTAATAGACCTAAGATACCGCTAATTGGCGTACGAACTTCATGGCTGATGGTGGCGAGGAATTGGGATTTCGCTGCGGTTGCACTTTCCGCTTTCTGCCGCGCGTTATCCAATGCTTGTTGTTGTTTCTTGAGGAGGGTGATATCGGTAATCACCGTATTCCACTGCATGGCGCTTTGCTGGTTACGTCGATTCTTGTTCGGCGCTTCCACATCATTTGGTACGGACGATTTGGAGCTGGCTGTATCCGAGCTATGGGATACTTGGCTGCTGAACTTAACCCACTTAGTTTCGCCAGAGGGGAGCTTCACTTGTTGCTCACTCTCCCAATGCCCCGTGGGCAAGGCCTGGACAATAATGCTCTCTAGCTCGCGTATTCCTTGAGCAGAAAACAGTTGAAATAGCCTCTGTGGCGTGTCTTGAACTGTTTGTGCTGTGAGACCAAACATGTCATTCACTCCGGCACTGACGAAGCTAAATTGAACGCTTAAAGGCTGGTTTATATCGACCTGAGTATGCTTTAACACCACACCATCAATGTTATCGGCCAAGGTTTGTAAGTGGGTTTCGGCAGCTCTAGCGCGTTCTTCTGCAATCTTTCTTTGCTTGATTTCAGCCGCCATCTTTCGGTTCCAAAAGACGATCGCTAAGATGATCAAACCTATGGTTAAGCCGATGATGGCTGACCATTTAGCGACTTCGCGAGGCGATAAACCTTCTTGATATTCATACGTTAACCATTTGCTTTCCAGACGCTCGAGCTCCTTTGGAGGCAGAGCGCTAATCGTTTTGTTAAGGATGCTGAGTAGCATGGGATGGCGGAAGTTAACGGCCATTGCCAACTGAGCATTGTTTTGTTCGGTAATGGTTCCTGTGATTTTAAACTGCCCTAAGTAGTCTTGATGAAGAAGGGGGGCGGCATGATGCAAAGAAGCTAACACATATTCAATTTCTTCTTTTTGTAACGCTTGGAAAGCACTGACATGATTGATATAGGTTTGTCCCTGACAGGCTAGGCAGAGCGAGGGGAGTACGGCTGCTCCACCACTATTCTCAATGATTCCGATATTCTCTGAACGGCTTGGTGTGAAGCTACCAAAGCGATCCGCTCGGCTTAGTATTACCCAAGGCTCGTAACTATAGGCCTGAGTAAAGTCCATGTATCTCGCCTTTTCTGAGGTTGGCGTCATGTTGGTCAATAACATGGTTTCACCACGATTAAATGCAACTTCTGCCGCTTCAGTAGTGAGGTAGGTCTTAGTCTCAAATGAGACGCCCAGGACGTTACCAATCAGCTTAAGTACATCAGCAGATAGGCCATCGTGTTGCTTCTGATCATTGATGAAGTCATAAGGGTACCAATGTCCGTGAACGCCAACAGGAATTGTCGGGTTTCTTTCTAACCACTCTTGCTCTTCTAACGTAAGGTTGAGCGTCCCGTAATTTAAAAGCATTGAGTGTTGAGAAGGCGCAAGCCATTGATTGTATATGGAAGTAAGTGAATCTTGCTTGATGTCTTCTAAGGCGAAATTAATTCGACTCAATAGCCGATGTTTGCCTTTCTTCACAGCAAAGTGGAGATGGTCCGCGGGTAAATCGGGCAATAATGAAAGCATCAGCGACTCTTGGGGCTGCTCTCTCAATAGTGCTGATAGAGCGAGTGCATCACCGATATAAGCATCAACTTGGTTTTCTTTGATGGCGAGGAATGCATCTTGAGTACTTGTTAATTTAGTTATCCGACTGTCGGGTAGCAAACTAGGGAGCAAGTCATTCAATGCAAAGCCTTCTTCAAGCGCAAGGTTGGCTGTCGCGAGATCGCTCAGTTGGTTAATGCTATGTTGTTGGGTGATTACCGCTCTACGAATTGAAAACATAGGTTCACTGAACGCCATATAGTCTTGTCGCTCTTTGGTCGCTGAAACCCCAACTAACAAATCGAGTTCACCTTGCCTAAAGGCGTCTAGTACTGCACTGAAAGTAGGATAGAGAGTGAGCTCATATTCAAAGCCAGCCTTAATCGACGTTTGATCTAGCATGGTGATCAATAACCCTTCGGTAACGCTGCTACCGCTAGGAGTCTCATGTTGATAGCTATATGGCACCATGTCGTAAGAGGGGAGACCAACTCTGAGAACAGGCTTGTTCGATGAGCTAATAGTGCTTGAACTCAATGCGTGGTTTGACTGTGCTTGAACTTGATCCTCGGCATGGACATAGAGCGGCTGCGCCACTAAACATAGCCAGATAAAGGGCAGTAAGAAGCGTTTAACTAGGTTTTGAACACAATCGTCATGCATAAAGACATCCTGTCATTAGCGGTTTATTTGTAGAGGAACTAACAGTTAGCTGCGGCTGGCACAGCTTTAACAAGTGGTGGTAGAGCAAAGTTGTCTGCTTGTTGTAATGCCATTTGTTGTAAATGCGCCAAACTACTGCTGTCTGATTGAAGTAAGTTGTCTAAATGACATTTGAGTTGTTCAACCTTGTCATGTGCGCCTAATGCTTGATAACAAACCGCCAGTAAGAAAAATGCCTCGATATCGTGTTCAGAAAACTCATTGGTGGATGTGTTTTCGATATGTTGCAGTGCCGAATCTGGTTGATTGAGTTGGATAAGCTGTATGGTGCGACACAACTTGAGCAGTGGTTTGCTGAGTGCATAGCTCTTCTCTGCATGAGAAAGTCTCTGCCATGCCGCTTCCGGTCGCCACAATTGCAGCTCCTTCTCTGTCAGTTTTGAAGAGTCAAACCATAAGATCAGAGCTCGTTTTCCTGATGTATCCCAGATCGAGTGAGGTAGAAGCTGCGCTAAAGACTTTAAATGTTGAGTAGCCTTATCAAAGTCGCGGTTGAGCAGTTGTAGCCACACCATGGTATTAGTGAGTTCGATATTGCTGCTATTCACTGATAACACATGATCAATCATGCTGTCAGCCATCTCGAGCTTATTGGTGTTTAAGCACACTTTTACTTTAAGCTGCTGCAATTTGAGACTGCGCGGGTTGGCCGTTATCAAAGCATCGAGTTGAGTCAGTGCGTCATGATATTGTTGCTTAGCTATCAGGATTTCAACGAGCTTTGTCTTTGCTGGGAGGTAATCATGTAGCTGTAACAAGCCGTTGAGCATGGCTTGCGCTTCGTCGAGTTTTTGGTTTTTGATAAGGACTTTCGCCATATAGACAATGGCATCTTTCAAAGCTGAAGGATCCGGTGCTTTGGCGAAGAGAGGCTTCACGGCATTGAGACCACTTTTAACGTACGTTTGCTCGAGTGTGGAAAAATAGTGTTGTCTGGAGAGTCCTGACGTGACACGTTTGATGATATCGTCTGCACGTATCGGTTTAATTAAATACCCATCTGGTTCGAAGTTTGCGTAACCAAAGAAGATATCTTGACTGTCATTACCAGTCACAATGAAAACCAGAGTTTGTGGTTTGATCAGCTCTTTTTGTTGTAAGTACTCCAATAGCTGCAGGCCATTACTGCCAGCACCAAGGTCGTGGTCGACCAATAGAATATCAAATCTGTGTGCTCGACACGCCTCAATAGCATTTTGAGCATTGGACGCACTGATAACGTTGTTGTTAGGTACACCAAGCTTGATAAGAAGCGCTCTGGTCGCACTCTGAATTACGCTACTGTCATCAATGATCAGGTAGCGTGACTGGGCAAGTATATCCATATATTAGCCTTATGACGTTTGAGCCTTTACCGTACATATCCATCTGTTTATCGAATTATTTATCTAGGATTGCACAGCTTATTTATTAGACACTTAAGTGTAGAAGGGCATGTTATAAAATGCCACCTAGTGCATAGAAACAGAGTGCTTTTGGAAAGGGCATCACGTACGTAATAAGGGGAGGGGTATGAGAAAGGTAATAAAAAACCGCCTAAATGTAGGCGGTTTTTGAAAGGTATATGCTTAGCTCTTAGCTCTTAGCTCTTAGCTCTTAGCTCTTAGCTCTTAGCTCTTAGCTCTTAGCTCTTAGCTATAGGCTAAAGAACCATAGCTGCAATCCAACCGAATGCAATCAGTGGAAGGTTGTAGTGTAGGAAAGTTGGTACTACCGTTTCCCATACGTGTTCGTGTTGACCATCTGCGTTAAGACCAGACGTTGGACCCAACGTAGAGTCAGAAGCCGGTGAACCTGCGTCACCCAATGCTGCTGCAGTACCCACAAGTGCGATAGTCGCCATTGGAGAGAAACCAAATGCTGCCGCTAGTGGAACGTAAATCGTTGCAAGAATTGGAATCGTAGAGAACGAAGAGCCAATACCCATGGTTACCAGTAGACCTACAACTAGCATTAGGAGTGCAGCAAGCGGCTTGTTGTCGCCGATCGATGTTGATAGCGCTTCAACCAGAGACTCAACGCCACCAGTTTGTTTCATTACCGCTGCAAAACCTGCTGCTGCGATCATGATGAAGCCGATCATAGCCATCATGTGAACGCCTTTCGTGAACACATCTTGTGTCTCTTTCCATGCAATCACGCCACCAAACGTAAACACCATGAAACCAGCCAAAGCACCAATGATCATAGAGCCAGTAGAAAGCTGTACAGTCAGTGCTGCTACAATACCCACTGCTGCAACAATGATGTGTTTCTTGTTGATCTGCTTAGTCTCTGTAGAAACCGTTGTAAGTTCAGTTTCTTTGTATTGACGAGGTTTGCGGTAAGTAAAGAACACTGCAGTCAGTAGACCAAAGATCATACCTGCTGCTGGTAGTAGCATCGCGACAGGAACTTGGCTCGCAACAACATTTTCTAGGCCGTTGTCATGAAGGTTCTTTAGCAGGATGTTGTTTAGGAAGATACCACCGAAACCGATTGGAAGAACCATATAAGGTGTGATCAGACCGAAAGTCAGAACACACGCGATCAAACGACGATCGAGGTTCATTTTTGCAAACACGCCTAGTAGAGGTGGAATCAAAATTGGGATGAAGGCGATATGCACAGGGATAACGTTTTGAGAAGACATTGTCACAAGAATAAGTGATGCAAGAATGCCGTATTTCAAACCAGTCGAAGCTGTGCTGTTCTCTTTGCCGTGAATGCGCTTGATAACGCTTTGAGCAAGCAGGTCAGTAATACCTGAACGTGAGATAGCAACAGCAAATGTACCTAACATTGCGTAGCTTAGAGCGATAGTCGCGCCGCCACCTAAGCCACTTTCAAAAGCAGCAACGGCATCGTTAAGAGTCATGCCCGACACAACGCCACCGATGATCGCACTGAACGTGAGAGCAACGACAACGTTAACACGCATCAAGGCTAGAACTAGCATGATGCAAACTGATATAACAACAGGGTTCATAATTTTCTCGGAGTGTTGTGTTTAACTATTTTTAATTAATGACATTACGAAAAGACGTGTGTCGATTTTATTTTTATTCTGGTTCAACAAGTGGCCAGCCGCCAAGCGCTTTCCATTTGTTGACGATACCGCAAAACAGTTCAGCTGTTTTCTGGGTATCATACAAAGCAGAGTGTGCTTCTTTGTTGTCGAATTCCATCCCTGCAGTACGGCAAGCTTTAGCCAGAACGGTTTGGCCGTAGGCAAGTCCACTTAAGGCAGCAGTGTCAAAAGTTGCAAAAGGATGGAAAGGGACGCGTTTAAGCTTACAACGCTCACTAGCAGCATTGACGAAGTTTAAGTCGAATGTTGCGTTGTGTGCCACCATAATGGCACGGCTGCAGTTGGAAGCTTTTTGTTCTTTTCTCACAAGTTTGTAGATCTCTTTGAGGGCTTCTTGCTCAGAGATCGCACCACGTAATGGACTGAAAGGGTCTTTGATGCCATTGAAATCTAAGGCTTCTTGCTCGATGTTGGCACCTTCAAAGGGCTCGATATGAAAATGAAGCGTCGATGCTGGATGGAGATCTCCGTTTTCATCCATTTTTAGGGTAATGGCACAGATTTCTAATAATGCATCGGTTTTCGCGTTGAACCCTGCGGTTTCCACGTCAATGACTACTGGAAAATAGCCGCGGAAACGTTTTTTTAGGGTCAGAGCTTCGTTTTCTACAGTCATGTTAGCCCAAATAAGTGTGATTGAGGCTGCATTATTGCAGATAATAGCAGTGATAAAAACTCCAGAAAGTGATTAATTCATAAATTAGCTACCTACACTCGGCGCGATATTTGCATTAATCTGTTGAGAGAGAATATGCGGCAATTGGCTGCATTGTTAAACGAATTGCTTAAGAGATACTCCCCCTTATGAATAAACGACTAATTACAGGTTCAATTCTGTTTTCGTTACTGATGTCGTCGACGGCGCTTGCGCAAGAGAAGCGATATGGGGCATCTCCTCAACAGTCGACTTGGGAAATGGTGGCAAATACCCCATTGGAATGTCGATTGGTTCACCCAATTCCAAATTTTGGTGATGCGGAGTTTTCATCCCGTGCCAGCAAAAAGATCATATTAGACTTTGAACTTAAAATGCGTCGTCCAATGGGGGCAACACGTAATGTCAGTTTGATCTCTATGCCGCCTCCGTGGCGTCCAGGTGAGAGTGCTGATCGAATGACAACGATTAAGTTTTTCCAACAATTTGACGGCTATGTTGGTGGTCAAACTGCTTGGGGTATCTTGAGCGAGTTAGAGAAAGGGCGTTACCCAACGTTTAGCTACCAAGAGTGGCAAAGCCGAGACCAACGAATTGAAGTGGCACTCTCTTCGGTATTGTTCCAACAGAAATATAATGTGTTCAGTGACTGTATTTCGAATCTACTGCCTTACAGCTTTGAAGATATCTCATTTACGATTCTGCACTACGATCGAAATAGTGACCAGTTGAGTAAGGCATCGCAAAAGCGCTTGAGTCAGATTGCCGAATACATTCGTTATAACCAAGATATTGACCTTGTGCTGGTGGCGACCTATACCGATTCGGCGGACAGCAAAGGTGTTAGCCAAAACTTATCGGAGCGTCGAGCAGAGTCTTTACGTGAGTACTTTAAATCGCTTGGTCTCTCCGAAGAGCGAATTCAGGTGCAGGGTTATGGTAAGCGCCGCCCAATTGCTGATAATGCGTCTCCAATTGGCAAAGATAAGAACCGACGCGTGGTGATTTCGCTTGGACGAACTCAGGTCTAGATTTTACGGTTCTTGCCGCCTTAATAAGTCAACCGATAAAAAATGCCAGTCTGTTGAGACTGGCATTTTTTGTTTCCGGGCAGGAACTAATTCAGACGGAACTTAGCAATGATTTCACAATTGGTTGCGGTATCGATCTTTTCAACCATGGACGCTATCTGTGGGTTCGGGTGACGTTTCATGAAGTCAATCAATGCCTTTTTGCAGCAGCCAATAGAATCGATGAAGCTTGAGCATTGCGTGTTAGGGCACTGAGGAATAAGGGTTAACACTTTTTCAGAAGCCAGTTGAAGATACTTCAATTCATAATCAGTATCGCCCGCCCAACGCCAAAATTGCGCTAAGTTGTGGCAAGAGATAACTGAAATTAATAGTCGCTCGTCAGCTTCAATATCAGTGCGTTCAGTGATTTTTTCACTGAGAGTCAGAGCTTGCTGATAATGAAGGATGCTTCGAATAGGATCGTCGAGTTGCAGTGCAGTATCGGCAAGTAATGTGTGTTTTTCCCATTCGTTTATCATGATGATAGCTCCCTAATTAAAACTGGCATCAATCTAAACGATAATCATTATCATGTAAAGTCTAATGATTGAGAATTCGGCAAGATATAGTGTTTTCTGAGACGCGCTGCTACAAAATAGAGGCAAATAAAAAGCGAGCTTCATGCTCGCTTTATGTCTTACAGAATGTCGCTATTCAATGACGTTTAGATAAGGAATTAACCGTCTAGACCTGCACTCGCTTGTTTGTTTTGAATCAGCTCAATCATGTAGCCGTCAGGGTCTTTAACGAATGCAATGTGAGTTGAACCGCCTTTCACAGGGCCTGGTTCACGAGTAACTTTGCCGCCTGCCGCTTTGATAGCGTCACAAGTGCTGTAGATGTCGTCAACGCCAATCGCTACGTGACCAAATGCGTTACCAAGGTCGTACTCAGACGTCCCCCAGTTGTAAGTCAGCTCGATTACAGAGCCCTGTGACTCGTCGCCATAGCCCACGAATACTAATGTGTATTCGTACTCTTTGTTTTCGTTACGACGAAGTACATTCATACCCATAACGTTTGTGTAGAACTCGATTGAACGGTCAAGATCACCAACGCGCAGCATGGTGTGTAAAATACGGCCATTTGACATAGTGTTTTGCTCCTAGCTTAGATGTTTTTATAGAAAACCGATAATTGGTTAGACTTCGGTCTTCTCTTTGAATTCGCATAAGTCTTCAATGATGCAGCTACCACAGCGTGGCTTGCGCGCTACACAAGTATAGCGGCCGTGCAGAATCAGCCAGTGGTGTACATCTAGCTTAAACTCTTTTGGTACGACTTTAAGCAGTTTTTGCTCAACGTCATCAACAGTTTTACCCATTGCGAACTTACTGCGATTCGATACGCGATAAATGTGAGTATCGACGGCAATGGTTGGCCAGCCAAATGCAGTGTTGAGCACCACATTTGCTGTTTTTCGGCCAACGCCAGGTAAGGCTTCAAGAGCGGCACGGTCTTCAGGAACTTCGCCGTTGTGCAGGTCGAGCAACATACGACAGGTCTTGATGGTGTTCTCGGCTTTAGAGTTAAATAGGCCGATCGTCTTGATGTACTCTTTTAGTCCCTCGACACCTAGGTCGTAGATAGCTTGAGGTGTGTTGGCGACAGGATAAAGCTTGTCGGTTGCCTTATTCACACTGACATCAGTCGCTTGGGCTGATAGTAAAACAGCGATTAACAGCTCAAACGGCGAACTCCAGTTAAGTTCGGTTTGAGGATTCGGGTTGTTCTCCCTTAAACGCTCTAAGATCTGAACGCGTTTGACATTATTCATAGTGACATTACTTTCCAGTTTTAAAGCTTGGAGTCGCTTAAGCGTCAAGCTTGCTCATTTTTGCACTCTTATGAGTGTCTCTATTTATATTTGCAAAAGGGGCTAAATTAGCCCCTTTGAATAGTTTGAACTACGCGTTAGTAACACGAGCACGTTCGATGGTTGGTTTTTCTTGTTTTGGCTGTCTTGCTTTCGCTTGATGGTCGATGAGGTTTTTCAATGCAATCAAGAAACCTACCCCAATGAATGCACCTGGTGGTAGTAGAGCAAGCAAGAAGCTGTTATCGAACTGGAATATTTCGATTCTTAGCGCTGATGCCCAATCACCCAGCAGAAGATCCGCACCATCAAATAGAGTGCCATTACCAATGATTTCACGCATCGCGCCCAGTACAACTAATACAGCTGTCATACCCATGCCCATCCAGAAGCCGTCTTGTGCTGCCGGTAGTACGGTGTTTTTAGAAGCGAATGCCTCTGCGCGACCAATAATAATACAGTTGGTTACGATAAGCGGAATAAAGATACCTAGAGACAGGTATAGGCCGTAAGCGTAAGCATTCATCAATAGTTGAACGCAAGTTACTAACGACGCGATGATCATTACAAATACGGGAATACGCACCTCTTTTGGAACATGGTTACGAACCAGAGATACGCAAACATTCGAGCCAACTAGAACTAACAGTGTTGCAATGCCCAAGCCTAGCGCGTTAGTCACAGTCGACGACACCGCTAGTAATGGACAAAGACCAAGCAGTTGTACAAGGGCAGGGTTGTTTGCCCAAATACCATTTTTGATTAGCGTTTTATGTTCACTCATTACGCTCCTCCGCAGTTTTTAGGCTGAGATAACAGTGTTTGTTGGTTTTCATTAACGAAAACGACGGCATTTTTGACCGCTTTGACAACAGCTCTTGGTGTGATGGTTGCACCAGTGAATTGGTCAAAGTCACCGCCATCTTTACGTACTTTCCACTTGTCTTGATTCGCTTCGGTTACTTGCTTGCCAGTAAATGAAGTGATCCAGTCTGTGACGCGTAGGTCGATCTTATCCCCAAGCCCAGGTGTCTCTTGGTGTGAAAGCACACGAGTACCCAATACAGTACCATCGATATCAAGACCAACGATCACCTTAATCGCACCGTTATAGCCATCAGGTGCAATCGCTTCAATCGCAATTGCGCTCGGTTCACCATTGATGGTTGCTATGTACGCTGGCATGGCTTGTTTACTGCCAAGTGCTTCAGATTCAACCAAGGTACAGGATGAAAAAAGTTCATTATCGTGCTTCTCGTGAGGAATCACTTGATTCAAAACCGACAGCAGCTGAGCTTGTTCTTGTAGCTTGATCTGATCTTTGGTCAGGTAGTGAGTCACAGCCACTAAACCAGTCGATGCACAGGCAAAAATCGCAAGGGTTAGACCATTTTTTCTAATCGCATTTAGCATTGTCTGTCGTTTCCTTAATGGCCGTATGTACGAGGTTTGGTGTAGTAGTCGATCAACGGAACGCACATGTTTGCTAACAATACTGCAAATGCAACGCCATCAGGGAAACCACCCCAGCTACGAATAATGAAGACTAAGCCACCGATCATCGCACCGAATACGAGTCGACCTTTAACCGTAGTAGAGGCTGAAACCGGATCTGTTGCAATGAAAAATGCGCCTAGCATAGTCGCACCAGAGAGTAGGTGAACCATAGGCGATGCTGTCTCACCTGGAGTAAGCACACTGAACACCAGACTAAACAGCGTCAGACTTGCTAAGAAAGAAACAGGGATATACCACTGAATCACCCGCTGTTTGATAAGTACTAAACCGCCCAGAAGGTAAGCGATGTTTACCCACTCCCAACCGATGCCTGCAAGCCAGCTAAACTGTGGCTGTGAAAGTGCTTCAGAAGCTGTGTTACCTGCAGCTAATGCTGTCTTAAAGGCATCCAGTGGCGTTGCCATTGTCGTGCCATCGATACCGATACGGGCTTGCTGCAATGATAGGCCTTCATTGTTGAAGCCAGTAAAGATCATCAAGAACGAATCAACAAAACTTGCAGGCTCTGCACTCAAACTGATTGGCGCATTCCAGCTGGTCATTTGTACTGGGAATGAAATCAGCAATACCACGTACGCGACCATGGCTGGGTTAAATGGGTTTTGTCCTAATCCACCATAGAGGTGCTTAGCAATAACAATGGCAAAGAATAAGCCGATAACCATCAACCACCACGGAGAGTGTGGCGGAATTGCAACACTAAGCAACCAAGCTGTCACGACTGCACTGTAGTCACGCAGAGCCATGATAGGTGGGCGCTTACGAAGCAACATAACACCAGCTTCAAAAGCAACTGCAAGCAATATAGCCAAAACAAGTTGGATAATTGTGCCCCAACCAAAGAAGTAGGTTTGCGCCAATAATCCAGGTAATGCCGCAATCGCCACCCATTTCATTAGATCTGGCGTGCTTCTGCGGCTATGCGCGTGCGGTGAGCTGGCAATAAAAAAGGCCACTACTCTTTCTCCTCAATATTCTTTTTATTCTGCTCTTGTTGAGCTTTTCTCGCTTTAGCGCGTGCAATAGCGGCAGCAACTGCAGCTTTTTTCGGATCAACCGTTTCGTCTGCTGATTCCGTTTCTACTTCTTCCACTTGTGATTGAGCTTGCTGTGCCTTTTTCGCTTTAGCGCGTGCAATAGCGGCAGCAACTGCAGCTTTCTTAGGATCAACCGTTTCGTTTGCTGATTCCGTTTCTACTTCTTCCACTTGTGGTTGAGCTTGCTGTGCCTTTTTCGCTTTAGCGCGCGCAATAGCGGCAGCAACTGCAGCTTTTTTCGGATCAACCGCTTCGTCTGCTGATTCCGTTTCTACTTCTTCCACCTGTGGTTGAGCTTGTTGTGCCTTTTTTGCTTTAGCACGCGCAATGGCAGCGGCAACCGCAGCTTTCTTCGGATCAACAGGTTCGTCTACTGATTCGGTATCTACTTCTTCAGCTTGTGGTTGCGCTTGTTGTGCCTTTTTGGCTTTGGCACGAGCAATGGCAGCAGCAACTGCAGCTTTCTTAGGATCAACCGTTTGGTCTGCTGATTCGGTATCTACTTGTTCAGCTTGTGACTGAGCTTGCTGTGCCTTTTTCGCTTTGGCGCGTGCAATGGCAGCAGCAACCGCAGCTTTCTTAGGATCAACCGTTTGTTCTGCTGATTCGGTATCTACTTGTTCAGTTTGTGGTTGAGCTTGTTGTGCCTTTTTCGCTTTAGCGCGCGCAATGGCAGCGGCAACTGCGGCTTTTTTCGGATCAACTGCTTGGTCTACTGATTCGGTATCTACTTGTTCATCTTGTGGTTGCGCTTGTTGTGCCTTTTTCGCTTTGGCGCGCGCAATGGCAGCGGCAACTGCTGCTTTCTTCGGATCAACCGTTTGGTCTGCTGATTCCGTATCTACTTCTTCAGCTTGTGGCTGAGCTTGCTGCGCCTTTTTCGCTTTAGCACGCGCAATAGCTGCAGCTACAGCGTCTTTTTTGCTGTCCGAACTCGCATCAGAGTTTGTTTCTGATTGTTGAGCTTTCTTAGCTTTAGCTCGAGCTATTGCGGCAGCTACGGCATCTTTCTTGTTGTCACTGCTTGCGTCTAAGCTTGTTTCTGCCTGTTGGGCTTTCTTAGCTTTGGCACGTGCAATGGCAGCAGCGACCGCATCTTTTTTGTCTTCGCCTGAAGTTTGGTTTTCTGCATTAGCTTGTTGAGCTTTGCGCTCTCTTGCTAGCTTCTTACGTTCCTCACGCAGTTTGGACATTTCAGAGTTATCTGGTTCTGCACTGTTGCTTTGTTGAGCCGCAGCTTGTTTCGCTTTTGCTTTCGCAATGGCTGCGGCGACTGCTGGCTTCACAGCAGGCTCTTTACTTGTTGTATCCGCAGCCGCTTTCTGTGCTTTTACTCGTGCGATAGCTGCAGCGATGGCATCATCACCGTCAGATGTTTTCATCTCTTTACGACGGTTATCTGCTGCTTTCTTAAAGCGGTTTTCGCGTTCTGCTTTATCGCGCTCCATACGAGCGTTTTTCTCTTCAAAACGCTGTTTGGCTCTCTCGGCTGCGGCAGCTTCATCGCGGCGAGTTTTGATCTCGGCTTTCGCTTGGCGGTAATACTGAACCAATGGGATCTCACTCGGGCAGACAAACGCACAAGCTCCACATTCAATACAGTCTTTAATGTTCAGCTCTTCACACTTGTCGAGCTCATTCGCCTTAGCGTGCCATTGCAGTTGCTGTGGTAATAGAGAAGCTGGGCAAGCCTCTGCACATTGACTACAACGGATACACTCCATTTCATAGCTATTTGGAGAAATCTCGCGACGTGTCGGCGCTAGAATACAGTTCGACGTCTTAGTGATTGGCACATTTTCATGCGGCAAGGTAAAGCCCATCATAGGCCCACCTAAAATAAGTCGCGGTAGCTTTTTATCGGCTTTGTATCCAAATTCTTCGAGCAATGCGCTTACTGGTGTGCCCAGTAGAGCCCAAACGTTACGTGGTTGCTTAAAGGTTTTCCCGGTAAGTGTGACTACGCGATTCACAACAGGCTCGCCATCAATAACAGCACGTTTGATTGAGTACAGTGATCCAACGTTTTGAACCAAGACTCCGATATCGGCTGGAATGCCGCCGGCAGGGACTTCCTTGTTGGTCAAGATCTTAATCAGCTGTTTTTCACCACCCGAAGGGTATTTGGTAGGGATAACGCGGATGACAATATCTTTCTCTTTCGCGGCCTGTTCAAGAGCTTTGATCGCCTCGGGCTTGTTGTCTTCGATACCAATGACAGTCAGCTTTGGTTGCAGCAGGTGCTCAACAACTTCGATGCCTTTGAGCACTTCGTCTGCGTGCTCTTGAAGTAACTTGTCGTCTGAAGTGATATAAGGTTCACATTCGGCTGCGTTAACGATCAAAATCTCTGTGCGACCTAAGCCTGATTGCAGTTTTTTCGCAGTCGGGAAGCCAGCACCACCCATACCGGAAATACCAGCCTGACGAATGATATCAAGTAGTTCATCTGATGTTTTTTCGGTGTAGTCTTCAGTACCTTGGCGCTCGATCCATTGATCTTTGCCATCTGGTTTGATCACAATGCTAAGTTCAGATAGGCCAGAAGGGTGCGCTGTCGTTCTTGGCTCGATTGCGACAACCGTACCTGAGGTTGGAGCATGAACAGGAAGTGTGAAACCTGTGTCGAGAGCTGTCAGCTGTTGGCCTTTCAATACATCATCGCCAATGGCGACCAGAAGGTTGCCCGCTTTACCAATGTGCTGTTTTACAGGCAGGACAATTTCTTGCGGGATCGCAGCGTGAGCGATAGCTAAACCGTTAGATTGCTTTTTGTTTTCAGCAGGGTGAACACCGCCTGGAAATGTCCAAACAGAGCCGGTACGAATTTGTTCAATTAATGAGTTCATACTAACCCTACGCTTGTTTTTCTGCGTCTGCAGCTTGGTTAGTAATATCAGTAACCGGAATCATGTTCATCTGCCATTTCCAATTTTCAGTTGTTGTTGCTACTGGAATCATCTCGATACAGTCTGTAGGGCATGGAGCCACACAAAGATCACATCCAGTACATTCATCTTTGATCACCGTGTGTAGGGCTTTGGTCCCGCCAACGATCGCATCGACCGGGCACGCCTGAATACACTTAGTGCAGCCGATACACATATCTTCATGAATGAAGGCAACGGTCTTAACTTTATTGTCGAGATCGTGTGCTGAATCTTCAACTTCTACACCCATCAAATCGGCAAGTTTTTCGATTGTTGCCTGACCGCCAGGAGGACATTTATTGATGTTATCTCCGTTGGCAATAGCTTCCGCATACGGTCTACAGCCAGGGTAACCACATTGACCGCATTGTGTTTGAGGGAGAATAGTGTCGATTTGATCGACGATAGGGTCAGCCTCAACTTTAAATCGGATAGATGCAAAACCAAGAATGGCACCAAATACAGCGGCCAATACAGCTAAGGCAATAATTGCAATTAAAATGGTACTCATGGTTACTTCACCAACCCTGTAAAGCCCATGAATGCAAGAGACATCAGCCCAGCAGTGATCATCGCAATAGACGCGCCTTTGAATGGCATTGGTACATCAGCCGCGGTAATGCGCTCACGCATAGCGGCAAATAGGATCAGTACCAAAGAGAAACCAATCGATGCACCGAAACCGTAAACGATCGATTGAATAAAGTTGTGGTTCTCATTGATGTTAAGAAGTGCCACACCTAATACTGCACAGTTGGTTGTGATCAATGGCAAGAATATACCCAGAAGTCGGTACAGAGTTGGACTGGTTTTGTGCACAACCATCTCAGTAAACTGAACCACAACAGCAATCACCAAGATGAAGCTCATGGTTCTTAGATACTCGATGCCCAATGGCGCGAGGATGTAGTTTTCTACAAGGTACGAGCAAACCGACGCCAGTGTTAACACAAACGTCGTGGCAAGGCCCATACCGATCGCCGTCTCCAGTTTTTTGGAAACGCCCATGAAAGGACACAGCCCTAAAAATTTAACTAGCACAAAGTTGTTGACCAGCACAGTGCCAACCAACAACAAAAGGTATTCGGTCATAATGGATTAATTCTTGAAATTCCGATCCCAATATTATCCTGCTTTGCTCACCTAATAACAACCAAGGATCGTTAGGGATTTAGGCAGTTGATGAAAAAATCTACGCCTAATCGTTTGATTCACTTGGTTGTAGCAAGTATAGACGCTCTCAATCCCAAGGATCGTTGCAAAATGTAAGACTAAGAATGCAGATATTACGAGTAGAGTGATACGAAGTTGCGAGGATTTCAGGTCAACAAAAACGCAAAAAGCCGCTTCAAGTGATGCGGCTTCTTTAAATTTGGCCCCCCTGTCGGGACTAGAACGCGGGCGGCGAGTACGGTCCGACGCTTCGGCTGAGACATTAGCTTGGAACAAGTTAGTCGCAGTTAAAAACGAAAAAGCTCAATCTTTCGATTGAGCTTTTCTCTAGAATTTGGACTTCCCATGTCGGGTCTCGAACGCGGACGGCCAGTTCTGAAACATTGGTTTGGTACAAACCAGTCGCTCTATAACGCAAAAAGCCGCATCGAGTGATGCGGCTTCTTTAAATTTGGCTCCCCCTGCGGGACTCGAACCTGCGACATACGGATTAACAGTCCGCCGTTCTACCAACTGAACTAAGGGGGAATTGCTTGTTAGCGACGCGAATATTAATAACACCATCGATTTCTGTCAACAGAAAATAGCGACAAAAAAATAGATAAATTACTTTACTTTTCTGTATCCCTTGTAGAATTTGGCTTTGCTTTAGTTATCCACCAAAATTGTGGATAAGTGTGTGGGCGAAACTTTGACAACGCGAATAAGGCGTTTTCTTCGAAAAGGGTGGTTTATCGTAAGTGATTGGCTAGTATGATTTTATTCTGATTGTTGGCGCGTGTATAACTTTTTGTGGTTATTGCGTGAACAGCATAAAACGTGGTTATTTCAGATATTTTGGGGAAAAGTCGTGGATGAAAATATTCGAGATTAAGCGGAGAAGCTTGGGTGGGGCGACGCATAATATCAATTAATCTGAATAAAAGCTATAACTTAACAACAATAATATGAGGTGATTATCTCGATAAAGGTTGCATCTATAGCCAACCTAAGGAGACAATACCCTGATTAAATAAACAGTATGGGAATGACAACCTATGAGTAAGCTCTTTGACTTGGTTTCTGACTATAAACCTTCAGGTGACCAACCTACCGCTATTGCAAAGCTGTTAGATGGTTTAGATTCTGGGCTAGCGCACCAAACGTTATTGGGGGTTACTGGTTCGGGTAAGACCTTTACCTTAGCTAATGTCATTTCCGAAGCACAGCGTCCAGCTATTTTACTCGCACCAAATAAAACCCTAGCGGCTCAATTGTACGGTGAGATGAAAGCCTTCTTCCCAAACAACGCAGTTGAGTATTTCGTTTCTTACTATGACTACTACCAGCCGGAAGCTTACGTACCAACCACTGATACCTTCATTGAGAAAGACGCGTCGGTTAACGCACACATCGAACAAATGCGCCTCTCCGCAACTAAGGCCCTGCTTGAACGTAAAGATGCCATTATCGTAGCGTCAGTATCTGCGATATACGGTCTGGGTGATCCCAAGTCTTACCTCAAAATGATGCTTCATGTTTGTCGCGGTGATGTGATTGACCAACGAGATATTCTACGTCGTTTAGCTGAACTGCAATACTCAAGAAACGACGTTGCCTTTGAACGCGGCCAGTTCCGTGTGCGTGGGGAGGTGATCGATATTTTCCCTGCTGAATCTGATCAAGATGCCGTTAGAATCGAGATGTTTGATGATGAAGTTGACTGCATTAGTATCTTCGACCCACTTACTGGTGTGGTGAAGCAGCGCGACTTACCACGTTTCACAGTCTACCCGAAAACGCACTATGTAACGCCACGCGAAACCATATTAGATGCGATCGAGAACATCAAAGAAGAACTGCGTGAACGAGCGCAATACCTAAAAGATAATAATAAACTGTTGGAAGAGCAGCGTATTTCTCAACGTACACAGTTTGATATTGAGATGATGACGGAGCTTGGCTTTTGTTCCGGCATCGAGAACTACTCCCGTTATTTAAGTGGGCGTGCGGAAGGTGAAGCGCCACCGACTTTATTTGATTACTTACCTGCTGATGGGCTTTTGGTTATTGATGAGTCACACGTAACAGTGCCGCAAATTGGTGCTATGTATAAAGGTGACCGCTCGCGTAAAGAGACGCTGGTGGAGTTTGGTTTCCGTCTTCCTTCAGCACTAGACAACCGGCCAATGAAGTTTGATGAGTTTGAGGCGATTGCGCCACAGACTATCTTTGTCTCGGCGACACCGGGTAACTATGAGCTTGAGAAGTCTGATGGCGATATTGCTGATCAAGTGGTTCGTCCAACAGGTCTTCTGGACCCTGAGATTGAAGTTCGTCCAGTTGCAACTCAAGTCGACGATCTTCTGTCTGAGATTCGTATCCGTTCACAAAAAGAAGAACGAGTACTGGTAACAACATTAACCAAACGCATGGCTGAAGACCTTACTGAGTATCTTACTGAGCATGATGTTAAGGTTCGTTACTTACACTCAGATATTGATACGGTGGAACGTGTTGAGATCATCCGAGATTTGAGGCTGGGTGAATTTGATGTCTTGGTGGGTATCAACTTGCTGCGAGAGGGCTTAGATATGCCTGAGGTCTCGCTGGTGGCGATCCTCGATGCAGATAAAGAAGGTTTCCTGCGCTCTGAGCGTTCCTTGATTCAGACGATTGGTCGTGCGGCGCGTAACCTACATGGTAAGGCGATTCTTTATGGTGACTCGATCACCAAGTCGATGAAAAAGGCAATCGATGAGACTGAGCGCCGTCGAATCAAACAGATGCAATACAATGAAGAGCAAGGTATTACCCCACAAGCATTGAAGCGCAATGTTAAAGATATCATGGAGCTTGGAGATATCACCAAGTCGAAGAAACAGCGCCAATCTAAACAAGTACCACTGTCTAAAGTAGCTGAAGAGCCAGCTAACTACGCTACATTGAGCCCGCAAGAACTCGATAAAGCAATTAGCAAGCTAGAAGCAGAAATGTATCAGCACGCCCAAAACCTAGAGTTTGAGCTTGCGGCGCAGAAGCGTGATGAGATTGAACAGATGAGGCAGCAGTTCATTACCAACAGCTAATCGATAATAATCATTTGTTTGTGACGCAAAAAAAAGCCAGTAGCAAGTGATCTACTGGCTCACATTTGTGGGAATGTCATCCACTAACAACGTCAGTTGGCTAGGTGACCCGTAGGTCAATTAGTAATCTGCATTCTTCATGCCGGATGTTTAACTGTATGATTTTTAGCCTGAGTAAAAAGTAAAACCATAAAAAGCGTGTTGTAATTTGCATAATGCAAAGCGGAATGCGATTATTACAATAAATGCAAAATAATATCGGCTAGGATATGCAATCAAAAACATTTGATAACAAGTCAAAGTACTTGTTAATGGTGGAAGATACAGCATCAGTTGCGGCGTTGTATCGTTCTTACCTGACCCCGTTAGAGATAGATATCAATATCGTGGGTACAGGTAAAGAGGCTATTGAGAGCCTTAACCATAGAATCCCAGACCTCATTCTCTTGGATCTTCGTCTTCCTGATATGACGGGGATGGATGTCTTATTTGCTGTAAAACAGAATTTCCCAGAAGTCCCGGTGATCTTCATGACCGCACATGGCTCAATCGATACTGCAGTTGAAGCAATGCGTCACGGATCTCAAGATTTCTTGATTAAGCCATGTGAAGCAGACCGTCTTCGTATCACAGTAAACAACGCAATCCGTAAAGCAACTAAGCTGAAGAATAGCGCTGAGCACCCGGGTAGCCAAAATTATCAAGGTTTTATCGGCAGTAGCCAAACCATGCAGCAGGTGTATCGTACCATCGATTCAGCTGCTTCAAGTAAAGCCAGTATTTTTATCACTGGTGAAAGTGGTACCGGTAAAGAGGTGTGTGCCGAAGCGGTCCATGCTGCGAGTAAACGTGGTGACAAGCCGTTTATTGCCATTAACTGTGCCGCTATCCCTAAAGACTTGATTGAGAGTGAGCTGTTTGGTCACGTTAAAGGTGCGTTCACAGGCGCGGCTACCGATCGACAAGGTGCTGCTGAGTTAGCGGATGGAGGAACTTTGTTCCTAGATGAGCTTTGTGAAATGGATCTGGAGCTTCAAACAAAACTTCTTCGCTTTATCCAAACGGGTACGTTCCAAAAAGTAGGTTCTTCAAAAATGAAGAGTGTGGATGTGCGCTTTGTTTGTGCGACGAACCGTGACCCATGGAAAGAAGTGCAAGAGGGGCGCTTCCGCGAAGATTTATATTACCGCCTGTACGTTATCCCGTTGCACCTTCCGCCATTGCGCGAGCGTGGTGAAGACGTCATTGAAATTGCATACTCATTACTAGGCTATATGTCAGTGGAAGAGGGCAAAGCGTTTGTTCGTTTCTCTCAAGAAGTGATCGACCGATTTAATCAATATGAGTGGCCAGGTAATGTACGTCAACTGCAGAATGTTTTGCGAAATGTTGTGGTGCTTAATAACGGCAAAGAGATCAACTTAAACATGTTGCCACCACCACTCAACCAACCGCTGGAAAACAGTCTACGATTGAAAGAGAAACAGAGCGAAGATATATCTGTTAAAGATATCTTCCCATTGTGGCTCACTGAAAAAACTGCGATAGAACAAGCAATTAAAGCGTGTGATGGTAATATTCCGAGAGCCGCTGGTTTCTTAGATGTTAGCCCATCAACTATTTATCGCAAATTACAGGCGTGGAACGCAAAACAATCATCCTCAGAATAATTAGTGCATAAGAATAACGATGAAAATACTAAACCAAGAAAAAGTTGATGAACTTGCTAGTGAAATTGGCCAAGAGAATGTCCCTGTTTTACTAGAGATATTTTTAGGGGAACTCAAGGGTTATCACGAGCATTTAGAACAAAGTAATGCGGTGGACTCTGCCAAGTATTTGGCTGATATTAGCCACGCACTTAAGAGTAGCGCAGCAAGCTTTGGGGCAGATTCATTGTGTAACTTTGCGATTGGTTTGGATGCTAAGGTAAAACAAGCCAAATCTATTACAGACGAAGACTATCAAGATATGAAGGTTCTCTTGGTCACAACGTACACTGAGTACCAACAGTTGATGAATTAATAAAAAAGGAGCGTAATGCTCCTTTTTTGTATGACTTAGATAAGTAAACTGTTTAAGCCAATTGAGCTTCAATCGCTTGCTGAAGTTTGACCCTGTCGTGGCGCCAATCTCGGTTAGGTGAGGCGAGCTCAGTGGTAACGCAATGCCACAGGCCATCGAGTTCCGGGTGAGCTGTATCGCCAATAATCACGTCGATTTTGCGCGCTTTACATGCGCGTTCACACCATTCGATTTTTTCTCTTAGTGTCATCATTCCTGCTGGGCCTGCCTCAGGCGAAAGGTTTTCGACCAAAATCACCTTAGCTTTGGTATTGTCAGCAATCGCCTTACCAATTTCTGGTAATAGCAATGGGGGCATAATGCTGGTTAAGAAACTGCCCGGTCCTAACACGATACAATCAGCTTCTGCGATCGCTTGTACCGCTTCTTTGGTTGCCGGCACCTCTGGAGAAAGATCAAGGCGGCGCAGACGCTCGTCCATGTCATCGACATTGGTTTCACCTGTAACCCAGCGACCTTCCATCGAAAGTGCTGTTAGGTCAGAAGGGTGTTCCGTCATCGGAACAATGTTGACGTCGACTTTGAGCATACTGCGGATTAGATTAATTGCTTCTAATGGTCTAACAGAGAGGTTATCCAAAGCAGTGAGCATTAGGTTACCGAGATTGTGGCCATCCAGTTCACCTTGACCTCGGAAACGATACTCAAACATCATCGAACTGATAGAAGGCTCTGTGATCAACTGGTTGATACAGTTGCGAGTATCGCCCCATGCGATACCACCTTGGCAATCTCGAATTCGGCCTGTTGAGCCGCCATTATCGGTAGTGGCGACAATTCCCGTCGCATTACTGCCAAACTGTTTAAGTGCCGCTAACATGCGACCTAAGCCGTGACCGCCGCCGATCGCGACGACTTTCTTTGAAGAGTACAAATTCATTTTTTAGTTCTTATTAGATTATTACCAACTATAATTTAGGGTAAATGCTTATAGGCAGATACTCAACAAGAGTTATTTTGAGGGTCTGGTGCGGTTTTTTTGCTGTTAAGGTTCGTTTTTTTGGCAACAGAACTAGATTCACACACAATTATTAAGTATTTTATACGCAGCTGCTACGCGTGCCTCAGTGTACCGTAGTTGCCATAACTCCGAGCTCTTACATGCTAAGTCGCACAGTGGTATTTTGCTGTATTGATAAGCGTTGAGAGCCAGTGACATGTTGTCACAAGGGCTTAATTGGAAATGATTATGCCTCCCGTGTTTGGAAAGGTGTTCCGTGGCGCAACAATTCGAAGATAGATTCCATCGCAAGTTTTATTACTTGCGCTTGTCAGTTACAGATGTCTGTAACTTTAAATGTACGTATTGCTTACCTGATGGCTATAAGCCTTCGGGTCAAAAAAACTCGTCTTTTCTCAGTGTTCCCGAGATCAAACGTATCGTAAGAGCGTTTGCAGATTGTGGTACCTCCAAGATTCGTATTACTGGTGGCGAGCCAAGCCTACGTAAAGATTTCACTGAAATTATTGATACAGTAGCTAGCACTCCAGGCATCCAAAAAGTGGCAACCACCACCAACGGTTATCGGATGGAGAAACAGGTAGCGCAGTGGCGTGAAGCTGGTCTAACGAACATTAACGTCAGCGTCGATAGTTTAGACTCGCGCATGTTTCACCAAATCACAGGTGAGAATAAGTTTACCGAGGTGATGCGTGGTATCGATAAAGCGTTCGAAGTCGGTTATGAGCAGATCAAAGTCAACGTAGTGTTGATGAAAGATCTTAATAGCCAAGAGCTGCCTTCATTCCTCAACTGGATCAAAGACAAACCTATCCAACTGCGGTTTATTGAGCTGATGCAAACCGGCGAAATGGACGATCTGTTTGATAAACACCATGTATCAGGCGTTGCCATTAGAAACCATCTGATCGCCAACGGTTGGCTTTTGAAAGTCAAAGCCGTGAATGACGGACCTGCACAGGTATTTGTCCACCCAGACTATAAGGGTGAGATTGGTTTGATCATGCCTTATGAGAAAGACTTCTGCGAAAGCTGTAACCGCTTGCGCGTGTCTGCGACCGGCAAGCTTCATCTGTGTCTCTTTGGGGACCATGGTGTTGAGCTGCGTGATCTTCTCCAAGAGGATGAACAAGAAGACGCGCTCATCGCACGTATTCAGGCCGAGCTACAGACCAAGTCAGTGAGTCACTTTCTCCATGATGGCAACAGCGGCATGACACCGCACCTTGCCTCCATTGGCGGCTAAGCTCCCACATCAACAACATTTAATCACCTAGCTTAGATAAGCTAGGTGATTCAGTATAATCATTGAAATAGATAGAATAGGTGAACAAATGGGTCACGCAGAGAGTAAATTCCAACCTGCAAATATCGCAGTACTAACCGTTTCAGACACTCGTACAGAAGAGAACGATACATCAGGTCGTTACTTGGCAGAAAACGCTCAAGAAGCGGGTCATAACGTTGTCGACAAGCAGATCGTGATTGATGACATGTACAAGATCCGTGCAATCGTTTCTAAGTGGATTGCCGATGAAACAGTACAAGCAATTATGATCACCGGTGGTACTGGATTTACTTCTCGCGATAGTACTCCAGAAGCATTAAAACCGCTTTTCGATAAAGAAGTAGAAGGTTTTGGTGAGCTATTCCGTCAGGTTTCTTACGAAGAGATCGGTACATCGACGATTCAATCACGTGCGATTGCGGGTTTTGCTAACCACACAGTGATCTTTGCAATGCCTGGTTCAACGGGTGCATGTCGTACAGGCTGGACAAAAATCATCAAACAACAACTTGATGCTAGCCACCGACCATGTAACTTCATGCCACACCTTTCTGTATAAGGCAGGTGATTATGAGTCAATTTACTCACATTAACGCTTCGGGCGAAGCAAACATGGTCGATGTGTCGGCAAAAGCAGAAACAGTGCGTGAAGCACGTGCAGAAGCTTTTGTTCATATGGCGCCTGAGACGCTTGAGTTGATTATGTCGGGCAGCCACCATAAAGGTGATGTGTTTGCGACAGCGCGTATTGCTGGTATTCAAGCCGCAAAGAAAACTTGGGACTTGATTCCACTTTGTCATCCGTTGCTACTATCAAAGGTTGAAGTTCAACTTGAACCAGTTGTTGAAGAAAACAAGGTACGCATCGAGTCTGTTTGTAAACTGGCGGGTAAAACCGGCGTTGAGATGGAAGCACTGACTGCAGCTTCTGTAGCGGCTTTAACCATTTACGACATGTGTAAAGCGGTACAAAAAGACATGGTGATCGATCAGGTACGCTTGCTAGAAAAAACGGGTGGCAAGTCAGGCCACTTTAAGGCGGAATGATGATTACAGTTCTTTTCTTTGCACAAACTCGCGAATTGGTGGGTGTAGACAGCGTAGAGGTTGACGCAAGCTTTAACACTATCGAAGCGATTCGCAGCCACCTTGTTCAGCAAGAGGGGAAGTGGGACATCGCTTTGGAAGAGGGCAAGCTTTTGGCGGCTCTGAATCAGTCGATTGTTCCTCTAAGTACTAAAGTGAAAGATGGTGACGAAGTTGCATTCTTTCCACCAGTAACCGGAGGCTAGCGATGGACTCAAGAGTATTAGTGACAGCTGAAGACTTTTCAGTTGCTGACGAGTACGACTTTCTGGCTCAAGGCACCTCAGCGGGGGCAGTGGTAACTTTCGTGGGTAAGGTTCGTGACATGAACTTAGGGGATAACGTTATTGGCTTATCTCTAGAGCACTACCCTGGTATGACTGAAAAGTCCTTAAGCGAGATTTGTGATCAAGCAGAAGCCCGCTGGCCAATTCAAAAAATGCGTGTTATCCACCGAGTGGGTGACCTCGATATTGGTGATCAGATTGTATATGTTGGTGTGTCTAGTGCTCACCGAGGTGCCGCGTTTGAAGCGTGCGAATTTGTCATGGATTACCTGAAAACTAAGGCACCGTTCTGGAAAAAAGAGCGTACAACCGAGGCAACCCGTTGGGTAGAATCTCGTGATTCAGACGCGAAAGCCGCTGAACGTTGGCAGAAATAAACACCTATTTTGATGTTCGAAAACCGACTCTTTGAGTCGGTTTTTTTTTACCTGAAGAATAATTAACCAAAAGATGCAGTAGGTTTGTGTGAATAAATACGCATATAAACTGATTAAAACAATTTGTTACACCAATATAATTCACTAAGCAGCTATTTGTTCTGCTTTTTATAGAGTGATAATCCTCACAATTAACGTAAGCAACTTAGGTGATATGTGATGCCCGATTAGCTTTCATGTGGCAATAATGTTAATTTGTCAGGGTTGTTCTAGCATAAGATGCTAAAAATAAGTATCAAAACAGATATATCAACATTTACGGCTGACTTTTAATAATACATCGTATTTAAATAGCTATAAATTACGTTTTTATTAGAGTTTATCGCTGAATCATTGAGTATTTCGGAGAATTATCCGATTTTTTGCTAGTTCTTTATGGCAAATTAATTCAATGATTGATAGTGTGTGCCGCAATCTTTGTAAGGTTTTAGGTTTTTATGCTCAAAAATTGAGCTAAATAAATCTAAATCACTAACCGTTCAGTGAACCAAGCAAAGAAGTCATGGATGCAATACAAAAACTTGGAGTTTATGCATGTACAAGAATAAAATCACTCAGGCCCTTCTTCTAGGTGCTGGTCTGGCAGTGGCTGCCACTTCTACTACATCAATCGCTGCGGACGTTCCAGCGGGTACAAAATTGGCAAAGGTTCAGGAACTCGTTCGTGGTAACGGTACTGAAGTTGCAACAATCGACCCACACAAATCTCAAGGTGTACCAGAGTCTCACGTAATTCGTGACCTACTAGAAGGTCTAGTGAATCAAGACGCGGACGGCAACACTATTCCTGGCGTAGCAAAAAGCTGGGAAACATCTGACAACAAAACTTTCACTTTCCACCTACGCGACGACGCAAAATGGTCTAACGGCGACCCAGTAACTGCTGGCGATTTCGTTTACAGCTTCCAGCGTGCGGTAGATCCAGCAACAGCATCACCATACTCTTGGTACATGGAGTACACGAAGATGGTGAACGCGAAAGACATCATTGCTGGTAAGAAAGACAAGAGCGAACTAGGCGTTAAAGCACTAGACGATAAGACTCTTGTTGTTGAGCTAGAAACAGCAGTACCATACTTCGTAATGATGACTGGCCACACAACAATGAAGCCAGTACACCAAGCAACGGTTGAGAAGTTTGGTGATCAATGGACTAAACCAGAAAACTTCGTTGGTAACGGCGCGTTCAAAGTAAACAACTGGGTTGTGAACGAGCGTCTAGAAATGGTTCGTAACACAAACTACTGGGACAACGACAAAACTGTCCTAAACAAAGTTACTTTCCTACCGATCGAAAACCAAGTAGCGGAAATGAACCGTTTCCTATCTGGTGAGATCCACTTCACTTCAACGCTGCCAACTGAGCACTTTAAGCGTCTGAAGAAAGAACATGCAGATTCTGTATCTGTTGAAGGTAGCCTGTGTACTTACTACTACTCTTTCAACACGAAGAAAGAACCATTCAACGACGTACGTGTTCGTAAAGCGATCTCTTACGCTATCGACCGTGACATCGTATCGGGTGCTATCCTTGGCCAAGGCCAAAAACCAGCTTACTTCCTAACTCCTGAAATCACAGCTAACTTCGATCCAGAAATGGCTGCTTACGGTGAGCTATCTCAGAAAGAGCGTAACGCAGAAGCTGCACGTCTTCTTGAAGAAGCAGGTTACGGTAAGAGCAACCCTCTAGAATTCACTCTTCTATACAACACCAACGAAAACCACAAGAAGATTGCGGTAGCACTTGGTTCTATGTGGAAGAAGACTCTAGGCCTGAAAGTAACTCTTGAGAACCAAGAGTGGAAAACATACCTAGATTCTAAAGATCAAGGTGACTTCGAAGTTGCACGTGCTGGTTGGTGTGGTGACTACAACGAAGCATCTTCATTCCTAACTCTAATGGTAAGTGCGAACACAACAGGTGGTCAGCACTGGGGCAACGCAGAATACGATGCTCTTATCGACAAAGCACTGAAATCTACTTCTGAAGAAGAGCGTAAAGCTATCTACCTAGAAGCAGAGAAGATGATGGCTGACGATATGCCAATCGCACCGATTTACCAATACGTGCGTTCACGTCTACTTTCTCCGCAAGTTGGTGGTTTCCCAGCTGAAAACGCGGAAGAGAAAATCTTCTCTAAAGACCTCTACATCAAAGCTCAGTAATCTGCGCTTCGATTCTAGAAAGTTAATATAAAAATATAACGATACAGACACTACATGCGCAGGGCGCGCATGTAGCGTCTTTCTAATTTTAATTGTCACAGACTGAAAGAGTGAGTTTATGCTTAAATTCATTATGAAAAGGATATTTGAAGCGATCCCAACAATGTTGGTGTTGATCACTATATCTTTCTTTCTTATGCGTTTCGCACCGGGTAACCCGTTTTCAAGCGAGCGTCCATTACCGCCAGAAGTTATGGCGAACATCGAAGCTAAATACGGTTTAGATAAACCAGTATTTGAGCAATACACAACATACTTAACGAACATTCTGCAAGGCGACTTCGGTCCTTCGTTTAAGTACCAAGATTACACAGTAAATGAGCTGATCGCAGTAGCACTACCTGTTTCTGCGAAGGTTGGTTTCGTTGCCTTTATCTTTACGCTGATTATGGGGGTATCGGTCGGAACCATAGCCGCCTTGAAGCATAATACCTGGATCGACTACACCATAATGTCGACCGCCATGCTCGGGGTTGTAATGCCATCCTTTGTATTGGCACCCGCTCTGATTTACCTATTCTCGCTTCACTGGAACATCTTCCCGGCAGGTGGCTGGCATGGTGGTACCTTTATTTACCTCGTTCTGCCTGTAATCGCAATGTCGCTTCTATACGTTGCAACGTTCGCTCGTATTACTCGTGGTAGCATGATCGAAACTCTTAACAGTAACTTTATCCGTACCGCTCGTGCTAAGGGTCTAAGCTACCGTTACATCATTCTTAAACATGCGCTTAAGCCAGCGATGCTGCCTGTTGTTTCGTACATGGGCCCGGCATTCGTAGGTATCATCACAGGTTCGGTGGTTGTTGAAACCATCTTCGGCCTACCGGGTATCGGTAAGCTGTTCGTGAACGCTGCGTTTAACCGTGACTACTCGTTAGTAATGGGTGTAACCATCTTGATTGGTTTCCTATTCATCTTATTCAACGCAATTGTTGATATTTTGCTAGCGGTTATTGACCCGAAAATTCGCTACTAACAGGGACGCATGGTTATGTTGAAGAAAAAAGAAAATTTAGAAGCGATCGAAAAGTTCTCTGAGAACTTAGAAATTGAAGGTCGTAGTTTGTGGCAAGATGCGCGTATTCGTTTTATGCGCAACAAAGCTGCAATGGTGAGCCTGTTTATTCTAACACTGATGGTATTGGCGGTTATCTTCCTACCAATGCTGGCTCAATACACTTATGACGATACTGACTGGTATGCAATGCACGTTGGTCCAAACGCTGACCACTGGTTTGGTACTGATAGCTTAGGTCGTGACCTTTACGTACGTACTCTCATTGGCGGCCGTATCTCGTTGATGGTTGGTGTGATGGGTGCATTCGTAGCGGTATTGATTGGTACGCTTTACGGTGCAGCTTCAGGCTTCATTGGCGGTCGTACTGACCGAGTGATGATGCGTATCCTTGAGATCTTGTACGCGGTTCCATTCATGTTCCTAGTTATCGTACTAGTAACCTTCTTTGGTCGTAATATTGTACTTATCTTCGTTGCGATCGGTGCGATTGCTTGGCTTGATATGGCGCGTATTGTACGTGGTCAAACGCTGAGCCTACGTAGTAAAGAGTTCATTGAAGCTGCTCACGTATGTGGTGTAAGCAAATGGAAGATCATTACACGTCACATCGTTCCAAACGTACTGGGTATCGTAGCGGTTTACTCAACTCTACTTATCCCAAGCATGATCCTGACGGAATCATTCCTATCTTTCCTTGGTCTTGGTGTTCAAGAGCCTATGACAAGCTGGGGCGCACTGCTTCAAGAAGGTTCGCAGACGATGGAAGTTGCTATCTGGCAACTGGCATTCCCTGCAGCATTCATGGTAGTTACGCTGTTCTGCTTTAACTATGTAGGTGATGGCCTGCGCGACGCGCTTGATCCAAAAGACAGATAAACTAAATAGCAAATAAAAATATAAAAGCTATAAAAGATTAAGGAAGCAATGATGAGCTTATTAGATGTCAAAGACCTGCGCGTCGAATTTACCACTCAAGATGGTATCGTAACCGCAGTAAATGACTTGAACTTCTCACTTAACCAAGGCGAAACGCTAGGTATCGTAGGTGAGTCAGGTTCAGGTAAATCACAGACTGTATTCTCTATCATGGGGTTGCTGGCAAAAAACGGCATCATCTCTGGTAGTGCAAAATTTGAAGGTAAAGAGATTCTTAACCTTCCAGAAAAAGAGCTAAACAAAGTTCGTGCTGAACAGATCGCGATGATCTTCCAAGATCCAATGACTTCGCTTAACCCTTACATGAAGGTAAGCGATCAGTTGATGGAAGTGCTGATGCTGCATAAAGGCATGGGCAAAGCAGAAGCATTCGAAGAATCTGTACGTATGCTTGAAGCCGTTAAGATTCCAGAAGCGCGTAAGCGTATTACCATGTACCCACACGAATTCTCTGGCGGTATGCGTCAGCGTGTAATGATTGCAATGGCGCTACTTTGTCGTCCTAAGCTGCTTATCGCCGATGAGCCGACAACAGCACTGGACGTAACCATTCAGGCGCAAATCATGGAGTTGCTGAACGAACTGAAAGATGAGTTCAACACAGCAATCATCATGATTACCCATGATTTGGGTGTTGTTGCGGGTTCTTGTGACAAAGTACTTGTGATGTACGCAGGTCGTACCATGGAATACGGCACTGTAGATGAAATCTTCTACAACCCAAGCCACCCATATGCGGAAGGTCTGTTGAAAGCGATTCCTCGTCTAGATACTGAAGGTGAGATTCTTCCGACTATCCCAGGCAACCCGCCAAACTTACTTCGTCTACCACCAGGCTGTCCTTACCAAGACCGCTGTCATCGTGTAATGGACCGTTGTAAGCAAGAAGCACCGATTCTGACGCCATTCGGAAATGACCGTCAACGTGCATGTTTTTCTGATTGGGAGGCTTGGAAAAAATGAGTGTAGATAAGCAATTACTATTAGACATTAAAGACCTTAAGGTTCACTTTAGCATCGCTGCTAAATCGGCATGGCCTTGGGCTAAGCCTTCTAACCTTAAAGCGGTTGATGGCGTTGATATCCACCTTTACGAAGGCGAGACGCTGGGCGTAGTGGGTGAGTCAGGTTGTGGTAAGTCAACATTTGCTCGTGCAATCATCGGTTTGGTTGAAGCAACAGACGGTGAAGTAATGTGGTTAGGTCAAGACCTAACAAAAATGGAAGAGATTCAACGTCGTGAAACTCGTAAAGAGATTCAGATGATTTTCCAAGACCCACTTGCATCGCTTAACCCGCGTATGTCAGTAGGTGACATTATTGCTGAGCCGCTAGAGACGTTCTACCCAGAACTTTCTAAGCAGGAAGTAAAGGACCGCGTTAAAGAGATGATGGCGAAGGTAGGTCTACTACCAAACGTCATTAACCGTTACCCGCATGAATTCTCTGGTGGTCAGTGTCAGCGTATCGGTATCGCGCGTGCACTTATCTTGAAGCCTAAGATGATCATCTGTGACGAACCGGTTTCGGCACTTGACGTATCTATCCAAGCACAAGTTGTTAACCTTCTGAAAGAGCTGCAAAAAGAGCTAGGTCTTTCACTGGTATTCATCGCGCACGATTTGTCAGTGGTTAAGCACATCTCTGACCGTGTATTGGTAATGTACCTAGGTAATGCTGTTGAGCTAGGTGAATCAGATGCACTGTTCTCTGATCCTAAACACCCATACACCAAGGCACTGATGTCTGCAGTTCCAATCCCGGATCCTCGTATTGAGCGCAGCAAGACAATTCAGATGTTGGAAGGTGATCTACCATCACCAATCAACCCACCATCAGGTTGTGTATTCCGTACTCGTTGCCCTCAAGCGACAGAGGCGTGTGCAGAAACAAAACCTAAGATTCAAGGTAACGACGTTCACGCGGTATCTTGTCTTCATGTTCAGGTTTAATAAAACGTAATTCAGCCTGTGACAGGCTTAAGCGTGGCTGGTCAAACGGTCACGCTTTTTTTGTCTGTAGCGCTTATTCAAATAATTCGAACAACTAAGCCAACTTCTTCTAGTTTTGAAAAAGTTGGCTTTTTTTATACTGGTTGTGTTTGGTATAAAAAGTTCGGATATGAAGGGGTTCAAAATGGGTAAGTTAATACAAGGTGAGTGGCATGATGTCTGGTACGACACTAAGGCAAGCAATGGAAAGTTCGTTCGTGAAGATGCAGGCTTTCGTAGCTGGATAGAGAACCGCGCAGACGCGCCGTTTCAACCCGAAAGTGGACGTTACCATCTGTATGTTTCTCTGGCTTGTCCTTGGGCACATAGAACACTTATTTTCCGCGAGCTTAAAGGCCTAACTGGACATATCGATGTCACCGTTGTATGCCCTGACATGATGAGTGAAGGCTGGCAGATGGGGTTGCCTGAACCATTGTTTGGTCATACCCGTCTACACCAAATCTACACACAAGCTAAGCCGGATTATACTGGGCGCGTTACGGTGCCCGTGTTGTGGGATAAGAAAACCAACACTATCGTGAGTAATGAGTCATCAGAGATCATTCGCATGTTCAACTCTGCGTTTAACGACCTAACGGGTAATGACGATGATTACTACCCACCTGCACTTCGCCACGCGATCGATGAATGGAATGATTTTATTTATCCGAACATCAACAATGGTGTTTACCGTTGTGGCTTTGCGACTACCCAAGAGGCTTACGAAGAAGCATATGAAGGATTATTTGCTGCTCTGGATAAAGTCGATGCACACCTAGCAAAAAGTCGTTACTTAGCTGGAGATACAATTACCGAAGCGGATTGGCGTTTGTTCACGACTCTGATTCGTTTTGATGCTGTGTATGTAGGGCACTTCAAATGTAATAAAAAACGTATTGCTGATTACCTACATCTGAATGGCTATATGAAAGAGCTTTACCAAGTTAAGGGTGTTAAAGAGACGACGGATTTCTACCACATCAAACGTCACTATTACTACAGCCATACAGGCATCAACCCAACACAAGTGGTACCAAAAGGTCCTGAGCTGGACATAGAGTCACCTCATGGGCGCGGTTAGAATCATTAATTAATTCGCTTTTCTTCAGGCATAAAAAAACCCTAGATAATCATCTAGGGTTTTTGCTTTCTGAAAAAGAGAATTAGTTAACTACTTTTTCTTCAGCTTGAGCAGCTTGGTCAGCTTGGATCGCTGTTAGAGCAACTGTGTAAACGATGTCGTCAACTAGAGCGCCGCGAGACAGGTCGTTTACTGGCTTACGCATACCTTGAAGCATTGGACCGATAGATACTAGGTCTGCTGAACGCTGTACAGCTTTGTAAGTCGTGTTACCAGTGTTTAGATCTGGGAATACGAATACAGTCGCTTTACCTGCTACTGGAGAGTTTGGAGCTTTAGAAGCTGCAACGTTTTCCATGATAGCCGCGTCATATTGTAGAGGGCCGTCAATTACTAGATCTGGACGTTTCTCTTGAGCAAGTTTCGTCGCTTCACGTACTTTATCTACGTCTGCACCCTTGCCAGATTCACCAGTAGAGTAAGAGATCATAGCAACGCGAGGTTCGATACCGAATGCTGCTGCAGAATCAGCAGATTGGATAGCGATTTCAGCAAGCTGTTCTGCTGTTGGATCTGGGTTGATCGCACAGTCACCGTAAACCAGTACTTGGTCAGGTAGCAGCATGAAGAATACAGAAGATACGATAGACGCATCAGGTGCAGTCTTGATGATTTGGAACGGAGGAACGATAGTGTTCGCAGTCGTGTGAACAGCACCAGAAACTAGGCCGTCAACTTCGTCGTTCTCAAGCATCATTGTGCCTAGGAATACTGAATCTTGTAGCTTCTCGCGAGCAACAACTTCAGTCATGCCTTTCGCGCCACGTAGTTCAACTAGACGAGCAACGTAGTTTTCACGTACTTCGTCAGAGTTGATGATCTTAACGCCAGCACCTAGCTCAACGCCTTGCTGTGCAGCAACACGTTTGATCTCTTCAGGGTTACCTAGAAGTACACATTCAGCGATACCGCGCTCAGCACAGATAGCCGCAGCTTTAACTGTACGTGGCTCGTCACCTTCAGGAAGAACGATACGCTTAGCTGCTTTACGAGCGAATTCAGTTAGCTGGTAACGGAATGCTGGTGGGCTTAGACGGCGAGACTTCTGAGTACCTTCAGTCATAGACTCGATCCAGTTACCGTCGATGTGACCCGCAACGTGTTCGTTGATGAACTCGATACGTTCTTTATCGTCAGCAGGAACTTCTAGGCTGAAGCTCTGTAGGTTTAGAGATGTCTGCCAAGTGTTACCTTGCGCTTTGAAGATTGGTAGACCGCTTTCTAGAGCTGGTTTAATTAACTCTTCGATTTCCGCAGGGATATCGTAGCCGCCAGTTAGAAGAACCGCACCGATCTCAACGCCGTTCATTGCTGCTAGTGCTGCTGCAACGATTACGTCCGGACGGTCAGCCGAAGTTACTAGTAGTGAACCTGGCTTGAAGTGCTCAATCATGTGAGGCAGTGAACGCGCACAGAACGTGATGCTCTTGATACGACGAGTGTTCAGTTCACCTTCGTTGATGATTTCAGCGTTTAGGTGAGAAGCCATGTCTGCAGCACGAGTCGCGATTAGCTCGATGCTCCAAGGCACACAACCAAGTACACGGATTGGAGAAGTGTTGAAGATCTCCATTACTTTTAGTTCGCTTTGCTGAGCGCTGTCTGAGTCGTCAAAGATTTCAGATAGGTCAGGCCGAGTACGGCCTGCTTCATCAACTGGAGCGTTAAGCTTGTTGATAATAACACCAGAGATGTTTTTGTTCTTAGTGCCTCCGAAGTTAGAACACGCTACTTCGATGCGCTCTTTAAGTTGAGCTGGGTTGTCAGTACCCGGAGTTGCAACAAGTACAATCTCAGCGCCAAGTGTAGCCGCGATTTCTGCGTTCACTTGGTTAGCGAATGGGTGCTTACGAGTTGGTACTAGACCTTCGATAAGTGTTACGTCAGCATCTTTGTTGATCTGGTTGTAACGCTCAACAACAGTTTCTAGTAGCTCGTCCATGTTGTCGTTACCGATTAGGCTTTCAGCAACAGACATCGCTAGAGGTTGACCGATCTTAACATCGCTGTTTACGCCAACGATAGTTGAAGTTAGATCCGGTTGATCACCACCAGAGCGTGGTTGAGAGATTGGTTTGTAGAAAGAAACCTTAACGCCTTTGCGCTCCATTGCGCGAAGAACACCCATGCTTGCGCTAGTTAGACCAACACCAGCACTAGTAGGGATAAGCATAATAGTACGAGACATTCGTATAAGTACCTTTAGCTATTGGATTAAAAAAGCTCAACTTCATATTCCTATTGGAGGGTAGGAATAGGAATAGAAGCTGAGCCCCATTTTTGTATCAAAATACCGCTAGCCCGGATGAGCTAGCGGTAAAAATCTTGATTAAAGACCTGCTAGACGTGCAGTGTCTTCAGCGATTACTAGCTCTTCGTTAGTAGAGATAACCATCGCAGGGATGCGGCTGTCAGCAGTAGTGATAACACCTTCACCACCGAAGCGAGCTTTAAGGTTAGCTTCGCCGTCAACTTCGATACCGAAGATGCCTAGGCGGTTAAGTACTAGTTCACGGATTGGAGCGCCGTTTTCACCGATACCACCAGTGAATACGATAGCGTCTAGACGACCGTCAAGAGTTGCAGTGTAGCCAGCGATGTATTTCGCTAGGCGGTGGCACATTACGTCCATCGCGCGAGTTGCTGCTTCTTCTTTACCGTAGTTGTCTTCAACAAAACGACAGTCTGGAGAAACTGCAGTTAGACCAGCTAGGCCTGACTCTTTAGTTAGCATGTTGTTGATTTCTTCAACAGAGTAACCTAGAGAATCGTGTAGGTGGAAGATGATCGCAGGATCGATGTCACCACAACGAGTACCCATTACTAGACCTTCAAGAGGAGTAAGACCCATAGAAGTGTCTACAGATTTACCGTTCTTGATTGCACAAACAGATGCACCGTTACCTAGGTGACAGTTGATGATGTTTACTTCATCAGCAGGCTTGCCTAGTTGCTCAGCTACTTCGCGAGCGATGAACAGGTGAGAAGTACCGTGCATGCCGTAACGACGGATGCCGTGCTCTTCGTATAGGTTGTACGGTAGAGCGTATAGGTAAGACTCTTGAGGCATTGTTTGGTGGAATGCAGTATCAAATACAGCAGACATTGGTAGGCCAGGGAATGACTTTTGAGCCGCCTTGATACCGATGATCGCAGCTGGGTTGTGAAGTGGTGCTAGAGCAGCACAGTCTTCGATACCTTTTAGTACGTCGTCAGTGATTAGCGCAGACTGAGTGAACTTCTCGCCGCCGTGTACAACACGGTGACCAACTGCTGCTAGGTTTTCAGCAAGTTCTGGCTTAGAAGCAAGAATAGTTTCTACCATGAACGCTAGCGCTTCTTCGTGAGCCGAGCCATTACCTAGCTGAGCTTCGTGTTTGCCGTCAAGTTTCCACTTGATGCGAGCTTCAGGAAGGTGCAGACACTCTGCAAGACCTGTTAGATGCTCGTCACCGTTTTCTGCGTCAACAACAGCGAATTTAAGAGAAGAACTACCGCAGTTTAAAACTAAAACTAGCTTAGACATGAATGACTACCTGTAAATTTGTCTGATAAAATCAGTTAAGGGTGAAAATCAATCACAAGAATAGACGAAGCACACAAGCTTGCGTACTAATCTTGGTCAAAAAAACATTAATTTCCGTATAAGTGAATGTCGCCTTTCGTCATAAAAGGGACAGGTGCAATCCTTGCAGAGGTCGTCACAAAGTTGCTTAAATTGTAAATAAGGGCAACAATGAGATTGAGGTCTGCAAATAATAGCGATATTGTGCAAATATAACAAAAAAATTTGAAAGAATATTATTTTTCGTCAATTTTTTGCGTTTTTAGTTGATGATTTCAACTTTTTTTTAACGGGAGACTCATATGAGCAATAGAGTTGGGTTAGCCAGTAGTTTAAAAGATGGCCAAAAGTACATGGATCTCTGGCCTGTCAGAAAAGAGTTAAATGCGATCTTTCCCGAGCAACGCATTATTAAGGCTACTCGCTTTGGTATTAAGGTTATGCCAGCGATCGCAGCGATCAGCATTTTAACGCAGATGGTATTCAACAATTATCAAGCGATGCCGCAAGCTGTGGTTATGGCCTTGTTTGCGATTAGCTTACCACTGCAAGGTATGTGGTGGTTGGGCAACCGCTCCAATACACAACTGCCACCAGCATTGGTATCTTGGTATCGTGAACTGCATGAAAAGATTACTGAAACGGGCTTTGCTTTAGAGCCAATGAAGTCTCGCCCACGCTATAAAGAGCTGGCGATCATTTTGAATCGAGCCTTCCGGCAACTTGATAAGTCATCAATGGAACGTTGGTTCTAAGTTAAACCAAGTTTCAAACAACATCATAAATCACTGCGCCCTAGAGATTCCTTTGGGGCGTTTTTGATCTCTCCTGCTCCTGCTTTTCTTTTGTGCGCTTAGTCGCCTTTTCAATTTTCCATTTCAGACCTTTCACTCTAATTTTTGAAGCTAGCTCATAAATTCGACACTTGTTGCACTTTTGTTATTTTTAGCTTTCGTTACTTTACTCTTACTGGTAATACTATCAGTAATGTAATAATACGCCATTCCATTTATGCAACAGTGGATATATGGAAGCAGGCAGGAGAGTGCATCACAGGGAGTGCTGATGAAAATAAGGTTGAATTGGTCGAGTGCCATGTTGATGAGTGTGGTGGCGCTCTTTTATTCTGGCGTCTCTCTAGCAAGCAGTGCAAAAGTTTCTATCTCCCAGATTATCGATCATCCCGACTTAAACGCAGCGCACAAAGGGCTGATTGATGGCTTAAAATCTCGTGGCTATGAAAATGGTAAGAATTTAGAGCTGACATCACAAATCGCAGACGGTAAGCCTGCCCAAGCTGCTAGAATTGCCAGAGAGTTGGTGAGCAAAAACCCGCACGTATTGGTCGGAATAGCGACTCCATCTTCTCAGGCGTTGGTTTCAGCAACGCGCACCATTCCTATTGTGTTTACAGCAGTGACGGACCCTGTTGGTGCGCGTCTAGTAAGACGGTTGGAAAAGCCGGGTCGCAATGTAACGGGGTTGTCTGATCTTTCACCGGTACATCAACACGTTGAGCTTATTAAACAGTTGATGCCCGATGTCGATTCTATCGGTGTTGTCTATAACCCAGGAGAGTCGAACGCGGTCGCTCTAACGTCAATGTTGAAAGACGCAGCGAAACAATACGATTTAACATTGCATATCGAGCCAGTGTTTACTGTTGATGAGGTGGAAGAGAAAACTCGTCTGGTGGCTGCCAAATCTGATGTGGTGTATGCGATGACCGATAATACAGTGGCAAGTGCCATCGATGATCTGATTCAAGCCGCCGATAGCCAGAACACACCTGTCGTTGCGGGGACCACCGCCTATGTCAAAAATGGTGCGGTTATTGGAGCTGGTCTTGATTACTACCAAATTGGTTTAGAAACGGCAGAGTATGTGGCTGCGATTTTAGAGGGTGAACAGCCGGGGAAGTTAAATGTAAGAACGCCTAAAAGCTCAACCCTCAAGATAAATCTTGAGGCACTAAAGAAGTTTCGAATCACATTGCCAACTTCCATTTTAGATCAAGCGACAAGCGTGCAGTAAACGATAGCCCTACAAAACACTAACCAGTGAACTTTATTTGAACAATGTAGGGCTACAAAGCGTGATCCACTTTAATTGTTGATAGTTTTCACATTGTTACGAATAGGATTTTTCATATCTTTAGCGAATCAATCAACGTTCGAGATTCGTTATGCGTCCATATCTATTCCATGCTCAAACCTGCGATTACGTTCAACTTGAGCAAAGAGTACTTACTTTAAAGCTCCATACAGATCGTGATGACTGGATTAAGGTGCAAATTCGCCATGAACCAGACAATGAAGAGTATCTGGTGGACATGTCTTTGGTCGGAAAACAAGGGCGACTTTTTGTCTGGGAAGCGCAGATTCCACTTAACTCCGATCAATCCATTACCCACTATACCTTTAAACTATTGAGTAACACTGGCCAATTCTGGTTGGACTCACAAGGCGTTCATTTGCGTATGCCAAGCCGTGCGCATCACTTTAAATACAATGCTGATCATCAACCGCCAAGCTGGGTACCTGAGCAAGTGTTTTACCAGATTTTCCCAGAACGTTTTTGTAACGGGAAACCAGAGATTAGTGTTCAGCCTGGCGAGTACCGATTAAAAGAGGGCACTCTTGATGTCGTGGTAAAAGAGTGGGGGGCTGATGTTGAAGGCCATAATGGCACTGGTGCTGCGGAGTTCTTTGGTGGAGACTTAGCGGGCATACATAGCAAACTCAATTACTTGCAAGACTTGGGTATTACGGCGCTGTACTTGAACCCAATATTCGAATCGCCAAGCAACCATAAATACGACACCACCGACTATTACAATGTCGATCCTCACTTTGGTACCAATCAAGAGTTTGCTGCGCTGTCAGCTGATTTGCATTCAAGAGGTATGAAAGTGGTGTTAGATGCGGTGTTTAACCACACGTCGGTTGAGCATCCATGGTTTGATAAGTTAGGCACAAGTGGCACCGGGGCTTTTGGTCAGTCTGACTCTGAGTACCATGACTACTACTTTTTCAATGAAGATGACGCGAAAAGTTACGTAGGTTGGAAAGGTATTAACTCTCTGCCCGTATTGAACTTCTCCAATGACTCGGTTCGAGACTATATTTATCAATCAGAAGATTCGGTGATCAAACACTGGCTTAAAGCACCCTATGGCATTGATGGGTGGCGTTTTGATGTGATCCATATGCTTGGCGAAGGCGAGGGTGCCTATAACAACGCCCACTACGTGAGAGAGTTTCGTAACGCGGCTAAAAGCCAAAACCCAGATGCCTACATACTCGGAGAGCATTTCTTTGAAGCGACTTCGTGGCTGCAGGGAGACCAAGAAGATGGCTCCATGAACTACTACGGGTTTGCTCATCCCGTTCGCGCTCTTTTGGCTAAGCAAGACATCGCTTATGAGCCAATTGATATCAGTATGCGAGATTTCTCTGATTGGTTAGCTGAAGCTCGTGCCAAAGTGCCTTGGCAGAATCAACTGTCTCAATTGAATCAACTAGACAGCCATGATACTGCGCGTTTTATCTCATTGCTTGACGGTGATGCACAGAAACAGGCTATTGCTCTGACATTACTGATGACCTACGTCGGAACGCCTTGCCTTTACTACGGTACTGAAATCGGACTAGAAGGTGGTCAAGACCCAGATAACCGACGTTGTTTCCCGTGGGGAGAAGAACAGACGTCGAGCTGGTATGTCTTTACTCAGAGACTCATTCAGTTGAGGCATGAGCGTCAAAGTTTGCAAACAGGCGCTTACCAAGAGCTTTACTGTGACGACAACGTGTTGGTTTATGCTCGAAGCTTGGACCAAGAACACACGTTAGTTGCCATAAACCTTGGTTCATCAGTCTCTGAGGTTACGCTTCCAGTTTGGAAGCTAGGGTTTGAATCTGGTGAACTGAGCTCGCTATTCGATGAAAACTCTGTGTTGAGCGTTGAAGATGGCCAGCTGCAATTGTCATTAAAACCGGTCTCTTCGCTAGTGCTTGTTAACTAACCCCTATTGCTCACTTACTAGTTACCATTAAAGTAGCCCCTTGTTCGACTCATCAGCGACAAGGGGCGAAGTTTTCGAGTCATATCTATTTGTGAAATAACAAATTACATAATTTTATCGGGTTGAATGTCGTTACTGATGTAATAATATTAATGGGAAATAGATAAGCAGAAGAGCATACAGTTTATGAAAGTTAATAGGCACTTTAGCCTAACCTTTGTTTTTGGCTTTCCCGCCATTATTATCAGCATGTTGCTTGCGCTTATCGCTAAAAATCACCTCGATGCGGTAGAGAAAGAAGTTACGTACGAATATCAAAGAATCATTGATGCGTTTGAACGAACGACAACGGTTGTTACTGCTCTCGACTACAGCTTCTCTAATTACTACAAATCCAGTAACCCTCTATTCTTAGACCACAATAAGACTGTGGTAGATGGCGTGTGCCGTATATGGCCGATTGATGGCCTGTTGCTTGCCGACGGTAAAACCGCAGATATCCCTTCCGTTGATATTAACTATATGTTGGTTGGCAATGAGTCGTTGTGTTCTGAATTGAGTGATGCCTATCGAAGTGCCAGTGAGAAAGTGGCGCTCGCCCCCATTCTCTCTTTCTTAGCGCAATTAGATGATTACTACTTTGGCGTTCATTTTATTGATGCTAAGGGGTATGTGATCTCTTCACCTGAGGATTTCGCTAAAGGCTTAGGGAAAGAGCTCTTGTCGACAATTAAGAGCCGCCCATATTGGCAGAGGACAGCCAACAACCCAGATCTGTTAACCCTAGCTGGCCCCACTTATCGAACCGATACGTTGGATAGAGTGATTAGCATGACGATACCGGTATTTTACAAAGGCAGCCATCAAGGCATGCTTTCTGTGGATATCGACTCGGGTAAGCTACTGACGTCACAGAGCCATCTACTTGCTGGTCAGATAAATATTGTTGACTTGACCCATGCATTGCCGCCTGACGACGCAGTGTGGATACAGCCTTTGGAGCTAAATGGTGTCGCTGCACATCATATGATCTTTTATCAACTTGATGTGATGAAAGAGCTGAAAGCTTTTGTTAAGACGGAAACCGATAGTGTCTTTGTAGCGCTCACTGTGTATCTGTTTATGGTAATGATCTTTTTCTACATCAATAGCACAATTGAAAAGGGCTATTTCAAAGAACTTGCTGCTAAAGACCCAATGACAGGTTTGCTCAACCGACGTGGGCTAGAGGCGTTTTGGCGTAATGTTCAACATGACGAACTGTTCGTGCTGGTGGTATTTGATATCGATAACTTCAAGAGCATCAACGATACCTTCGGTCACGATAAAGGTGATGAAGTGATTCGTTATATGGCGCGTCAGATCCACAATGGGATTCGTAGTAGTGATGTTGGCGCTCGGTTTGGTGGAGAGGAGTTCGTGGTCTACCTAAGGGGAGAAGAGCGCCAGACGTTGAAGAATATCCTCCACCGCGTGAAGACTGCGATTTGTGAACAGTCGACCCATGTTATCGAAGGAGGCTTCACGGTTTCCGGTGGTGCTTGCATTGTTGAGTCTGAAAGCACTCACTTGAACTTTGACGAAGTGTTTAAGTGTGCGGATGAGAAGCTGTATCTTGCGAAAACGACAGGTAAGAACAAGATTGTATTCTAATGTTCAGAGCGACGTTGAATGTCGCTCTATCGACGAATACATTGTTTTGAGGAGCTAGGCTATCGGAGCTGATAACAGTTTATCTTGATAGCGCTGAATGTGTTCTACGATTGGTGCTGCCTTTTTAAAGGTACGGATCTCACGGAAGATCTCTTCCGCTTCTGGGTACTCTTTACGCAGATAAACAAACCACTGTTTGACGCGGTTAGGGTAGTAAAGCCCTTTGTCGCCCTCAATTTCAAACTCAGAATAGCGCAACAGCAATGCTAATACCTCTTTCCAAGGCATGGGCTGGTGGTTGTGTTTTACAACGTTACCTAAATTTGGAACATTAAACGCGCCACGGCACACCATTAGGGAGTCTATACCTGTCGCTTTAATACAGTTCTGACCATCTTGGTAGTTCCAAATCTCACCATTGGCAATGAGTGGTAGTGTCGTCTTCTGACGGATCTGGTTGATGTAATCCCACTTAATCTCAGAGGCTTTGTAACCTCCTGTTTTAGTGCGGGCGTGGACTGTTAACTCATCAGCTTTAGCTTGCTCAATGGCATCGACAATCTCAAAACACTCTTCAGGATCTTCCCAACCAAGGCGAATTTTAGCTGATACAGGGATATGTTCAGGCACTGCCTCGCGACATGCTTTCACGACCTTGTAAATAAGGTCGGGCTCTTTGAGTAGAGAAGCACCACCATTACTCTTATTAACCGCTTTAGCCGGACAGCCGAAGTTAAGGTCAATACCTTTCGCACCAAGGTTTGCTGCCTGAATAGCATTTTGTGCCATCCATTCTGGATGTTGACCAAGCAGTTGTACGTGAACAGGGACACCAGCCATAGTCTGAGAGCCTTGGTGCAGCTCTGGACATAGACGATGAAAGACGTGCGGTGGTAGCAGCTGATCCGTTACGCGAACGAATTCCGTCACACAAAGATCGTAGTCGTTGATCTCCGTGAGGATCTCTCGCATTAGGTGGTCTAACACACCCTCCATCGGGCCTAGTATTACTCGCATATCGAACTACCGAAACATCTCTGTCCTGAAAATAAAGAGGCGTGATTGTACGGTGTCCCTTGTTGATTGTCACTATTGGCGCATTTTCGGAAAATTTACCTCATCTCGGTAAATTCAGCCAAAGGTAAACTGTGCAGATGGACGATAACGAGTATACTTAGCGCAAATCTCATATGAACGATGAAGTATTAATGACATATCAACTATTAAAACAAGATGGCTTGCCGCAAGAGTGTACGCCTCAGTTTGTTGAAGGTGCAATCTTGGCATCTAACCTTGCTACTAAGCCACTAGACCCGAAAGAGTGGCTGGCTGTGATCTCGCCAGAAGCAGAAGAGAGCTTCATCGGTTTGGTGACTGAACAGATTAACCGTCAACATAATTTAATTCAGCGCAGTGAATACTTACTGACAGAGGTTCTTGCTGAAGGTGATTTCAATGAGCAATTTGCGGATGTCGCTGAAGGTTTTATGATGGTTTGGCCGACTGTGGAAGAGCAGTGGCAACAAGCGAATATGGCTGACGGTACACTGAGAATGCTTCAAGCACTTCTGACGACACTGATGTTAGCAATCGATGAAGAACAGACTCAGCAGCAAATGGTAGCCGCAGGACTGGAAAATCCACCAGCGCTTGCAGACCTTGTTGGTCAAGTTGATTTAATGGTTAACGAAGTAGCATTGGCTGCAGATGAAGCTATGTTAGGTAACAAAGCTCAAAGCGTAAACCCGTTTAAAAACATTGGCCGAAATGATCCTTGCCCATGTGAAAGCGGTAGGAAGTTCAAACAGTGTTGCGGTCGAGCGCAAGCTTAGTTTTAGACTAACGGCTCGCTAAACAGAAAAACAAAAAAGTCGACCTTATCGGTCGACTTTTTTATTGGTATTTCAAATTTCGCCTATTTCGATTTAGCGAACTGAGAAATCACGATGAGACCCAGTGCAATCAAGTTACCTGCGAAAATCACTACCAACCATTGTGGCATTGATAAACCAACAAACTGCCATACAACTTTAGCGCAGTCGCCGTAAGCCTCAAACATCCAAGGTGCCCATTCATTCAATGGTGCCCAGCTTGGGAAAGTCACGAACAGATCACAGGTTGCGAAAGGAGATGGGTTGAACTGATAGTCGACGTGCTCGAGCGATAACATTAAACCTTTGTAGGCTCCGAATCCCCATCCAGCCAAGCCCAGCCAACGTACTATAGGGTTGTTAGGTGCGATAGCGCCAATCATTGCAGCAACACCAATGGCGAGCATAGCAATTCGCTCATAGATGCACATTACGCATGGGCCAAGCATCATAACGTGTTGGAAGAACAACGCACATGCTTCAAAGAAGATTACGAAGCCAAGTAACAATAGCCAAGAAAGTCGGCCTTTAGAGAAATCTTTGAGCATTACAAGAAAGTTCACGAATTTAGTCCTTCAATAAAATTAAAAAAGCCCTGATTACTCAGAGCTTTTTATCTTGGATAAGTTTCCTAATCAATGATTATTTTTCATTACTTAGATTCACTTATTAGCTTTACGACACGTTATGGCGATTAGTGGCCGTTTGAAATCACAGAGGTCACTTCACCAGTATGTTGAACAATCCAACCTGCATCGTAGAACCAAGCTGTCATTGGTTCAACAAAGAACACGATACCTGCAAGACCAACTAGAGCCAGCACGATAGTGTAAGGCAATGCCATGATTACCATACGGCCGTAAGACAGGCGGATAAGTGGTGCTAGAGCAGAAGTCAGTAGGAATAGGAAGGCTGCTTGACCATTTGGTGTTGCAACTGAAGGTAGGTTAGTACCTGTGTTGATCGCTACTGCTAGTAAGTCGAACTGGTCGCGGCTGATGATGCCTTCAACTAGCGCAGTTTTCACTTCGTTGATGTAAACCGTACCAACGAATACGTTATCCGATACCATAGATAAGATACCATTCGCTACGTAGAACAGGGCAAGCTGTGCACCTTTGTCTTCTACGTGAAGTACCGCATCGATAACAGGCTTAAATAGACCTTGGTCGATGATTACAGCAACGATTGAGAAGAATACAGCAAGTAGAGCGGTAAATGGCAGTGCCTCTTCAAACGCTTTACCCATAGAGTGCTCTTCGATTACACCTGTGAACGCAGTTGCTAGGATGATAACAGACAGACCAATCAGGCCTACTTCAGCTACGTGTAGAGCAAGACCTACGATTAGCCATACTGCAATTGCGCCTTGAACCCAAAGCTTCGCGATGTCTTGTTTAGTACGGCTTGCTTTCTGCGTGTTATCAAATTCAACAAGGATTTGACGAACGTTAGCAGGCAGTTTTGCACCGTAGCCAAAGATTTTTAGCTTCTCAACAAGTGCACACGTGATGATGCCGCAGATGAATACTGGCAGTGTTACCGGCAGCATACGAATGATGAATTCACCGAACTCCCAACCCGCTTGTTTAGCGATAACCAAGTTTTGAGGTTCGCCTACCATGGTCATTACACCACCTAGGGCTGTACCAACACCTGCGTGCATAAGCAGTGAACGAAGGAATGCACGGTAGTCTTCAAGGTCTTCACGAGTCAGTTCTGAAATCTCTTCATCATGAGTGTGGTCGTGTGCCGAGTTAGAGCCTTTGCCTGAAGCCACTTTGTGGTAGATAGAGTAGAAGCCGACAGCCACGCTAATTACTACTGCGATAACTGTTAGTGCATCTAGGAACGCTGATAGGAATGCAGCTGCAATACAGAATGCAACAGAAAGTAGAATCTTAGAACGGATGCCAAGCAGTATCTTTGTGAAGATAAAGAGCAAGAGCTCTTTCATGAAGTAGATACCGGCAACCATGAAGACGAGTAAGAGTAATACTGGTAGGTTGGCTTGGATTTCGTGGTAAACCATTTCAGGTTTGGTCATGCCAATTGCGATAGCTTGAATAGCCAACAGACCACCTGGTTGAAGAGGGTAACATTTGAGCGCCATTGCCAGCGTAAAAATAAATTCTACGACTAATAGCCAACCCGCAACAAATGGATCAACGAGGAAAAAAACAAATGGGTTGATGATTAAAAACGAAATGATGGCAACTTTATACCAATCAGGAGCCTTACCAAGAAAGTTCTTGATGAAAGCGTTTCCGAGAGACATCGGCATGTTAATACTCTTTTATGTTGATTATGAATTGACAAGCAATACAACATTCGAGCTTCGAGCTATAGAAATTTGTTAAAAACTATAACTAACAGTGACTTAGAAAAACTACATTCCATGTAATGTTCTGTGGCCTTGCCAAGTCACTCCCTTAGAAACTCGTGCACTGCTCATTTTTGAGCGCAACTCTACTCTTAGATAACATTTAGTCAACAGGAAATGCTCTGTTGGCCTAAAAATACCTCTTTTTTGTTGAAAAACGCGATCAAAGTAGCGCAAGCATAACACTAAAATTGTGAGAAAAACCGACTAGAATCAATATTTGCGTGAAATGATTGAAATTTACATAATAATCTCACCTTATGTTCGATTATTACAACTTAATATTGCATTTTAATAGATCTAAAAATATGAGCTATATCTATGATTTAATTGACAAAATGTTGTGTTAAATTTTTGTTTAATTTGATGTTATACCTTGCAGCGATATTAGACTAAAGGTGCAAACGCGTGCTGCAATTTAGAGTTTTAGCTCTATTGTGGGTTTGGTGTCAGTAAACTTTTCGAGGTGTTTCCGCGAGGCGCTAACTAGTGGTATGATGAGTCAATTAAAGCAAAATAATTAAATTGGATTGAAGTGTAGATGGTCATTAAGGCGAAGAGCCCGGCAGGATTTGCAGAGAAGTATATTATTGAAAGTATTTGGAATGGCCGTTTTCCCCCTGGCTCAATCCTACCAGCTGAACGTGAGCTGTCTGAATTAATCGGTGTTACCCGTACCACACTACGTGAAGTATTGCAGCGTCTAGCCCGTGACGGTTGGTTGACGATTCAACATGGTAAGCCAACTAAGGTGAACCAGTTCATGGAAACGTCGGGTCTGCATATTCTAGACACGCTAATGACGCTAGACGTTGATAACGCGACTAACATCGTAGAAGACTTGCTTGCAGCACGTACAAATATCAGCCCTATCTTTATGCGCTACGCATTTAAGGCGAACAAAGAAAACTCTGAGCGCACAATCATCAACGTGATTGAATCATGTGAAGCACTGCTTGCGTCTAAAACGTGGGATGAGTTTGTAGAGTCTTCTCCATACGCAGAAAAAATTAAGCATGCAGTAAAAGAAGACAACGAAAAAGACGAAGAGAAACGCCAAGCTATTCTTATCGCTAAAACGTTCAACTTCTACGACTACATGTTGTTCCAACGCCTTGCGTTCCATTCAGGTAACCAAATCTACGGTTTGATTTTTAATGGTGTTCGTAAGCTTTACGATCGTATCGGTAGCTACTACTTCTCTAACCCAGAAGCGCGTCGCCTAGCTATGGATTTCTACAAAGAGCTGCTAGTAATTTGTGAGAGCGGTGAGCGTGAAAACTTGCCTCTAGTGATCCGTAACTACGGTGTTGCAAGTGGACAGATTTGGAACGAAATGAAAACGACACTGCCAACGAACTTTACTGAAGACGACAGTTAATAAATACAGCCAATAGTCTAAGTTCTGCGAACAAACAAAAACGGCGAGCTATCTGATAGCTCGCCGTTTTTTATTCTCGTTTACCGTTTTGCTAACAGGGGTAGACTTACCCAGCAAACTCTTCTGAATCAGGACGCTGAGAGAACTGAACACCGCTTAAGAAGTCGCACAATAGTTGGTCTTCACAAGTCTTGTAGTTCTTGTTGTTTGGCTTGCGGAAGTAGGCGCCGATTTCGTACTTACTTAGGCTAATTCCCATCACTTCTAATGCATCCAGTACATCCTCAGCCTTCATGTTTAATGCAATACGCAGTTTCATGAAGATCATGTTGTTGGTCAGTGATACTTCTGGTTTCGGTTGTTCGCCTTCTTTCTTACCGCGCTTAAGATTGATGAAACCATTTAGGAAGATTGCCAGCTCTTTATCTTTCATTTTTGAGAATGACTTTTCACCTTCAGCTTTTAGCCAGTTGTTTACTTGGTCATGCGCAACGGTAGAGTCTGCTTGCTCAAAGGCTTTGATGATTTGGGCGTTCTTCAGGTTTAGCGCGTGTTGGATACGGCGCAAGATTTCATTGTTAGTCACAGGAGTCCTAATTCGGCAGTGAGTCGAGAATCGCGAGTATTGTTTCGTATATTAAGCGTATTTTCGACTGAAAAGTTGAGGGGGGAATGTATCAGAGAATGTGGGATATCAACAGAAATAAAAAATCCCCTTGCATTGCTGCGATGGGGATTTTTAATTCAGTGGTTGGCGTTACATTACGCGCATACCTGGCTGTGCACCTTCGTGCGGCTCAAGAATCCATAGGTCGCTGCCACCAGGGCCCGCTGCTAGGATCATGCCTTCAGACATACCAAACTTCATCTTACGAGGTTTAAGGTTTGCTACCATTACGGTTAGCTTGCCTTCTAGCTCTTCAGGTTTGTACGCTGACTTAATGCCAGAGAACACCTGACGAGTTTCACCACCGATGTCTAGTTGGAACTTAAGCAGTTTGTTTGCCTTCGGCACTTCTTCACAAGAGATGATACGTGCAATACGCATGTCGACTGCTGCGAACGCATCGAACTCAATCTCGTCTGCGATTGGATCTTTGTCTAGCTCGGTTTGGCTTGCCTTGTTCTTTTCCGCTTCTGCTTTCTCTTTCGCTGCAACTTCCGCTGCTGCATCTTCTTTAGAAGCTTCAATCATCGCTTCAACCTTCTTAGGGTCGATACGGCTGAACAGTGCTTTGAACTTAGTGATCTCGTGACCTGTTAGTGGTGCAGCCATGCCTTCCCAAGTCAGTTCTTGGTTTAGGAATGCTTCAGTACGTGCTGCTAGCTCCGGCATTACCGGCTTCAGGTACGTGATCAGAACGCGGAACAGGTTAATACCAACAGAACAGATGTCTTGCAGTTCTTGGTCTTTACCTTCTTCTTTCGCTACAACCCACGGTGCTTTTTCGTCAACGTATTGGTTTGCTTTGTCTGCTAGTGCCGTGATTTCACGGATTGCACGACCAAATTCGCGAGTTTCGTAAAGCTCAGCAATACGATCAGCAGCTGCAACAAATTCGTTGTATAGCTCTGGCTCTGCGAAGTTGTCAGATAGCTTGCCTTCAAAACGCTTAGTGATGAAACCTGCGTTACGAGATGCAAGGTTAACAATCTTGTTTACTACGTCAGCGTTTACACGTTGAGTGAAGTCTTCAAGGTTTAGATCTAGGTCATCAATGCGGCTGTTTAGCTTAGCGGCGTAGTAGTAGCGTAGACATTCTGGATCTAGGTGATCTAGGTAAGTCGCTGCTTTAATGAACGTACCTTTAGACTTAGACATCTTAGCGCCGTTTACCGTTACGTAGCCGTGTACGAATACGTTATTTGGCTTACGGAAACCAGAACCTTCTAGCATTGCAGGCCAGAATAGAGAGTGGAAGTACACGATGTCTTTACCGATGAAGTGGTAAAGTTCAGTTGTGCTGTCTTTCTTCCAATATTCGTCGAAGTCTAGACCTTCAGTCTTGTTACATAGGTTCTTGAATGAAGCCATGTAGCCAACAGGTGCGTCTAGCCATACGTAGAAGAACTTGTCTTTCTCGCCTGGGATTTCAAAGCCGAAGTATGGCGCGTCACGTGAGATATCCCACTGTTGTAGGCCAGACTCAAACCACTCTTGCATCTTGTTCGCTGTTTCAGCTTGAAGAGAACCAGAGCGAGTCCACTCTTGTAGCATGCTTTCGAACTGAGGTAGGTCGAAGAAGAAGTGCTCAGAGTCTTTCATCACTGGTGTTGCGCCAGATACTGCTGACTTAGGGTCGATCAGCTCTGTTGGGCTGTATGTTTCGCCACAGTTATCACAGTTGTCGCCGTATTGATCTTCTGACTTACACTTAGGACATGTACCTTTTACGAAACGATCCGGTAGGAACATCTCTTTCTCAGGGTCGAATAGCTGAGAGATAGTGCGGCTAGAGATAAAGCCGTTCTTTTTAAGCTCTAGGTAGATGTGTGAAGCCAGCTCACGGTTCTCTTCTGAGTGTGTGCTGTGGTAGTTATCAAAGCTAATATCGAAGCCAGCGAAGTCTTTCTGGTGCTCTTCACTTACAGCAGCGATCATCTCTTCTGGTGTAATACCCATCTGTTGTGCTTTTAGCATGATTGGCGTGCCGTGAGCATCGTCAGCACAGATGAAGTTTACAGTGTTGCCGCGTAGGCGTTGGTAGCGCACCCAAATGTCAGCTTGAATGTGCTCAAGCATGTGACCTAGGTGAATCGAACCATTAGCATACGGAAGGGCACAAGTGACCAGTAGTTTCCTTGAATCAAGAGTTCTTGGATCGTTTGCCATACTTAAATTTCGCTTCTTTTTGATGGGTATAAATTTGATGTGTAATACTACTTTATAACAGGTGTCACGCCAAGGTATCAAATTGACGAATCCCTTAGTTTTTTAAGGGTTCAGTCTTTCGTCAGCGGGTGATAGCATAAATCAAAAAAAGGAGCCCCAATGCGTAACTTCACATCAAAGCAAGATTTTTGTTCTTGGCTGAATGAGTTTGAATATGTACTTCTAATCCCAGAATGGGCATCGCAACCGAATATGGTGACGGTAGACCCAAAGGGGTCATTCATCATTACGCTTCCATTTGCGGCCAATAGCTTGGTAGAAGAGCTATCACACTGGATATCACATCAAATCGCTGAACAGAAAGTCGCTGGGTTCGACTTTGAAGTTCGAATTAAGCCTGCTGCACTTGAAACAACCGTATCAAGCCCTGTGAAAGGCGTGAAAAATATCATTGCGGTGACGTCTGCTAAAGGGGGTGTTGGTAAATCAACAACCTCAGTCAACTTAGCGTTAGCACTCTCAAAGTCAGGCGCTAAAGTTGGTCTATTGGATGCAGATATTTATGGTCCTTCTGTGCCTATGATGCTTGGCCAAATGCAAGCGAAACCTGAAGTGCGTGATAACAAATGGATGATCCCTATTGAAGCTCATGGGATCTTTACTCATTCAATTGGTTACTTGGTTTCCAAAGACGATGCCGCTATCTGGCGCGGTCCAATGGCAGCGAAAGCTCTTGGCCAGATCATGAATGAAACGGTATGGCCGGATCTGGATTATTTGGTGATTGATATGCCGCCGGGTACAGGTGACATTCAACTGACTCTATCTCAGCAAATCCCTGTGACAGGCGCGATCGTAGTGACTACACCGCAAGACCTCGCTTTAGCGGATGCACGTAAAGGTGTGGCGATGTTTGACAAAGTAGGCGTGCCAGTGGCGGGTCTTGTTGAGAACATGAGCTACCATATCTGTAGCCACTGTGGTGAAAAAGAGCATATCTTTGGTTCTGGTGGCGCTGAAGCGATGGCAGTTGAGTTTAGCCTTGATATTCTTGCTCAGATCCCTTTGCACATCGATGTCCGTGAAGATATTGATGCGGGAATGCCAACCGTAGTGCGTCGACCAGACAGCGAGCATACGCGCCATTACCTCGATTTGGCCGAAAATGTAGCCTGTAAGATGTACTGGACGGGCAAAGTGAAACCAGAAGCGATTAACTTCTCAATGGTTGAGTAGTTTATAATTTATACAGAGTGTGCAAGTGGTTGATGGGCACTGGTCATTAAGCAAACGTTTATTTTGATTTAATCCATTTAGATCATCAATTTGACGGTATTTTGCTGAAATGGCGACTAGAATCTATAGAGCTTAGCCCCTATAATCAGGCGGTTTATCTATTCCCATCACCAAAACCATATCGGGTGCAAAATAATGTCTGATAATAATCAATGTGTCATCGTAGGTATCGCTGGCGCTTCAGCTTCAGGAAAAAGTCTGATTGCTAGTACTATTTATAATGAGTTGCGCGAAAAAGTAGGCGACCATCAAATTGGTGTTATCACGGAAGATTGCTACTACAGCGACCAAAGCCACTTGAGTATGGAAGAGCGTGTTAAAACAAACTACGACCACCCAAATGCATTAGATCACGATCTACTGTGTGAGCATCTTAAAGAGCTAATGAACGGCAACGCGGTTGAAGTTCCAGAATACAGCTACTCTGAGCACACACGTACTTCTGAAACGACTACACTTACTCCAAAGAAAGTGATCATTTTAGAAGGTATCCTACTGCTAACAGATCCACGTCTACGTGAACTGATGCACGCGAGTGTTTTCATGGATACACCACTAGATATTTGTCTACTGCGTCGTGTTAAGCGTGATGTTGAAGAGCGTGGTCGTACGATGGACTCTGTACTGAAGCAATATCAAGAGACAGTACGTCCTATGTTTATGCAGTTCATTGAGCCATCAAAGCAGCATGCCGATATTATCGTCCCTCGTGGTGGTAAAAACCGTATCGCAATCGACGTTTTGAAAGCTCACATTGCTAAGCTATTAAAGGCGTAGTCGGTACCATCTGACAAAAGTAAGAATTTAGTTATAAGTTCTTAACTTAGCTTTATTTTTTATCGAATAAGTGGCACTTTTATAGTGCCACTTTCTTTTGGAATCTAAGCAAGGAATATGCGGATGAAGAAACTACTCATTTTCATAGCTATCCCAGTTGTTGTCGTTATCGCGGCGATTCTGGCGCTAGTGCTGTTAGTGAATCCCAACCAGTTTAAACCACTGATCGTCGAACAAGCCCAAAAACACACTGGTTTAGAGCTTGTGATTGAAGGTGACATCAGCTGGCAATTTTTCCCATCGATTGGTTTTGAACTAGGAAAGACAGAACTGCGTAATCCGCAGGGCTTCACTCAACCTAACTTATTCAAAGTTGATACCGTCGGCGTTGATATCTCTGTTACACCTCTTTTTAGCAATCAACTTGAGATCGGTAACGTTACGCTGGATGGCGCTGAATTCTATTTAGAAACTCTAAAAGATGGCAGTAAGAATATTGATGCGTTAACACAGGCTCAAACCGCTGCTACTCCTGCAGAAGAGACAACAACTCAACCAGAAGAAGCGTCCACTTCGCCACAAGAAAGTGCAGCCTCAAATTGGACGATTAACCTCGCCGGTGTGACTGTATCGAATGCATTGTTCGAGATGGATGACAAACAAGCTGGTTCATTTATCAAGCTATATGATGTGGCGTTTAACCTATCTGAATTCGCGGCTGATACGTGGACTACAGCGACTTTCTCCGCATCTGGTGAGAACAATCAGCAGAAGTTCTCAGCGCAAGGCAGTGCAGACTTGAAGCTGGCAAAAGGCTTCGCGAGCTATGCGCTGCGTAATATAGACTTGAATGCGACCTTTAGCGATCCAAGTACTCAAATTGAGTCGGCTAAGATTGGTCTTGATACGTTCGAGTTCGACAAAGTGAATAACTTAACATATAGCGTTGTGGGTAATGCTGCGGGTATGGAACTGGATCTGAAAGGCGCTGGTGAACTGTCAGTTGATAGCGCGATTTCAAAAGTTGTGCTTAACAAGCTAACTCTAGACTCTACGTTTAAAGGTGATGCACTTCCTCAATCACCAATGAAAGTCGATATGCTATCTGATCTGAGTTTTGATCTAACTAAGAGTCACTTGAGCTTTGTATTAGAGAAGCTTCAAGCGAACAGCATCGCACTTGACGGTAAAGCAGATGTGACGCTCTCTGAGATTCCTAAGGTACGCTTCTCTCTTCATAGTCCGAATATTGATTTGGACGAGTTCTTAGGTTTGGGTAGCGCTTCTGATTCGTCAGCAGCCTCACAGCCAGCTAAAGAAGCTGAATCTTCAGCACCTGCGAAAGAAGTAGAACCGGACTTAACAGCCTTGAAAACGCTTGATGTTAAAGGCGATATTACAATTGATAAATTCAAAGCTAATAACGCTCATATGCAGAATGTAAAAGCGGCATTCTCGGTTAACCGTGGCGTCGCAAAACTAGAGTCATTCACGTCTAACCTTTATGAAGGCTCTATTTCTGCGACAGCGACTCTGGATGCTCGTAAGTCACCAGCGTCATACACGGCTAAGAAAGCAATCAAGGGCGTTAAGGTTCAGCCATTGCTGGTGGATGTTGCGGACAACGATATGCTCGAAGGTACTGGTAACATTGACGTGAATGTTTCTGGTAAGAGCCTAACTCCAACAGGTATCAAGCAGAATCTAGTGGGTACTATTGCTATCAACTTTGCCGATGGTGCTGTAAATGGTATCAACGTAGCACAGCTGATTCGTGAGAACTATGCGAAGATCAAGGGTGAGAAGTACGACGAGAGCGAAGGTGTTCAAAAGACCGATTTCAGTGCGATGAAGGCGACACTAAAAGTCGACAAAGGTTGGGTATCAACTAACGACCTTTCAGCGCAATCACCTCTGCTGCGTGTAACTGGTTCAGGTAAGGCTAACTTCATCAAGGAGACCGTTGATTTCCTAGTGCGCACCTCTATTGTGGGCTCACTGGAAGGTCAGGGGGGCAAGAGCATTGATGACCTTAAAGATGTGACGATTCCAATTAAGGTTACAGGTGCTTGGGCAGATCCTAAGTTTAGCTTAGTGTTCGACGACGTATTGAAACAGAAAGCTCAGAAAGAGATCGACCGTGGTGTGGAGAAACTCACGGATAAGATCAAAGATGAGAAAACCAAGGAAGCGGTAGATGGACTTCTGAAAGGTCTGTTTAACTAATCCGTTTTTAGTCTGATATAAACGAAGCGCCACTCTCTAATTAGGAGTGGCGCTTTTTTATTTGAACGTCTAAAACAGAGATTTTCTAAGACGCTCGCCCTTTGTTATAGGAGGTAACACGGCCAAAGCCGTGATTTGCCTGAGTCGAGGATCCCTGTTCGAGGGTTATTACCAATCCACGCCTTGCAGAGCTTTAACCCCTGATTCAAAAGCATGTTTGACATTACGTACCTCTGAAACCGTATCTGCCATCTCCGTAAGTGTGCGGTGAGCGCCACGACCTGTAATGATCACTGATTGCATCTTCGGTCGGTTATTGAGTGCTTCAACAACTTCATCAAGTTCAATGTAACCGTAACTGACCATGTAAGTCAGCTCATCAAACAGAATCACATCCAACGATTCGTCAGCAAGCATGCGCTTACACTCTGTCCAAACGCGTTGTGCAGCTTCAATATCTTTGGCTTTGTTTTGTGTTTCCCAAGTAAAGCCAGTGCCCATCACCTGAAATTCAACATCGAGTTTCTCAAGTACGTTCTTTTCACCGTTGTCCCAGGTTCCTTTAACGAATTGAGCAACAGCACATTTCTTACCGTGACCAACAGCACGAGTAATGGTACCAAAGCCTGAAGTTGACTTGCCTTTACCATTACCTGTAATAACAAGCAGTAGGCCTTTAACTTCCTGAGCAGCAGCAACACGAGCATCAACTTGTTCTTTAACTTTCTGTTGGCGGGCCTTATGGCGCTGTTCTTTGTTGTCTTCAGTCGACATAACTCTTCCTTATAATTTGTGATTAGCACTATCATAGCTTAAGTTAACACTATCAAAAACCATCGAAAGAACAGGTGATTAGAGATGAAAAAGATACTGGTAGTCTGTATGGGGAATATCTGTCGCTCTCCAACAGGTGAAGCGATATTGCGAGCCAAGGCCAAGTCTAGGGGGATCGAGGTTGAAGTTGACTCCGCTGGTACAATCGGTTATCACCAAGGAAACCCACCTGATCCACGTTCTAAAGCGGCTGGTGAGGCTAGGGGCTACAGCTTTAAAGGAATTCGCTCTCGCAAAGTAGTGGCACAAGATTTTGATACGTTCGACCTAATTTTAGCTGCAGATAGAGCAAACTTAGCTGACCTAGAATCTCAATGTCCGGCTCACTTACAGTATAAATTGGCTCTGTTTCTAAGCTATGGTGAATCGAGTTATGAGGAAATTCCTGATCCTTACTATGGAGAGGGGGATGGCTTTGAGCTGGTTCTCGATTTAATTGAAGAGTCGAGTGAAGCGATACTGAAATCCCTTTAGCAAGATCGTATTCCGCTTTAATAAGCCGATACAAAAATGCCGACGTTTATCGTCGGCATTTTTTATTCTTATCTATGTAAAGCCATCAGCTATTACTTAGACATAACCTTGTAGATTGGGTCTTCTGCAACGTTTGCTTCAACCAAGCTACCTGCTTTGTGCAGCATAGCAACACAGTCTTGGCTTAGGTGACGTAGGTGCAGTGTTTTACCCTGTGCAGCGTAACGCTCAGCAATAGTATCGATCGCTTCAATTGCTGAATGGTCAGTTACACGAGAGTTTGCGAAGTCTACAATAACGTCTTGAGGATCTTCTTGAGCGTTAAATAGCTCTAGGAAGTTCGCTGTAGAACCGAAGAAGATCGGGCCATTCACTTTGTACTCTTTTGAGCCTTCTTCGTTGATGCAAGTATCTGCGTAGATGTGCTTAGCGTGCTGCCAAGCGAACATTAACGCAGAAGCGATAACACCAACAAATACAGCAACTGCAAGGTCAGTCATTACAGTAACAACCGTTACTAGAACGATAACAAAGAAGTCTTGTTTTGGTACGCGGCGCGCAAGCTTGAACGTTGCCCATTCGAATGTACCGATAACAACCATGAACATTACGCCCACAAGTGCTGCTAGAGGAATCATTTCAATTAGCGACGATGCAAATAGGATGAACATCAGTAGTGCAACTGCAGCAACGATGCCTGATAGACGACCACGACCACCAGAGTTTACGTTGATCATCGATTGACCAATCATCGCACAACCACCCATCGCGCCAAATACTGAACACGTTACGTTAGCCATGCCTTGACCAACACACTCACGGTTTGATTGGCCACGAGTGTTTGTCATTTCATCAAGTACTGTCAGAGTCAGTAGCGATTCAATTAGACCAATTGCCGCCAGAATTACTGCGTAAGGCAAGATGATGTAAATCGTTTCTAGGTTAAATGGTACTGCTGGAATCGAGAATGTTGGTAGAGAGCCTGCAAGCGTTGCAGCATCGTCACCAGACATAGTACGTAGGAAGTCAACTACTGTACGTGTTTCTAGATCTAAACCAACCACTAGCGCTGTCACAGTCACGATAGCAACCAGTGAAGAAGGCACTGCAGTCGTAAACTTAGGCAAGAAGTGGATGATAGCCATAGTCAGTGCCACTAGACCAAGCATAAGTGTCATTTGGTCTGTTGGAAGCCAAGTTAGCGCGCCAGTGATGTCTGGTGCTTTAAACTGGCCAAGTTGCGCAAGGAAGATAACAATCGCCAAACCGTTCACAAAACCAATCATTACTGGGTGTGGAACGATACGAATAAATTTACCGAGCTTGAATAGACCCGCAGCTATCTGTAGAAGACCCGCTAGCATGATAGCGGCAAAGAGGTATTGAACACCGTGAGTCGCAACTAGGCTAACCATTACAACGGCCATTGCGCCTGTTGCACCAGAGATCATGCCAGGACGACCGCCGAAGATAGAAGTGATAAGACCGACGATGAATGCTGCGTATAGACCAACCATTGGGTCAACACCAGCAACAAAGGCGAATGCAACGGCTTCAGGTACTAGAGCAAGTGCTACAGTAAGACCTGAAAGAACGTCATTCTTTACAGAGTGCTTTGAAAATTGTGGGAATTCGAACATGTGTGCTCAGCTATGCTTTAAATGGATTTACCGACACGAACATATTGCGGAGCTAAACAGGTGTATAAAAGAGCGGCAATAGCTAAGTGTCGAAAAAGATAAGTGCGCGAATCCTACCCAAAAATGTGATTAAGTTCAAGGTTGAACCTAACTTTGAGTAATATATCTATTAATCGTTATTCCGATAACGCATGTGAAAAAGGCTGCTTATAATAAGCAGCCTTTGATTCTATTTACTTAAGAATTTACAACAGTAAATGCTTAGTAGTTTGGCTTAGTCATACCAGAACCCGCTTGGTTCGAAGCAACCTGACTACCTGCACCCTTCGATACGTAACGTTCGCTACGGAATGGTGCTGCAACAACTTCAATCTCTTTGATCTCTTGTGGACCAGGAGCTTTCGTCATTGGCGAGCTAGCTTGTTTCTTCGCTTCTACTGAAGGTTTCTCTTCAGTCACAGGTGCTGCTTCAACTGGTTTAGCCTCAGTGATTGGTGCTTCAACAACTGGAGCTTCAGCTAAAGTCTCTTCAGCTTCTGCTTCAACCGTTTCTTCAGCTTTAACTGATTCTTCAACAACTGGTGCTGCTACAGGCGCTTCAGCTACAGGTGTCTCAACAACAGGTGTTTCAACAACAGGTGCTTCAACTGCAGGCTGTGCTACCACTTCTTCAGCTTTCGCTTCAACCACAGGCTCTTCACGGCGGATAATCACTTTACCCATTGCCATTTCAGGACATGCAAAACCACCAGCAATCACAACATTGTTTTGAACAGCTTCTAGTTCAGTTGATTGTTGTACTTGCGCTTCTGCTTTAGCAGCTTCAGGTTTTGCTTGTTTGTGGTGCGGTTTAGGCACGAAACGAGGCATCACTTTACCCATCGCCATCTCAGGAGAGGCTACACCACCTTTACGTAGGCGGAATGGGTTAGGGCGACGGTCACGACCGCGACGACGACGTTGACCACTTGCACGTAGGTGACGTGGAGAACGACGGTTACGACGTTGCTTCGGCTCTTCCTGTTCTGTTTGTTCAGCGTTCGCTTGGCTAGCTTCTACTTGTTCCGCTACCTTTTGCTCTTGAGCAACAGACTTATCTTTAGCTGCAACCTGCTCTTTCGCAGAGTTGTTTTCTGCTTGAGCTTGCTGGTCTTTAACGCGGATCTGCTTGTTCAGTTTACGACGTTGACGACGCTCTTTAACTTTTGCAGCTTTCGCTTCAGACTTCTGTTTTTGACCTTCAGGTTTAGACGCTTGAGCATCAGCTGCTAGCTGTTGACCTTGTTCTGCAACCTTAGATGGTACTTGCTCTTCGCGTTGTTGCTTCTGCTCGTCACGCTGCTTATTGCGGCGGTCTTGCTTCGGCTTACGGTTTTGACGAGGTTGCTGAGTTGCATTTTCTTTTTGCTCTTCAGGCTTCTCATCGCGAGCTGGCTTACGACGGCGCTTGTTGTCGCGGTTCTCGTTACGATCACCACGCTGGTTGCGACGACGATTGTCATTGCGATCGCGACGTTGACGGTTGCCATTGTTGCGATTGTTCTTAGGTTTCTCTTCTTGCTTCTCTTCTTGTTTTTCTTCTTGAGATGAAGAGCCACCGAATAGGAAGCTGCCAATAGCCTTGAAGAAGCGGCTGATTAGGCCTGATTCTTGTGCCTTAGGCTCTTCTTTCTTCTCTTCTACTTTTGCAGCTGCTGCTTTTGGCGCTGGAGCTGGCGCAGATTGAGCAGGAGCAGCAAAACCTTTCAGTGCAGGTTCTTCGATCTTCTTAGGACGAATCGTCTGTTCTGCTGGCTCTTTGCTTTCTGCTTCTTTCAGAGCGTCTAGCTTCTTAGGAAGTAGGTAAGAAAGTAGATCGAACTCTTCACCTTCACGAACACGGATAACTTCGAAGTGCGGAGTTTCCATATCAGAGTTAGGTACAACAGTGATCTTAACTTCTTGAGTACGCTCAATGTGGTTTACAGAGCGACGCTTCTCGTTCAATAGGTAAGAAGCGATTGGCACAGGTACAACTGCAAGCACTTGTGCTGTGTTGTCTTTTAGAGCTTCCTCTTCGATTAGACGAAGAACTGAAAGTGCTAGAGATTCATTGTCACGAACAACACCAGTACCTGTACAACGAGGACAAATGTGGTGGCTTGCTTCTGCTAGTGATGGGCTCAAACGTTGACGAGACATCTCTAGAAGACCAAAGCGAGAAATACGGCCAATTTGTACACGAGCACGATCTAGACGAACGGCATCACGTAGACGGCTTTCTACTTCGCGTTGATGACGAACAGGCGTCATATCGATGAAGTCGATAACTACTAGACCACCTAGGTCACGTAGACGAAGTTGACGAGCAATTTCATCTGCGGCTTCTAGGTTTGTGTTCAGAGCTGTTTCTTCAATATCACCACCTTTCGTTGCACGAGCAGAGTTGATATCGATAGAAGTTAGAGCTTCTGTTGGGTCGATAACGATTGAACCACCCGACGGAAGGCGAACTTCACGTTGGAAAGCAGATTCAATTTGGCTTTCGATCTGGTAGTGGCTAAATAGAGGAACTTCACCGTCGTACTTCTTAACGCGACTGATAAAGTCTGGGCGCACTAGTTGAATGTGCGCTTGTGCACGCTCAAAAATAGTGTTGCTATCGATAAGAATTTCACCAATATCACGACGCAAGTAGTCGCGAATTGCACGAACAATTACGTTACTTTCTTGGTGGATAAGGAAAGGTGCTGCGTTTGAATCCGAAGCCTGCTTGATAGCAGCCCAGTGATTAAGTAGTACGTTTAAGTCCCACTCAAGCTCTTCTGCGCTTTTGCCAACGCCAGCAGTACGAACGATTAAACCCATGCCTTGAGGAAGCTCAAGTGTGCTTAAAGCTGCTTTTAGTTGAGTACGCTCGTCACCTTCGATACGGCGAGAGATACCGCCTGCACGAGGGTTGTTTGGCATAAGAACTAAGTAGCTACCCGCCAAAGAGATAAAAGTAGTCAGTGCAGCACCTTTGCTACCACGTTCTTCTTTCTCAACTTGTACGATAACTTCCTGGCCTTCCTTTAGCACTTCTTTGATGCTTGGACGACCTTGGTATGTGTAACCTTCAGGGAAGTATTCGCGGGCAATTTCTTTAAGAGGGAGGAAACCGTGACGTTCTGCGCCGTAGTCAACAAATGCCGCTTCTAGGCTTGGTTCAATACGAGTGATACGTCCTTTGTAGATATTCGCTTTTTTTGATTCGTGACCTGGACTTTCGATATCAAGATCGAAAAGTCGCTGGCCATCAACCAAAGCGACACGCAACTCTTCTTTTTGAGTTGCGTTAATTAACATTCTTTTCATTTAGAAATACTCATTGTCTTTTCTTATTTTCATCATTGTTCTTGTCGCTTGATTTCGTTTCTCATGGTGCCTGATCCCATGGCTTTATCGGTGCAGCCTCCCGGCTGGAAGGGATGCTCTTGGGGCACGTCAGTCATCATAGATAGTGAACTATGATCCGCGATGTGGCGGTGAATACTCAACATGAGCGTACGTGAGTAGAGCGACAAGGAACTCAGTTAACGGTGTCTTACGCCAATGCAGCACGGTTTTGACTGAGTCATCTACTCATTTACTTGCTTGTGAATGGTTGGCTGTTTAAATAGTAGTCAAACCATAGATAGCAGCTGTGAACTATAGCAGTGGTCGCTAATCACAGCAATCTGCTTTATCAGAATGCGCGAAAAAAAACGGTTTTTGTTTGGGTTTTGATAGCTCTAACTCACTGTCTATCAATAATTTATCAAATGATATTTAATTTTGCGGCAGTCTTGATTGTTTTTTGTTCGAAGAATCAAACAAATATAGAAGTTTCACACCTCCTTTTGGGTATAATCGCGCTGAAAAATGCAATTAACTCTCAATTATCAAATTTGACAGTGATACACTAACCGCATGAGCGAAATTAGAACCAAAGTCCAATTTGTCGACATCGATGAAGATATGGCTGGTCAACGTATTGATAACTTTTTACGTAACCAATTAAAAAACATCCCAAAAAGTATGATTTATCGAATCGTACGTAAGGGCGAAGTGCGTGTTAACAAAAAGCGCATCAAAGCAGAATACAAACTGAAAGCCGGCGATCTTGTTCGTATTCCACCAGTGACTGTGGAAGAGAAAATCGAAGAGAACGTGCCAAGCACCAAGCTGAATAAAGTGTCCGAGCTAGAGCATTGCATCATTTATGAAGATGACCACATGCTTATCTTGAATAAACCTTCAGGTACCGCGGTGCACGGTGGCAGTGGTCTAAAGTTCGGAGCCATCGAAGCTCTACGCGCATTGCGACCAGAAGCCCGCTTCCTTGAATTGGTGCATCGAATTGACAGAGATACTTCGGGCATCCTCTTGGTGGCGAAAAAGCGTTCGGCGCTGCGCCATCTGCAAGCTCAGTTCCGTGAAAAGACGGTCCAGAAGTACTACTTTGCATTAGTCATGGGCGAGTGGAAGAACAGTTGTAAGGTAGTGAATGCACCGCTTCTTAAAAATGAAGTCAACAGCATTGTTCGTGTAAACCCGAATGGTAAAGCTTCTGAAACCCGCTTTAAGGTGTTAGAGAAGTTCAAAGACGCGACTTTGATTCAAGCAAGCCCGATTACTGGTCGTACTCACCAAATTCGTGTTCACACACAGTACACGGGGCACCCGATTGCATGGGATGATCGCTACGGTGATCGCCGCTTTGACGCGTACACGGGCAAAGTTGGTTTAGACCGTCTGTTCCTACATGCCGCGAATATTAAGTTCACACACCCAAGCAGTGAAGAGAAGATGGATATCTCGGCTCCAATGGAAGCTAAGTTAGAGAAGGCAATCGTAGGTCTGCGTAAGCTTTAATTCTGTAAGATACGAGATACGAGATACGAGATACGAAGGGATAGAGTGTTCTCCCAATTTGTTCTGCAGTATCCATAAATGAGAAAGGTTGAAGAATTTCGTCAACCTTTTTTGTTTGTGCTCGTTATCAGAGATCCCCAACTCACTCGTCCCTCACTCTTGGGGATGACGAACTTTGGTTTTTTAGTGATAAAGCAACTCGATTATGTTGGTCGAATCGTGTTGTTATTCTAGAGTGAGTGACAAAGCTAGTCATTCCCTAGACCGACGAAGGAAGGAGTAGGGAATCTCTATAAAGTGCTCGAGACCAACCTAAAGCACATCCAACCCTTGCGCTTCCAACATATCAATCAGGTCGATAAGCGGCAGTCCAATTAACGTATTTGGGTCTTTACCTTCAAGACGTTCAAAGAGAGCAATACCCAGTCCTTCACTCTTAAAACTGCCCGCACAATAGAAAGGCTGCTCTTTGTCGACGTAGCTTTCGATTTGTGCAGTGGTTAAGTTGCGAAAATGAACCACAAAGGTGTCGAGACGTGTGTCAGCTTTTTGAGTAACGGAATTCCAAACAGAGAGGCCGGTGTAAAAGGTGATGCTTTTGCCGCTTTGGCGTGATAGCTGTTCAATGGCCTTTTCGCGGGTGTGTGGTTTACCAATGATTTCTCCATCAATCACACACACCTGGTCTGAACCTATGATCAGGCTTGACGAAGTGACCTGACAAGACTTGGCTTTTTCTTCTGCTAAACGCATGACTAATTGTTGCGGCGATTCTCCGGCAATTGGTGTTTCGTCGCAGTCTGGCTTAGCAGTCACAAAGTCTAAATGGAGCTTTTTGAGGATCTCTTGCCTAAATGGCGAAGTAGAGGCCAAAACTAGTTGGTAATTTTTCATTTTAATTTACAATTCGTAGAAGCATTTAATGCAGGATATAGTAACTTATCTTGATATTCATAATGCTCTGTATGGGAAAGGGAAAAAAGTGTACTTTTTTTGCCATTTCCTTTGACTAAACTCGATTTGGAAGATAATATTCGCGCCCTATGCAAAAGGTAAAAATACCGCGTACAGTTGATCCGGCTAGAACCGCTCAAAAACGACTTGATTTAGATGGCATCATCCAAACTAGTCTTTTCAAGCGCTTAAGCGAAGCAACTGAAGGCGTAAAACGTGACGCGCAAGTCTCATTGTCATTTGGGCTTGATGAACAACGATTAGTCGTTATCTCTGGTAAAGCTAACGTCGAAGTCGATTTAGAGTGTCAACGTTGTAATGAGGTTTTCGCACATGAGTGCGATGTCGAATTCACTTATACTCCTTACTACAATGAGAAAAGTGAAGAAGAAGCACCGGAAGAGTACGATTTGGTAGATCTGAACGAGTACGGTGAGTTAGACCTGATTCAACTAGTTGAAGACGAGTTCATCCTTGGATTGCCTCAAGTAGCAATGCACGACGAAGCGGACTGTAGCGTTAACTCAAATAACTTGGTGTTTGGTGAACTTCCTGAAGAAATTGAGGAAGAAAAGAAGCCGAATCCATTTGATGTTTTAAAAAGCTTAAAGAAGTAACTGCTTCTTTAAGAATTTACATAGGAGTAGGGTCAATGGCCGTACAAAAGAGCAAGAAATCACGTTCAATGCGTGGCATGCGTCGTTCACACGATGCGCTAACTACAGCTGCACTTTCTGTAGACGCAACTTCAGGTGAAACTCACCTACGTCACAACGTGACTGCGGAAGGTTACTACCGCGGCAAAAAGGTTATCAACAAGTAAGGTTGACCTTTTGCAAAATATAACCGTTGCGCTTGATGCAATGGGCGGGGATTTCGGTCCTCGTGTAACAGTGCCTGCCGCCGTGCAGGCACTGTCGTATTTCCCAGAGCTAAAAGTCATTCTCATAGGTGATCGAAATGCGATCACATCTCAATTATCCTCATTAGGTCGGCAGCCTGATTCTCGTTTGAGCATCCAGCACTGTGACCGAGTTATTTCAAACTCAGAAAAGCCTTCTCTTGCCTTACGAAACAGTCAGGGCAGCTCTATGCGTGAAGCAATCGATCTGGTTGCGGAATCTCAAGCAGACGCATGTGTCAGCGGTGGTAATACCGGTGCATTAATGGCTTTGTCACGTTTTCGTTTGAAACTCCTTCCCGGCATTGATAGACCAGCACTTGTCTCAGCGTTGCCAACTGCATCCGGTGGTAGAACGTGGATGCTGGACCTAGGTGCCAACGTATCCAGTGACGCAGACTCTCTTTTTCAATTTGCTGTTATGGGAAGCGCACTCGCAGAACAACATTTAAACCGCCCACCACGTGTCGCGATTTTGAATATCGGCGCAGAAGAAATAAAAGGCAATGACCTTGTAAAACGATGCGCGGAAATGTTGTCTAACACCCAGTCTGTGAACTTCATCGGCTATATTGAAGGAAATCAGCTGCTGCAAGATGCAGCAGATGTGGTTGTTTGTGATGGTTTTGTGGGCAATGTGTGCCTAAAAACGTGTGAAGGTACTGCACAACTCTTTATTGATAAGCTAAAAACGCGCATCATGGCGTCAACGATAAAGGGTTGGATCGCCAGAATACTGTTTTCTGAGCTATTTACTGAATTAAAAACCTTGAACCCCGACCAGTATAACGGCGCAAGTTTGTTAGGATTGCGCGGCATTGTCATTAAAAGTCATGGAAGTGCTGATGTATCTGCGGTCGTCAACGCAATTGGCGAGGCAGTACACGAGGTCAAACGACAAGTCCCTAGCCGCATTAGCGATCGTTTGGAAGCGGTTTTACTCGAGAGGCATTATTAGTCTTCATGTATAGCAAAATATTAGGTACTGGCAGCTACTTGCCATCTCAGGTGCGTACAAACGCAGATCTAGAGAAAATGGTAGAGACTAGCGATGAGTGGATTGTTGCTAGAACAGGTATTAAAGAGCGTCGTATTGCTGCAGAAAATGAAACTGTAGCGGATATGGCGTTCTACGCTGCTGAAAACGCAATTGATATGGCGGGTATCGATAAAAATGATATCGACTTGATCATTGTTGCAACGACCAGCAGCAGCCATACGTTCCCTTCTTCTGCATGCCAGGTGCAAGGTAAGCTTGGTATTAAAGGCTGTCCAGCGTTTGACTTAGCGGCGGCATGTTCTGGTTTTGTTTACGCATTATCAGTGGCTGACCAACACATCAAATCAGGCATGTGTAAGAACGTTTTGGTTATCGGTGCAGATGCATTGTCTAAAACTTGTGACCCAACTGATCGTTCTACTATCATCCTATTTGGTGATGGCGCAGGTGCAGTTGTTGTGGGTGCGAGTGAAGAGCCAGGTATTTTGTCTACTCACATTTACTCTGATGGTAAATACGGTGAGCTACTAAGCCTTGAAGTTCCTGAGCGCGGCGGTGATGCTGACAAATGGCTTCACATGGCAGGCAACGAAGTTTTCAAGGTGGCAGTGACTCAGCTTTCTAAGCTAGTAAAAGACACACTGGCAGCTAACAACATGGATAAGTCGGAACTAGATTGGCTGGTACCACACCAAGCCAACTACCGCATTATCTCTGCAACAGCTAAAAAGCTAACTATGTCACTTGATCAGGTGGTGATTACACTTGATAAGCACGGCAACACGTCGGCAGCGACGGTTCCGACTGCGTTAGATGAAGCGGTTCGCGATGGACGAATTAAGCGCGGTCAGACTCTTCTTCTTGAAGCGTTTGGTGGCGGTTTCACTTGGGGCTCAGCTCTGGTTAAGTTCTAACCCCTAAGTCGACAGAACAATCAAGGCACATAGATTATGTGCCTTATTCAATTTTTTGCATTGCTTAAAGGATAATTACAATGAGCAAGTTTGCTATCGTATTCCCAGGCCAAGGCTCTCAAGCTGTTGGTATGCTTGCTGAACTAGGCGAGCAGTATGATGTTGTAAAACAAACATTCGCTGAAGCTTCTGAAGCTCTTGGTTACGACCTATGGGCTCTAGTTCAAGAAGGTCCAGTAGAAAACCTAAACGAAACTTTCCGTACTCAACCAGCTCTACTTGCAGCATCTGTTGCTATCTGGCGTGTATGGCAAGAGCTTGGCCTAGAGCAACCTGCAAACCTAGCAGGCCACAGCCTAGGTGAGTACTCTGCATTAGTATGTGCAGGCGTTATCGACTTCAAAGAAGCGATCAAGCTGGTTGAACTTCGTGGTCAATTGATGCAAGAAGCGGTACCAGCAGGCGTTGGTGCAATGTACGCAATCATTGGTCTAGATGACGAATCAATCGCTAAAGCTTGTGAAGAAGCTGCACAAGATGAAGTGGTTTCTCCAGTTAACTTCAACTCTCCAGGCCAAGTTGTTATCGCTGGAAATAAAGCGGCTGTAGAGCGTGCTGGTGCACTATGTAAAGAAGCGGGCGCTAAGCGTGCACTTCCTCTACCAGTATCTGTACCGTCTCACTGTGCACTAATGAAGCCAGCTGCTGAGAAGCTAGCCGATGCTCTAGAAGCACTAGAGTTCAACGCACCTGCACTGCCTGTTATCAACAATGTTGATGTGGCTGCTGAAACAGACCCTGCGAAGATTAAAGATGCACTTGTTCGTCAACTTTACAGCCCAGTACGTTGGACTGAAGGTGTGCAAGCAATGAACGAGCAAGGCGTAGAAAAACTACTAGAATTAGGCCCAGGTAAAGTACTAACAGGTCTAACTAAGCGTATTGTTAAAACAATGACAGCTGCTGCAGTAAATGATGCTGCATCACTAGAAGCTGCTAAATAACGACATAAAGAGAAGTTATGATGAATTTAGAAGGCAAAGTTGCACTAGTTACAGGTGCAAGCCGTGGTATCGGTCGTGCTATCGCTGAACTTTTAGTTGAGCGTGGTGCTAAAGTTATCGGTACTGCAACGTCAGAAAACGGTGCTGCTGCGATCAGTGAGTATCTTGGTGAGAACGGTAAAGGTCTTGCTCTGAACGTAACAGATGTTGATTCTATCGCTGCAACACTAAAAACCATCAACGATGAGTTTGGTGCGATTGATATCCTAGTGAACAACGCTGGTATCACACGCGATAACCTACTTATGCGCATGAAAGATGACGAGTGGAACGATATCATCGATACTAACCTAACGCCTATCTACCGCATGTCTAAAGCGGTACTGCGTGGCATGATGAAGAAGCGTGAAGGCCGTATCATCAACGTAGGTTCTGTTGTTGGTACTATGGGCAACGCTGGCCAAGCAAACTACGCTGCAGCTAAAGCAGGTGTTATCGGTTTCACTAAGTCTATGGCACGTGAAGTAGCTTCTCGTGGTGTGACAGTGAACACAGTTGCACCTGGTTTTATTGAAACAGACATGACAAAAGCGCTAAATGATGACCAACGTGCAGCAACTTTGGCGAATGTACCAGCAGGTCGTCTAGGCGACCCTCGCGAAATCGCTGAAGCTGTGGTATTTTTGGCGTCGCCTGCGGCAGCTTATATCACAGGTGAAACACTTCACGTCAATGGCGGTATGTACATGGTGTAAATTGTGTGCAACATTTGTGCATGATTTAAGTCAAAATCATACGTAATTTCGGTTAAAATCGCTAAAATTGTGGTTTGACCAGAAAAGTTGGCCTTGCAACTTTTAATAGATTGAATAAACTACGGAAAACATCGCATAAAGCGAACTCTGTAAAGGAAAAGAAAAAATGAGCAACCTCGAAGAACGCGTAAAGAAAATCATTGTTGAACAACTAGGTGTAGACGAAGCAGAAGTTAAAAACGAAGCTTCTTTCGTTGATGACCTAGGTGCTGATTCTCTAGACACTGTTGAGCTAGTAATGGCTCTAGAAGAAGAATTCGACACTGAAATCCCAGATGAAGAAGCTGAGAAAATTACTACTGTTCAAGCTGCTATCGATTACGTAACTAGCGCTCAGTAATAATCTCTCCCAGGCGGTCACCTCGACCGCCTGTGTTTTATCTAACTCATCTATCCTCATCCTAAATCATTTCAATCCCCGGAGTGTAAAATCGTGTCCAAGCGTCGTGTAGTTGTCACTGGCATGGGTATGTTGTCACCGGTAGGCAACACTGTAGAATCTTCTTGGAAAGCCCTGCTAGCTGGTCAAAGTGGTATCGTGAATATCGAGCACTTTGATGCAACCAATTTCTCAACTCGTTTTGCAGGTCTAGTTAAAGACTTTAACTGCGAAGAGTACATGTCTAAAAAAGATGCTCGTAAAATGGATCTATTCATCCAGTACGGCGTCGCAGCAGGTGTTCAGGCACTTGATGATTCTGGTCTAACCGTTACTGATGAGAACGCACCACGTATTGGTGTGGCTATCGGTTCTGGTATCGGTGGCCTTGGTTTGATCGAAGCTGGTCACCAAGCGCTGACTGAAAAAGGCCCTCGTAAAATTAGCCCATTCTTTGTTCCGTCAACGATCGTGAACATGATTGCTGGTCACATGTCTATCATGCGTGGTCTACGCGGTCCTAATATCGCTATTTCTACTGCATGCACAACTGGCCTACACAACATTGGTCACGCAGCTCGCATGATTGCATACGGCGATGCAGACGCAATGCTAGCGGGCGGTGCTGAGAAAGCATCTACGCCTCTAGGTATGGGTGGTTTCGGTGCAGCTAAAGCACTATCAACACGTAACGATGAGCCGCAAAAAGCTTCTCGTCCATGGGATAAAGGCCGTGACGGTTTTGTTCTTGGCGATGGCGCAGGTATGATGGTACTAGAAGAGTACGAACACGCTAAAGCACGTGGCGCTAAGATCTACTGTGAGCTTGTAGGCTTCGGTATGTCTGGTGACGCTTACCACATGACTTCTCCAAGTGAAGATGGTTCAGGTGGTGCACTAGCGATGGAAGCGGCGATGCGTGATGCTGGCATTACTGGTGAACAAATCGGTTATGTAAACGCACACGGTACATCGACTCCAGCAGGTGACGTAGCAGAGATCAAAGGCATCAAGCGTGCTCTTGGCGAAGCAGGTTACAAGCAAGTACTAGTTTCTTCGACTAAGTCGATGACTGGTCACTTACTAGGTGCTGCAGGTTCTGCAGAAGCTATCATCACTGCAATGTCTCTGGTTGATCAAGTTGTTCCACCAACTATCAACCTAGACGATCCTGAAGAGGGTCTAGACATTGACCTAGTTCCACACACAGCGCGTGAAGTTAGCGGCATGGAATATGCGGCGTGTAACTCATTCGGCTTTGGTGGTACAAACGGCTGTTTGATCTTCAAAAAGATTTAATCATCTTATAAAAGACTCAAACATCGTAGATAGTCACTAATTAGACTTGTTTTTAAACGGCTTGATGCTTAGCATTGAGCCGTTTCTTTTTTGGAGAAAAGCATGTTTTGGGTTGATGGAGAAAGCCAACAAACAGTCGCCTTAACCGATCGCTCGTTTCAGTACGGCGATGGTTGTTTTACCACGATGCTGACACTCGATGGTGAAATTCAATATTACAATGATCATCAACAGCGAGTTGATGCTTGTCTCGTTGCTTTGCGCATTGCTCCTCTCGATTGGGAGCAAGTCAGCTTATGGTTGGATAAAGCGCTTTGCTCTGTACCTGAAAAAGGGTTAGGGGGCGTTAAGCTACATGTGAGTCGTGGTTCTGGTGGCCGAGGTTACAGCCCATCAGGCGTGTTTTCATCTGTCGTGACCATTAGTACGTTTGCTTTTCCAGAACATTACAGTCAATGGCAGCAATCTGGCGTCGAACTCGGTGTTTGTCAGCAAAAACTAGGGCTATCCCCATTGTTAGCCGGCCACAAGCATAACAATCGTCTTGAGCAGATTCTCATGAAGGCTGAGCTAGATGAATTAGGCTTGGTTGATGGTATTGCATTAGATATCAATGAGCAGGTGGTCGAAACCACGATGGCGAACCTGTTTTGGCGCAAAGATTCAATGCTCTTCACTCCTGAACTTAACGCCAGTGGCGTTGCTGGGGTAATGCGTAAACAGGTGTTGCTTGAGCTAGGTAAGCAAACAGAGGTTGTCGTCGGTCGCTTTGACCTAGAACACCTACTTTCTAGCGACGAGGTCTTTATGACTAACTCAATCCTTGGTGTTGCTCCTGTTACCAAGATTAAAGAAACACAATTCGAAATTGGACATGTCACACGTACCCTTCAAGGACTATTAAACTCGTGATTAAGAAGTTATCTATTTTTGTCGTCTTATGCTTAGTGATCGCAGCATCAGCAGCATTCTATATTTACAATCAAGCTGAAGCGCACCTAAAACAAGTAATTCAGCTAGAGGAGCCACAGGTGATCACTGTTGCTCCTGGTGCGAGTTTCCATCGTGTATTGAATCAACTGGTTGATGAAGGTTTGTTTACGGCGTCGCCATACAGCAAGCTGATTCGTAAGCTTCACCCAGAATTGGTTGATGTGAAAGCGGGTACTTTCTTGCTTGAGCCAGAACTAACGCTTAACCAGGCACTTCAAGTATTGGTTGAAGGTAAAGAGCACCAGTTTACGATCACATTTGTTGAAGGTAGCCGCTTTGATGAGTGGCGTCAGCAGCTAGAACAGAACGAATTTATTGAGCAGACGCTACAAGGCGTCTCAGAAGAAGAGATCGCAGAGCTACTGGGTATTGAACATAAGAAGTTAGAAGGTTTATTTCTCGCTGAGACTTATCACTACACCTATGGCACCAGCGATTTAGACTTATTGAAACGTGCTCACAAAGATCTCATGGATGTGGTTAACCAAGAGTGGGAGACTCGTGCTGAAAAGCTGCCTCTTAAATCACCGTATGAAGCGCTTATCCTTGCGTCTATCATCGAAAAAGAGACTGCTGTTGCTTCTGAGCGTGAGCGTGTTTCATCGGTATTCGTGAATCGCCTAAATAAGCGTATGCGCCTACAAACCGATCCAACCGTTATCTACGGAATGGGTGATAGCTATGATGGCAACATTCGTAAGAAAGATTTAAGAACACCAACACCATACAACACATACACTATCAATGGTCTACCGCCTACGCCGATTGCGATGGCTGGCAGAGCATCGATTAATGCGGCTTTGAACCCAGAACAAAGTAACTACCTTTACTTTGTGGCAAGCGGCACAGGTGGTCACGTATTTTCAAAGAGTTTGGCTGAGCACAACCGTGCAGTACGAGCTTACTTAAAACAATTAAGAAAAAACAAATAAAGAACAAAGCTATGAATCAGTCGAAGTTTATTACGGTAGAAGGTCTAGAAGGTGCAGGTAAAAGCACTGCGATTAACGCAATCTTAGCGACACTCAAAGAATCAGGTGTCGCTGAGGTCGTGAATACTCGTGAGCCTGGTGGTACTGTCCTTGCCGAAAAGATGCGCTCTTTAGTTAAAGAAGAGCATGAAGGTGAGAAGCTGCAAGATATGACCGAGCTGTTATTGATGTATGCAGCGCGTGTTCAGCTGGTAGAGAATGTAATTAAGCCAGCGCTTGCTGAAGGTAAATGGGTGCTGGGTGATCGTCATGATATGTCGTCACAAGCCTATCAAGGCGGTGGTCGTCAGATTGACCGCAAGACCATGACGTCATTAAAAGAGACTACTTTAGGCGACTTCAAGCCCGATTTGACTCTATATTTAGATTTGGACCCACGTGTTGGCCTTGAGCGTGCGCGTGGTCGCGGCGAGTTAGATCGTATTGAAAAGATGGATATCTCATTCTTTGACCGTACACGTGAACGTTACTTAGAGATCGCCGAGCAAGATGAATCGGTATTGGTCATTAATGCAGAGCAAGAGATCGAGCAAGTAGCGGCAGATATCAAACAAGCGCTAACAACTTGGTTAGAGCAACAGTAGGTTAAACATGACCGAGTTATACCCTTGGCTATCACCACTTTGGAACGAGTGGAAAAAGAGTCTAGAAGCAGGGCGATTCCCCAATTCATCGATTGTTAATGCACCGCTAGGTTTGGGTGTTGAAAAAGCCGTGGATCAACTCACCGCGTCGTTGATGTGTATCAACTACGAAAGTGAGGCTTGCGGTTTTTGTCATAGCTGTGAGCTGATGAAATCAGGCAGTCACCCGGATTTTCATGTTATCTCTCCAGAGAAAGAGGGCAAAGCGATCACAGTCGATCAGATACGATCGAGTAATCGCTGGGCGCAAGAGTCATCCCAATTGAATGGCTTGCGTGTCATCGTGGTTAGTCCAGCCGAGGCGATGAATGAATCGGCTTCGAATGCACTACTAAAGACCTTAGAAGAACCCTCTAGTGAGTGTGTTTTTATTCTAGTTAGCCAGAACAGCCATCGTTTAATGCCGACGATTGTCAGTCGTTGTCAGCAGTTCAGCGTCGCTACTCCAAGCTTAGAACTAGGTGGTCAGTGGTTGAAGCAAGAGCTAGGAAAAGATGTCCCAGACTACGTGCTATCTCTGAATGACAATGCCCCGCTACTAGCAAAAGCTATGGTAGAAGAGGGGGGGGTAGAGAACTCTCAACAACTGTTCGACCGCTTTCTGAAGATTATTCAGCGCAGTGACTTCAATTTGATGCAATTGGCATCTGAAATAGCGAAAGATTCAATTGTTCAGTTAAGTTGGTTATGGCATCTACTCTCAGACGTGCAGAAGGTACATTTTGGTATTCAAAGTCAATCTATTCTGCCGAGTGCACAAGCTTTATCGATCACTCTTTCGTATCAAGCGGCTCATAAATCATCGAGTCAGCTATTGGTTCTTCTTGAACAATTAAAGCAACACCCAGGGCTTAACACAGAGCTTCTGATAATGAATTGGCTTATCGCCACTTGCGAGGAAACATGTTCGTAGATTCCCACTGTCATTTAGACAAATTGGACTATCAAGATTTACATACCGGCGTAGAAGATGTCATCAATAAGGCCAAAGAGGCTAACGTTGAACAGCTACTTTCCGTTGGCGTGACATTAGATTCTTTCGAAAATATGCTCGAAATGATCTCGCCTTTCGATAATGTTCATGCATCGTGTGGTGTTCATCCACTTGATGTTGAGAGTGACTTCGATTTTGAACGTATGCGTCGTTACGCAAGCGACGATAAGGTTGTTGCTATTGGTGAGACCGGGTTGGATTACCACTACCAACCAGAGACAGCAGAGCTGCAACAAGAACGTTTTAAGCAGCATGTTGAACTTGCAGTTGAGCTTAACAAGCCTTTGATCATTCATACACGCAATGCACGCGAAGATACTCTCGCTATTTTGCGTGATGGTGGCGCTGAGAAATGCGGTGGTGTTATTCACTGTTTTACTGAGGATCAGGCGTTCGCTGATGCAGCTATGGAGTTGGGTTTTTACATATCAATTTCTGGCATCGTGACTTTTAGGCAAGCGACAGAGTTAAAAGAAGTGGTTAAAAATATCCCACTTGATAGGCTACTGATTGAAACAGACTCTCCATATCTCGCTCCGGTCCCATATCGTGGCAAACAGAATCAGCCTGCATATGTGGTTGAAGTGGCCGCGTACATCGCTCAGCTCAAGGGAATCTCAATGAAAGAAGTTGCACAAAAAACAACGGAAAATTACCGAAAACTTTTTTTGCGATGAAAAATGAAATCGATAAACAAAAGGGAGCGTAAGCTCCCTTTTTTGCGTATTAGATCACCAAAACGCTCAACTTTTTTAATGTTTACGAATTATGTTGAACTTGAGAGCATAAAATGTAACATCTGTAAATTTGTTACTAAAAATAACATTAGCCCTTATTTTATTTACCCCGTGAAATAATAATCTGTAAATAAAAAATCATTTAAAAACAATACTTTACCTAATTGTAAACCATTGCATTTTTGGATTTGACATGTGATCCAAGACGTGTTTTGAAACTAAATTTCGTAAGTCACTAGAAAGTTTGTTACCCATCAATATATATTTAGCGGCAGAAAATATAATGCAATACATGGTTACATTTTCACTGGGTGCTAACATTTAGGCTACGGGGGTGTGCCGTTAGAACCCATATAATTATTTTATCTTTATCAGGAGCATAAACATGTTTAAGAACCTTTTTGCTAGCCTGCAAAAAGTTGGTAAGTCTCTGATGCTACCAGTATCAGTTTTACCAGTTGCGGGTATTTTGCTTGGTGTTGGTGCAGCGGACCTTTCTTTCATTCCAGAGATTGTTTCTAATCTAATGGAACAAGCGGGTGGTTCAGTATTCGGTCAAATGGCTCTGCTATTTGCTGTAGGTGTTGCACTTGGCTTTACAAACAATGACGGTGTTGCAGGTCTAGCTGCAATCGTTGGTTACGGTATCATGACTGCAACACTTGGCGTAATGGCTGGTGTTATGGGCGTTGAGAAAATCGATACTGGTGTACTAGGTGGTATCCTAGTCGGTGGTGTTGCTGCTTGGGCATTCAACCGTTTCTTCCGTATCCAACTTCCAGAGTACCTTGGCTTCTTCGCTGGTAAGCGTGCTGTGCCAATCATCACTGGTTTCTCTGCGATCGGTCTTGCAATCCTACTATCTATCGTATGGCCACCAGTTGGCGGCGCAATCGCTGCATTCTCTGATTGGGCTGCACACCAAAACCCACAAGTTGCGTTTGGTATCTACGGCATCATTGAGCGTTCTTTGATCCCATTCGGTCTTCACCACGTTTGGAACGTACCTTTCTTCTTCGAAGCTGGTACTTGTGTAAACGCTGCTGGCGAAACTCAAAACGGTGTTCTTACTTGTTACCTAGTTGCTGATGAAGCATCTCGTGCTGCAGGCAACGGCTTCGGTCAGCTAGCAGGTGGTTACATGTTCAAGATGTTCGGTCTACCAGCTGCTGCAATCGCAATTGCACACTCTGCTAAACCTGAAAACCGCGTTAAAGTAATGGGTATCATGGCATCAGCTGCTCTGACTTCATTCCTAACAGGTATTACTGAGCCAATCGAATTCTCATTCCTATTCGTTGCTCCAGTACTGTACGCAATCCACGCTCTACTAGCAGGTTCTGCATACGTTCTAGCGAACACTCTAGGTTTTGTACACGGTACATCTTTCTCTCACGGTCTAATCGACTTCCTAGTTCTATCTGGCAACGCGTCTAAGATGGGTCTAATGATTGTTTGTGGCCTAGGTTACGCAGCGCTTTACTATTTCGTATTCCGCACAGTAATCAAAGCTCTAGACCTTAAGACTCCTGGTCGTGAAGACGAGTCAGAAGACCAAGCTGTAGCGACTGGCTCTGAGCTAGCTGGCGAACTAGTTGCTGCATTCGGTGGCAAAGCTAACATCACTGGTCTTGACGCTTGTATCACTCGTCTACGTGTAGCGGTTGCTGATACAGAAGTTGTTGACCAGGACAAACTGAAGAAACTAGGTGCTGCTGGTGTAGTAGTAGTAGCTGGTGGCGTTCAAGCTATCTTCGGTACTAAGTCTGACAACCTGAAAACAGACATGGATGAGTGGATCCGTAACAACGGTTAATCACTGATTCAATCGAGTAGAAGGAGGCTTTAAGCCTCCTTTTTTCGTTTCTGCATACTCTTCACCACTGTGGCCAAGTTGACTTAATATCCATGGTTCTCTAACTCTACGATGACATCTATCTTTAATAGGTAACTATGCTTCATCGCAGATGTATTAATAGGGCTTGATTATGAAACAATATGGATTATTTGGTCTCCTGATTGCGAGCAGTTCTTTTGTTGCACACGCGGCAGACAATGCAGACCTTGAAGTGGGTTTAGCACTAGACCAAGACTTGAGCGCAGTGATTGAAATAGATAACACTTACCGCGTCACCGTGGGTAATGATGGCGCAGCCTTCGATTACATGCTTAAACGTGGCAAGTTTGATTCAGAAACACCATTAGACTGGTATGTGGGCGTTGGCGCATGGGCTGAGTGGGAAGATGACTTCGGTGTCCGAGTACCACTGGGTGTAAAAGTGAATTTCTACGAGGGATGGAACGCTTACGCACAAGTTCATCCTGAGCTGGATTTGTACGCAGGAGCAGAGTTACAACTTGGTGGTGCAGTAGGTGTGACTTACAAGTTTTAAGCTCAGAAGACTGATATATAAATAGGCGCGGTTATATCCGCGCCTGTTTTTTTATTAGATAGCATTAATGCAGATGTGTAGCGCCCTTATGCACCTGGCGTTGTATCGCTAAAAAGTAAATGTCAGGCCGACATTGGCTTGAAACTGGTTCATCCAATCGGTTTCAAATCGGATCACACAGTTCTGCCCAGTAGAGGGTAAGTTACAGGCTCCGCTGGTATCGTTATCAACGACCGTACCTAGCCAACGCAATTGAGTAGTTAGTGCGAGGCTATCAGAGAGCTTGTATTCCACACCACCAAAAATAGATGCTGAGAATCCGTACTTATCTTTGGCCCAATCGACATCGACATAGGAAGCGCCCAGTCCTAAACCTAGGTAACCAGAAAACTGATTCGTTGCAGGGTAGTAGATACTGCTCTGGAAGTGTAAGTATTGAATTGAAGAGTCTAGTTTTAGAGATTCCAGCTCAGACTTTTGATTTGAGTAAAATAACCCAACTCGCCCCTTTTCGAGTGGCGTCTCGATAGCAAGAGAGTAGCTGGCTGAATTTTCCATATCGTAGGTGTTGCCATCTTCATCCTCGACAGCACCACCGCCAGTGAAACCTATCATTGGAGTGATTTGAATCTCAGCCGATAGAGAAGCCCCTGAATAACTCAGAAGGGCGAAAAGCACGAGAGTATTTGTTTTGTTATTCATGGGTCTATCCTTATCCAAACACCTATTAATTGTGATGCTTACATCAATATTGTGCGACTAATTTCGACGAATCTTGAACATACTTCACACACCTGATATCACTTAAATAAGGCTAAACTAAATATAATAACCAGAGGTGTCTATGGAACATGATCTGAAAAACGCTCTACAAATTACCGCTTTTATCTTCATTGTGCTGCTAACGTTCGGTTTTATCGCAATAACTAACTAACCATAGCAGGAAAGCGAAATTACACAGTTCGCTTTAAGTAGCAATGAACAGTGGCGTAATTACTAATACCGATATCGCAATAGACTTGGCTTACTACGACAAGTTTATTGCGGGTAAAACAGCTTTGGTTGCTCAAGGTGGTGGCCAAAGAGGGATATTTACATCTGGCGTACTAGACGCCTTTCTCCTCTCTAATTTTGACCCATTCGATGATTTCTTTGGTACCTCTGCTGGTGCTCTGAATCTATGTGCTTTTGCTTGTCGAGACAAAGGCCTGGGTAAGTCCTTTATTATGGATCTGACCACAGATCCTGAGTTCTTTAATCTATTCTCTTATATTCGCCACCGTAAAGGCTTGGGAATGGAGTGGGCGCTCGAAAAAATCCTAGCCTATCCGTATAAGCTCGACCTTGATTTAGGGCAGCAAGCCTTGGGTGGACGCAACATCTACGCGGCAGTGACGGATGTAAAAGATCTTAAAGATCACTATTTCCCATTATTTAGTGAAGATTGGCACAAGGTTATGCTCGCTACCTGTGCCATTCCTCGGCTTTACAATGGAGAGGTTGAGATCGCTGGGGAGAATTATGTAGATGGTGGAGTATCGGCTTCAATTCCGGTTCAAGAGGCTTGGAGAAGACAAGCACGCTCAATCGTTGTTATACGCACTGAGCCGGCTTCTGAATGGCGCCCCGAGAATGAGTTGCAGCAAGGACCTAAGCCACCGAAACCTATCTCAGCGGAAGAGCTGGAGTGGTTTCGTAGTTCTTTCAGCAGCGTGCAAGATCATTGGCAACAGAAAGTCGAGCAATGGAAGGTCGATTGGAGTTCGTTCTTCCAGCAACAGATCACGCGCTCTAAGCAACAGAAACGTGACAGGCGGCATTTAGACCTGCTTAATGGCGGGCGTTGGCTGTTTGGTGCTGATGATATCTACCGTCTTAGTCACTTGGTTGGCGACAAGTTCGATTCAGGCTTAGCGGATATGTTGATGGTTCACTACCAAACCTACTCATTGACTGAAGATTTCTTACACTCTCCGCCAGATGATACCTTCGTGATTCAAATTGCGCCGAGTGAGCCTCTCAAATCGAGCTCATTGATGAGTGATAAAGAAGATCTCTTACATGATTATCAGCTTGGGATGGAAGCTGGATTTAAATTTGTGGAGTTGTATTGCTCCATACAAAACGCCAAAGCATCCCATGTTATCCAGTTCGCATAGCATCTAGCGTTTCTGCATCTAACATCTCTGCTTTTTATGCCTCTCAACTTGCGGATATCGAGTGTTAAGCACAAAAATGGCTGTGAAGTTTAGCTCCACAGCCATAAGTATGAATGCCGTAATATCTAGGTAACAGGAAGCACACGCATGCAGTTTGTTGAACCTGCGACATCCATGATGTCACCCTGCGTGATAATCACGAGATCGCCAAATTTGAGCATCCCTTTCTCTTTCAAACAGGTCAGCGTAGAGAGAGCGATATCAAAGCTGTCTTCTTTGTCCGTCTCAAAATAGATAGGCGTAACGCCTCGGTATAGGGTACAGCGATTTAGAGTACCTTCGTTGCGTGACAAAGCGAAGATTGGCATGTCGGCACTGAGGCGAGACATCATTAATGCTGTGCGACCGGACTCAGTGAGAGTGACAACGCCTTTAATGCCTTCCATATGGTTTGCCGAGTAGATGGTCGCCATTGAAATGGTTTCTTCCGCCGTTACAAACGTTCGGTCGATGCGGTAGTTAGATTGGTTCACTCCAGCCATCTTCTCTGCACCGATACATACTTCAGCCATCGACTTAACGGTCTCGACGGGGTAGGCGCCAGCAGCCGTTTCTCCAGATAGCATTACCGCATCGGTACCATCAAGCACGGCGTTGGCGACATCCATCACTTCAGCGCGTGTTGGCATGGGTGCTGATATCATCGATTCCATCATTTGGGTTGCGGTGATAATCGTACGGTTAAGCGCTCTAGCGCGACGTATAAGCTGTTTCTGTACGCCAACTAGCTCTGGGTCACCAATCTCAACTCCGAGGTCTCCACGGGCTACCATGACTACATCTGACGCCATGATGATGTCATCCATGTTCTCAATACTAGAAACTGTTTCTGCTCGTTCAACTTTGGCGACTAGATGTGCTTCCAGGCCAGCGTCACGAGCGAGTTGTCTGGCGTAGCTCATGTCTTCCCCGTTACGAGGGAATGAAACAGCAAGGTAATCAACTTGGATCTCTGCGGCGGTAATGATGTCACGCTTGTCTTTCTCTGTCAGAGCTTCAGCCGAGAGGCCGCCGCCTTTCTTATTGATCCCCTTGTTGTTCGACAAAGGACCGCCGATGATGACTTCGGTATGCACTCGACAGCCTTCTACTGAAGTAACCTTTAGTTGAACACGGCCATCATCGAGTAGCAGGACATCGCCAGCATCCACATCATTGGGTAGCTCTTTATAGTCCAGTCCGACCGATTCTTGATTACCTTCACCGAGTCCTAGGCTGCTATCGAGTGTAAATTTGTCGCCGACGGCGAGTTGAATCTTTCCGTCTCTAAAGGTGGATACTCGAATCTTCGGCCCCTGAAGGTCTCCGAGTATTGCGACTTGGGTACCGAGTTTTTTGGCAATAGCACGAACGTTAGCCGCGCGTTGGATGTGATCTTCGCTACTACCATGAGAAAAGTTCATGCGAACGATGTTGGCGCCGGCTTTGATGATCTCTTCGAGAACGTTGCCTTTGTCTGTGGATGGGCCCAGTGTGGTAACGATTTTTGTTTTTCTTACCTGTGCTGTCATGAATGCTCCTACTGTGAGACCAAGTAATCTGTGTAAGATAAAATTAAGTATATGCATTAATTGATAATTTATTGGGAGCCAACGAGATATTTCTCCAATTACGTAAAATAATTGATGATCAGACGCAGGAGCGATGTTTTCTGGTGAAAATTAAGTCTTGTCGTAGAGGGAGATGTATGAATTTCTGTTAAAGTATTTGACTCGAAACACAAAGATTCATGTATATACGTGATGCTTGTCACGGCAATATACCAAGGGACTTCACAATTACTTCGCAAAGTAAAAAAATTACCCGATTGATGATTTCTGGAGCGTAAAATGTACATGGCTCAACCGGGCCATATTGATCATATCAAACAGGTCAATGCTGGTCGTGTATATAAACTAATAGACCTTAAAGGTCCCATTTCTCGTATCGATCTGTCCAAACAAAGTGAGTTGGCTCCGGCGAGTATTACCAAAATTACTCGTGAACTCATGGAAGCTCACCTTATTCATGAAACCACGGTTCAGGAAGCGACCACGCGTGGGCGTCCGGCTGTTGGTTTGCAAACCAATAATGAAGGGTGGCAGTTTCTTTCGATGCGCTTGGGTCGTGGTTATCTCACTATCGCTCTGCACGAGCTGGGTGGTGATGTGCTTATCGACACTAAGATCGATATCCACGAACGCGACCAAGAAGATGTATTGGCGCGTCTACTCCATGAAATCGACGAATTCTTCCAAACGTATGCTGAGCAGCTTGATAGGGTAACCAGCATTGCGGTGACACTACCGGGTTTAGTGAACTCGGAGCAGGGCATCGTTTTGCAGATGCCACACTACAATGTAGAGAACCTTGCTTTAGGGCCAGAGATCTACAAAGAAACTGGGCTTCCCGTTTTTATTGCCAATGACACACGTGCTTGGGCATTGGCTGAGAAGCTGTTTGGTAACTCGCAAGACAACGACAACTCTGTACTTATCTCTATCCACCACGGTTTAGGGGCAGGTATTATTCTCGATGGTCGCGTTTTACAAGGTCGCCACGGAAATATCGGTGAACTCGGTCATATCCAGATCGATAAACAGGGCAAGCTTTGTCACTGCGGTAACCGAGGCTGTTTAGAAACTGTTGCCAGCTCTCAAGCGATTCGTGAGCGAGTAAAAGAGCGTATTGCTCAAGGTGAAAGTTCGTCTCTGGAAGGTATCGAAGACGTTACCATCGAGCAGATTTGTGCAGCAGCAGCCGAAGGTGACCCGATGGCTGTGGAAGTCATTGAGCAGCTAGGCCATTACTTAGGCTCGGCCATCGCTATCGTGATTAACCTTTTCAACCCAGAAAAGATCTTGATTGGTGGTGTGGTTAACCAAGCGAAAAACGTCCTTTATCCAGCAATTCAAAAGTGCATAGAAGAACAGAGCTTAAAGGTCTATCACCAAGATCTTGAATTGATGGAGTCTCGTTTCTATAAACAAGCTACCATGCCGGGTGCTGCTCTGATCAAACAAGCACTGTACGATGGCCAATTACTTATGAAGGTGATCGAAGGTTAATTTATAAATCAACCTCGCCGTGACTCATATCTGAACACCGCCCATTTACTTCAATGGCATATTGCTTACAATGATGCCATTAGTTTAAGAACCTCCCTATGTAGTTTTGCGTTAGCCTATTGATTTAGGCTATTGTATCTGCAGTTATTGTTATCACTAAGGTGTTGTATGTCTGGCGTTTTGAACTCGGTTGATCAAAGAACCAAGTTAGTCGGTGAAAACCGTTTAGAGCTGTTGCTTTTCAGTTTGAATAGCCGCCAATTGTTTGCGATTAACGTATTCAAAGTAAAAGAGGTGCTCAAAGTACCTGCGTTAACCAAACTACCGGGTTCGCATCATAATATTACTGGTGTTGCTTCCCTACGTGGTGAGTCAGTACCTGTGATTGATTTACGCAGTGCGATTGGTTTCCCACCGTCTCGTCAAGAATCACAAGAAAGTAACCTTATCATTACCGAGTACAACCGTACCGTTCAAGGCTTCTTAGTTGGTCAGGTTCGTAATATCGTCAATACGATGTGGACTGAAATTCAGCCGCCGCCGAAGACGACGGGAAGAGCTAACTACCTAACTGCAATTACGCACATTGAAGAAGACAAGCAGCAGAAGATCGTTGAGATCATTGATGTGGAAAAAGTGCTTGCTGAGATCATCGACTACGATGTTTCAATCTCTGAAGGCGTACTCGATGCAGAGTTAGCCGCTCAATTGGTTGGACGTAATGTATTGATCGTTGATGACTCTTCAACAGCGCGTAACCAAATTAAAGGTACTTTGTCTCAGCTTGGTTTGAACATTATTGAATGTCGTGATGGTCTTGAGGCTTTGAATTTACTTAAGTCATGGTGTGATGCAGGTAAAGACATCTATGAAGAGCTTCTGTTGATGATCACCGATGCAGAGATGCCTGAGATGGATGGTTACAAGCTTACCCACGAAGTACGTAGTGACCCTCGTATGCAAGACCTGTTCATTACACTGAACACTTCACTCAGCGGCAGCTTTAACGAGGCTATGGTTGAGAAAGTTGGCTGTAACCGCTTCATTTCTAAGTTCCAACCAGACTTGCTGGTGGAAGTAACTCAAGAAAGAATGCGCCAGATTTTATAATAAATGTCAGCGTACGGTTATTTTTAGATGATTTTATGGACAACGTTTGCTATATTCGCGATGCATATTTGAGCATATCGAGTATGTATTAATGACTAACGTAACTTTTCATGAACAATCTAAGGTAGTCCCTCTTAATGATATGGTTAACGTCTAAAGTCGTTATGACTTTAAGCTTATTACTATATAGGGAATTTAAGAAAAGACGTACGGAAGCTGATGTTGAAGTTTAATTCAACGTATTAGAATTGAGGGAGGCTAATTGCCTCCCTTTTCTGTTTTTGGGGTTTTGTCACTTCTATGATAATGGCTTTGAAACAAACAGTTACCTCTCGACTCTCACCATATTAATGAAATTCCCGTGACTGAGTTTTCAAACCTTCTAATTCATCCGTTAGGTCAATAAGCTGGCCTGCTATCACATGAAGTACATCACCTTCTTTCTCTATAATTCCTTTCACCTTTAAAATTTTTGCGGTGAGGTAGGCTTGTTGTTGACAGCGAGCGGTTGCCTTCCATACCACTACATTTATATTGCCGGTATTGTCTTCTAGGGTAAAAAAGGTCACGCCTGCTGCTGTACCCGGCGACTGTTTTCCTGTCACGACACCCACAACCGTGACCATGGATTTATCTCTTTGATGCTTAAGATCTTGCATGTGAGTAAAGCGCCCGAGCTTATTTGCTTGCTCAAGTAGGCTTATTGGGTGCTGGTTGAGAGAGATACCTGTACTGGTAAAGTCTTCTAATAGATCTTGTGTCGCATTGGGTTGGCGCAGTGGCTGGGGGGATTCGTGTATGTCTCTAAACAGTGGCAATTCAGAAGCTGAATCCATTAAAGCCCAACGGGTTTGAAAACGATCACCGGATACACTGTGCATTGCGTTCGCTGAAGCCAATAGTTCAATATCTCTACGGTTGATGGAGAGTTGAGTGACCTGATTTGGATGGCGGTAGCCTTGGTAAGGGCGATTAGCGACTAAGCTCTCCATTGCTTGTTCACTTAAGCCTTTCACTTGCCTTAAACCGAGTCGAATGGCTAACTTCTGCTCTTGATTAACGACGATATGGTCTCGCTGTGAGGCATTAACGCATACCGGAAGTACTTTTACACCGTGTCTCTGTGCATCTTGCACTAGTTGTGATGGACTGTAGAAGCCCATGGGTTGACTATTTAACAATGACGCATAGAAGCATTCTGGGTAATAGAACTTTAACCACGCGGAGCAGTACGCCAGCACGGCAAAAGAAGCGGAGTGGCTCTCGGGAAATCCATACTCACCAAAGCCACAAATCTGTTTAAAGATCTGCTCGGCAAAGGCGATATCGTAGCCGCGACTTTGCATCCCATCAATGAGCTTAGATTTAAACTTAAATACGTTACCGTTCTTTTTCCAAGCCGCCATTGCTCGTCGTAACTGGTCGGCTTCACCACCCGTAAAGCCAGCAGCAACCATGGCGAGCTTAATGACCTGTTCTTGAAAAATAGGGACGCCCAATGTGCGAGAGAGTACTGATTTAACCTCAGAGGAGGGGTAGTCGATGGGTTCTTGTCCATCTCTTCGCTTCAAAAAGGGGTGTACCATATCACCTTGGATAGGCCCCGGCCGTACGATGGCGATTTGAATCACTAAGTCGTAATAGCTCCTTGGCTTTAGGCGCGGCAGCATACTCATTTGTGCACGAGATTCGATCTGGAAGATGCCCACCGTATCGGCTCTCTGAATCATGCCGTAGACATTGGGATCGTCTTGTAAACGAGTGATCTCTGCAATCGACAGTGATCGCCCATAGTGCTGCTGGATCATGGTGAAGCACTTACGGATTGCAGATAGCATACCAAGTGCTAATACATCGACCTTGAGTAGGCCAAGCGCTTCTAAGTCATCCTTATCCCATTGAATAATCGTACGTTCTTGCATGGCCGCATTTTCTACAGGAACAAGCTCATAAAGCGGTCCTGAAGAGATCACAAAGCCGCCCACATGTTGAGATAAGTGGCGTGGAAAGCCGATGATCTCATCGACCAAATGGATAAACTGTTTCCCTTTGAGAGAGTCTGGCTGTAACCCAAGCAGTGTCAGTTGTGCTTGCCAACCTTGATGCTTATCTCGGCGGTTGGTGTTTTTAATGAAGTAATCCAGCTGTGTCTCTTGCAGCCCTAGCGCTTTTCCTACATCTCGTACTGCACTCTTAAAACGATAGGAGATCACGGTAGCCGCTAATGCTGCACGCTCTCGACCATATTTTTGATAGATATATTGGATAACTTCTTCGCGACGCTCATGCTCAAAATCCACATCGATATCAGGTGGCTCATTACGTTCTTTACTGATGAAGCGTTCAAAGAGTACTGATATCTGACGCGGGTCGACCGACGTTATCTCAAGGCAATAGCACACCACAGAGTTTGCCGCAGAGCCTCTGCCTTGGTAAAGAATGCCTTGTTGTTTGGCAAACATTACGATGTCGTGAATGGTTAAAAAGAAGAAGGGGTAATCGAGTTCTTCAATTAAGTTCAGTTCCTTCTCGATGATCTGTTCAATATCATGGGGTATCCCGTCAGGGAAGCGGCTTTTCTTGCCTTGTTCGACCAAGTTTCTGAGGTATTGGTTTGGCGTTTGCCCCGCAGGAATCAATTCACTTGGGTACTCGTAACGCAAGCTATCAAGGTCAAACTGGCATAAGCTCGCAATGTGGTTGCTCTCATCCAGCCAGGACTTTTGGAATATATGGTTGAGCTTATTAATGCTACGCAAACAGCGCTCTGCATTAGCCAGTAAGTGACTGCCAACTTCGGGCACGGAGCATTGATGTTTTATTGCCGTAAGAGAGTGTTGTAGTGGTAGGCGGTTGGCATTATGCATCAGTACGCCACCACAGGCCGTGATAGGAAGTTGGAGGTGCTGAGCAAGTGTCGAGCAATGAGCTACATACTCTTGATCACCCTGTTTAAGGTGACGCTGAACCCCTATCCAAAGTCGGCCTGAGTGATGCTGATTGAGCCAGCTTCCCCAGTGATTATCTTGAGCAGTTTGTTGAGGAAGCCATATCACCAAACAGTGCTTGGCAGACATGATGTCCCACTCAGAGAGTTGGTAATGTCCTTTTTCACTGCGTCTACGAGCATTGGTAATGATTCGGCATAGCTCCGCATAAGCTTGTCTATCCGGGCATAGCAACAAGAGCTGGCACTCTTCATTGAGCCAAAACATACTGCCGACGATCTGTTTTAGTGCTAACTGGTGCTGTTTTATTGCGGCATGTACTTTCACGATACCGGCAACAGAGCACTCGTCAGTGACAGCTAAAGCGTTGTAACGCAGAAAATCCGCTTGAAGAACCAACTCTTCAGCATGGGACGCTCCTTCTAGGAAAGAGTAATTGCTTTGACAAAATAGTTCAGAGTAGTGCTGTGCCATAGCGTGTTAAGTCCTAATGAAAATGTGTCTGCGGGGCGGTTGGTCTGCTCGGCGGTTAATGGGTATGTATGACCGAAACTGAGCTGATTGTTGAATCCGCTTAACTAAATAACCCATGGATAAACCATGCTTTGTTTGGAGTGCGGAACACCCATAGCCAACGTCCGGTTTCGCAACGGGCGATGAAATAGTCTCGAATCACTTTCTCACCATCCCACCAGCCAGAAACAATACGCTCAGGGCCTTGAGACAACGTTACAGGCGTAGTTAATGGTTCTGGTGTCGGCAATAAGATGCTTGGCCTTAAGCGCTTGTGTGATGATGAGGAAGTGTCATTAATCGTTGAAGGTTCTGTCCCCTTAGCTTGAGACGCTAAGTTGGGCAATGAGTATTGATTGGCTTTCTCTGGCCTTGGGTCTTGATGCGTGAAAGGCGAGTGAATCGCTGCTTGCCCTAGTTTAGCTTGCAGGAGTGAAAGCAAGTCTAGTGATGCTAGGGTTCCTGTGTTGCCATCAAACAGATCATGATAGGTCGCCTGAGGCTCTCCATGGCGAACTAAGGTTAAGGTTAACCCCTGAACTGGAGCATTAATCGTGACAGACTCTAGGCTAAGGTGGGTAAGTTGTGCCCACTTAGTGGCAAGGTAATCTCCCTGTGCAGAGAAAAAAGGCACGCTGTGGTCCTCACAGTCTCGCAGATGCAAAGTGAGTTTGATTTCAAAAGCGACACGGTCACGGAGTTTCAAAAAGGCTTCAAGCTGTGTGAGTAATTTGGTCAGTGGTTTCTCAATAAACTGCAGGTTCTCGATATCAAACAGTAACTCTAGATATTGTTCGAATTTTTCGGGTGGATGATAAAAATCAATAGGGTGCTTAAATTGTCCATTTAGGCGTCCAACGTAGTTCACCAGATCAATATCAAATCGGCGCGCGACATCTTGGATCGATAGTTTCAATAAGTCTCCAACTGTATCCATACCAACACGCTGTAAACGCTCGACCTGTTTAAATGGTAATTCGGTGCTGGTTAAGCACTGTTGCTGAACACGGTGCTTCATTGTCTCGGTGTCACTCGTGATTAAATTAAGTGACTTTTTCCCGAGCAAAATAGCTGCTAGTGGTGAGTAGCCAGTGGCGAAGTGGAATTGGACATTTAATGTAGAGAGATGCTGTTTTAATGTGATCCAGTAATTGTCGAGCCCATCATAGAGCGACAACATGTTTGAAGTCTTAATTAAAAGCCCATTTGGTGGCAATAGAGCCATATCCGAGGTGACTAGATAGGCCCAATGTGCGATCTCCTTGAGGCGATTTTCTTCAAGCTCAGCGCGATGAGGCAGCACTTGGAGTTCGTGATTGAGAGCGGCAGCCGAACCAAGCCCCATACCAAGCGTTATTCCTGAGTCCAAAGCTAAGCTATTGGCCTGAATCACCTTATGCGTTTTTTCATCAACGATAATCAACGGGTGTTCGTTTTGCTTGTCACCACTAAATAAGCTATCCAGCTGTAATGATGGAAAATGCAGATAGAGCCACAACATAGATCACCCTTGTTTCGCAATTGGGAAAGGGATGATGGTTGAATTGTCGTGCAGCTCTGCAGATGCTTGCTCTGTTAAAAGTGGCCACTGTTGCTGCATGTTTATGACCAAGCTGCCGTACGACCAACTGCCTTTGCGCTTGATAACTTCCACTTTTAAACCAAGATGATGCGGTGATAATTTCATGCTCAGTGACACGGGCAAAGAGAGTTGATTATGGCTACCGCTCTTAAAGTGAAACTGCAGGCAACGACCCGTTTCACTCGCTGCTTGTAAACGCTTGGTTTGATGAATCTCAAGTTCCGTTCCCCATAAAAGTACAGAGTGACAGGCACCACTTTTTAGACATTGCTCAGCAGCCCATAACGCTTCGATATCGCTACTCGGAGTAATCACAAGAATGTTATGAAGGGATAGCCCTTGAGCATCAAAGAACTCACCACATACATGACCTGGAGGGTTAATAAATACAGCAAGTCGCTGGGCGTTTTGTTGCGCTAGGTAGGGCGTCAGTAAGCGGATCTCTCCTAAACCAGATTGGGATTCGACCTCTATGACACCGTGCGTAGGGAAGCCCCCATTAAGCTGATTGTCGAGCTCAGGGTATCCTGTAGAGTGAGTTTGCCCTTGTGTACTAGGCTGCAGACCTTTCCAGATAAGTTGGCGGTCTTGTAGATTTTTGATCAGTTCATGCATAGTTAAATACCTGTATATATACACAGTATATTTAACTCTGAGAATTATGGGAAGAAAAATGAGAGAAAGAAGTAAGGCTCACTCTTAGTTGGTTGTTTTAAAGACAAAAAAAGCCGCATTTGTTGCGGCTTGATTAGAAAGAGAGTTGGTGGAGGAAATTCTAGCACCCAGGAGGTAGCACAGCGTACACCACACCATCCTTAGGCTCACCATTGAAGATAAACCGGTTTCGAGCAATGGTCTCACGCTCTGCACCGCATGCTTCGATCAGGTGTTGGCTTGGTAAATTATCAAGATCACATACAACTTCTAGACGAGTGAGTTTGAGCTGAGCAAAACAGAATTCAAACAGCGCTAACATGGCCTCTTTTGCGATGCCGCGTCTTTGGTATTGATCTGCAACCCAATACCCTAAGCTTGCCATATTGAAGGTGTGATAAAGCTCGTTGATGGCCACCATCCCCATTAATTTGTCACTCTCTCGGTCAAATATTCCAAAACCGAACGCATCTGCTTTGACCCAGTTGAGTCGAGTGGCGAGGATGAACTTTTCTGCCTCTTGCTGGGAGTACTCGGTATGACACCAATCAATCCAACGCGATAGGCTCGGTGATTGCTGGATACATTGAGCAAACTCTGGTGCATCAGATGCTTCTATGATTCTGAGGACTAAGTTGCGGGTCACTATGTGAAAATCAGGACTCATATTGCCCTCCTAATAACAAAACGCCCTCACTAGGAGGGCGTATCGATAACATATTAAGTGTAGCTTATTGACAGCTTTGGTTACTGCGCGACGCGACGAACCTGAATGATCATACCTAGTAGCGGGTGATCTAGGTAGTGGGTTTCGGTACTGCGCATACGACGTTTTTGGTCCATACGGTAGCTTTTTAGGAATTCTTCAACTTTTACTGTTGGAGAGATTTCAGTCAAATTGCCTACCTGGATAGTACTGTCGCCGCCACTAACTGGCGAGTCTAGTTCGATTTGCTGCTCTTGAAGTGTGACTTCACGAACACTTGGTGCTTTCAGATCTAGAGTTGTCTCCGCGTATAGATAGTGCTGAACGTAGATTTGCAGCTTACCATCCAGCTCATAAAGAGGCTTATCGATAGTCTCTTCTTTAATGCCTTCCGCATTGGTTGTAACAACGGCGCTCTTCTCTGAACCATCAGCGTTAAAAGATTGCGAGTAATCTTTGCCTGCTTGAATACGGAACACTGGCGCTGCATTACGACCTTCGTCACCTTGGCGCCAAGCGGTATGCATTAAGACTTCAAAGCCTGCGTGTTTGCGCAGCTTTTCTTTCTCATCGTTTAGCTCATATGCTGAGTAAGGCAACATCTCTACGCCTTTTTGAGCACGAAACTGAGAGTTTTGGAAAGAGCCTGCACGCTCAAGAGAGATTTCAGGAAGGCTGTTTGGCCATGATTCATTGACTTGTTCAGCATCAACAGCACGCTTGAAAATGATCACTTCTATATCAAATTGTCTTTGTGCCAAGCTCGGCATAGAGACTAACAATAGTAGTAGTGGGATCAGTCGTTTCATTTTTACTCCGTATCCCAGCCGGAGATCCGGCTGGATAAATTAAATGCTCAGTGAAAAGAGTGGAATTAGCTTGCAGGCAGCAAGTTTTGTCTAAATTCGCCCAAAAGATCACCGACAAATTGAATTCGCTTCCGTCTGTCTACCAATGGTACCGTAAACTTGAACTTAGTTGGCCCTTCCATTGAAAACTTTTGCGGTTGAGATTGCAATAGTTTAACAAGGTACGCTGGGTTTATGTCAGCGTCTGGGTAGAATTCTAAGAAACCACCTTTATCGTGAGCTTCAATCTTCTTAGCTTTGATTGCCGCCGCTGCTAGTTTCAGTTCAGATACTGACAATAAGTTCTTGGTCGCATCTGGTAGTACACCAAAGCGATCGATAAGCTCGACTTTTAGTTCCGCCAATTCGTCATTGTTGGCCACACTAGCGATGCGTTTATATGTCGACAAGCGAGTGTTGATGTCTGGGATGTAGTCGTCTGGCAGTAGCGCAGGTAGACGCATCTCAATCTCTGTTTGCTCGCGAAGAAGATCATCAAGTGACGGCTCTTTACCTTCTTTAAGTGCTTCAACCGCTTGTTCTAACATCTCCATGTACAAGCTAAAGCCAACCGATTGGATTTGACCGCTCTGCTCATCACCAAGTAGTTCACCGGCGCCACGGATCTCTAAATCATGAGTTGCTAGAGTGAAACCAGCGCCAAGATCTTCGAGTGAAGCGATAGCATCGAGTCGCTTAATCGCATCTTTGGTCATCGCTTTTGGATGCGGCGTTAGTAGGTATGCATACGCTTGGTGGTGTGAACGACCTACACGGCCACGCAGTTGGTGTAGTTGCGCCAAACCGAGATTGTCCGCTCTATCCATGAGAATGGTGTTAGCCGTTGGTACGTCGATGCCGGTTTCAATGATGGTCGTACACACCAGTAGGTTAAAGCGCTGGTGGTAGAAATCATTCATGATGCGTTCTAGTTCGCGTTCACGCATCTGACCATGAGCAACCGTTACTCGGGCTTCTGGAATCAATTTTTGTAGCGACTCTGCGGTCTTTTCTATGGTGTCGACTTGATTATGTAAGAAGTAGACCTGACCACCACGCATAATTTCACGCAGTACCGCTTCTCTTATCACTGCATCATCACTTTGACGAACAAAGGTTTTGATGGCCAATCGTCGAGCTGGTGGTGTCGCGATGATGGAAAGGTCACGCATGCCACTCATCGCCATATTCAATGTTCTTGGAATTGGCGTTGCAGTTAGGGTGAGGATATCTACATCAGCACGCATCGCTTTAACTTTTTCTTTTTGTCGAACGCCGAAACGGTGTTCTTCGTCGACAATCAACAAGCCAAGGTCGTGGAACTTGATATCACTTGAAAGCAGTTTGTGCGTACCAACCACAATATCGACTTTGCCTTCAGCAACGTCGGCAAGGATCTGTTTCTGCTCTTTCGCTGACTTAAAGCGCGAAAGCACTTCGACACGAATTGGCAAATTAGCGAAGCGATCTCTGAAGTTCTCGAAATGCTGTTGTGCTAGCAGGGTAGTGGGTACTAGCACCGCAACTTGCTTTTCGTTATCGGTACAGACAAATGCAGCGCGCATTGCCACTTCTGTTTTACCGAAGCCCACATCACCACACACCAGTCTATCCATAGCCTTTGGTTGGCACATGTCAGACATAACGGCATTAATGGCCATCGATTGGTCATCGGTTTCTTCAAATGGGAAGCCCGCTTTAAAGGTGGCGTATTGGCCACGGTCTAATACAAATTTATAGCCCGGCTTTAGCTCACGTTTGGCATATACATCAAGAAGTTCTGCAGCAACGTCTCGCACTTTCTCTGCGGCACGCTTACGCGCTTTCTGCCACGCTTCGCCACCGAGTTTATGTAGAGGAGCTGTCTCTTCTGCGCCACCTGAGTAGCGGCCAATAAGGTTTAGTGAAGCAACCGGAACGTAAAGCTTGGCATCGTTTTGATACTCAAGTGTTACGTATTCGGTTTTCATGCCACCGGCTTCGAGAGTTTGTAAGCCAATATAACGGCCAATACCGTGGTCGATGTGAACCACAGGTTGCCCAGGTTTTAGCTCTGCAAGATGGCGAATAACCGTGTCGCTGTTAACGCTCTTTTTGTCTTTCTTGCGGCGCTGAATGACGCGGTCACCAAGGAGATCACTTTCACAGATGAAGGCAAGCTCACGTTGATTATCGATAAAGCCATGCTCAGCAGAACCAAGAACGAGGTTGAATTTGTCTTTCTCTGATAATGATTGCAGTAGTGTCTCGACTTCGACAGGACGAATCTTAATGCCTTGCAGTAGTTCACATAATGCTTCTCGTCGACCTTGCGACTCTACCGAGAATACGATCTTGCCTGAGAATGATTCTGTGAATTTGCGTAGGTTAGCAAGCGGCTCTTTGTTCTGATGTTGGACACTAAGATCTGGCAGTGCTGAAACGGGTAGGTTTGTACGTCCCGCTTTCTCCTCTAAGCTCTCAACACTCAGTACCACTTGTGCTTTTTGCTTAAAGTGACTGAATAGCTCATCTTTTTTCAGCCAAAGCTGGTCAGGCGATAACAGTGGACGTAATGGATCGACACCGCGCTGCTCGTAGCGATGTTCTACGTCAGATAAGAAGGTATCGACAGCTTGTTCGATATCACCCAGTGCCAAGATTTGTGTGTCGTCCGCGACATAGTCAAACAAGGTTTCGGTTTGATCAAAGAAAAGCGGCTGCCAATATTCAATACCCGCAGGCCATGTACCTTTGGAGACCTGCATATAAACAGATTCAGGCTCGCGACGCGCTTCGAATTGCTGACGCCAGCGAATGCGAAAGTCTTCGATAGCCGAATCTGATGTTGGAAACTCATGAGCAGGAAGAAGGCGGATCTCATCAATATCGGCGATTGAGCGCTGATTTTCCGGATCAAAGGTACGAATGGTATCGATCTCATCATCAAAAAAGTCGATACGATATGGGTCTTTGCTGCCCATTGGGAACAGATCTAAGATCGAGCCTCGACTGGCGTATTCACCCGGACCAAATACCTGATCAACATAACGATAGCCAGATTTTTCAAGCTGTAGACGCAGTTTTTCTAGTGAGTAAAGATCGCCTGTTTTTACCATCAGGGTGTGTTGAAGCAGGAACTCTCTTGGCGACTGGCGTTGCAATAGCGTGCTGATCGGTACAATCGTGATCCCGTTTTTTAGAGTCGGTAACGCATACAGGTGAGCAATACGGTCAGAGATGATCTCTTGGTGAGGAGAGAAGCTATCGTAGGGCAGCGTTTCCCAGTCAGGAAATAGGTTTACTGAATGCTGGGTAAACTGCTCGATCTCGGACTGTAATTTGAGAGCAATTTGTGGGTCAGGCACCGCGAGCAATGTATGGCTGTTATGTTGTTCAGCTAGGCCAGCGATGGAGGCTGCCAGTGAAGAGCCAATTAGATTACCTAAATGTTTTTTGTCCCCTGCGCCGCTTGGCGTCGGTAACGTAAAAATCGATGTATCGGTCATGGGATTTACTTGTTATCTCGATCGAGTGAGCGTTGACGAAGCAGTTTCTGTTGTTGATGTAAGGCTGCTTTGATCAATAGATCTTGGTCTGTGTCGCGCAGATGCGCGTATTTAAATAGAACTTCAAATCCGCCGTCTCTTGGTACTGAACTGCTTACTTGAGCGTAGCAATATACAGCGGCGGCCGGATGTTCAAGGAACAACTTAGCTTTTACATAGCTTCCCTGAGTGATATCCGACTGAGTAAAGCAAGAGAACTGGCTCGCACCAAAACTGTATGTATGTGTACGATACTCGGCTTGGTCTTGCTGAGAGAGCATAAAACTGAGCAGTAAGTTGAGTTTAGAGTTTTGAGCATCAAGCAAGCTAATGACGTTTTTGAGGTCGCTGTTTTTTAACTCTTTACGCGCACTGTCTGCCATTAGATCAAGTTGGCTGAATTCACTCGCTACCACAAACGGAGCTGGAATCTCAGATTCGAACTGGATTTGCGATGGGAGAACAAAATCTTCAGCCATCGGCTCGATGTTGGCGGTAAGGCTATGGTGGACGGTGAAAAATTCTTGCTCTGACATGCTTTAGTTCCTTGAAGTGATCTATTGATTATCGCTATGTGGCTACAGTAATCAAGGTTGGTATTAGCAAAGTAGCAAATAGTTTGTTTTTGAAGCGAAAATGGTGCCTTACAGTGCGTCATCGCCCACTAATTCGGTGAATTCACTCTATATTTGCAGTTGACCCCTACACACCGAAAGTAATTCCCGTTACATTAACCCGCAACTCTACTCGATGGTTCAAAGTATGTTTCATCCTATTTCAATGTTTATCGGTCTGCGTTATCTAAAAGGCCGTTCAGGGGATCGCTTTAGCCGTTTTGTCTCTTATATGTCAACGGCAGGAATCACTATAGGTGTGTTGTCGTTAGTTACTGTTTTGTCAGTAATGAATGGATTCGAAGCGCAGCTCAAAGACCGTATCCTTGGTGTCTTACCTCAAGCGGTAGTCTATGAAAGTGATGCGAAGACACAGCTCACAGATACGCCTCCAGCCTTCGCTCAACAACTTTCGTTGAAAGGGCATGTTGAACCTTTAGTCCGCAGTGAGGCAGTGATTCAAAGCCCTGCTCAATTGGCAGCGGGTTTGTTGATTGGTATTGAGCCTGCTTCTGACGATCCATTGCAAAACCACCTTATTGCTGGGCGTTTGTCTTCATTGAAGGCAGGCGAGTATCAGTTATTCTTGGGCCATACATTGGCGCGAAACCTCAAAGTCTCGTTGGGTGACAAAGTGCGCCTAATGGTGACTTCAGCCAGCCAATATACGCCATTAGGTCGAATTCCAAGTCAGCGCAATTTTACCGTCGCTGGTATTTTTAATACGGGTTCGGATATCGATGCTCAATTAATGGTGACTCACATTGAAGATGCTGGCCGTTTAATGCGATTTAAGTCGGATACTATCTCGGGGTGGAGACTGTTTTTTGAAGACCCATTTGTAGTCGCAGATTTGGCTGAACAGCCTCTACCAGAAGGTTGGGAGTGGAGTGACTGGCGTGACCAACGTGGTGAGTTGTTCCAAGCCGTTCGCATGGAAAAAAACATGATGGGCCTGATGCTTGGCTTGATCATCGGAGTGGCCGCTTTCAATATTATTTCGGCCTTGATTATGGTGGTAATGGAGAAGCAATCTGAAGTGGCGATTCTTAAAACACAGGGAATGCCTGATGGACAAGTGATGGGGATATTCATGGTTCAAGGGGCGAGTAGTGGAGTGATTGGTGCTCTCTCTGGCGGTATCTTGGGCGTTGTATTGGCGATGAATCTCAATACCGTTCTAGAAGTTATGGGGGTCGCCTTGTTCTCGTTTGGTGGCAGTTTGCCAATCTTGATTAATCCTATTCAAATTGTCGTGGTCGTTGTTTTAGCGATCGCACTTAGTCTAATTGCGACGGTATTCCCATCTTATCGCGCATCTTCTGTTAAACCTGCTGAGGCTCTTCGTTATGAGTAATTTTCTTCAATGTCGCGACATCCGTAAAACATATCGCGAAGGCTCACTCGATACTGAAGTGCTAAAAGGCGTGAGCTTTGATATTGAGCAGGGTGAACTGGTTTCGATTATCGGAACGTCAGGATCGGGCAAAAGTACCTTGCTACACATCTTGGGTGCACTTGATGATGCGTCATCGGGAAACGTGCACTTTCTAGAGCAAGATCTCGCGGCGCTTAGCTCGAACAAGCAAGCTAAGTTGCGCAATCAGCATTTAGGTTTCGTTTATCAATTCCATCATTTGCTTGCGGACTTCTCTGCCTTAGAAAACGTTGCAATGCCTCTTCTTATTGGTGGCGTAAAACCGAGCCAAGCTAAAAAAGAGGCCGCTGCCTTGTTAGATAAGGTTGGGCTGAGTCATCGAGTCGATCATCGCCCATCGGAATTGTCTGGTGGTGAAAGGCAGCGTGTAGCGATTGCTCGAGCTTTAGTGAACAAGCCTTCACTGGTACTGGCAGATGAACCTACCGGTAACCTTGACCATGCGACAGCACTCTCTATTTACGACCTAATGCGAGAGCTAAATCGTGAATATAATACGGCTTTTTTAGTTGTCACTCACGATGGCGAACTAGCCGCTAAGATGGATCGCCAACTGCATATGCAAGATGGACTGCTGGTGGATGTGAATGAGGAGGTGAATTAGTGTTTGCCTCTTTATCTCTTTTGATTGGTGGACGATTTAGCCGTGCTAAACAGCGCGATAAAATGGTCTCCTTTATTTCACTCTCTTCAACCGTGGGTATCGCAGTGGGTGTTGCGGTAATCATTATTGGTTTATCGGCGATGAACGGCTTTGAACGCGAGCTTGAATCTCGAGTACTCTCGGTTATATCACACGGTGAATTTGAAGGCGTTAATGAACCGATTGAGCGCTGGCAACATGTGATTGACGAATCCGTGAGTCATGAAAAAGTATTGGCTGCGGCGCCCTACGTAAAAATTACAGCTCTAGCAGAGCGCGGAAAAGAGCTTAAGGCGATTGAAGTTCGTGGTATTGATCCAGAGCTTGAATCACAGGTATCGAGCCTAGGCAACTTTATCGACAAGTCGGTTTGGCAATCATTTAACAGCGGTGAACAAAAAGTCATTCTTGGTTCGGGAGTAGCGGAAACGATTGGGGCTAAAGTCGGAGACTACTTAACCTTGATGATTCCAACGGCGAACGGTTCTGTTAAGGTTCAAGCGCCAAAGCGTGTACGAGTAAAAGTAGCGGGGCTATTAACCCTTAATGGACAGATAGACCATAACTTAGCGCTTGTGCCGTTAAAGGATGCACAGAGCTACGCCAAGTTGGGCAATGCTGTGACTGGCGTTTCACTTAAGGTAAATGACGTTCTCAACGCGAACAACATTGTGCGCGAAGTCGGTAACCAATTGGATGTGTATGTATATCTAAGAAGTTGGCAGCAAAAGTATGGCTTCTTGTACCGAGATATTCAGTTAGTACGTACCATCATGTACTTGGTTATGGTCTTGGTTATTGGCGTGGCTTGTTTCAATATCGTATCAACACTGATGATGGCGGTGAAAGACCGAGCTTCAGAGATTGCCATTTTAAGAACCATGGGGGCTTCCGATGGGTTGGTGAAACGTATTTTTGTTTGGCAGGGTGCCTTCTCAGGTGTGTTGGGTAGCTTAGTCGGTAGTGTTATTGGTGTATTAGTGGCACTCAATCTCACTCACTTGATAAAAGGCTTAGAGGCGCTTATTGACCACCAGTTCTTATCAGGGAATATCTACTTTGTGGACTTTTTGCCTTCACAACTAGATATGGTGGATGTGTTGGTGGTGTCTGGTACAGCGATAGTCTTGAGCCTATTGGCGACCCTCTATCCCGCTTCTCGAGCTGCGAAGCTAAATCCAGCAGCGGTACTAAGTTCAAAGTAATTACTTACTAACGGTATAAAAAAAGGATCCCAACTGGGATCCTTTTTCTTTATTTATTGCGAGCGCTATTACTGAAAAAGCATGCAACAGAGTTTTAATTCTTGCTTCACAGCTCGGCTTTCATTGTTTTATTAACCCTGAAGCGAAGCTTATCGTGACAGTCTTATACCTATCTAACTTGTCTTTTCTTCCAGCTTCTAACAACGGAATATCGCCACAGCCCACGGATTCCGAAGTAGCCGATCATTGCGGAAACGATGCCACAGATTAGGCAGCCAAGCAAGAACGGAGGACCAATAGTACTCATTTGAGCAAGAATGAAGTCCCAAGAAAGTTCAAAGTGGAATGGTTGAGGTGGGACATGCATGACGAACGCACCGACCTTGTAAGCAAAATAAAACAGGACTGGCATGGTAACTGGGTTACTTACCCAAACCAAGGCAACTGCCAGTGGCAGGTTTACGCCACACATAACGGCAAGGCCTGCAGACATGATCATTTGGCTTGGTAGCGGAACAAACGCCATAAATAAACCCACTGCAAACGCCCCTGCGGCTGAACGTCGATTTAAGCACCATAAATTGGGGTTATATAGCACGTTGCCAAAAACTTTTAATGCTTTCTGACGCTTGATGAGCTCATGGTCAGGCATAAAACGCTTAATAAACTTTCTTGGCATATAGGAAGTAACTCTTTTGTTTAATACTTGGTTTTTATTGTCTTTTGCTTTGACATTAATGTCAGCAAGCCTATGGCCTGTCATGCCCCATTGGAACTGGGCTTGGGTGATATTGCTCGTTCTATTAGCATCAACCAAGTATAGCGTTTCCCAACCTTTAAGAGGTGTTCTCTGTGGGGTAATGGTGGTTTTAATAGTCAGTGATTTGGTAAAACAGCAAACAACTGTACTCTTTAAGTCCGGGCAGGATATTACCATAAATGCATCGGTTGTTAGCCTTTTTAGTGAAAATAGCCGAGGTTATGAAAGCGGAATTGTAGTTAGATCAATTAACGGCGATAAATTAGACAGGTGGCAATGGGTAAAGGTCAGACTGTTTACCCCTTTTCGTGTCACTCAAGGCGAAACAATTGAACTGAGCGTCAGAATCAAACCTATCTTAGGTAAGCTCAATGAGGCTGGTTTTGATTTAGAAACCTACTCTTTCAGTCAAAAAATAGTGGCTCATGCATCTTACCAGTCCGGCACGCGATATCGTATTCAATCTACTTCATCTTGGCGCGCGATTTGGTTTGATCAAATAACGCGAAACCTTGACTCATTATCGAACCGAGATTTAATCGTCGCGTTAACTTTTGGATATCGAGACTTTATTTCACAACAAAGGTGGTCAGAGCTTAAAAGCAGTGGCTTGATTCATTTAGTCGCGATTTCGGGCTTGCACATTGGTATGGCCTTTGGCATCGGCTATCAATTAGGGCGTAGTATACGATGCTTAACGCCGATGATGACTTGGGTTCCTTTTGTTGCAGGTTTAACTATAGCACTTGTCTATAGTTGGTTCTCTGGCTTTACATTACCAACGGTAAGGGCGTTAGTAATGTGTTGTTTAGGGGCCTATTTTATTTGGCAGGGGAGAAGCATTAGCAGTCTCAACTTTATTCTAGTGAGTGTTTGTATTGTTCTCGTTATCTGGCCATATTCGGCACTGACTGGAAGCTTCTGGCTTTCTTTTGGATCATTAGCGGCCGTTCTATATGCAATTTCAATGTCGCGTACTAAACATTCTCATATTAGTTTTGTCAGCAAGCTAATCTTAGCCGTTAAAGTTCAGTGTGTACTTACACTCTTGTTGTTACCCATGACTCTTTATTTCTACCAAGGCTTAAGTACTGCTTCAATTTTCTATAACTTACTGATGTTGCCCTGGGTAACTTTTCTAGTTATGCCGATGCTTTTTCTAGCCTTATTTGTTCATATCTTTGTATCAGAGCATGTGCAGGTTCTATGGGAGTTTGTTGATACTCTACTCGAGGTTATTTCAATTTCATCTCCTTGGGCGATACGTTTTTGGTGGGAGCTTGATGTACAGATAGCCCAATGGATGAGCTTAGCTGTACTCATCAGCTTATTCATTTATCGCTATTTCAGACCTTGGGTGAGCATGTTGCTACTTGTACTAGTCAGTCTACGAGAAACAGCACCGGAAATGGCGTCTAATGAGTGGAGAGTTGATGTACTGGATGTTGGGCATGGATTAGCCGTTATTATCGAAAAAGGTGGGCGAACGCTTCTCTACGATTTAGGTAATCATTGGCAAGGTGGCTCAGTTGTCGCTTCAACGTTATTGCCAATATTGCATCAAAGGTCTAACCCGCCTGTTGATGGTGTCATATTAAGTCACCTAGATTCAGATCATGCCGGAGGCTTGGATGACCTCATGGTGTCGAAATCAGGTTTTTGGGTACGAAGTAGCCAGGGATTGAGTGAGCAGGTTTCACCTCAAGTGTATACCTGTATAGCTGGTGATGTTTGGCATTGGCAAGGCTTGGAGTTTGATGTTCTTTGGCCGCCCAGGCTGACAAAGCGCGCATATAACCCGCATTCCTGTGTCATACGCCTGTTCGACCCGCGTAGTCAATTGTCTATGCTGCTGACTGGTGATATCGAATTAGTCAGCGAGTGGATGTTGTCGAGAAAAGGCTCTGCCTTACAAAGTGACGTCATGCTTGTTCCTCACCATGGCAGCAAAACCTCATCGAGCCGCCGTTTTATTGAATCTGTTTCACCTACATTGGCGATTGCATCGTTAGCAAAAGGCAATCGATGGGGAATGCCTAATGAAGAGGTTGTTAAAAGATATCAGTCGATTAATGCGAAATGGTTAGATACTGGTGAAAGTGGTCAAATTACCATCAACGTTGGCACTAAGGACTGGAATTATCATTCGATTAGACAAGATAGAGCACAGCCATGGTATAGGCAGATGCTCAGGAAGGGAGTAGAATAGATAGATTATTGTGAGAAAAATTAAGCGATTCCATGTCTATAGAAAATGATGAAAATACTTGGGCCACCTTCAAGCGACTTTGGACTTATATTCGACTGTATAAATCAGGGTTAGCGGTCGCGGTAGTTGCTCTAGTTATTAACGCGATCTCTGATACCTATATGATCTCTTTGTTGAAGCCACTACTTGATGAAGGGTTTGGAAGTGTAGAGTCTGATTTCTTAAGAACTCTCCCACTTATTATTTTCGCTATGATGTTCATTCGCGGTATTAGTGGCTTTGTATCTACCTATTGCTTGAGCTGGGTCTCTGGCAATGTAGTGATGCAAATACGCCGCAAGATATTTAATCATTTCATGCATATGCCGGTATCTTTTTTCGATAAAGAACAGACAGGTGCGCTTCTATCTCGTATTACTTATGATTCAGAGCAGGTGTCAGCAGCGACAAGTCAAGCGTTAGTATCTATTGTTCGAGAAGGAGCAAGTATTATCGGCTTATTGGTACTGATGTTTTGGAATAGCTGGCAGCTTTCATTGGTATTGTTTGCGGTTGCTCCGGTTGTAGCTTTTGGTATCAATGTTGTTTCAAAGAGATTCCGAAAGATCTCAAAGAACATGCAAACAACAATGGGCAAGGTTACGACTGCTTCCGAACAGATGCTTAAAGGTCACAAAGTTGTATTAACTTACGGCGGTCAAGACGTAGAAAAAGAGCGTTTTGACAAAGTGAGCAACCAAATGCGTCAACAGACAATGAAGCTAGTAACTGCACAGGCAGCAGCCAACCCAATTATCCAAATGATTGCCTCGGTAGCAATCGTGGTCGTTCTGTTCTTGGCAAGTGTTGACTCTATTAAAGCTGACCTTACTCCTGGTACTTTCACGGTTGTTTTCTCAGCTATGTTTGGCTTAATGAGGCCACTCAAAGCACTAACAAACGTTACATCTCAGTTCCAAAGAGGTATGGCAGCAAGTCAAACTTTGTTTGGCTTGATGGATTTGGATACAGAGAAAAATACAGGTACTTTGAAGCCTCAAGAGGTCAAAGGGGAGGTGAAGGTTCAAGGTGTTACGTTCACATATCAAGGCGCTGATGCTCCTGCTCTAGAAAATGTTAGCTTTATCATCCCTCAAGGAAAGACTCTAGCATTGGTGGGACGCTCTGGGTCTGGTAAGAGTACGATAGCAAGTCTATTTACTCGTTTTTATGACGTAGACTCTGGCTCTATCGAGCTTGATGGTCATGATATTCGTGACTACGAATTGAAAAATCTTCGTCAGCACTTTGCATTGGTTTCGCAAAATGTTCATTTGTTCAATGATACAGTGGCGAACAACATCGCTTATGCTGCAGAAGAAGAATACACACGAGAACAGATCGAACATGCAGCAAAACTGGCTCATGCGACTGAATTTATCGAAGGTATGGAAAATGGATTCGATACTATCATCGGTGAAAACGGTGCAAGCTTGTCAGGTGGTCAGCGTCAACGTCTAGCTATTGCTCGAGCACTGTTGAGAGATGCCCCTGTACTCATCTTAGATGAGGCAACCTCCGCTCTAGATACCGAGTCTGAGCGTGCAATTCAATCTGCGTTAGATGAGCTACAGAAAGATAAGACTGTTCTAGTGATTGCGCACCGACTATCAACCATTGAGCAAGCTGATGAGATTCTTGTTGTTGACGACGGTCATATCGTCGAGCGTGGTGCTCATGCTGAGCTAATTCAGCATGATGGTGCCTATGCTCAACTTCACCGTATTCAGTTTGGTGAGTAGGGACGAGTTAAGCGTGGTCGAAAAGATTTGGTTTGATAATCACCCTTTAAAGTATCTGCTTTGGCCACTGTTGTGGCCATTGAGTTTACTCTTTAGTTTTATCAGTAAAAGGCGTTGCCAAGCGTATAAGCAAGGTACTAAAGCGAAGTATCGAGCGCCTGTACCAGTGATAGTCGTAGGAAACATTACGGCGGGTGGCAACGGCAAAACGCCAGTTGTAGTTTGGCTAGTTGAGATGTTGCAATCTCAAGGATATAAGCCGGGTGTTGTTTCACGTGGCTATGGTGCAAAAGCGCCGAGTTATCCATTGGTTTTATCTGAAGATACACCTGCAGCTCATTGTGGTGATGAACCTCGTTTGATTATGAAAAGAACGGGCGCACCTGTCGCTGTAGATCCAGTTAGAGCTAATGCGGTTAGAGCTTTGTTAGACTCTAAAGTCGACGTTATTGTCACTGATGATGGTCTTCAGCACTACGCTTTAGAAAGAGATATCGAGTTTGTGGTGGTTGATGGTGTTCGCCGTTTTGGGAATGAACAAGCGATTCCGTTGGGGCCATTACGCGAACCCGTATCGCGTTTAAGTGAAGTCGATTTTATAGTGACGAACGGTGGACAACCAGAATTTAATGAGATGGCGATGTCTTTGGTACCTAGCCAAGTGGTTAACCTAAAAACTGGAGAAAGGACATCTTTAGAAGCGCTGACAAAATTAGTCGCATTTGCAGGAATTGGCCATCCACCACGTTTCTTCAAAACGCTGGAAGACCTTGGTGCTGATGTGGTTCATACTCAAGGTTTCGCTGATCATAAAGATTTTGACCAAGATGAGTTATTCGCTCTTGCTGAAAAGGGTGAGAACATCATAATGACAGAAAAAGATGCTGTGAAATGTGAAGGTTATGCGCAAGATAATTGGTGGTATCTGCCTGTTTCTGCGCAATTTGACCAAGCATCACAAAATAAAGTTATGCAAAAAATTAAAGAGGTTATGGAATACTATGGATCACCGTCTACTTGAAATCGTTGCTTGCCCTGTGTGTAAAGGTAAATTAACTTTTGATAAAGATAAGCAAGAACTGATTTGTAAACTTGATCGCCTTGCATACCCAATTAAAGAGGGTATTCCTGTGCTTCTTGAGCCAGAAGCACGCACAATCTCAATGGATGAGGGCAAATAATGTCATTTACGGTTGTCATCCCAGCTCGTTATCAATCGAGCCGCTTACCTGGAAAGCCGTTAGCTGATATTGGCGGCAAGCCAATGATTCAATGGGTTTATGAGCAATCCGTGAAAGCTGGTGCAGATAAAGTCATTATCGCGACCGATGATGCTCGAGTTGAAAAGGCAGCGAAAGCGTTTGGTGCAGACGTTTGTATGACCTCTCCTAAACATGAGTCAGGAACAGAGCGTCTTGCTGAAGTGATCGAAGTGATGAATATCCCAGATGATCATATCATTGTAAACGTGCAGGGTGACGAACCTCTTATCCCACCGAGCATCATAAACCAAGTAGCGAACAACCTCGCGGGTAGTGAAGCGCCAATGGCAACATTAGGGGTAGAAATCACTCATGTTGATGAAGTGTTTAACCCTAATGCTGTAAAAGTCGTGACGGACAAAGATGGTTATGCACTGTACTTTAGCCGTGCCACGATTCCTTGGGATCGCGATGCGTACGCTAATAATGGAACAAATGCAGAGTCTCCATTGTTAAGGCACATCGGAATTTACGCATACCGCGCAGGCTTCATAAATACCTACATTAATTGGGAACCAAGTACGCTTGAGCGTATAGAGTGTTTAGAACAGCTACGTGTGCTTTGGTATGGAGAAAAAATCCATGTTGATATTGCAGCAGAAGCGCCTGCTGCTGGTGTAGATACGCCCGAGGACCTTGAAGCGGTCAGAGCAATTATTGGATAATGTGTCCCCTTTAAAATGCAATTTTAAGCCTTATAAAAGCCTCGCAGATTCGCGAGGCTTTTTCATTAAAGCTGCTACAAACATACGAGTTAAACAGAGGGATTTATAAATACTTCGTTATATCAGGCTCACAGGGATTAATGTGAGATTTACCTCGCCCCGACACTGATTTTTCTCTATAATATGCCGCCTGTTAACGCAGTTGTATTATGCGAGTGCGGAATAAAACTTACGAAGAAACGTGGAGTAAAACATGCCTTCTCAAAGCCCAGTGATTACGGTTGATGGCCCAAGTGGTGCAGGTAAAGGTACCCTATGTATGTTACTAGCTGAAAAGTTAGGTTTTCACTTACTAGACTCGGGTGCTATCTATCGCGTGCTTGCACTAGCCGCAATCCATCATGGTGTAGACACAGAATCTGAAGATGCTTTAGTTCCTTTAGCAACGCATTTAGACGTTCAGTTTATTGCTGAGGGTGAATTGGTAAAAGTGATTCTTGAAGGCGAAGATGTCTCTGGCGAGCTTCGTAAAGAAGAGACAGGTATGGCGGCTTCAAAAGTTGCAGCACTGCCTCGCGTACGAGAAGCACTGCTGCGTCGTCAACGTGCCTTCAGCGCAGCGCCGGGGCTTGTTGCGGACGGTCGTGACATGGGTACTGTAGTATTCACCAATGCTGAAGCGAAAATTTTCCTTGATGCGAGTGCTGAAGAGCGTGCGAATCGCCGCCTTAAACAGTTGCAAGGCAAGGGCTTAGATGTTAAATTTGACGACCTTTTGAGCGAGATCCAAGAGCGAGACGACCGAGATCGTAATCGCCCAGTAGCGCCACTGCGCCCTGCTGAGGATGCGCTTGTGCTGGATTCCACCTCAATGAATATTGAGCAGGTGGTAGAAAAAGCACTACACTATATTGAATCGAAACTGGCTGGGTAACTTTTACCGAGTCGGCAAGAACGTTGGTTGCAAGGATGATAACCGGCGAATTTATCAACCCCATGCGGTAGGATACCCATGGACGTTTAATTATTGAAGATTAAATAATGACTGAATCTTTTGCTCAACTCTTTGAAGAGTTTCTAAACGAAACAGAATTCCAACAAGGCAGCATCGTTAAAGGTACTGTAGTAGCTATCGAGAACGGTTTCGTTCTTGTTGACGCTGGTCTTAAGTCTGAATCTGCTATCCCTGCTGAACAGTTCAAGAACGCTGCTGGCGAACTTGAAGTTGAAGTTGGCGCTGAAGTAGACGTAGCTCTAGACGCTGTTGAAGACGGTTTCGGTGAGACTCAACTTTCTCGTGAGAAAGCTAAGCGTCACGAAGCTTGGATCGTTCTTGAGAAAGCTTGCGAAGAAGCTGAAACTGTTGTTGGTATCATCAACGGTAAAGTTAAAGGCGGTTTCACTGTTGAACTAAACGGTATCCGTGCTTTCCTTCCAGGTTCTCTAGTAGACGTACGTCCTATCCGTGACACTGCTCACCTAGAAAACAAAGAGCTAGAGTTCAAAGTAATCAAGCTAGACCAGAAGCGTAACAACGTTGTTGTTTCTCGTCGTGCTGTTATCGAATCTGAGAACAGCGTTGAGCGTGACGAACTTCTTGAAACTCTACAAGAAGGTACTGAAGTTAAAGGTATCGTTAAGAACCTTACTGACTACGGTGCATTCGTTGACCTTGGCGGTGTTGACGGTCTTCTACATATCACAGATATGGCTTGGAAGCGCGTTAAGCACCCATCTGAGATCGTTAACGTTGGTGACGAAATCCTAGTTAAAGTTCTTAAGTTCGACCGTGAGCGTACTCGCGTATCACTAGGTCTTAAGCAACTAGGCGAAGATCCATGGGTAGCAATCGCTAAGCGTTACCCAGAAGGTCACAAGCTTTCTGGTCGTGTTACTAACCTAACTGACTACGGCTGCTTCGTTGAAATCGAAGAAGGCGTTGAAGGTCTAGTACACGTTTCTGAAATGGATTGGACTAACAAGAACATCCACCCATCTAAAGTTGTTAATGTTGGCGACGAAGTTGAGGTTATGGTTCTTGATATCGACGAAGAACGTCGTCGTATCTCTCTAGGTCTGAAACAGTGTAAAGCTAACCCATGGCAGTCATTTGCAGAAATGCAAGCTAAGGGCGACAAAGTTACTGGTAAGATCAAGTCTATCACTGACTTTGGTATCTTCATCGGTCTTGAAGGCGGTATCGACGGTCTAGTACACCTATCTGACATTTCTTGGAATGTTGCTGGTGAAGAAGCTGTACGTGAGTACAAGAAAGGCGACGAAATCTCAGCAGTTGTTCTTGCAGTAGATGCAGAGCGTGAGCGTATTTCTCTTGGCGTTAAGCAAATGGAAAACGACCCGTTCAACGCATACGTTGCTGACAACAAGAAAGGCGTTCTAGTAAACGGTACTGTAACTGCAGTAGACGCGAAAGGTGCAACTATCGAGCTTGTTGAAGGCGTAGAAGGTTACATCCGTGCTTCTGAAGTTTCTCGTGACCGCGTTGAAGATGCGTCTCTAATCCTAAGCGTTGGTGACAGCGTTGAAGCGAAGTTCACAGGTGTTGACCGTAAGAACCGCGTAATCAACCTATCTATCAAAGCTAAAGATGAAGCTGAAGAGCAAGAAGCAATGGCTTCACTGAACAAGTCTGACGAAGGCGCGTTCGGTAACGCAATGGCAGATGCATTCAAAGCTGCTAAAGGCGAATAATTTAATTTTTCGCTAAGAAAGGGACCTTTGGGTCCCTTTTTTTTTGCTTATTTTTCCGATAGGTCTATAATTTCTAAAAAGAAAACCAACGAGGGTAACTATGACTAAGTCTGAATTAATTGAAAGACTATGCGCTGAGCAAACGCATCTTTCTGCAAAAGAAATTGAAGACGCTGTAAAAGACATTTTAGAGCACATGGCTTCAACATTGGAAAGTGGTGATCGAATCGAAATCCGTGGTTTTGGTAGCTTCTCGCTGCACTACCGTGAGCCTCGCGTTGGCCGTAATCCAAAAACCGGTGACAAAGTAGAGTTGGACGGCAAATACGTTCCTCACTTTAAACCAGGTAAAGAGCTACGCGAACGAGTAAATACAGGAATGTAGATTACTTATCGGAATTTTGAAAAGCGGCATACTACAATGTATGCCGCTTTTTTATGACCATAATATGGTGGTCTGATAAGTAATTTTCCTGCATAATCGTACTGCTAATTAACCAATGAGTGATGAATATGAAAATTATAAAAATAGTCGCTGTTATTGCACTTTTCCTAATTGCACTGGCTTTAGGCTCTCAAAACCAAACTATCGTGAACTTCAATTACCTGCTTGCCCAAGGTGACTTCCATCTATCTACATTACTTGGTGTAGTGTTTGTATCGGGTTTTGTTCTAGCATGGATTGTGTTTGGTAGCATGCACATGAAATCTCAGCTACAGATCCACCGTTTAAAGAAAAAGCTAAACAAGCAATCAAAGCAAGTCGCTGTAGAATCAAAAGCTTGATAGCTGAGAAAGGCTAATACTGAATGTTAGAGTTACTGTTCTTACTTTTACCCATTGCTGCTGCTTACGGCTGGTATATGGGTAATCGTAATGCTCAGCAAGAAAAGCAAAAGCAATCTCATCAGATATCTCGTCAGTATGTGACAGGTCTGAACCTACTTTTGTCAGATCAGTCGGATAAAGCGGTTGACCACTTTATTGAACTGCTTCAAGTTGATAACGAAACGATAGATACACACCTCGCGTTAGGTAACCTATTTCGTTCTCGAGGAGAGGTTGATCGCGCTATTCGTATCCACCAGAATCTTATTTCCCGCTCCGGTCTTACGATTGACCAAAAAAACCTCGCACTACAGCAACTCGCAAAAGACTATATGGCATCGGGCTTTTTAGACCGAGCAGAGAAAATCTTTGAGCAACTCGTCGATGAGCCAGACCATAAAGAGAGTGCACTTCAACAACTGGTTTCTATCTACCAACAAACCCGAGAATGGAACAAAGCCATTCAATACGGTAATGTGCTAATCAAAATCAGTAAGAAGAAGCTTAAGATGCGTGCTACGGTTGCTCATTTCTGGTGTGAAATGGCAATGCAGGAGCAAGCCGAAGGTAATAAGTCCAAAGCGATACAACACTTTAAGAAAGCACTCAGTGAAGATCCTAAGTGCGTTAGAGCTAGCATTGCATTGTCCAAGATTCATCTGGCTAATGAAGAATATAAGAAAGCGATAGAGTACCTTGAATCTGTTGTTGATCAAGACATCGACTTTATTAGTGAAGTACTTCCAACTTTAGCTGATTGTTATCACCACTTGGGACAGGAAGCTCAGCTTGTCGAATTCCTTAAAGTTTGTATTCAGAAAAAAGCAGGAGTATCTGCTGAGTTAATGTTGGCCCAGCTAGTTGCACAGCATGAAGATATCGGCTCTGCTCAGGAACTTTTGACCAAACAACTTCTTAAAAACCCAACGATGAAAGGCTTTTATCGATTGATTGATTATCATATTGCAGAAGCTGAAGAGGGGCGAGCTAAGAACAGCTTAACCACGTTACAATCTATGGTTGGTGAACAACTGAAAATGAAGCCTCACTACCGTTGTAGGAAGTGTGGTTTCTCGACCCACTCGCTATATTGGCACTGTCCTTCGTGTAAGGGGTGGGGGACGATCAAGCCGATCCGTGGCCTTGATGGTGAATAAATTTATGGTCAATGTTAGACCAAATTAAATAGTGCAGCTTTCGGGCTGCATTTTTATGAGTAAAATTTAAGACAATAAACTGCGTTAGGAGATGAAATGAACGATCAAAAAATCATTGTAGCCCTGGATTACGACAACCAAGCAGATGCTTTGGCCTTTGTCGATCGAATCGATCCAGCATCTTGTCGCCTAAAAGTAGGTAAAGAGATGTTTACTTTATTCGGGCCAGAGTTTGTACGTGAGCTACACAAGCGTGGTTTCTCGGTTTTCTTAGATTTGAAATTCCACGACATTCCAAACACATGTTCTAAAGCAGTTCGTGCAGCAGCGGAAATGGGTGTTTGGATGGTGAACGTTCATGCTGGTGGTGGTGAGCGTATGATGACGGCATCACGCGAGATTCTTGAACCTTACGGTAAAGATCGTCCATTGCTGATTGGTGTGACTGTACTGACAAGCATGGAGCAACAAGATCTTGCTGGTATTGGTCTTGATATTGAGCCACAGAAGCAGGTGATGCGTCTCGCTAACCTAACTAAAAATGCAGGCTTAGATGGTGTTGTTTGCTCTGCGCAAGAAGCGTCATTACTAAAAGGTGAGTTGGGCCAAGAGTTCAAATTGGTGACTCCGGGCATTCGCCCTGTAGGTGCCGATGTTGGTGACCAGAAGCGTATCATGACGCCTTCTAAAGCGATTGAATCAGGTTCTGACTACTTAGTTATTGGCCGCCCAATCACTCAGGCTGCTGATCCAGCTGAAGTGTTAAAGAATATTAACAATGAATTGTTACATATGAATAACAACTAATTATTCTGTAGGTGCATGGTTTATCTCGTTTAATAAAATTAGCAAACGATTAAACTGTGCGCCTTGTAGTGATATTCACTATATAACTCCCTTACTATAACTTTCCTTTCTAAAATATATACTTATCAACATATTCCTTCGATTTTATATTTACTTATTCTAATTGTGGTCTAAATAAACCGACACATATTGTGGTTTTACATAACGATTTTCTCAAATTAACTATAATAATATGACTTGAGTCGATTATTTTTAATGTTAATTGGATGTAATTGTTTAATTCAATATTCTTATGAACTAGAGTTTACGAACTGAAATCTCATCGGACCAGTGTGCGGGTTGGTGATTGTCCACAGGATGTGGTTTAAATGTAATTAATTGGTATGGAGTACTTCCAATTGTTAGCTTATATATTGAGGCGTTTATTGCTTGTCATTCCAACATTTATAGGAATAACAATCTTGATTTTTGCCATTACTCGCTTCGTCCCGGGTGGTCCGGTAGAAAGAATGCTGTCAAAAATGCATTCAGGAACTGACAGTGCGGCAGTAAGCGTTGTGGGTAATAATTCATCACTATCAGATGATCAGATTGCAGAACTCAATGCCTTCTATGGATTAGATAAACCTATATTAGAATCTTATGTTAATTGGCTGTCTAAGATTGTCGTATTAGATTTTGGTGAATCAACTCGTTATTACGAGCCAGTGAGTGACATGATTGCTGAACGTTTACCAATCTCGTTGTTTTATGGAGGAATGACGTTCTTTATTAGTTACTTTATATCAATTCCACTTGGATATTATAAAGCGATCAAACATGGTTCAGTATTTGATTCTACGTCTTCAATTTTAATATTTATTGGTTACGCGTTACCCGGATATGTTGTTGGCGTTTTTCTAATCACATTGTTTGCCTATAACCTTGATTGGTTTCCTATGGGAGGATTCGTCGGAGACGATTTTGAGGACTATGAAAATTGGGTAGACCAAATTAAGGACATCATGTGGCATGCCGTGCTTCCTCTCATTTGTTATTTGATTGGCGATTTTGCGACGCTCACGATGACAATGAAAAATAACCTTATGGAAAACCTCTCTGCTGATTATATTAGAACAGCCATAGCGAAGGGGTTACCGTTCAAACAAGCGGTTAAAAAGCATGCATTACAAAATAGCCTAATTCCGATAGCGAGTCATTTTGGTAACTCATTATTATTCTTTATGTCCGGTTCTTTCTTGATTGAAGTTATCTTTAATATCGATGGTATTGGCTTATTAGGTTATGAATCAATAATGGAGCGAGATTATCCGGTTGTTATGGGAATTGTCGCTATTAACGCTGCGATGTTGATGATTGGTAATATTGTCTCTGATCTATGTGTTGCTGCTGTCGACCCAAGGGTGAGGTTTGGCGCATGATAAGACTAACCCCACTAACACAGAAAAAGATTAAACACTTTAAAGAGATAAAACGTGGATATTGGTCACTTTTGATCCTGATTTTCCTACTTATTTTTTCAATCTTCGCTGAGTTTTTTATTAACAGTAAAGCACTACTCGTTAGCTACAAAGGCGAATGGTCATTTCCTGTTGTCTCAGACGTAAGGCCAGGGACGGACTTCGGGCTAAGCTATGCGAGTGAGGCTGATTATAGAGATTTGAAACAGATTTTTGAGGATGAAGGCGAAGGTAACTTTGTCATCATGCCCATCGTGCCTTGGAACCCTTATGAGCAGGACTTTTCTGGGGACTTCCCACCACTAGCTCCGAGTGTTGAGAGTAAACATTATTTAGGCACCGATGCGATCGGGCGAGATATTTTAGCGCGTTTAGTTTATGGCTTTCGTATAGCGATGGGATTTGCCTTAATGACCATGGCCATCTCTTATGCGATTGGTACTGTGGTCGGATGCTGTATGGGCTTTTTTGGAGGCAAGTTTGATTTGTTTGTTCAGAGGCTAATAGAGATTTGGTCAATGGTGCCGTTTCTGTACGTGATTATGATCTTAGTCTCGATAACCCAGCCAACGTTTACCTTGTTTGTCGCAATTAATGTTTTGTTCGGCTGGATGGGAATCACTTGGTATATGAGAACCATGACATATAAAGAGTCTGCTCGCGAATATGTGATGGCAGCACGAGCATTGGGTGCTTCTACAACGCGTATTCTAGTACATCATATCTTACCCAATACTATGGTTATGATAGTGACTTTAGCACCATTTACGATTGCCGCTAACATTACCGCATTAACGGCACTCGATTATCTAGGGCTTGGACTAATGCCTCCTACGCCTAGTTGGGGTGAACTACTACAGCAAGGGAAATCGAATTTAGATGCTCCTTGGATTGTGATCTCAGTTGTCGGAGCCATCGTTGCAGTTTTAGTCATGGTGACATTTATAGGTGAAGCGATACGCTCGGCATTTGATCCCAAAAAGTTCACACGCTACGTATAAGCCTACATTCAGGCATTTACAGGAAGTATCCAATTACAGGATGTAATTATGAATAGAACACTCTCAATATGTATTTCAGCGTTGATGACTGGTTTATCCACATCAGCTTTCTCGCAAACCACTACTTTACCACAGGGCGTGGAATGGTTGTCTAACAACAATGAACCACTTTTTGCTTCACAAAACGCGATACGCGGCGGCACCTTACGTACATTCATGGCCAGTTTTCCTCAGACCTTGCGTAGCGTCGGGCCAGACGCAAATTCAGGGTTACGTCATTACTTTATGGATGGTGCACCAAAGCTTGCTCAGCGACATCCTAATACGGGCAAGTGGATTCCACAGTTAGCGACTGATTGGGCGTTCTCTGAAGACAATAAAACGGTCTACTTTAAGCTTGATCCTAATGCAACATGGTCTGATGGAGAGAAAATAACGGCAGATGACTATGTGTTTATGCTCACTTATTATCGCTCTAAAGATATCGTCGATCCTTGGTATAACGATTTTTTTTCAACGTCCATTATTGATGTGATTAAAGTAGATGAATATATCATAGCCGTAGAAACCGCTGTAGAGCAGAGCCAAGACGCTCTAATGGTGTTGATCAATATGCCAAGTAACGGCTTTCAACCAAGGCCAAAACACTATTTTGCGGATGAAAAAGATGCAAATAATGATGGTATGGTCGATAACTTTGTCCGTAAATATAACTTCAAGAGTGAACCTACAGCAGGCCCGTATTACTTAGAGAAAGTTAAAAAAGGTAAGAGTGTTACCTTCAAACATGTCGGTGAAAAGTGGTGGGGCTATTCAAATCGCTATTATCAGAATCGCTACAATGTCGATAAGGTGCGTATTACGGTTATTCGCGACTTTGATATCGCTCTAAAGCATTTTGAAAAAGGTAAATTGGATTACTTCGATTTCGTACTCCCTGAATATTGGCATGGGAAATCTGACTCTCAAGGCTTTAAAGATGGTTACATCCAGAAATTTTGGGGGTTCAATCAAACACCGCAAGGTGCCGGTGGTTTGTGGATGAATACTGCGCAACCATTGCTCGATGATATCAATGTTCGTAGGGGCATTATGCACGCTACCGACTATGACGGAATGATTAAAAACATCATGCGTGGTGACTACTCTCGTAAGCCACATGGGCTCGGGTTTGGACATGGAAAATACGATAACCCAACGAATAAAGCGCCAGAATTTGACCCTCAGGTAGCGGCTGAGCACTTTGCAAAAGCCGGCTTTGACACCATTGGACCTGATGGTATCCGTATCAATAAACAGGGTCAGAGGCTTTCGTTTGCCATCACCTACGGTTACAACGCATGGACGCCAAGAATTGCCTTTCTCAGAGAGCAAGCCAAGTTAGCGGGTCTCGACCTTACCCTTAACTTGGTCGATGGGTCATCGGCGTTTAAATACATTCTAGAGAAGAAGCATCAATTGGCTTTTCTCAATATGGGCTCGGGTGAAATCCCTTCTTACTGGGAGTATTTGCACTCAGACAATGCCAATAAACCGCAAACCAATGCACACACTAACTACAGCAGTCCTGAACTGGATAAATTGATAGAAGCGTATGATGCTGAGTTTGACCAAGCTAAACGTTATCAACTCTCGTATCAGATTCAAGATTACGTTACACAGGCTAATATCATCGTTCCAGGCTATATGGTGCCGTATTCACGCGCTGCGCATTGGCGTTGGGTCCAGTATCCAGAAAATCCAATGACTAAGCAGACAGAGTCTATCTTCCACCCGATGGATATTGGTAGTTTCTGGATAGATCCTTCACTGAAGAAAGAGACGCAAGCATCGATGAAGTCAGAGAAAACCTATACTCCGGTTTCATTTGTTGATGACCGTTTTAAGTTGTGACGGATGCTTGTATGACTATGGAATATAAACAAGATCCTAATTGCGATGTGGTCTTGGAAGTAAAAGATCTAGAAGTCACTTTTGATACTGACTCGGAAGTCGTTCAGGTACTGCATGGCGTCAGCTTCAAAGTTAAAAAAGGCAAAACTCTAGGTCTGGTTGGAGAGTCTGGTTGTGGTAAAAGCGTCACATCCATGTCGATTATGGGTCTGCTACCTAAGCCTTATGGTCAGGTTGTCGGTGGGGAGATTCTTTATAACAATCAGGATCTCGTTACCTTGCCACCCGATTCTATGTATGAAATGCGAGGTAACTCGATCTCTATCATCTTCCAAGATCCAATGACGGCACTTAACCCGGTACATAGTATCGGTAAGCAGCTAATGGAGGTGCTAGCGCTTCATCGACCTGAGTTGAAGAAAGCTGATAGAAGACAATATGCGATCAAGATGTTGGAAAAGGTCAAAATTCCAATGCCAGAGAAACGTATCGACGAATATCCGCATAACCTATCTGGTGGGATGAGACAGCGCGTAATGATAGCTATGGCTCTTGCATGCAAACCAGACGTGTTGATTTGTGACGAACCAACCACGGCTCTAGATGTTACGGTTCAAGCCTCTATTTTGGAGCTGATGAGAGATCTACAACAAGAGACCGGCATGGCGATGCTGTTTATTACTCACGATTTAGGTGTGGTTGCAGAGGTGTGTGATGACGTAGCTGTCATGTATGGAGGGCGTATTGTTGAGTATGCAGATGTATTTGAGCTGTTCTATTACCCGAAACACCCTTATACAAAGCGTTTACTGGGTTTAATGCCAAGTTTGGATCATCCGCCAAAGCAACAAATAGAGATAAAACCTATTGATACTTCGTTGTTCCCAGAGTTTAAGGGGTAGCTTAATGTCAGAAGTATTAAGAATCGAAAACGTTACTCAGCATTTTGTCTCTGGAAAAAGGTTGTTCACAAAAGGGTATGTGATTAAGGCCGTTGACGGCGTCTCTTTTTCTCTGCACCAAGGGCAAACCTTGGGGCTAGTTGGGGAATCAGGGTGCGGAAAGAGTACATTGGGACGAACAATATTGAAGTTGTTTGAACCAACATCTGGACGAATTTTCTTTGAAGGAAAAGACATCACCCATTGGAAAGCTCGGGAGATGAGACCGCTTCGTAAAGAGATGCAGATTGTCTTTCAAGATCCGATGGAGTCTCTCAATCAACGACATACGATCGGTATGATTTTGGAAGAGCCTTATATTATCCATAATGTCGGTACTAATAAAGAGCGCAAACAGTGGGTATTAGAGCTATTGGACAAGGTGGGTTTGGCCAGAGAGTCGGTTGATCGTTACCCTCATGAGTTTTCTGGTGGACAACGTCAACGTATCGGAATTGCTCGGGCCATCGCTCTAAAACCTAAACTGCTTATTTGTGATGAGTCCGTCTCAGCACTAGACGTGTCGGTACAGGCACAGATTATTAATTTGCTCTTAAACTTACAGAAGGAGATGAATCTAGCAATTATTTTTATTTCCCACGATCTTTCTGTTGTTAAAAAGGTTTCGGATGACGTCGCTGTAATGTATTTTGGTAAGATTGTGGAATATAGTTCTGCAATGGAATTATATAACAATCCTAAAAATGAATATACAAAGAAACTACTTTCAGCAATACCAATAACACACCCTAATCGCAGGAAGCGTACAAAGGAAAAATAGAGTTAATACAATTCTGTACAAAATAATACAAAGAAAATTTGTAATTTAATTGTAAAGTAATTTGGCAGCAAGGTTCTGTTGCTAAAAAATCTATCGATATTTAGTGATAAATATTGAGGTGTTTATTCACTTAAAATTTGATGGGTTATTTAAATAGGTTCAATAATTGAACTTAATACTCATGGAAGTTAAAAAGCATGCATAACACAATAAAGTGGAAGGTGAAGCCGATCGCAATATTGTTGGGCACTATGTTTACTTTATCTGTTTACGCAGAGGAAGGTAATAGTGTTGATAATATTAACGATAAGGTTGAGTCAACACAAAATGAAAGCGATGCATCTTGTATAACTTGTAATATCAGCGGATCCGTTACTGCTGGTTATTCGACAAATATATACAACAAAGATGACTATCGAGCAGATCGAAGCTTCTCATGGGATGGCACACTGAAATATAAACTCTCCGAAAATATGAAGGCATATATATCTTCGGGTGGATATCGAGCACTAGACGATGAAGTAGGGACATACGCTACTGATTCGGTTATAGGGCTAAGCCACTCTAAGTTATATGAGTTTGGGGAGAGTGGAAAAATAGGTGCAAGTGGGCAATTTACTATTCCCACCTCTGAAGCGTCTCGTAACGATAAGTTACAAACCGCATTCAGATTAGCTGTTCCGATCAGTTTCGAACACTGGGGAGTGAATTTTAATATATCGCCCCGACTTAGAAAGAATTTTCATAAATATAAAACTTATGGTGGTAAGTCTCTGACTGAATGGACGTACTCGCTATTTACTGGTGCAAGTTACAGCTGGGAAAAGTTAACTTTGGGAATTGATGCTTTGGGTGGAAACACTATCAGTTATCAAGGAACCAGACGTGATTCAGTTGATTATGGCGGTTCTATCTATGGAGCTTATGACTTTAACGACAACTGGTCATTTACTCTTACAGCCGCAACGTCAGGCGCATATGCAGATGCAGAACGAGGCACATTGGGCAATATCGATCTATTCGATGCAGACAAAGCCTCTTACTCAGCAGATATAACATTCTCATTCTAGGGAAATAAAAATAATAAAAGGATTCAATATGGACTTTAAAAAGATTGCATTAAGCTCCGCAATTACGGCTATTTTGGCTGGGTGTGGTGCTGATGACCAAGCATACGAGCTTCAAGAGCGCGATTCTAAGGAAGTCGCAGTACAAGATCTTAAAGATGGCCGTTGGTTTTATGTTCCAACGACAGGTGCTGCACCACGATTTGCATTAAACCAATTTCCGTTCCTACAAGGTATGGGACGCTATGTAGAACTCTGTTATACCAAAACTGGTTTAGAGGTGCGTGCATTTGATAAAAACTACCCTGACTCTTCGTTACCAAAAGACGAAAACAACTATTGTGCAGAGCAAGATATTGTAGGTAGCGATGATCTTGTAAACTTCGCTCAAGTACTAGAAATTCCAGGCGACTTCGCGGCTTACCGTTGTAAGGAAGATGCGTATGATGACTGTACAAATACTGAAGAGATCAATGAAGATAAAAGCTTAGACTACCGTAAGAAAACTCACTTCACGCCTAAACCAGAAGAGCTGATCGTATCTGAGTTTAACTGGGAAGATCTGTATGGTTTGAAGGATGGGATTACAGAGCAGGGAACCGCAAAAGTGATTTCTTGGGACTTTGATCCTGAGAACGGTATTCTCAATTTCGAGTTAGAGCGCACTTTCCAAGTCGATTTAGATAACCTTTCTGACTACATTAATTTTTCAACTAAATCTGGCTTAGAAGAAGCATTGGTTGATGGTGCCTTCAAGGCGCGTTTCTACTACTCATTGGTTCATGAAAGCGTAGTTGCTTCGGATAACTACCAACCTGTGATGTACCCAGTCGGTGATGAAAACGATATTGGTTTTTTCACTACACAAACGAAAAAGCTCAACCCGATCACCAACAAGTATGATCGTGACGTAGTTTATCTGAATCGATTTAACCCAGACAACGGTACGATCAAATACTACCTGACAGACAACTTCTTCGAAGATAAGAATAAGCTTTTCTTAGACTCGACTATTCAAACTATCGACAAAATGAACAAAGCGCTGTCTTTGTTTGGTAATGATGCTGGCAAACCAGCGATTGAAATTGTCAACTCAGCGGCGCCAGCAGGTATACATCCGGGCGATCTGCGCTATAACATCATTAACTTGGTTGACGAACCTCTAGCGAATGGCCTACTAGGTTATGGACCTTCGGTAGCTAACCCGATGACAGGTGAAATCATTAAAGCACATGTTAACCAATATGCAGGTGTGGCCAGAACAGGTGTGCCTTATTACTGGGATAATCTAGCGCGCTTTTACAACAGAAACCAGTTGTCGATGAACGGCTTACCTGCATTGCCTACTGAAGAGGGTGCAGCGCCTGTGGTTACTGAAGTAGAAAGCCGTATTCAACAGCTATCGACTATGGCAGCAATGTCGAAGCTACCTCAAGTTGATGATGTTGCGCCAGCTTTGACAAAAGAAGAACTCACCGGTGACCGAACTCCGTCACAAGGGCCGACCATTCTTACTAAGAACTTCAGTGACAATATGGACTTTGAAGATGTCGTAGCCGCTGAAGAGAATCGTTTGGCGTTCTGGTCTGAAAATAATGTATACCCAATTGAAGCGTCTTGGGTCTCTTCAACCAGTAAAGCGATGCTTGATAATCTTAAGTTCGATGATGATCGTTATTTCAACATTAAGGTAGATGATAATGGCATAGAAACGTCACGCGAACTTAGACGCTGGAAATACTTACCAAAAGATCTTCAACAAGAAGCTGCTGATGCAATAACTGTTGCGACTTACAGCAATACACTTGTTCATGAATTGGGTCATAACGTTGGTTTACGTCATAACTTTAAGGGTTCTAACGACAAGGAAAATTACTACACCTTGGAACAGGCTCATGCCCTTGGGTTAAATAACATTCCGGCCTATAGCTCAACCATGGACTACGCCCCAAGTATGTTGGATGAAACGCCAACATGGGGTCTATATGATATTGCAGCGTTTAAGTTTGGTTATGGCCGTAAAGTGGAGACCGTTCAAGACTCTTCATCAGCGATGCCAGCGGCGGTTGCAAATCCAGGTGATGAGGGTACTGACGAAGAGAAAGCAGCTTATCAACAATACCTTGCGGATCTACAGGCGTATCAGCAAAGCTTTGCCAACCGTTTTGGCAACAATGTGGATAATGACTCATTGATGGTATGTAGCGAAATCATGGCGTTATCAGGTGATCAAGCCGGTAAGTCTCTTTACAACTGTGACTTTAGCCGTTTCGATATTGCTGCGTTAAGTGATGATCCTGAAGATTATGCAAAAACTCGATATGGCGTACTTTACTACTTAGACAATGTTCATAATATCGAGCGTAAGAGTTACGGCTTCTGTACCGATGGTAACGTGTCCCTCAACAGTGATTGTAACCGTTTTGATGAAGGTACAAGTCTCAATGAGATCGTAGCATATGAGTGGCAGAGCTACTTAGATAGCTATGACCGTCGTAACCTTGCAGAATACAGCACCAACGGTTTATTCACGTCGGATTATTCAAGTTACATTATCCGTCGCTATCGCGAGATGACATCAATTCGTGACAAGATGGAAGATCTAGAACGCATTGATGATCTATACAATAATTTGGGTTTAACTTCTTCTACGGATAAGCCGGGTGACTTCTTAATGCGAATAGCTTCTAATGATACCTACTGTACAACACCGGGTGCTGAAGGAAACTATTGGTTCTGCGATTATGCCGATGGCGGAATGAAAGCCGCAGCTTACTTTTTGGATGTATTAGCAACCCCAGAGCATCAATGTGTTATTGAAAACAAAGCTGGTGCACAAAAAGTTATCTCATTTGGTCAGCTACTTAACAATAATTCTCACTTATTGCCTGCCAATTTCGATCTGATTGATGCGAGTTGTTTTGATGAAAAAACGGCTGAGTTTATAGAAGATTCGAATAAAGGTTATTCTGCCGTAGCCGAAACCAAAAACGGCCGCTTCTTGAACTCTATTGGTAGCTTTAACCCGGATTACCCTTGGTCTAATGCGGTTTCAGTACTTGGGAGTTGGCCTGATAAAGCGCTTGCAAGTTATTTCTTGGCGCGTCGTTTCTCAACTCGAGATACTGACGAAGTGAGTTTTGCTTCACTACTAGACCTTCCTGGTGTACAGGAGCAGTATGAGAATATCATTTCTAACATTATTTCTAGCGAAGGCTTAAACACACCCGTCGCATTGGTCGATGCCAAAGGTGATGCTTATAACAATCTGAAAGGTGTTGAAGTTCAATTACATGTAACCGAGCAAATGGAGTCATTGTCCCCATTACCGCGAGGCATTGAGGAGTTCTTTGATATATCAAGCAGAAGCAGACAGCGTATTGGTGATTTGATACTTAATATGGGTGTTAGCCAAATGCAGTCTGATGATTATACGGTGAAGTCTCTTGGAAAAGCACAGTTAGATGTGTTTACTAAGCAGCAGGATCGTTATGGTTTGATTGCTGGGGATAAAGTTGAATTTGTTATTGATGGCGAAACTTATGTGGCGACGAAGTCGAACAAATTGGCTTATCAATACGCGAGTCAACTCGTAACAACAGATGGTTATGCGTTGAAGGTACATCTTGATGGCTATGACCGCGTTGAATTAGCGAAAATCGCGAATAGCATTGATACGGCTTGGGGAAGTTTTAGAACGGATCTACCAGCTTCTTATCATAGCCCAGTTCTGTTGTTGGATGCTCCATTGATTCACTCTATGAAAGTAACGATTGATGTAGACTTGGCGTCAAATGTGGATACTTTCGAGAGATCGTTCAATAACTTCCTTAATACAAACATCAGTTCAGGTGATCTTGTTTATGATTCGGAGGCTGGAACTGTTCAGTATAAAGGTGGAACTGTACACGACGTAGCAAAAGTATATGGCACTTACGTTGACGTTATGTTACTGATTATCAGTAACTTTAATGATTCAATGATGTTCGCTGTAGACAACGTTCACGCGGGATATGTTGCGGCATCTGATGCTGATAAAGAGCTATGGCTGAAAGATGTTGATCTTATTAAAGCTTATGTTGATGGTGATATTAGTAGTGTTGCGGGTAAGTACTATGAATTACTCGATAGGTTACCGGATGTAGCTGATATCAAAGCTAGGAAAAAAGGAACTCTATAGAGAATCCTTAACAAAAGGCTCGCATCTGCGAGCCTTTTCTATATCTGCCAGTTAGGGACACTATGCAGCGATAGCTGGCGCACCACTATGGAATTTAAAGTCGCTGTCTTCTGATGTAATGAGATCCGCTTCTACACGTGCGAAGTGAGCGACACGCTCGGAAATATCTTTACCAGCGATTTGTTCTGCAAGCTCTAGGTAATCTTGATAGTGGCGAGCCTCTGAACGAAGAAGAGACACGTAGAACTTCTCCATATCTTCTTCCAGGAAAGGTGCGAGCTTTGCGAAGCGCTCACAAGAGCGTGCTTCAATAAACGCACCAATAATCAATTTGTCCACTAAAGCGTCTGGCTCATAGGTTTTCACATGTTTAATCAAGCCTTTTGCGTAGCGACCCGCTTCGATAGGCTGATACGTTACACCTTTCTTTTCCATTAGCTCCATCACTTGGTAAAAGTGGTGCAGTTCTTCTTTGATCAGAAGTACCATTTTGTCGATGAGATCGTCGCCATAAGCACAACCTTCTTTGGCTGTGATCTGTTTTGACGCATTGCTCTTACCACGCAGCGATTCTAAATTTCCCTTACGACGGTAGGCGAACTCTTCGTATGGCTTAATCCACTCATTTAGCTGAATTGCACTTTCTTTATCAACCGCATACTTACGAATCAGAAATAGGGCACTCTGAGCAGCTTTTAGCTCACACAACATGTGATCGCGCAAAATGATATGCAGGTTTTCTGGCTTTTTGGCTTCGTCGATCCAAGAGTCTGGCGTTTCGGCTTTTAGAAAGGAATGAATAGGAGCTAATAGTTCTTGATACATGCTAGAGCTTGAGTAATTTTGGAAAAACGAGATATTACCACAGGAACATTAAGGTTAGGAGGGGCTTTCTTGGTGTAAAAAAGGCCGCCAATGAGGCAGCCTTAGGGAGAGTTGTATTAGATGAGTGGAATTACCACTTCTTCTTCTGACCAAATAGTGCATCCATATCGTCTTCGCGTTCTTTGGACTCCATTTGTTGAAGCTCTTGTGCGTTGCGATCTTGGCGTTTTTGATCAAGTTCGTTCAGCATCTCTTGTAACTTCTCACGAGCCTGGTTCGAATATGGATCATTTTTCGTGGTTAGTGCGTCAATACCCTTGCGAAGCAGCTGAATGGCCGTACCGGGTTGGCCGCGAGCAATTGAGTCGTTAGCACGTTTAATTACGTTCTCGATGTTGATTCGAATTTGGATTGTCTCTAGGCGAGCATTCTCTGCAACGTAAGCTTGAGTTTCGAAACGCCCCTTATTGTGTTCACTTCGAATGGTATCACGTAGGCGTTTAACCAACTTCAACATCATAATGGCTTGCTTGTCACTACTAGGGACGCGGAAAGCAGTGCTTTCACCACCTTGATAGTTCTCTTTTAGCTGAGTGATCTGTTGTTTCACACTCTCAATGCGTTGGGCGAGTTGTTTGTTTTTGGGATCCAACTCATACATGTTTTCAAGCGAATCGAGGATACGTGTGTTTAAGCACACCAGCAGGTCTTGGCTAAACGGCATGTGATGCGCGTTACCAATCAGCTCTTCCGTTCCATCGATAATGGTCAAATAACGAGAAGATTCCTGTTTCTTCGCTGTTTCCACCTTAACTTTGTACTGAAGCATGATGTTGTAGCCCAATACCAACACCAAAAGAATGGCTACTAAGGCAATAATTAAACCAATATTCATATAATTGCGTCTGCTTGTTGTGTTCTATCGCTAACTTCAGAGGATACACGATTCCATAGAGTATCTACACCCGTAAATCGCTTATCTGCCTTGTAAATTTTGATTTGCCATTATCTCTTGTTCATGTTGCTACGTAATCAAAAAGTGAAAACTATTTACTGATAATGAGGGATTGATTACAAAGGAGTGGCGACGGTTTCATATCAGGCTCTATAAAAACTCAATTTTCCTATCATTTTTGCCAGTAAGGCGTTATAACTATTTATTATATTCGCTAAGTTTAACTCGCTTACTTTCTTAATAAGTTAGCACTGAAATGAGTAAAGGATTACGAGGTCACCGATGAAGTTACAACAACTGAAGTACATTGTTGAAGTAGTCAACCATAACCTGAATGTCTCTGCGACAGCTGAGAGTCTTTATACGTCTCAGCCGGGCATCAGTAAGCAAGTTCGTTTGCTTGAAGACGAATTAGGCATTCAGATCTTCGAGCGTAGTGGCAAGCACTTGACGCAAGTGACGCAAGCGGGTGAAGACATTGTTCGAATCTCGCAGGAAATTCTTGCTCGCGTTGAGAGTATCAAAGCGGTAGCTGGCGAACATACTCACCCAGAAATGGGTACTTTGAACATTTCAACTACCCATACTCAAGCTCGCTACGCGTTGCCTGACGTGATTAAAGGCTTCACCGCTCGTTATCCAAAAGTATCACTTCACATGCACCAAGGCACGCCAAGCCAGATGTCTGAAGCTGTGGCGAAGGGTACTGCGAACTTTGCAATTGCAACAGAAGCTCTTCATCTCTATCAAGACGCGATCATGTTACCGTGTTATCACTGGAATCGTTCAATAGTAGTGACGAAAGACCATCCGTTGGCGCAAAAACAGAACGTAACCATTGAAGACTTAGCGGCATACTCGCTAGTGACCTATGTATTCGGTTTTACTGGTCGTTCAGAACTCGATACTGCGTTTAACAAAGTCGGATTAACGCCACGTGTTGTGTTTACTGCAACCGATGCCGATGTAATTAAGACTTATGTGCGTATGGGGATTGGTGTTGGTGTTATTGCGAGCATGGCGATTGATGCGGAGCAAGATACAGACCTAGTTGCGATTGATGCGAGCCACCTATTTGGTGCGAGCACAACCAGTATCGGCTTCCGTCGTGGTACCTTCTTACGTTCATACATGTTCGATTTTATGGAACGTTTTGCACCACACTTAACGCGCCCTGTCGTTGAACAAGCGATTTCGTTGAAATCAAATGAAGAAATTGAAGAGATGTTTAAAGACATCGAACTTCCGGTAAGATAGATACTATGATATTCAGGCCTGCTTTTTGAGTGGGCCTGATTACTTCAGATGTCCACCAGTACTTTCTATTTGCATGGCTTCCACCTACAATCCCTCCATTACAGGGGGCCGCATGCAATCCAAATTCCAAATTCTTGATTCCTTTCTTCATCAACACCAAGTTTATTGGCGTTCTGAGCCGTTCCATCTCTGCCAGCAAGATGAGCTTCCTTGGCGTAGCCACAATCAACCTCTGTTTACTTGGCTACAATCGCTTAGTAACGACCAGGTCTTGGCTTTCAAAGAGCAGCCAGCGTCTCTAATAGAAGAGTTGAACGAATTTTTCCCTGATTTATCTCGAGTTGTTGAGGCTGTTGAGCTATCGACATTGGAGAGAAAAGGGTTAGATCTCCCTAAAGGGACGGACATAGGAATCCCTGGGCGTAAGCTCGAGCAGATCATGTCAATGAGTGAAGCAGTATTGGACCATCACAAAGGAACGGAGTGGCTTGAATGGTGCTCTGGTAAAGGGTTTCTTGGAAGAATCTTATCGCAGCAATCACAGCAACAAGTGACCAGCTTTGAATGGCAGCAATCGCTGTGTGACAGTGGCCAGGCGATTGCTGATGCGCAGCAGCTGCCGATGCAATTCGTGCAAGGGGACGCTTTTTCTAAGGACTCCGATAAGGTGTTTAACCACAATCAACATGCAGTAGCACTCCACGCTTGTGGTGATTTGCACGTCACCTTGCTCAATAAGGCGGTGAACCACTCGCTTCCTGCGGTTACGGTCTCACCGTGTTGCTACCACTTGATTCAGTCGGAACGCTATCAAGCCATGTCAAAATTGGCTCAGTCTGCACAACTTTCTCTTTCGAAGTCTGACCTGCGAATTCCGTTGCAGGAAACTGTCACTGGAGGAGAGCGTGTTAAGAGGCATCGTCAATTGGAGATGAGCTTTCGATTGGGCTTTGGTCAGTTGATTAAGCGTGAGCTTGGGGTTTTAGAGTATTTACCAGTACCGAGTATCAAAAAATCAGAGCTGTCTCAGGGGTTTGAAGCATTTTGCTGGTGGGCAGCGAATCAGAAAGAGATCGTTTTACCTAGCGAGCTAGATTTCGAGTTATATGAAAGACTAGGTGAGCAGCTTTTCTGGAATATGGAGCGACTGAGTTTGGTACAGCAAGTGTTTAGACGACCCTTAGAGGTGTGGCTAGCTTTGGATAGGGCGCTCTACCTAGAGGAGCAGGGCTACCAAACGTCGATTGAACAGTTTTGCGAAAGACACATCACGCCGCGTAATATTCTGATTCGAGGCTGGAAGTCGGATAGCTAAAGTAGAAGCCAACTAGTGTTGCTAGCTATAACATATAAAAAAGCCAGCTTGAAAAGAATCAAGCTGGCTTTTACATTTCTAGTCAGTCAAAACTGTCTAGCAATCTTCTTAGTTGAACATTGCGATAGCTTCAGCTGGGTCTACGTATTCTAGGTCAAAGCTCTCTGCAACTTCTTTGCAAGTTACTTTACCGTGGATAACGTTTAGACCTTCTAGGAAGCCTTTGTCTTCTAGAAGTGCTTCACGGTAGCCTTTGTTCGCTAGTTTAACAATGTAAGGAAGTGTTGCATTGTTTAGTGCGAATGTTGAAGTGCGAGCAACGGCACCTGGCATGTTAGCAACACAGTAGTGAACTACGTCGTCAACGATGTAAGTTGGTTCTGCGTGTGTTGTTGCGTGAGAAGTCTCGAAACAACCACCTTGGTCGATTGCAACGTCAACGACTGCTGCGCCTGGCTTCATCTTAGCGATGTGCTCTTTAGTCACTAGTTTAGGAGCAGCTGCGCCTGGGATTAGTACAGCGCCGATAACTAGGTCAGCTTCTAGAACGTGCTTCTCGATAGCGTCTTCAGTAGAGTAAACCACTTTAGCGCGGCCTTGGAACTCTTCATCTAGGCGACGAAGTGTATCAACGTTACGGTCTAGGATAGTTACGTCTGCACGTAGGCCAACAGCCATACGAGCTGCGTTAGCACCTACTACGCCGCCGCCGACAACAACAACTTTTGCTGGCTCAACACCTGGAACGCCACCAAGTAGAAGACCACGACCGCCGTGAGATTTCTCAAGAGTTTGTGCACCTGCTTGAATAGACATGCGACCTGCAACTTCAGACATTGGCGCTAATAGTGGCAAGCGACCCATATTATCTGTTACAGTCTCATAGGCTACGCAGACAGCTTTGCTCTTGATAAGCTCTTCAGTTTGTGGAAAATCTGGTGCAAGGTGTAAATAAGTAAATAATATTTGCCCTTCACGAAGCATAGCTCGCTCGACAGCTTGAGGTTCTTTAACCTTTACAATCATATCTGCTTTCGCGAACACGTCAGCAGCAGTAGGAAGAATGGATGCGCCTACAGCGATGTAATCATCGTCTGAAAAGCCGATACCGTTGCCGGCATTGGTTTCAACAAAAACTTGGTGACCATGTGAGATTAGTTCTCTCACGCTAGCTGGGATCATACCAACACGGTACTCGTGGTTTTTGATTTCCTTAGGTACGCCAATAATCATCCTGAATCCTCATTTTATTTTGGTTGTATAATCTATAGTAGTTGTATTAACTGTGTGTAGGGTAATTCTGTCGAATTAATATCTAGTATAGATATGTTGAGATAAAATTTGATACTGAATATTAAAAAGTTGTAGTATATTTTTTTGCAAGGAAGTAATAAGGTGGAATAAAAAATGGCAGACAACTATAAGAAGCCGTCCAAGGAACTAGACCGTATCGACCGCAACATTCTTAATGAGTTGCAAAAAGACGGTCGTATTTCGAACGTTGAACTCTCAAAACGTGTGGGTCTTTCTCCGACTCCGTGTCTTGAACGTGTTCGTCGTTTGGAGCGTCAAGGGTACATTACAGGGTATACAGCGCTGCTTAATCCTCAGTACTTAGATGCATCACTATTGGTGTTTGTTGAAATCACATTGAACCGCGGTGCGCCAGATGTGTTTGAACAATTTAACACTGCCGTTCAAAAACTAGACGACATCCAAGAGTGTCATTTAGTGTCGGGTGACTTTGACTATCTTCTAAAAACGCGTGTATCGGATATGGGTGCTTACCGTAAACTCCTAGGTGATACGCTATTGCGTCTACCTGGTGTTAACGACACTCGTACTTACGTGGTAATGGAAGAAGTGAAACAAACCAACCAACTGGTGATTAAAACTCGTTAATCATCAATGGTCGAACAGCAAGAAAGCGGAACTTAGTTTCCGCTTTCTTGCTTTCTGGAATTGGGTTTTTCCGTTTGATATGGTTAAATCAACAGTAGTTTTTATCAAACACATTTATAAAGCTGGTTTATGTTCAAAGAGAGCGGCAACAAAGTCGAAACAATCATCAAAACGAGTGAAGAGCCTCAGTCTTCTCGTTTGACTGGTACCCAACGCTTAAAAGAGTGCAGCCTGATTCTAGGTGTACTGTTTTCAATTCTTCTTGCTGTCGCATTGCTGACTTTTAATCCGGCAGATCCATCTTGGTCTCAAACGGCTTGGGGTGGTGACATTCAAAACGCAGGCGGCTATGTTGGTGCTTGGTTAGCTGATACCCTGTTTTTTGTCTTTGGTTCTCTCGCTTACCCTCTCCCTATTCTTATTACGCTGGCGGCATGGGTTCTTTTCCGCAAGCGCGACGAAGATGAAACCATCGACTTCATGTTATGGGGTACTCGCTTACTTGGCCTCACGATTCTTCTATTAACCAGCTGTGGTTTGGCAGATATCAACTTTGATGATATCTGGTATTTTTCATCAGGTGGTGTCATTGGTGACGTTCTAACAAGCTTAGCGTTGCCAACGTTAAACATCTTAGGCTCTACATTAGTGCTGCTCTTTTTGTGGGGAGCGGGCTTCACTCTATTAACAGGTATCTCTTGGTTAAGCATTGTTGAATGGTTAGGTGATTCTGCAATCCGTCTATTTACCGCCCTTGTGAACAAAGTACGTGGCCACGACCAAGAGGTAATGGAGCCAGAACTGAGAGAAACAGAGCAGCACGACGAGTTACAACTTGAGGCGTCGAATCCGCCAATTGAGGGTATTGCTAAAGAGATTGAAGAAACCAACGACCCACTGACGAGCGATCCGAGCCTACACTTCTCAGCAACCGCTGAGCCAGAAGTTGAAATGCCAGTGGCAGAAGAGCCCAAGCGCCACTTTAATATTCATATGCCTGAAAAAGCGCCTGAAGCTGCAGTTAAAACATCTCCTATAGAACCAGCTGTGTTTACGCAAGAGATCGTTGAGCCTCAACCAATAGAAGCGCCTAAGCCAGTTGAAAGACCTGAGCCAGTTTATCATGCACCGGAAGAGCCATTGGAAGAAGGTGTAGAGCGCTCTAAGCAGCTGAATGCGACTATTGAACAACTAGAGCATGCTGCGATGGATGAGGATGACTTAGCCGAGCAGGCGCAAGCAGAAGCGCATCATTCGCAAGCAGCTTATCAAGAGTACATGCAAGAGCAGCCTGTGGAGCCTCAAGTTGCGCCAGAGCCGATTGTTGAACAAGAACCCGAATATATCGCGGAGCCGTTACAAAACAGTGAACCAGTAGAACAAGTCTCGTTTACTTCGGACCCAGAGCCAGAAGTTGTTCCAGAACCTATGTTCATTGAGCAACCTGCTGTTGAAAATGAGATTGCTCAAGAAACTTCTTTTGAAGAGACACCTCGTCGAGAATCTAGTATTGATGAAAGTAATTGGAACGAGACGGATACTGATGTAGATAAAGTTGAAGAGCAGGCGATTGACTTGCCTTGGGAAGAAGTAACGGAAGAAGTGCCTGCACACCCAGACCAAGATGTTGCGGCGTTCCAGAATATTGTTTCTGAAGCTCAGGCGAATATGGCGGCAGCGCAAAATCCGTTCTTGGTTCAAAAAGAGCCTAATCTGCCTAAACCAACGTCACCGATGCCGACCCTAGAGTTACTCTATCACCCAGAGAAGCGTGACAACTTTATTGACCGCGATGCTCTAGAAGATATCGCTCGTCTGGTTGAGTCAAAACTCGCTGACTATAAGATTAAAGCTGAGGTGGTGGATATTTTCCCTGGCCCAGTTATTACTCGATTTGAACTTGATCTTGCACCGGGTGTGAAAGTGAGTCGAATCTCAAGTCTCTCTATGGACTTGGCGCGTTCTCTGTCTGCTATGGCAGTCCGCGTAGTGGAGGTTATTCCGGGCAAACCATACGTAGGTTTAGAGCTACCGAACATGAGTCGACAAACCGTGTTCTTCTCTGATGTGGTGGGTAGCCAACAGTTTATTGATGCTAAATCACCAACAACGGTCGTGATGGGACAAGACATCGCGGGTGAAGCGGTTATTGCTGATATCGCAAAAATGCCTCATGTGCTGGTGGCAGGTACCACGGGTTCAGGTAAATCGGTGGGTGTGAACGTAATGATTCTGAGTATGCTGTATAAAGCAACGCCTGAAGATCTGCGCTTCATTATGATTGACCCGAAAATGCTTGAGCTTTCTATCTACGAAGGTATCCCGCATCTACTATCAGAAGTGGTTACGGATATGAAAGATGCATCAAACGCGCTGCGTTGGTGTGTGGGCGAGATGGAGCGACGTTATAAGCTGATGTCAGCGTTGGGCGTACGTAACATTAAAGGTTACAACGATAAGCTGAAAATGGCGGCGGAAGCGGGACATCCAATTCATGATCCATTGTGGCAAGCAGGCGACAGTATGGACCCTGAGCCTCCACTGCTTGAAAAACTGCCTTACATCGTGGTAGTTGTCGACGAATTTGCCGACTTAATGATGGTGGTGGGTAAGAAAGTTGAAGAACTCATTGCTCGTTTAGCTCAGAAAGCACGTGCAGCAGGTATTCACTTGATTCTTGCTACGCAGCGCCCATCGGTTGATGTTATCACTGGTTTGATCAAAGCAAACATTCCGACTCGTGTGGCGTTTACTGTATCGACGAAAACCGACTCTCGTACTATCTTGGATCAAGGTGGCGCAGAATCGCTTTTGGGTATGGGTGACATGCTGTATCTACCACCGGGCTCAAGTCATACCATTCGTGTTCACGGTGCATTCGCATCAGATGATGATGTACATGCTGTCGTTAACGACTGGAAAGCACGTGGTAAGCCGAACTACATCGATGAAATTACCAACGGTGAACAGACTCCTGAAACTCTGCTTCCGGGAGAGAAAATGGAGGGTGATGAAGACGTTGACCCATTGTTTGATCAGGTTGTTGAGCATGTGGTTCAGTCACGTCGTGGCTCGGTGTCGGGTGTTCAGCGTCGATTTAAGATCGGTTATAACCGTGCGGCTCGCATTGTTGAGCAGTTAGAAGCTCAAGGTATCGTGAGCCCACCAGGCCACAATGGCAACCGTGAGGTATTAGCGCCAGCGCCGCCGAAAGAGTAATCGCTTAATTGCGTAGATAGGAACTCAACCCTCAATGATCGGTCATAGCTTTATGACCGATTTACCTTGTAACAGGATAATTAATGAAAAAAGCACTCGCACTTCTATTTATGAGTTTTTCCGTTTTCGCTTCACCGAAGGAAGAACTGAGCAACCGACTAGCGCTAAACGCAGGTTTTAGTGCTGATTTCAAACAGGTTGTTACAAGCCCTGATGGCGATGTTGTCATGGAAGGAGAGGGTACAGTAGAAATTGCACGTCCAAGCTTATTCCGCTGGGAAACAACGTTCCCAGATGAAAACCTATTAGTCTCTGATGGTCAAAGCCTCTGGTACTACAGCCCGTTTATTGAGCAAGTCAGCATCTACTGGCAAGAACAAGCAACGGCGCAAACTCCATTTGTATTGCTTACTCGCAACCAACAGAGTGATTGGGATAACTACGATGTAACCCAATCGGGTAACCTATTTACACTCAAGCCAACGGCTGTTGATTCGAATCAAGGAGATTTCCAAATTCAGATCAACGACAAAGGCATCGTTCAAGGCTTTAATGTCATTGAGCAGGACGGTCAAAAAGGTGAGTTCACATTCAGTAATGTTGAACTGGGCAAGCCAAGCAGTGATCGTTTTACTTTCGTCGCCCCAGAGGGTGTCGAAGTTGACGACCAAAGAAACTGATTCTTTAGTGTTGTCCAATTTAATAGTGAATCAAGAGATAGCCATTGAGTAACTACAGTTTAGACTTTTCGGGGGACGAAGATTTTCGTCCCCTTGCTGCTCGTATGAGACCAGAAACGGTTGAGCAGTACATCGGTCAACAGCATATTTTGGGACCGGGTAAACCTCTGCGTCGAGCGCTCGAAGCTGGTCATATTCACTCCATGATCTTGTGGGGACCACCGGGTACCGGAAAGACGACTTTAGCTGAGGTGGCGGCGAATTATGCCAATGCTGAAGTCGAGCGCGTGTCAGCGGTTACTTCGGGTGTGAAAGACATTCGCGTAGCGATTGATAAAGCTCGTGAGAACAAGCAAGCGGGCCGTCGAACTATTTTGTTTGTGGATGAGGTGCACAGGTTCAACAAAAGCCAACAAGATGCGTTTTTACCGCATATCGAAGATGGCACCGTTACCTTTATTGGAGCGACAACCGAAAACCCGTCTTTCGAACTCAATAACGCTTTGCTCTCGAGAGCGCGTGTCTACAAACTGACTTCTCTCAACACTGATGATATCAATCTCGTGATCCGCCAAGCCATTGAAGATAAAGAGCGTGGTCTAGGTGATGTAAGTGCCCACTTTGCAGACAACGTATTAGATCGTTTAGCTGAGTTGGTGAATGGCGATGCGCGCATGTCACTGAACTATCTTGAGCTACTTTACGATATGGCTGAGGATGATGAGCAAGGCTGCAAGTCAATTACGCTTCAATTACTAGCAGAAGTCGCTGGTGAGAAGGTGGCTCGTTTTGATAATAAAGGCGATATTTGGTACGACTTGATTTCAGCAGTACATAAGTCCATTCGTGGTTCAAACCCAGATGCTGCATTATATTGGTCGGCACGTATGATTGCTGCTGGTTGTGATCCCTTGTACATCGTGAGACGTCTATTGGCGATTGCCTCAGAAGATATCGGTAACGCTGACCCAAGAGCCATGCAGGTTGCGATTTCGGCTTGGGATTGCTTTACTCGTATTGGCCCTGCAGAAGGCGAACGCGCGATTGCTCAAGCGGTTGTCTACCTTGCTTGTGCACCAAAGAGTAACGCTGTTTACACTGCTTGGAAGCAGGCGCTTACCGATGCACATAACTTACCTGAGTACGAAGTGCCTCATCATTTAAGAAATGCGCCAACAAGTTTGATGAAGGACATGGGCTATGGGCAAGAATACCGTTATGCTCATGACGAACCTGGGGCCTACGCGGCAGGGGAAAAGTATCTACCACCAGAAATGGGTGAGCGTCAGTACTATTTCCCAACAAAACGAGGCTTAGAGACCAAGATTGGCGAGAAGCTAGATTATCTGGCGGATTTGGACGCAAAAAGCCCACAAAAACGCTATGAAAAGTAGCCTTTTTTGGATATCTTAACCTAGTCATAAAATTCAGATTAAATCGTTAAAAAATGATGAAATAATCATCAATTTTGGCGGTTTAGTGGTGTTTCAGTGGTCAAGCTACTGAATATTCAAATAACTAAAGCATAGGATTAGCAATGCTGGATTCTAAATTACTTCGAGCTGAGCTGGATGAAACAGCGGCAAAATTAGCACGTCGAGGCTTTGACCTTGATGTAGAGACAATTCGTGAACTTGAAGAAAAACGTAAGTCCCTTCAAATGAAAACTGAAGAACTGCAAGCGTTACGTAACTCTCGCTCGAAGTCCATTGGTCAAGCAAAAGCGAAAGGCGATCACGAAGAAGCTGAGCGCATCCTTGCAGAAGTAGGTAACCTAGGTTCTGAACTAGACGCAGCTAAAGTTGCACTAGCAGATCTTCAAGGTGAGCTTGAAGCGATCACAATGGCAATCCCTAACCTGCCAGACGAGTCAGTACCAGCAGGTAAAGACGAAGATGACAACGTAGAGATCTCTCGTTGGGGTGAGCCAAAGACTTACGACTTTGAAGTAAAAGATCACGTTGATCTTGGTGAGCTTTCTGGTGGTCTTGATTTCGCAAGCGCGGTTAAGATTTCTGGTTCTCGCTTTATCGTAATGAAGGGGAAGTTTGCGCGTCTACACCGTGCAATTGCTCAGTTCATGCTAGACCTTCACACTGATGAGCACGGTTACACAGAGATGTACGTACCGTACCTAGTGAACCACGACAGCCTATACGGTACTGGTCAATTACCTAAGTTCGGTGAAGACCTGTTCCACACAAGCCCGCTAACAGAGCAGGTAAGTGATGTTCCTCTTAAGAAACTATCGCTTATCCCAACTGCGGAAGTTCCAGTAACGAACCTAGTTCGCGATACCATTACGGAAGAAGCAGAACTGCCACTTAAGATGACAGCTCACACGCCTTGTTTCCGTTCTGAAGCAGGTTCTTACGGTCGTGATACTCGTGGTCTTATCCGTATGCACCAATTCGACAAAGTTGAACTGGTACAAATTACTAAGCCAGAAGACTCAATGGCAGCACTAGAAGAACTAACAGGTCACGCTGAGAAAGTTCTACAACTTCTAGAGCTTCCTTACCGTAAAGTGGTTCTATGTACAGGTGACATGGGCTTCGGCGCAGCGAAAACTTACGATTTAGAAGTTTGGGTTCCAGCTCAAGAGACTTACCGTGAAATCTCATCTTGTTCAAACATGTGGGACTTCCAAGCTCGCCGTATGCAAGCGCGTTTCCGTCGTAAAGGTGAGAAGAAACCTGAGCTTGTACACACACTAAACGGTTCTGGTCTTGCTGTAGGTCGCACCATGGTAGCGATTCTAGAGAACAACCAAGAAGCAGATGGCCGTATCGCAATCCCAACAGTACTTCAGAAGTACATGGGCGGCGTAACGCACATCGGTTAATGAGTTAACCTTTGATATTGAAACCCAGCCACTGCGCTGGGTTTTTTATTGCCCGAATCTAGTCATTGTTACAAATAAGTAATAGTTATTTGCTTGCGCACTAGATTATATCCAATAGATATTGCTCGTATAATGGTCGCCTACCGCGGTAGGAATTGATTTTCTCATAACGATATTGAGGAGGGCATATGGCTGTAGGGTGGGCTGGCGACGACAGTGTTAGCCAGCAAATTCAAGATACCATTTCCGATGAGATCTCTCGCGTGAGAGGTAACATCAAGACTGGAGAAAGTGCTCATTATTGCGATGAGTGTGGTGACGAGATCCCAGAGAAAAGACGATTGGCGATGCAAGGGATACGCTTGTGTATTGAGTGCCAGTCAATGTTGGAGCATACCTCTCACCAACACGCCTTGTTTAATCGCCGAGCGAGTAAAGATAGCCAGTTGCGATGAATTGTTCCAAAAAAACAATGAGCTAACAGAAACGAGTTAGCAGTTAATATGAACGGTTGTTTTGACGGACAACCGTTCATACTTTAATGCATGAGTGCATTGCTCGCTTATTGAAAACATTCTGGTCGTTGAAGCGCACTATCTATGGCGGAGACTAGTTTCTCGATATGATGCGATTCACTGATAAATGGAGGCATCATATAAATCAGTTTTCCGAAAGGTCGGATCCATACCCCATGGTTAACAAAGTGAGCTTGTATTTCTTCCATATCAACGGGCGTGTGAGTTTCCACTACACCAATCGCGCCCAACCAACGAACGTCTTTGACCAACTCATGTTGTTTGAGTTTTGGAAGCAGCTCTGAAAAAAGTGATTCGATTTGTTTCGTCTGTAATTGCCAATCACCTTGTTCGATTAACCCAAGACTTGCTGCACCAACGGCACACGCGAGTGGGTTGCCCATGAAGGTAGGACCGTGCATAAAGCATCCGGCTTCACCGCCACACACCGTATCAGCTACGTCTTTGCTTGCAAGCGTCGCTGAAAGGGTCATATACCCCCCAGTCAGTGCTTTACCAACACATAGAATGTCCGGTTGAATATCTGCATGCTCACAGGCAAACAGCTTGCCCGTGCGACCAAAGCCTGTGGCAATTTCGTCAAGAATTAACAGTACATTAAATTCATCACACAGTTCTCTCACCTGTTTTAGAAACTCTGGATGATAAATACGCATCCCGCCGGCACCCTGTACGATAGGCTCTAAGATCACCGCGGCAATTTCTTGATGATGGGTGCTGAGTTCTTCTCTGAAACTGCTGATGTCGTCCGGGTTCCATTTATCCCAGAAACCAGTTTTTGGAGAAGCCGCAAAGATATGTTCCGGCAGGAATCCTTTGTACAGACTATGCATTGAGTTCTCTGGGTCTGTCACTGACATCGCAGCGAAAGTATCGCCATGATAGCCATCTCTTAGCGTTAAAAACTTGGAGCGCGGTTGCCCTTTTGCATGCCAGTACTGCAAGGCCATCTTTAAGCTCACCTCAACAGCGACTGAGCCCGAGTCTGCCAAAAATACATGTTCCAAATTATTGGGCGCGAGCTTCAGCAGCTTTTTACATAGGTCGATTGCTGGCTGATGAGTAATACCACCGAACATAACATGTGAAACCTTATCAATTTGACTGTGCGCAGCTTCATTTAGCACCGGGTGGTTGTATCCATGGATGGTGGACCACCAAGAAGACATACCATCAATTACTCGCTTACCATCTTCCATTTCTAGTAAAACCCCTTCGGCTCCAACAACCGGATAGCAGGTCAGAGGTGTGAGGGTCGAAGTGTAGGGATGCCAGATGTGCTGGCGATCAAAGGCGAGATCCATAGCGATTTCCATGTTTGATTTGGTTGAAAATTAACCGATTGTAAACTTTTGTTTTTATCAATGTGTTGACAGTCTAAAGCTTGTCGGTAGACTAGCCAAGCATAAATGCAAAACCTCAAAGTGGATTTGCGCAAAATAAGATAAAAGAAAAGGATCGACACGTGGAAGTTCGTCATAACTGGACAGTAGCTGAAGTAAAGGCTCTGCTTGAAAAACCGTTTATGGATTTGATGTTTGAAGCTCAACTCGTTCATAGACAGTACCAACTGCACAACCACGTGCAGGTGAGTACACTTCTTTCTATTAAAACCGGTGCTTGTCCAGAAGACTGTAAATACTGTCCACAAAGTGCTCACTACCGCACTGATGTTGATAAAGAGCGTTTGATGGAAGTTGAACGCGTGCTCGATGCCGCTCAAAAAGCGAAAAACGCAGGCTCTACGCGTTTCTGTATGGGTGCTGCATGGAAGAACCCGAAAGAGCGTGATATGCCTCATCTAACAGAGATGATCAAAGGCGTGAAAGGCATGGGGCTAGAGACTTGTATGACGCTGGGCATGTTAACACCGGAGCAGGCGGGTGAATTGGCTGATGCAGGTTTGGATTACTACAACCACAACCTGGATACCTCTCCTGAGTTCTACGGTAGCATCATTACGACTCGTACTTACCAAGACCGTCTAGATACCTTATCTCACGTTCGTGATGCAGGTATGAAGATCTGTTCTGGCGGTATCATCGGTATGGGTGAGAGCACCAATGACCGTGCTGGCTTACTTGTTGAGCTTGCTAACCTCCCTGTTCACCCTGAGAGTGTGCCAATCAACATGCTAGTAAAAGTGAAAGGCACGCCGATGGAAAACGTCGATGACGTTGAATCTTTCGACTTCATCAAGCTTATCGCAATTGCTCGTATCATGATGCCGAAATCGGCAGTTCGCCTGTCTGCAGGTCGTGAAAACATGAATGAACAGATGCAAGCGATGTGCTTTATGGCGGGAGCGAACTCTATCTTCTACGGTTGTAAGCTACTGACTACACCAAACCCAGATGAAGACACCGATATGCAGCTTTTCAAGAAGCTGGGTATCAACAGCCAAGAAGTGACACAAAAGCCAGATGAAATCCAAGAAAACGAACTGTTAGATCAAGTGGTTGAGCGCGTTGCGGCTCGTCCAACGAAAGATGACATGTTCTACGATGCCAGCGTTTAACTCTCGTATTCAAAAAGCCCTTACTGATCGTCTTCAGCAAGGGCTTAACCGTCAGCTTAATGTGCTTAATCCGGTGAGCCGCTCAGAAGTTGAGTTGGACTCGAAGGTATATAGTAACTTCTCTAGTAACGATTATTTAGGCTTGGCGAATGATCCAGAGCTGGTTTCTGCTTGGCAGGATGGGTTGAGTCAATACGGGGCTGGTAGTGGTGCTTCACCATTGGTGACAGGCTTTAGCGCTGCGCACCAAAACCTAGAGTCCCAGCTGTGCGAATGGTTAGGCTATGAGCGTGCAATTCTGTTCAGCTCAGGCTTCAGCGCAAATCAAGCGTTGTTGTTTTCCCTTCTCGACAAAAACGACACTCTCATTCAAGACCGCTTAAATCACGCTTCGCTTATGGAAGCGGGGGCGTTGTCTCCTGCGAAAATGAAGCGCTTCAAGCACAATGATGTTGCTCATTTGGCTTCGCAGCTTGCTGTTTCAGAAAATGCATTAGTGGTCACTGAAGGTGTCTTTAGTATGGATGGTGACCAAGCGCCATTGAATGAAGTCGCTAGAGTGACTGAGCAGAGCGATGCTTGGTTAGCCGTCGATGATGCTCATGGTATTGGTATATTGGGCGAATACGGTGCAGGTAGCTGTGCGGCTGCAGGAGTAAAACCTGAGTTACTGGTGGTGACATTTGGTAAGGCTTTTGGTTTGTCTGGCGCAGCGATTCTTTGTAGTAAAGAGGTTGGGGATTACTTAACCCAGTTCGCAAGGCATCACGTCTACTCAACGGCGATTCCACCGGCTCAAGCTTTTGCGTTAAGCACTGCATGTCGAATGATACAGACTCAGCAATGGCGCAGAGATAAATTGAATGAGCTACAGGCGATTTATCATGAAGGTACAAAGGGGCTGAAGGGTCACATCGAAACCAATACGCCGATAAAGCCATTTATGGTCGGCCAGTCAGAGCATGCTATTAGTATTGCAAACCGAATGAAAGAGAGTGGCATTTGGATGACCGCAATTCGTCCGCCGACAGTGCCAGTAGGGACTGCTCGTCTCAGAATTACATTGACGGCCAATCATAGCCCAGAGCAAGTGTCCCAGCTGACTCATTCGTTAAAAAGTGCGTTAGAAACGCAACGTGAGGTAGAGTAAATGTCACAGCAAGCCGTCGTAGATAATTACACTGTCCAAGATAAAAAGGCGATCGCAGATGCCTTCGGAAAAGCTGCTAAAAATTACGATAAACATGCTGAATTCCAGCGTGACGTAGGTCAGCGCCTTCTCGATAAGTTACCTAACGATCTAACTGGCTATCAGGTATTAGACCTAGGGTGTGGGACAGGTTATTTCTCCAAACGACTTATTGAGCGAGGAGCTACGGTTGTCTGCGCCGATTTGTCATTAGGTATGTTAGAACAAGCCAAACAGAGATGTGGAGATGGCGTAGCTGTTTATCAGCAAGCGGATGCTGAAGCCTTACCGTTTGAGGATGACCGTTTTGATTTGGTGTTCTCTAGCTTGGCGCTACAGTGGTGTGATGATCTCTCCATGCCATTGCGAGAAATGAAGAGAGTGACACGCCAAGGTGGCTCTATTGCTTTTTCTACCTTGTTAGATGGTTCTCTGATTGAGTTGAAAAAGGCATGGAGTAAAATTGACTCACATCAACACGTCAACCACTTTATTACCGCCAATCAGGTAAAAATTGCGTTAGCGCAATCTAGCTGTGTCCACCATCTACTAGACTTGCCCTCCATCACAGTATGGTACGATTCAGCGTTTGAATTAATGCGCGACCTTAAGGGGATTGGTGCCAACCACGTAAGTGGGCGCTCACAAGGTCTGACCAGTAGAAGAATGCTGCAGCTTGTCGAGCAAGAGTATCGAACATTTCAAAACCATCAAGGTTTCTTACCAGCAACATATCAAGTTTGTTTAGGGGTTATTCAATTATGATTGATGCATTATTTATTGCAGGTACGGATACCGAAGTGGGCAAAACCGTGGTTTCAAAAGCTATCTTACAAGCTTTTGCCGCGAAAGAACTTTCAACGATTGGCTACAAGCCTGTCGCAGCGGGTTGTGAGCAGTACCCAGAAGGCGCGCGTAATAGCGACGCTCTTCATCTTCAAGAAGCGGCAACTCAAGACATCGATTACGATGATGTTAACCCATACGCATTGATGCTTCCGGCTTCTCCTCACATCGCAGCTAAGCGTGACGGTGTTGTAATTGATGAAGCGGTGCTTTCTCAAAAACTAGAGCAACACAAACAGAACTCTGACTTTGTGCTAGTTGAAGGCGCTGGTGGCTGGCGCGTACCGGTATCTGATGACGTTTGCTTGTCTAATTGGGTTAAGAAAGAGCAGCTTCCAGTTGTATTGACTGTGGGTATTAAACTAGGTTGTTTAAGCCATGCTCTATTAACAGCAGAAGCTATTCGTGCAGATGGCCTTAACCTGGTCGGTTGGGTTGCAAACAGAATTAATCCAGGTACAGAGCATTACGCTGACATCATCGCCATGTTAGAAGATAAGTTAGGTGCTCCGAAATTGGGTGAGATCCCATATGTACCAAAAGCGAAATCGAAGAACATTGGTAAGTACATTGATGTTCAGCCTCTAATGGCTTTATAAGTCATTCGCTGAAGACCAAAAATTGAAAAGGGCTGCACAATTGCAGCCCTTTCGTTTATCTGTCGATCTCTTAAGCCAGAAGATCGCTGAGCGGTATTAGTGGTCTTTAGTTAGACCCATCAACGCCTGTTGTGTCTCTGTAATATTATTTTGTGCAGCCTCTGGCGTCACGATACCAATCTGTTTCTTTGCTTCTTCTTCAGTGATACCTAAGTGACAACACAGTAAATCAATAGCCATTTGAGTGTTAGTACCTTCAACCATGATCCTTTCCTTTTGTTACTCGGACTAGCCAATAAATCATCTAGGCACACTGTAAACGGATCAGTCGATGTTCTCTATACGACTTAGGTCTAATACCCAAGTCTAAATCGAATACGGTCTAGTAATTAAATGTTGCAATTTAATGCTTAACCTTGTTTTCTAATTCTTAGACTATATGTATAAGTAAATAGAAGTGTTCAAAGCGCGACATTCATCCTGTTGGCTTTGTCTATAATGATAAGTTTTTATAAAACAGCTTTCATGCGGAGATAAGTAATGAAGCGAGTAATGTTGTTCCTTGCAACCAACTTAGCGGTTGTATTGGTACTAAGTGTTGTTCTTAATATTGTATACGCTGTAACGGGGATGCAGCCTGGCAGCCTTTCAGGATTGCTCGTGATGGCTGCCGTATTCGGTTTCGGTGGTTCTTTCATTTCTTTGATGATGTCAAAAGGAATGGCTCTACGTTCTGTTGGCGGTATGGTGATTGAGAGCCCTCGCAATGAAACAGAACATTGGCTGATGGAAACAGTAAGCCGCCAAGCTCAACAAGTAGGTATCGGCATGCCAACCGTCGCTATCTATGATTCACCAGACATCAACGCATTTGCTACCGGCGCTAAACGCGATGATTCACTGGTTGCGGTATCAACGGGTCTGCTGCACAGCATGACTCGTGACGAAGCTGAAGCGGTACTTGCTCATGAAGTTAGCCACATCGCAAACGGTGATATGGTAACAATGACTTTGATGCAAGGCGTTGTGAACACGTTCGTTATCTTCCTGTCTCGCTTCATCGCGAACATCGTTGCTTCTAATGACAACGAAGAAGAGGGTGGCAGCAACATGATGGTGTACTTCGGCGTGTCTATGGTTCTTGAGCTAATCTTTGGCTTCTTAGCGAGCTTCATCACAATGTGGTACAGCCGTCATCGTGAGTTCCACGCCGATGCAGGTGCAGCGCGCCTAGTGGGTAAAGAGAAGATGATTGCTGCTCTAGAGCGTCTAAAGGTAAGTCACGAGCCACAGCTTGAAGGTTCGATGATGGCATTTGGTATCAATGGTAAGAAGTCTCTGAGTGAGCTGTTAATGAGCCACCCACCACTAGACAAGCGTATTGCATCTCTACGTAACATGTAATCTTAAAGAGATTTGTAATTGAAAGGCTTCCTTCGGGAGGCCTTTTTTATTTCCGAATCAATGGTTCTGATTATTGGTGACGGTACGACTTTGACCTGTTTGATTTGTGGTTGCTTTGGGTTACGTCTGTATCAATAGATTAATTCAGTTTTGGTTTGCCACTGAACATGGTTAGCAACTACCAACAGATACAAAAAAGGCTTCCACAAGGGAAGCCTTCTTATACCATTGTATTTGAATCTCGAATTACAGCTTGTCAGTCAGCTCGATTGCTTGACCGATGTAGTTAGCTGGCGTCATCTCTTTCAGACGTGCTTTCTCGTGCTCTGGAAGCTCAAGACCGTCGATGAAGTTACGCATTGCTTCGCCGTCTACACGCTTACCGCGAGTTAGCTCTTTTAGCTTCTCGTATGGTTTTTCGATACCGTAGCGGCGCATTACTGTTTGTACTGGTTCTGCAAGAACTTCCCAGTTTTGGTCTAGCTCTGCAAGTAGTGCTTCGCGGTTAACTTCTAGCTTGCTGATACCTTTCAGAGTAGAAGTGTATGCGATGATCGCGTAGCCAACACCAACACCTAGGTTACGAAGAACCGTAGAGTCAGTTAGGTCACGCTGCCAGCGAGAGATAGGCAGTTTTTGTGCTAGGTGGCCGAATACAGCATTAGCTAGACCTAGGTTACCTTCAGAGTTCTCAAAGTCGATTGGGTTAACTTTGTGCGGCATAGTTGAAGAACCGATCTCACCAGCAATAGTCTTCTGCTTGAAGTGACCTAGAGCGATGTAGCCCCAAACGTCACGATCGAAGTCGATTAGGATTGTGTTGAAACGTGCAACTGCATCGAATAGTTCAGCGATGTAATCGTGTGGTTCGATTTGAGTTGTGTATGGGTTCCACGTTACGCCTAGAGACTCAGTGATGAACTCTTCAGAGAACTGGTGCCAATCAACTTCTGGGTAAGCAGAAAGGTGAGCGTTGTAGTTACCTACAGCACCGTTGATCTTACCAAGGATTTCAACGTTCGCGATTTGCTTGTACTGACGCTCCATACGGTACGCCACGTTTGCCATCTCTTTACCCATTGTTGATGGAGAAGCAGGCTGACCGTGTGTACGAGATAGAAGAGGGATGTCGCGGTACTCAACAGCAAGTGCTTTGATAGCATCGATGATGTTTTGGATTTCAGGAAGAATCACTTCGTCACGAGCTTCTTTCAGCATTAGCGCGTGAGACGTGTTGTTGATGTCTTCTGAAGTACATGCAAAGTGGATGAACTCGTTTACAGCGTGAAGCTCAGGAACACCAGCTACTTTCTCTTTTAGGAAGTACTCAACCGCTTTAACGTCGTGGTTAGTCGTACGCTCGATCTCTTTGATGCGTGCTGCATCTTCTTCAGAGAAGTTTGCTGCTAGTTCATCTAGAAACTTGTTTGCTTCTGCACTGAATGCCGGTACTTCTGCGATTGCGTCTGTTGCCGCAAGCTTTTGTAGCCAACGAATTTCAACGATAGAGCGGTACTTTAGTAGACCAAACTCACTAAAGATGCTGCGAAGTGCAGTTGTCTTGCTTCCGTAACGGCCGTCTACTGGTGAAACAGCAGTCAATGCTGACAGTTCCATGGTGTTCTCCTGAATTGAGTTTCTAAATTTTGTGAGCTTTATACCAGTAACTTTGCAGTTTGTCACGCACATTGCGCAAACGTTTGCGTGAGGGTTGTTTTGGTACAAAGAATAAGCTCGCGACAGTGCGCGAGCTGGTGTATTACATTCTTGCTAAGAGGATTTGAGCTTGCTCAACCATCTTCTTGCGTCCGAAGATTAGGTGGCGACGTTTGCCTCCTACTTGACGCCAAAGAACGGCACTGCGGATCCCTGAAAGAAGCAGGGCACGTACTTTGTGTTGGTTTGATGTCTGTTGAAGAACTGAAGGTGTACCTGAGACCTGAATACGCGGGCCAATCGGGCTTACCACGTCAAGGTAGATACTCGCTAGGTTGCTTACCATCTGCTCATCAAAAAGATCAAAGTGCTCAGCTTGGCGCTCTGCGGTTTGGATGCGATCGCCTAGCTGAGACATTGCATCATTACGACCTGACAGCTTACGCTCAAGTGCCATCAAACTAATGATGTAACGCGTGATGTCGCTGCCTGCAGGAGTACTATCGATACCTTTTACTAGGCACTCTAGACCAAGCTTTAAGTTGGACTCGCGACCAAATACGCCCACAGTATTCGCTGGGTTGGTATTTAAAATCGCACTGAGTGAAGCTTCAAAGGCATCTTTATCACAATAGCCGTCTTTTGCTACCTGTTGAACCAAAGCGACTGCTTGGCAGATTCCAGCGAAAGCGATTGTACGGTCATAAAGTGTGTTGGCCACGTAGTAACTCCTAGTTGTCTTCTATCGTTTGTCGTTCGATCAGTTAGATGCGTTTTTCGATGATGCCGCCACCAAGACAAACTTCGCCTTGATAGAATACTGCTGACTGACCTGGAGTCACTGCAATTTGAGGCTCGTCGAAGATAACCTTGATGTTCTCATCGTCAATTGGAATGATTGTACAAGGAATATCTGTTTGGCGGTAACGAGTTTTTACTGTGCACTTCAAAACATCAGTAATTGGTGCGCGGTCTACCCAGTGCAGTTGCGACGCAATTAAACCTTCAGATTTTAGAAGAGGGTGGTCTTTACCTTGTACCGCAATCAATACGTTACGCTTAAGATCTTTTTCGCCAACGAACCATGGTGCTTCGTTGCCACCGCCGCCTTTAGTGCCACCGATATGCAGGCCTTTACGCTGACCTAGTGTGTGGTACATCAGACCGTTGTGCTTACCAATCACTTTGCCTTCTGGTGTTTCAATATCACCTGGTTGTGCTGGTAGGTACTTGCCTAAGAATTCTGTAAATTTACGTTCACCGATGAAACAGATACCTGTTGAATCTTTCTTCTTTGCAGTGATCAGATCTTGCTCTTCAGCGATCTTACGTACTTCTGGCTTCTCTAACTCACCTACTGGGAATAGGCTGCGCGCAACTTGGTCTGAGCTAAGCGTGTATAGGAAGTAGCTTTGGTCTTTATTGCTATCTAGACCACGAAGCATTTCTGGCTTTTTACCTGCATCTAGCTCTTCTTGAGTTGGGAAAGTACGACGAACATAGTGACCCATTGCAATGTAGTCTGCGTCTAGTACTTCATCCGCAAATTCAAGGAAGGCTTTGAATTTGATTTCTTTGTTACAAAGAATGTCTGGGTTTGGCGTACGACCTGCTTTGTATTCTGCAAGGAAGTATTCGAATACGTTGTCCCAGTACTCTGCTGCAAAGTTAATGGTGTGAAGGTGGATACCTAGCTTGTCACAAACCGCTTGCGCATCCGCAAGATCTTCAGCTGCCGTACAGTACTCTTCGTTATCGTCTTCTTCCCAGTTTTTCATGAAAAGGCCTTCTACCTGATAGCCTTGTTGCTGGAGAAGATACGCCGAAACTGACGAATCTACACCGCCGGACATACCGACAATTACTTTCTTTTGGCTGTTTCCAGAGCTGATATCTGACATGTCTAAACACCGTTACTATTACTTGGTCGCAGATTCTAACAGAAAGAGAAACAACGTGACAGATCCGAGACCGGAATCACAGTTTCTTTTGCACAAGAAGTGCGCTGTATTTCATTAGGAATCTGATGAAAGCGAAGCGAGTCGCTAGGATGTCAGACCTATATGTGGCATAGTCGCTGAAAATCCAAGACCTGAGATGAAAAAATGTCTGAACAAGATGAATTTATGCAAGAAGAGCAGTTGATTGAGATTATTGAGAATCAGCTAGAAGACGGACAACCGATTAAGGTCAAAGAGACTTTAATGCGTTTGATGATGACCGGGCACTCTCGTGAAGATGCAATTGCAGCGATGGCATGTGCACTTGCAATCGAAGTATTTGATGTCATGAAGAACAACGCTGAATTCAACCAAAAGCGTTACGCAGAACATCTGGATATGCTGCCAGATCTAAGCTTTATGGAAGGCGAATAAAAAAATACCCATGCAAACGTTTGCTATAGTTTGAGTGATTGCCGCGCTAAATATAGCGCGGTAGAATCCGCCCCCTATTTCCCCTTGACTTAGACTAGCCTTATGAAATTTCCTGGACAACGTAAATCAAAGCACTATTTTCCGGTTCATGCTCGTGACCCATTAGTGAGCCAATCTCAGAACAGCAAGAAGATGTCTCGCACTCATATTATTGGTATTGACCAAACTTTGGTGGATATCGAAGCGAAAGTGAGTTCAGAATTAATTGAAAAGTACGGTTTAAGTAAAGGTCATTCTCTAGTTATCAATGACGAAGCTGCAGAGTCTCTATACCAAGAGCTAAAAGAGCAGTGTCTGATTACTAATGAATACGCTGGTGGCACCATTGGTAACACGCTACATAACTACTCAGTGTTAGCGGATGACCGTTCAACACTATTAGGTGTAATGAGCCAAGATATCAAAATCGGCAGCTACGGTTACCGTTACCTATGTAACACATCAAGCAGAATGGATCTGAACCATTTACAAGGGGTAGATGGCGCAATCGGTCGTTGCTTTGCTTTGATCACTGAAGATGGTGAACGCACCTTTGCAATCAGCGAAGGTCAAATGAACCAGCTAAATCCAGACAGCATTCCAGAGAAAATCTTCAAGAGTGCATCTGCATTAGTTCTAACTGCATACCTTGTTCGTTGTAAGCCAGGCGATCCGATGCCTGAAGCGACAATGAAAGCGATTGAGTACGCAAAGAAATACGATGTGCCAGTGGTACTGACTCTAGGTACTAAGTTCGTTATTCAAGACGATCCTGAATTCTGGAAAGACTTCTTAAAGCAGCACGTCACTGTCGTCGCGATGAATGAAGATGAAGCAGAAGCACTAACTGGTGAAAGCGATCCTCTAGCTGCATCAGATAAGACTCTGGATTGGGTAGATTTGGTTTTATGTACAGCAGGTCCTGTTGGTCTATTTATGGCGGGTTACACTGAAGAGGCTGCGAAGCGCGAAACAACACTGCCGTTGCTACCGGGTTCTATTGCCGAGTTCAACCGTTTTGAATTTAGCCGCCCAGCGCATAAAGCGTTGTGTGAATCTCCTATCAAAGTTTACTCGCATATTGCCCCTTACATGGGCGGCCCTGAGAAAATTAAGAACACTAACGGCGCGGGTGATGCTGCGTTATCTGCGTTGCTACATGATATGGCTGCAAATAAGTACCATAAAGAGAATGTGCCGAATTCAAGTAAGCATCAGCACTCATTTTTAACTTACTCTTCGTTCTCACAAGTATGTAAATATTCAAACCGTGCAAGCTACGAAGTATTAGTTCAGCACTCACCACGTTTATCTCGCGGTCTTCCTGAACGCGAAGACAGCTTAGAAGAAGCATACTGGGAACGTTAATCGCTCACTATTGAAAAGCTGAATTGTCTAAAAACCTCAAACCTAGTTTGAGGTTTTTTTATTTCTATTAATATTTGATAGGTACATTCAGTTTTCGAATAGTCGGTAGTCAAGTAAGTAATAGTAAGGGAGTTTCATCGTAATTTATTTACGTAACACCTTGCCAAAAGGCACTTGATAAGAGTGTCTCATTATATGGCATGTATAATGTCTCGATGATTATCATGTGCGTGTATATACATAATAATAATGAGACAATTACGCAATAGCGTGGGTTATTGACGCGCTTATTATTCAATATGTTCCCAAATGGAACAGCCGTCACAGGTATATATACTTTAGTATAACGATCGACAAGTTTTAGAGTTTGAGATAATTAATCGGGTTATCGTGAGTCTGCGGATTTTCAGCTTAGCACTACCACAAAATGTCGTGGTTATCTTTCTATTGAACGGCGTGGCATTACAATATTGTAAAGCGTTTAGGGAGTTGATTCGACTGAGGTACCTGATGACCACAATAGGTGGATGTTATCTATTAAGGACTAGTAGCATGAAGTAAGGGCAGAAGTGTAGATGCTCATTTTAAGATTGGTAAGAGACAAGCAGTTTTGCTCAGATAAAAATAAAGGCCTATCGAAATAGGCCTTTATTATATGAATTTGATTGCTAACTATTAGATAGCGAAATCTTCTAGAGATTTACCAGCATCAAGCTGTTGTTGGATTGCTGAAGGTGTACGACCTTGACCAGTCCAAGTCTTCTCTTCGCCGTTTGCATCAACGTATTTGTATTTAGCAGGACGTGGTGCACGCTTAGATTTAGTGCCTTTTGCTTTTGACTCACCAGAAAGAGCAGCAATTAGATCAGCAACGTCAATGCCGTCTTTAGCGATTTGATCTGCGATTGCAGCTAGTTTTGCTTCTTGTTCTGCACGAGCAGCACGTTCTTCAGCTTCAGCTTCTTGACGCTCTTGTACAACAATAGTCAGTTTATCTAGTGCTTCTTCTAGTTGCTCAAGAGTTAATTCACGTGAGAATGCACGAAGGCTACGGATATTTAATAGAGTTTTTGTTAATTCAGACATGATATTTCCCATCAAGATAAATTAATTAATCCTCCTAATAATAAACAGAGGTATTAAAGAAAACAAACAGTATTTTTTATTAAAACTTAATTAAATATTGAAAAAGAGGGGAACTTTCAGAAAAACCGATGGAGTCCCAAGTTTAAGATATAATAATTCTAATACTACTCTATAAATGTGATATGTGACTGATGGAGTAGGTGTGGCGATGTTGTGAGCACCTTGATTACTTTACTAACAAAAAAGTTAGTTTTCTCGGAATGATATGTTGCATTGTTGCTTTTGTTGAGTACAATTGCGGCTACCTGATGCGGTGCGCTGGTTAAATTGTTGTTAAAATGAACTAACAATAGTTAAAAGTGTTATCGCACGTAGAGGTGCAATTGCAAAGAGTAACTCTCATTGGGGTGATGCCAATGAATGGGAGCAAAAGGTGTAATTGCCGAAGTAAATTGTATATCTAAGCAATTTGCTGGGGTTGTGCTAAATAGGTACAACACTGCCATAGTCTTAATTTTAAACTATGGAGCGCTACTGTAGGGTTGGGTGAAGTGTTCACTTCCCTTTCGCTTAGTTCAACATGAACTTGGTCGTCTGTACCGAGTTTGTCTGCAGTAGATCTCTAGCCAAATAAAAATAAACTGGTTTTTGAAGATCATGAATTTAATAGATTTTGCAACATCGCCTTTATCATTGCTCCCGCCACTGGTGGCATTGAGCCTTGCTATTGTGACTCGTCGTGTTTTAGTTTCTCTTGGTGTCGGTATTGTAATGGGCGCTATTCTACTGGCTGATTATTCAGTTGGTAATGCCGCGAGCTATGTTGCTACTAAGGTATCGGGTGTTTTCATTGAAGACGGCGGTATTAACACTTGGAACATGAGTATTGTCGGGTTCCTTCTTCTTTTGGGTATGATGACGGCGTTGCTAACGCTATCTGGTGGTACTCGTGCGTTTGCTGAATGGGCACAGTCTCGTGTTAAGAGCAAACGTGGTTCTAAACTATTAGCTGCATTCTTGGGTGTATTCATCTTTGTTGATGATTACTTCAACAGCCTAGCCGTTGGTGCGATCTCTCGTCCTGTAACAGACCGTTTCTATGTATCTCGCGCTAAGCTTGCTTATATCTTAGATTCAACTGCTGCTCCAATGTGTGTGATCATGCCAGCATCAAGCTGGGGTGCGTACATCATGACTATCATCGGTGGCATTCTTGTGACTCATGGTATGACTGAGTACTCGGCACTAGGCGCATACATCCGTCTTATCCCAATGAACTTCTACGCAGTGTTTGCACTACTCATGGTATTTGCAGTGGCGTGGTTTGGTCTTGATGTAGGCAAAATGCGTGACCACGAAATTGAAGCATCTCAAGGCCGTGGTTTTGAAGGCGACAATGACAGCCAACAAGCTCACGACCTAAATGAAGAGCTAGACATTGAAGAGAGCCAAAACGGTTCAGTGTCTGATCTAATTATGCCTATCGTATCGCTTATCGTGGCGACAGTAGCAGCGATGCTATACACCGGTGGCGCGGCACTGGCTGCTGACGGCCAAGCGTTCAACTTACTTGGTGCGTTTGAAAACACAGATGTAGGTAAGTCTCTTGTTTACGGTGGTATCTTAGGTCTACTTGTTGCTCTAGCAACCGTGTTTAAGCAAAAACTGCCTATGGCGGAAATCGTTCGTACTATGTGGATCGGTGCTCGCTCAATGTTTGGCGCAATCCTGATCCTTGTATTCGCATGGACAATCGGTTCAGTTATTGGCGACATGAAAACAGGTACTTACCTATCTTCGCTAGCAACGGGCAACATTGATTACCACTGGCTACCAGTGATTCTATTCCTACTTGCTGGTCTGATGGCATTCTCTACTGGTACATCATGGGGTACCTTCGGCATCATGCTACCAATCGCGGGTGACATGGCTGGCGCGACAGACCTTGCACTTATGCTGCCGATGTTGAGTGCGGTACTAGCAGGCTCTGTATTTGGTGACCACTGTTCTCCAATCTCAGATACAACCATTCTGTCTTCAACCGGTGCACGTTGTAACCACATCGACCACGTAGCTACGCAGCTTCCTTACGCGCTGTCTGTGGCTCTAGTATCATGTGTAGGCTTCATCGTTCTGGGTATGACAGCTTCTGTAGCGCTTTCGTTCTCAGCAGCAGCGCTAACATTTGTTGGTGTGTGTTTTGCACTGGGTTACTTCTCGCGTTGCAAAATGGCAACTTGCAAGAGCTAATCAGTGAAATAACCACATTTAAGAGGGAGGCTACGGCTTCCCTTTTTTATTGGCGTTAAATTAATTTTAAAAATCGTGAAAAAAGTTCGAATAAATGGTTGAAAAAGACCACCACCTTAGTTAGTGTGGAGATAAGACAGCAAACAACATAAGAGCTGATAAGTATGCGTAAATTAGTAATGAACATTCATCACCATCATCACCCTATCTAGTCTTTCGGGGAGATATACGCGTACCCGGGAGCAAGATTACTCCCGGAGGTTAAGTCAAAAGAATTTAGATTTAAACCCTCGGGATGACAGAGTCTTCCGAGGGTTTTTTAGTTTTAGCGCTTTAAATTAATTAATAAATTCAAATATTTGCACAGGGATACAGCAATGCAGACACAACGCCTAAGAATCGCAATTCAAAAGAAAGGTCGCCTAAGTAAAGAGTGCCAAGACCTACTAAAAAAATGTGGTGTTAAATTCAACATCATGGGTGAGCGCCTAGTTGTACATTCACTAAATATGCCAATCGACCTATTACTGGTTCGTGATGATGACATCCCAGGTTTGATCATGGACGGTGTCGTTGACCTTGGTTTCATTGGTGAAAATGAACTGGAAGAAGTTCGCCTAGATCGCCTTGCTCTTAAAGAGCCTGCAGAGTTCCAAACACTACGTCGTCTAGATTTCGGTGGTTGCCGTTTATCTATCGCAATCAATAAAGACGAAGAGTACAACGGACCGCAAGACCTAGCGGGCAAGCGTATCGCAACCACTTACCCTCAACTTCTAAAAGCTTACATGGACGAGCAAGGTGTTGATTTCAGCACTTGTATGCTAACTGGCTCTGTAGAAGTGGCTCCTCGTGCTGGACTTGCAGATGCGATTGCTGATTTAGTTTCTACAGGCGCAACACTGGAAGCAAACGGTCTAAAAGAAGCTGAAATCATCTTCCAATCTAAAGCGACACTGATTCAACGTACTGGCGAATTTGACGCAGATAAGACAGCATTGATTGAAAAGCTACTAACACGTATGCAAGGCGTACAACAGGCGAAAGAATCTAAGTACATCATGCTACACGCTCCAACTGCTCAGCTTGAACAGATCAAAGCATTGCTACCTGGTGCTGAAGATCCAACGGTTCTTCCTCTTTCAACGGACAAAGACAAAGTTGCAGTTCACCTAGTAAGTACAGAGAACTTGTTCTGGGAAACGATGGAACAACTGAAAGAGCTAGGTGCGAGTTCAATCCTAGTATTACCAATCGAAAAAATGATGGGGTAATCCGCATGAGAACCGTTGTTTGGCAATCTTTAAGTGAATCTCAGCAAGATTCTGTACTAGAGCGTCCCGCGATTAGTGAGGGCGCAAACATCACCGCGGCTGTTTCTGAGGTTATCGCCAAAGTGCGAAGTGAAGGCGACGCTGCACTGACTGAACTGACCGAAAAGTTTGACCGAGTAACGCCAAAGTCTATCCGCGTTTCGGCGGACGAGATTGAAGAAGCAAGTGCTCGTCTAACAGCAGAAATGAAGCAAGCACTAGAGCAAGCTTACAGCAACATTGCTAAGTTTCACGAAGCGCAAAAACCGCAACCTATTAAGGTCGAGACTCAACCTGGGGTCGTATGTGAGCAGGTGACTCGCGCTATCAATACGGTTGGTCTTTACATTCCGGGTGGTAGTGCTCCGCTTCCTTCAACGGTTCTAATGCTTGGTGTTCCGGCTCAGATTGCCGGTTGTCGTAAAGTGGTGCTTTGTTCACCACCACCGATTGCAGATGAGATTCTATACGTCGCTAAGCTTTGTAAAATTGATGAAGTATACAATGTAGGTGGCGGTCAGGCTGTTGCTGCTATGGCTTACGGCACTGAGACGGTATCAAAGGTAGATAAGATCTTTGGCCCTGGAAACGCTTATGTTACCGAGGCAAAGCGTCAAGTGAGCAACGACTTCCGTGGCGCGGCGATTGATATGCCTGCGGGTCCTTCTGAAGTACTTGTTATCGCAGACGAAACAGCAGATGCCGACTTCATTGCTGCGGACTTGTTGAGCCAAGCTGAACACGGCCCTGACTCTCAAGTGGTATTAGTAACGCCATCACCAGTGATTGCAGACCAAGTAACGGAAGCGGTTCAGAAGCAACTCAAAGAATTGTCTCGTGCAGATATCGCGCAACAAGCGTTGGCATCGAGCTTAATCATCATTGCAGAATCGATTACGCAAGCGGTCGCTATCTCTAACTTCTATGGCCCTGAGCACTTGATCGTACAAACTAAGAGCCCACGCGAACTTCTACCTCTACTTGATAATGCAGGTTCAATCTTCTTAGGTGACTGGTCACCCGAGTCAGCAGGTGATTACGCATCGGGTACCAACCACGTTCTTCCAACTTATGGTTATACCAAAACCTACTCTAGCTTAGGTTTGGCGGATTTCTCTAAGAGAATGACAGTTCAAGAGCTATCAGCAGATGGCTTGAAAGGTCTTGCGCCAACGGTTGTTACCATGGCAGAAGCAGAAGGTCTTGATGCACACAAACGTGCTGTAACCATCCGAGTTGAAAAACTCAATCGCGCCGAAGCATAGAATTAAAGAGAGTAAGTTGTTCATGGAAAAGCTAGCAAGAAAACAAGTTCAAGCCTTAACTCCTTATTTGTCGGCAAGACGAATCGGTGGTTCAGGTGACGTATGGCTTAATGCCAATGAATCTCCATTTGATAATGAATACACGCTGAATCTTGCGCGTCTAAATCGTTATAGTGAGTGTCAACCGAAAGAGATGATTGAGGCGTACGCTCAATACGCGGGTGTTAAAGCTGAACAGACCATCACAACTCGTGGTGCGGACGAAGGTATTGAGCTACTGATTCGCGCTTTCTGTGAGCCGGGTGAAGATGCAATCCTTTACTGTCCACCGACCTATGGAATGTACGCGATTAGCGCGGAAACTATCGGTGTCGAGCGTAAGGTTGTTCCGCTGACTTCTGACTGGCAGCTCGATCTCGATGCGATCGAAGCGCAGCTTGATAACGTTAAAGTCGTATTTGTATGTAGCCCAAACAACCCGACGGGTAACCTTGTTGAGCGTAAAGACATCATTAAGTTGTTGGAAATGACGCAAGACAAAGCGATTGTAGTGATGGATGAAGCGTACATCGACTTCTGTCCAGAAGCCTCGACGGTGGATCTTTTGGATCAGTATCCAAACCTTGCGATCTTAAGAACACTTTCTAAGGCGTTTGCTTTGGCTGGTTTGCGCTGCGGCTTCACGTTGGCGAACAAAGAGTTGATTGATGTGCTTCTTAAAGTTATCGCACCTTACCCAGTACCAGTTCCAGTAGCGGAGATCGCCACTCAAGCGCTGTCTCAAGAAGGGCTAGCTCGTGCGAAGTTCCAAGTGCTTGACCTTAACGCAAACCGTGCTTACCTACAGGCAGGTTTAATGGGGATGCCACAACTGACGGTGTTCGATGGTTGGGGTAACTACTTGCTCGTTAAATTCCCTGATGGTGATGCTCTGTTTAAAGCGGCGTGGGACAACGGCATCATTTTACGTAATTCGCCGATTGAAGATTGTGTTCGTATCAGCGTTGGTAATCGAGAAGAGTGCGAAAAGACACTTGGTTTTATTCGAAATTTTTACCAATAGAAGCGGCGATTGATTACGCGACGTAAACAGATTGATTTGGCTTAGATGCTATTGTCTGAGCCACAAGATTTAAAGTTAAAAGGAAGTTCCAGTGAGTAAACAACAGAAAATTCTATTTATTGACCGTGACGGCACTCTGATCGTTGAGCCGCCTGTCGATTTTCAAGTTGACCGCCTAGACAAGCTTAAGTTTGAGCCGTTAGTGATTCCTAGTTTGCTTGCGCTGCAAGATGCTGGTTATCGTCTAGTGATGGTTACTAACCAAGATGGGCTTGGCACGGATAGCTACCCTCAAGAAGACTTCGATGCGCCACACAACATGATGATGGAGTTTTTTGAATCTCAAGGTGTGAAGTTTGACGATGTATTGATTTGTCCTCACTTTGACGAAGACAACTGCTCTTGCCGCAAACCAAAACTGGGTTTGGTGAAAGAGTACCTGCAAGCGGGTAAAGTCGATTTCCAGAATTCTGTTGTGATTGGCGACCGTGTTACTGACCTGCAGTTGGCCGAGAACATGGCTATTCGTGGCATTCAGTACAACCCAGATCCAAATGCAGAAGGCATGATGAACTGGCCGCAAATCCTAAAAGATTTAACTGTAAAAGCCCGCGTTGCAGAAGTGGTTCGTACTACCAAAGAGACTGACATCAAGGTTGCTGTAAATCTTGATGAAACAGGCGGTAATAAGATTGATACAGGGATGGGTTTCTTCGACCACATGCTGGATCAAATCGCGACACACGGCGGCTTCCAAATGAACCTGTCGGTGAAAGGCGACCTGCACATCGATGATCACCACACGGTAGAAGACACAGCACTTGCTCTTGGCCAAGCACTAAAAGATGCGCTGGGCGACAAGCGTGGCATCGGTCGATTTGGCTTTAGTCTGCCAATGGATGAGTGTCTGGCACAGTGTGCGTTAGACCTATCTGGTCGTCCGTACTTAAAGTTCGATGCGAAGTTCAGCCGTGAGCAAGTTGGCGATCTTTCTACTGAGATGGTGGTTCACTTTTTCCGCTCACTAACCGACACGTTAGCGTGTACGCTGCACCTATCTTCAGCAGGTGATAACGATCACCACATCATTGAGAGTTTGTTTAAAGCATTCGGTCGCACTCTACGCCAAGCTATTAAAGTTGAAGGTAACGAGTTACCAAGTAGCAAAGGCGTACTGTAAGGAATGAACATGAAAGAGCAGAAAGTCGTCATCATCGATACGGGCTGTGCCAATGTTTCGTCGGTAAAGTTTGCCATTGAACGCCTTGGTTATGCTGTTGAGATCTCGAAAGATCCTGCTGTCGTTCTGGCTGCAGACAAACTGTTTTTGCCGGGCGTGGGCACCGCAAGTGAAGCGATGAAAAACCTTGCTGAGCGTGATCTAATTTCACTGGTTAAACAGGTTGAGAAACCACTGCTAGGTATCTGTTTGGGTATGCAACTGCTAGGTAAACTTTCACAAGAGAAAGGCCAGAAAGCCGATGAGTTAGTCGAATGTTTGGGTCTATGTGACGGTGAAGTTCGCCTAATGGACACTGGTGATTTGCCGCTTCCTCACATGGGTTGGAATACCGTAAAATCAACGCCGGAACATCCACTGTTTAAAGACATCGAAGAGGGGGAGTACTTCTACTTCGTACACAGTTTCGCGATGCCGGTTGGTGACTACACCATCGCACAGTGTGAATATGGAAAACCATTTACCGCAGCGGTTCAAAGCGGTAACTACTACGGTGTTCAGTTCCACCCGGAGCGTTCTTCCAAAGCAGGCTCTAAACTGATTCAGAATTTCTTGGAATTGTAATAAAGGATTAGGCAGTGGCTAACGCTGCCATAAAAGGAATGTAAATGATTATTCCCGCATTAGATTTAATTGAAGGCCAAGTTGTTCGCTTATTCCAAGGCGACTACGGCCAAGTAACAGAATACAAAGTTGATCCAGCAGAACAGTTCAATCTGTATCACCAAGCGGGTGCTAACTGGCTCCACCTTGTTGATCTTACCGGCGCTAAAGACACAACAGCGCGCCAACTTGACCTGATTGCTAAGTTGCTGGCTAGCACACCGGCCAACATCCAGATTGGCGGTGGTGTTCGCAATGAGCAAGACGTTATCGACCTACTGGAAGCTGGTGCTCAACGCGTTGTTGTTGGTTCAACGGCAGTAAAACAGCCTGAACTTGTTAAAGGCTGGATGGAAAAGTATGGTGCCGAAAAAATCGTACTTGCTTTGGATATCAACATTGATGAAAACGGCACTCGTAAAGTAGCGATTTCAGGTTGGCAAGAAGATTCAGGTGTGACGATTGAAGCACTGATTGAAGACTACCTGACGGTCGGCCTAAAACACGTTCTGTGTACTGACATCTCACGTGACGGTACGTTAGAAGGATCAAACGTTGAGCTTTACGTTGATCTTTGTAAGCAGTATCCACAGGTTCAGTTCCAATCATCAGGTGGTATTGGCAGTCTAGCTGATATCGAAGCTCTTAAAGGCAGTGGAGTAGCCGGCGTCATTGTTGGCCGCGCACTTCTTGATGGCAAGTTCACCGCAGAGGAGGCGTTTGCATGCTGGCAAAGCGAATAATTCCTTGTTTAGACGTTCGTGATGGACAAGTAGTAAAAGGCGTTCAGTTCCGCAACCACGAGATCATTGGTGACATTGTCCCTCTAGCACAGCGTTATGCGGAAGAAGGCGCAGATGAACTGGTTTTTTACGATATCACCGCATCGAGTGATGGCCGTGTCGTCGATAAAAGTTGGGTAAAGCGTGTTGCAGAAGTGATTGATATTCCTTTCTGTGTTGCTGGTGGTATTAAATCGGCTGAAGATGCAGCACGCATTCTTGAGTTTGGTGCAGACAAAGTATCGATTAACTCACCTGCACTGGCTAACCCACAACTCATCACTGATTTAGCGGATAAGTTTGGTGTTCAATGTATCGTTGTAGGTATCGACTCTTACTACGATAAAGAGACGGGGAAGTACCAGGTTTATCAATTTACCGGCGACGAAGCACGTACTAAGGCGACTCAATGGGAAACCAAAGATTGGGTTCAGGAAGTGCAGAAGCGTGGCGCAGGTGAAATCGTACTAAACATGATGAACCAAGATGGTGTGCGCAACGGTTACGACCTAGAGCAGCTGAATATGGTTCGTGAAGTGTGTAAGGTACCGCTGATTGCGTCTGGTGGCGCAGGTGCCATGGAGCACTTTGCAGAAGCGTACAACAAAACAAACGTGGACGGAGCTCTTGCAGCTTCTGTATTCCATAAACAAGTCATCAATATTGGTGAACTGAAGCAATATCTAAAACAACAAGGTGTAGAGGTGCGTCTATGAGTTTCGCAGCGACAGAAGTAAATACGCTGGCTGAACGTATCAATTGGGATAAGGTGGACGGTCTCGTTCCTGCAATCGTGCAAGATTTTCAGTCAAGCCAAGTACTAATGATGGGCTACATGAACCAAGACGCCCTGGCTAAAACGGGTGAAACGGGTCAAGTTACCTTCTTCTCACGCACTAAAGAGCGTCTGTGGACTAAAGGCGAGACGTCAGGCAATGTTCTGCAACTGGTGAACATGTCATTGGATTGTGACAACGATACCCTGCTGGTAAAAGTGAACCCAATCGGTCCAACTTGTCACCTTGGGAACACCACCTGCTGGGATGTGGATCCGCAAGAAGAGACACAGATGGTGTGGCTTCATCAACTTGAGCAGCTACTGGCTGCCCGCAAGGACGCAGACCCTGACTCTTCTTACACTGCCAGCCTATATGCCCGTGGCACCAAGCGTATTTCGCAAAAAGTGGGCGAAGAAGGCGTTGAAGTCGCGCTTGCGGCGACGTCGGGCGATAAGGCGGAGTTAGTTTGTGAATCTGCGGATTTGATTTACCACCTAATGGTTCTGCTTCAAGACCAAGGCCTATCGATGAACGATGTGGTGAATAAGCTAAAAGAGCGCCACAAGTAAGCTCTTATTAGATTTATTTAACCCAATAAAAGATAGTAAAAAGCCCCGTAAGCAACTATGTTTACGGGGCTTTTTTAGCGTTCTATCCTGTGTATCTCTCTCACCTTTAGGCCTCGTCATTCCGAGGAGCCTAAGCGACATCAGGAATCTCTTCTTCTAATCTGACTTCCTTTACGTACGAGTTAGCCACAGCACTTCTTGTATTTCTTCCCACTTCCACAGATACACGGATCATTACGACCGATCTTAAAGCTTTCTACGGTTTGGTTGAGGCGAGGGTCGACCGCCGGCTCAGGTTGGCTCTGTTCTGGAAACTCCCCATCGATATAGAACCAAAGGCCATTTTCTCGTACGAAGCGCGAGCGTTCTTGCATGCAATACTGCGCGCCTTCTTCATTGAAATAGGCTTTGAACTCAACGAAACCTTCATCGATATTAGTTCCAGGTTGCGCATTGACTACTTCAAGTCCTGCCCAATCGCTGTCAATAGATTCGGCAATACCTTCACGCTGCGCCTCAGCATTGCAGCTAGGGTGATAGGTATTAACTACATAATCCACCAGGCCGAGTACATGAGCGCTGTATCGCGAACGCATCAGCTGTTCTGGAGTTGTAACGTTATGATGGTCTTTATGCGCAACTTCACAGCACATAGCGTAGCTCTGTTTGCTACCGCAAGGGCATTGAGACATTTATCTTATCCTATAAAAATGGCCTCAATTAGGAGGCCATTAATGTTGTCTGAATGAACATTGTCGCAAGTCTAACAAAACTCAAGGTGGTGATACACACTTATGTCGTTACTGGTGAGAGTAGCTCTTGTGCCCAGTTAGTTGCTTCGTCATAGGTTTGACCTAATTGAGCTTCTGTTAGCTTCAATAGGTTTCGGATACGTGTCGCTTCGTCCCAGCGAGCTTGCTCATAAGCAACAACCATAGCGAGTACCGCGCCAAGTACGCCTTTGCGGTTTACTAAGGCCTGCTTGATCTCTTCGTCGATTGGCACTGCGTTCAGTACTTCTTGCAGCGGCTGATCGAGTAGGGAGTCTAGAAGCGAGAACATGCCTGTTAGGAAGGCTTGTCCAGGTTCTTCTTTAACGCGCATCTTTTCGATCAGCAGCTCGCATTGTCGAGCTCGAATTACGGCTAGACCGTATAGGGAATCAGGCTTATCTTCTTTAGCTGATGCAATCGCGACTAATGAGACGAACTTACGCAGTTTTTGTTCACCCAAATACACTAGTGCTTGTCGGAAGGAGCGAATGGTCGTGGTCGCACCGCCAGCAGAGTTTACGTAGGTCAATAACTTATAAGATAAGGTCACATCCAAGGTGATCAGTCGCTCGACCTCATTGAAGTCGATCGGCTCGTTGGCGATCTCTTTGCATAATTGAATCGTGGTCAAAAATGCAGGGTTCAACGCGCGCGTTTGAATCATTTCAGGCTTGCTAAAGAAATAACCTTGGAAATAACTGAAACCAGCCGATTTTGCTTGCTCATACTCTTCGTGTGTTTCGACTTTTTCAGCAAGGAATTTAATGTCGAGATCACGCATCGTGCTCATGAACATTGAAGCCTTCGCGATCGGCACAAGTCGGATATCAAATTTAATGATCGAGACGTAAGGGAGGAAGCGTTTCCAAGCTTTACTTGGTACAAAGTCATCCAGGGCGATGGTGTAGCCCGCGTCGTAGATGGTCTTGATAGCCTCTAGCAGCTCATCAGTCGGTTCACAGTCTTCAAGTATCTCAACGACCAAGCTCTCTTTCGGGAAAAGCGTTGGTACAAGGTTAATTAAGCTGGCATATGGGAAATTAACAAAACCGAGCTTGTCTCCTAACGTATTATAGTGAGTAGACAAGAAATGGTCTGACAGTAAGCGACTGGTAGCAAGCTCAGGTTCGACTTCTGGAAACGTATTCTTAGGACCGTCTCTAAAAAGTAACTCGTAACCTAAGGTTTTTTTATCAATATCAAGTATTGGCTGGCGTGCTACGTATGAATATTTCACTTAGTATTGCGTTCGGTTTAGTTTTAATAGACTGATGATAGCTAATTCTGAGGAAATTACCATATACAATCATTGAAAGTCTGACGCATCATAATAATCCGTATGAAACGGCGGATTTAGTTATGAAATCGGTTGCTAAACTTTCTCGATTGCAGCTCAAATCCGTCTGGTGTCACGACCAAAACAGAACCTTGAGTATACCAATCACCAAGCACTACTCGGGTTTGTTCTTGATTTTCGGCATTGGTAAAACGATGAACATTTGGTCGATGAGTGTGGCCGTGAATCATCAGGTCGACCTGATTATCTTTCATCACTTTCTCGACTTCAGATTGGGAGACATCCATGATGTCGAGCGACTTTGTCTGTTTATCGTCTTTAATATCAGATTGCACTTTGGAAACAATCTTCTTCTTAATGAAGAAAGGAATTCGATTGAATACCCATTGTAGCCATGGCTGGTGGACTTTTTCCCTGAATGCAAGGTACTTAACATCCTCAGTGCAAAGTGTATCTCCATGGAGAACCACCGCCTTCTGCCCATAGACGTCGATCACTTCCACTTCGTCGAGAAGCTTTACACCCGTTTGCTTGGCGAATCGCTTGCCAACCAAGAAATCGCGATTACCTTGGGTAAAGTAGCAAGGAACACCTTGAGCAACTAAGTCGATAAATGTCTGGCGAATTGATTTTGCAAAGTCACTAGTGTCATCATCTCCAATCCAAAACTCAAAAAGGTCACCTAATACATAGAGTGCATCGGCTTCGACGGCTTCATTCTTCATGAATGTATAAAAGCACTCGGTAATGTCTGGTCGAGAAGGGGTGAGGTGCAGGTCTGAGATAAAATATGTTTTCATACAGTTTTAAAAAAAGGGAGCGAGTGCTCCCTTGTCCTAATTATTGATGTATCAATGGTGAATACGAATCGAAGGCTAGATTAAGCTTCGATTGTTGTACCAGTGATGATCACTTCTTCTAGTGGTACGTCTTGGTGCATACCCATAGAGCCAGTGCTAACACCTTTAATTTGGTTTACTACGTCCATGCCTTCAACTACTTCAGCGAATACACAGTAACCCCAACCGTCTAGGCTTTCGCTACGGAAATCTAGGAATTTGTTGTCGTTAACGTTGATGAAGAACTGAGAGCTTGCAGAGTGCGGTTCCATTGTACGAGCCATTGCTAGCGTGCCTACTTTGTTGCTTAGGCCGTTGTTTGCTTCGTTTTTGATAGTCGCGCGAGTTGCTTTTTCTTTAAGGCCAGAAGTCATGCCACCGCCTTGAATCATGAAACCATCGATAACACGGTGGAATAGTGTGTTGTCGTAGAAACCGTCACGGCAATACTGTAGGAAGTTTGCGCTTGTTTCTGGTGCTTTTTCTTCGTTTAGTTGAACTTTGATGTCACCAAAATTTGTGTGAAGGATGATCATGATTGTTACCTTACTGTCTTTTTTAATATGAAAGGCGATTCTAGCCTAGTTTGATTGAGTTTCAAAATACGAAATCGTCAATAGATAACAAGGAGTTTAGCCGATTTGGCGGCGAAAGGTATTACCTAATAACTAATGACTTGTTATACTGCGAGTCTTATTTCGATTCATCCACAATATAGATAGAGATCATGTTGAAGATATATAACACACTCACAAGACAGAAAGAGGAATTCAAACCAATTACAGCTGGCAAAGTCGGCATGTATGTCTGTGGGGTAACCATTTACGATCTCTGTCACATCGGTCATGGCCGCACCTTCGTCTCTTTTGACGTTGTGTCTCGTTACTTACGTTACCTTGGCTATGACCTAACATTTGTTCGTAACATCACAGACATCGATGACAAAATCATCAAGCGTGCAAACGAAAATGGCGAATCTTGTGACTCGCTAACAGAACGTCTAATCGGCGAAATGCACGCAGACTTTGATGCGCTAAACATGAAGCGTCCAGATGTTGAGCCTCGCGCGACAGAATTCATCACTGAAATCATCGAGCTGGTTGAAACCTTGATTGCTCGTGGTTTCGCGTACGTAGCAAGCAACGGCGACGTAATGTTTGAGGTTAAGAAGTTTGACGAATACGGCAAGCTTTCTAAGCAAGACCTTGATCAGCTGCAAGCGGGTGCTCGTGTTGATGTTGAGTCAGCGAAACGTAGCCCACTAGACTTTGTTCTTTGGAAAATGTCTAAGCCGGGCGAACCAACATGGGAATCTCCATGGGGTCCAGGCCGTCCTGGTTGGCATATTGAGTGTTCTGCAATGAACTCTTCAATCCTAGGCAACCACTTTGACATTCACGGTGGCGGTTCTGACCTTCAGTTCCCACACCATGAGAACGAAATTGCGCAATCTTGTTGTGCACATGGTACAGACTATGTAAACACATGGATGCACAGCGGCATGGTAATGGTCGACAAAGAGAAGATGTCTAAATCTCTAGGTAACTTCTTTACGATTCGTGATGTACTGGGTCACTACGATGCAGAAACGGTTCGTTACTTCCTAATGTCTGGTCACTACCGTAGCCAGCTAAACTACAGTGAAGACAACTTGAACCAAGCACGTTCTGCACTTGAGCGTCTATACACGTCTCTACGTGGTCTTGACCTAACTGTTGCACCAGCTGGTGGTGAAGAGTACGTTTCACGCTTTACCGCAGCGATGAACGACGACTTCAACACACCAGAAGCTTACTCTGTGCTGTTTGATATGGCGCGTGAAGTGAACCGCTTGAAGACAGAGAGCCTTGAGAAAGCAAGCGAGCTTGGTGCTCTGATGCGTGAACTGGCTGATGTTATTGGTATTCTTCACCAAGAGCCTGAAGCTTTCCTTCAAGGTGGTGCGGGCGATGACGATGAAGTCGCTGAAATCGAAGCGCTGATCAAACTGCGTAACGATTCTCGCGCTTCTAAAGATTGGGCTAATGCCGACCTTGCTCGTGATAAGCTGAATGAGCTAGGTATTATCTTAGAAGACGGCCCTGAAGGCACAATTTGGCGTCGTAAGTAATCTTATAAAAAGGGCTGATTTTCAGCCCTTTTTTCTAGCATAAATTCTAGTTTCACCCTTATTTTTATACTCAATTTATATTTAACAGGAATATTTCTGTGGCTCAGATGTATTTTTATTACTCTGCGATGAACGCGGGTAAATCAACAACGCTCTTACAGTCTTCTTTTAATTACCAAGAGCGTGGGATGACTCCCGTAATCTTCACTGCGGCGCTAGATGATCGCTACGGCGTTGGTAAAGTAAGTTCACGTATCGGTCTTCAATCGGAAGCACAGTTGTTCAAAGCGGATACGAACTTATTTCAAGCTATTGCGGCATTGAACGAAGAGGAAAAGCGCCACTGTGTTCTGATTGACGAGTGCCAGTTCCTATCGAAAGAGCAGGTTTATCAACTAACTGAAGTAGTCGATAAGCTGAACATTCCTGTGCTGTGTTATGGTTTAAGAACCGACTTCCTTGGTGAGCTATTTGAAGGTAGCAAATACCTGTTGTCGTGGGCAGATAAATTGGTTGAGCTTAAAACCATTTGTCACTGTGGCCGCAAAGCGAACATGGTGATTCGTACCGACGAACATGGTGTGGCGATTGCAGAAGGGGATCAGGTTGCGATTGGTGGCAACGATAAATATGTCTCTGTATGCCGACTGCACTACAAAGAAGCATTGGGCAAATAATCCCGGTTGAACAAATAAAAACGGTGGCTATCGAAAGCCACCGTTTTTTATATCCGAAGGAATTAATCCTATAACGTAATTAGAATGTCTACTTAGACCTTGAACCCAACGTTTTAAGCTTCAAATCCAATACTCTTAAGCTGTTGATAGGCTGATTCCACATCTTCTGGGACATGAAGGGCGACCTGGAACCCTAATCTCGGGTACTCTTTGATACGCTCGAAATCCGCTATTAATGCACTTAACACCAGCTCCAAGGGCAACTCTTCATTGTAGTAATCAACCCAGTGTTGCCATTGAGAAGTAACCGTAATCTGTGCGTCTTTATCCGGCCACTGTTGTTTAAAGGTGGCGTAGGTTCGCTTCTCCATAAATGGCTTTTGAACTAGGGTCAGTCGCTGAGGGGTATCACCTCTACTTTTCAGCAAGTCATAGGTAAAACGTACATTTTCACCGGTATTACTTGCTTGCGTCTCTAGAACAATTGCTGAATCGGGAACACCACAGTCTCGGGCTATCGCGGCAAATGTCTCGGCTTCGCTGCGACTGAATTGACCTTCTGTAAATCGCCCAACGCCACCAGAAAACACGATGTAGGGAGCGATCCCTTGCTTGTACAGTTGTGCAGCGTATTCAGCCACACGAGTGTCGTTGCTACATAAAACAAAGATACAATCGGAGGGTGCTGGTGTATCACCGACCCTCATATAATCCCACAGAGTATCAATAGCTCGGTGTAATTTAGTCATCGAGGGCATCCAAGGTAGAGTTATATTTGAATGAGAAACCTAAGCTAATGATCTTTTCTGAAGAGACTCTTTTGTCTGGCGTATCGACAATTGGGGGAAGAGGTTCTTTGCTGTTCGCGCTCTTTAACGCAGCGGCATAGAATTCGGCTTTGCTCACCGTGTTAGGCGTTGTGACATTGACAACTTGGTTGTGGAGTTGTGTGATGGCGAAATCAACACTGCGAATCGCGTCATCTAGGTGCAGCATATTGGCCGGCGCTTGAGAGCTCACTTGTTTTAGCTTGCTTGCAAAACGAGAAGGGTGGCGATTAGGACCAATCAGTCCACTAAAACGCAGCACAGTGTAATCAATGCCAGAGTCGATAACAGATTGCTCAGCTGTAAGCATGATCTTGGCGTTGTCAGAAAACGGATAAGCTGACGATGTATTTGTGATCGCTAGCGATGCGTCACTTTCATCAATGGTTCCGGGCTTTTCTGGATACACAGTAGTAGAGCTCAGCATAATCAGTTTTTTGATATTCGCTTTTTGGCTCGCTTCTACTAACTGCTGCCATTGCTGTGCATACGCTTTCCCTAAGCCCTTTCTAAATCCAGGTGGGAAGCTGCCAATCACGATCTCAATGTTGTTCTCAAGTAACAGTGAATAGAGTTGAGAAACGGTATCTGCATTTTCACTAAAACAAAATTCCAATCCATGTATTTGTTGCTGTTTAAGTTTTTCCACGCCTTGCGAGCTTGTTTTCGTTGCGACAACGCTGTGTCCGTGGCGGGCTAAATGGTCCGCTAAAGGTGCGCCAACCCAACCAGCTCCTAGGACTAATATAGATGCCATAATTTCCTCACTTACTTACTGTAATTGGTCTTCGCAATATTGATTGGTGATTTGACCTTACAGGAAGACAAAATCTTTCCTTTAAGCCTAACAAACCTTTGTAAAAAAATGAAAAGTCCATAAATGAAAAAACTCCATTGCCGAAGCGAATGGAGTCTGAATCTGGAAACGTGAACTTATTTTAAAATGCGTAATAGTTTGTCGGCACGCTCTGCGGTTTCAATACCTTCGTCAGTGAGGTAACCGCCGTCTGGCTGAGTACAAAGGCCCTTGTCGAACAAACGTTGTACCGCTTCTTTCATTTCAGAAGAAGCTTCTTGATGCACCTTAATGCCGGTCGCGGCACTGCTTACATCAAACTGAAGAAGAAGGTTTAAATCTGCAATGTGTTCAGTGGTGTACTTCATAATTGACCTATTAATTTTAATGTCTTCTGTTTTCACAATAGTGCGCAATGATAATGCAGGCAATAGGAAATCAAGAGAATTGATAACTGATACCAAATTGGGTGTTTAATCAACGAATAGCTTGGTGTCTCTAATTAAATTGGCTGAATTATATTCATTTGGGCAATGGGTGATGTTCATTTTGAGACGCTTGTAATATATTGGACTGACAAAAATCTAATGACACCGAGATGGTGCGAATTATATAAAAAGGAAAAAGGTCAGTGAGAGCCAAGAAGATAGCTTTAGTGGTGGGTATGCTATTGGGTGTTGCTGGGTGTCAAAGTACGCCATCAGATCAAAGTGGTACGAGCCAAGCAACGAATAAGGATGTTCAAGCGTCCAGTGAAGTACGTTCGTTTGATTCAATTCAAACAACCTACACAGAATGGGAAACTAAGCTAGAAGCGCACTCACAATACGCACTGTACGCACCTGAAAACTACAAAGAGTTGTTGGGTGCTTGGTCAGACGCGCAAGAGATTTACGCGGATATTGCAAAAGACCAGACATTGATTACAGATAGCTACTCTATCTTCTCAAGCCAAACATACGCTCAGGCGTTTGATGAGAAAATAGAAACGGTGAAATCAAACTACGAAGCGATTCTGGTGCTAAAAGATAAAGCAGACCAAGTACTAGCTGACTCTATTGCACAAATGGATTACTTGAAGCTATTGGGTGCAGATACGATGTTTAAGTCAAACTACAAACGTCTGTACTCAGAGTACAAAGAGCTATTTAACTATGTGCTAGTGGATGAGTTGGAAGATGCTCAAGAAGCGCAAGTTGAGTTTTTGAATAATGCTCGCGTGCTTGAAGTGAAAGTGGCGCATAAGAAATACATTGTTCCACTAAAAGAGAAGTTAGAGCTGCTTGAAGATGAAGACTTCCATGAGGTGGTGCCACTGACTTTTGCTAAAGCGACTTCACAAATTGAACTCGCTGAAAGCAAGGTTAAGGCAACTCCACGTGAAAAGTCGATCATCCAAGATGCGATTGCAGCAGCAGAGTTTGAGCTAAACCACGTGCGTAGTGTTGCTCACGAAGTAAAACTACTCGCAAGCATTAAAGATGACAAGTTTGAGCAAGCGGTATTGAACGCAGAAAATCAGTTACTTAACATCTCTAAAGCGGTTAATGAGCAAGATTACCGCGATGTTGGACTACGTCTTCAGTCAGAAAAGATTGTTGCTAGCATTAAAAAGCTAAAGAGTTCAGATTTAACTTCAGAGCTTACTCAAGAAATTGAAGCTTTAACGGCGAAGTTAGCTAAACTAGAAACGGAAAACCAACAGCAGGCACAACAGCTTGTGGATACTAATAAGCAGACTGAGTTGCTGACCGAACAGATTTCAAAAAGTGATGCTCACATCAAGAGCCTTGAAGATTTGGTATCGAGCTTGAAGGTGCAGGCGAGTGGAGCTGCAGCTGAGCCAGTGGCACAACCAGCGGTTGAAGCTGTAACTGCGCCGGCAGCCGACGAAGCTGCATCAAAGGTTGAAACTGTCGCAGAAGTTGAAAACTCGTAGCGACCAACAAATACAGTTATATCCAATCCTAAAAGCGCCCTCGGGCGCTTTTTTACTTTCTGTTGATCTGCGTCAAAATTTTCCTTTTGGGGTAGGCTAGCTAGCGAACTAGCGCATAGTACTTTCATTTAAATTTACTTAAGTATCTGAATTTAAGTAATTTGTTATATTGTTGAGGTTTTTCGGAAAGTTGAGTGATGACTTCCGGCTAATCCTAAAGTCGTATGTTTTTAGCCAAATTCTATGCATTTTTTGAATGAGATCTGGATCACGATAAATAGCGTGAAAATTAGCACTTGAAATAAAAAATAAAAGAGAGGATTATCGCGCTCCCGATGACATGTTTCAAAATGTAAACAACCATGAACCTAAATCAATTTGACTCATTATTACCGCCTCAAATGGCTGAGCGCGCTGCAGATATCGGCGTAGGTAAAGCAACTAAAGATCCCATTAAATCTTTCTTATTGGCTATCTCTGCTGGTATTCATATTGGTATCGCTTTTGTTTTCTATACCATAGTGACGACAGGGGCTGGTGACTTGCCTTGGGGCATTACTCGTTTAATTGGTGGTCTTGCCTTCAGTCTTGGTCTTATTCTAGTGGTTGTGACCGGTGGTGAACTGTTTACCAGCTCGGTACTGACGTTGGTAGCGAGAGCAAGTGGTAAGATTTCATGGAAAACCTTAGTCAAAAACTGGGCGACAGTTTACATTGGTAACCTGATTGGTGCTCTGTTACTGGTGGCTTGTATGCTTTTGACCAAACAATACATGTTTGATCATGGCCAAGTGGGTTTGAATGCCATGGCTATTTCTCAACACAAGCTTCACCATGACTTTATTCAAGCCGTTGCATTGGGCATCATGTGTAATGTGCTTGTGTGTATTGCAGTATGGATGACATTCAGTGGCCGCACTCTCACAGATAAAATTGCGGTTATGATTCTACCTGTTGCGATGTTTGTGTCGGCGGGTTTTGAGCACTGCATTGCCAACATGTTCCAAGTACCATTGGCTATCGGTATTAAGACGTTTGCTCCAGCTGAGTTCTGGAGTATGACTGGAGCCAATCCAGCAGATTACGTTGACCTAAATATGATGGACTTTTTGATCAATAACCTACTGCCTGTAACACTAGGCAACATCATTGGCGGCGGTATCTTTGTCGGCATGTGGTACTGGTTGATCTATCTGCGTGACTGATTTTGACACACTTAATCACAGTTCCTAGCGGCTCACTTCGGTGGGCCGTTTTTAATTGTGGACAAACAACCTCGCTAATGGAACGCCGAAGTCGCTTAAAAAAGCATCTATTCGGTAACGAATCTCTATATATCCTTGAAAAGGGGAGAGATGCACTAATTTGGGGTGTTGATAACTTGAATAGGGCAGAGCCACAGGTGTTGCATTTGGTTATCCACAGTTTCTGTGGATAACCTGTCTTAAATTCCGTGAGTAACCCTATTTATAAGGATCAAAATGGTGATCAAGTATTATTTTTGATCTTTGCTTTTACTCGCCCCTCTTTGGTCAGAGCGGCTTTAAGTGAAAGGTTCAAAGCTACCGCAAGCGATGTGCTCATCATGATGAAGATGGCGAGCATGATCATTAACTGATATTTAATGGCAATCATAGGGGAGGCGCCCCCTAAAATTTGGCCTGTCATCATACCGGGAAGTGTCACAAGGCCTGTCGTCGCCATAGAGGCCATTATAGGAGACATCGCTTTCTGCATTGCATTTCGAACAAACGGCGCTGACGCGTAGGTTGGAGACGCTCCTAGTGCTATTGCCGCTTCATACTCCGACTTTTGAGTTTCAAAGGAACCAAATAAGTTTTGTAGCGCCACAATATTACTACTCAAACTATTACCAAGCAGCATGCCAGCGATAGGTATCAAATACTGTGCTCCAAATAAGGGCGTTGGTTTGATGATATAGAAGCAGATGAAAAGCACGATAGGAATGCAGGTAATGGACAATCCGGTTGCGATGGGTAACAAGAGCAATTTTCTTGGCAGCTTTGCTTTTTCAATAATCGAACTTGCACCCACGACGATCATGATGCTTAGCCAAAGAAGGTTAATCCATACACTGTCGAGCTCAAAGAGGTACTCGAGGTACAAACCTACGAGGAATAGCTGAACAGCCATTCGAACAATGCTGATACTAGCTTCTCTCGCGAGACCGAGTTTGAAGTGGTGATTAATGCCGATGGGAAGAATCAGTAGTGAACTAAAAAGTAATAACTGCCACCACGAAATATCAATAACGTCTTGCATAAAGCTTCCTTATTTTGTCCTCCCATACTATCTGAAACGACGCTCAAATTCATTTTCTCCTGATGAAATTACAGCGCGTTTTTGCAGCAAATATTTAACAAAACTTGCACATAAATCTCGCTGTTTGCGTCTAATTTGGCTACTACTTAGTAGGTAAAAAGTTACAATTGGTTACTGATTTGTTGGGTTTCTGTGTCAATTTAACAACTGATTAATCTACTTAACTCTTCACATTTGTTAATACTTTTTAATATGTTTCTTTAACTGAAAACAACTCTGGATGAGCTCAAAAAAGTATTGATTAGCAAGGGTTAAGAGCGGTGATTTGATTGAACCCTACTTTGAGTATGGTCTAAAATTTGTTGCTAGATACTGATGAACTTTAGCCCCTTAGAATGGGCTTATCGAAATTACTAAATACAAAATAGGCAAAATGTATGAGTGATGTTAATAAAATTGAAACTGGCGAAAAGCGCTCGTTGGAGTGGAAGTCATTCCTCTTCATTGCAGTGGTTCTCTTTCCTGTGTTGAGTGTTGCTTTTGTAGGTGGTTACGGCTTCCTAGTTTGGGCGCTTCAAGTGTTCGTATTCGGACCTCCAGGTGCTCACGGCGGCATGTAATGCCTCACACAACAACATTTTTTAGAACAGATATTTAAGAGAGCTAATCATGAAGTCATTTTTAGTTAAACTGTGGCGCACTATGACACGCCCTGCAGTACACATCAGCCTTGGTGTACTAACCATGGGTGGTTTTATCGCGGGTGTTATCTTCTGGGGTGGTTTCAATACTGCTTTAGAAGCAACTAACACAGAAGAATTTTGTATCAGCTGTCACACCATGCGTGACAACGTATACGTAGAACTGCAAGACACGGTTCACTGGAAAAACACATCTGGTGTTCGTGCAACTTGTCCAGACTGTCACGTTCCTCACGAATGGACAGCTAAAATCGCGCGTAAGATGCAAGCATCTAAAGAGGTATTCGCACAAGTTTTCGGTGACCTAGATACACCTGAAAAATTCGAAGCACGTCGTATCGAGTTGGCAAAACACGAATGGGATCGTTTCTCTGCAAACAAATCTCTAGAGTGTAAAAACTGCCACAACTACGACTCAATGGATTTCGAAAACATGCGTCCAACTGCTCGAATTCAAATGAAGAATGCAGCAGAGCGTGACCAAAGCTGTGTTGACTGTCACAAAGGCATCGCGCACAACCTTCCACTTGATATGGAATCAGCGAGCGGTATCGTTGGTGAGCTTGAGCAAGTTGCAGGTAGCACTTCTTATGCGAACGGTTCTGACGTGATCTCAATCCGTCACCTACCAATGTACACAGACGAAACAGCAACTGTTGAAGCGGGTCTACTAAGCCCTGCAAGTAAAGTTGCAGTGATCGACGAAAAAGGTGACATGATCAAGGTTCAGATCGACGGCTGGCGTAAAGCGAAAGGCTTCGGTCGTGTAATCCAAGAAGATTTCGGTATGAACATCTCTACTGCAATCTTGACCAAAGAAGTGTCTCAAAGCGACGTTATCACTGTTGGTGAGAAGAAAGAAGATGAGCTAACGGGTCTTCCATGGGAAGAAGTTAACCTAGCACTATGGATGAAGAAAGAATCTATGGTTGATAACTTCGATCCAATCTGGAATGCAGCAGGTCAGGCTTACCAGTCTAACTGTTCAACGTGTCACTCTCAGCCAGACGAAGCGCACTTCAGTGCTAACGGTTGGGTAGGCATGTTAGATGGTATGATCGCATTCGTTAACTTCGACACTGATACAGAAGCACTTGTTCTTAAGTATCTACAGAAGCACTCATCAGATTTTTCTGAAGGCCATCACTAATAAGACGTCAATTGGAGTAACACAATGGCAATTACAAGAAGAAGTTTTCTGAAAGGTGTCGCGACAACAGGTGCGGCATCAGTTATGGGCCCAAGCCTATTAGTGTCGGCTTCTGCATCTGCAGCAGAAACAGACGGCACGTGGAAAGTCTCAGGTTCTCACTGGGGTGCATTCCGTGCACGTGTATACGCTGGTAAGGTTCAAGAGATCAAGCCACTAGAAATTGATAAACACCCAACAGAGATGTTGAAGGGTATCAAAGGCATCATCTACAGCCCATCACGTGTGCGTTACCCTATGGTTCGCCTAGACTGGCTGAAAAAACACAAGTACAGCGCAGATACACGTGGTAACAACCGCTTTATCCGTGTGACTTGGGACGAAGCTCTAGATCTTGTTTACCGCGAGCTTGAGCGCGTACAGAAAGATTACGGCCCATGGGCGCTTCACACAGGTCAAACTGGTTGGAGACAAACAGGTCAGTTCCACAGCTGTACTAACCACATGCAACGTGCAATGGCACTTCATGGCTACTCTGTGAAGAAGATTGGTGACTACTCAACAGGTGCTGGTCAAACAATCATGCCTTACGTGCTAGGTTCTACAGAAGTATATGCACAAGGTACATCTTGGGAACTTATCCTAGAAAACAGTGACAACATTATCCTTTGGGGTAACGATCCAGTTAAGAACCTTCAAGTAGGTTGGACATGTGAGACTCACGAGTCGTTCGCATATCTAGAACAACTGAAAGAAAAAGTAGCTAATAAAGAGATCAACGTTGTTTCTGTTGACCCTGTGAAAAACAAAACAGGTCGTTATCTAGAAAACGAGCAGTTCTACATCAACCCACAAACTGACGTGGCGTTCATGCTTGGTGTTGCTCACGTGCTTTACAATGAGGGCCTATACGACAAGAAGTTCATCGAGACTTACTGTCTAGGTTTTGAAGACTTCATTAAGTACGTTCAAGGTGAGACGAAAGACAAAGTTGAGAAGACACCTGAGTGGGCTGCTGCTATCTGTGGCGCAAGCGCGGACTCAATCCGTGACTTTGCTAAGATGCTTGTTAACGGTCGTACACAGATTCTTGTTGGTTGGAGTATTCAGCGTCAACAACACGGTGAACAGCCTTACTGGATGTGTGCAGTTATCGCAGCAATGGTTGGTCAAATTGGTCTACCTGGCGGCGGTATTTCTTACGGTCACCACTACTCTGGTATCGGTGTATCTTCAACTGGTTTCTCAGCTCCGGGTTCATTCCCACTGAACATCGACCAAGGTCAGAAGCCGAAACACACGAACACAGATTACAACGGTTACAGCCGCGTAATCCCAGTTGCTCGTTGGGTTGATAGCCTGCTAGAGCCAGGTAAGAAGATCAAAGCAAATGGCGCAACGGTAACACTTCCAGATATCAAGATGATGGTATTTAGTGGTAACAACCCGTGGCACCACCACCAAGATCGCAACAAGATGCGTAAAGCGTTCAAGAGCCTACAAACTGTTGTAGCAGTAGACTTTACTTGGACAGCGACGTGTCGTCACTCAGATATCGTGCTTCCAGCATGTACTCAGTGGGAACGTAACGATATTGATGGTTACGGCGCATACTCTGGTCGTGGTCTGATCGCGATGCACAAACTGGTGGATCCTCTGTTCCAATCTAAGACTGACTTCGAGATCATGTCTAGTCTGACTAAGCGTTGGGGTCGTTACGACGACTACACGCGCGGTATGGATGAAATGCAGTGGATTAAGTCTCTGTACGATGAGTGTCGTGCTTCAAACGAAGGCAGCTTTGAAATGCCAGAGTTTGCTGAGTTCTGGGAGAAAGGTTTCCTAGACTTCGGTAAAGGTAAGCCATGGACTCGTCACGCTTCATTCCGTGAAGACCCAGAGATCAATGCACTAGGTACACCTTCTGGTTTCATCGAAATCACAAGCCGTACTGTAGGCAACATGGGCTACGAGCACTGTCAAGAACACCCAATGTGGTTCGAGAAATCTGAACGTTCACACGGTGGTCCGGGCTCTGATAAACACCCGTACTGGCTACAATCTTGTCACCCAGACAAGCGCCTGCACTCTCAGATGTGTGATTCTGAAGAGTTCCGTGCGACTTACGCGGTACAAGGTCGTGAGCCAATCTACATCAACCCAACAGATGCTAAGAAGAAAGGCATCAAAGATGGTGATGTGGTACGCGTATTCAACGACCGTGGTCAGCTTCTGGCTGGTGCTGTTCTTATGGATAGCTACGCTCCAGGTGTTGTGCGTATCGAAGAAGGTGCTTGGTACGGTCCAATGAACGAGAAAGTGGGTGCGCTAGATACATACGGCGATCCAAACACACTGACTCAAGATATTGGCTCTTCTGAGCTAGCTCAAGCGACCTCAGCAAACACATGTCTGGTCGACTTTGAGAAGTTCACTGGTAAGCTACCTCCAGTTACTTCATTCGGTGGTCCAATCGAAGTTGCTTAATGCACTCGATATAAACACCGAAAGATAGTTAAAAGCCCCTGTAAGCGATGCTTACAGGGGCTTTTTTACATTTTGAAGTCTGTTTAGACTACATTATTTGAAATCGTCTACGAGCCTTTGTGGGCATCCTATGAGAAAAAACAGGCTCTATGGAGAACGCTCCAAGGCCACCAGTAATCCTGACAGGTGACCTCGGAACGAACGGAAACTCGGAAATGGATGATTGATAAGAGAGATTAATTGAATTTAAAGCTTTGTTGGGCGCAGTAAGTCATCAACATGGGACAGATTAATAATTTTTCCCAAAGCGCTGCCCACAATAACACTCAATGCGATCGCGGCGATGCCGGTGCTTACGTCGCTGGCAATGAACAAAAAAGCCGCGTTGCCAAGTGTGCTGATTAGGGCTGCGATAAGTGCGCCAATGCCTAGCCTCCCAGAAATAAACTGAGACATAACCGATACCATACCCCCGCAGCCAGGGATTGCGGCCATTACAGAAACACAGACGATTTGATTGGAGCGACATTGATGTGCGAGTAAGTGTTCATTATCGGCGTCAAGCGTTAGCCATTGGTAGCCCACTAAGCTCAATAACGTGTAGAGTGCAGAAGCAAAAGCGAAGTCTGTCAAAGTCGTGACCGTAAGATCCAATAGCGATACAGTCACAATCAGAGTGGCAAGCGCGACAGTAAGAAATATTCGCTTACGAAATAGGGATGACGGTATTGATTCTGAAGTGTGATGTTCTGATGCGAATTGGATTCTTCGATTCATAGCGATATACCCAGTATATAAAGGCTTAGGTATAACTATATACGAATAAGAATGATTATCAATTTTATTTTGTGGTTTTTCTTGCAACTTACCATAGGCAAATAGTCTAACAGGCAGCAACGAAGCGATGATCATTGTCAAAAAATAGGGTAAAGTAAGCGAAATAAAGAGATGCTCTATAGGTAGAGCTGTAATTTTAGTGTAATAGGAAGAAACATGATTTTAGTTGTTGGTCACAAAAACCCTGATAGTGACAGTATTTGTAGCGCGCTAGTTGCAACTGAGCTTCTTAAAGCTCGTGGCGAAGAAGCGACACCAATTCGCCAAGGCGAGATCAACCGCGAAACTCAACACATTCTAGAAGTTGCTGGCGCAGATATGCCAGAGCTTCGTACTTCTGTTGCTGGCGAAAAAATTTGGCTAGTAGACTACTCAGATTTAGCTCAAGCACCTGATGACGTTGCTGACGCAGAAATCCTAGGTATCGTTGACCACCACCGTCTTGGTGATGTGATGACAGTAAACCCAATGGAAGCGTGGATCTGGCCTGTTGGTTGTACAAACACTGTACTATTCAACATGTTCAAGATTGAAGGTCACGAAATCACTCCACAAATCGCTAAGCTAATGATGTCTGCTATCCTGTCAGACACGGTAGGTTTTGCTTCTCCGACTTGTACTCAAAAAGACAAAGACGCAGTTGCTGAACTAGCAGAAATCGCTGGTGTAACTGACGTAGACGCGTTCATCAAAGCACTACTAATCGCGAAAACAAACATCGAAGGCCTATCTGCTGCTGAGCTAGTAGAAAAAGACCTTAAAGGTTACCCGTTCAACGGTCGCGACGTAGTAGTTGGCCAAGTTGAGCTAGCAACCCTTGAGCAAGTTGATGGCATGATTGAAGCTCTTGAAGCTGACCTAGAAACTCGTTGCGAGAAAGACGGTCTAGCATTCGCTGCAGTAATGTTAACTGATATCACAACAGCTCAAACTCGCCTTCTTTACAAAGGTGAGTGGGCTGAGAAGCTAGTTAAGCACGAGCAAGACGGTGTATTGATGATGGAAAATACACTAAGCCGTAAGAAGCAAGGTTGGCCTTGGCTTCAAGGTGAGCTTGCTTAATTAAGCTGCTGACGAATTAAACGCCTGCTTTTTAGCAGGCGTTTTTCTTTGGCATTAAATTACACCTTATTAGACTATTTCTTTGAATAGAAGTATTTGCAGTTCAAAAAGCTCGGCATACACTGTATGAGAGCGAACGCACTGACAAAAGTAGGAAAAGACAATGACTACACCGCTAGACGAGCAAAAAATCGCAGAAGTTAACAAATACACAGGTGAACAACGCTTTAAATACTGTGTAAAAGAGATCGTGGCTAATCGTGAAGTATGGATCCTAACCGACGAGCACGGTTGTGTGATGCTAAATACTGAAGATGAAGATTGTGTACCTGTTTGGCCAAATAAAGAGTTCGCAGAGTCTTGGGCAACAGGCGAGTGGTCAGAATGTAAAGCTGAAGCTATCTCATTGAATAAGTGGCACAGTCGTTGGACCATGGGTCTAGAAGACGATGAACTCGCTGTTGTTGTCTTCCCAAATGAGCAGGAAGAGGGCGTAGTACTCTTCCCTGACGAATTCGATTTCGAATTGAAGAAGCAAGCGGCTAAGCGCTAACTCTTCTCTAACGAAACAGTTCATATAAGGGAGCCTGTCTGGCTTCCTTAGTAGCACCTTTCAGTATCCCTTCTCTTTGATATTCCTTTACTAACCGTTTTACAACAGGTTTAACTTCTGAGAGCGTCATCCCTGCTTTCAACTCTGGCTCATAGAGTAGCTTTAACAAAACCACGTCTAAAGGCGCTAGAAGCTCCTCTGGAGTGTGATCATTAAAGATAGAAGGGTACGCATGCTCCGAATCATTGGGCAGCCCTAACGCTTGTGTGATTTCTTCTACGACACATGCTAATAACTTGCCTCGACTCCTTGCTAAGTCTACAGGTATTACGATAGCAGCAGAGACAATATGACCAGTGGCATTGGTCTTATAACCAGCGGTGCATATTGCCGTATTCAAATGTTGAGTTGACCTTAGGTTAAGTGCTGACTTGGCTTCTTTAGTCCACTTTGATTCACGTGTATAAATCCAATGCACGTTGGCTTGTGATTGTTTACTAACAAACTCGATAGATAGGCCGGTGATTTGAGCCAAGTGCTGAACGTGTAATTCGGCAAGCTCTTGATGGAGTTCTTCATCGCCGACGCGGTGATCTAACCAAATTCTTATTGGTTGGTTCCATTTCGCCAGCGGGTGATTGCCACTTGTGTATTCATGCTCCAGAGCAACGCTGTAGAAAGCGCGCTCAACGAAGCTAGGGTCAAGCCAAGTAAGTCCAGTAGCGTGAGTGGGGCCTGAAACTAGAGCAATAAAAAGGGAATAAATGTAGAACAGATACAGTTTCATTTATTCCCTCATCTTCTGACATTAACGCAGTTTTAATGGTTTAAGTGACTAATAGTTTGGTGCTTTAAAGAAGTGACTTTCAACTAAACGCTGAGTAATTTGGTGAGAAGGGTTAGAGAGCACCTCATGCGTTTCACCTGCTTCGACCACATCGCCTTCATGCATTACGATGATTTTATCGGTGATGTGTTTAACGATGCCAATGTGTTGTGAAACGTACACAAACGATACGCCCATCTCTTCCTGAAGCTCCAAGAACAGGTTGATGATCTGAGACCGCATCGCCATGTCCAAACCATTGAGCGCTTCGTCGGCTACAATGATGGATGGCTGAAGTATCAAGGCACGAGCCAGACAAACCCTCTGCTTTTGTCCAGCTGCGAGCATTTGAGGGTAGAAGTAGGCGTGTTCAGGAAGCAAGCCTACTCGAAGTAGCGTGTCTTTCACTCGCTTCATACGCGCTTCAGGCGGCATGTTGGTGTTTCGTTTGAGTGGTCCTTCAAGAATGCGACCGATCTGAATACGAGGGTTTAACGACGTATTTGGATCTTGGAAGATCATGCGAATTAGTTTACAACGCGTCGAGTAGTCTTTGTGTTCAAGCCTTTCACCATTAACTCGAATCTCACCAGACGTAGGTTCAACCATGCCAGCTAACATGCGAGCAAGTGTTGATTTACCAGAGCCATTTTGTCCAATAAATCCAATGGTTTGTCCCGCTTCTAGAGTGAAGCTCACCGGTTTCACCGCCTGGTGAATCTTCTTACGAAAAAGCCCAGAGCGTGTCGTAAAATCTTTGGAAAGATCACTGACTTCTAATAGTGCACTCATGATTTCTTTTTCTTCTCCATGTTCAGTGGGAAGTGACAGTTAAACTTATGATTCTTTACGCGACTGGTATGAGGTATCTCAACACATTGCCTTTGTGCGTAAGGGCATCTTGGACCCAAACGACAACCAATTGGCAAATGCTGCAGAGGAGGAATTGAGCCTGGTAGCGACTGCAATTTCTCTTTATGTGGTATCCAATCATTAAAGTCTGGCATCGCTTTAAGTAGCGCCACGGTATAAGGGTGCTTAGGCGCATCCAAGAGTTTAGGTGTGTCTGCAGATTCAACTGACTGACCGCAATACATAACCGTAATTCGCGTTGCCCATTGGGTAATGGTTGTTAAGTCATGCCCAATCAAAATAATGGTGGTGTTATGCAGCTGATTCATGCGGCTCAACAGACGCAGAATCTGCGACTGAGTGATTGGGTCCAAGTCATTGGTTGGCTCATCGGCAATCAGTACTTTTGGCTTGGCAGCGATCGCCATCGCAATCATTACCTTTTGACACTCACCATCAGTCAGCTCATAAGAGTAGCTGTCCATAAGGCGTGAGTGGTCTTTAATACCGACTTTATGAAGCAGGGCAATAGCTTGTTTCTTTCTCCATTTAAAACGCTGCCACCATTTACCTTCAAAGGCATGAGATGGAATGGCTTCGATCAGTTGGTGTCCCACTTTTTCCGAAGGGTCGAGACAGGTCGAAGGCTCTTGAAAGATCATCGCGATATCGCGGGCGATGACTCTACGGCGCTCTTTAGGTGTCAGTTGAAGTAGATCGATGTTACCCAGACGCATTCGGTCTGCAGAAACCTTCCAGTTTTCCTTACATACACCAACGATCGCTTTGGCTACCAAGCTTTTTCCTGAACCTGATTCACCCACTAAGCCGCGAATTTCCCCTTCATTAAGGGTAATACTCATGCGGTCTACTGCTTTAACCAAGCCTTGGGGTGTTTCGATTTCAATGGTCAGATGTCGAATATCAAGTAACGGCATTATTCGATTCCTGCGTTAAGTGCTTGGCGTACGCCTTCACCGACTAAGTTGATGACGATAACAGTAAACATGATTGCGAGACCAGGTAGGGTCACTGTCCAAGGCGCTAAGTAGATCAGCTCTACAGAGTCACCCAGAATGGATCCCCACTCCGTACTTGGTGCTTGAGCGCCCAAGCCTAAGAAGCCTAGTGCGGTAATGTCGAGAATCGCAACAGACAGCGCTAGCGTTACCTCTAGGGCAATAACCGTAAGAATATTAGGAACGATAGAGTTCCAAAGTAGGTAAAAATCGTTCGCACCATCCAAACGTGATGCCATGATGTAATCTTTCTCTACCTCCGCGTGAACCGCGATATAGACAGAACGAATAAAGCGCGGAATCAAGGCAAGACAGATCGCCAGCAAGATGTTGAATTCCCCAAAGCCTAGGAAAGCAACAAAGATAATTGCTAGCAGCAATGATGGGATAGACATGACCGTATCAAGCAGGTGGTTTAGGGTACTCGATAGCAGGCCACGAGTCATACCTGCTAATACGCCAATCAAACAACCAATGACAGCCGCAATGAAGGTAATCACCACCGCTGCACCAAAGGTGAGCTGAGAGCCAATAATCAGGCGCGAAAGGATATCTCGACCTAAATCGTCGGTTCCTAGAAAGTATTCAACTGTACCAGCTGGATCCCACGATGGAGGCGTCAACAAGTGGCCAGTTTGCTCTTGAGCATCATGAGGTGCTAGCCAAGGTGCGGTGATAGTGACGAAGATGATTAATACTAAGCACCACAGACCAAACATCGCTAGGTTGTTATTGCGGAAACTGCGCCAAAAACGCTCAAATTGAGTCGGGATGCGCTCTTCTTGATAAACGTTACTTGTTAGCATACCACTCTTTCCTTACTAGAGGATTGATCATCGCGCCGATCAGATCCGATAGGATATTTGCTGTCAGAACTAGCGTTGCCACCACGATCACACCAGCTTGGATTGATACGTAATCTTGGTTCGATAGCGCATCAAGCAGCCAGCGACCGATACCTGGCCAGTTAAAAATAGATTCGGTAATGATGGCAAGCGTCAACATACTTGAAAGCTGTACACCGACCTTAGGAACGATAGGTGGAATCGCATTACGTAGCACGTGTTGAGTGACGATCTCGTGAGTTGAAAGACCTTTAATACGTGCCGCACGGATGTAGTTCTGCGTCATCACTTCAGCCACTGATGCTCGCATAAGACGGATAACTTGTGTAGTTGGCGCTAAAGCCAGTACCAAACAAGGTAGAGCCATATGCTCAATCACACTCTGTAAAGCATGTGCTTTGTAGCGACCTTCAGCAAAAAATGCATCAATGATTGCAAAGCCAGTGACATGTTCAATCTCGTACAGTAAATCGTAGCGACCACCAACCGGGAACATCTCAAAATGCAAAGAGAAGACCATGATCATCAGCAGGGCGACCCAGAAGATAGGGGCAGAGTAACCTGACATTGATGTAAACGAGATTGTGGTGTCGATGAACTTGCCCTGACGCATACCCGCAATAGTACCCAGCGGGATACCGATAAGGAGAGCAAGTAGGAAGGCGAAGAAACACAACTCTAGCGTCGCTGGGAAGACAACGGCCAATTCATCATAGATAGGCGCACCATGTTTACTGATACCGAAGTTCAGTGTTGATAATTCGCCAATGTAGCTCAACCAGCCCGGCCAAAACTCTTGGATAGCCCACGGTGATGTTTGGTCTAATCGCAGCAATGAGAAACCAACAATAGTCAGTATCGCGAGCGTGATGACAAATAAATTAACGCGTCTTAACGTATACCAAAACATTACGGCTGCACCTCTCTCGTCACTTGGTCGAAAGGCTGCGCGTTAAATGGGCTTTGCTTAAAGCCTGTTAATGAGCGGTCGTGTACACGGAATTGCACGCCATGAGCCAGTGGGATCACAGGGAACTCTTCGTTAAGAATATTCTGGGCTTGGTGATACAAGTTCACTCGGTGCCTCTGTTGATTGATCTCTAGCGCGAGATCGAGAAGAAAATCGAAATCTGAATTACACCACATCGATACGTTCAATCCTGCGCGTTCTGACTGACAAGAGAGCAGTGGACGCAAGAAATTGTCTGGGTCTCCAGTGTGGCCAATCCAGCCTGTAAGCAATAGATCCGTCGAAGCGATGGAAGAGAGTTGAGTACGATCGAATCGGTCGTCCGTGTAGAGCTTTAAGTTTATACCGATATCAGCAAGGTTTGCTTGGATAAGCTCCGCCGTCTTACGCGGACTTGGGTTGTAGGCCCTCGGTTCAAGTGGTACCCACATAGAGAGTTCCAACCCGGGTTCGACGCCGGCATCTTTAAGAAGTGCAACAGCATAGTTTCGGTCGTAGCGAACCTGAACTTGGTCCTTTTGATAGGCCCAAGAGGTTGGTGGTAATAGGGTATACGCTTTGCTGCCTGTCCCGTAATACACTGAATCCAAGATATTCTGGCGGTTGATCGCTAGGTTTAGCGCCTTACGTACGCGTGCGTCACGCAGTGCGGGATGCTCTGTATTTAGAGCAATGAACGACACGTTTACGGCAGGTGTCGCGGTAATCTCAAGCTCTTCTTGAGCCTGAATGATTGGAATCTGGCTCGAGATAGGCGAATTCAGCACGTCACATTCGTTACGAAGTAGTTTTGCGAGTGTGCCAGTACCACGTTGTGATGTATCAAACACCACTTGGTTCATTTTCACCTTGCTCTTCCAGTAATTTTTGTGCTTTTTCAATCGAACCAAATCGTTGATTTGAAAATCATCAAGGTAGAATGGGCCTGTACCGACTGGGTGTGAGTCTAAGCGGTTTTTCTCATCTAACTGAATCAGTTGATTTGCGTACTCTTTTGAGTGGATCACTGCATAACTGGTGGCAATGTTGGTCAAAAATGAGTTGTCTGGACGAGTGAGCGTAAACTTAACCGTTAGGTCATCAATCGCTTCAATGCTGTCAATTAGATTCGGGAAATCGATACCCGCAAACCAAGGGTAAAGACCGCCACCCACATAGTGAAATGGGTGAGTGCTGTTGGTGATACGCTCGAAGCTAAAAACAATATCTTGTGCGTTTAGAGCACGTGTTGGCTTGAACCAATCGGTCGTTTGGAACTGCACATTTGGGCGCAATTTGAAGGTATATTCGGTACCCGCCTTGTTCACCGTCCATTCGGATGCGATGTTAGGCTGTGGGCGATATGTCTCAGGGTCGAGCTGGAGTAGAGTATCGAAGATCTGAGGGCTTAGCGACTCCGCAGTAATACCGCTGTCCACCAATTGTGGATTAAAGGTACTCGGGTTTCCTTGGCCGCAATAAATAAAGCCTTTTTCTCGGATCTGGTCGTGATCGACGCTCTCTCCACAGCCAGCTAAAAAGCCTAGCGTGAAGATACCTAGTGACAGTCTTAATAGTGCTTTCATAAAAAGAAATACTTTTCGAAACGAGGCGGAAGAGGAGCCTCAAGATCCGGATAATTTAACATTTTATTTATTGCGCTCCAAATAATAATCCTGTGCTAGCAGCTATTTATCGCTGTTTTGACCAACTATCGAATATTTCCTCACCATGCCTCTTAATTGGTTGTAGGTAAGACCAAGCAGTTCAGCCGCCTGTTTTTGATTGTATTTGCTTGTTTTCAGTGCCTGATTGAGGAGTGCGATGTCTTGCTCCTCTTGCCACGCCTTGTAATCGAGAGGAAGCGAAAAGCTGCGCTCATTAGAAGTATGGTCGCTTGGTTCAGGATTGTCAGTTTCGGCCTGAGCTTCACTCCATGCGGGCTCGAACGGATTAAATACAAGAGATTCAATCGGCTCTGGATTACGGCCATGTTGGTAGATAGCTCGTTCAATCACGTTTTTCAGTTCACGAACGTTGCCCGGCCACGGGTAATCGATCAATGACTGTTTTGCTTCAGGTGAGAAGCCGACAAACAGCTCTAGTTCAAGTTCGCGGCACATCTTAATCGCGTAATATTCGGCAAGCAGTGTAATGTCTTCTTTTCGTTCTCGAAGAGGTGGCAGTGTAATCACGTCAAACGCCAAGCGGTCGAGTAGGTCCGCTCTAAATTCACCTTTGCTCGCCATATCGGGAAGGTCGGCATTGGTTGCACAAACCAGCCTTACATTAGCACTAAGGGCTTTTTGGCCTCCAACACGCTCGTATTGTCCATATTCGATTACGCGAAGTAGCTTTTCTTGAACTGCAAGGGGAGTAGTTGCCAGTTCATCGAGAAACAAGGTGCCGCCTTCTGCACGCTCAAATCGACCCTGATGACGGCCCTTTGAACCCGTAAAGGAGCCGGACTCATGTCCAAAAAGTTCTGAATCAATCAGGCCTTCGCTTAACGTTGAGCAGTTAAGAGAGATGAGTGGCTGATCCCAACGTCTTGATAAGTAGTGGAGACGCTGCGCAATCAACTCTTTACCAGTACCGCGTTCACCAATGATGAGGACTGGTCTTTCAATAGGTGCCAATTGAGAGACTTTATCTAGAACAGAGAGAAAACTTGGGGATTCGCCAATTAAATTTTGCTGCATAGGTGGCCTTATCGGTGCGATTGTGTGACGCTGGTGGTGAAAAATACCAACACTTGGTTAATTTCATCATAGCATCTGTTGTTATAATCACCACCTAATATTAAGTTGTTGATTTTTAATGAGTAAAAAATTGGCATGCAATTTGGATTACTAAGAATAAGTTTATCCGCGAGTGATAACACCATTCGCACAGTATCCATGGTTTAACCATTGGCTAAGTTGATTATTTAAGGAGTTCCTTATGGGTATTTTTTCTCGCTTTGCAGACATCGTAAATTCAAACATCAGCGCATTACTCGATAAGGCTGAAGATCCTGAAAAAATGATTCGTCTTATCATTCAAGAGATGGAAGACACACTGGTAGAAGTTCGCACCAATTCAGCGAAAGCTATCGCTGACAAAAAAGAACTGGCTCGTAAGGTTGAGTCTATCGAAGACCAAATTGCAGATTGGCAACAAAAAGCGACACTTGCACTGACTAAGCAACGTGAAGATCTAGCGAGAGCTGCTCTGATTGAGAAGCAAAAGCTAGAAGACATCATCAAGAGTCTTCACACTGAACAAACTCTAGTTGAAGAGACAATTGAAAAGCTAACCAGCGAAATCGGTAAGCTTGAAACTAAGATCGCTGAGACGCGCGCAAAGCAACAAGCGCTAGCGATTCGTAACAACGCAGCAAGCAACCGTCGTGATGTTCAAAAACATCTTCATTCAAGTAAAACAGATGAAGCGATGGCGAAATTTCAGCAAATGTCACGTAAAGTAGATGAACTTGAGGCGGAAGCGGATCTGTATGCTAAAACAGGTAACGCTAAATCCCTTGATCAAGAATTTGCTGAACTGCAAGCTCAAGACGAAATTGAGAAAGAGCTGGCGAAACTGAAGCAGCAAGTCGAAAACCGCGATAAATAACCTAGGAGTTATCTATGTCATCATTTCTAATAGCTGGTCCACTGATTGTCTTTCTGATTTTTGTTGCTCCGCTATGGTTATTTTTGCACTACCGCAGTAAAAAGAAGTCGAGCAACGGTTTGTCTGAGACGGATCTTCAAAGGTTGCATCACCTTTCGCAACAAGCGGAGTCGATGCAAGATCGTGTTAAAACCTTAGAAAAGATCTTAGATGCGGAGTCCCCTAATTGGAGACGAAACTATGAGTAGAGAACTGTATCGCGACCCTATTAACGGCAAGTTATCTGGTGTTTGTGCCGGCCTAGCGAATTACTTTGGCTTAGAAGTATGGTTAGTACGCATTATGGTTATCTCTGCCGCGCTTCTGGGTGGTAGCTTCTTAGTGATTCTCGCTTATCTGGCGATGACGTTCATGATTGAAAAGCAGCCAAGACGCTATGTCGACGAACTGAAGTCAAAACAGGAGCACACTTTAAAGCAAAAGCCATGGGAGCAAGGTCAAACACCAGAATTCCTACTCAACACTTTAGAGCGTGATTTCGAGAAAATAGAGCGCGATGTGCGCAACATTGAAGCTTATGTCACTTCTGATACTTTCAAAGTGAATCGTGAGTTTAAAAATATGTAGCACGTTAACTTGTTAACTTCCTATAACGGCTTGGATGATTATCGTCCAAGCCGTTATTTTTTTTGGATATTTTCTCAAAATAATTCCGGACATTAACTGGTAAGTTAGATGTGATTAATCTATGTTAATAAAATATTTATAGATATGGATGATCTCAAATGTATAAAGCCTCCCTTGTCCTTATGACAGCACTAGTAGGGCTATCTGGGTGTGGTAAGGAGCTGCCTCCTGTCCCCGAACCTGAATCACGACCTGCCAAACTCTTCACTGTTTCTGTCGGCAACAACACTTTTAAACGCGACTTTCCAGCCACAACAGAAGCCGGTGATAAAGCAGTCCTAGCATTCCGTGTACCTGGACTCCTTCAAAGTATTGAGGTCACTGCCGGGCAGGTGGTTACAAAAGGCGACACACTCGCCATTCTCAATCCCGACGAGTATCAACTATTAGAAAAACAAGCTCGAGCCAATTATCTGCTGGCGGATGTCCAGTTCGAGCGAGCTAAAAAGCTACGCAAAGACCGTGTGGTTTCAGAGCAAGATTACGATCAAGCCAAAGCAAACCATAACTCGGCAAGAGCGGTATTAGACCAAGCCAAAGCTAACCTTCGATACACTAACCTTGTCGCTCCATACGATGGGACCATCTCGATTATTCCCGCTGAGAATCATGAATATGTGGCAGCTAAAGAAGGGATTATGAACATTCAGACCAACCAGATTATGAAGGTTGTGTTCTTGCTTCCGGATCAGTTAATCACGCGCTACTCAGCAGGTTTTGAAACAGAAGCGAATATGGTGTTTGATGCCTTCCCGGATTATTCCTACCCGCTGACATTCCAAGAGGTCGATACCGAAGCGGACCCTAAAACCGGCTCTTATAAAGTGACTATGGTAATGGAGCGTCCAACGGACATCGGTATTTTACCGGGAATGTCTGGTAACGTATTCCTCTCTTCAAATCGCGGTGCTGCAACCAAGATTCCAACCGCAGCAATGATTACAGAAAACGACGATACCTATGTATGGCGTGTGAACAACGACGGCATTGTTGAGAAAGTCGCGATAGTGACGGATGAAAAGCGTCATATCGTATCTGGGTTGAATGATGGTGACCGCATCGTGACATCTGGCGTTAATGAGTTGAAGTCAGGTGAAAAAGTCCGCGAGTGGATTAAAGAGAGAGGGCTCTAATATGAAGAATATTAAAAGAGCTATTGGGCTCTCCTGTCTAGCGTTACTTGCTGGTTGTGAACGACCAGAGGTGACGTCTGAAGTCAATGTGCCTTTGGTTCGAGCTATGGAAGTACAGGTTCTTGATTTTCATGACAAGCTCTACTTTCCAGCAGTCGCTAATGCGGCAGAAAAAGCGCACCTTAGCTTTCGAGTTGCAGGAGAAATTAACCGACTGACGGTAAAAGAGGGTGAGCGTGTCAAAGAAGGTGACGTGATTGCTGAACTCGATCCAACCGACTATCAACTAGAAGTCGATAACGCTCAGGCTCGATATACGGTGGTAAACAGCCAGTACAAACGTTCGAGTCCATTGGTTAAAAAAGGCCTGTTGGCCAAGTCCCAATTTGATGAAATTGCAGCGCAGCGTCAAATCGCTTATGCCGAGTTGGAGTTGGCGAAACTGCGTCTTTCATTTACTAAATTGCGTGCCCCTGTAGATGGCATCATTTCTCGCGTGAGCGTGGACCAATTCGAGAACATTCAGGTTGGCCAACAGATCGTCAATATTCACAGCGTTGAAGACGTTGAGGTAGTTATTCAACTACCAGATCGTATTTATGTGAATCAACCTACTGAGACACTGGTCTCCGACATTCGTGCGTTAGTTCGTGTCCCAAGCGGCAATGAATATGAGTCTCGAATCAAGGAATTTACGACAGAGCCAGACCCGAGTACTGGCACGTTTACTGTGACACTTGCGCTACCAATGCCAAAGGATGACCTGATCCTTGATGGTATGGCGGTTGAGGTGACTTCATATGGTCGCGATATCGGCTTAGAGCTCAAAGCGGGGGTGCTGATCCCAATCGAGTCGGTATTCAATGCTGACGGTGACCCTCTAGATAACAAAGACTCTTATGTCTGGGTTGTGAATGATGATAAGACCGTGACCAAACAACAGATCGTTTTAGGCAAAGCCAACCAAACAACCCTGCAAGTGATTAAAGGGTTAGAAATTGGCCAAACCATTGTGACAGCGGGTGTGTCGAAGTTAAGAGATGGGATGACAGTGGAAGTATTGTCTCAGGAGACGAATAATGAGTGAAGTGAATAACAAGCCTCAAAGCGATGATGAAGTAACAGGAGTTGCGGCATATTTCATTCGTAATAAGGTGATTAGTTGGATGCTATCACTTATCTTCTTGATTGGTGGTGTCTCAGCGTTCTTTGGACTAGGTCGACTAGAAGACCCCGCGTTCACTATTAAAGACGCAATGGTTGTCACTTCTTATCCGGGAGCGACACCTCAGCAAGTTGAGGAAGAGGTGACATACCCGCTTGAGAAAGCGATCCAACAGCTTACTTATGTTGATGAAGTCAATTCTATCTCGAGCCGAGGACTGTCTCAGGTCACTGTGACCATGAAGAATAACTACGGCCCTGATGACCTTCCACAGATTTGGGATGAATTGCGTCGTAAAGTGAACGATCTCAAAGGGCAGCTACCTCCGGGTGTGAATGATCCGCAGGTGATCGATGACTTTGGTGATGTATACGGGATTTTGCTTGCGGTCACTGGTGAAGGTTATTCCTACAAAGAGCTACTTGATTATATTGACTACCTCCGCCGTGAATTAGAACTGGTGGATGGAGTGAGTAAAGTCTCGGTCTCGGGGGCGCAGCAAGAGCAAGTGTTCATTGAAATATCGATGAAGAAAATCAGCTCTTTAGGCCTTTCTCCAAACACAGTCTTTAATCTCCTTTCGACACAAAACGTGGTCTCAGACGCTGGTGCGGTGCGAATCGGTAACGAATATATTCGTATACACCCGACGGGGGAATTCCAGAATGTTGAACAGCTCGGAGACTTGATTCTTACCGAAGGTGGCGCGCAAGGCCTCATCTACTTGAAAGATGTGGCAGACGTTAAGCGTGGTTACATTGAAGTACCGACCAATATCATCGGCTACAACGGTAAGTTAGCACTTAACCTCGGTATCTCATTTGCTCAAGGGGTGAACGTAGTGGCGGTTGGTGAAGCATTTGACCGACGCTTAGCCGAGCTGAAATACCAACAACCTGTAGGCATTGATATCTCTGAGGTATATAACCAACCGAAAGAGGTAGACAAGTCGGTTAGTGGCTTTGTGGTCAGTTTAGGACAAGCCGTTGCTATCGTTATCGTGGTGCTGCTGTTCTTCATGGGGCTGCGATCAGGTCTATTGATTGGTTTGATTTTGTTGCTGACGGTATTGGGCACCTTCATCTTCATGCAGTACTTCAAGATCGATTTGCAACGTATCTCACTGGGGGCTCTAGTTATTGCGCTGGGGATGCTGGTGGATAATGCCATTGTGGTGGTCGAGGGCATACTCATAGGCACGCAAAAAGGCCGAACGCGTATGCAGGCCGCTACCGACATTGTTACTCAAACCAAGTGGCCTCTGTTAGGTGCGACTGTGATTGCGGTAACAGCCTTTGCGCCTATTGGGCTTTCAGAAGACTCGACGGGCGAATATTGTGGCACCTTGTTTACGGTACTGCTTATCTCGTTGATGTTGAGTTGGTTCACTGCAATCTCAATCACGCCGTTCTTTGCTGACTTGTTCTTCAAAGGTCAGAAGGTGGATCCAGATAACGAAGGTAAAGATCCATACAACGGGATGGTTTTTGTCATCTACAAAAAGTTCCTTGAGTTCTGTATGAAGCGCGCATGGCTAACCATGATCGTTCTGGTGATTGGTTTAGGTGCGAGTGTTTACGGCTTCGGTTTCGTGAAACAAGCCTTCTTCCCATCATCAACGACACCAATGTTCCAAGTTGATGTGTGGATGCCAGAAGGAACAGACATCCGTGCGACAAATACCAAGCTGAAAGTGCTGGAAAGCTGGTTATCTGAGCAAGAGGAAGTTGAGCATATTACGACGACCGCAGGTAAGGGTTTACAACGTTTCATGCTGACGTATGCGCCAGAGAAGAGCTACAGTGCTTATGGCGAAATCACAACTCGAGTGAAGAGTTATGAAGTCCTTGCTCCACTTATGAAGCGCTTTAGAGACTATGTTGATGCTAGCTTCCCTGAAATTGACTACAAGTTGAAGCAGATTGAATTGGGTCCAGGCGGTGGTGCGAAAATTGAAGCGCGTATCGTAGGTTCTGATCCAACAGTGCTGCGTTCAATTGCTGCTCAAGTGATTGATATTATGCATGCTGATCCAGGTGCATTTAACGTTCGTCACGACTGGCGCGACCGTACTAAGGTTCTTGAACCTCAATTTAACGAAAGTCAGGCTCGTCGTTACGGTATCACTAAGTCTGATGTGGATGATTTCTTGGCAATGTCGTTTTCTGGTAAAGCGATCGGTGTATATCGTGATGGTACGACACTGATGCCTATCGTGGCACGCCTGCCAGAAGATGAGCGTATCGACATCCGAAACATCGAAGGGATGAAGATCTGGAGTCCAGCATTGAGTGAGTTCATTCCGTTGCAACAAGTGACCTTAGGCTACAAGATGCAATGGGAAGACCCACTCATCATTCGTAAGAACCGCAAGCGTATGCTGACGGTGTTTGCTGACCCTGACTTACTGGGTGAAGAGACCGCTGCAACGCTTCAAAAGCGTCTACAACCACAGATTGAAGCGATTGAGCTTCCACCGGGTTATTCACTCGAGTGGGGTGGTGAATATGAGTCTTCAGCAGATGCGCAAGCGTCGCTGTTTACCACGATGCCTCTCGGTTACCTGTTTATGTTCTTGATCACCGTGTTCTTGTTTAACTCAGTGAAAGAGCCGCTGATTGTTTGGTTGACCGTGCCACTGGCATTGATTGGTGTAACCACAGGGTTGCTCGCGCTCAACACACCGTTTGGCTTCATGGCACTGCTTGGCTTCTTGAGTCTGTCGGGAATGCTGCTCAAGAACGGTATTGTACTGCTCGACCAAATCGACATTGAGATGAAGTCGGGTAAGGAGCCATACATCGCGGTAGTAGATGCTGCGCTGAGTCGTGTTAGACCTGTTTGTATGGCAGCGATTACGACCATTCTGGGTATGATTCCGCTGCTACCGGACATCTTCTTTAAGCCGATGGCGGTAACTATCATGTTCGGTCTAGGCTTTGCGACAGTATTAACCTTGATTGTGGTTCCGGTGTTGTACCGCATGTTCCACAAAATCAAAGTTGTCTAACATTTTCATTATTATTTAAAGACTATAGTGCCCCATCAAGGGGCACTATTTTTTGGTCGCTGTATTGACCGTTAGGGAGAATCACAAATGACGACACAACAAGTCGAACAAACCTGTGCATGGGCATTGAAGCACGAGTTGGAAAGGGAGTATCACGATAAGGAATGGGGTATCCCGGTTCATGATGATCAGGTTCTGTTTGAGTTTATTACGCTTGAAGGTGCGCAAGCTGGCTTAAGTTGGATCACAATTTTGAAGAAGCGAGAAGGCTATCGAGCGGCATTTAAAGAGTATGACTTAGAGGCTTTAGCAGCAATGGATGAATCACATGTCGCTGAGATCATTGAAACTTATGATGTGGTCAAACACAAAGGCAAGATTGCTTCAGTATTTAATAATGCGCGTGCCGCAATAGAGTTACAGAAAGAATTTGGTTCAATCTCTAATGCGCTTTGGCAGTTCGTTGACCACCAAGTCGTCATGAACAACTGGCAAGAAATGTCTCAGGTTCCTGCGTCAACTGAGCAATCAAAAGCCATGAGTAAATTCCTTAAAAAGCGTGGATTTAAGTTTGTTGGAGAGACGATCTGCTACGCATTTATGCAAGCGGTCGGCATGGTGAACGACCACCTGGTTGATTGCCCAAAAAAGTAGCGATAAAGCGATGGTAATTTAGTCGTTAGTGGAAAATAGACTAGTCTTTTCTATACTTTTCAATATTATATGCGGCCAGTGACATAGATTTATAAAAGAATGTGAAAAGACAGAATTATCAAATATGTGAGGCAACCTATGATCCACTACGTAGGCAGTTTCACTTCAATGATGGTGACATCGAAACGCTCTCTCCACTTGAAGGCAAAGTGTTTGTTTTCTTATTGCAAAACGTAGGTGATTGCGTTGAGCGCAGTGTGATCTTCAAAGAGTGCTGGGGCGATGTCATTGTTTCTGAACAAGCGCTGACAAACGTAGTATCAAAGCTGCGAAAAACACTCGCAAAAGTGACATGTGACTGTGCCTCTATTCGAACGGTGAGTAAAACAGGTTATTCACTCGACGTCTCTTCACTGACTGCTATCGAAACTCAACACGCATCTGAGATGATTGTTGAAAGTAATTCTGAGCAGGGGACAGAGATGTCTTCTGATGAAGACGCTCAACAAGTGCTCAAAGCGCAGCAAGACAAATTGAGTTCTAACGCCAAGCCTTCATTGATTCAAGGTGGCCAAGCCTTCAACGTCGGCTTCTATTTCATTACCGCGCTTTGTGCTGTTGTTATCGCGTTTAATATATATCGAGTATTTGATTCTTCACTACCTTACTTTGCCGACCAAGCAGAGTATTCGTCCAGTTATGTTGATAACAGCAACCAACACTATCTTCATGTCGTGAGAAAGGAGCGTTACTCGATTGATGAACTTGAGCTCGCTCTCACAACAATGTTACCTAAGCACTGCCAACTGAGTGTTTTTGTCCGAATTTACCCTTCGGTAGACGAGCCAGAAAATGATGCTTTGAGTATGTTCGTACAGAAAGGAAACGGACCATCATTCAATTACATCGTGTCGGTATTCGATCTTAAAACATCGTTTGACTCGTTCAAAAAGTATGTAGCAACGAGAGATTACCTATGCGGATAATAATTTTAGCAGTACTGATATTTGCCGCGGGTATGAGCTTTACGTTAGAGAAAGAGTCGCTTTCTGGCAGCCGCTGGCACTGTAAGACCATGAAAACCGATTTTCTTTCTAGAGCCTTTGAGCCTTATCAGTCACTCTATGAACGGATGATCTTCACGTTCCAGTCGGATGAGACATTCAGTATCAAAGAGTTCGTCACCATAACGGGAAAAGATGATTCAAGCCATGTGGTAGAGAATCTGTATAACGGATATTACAAGCAACAGGGCGACCGCTTATCAATGACCATTGCTGATGTTCGCACTGCGACGAAGCACCCTGATCCGGTAATCAACGCCGAATACAGTGAGTATCAAGGCATCACTATCGATTACAACTATCAAGTGGTGGATGATTACCTTTATCTGTTTAATGATAACCGCTCAGAGATCTTCAATTCGATTTGCTACCAAGTGAATTAGTCAAGTGATTGAAAAGTAATTAGATAGAAAACGAAAAAGGCAGCCTGGTGGCTGCCTTTTAGTTAATGCTGAGTTTGTATCAGTAGTCTAAAGAAGCGCGTTGTAGCGCTCAAAGCCAGCTTCAAGGTCTGCAATCAAGTCATCGACGTCTTCGAGGCCAATGTGCAGACGAACCAGTGTTCCTTCAAATTTCGGGTTCGCAACGGTACGCAGGCTATCAAAGCTCTTTGGCTCGTTCGCTAGAATCAAGCTTTCAAAACCACCCCATGAGTAACCCATGCTGAAGTGTTTCATACCATCTAACAACGCAGTTGTAGCGCGTGGGTAGCTTGTTTTAAGTACAAACGAAAACAAGCCATTACCACCGGTGAAATCACGCTTGAAGAACTCATGGCCTGGGCAACTTTCTAGTGCAGGGTGACGTACATGGTCCACTTCTGGACGACTTTGTAGCCACTGAGCGACTTTTAAGCTGTTCTCGGCGTGCTGACGCAGGCGCACATCCAATGTTCGGATACCACGCAAACCTAGGTAAGCATCATCCGGAGATACGCATTGTCCCATCAGATAGCTCTGCTCACGCAGTTGGTCCCAATGTTTTTCATTGGCGACAGCAGTGCCTAGCATCACATCTGAGTGACCGACAATGTATTTGGTCGCAGCTTGAATTGAGATGTCGACACCGTACTCAAATGGCGAGAAGTTAACTCCTGCAGCCCAAGTGTTGTCGAGCATAACAATGATATCGTGTTGATGAGCAATACGAGCCAGAGTTGGAATATCTTGAACTTCCATGGTGATGGAACCCGGAGACTCGGTAAATAGGATCTTAGTGTTGGGTTGAATAAGATCTTTAATACCTTCACCGATGGTTGGTTCATAGTAAGTGGTCTCTACACCCATCTTTTTCATGATGGTGTCACAAAAGTCACGCGTTGGCTCGTAACAAGTATCGACCATCAGAATATGGTCGCCCGTTTCTACGAATGAGAGGATGGCATTAGAAATTGCCGCAGTACCACAAGGATAAAGCGCACAGCCAGCGCCGCCTTCAAGCTCGACCATCGCGTCTTGGAAAGCAAAGTGGGTATTAGTGCCTCTACGGCCATAGAATAGAGTTTTGTTGGCACGGTTTACGGTTGCTTTGTGTTTTTCTGCAACCGTATCAAATACAACAGTTGATGCACGTTGAACGGGTGGGTTAACCACACCGTTGGTCCACTTTTTATCGCGGCCCGCTGTGATCAGTTTTGTTGTTTTGCTTTCGGACATACTCTGAATTCCTTATCAATCTATTATCCTTTATTTAAAACATGCCATTGGGTACGAAAGCAAGGGAAGTTAAAGAGTTTTTAGGAATTAACTAGACCCTTTGTTGAAAAAGGGTCTAGGAAATGGATAAGAGGGTGGAATTCAAAATCTAGAGTAATGGATTGAAGAGGTAAAATAGACGCTCAAAGAAGCGCGATTGAAGGCTTCGTTCCTGCCATTTATCAAGGCTGACTGGATGAGAAGTCTCAATGTATGACTCTTGAAGGTCGGCAAGTTGACGCGTAAAGCTCACATCATCGACGGCAAGCGTTACTTCGAAGTTAAGCCAGAAACTGCGCATATCGATGTTCACGGTACCGATTAAGCAGAACTCCTCATCAATCACTACGGATTTAGTATGGAGCAAGCCACCGTAGAATTCGTAGATCTTCACGCCCGCTTCAAGCAGTTCGGTATAAAATGCGCGAGATGCCCATTTAACCATGAGTGAGTCGTTGCTATGCGGTATCACGAGCTCAACATTGACTCCTCGTTGCGCCGTCATTTTGAGGGTTTCTAGTAAATCTGCACTTGGTACAAAGTAAGGCGTTGTTATACGAACTGAGCGATTTGCTTGGTTAATCGCAATGCTCAACACTTGCAGAATAAGATACTCTGGCATACCGGGACCAGACGGCACAACTTGAACCGGATGTCTGACTTCAGATTCATCAACCTTACATTCAGGTAAGGCAGGCAAAATGCGTTCACCTGTCTCTACCTCCCAATCCCAACCGTGGATAGCAGATAACACATTCACTGTTGGACCTGTAACTCGTACCATGACGTCAATCCACTGTCCAACACCCGCACCTTGTTTGAAGTGAGCAGGATCGACCATGTTCATTGAGCCGGTGTAGGCCACAGTTTCATCAATCACGATGATTTTACGATGTTGTCTAAGGTCTAGACGTCGTAGGAACATACGCCAAGGGCTTACCTCAAGCGCTTGCACGACTTGCACGCCAGCATCACGCATCATAGAAAGCCAGTGGCTTTTGAAGAATCGCGGAGAACCTGCGGAATCGAGTAGAACCTTCACATCGACGCCGCGCTTTGCCGCGCGGATTAACGCTGAAGCGACGGAATCGGTTAGGCCGCCCGGATGCCAGATATAGAAGACCATTTTGATACTGGTTTGAGCGTTTTCGATGTCTTCAATGATTGAATGCAAGATATCGTTGGGAGACGATTGCAAAGAGAGCGTATTGCCACTTAATGCAGGAATACCCATACGGTTGTTGCACAGTTCATCGATTTTATGGATTGGCGAACCCACTTTGCCAGGCAGGTGCACTTGGCAGTGGTCCAATTGGCGGAACCAATCACCGAAAGGGGTAAACATACGCTGGGCACGTTCTGCTCTTTTTCTTCCCAGATTCAACTCGCCGAAAAGGAAATAGCAGGCAACACCCACAATTGGGACAATATAGATAACGAGTAGCCATGACAAAGATACGCTCACCGAGCGCCTTTTCAGCACCACTCGAAGCGTTACACCCGCAACCAGCACCCAGTAGAGCACAACGGCGGCCAAAGTTAAGAAATGATAGAGCTTTTCCACATCTAATACTCGAAAAAAGAGACACTTAGATAGTAATGCTATTTTGACAATTTGGGAATTTTACAGAACAACTATTTACAAAATAGAGTAAAGGCTGTAAATAGAGTAAAGTTGTTAAGTTTTAGTTAACTTAAGACGAAAACGATTGTTTTGTATGAAAAGTCGGCATTTAACCATAATATTTTACATTGGTAACGAAATATGTACGGTTCGGGCTTCCAATTTTAATCTTAAACTGGTTTACTTGCTATACAACGAGCGTCAATCAAATTTTTTAGGATGTAAACGAAGATTTACACCTTCTTTTTATAAGACGCCACCCAAAGCAAACACAACATTACACAACATACAAATTTTGGAGTTAAAGTGGCTACTAGTAATACAACCACAACACCTCGTGATACCTGGGGTTCGAAATTAGGATTCGTAATGGCTGCAGCAGGTTCTGCTGTTGGTCTAGGTAATATTTGGAAGTTCCCATACACAGCAGGTGAGAGCGGCGGCGGTGCCTTCGTTGCAATCTACCTATTCTTCGTAATTTTCATCGGTTTCAGTGTGATGCTGACTGAATTTGCTATTGGCCGTCATACGCAAAAATCAGCAGTAGGTGCATTTAAATCAACAGACCGTCGTTGGACGTTCGCTGGTGTTATCGGCGTAGTGAGTGGTCTACTTATCATGGGTTTCTACCCTGTAGTAGGCGGCTGGTCTATTGCTTACATCGGTAAGATTGCTGGTGGTCTTCTAGACGCACCTGAAGCAATCGGTGACAGCTTCGGTGGTTTCATCTCTAACCCTGTTCAACCACTAATGTGGATGGGTCTATACCTTCTTCTTAACGTTGTTATCGTTATGAAAGGTATCTCGGGCGGTATCGAGAAAGCGGGTAAGGTTCTAATGCCTCTGCTATTCCTGATCCTTATCGTGGTATCGATCAAAGGTCTGACTCTTCCAGGTTCTATGGCTGGTCTTGAGTTCCTATTCAGCCCTGATTTTTCTAAGGTAGACAGCAACGTAATCCTAGCTGCACTTGGTCAAGCATTCTTCTCACTATCTCTAGGTATGGGTTGTATGTTGACTTACGGTTCTTACCTTAAGAAGAAAGAAAACCTAGTTCAAACTACTGCTATGGTTACAGCAATGGATACAGGTGTTGCTATCCTAGCTGGTGTTGCAATGTTCCCAGCAATGTTTGCATTCGGCATGGAACCAGCAGCAGGTCCTGGTCTAGTATTCGTAGTTGTTCCTCAGCTATTTGCTGAGATGGGCGGCGTGATTGGTCTTCTATTTGCACTTATGTTCTTTATCGGTCTAAGTGTTGCGGCTCTAACATCTTCTGTTTCTCTACTTGAGGTTGTGGTTTCTTACCTAATCGATGAGAAAGGCATGAAGCGTGTAACAGCGGTTATCTCTGCAAGTGTTGTAATGGCTGCACTATGTATCTTCGCTTCTCTATCTCTAGGTGGCGTTGGTCCAACACTGTTCGATACAGGTGCATTTGATATCTTCGACCTACTAACAGATAAGATCTTCCTAGCTGTTGGCGGTATGTTGGTATGTATCTTCGCTGGTTGGAGACTAAACCGTGCAGACCTAGAGAAAGAAATCACTAACGACGGTGAAGTATCTTTCCCACTATTCGGTCTATGGTACACACTAGTTAAGTTTGTAATCCCAGTAGCAATCGCAATCGTTGCATTCATGGGTATCTCTTCTGGCTTCGACAGCGGTAAGGGTGCAATCATGCTACTAGGTATCGGTATCATTGCAGGCTCAGCGTTAATTTCTAAGAAATTGTAATCGCGACCTTCAAAGTCAAAACCAATAGAAAGCGAGAGTCTTAGGACTCTCGCTTTTTTTTTGCATTATTTCTAACTTTTTCTTATTTATAGGGTTTTTCGTACGGTTTTTTCTAAAGTTATTCGTATGTCAGTCGATATATATTCAAGCATAACAATATGCGAAGTGAATATTGACTCACTTAGGAAGGTGAAACGTGAAACTGTCTGTAAGAAAAAAATTGTATGCAGGCTTTAGCTCTATATTGGCGCTAATGATTGTATTGGTAGCGTTTGTTTGGATCGAGGTAACGGGCTCCCATCGAGTGGCTGACGAGATCCGCATGGATGACGTGCCTGAGCTAGTGAACTATCTTGTATTGGTCGATGAGACCGCAGACGTTTACCGAGATGCAATGGGTGCTGTGACGCATGTTAATGACGCGCTTAATGACTACCGCGCAAACAAAGGGCAGTTCTTCGAAGCGGTTGGTAAGGTTAAGGCACTAGAGAGCGTAGGTACACCTGACTACCGTCGAATTGAACGCGTTGAGAACCTGATGAAAGAGTTCAATACTGCGTTTGAAAATCAAATTGCACCTAAGGTGAATCAGGAAGCTGCGTTCTTGGATAATATTCGTGACTTGCGTGCGCTCTATGAACAATATTTAGTGCCGATTGAAGCTCTGCTTGATGAAGCTTCGATGGCCGAAGAAGTGCAAACTGACAAAGCGCTGCTTGCTTTGACAGACTCATTTACAGCAATGGAACGTATGATTTTAATCCTAACTGCTATTTCCATTGCAGCGGGTGCAGTGATTGCATACCTATTGTCGAACTCGATTACCAGCCGCCTAACCAAAGTGGAACAGGTGGCACGTAAAGTTGCGAGTGGCGATTTAACAGCAGAAGACATTGTTGACGATTCGGATGACGAATTGGCACACCTTGGACAGTCTATTAACCAGATGCAGAAGTCACTTGTTGGCTTGATTGGCTCAATTTCGTCTGTAACGAATCAAGTGCAATCGGCAAGTGGTGAGCTTTCGTCGATTAGCCAAGACATTGTTTCAGGTGCGTCAGCACAAGCAGACAAAGCGACTTTGATTGCCACCGCGGCGGAAGAGCTGAGTCTGACGATTTCAGAAGTTGCCCAGCAGGGTACATCTACTTATGAAGAAGCGCGTCGCTCTGAGACATCGGCAGAAGACGGTCGCTCTGTGATTGTGGAAATGGTGGCAAGCATTCAACAAGTGTCTGCTCAAATGGGCGAAATGTCTGAACAAATGAACACGCTTGGCTCTCATGGTGAACAGATTGGCAGTGTCATCAAAGTGATTGAAGACATCGCAGAACAGACTAATTTATTGGCATTGAACGCAGCGATCGAAGCAGCGCGTGCTGGCGAATTTGGTCGTGGCTTTGCGGTCGTTGCGGACGAGGTACGAGCGCTTGCTGAACGTACTACTAAAGCGACACAAGAAGTGTCAGGTATCATTCAAGCGATTCAATCAGGCACACAAGAAGCGGTTACATACACCCAAGACAACTGTCGTTTAGTTGATATTGGCGTTGAGCAAAGCTCTGGTGCGGTTCAAGCACTGGAAGCGATTGTGAACGGTGCAGCCAATGTACAAAGCATGGTTAACTCAATTGCGACAGCGGCGGAAGAGCAAACAGCAGTGACCAAAGAAATTGCAGCGGATATTACAGCGATCAGCGATATCTCTGAGTCTTCTCTACAGCTTGCGACACGCAGCTCTGAGAGTACGATGAGCCTAAATGCTAAGGTCAAAGAGCTGGAAACCTTACTTGGACAGTTTAAGCTCGCTTAAACCATGGTAAAGATGCGGTAAGGCATTATTGAGCCCACGACTGCTGAACATTCAGTCGTGGGCTTTTTCATTACTGGTATCTGGTGATGGACAAGGTATACTTCTAGCTCGATTACGGAGTAAGCCTTTTCATGTTCGACATTCTTGTAAACCACTCAGATTTTTTACTTATCAATAAACACCCAGGCGTCAGCGTCCATAAAGATGATGGTGATACCATGCTTCTTCAAGAAGTCGCAACATCGCTAGGCATTGAAAAGCTTTATCTGGTGCACCGCTTAGATAAAATGACCTCTGGAATACTGTTGTTAGCAAAAAACGCGGCTGCGGCGAGTGAGTTGTCTCAGTTGTTTGCTAACCGAGAGGTTGAAAAGTACTACCTTGCAATTGGTTCAAAAAAGCCCAAAAAGAAGCAAGGCCTGATTGTGGGTGATATGGAGCGTTCTCGACGTTCAAGCTGGAAGCTGGTTAACAGTAAAGAAAACCCAGCAGTGACACAGTTTTTATCGGCAGCTGCTGAGCCGGGTGAAAGACTCCTGCTTTGTAAGCCATATACAGGGCGCACTCATCAAATTCGTGTAGCGATGAAGTCGATAGGTTCGGCGATCGTTGGCGACCCAATTTACAATTCTTCAAGTCAATCTGATCGCGGCTACCTGCACGCGTTTGCGATTCGATTTACCTATCAATCTCAAGTATATCAATACGTGTGTGACCCGAGATCACAGCAGTCTCTTGGTCAAAAATGGTCACAAGAGACGGTATCGACAGGTTTGGATACTTGGCTTGAACCTTGGTCACTGGCGTGGCCAAAGCTAAACATTAAGTGAGAGATATAATGGAAGCATCTGCTTTACCGGTATTTTTTGAACATATCGAACAACAGCTAAACGAAGTACCTAACGAGCTACGTCGTATTTTTCATGGCCGTGGTAAATTTTGGCCAGGCCTAGAGCAATTAACGTGTGATTGGGTTGATGGTCAGCTTTTAGTGAACATTTTCAAACAGGTTGATGAAGAGTTCTTATCAAACTTGAAAGAGGGGCTCCTTAAATTGACGGAGCAGTCAATTTGGCAACAGAAGCAGGGCACGAGTGTTGTACTTCAACATCGCTATGCTGAAGGCAGCCCATCAGAAGTGATTTGGGGAGAGCTAGACTCATCGCCAGTGGTTGTTGAGCACGGTCTTAAGTATCAGCTGAACATCGGTCGCAACCAGAACTTCGGTCTGTTCTTAGACATGCGTAACGGCCGTCAGTGGGTTCAAGAGAACTCGAAAGGCAAGAACGTATTAAACCTGTTTGCTTACACCTGTGGCTTCTCTGTAGCCGCTCTAGCGGGTGGTGCGCGTCAATGCCTTAACGTAGATATGTCACGCGGTTCGTTGAGCAAAGGTCGTGACAACCACCGTCTTAACGAACATGACATGCGCTCAGTGAACTTCCTTGGTTACGACATCTTCAAATGCTGGGGAAAAATCAAGAAAGGTGGCCCGTACGAATTAGTGATTATTGATCCACCATCTTTCCAAAAGGGCAGCTTTGCACTAACAAAAGACTATAAGAGAATTCTGCGTCGTTTGCCTGAGCTTCTTAAAGAGGGCGGAGAAGTGATTGCTTGTGTGAACTCTCCAATGGTTTCACCGAACTTCCTGATTGATACCATGGCGGAAGAAGCGCCAAATGTTAAGTATCTAGAACGTTTACCGAACCCACCAGAGTTTGTCGATGTTGACGCTGATTCAAGCCTGAAAGTACTTCGCTTCAAGTTAGAATCTGCAGAGTAGTTTCCAAAAACGAACAACGAAAATGAAAGCGCCGCATTACTTCATAGTAACGCGGCGCTTTTTTGTGGGTTCAATATTAGTCGAGTCGAAGTATCTTAGGCTTTGACGTTATTGAGAGTTTGAAAGCCGAAGTAGATTCGCATAAATGTGGTGAGCCAACACGCCGCGCCAAACGCATAAGCAATGGCGGCAAAGTGTTGTGGCCAAATACAGAACGCAATGAAACAAGCGATGGTTTCTGTTCCCTCAGTCAATCCAGACATGTAGTACAAAGACTTATGCTTATAGACAGGGTTCTCGATCCCTTGCTTGCCCGCCATAACTGCGAAGGCTAGGAAACTGCTGCCTGTACCGATGAAAGAGAAAATGAGAAAGGCGCCTGCGACGGCATTGGCGTCTGGGTTAGCAATCACAAAGCCAAACGGTATTAAGGAGTAGAACAAGAAATCGAGGCTAATGTCGAGAAACCCACCGGCATCGGTAATACCCTGGATACGAGCAAGTGCGCCATCAAGCCCATCGCAGATACGATTTAACACCACAAATAGCAGTGCCAAATCATACTGTTGAAAAGCAAGCGACGGAAAGGCTAAACAGCCAATCAAAAAGCCGAAAAACGTAGTTTGATTCGCAGTGACGCCTGCGCTGTTTAGAACTTTAGCCGATTGAGTTAACGGCCAGCGAATGACCTTGATGGAATATTTATCTAGCATTCTCGGTGCTCCATGGCCAATTCAGGACTCGCGCTGCTGGTGGAATATCCGCTTCATCATGGGTCACCATTAATGTCGGAATGTTCGCTTTGCTGAGTTGCTCAAATACCCAATCACGAAATTGAACACGTAGCTCAGGATCGAGTTTACTGAAGGGCTCGTCCAACAATGCAACTTTCGGTTTGGCGAGTAACATTCTCGTCAGACTTACTCGGGCTCTCTGTCCCCCAGAAATTTGGTCTGGGAAAGAGTCGGCAAGTCGTGTGAGTTCGATGTCTTTTAGAGCATCTAGCGCTCTCTGTTGGCGCTCTTTTCCTTTGATACTGTTTGGTAGTGCAAAGGCCAGATTTTCCCAAACCTTTAGGTGAGGGAAGAGCAGATCGTCTTGAAACAGGATTCCCACCTCACGTTGGTGCGGAGCGATTTGATCAATTCGCATGTCGTTGACGTGAACTTGTCCTGTGTATTCAAACTCATTGCTAAGGTGACCTGCGATCACGTCGAGTAGAGTCGACTTGCCACAGCCACTTGGCCCCATTAATGCCAGCACTTCGCCAGATTCTAAATGAAGGCTGAGCGATGAGAATAACTCGCTTCCATCGAGCTTATGGATGGCGAGGTCGTTGAGAGATAGACTCATTAGGTAATAAACCTTTGAATGAAAGACGGCGATACTTGACCTGTAAGCGGCTGATAAGAATCGCAAAAGAGAAAAAGAATAGAGGCAACAAGGCTTGCCAAATGGCGTAAATCGCAGTGACCCTGCGGTCAAATCCGCTGGTTAGTGCAACCGCTTCTGTGGTGATGGTACTGATTCTACCTGCACCTAACATCAAGGTTGGTAAATACTGAGCAAGGCTAACACTAATGCCAACAGCCCATGCAAAAACCATCGCTGGTAGCAGAATAGGTAATTTAACCGTGAGCCAGCTCTGAAGTGGCGATTTTCCAAGGCTAAGCGCCGCCTTGATCAAGCCAGGTTCGAAACTGCGCCAAGGACCGTCCAATGACAGATAGACGAATGGAAAAGCAAAAAACACATGTGACCAAATCACCCAAAACTCATAAGCGGTGCTATTGAGGTAGAGCGTGGTTACCTGTAATCCAAACAATACAGATAGCTGAGGGATAAGCATTGGAATCGCGATAATGTATCCCGGAACCTGCCAGCGATGCTTAATACGATATTCATGAGCAATGAGGGCAAGTACTAAGGCGATAGTTGCAGAAATAACTGCAATCCAGAGGCTGGTGCTAATGGTTCCAGTGATCGCATCCCACTCGTATTCCCAAAAGCGGATACTGTAGCGGCTTGGCAGAAGGTCAGGAAAGCGCCAACGTTGAGCGACACTCCATAGCAACATCAATGGGAACATGACGGCTGTTAGCACTGCCAAGAAAGAGAACAGGCTACGTCCAGGTAGAGCGACACCACGACGACCTGATACCTGCCAGCTTCGGAAATACTTAAGAACGGCCCATTCAACTAATCGAGCAAACGCAATAAGTAGGCTTGCTAAACCAAAGAGAACAATCGCCCCAGCCGCCGCTCTTGGTAGCAAGTTGAGGTCTGGGTCGTTAAACCATTGCCACACTAATACCGCAAAAGTTGGTGGGTTTGTTGGACCGATAATGAGCGCGATATCAACCACTGACAAGCTGTAAGCAAGCACTGCCAGCATAGGGAAGCGCAATTTGTTGAACCATTGTGGGAAAACACATTTCCACCAAATCTGTGAACGACTGTAGCCTAGCGAAGCACTCACTTTGGTGATTTTAGGAATATCTAATTGCTGCAGAATAGAGATACTCATTAACAATAAGAATGGAATCTCCTTCAACGCCAACATCACGATCAATCCAAGTGCATACGGGTCTTTCACCAGTAATGCCAGTTCAGTATTCGTTGATGGCTCTCCTAATAAGCCTTGCAGGGCGCGTATGCCAAGGCCGCTTGGGCTAAACAGAAAGGCGAACCCGATAGCAAAAGCGACATGAGGAATCGCTAGCATAGGTGACAATGTGAGTTCGATTTTACGCCAGAACGGTTTGTCCCACGTTGCTTGGAGAATACAGAAGGTAAGAAAGCAGGCAAGGTAGCTACTGATTACTGCTGAGCTCAGTGTGAGCCCGATAGAGTGGTAAACGCCTTCCCACGAGAAAACTTGCTGGAAACCCACGATTGAAAACTGTTCTAAACCCAATGGAGGGATATAACTGAGAGATGAAGCAATAACCCCAACTACCCCAGGGATAGTTGGGATGATGCACACCGCTATAACAACAAAATATAGAGCGTGAAGAATCAAACTTAGTTACCGTAGCGTTTTAACCACTCAGACTCGAGTGCGGTTTGCCAGCTTGGGTGTGGCTCATCTACCGACTTGAACTGCTGAGTATTACGCGCGCTTCCAGTTAGGTATTTGCTGCTTAACACAGATGGGTCGCCCCAGATGTTAAGGTCGCCTTTGCGTGATTGTGCTTCTGGGCTCAGTAGGTAGTTGATTGCGACTTGAGCACCCGCTGATGCATTGGCATTCCATGGGATGGCCAAGAAGTGAATGTTAGATAGCGCACCACTTTCAAAAGCAAATGCTTTGGTGGTTTCCGCCAGTGTTCCATTAGCTTGAGCCGAGAAAACCGCATTCGGGTTAAAGGTGATCGCTAAGTCAATCTGACCATCATCAAGAAGCTGGATGCTCTCAGAAGTACCCGCAGGGAACTGTTTACCACCTCGCCACGCGACTTTATGGAATTCATCAAGGTACGCCCATAGTGGCTGAGTGATAACCTGGAAGGTTTTATCATCAACAGGTTTAGACAGTGCTGGGTCGTTTTTAGTCAGTTCAATAAGAAGCGACTTCACGAAGCTGGTGCCATGAAACTCTGGTGGACGAGGGTAGCTTAAGCGGTTTGGATACGCTTGTGCGTAGCTCAACATTTCAGAGAAAGAGTGCGGTGGGTTGTTGAGTGTTTCTTGGTCGTGAATAAAGACCAGTTGTCCAACCCCCCAAGGTGCTTCTAAACCCTCAGTAGGTTCTGAGAAATCAACATCGATTGGTAGAGATTTATCGACATATTGCCAATTCGGCAGCGTTTCAGTGAACGGGCCAAACAATAGAGCGTTGTCTTTCATTGAACGGAAGTTTTCACCGTTGATCCAGACCATATCGACGCTACCACCGCTGTTTTTACCCGCGGCTTTTTCTGCGATTAGGCGGGTGGTCGTCTCTGCGATGTCGGTTACCTTAACGTGCTTGAGTGTCACACCATGGTTTTGTTGCAGTTGTTTGCCTGCCCATTGGATATAACGATTGATCTCTTGGCTACCACCCCAAGCGTGAAAATAGACAGTTTGTCCTTCGGCTTCACGTTCAATTTGGCTCCACTCTTGCGAGTTTGTGTTGTCTGCATAAAGTGTTGCGCTGTAGGCTGTTGTGGCCAGTAATCCAATCGTACTAACTAATTTGTTCATAAACTTTTCCATATCTTTGTGAACGGCTGAGGGCAGTGCATTTGTTACTTCCTTAAGGTTATTCTATCTGTTTCTGAAATAATTTCTAATTCAATAGTAAATTCAAAGGATTACTCATCGAATTATGTGACCTTATCTATGACCGTGTTTTTGGGTAAATAATTACAGAATAAATCGTGAATTTTTCAAATGATTTAGAAATACCTCTCAGATACGAAAAAAGGAGCCAAATGGCTCCTTTAGAAAACTTGTTCATCACATTGTTAGGATTAGTTTTTCCAATCACTTAATGTGTAAGTTAGGGTATGTACGTCGTTCTTCAGTACTAACGTATCTTTAGTCAGAGTTACGTCACTCCACTCAGCAAGTGTTGCAGATACAGACTGCTCAATGTCCATTGCTGCACCGTGACACATCTTCATTGTCATGCCCATCTGCTTGATGCGGAATTGACCGTCTTTCAGTTCACCCTGACCAAAGAAATTATTACAGCCAGCAATACCGTTAGCTGTTAGTTTCTCACCAATCTCTAGGCGAGGTGCTGCTTGATGTTCGCTTTTCTCAATGTCTTTGCCGTCGATTTGTGCCAGTTCCCAATTATGGTGCTGTAGATCGGTAGCTGTTACTTGCATTGCGTCATCACCCGTTGTTGTACATGCAGCAAGCATGATAGGTAAAGCGGTTACTGCTAGTAATTTTTTTGAACTAAACTTCATATAATATGGCTCCAAAGGAATAAACGAAGTTACCAAAGATGCGTAACTTGATTGGTGAAAAGTATAGTTAACAAAACGCTATATGTGTCAGTATACGGTCATAGTTTAGTATGTTTTCGTTGGGTTCGATGATTTAATAATCATAGTATCAGGCACATAGAGTACTCAGGAGGAGTCGTGGAGCAGTTAGAGTTTTTTCAAGTTCCAAGCCCCTGTGTGGGAGTATGTTCAACGGATGAAAAAGGCTATTGCAATGGCTGTATGCGAAAGCGGGAAGAGCGGTTTAATTGGATGTCTATGACACCAGCTCAGCAGTTACACGTGATCAAACTATGTCGACAGAGATATAGAAGAAAACGCCTTGCACAGTTGAATAATGGATCTAAACCAGAACAATCACCAGAAGAGTCTGTGAGTCCGCAACAAGATCTTTTTGGATAATTGCGACTCATACAGTCTGTTTTTAACAAACTCTTTACATCGGCCGACAGGTGTAATATTAAAGAGACTACGATGCCAGAAGGGATGATGTTGGTATGAGTAAGAAAGAGAGCAAAATTAAGAGCAAGCCAATAAAATCGCTCGACAAAGAACGCCTAGAAGATAAAGACGACCCAGAAAGAGTCGCGCGTGATTGGCACAGTATGACCGAAGAAGAGCAAATGGAAGTGTTATCTCACCTATCGGATATGCCTTTCCAGTAGTCCTTATATGATAGCCAAAGGCAAAGATTATGATTAAGTACTAAAAAGCCACCCAGCGGTGGCTTTTATGCATTTAGGCTCGAGATTATCGCTTTTCGGGTTAAATCTACTTAGATCCCCAGTGATCGCTGACCCATCCACCAATATGCTCATCAAAGTGATTACCACTGAATCGGTGATTACGTTCAACAGAACTATCACTCTCATCTTTATTGTCTAATAGCGTTTGAATGTAGTTAGCCATCGGGTCATTAGAACGTTGACGATCGCGTCGGGTTGCTACTTCTTTAATCAGTTGTAATCGGTATGCAGAGCTAGCACGTTTCATTTCAATGACCTCCTGGTTATAGACACTAATAGAAAAATCTAGTTGGTGGTTTTGTGACCGTCAACGCGATTTTTAAGTATTTTTTTTGACCAACGAGGAATCAATCAGTTGAGTGCATTATTCATAAAAATGTAATTTAAAACAGCTCTTCGTTAAGCGTCAAAATAAGATGTTTTATATGAGTGGAGGTGACTATTTCTAGAGGTTCAGATGTAAAAAAGCCCAGTTCGAAACCAGGCTTTGGGTGAAAGTTCTGTTTTTGTTAAAAGTACGATTTACCGAATCTGGCAGTAACGATTGATCTGTTTAACGTGAGTTCTTACTTTTAAATTGCTTAATGCTCTTTTTCTTGGCAGTGCGACGGTTGGCTTGTTTGTCTTTCGGTGGGCGTTTACGTTGTGTCCCTTCAGCTGCAGGCTTGTCTGTTACTGGGAAGCCTTCTAATGATTGAACTGGTAAGGTTCGCTCAGTCAACTGACGAATTGCATTCAAAGCATCCGTTTCGCTGTGGCTTACTAACGAAATAGCATGGCCATTGGCTCCAGCACGAGCGGTACGGCCAACACGATGGACATAACTTGCTGAATGCATCGGTAGCTCAAAGTTGATGACTAGAGGCAGAGAGTCAATATGAATGCCGCGCGCCATTACATCGGTCGCAACAAGCGTTTCAATTTTCCCGTGTTTGAAATCGTCAAGGATCTGGCTACGCTCTTCTTGAGTCCTGTTGCCGTGCAGCGCTTCAACGTTGAGTTTGGCTTTTTTGAGCTTCTTCGTTAGAGCATCGGCGTTGTCCTTGGCTCCAATGAAAACTAAAGCCTGGGTGTTTGTGTGCTGTTGCAATAGGCTGATAAGCGCTTGTGGCTTACTGCCTTTGTTGACTAAGTACAGTGTCTCTTGGATGTTCTCAGCGACACTGTTTTTTTGGTGCACGCTCACTTTCAATGGCTTGAACAGCAGGGTATTAGCTTGTTGCTCAAGTTCTGTCGGTAGTGTTGCCGAGAAAAGTAGAGTCTGATGTTTTGCTGGCAAAGATTTCTTGATCGTTTGAACGTCAGGCCAAAATCCCATGTCTAACAGGCGGTCCGCTTCATCCAACACAAATGTTTGGCACTGCGACAGTGATAGTGAACCCTGTTCAATCAGAGACACTAAACGGCCAGGCGTCGCCACGATCAACTGTGGTCTGCTATTTAGAGTATCATTCATACTCTCTTCACTCATGCCACCAATTAAAGTTGAGATACGAATGGAGACTGCTCGCGCAAATGACTCTAATGAAGAAGTAACTTGGCTGGCGAGTTCACGCGTTGGTACCACAATGAGGCTTTGAACTGCTTCGACGTTACTGTCTAGGTTGTGTAGCCCACCTAAGCCAAATGCAAGTGTTTTGCCGCTGCCAGTCTGAGCCAACGCCAGTAAATCTCTTTTCTGTATGATCGCAGGGATCGTTTTTGACTGAATTTCTGTTGGCTGTTGAAGAGTTTTAGGCAGAGCATCAATAAGCTCAGAGCACAGGTTTAATGATTTAAACGTCATAGTGGGAACCAGTTAAAAGTGGATGGGGAGTCTAACAGTGGACGTTGTCTGAGTGAATCATTTTAGCGAATCAAAGCAACTTGGGTTTGCTTTTGCGTGCAAATAGATGTTGATGAACGGAATGCGAACTCTGTCTCAACACTTGTCGATGTTTTAACTAAAGGTCTGACGAGCGCTGCCGATAATTAATTCTAATGATGATTTGTGCTATGTTCATTTATTAAGTGGATATTGATTTGAGTGCTTGATTGGCACCACGTGTAGGGAGACAGATAAATGAGTGACGGGTCGTTTACCCAAAAGCGCCAGTACTATCGCTTGAAGTACCCAAAAGGGGCGAGGCCGATAATGCGTATCAAAGATGAGCTCTTTCAAGTGAGTGAGGTATCTGAGAAAGGCGTGCGCGTTATGACACGAAATGTCAGTCACTTTTATCGTGGGCTTTCTATGGCGGGCACACTCGATCTACATGATGAAAAGCGCGTTGATGTATCGGGTGCGGTTTTACGCTTTGATGGTAATGAAGTGATCATTCAGTTGTCTCGTGGCCCGAGCTTTAAAGACATGGTCTCGGAGCAGAGACACATCCGCCAACGCTATCCCGCATTTTTCGCAAGTTTAAGAGCGGCATAGTTGAGTAGATTAAAGTAGTTGAGAACATTAAAAAGCCCGAGAGTGAAATAACTCTCGGGCTTTTTGTCTTTATAACTGCAATAACTTTATAGAGTTATCCGCGAATAGACTAAACGGATTACAGTTTTGGCACTGTTGCCCATACTGCAGCAAGCATATCGTGACCAAATGCCACACTGCGGTCTGGTGACCAGCCGTACAGCTCATCTGCGTGGCTAATATGATCTTTGAAAGGCATTTCAACCGTGTAAGAAAGGCACTTAAATTGCTCACCAACCCAATTTGAGCCCACAGTTAGGTTTGCTTTACCCGGTTCATCTTTATCGTAACCAACTTCGTCTTGGAATTCTGGTGTGATAGTGAACAGTGCTTGTTTGAAGTGCTCTTCCAAACCTTGTAAACGAGCATCATAAGAAGGAATACCTTCACTACCCGCGACAAAATTGTAAGGGATGGCTTCGTCGCCGTGAATATCCAAGAACATATCAACGCCCGTTTCTAACATGCGTTCACGAACGAGGTAAACCTCTGGGCTGCGTTCCATTGATGGTGTTTGCCATTCGCGGTTTAGGTTTACGCCCAAGCCATTGGTGCGTAAGTGACCACGGATACTGCCGTCTGGATTCATGTTTGGCACTGCGCGAATCACAACCTTGTCGAGTAGGGCACGGCCAACCGTGTCTGTCTCATCAAGCAGGCGCTGCAAGAAGCCTTCAATGAACCATTCTGCCATCGTCTCACCTGGGTGTTGACGACCAATGATCCAGATATTCTTCTTCTCTGGGCTTGGTTCGCCAATAGTCAGTAGGCTAATGTCGTTGTTGTCATTAGTCACACCTAGCGTTTCAAGCTTACAAGCAGGATGCGTTTGAGCACTGTGCAGCAAATCTTGGTGGCGGTCATAAGAGTAAGGTGCAAAGTAAGCAAAGAACATGGATTCATGCTCTGGGATGATGTCGAATTTAAGTGTATCGCCATCAAACGTTGCTGGAATACGGAACCATTCTTCGCGATCGTAAGAAGCAACAACGTCGTAGTCTTTCCAACCCTCAGGGTAAGCAGACTTTGCTAAGCCTTGGATTTCAAAATGGTGGGAAACTTGCGCTTCACTCTCTAAACGGAAATGAAACCACTGTGCAATGTCAGTGTGCTTATCCGCTGTGATAGTCAGTTGGATGTTTTGTGGAGTATCTGCGTTAACGACATTGATATTGCCGCTTTCGAAATTACTGAAAATTTTCATTGTAGTTATTATCTCGTGGTTGAGTTGCACTAAGATTAGCACACTTCATTTCAAGCAAACTACTCAGAAAGGTTCAGCGACGCTGGCAAGATGTACAACCGCGACAAGCGGAGCGTGTATGTTTGTCTAGTTTACTGCGTTGAACCTTACAATACGCATTTTTGAGTGCTCTTCGTCCTGAAAACCAATCATCCGGCTTGGTCAAAATTAGATAGCCGTTAAAGCGTTTCACTAACTCTGTTCGGTTCTCAGCAATGAATCGACTGTCAAATCCGATCTCAAAATACTCCAGCGCTTGCTCAATACAGTCAAAACTAGCAATTTTCTGCAAAAGTTCAGGGTGGCTCATTGTCTTCTCATACTATTTTACTGACCGTGAACTCTAGCTCATTTAACGGCTTTTTAACTTGATATCACTACGTGAGTACGTCGCTTTTTTATGAGGTATGAATCTAATGTCATTTTGAAATTTTATAGGATATGAGGGTTTCTATTGATAAATGTGTTGGGTGCGAATTCATGACGGTGGGAATATTGAACTTAGCTCTCACTGTACGCCATCTTTATTATCAATAATGATAATTTATGACGCAAATCAATAAGAGTTACCCCTAAAGTATTAGTCTGATCGCAATTGCAACCAATTGTTAAAGATGATTACTAAATATGTCTATTAAAAAACGTTATATCGCTGTTATCGCCGCGATAGGCATAGGAATTGGGTGGTTGACGTTAGGTGGCACGGCTGCGGTCATGCACTACACATCGAGCACAGAATTCTGCGTTTCTTGTCACACCATGCAGATCCCATATGAAGAGTATGAAGGTTCAATTCACTTCAGTAACGCCAAAGGTATCCGTGCTGAATGCTCAGATTGCCACATTCCGTCGGACCCTATTGACTACGTAATCACAAAAATTCGAGCGTCTAAGGACATTTATCACGAATTTGTCACTGGAAAGATCGATACGGAAGAAAAGTACGAAGAGCACCGTATGGCGATGGCCGAAACGGTATGGGCGCAACTGCGTGAAAATGATTCAGCAACGTGCCGCTCTTGTCACACGTTTGATGCGATGGATAGTTATGAGCAATCGGAAGATGCAGCAAAAATGCACGCATACGCTCAAGAAAACAATCAAACCTGTATCGACTGCCACAAAGGTGTTGCTCACTTCGCACCGGAACCAGAAATGGACAGTGAAGCATTCGATAACCTAATGGCGTTCACTGAGAAAACCGACCCTTCAGCGAAGGTGGTTTACCCAGTAGAAACCATTGAGATGGGTGACCTAGGTACTATCAATCCAACTGCAAAACTAGACGTTGTATCAGTTGAAGGCAATGAGCGAACAGTTGAGCTTCATGCTTACCAAATGAAAGGTGCAGAGCAAGTGCTTTACTACGGCGAAGGTCAACGCGCTATCGTCGCAATGCTAACCGAAGCGGGACAAAACGCGGTTGATGCAGGTGAGTTTCATGCCGATGAGTACGGCAATGAGTGGCGTACCGCTGTGATCACCGCGCAGATTGATGCAGATGTATTGGATTCACTTGAACCTATCTGGGATTACGCAGAAGAGCTCGACAACGTCTACTGCTCAACTTGTCACGCGAAGATTCCAGCGGGTCACTTTACTGTCAATGCTTGGGGACCTGTAGCGAAAGGCATGGGCGATCGTACCGATATTTCATCTGAAGACTTAGAACTTCTTACTAAATTCTTCCAGAACCACGCAAAAGATGTGGCTGGCCACTAAATAAGAAACGAAAGGATAACAACAATGACTGATATTACTCGTCGCGGATTCCTTAAAGGAACAGGTATGGCAGCCGGAGCTCTCGCTTTTACGTCGCTAACACCGATGACAGCGGCAGCGGCTAATAAGCGTGGTAAAGGGGTTCTTACTGCTGGTCGCATGGGTCCGATGATCTGTGAAGTGAAAGAAGGCAAGCTGGTTTCAACGACCAACGCGCTCGCTCAAACGGTGCCAAACAGCTTACAGACCACAGGCCCAGATCAAGTACATACTAAGGCTCGAATCAAGTATCCAATGGTTCGTAAAGGATTCTTAGAAAACCCTTCAGCTCCAACAGGCAAGCGTGGTGATGATGAGTTCGTACGCGTTTCTTGGGATGAGGCTTACAAGCTCATTCATGAGCAACACATGCGTATTCGTAAAGAGAGCGGTGCAGAATCTATATTTGCTGGTTCTTACGGCTGGCGTTCAAGTGGTGTCCTACACAAAGCGCAAACACTGCTTCAACGTTATATGAGCATGGCAGGTGGTTATTCAGGCCACTTAGGTGACTACTCAACGGGTGCTGCACAAGTGATCATGCCACACGTTATGGGTTCTATCGAAGTATACGAACAACAAACGACACACCCAGTTGTGCTAGAGAACTCTGATGTTGTGGTTCTTTGGGGTATGAACCCATTGAACACATTGAAGATTGCATGGAGTTCAACGGACTGCTCTGGCCTTGAATTCTTTAACCAACTGAAGAAATCTGGCAAGACGATCATTGCTATCGACCCAATGAAATCAGAGACAATCGAATTCTTTGGCGATGCGGTACAGTGGATTGCCCCACGTCCAATGACCGACGTGGCGATGATGATGGGTATTGCACACTCATTGGTTAAGAAAGGCAAACACGACGTTGAGTTCTTGAACACTTACACCACTGGCTACGATAAGTTCGAAGCCTACCTAATGGGTAAAGAAGACGGCGTAGAAAAGACACCACAATGGGCAGAAGAGATTACGGGCGTTCCAGCGAAACAGATGGAAGTGCTCGCCGACATCTTCAGCCAAAACCGCACCATGCTAATGGCGGGTTGGGGTATCCAGCGTCAACAATTCGGTGAGCAACGCCACTGGATGATCGTAACGCTTGCAGCAATGCTGGGTCAGATTGGTCTGCCAGGTGGTGGTTTCGGTCTTTCTTACCACTACTCTAACGGCGGTAACCCAACGCGCGACGCTGGTGTACTTCCTGCAATCTCTGCATCTATTGGTGGTGGCTCTTCAGCGGGCAACGACTGGGCGGTATCGGGGGCGGTGAATGCTTTCCCTGTTGCACGTATTGTGGAAGCGTTGGAAAACCCTGGTGCTAAATTTATGCACAATGGTCACGAGCTAACATTCCCAGACATCAAGATGATTTGGTGGGCAGGCGGCGGTAACTTTACTCACCACCAAGACACCAACCGTTTGATTGATGCATGGCAAAAACCTGAGCTGGTGGTTATCTCCGAGATTTACTGGACGGCTGCGGCGAAGCACGGTGATATTGTTCTACCGATCACGACTTCGTTCGAGCGTAACGACATGACCATGACTGGTGACTATTCTAACCAGCACCTAGTGCCGATGAAGAAAGTTGTTGAGCCTCAAGGTGAAGCGCGTAATGACTTTGATGTATTTGCTGATATGGCAGAAATGATTAAAGCGGGTGGTCGTGATGTGTTTACCGAGGGTAAAGATGAGATGGCTTGGCTGAAAGGCTTCTACGACGACGCTCAGAAAGCGGGTAAGAAAGCGCGTGTTCGTATGCCGAAGTTCGGCAAGTTCTGGGACGATAACCAACTGATCGAAATGAAGTTCAACAAGAAAGCGGCTCAGTTCGTACGCCATGCAGATTTCCGTAAAGATCCTGTGATGAACCCACTGGGTACACCATCAGGTAAGATCGAGATCTATTCGAAAACGATTGAGGGCTACAAGCTAGAAGATTGTCCGGCGCACCCAACGTGGATGGAACCGACAGAGTTCTTTGGTAAAGCTAAGAGTGACGAGTTGCAGTTAATGACTGCGCACGCGGCACATCGTCTACACAGCCAGTTCAACTATGCGAAGATCCGTGACGAGTACGCAATTGCTAACCGTGAGCCAATCTCAATTAATACTGAAGATGCAAAAGCGCGTGGTATTAAAACGGGTGACCTAGTTCGTGCATTTAACGACCGTGGCCAAGTCCTTGTTGGCGCCCTCGTAACTGATGGTATTAAGCAAGGTGCTGTGTGTATCCACGAAGGTGGTTGGCCAGACTTAGATAAAGAGACTGGTTTGTGTAAGAACGGCGGTGCGAACGTACTAACGCTTGATATTCCAACTTCGCGTCTAGCAAACGGCTGTGCAGCGAACTCTGCACTCGTGAAGATTGAGAAGTACACAGGTCCGGCTCTTGAGCTGACAGCATTTGTTCCACCTAAAAACGGTTAGTTGAAATAACTCAATCTGTTGAATCTAAGCCAGTTTAATGCTGGCTTTTTTATTTTAAAAACAGCAGGTTAAGTATGTATTAAATCGTAACAATGTGACGGATTTATAAATTACAAACGAGAGATTGTCGCATTGTGTTAGACATGTCGCGATTTTTATAAAATGAAAATGATTCATAAGTTTGTATATATATCATTTTGTCGAATTATAAATAATTGTTATTTGGCAAAAGGTAAACAAATGAAAACTAAGCTAATTTTTAGTGCAGTAGCACTTTCAGTGTTATCAGGTTGTGCAACGGTTCCGACCGCAGATAAGGCTGAGTCAACTAAATTGAAGCAATTTGCTGAGCCTGCAGAGGGCATGGCGGGCGTATATGTATATCGTGATAACTCGACAGTCGGCGCTGCGTTGAAAAAAGATGTCTACATTAATGGCGATTGCGTTGGTGAGACTGCACCTGGTGTATTCTTTTACCAGCAAGTTTCAGGCAACCAAGAACATACGATCAGTACTGAATCCGAGTTCTCAGCCAACGACCTAACTTTGTATACAGAAGAAGGTCGTAACTATTTCGTTCAGCAATACATCAAAATGGGTGTGTTCGTTGGCGGTGCAGCTTTAGAGCAAGTAGAAGAGCAAACTGGTAAAGTTGAAGTTACTAAGACCGATCTTGCTATCCAAGGTACGTGTACTTCTATGTAACCGGCATTTGATGTGACGGTATTTCTATTTAATTACAGTTACTTTGGGACGGATTGAGTCATCATGGCTCAATTCGTCGTATATATCTTGCTCCTCTAACCCTTATCGATCTTTCTCAACTACCTCTGCTCCCCAGGCGTAACTTTTAACAGCATAGTTAACTCATTATACGTGCTGCTGATCACTTGTTTCATATCATCTTGATTTATAAATTCACATTAACTTTTCTCCTGTTACAATTCGCGATGTAAATATTAATGATAATAATTTGTATTTACTTATTGTTTGTGTGGATTTAGTTAAGGAGAGAATGATGAAGTGGCAGTTTAAGCTCACCCCACTTTCAATTGCAGTGACTGCATTACTTGGTGGAGGAGCTGTTCATGCAGAAGAGGATGAAACGGTTGTCGTGATAGGTCTGCAGGTCGATGACAATGCCGTAGGGCCGGACTTCAGTTATGTTGGCGAGAAAAGTCAAACCGCAACCAAAACGCCGCTTGCCCTGCATGAAACCCCTAGAGCAGTTTCTGTGGTGACACGTGAGCAGATGGATGACCGTGCCTCTATCAGTATCTCTGATGCACTTCAGTATACACCGGGTATTCAGACTAACTATTACGGTGAAGATAATAAACAAGACTGGTTTGTCGTACGTGGCTTCCAACAAGCAGGGACAGGCTTGTATCAAGATGGTACGCGACTGTACTCCGCGGGCTTTTACAGTTGGCAAATTGACCCATTTGGTTTGGAGCGTGTAGAAGTACTCCGTGGCCCTGCGTCTGTGTTATATGGGCAAAACCCACCGGGTGGTCTGATTAATGTTGTTAGCAAGCGCCCACAATTTGATGGTGGTTCAGGCCAAGTAGGCATAGACGTTGGTTCATTTGACCGCACCCAAGTGACACTCGATGTGAACACCGAGATGAGTGATGATGTGGCTTTCCGCTTAGTGGCGCTTGGTCGAAAGAATGGCACCAAGGTCGATGACGTTGAGGCTGAGCGCTTTATGGTTGCGCCATCGTTGATGTGGAAGATGAGCGATAAAACCGACATCACGTTCTTAGCAAGTTACCAGGAAGATGATTCCGACCCCTATTTGCAGTTCTTACCGATGGAAGGCACGCTAACAGACAACCCAAATGGCAAAATCTCAGATAGTACTGCGGTAGGTAATCCAGATTGGGAAACCTTTGAACGTGAGCAACTCTCGTTAGGGTATGAATTTAATCATGAGTTTAATTCAGCACTGAGCTTCGGCCAGTCGGTACGTTATAGCCGTATGGATATCAACTTAAAGCAGATTTATTCTTTAGGTTATGCTCAAGATATAAACGCTGGACTTGATCCTCTTGGAGAGCGAAAAACGATCTTGCGTCAGGCCTCGACAGAGGATGGGCAATCAGATGCGTTTAATGTCGACAATAGGTTGGTCTTTGAATTCAGAACTGGGTCTGTTGAACATACATTACTCACTGGTGTTGACTATCAAGCGATTGATATTGATAGCCAAGACTATGCCTTCGATCCACTAGTGGCAGATGGCAACACGACCATACCACCGGGTATTAACAATCCTCTGTTTGATATCTATAACCCAACTTATACGAACAACGTTGTATTGTTAAATCCTACAACATTCCAGCCAATGACTGATGCTGACTTGCAGAACAATACAACTAAGAACCGTCAGTTAGGACTGTATGTTCAAGACCAAATTCGATTCAATGATTTGATTGTCCAAGCAGGGCTTCGCTACGACGATACCTCTAATGAACAGTCCAATAATACAACAGGTAGTAATCACAAAGCGGATTACGAGGAATGGACAACCAATTTAGGTGTTGCGTATGCGACGTCGGCAGGGTTCACACCTTACTTTAGTTATGCACAATCTTTTGAGCCTATCATTAAAACCTCTGTTGCTAATCAAGCGGCGAAGCCAGAACGTGGTGAAAGCTACGAAGCGGGTGTGAAATACCTGCCTAAGAGTTTTGAGGGTCAGTTCAATGTTGCGGTGTATGAAGCGACGAAGAAGGATGTGGTGGATGTAATCACTGGTAGTAACCAAGTCAACCAGATTGGTGAAATTCGTAACCGAGGTGTGGAATTGGGTGCTGTGGCTAATGTAACCGAGTCACTTACTCTAATTGGTAACTTAGCGTTCTTAGATTCTGAGATCACCAAAGATCAAGATCAGAATCAAGTCGGGAAAACACCAGCACAAGTGGCAGACATGATTGGTTCTGCTTGGGCGAAGTATCAGTTCTTTGATGGTACGTTAGATGGGTTGAGTATCGGTGGTGGTGTTCGATACATTGGCGAAACTTATGGCGATAACCTCGAGCAAAATAAGGTTCCGTCTTATACCCTCTACGACGCAACGGTAAGCTACCGATTCGCGGATTACAAACTGCAAGTCGCGGCGAAAAACCTGTTTGATAAAGAGTACGTCGCTACCTGTAACTATTACTGTTACTACGGCGACCGTCGCAACGTTATCGCGAGCTTAACTTACGATTGGTAATTTGGGCTTAAAATCTAGCAGGTAATAAAGCATGGTGATGATTGGTCACCATGCTTTTTTTATTTCTAAGTGATCCGAATAACTCTTTGAAGCTTATAGATAAAACTAGAAGAAAGGAGAGTTGTATGAACAGAATCAACCCTAAGAAGCTACTGCACAGTAAGTGGACAGCCGTAACCCCCGTCAATCGTGAAAAGCACTTCATGATCACTGAGATGGAATTTGAAGAAGATGTGGTTGTAAGGTGCATTCTTGAAGCGGTGATGACAAAGCGTTCTCGTGATATCGACTGGCATGACCTCACAGACAATAGTTTGTGGAAAATGGGCTGGAAGTAACCTTTTTGCTCCGTTTGATTCAGTGCATCTGAGCGTTATCTAGGTTGGTTTTGCCAGTATTGAAGCCCTTCCAACACCCCTGCTGCATGAGTCGCTTTGCTGGTATAAACATTGTCCCTTTGCGAGAGGTGAGCGACTTCTGGGTAGTGGTTGGCCACCAGAATTGAGTTAACGCCATCGATGGTCAGCATTGAGGTATCGTTCGCGGAATCACCCGCCACACACACTTCATCGATAGTTAGGTCGTGCTGTTTCAATAGGTGGTGAATAGCAGAGGCTTTGTTGACGTTCTTCGGGGTGACGTCCAAGTACCAATCGTGAGAGTAGGTTAGATCTACCTGTGCATCATGAGCTATGAGCGCACTCGAAATAAGCTGTCTTTGGTGGTCAGTTAATGATCCCTCAAATGTGATTTTATAGTCGCCTTGATGGTTGGGATCCAATTTCCCCATAAAGTCGAAGCCAGACAACGCTTGTTCAACTTTATGTTTATCCCACGTTGCTTTTAGTCGTTGGTGCCAATGTGTATCAGGTTGCTGGACTGGTTGATGATGGTGAATCTGGGTTCCGACGTCGCTGATAATACTGTGTGGTGTTGGGTAGTTATCCGAGGCTAAGCCAACTTTTATGGAAGGCAACGTACGCCCTGTGGCGATAACAAATCGAATGCTAGGCTGATCGTTCAAGTAGTCAAACAATTGGTTGACTCCGTCAGATGAACCACCGTCTAAGGTGCCATCAAAATCACACACTAACATCTTAATCATTGTTTTTGCTCCATTAAAAATTGCTTTCCTATTAGTTAAGGTTGGCTTACTAAGTTACGAATAACAAGGTCAGATTACGTCACTTTTGAGTAAAAAGATCAGTTTGCCGCGAGTGTCACACTCGGCGAGAGATTAGTTTGCAAGGGCCGTAATAAGATATGGAACAATTGGGGGAGCACATTTCGCCTAGAAAACACAATGTGAAAAAGGCCGACCACTATATAAGTGATCGGCCTCTTAAACGATTTTGGTCGTTATACCTATTCTCGTTAGTTCAACCTATTTAGGGTTAGCGCTCGCCTTGTACTTCAAAGTCATCGCTGATCAAGCGTGCGTGACCATCTGCTTCTACAACCCAATGTTCGCGGTGTACCACGCCAAACGCTTTGTTCATTGTCCAGCTCGAAGTCAGAATGTAGCCGCCATCTTGGTGTTCTTCCCATTTTACGTCGGTGTAATCGACATCTTTAAAACCTTGGTCAATGATGCCCTGCCAGAAAGCCTGAATTGCTTCGCGACCTTCGAATGTGCCAAATGGGCGAGCGTGCATCACGCAATCTTCATTATATTGAGCGGCACAACCTTGCGCGTCCTGGTTGTTGAATGCTGTTTGCCAAGCTGCGATACCTTTTTTACACGCTTCTAATACTTGATTGCTCATTTTTCTCTCCGATGTGTCGTGTTGGTTAACTAAGACAAAGTTTAGAACTACTCTTTAATTTGAAAAACAGAGATAATAGAAATAACTGTTTATAAAAAGAGAACAATAAAGTGAATAAGCTAAGACAGATGTCGATCTTTGCTCATATTGTTGAACAAGGGTCGGTTTCCGCTGCTGCCGAGAAGCTCGGCCTTTCAAAATCTGTAGTGAGCCAACATCTAAAAAAGCTTGAGCAAGAGCTCGGTTCTTCACTACTAAAGCGGACAACGCGCAGGCAAACCCTTACTCCAATGGGAGAGCGGTTTTATTTAAGCTGTAAAGATCTTAATAGCTTAGCGGATTCAGCTTGGGAAATGGCGCAAGCAGAGCAAGAGGAACCACAAGGACGCATTCGTATTACCGCACCTAACGCCTTGATGGACGTGCTGGTGGCTCCAGTGATTGCGGATCTAATGAAACGTTATCCTAAACTGCAGCCAGAGCTAATCAGTGATGACAAACGACTCGATTTTATGAGTAATGATATCGACCTAGCCATTCGTGTCGGCAACTCGCCAGACAGTACTTTAAAGCAAAAACGACTCGGAGGATTTCGAGATCAACTGTGTGGTGTGGTTTCTCTGCAGAATCGGCCCATTGATGAACTACCGTATATCGCTAATGTCTGGCAAGGGAGGCATATAGAGCATAGTTTTACTTCCGATTTCGAAGCGGCAGTGGGTTTCAGCAAACAAGCAAGCTGCGTTACGAACTCCATTCATAGTTGTCTCGCTCTGATAAAAGCGGGGGCGGGAATCGGTGTATTGCCAGATTTCTATTTAAAACAAATAGAACCTGAGCTGGTTAATCTTATGCCGAATCATCAGTTACCCATGAACACGGTTTATGCTCTAAATCCATATACCCACCATACTCCACCATCTGTCTCCTTATGTATTCACTCACTGGAAGAACGTTTGTCACAAGAGCTGTTTAACTGAGGTATCTCAACTTCTAAATGCAAACATACATGAGCTGCTGAGTATAAAGATGAGTGATATCACACATTATAATATTTGTAATATAATAATTCATTAGTGTGATATTTAACCAACTTGTCGTACAAATATTCATCTATATTATCTTCCGTTGCACAGAGGAAGCTGTGCAATCTATGGAATAAAATAATAAACGTGAAACAAATCATGGAGACTTGTATGATTTTTAAACCCTGCAAACCACTATCTTGTGCTGTCATGTTTGCGCTGCTTTCAGGCTCTGTTGCTGCGGAGCAGCTAAATATTCAATCGGCATCGGACTGGGGTGGGGCACACTCTTCTTATCCTGCTTCAAACGCTATCGATGGTGACACCGATTGGTCGTCACGCTGGGCTGCGCAAAACGCTCCGGTTAATCTGGTACTCGATCTTGGGTCTGTTCAAAATGTTCAAGACGTTAAGATCGCTTGGGGTAAAGGCGAACAACAGACCTATAAATTCGAGATTCGTGCATTGGCTGACGAAAGCTCTAGCAGTTGGGATAAGGTCTACTACGGGTACAGCGGTGGTAATACATCCGATTTTGAGAGTTATGACGTGCAAGACGTTCAAGCACGTTGGGTTCGCATCAAGGTATTCTCAAACAGTGCTGAGAGTGTGTGGACTAACGTTACCGAAGTACAAGTTCATGGCAACGATGGACAAGATTTTGGGTTAGATCCCAATGCACCACCTTCAGACAACTTTGACCTATTGGATTGGTACGTAAGTATCCCGGTCGATGAGGGTGATGGTTATGCGACGTCGATTAAAGAGAACACGCTAGACGCCGGCTACGAAGATGAGTTTTTCTACACCGGAAGTGATGGTGGCTTGGTCTTCTACACGCCAGTTGAAGGGGTAACTACATCAAGCGGTACTAAGTATGTGCGAACTGAGTTACGTGAAATGCTACGTCGCGGTGATACGTCTTACTCAACATCTGGCAAAGACAATAACTGGGCGTTCTCTTCTATCCCATCCAGTGAGCAAGCGGCATTTGGCGGAATTGATGGACGTTTAAACGCAACGCTAGCAGTCAATCATGTCACGACAACGACTTCTAATACTGAGCAAGTAGGTCGAATCGTGATCGGTCAAATCCACGCCGAGAAAAATGAGCCAATTCGCCTGTACTACCATAAACTGCCAAACAACGACAAAGGTGCCATCTACTTTGCACATGAAACGTCGAAGTCTACAGGCGGTGATGAAACTTGGTATAACCTGCTTGGAAACATGGTGACATCATCTGGCGATTTGAACAGTGAAAGTAACCCAAGTGATGGTATCGCATTGGATGAGACTTTCTCATATTCGATTGTGGTGGAAGGCGACAAACTGATCACAACCATCAGTCAGAATGGGACTGAGCTTGCAGCCAAAGAGGTAGACATGAAAAACAGCGGTTATGACGACGAAGATAACTACATGTATTTCAAAGCGGGCATCTACTTGCAAGATAACACCAGTAACGACAGCGATTATGCTCAAGTAACCTTCTATCAGCTGGAAAATAGTCACAACTAGTTTTTGGTTAATCAATAACGAAACTTGGAATACTAAATGCGGAGGTGGCCAACTGGTCACCTCTTTTTTGTCTTGTCACCTCTCACTTTTATGCATCGCGCACCTTTCATAGTGTGCAGATTGGCAAAAAATCCAACCCTTACTTATATTTACCTAGAGTGTCTAGTTGCGTATTAACATTGAGAGGGGATGTCTTTGCCTGAGCGCTTTACTAAGTCATGTCATGAATGCGGATTGGTTAGTCAGTTTGAAGAGTTGTCTGCAGGTAGCGAAGCGTCTTGTCCAAGGTGTGCCCATACGTTATCGAGTGTGGGGCATCATAAACAGCAGGGCATAATCGCTTATGCGTTGGCGAGTCTGATTACATTAATCATGAGCCTAACTTTCCCGTACATGTCATTTAGTGTTCAAGGTATTAGCCAGCAAATCACGCTATACCAAGCTGTTGATATGATGAATCGTATGGACAACAGTTTGATAGCCTTACTTTTGTTTTTGGCGGTAATTCTTTTACCGGCTTACTTTCTAGTGCTTTCATTGTGGTTCTGCGTTTTGGTAGAGCGCAACAAACGAATCAATTACGTCTCCCACCGATTTACATTTCTGGCCCTCAAATCTTTGAGTTGGGCGAAGCCGTGGCTGATGGTCGATGTGTTCTTGATTGGTGTGTTAGTGAGCTTGATTAAGATAGCCGCCTTGGCTGATGTCTCGATGGGCTTATCGTTTTGGGCGTTTTGTATTTATGCCATGCTGGTGGTTAAGACTATCTCTTTAGTCGATTTTGATTGGTTGTGGGATCGCTTGGTCCCAAACAAAGTTCCGCAAGAACCAATGGTCGGGAGCGTATTTCAAAATAAGCAGCATCTCGCTTGTCATATCTGTGGGCAAGTCCATCATTACAGCGACAACCTTCATCACTGCACCCGTTGCAACACTCACTTACATCGCTTTGAGCCTGTTAAAAACTTACAGATTGCGTGGGCACTGTTGTTTACGTCGATCGTGTTTTATATTCCAGCCAATTTATACCCGATGATGTATACCTCTGCGTTTGGAACCAGTGAAGGCTCAACCATCATGGAAGGGGTCATCTTACTTTGGCACATGGGTTCATACCCCGTGGCACTCATCATTCTGATTGCGAGCGTTTTCATTCCGATGGCGAAGATGGTCGCATTGGCTTATCTGTATTGGAACGCCAAAAGGGTGCATGGGCTGACTGAGCATAAAGCAAAGCGTTATCTCAAGGTTTATCGTGTGACTGAGTTCATTGGTCGTTGGTCGATGATAGACATTTTCGTCGTCGCCATATTAGTGGCATTGGTTCAATTGGATGGCGTTATGGCGATCTACCCTGGCCCTGCGGCGCTGTCGTTTGCGGCAGTTGTGATATTTACGATGTTGTCAGCGATGATTTTCGATTCTCGAATTATATGGAAGTAATCTCCTCAAAGAGGTGTGGAACACATGGAAAAGCAAAGTACTTCGGATGCGAAGGTATCAAAGAAAAGTGAGTTGTCGCCCGTTTGGATTGTGCCAATCATTGCGGTTTTGGTGGGGTGTTGGATGCTATTTCAATACTTCAATAATCGCGGGCCGGAGATCACTTTGATCTTACCGGATGCGTCTGGTATTGAAGCGGGCAAAACGGCGATTAAATCCAAGAATGTTCATGTGGGTACCATTACCGATGTCGCTCTGAGTGAAGACTATGAATACATCATTGCAAAAGCTCAAATAGACAAAAAAGCCTCACGCATGATCAATGCTGATACCCAGTTTTGGGTGGTGGAGCCGCATGTTGGCACCGACGGCATTAGCGGTCTTGAGACTATCTTGTCGGGTTCGTACATTGAGCTGAAACCGGGCAAATCGAGTGAAGAGCAACTGAGGTTTGATGTACTCGATACACCTCCTGTAGCTGGGCCCGACACCAAAGGTATCAGGGTTGTTGTTTCCCATAATAAAGCCAATCAACTCGCAGTTGGTGAACCGGTGTTGCACCATGGTTTTGTGGTTGGGCGAGTAGAGAAAACCAGCTTTGACTATCAAAAGAAAGAGGGTAAATATCAACTGTTCATCTTTGCTCCCTATGATGGACTAATTTTCGAGAAAACACAGTTCTGGCTCTCCTCTGGCATTGATGTGAGGTTTGGTGCGAACGGCTTAGATGTCAACTTTGCTTCGATAGAGAGTATTTTGACTGGTGGTGTAAGTTTTGATGTTGCAGAGAACATTAAACCAGGGGCCCAAATCAAAGAAAACTTAAAAGAGTACGCGCTTTACGACAATTACGACGCCGTGTTGCAGGGCAAATACACCACGTCACTCGATTACGTATTGCTATTTGAAGAGTCGGTTCGAGGCCTGAGTAAAGGGGCACCTGTTGAGTATCGAGGGGTGCGAATTGGTACTGTGGATACCGTGCCGCTGCAAATACGTATGGACAAAGATGGCAAGGTTTCGAACCGCATTCCTATTCTTATTAAACTCGAAATTGAGCGAGTGTCTGAAGTCTTCAGAGCTGTGAATGCCGAAACCTTTGCTGAGCGAATCAAACTGCAGATGGGAGAGGGCTTAAGAGCGACCTTAAAAACGGGCAACCTTCTTACCGGGGCGCTGTTTGTCGATATCAACTTTTATGAAGACGAAGAACCTTACGAACAAAGAGAGTTTGATGGTTATCCTGTGTTCCCAGTTGTCGCTGGTGGCTTAACGGAAATTCAAAAACAGATCACTGACTTCCTTGATAAGATTAATGAGCTTCCCTTGGATGCCACAATCGCTAATTTAAATGGCTCATTGGCTTCGTTAGATAGCACCTTGAAGAGTATGGATGAACTGCTTGATAGTGAGGGCGCTAAAGCCTTGCCACAAGATATCAGTGAAACTATGAAGCAGCTTGAAGCGACGTTAGATAGCTATGATGATGATTCAGATGCTTATAAACAGCTCATTAGCGCATCTGAAGAGTTAGAGCATGTGCTTAAAGAGCTTCGCCCGTTGATCAAAGTTTTAAACGACAAACCTAATGCGTTGGTGTTTGGTAGCGATGTAGAAGATGACCCGATTCCAGTTAAGGGAGTGGAATAATGAAAAAATTATTTATATCACTGTTTATATCGTTCGGGCTTTTAGGATGCTCTTCTCCCACTGATGGAACTCATGCTTATCTGTTACCAGAAAGCTCATTGGACAAACCTATATTCAAGGTAAAAACTCGAGTCGACTTACCTGATTATCTCGACACCATCGGCATTGCGTATCGTAAGTCTGAGAATGAACTGGTTTCTGCGCGTAAACATGTCTGGACTGAGAACCTTGAAGGGTTGCTTGAGGAGCGTATTGACTCTTCTGATTCTTCAGGAGAGTCGGATAAAGAGTTGCTCATTACTTTCGAGCAGTTCAATGGTTCTTACACTGGTAATGCTGAAGTAAAAGGAACTTGGGTACTAAGCGAGCAAGACGTGGAACTGGCACGAGCGGAATTTGAATCTAATACGCCATTAAAAGAGTCGGGGTATGAATCGCTTGTCGAAGCTTTAGGGGAAGGGCTGGATGAGGTGCTCGCAGATATACAGTCGCAATTAAACCAAAGCGTTAATCATTAAAAGTGCCAATCATCAAAAGCACTAGTTCTAACATTCAAAAAGCCCCTAATAATTGGTGTTCAACGATTAGGGGCCGTTCATTTAATACTGACTAGGGAAATTAGCATTAAAGATTGGGAATAAGGCTTTCAATTCCTCTTCTGCGATGTACGTACGCTGCGTTGCTGTCACTTCGCCATCCAATCGATAGACTGCCATTGCTGATGCATGCAGTGCGTTTTCTAACCAAGAGGTTTTAAGGTAAGCACAGTACACGTTGTCGCAGTTACGTGGATCTTGTGTTGCCCAGCTGTCTGAACCGGTTTTCCAGCCGAGCAGCGTGGAGCCTTCACGTTGTATGCTGTCTAACTCTCTGTAATCAAACGTTGAGTCGACATGCACAATGTCGATATCTTTACGACCAATTAAATCGCTGTAAAAAGTAAATGTTGGCCAAAGGTCATGTCTGTTATCAGAAAGAGTGAATACGATTTTGCTTGAACCTTCAAGAAGTACAGTATCACGCTCAATGGTGAAGGTAATACGCTCATTTAAGCCTGCTAAATTACAGGTCCAAAGTTGGCAAGCATCATACATCTCTTCATAAGTTGTGCCCCAGCGCTGAGCTGCCTCGATAATCAGCGGATCTTTAGAAGGATTTAGGTCTTGATCGCCATCTGGGTCAGTTTGGTCTCCACCTTGATTACCACCGTCATCTCCTCCACCAGGAAGAGCCGGTATGCCTGGATTACCTGGTGTGGTATCACGATCAGGCGATGAGTTGTCTGAACTGTTACATCCAGCTAATAAAGCAACGACAACAGCGGTTAATAAAGCATTCTTTTTCATGTGACTGCACTCTCTGAATTATTTGGCGTCCTTAATCGTGTGAATGAGTGTGTGAAATCAAACTCATTGCTGACGTCCTTTTGATGCGGTCATATTATTGATAAGCGTTCTTCGTTTCTAAGTAGCTATACATATATCAGTTATTAGCGGTGCTTATCGGTGGTGGCTTTACCTGCACTTCTATCTCCGATTGTCGGCAATAGTCTCTTTGAGCACTCTGAATAACCATTGGTTCAATGGGTCTTGTTGTTGCGAACGACGACAACTCATCACGTAGCTGATTTCGATATTCAGCGCTTGAGGCAAGTGAATACTCCGACAACCTTCCGGAACGCTACCGTTGGTTGTCACTCCGAAGTGGTCTGTCTGTAGAACGATATCGTGGACATTTTGTGGATGTGTTACTTCTGCCTTGGGTGTGAACTGAAACCCGATATTACTCAGGCGCTCGATGAGTGGGTACTTATTATCGTTCCAACCTGCGGTCTTGTGCAGAACAACAGGGTAGTCCGTTAAGCTGTGAACATCAGTGGCAGGGTGGTCGTTACGAACGAAAAAGACCACAGAACCACGGCCAAACTCAGTTTGAGCAATAGATTGAGGAAGTGTTTCATCAAAGTAGTGTGCTGCGACGGCATCTTCACCATCAATGATGCGATTTCTCGCATTGGTATCCCAGTGAAGAAATGACGCCTTAGCGTCGGGCGCCTCTTTCAACAGCTTTAAGTACAACTTATCACCCAGCTGCTGCCAGAAATGGTTGTTGGCATAAATTTTAATTGAGCCTTGATAGGTTTCAGGAGTAAACCCTTCAGGCTTGATTAAACCTATGCTGCTAATGATGCTCTCAAAGTGCTGAATATTCGCCTCAACAAATGAGGTCGGTTCAAACCCTTGCTTGGTCTGAATAAACAATGGGTCGTCTAGCTGGGTCTTGAGCTTTGAAAGGTTTTTACTGATGGCGCTTGATGTCTTCCCCAAAGCGTCGGCAACCAAACCAACGTGGCGAAGCTCGTACATTTTCTTTAAGACTAAGATATTTTGAATATCGAGGTTGGTATTCATGTCCTTCTCCGAATACGTATCCATGCGCTCATCTTAATCATAAGTATTAGTCGGAAAGACAAGGGAAGGTCAAAATCTAATTTGGTTAAATCGTTAACTGGGGATAGGGAGTTTCTATTTTGGAAACCTTGGTTTTCCTCGTGACAGCAAAGGGTTAGCGCTAAAGTATTCTTATCGAAACAAACGGCATCAAGGCAAGAGACACAGTTGAAACAACGATTGATGCCGATAAAACGAACCATAGTTAAGAATAATGAGGTGATGTATGAAAAAGCTAATCGCACTAGGTCTAATGGCAATCTCAATGAACACAGCTTTTGCTGCTGACGGTAACTACACGGGTACTATCGATATGACCGCGACCTCAAATAACCAAGTTCAGTCTGAACGCATCGCACCTGAGCCAAAGTTGCAAGGTCGTAATGAAGCGTCCGATGGCGGAGTACGCTTTGTATCGCACGCTGATCAACATGAGCCAGTGCTAAATGGTCGTCGTGACTAGTTGAGAGGGGAGTTATTTAGTTAACTGAAAACGCCAATCTGTTTGTTAATTCATAGTCTTATCCAGCAGCCTGCACTGAAAATGTGCGGGCTGTTTTATTTTTAGCTAATTAATTGAATTACAAAGCAGAATAGGCAAATTGTTCCTACACTTAGGTAAGTTTCGTTTGCCTAATATAGGGAGAAAGGTGTGTTCAATTGGAGGCTAAGTCGACCATCAAACCTCTTGATGTTGTGGATACTGACTTTGTTTATCACGATGGCATCGGTGAATGTTCTGGCGCAAGCACTGCCGGAGCTGGATTACATCGACAGTGAAATCACTAAGCTGAGTGCTGAAAACCCCAAGAACGAGGTGCTCATCGGTCAATATGAGACTCTGAAAGCTCGGGTGGCGAGCCTTGATGAAAAACGCAATAAGCGCGATGAATACTTAAAAGCCATCACCCAGTTTCCTGTTCAGCGCGAACGTTTGATGAAGAGTATCAATAGCGTTGAGTCGCTGGATATATTCAAAACCGATCAACTGGTTAAGTTTAGCGACCTCTCTCAATCCATTGCATCGTTGCAGGCTGCGCTTGTGGAGTGGCGAACCTCTTTTCAAACTAAATCTGAACAAGCGAAACAGCTAGGCACAGCTCGAACGGAGTTGCCGCGCAGTTTGGCTCAGCTTGATAGGCAGATAGAAAAAGCCAACTTAGCGAAGAGCGATAAAGGAGAGGTTATTGATCAGTGGTTGGAGTTAAGTAATTTAACGAGTTTGAAGTTGGATCGTGAAGTACTTGCCGCAGAGCTGCAAAGCTTGGATGAGAGAACTGAAATTGTTCGTTTGGAACGACAGTTACTGGATCGTAAGATCAAGCTTGCTACGCCTTTAGTTATCGATCTTCAAGAGCGACTTACCCAAGTTGAGCAGGCTTCGGTGCGCGAGCTTATCGATCAAACCAATAAGCTAAGAGATCAAAGAGACAGCCTAACACTGCCTGAGCAACAAAGGTTAGATCGACTAACGACTTTCGCCGAAGAGTTAGAACAAGTTCTGGTGGAGATAGACCAAGCTAGAATCACGGTTCATGAGGTCGATTCAGAGCGAAGAAGTTTAACTAGCGAACTTCGTTTAATTAAAGATAACCTGAATTGGCTGCGTGATAGCACCGCTTTTGGTGATTCGATTCGTGCGCAACTGCAACGCTTACCCACTGTGGTCGATAGCAGTGAGATCCCGAATAGCATTGCTAATGCCCACATCAGAAAGTACGAAATAGGGCAAACCTTAGACGACTTTGCTGTGAGCAAGTCGGTTTCTGAGATTCAGCAAAGCACTGAACCTGTAGATGAGTTGAGCCAGTTGACTCAACTGGTCTTAAAACAGCTCACCGATAGTTACGACAAGCTGATCGTCGCCCTCAGCAAACTTCAAACCTCTAAAAGCCAGTATGTGTTAGAAGTGAATGGCGCTCGCACCTTTTTACAACAACAGCAACTTTGGAGCCGCAGTAATGTTCCGTTGTGGCAACACCTGACCAGCTTTGAGCATGAGGTCTGGTTCGGGGATCAACGTCCGTTTATCGAAAGGTTTCAGCAGCTAACCAAAGAGCAGCTTATCACTGTTGGCTCGTTAGTCGCATTTTACAGTGCAACATTGTTTGTTCTTTATATCCGTTTCTCCAAGCGAGCAATTAGTCGCCGATTGGAGTATCAAAAAATATTTGGACATCCGCTTAAGGATAAATTCCGATTTACTCTGATTTTGTCTCTTATGGCTTCTCTTCGGGCGATAGCTTTACCGCTTTGGTTTGGAATGACGGCGTATATCGTCCATTGGTTATGGCCGATCTCCAGTTCAGAAGAGATAAAAACCATCACTTTTGCGGCGATGACGGGGTTGTTTGTGGTTGAGGTGATATTTTCATTGAGCTCTCCTAAAGGCGTGCTCGACCTACACCTTAGTTGGCCAAGTTACATTTGTGAATATCTGCACGCGGGTGCTAAGCGTGTCCGCTGGCCATTGATTTTGTTGTTAGTCGCGATTTATGCAGCGGAACTCGCTGCGGGTTCAAAAGAAGCAGAAATTTCCCGCGTCTTGTTCTTAGCGCTTATTGGTTCCATGTTGGCGGTATACAGCTCTTTGCTTAAGAAACAGCACTTGCCTTCCACGTTCCCTTCGCCTTTTAACCAAGGTGTATCGCTGTTTGTGATTCGCGCTGTGGTATTGGGTTCGTTCGTTGGTATTCTTGCAATGGCGATTGTCGGTTTATATGTCGCATCTTGGGTACTGTTGATCTATCAGCAATTGACGATTTTCGTGATTCTAGGTGGTTTGTTTATCTATCAGCTTGCCGAGCGCTTCCTCAAGCTTGAGCATCGACAGTTAACCTACCAGCGACTACTGGAACGCCGAGAAGAATTGATTGCACAACAACAAGAGCAAGCTGACGAGCCACCGGAATTGGCAGAGCTCCGAGAATCTATGCCTGATGTTGAAGAACGTGCTTTAGACAGTGAGCAAGTCAGTGAACAGTCGATTACTTTGCTTCGAGGGTTATCTTTAATTGGGCTCGTGATTGCGTTGCTAACTTTGTGGTCGAGTGCTCTAGAGATGACTAGCCAACTCAACAATGTTGTCGTCTGGCAGGTAAGCGAAACCACTGAAGCCGGAGCAAGGCTGGTGGACATTACCATTCAGTCGCTGATTTATGCGGTGATTACGCTGCTGGTCACTATGGTCGGTGTCCGTAACTTACCCGGTGTGTTAGAGCTGCTTATCTTAAGGCGTCTCGACCTTGCTCCGGGTTCGGGTTATGCCATTACCACGCTGCTTAGGTATCTGATTTTGGTGGGCGGTGTGCTGACGGTGTTTGCGATGCTGGGTTTCCAATGGTCTCGTTTGCAGTGGCTGGTGGCGGCGTTTGGTGTCGGTTTGGGTTTTGGTCTACAAGAAATTTTCGCCAACTTCATCTCCGGTTTGATTCTCCTGTTTGAGCGCCCAATCCGGATTGGTGACATCGTGACGATCAACGAGCTATCAGGAACAGTCAGTAAGATACAGACTCGTGCAACGACGATCATCGATTGGGATAACAAAGAGATAGTGGTGCCCAATAAGGTGTTTATCACCGAGAAGTTGATCAATTGGTCTTTAACCGATCCCGTTACACGAGTCGTGATCCCAATTGGTGTCGCGTATGGTACCGATGTCGAAAAAGTAGAGTCGCTTCTTTACCAAATCGCGAGTGAAAACCCACTGGTTCTAGAAGAGCCATCTCCATACGTGGTGTTCCTTGCTTTTGGTGCTAGCAGTTTAGACTTTGAACTACGTGTGCACATTACAGCGATTGAACACCGTTTGAGTACAATTCACTTGATTAACAAGAACATTGATAAGCTATTTAGAGAAAACGACATCGAGATTGCTTTCCCACAAATGGACATTCATGTTCGTGATTGGCCAAATCAGCCAAGTTAATCTGATTATGTTTTCAAGATGGAGGTTGCCGCTTCGAATGTGGCGGTACTTTAATTACTGCCCAACGTTTATGAAAGGAGTCTATCAAGTCCATGTTTGAACCCATTGAGATGGAATTAGATGAGCTCAAAATCGCTGCTTATGCGCCGATCAATAAGTTCTCAGAAGGTGTTAATCACTTGTCGGAATCGGAGCTATCTGAGTCGATATTGAGAAGTATAAAGTTGGACGCACTATTGGTGTCTTCGAACAGCCTAAACCAAACGAAGCAGCTGAATACCTTATGTCAGCATTCCGATACTTTGCTGTTGGTATTTGATAACCCGTCAAATGATATGAGTGCGGTGTCTCGGGTTATCGAGAACTTAATGGCAAAGCTGTTATCACATGAAATGCCGAATAACGTCGATATTGTAGACCTACGAAACTTGTCAGACAGCAGCGACTTTCTGTTTGCTTTTGATAACCACAGTGCAGCATGCGACTTTCTCGACGCTCAAAACTTAGGAAAAGTGGTTGGCGGTGTTCACCTCGCTCATAAAGTGACTGAACTATCGCAATACGAGAATGCAACCAATCAGCTTTTAGATAGATTTCCTGATACTGCATACCTGTGTGCCAGCATTTACAGTGATGGTGTCGGTGAGTTTACAACGGTAATAGGTATTAAATCATCACCGTCTAGATAGTGATCAGTTGAGTCTGTTCGCGAGAAAAAAATATCGCATATTCAATTCATTAGATTGCTGTAACCATGTAACTGATGTACAACAAGTCTCTTGATAATAATAAGAGAGTAATTGCATGAGCTTAGTAGTTAGACAAGTCGCCGTTGAAGATGCGCAAGGCATTACTGAAGTACTTAATCCGATTATCGAAGAAGGTTTGTATACCATTCTTGATACCACTTTTTCTGTAGAGGAAGAGAAGGGCTTTATCGCGAACTTCCCAAAACAAGGTGTGTTTACTGTTGCGGTTGACGAAGAGCAAAACAAAGTCATCGCCTTTCAAAACATCGAACCTTTTGCTTCATACACCAAAGCCTTTGATCATGTGGGTATCATCGGTACCTTTGTTGATGACGAAAGCCGTGGTAAAGGCGTATCGAAGCAGCTGTTCCAATCAACTTTTGAAGTGGCAAAACAGAAAGGCTATGAAAAGCTGTTTGCCTATGTTCGTGCAGACAACGAGCGCGCACTAGCTGCTTATGTGCGCCAAGGCTTTGAAGTGGTAGGCACTGCCAAAAAGCACGCTAAAGTGGGTGGTGTTTATATTGATGAAGTCTTGATCGAGAAATTTTTGTGAGCCCCTCCGCCGCTAATAATCACAACTGAACCATTTCAAGGAAAAGAAAGTTATATGAATCTAGATATTTACCAAGTCGATGCGTTCACGTCGGCACCTTTCAAGGGCAACCCTGCTGGTGTTTGTATTACCGAACAGCCATTGAGTGAAGACTTGATGTTTGCTATCGCACAAGAGATGGCGGTATCGGAAACGGCGTTTCTTACATTGCATGATATGAATCTGCGCTGGTTTACGCCTGAGATTGAAGTGAAGTTGTGCGGTCACGGCACACTCGCGATGACTCATGTTTTAGTTGAACGTGGAGATTTGCGTGTAGGAGAGCAGGTCACCTTTGACACATTATCTGGTCCATTAACAGCAGCTGTTCTTGAAGATGGTATTGAGCTGGATTTCCCTCAAACTGAGCTTCATCTCGATCTAGAGTTCAATGAGCCGTTAATCAAAGCGTTAGGAATTGATGCCCCAAATATTGAAGCTTATGGTGGATTTGATTCGAAGGTCTTTATCCAGCTTAAAAGTGAAACAGCGGTACACGAGCTAACACCCAATTTTGATGCAATGATGCAACTTCAAGGGCGAGGAGTTGTGGTAACAGCGCTATCAGATGATGAGAACTTGGATTTTATCTCGCGTTACTTTGCCCCTTGGGTTGGGGTAAACGAAGATCCAGTAACGGGTTCTGCGCACTGTGCCTTAGGCCAGTTCTGGAGCGAGAAGTTGGGTAAAAGCACGTTGAGGGCATATCAAGCATCCAAGCGGGGCGGCGATGTTCATGTAGAAGTGTTACCTAATCATCGTATTAAGCTCAAAGGGAGCGCGAAGACGGTGATCAAGGGCGTAATGAGCGTTTAACCATTATCGCGTCAATGCTATGAATCCTTACTAAAAATGGTGATAAGTCGCGAGATTATGCTTATTGTCAGACGCTAGACTAGGCTTTAATCGACGGTTTCTTGAAAATCGTACAGAGATTGGCCTTTTCTTATGAGAGGTGCATTAAAAAGGTGGACTTTACAAAGCGGTTGTACCATCCTGCGTCTCCAATTTCATTCAACCTAAGCAATGAGACGAAGTGTCTGCTGAAACGTTAATCAGCCTCCCGTATCTCATTAATAGTAAGGAGTTCAACTTGAACCTATTTGTAAGAGATCTTACCGTTATCGATTCTTCATACATCTGTGAACACAGAGGGGTCGTGGGAGATAGTTGGATTTTAGATGTCATCATGTCTGGCGAGCTCAATGAAATGAGCATGGTGTTAGATTTCAGCAGGGTTAAGAAGCAGATCAAACACCTTGTTGATGAGTATGTTGACCATCGCCTACTGGTGCCAATGAAAAACTCAGCTATCATCCACAAGGCTACTAAGCCGGGCTACTCAACGCTTGACGTAATGCGTGGTGATAAGAGTATCCATCTACAATGCCCAGATGAAGCATACTGCCTGATTGATGCTGAAGCGATCACCATCGAAAGCATTACAGCGCACGTTTATGACATTCTACGCGACAACCTACCGAGCAATGTTTCTGGTCTAGAAATTACCCTGCGTCACGAGAAGATTGACGGTGCGTTTTATCACTACACACACGGCCTCAAGAAGCACGATGGCAACTGTCAGCGTATTGCTCATGGCCACCGTTCACCAGTTGAAATCCTTGTTGATGGTAATCGAGATGCAGAGCGAGAAGAGGCGTTCGCTAAGCGCTGGGAAGACATTTACTTAGGTTCGCAAGAAGATGTTACAACGCTAGACGCGCTTAACTTGAGTGAACATGCGCAAGCAGTGACAGATGAAAGCCACTATGCCTTCCGTTACACAGCCCCACAAGGTGAGTTCGAGTTAGCTATTGCTAAGAGTGAGACTGAAATCTTACCGACGGACACAACGGTTGAGTTATTGGCGGGCTATATTGCTGACCAAGTAAAACCAAGCCTCAACGATGGCCAGTCTCTTCAGATTGTCGCTTACGAAGGTGTGGGTAAAGGTGCAATGGCGTCTCGCTAATCTAACCCCAAAAATCATTCATGCACTGGTAATGCAAACGCAAGTTACCAGTGCATTTTTGTTTTCAGCTCCCTACTTAATTGGCTGTCTCAATTTAGCCACTTGTTGCGGCCAAGGGTCTTCAAAATTCGCCCCGTTTTTCCACTGCACCAATTCATAATCACTTAAAAAACAATTCTCTAGTGCGGTTATAAAGCTGTCCACTTCATCTAGCTGTCCAATCACTGTAAGACGACAACGACGATCTCCGAATCGACTGTCAACGCTGTCTATCTTCTCTTGGAGTATCTTTCTATGTTCGTCGGTGTAGTTCTGAGATTCATCATTAATCACAGAAGCTCGCCAAAAACCGGTAACTTCTAGTCCCACATTACCGTTCGCTTGACTCCACAGTAGTGAAACATCATCTCGAGTTGGGAACCAGAAGAAACCTTTACTACGGAATACACCTTTGGTCATGTATTGGTGGCAAGTGTCCCAAAGGCGCTGAGGGTGAAATGGACGGTCATCTTTGAGTACTTTAGATACCAAGCTTTGATTTGCCTTACCTGACAGGTTTAGCGGTGTATTGACGCCACCGCGTAGTTCTTCAGTGAGTTGTTCAACCAGAAAGTAGTTGTAGTTTTGCTGGCTGTTGATGGAAGCAATATTAATGTTGCCCCATGAGGTTTTTATGATGTTCGCGTAGACATTAAGAGGGTGTATCGCCTGCGCAATTTTAGCGACGCTCTCATCATCGATTCGATCAGTTTTTGTCAGTAACACACGGTTAGAAAACATGATCTGCTCGACCAACAGGTTTTCTATACCTCGAACCCCTTTTTGAAGGTTCTCTTGCCATGTCGGAATGAGATCTGCACCTTGGCTGTAGTCGTCTCGTAACCAAATAGCATCAACCAAGGTAATTACATCTTTGAGTACAAACTGAGTTCGATGCTTGAAGAACTCCACTAATGGAAGAGGATGGCTGCTGCCTGACGTTTCAATCACGATCCAACTTGGTTTTTGCTCTTCACAAAGCTGAATTAAAGCTTGTTCGAGTTCTACTAGGCCACTCGGGCTACTGACACTATCACCACTGATAGTAACGAAGTTTCCTTGCTCTTCATTGACCACATCTGTATTCGCGATGAGCACGCCATCTACGTCTAACTCACTCATGTCATTCACGACAACAGAAGGCACAATGCTTTGATTACTTGCTTGTTGAAGTATGTTTCGTAGCAAGGTAGTTTTTCCTGAACCAAGAAAACCATGCAAAATAGTAACGGGTATAGATGACATAACAAAACCTACAACTTTTAAAATTTGCAATGTTATATCATAACATCCAGGTTAGGGCATTTGGTTAGGAATAACTGTGTAATTTATGGCTCAGTAAAAATTTTAGGTAAGTAGGGTGAATGCGCGCCCCACTTAGAGTCGAAAAATTGGAGAAGCATGAGCAATAACAACCAACTTTTGGTGATTTACCTTAGCTTGTCGGATCATCATCTACAATGACGCTACCATCGGTCGAGTTATAATAAATCGATATGTCTGGGACAATTCTGTAGTGATAACGACACTGATCTCTACTGATATATTCAGCTAAATAGTCGCTATTAGTAGGTGATGTTAATCTAGAGACACTTGGTGGATCTGACAAAATAGCATTCCAAACCGACATACAATCTTCGACGTTATCTAATCTAGGAGAATCTTCTTCTAAGTGCCATTGTTGGGCAGGATACCCCCACTCATTAAAATCAAGTTGGCCTGTTGACGTATCGTCATAGATTGAGACATTGGAAGCTGGTCCACCACCGTTCGTTGCCATTATTTTGGAATAGGCAAAATCAATACCATTTTTAAACGCTGCACCAGTCCCTTTGACGGAAGCAACATGAGCATTGGTACTTACGTTAAGGAACCTTGGAGCTGCAACGACAGCAATGATTCCAACGATAACGATTACGGTGATGAGTTCAATAAGTGTAAAACCGTTCTTCTTCATTTTTTACCCATGCAAAAGCCGCCAGTATGCACTATAAGTTACTCTTGCAGAAGGAAAAATTACCGAATGGATGATTGAATAGAAGTAGATGTATTGAGTGCTACTTAGGGATGAGTGTTATAAGCTTTACTGTCAAACGTTGATGCAAAATCAGTTGTTTGATCTTCACTGAATTAAAATCTAGAGGTAGATATGGAAAATCTTAATGCTGTAGAAATCAAATCATTCGTGCCAGCGAAGGACTTTGAACTGTCGAAACGCTTTTACCAGCGTCTAGGATTCGAGATGGCCTCGGAGTTTGACGGTATCGCTTATTTTAAACTTGGTTCATGTGCATTTCTGCTTCAAGATTTCTACGAGCCTGCCCATTGCAACAACTCAATGATGCACCTACTGGTGGAAGATGCGAATAGTTGGTACCAGCACGTATTGAAACTCAATATCGTCGAAGAGTTTGGTGTCAAAATTACCGAGCTAGTTGCTCAGCCATGGGGAATGTTAGATTTCTGTATCATCGATCCAAGCGGCGTTTTATGGCGCATTGGTGAGAATACGTAAGGTGATTAAAAAGTAATAAATACACCTCTTAGAAAATTCCTCCAACTTTCTGAATCTATTCCTACCTTTCAATATCAATTCCTTGCGCTTGATGGCTTATAACAACGACCCCTTTCACATCGGGCGCAGCAAGCTGCTAAATCGTTTATCTGTAGGTTGTTCTAAACCTATGACGCATAGATACATAATCGTACATTAAGTTACTGTAAATTAGAGTCAAAATTCGTATGGTTTCTTGTGGGAACGAGATGAAAAAATCTGAGCGATTGTGCTCAGTGGCAATACAAGGAATGACATGAAAACGACACTACTTCATTTGGGCATTATTTTAATCACTTTAATATCTACCGATAGTTTTGGTGCTGATATTTTGCCAATCGAAAAGGTATGTAGTTCTGAAGTTGTTGAGCACCTGGAAGAGCCTGTAACCAAAGATAAAAATCTATTCTTTTATTACATTAGTTTAATGGAAGGAAGCTGTTCCCCCCACGTAGACCAAAAGAAAATTGATTCAGATAAAATAATTAGGTATTTCGCTCGTCTTGGGGAGTCACAAGCACAGTATCTCTTAGACAAAGATATGAACAGACTGCTAGCTAAGGCGAGAGATGGTGATATATCTGCACAAATTAACGTTGTGATTAGAAACACCGAATATTTGAGTGTTGCTCAAGCTAATACAGCTGAAATAACAATTACTATCCCTGATGAAGAATTTCAAAAGTACTTGTCGACTATGTTCGATTTGGCAGATAAAGGAGATGCTCGAGCTATCCTTCCCACTATTATATACATGATTGATGCTGCTAATTCTCCCTTGGACGTGCATAGAAGATACAGCGTTGCACATGACCTAGTTGCTCGCTTTGGTGAGTTCAATATGTTGTATTCAACTGTGCTTAATATCTGGAAAATCTATAACTTTGATTTTGAGATTTGTGTTTCAAACGACGAGACTAGGCTAATCGAAAGGCAAAATATGTCAGTGTTATGTAATATGGCTTTTGACAGGGCACTATATGAAGAACTTTCGGCGATGACCGTTGAAGAAAGGTTAATACACTATAGAGACTACATAGCAAAAATTAAGCTCGCTGATGAAGATGTTGAATCCTACGATACCGCTATAGCATGGTTAGAAGAAATAAAAACTGTAGCTGTATACTCTTTGCTTGATGTACCTTACTCAAGGACATTAGTGCCATATATGCGTTATAAGCCAGGTGGTAAGTATAGACATGAGGCACTGCTCTCTCAATATTGGTTCACAAGTGATGAACATATAAAAGATGATGATGAGTATTATTTTCGATGGTTACTTATCCTTTCTAGCCATATATATGAAATAAGTGAATCCACCTCGTTAAAAATTAAAAGCCATTTCTCTGATACTATTCCATACATTAATAATGCTTATATATATAACATTGCAATGCTTGGTGAGCCCGATAAAGCTGAAGAACTGTATCTAAAAGAGTTATTTGAGAATGGTGATATTGATTCTTTACGGTATCTAATTTCAATCTATGGATTAAAGAAAAAGGATCCTGTCAAGTTAAAGGCAACGATAGATATTTACTATGAATATAGACCTGAACTTGGTAAGCGCCTACTGAATGGATATATTCACCATTTTAAAAATGGTCTCCCAGAATTTGAATCAAAGGTTGGAGAATATAAAATCTGGCTTAAAGGAAATATTCCCCACGATGCTGAGACCACACATTTCTTCCTCACATGGAACGATACAGTGAAACCGCATATAGTTAGCCAACTTGATAAACTGATCGCCGAGGAAGGCAACAAACCATAAGATTGGCTCACATTAAATTGGCTGTCATAATATAACCATTGATTCATAACGCGCGGCATTTTTCGTTCCACTCTTGCTTCGTGTTCATGGTTTAATGTTTGGAAACACAGTCACGTTGTGTGCACAGTACTTCGCCAACAAGGTTCTTTGGAAAATGAATATGGACGCTGTAAAACAGAAAAGTATCAAGTATCTCAAAACGATTGGAGTTGATACTCCTGAGCACTTACCTCAAATTGAACGTTTGGAAGATGTAAGCCCTAGAACGGCACAAGATATTGCATCAAGGTTAAGTGCTTTAGCTTATGTAATCGGATTAGCTTATGATGCCAAAGGGCAAGACTTGCTCGATTCATTAAATCAATATGAACTTTTACCATACGTTAGTGAATATGAACGCCAACTGCTTTCTCAAACAGTAATCGATGAGCAAGATAAAATAAATATTTCTTGGCTGGTTGAAAGTATTCAGGCTTTGGCTTGGTGTATTGGTATTGCAGGCTTAGATCACTTCAGGTGTTGCGATGATGATCTCGCAAGCAAAATACCCTTTAAAAGTGATCCGATTGATTTTATTCGAAATGCACGACTACGCCCAATTCATGAGATCCAAGCGCAGTCGGATTTCTTATATCGTTTGCATTGGTATGCTCGTGAGTGTGCTCTTACAAACCAAAAATGCAGGTTTAATGAAAGCGTGATATCACAAAGACGAAAAGCAATTGATTGGGCTTATGGGGCGGAGGAACATTGGGATGATATCTCACTGGATACATAATCCATTTTACATGTTTTGGGAGAGTTGCCGTTAGTGGCGTTTTGTCCGTTGAATTCCAGTACTTTTCTTAGTTTTTCCATGAAGTGGTGATTCGGAACTTACTTAGGCCTTAGACTATCGAGACGAGCGATGAAAAAACTATTTGTTATCTTACTGTCGTTGTTTGCACTTGTAGGGTGTAGCGACCCGTTACCAGAGAATAAGTTGTCATATGTCGGCGAGTGGCAAAGTGTAGACATGTATTTACTAATAGTTTCAGATGGCACGATATCTTATAAGCGAATACATAACGGTGGAACAACTACGATCAATGCGCCGATAAAAGAGTTTATCGATGACGACTTTGTTGTTGGTTTTGGCTTTTTAACGACGACTTTTGTCGTGTCTCAGCCCCCCTATTTATCAGATGGACAGTGGGTCATGGAAGTGGATGGTGTGACATTAATAAAGACAGATGAAGCGGAATCAGGCTAGTAGGGGACAACCAGGTTACTTAAGCATGATTCACTACATGTGGCACTTTAACCGTGTGTTGATTTTAGTTTTCGTGTGGCAATATCGGTGCTGTTTCACTAATCCTGTATACGATAAATAGGTACCTATCAAAATATCTATCAAGGCGTTAGCCCCTGGGAGAAATTCATGGTTGTGGTAGCAAGGTTTTCTTTTCCTCATGAAGCTCATATAGCCAAAGCAAATCTTGAAAGTGCTGGAATCGAAAGCTTCATTGCAGATGAGCACACCGTGAACACGCAATGGCTATACTCAAATGCTATTGGAGGTGTTCGTCTATTCGTTGCAGGAGAAGATTTAGAGGAAGCGACCGAAATTCTGACAAGTGACTTTTCGGAAAGCCTTGAAGGTCATTCTCAAGAAATAGGAGAAAAGCAAGATATTTGCCCTCAGTGCGGAAGTAGTGACTTATCTGCGTATACAAAGGGAAAGCGGCCCGCGTTTCTGGTTTTCATATTGTTAGGCTTTCCTCTGTTCTTCTATAAACAGGGTTATAAGTGTAACCATTGTGGTGAGTTCAGTGAAAAGCTTTGATTCGTGGTAGCGTGACTAACTTATTGACATAAGCTTGGTTAATCAATTGATTATTATGAAATCTGTACTGATTAGAGCTTACTTTTTGTTAAGGGATATAAAGTTTGTACATCACAAGCTCTTTACGTTTTCAAGGATGGTTTGGTGTTTAGAAAGTTACTGAGAAAGAAAAAGCAAATTGAAGAAAATGAAGTTCGAGTAGTTCTTCCTGAAGAAAAATTTTTGGTTGGAGATTGGAGATGCGAAGGGCTGCCTTGTGTTGCTGTATTAAACTCAAATCTGAAGGATTTTGAGCCCAAAGAAATATTTAGTTGGCATTTATCTGTAATTATTGACTTCGACGACTTAATTGAAAATGGCCTGCCGTCGCAAGAAGAGAGAGATATAGTCGATCCGTTTTGCGACAAACTAGACGAGGAAATTAAAGCCGGAGGCAATGCTCTGTTTCTTGTCAGGGAAACTTGGAATGCAACTAGGCGCTTGGTATGGCGAGTCTATGATCCAGAAATAGCACACCAACATTTACAGTACATAGTCGAACATCACCGTAATCCCCGTCCTTTTGATTGGCATATGGAGCAAGATGTGAACTGGGAGCAGGCTAAGTGGTACTTGGATCAAGTTAAAACATAAAAAGCAATTAAGGTAAACCATTCCACTCAGATATCTTGGAATGAAGTTCGGTGTACTTTTTGATTTAGTATTGTGCGACTTATTGTATTTGTTATGCGTTTAGAATGAAGGATGACTCAAAATGACAATATCAATATCCCCTTTGGAATTCGTTGGTGAGTTCTCTTATCTAAAGCGTCAGTTACTTGAAGGCTATTTTTCGGAAGAATCAGATACATCTGTTTTAACTATTTTGAAAGAAGCTGGCATTGAAGCACAGCAATTGGACGTTGTAAGAGGAATCTTAGATGATTCATTGACTGACGCTCTATATACCATTTTACTGGGCTTAGACGGTTGTGCTTTGATAGGAAAACATCAAATTGACTATAAATTACAAGATGAGTCAGGGCGTGAGTTAACTGGTGAACTTGAAGGGCTAGCTTACGAAGCGTTGTATGAAAAACACATTTAAAAAGTGTTTAGGAATGATTTGCAACATGCGGTATTTTCACTATATGTAAGCTGTATTGATTAAAGTGGTATGAGCCGTTAGCGGTATGCGAGCGTCTCATCTTAATTGATAGTTATATGAATCGAACAAAAGGAGGAGTTTGAAGTTGTATAAGATCATTATGTCAGGATTATTTTGCTTAGTTTGTTCTTTAGGTGTTCAGGCTATGGAGCCCGAAGACCTGTTGAGAAATGTAGGCTTTTTTGATTTTGACTCAACAAAAAACAGATTTGTTTCCGAGAATGTAAGCGATCTAAATCGAGAGCTGACATTTAAAGAGTTAATAACACTTGTCGAGTCTTTCGATTTTGACTCCTCCAAAGTGAAAGTTGTTCAAACACTGCGAGGTCACCACGAAGAATATTCTGATTCAGAATTATTAGAGTTGATGGGGAAGTTAGACTTTGATTCGACCAAGGAAGAAATGCTAGCAGTGCTTGATGCGGAACCAGTCGAGCTCCCGGACACTACTAGCTCCAAAAAAGCCACAAATTCAGTAACAACGACAAAGAGTACAACTATTACTATTCGATGTGTCGGAATTGACTGTGAAACGGAATACGTAAGTAAATAGCCTGAACTCTATTCTAAATCAGAGACTTTACCGAATGGCTGCTTTTGAAATGGCTTTCGTATAAGTAAGCAAAGTACTTAAGCGGTGAGCGTTTAGCCGTTGGCTTTCACCTAAAAACTGCGGCCTATCTGTTGCTTGAGGATAAAACGTTTTATTCCATTGCCAAGAGCGTTCGCCACACTTAATCAGGTGTGTTTTTGGCGAAATTCATTAGATCAGAATGAGCGATGTTCGTCTACTAATTGTTTTATATAGAAATTATGAGGGGATTCGTAAGAACAGGGCGATAACTTCAAAGGAATTCAATGTCTAAATCAATCGAAGAATATAAGCTTTTTATTGATGATATGGTGTCATTGAGTGAAAGCGCAGCTTCTGGTTGGGTAACGGGTAAAGGTTTTCCCAAAGTTACAGGTAACGAAGCCAAAAATGAATTACTTGAGGCTCTTACAGAAAATCAGAAAGTTGTTTTGGCTGAAATCATTGATACAGCAAAGGCATCAGGAGTTCACGATGCCTTGTCTTATTTAAATGAACAACAAACAAGTAACCAGCTAAGAATCATAAAAGGTGGCACAGAGCTTCCAACAGAACCATTCGGTACAGAAATGAACTTTGACTTTGTTGCTAGAAGTGAAGGTGATGATTGGCCAAAGTTATAACAAAGCAATCAAGGTGACCCGTTACACTCGGTGGTTTTGGTATGGTGTTCAGTGTGCTTTGCTAGTTCGATGTGGGGCACCTTATCGCAGGCGTTATGTGACTATTAGGAAAATCAAGAATGAAAGTTGATTATGAGTATTTGAAGCAACTCTTAGAAGCATTTGAGGAAGTTCCTAAACCTTTCCCCCTTATTAGTGAAATCTCCAAAATTTCTAGCTCAGTGAATAATCAATTTGCTTTTCACATGGGGATTTTGCATGACCAAGGTTTTATCCAATATCTTTTTAGTAATGGTCGATCACCTTTTACTCCTGATTACGATGATATTGATGACTTTTCTTGGTGTGACTGTAACGTGCGTTTAACAGCACAAGGGCATGACTTTTTGGCTGCACTACGTCAAAAGAATATTTGGAAAGCTGTAAAAGAAGACCTCAAGGAAAACTCCATAGAGACAGTATGGAAGGTAGCTCAAGCAATGGCTACAAAACTCGCAACATCAAAGCTCGAAAAGTACTTGGATGTTACAGATGTAAAATAGCCATACAACTGTTCAAGAGGGATTCGCAACGCGTGGTATTCTTACAATGCGTTGGTTTTAGTGGTTAAGGTGGTTGCGTCGGCATCAGCATTGCGTCGTTCATACCTTAAAAGGGTGTTAAGGCGCTAAAGGAGTACAGAGTGAAAATAGGCATTGTTCAGATGCAAATGAGATGGACTGTTGTACAAAACCTTACGACGATATCTGGGTATATTAAAAGGTTAGGTGCACTAGATGTCCTAATTTTCCCTGAACTCGCACTAAGTGGCTTTCATAGAAATATAAAAGCTGAGTCTAAAGAGCTCTTAATTCAAAATGCCATAGTCGAACTACAAAATTTAGCGAAAAAGTATCGAACAAGTTTGTTTTTTGGTGCACCTAAAGTAGTTGGCTCAAATGTGTTCAATAGTTATTTGTGCATCAGTAAAAATGGTCAGGTCATCGCACAATGGGACAAGGTTGGATTAACTGAAAGTGAATCCCAGTTTTTTGCTAAAGGTAGCAATAGATACGTGTTGGATCTTGATGGTACTCGCTGTACCACGGTAATTTGTAGAGAAGTCGAGGATGCAAATTGGTTTATCTCTCAAGTTCGTTCCTGCTCTCCAGAAATCATAGTTTGGCCTAGCTATATCAGCCGAAGCGGCAATGACGATACCTTAACGGGCTATTATTCAATGGCTTCTGAAATAGCTAAGGAACTCGATGCATTTGTTCTACAGTGTAACTGGCCACAAGCGCTTAACGATCAGAACATTTGTGGATTAGGAGGTAGCCGTATATTTGGAACTGATGGTCAATGTCTTTTGTCCATGCCTTTAGACCAACTTGCGATAAGTATCTTGGAGTTTTCTAAGGGGGCGTTGAGAGCAGTTGAGACTATGAGTTCACTGGAAACCGCGTTATAACAGATTGTTCAAGAGTAATTCGGCACGCTGGACATTTTTATTATGCGTGAGTTTTAGTGATTAAGGTGTTTTGCGACGGCATCGGAATTGCGTTGCTCATCCTTTTGCGGAACATTATGTGTTTATAGGGTTCAAATGGAAATTTTCGAGATTCAGCTAGGAAACTCAATCGGTCCAGTCAAGCTCGGTATGACAGAAACTGAAGTGAGCAATGCTATCGGAGATCCTGATTGCATCTATGGTCATCGCCATCATTTTTTAGACGGTCTCATGGTCGATTTTGATAATGAAGGAAGAGTTGAGTTCATTGAAGCCGCTGCGTCTGAGTTGTTTTCAACTACATTGCTTGGCTTTGACGTACATAGGACATTAGCGACTAATGTGCTCGAACGAATTCAGCTAGAAGGTAACTATGATCATTCTGATCCAGAGTTAGGCTATAGCTACGTATTTGAAGAGCTTCAGTTATCTTTCTGGCGTCCAACTCTTCCTGACTTAGAATAAGGTGAAGGGTTGTACTTTCAATCGGTTGCAATTGCTTCGGAGGGTTACTTTGAGTAAAGACATAACAAACTGCTAAAGACGGGCTATCAACGCTCGGCAATTTGGGGGCTGGTTTGGTAAAGTGTTTACGGTAACAAGTTTAAGTGTCGTGTTATGCGTCGCTAGCCACTTGGCAGGGCGTTATGTGGCTGGAGAAAAATGAAGTTTAAAGCACCAATTTTCTTTTTAATTGCACCTCCAGTCCTTTTTGGACTGATTTGGACATATCAAGCTTTTGAAACTGGTCAAACGATCAACCAAATTTTCATGTTGCGTACCGATAATAACAGCCTGCTGGTATGGATAGGGAAAATGTCCATAGCAGGTTTTTTTAATAGCTTTGCTTTAGAGAATTTCTACCCTAACTATCAAAATAAAAGTGTTTCGGTTCAGAGGCTTATTAATATTATAGGTTTTGCACTTTTTCTTGCCGTAGTTAGCACAATAATTTGGGTACTATTTCCAGGCGTGCAGCTATGAAGCCACATAACAATTGTTCAAGAGTGATTCGGCACGCGTGGCATTTTTAGTATGCGTTATTTTCAGCGGTTAAGGTGGTACGCGGAAGCTTAGGTATTGCGTGCCTCACACCTTTACAAGGAATTAGCTTTCGAGGGAGAAATAATGAGAATCAGACAAATTAAGGCTTACCGAGCAACATCAATTATTTCTTTTCTGTTAGGCATTACCGCACTACAGGAATTATATATAAGCGAAAACCTATTAATTATTGGTTTTTCTGCCGGTGTGCTTGGTACCTTCTTGCTAGGTAGTGCTGGGCTTTTTACGGTATTTCGATTTGTTTCTGCGTTTGTGAACGGAACAAGCTTAAGCCTGTCTAGTCGTGTTCTAGGATGTATTTATTCGGTCCTACCAGTTCTACTTTGGTACTTATGTAACGTTAAGTTCATATTGGTGCCTGCAGTGAATGCTAAGGAGCTTTCAACCTTCTTTATTCCATCGGCTTTAGCTGTGTTAAATGGAGTCATAGGGGTAATCTTATTCTTCGGAGTCGTTAAAATAAATAATAAACTTCTAGGGAAAGTATCAAGCTAACAAGTATTTACGGCGCCGTGTTCTATCCTAAAAGTAACGCTTTACGGAGGTCAGTATGAATATCAAAGAGTCTGATTGTGAGATAAAGAGGGAAGCAGCGCAGGTGTTTTGTACTCGACAGCTAGATGAAGCCATCAAAACGATTACTGATGAGTCTGAGCCTGTAGGGGAAAGGTTCAACTTTATGTGTCAGCACTCAAAAGAATCTCAAAAAAGACATTACAAGTATTCTAGAAAGAAGAGCTTATGAAGATAACTAGACTACTTTCTTTTTTGTAGAACCACTATATCTCTTTGGGTCTTTGTCAATGCACAGTAATCTGCTGAGGCAAACAGCGATAACCATCTCAACATTCCCCTCTCTATTTATTAATTCTGATCTCTTCCCAAAAAGTGTTGTCTAGAGTGTACTCATTCAGTGTATTGCGCGAGACTTACGCGTTTTTTGGGACTCAAAAACGGTGAAACCCCGATGTTGGTAGCATCGGGGTTTCGAATTTTTAGATTTATCGATTGGTAAGGTCGATTTATCTTTTATGCAAAAGGTTGGATTTATCCAACTAATTCCTTGGTAGGGAATTAGATGCGGATGAAGTCCATGTGCTCAACTTTTGGCTTGTAAGCGTGACGTTGAACGTCTTGTGGCTTAACCTTAACTTCTGCGCCGTCGATCACTAGAGTGATTGCTTCGTAGAATTCAGGCTTGTCCATTTGGTTGATTACTTCGTCGTGTGCTAGCGCGATAGAAACTGGCGCTGCTTCACCACCGTAAACAACTGCTGGGAATTGACCAGCGTGACGTAGGCGGCGGCTCGCACCTTTACCTAGTTCAGTACGTACTACTGCTTCGAATTTCATAGTTTTACTCTCAAATTAGTAAAAATTAAGTTCACACCTCAATGCGACCTTGAGTGTGTGGTAATGCTCAACATAAACAAGTTCATGTTTGAGCGAGCGCGGATACTAACACTCTATTCTAGATTGAGCAAGCAAGATCCCCACTTGGAAATAAAATAAACGAGCAAATTGGTGCGTTTGTAGAGAAAACCACCGGAAGTGCTCGTTTTTGCCATTTTATCTGTTTTCCGCACTGTCACCAAATCCATTTTAACCTTCATCAAATCATCACGTTAATGAACGGAATATGAATGCCAAACTAAGGATTGGTTAAGGCGTACCTAGTTAATCTTATTGCAACTTAAACAGCAGAACGTAATAGGTGGATTAATGGAACCGATCAGCATTGTGGTTATCACGTTAAACGAAGAGAAGCGCATTGGGCGTCTAATGGAAGAACTGAGTGTTCAGACACACCAAGAGTTTGAAGTTATCGTTGTTGATTCAAATAGTGACGATAAAACCCGAGAGGTAGCACAAGCTTATGAGAGTGCGTTGCCTTCGCTCACTGTACATCATATGCAAGAGCGAGGCGTGAGTTTAGGTCGTAATACCGGTGCTTCGCTAGCGAAATACAATCGCATTCTTTTCTTAGATGCCGATGTAGCGCTGCCAAGAAACTTCTTAGCTAAAGCTCTATATGAATTAGATGAGCGTAAGCTTGAAGTGGCTGGCGTCTATATGAGCTCTAAAGGTTTACCTTTGGTGCATAAGTTTGGATACGGCTTATTTAACGTCGGGTTGTTTGCAACTCAGTTCTTCTTCCCGACTGCAGTAGGTGCTTGCATTTTCTCTACCAAACGCGCACATCAAGAAATCGGTGGTTTCGATGAAGAAATTGTACTGTGCGAAGATTGTGATTACGTGAAAAGAGCCAGCAAAACATGGCGTTTCCGTTTCCTCAATATGACATTTGGTTTTGACCCAAGACGTTTAGACCAAGATGGCGTTGTTGAAACAGGCATGACTTACCTTAAGGCGAACGTGCGTCGATTCTTTAAAGGCGAAATGCGTAACAACGAAATGAACTACCAGTTCGGTCACTACAGAGAGCAATAATTAGAAAGGTATCGCTATGTTTGAGGGATTAGGACTGTTTTTAGGCGCATTAGGTGATGCGCTGATCGGCCCCAACCTTTTTGTACCGGGGGAGCCGTTTTTCATTGCTGCAGGGTATCAAGCTTATTCTGGCGTATGGTCGGCCTTGGTATGGGTAATGTTGGGCGGCTTAATCGGTGATCAACTTAGCTACTTCATTGGCTCGAAATGGGGTTTTCAGGCACAGAGAAAGTTGATGGCTTATCGACCTAAAACAAGGCGACTGATAGCACGCTGTCGATACCTTATTGCCAGAAAGGGAACCTACATAATTCTGTTTGCACGCTTGCTTGGCCCCATTGCTTGGGTTGTGCCGGTTATTGCTGGATCGCACCGGGTCTCTTGGCATAAGTTTTCACTGCTGGCGACCATTGGTCTGATACTCGGTGGTGGTCAGTTTATCTTTTGGGGAGCACTACTGGCTCATGGTCTAGAGCATTTCCCGATGTTGCAAGGGGTTCAAACCTTTATCGCAGAGCACCAGAGCTTATTGATTGGCCTGTTTGTCGTCGGTGTGTTTGCCATTATTGCTCGCCGCCTTAAGTGGCGAAAAGTGATGCTTAAATCGAGTGCACTGCTGTTGGCTTGGGTGCTTTACGCAAATTATGCCCATTTCTTCTGGAAGGCTGATGACTTTAATACGCAATCTTCAGAGTTAGCGGTGCAGTCAATACATTTAGATGCAGTTACATACAAGGCGTTTCCAGGGAAGTCTTCTTTCTATGACGCACAAGCAATCAACGTTGTGTATATAGGTGAGAGTCCGCGAGAATTGATGAGAGAGCTTGGTTGGATCGAGAATCAAACCTTCTCTCGCAATGAGATTGAATGGGCGGGTTATCTAACACTGCTAAAAGAAAATACGCCGCCCGTTTCCGACTTGTATTGGCGAGGTGAGCCACAAGATATGGCATTTCAGTTACCTGGTAATCTGATGAAACGCAGCCATATTAGATGGTGGCGAGCGGGATTGGATCCAGTGACCCAACAGACCAAGTGGCTAGGTGCGATCAGTTATGACAACGGCTTAAAGCTAACGCCATACTCAGGCATTGTGACGATTTTGCATAACATTGATCCGAACGTTGATGCAGAGCGTGATAGCTTAGAGCTGCAGGTAAAACAAAACCTTCCTCAGATATCGATAGAACAACAGCCCTTAGCGAGAGCCGAGGTTCTAAACGATGACCATGATTACTTTACCGACGGCAATATCTTGGTGATAGGAGGGTAACGCCTGATTAGCTCGCATCGCTTAAATATTCGATTTGAGCGAGCCATTGTTGTGCTGAGCGATCAAGCTTGCCGCCAACCAGAGTTGTCAATATAGGCTTTGCTTGGTCGTACTGACTTAACTCGAAATGCGCGATCGCTTTTAATAACTTCCATCTTGGGTTATCGGGCTGCTGTTTGATTTGTTGATCTAGAAGCGTGATGACTTTATCCCACTCTTGTTCGTTGTAGCTGAGTTGAATTTTGGTCGCGAGTTGAGTGTCGCTCGGTAACAAATTCAGCAGCTGCAGAGCTTGTTCTCGCTGACGAGATTTGAGTAGAGCATGTAGCTTCAGTTTGTTGAATTTATCTTGGTACTGAGTTGATGGGTGATGTTCATCCATAGTTTGATAGGCACTTGCAGGTGCTCCTTGAGTTAATTGTAGCTGTGCCAAGAGTAGCCTTTGTGGTTCCGTCAGTTGGTTTAGTTCTCTCACTACTGAAAGCGCAGCAATAGCGTGAGCTGGTTGCTTAAAATAAAGGCTAGATTGAGCCAAGCGCGCCCAAAACTTCACTTCATTTGGGTAGAGGTGAGTAACTTTGAGTAGTGTTTTTCGCTCATTTTCATGCGCGCTCAAACGTTGGTAGCTTGCTAATAGGAGCTGGTAGCGCTGCTTTGTTGCATTGAGTTCAATCGCTGTTTTTATCGCCTCTACACTCGCTGACCATTTCTCGATTTGATAAGCACTGTGCGCAGCCAGGGTATAAACCTCAGCTTGCAATGTGTTAGGTAGCTTTGATTGCTCAGTACTTGATAATGATGCTCGGTTTAAGTTCCATTCATTAAAACGCGATAGGGCGTCTAAATGGCGGCCATTCTGATAGTTTAACTGTACTGCAAGGCGCAAGAGCTGCTCTTGGTTAGTGCTGTTTTCGGTTAATTCCAACAGTTCATTGGTTCTGTTTAACGCGCATTTGAGTTTTTCAAGCTTCAAGCAAGCTTGTAAATAAAGGCTTTTGGTGAGCTCTAACGTCTCTTTATTGTCACCTAGATGATTGTGATGAAAACGTTCAAACGCTTGGATATCAATATCATCACGTTCTAGAAATTGGCTTAGTTTTTGGTAGCGCTCAAAGGTTTGAATGTCGACCTGAGCGCAAGTACCAGCGCTCACTAGCATAGCCATAAGTAGCGAAACTATTCTCATCCTTTAATCTTCCAAGTTGTAGCTTATAGTGACTTCTTGCCATTGCTCACCTGATTGTGGTGGTACAAACTTCCAGCGCATGACGGAACGTAGTGATGAACGCAAGAACACCCCAGGAGGTGACTCTTCTACAACTTTATGTTGCACAGCTTCACCTTGCTGGTTTATCAACAATGAAAAAGTGATATGTCCTTCAATGCCATTACGTTTCGCTTTGGCCGGGTATTTTGGCTGGATTTGGTAAGTTGGTTTTGCCATTACCACTTGAGAACGGAAATTGCTCCCTTGTTGTAATCCTTCGCCCGAAAATGAAAAATCAAAGTTGAGATGAACGTCTAACTCATCACTCGGCTTAAACGTCACCTCTGGGAGAGCTACTAGGCTTTCCATATCGGGTATCTCAAAGTTAACTAGGGCCGGGCGACTTGGCGCAGAGTTGGGTGCGCTGGTTGCAACAATAGGCTTCATTGTTTCCGGCTCTTGTGGCTTTTTCTGAGAGGTGATGGTTTGGACATATGTCGGGTAGGCGGAGCTATCTCGCGTCAACGTTGGCGTTGAAACAAGCAAGTGCAGCACCAAAACTAGGATTAGATTGACGCCCACAGTCAACCCAAGAATACCGAACTGCTTGGGTTTACTGGTCTTGGGTAGCGATAGCAACATTGGTAAGCCCTGATAAACGCAGTGTGTCGATAACAGAAATAAGAGTGCCAGTGTCTAAAGAGCGATCGGCATTAACGATGGCGTTAGTGGCCTGTTTTTCAGTTATATGAGCCTTAATTTGGAATTGAAGCTGGCTGAGGTTTACGGTCTGCCCGTTAAACCAGATGTTTTTGTCACGATCGACGCTCACAGTCAGAGTTTCCGATTGTGGTGTGAGAGTCGAGCTTGATGCACTAGGCCTATCAACGTTTAAGGTCGACTCTTTTTGAAAGTTGGCCGACAAGATGAAAAAGATCAGAAGGATAAACACCACGTCAATCAATGGCGTTAGGTCAACTTGAGGGGAATCTTCTCTGTCAGTGAACGTTTTGATTTTCATCGGTTTTCCATTGTTTGATGCAGAGTTCTACTAGCTTTTGTTGTTGTCGCTTTAGGTTATAGGCTAAGTACATACCAGATATGGCCGCGAGCAGGCCGGCCAGAGTAGTCAACATGGCTTGGCTTATACCATTAGAAACTGCGTTCAACACATCGTCATTGTTCAACTGTTCAAAACACTCCATCATTCCATCGACTGTACCCAGCAAACCGAGCATGGGAAGAATGCGTACACAGAGCCTGATTTCGTTTAGCCCTAGATTAAGGTGCTGATTAATTTGGCTAATCCAACCTTGTTGAACGTGCTTTAGCTCGCTACTGGTAATACTTGAGTATCGCGCACTCACGTGGTGAATTTGCGAGGTAAGATCCAACTGCTTCAGACTGTGAAAACGGAAATAGCATTGGATGATTAACCCCCACATGACCAAAGACACCAAACCAATCGCCCACATAATGGGGTGATCCATGGGTAAGCGTGCGCTTAATATCTGTTCTAGCATTACGCTTGTTTACCGTGTCGAATGTCCACGACTAAGCTGGTGACTTGGTGCTCCAAAATCTCCGATAACTGCTGTGCTTGCGTCTTAACCAGACAGTGCAATATCAATAGAGGAATTGCGACTAGTAGCCCCAATTTTGTGGTCAGTAACGCTTCTGCGATGCCACCTGAAAGTAGCTCACCATCAGTAGCACCTTGCGCGGTGATGACACTAAATGTTTCGATCATTCCACCAACGGTGCCTAAAAGTCCCATTAGTGGCGCTATTGCTGCTAAAACTGCTAATGTACCTATACCTTTGTTTAGCCATGGCACCTCTCGGCTAATGTTGGCGTCTACAACATCTTCCATCTGTTGGTTTGTTGTACATCCCTTAAGTTGAAGGAGCACGCGACCTAACATGTTTTTTTCGGATAATTTACTGAGCTCTAAGGCTTGCTGCTTCACTGCTTTTTTCTCTCTGGTTACGCTGAATAAGCGTGCTAAACCGATAGAAAAACCGATAGCAGCAAGAACACCGATGAGCAGCCCAATAATGCCGGCAGGTAAGTAAGCCTCATACCATTTAGGTTGCTTAGCGTTGGCCAAGAAGCCAAAACCAAAGGCAGGATCGATCAACCATTGCTCATTGCTGTGAACTAATTGAGGTTGTGGAGTGAGCTGAATCCACTGTTGGCGTGCACCATCAAAACTAAGCCAGCCATAGCCTTCAGCAAATTGACTAAATGCACCAACTTGTTGAATTGATGCTTGCTTGATCTCTCCATTAGGCAGCAATATCTCACCCACATGTTCGTTTGGTGCACTCGATGTAGAGATTTGTTGCACCATTGCCAACCAAAGCTGATGGATGGTTGCGATACTGAAGTCATTTTCATCGACAGGTTGCGGTTCTTTCACGTTTGTCCAAGTCGCTAAAGGGCGATTGTTCGAGAGGAAATTTCTCTGTTGAGCAGAAGTGAGATCAATGACCTCAACGATGTCAGCTTTAGCGGCTTTGACCTGTTTCTGTTTATCCTGCAGCTTTTGCTGTAGCTGAAGAATCTGTTCCTCTAACTGAGCATTGCGAGTGTTGAGCGCTTGTAGCTTGGTTTGCTGCGCGGTGACTTCCGCGTTTGCTTCAATGAGTTGTTCTTGTTTGCGAACTTTAAGCTCTTGGTAGCGCCGAATATCGGCTTGGCTCGCTTTCTCAACACGTTCAAAGATGGATTGCAGTGAATCGCTAGTTGTTGGTCGCTCTGACTGCTCACTCGCCGAAACTGGTGAGCGAACTGGTTCTTCTGAAGCGTTAGATTGGTTAGCGCTGAACATTGTGGCTAGGCTGACTATCAATATCGCGCTGTAACGGGATTTCCAAAGGTTCTTTTTCATCATGGAAGTGCTGTTATTAGCTGTTAGGTTCTTCATGATTATTGCGCCTTTGGAAGAGTGAGGAGTGGGTATGTATTACCACGGTTCAATGCTGTAATAGTTTGGTTGACCTGCTTGGTTTGTTCGCTTGAAAGCGTTGCCCATACTTGTTGTTTCGGACGCCACACACCAGCCAGTGATGAATCAAGTGATAGATAGTAGTAACCCAAACGTCCAACCCTTAAATATTGAACTTCTTGATCAGCTGTTAGCCTGCCAAACCATGTTTTTACTTCGGTGCCGAATTGGATTTCTGTTTGATAGGCAATCAAGATTCGTTCGAGTTTTTCAGCATCGCTCAGTTGAGGATCGATCAAGTTGTCGTTTAATTGGTTGATTCGTTTTAGTCGCGTTTGTCGATCGAAAGGGAGATCGGCCAACACAAGCTCTGTCAGTGTTTCGGTCATTTGCTCTAGTAGTGGGTATAAACTGACCTTAGTTTGGCGGATGTTATCCATCTCAACGTCTAACCCGTCAATAACATTCTGTAGTTGAATCAGTTGATTAGTGAGCTGCGCTTGATAGCGGCTTTGTAACCTTATTTCATGATCTAGGGATCTTGCCGTTTCACGTTGCAACTGAGCTTGGTCGTCGATCGACTCAATACGGTCTTGGATTGCAGATGTTGATTCGATATGCCCAACTTGTTCTTGTATCTTTTGATTAGTGATTGATTCTGCAAATACATTATTTTGCAGACAGAATGAGCATATCGCTAAGAGTGTAAAACGGAGTTGAATCATCAGTATGAGCGCTTGTGTTGGTTGGAAATATTCGGTGAAGCAATCACAAAAGATCGGGAATGATAATTGTTTTTATTTATATGTGAAGCATTATTTTTCGTGTTACATTGTGATTTTTAGTTTAAATAATTGATTTTATTTAATTTAAATTTATTTCAAGATGCTGATTATTCCTTGTCTGTCTTGTTTTTGTATGAATTGTCATTGATTTGTATTTTATCGATTGCCTTAACAAAACTGCATTTCTTATAATAATTATTTTGTTAACAGTTTGTGTGAGTAAATGTGGTGAGCGACATTTTATTCCAAATGATATTTATTTTCATTAAGCCTTGTAATTAAAGGGTTCTATAAGATTTGGGTATAATTTATAACGGTAATGAATGTTGCATTTTCATTAACTAAAAGGAGGTATTGGTAGATTATTCTGCAGTTATTGGTAATGGGTGAGGGATTTACTTGTTGAATGTCTTATTGTTAGTATTAATGATAATTATTATCACCTAGACCTTTTTAACATGCACCCTTTTAATAAAACTCTTCTTGCAGCGACCATTGCGTCGCTCTGTTCTGTGTCTAGCGTTTACGCTGAAACAGAAAAACCATCTGAGTCTGAAGTTGAACTTAGCATTAATGTTACTGACACGAGAGACGATGAGCTTTCAACAAAGCAAACTCTAGATGCGGATGACATCAAAGATACCCCTTCTTCAAACGGTAACTTAACCGATTATCTAAAAGACAACCCAAATGTACGATTTGCTGGTGGTGATTTAGATGGCCTACAAGGCGGTGAGATTAAGCCGAGCTCAATCTCAATTAATGGTGCAGATCCTGAGCAAACTGCATATTTAATTAACGGAATTAATATCAACAACGACATCGATCCAACTGGTGGGCTTTTTGATGGTTCCATGGCGGTTAATCCGAATAAGAGTTCTGAGCAAGCGTATTATTTTGACGCTAATCTTTTGAGTGGTATCACAGCTTATACTAGTGATATTCCTGCACAGTTTGGTGGCTTTACTGGTGGTGCAGTTAACGCTGAAACTCGTCACTACAGTGGCGAAAACCGCGTTAAGTTGCGTTATCGAGGTACACGTTCTGATTGGGCTTCGGTTCATATTGATGACAATGTCAAAGCCGCGTCGGATGCTAAGGAGCCAACTGGTTCAGAAGCAACGTATCAGCCAGAATATAAAAAAGATTCCTTTAGTGTTGTGGCAGAGCAAGCTATTACTGACAACGTGGGTATGGTACTTGGTTTTAGCCGAAGAGACTCAGACATCAAGCAAACTCGTTTGCTAAACCCGACAGGTAAGCGAGATGTCGAAGACCACACTCGTCGTTCAGACAATTTCCTCGCAAACTTCAACTGGACTCCTGATACTAATCGCTCTCTAGAGTTTGGTCTGCGCTTGTCTGATTACAGTGAAGGTAAGTACTTTGCTACGAATACAGAGGGTGATGTTACAGATACACACCTCGCTTACGGCTCTACCATTAAGTGGACTCAAAGATTAGGTTCGGGTTCATTTTCTGCAACAGCGGCGTACGACAAATTTAAAGATGAACGCGACTCTTCTTCGAATCAAGCTAATGTCTATATCGAGTTTGATCCGTCATTTGAATATTACGAAGGCGGATATGGCGATAGCGACATGACGCAGCAAAACATCAACCTGATGTTAGCGTATGATTTTGATCGAGTGAAGCTTGGTTCAACGTCGCATGTGGTCTCTATGGGGGCGGATTATCGCAAAACAGATTATAAATTTAATCGTGACAGCGATGTGACAATCAACACGACAATGACTTGGGGCGGAGTTGAGTTCGCAAAGACTGTAGATACTTTAAACGCAGGAAGTGTAGACACAGACCACCAAGATTACGCAGCATACATCGAAGACCAAATTAAGATTGGCAACTTAAAACTACGACCTGGTGTTCGTATCGATCGCGATGACTTCCTTGAGAATACAAACGTGGCGTATCGATTCGCTTCGTCACTGCAAGTCGCTCGCGATACGAATCTACGCTTTGGTATGAACCGCTACTATGGTCGCTCGTTCGGATCCATGAAGCTAGCAGGTGAAATATTAGAACTGAATAACGATACCACTCGTGATTTCGCATCAATCGAAAACTTGAAAACGCCATATTCTGATGAGATCTCACTAGGTGTTACACAGAATGTGTCGAACTTTGTTCTTTCTGCTGGTTATGTCGGTCGTAAATACGAAGACAGAATTAAAGCTAAAGACATAGGGGGCGTGGTGACTTATAGAAATACAGAAAGTTACAACGTCGATGTGTACACCATTCAAGCATCCAACATTAAGCCATGGGTGTTAGGTCCAACATATTGGACAACGACCCTTGCCGCAGACTGGACAACAACAGATGCGTCTAACCTCGGCACTGGTTACAACGCGAATGAGTTAATTTACCTTGATGGAAAACTGATGACTCGCGCAGAGGCGCAGGAAGAAGTAAACAGCAACGGTGAAGAGTGGATAGTACGTTTAGGGCTAGATATGGCAATACCTAACTACAACATCTCGTGGTCAAATAAGGTCTACATAAAAGCACCAGTAAAAGACGCTGAGTATTCCACAGATGCAGCTGATGGCAAAGAGATGTACTACACCTATGACCATGGTACGCATACGCAGTGGGATACACGAGTTCGCTACCAACCGAGCTTCTACGGAACTCATTCTGCTTACGTACAAGTTGATGTTCTTAACGTGCTAGATGATGTACGCCAAAAGGGCATTTTCAGCTCAGCTAGTAATGCAACTTTCTCTCCAGGCCGTGAGTTTTGGCTTGAGCTAGGTTACGAATTCTAATAATCACATTTCTTTTATTTTGGTAAAGGGTAACCAGTTGCTTTGGCTGCTGGTTGCCTTGTCGTTTTTGGTGAACTATGTCTAACCCATCTCCGTTGTCTCTCAAAGACAAACCTTTCCTCTCGCAAGTATGGTCGCTAGCACATCCATACTGGCGTAGCGACGAGAAGCGTATTGCTTGGTTGTTGTTAGGGCTTGTAGTCGGATTGAATTATCTGATCGTTGAAGTCGCAGTGCTTTACAGCAACTGGAACCGCGACTTTTTCAATTTAATGCAGAATGAAGAGTGGAATAACTTCTGGAATATGCTCGGTCAGTTCGTATTGATCATGGTGGTTTACACCGTAGTTGATCTGGCGGAAGAGTACTTGAGAAGAACATTGAGAATCCGTTGGCGTCGTTGGCTTACCCATACTTTTCTGCAGAAGTGGTTGGGTGGTAAGCGCCTATATCGTCATCAATTGAGTTATCCAGATAGCGATAACCCAGACCAGCGAATCTCGCAAGATGTTAAAGATTTCTGTGACAAAACACTGTCGATGGGCTTAGGTCTACTGCGCACTATCACAAGCTTGTTCTCATTTGTTGTGATTCTATGGAACCTGTCTGGCAGCCTTACTTTTGAGTTTGCAGGCAGTGAATGGGTAATTCCGGGTTACATGGTATGGGTGGCCATCGTGTACTCAATCATCGGTACATGGCTGACGCACAAAATTGCAAAACGCTTAGTGCCATTGAACTTTGAACAAGAGAAAAGTGAAGCAGACTTTCGTTTCCACTTGATGCGAGTTCGTGAACATGCGGAATCTATTGCGCTACAACGTGGTGAATCAGCAGAGAACCATCGAACACAAAACCTATTCGGCAAGGTATGGGACAACTGGCAGCAACTCACTGGCATGAAACTAAAATACGGTGCATTTACCAGTGGCTACAATGAAGTTGCTCGTATCTTCCCATACTTAGTGGCGTCTCCACGGCTAATGAGTGGTGCTTTGCAGCTTGGTGACATGATGCAAACTGCGACTGGTTTCTATCGTGTTCAAGAGGCCTTCAGTTGGTTCGTTGATTCCTATGAGTCACTTGCTGATTGGCGTGCGGTGACTGACCGTTTGATCACGTTCCACACACAGCTAGAGGCATTGCCTGCCGCGAATGTTATGCCACGTTCGAATCAACCAGAGTGGCGTGACCTTAATCTGTATTCACCACAACAGCAACCACTGCTATCTGAACAGAGTGGTGCGATTTCACAAAGTATCACCATCAAAGGTGTCTCGGGTGGCGGTAAGAGCACTTTCATTCGTTCGTTGGCGGGCTTGTGGCCATACCAAAATGGCGAAGTGAGTATGCCAGATGATAGCGAGTGTATGTTTATTCCTCAGAAGCCGTACCTGCCTAATGCAAGCTTACGCGAGATTTTACTGTATCCAAACGGCGAATCGACGTCTGATTTGGAGTTAGTGGATGCCTTAACTCTCGCTGGTATTCGTAAATTCAGTGAGCAGCTCGATCTAAATAGTAACTGGCAACAGAGTGTGTCAGGCGGTGAGTTACAAAAAATCATGCTGGCTCGCAGTTTGGTTCAAAAACCGCAATGGCTGTTCTTAGATGAAGCAATGTCTGCTCTTGATCCTGAGAGCTATCGTTCGATCAGAGAGAGCATGGCGCAGCAACTTCCAGATACACATGTTGTTGAGGTTTCTCATCGCGAAACACACGAAGAAGAACAAAACCAGATCACCTTATGTACTCAAACACAGTCATTTAAATATTCATGAAGATTAACAAGATACTGATCTTGGCTAGTGCCGCACTTTTGGGTGCTTGTCAGGTAACAACTCCAACAAACAATGAAGATACGTCTTTAGATTTAGCTCAGATATTAAGCTTCGATAGCAGTGTCGAAGTCGGCAAGCTCGAGAATGGTCTTAGCTACTATATTGCTGAAAATACCAACCCAGAATCGCGAGTTTACGTTCGTTTGGTCGTTAATGCAGGTTCAATGAACGAAGACGACGACCAAAGGGGTGTTGCTCACATCGTTGAGCACATGGCTTTTAATGGTACCGAGCACTATCCGGGGAACGACGTGATTAAGGTGCTCGAAGAGGCGGGTATGAAGTTTGGTGTGGATATTAATGCATTCACCGACTTTGAAAATACCGTTTATACATTGAATCTACCGAGCAATGATCCTGAGACGCTTGAGTTAGTCATGGACATTCTTTCTGATTGGGCGAGTAATGTGACCATGCTGAAGGGCGACCTTGATGCTGAGCGCGGCATCGTGCTTGAAGAGTGGCGTGCTCGCTTAGGACCAATGTTGCGCTTGGGTGATAAGAAAAGTGCCATCGAAATGGCGGGCTCACGCTATGTCACTCGAGACCCTATTGGTGACCCGCATACGATTCAAAATGTATCCAAGTATCGTGTCGCAGATTTCTACAACAGATGGTATCGCCCAGATAATATGTCTGTTGTGGTGGTTGGCGACGTTCAAACAGAGCAGGTTAAACAGCTGATCACCCAGAAAATGGGAGATGCAAATGCACCTGAATCTGAACTTGAGAAGATCGATTACAGCATTCCTCTCGTGGATGGTTGGCGCAGCGAAGTTGTTTCCGAAGAGGGTTATTCATCCCCTTCGGTTGAAGTGAGCTTTTTCTCAACTTTTGAGCCTGACTTAAGCTTTGCACGTTATCAACAAGACCTTGCTCATCAAATTGCTACACGCTTACTTAATGTGCGCTTGCAGCGTTGGGAGCAAGATGAAGATAACGTGGTCAATGCCGCCAATTTCTACTCATCGAATGTCGGCAGAGAAACAACGCAGGCTGTGTTTTCTCTACAGTTAGTCGAGGGAGAGTACCAACAAGCAACACAAGGGCTGTTCCAGTTTGTTGCTCAGTTGGCGCAACAAGGTTTTTCTGAGGCCGAAGTTAATGGAGAGATTAGCCGTTTACAAGGTGTCATCAAGAGAGGCCAAGACAAGAAGAACTACAGTATTGATCTTGCGGGAGATTTAATGGTTGCTGCGGCAAGTGGTCAGATTCTGGTAAGTAAAGATCAAGCGTATGAGCTGAATAAGTACTTTCTGGACCGTATTACATTGCAGCAGGTGAACGAGGCATTTCTCGATATCATTGAGCCTAAATCTCGCTTGGTTCTGCTCACTCAACCTACCGACAAACGTAAGCCAAAACTTGCATCTGAATGGGTGGAGAGTGAATGGCAAATGAGCATGCACACTATGCAGCAGCCTTGGGTCGTCGATGACAGCAACGCTGTACTACCTGTGGTTGATCCAAAGCCGGGGACGCTCAAGCAAGAGAAAAAATGGGCAGAGCACCGAATTACGGAATACCGATTGAGCAATGGCAGCAAACTAGTTTACCGCTATAGCGATAGCAACCCGGGCCAAGTGCATTTTAAAGCGCTGACGGAAGGTGGACTTCGCTCTATTCCTCAGAGTGATTATCAAGCATTGAGAACCGCTGTAAGCCTCGTCGATGATACCGGTGTTGGTGAGGTCTCTCAGGCTGATATTCAGACCATCTTTCGAGGCAACCCAGTAGTGATGTCGACATTGGTTGGCGATTATCAACAGGGTTTTTCAGGTTGGGCAAAAACTGACAGCTTTGAAAAAATGCTCAAGCTATTTCATTTGAAACTGGCGTCGAGTCCGGTATCAGAGAAATCCTTGAAAGAGTATCAAGTTGAGATGGAGCAGCGCTTAAATGGCAGCCAGTTCGATGGTGCAGATCGCTTTGTGCGCAAAGTCTCTGAGCTACGCTTCCCAGGTATTCCAACCGTGTATAGCGATAATGGTGAACAAGCTCCAAGCTACACCACGGAGAAGCTAAGCGACGTTTATCAAACGTACATCGCGGGTAAAACCGACTACACCTATTTTGTTGTCGGGGATATCTCTGCAAATGAGCTTGAGCAACTCGCTGCCCGCTACTTGTCTTCAATCGAAGTGAAAGAGCCAAAACGTACTTTCTACGATGTGAAAGCTTCTTCTCCAATGGTTCGTTACAGCACAGCCGATTCGAAAGAGCCGAGAGCAGAGGTCGAGATCTATTTAACTCAAGACTCTCAATGGCGACCAGATAACGCATATTACTTGGAGTTAAGCGGTGAGTTAGTGCAAGAGCAACTGCGACTTAAGCTTCGTGAGCAAGCATCAGGCGTTTATGGCGTCGCGAGCTGGTTCTGGCAAGACGTACACAGCCCACAAGCCGAAGGCCGAATTCTGTTTACTTGTGCACCTGAGCGTGTTGATGAACTGATTTCTCTAACGCACTCAGTGTTGAGCTCCGTGGCAAAACAAGGAGCGGATGAACAGGTACTGGAGAACAAGTTGGTGCAACGCGATGACCAAATTGATCGCTACTTGCGCTCTGATTTGGGGATGCTGAACGCAATGGAACAGTCTTACTTACTAACGGATAGCCCGCGTTTGATTCAGGCGCAGCGTCGTGCAAATAGCGAAGGTAATAAAGCGAAAGTGGATGCAATCATGCGCCAGTTCTTGAGCGAAGCGGAGCGTTTTGAAGCTGTGTTACTTCCAGAAGTATCGGCAAAAACCAAGTAATTTAGTCATTGTTTAGCCGCGTACTGAGTAGTGTTCTGTCTTAATCAATAACAGACTAAAGCGAACGAAAAGGCGTGGCTTAATTATCGGGAAAAGAGATGAAAAAACACTTAATTGCAGGCTTACTATCACTGTTTGCTTTTAATGCGAGTGCTGGTTTGGAACTTACAGACACTTATCAAGACTGGGAGCATTACGAGTCGAAAAGCTTCGATACTGGTGAAGCGGTTATCCTTGGCGTGTCGAGTGTGAAAAGTGATGGTAATGTCGATACGGTTGCACTGCGATGCACCACTGAAGGCGTCAATCTCCTGTTTTTCAATGGCTTGTTGAGAGAGGAGTTGGGTTATCCAGCGAAAGCTGTGCTGGATGATGGAACTCGCTTTACTATGGATGTTTGGATTAAAGGTAAGACTCACTGGGCAACCGTTCCTCTGACCCAGCTTGAATCGTTCTACAGCGCTCAATCATTGCAGGTCGAGCTTCAAGGTGGTGGTTCAAAAGTAGAACTTGCAACGGTATCTCTGAAAGGTTTTAAAACCATGTATCAGACATTACTGCCGAGCTGCAAGTAGGTTTGATTACCTAGATAATAGAGATAAGCATACCAATGCGTTTGGTATGCTTATTAACTTTTCTCAGTATCTAGCTTTAAGCTTCTAGTTTTGGGAGAGCTGTAGGATAAGCGTAGCTTTTAAACCGCCCATCGAGCTTTTTTCTAAATTGAGTTGCCCACGATAGCTATGGGCCATCTCGTTTACGATATTGAGCCCTAAACCTGTCCCCGGCGTTGTTTCGTCTAGACGCACCCCACGTTTAACCGCTTGGCTCATTTTCTCTTCCGGGATACCCGGTCCATCATCCTCGATAACCAGCTCAATGCGACCTTCGCTCAGATCGTTGGAGTGAACTCGGATAATGCTGGCAGCCCATTTATAGCTATTTTCCAGTAGGTTACCAACCATTTCATCAAGATCGGTTTTCTCTACGGCGACCTCAATCTCTGAATCGAGCTCATTGATCATGGTGACTTCATTGGCAGCATAGACTTTATCAAAGGCCATCGAGATAGCTTCTACGCGCTCACAAGGCGATGACTTCACCGATAAGATGTTCATTGCACCCGCCATACGAGCACGGCCTAGGTGATAATCAATCTGGCTCTGAATCTGGTCAATCGGCTGCTGCAGTAGGTGTTGGTTCTCTTTAGGTAGTGAGTTCACTTCATTTTTGAGTACTGACAGTGGCGTTTTTAAGGCGTGAGATAGGTTGCCAGCATGGTGTCGAGCGCGCTCCAACAACTCTTGATAGTGGAAGAGTAGAGCGTTCAAGTCAGAGACTAGTGGGGAAACCTCTTTTGGATAGCTATCGCTGAGACCTTGCTGCTCCCCTTTACGTAGCATCGCCAGTTCGCGCTGCATTTTGTTAAGAGGAAGGAGCGACCAGCTAACTTGAATACCAATCAAAAGCAGAACGCCAACAAACAACAAGCCCAAGATAATCCACACTTGGCCAGTAAGGTCATGGAGGGTAGATTCAAGTGGGTCTTCATCAACACCTATGGTTATGGTGACAGGGTCACTTAGCTCTGGTAGGTAGATGAGTTGCTCGATATAAATCAGCTGTTCTTTGTCCGGGCCTTTAATCGAGGTATGGATAGGAGAGCGCTTGATATCCATATCTTTATCCCACAGTGAACGTGAACGAATCACTTGTCCTTGGCTTTCTGCTCGCCAATAAACGCCACTGTAAGGTTGATTAAACCTCGGGTCCGACAATCGTTCTAGCATCATCAGCATGCCCGCATCGTTGGTTTCGATGTTGGCCGTGAGCTCGTCCATAGTTAGGCTGAGCTGCTGTTTTAGATCATCAACTAAATAGTCGTTAACCAGTTTTGGAATACCAATACCAGCGGCAAGAATCATGGCGCCTAACCAAAAAGCCGCAGCAAGGAGCAAGCGGCTTTTTAGACTGATCTTTTTGAGGGATTTTTTATTTAGATTCATCGCTATTTTGGCTCACTTTTATCTAGGGTCAAAGTGAGCCACCCACAGAGAGAAGGGAGATTAGTCAGCGTTAAGCTGATAGCCTAAACCGCGCACAGTCTTAATGATCTTAGGTGCGATCTTCTTGCGAATGCGGCCAATGAATACCTCGACGGTATTAGAATCGCGATCGAAGTCTTGCTTATAAATGTGCTCAACCAACTCAGTACGTGAGATAACCTTGTCCTTGTTATGCATGAAGTAGGCAACCACTTTGTACTCAAGCGCTGTTAAGCTTACTGCTTGGCCTTGCCAAAGCACCTTCGAACTACGAGTATCCAGGCTTAAGTCACCGATTTGTTGGATTGGCGATGCAGAACCAGACGCTCGGCGAAGTTGGGCACGAATACGAGCGATCAATTCAACCATCTCAAAGGGTTTAGTGAGGTAGTCGTCGGCACCTGCATTCAAGCCTTCTACACGCTGAGTTAAGGTGTCGCGCGCACTAAGAATGATCACTGGCGTGTTGATATTCTCATCTCGAATACCTTTCAATACCGTTAACCCGTCGAGCTTTGGCAAGCCAAGGTCTAGAACAATCGCATCCCACTCTTCTGAAGTTGCGCGATAAAGTGCATCAATACCGTCTTGTGACAGTTCAGGAACCCAGTCGGCTCCTTCGAGAGTTTCAATAATCTGTTCGCCTAAACGCGGTTCATCTTCAACGACGAGAATTTTCATGATTGGCTCTTTTTGCTTATTGTTATTCGATATTAGGTGTTGCTATTCGTTATTCGCAGCGGGAAATATGGTTCTTATGGCTATTTATTCGCTGTCAGTTTTGATCGCATCTTTAAAGTTTCGACCTTTGATCATCAACATCTCTAACGTCTCAGCGTTGTATTCGACCTTGATGATGTTGTTCTTGTAGTTGATCTTTAGCTCGTAGACCCAGATGTCATCGTCTTCTTCAAGTTCAACCTTGATGATGCGACCGTGCAGGTCATTTTCCACTGCAGCGTACATTTCAGAAAACGGGCGAATGTAGCCTTCTCTAACCGCTTCATAAACTTCATCTTGGTCTTCTTCGAACTCGATGCGTGTACCTTCCTTATGAACGTCTTGAACGAGGTCGTGCCCGTTAGGGTGTGAGTCCGCCCATGCAGAGCCGGAAACCACTAAGCCAAAGCTTAAAGACATCAAAGAAATCATTGCTTTACTAAACATAGCGAATCCTAGGTAATGTTGATAGTAAGTAGTATAAAAAAGTGAAGATGAACAGAAAGTGAATCGCACCCACAATGAGACTTTAGCAGCCTTTGTTGTGGGTTTAGTGACACAAGAGCGGTGAACTAGGCTTAACGTTCCTGAAGCTCATCATCAAATATCTTGTCACGCATCTTCCAGAAACGACCTACCTTACGTGCAATAACGAATTGTGGTGGCCTGAATCTATGTTGGTGAGCGACCACTTTGGTTGGAGATGCTTCCTCGAAAGGGCGGTGTCTATCGGCCAAATGAGGGCGAACAAATTGGTCTTTAAAGGTCTGCTTTTGCTTCTTGGTAGTTAGCGACCAAAACTCATGAACTTGAGCTTGGTTTTCACCTCGATACGTCACTTTGAGCTGAGATTTACCTTTATCGTCTTTAAACACGTTTAGGTCCATCTCTAGGCACTCAAATACAAGTGCATCTTTAAGGTTCAGTGCATCTTTTAGTTTTTTGTCTGGGTCAACTAGGGTCGCATCGCACTCGTGGCAAATTCGCGCGGCGATGTCGTTGTCAGCGCCACATTCACCACAATACTTGGCTCGGAATCGGTAGCCACAATGCTCACGCTCGCCAGTATCTTCATCGGTGAAATAACCTTGGCATTTACGGCCGAAGTGTTCCAGCAAGAAACCATTGCTATCGAGCTTACCCCAGAAGTTGTTATTGAAACCGCAAGCAGGGCAAGGAATGGTGATGATTTCGCTGTCAGAGTCTGGCTTTGGATCGCCAACTTCAGGCTGATAGAGGTCGTAACTGTTTCCGGCATAGTCCAATACCAGACACTCCTCTTTGCCCGGAGACAGGCGAAGACCTCGACCAACGATTTGTTGATACAGACTGATTGACTCGGTAGGACGCAGAATCGCAATAAGATCCACGTGCGGGGCATCGAAGCCTGTGGTTAATACTGATACGTTTACTAAGTACTTGGTTTTGCGCTGCTTAAAGTCGTTGATGATCTGATCGCGCTCTAGCGTTGGAGTATCGCCGATTACAATTGCCGCTTCACCCTCTGGCAGCAAACCAAGAATCTCTTGAGCGTGACGCACCGTGGCGGCAAACACCATGATGCCTTGTTTGTCTTTTGCTAGGTGAATGATCTGTTCAACGATTTGTGGTGTTGCGCGCTTTGATTGTTCGATCACCATATCTAGTTCGGCCTCTTTGTAGCGGCCTGTGTTGGCAGGCTTTAACTGTGAGAAGTCGTAACTTAGTACCGGTGCATCAATCATGCGGGCAGGGGTTAAGAAGCCTTCGTCGAGAAGGTAACGAATAGGCAACTCAAAGATACAGTCGCGGAAGAATCTTGGCTCTTCAGAACGCACTTGGCCGCGAGTGTGGTATTGGTAAATCCAACCCATCCCCAATCGATATGGTGTTGCTGTTAGGCCAAGTACTTTAATGCCTGGGTTATTTTCACGTAGGTGAGCAATCACTTTCTGATAGCTGCTGTTTTTCTCGTCGGGTACTCGGTGGCACTCATCGATAACCAAGAGTGAGAACTGGTTGGAAAAGGCATCAAGGTTACGTACTACCGACTGTACAGAGGCAAACACCACTTGCTGGTCGGTCTCTTTTCGCCCCAAACCGGCCGAGAAAATCGAGCCTTTCAAGCCATAGCCTTCGTACTTCTCGTGGTTCTGTTCAACCAGTTCTTTCACGTGCGCCATTACAAGAACTCGCCCTTTTGCTAGGCGTGCTAATTCGGCAATGACCAAGCTTTTACCTGCGCCGGTTGGTAGCACCAGAACGGCGGGCGTTTGGTGTTTGCGAAAGTAATGGATAACAGATTTTACGGAGTCGGCTTGATATGGGCGGAGTGTATACATACTGCATCTTGTAAAGTGGCAAAAATAGTGTGAAATCGCTCAACTAATTGAGCAAAGGTGACTATAATACCTGACTTAGATTAGTTGAGGTATTCATGCGTTTAGATAAATTTCTATGTGACTCATTAGGCGTCACTCGAAAAGAAGCAACACAGATTTTAAAATCAAAAACAGTGACAGTTAACGACGTTATGCAAAAAAGCGGTGCCACTAAGGTTACCGAAGAGTGCGTTGTTGAATGGCAAGGCAATGAACTGCGTGTTCAAGGCCCACGTTACATCATGGTTTACAAGCCTGAAGGTTTTGTTTGCTCGCATGAAGACAGCTCTAATCGCACGGTTTTTGACCTGCTTGATGAGATCAAGATGGACAAGCTTCACTTTGCTGGTCGTCTAGACGTGGATACCACAGGTCTAGTGCTTGTGACCGATGATGGTCAATGGTCTCACCGTATTACTTCACCAAAACACAAGTGTGAAAAAATGTATCGCGTTTGGTTGGTGGATCCAGTTGAAGACGATTACGTAGAGAAATTCAAAGAGGGCATCCAGCTGAAAAGCGAAGATGGTCTTACTCTTCCTGCACACCTTGAAGTGCGTGCGGAGCGTGAAGTGCTTCTTACTATCCATGAAGGTAAGTACCACCAAGTTAAGCGTATGTTCGCTGCACTAGGCAACAAAGTAGAAGCGCTACACCGCGAACGTATTGGTGAAATTGAGATGGATGAATCTTTAGAGCTAGGTGAGTACCGTTACCTAACTCAAGAAGAGATCGACTCTATCTGGAAGTAATCTTCCTCTCTGTTTAATGCCGACCAAGGACAGCGTCGGCTATTCATTTTGACTGGTACTAGGAAAGTCTCAGCCAATATTCTGTCTGCGTGTAAGCGCAGCTCTTAGTACTTAGTCGGAGATTTATGCAAAGCCAAACTGCCCCCAGTTCCCAACCTGAAACACCTCAGCTAGGTCTAATGCTGTTTTTGATTCTTGGTGCAATTGGTGCTTTGACACCACTTGCCATCGACATGTACCTGCCTGCGATGCCAACGATCGCCAAAGACCTTGGTGTGACTGCCGGTGAAGTTCAAATCACTCTTACGGCTTACACCGCTGGTTTTGCGCTAGGACAGCTGCTTCATGGCCCATTGGCAGATAGCTATGGTCGTAAACCCGTTCTACTGATTGGTGTGGTTCTGTTTGCGATTGCGTCTATGGTTAGTGCAACAACGCATGGCATTGAAGCGCTGACTTATGTTCGTACCGCGCAAGGTTTTGCAGGCGCAGCGGCAGCAGTAATCATTCAAGCTGTCGTGCGTGACATGTTTGATCGCGAAGATTTTGCAAGAACCATGTCGTTCGTTACTTTGGTAATGACGGTTGCGCCGCTGGTGGCACCAATGATTGGTGGTTACTTGGCGTTGTGGTTTGGCTGGCGTTCGATTTTCTGGGTGTTGGCAATTTTCGCTGTAATCGTGATTCTCGCTGTCTCGTTTAAGATTCCTGAAACCTTGCCGGTAGAGAAGCGTCAGCCGTTACGTTTTAAAACGACGATGCGTAACTACTTCCGCTTATGTAAAAACAAAACCGCAATGGGACTCATCTTCTCGGGTGCGTTTTCATTTTCGGGTATGTTCGCGTTCTTAACGGCAGGCTCTTTTGTTTACATTGATATCTACGGTGTACGTCCAGACCTGTTCGGTTATCTGTTCGGCTTAAATATCGTTGCTATGATTTTGATGACCAGCATTAATGGTCGTATGGTGAAAAAGGTAGGCTCTCATACTATGTTGAGAGTGGGACTGGCGATTCAACTGCTCGCGGGTGTTGGCTTGTTCATTGGCTGGAGCTTAGATCTCGGTCTTTGGGGTATCGTGCCATTTGTGATGCTATTTATCGGCACACTATCAACCATCGGCAGTAATACTATGGGTTTGCTGCTTAGCGGTTACCCAAATATGGCGGGTACAGCTTCGTCGCTCGCGGGTACATTACGTTTTGGTACAGGCTCTGTAGTGGGCGCAATTGTTGCGTTCCTACCGAGTGACAGTGCTGGCTCTATGGTCATTGTGATGGCACTGTGTGCCGTACTTTCAGCGCTACTTTATTGGACATTAGGAAAGAAGGCATAATGTCAAAATACTACATTGAAATTCAAAAGCTGGTTAACACAGCACTCGATGAGTTAACGGCTCTACACAAATCTGGCAAAGCGGTAGACGCACCGATTGCTAATAACCTTTACTTGGTGCGCTGGGTAACTAAGGCGATTAAATCGCAAGCTTATGATCGCTGTGTCGCTGCGGACCTGATTCGCTGGCAGAAGCAGGGGCGATCTAAAGGTAATAACTCGGATCTGACATTTACATTCCGTCGAATCTCGGCGTTTTATGCTCAATTCTTCCCACAAGGTGAAGAGCCAAAAGCGCTTAAAGACAGTGACGTTGAAGCCTTCATGGACAAGATGTACGACATGGGTTGGAGCGTTTCAAGCGAAGACGAACTGACCACAGGTGGCAAAATTCAATTTTTCACTGATGGCGAGCACTCATTCGCACTGTGTGGCAAGCAGTGTGACGACTCGTTTGATGGCGAGTTGATGGTGAAACCGATGAACTGGTTTGTTCGTGGTAACCACGCAGAGTTTGTTCAAGCTGCAATGGAGTCTGGCTTTATGCTTCATAAAGTGACCGACTACAAATCAGCAGTGAAATATCACGGCGAATACATCGTTTACCCAGCGAACCAAGGCAATCAACTGGCTGAGATTCCTATTAGCTTTGTTGCTGAGTAGTAGATACGAGATGTGAGATACGAAGAGCGGAATTATCCGCTCTTTTTTTATCTCGCCACTCGAATCCCGAACTTGCTCTTAATTCTCTTCGCATCCCGCCACTCGAATCCCAAATCCGCTTTTAGTCTCTTCGCTTCTCGCCACCCGAATCCCTTATCTGCTCTTTCGCCTGCCTTTCTATCGCCTTCACCATACCCTTAAATATAAATAGGTGTGCTGGCATCATGGCAAACCAATATAGTAATCCCAGAAAGCCTTTAGGATGCCACCAAGCGGTGATGTTAAGCTCGCTTTGATTGCTTGTTTGATCTTTCTCGGCAAGGTCGGAAACTGTTATCTCGAGGCGACCAAGGCCGGGGCCTTTCATACCGAATAGCAGTGATAGGAACTGGTTCTCTTCACAACGAATCACTTTCCATGAATCGATATGATCGCCGACTTTGAGTGTTGGGCCTTCCGGTTCTTGCCTTTTGGGCACACCACCACCGAAGAAAAGATCCAGCCATTCACGGGTGCGCCATAGAGCGTTCGCAAAGAAATACCCTTGTTTTGGGCTACCTATCTGTTGAGCCACCTGCCAGAGTTCTTCTTTGGCAACGGTAGATTGGATGGTAGCCCCAGTCTGTTTAGGGTAGTAACCGTAGCCAGCTTGCCAGCGCTTGAATGCGGTCTTGTCGAAGCCCCAAACGTTACTCTTAACGAATTCACCTTCTGCTCGAATCGCTTGCTCAACCATGGTTTGGAATGAAATCAGTCGTTGTGGATAACGCTCCTGAATTGCAGTGGAGTTAGCAATAAAGTCATGCTTTAAGCCCGCAAGGAGGGCGCGTCCTATATTCGAAGGTACAGATGTCACGACACCAAGCCAGTATGAGGCAATAGTTGGAGTTAACAAAGATGTCGCCCATAACCTAAGCGGTCTATCTGCGGTTTTAGCGATGTGAGCAAATTGATTACGGTAACTGACAATATCCGGGCCGCCCACTTCAAAGGTTTGGTGAGCTTCAGGATTTTCCTCGGCAAGCTTTAACAGATAATAGTTAAGGTTTTTTAGGGCGATTGGGTTAGCCTTGGAATCGACCCACTTTGGCGCGATCATTATTGGCAGGTTATAAACAAAATCTCGCATTATCTCAAAAGCCGCAGAGCCTGGGCCAATAATCACGCCAGCTTGCAGTTCAGTGATAGGAACCGGGCCAGATCTTAATAGATCGCCAGTTTTCTTTCGTGCTTGAAGGTGATCCGAATCTGCCGTTTGTGGTTGCAGTGAGCTTAGGTAGATCACATGTTGATTGCGCGGGCCAAGCGCATTGACAAAGTTTCTTGCTAACGTGAGCTCGTAATCAATAAAGTCGTGCCCCTCTGCCATACCGTGGACGAGGAAGAAAATGAGGTCAAAATGAGGTACTAGCTGTTTTGTAGCCTGAGCGTCAGCAAGATCTAAGTACTCTAGTGAGAGGTTTGGATGGGGCTCGGTTCGAGCTTGCAAATAGTCAATATGACGAGCGGCTGCCGTTACCTGATAACCTTGATTGAGGAGTTGAGGTAATAGCTGAGAGCCAACATAACCAGAAGCGCCTAACACCAGTACTTTCTTCATAAAGACTCCATTCGTTGATATGAAGTAGGGACGTCACTAGCTGTTAATTTACCAGTGTCATATGCAAAAAAGCCAATAGTATCTTGCTATTGGCTTAACTGTGTCTCAGATTGTTTTAACGATAGTCGTGTTTATACATCGTTCGCTTGCTGAACATTGTCGGCTTTGGTGCTTAATGTCTCGCCTTTGTACTCACCGGTTAAGGTTTTCAAAAACGACTTAATCGCTTTGACTTCGCTGTCTGACATCTCAACGCCTACCTGATACTTACCCATATCGTAGATAGCTTGCTCAAGCGTTTCAGCTTGCCCGTCATGGAAGTATGGCGCGGTAAGTTCAACGTTGCGTAGTGTAGGCACTTTGAATTTATGCTTGTCGCTTGCTTGACCAGTTACATTAAATCGCCCCATATCTTCAGCAGTGATAGGTGCACTACGATCAGCAAAATAGTCTGCTTTGATGCCCATAGTTTCAAACGTTTCACCACCCATAGCTTCACCAGCATGACAGGTATGGCAGCTGTATTGTTTAAAGAGATCCAAACCATGTTGCTCGATTTCATTCAACGCTTGCTTGTCGCCCATCAGATATTGGTCGAATCGGCTGTTTGGCGTCGTCAATGTCTTTTCAAATTCTGCAATGGCATGGGTGATGGTGTCGCCGGTCATTTCACCTTGATAAGCGTATTCGAACATTGCGACAATTTCGTCATCGTCGCTTAGTTTCTCAATCACCTGAGCCCAATCGTGAGAGCCCATCTCAATTGGGTTGAATGGAGGACCGCCAGCTTGAGCCTGCAGATCGTGAGCACGTCCATCCCAGAACTGCAGTTTGTTGTAGACTGAATTGAATACCGTTGGAGCGTTGATACCACCAACTTGACCATCGATACCCACTGAACCCACTAGATTATCCACGCCACCTGTGTCTAAGCTGTGGCATGAGGCACACGAGACAGTATCGTCGCCAGAAAGACGGGTATCGTGATAAAGCACTTTGCCAAGCTCAGCTTTCCCTGCGTCAACTTCGAAAGTGGTGTAGATAGGTTGTAGTGCACGCTGTTTGCGCTCAGCGGCAACAGGGGAGTCCTGATGGCGTTCAGCGCGGCTTTCACGAATCCATTTTAATAAGGTGTGCTTCTCGTCTTTTGAGATTCCAGCTGCCCAGTGCATCGATTGATAGATCTTTGGTGGCATAGAGTCGTCGTATAAGACTTTTTCGATACGTGCGAGCGCTACTTCAGAGACAGGCTCTTGGTTCTGGAGGTTGCGGTAAAGCTTATTGATATCGAAGTGACGCAGGCCGACTTGTACATCTGCGTCCATTAGATTCTTAGCGATTGGCCACTCTGAGTAGAAAGGCATCTCACTGTCTGAGGTATGGCAGTATCCACACCCTTTGTCAGCCATAATCTTCATGGCTTGGAAATTCAGTGATTGTGGGTCTAAGTGTGAGTATTGGGCAATTTGACGTGCTGCGAGATCTCTATCGTCCTTATTTACAATGTAGACTGAGCCTAAATAAGCCGCGACACCTAAACCCACTAACCCTAGTGCTATTTTTTTATTATTCATGGTTAACTCCCTAATGATTTGTTTTGGAAGTTATTGAATTAGTTAGACTTAATGAAATGGTAAAAAGGAATTGATATTAATCGATTTTCTAGATTGTAAGCTTTTTAACATTTAAATTTGTTGTAAAACATGTATTTATTTGTTTATGTTATTTTTAATAACAATTTCAGTAATTTAGATATCGAACCTAACTTTGATTTTAATCAAAAATCGGAATTTACTCGGATAAAAGCGCTATAAATGATTTGGTGGGTTATATTTTATCTGTATATGCCTATTTTTCATTCATTGTTTGAATTGATTGTGTTGTAATGACTGCTCGCTTGGTTTCATAACAGTCTTTTCTAATCGTTTCTTGGTTCTTGATTTATCGCCGCGGATAAAAACACGCGACTGTTATACTGTTTCGATGTTCCTCTTTTTTTTTCAATATGTTCCATTGAGGTGACCTAATGCTTCTTGCTTCAATAATACGTCATACCAAAGGTGACTTTGTTCGCCAGCTGATTGCCATTGCACTGCCTATTACGCTGCAGAGCATAATGTTTTCAAGTAGAGGCTTGGTTGACGTCTTGATGTTGGGGCAGCTAGGAGAAGCTGACATTGCCGCTGTAGGTGTGGCAAGTCGTGCCATGTTCGTGACCACGATTATGTTGGTTGGGGTAACAACGGGTGGTGCTCTGTTAACGGCTCAATATTGGGGTGCCGGAGATAAACAAGGTGTGCGAGAGAGTACCGCGCTAACTTGGCTGGTTTCGATGTTGTTCGCTGCGTTGACCGTCGTGTTCTTTGTTTCGTTTCCAACGCAAGTAATGGGCGTTACCACAGATTCACAAGAAGTTATCGGTTTAGGCACTGAATACATCGTGATTACCGCGTTCAGTATGTTCGCCGTTGCTTGCGTAAGCAGTATGGCGGTGGGGCTCCGCGCGATGCACCGACCGGGGCTAAGTACCTTTTTCAGCGGTATTGGCATTCTCTCTAATATCTTTCTTAACTGGGTTCTTATTTTCGGTAACCTCGGCATGCCAGCGATGGGCATCAAAGGTGCAGCGATTGCGACTGTGCTGAGCGGCGCGATCGAAGTGGTAACGCTTTATGGATACCTCTACTGGAAGAAGCACTTGTTGGCTTTTAAAGGCGCTGACGTTATGGCTGCTGCAACAGTCCAGAAAGTCGTTAGGTTTCTCAAACTCTCTTTGCCAACAACCTTTAACTTCTTAGCTTGGGCGGGGGGCTTGTTTGCCTATCACGCGATAATGGGGCAATCGGGCGTGCAGGGCTTAGCAGCACTCTCGGTGATGACACCAGTTGAATCTATCTCTTTGGCACTTTTGATTGGCATGTCGACTGCTGCTGCCGTGTTGGTTGGCAATCAGTTAGGAGCCAAAAACAATGAAGCGGTTTATTACCAAGCATTGGGCATCAGTATCATAGCGTTTTTCACCAGTATTGTGGTCGCGTTGGTGCTCTATTTTGTTCAAGCTCCAATCCTAGATTCCTTCAGCGCACTGACTCCAGAAACGCGTGAGTTATCTGAAAAATTCATCTTGATTTTGAGCTTAGGTATTGTGGTTCGTTCCATACCAATGACGGTGATTGTTGGCGTTTTACGAGCGGGTGGAGATGTGAAATTCTGCCTCTACCAAGATCTGATTGCTCAGTGGCTCATTAGTATCCCTTTAGCGGCTTTTGCGGCTATCTATTTTGGTGTCGAACCTGAATGGATCTATTTGATGTTCTTAACAGAAGAGGTGATCAAATGGGGTGGGTCGCTCTATCGCATGAAGAGTAAGAAATGGATAAAAAATCTTATAGGAAGTTGAAGTCAGACGTAAGATTTATGTGACTTTATACTTAGCATGTGATCTATCTTTCAAATTACTTCCTACAACCTTAGATTTAGTGTAGATTCTCATTCCAAATTCTAACTAATGTGAGCTGTTTAATGTTAAAGCTATCAGACCTATGTAAGGGCTATGTCGACGGGGGAGAGTTCCATCCCGTTTTACAAGGTGCTGAATTAACATTAAATCAAGGGGACCAGCTTGCATTAATGGGTGAAAGTGGCTCAGGTAAGAGTACACTGCTTAACCTCATTGCAGGGCTCGACCTTGCTGACTCTGGGGAAATTCTATTCCCGAATTTTGATATGCATATGGCAAAGGAGCGTGATCGCACTGCTTACCGCCGCAATAACATCGGGCATATCTTTCAACAGTTCAACTTGCTACCAACACTGAACATTGCCGATAACATCCGCTTTTGCCGTCAACTGAAAGGTTTACCTGAAGATAAAGGCTTATGGCGTCAAATTTTGTCTGCACTCGATCTTATGCCTTTATTGGGACGCTACCCTGAAGAGGTGTCTGGTGGTCAGCAGCAGCGTGCCGCGATTGCTCGAGCTCTCTATATGGAGCCAAAGATCCTGCTTGCCGATGAGCCTACTGGTAGCCTAGACGAGCGCAACGCAGAAGCGGTAATGCGCTTACTGACGTCATTAGCTCGTGAGCTTGAGTGTACGCTATTGTTAGTGACACACAGTGAAAAGGTTGCCCAGCATATGGATGGCTGCATCCGTCTACAAGGGGGGCAGCTTCATGTTATGGCCCGTAGTTAAAGCGCTACTCGGTCATTATCGACGCTACCCACTTCAAATCATTCTTGTTTGGCTCGGTCTAACACTGGGCGTCTCTCTTTTGGTTGGTGTTACTGCCATCAACCAACATGCTAAGCAGAGCTATGCTCATGGCGAAAAGCTATTTTCCAATCCGCTTCCTTACCGTATTCGCCCAAAACATAGCGCCAATAAGATCCCACAAGGTTTCTACATTCAACTTCGTCGTGAAGGATTTCAGCAGTGCGCCCCTTTTTATAACCATCGTGTAACTGACGAGAACGGCTCCAACTTTATGTTGATAGGCTTGGATCCTGTCTCGATGCTTCAGTTGCAACCTGGTGTTGCGCTTCAAGACCTCACCACGCTCAACCTGATGAAGCCGCCATACCCAATCTTAGTGAGTGATGATCTGGCCAAGCATATGGAGTGGCGTGACGGTGACTATATTCACCTTGCAGACGGCTCTGAACTTGGACCTTTAGTTGTCGACCAGAACAAGATGATTAACGGAACACGTTTGATTGCGGACATCTCTTTACTGAGAATGTTGAAACGCAGTTCTGGCCTATCCGTTATCGCCTGTTCAGATATGTCGGAAGCGAAGTTTGAGCGTCTCAAGAGCATGCTGCCGAATGGCTTAACCATCTCTCGCAGCTCTAAAGCTGAGTTGGAGTCGCTAACCAGTGCATTCCACTTGAACTTGACGGCGATGGGAATGCTTTCGTTTGTTGTAGGCCTGTTCATCTTCTATCAAGCCATGTCGCTCTCTTTTATCCAGAGACAACCTTTGGTTGGGGTTCTGAGACAAACTGGTGTATCCGGTTGGCAGTTAACCAAAGCACTCTGTTTTGAGTTGCTAGCGCTAGTTGTTGTTAGTTGGATCTGCGGTAACGTCTTTGGTGTGATGTTGGCAAATCAATTGCTGCCAGCCGTGTCCTCAAGCCTCGGTGACCTTTACGACGCTAATGTCGGCCTGAGTATCGACTGGAGCTGGAAAGCGAGCGTCTACAGTTTTGCTATGGCATTAATCGGTGCATTTTTAGCGTGTGCTTGGCCTTTGATCCGTTTGCTAAAGTCTCAGCCAATTCGACTCTCATCTCGTTTGTCTCTGATGCGTTTCGCGGGTACTGAGTTTACATGGCAAGCGTTGATCGGTTGTGGTTTCTGTGTAGCTGCTGTGGCGGTATATCAAGCTCCTCAAACACAAGAGTCTGGCTTTGCCATCATTGCACTGATGCTAGTGAGTGTTGCGCTGTTTACACCTTTTTTAATGTGGAAACTGTTCAATAGCTTCTCATACTCTCTGCGCTGGGTTCGCGCGCGTTGGTTCTTCGCGGATGCAGCTGCGAGCATGAGTTACCGCGGCGTTGCTACTATGGCGTTTATGCTAGCGATGACGGCAAACATCGGTGTTGAAACCATGGTAGGTAGCTTCCGAGATACTACTGATAAATGGTTGTCTCAGCGTCTTGCGGCAGACTTGTATATCTACCCAACCAATAACTCTGCAGCACGCATGAGCAACTGGCTATCAGATCAGCCAGAAGTAGACTCGGTATGGTGGCGCTGGGAGAAAGATATTCCTTCTCCAGTAGGCAGTATCCAAGTTGTGAGTACTGGTCCTTCTGAAGGGGAGCTAGAGGCGTTAACCATTAAACTGGGTATCCCGAACTACTGGTACCACCTACATCACTCTAAGGGCGTCCTTATTAGTGAGTCGATGTCGCTCAAGCTAGGCATTCGACCGGGTGACTACATCGATATGTACGATAGTCTTGGCTCTGGATGGCAAGTTGTCGGTGTATATTACGACTACGGTAATCCTTATCATCAAGTCATGATGTCGCATCGTAACTGGCTATACGGCTTTGCGGGGCGGGGCAATGTTGGATTAGGTGTCATACTTAAAGAAGATGTAAACCCAACCGGGCTGCGTAGCAGGCTAGAGTCGGTATTTAGATTGAGCTCTGAGCGCATCTTTGACAATAACAATATTCATAGCCAAGCGATGCGTGTCTTTGACCGTACTTTTGCGATTGCAGATACCTTGGGCAACATTACATTGGTTATTGCTGTGTTTGGTATCTTCTTCGCGACCGTTGCGGGTGAGGTATCAAGGCAACGACATATTTCGCTGCAGCGCTGCTTAGGCGTGTCGGCAAAAGAGCTGATCTTTACGGGAAGTCTGCAGTTGTTTGTCTTTGGTCTGATATCGTCACTGATAGCGATACCACTTGGTTTAGCGTTGGCTAACCTGATTGTAGATATCGTGATTAAGCAGTCTTTCGGTTGGTCTTTAGAGCTGCAAGTCATACCTTGGGACTACTTCATGACCTTTGCATGGTCGATGGCGGCGTTGATGATTGCTGGAGCCTTGCCAGTATTGCGTATGATAGGTAATACACCGATGAAATCACTTAGGGATGCGCTGTAAATGGGTCAAAGAAAAGGCGTGAAAAAACCGAGAAATAGAGTCCTCTCTGCTGCTCTACTGGTCGGCTTCTTTGGTCTGTTTGTTGGTATTTGGTCTTATTACTCTTACTTCGCTGATGTAGGTGAAGAGGGTATCAATGAAGTCAATTCTGTGTTGGTGAGTGAGCAATTTAAGGTGTTTGAACCAGTATTGCCTGACCGTACCGTTTCACTGCCGAAAGATTTCCAATTCCATCCTGAGTTCCAACATGAGTGGTGGCATTACTTCGCGACTTTAGAAGATGCCAATGGTAAAGACTACTCCGTTCAATGGAGCTTTTTTAGAATCGCGACCGATGAACGAGAGGCGCGCGGTTGGCAAAGCCCACAAATCTATATCTCTAATGTGGTTGTTACCTCAGCCACTCAAGTGTGGAAAGAACAAAGACTCGCACGTGGCGGTATTGGCCAAGCAGGAATGACTAATCGTCCATTCCGTATCTGGATTGATAACTGGAACTGGCGTGCGCTTGGTGCGACCCCGTTCCCGGGGCGTTTGAGCATTGAAACCGACACATTTGGTTTAGAACTCGATTCAGTGACCAAAGGCCCTTACGTGCTGAATGGCGAAAACGGCTATCAGAAGAAACACGATTTGCTTCCTATTGCTTCATACAACTTTAGTGCGCCGTTCTTGGCTCTGAATGGCAAACTGATGCTTGATGGTAAAGAAATTGAAGTGTCTGGTAACGCCTGGCTTCATAAAGAGTGGGGCAGCGGTCTACTTGGTGAAGGGCAGCAAGGTTGGGATTGGTTTGTCTTTAACTTAGATGATGGTTCTGCTCTGAGTGTGAGTCGTTACCGGAGCAATGAGCAGATGCCATATGTGTTTGGTACGCTAGCAACTCGCTCAGGAAAGGTTTATCAGCTCTCTGATTCAGATATCGACATCACACCATTGCCTACTAGTACTCTGCTCAACGGGCGCAGAATGCCGCTTCAGTGGATCATCAACGTGCCTAAATATGAGATCAACCTCACAACTCGGATTCAACGTAGGGACATGTGGCTACCGTTTGTTATCCCTTATTGGGAGGGACCCATTATGGCCAGTGGAAGCCATGAGGCGTCAGGGTTTATGCAACTGACTGGTTATTGATTTTTATATAAGGCTATCATTTGATAGCCTTTTTTATGCACGTTAACTCACTTTATGGAGGGTTCGTCTAGCTTACACTTATAATATTGGTCATCTATACTTAATTTAGTGTGAGTAACAACATTATGGAATATACGACGTATTGTTTAGTATTTGTAGGAAAAACCGAAGTTAAACATCCAAAGAAGTGATTATGTATCGTCGAAAGTTGGCTATACACTCGTGTCTATTCTTTGTTATTCGTTTATTTAAATAATAAATATAAGGGCGAAATCATGAACGACGTCATCCGTGACTTCTTTAAAATGGAATCTGCTGGCGGCATCATTTTGGTAATTGCTGCGGCAGTTGCAATGTTCGTAGCGAACTCACCTCTGAACGAAATGTATCAGGGTATGCTACACACATACGTATTTGGTATGTCCGTGTCTCACTGGATCAACGACGGCCTAATGGCAGTCTTCTTCCTACTTATCGGCCTTGAAGTAAAGCGTGAGCTTTTAGAAGGCGCATTAAAATCTAAAGAGACAGCAATCTTCCCAGCCATCGCTGCGGTAGGTGGTATGCTAGCTCCTGCACTAATTTATGTGCTATTCAACTCAAGTAACCCTGAAGCGCTTCAAGGTTGGGCTATCCCAGCAGCTACAGATATCGCATTCGCATTGGGTATCATGGCACTTCTTGGTAACCGTGTACCGGTAAGCTTGAAGGTGTTCCTGTTGGCACTAGCAATCATCGATGACCTAGGTGTTGTTGTTATCATTGCACTGTTCTACTCAGGTGACCTATCGACACTGGCGCTAACAGTTGGCTTCATCGCAACAGGTGTGCTGTTCATGCTAAACAATAAGCATGTGACCAAACTGAGCGCTTATCTGATTGTTGGTGCAATTCTGTGGTTCGCAGTATTGAAGTCTGGTGTTCACGCAACACTTGCTGGTGTGGTTATCGGTTTTGCGATCCCGCTTAAAGGCAACAAAGGGGAGCACTCTCCGCTGAAACACCTAGAGCATGCTCTGCACCCGTACGTAGCTTTTGCAATCTTGCCAATCTTCGCATTTGCAAACGCAGGTATCTCACTGGAAGGCATCTCAATTTCAAACCTGACAGGCATGCTACCGCTTGGTATTGCTCTAGGTCTATTGATTGGTAAGCCACTGGGTATCTTCCTATTCAGCTGGGGCGCAGTGAAAACAGGGGTAGCTAAGCTTCCTGAAGGTGTGAACTTCATGAATATCTTCGCGGTGTCTGTGCTGTGTGGTATCGGCTTTACGATGTCTATCTTCATCTCGTCATTGGCATTTGGCCCAACGAACGCAGATTTCGATACGCTGGCTCGACTAGGTATCTTGATGGGCTCAACGACAGCGGCAGTTCTGGGTTACGTACTATTGAGTGTCTCGTTACCTAAGACAAAGCATCAAGAAGTTAAGCTGTAATCATTACAAAACATGTTTGAAAGGGTTGGCTGGTTAGGACAGTAGCCACCAACACTTTTAAAAACATAATGACAAAGAAACGAAAAAGCCGTGATGACTGTTCATCACGGCTTTATTGTTTAAGCCTATTCTCAACTAAGCATGTTCCTAATCATCCGCGTTGTTTGGATTTGTTTTGCTAAACATTGGGTTTGTTGGTCACGTAAAGAATCTATTTTTCTAGTGTAGTGAAGATAGTCCACTCTTCAACAATCTCTTCATTTAAACCTACAACCGTTGCTGTTACGCGTCGATTTAACGCATGAGACGTTGCATCATCACCGGCACTTTCTGGTTTTGTGTCACCGTAACCGACAATGCGTACTCGTTCAGGCTCAACCCCATTAGCAATCAATCTGTCTTCAACCGCATGCGCTCTCTCTTTCGATAGTGCAAGGTTGTGTTCAGCGGAGCCAACTTTGCTCGCATAGCCTTGAACTTCAATAGAGGCCGATTGATAAGTCTCTAAGAAGAGTGCCATCTGGCGAATCTGGTCAGAGAATACAGGGTTAATTTCATAAGAGTTATTGGCAAAAAGGATTCGCAACTGCTTAACTTCTTGTGCACGTATTTTTTCGCCGCAGCCCTCGTTGTCAACTAGCGCGCCTCTAGGGGTAGAAGGGCAATCGTCTCGGGCATTAATTACACCATCTAGATCGTCGTCTTTAAGGTCGGCTATCTGCACTGCCACAGGCGTTTCACCGTAAGGCTCTTCTTCATACGCCATTAATGGCTGGCAAATTAGACAAGTGGGTAAAATGAGATACAAAGATTTCATAATTAATACTCCATTCCTCTTGTCCACTCTTCAGGAACATCAACCAACATAGCATCGAGCAGGGTTCCCGTTGCGTTCAATACACGGTATTTAGCGTATTGTTCAGCGTAGTGTGCGTCTAAGTAGTCTTTACGAGCTTCAAACAACTCGTTCTCTGTATTGAGCACATCAAGTAAAGTTCGTTGTCCAATTCGATACTGCTTTTGATAAGCAATAACAGTTTCGGCTGCAGAGTCTACGTGATCGGATAGAAAGTTCTTTTGTTGAAGTGTTAAATCTAGAGCACTCCATGACAAACGAAGCCCTTCTTCCACTTGACGATAAGCGGTATCACGCAGATCTTTGGCTTTGTTCAACTGGTAGGCTGCACTTTCACTTTCAGCAGAGTCGCTACCACCGTTGTACAAGTTGTATCTCATACGCAACATGGCGAGCGTTTCTTGGCTTGAACCTTCATCGCCGCCAGCGTCATCTCTCCACGTTTGGGAAGCTTCTATAGAGAAGGTCGGGTAGTTAACCCCTTTGGATTGCTTGTATTGAAAGTGGGCGGCATCGACATCGGCACCCGAAATCTGAATCACTGGATGGTGATCATAAGCAAACACCAGGGCATCAGAGAGTGAGAGAGGGATCTTAGATACATCAGCCCGAGGGTATACCAACCCTAGAGGTTCTTGACCAACGATCCTTCTAAACTGGGTGTGTGTATCAATCAGGTTGTTCTGCGCCGCCAGCAGGTTACCGTGAGCTTTCGCAATACGAGCCTCTACTTGCGACACATCCGCCGTCGAGCCAATACCAGACTCAGCTCTGCGTTTGATGTCTTTGTATATCTTCTTGTGAACCGAGAGGTTACTTTCCGATAGCGCTAAGACTTCCGTTGCTTTTACTGCGTCGAGATAGACTTGCGTAACTTCCAACGCCTTGTCTTCTGCATCTGCGAGCAGCTGTAAGCGAACCGATTCTGCTTCAGCAGCAGTACGGTCTATGTTGTAGAGCGTGGCAGAGCCATCCCAAATGAGTTGAGTCAACGAAATGGTTGCTTCTTTTCGAGTTAGGTCAGTATCTGGGCCGTTGTTGGGGGCTGGATTTATCCCTTCATACCCGATGCCTGCATCTAGATCGATGCTCGGGAGATACGCGCCTCCCGCTGCATCATTTTGGCTTCGAACACTCGAAAACTCATTAAAGATGCTTTTTAACTCTGGATTTGTAGCAAGCGTTATAGCGACTGCTTGTTCTAGCGTTTGTGCCCCAAGAGGAGTTGCAACAATGACGCAACTCAACAAAGATAATTTGAACAATTTCAAAGTAGTTCTCCTTCTACTTTTGACTGTCTCTTTATGATGACAAGTTCAGGTGGTGAGAAAAAACTGACCTTGTATTCGAAGCTTAGGACATTTGCTTGGAAAATGAGAAGTTTAGACAAAAAAATTAACGTTAATGCGGATACTGTACAGCGAACTTAGCCCTACTTATGTAAAAGGTGCAGTGCACGCTGTTGATAGATACAAATTTCCGGTTTCTTATTGTTAATTATCTCAATAGCTTGCTTTGTGAATTTGAGAGGGACTTTTAAAAGGAGTAACGATAGGCGAGGAATGAGGTTAAACAGCCAAAACTCACTAACTATGGGCAAAAAAAAGCCCAAACCAACTCGGTTTGGGCGGATACAAGTATAGGAGTTAATAAGGAAATTGCAGTGAGTAACAAGAGAGTGAAACAAGTCTGACGGCCAGAAAGACTTAAAAATGCGCTTCTTGTTACCCTTTTTATGACCCGCCAACTTCCAATCAGTTCCAAGAAAATTTGTTCTTTTTTTCTGTTTTTCTAAAACACAGGTAATTCAGGGTGTTACCAAACTATTTTTAAAACTGGTACGACCAATGGGTGAAAATGTGATGTTGCTTACTTGTTAAATAAATGTTCTATGGGTATATTTCAAACAGTTGTTTAATACGAGTGATTGAAATGGCACCAAGAAGTTCGACCAAAGAGAAGATACTGGATGTAGCAGAGGGATTGTTTGCTGAGCATGGCTTTAACGACACTTCGTTACGTACCATAACAAGTAAAGCAAATGTGAACCTAGCTTCGGTAAATTACCACTTCGGCGATAAAAAGACCTTGGTTCGAGCAGTAATCAATCGTTACTTAGAAGCGTTCATGCCTGCACTTCAAGATGCACTAGTGAACCTTAATTTGAACGAAACGTATACGATGAGTGACGTGTTCGAATCTTTGAGATCGCCACTACGCTCGCTTAACGATGTGAGACCAGACGGCACAAGCCGCTTCATGTTGTTAATTGGACGTGGTTATACCGATGTGCAAGGTCACCTGCGTTGGTTCATTACTACTCGTTACAGTGACGTTTTGGGGCTATTTACCAGCTCGGTAATGAAGGCCAATCCAGACCTCACTCAAGAACAGTTATTTTGGCGACTGCACTTTACCCTCGGGACATGTGTATTCACCATGGCGTCAAGCCAAGCACTGATGGAAATATCAGAAAATGATTATGGAAGAGAGGTTGATGCGAAAGCTGTTGTCGATATCTTGATTCCTTATTTAGCGGCAGGCATGTCAGCTAAAGAGTAAGAACAATAAGAAGCATAAATTCACACCAAAAATAGTGAACAAAAGGATCTGAACTATGAGCTCTCTAAGACAAAAATGGGTAAGCGACCCAGCTTTTAAACTCTTCAAAAAAGTCCTGCCGCCGCTTTCTAGCACTGAGAAAGAAGCGATGGAAGCCGGTAGTGTTTGGTGGGATGGAGAGCTTTTTTCTGGTAAGCCAGACTTCCAAAAACTGCATCAATATCCAAAACCGGAGCTGACAGCAGAAGAGAAGTCTTTCATGGACAACGAGCTTGAAACTCTTCTAGAGATGCTTGATGACCATAAGATCGTTAAAGAAGACCGTGACCTTCCAAAAGAAGTGTGGGATTTCTTAAGAAAAGAGCGTTTCTTCTCACTGATCATCTCGAAAGAGTATGGTGGTCGAAACTTCTCGTCGCTTGCGAACTCAACAATCGTAACCAAGATCGCTACTCGCAGTATCAGTGCTGCAGTATCGGTAATGGTTCCAAACTCTCTTGGCCCGGGTGAGCTACTGTCTCACTATGGTACTCAAGAGCAAAAAGACTACTGGTTACCTCGTTTAGCTGACGGTACAGATATTCCATGTTTCGCTCTAACGGGTCCTGAAGCCGGTTCTGATGCAGGCGGTATCCCAGATGTTGGTACTGTGTGCATGGGCATGCACGAAGGTAAAGAGACGTTAGGTATTCGTCTTAACTGGAACAAGCGTTATATCACGCTAGCGCCGGTTGCTACCGTACTTGGTCTTGCATTCAAACTGCACGATCCAGAAAAGCTTCTAGGCGACAAAGAAGATATCGGCATTACGTGTGCTCTTATCCCAGCTGATCACGAAGGTGTAGTGATTGGTGAGCGTCATGACCCACTTGGTCTTGCGTTCATGAACGGTCCGACACGTGGTCACGATGTGTTTATCCCAATGGAATGGCTAATCGGTGGTGCAGACTACGCAGGCAAAGGCTGGCGTATGCTGGTGGAGTGTCTGTCTGCAGGTCGTGGTATCTCGTTACCGGCTCTAGGTACGGCAATGGGCCACCTCACAGCGCGTACAACCGGTGCATACGCATACGTTCGTAAGCAATTTGGTATGTCGATTGGTAAGTTTGAAGGTGTCGCAGAAAGCCTAGGTCGCATTGGTGGCTTAACTTATTTACTTGAAGCAACGCGTACACTGACGACGACTTCTCTCGACCTAAAAGAGAAACCGGGTATCGTAACCGCGATTGCCAAATACCACATGACGGAAATGGCGCGTACCATTTTGAACGACTCGATGGACATCCACTCTGGTCGTGCAATCCAAGACGGTCCGATGAACTATCTGGCTGCACCGTACCTAGGTATTCCAGTTGCGATTACGGTGGAAGGGGCAAACATCCTGACACGTAACCTGATGATCTTCGGTCAAGGTGCAACGCGTTGTCACCCTTACGTACTTCGTGAGATGGAAGCTGCGGCAAATCCAGATGAGAAACAAGGCGCGAAAGAGTTCGATGATCTACTATTCAAACACATCTCTCACGCAACTAAGAACACGTTTGGTGCTTTCGGCGCTGCACTAACAGGCTCTAAGTTCATCAAAGCGGATATGAGCGGTCCAACGAAACCATACTACCAAGACTTAACTCGTCTAAGCCGTGCTCTTGCAGTGAGTGCTGACTTTGCAATGCTAACTCTGGGTGGTGAACTGAAACGTAAAGAGCTAATTTCTGCACGTCTAGGTGATGGTCTAAGTTACCTATACATGGCTTCTGCAGCGCTTAAGAAGTATGAAGATGAAGGTCGTCAACAAGCTGACCTAGATTACTTGCACTACGCAGTACAGCACTGTTTCCACCACGCGGCTAAGTCGCTACAGGAAGCGTACCGCAACTTCCCTAACAAAGTAGTGGGTAAGATTCTGAAAGGGCTAATCTTCCCAGTGGGTAACCACTTCGAGAAGCCTAGCGACACGCTAACAGTGAAACTTGCTGAAAGTCTAATGACTCCAGGAGCGCACCGTGAGCGCCTAACGCACCTTTGCTACATTGGCCAAGACGAAGATGACAGCGTTGGTTTGATGGAGAACGCATTCATTGCGATGTACGATATCAAACCACTAGAGCGTAAGATCTTCAAAGCAGTGAAAGAAGGTAAGGTAGCACGCAAAGGTCTGTTGGCTGACCGACTAGAGCAAGCATTGGCTGCTGAAGTGTTAACACAAGCTGAAGTTGACCAAATCTTAGCAGCAGACAAACTGCGCTATGCTGCAATTCAAGTTGACCACTTTAGTCACGACTATAGTGAAACTTTGACGCGAAAAGAGCTGAAACCTAAGCTAAATAGCGTTGCTTGATAGAAATATCATCAAAAGGCACCTTTCGAGGTGCCGTTTTTGTATTTGTACGGCACACAACCAGAACTTTGCTAGAATTTTGAACAAATGTCTGCAAATACAACCCGAGTGCTCCAACCACTTGCATTTTAGCCACATTTTTGAAGAAATTAGATGCCATTTGTAGACGAAACTTTTATCCTAACAGGGATTTTTTAAGGAAGTTGAATATGATCATCAAACCTCGAATTCGCGGATTCATCTGTACTACAACACACCCAGTTGGTTGTGAAGCTAACGTAAAAGAACAAATCGCTTACACCAAAGCTCAAGGCCCAATTGCAAATGCACCAAAACGTGTACTTGTTGTGGGTTCTTCAAGTGGCTATGGCTTGTCTTCTCGTATCGCAGCTGCATTTGGTGGCGGCGCTTCAACTATCGGTGTTTTCTTCGAAAAAGCTGGTACTGAGAAAAAGCCGGGCACAGCTGGCTACTACAACTCAGCAGCATTCGACAAGCTAGCAAAAGAAGAAGGCCTATACTCGAAAAGCCTAAATGGCGATGCTTTCTCTAACGAAGCTAAGCAAAAGACAATCGACCTAATTAAAGAAGACCTAGGTCAAGTTGACATGGTGGTTTACTCTCTGGCTTCTCCAGTACGTAAAATGCCTGAGACTGGCGAAGTTGTTCGTTCTTCTCTTAAGCCTATCGGTGAGACTTACACTTCAACAGCAGTTGATACAAACAAAGACACGATCATTGAAGCAAGCGTAGAGCCTGCAACAGAAGAAGAGATCAAAGACACAGTAACCGTAATGGGCGGTGAAGACTGGGAACTTTGGATCAACGCTCTTTCTGAAGCTGGTGTTCTTGCTGACGGTTGTAAGACAGTTGCCTACAGTTACATCGGTACTGAGCTAACGTGGCCAATCTACTGGGATGGCGCGCTAGGTAAAGCGAAGATGGACCTAGACCGTGCTGCAGCGGCTCTTAACGAGAAGCTAGGTCAAACTGGCGGTACTGCGAACGTTGCTGTTCTTAAGTCTGTTGTGACTCAAGCAAGCTCTGCAATTCCAGTAATGCCACTGTACATCGCAATGGTATTCAAGAAGATGCGTGAAGAAGGCGTACACGAAGGTTGTATGGAACAGATCTTCCGCATGTTCAGCCAACGTCTATACAAAGAAGACGGCAGCGCAGCAGAAGTGGATGAGAAGAACCGTCTACGTCTAGATGACTGGGAACTTCGTGAAGATATCCAAGAACACTGCCGCAACCTATGGCCACAAATCACGACTGAAAACCTAAAAGAGCTGACTGACTACGTAGAGTACAAAGAAGAGTTCTTGAAACTATTCGGTTTCGGCGTTGAAGGCGTAGACTACGATGCAGACGTTAACCCAGCTGTTGAGTTTGATGTAGCAGACATCTAATCTAATTAGCTAGGTCTAAATACTAAAAGGCGCTCATTGAGCGCCTTTTTTTGATCTAGGGGCGGATGCGAGATACGAATTTCGAGATGCGAAGGGATTTGAAAAAGCAGATGCGGGATGCGAGTGGCAGGATGCGAGAGGAGTTGAGAGCAGATACGGGTGGCGAGATACGAAGGGAGTTAAGAGCAGGAGCGAGGCTTGAACTGTTAAAAACAAGTCATAAAAAATGCACTAACTCTTTCGAATTAGTGCATTGGAAAATTCTGAACGAATCTAGTCGTTAGCTGATAATGATGATGAAAGTACCGGCTAGGGTCATCAATATGTTGGCTATCGCGTACGTACCGGCATAGCCCAGAGCAGGGATAGTTGAGCGAGCGTGGTCGTTTACGATGTCCATCGCGGGTGCGCAGGTTCTTGCACCGATGATGGCACCAAATAGCAGCGCGCGGTTCATCTTAAGAATGTAAGCGCCGACTAGGTACGCGAATATTACCGGCAGCACACTTACTATCAACGCAATCCCTATGACTTGAGGGCCGACTTGAGTTAAGTGCTCAAATATCTTGCCACCGGCGCTAAGTCCAATACCAACCATAAAGAACATTAAACCTAGGTCTTTGACCATGTTCAGAGCACCCTGAGGTACATAACCAAAGGTAGGGTGGTTTGCTCGTAAGAAGCCCAGCATAATGCCTGAAAGCAGTAGGCCAACAGCATTACCCAGCCCAAACGAAACTTGGCCGAATGTCATTGTAATTAGACCGAATAGAATCCCCAGAATGAAGAAGCTACAGAAAGCCATTAAGTCTGCCATTTGGCTGTGAATCGAGATGAAACCGATTTTCTCAGCTAGGCCATGAACACGACTCTTCTCACCACTGACTTGTAGAACGTCACCCTTGGCTAATACGATGTTTAAATCCATCGGCATTTCGATTTGAGCACGCACTACACGGTTCAAGAAACAGCCATATTCAGACAGGTTGAGGTCTGAAAGGCGTTTACCCGCGATACTGTCACTTTTTACGACGATCTCTTCTTCTACGATACGTAGGTCAAGAAGGTTACGGTCGAATACCTCTTTACCGTTTCTAAAGCTAGGATCAAGACGAGCATGGCTGTCTGGGAAACCCACTAGTGCGATCTCATCGCCTTCTTGAAGAATTGCGTCACCATCTGGGTGGGCAAGAATGCCGTTACGACGGATACGTTCAATGTAACAACCAGTTTGACGGTAGATACCTAGCTCACGCAGGTTCTTGCCGTCTGTCCAGTCAATGAGCTCTTGTCCTACGCGGTATGCACGAATGATTGGCAGGTAAACTTTACGCTGACCAGATGCACCTAAACCACGCTCTTGAGCTATCTGCTCTGCAGAGTCATGCAGGTTTACCTTTTGCAGTTTTGGAATCAAACGCGCGAACATGATCATGCTGATCAAGCCGACTAAGTATGCCATCGCATAGCCAACCGAAAGGTTTTCGATAACTAGGCTAATGTCCATGTTGCGCGGTACTTCTGCGAGCCCAGAGTTGAGGGCATCTTGTGCGCCAACAAGAATTGGCGTTGCGGTGAGTGCACCAGCCATCATACCCGCTGACAAACCAAACCCTAGCCCCAAGTATTCACTACAGAAGTAGGTGAGGGCGATAGCGGTTGAGAGCACAACTAAGCTCAAGATGAGGTAGTGTTTGCCATCTCTAAAAAAGATACCAAAGAAGTTAGGTCCAGCCTCAATACCAACACAATAGATAAACAGCATGAAGCCGATGGTTAGCGCTTCTGCGTTGAACGAGAAGCCAAGGTGACCCATTACTAATGAGGTGATTAAGACACCAATAGAGTTACCTAGTTGAAGATTTCCAAAGCGGATTTTACCAATGGCAAGGCCAATCGCTAATACGACAAAGATGAGAAGAATAGGGTTTTGCTCAAGCAAAAGTACAACGTCGATATTCACAGCAGCAGCTCAGTATAAGGCGTGAAACATAAGATAGTGTAGAGATGTGAATTGTATCTAATTATAGATAAATTATAAGCGCTAATTTGCTATTTCACTTGATTTTAACGTGATTCATTTTTGTTCTAGGTATTAAAAAAGCTCACGTGAATCACGTGAGCTTTAGAATAAGGTTTCTTCAATGATTTGATAGGCTTTGCGTCAGGCTTAACCTATTTTAATCAACGCTTTCGATTAATCGAAAAGACCTAGGTTTGCTTTTGCGTATGCTTCGAAGTCATCACAGCCACCGATGTGCTCTTGGTCTACGAAGATTTGAGGAACAGTTTCAACAGGCTTACCTACAGTTTTCTCTAGGTCAGCTTTGCTGATGCCTTCTGCGTGAATGTCAACATAACGGTAGTTGAAGTCATCGCGCTTAGCTTTAAGAGTCTCAGCGTGCTCTTTAGCACGAACACAGAATGGACAAGCAGGGCGACCAAAGATTACTACAAACATTTCATTTCTCCTAAATACGGGATGAGGCTCGTTAACCCAAATATGTTAACTATTCTTACAGGGATACGACTCAAAATTCTTAAAACCAACTATGCCTCAATGCTATGGGGAAATAAAGATGGAATTGCCTGTTAATGCGATAGGTTTTACCTATCAGCTTAAATAATATTCACCCACACCTCCGCTTTCCTCTAATGCCCTCGCTAGACGCAAGGAGATAGGGTACAGAATGTGAATCAGCGCTAATAATCTGACTTTGAGGCGTTTTTAATGCGACAAGTTGCACCGAGTCAAAAAAAATCGATTCAGTTACGGGCATCTTGTTGTTAGATAAATCATATAGCATTCAAATAAACAGATAACCGCATAGAAGTTTTAGCAAACCACAACAACAAAGAGTTCGTAGTATTGTTTGGTCATAGGCGCAGGAGGCACCATGTTTCAATTTATGACATCTACAAAGATCATCTTTGGTGAAGGAGCATTACCGTCTTCACTGTCTCAGTTTAATCAGTATGGCTACAGCGTGTTACTGGTGACTGGGAGTAACCTAGACAGAACCACGATTGTTACCGAATATCTCGACGCACAGAGTATGCGTTATCAGCACATCGCCGTGTCGGGTGAGCCGAACATAACCATGGTCGAAGAGGCCGCCACTTCTGCACGCCGCTTTAAGCCCGATATGGTGATTGCTATGGGCGGTGGCAGTGCAATTGATATGGGGAAAGCGTTGGCGGCGATTTTGCCCAATCAGGGCAATGTGTATGACTATGTAGAAGTCGTTGGACGCAATGTGCCTTTGAAGACGAAGCCATTACCTTTTATTGCGATTCCAACCACGGCAAGTACGGGGGCTGAAGTCACCAAAAATGCGGTACTAAAATCTGGCCAAGATCAGGTCAAAATCAGTTTACGTAGTCCAGATATGCTTGCTGACGTGGCGATTGTCGACCCAACACTTACTTATGGTACTAGCTTGTATCTGTCAGGCCGCGGGGCAATGGATGCCTTTACTCACTTAATGGAAGCCTATGTTTGTGGCGATCCAAATCCACTCACTGATATGATTTGTGAAGAAGGATTAAGAAAGTTGAGTGCGTCGGTGGTGAAAGCGTGTGTAGAAGACCAACCTCAAGCTCGCGCTGATCTGGCGTTTGCGTCGATGCTAGGTGGCATGGCAATTACTAATGCTAAATTGGGAGCAGCACATGGCTTGGCATCGGCATTAGGAGGAAAGATACACGTGCCACACAGCATCATTACTGGTCGTTTGGCGCCTTTGGTGATGCTTGAGAATATAGAAGTCGCTAGAGAGCAGGGTCGCGACGATATCTTGGCTCGGTATCAGCGTATTGCTGCAATCGTAACGGGGGATGAGAACGCAATTGAGGAGCAGTCAGTCAGTTGGCTTTCAGGGTTACTCGAGACGCTTGAAATACCGAGTCTCCTTCACTTCGGAGTATGTAAAACACCGTTTGAAGATGTTGCTGAGGATGCGATGAAGTCGGTAGCGATCAAGGGAAACCCACTGCCACTTAATAAGGCGCGACTGGTACACATCTTAGAGAAGGTTTGTCGTGACTGCAGTTGTGATTCTTCACAATTGCAGCATAAGAGCTACCGTGAAAACGGAGCGGAATCGAGTTTTACGATTATTAACTCTTACGCTTCGGAAAACAGCGTTGTCGAAAAGGGCAATAGCTGGACGATATGAAGATGAATAAGTTTGGTAAAACAAAAACGGAGCCATGAGGCTCCGTTTTTAATATGTCTACATTCAGTTTAGAACTGAGAGTATTTTTCGTAGCGTGAATCACGCAGTGACTCTTTAACACGTTTTAGGTTTTCGCGGAAACCAGTGCCACGACGCAGCGTGAAGCCTGTCGCCAGGACATCGATAACTGTCATCTGAACCACACGACTTGCCATTGGCATGTAAACGTCAGTGTCCTCAGGCACGTCCAATGAAATAGACAGTGAGCTTGCCTTATCCAGTGGAGAGTCTTTAGCCGTGATGGCGATAACTGTTGCGCCATTTTCACGAGCTAGGTTCGCAATTTCAACTTGGCTCTTAGTACGGCCAGTGTGTGAAATCAGAACGATAACGTCGTTGTCGCTACAGTTAATGCAGCTCATACGTTGCATCACGATGTCTTCAAAACAGGTGATTGGGATATTGAAACGGATGAACTTGTTTTGAGCATCTCTTGCAACAGACGAAGACGCACCCAAACCAAAGAAAGAGATGCGCTTAGCTTGCGTTAGCAGGTCAACCGCGCGGTTTACTTGCATTGAATCTAGGCTATTTTTAGCCACATCTAAACACGCCATTGTTGATTCGAAAATCTTATGCGTGTAAGCATCTGGGCCATCATCTTCTTCAACGTTACGGTTCACATAAGGAGTTCCGTTTGCCAAGCTCTGAGCTAGGTGCAATTTGAAGTCAGGAAAGCCTTTCGTATCTAAACGACGACAGAAGCGGTTAACAGTAGGCTCACTCACATCGGCCATTTTTGCCAATGTAGCGATACTAGAATGAATAGCAGTTTGAGGGGAAGCCATAATGACTTCGGCGACTTTACGCTCAGACTTGCTGAAATTTTCCAGGTTTTTTTGTATTTTTTCTAATGTATTCATAGTGTTCACGAGGGTATAGAGAACAACTTGCTAGTTAATATCCGCTGACCAGGGGAGTGGCTGAAACAAATAGCAGTGAAGAGTTATCAAGCAAAAACAAGCTACAACGATAATGCTCTTTAGTACTGCCGTTTCAAATAGATATACATTTAACTAGCACCATAGGATAAGTATAAACCTAACACACTATTTACTAATACAAAAACACGGGATGAATGCTTCAGAATATGACAAACCTCAACAAAATTTTAGAAAACTACAAAACTGGAAGATGATTTGAGTAAAAAAAGTGCAAATAGGCGTGGAAATGACGTGTTAGTTACATCAAAAAGAAATAAATTTTCAATCTGATGCAACTAAATTTGAATAACTATGAGTGAATCTTACTGACTAGTGTTGTGATCTTACCCATTAGGTTCGGAGCTAGCTTAGCGATTTCGCGCTGTTCCTCTAACACTGAGGTTAGGATCTCATTACCCGTTAGCGGGTTGGCAAGAACTACACGGAACACGATGATGTGTTGGTGTGACCAGGCTTCAGGGTTAAGACGTGTACGAGACACAAAAGACTTACCCGTTTCACGCTGTTTCTTCTGAATGAACTTCGTCAGTTCGTTGAGCAGTTCGTTAAGTTCTGTACGGTCAGCATCATCAGCTTTTTCGAGAGCTAGTTTAACGCTTTCAGGCACATAACGGTAAGTCAGAAGGCACAATTCAGGCTCAGAAACGAGCTCGAAGTCACTTTGTTGTTTAATAAGGTCGGCAAAATAGCGTGCCTTATTAATGCTTTGGTCGATCAGTAGCTCGTAACCTGGACGACTAATGATGTGCATGGCTGCGTACACAAGCATCGCCATACCAGAGCGAGAGCCTTCTAAAGTATGGCTTCCTAGGTCTTTTGAACCTTTACGTAGAATGTACTGCGCGTGGTGTTCAATGGCCGTCATAGCGTCAGGCTGCTTGAATAGCACCATACCCGCACCCATAGGGATGTAGAGCTGTTTATGCGCATCAATCGTCACTGAGTCTGCCAATTCAATACCATCTAACAGATGACGATGGTTGTTCGACATGAGCGTTGCACCACCCCAAGCAGCATCTACGTGGAAGTGACACGCTTCTTCGGCACAAATTTCAGCCATTCTCTTCAGTGGGTCAATGTTGCCAGTTTCTGTTGTACCCGCAACACCGATTACTGCAAACGGCTTGATGTTTTTACTTTTTAGCTCAGTGATCTTACGCTTCAGATCTTCGGTACAAATCTTGTTGTCGTTATTAGTTTTAACCGACACAAGACCTTCTTGACCGATACCCAGTACATCTGCGGCTTTTTTCAGAGAGTAGTGACCACGTTCAGAAACCAAAATCGCTAGGCCTTCATAGCCGTAGTGCTTCATAGCCTTGAACAGGCCCTCTTTCTCAACGCCCTTAAACTCGCCTTGTGCCTTAAGTGCATTGTTACGTGCAACCCAAAGTGCGGTGATATTAGCAATCGTCCCGCCTGAGCAGAAAGCACCCAATGAATGGTTAGCACTGTGCATCCAGCGAGAGTAGAAGGTGTCGTCTTGCTGGTAGATAAGGCGGTGCAGCATCCCCAACACTTGACGCTCAAGTGGTGTGAATGCTTTTGAAGTTTCGATTTTCACTAAGTTCTGATTGAGCGCAATCATGATCTTTGACAGCGGCATCAAGAAGTACGGCAGAGCCGACGTCATATGACCAATAAAGCTTGGCGCTGATGTGTGAACTGAGTGAGAAACAAGTGAATCGAGTAGGTGCTCGGTATGTTCAGAAACAAACTCTGGCTGCTCTGGGATATGAGCATTAGAAAAGTCCTTCTCAATCTCACGGAGCGGCTTCTCTTCAGCCACGATGTGCTCTCGTAGAAATTGATTCAGGTTTTGTGACAGTTTGTCTTCGATTTGTGTAAGTGTTGAGTCTGGACCTTCTGGTACCGTGAAGATACGCAGTAGGCTGTCAAAGCTTACATCTGCTGTTTTTTGTTCCGTAACCATAGCAAGCGAGTTATTTTTCTAATATTGACGCGAGCGGGACAATCTAAACGAAAACGGGCACAAAGTCCCGTCTTAATTATGAAATCCCACTTCCCATAAACGTAACTTTCTAGAAGAAGTCACGTTTATGTCGCTATTTACACTGAGTATTTTCTACTTTAGCGATAGATTGGTTGTAACGCTGAAGGGCAGTATCGATCTGTTTCGGGTGGCTCAACAGCTCTGCAAATGCAGAACGTAGCTCGTAGTTTTGAGCGTGTGGCTTAGACTGACGATCATCGAAGGTTGTCTTTGCAATTTTGCCTAGCTCATCATCACGCTGTGATAGTGCTTTGATGTCATGTTGTTCTAGCTTCAGCCAACCTTCAACAGAACGCTCCGTAGCGACTTTGCTTGAATCGTTAACTAGGTAGTAGCGAACTGCAGCACGGTTTAATTCAAAGTGGTGCTTACGGCCTTCAAGGAACCACTGACTCACTTCTTTAAGCTCTGGGTATTGAGCTGAAGTTAGATCAGCAAGATCTGAGTACCAGTTTAGAGATGCGTCGATGTACGCATCGTATTTTTCAGCAAGACATTGTTGGTTTCCAGTTAAGCTCTCTGCTGCAAAAGAGAAAGTAGAAGTTGATGCTAGCAGTAGTGCGACACAAAGGCGTTTCATAGTGGTTCCTTTTTGGGTTTATTCTTTTTAGAACTAATTTTTATGTAGAACTATGTCTTCACAGATTACCGTGGTTAGTATTTGTTGAGCAACGACACTTAATGTCTTTTTATTTCGGTAACTGTTTCAGTATCTTGGGCAATTTCAGTGTATCGAGTACAGAGACACCGACGCATTCTAATGGAAAATAGGTGCCATTCCTGCGATCTAGTTAGCAAGAGATACAAAGAATAGCATCAATACCGGAACTAACAGACTCAAAATGAAGCCACTGACAATCGCAATAGGTACACAACGTACACCGCCTGTTGTCTGTATCACGGGAAGGGTGAAGTCCATCGCTGTCGCGCCCGCATATCCAATAGAAGTACAAGGGTAGCTTCGTATCAACATCGGAATCACGACCAGAGCGATCAATTCACGTAGTAACTCCAGCATAAAAGAGGCGCCGCCATAAACCGGACCAAAGGCGTCACCCATTAAAATCCCGGCAAGCGAATACCAACCAAAGCCAGATGACATTGCTAAAGCACGAAACAGTGGGATATCTAGCAGGTAGGCGGCAATCACACCGCCTAGCATGGAGGTAACGATAATAGTGGCGGCAATCACCATACCATGTTTGTTCAAGAGAATTTGGCGTAGTGTTAGGCCACTGTTTCGAAGTTGAATACCAATGAAGAACAGCAGTGCGAACAGAATCCACTCGCTGGCTGTATCCACCCAGCTCAAGCCGATTGGCAGCAGAAGACCAGCAATAAGACCAGTACCAACCACTAAAATCAATTTGGCAGATTCGAGCGCCATAGAAGAGAGTGGTAGTTTCTTCTGACTACTGTCTGTTTGAAGTGGAAGGGCCTTATCAATTAAAGGCAACGCCAGTAGATTGCATGCGCTTAGGCAGACAAAGAATGTTGCAGTGTAGAGCAAAATCGTTTGTAGGTTGCTACCTAGGTTGTCGAGTGCGGCGAGGCTTAACCCCATTAAACCAAGAATGACGTATATCAGAGAAGACGTAGCACGATTAATCGTATCCAGTGTCTTTTCATTAGAAATAGAAAATAGGTACCCCACCACAAGCGGGGCAAAAATGAAGATCATCCCTGTAAACATGATTCCCTCGATGCTGATTTAGCGGTCTATCGCCTTATAAACCGCTCGCATTGATAACGTCGTTAAGCTGTCCGTGGAACTCATTGTCATTTAAGTTGCTGAGTTGATAGAGAACTTCAGCTCCAGTGACGTTAAGTTCGACTTCGTGAGAGTCGATGTTTTCATCATTGTTTCTAAACATCAAGAGATGATTAGCAATTCGTGCAATATCGAGGTAAGAAACGTCTTTCTCACTGTTTATAGAGGACTTATTCGAGGAGACATCAATAAAATCACTATCAAAACCCCATTGTTTCAAGACCAATTGACTGGTAGCAGAACATTGGGTCTGGAAGATTTGTAAGGCGATGTCTTGGTCGAGGTAATTCCCTCTCTCCAAGTAGTTGTGGTACTCGCTAACCAAACAGAACAGACCGATATCAGCAAGTAAGCCGACCAATAAGGCTTTTTCTTGTTCTAGGTAGCTGTATTCTTGTGGCTCGTACTCTTTAAACTGGTTTGTAACCAACACCATAGTTGCGCCAAGCTCTTTTGAAATCGACGCACTTTGTCTTAGCAACTGATTACAATCTTGGCTTAGATTGACGCTGTGTTTGAGTTGTTCTATCGCTTGAGCGGTCACAATGTCGCGAACGCGCAGAATCCCGAGACGAGAAACGGCAGTCATGATATCGACACAGGTGATGTTGCGGCGGTTGAACACTACGGAATTGGCAACACGAATCACGATGGCTGTTAATCCTGGATCCTCTAGCAAACATTTTGCTACATCGGCGATTCCTGTTGATTCGAGGGTACAAAGTTTCTGAATTTTCAAAACCACATCTGGGATGGGAGGTAAGTTGATTTTACCAGAGGCAATAGAGCTACTAACCAGTTGTGCGAACTCAGTTTCAAGTCCTTTGAGTAGAAGTGCTTTGTTCTCAGGAAGCCAATAGAAGGATAAATGATTCATATAGAGAGAGTAAATTGTAAGACGGTTCCAGTTTACAAGCCGCAATGCTGCCGTGCAATAGTACAAAAGCAAAAATCAGCTTTGGCTAAAAACAACTAAATTTGAACCGGGATAACACTAGGCGTCAAAATGAAAGCGCCAAATAATGGCGTAATGTGATGCAAGTCATGAAATTTTGCGATAGTCAATTAATTGCTGTGAGCTAAGTCCAGACTTAATTTTCTTTTCGAAGTATGATTTATTTCAAAGGTGGAAAGCAACTCATAATATTCACCTATATTTAGAACATTTTATTTTCGCATACAAAAAGCTGCTTATCTGGTGATCGTACTAATCGGGGTAATTTGATTAAGGATCAATGGATATGACCGAGACAGCATTTATTAATTACGTAAGTAAGTTTGGTGAGCACCAAAAACGTTCAATGTTTGGAGGTACGGGCCTCTTTCAGAGCGATGCGATGTTTGCATTGATTAGCGAAGGTTGTTTATTTATTCGCGGTGGCGAGTCGTTAGATGAAAAATTGACGGATCTAGACTGTGAAAAATATCGCCACGTCAAAAAGCAGACAACAGCCACTGTAAATTACTACGATATTACCGATCTGTTTACGTGTGAGCACCCTGAGCTGGATAGCATTATTCGAACTTCTATCGATAATTCAGTTCAACAACGTAGTTTCAAGAAATCGACTGCTAGCCGCCGTTTGCGCGACCTACCTAACATGCAACTCACGTTAGAGCGTATGGTTAAAAAGGCGGGCGTTGAAGACGTCTCTATGTTCATGCAGTTAGGCGCATCTGAAGTTTTCAGTAAGGTTCGTAAAACTTACGGCAACGATGTAGACCTAAAGCTACTTTGGAAATTTGCTGGTGCAATTGATGGTATTCACTGGAAACTGCTTCAAGAACCTCGCAAACAACAGCTATTGAAGAGCTGCCACTAGAATCCACCTATATGCTTAAGATTATTCAATACAAATAAAAACCGAGGACATAATCCTCGGTTTTTGTTTATCTATTCAATCGCTTACTTAGCTACCCTTGTGGGGGCAGCTTAAAGTCTATTAGAACTTGAAGCGAGTAGTGAACATGATTTGATCACCGTAGAAGTCGTTGATACGAGCTTCTGCACCTAGAGAGAATAGCTCTGTAGAGTGGAAACGAGCGTAAACAGAACCGATCCAATCATCGTTGTCATCGATAGATACGTAACCCGCTTTACCACCAACCTCAAGTTGTGGACCTAACCATTGACGAACACCTAGGTTCAGCTCCATACCCAGATCAGTAGAGCTAGAGTCTTCTGGCTGTACGATACGCATTAGCATTTCACCAGTAAGATCTGCCCAGTTGTTGATTGGAGAGTGGAAACCAAGACCAACGCCAGAATCGAAATCGCCTTCAAACTCAGAGTCGATACGTGCTACAGCGTGAGCATTTGGGTGGATTGACTTACTGAACGCGCCACCGAAAGTAACTGGGCTTGCGCCGATACGAGCTTCAAAGTAATCGTAGCTAAAGTTGCTCATTACTTGTGGTTGGTCATCGGCTGCAAATGCTTGGCTAGATGCCAGAAGCATAGCGGTAGTCAGTAGAATTTTACGCATAACGACAGTAAACCTTTATTAATGTTAATTCCCTGTGTCTGCACCCAGTGGCACAAACAATAAATATCGAGACATTCTAGTCTAACTTGTAGAAAAGTAATCCTTTTAAATGTCATTCATTTGTCATTTAGCTAAAAAGTAAGCAAATTGAGTGCCATTGTGCAACTTTGATTGCTAGATTTGCAGTCTACTCGCCAAAACTGGTGCGTTTATTCGCCATAGTTGTAAGAATTCTTTCGGTATCGAGGATCGCTGTCCATTGCAACAAATTGTCGTCTTCTTGAATCACATAGTCGGTCAGTTGTTGGGTAATGGTGGCTCTGAGTTCGTTACCACGCCAAGGTTTCGAGATGTAGAAGTCGAGCGCTGCGTTATTGATTGCCGTTACCGTGTCTTCTAAACCCGCTTGCCCAGTCAAAAGGAGTTTACGAGTGGGTTGAGTTGAAGGCTGCTGGTTCAACTCAATCAGAAAATCGATGCCAGTTTTGTCTGGCATGATGTGGTCGCAGAGTATCAGCGCCAATTTTACGCCGTCTTGTTGCATCTCTTTGATCACTTCTTTTGCCTCGTCGACTGACTCAGCGCCTTCAACCACAAAATCGTCTTCAAATGGTGCAAGGTCTTGAAGAACACTATTGAGCACTTCTGGCTCGTCATCAACACATAGTATTAGGTACTTATTCATTTGAGGCTCCTTGTGAATCGAGAGGTAACCATACCTGCATCGAGGTATAGTTGCCCGGCTCTGAGTCAACAGTAATGAATCCGCTGTGCGCAGTCACAATTTGTTGGGAAATAGAAAGTCCAATTCCTAGACCGAAGTTTCCTTCCTTCTTGGTCGTGAAATTGGGGCTAAAAATGGTTTCAAGATTGGCGCTGTCGATACCATGTCCGTTGTCCTTTATTTCGACAACCCAGTAAGCTTGTTGGTCACGGTATTTTTGAGACGTTGTAATCTCAATCGTGCCGCGCTCGGGTAGGGCATCCAAGGCATTAGATAAAAGATTTGTCCAAACTTGCTGCAACGCCAATGGTTGGCAAAGCAGTCGAGGTAGGCTGCTGTCGTAGTGTTTATCTACGTTATGAACCTTCAGCCTGTTTTCAAAAATCACCAGCGTATCTTCAAGTCCTTCATGAAGGTCAGCATGCAGTTTGGCCTCGTCGTCTTGCCTTGCGTAACCTTTAAGGCTTTTGACCATATCCGCAATTCGTTTGCTGCAAACATGGATCGAGCGAATAGAGTTTCCAACTAAGTGGTAATGCTCTAAATCGTTGAGCAATTCTTTGGCTGCTGTTGGAGACTGTTGTAGTGTCTCAATTACCTGCGGTTGGTCGGTTAGATTCAATTTCACCGCTTTCTTCGCAATTGCGCGATCACTAATTGTTGAAGAGAGGGCTTTGACTAAGTCTCTCTCTTGGGCGGTCGAAAGTGGTTTAGATTGCTTGGCTGTGTCGAGCACTTGAGTGGCCAATGATGAATTCGGTAGGGTTGAATTCAATAGAATCGAGTCAAGGTTATCAGCAAGTGTTTCGATACTACGTAGAATCGCGGCTATAGGGTTATTCAACTCATGAGCAACACCTGCAACTAGCTGGCCAAGCATCGCCATCTTCTCTTTCTCAATTAGTTGCTGGTGGGCAGACTCAAGTGACTCTAGCGTCTCTTGTAAGCGAAGCTTAGTGGTAATACTGCGTTGCAGGCGGCGGTTGAAGTGGCGAAGCAGTAGATTGGTGAACAGTGGTAATAGGGTGCTGTTCGAATGCATCACTTGCGAGAATACATCTCGGTCTAGCTTGATAACGTGCGTTGGTGTTAGCGTAATCGCAGTAGAAAAAGAGGGCTCGCCAGTCACAAATGACATACCGCCAACAATGTTCCCTTTGGTGTGTCTTACCACTTCACGTTGCTGGCCTAGCTCATCTTTTTTATATAGAGCGACTTCACCTTCAGTGATAAACCACAAGAAACGGTTGTCTTCACCTTCCTTAGTTAAAAGGTGGTCAGAAGAGTAGGCGCGAATTGCTTTGGTCTTATCATCTTGAGAGAAGAAATCTTGCAGCGCGTTAACGACTTTCTCTGCCAAAGCTGCATCGGAGAGCTGATGGAAGTCGTGAATAAAGCCGGACTGGAATGAACGTATTTTCTGTTCGATGTGAGCACGCAAGATTCGCTGCTGGTCCAGTACCTGGCTATAAGTGAGTAGGTCGTCTGCCGCATATTTGATGATAAAAGACGTGAGCTCTTTTTGGGCAGACTTGAACAGCACTTGGTCTGGAACAGGTTTGGTCAAACAGTGATTCAAGCGTCCTTCATTGACAGCAGTTAAGATAATTTGGATATCTGACGATGCGCTAACCAAAATCGTACGCGCCGTATTAGTATGAGGCAGTTGTTCAAGCTCGATAAGGAACTGAACTCCATCAAACTGAGAGTGATGATGGGTAATCACCAAAGCGACGGTTTGGTGGTTGTCGTGAATGTCTTTTAAGGCTTGATGGGCTTCGTCGAGATCTTCGGCCGTGTAGATATCGAACGTCGCAGAAAGTGGCGCGAGCTCAATCCTAATTCGCTCAATGCTAATTGGATTATTATCTAAACAAATAACAGCGTATTGATTCACGTTTTTCCCTCTATAACTTCCCTAGCCATAGAGTACCAATATGCGTCAGTAAAGGATGAGAGCTAGTTGGTAATTTGTTGAGCTGATTGAAGTATTCAGCAATAGACTGATTTAACTCAATGTTTCCTGATTGCTATTGTTAGGTTAGACTGAGTATTACAAACGATCGTAATTAAAGAGAACACATGGAACAGCTTAGAAAAATCGGTGCCATTGGTGGCGCCATTTCATTAGCACTCTGTTGGCCACTTGCCGTTGGCCAGATTGGGCAGAATGCGATTACAGATGGTATCGCAACATTGAACAGTTCTAGCATTCAGGCTGAAATTGTTGATTACGACCGCGGCTACTTCTCATCAAATGTAAAAACACGAATCACGATTATCGATGAGAGCTTAAAAGAGCAGCTAGCCATCGATGGCTTGCCAACTGAATATGTTGTTAACAGTGACGTCAGCCATGGCCTGATTGGTCTTGATGCGCTATCGACTCTGGAAGACCAACCGGATCTACCTCTGACTCTAACCACGAGCACTGAGTTGAATGGTAACACCAGCTTTAATTTAGAACTGAGCCAGTTGAACCACCAAGGTACTGCTGAGAATGAAACCTCAGTTTCTATTACTAAGTCGACTATATCTGGCCATGCAACTGTACTGGGACAGATTGATTACAAGCTTGATATTCCTTCTATTCAGATTGATTTCCCATCTGGCGAAGAGATGACCTTATCTAACCTGAAAGGTGTGGGAGAGGGTAAACAAGCAAAGGGCTACTGGTTAGGTACTCAGAACTTCACCATTGATTCGTTTGCTGTAACGGATGCGCAAATGCAGCCGTATGTGTCTATTCAAAACTCTCAATACGATTTTGAATCACACCTTGATGAGGCAACGAAACGCCTGCGCAGTAATCTGAAACTGAACATTGCATCGATTCAAACCAGCGACGGTGAGGTGAACAACCTTAATGTTGATTTTGAGATTGATAAGCTAGATAGCCAATCTTTCGAGAAAGTGTTTGAGATTTATCAGTCAAACCCTGTGCTCACGCAGGAAGATATTGAGCAGATCATTCCTTACATTGATACCCTGTTCGCAAAAGGTTTTGACCTTTCGATGAAGAACATCTCGTTGGATTTGGGTAACGGTGAGTTTCACTCTAAGTGGCTAGTCAGTGTTCCAGAAGGCACCGAAAACATTAGCAGCGATCCAAGCCTTATCATCCCAGCTCTAAAGGGTGACATTAGCTCAAGCTTTTCTAATGAACTGGTACAAGAGTACCCATTTATTCAGGAAGGCATCGACGAATTGATCGTTATGGAGATGATTGAGCAAACGGAAACTGGCTACGAAATTCACGCTGCACTAGAAAATGGAAATTTAGTCTTTGAAAATGGGCAAGAAATTCCATTAATTGCGCTGTTAATGCCTGCTTTAATGCAGTAATTTGAAGCACAAGCATCGTGAATACGCCTATTAGCTAGCCAAAGCTAAGGTTTTTAATCGATACACAACAAAAGAGGTCTGTAGACCTCTTTTGTTGCTTTTTATGTTGAGTAAAACGTGGTATTACTTGCATAGATATATCGATTTACAGTTACATCGAGCCACAGTTATTATCGAGCAGGAGCATCACCCCCCATGGAAAACACTTTAGATAACGTTTTTAATTTCAGTGCAGGTCCAGCAGCATTACCAAAACCAGTAATGAAGCAAGCGCAAGCGGATTTTATTGACTGGAATGGCCTAGGCACATCCGTGATGGAAATCAGCCATCGCAGCAAAGAATTTATTCAAGTCGCGGATGAGTCGGAGCAAGACTTACGTGATCTTCTGAACATCCCAGACAACTACAAAGTTCTTTTTTGTCAGGGCGGTGCGCGTGCTCAATTTGCAGCAGTTCCACTAAACCTACTGGGTGACAAAACAAAAGCAACTTACGTTGATGCTGGCTACTGGGCTGAGAGTGCAGTAAAAGAGGCGAGCAAATACGCAGAGATTGACGTGTTCAACGCTAAGAAAACCGTCGATGGTAAAGCTGCGGTAGTTCCAGCAAGTGAATGGAAGATTGACCCAGAAGCGGCTTACGTTCATTTCTGCCCGAATGAAACCATTGATGGTATCGAAATCAACGAACTGCCTGTAACAGACAAGCCAATTGTTGCGGACATGTCTTCAAATATTCTTTCTCGTAAAATTGACGTATCAAAATACGGTGTGATTTACGCGGGTGCTCAGAAGAACATTGGCCCTGCTGGTATCTGTATCGTGATTGTTCGTGATGACCTTCTAGAACTGGCCAACTCAGTTCTACCAAGTATCTTGAACTACAAGGTATTGGCAGAGAAAGATTCTATGTTCAATACTCCACCTACGTTTGCTTGGTACTTGTCTGGCCTAGTATTTAAGTGGTTGAAAGCAGAAGGTGGTGTTGAAGCAGTTGAGCAAGTGAACCAAGAGAAAGCTCAGCTTCTTTACAACGCAATTGATGAATCAGACTTCTATCGTAACGAAGTTCACCCAGCAAACCGTTCTCGCATGAACGTACCTTTCCAATTGGCTAAACCAGAGCTTGATGGCAAGTTTCTAGAGCTAGCGGACAAAGCGGGTCTTAAGTCTCTAAAAGGTCACCGAGCTGTGGGTGGTATGCGCGCATCTATCTACAATGCGATGACGCTTGAAGGTGTACAAGTGTTGGTGAACTTTATGAAACAGTTCGAGCAAGAGAACGCGTAGTCGTTAAATACACAATACTTATTAGTTAGGGTGTCACACTGTGACACCCTTTTTTGTATCTTTTATAAAATTTTTATTTTGAAGGTCTACATATGATGAGCTAGCTCAAGCCCTGATGACAATTCGCTCGCCAATTATAACCGTACGGGTTATTGTAAATGACTTTGGGTGTTCTCCTTGGATCGAACTTTGAAAGAGGAGGAGCCATAGTGAATTTTCTTCTTTTTAATGGACAAATACTGTATAACGTATCGCCGCAAATCTGCGGTATTCACAGTGTTTGATTTGGTGATGAGGCAGGTTTGAGAATACTAACGGGGCTCGTAGCGTTTTTCCCTTTGATAGCATATGCGGCGACCATTGAAATATGGGCTGGCATTGAGTTTGAAACAGCTCAGAAGGTAAAGCAGCATATTGAAACCTTAACTGAACATACGGTCGAAGTTCGCCGTTTTGATATCAATTCAATTCGTGCTGAGCTTGTGGTCGCAGACCCTCGAGATACCGCTTTCCCTGACGCAATTTGGGTGCCTTCCGATTTCCTCGGCTTGTCAGATTATATTGATATTTCAACCATTCCTGACACTTGGGTTAACGAGAGCCGTTATGAGGAAAAAGCCCTTGAAGTGGTCGAATTCAATGGTCAGCTTAAGGCACTTCCAGTGGCTATTGGTAACCAACTGGTTCTTTATTCTCGTCATCAAAGTAGCACCCAGATGTCATGGGAGAAGCTTACTCATTTATCACATGAGTCATCACGTGAAGCCATAACCTTTCCAAACCCCAATATGTACTTCTATCTGGCTTTTCATCAGCTTTTTTCAAACCAACAATTGTCATCACGAAGCATAGATGGCGAGAGCGTTGTCGCGATATTTCGTTTTATTCAACAGTTAGAACAGCAGGGTGTTATTGCTCGCGAGTGCGATAATGTTTGCGCGCGTCAACGCTTTCTTAGTGGTCAAGTAGACTACCTAATCGATGGTGATTGGGCCTACAGCGAACTCATTGAATCGGAACCTAACCTTACCATTAATGCTTTGCCAACTTATCAAGGTAAAGGTATGGCGTCATTCAGCGGCGCCAAGGTGTTCGCGATAACGGAAAAAGGCATGCAAGATATTGATAAACAGATGGTATTGCGTGAAATGGTCAGTTTTCTACAGTCAAATAGATTCAGCTACTTAGCGCGAAGTGACGCGATGATGTCGCCATTCAAGGATGTGAATCAAAAGCGAATGACATCAAATCAAGGCAGTTTTGCTCAGATGTATCAACAGTTTCAAGCAGCACAAATGATGTCGAGTGACTACTATATGGCGATCGTTTGGGAGGCGGCTGCACGTGCCCTAGAGCGTTACAAGTTGGGCATGCCTAAAAATGAGATTCCTGCATTTTATGATGACTTTGTTGCGCGCTATGCTGAACGAATCGGAGAGCATCAATAATGAAGTTTTCTCTCAAATACACTATGGGCCTAGTGCTTTTCTGCTGTGCGATTCTACCTGTCTATTTTGCTGGTCAGCTGATATTGAACAAGCAGTCTGAAACCTTGTTAGAGCAGAAGGCTATTAAGCTCAATAACTCGACCCAAGGTATTACCCAGACGGTGAAGAGTGAGCTCGATCTGACATTACGTCTTACTGAATGGTACGCCCAAGACCGCTCGCTATTAAAGGCAGGCAGCAATGTGTTCTTCTCGAGCGTGGTGTGGGAAAAAATGGCTCGCTTCAATGAGCTTGCTGATAGTGTGTCAGCAACATACATCTTGGACAAAGATTGGCGTCCAATCTACGACAGCAAAGGCAGTCTGTACCATTTTGAAAACAGCCAGTTATTGAGTGAGATAAAGCGCCCTAAATCCACTTATATTCAAGGAAAGATTTTCCATCGCGAGTTCGCAGAACCGTCGCTAGCGAACGAATCTAAATCTGGCATCGCAATTGTGGCGCCAATTCTGCCTTATCGATTGGTGGAAGGGTCGGAATATTCCCCGCAAGGCTATCTAGTTGTGTTGATGGGCTACGACAGGTTGGAGACAAAGGTTGCGCCGTTTCTTTTTGAAAAAGAGTCGGTTGAATTTCATTACTCCCATTCAGTCGATTTGAATTCGGGTAGTGAGCACGAACACCTAGTAAAAATAGCCAACCCATTGTTCTTAGATCCGCTTTCCATTGCAGTGAAGCACAATGTGTCTGATGAAGCGCGGCAACAAGAGATGCAGCAAGCGCAAGTGGTTTTTGTTCGGATTCTATTTGCTACGTTTTTGCTCGCCGTGGTGTTTGCTTTGGTACTCAATCACTGGTTCTCACGTCAATTGAATCTGTTGTTAGAGTCGGTTGAATCTTACTCGAAAGAGAAGTTGCCCACTATTAAACCCGAGCAGCATAGGTTTACAGAGTTTTACGCATTCAGTGTGTTACTCGACAAGATGTGGCGGCGTATCGGGTACCAGCTAGATGAACTCACCATACGCAATGATAAGCTCAAGTCCGCGTATCAACAGATAAAAGTAAACAACGCGCAACTTGAAAACTTCAATGTTCAGCTTGAGCAAACTGTTGAGGAGAAAACGTATCGCTTGACGCACTCGCTGCAAAGAGAGGCTGATCAAAAGCGTAATATTATGCGGATTGTTGAGTTTGCTTCGATGCGACAAGGTGTCGAGTATCGGTTAATACCGAACTTGGTAGAAACCCAATTAGCGGCGTTGCTCTCGGGTAAGAGTATTCAATTCTCGTTTACTAAACCGACTTCAGGTGTATCTAATACTAACCGAGTGCAATCTCTGTTGGATTCGAAGGGGCAGGTCATCGGCTACTTTAATCACAGTAGTGAACACCTAACGTTGAACGATGAAGATCAACTCATCTTTGATCTTTACCAGAAACAGCTCGCAGCTTGGATTGAGCTGGAAAATATGACGCGAGTAGACCTTGCTTCGGGGTGTTTTAATCGCAAGGCATTTGATGATGATTTAAGTTACTGCGAGCGTAAGGTCATTGAGAAAGGTTGGGTGCTGTCTTTGTTGGTTATCGACGTCAATGGCTTAAAACAGACCAATGATGTCTATGGTCACCAGGCAGGTGATAGGTTGATTAAAGCCTGTGTGGATGTTGTTCAGGAGCGTCTGCAAGGTCATAGCAATATGTATCGATTGGGAGGCGATGAGTTTGCGGTGTTGACTTTGACGCCGAGCGCTGTCCCTGAGGTCGAGACACTCAAAGAGCAGTTATACGCCGACCAAGCGCAGTCTCATATCTTAATAAAGGGTCATCCTATTCCAGTGCTGTTTTCCATCGGCTTCTCTCAGAGTGACAGTTCGGCATTGAGAGACATGTTCAGTAATGCCGATCAAGACATGTATACAGAGAAACGTCGTTTTTACGAAGCTCAGGGCGACTCTTAATTACTCTAGAACGTACGGTACTAAAAAGGAGCAATGTTGCTCCTTTTTAGTTTGGGGCTCTTTAGCTGGAGCTCTTTGGTATAGGCGGTTCAAAAACTGACTAGCCGATTACAACCAGAACTCTTTCAGTGGTCTACTTGCATCATAGTGGTGTGCAATCTGCGCTTGTAGCAGCTCTGCTGTCGCAATGGCATCTGTCAACGCATGGTGTGGCGTGTAGTCGGGGAGGTGATAACGGCGACGACTTTGACCTAATCTAACCGAGCCCGGCTTCTTGCCTTTTAGTTTGTTCCACAAACCGCCAGCAAGCTTATGCTGCACTTGAGATTCAATTTCCAAGGTATCTAATACAGGGAACTCAATACCTTCACCCAGACGTGAGCGGAGCGCGTTATCTAGGAAGTTACGTTCTATGCGTCGATAGTGAACAACCGGGATATGTCCTGCCATTGCTTTAAGCACTTCATCTAGCACTTCGTTTAAATCCGGGGCGTTAAGGATATCGTTGTGAGTAATGCCATGGATAACCACCGACTCTTCTTCCAGCTTTTGTCTTGGCCTTAGCGTCCAGTGACGTGCTTGTTTAAGATAGACTCGGTTGAGTGTAAATGGCACTAACCCAATGGTGATAATGCCATCTTTAGACGGGTTAAGTCCTGTGGTCTCAAAGTCCAATGCCAAGAAGGTAACTTCAGAAATCGGAGTGTCAGCCGCTGGTAGCGGTTTGCTGTAGTACTCTTTGAGACGCTCATCCTTAACACGGTCAAGCTTCTGGGCAAATTTGAAATGCCAATCTACAGCGGGTGACTTAAATATTCTCGTCATCGTATCTACTTAAAGTTGTTGTTGGCTTGGTAACGGAACTTGAGGAAGTTCTGAGCGTTACTGAGAATCTGGAATGCATCTTTTAAGTTACGACGCTCAAAGTCCGATAGATTCTCTGGTTCGATGTTGTTATCTGGTTCAATATTATTATCAACGTCCAGAGCTTGATGTCGGATACGTACCATAGAGATAAACTCCATCGCATCTTTAAGATCCTGAGCTCGTCCTTTCGGCAAAATACCTGCGTCAAGAATGTCGTCGAGACGCTCAAATGAGTTCTTAGAGCGTGACGCGACCGCGAGTGAGTGAACACGGATTAAGTCGGCTAGTGGCGCGGTACCGCGTCGTTTGAGGTTGATGGAGTTGTTATGGCGTCCATCCTTCTCCATCACGAAATCTTTAAAGAAACCAAGTGGTGGCGTGCGGTTGAGCGCATTACGAGCCAAACACGCCAAGAATCGGTTGTTCTTGCGAGAACGTCGTACAATGAAACTATTGAGTTGTTCTGCCCACTTTAATCGGCCATAGACACCATCAAGGTCGAAGAAGATAGAGGCGTTAAGTAGCGCTTTCGGATTCGGATTATCAATCCAATCTGCGAAGCATTCTTCCCATTCAGTGCGCGTCATGCGCCAAGTCGGGTTGGTTGCCATAATGTCGCCTGTACAGTAGCTGTAACCACACTGATCTAAACCGTCGCAGATAAACTTTGAGAATGCTTCAAAGTAAGCACCATGTTTTGCTTCGTCGTAAGTATCATCGAGAATAATCGCGTTATCTTGGTCTGTAACGAGCAACTGTTCATCGCGGCCCATAGAGCCCAAAGCAAGGAAACAGTATGGAATTGGCGCGTTGCCCAGAGTTTCCTCAGCGAGTTCAATAATGCGTTGCTTAAAGCTTCGGCCAATTACCGACATTGCACTGCCCACCATGTGAGCGTTCGCATCCTCGTTAACTAGGCGAACAAAGCTGTCTTTAACCTGTTCTGACAGGACTTTGAGGTCTTCAATACTCTGCTGCTGGAAGATACTGCTCACCAATAGCAGCGAGTTTTGTGATTCGTAACGAACGATGTCGGTTGCTTCAATAATACCTATTGGCTTTTTATCTTTGAGCACGGGTAGGTGATGAACGTTATAGCGCAGCATGGTGAGCATGGCTTCATAGACGTAGGCGTTGTGATCGAGTGAGATAACCTCGGCAGTCATCACACTAGAAACCTCATCAGAAGGGTCTAAGCCTTCGGCGAGCACACGAGTACATAGATCTCGGTCGGTAATGATACCGATAACCGGTGTGGAATCGTCTTCGTCATCTTCTACGATGTCAGGATCAATAATCAGCAGTGAAGAGACATTCTCTTCTGCCATCATGGTCGCCGCTTGTTGGATAGTTCGCGAACGCTCTATCATTGGTGCGCTGCTAGTAAGCAGAGTCTTTACCTTTGAGGTCGTGAGATCGTTGGCATCATTGTTGTTCGAGATGGCTTGGCGTAAGCGCGCGTTATCTTCAACCTCAACAAAGTCGGCAAACGAGTCGTAATTGTCGTAGAGCTCTTGAAAGATGGATTCTGGGATGCAGTAAAGCAGGGTATCTTCGATCGCTTTAACTGGGAAACGTACCTTGTTATTGGTCAGAAGGCCCATCTGACCAAACAGATCGCCTTGATCTAAACGGTTATAGAGTTCTCCTTTACGTCGGTAGACTTCCACCTCACCACTTCGTACCACATATAAGTCGTGGATTTGGTCGCCGAAGTGAATTATCGGTGTGTCCTGACGATAATAGGAAATTTCCACGCTGCTCGTGACTTTTGTAAGCATCTCTTCCGGTAATTCGCTGAAAGGAGGGTATTGTGCGAGGAAATTTTGAATCTCTAATAACTCAGCATCCATAATGTTCATCCGTAAGTTAATATGAATTCATGGTACATCATTTGATAATAATTTGCCGGGACAAATCATTCTGTGAGGTAAAACCTTTTTAAAGTCTGATGGATAGACTAACCTTTGATAAAAAGAAGACAGTGTTAAGGAAGAGTTAAATGTCGATATGGAAGCTGGGCTTAATCTCTGTATGTACTGCTTTCTCAGTAGGGGCTATGGCCCAAGATAATGAGCCAACAATTCTTGATTATAATTATGTCACCGCTTCGGTTTATTCAGGCAGTCTAAATGCAGATGCAGGCGGCAATAACAATGCTTCTGTGTTTGGATTGGGTGTTAGCTATGAAATGACGGATGAGTGGTTGCTTATTGGTGATTACACCGCGCGCTTTATTCATCCAGATGAGAGTACGACTCGAATTGATACTCTGATGGGCGGCGCGGGCTACCGTTTCAATATCCGTAAAGATCTCGATATCGTGGCATCCTATTTGTTGGGGATAACCAAGGGCGAAATTGAGCTCAATTCGAATAACCAGACGCTCGAATCGGATACCGAATTTATCCATGGTGGTAAGGTCGAGTTGAATTATGGTTTCGCGAAACGATGGATTGCTAACGGTAGTATTCAGGCCAATCGAAGCGATCTGTTTGATGAAGAGGTTTACCACTTAGGTTTACGTTACAAGGTTACGTCTAAATTCTCTATTGAGGGAGCGTACCAGCACCGAGACGGCGAAGGAAATAACGGTGGAGAGCGAACTAACGAGCTTGGTCTAGAGTTTAGATTAGAGTACTAACCGTTTAGATAAGTCTCTAAAATAGCCGGTAAGGCAACTAAAAGTGTCGAAATGATAAAAAGCCAGCATATACGCTGGCTTTTTTGATACTTAAAAGAGCTAAAGCTTATAGTACTGCAGCGATACCTTTACATAGAGGTAGCATGTTTGACTTGGTCATACCTGCAACACTGATACGGCCAGAGCCAACAATGTAGATTGCAAACTCTTCTTTCAGGCGAGTTACTTGCTCTTTAGTTAGACCAGAGAACGAGAACATGCCGTTTTGACGTTCGATGAACGTGAAGTCTGCATCAACGCCTTGTTCTTTCAGAGTTGCAACGAATAGTTCACGCATCTCTTGGATACGGTCACGCATTTCAGCTACTTCTGCTTCCCATTCTGCACGCAACTCAGTGTCGCCTAGGATGTGCGTAACAACAGCACTACCGTGCGCTGGTGGGTTAGAGTAGATAGAACGGATGATGCTCTTAACTTGAGAGAATGCAGTGTTTGCAACGTCTGCTGATTCAGCTACTAGCGTGAATGCACCTACACGCTCGTTGTATAGACCAAAGTTCTTAGAGAATGAGCTCGCGACTAGGATCTCTTTGTTGTACTTAGCGAAAGTACGCAGGCCAGCAGCATCTTCTTCAACGCCTTTTGCAAAACCTTGGTAAGCAAAGTCGAATAGTGGAAGAAGCTTCTTCTCAGCAACTAGTTTAGCCAGTACTTCCCACTCTTCCGCTGTTGGGTCGATACCTGTAGGGTTGTGACAGCAGCCGTGTAGTAGAACGATATCGCCTTCAGATGCTTTCTCTAGGTCAGCAACCATGCCCGCGAAGTCTTTGTCTTTAGTCTCAGCGTTGTAGTAGCTGTATTGAGCTGTTTCAATACCTGCAGCAGAGAATACGCCATTGTGGTTTGCCCACGTTGGGTTGCTGATCCAGATTTTTACGTCGCCAAGTTGACGTTTAATGAATTCGCCAGCAACACGTAGAGCACCAGTACCACCTGGAGCTTGTGCTGTTTTTGCACGTTGAGCAGTAACGATTTCAGCGTCTGCGCCGAATAGCAGCTTCTGTACCGCTAGACCGTATTCCGCAGTACCTTCAATTGTTAGGTAAGATTTAGTTTTCTCGTTTTCTAGAAGAGCTGCTTCCGCTTTTTTAACGGTCGCTAGAACTGGCGTTTGGCCATCTTCGTTTTTGTAAATACCAACACCAAGGTTGATTTTTTCTGCACGAGCGTCTTTTTTAAACTCTTCAGTCAGGCCAAGAATAGGGTCTGCTGGTGCTGCGAGTACTTTTTCAAACATAATCTTCATCCATGTCAATTGAGAGGGGATAGTATCTAGTGGTATTTATACCTGTATGAAATTTTGAAGACAATATGAATTGAGAAGAAAGCGGAAAAAAAATCTATTTCGATGGAATTTATGAGTAAAGCTCGAATATATCTAATAAAACACCCTACGGATAAACCAATAGGGTGTAAGAAGTTAGCGAGTTTTATATCAGCTATGCAGGCTGTAAAGTCAGGTTTTCTCGTTCAAGTTCGCTGATGTCGTGTTTGCCATCTTTGTGTGCTGCGGCAATCTCAACAAATTGATGTTCTACCGCTAAGAAAGCTTCAACAACCTCAGGGTCAAAGTGCTGGCCTTTACCCTCAATAATGATGCCTTTGGCTTTATCGTGACTAAAAGCGGGTTTGTATACACGTTTCGATATCAAGGCGTCGTACACATCAGCCAATGCCATTAAGCGGCCAGACAATGGAATGTCTTCACCTGCCAATTGATTCGGATAACCTTGACCGTTCCACTTTTCATGGTGAGTCAGTGATATCTCTTTAGCTACTCTTAGGAATGAGCTACTACCCAGTTGACCTTCAGCAATAGACAGCGCCTCAGCACCAATCTCTGGGTGCTTTTTCATGATGTTGAACTCTTCATCTGTCAATTTACCTGGCTTGAGCAGCACATTGTCAGGAACACCTACTTTTCCGACATCATGCAGTGGTGCCGATTTGTAGAGCAGTTCAATGTATTCAGGTGTGAGCAATGATGAGTGTTTTGGTGATAGGCTCATTTGTTCCGCCAACGCTTTTACATACTCCTGCGTGCGTAGAATATGTGCACCTGTTTCGTTGTCACGAGATTCCGCTAAGGCAGACAAACTGACGATTGCCACGTCACGGGTCGTTTTAACCTCTTGCTGAATGGATTGCAGGCTATCAAGCATGTTATTTGTCAATGACGCCATCGAGCCCAACTCATCGTGATTGAAGACAGGTAGACGGGATTGAATGTTACCTTTGGTTACTTCAACCAACGCGCATTCATGACTTAACAGAATCTTCTTAATCAATTTGCTCCACATCGTCATGATCACCACGGCGTAACCACCTAGAACCAAGGATAAGTAGGCAAACTCTTTCATTATGCTGATTTTGCCCGTGCCGTCTAAGATGCGCTCTGGATTGTGTTCGAGCCAAAATACGTCTTTGATTGCGACCATACTTAGCATCAGGGTCAATGATGTTAGCAGTACCATCACCAAGCCTATCAGTTGCTTAACCAAAGATTGGCGAACACCGCTAAGTTGAACGTTGCTGACACCTTGTACATGGTAGGTATCCATCTGCTTGAGCTTGGAGTCGAGCTCTAGAATGCTACCAGTAAAGAATCCAAATAGCGCCAATCCGAATAGAACCTTCAGGTTGCTATCTAGGGGAAACTCGTAACTTAGGTTGTAATAGGTCGCGAGTGGGATACTAATCGCGAAGAATAGGCTCGTATCTAGCTTAATATATTGCGCTTGTTGGTAAATAGACCAGCGAGGGGCAATGACAAAACGAATCATAAACAGAATAGCAAACACTATGCTGACGTGAGTGATCGTTTCCATAGCCGTTAATGTTTCTAACATCGGACAAACTCGACTGCCATATGTCCCAAAAAGAACACCGGCGAGAACGTACAGCTTAGCGGTTAGATTGGTATTGTGGTGTGAAGAATCCATCAATTAATCCTTGTTATTATCCTAGTCTGCTTCCAATGACTTATTAGTAGAACGAGACAGGCTAAAAAATATTTCTTCTGTATGGATTTTGATAATTCTATCGGTGAGAAAGAGCAATTGATATAACTAAGTGAAAGCTTTTATAGAATTGTTAAGTGTAGCGTTTGTCTGGGAGTTGTTATTGGTAGAGGAAATTGGGTTCACTGACTTCTCTAATAGTCAGTGAACCATGGAAGCGTTATTTCTTGAGGTGTATTTCTGCTTCAACCGAACCCGCTTCGATTTCTGGGTGTGAAGCAAGCTTGTCCGCTGCCCACTGGTTGATGTGTTTTAGAATGGCCGACACGGCATGTTTTTGAGTAGCTGGCTGATCATCAACAACATCGAGTTTCTCTTTTGGATGTGAGCCAGTTGCGTCTTCAGCAATGTGTAGCCAATCTGGGTGCCAGTAGTAAGGTTGTCCACTTGGCGCTGTCCAACTGTGGACACCATTTGATTCACCTTTGTACTCTAAGTGTTCTGCTTCTATCTTTTTCATTATGGTCTCGCATTATTATTGTGAACATCTGTATAAGTTTAGAGCGATATGAATATCTCGCTATGCATCAAAGTTAGCAGAGCAGCTCATTAGTTCTGTGAAGTTTTTCACACAATTATATAAATGACGCTGAATCAGTGGGATAGCTACAATCTAAGCCCATGTTAATGCTAGAGTATTGGGTTTATTGATTCTTTAGGTAGTACAACTTATGGCACGTTACGAAGAGCTGGCAAAGGATATTCGCACACAGATAGCCAACAATACTTGGCGATCTGGCGAGAAGATCCCGTCTGTTCGTATGAGCTGCCGTAACTATAAGGTCAGTAACAGCACGGTTCTTCAGGCGTACCAACTGTTAGAGAGTGAAGGCTGGATCATTGCCAAGCCCCAATCTGGCTACTTTGTTGCACCCAAAATCGAGAGCTTGGTGACGTTACCTGAAGTCTCAGAGCCAAAACGTGCGATTAACGATAGGTTGTTCGACTTTTTAACCTCTAGCTCTGCTGAAGGCGTGGTGCCTTTTGGTTCTGCTTTCCCTGACCCGGACCTGTTCCCACTTCCGGTTTTGACAAGAAATCTTGCAAGTGCAGGACGTAAGATGACAGGGGCGAGTGTTATTAATAACCTTCCTCCTGGGAGTGAATCTCTAAGGCGTCAAATTGCCCAGCGTTATCTACAGCAAGGAATTGTCGTTAGTCATCAAGATATTGTGATTACGTCTGGCGCTATGGAAGCCCTAAACCTTAGCCTGCAAACGGTGACTAAACCGGGTGACACAGTAGTTATAGAAGCGCCTGCGTTTTATGGCGCGCTGCAAGCGGTCGAGAGGCTCGGATTGAACGCAGTAGAGGTAGAGGTTTGCCCTAAGGATGGATTGAACATCACTGCATTTAAACAAGCGCTAGTTGATCATGATGTCAAAGCGTGCTGGTTGATGACGACATTCCAAAATCCAACCGGAACTTGCCTGTCAGACAAGAGCAAAAAAGAAGTAGTGGCGATCGCTCGTGAACATCAAGCTTTGATCATCGAAGATGATGTTTATGCTGACCTCTATTATGATGGGGAGAAACCTAAGCCGCTTAAAGCCTACGATACCAACGACTCTGTGTTGCTGTGTGGTTCTTATTCGAAGAGTTTGTGTCCCGGCTATCGTGTGGGCTGGGTAGTCAATGCTCGTTATCATAACCAAATCCAAAAACAGCAACTTCTATCAACGCTATCGAGCAGTGCTCCGGTACAGTTGGGCGTGGCACATTTCCTTACTCATGAAAGCTACGATAATCACCTGCGTAAACTACGTAAGCACCTACAATCGAGGAAGCAAGAGTTTATCGAGGCAGTAACAGAGTCTTTCCCTATATCAATTGAATTAGAAGAGCCGCAGGGTGGCTACTTTATTTGGATTCGTTTCCCTGAGTCATTCGACAGCCATAAGCTGTATAAACAAGCAATGGAGAAGGGGATTAGTATCGCTTCGGGCGACCTGTTCAGCGAGAGTGATATGGTCTCTCACGCGATTCGACTTAACTTCTCTCATGAGCTGACTCAAGAGCGCCGTTCTGCGTTGAAAACGGTGGGCCAGCTCGCTCACCAACTGTTGCGTCAGTCATAAACCTCAACATTAAAAACTGTACGCCTTGAATCAGGCATAACTGTACGCCTTTCAACAAGATAATCTGTGTTTGAATAACGGTAGACCAAATATTGGAGAAACCGTTATGTTGAAATCACCTGCTGGAAATGAAATCAAACTTATCCTAGTCGCTATTGTATGTGCGGTACTGTTGATTTTCGGCCATGTGTTGTTGGCAAAAGCATTTGCTGATATGGCATGGACTGAATACACCACAGCTGCTATTCCATTTGTTCTATTCGGTATCTGTGCGCTGGCGATTCGTTACGCAGAAAAACAAGAAGAATCTTAACCGATTATCAATGACAGCTTTCTACTAGGGAGTAGGGAAGGAAAAATCTATTTCTTACTCCTAATCAAATTGGCTTGTCCAACTCATTACCACTGATTATTCGTCCTCACCAAATATATTCCCCTTGTCAAATGTAAGCCCGAGTAAGTGCTTTCTCAAAAATTGTTAGTCATAGCCAAAATGTTGACCCCACTCTAAAGCTATTAATAAATTGATCAGCGAATAAACCTTGTTGTATTTGTGTCAATTATTGGTCGTGCGCAAATTAGCAAACAAGTTGATGTGCTTACAGTGTCTTACACCATATAAATATCTCTCTCATACAATCGTATTGTTCAGTTGAGAGGAATAAATATGAATAAAATGATTGTATTAGCAATCGGGCTGGTGGCGAGTTTTGCTCACAGTAGTGAACTTGTCGTTGACCTAAACGACTTATCGAATGTCACTGAGGTAGAAAGCCACGGATTGACATTGATAAGTGAATTTCATGGTTATGAGCTTGATGAAGGCCGTTATCGCTATGCGAACGACGTTGACCTTGATGGCTTAGATTGGTCTTTTTGGTACGGTGAGCATCAACATATAGCAAAGCCTGAAGTCAGCTATATCTCAAACGTGCGTGAAACAGGCAACTTAGAAAAAGTAAAAAACGGTACTACTAAGAATGCTATCGGCAACCGTTATTACTGGGCTGGAGGAAGCTCGCTAGATTACAGTGACCAATTGGCAGACTCTGCAATTATTCATGGCAATGGTGGTTACCAGTTTACGGTAACTCCAGGAAAAGAGGGCGAGTTTGTTGTTGAGCTTTATACACACAATTGGTTGTCATCGTCCGATGTCACTGCTTGCCTCAAAAATCAATGTACAACTGTTCAGAACGACATCTCTTTCCACATGACCAGCGTGAAGAACACAATCCGCTTCCAATCTACATCGCCAAATGACCAACTGGTCGTAACCTATAGCCGTAGCCCGAGACAGTTCGATTTTGAACGAGATAAGGGGTATCACGCATTAGAAGCTATCCAGTTTATGGAGGTACGATAATCATGAAAAAACTGATTCTTGCATCAGCAATCTTGGCGACATTTTCAGCGCAAGCTGGCATTGGAAAAATGGATCGCTCGGTGACTCAGCACAAAGAATTTGCACTACAAAGTAAATTTGATTTCGCATGCCACATGAATGCCGGATCTGCGACGTTGATTGACCCGTACTGGGTCATCACAGCGAACCATGTGTCAGGAGCTAAGAGTGAAGGCTATCGCAACACTGTCACGTGCTCATCATTTAAAAAAGATGAGAATGGTGTTTATCAAACAGTATATTCATCACGCGCAAGTACAGATCCTAACGGTGTGTGGGGTGAATACGAGTTTACGGATGGTGTGTATGACTTTGCACTTGTCCGTTTAGACACGCCGATCACGGGTATCAAACCCGCTAAGCTTCCTGAAAAAGGCATGTTTAGCTATGACGAAATCTACGAAGTGAACACCATTGGATTTGGAAACTACAATGGCCGTAATGGAGGTAGAAAATTCGTCAAGTACAACGACACCGATAAAAAATGGTTGGCAGAATACAAATACGATCCTGTCATCATGCCGCAGAGCAACCTCCAATGGTTGGCAATTCATGGTGATTCAGGCTCGGGTATTACGATTGAACGTGATGGTGAATTTTATATTTTGGGTGAGATTGGCCTGCAGTATTACGGTGAACTCGGTTGGCAAGATACCTATGATGACGTTATCGGCCGTTTAGACAGCATTAAACATGACATGAAAACACACGGCTTTAGTTACACAGAAGTCGTTAAGTTAGGTGATGTGAAATGGACACATGAAACACAGTACACCGTTGAGGACCTACATGCGTTCTACAGCTACTGGCGCGCTGAAAACATGGACTTTAATGGTACTTACTGGACTGAAGATGGTGGTATCTACAATACAGTGTATGCTGCTGATGGTGAACGTTATACTTTTGAAACGGTTGTTCCAGCGAATCCAAAGGCGCCCGCGTTTGACCTCTTTATCAATGGTCGTCAGGTTGCCCACAATATCAAGGCGGACAAAGAGAGTTTGCTGTTGAAGGTGAACGCTTTTGAGCAGAAAGGTGATCAAATGATTGTCGAATTCAAGCCAATCAATATCGACAAAAACAATGAATCAGTCGAGAAGATTCTGTTAGATCACTTCTTGGTACGACACGCAGGGGAATAGCTTCGCGGATTTAACCAATAAAAAAACCTCCGCAATTGCGGAGGTTTTTGTTTTCATTATTTTAATTCGAGCTTAATGCGGAATTAGAAGTTCGCAGAGCGAGGAGTACGTGGGAATGGGATAACGTCACGTACGTTGCCCATGCCTGTAACGTAAGATACTAGACGCTCAAAACCTAGGCCGAAACCAGCGTGTGGCACTGTGCCGTATTTACGTAGGTCGCGGTACCAGCTCATGTGTTCTGGGTCGATACCCACTTCACGCATACGCTCGTCTAGAATGTCTAGACGCTCTTCACGCTGAGAACCACCGATGATTTCACCGATGCCAGGTGCTAGTACGTCCATTGCCGCTACTGTCTTACCGTCATCGTTCGCACGCATGTAGAATGCTTTGATGTCTTTCGGGTAGTTCTTCACGATTACTGGTGCTTTGAAGTGCTCTTCAGCTAGGTAACGCTCGTGCTCAGAAGACATGTCGATACCCCATTCAACTGGGAATTCGAACTCACGACCTGAATCTAGAAGAATCTGGATTGCGTCAGTGTAGTCAACTTGTGCGAAGTCAGAAGAAACAAACTGCTCTAGACGAGTGATTGCTTCTTTGTCGATGCGTTGAGCGAAGAACTCAAGGTCATCACGGCACTCTTCAAGTACTGCTTTGAACACGAATTTAAGCATGTCTTCAGACAGCTTAGCAACGTCTTCTAGGTCCGCGAATGCAACTTCAGGCTCAACCATCCAGAACTCAGCTAGGTGGCGGCTTGTGTTTGAGTTTTCAGCACGGAACGTAGGACCGAACGTGTAAACTTTGCTTAGTGCACAAGCGTAAGCTTCTGCGTTTAGCTGACCTGATACCGTTAGGAATGTCTCTTTACCGAAGAAATCTTCGTTGTAATCAACATCGCCTTTCTCTGTGCGAGGTAGGTTTTCCATGTCTAGCGTAGAAACGCGGAACATCTCACCAGCACCTTCTGCATCAGAAGCTGTGATCAGTGGAGCAGATACCCAGAAGAAACCCTGCTCGTGGTAGAAGCGGTGGATTGCTTGAGATAGGCAGTTACGAACACGCGCAACAGCACCGATTACGTTAGTACGTGGACGTAGGTGCGCTACTTCACGTAGGTACTCGATTGAGTGACGAGTTTTCGCCATTGGGTAAGTTTCTGCGTCTTCAACCCAACCTACAACTTTAACGTCAGTTGCAGCAAGTTCGAAGTCTTGACCTTTCGCAGGAGACTCAACAATCTTACCAGTTACTTCAACAGAGCAGCCTGTAGTCAGCTTTAGTACTTCGTTTTCGTAATTATTAAGATTATTAGGGACCACGGCCTGAATCGGGTCGAAACAAGAGCCGTCATAAATGGCAAGGAAAGAGATTCCAGCTTTGGAATCACGACGTGAACGGATCCAGCCGCGAACAGTTACTTCACTGTCTACCGCTAGCTTGCCGCCAAGTACGTCTTTTACAGGCGCGTAAGTCATGTTGGTTTCATTCTCCATTGAGGGACAAATTCAACCCAATGCTAAATCACGATAGTTTTAATTTTCTGATACTTGAACAAAAAACAATCGAAACATTGAGTTGTATAAACTTTTTAAATCAATGGAACATATTACCTGTCACACAGAGAGCTTCAACCTTTATTGTTAGTTGAAGAAAGAAATATTTCCTATATGGACTTATTTTTCTTTAAAGGCCGACTTTTTACTCTATTAGCAGGCCTTGTTGCAGATATGAAGAAGCGTGATTAGCTTCCTTGTTGCTTATTAGAAAGGGTAAATTGGTTGATCAAGCTCTCAAGGTGATCAGACAGCTCTTCAAGGTCGTTACTGATGTCACGAGTACTTGCTGCTGATTGCGATGTGTTATTGGCATGAGATGTAATAGCTTCAATCTTATTCTGCACATCTTTCGTTGCGTGCGTGGTGGATTGAGTTTGATGCTGAATATCTTGAGCGTGTGCTAATACCTGCTTCATCTCCTCAACAACGCCATTCATCTCTTCTGCTAGTGCGTCGATATCGGTCGAGCTTTGGTAAGCCTGAGCACATACATGATCGGCAGATTGCAGAGATTGCTCACTACCTTGCTGGAATTGATTGATGATCGACTCGATGTTGCCTGTGGCTTCTGCTGTGCGAGAGGCTAGGTGGCGAACTTCATCGGCAACCACCGCAAACCCGCGGCCTTGTTCCCCGGCACGCGCTGCTTCAATCGCTGCATTGAGCGCCAATAGGTTGGTTTGCTCGGCAATCCCATGAATCACGGTCAAGATAGAAGACACTTCACCGGTTTGTTGATTGAGAGAAGAAATCTTATCTTTCACCTCTTCGATGCTGGTCACTAGGTTCTTAATCTCATTGCTTGCATCGTGAGCTTGGTTTGCGCTCTTGAACGCGACGTCAGCGGTATGGTTGATAAGGTTCGAAGCTGTCACAGTGGCTTGTTCAGCACTTACTTGTTGCGCTTGAATCCCTTCAATATTGCTCTGCACTTCGGCTGTCTCGCCTTGCTGATCGCTGGCGGCTGTCTCAGTAATATGGGCAACACTCGTTAACTGGTTTGCTGACGCATTCAATTTATGTGAGGTGTCTTGTACCTGACCTAAACTGTTCGAGACCGTCTTCATAAAAGAGTTGATCGCTGCTGATAGCGAACCAATTTCGTCATTACGCTCAATTGGCAATCTTTCAGATAGGTTTTTGTCGTCGCTGACGCGCGTCATGAAACGAGCGGTTTGCTGAAGAGGGCGGACAATGATCTTGCGGATAAGCCCCATTGTCAGAGCAAAGCCAACGAAAGAGATCACAGCCATGATGGCAATGGCAGTCACAGTTTGCGTATGGATAAGGTCATTAACATGGCTCAAGTTGTACTCAAGACGAATTGCGCCTAGCACTTCGCCTTCCGGTGCCATATGACAAGATACACAATTGGTACCGCGGTAATTCTCACTCGATTTCATTGGTAAGGCGATGACCAGTCCTTTACCCCAATCTGCACTGAAAGGTTCAATGACCGTTTCACCGGCGAGCGCACGTTTGTCGATGTCGTCTTTCGGCTGCTGATCAGCACTACCAGGACCATAAAGTTTGCTGACAGTGTCTGCTCTAAGCACGCGAACATCTTCGATGCCTTCTTGCGCCAGTGCTTTATGACGTAGCGTCTCTTTTTGCGACATGGTGCCTGTCAGCATCATCATGTTGAGGCTATCGAAATAGTTACTAGCTTTATCGTGCAGTTGCTCGCTCAAAACTGAGTTTACAAGTTGCTTTTGCTGCGTGTATTGAAAGTATGTAGAGATAGCGAGGAGTAGGGAGAAAACTACGGCCAGTGCTACCAGAATCTTAAACGTTATTGTTGAGCGCATACCGAACACATATTTTTATTAATTATAATGACGAGCATACTGTAGCGGCAAAGTTATGCGGTACCTACCATAAAGGGGTAATTGTGTGACCATACTCCGATTGTGGTTATGTTTCTGTGATGTAGCAGCTTTGTGATGGAAAATTGGCGTCAAAACGTCATAAAAACAGCGCATTTAGCGTCATATTTTGATCCTCTTTCAACTAATGGGATTTTTAATTGATGTATTTATCTATAGTGATAGGTGTGAGATTGAAAATGAAAATAACATGTAAATAGGAGTTAAGACTTTTAAATAAATGTGGCGAATAGGATCGTTTGAACGAGTAATTTAGAATATATGTGATGTTTTTTAACTCTGGTTGTTTAAATTACAGACAAACGAACAAAAAATAGCAGAAAATAAGGTTGTGCCGTTGTTTTTCAGGTGTCTTTCGTTAAGATGAATTTACCTCAATACTTGAGGAAAGCAGTAAAGGATCGCTGCTTGTAATAACACGGAATGTGATTAATTTTTTGGACACATAGATGAAATTCAAAATCACATCACCAATCATCGAACCTACAGAAGGTTCACCACATCAGCAACAGAACTCTTCAGTTGCCTCTCTTTCTCTACAATCTCGCTTTTATCACAGCTCGCTTTCTACTGCCTTCTCGCGATTTAACTCCGCTTATCGCTCCTATCGATATTCGTTTTAAAGCTTAACTTCTTTCGAATTTTCTTTGCATCTTGATTGATGACAGAGAAGTACACCTATTAAAAACTAAACAAATAAGTTAAAGACAATGAATATTAAAATGATAGGGAGCTCCCTAATTATCGCTGGTACCGCTCTGGGTGCTGGTATGCTTGCAATTCCAATGGTACTTGCTCAATTTGGATTGCTATACGGTTCACTTTTGATGGTACTGATCTGCTTCGGTACTACTTATGCGGCGCTTCTACTTCTTGAAGCGACAATCAAGGCTGGTGGCGGCCTTGGTTTGAACTCAATCGCGCGTAAAACTCTCGGCAAACAAGGGCAGCTGATTACTAATGGCCTGCTTTACGCTCTGCTAATCTGCTTATTGATGGCGTACATCCTAGGTGCTGGCGATCTTCTAAGCCAACTGCTTGCAAGCCTTGGCATTAATGTCAGTGCGACGACAGGCCAGATTGCATTTACCTTGATTGCGGGTGCAGTGGTTGCGTGTGGTACAGGTGTGATTGATAAGCTCAACCGAGCGCTATTCTTTGTGATGCTGGCAAGCCTTGTGATTACGATGACGTTCCTTGCTCCGGGTATGACACAAGAAAACCTGACGCAAGTAACGAGTTATGATCACGTCGCGCTAATTAAAACCAGTGCGATCTTGTTTACCAGTTTTGGTTTCATGGTGGTGATTCCTACGCTGGTTTCTTACAACCAAGAGGCGACAGACAAGCAACTACGCAATATGGTGATTGTCGGTTCTTTGATTCCACTTGTGTGTTACCTATGTTGGTTATTTGCCGTAGTGGGCAACCTAAGCGAAGAGCAATTTAGAAGCTTCCATAACGTGTCAGACTTGATGGCCGCGTTTGAGACCAAGTCACCTTGGATTGGTAATATCCTGTCGACCTTCACGGGCTTGGCGCTGTTAACCTCTTTCTTCGGTGTAGCAATGGCTCTGTTCAACCAAAACCGAGACATGTTTAACCAGAACACTGCGGTAACTTACGTAATCAGCTTTATTCTGCCTCTTACAGGTTCATTGCTAGCTGCAGATAAGTTCCTACAGGTATTGAACTACGCAGGTATTATCTTGGTGTTCCTCGCGGTGTTTATCCCACTAGTGATGGTGCACAAGCAGCGATTTATGAAAGTGGCTGAAGATAGATACTCAGCGGAAGGTGGTAGCGTGATGATGCTATTTTCTCTGCTGTTTGGTTGCTTCTTGATTATCTCTCAAGTGATTTAATTCGACGCTAGCCATAAGCATCAAAATAATAGATACAAAAAAGGAACGCCTCGGCGTTCCTTTTCTTTATAAGCAAATTAAATGTGAGTGCTAACTAGCAAACCACTTTGATTGCTAGACCACCTTGAGAAGTCTCACGGTATTTCGCGTTCATGTCTTTACCAGTCTCTAGCATCGTTTCGATAACTTTATCTAGAGATACAGTAGGAGCAGAAGAACGACGCAGTGCCATACGAGTCGAGTTGATTGCTTTTACCGCAGCGATACCGTTACGCTCGATACATGGTACTTGTACTTGGCCAGCAACTGGGTCACATGTTAGACCTAGGTTGTGCTCCATCGCGATCTCTGCAGCCATACATACTTGCTCTGGGCTACCACCCATAAGCTCAGCAAGACCTGCAGCAGCCATAGAACATGCCACACCAACTTCACCCTGACAGCCAACTTCTGCACCAGAGATAGAAGCGTTACGCTTGTAAAGACCACCGATCGCGCCAGAAGCCGCGAAGTAACGGATGTAGTCTTTCTCTGTTACTGTTTGGATAAACTTGTCGTAGTAAGCCAGTACAGCAGGGATGATGCCACATGCGCCGTTTGTTGGTGCAGTAACTACACGACCGCCAGCTGCGTTCTCTTCGTTTACAGCGAAAGCGAACATGTTAACCCAGTCAACCACTGACATTGGGTCGTTAGTCGTTTTCTCTGAAGTCATCAGCTGTTGGCGAAGTGCCGCAGCACGACGAGGTACACGTAGTGGACCAGGCAGAATACCTTCAGTGTTCATGCCGCGATCCATACATTCACGCATCGTTTTCCAGATGTTCGCGAAGTAAGTGCGAGACTCTTCATCAGAGTGAAGGGCTGCCTGGTTCTTCATCACAAGTGTGCTGATAGAAAGGCCGCTCTCTTTACACTGGTTCACTAGCTCTTCAGCGGTTGTGAATTCGTAAGGCGACTTGATTGGGTTCTCTTCTTCTTTGCCGAAGTTCTCTTCGTCAACGATGAAGCCACCACCAATAGAATAATAAGTCTTTGAGTACGCTTTTTCGTCATCGATCCAAGCGTGGATGCTCATGCCGTTTTCGTGTAGCTCAAGGTTAGTAGTATGGAAGTTCATACCACCGTCTTTCGGGAACGATACTGTGTGACAGTGCATGCCAACAGGAAGGCGCTCAGTTTCTTCTACGCGAGCGATAAAGCCCGGAATAGAATCGATGTCTACTTTCTCAGGGGTGTTGCCAGCAAGACCCATGATGATAGCGATATCTGTGTGGTGACCTTTCCCTGTCAGTGATAGTGATCCATATACGTCCACGGTGATTTTAGTGATGTCGCGCAATTTTCCCATTGAACGAAGATCATCAATAAACTCTTTACCCGCTTTCATTGGTCCAACTGTGTGTGAGCTCGATGGACCAACACCGATTTTATAGATATCAAAAACACTAATCATAGTGATTACCTCAAAAGAGAGCCTCCCAAGGGGAGTAGGGAGGCTCATTTATTATCATTATATTTGGTTTTAATGCTCAGCTTGATCAATGAGTAATACTTCACTCATGTGCGTCAGTGTAATGGTGCTGAGATTAAAGAGCGCCGTAGATTACAGAAGTAATAGCCGCTAGACCACATAAAGCTGTAAAGATTTGTACAGGTGCTGAAGTTTTGTACTTAGCCATTGCTGGTACTTTGTTCATCGCGAATACAGGCATTAGGAACAGGATAGCTGCAATCATTGGAGCACCCATTGTTTCAATCATACCTAGGATGCTTGGGTTAACTACCGCAACAATCCAAGTAGTCACAACGATGAACGCTAGAGAGATTTTTTCAATCTTGCTTACTTGAGTGTTAGAGCGAGATTTGATTAGACCTACTAGACCTTCGTGTGCACCTAGGAAGTGACCGAAGTAGCTAGAAGTGATTGCTGCGAACGCTACTAGAGGACCCATGTAAGAGATAAGTGGAGACTCGTGAACGTTAGCTAGGTAAGAAAGTACAGAGATGTTTTGCGCTTGCGCTGTTGCTAGTTGCTCTGGAGATAGAGAAAGTACAACAGAGAATACGAAGAACATTACAAAACCCATCAGCATCATTGCTGCGCCACCAGTGATAGCGTCAGTCTTCTTAACTGCGTTGTCACCGTGTACACGACGTTGCTCTTTAGAGAACTGAGAGATGATTGGGCTGTGGTTAAAAGAGAACACGATGATTGGAATTGCTAGCCAGATGATAGAAGGCATAGAAGACCATTCTGGGCTTACGTCCATCATAGATGTGTTCCAATCAGGAACTAGGTAGAAAGACAGTGCTAGTAGGATGAATACTAGTGGGTAAACCATCGCTGAAGTTGCTTTCAGCATTAGCTCTTTACCGAATACAACACCAGCAGTCATAGCTAGGATAAGTGCACCAGAAAGAAGAGGACGCGGAATAGATTCCATACCCATTTGGTTTACAAGGAAAGAGTCCACAGTGTTTGTGATACCAACACCGTAAATTAGAACGATTGGGTAGATAGCGAAAAAGTAAGCGAAAGTAATAAGGTTCGCGCCAGTCTTACCAAAGTGTTCTTCTACTGTATCAGTGATATCTGCTTCAGGATTTTTTGCAGACAGTACAAAACGTGCTAGAGATTTATGTGCAAACCAAGTCATTGGTGCTGCGATTAGAGCTAGGATAACTAATGGCCAAAAACCACCCGCACCAGCTTTGATTGGAAGGAATAGTACGCCAGCACCTACTGCTGTACCGAACAGAGAAAGGCACCAAGTAAAATCTTTATAAGTAAACTTGCTCGAGTCTTTTACGGCATTTGCCGAAGAAGTTGTTGTATTCATGTTAAATTACTCATTTTTTGGGAACAGGAAATAAGTCGAGGCTAATTTTGCAGAATTTTCTTCGGCAAAAAATAGATCTAAATCATGTAATGAAACGGCTTGTTATATGATAGGCGAAAAACGGTTTTGTGATCACGATTTTGGCGTGCTACAGGTGATTTTTGCTCATGCCTGGTATTAGTTTTTTTTATCTGAAGGGTGGGCTGTTTTAGATTTATACAAGGTAACCGTTTGCGTAAAAACGTATTAATAAATCTGTTCCATGGAATTTTGAGCGTTTGTTAATAAAAAATAACTGAAACCTCCATTTTATGTAACCTGTTTCACTACATGCTGCTGCATTGATTGTACAATTTGTGCCGTTACACCCCAGATCAACTGGTCTTTGAACGGCATTGCGAAGACGCGATGCTTGACCTTTTTAAAATCCACTAAATGACTATGTAAGTTGGCTTGGTCGAACACATATTCGGCAGGAACTTCAAAAATTGAGTCCACTTCATTACGATCAATTTTGGGCTCGTAATTAGAATCAATCAGCGCAACAATCGGCGTTACTGAAAATTTACTGATGGTATTCAGAGCGGGAAGCTGGCCTATCACTTTGACCTGCTCTTTAACAATACCGATCTCTTCTTGTAGCTCTCTAAGTGCGGTATGTTGCAATGTCGGGTCGCTTTGTTCGTATTTTCCGCCGGGAAAGCTCACTTGTCCGGGGTGATGTTTCAGATGTGCAGCTCGTTTAGTAAAAATTACGTTAAGTCCATTATCACGTTCTACTAATCCGACAACCACAGCAGCTTGGCGTAGATCTTCATCACGAATCTGAGCCACGCGTTCAATGGATTCTGGGTGATAGCCCACGATCGGGTTAAGTTGAAATTGCTGTAAGAAGTTCTGTTTGTCCATATTGAGCCAATGTATTGATTATTATGCTAATAAGTATAAGCACAACTTCTGGCTCAACACCAATCGGCAACACTCGACAGTTTTAGGAATGAAGGGATGCGAAGCGTTGCATATTTGCTATATTGATAGAAACCACCGCCTATATTGTAAGTTTTCATTGGGCTGTTAAGTACTTAGCAATCTAGCGCTCATAACGACCTAGAGATCATAGCTACTTAGAGACTATAGCGACCAGCGGACTCGGCAACTGCAGCGGCGTGATAATTCTAAAAAATAAAAAATGAAGGTATGCAATGAAAGGAATCATATTTACCGAATTCTTAGAGCTTGTTGAAGATAAGTTTGGTCTTGACCTTCTTGAGGAAGTGCTTGAAATGTCTGACGACGAAGGAATCTATACCTCGGTTGGCAGCTATGATCACAAAGACCTAGTTAAACTCATTATCAATCTCAGCAAAAAGACTGACATTGATGCAACTAGTCTGCAGCGCGTATTTGGGCAGTCTGTATTCAAGAACTTACTCGACTCTCTGCCTGATAAAGCCAGTCTCACCCATAGCAATACCACCTTTCAGTTCATCCAGCATGTAGAGCGTTATATTCACGTAGAAGTGAAGAAGCTCTATCCAGATGCTGAGCCTCCTCAGTTTACGTTCTTAACAACGGAAGAAGCACAACTGGTGTTCGACTATAAAAGCGCCCGCTGCATGTCTCATGTTTGCTTAGGTTTAATAGAGGGGTGCGCGGAATATCACAACGAATCTATCGCGATAGAGATGATTCCTCAAAATGAAGACCAAAGCGTTGTTCGTTTCAACTTGAGAGTAGAATAGCAGTATGAGTTCAGAGTCGGCCATTGAGCGAAAGCTTAAACGACAAGTTGCAGCACGAAAAGAAGCAGAAAGATTACTAGAGCAGAAAAGCCTAGAACTCTTTGAAGCAAACCAACAGCTTGAACTGGCTTTACGTCAGCTTGAGAAGCGCTCCAACGCCAATATACGTCGGATCGAATTCCAAGAGCAGATAGATAACTTGTTGATCGATTTTGGTCGAGCGTTTTTACGCAGCGACCTAGACGACGTTATGCTCCAAGAGTTAACCACCAACATCACTAACAGTTATCTAATTGAAGCTAGCCGTTTAGTGCTGCCACCAAAATTGCTGCCTGAACTAAAAACCAATGACTATGGGGATGCTGCGCTCGGTGGAGTGGATTTGGATACCCAAGAGTTGATGTGGCAAGGCGATGTGTTGGTGATTCCACTTGAGGTAGAGAAGGTTATTATTGGTTCGCTGCTAGTAAAGGTAAACCTCGGTGATCAAGATGGCGACTTCATCCAAAGCCAACTGATGCTAGTAACGGATCTTATCTGTAGTGCCATTACCCACCAACTGGCTATCAATCGTAACATCGAATCAAGAAGACGAGCTGAAGAGTCTGAACGTTCGACACGCGACTTTGTTGCGATGATTAACCATGAACTTCGAACGCCACTCAATGGATTGTTAGGAAGTGCAGAGCTGATTAGCGATACAGAACTGACGGAGCCGCAACGTGAAATCATTAACAACCTCAGCCAGTCTGGTGAATTCCTCAGAACCATCATCAATGATTTGCTCGACTACAGTAAAATCAACGCAGGTATGCTGGAACTGATTCCAAAAACATTTGCTTTGCGCGACCTGAAAAACACCATTGAAAGCATTTTCATCAACCGTGCGACGGAGAAGCAGCTCGCCTTTACGATTTCAATAGGCAAGCAGGTTCCAGCCTACTTTAATGGTGACTTGGAGCGAATCACTCAGTTGTTTGTGAATTTGATCGGCAATGCCATTAAGTTCACTGAAGAGGGTTACGTCCGAGTAGATGTGAGCTGGAAAGATGGGCAATTCGTTTTTGCTGTGGAAGATACCGGGGTAGGTATCGCCGAAACCGCAATAAACACCTTGTTCGACCCGTTCACTCAAGCTGACCGATCCAGTAGTCGAAACTATGAAGGCACCGGCTTAGGCCTTGCGATATGCCGTAAATTAGTGAGCCTGATGAACGGCCATATCTCAGTAAAAAGTGAGCAAGGTGTTGGGACCACATTCACCATCGCACTGCCTCTCATCGTAGTAGAAACGTCTCACTACGAAGAGAAAGTAAAAGAGAGCATCGTTTCCGATACAGGTATATCACTATTAAAAGTGCTGGTGGTGGACGACATCAAGATGAATCAAATCATTATTCAGCAGATGTTGCGCAAGCATGAGATTGAGCCAGCCATAGCTAACAATGGTGTAGAAGGCTTTGAGCTTGCCAGTGCCAATGAATACGACGTGGTATTCATGGATTGTCGAATGCCAGTAATGGATGGCTTTGAGGCGACCGAGAAGCTACGTGCAAAAGGCTACACCAAATCGATTGTGGCATTGACTGCGGGCACCACTCTGGAGGAGCGAGAGCGTTGTATTGAATGTGGGATGGATGACATCCTCAGCAAGCCTTATACAGCCAACGATCTAAAAGAGATGCTCAAGAAGTGGGGAGTAAGCTCAGTTACTCAGTAGGTACAGCGGAAAGTGCATTAAGATAATAGCTTGTACACTTTGTTAGTGTGACTCAAATAAAAAAACCAGAAGCTCGGACTTCTGGTTTTTTATTTTGTTAGCACATCTAGAACACTGCGTTTGGCTTTTGATTAGTCTTGAGCAAGCACAGGCAGGATTCTACTGAGCTTGTCTAGTGTCTCTTGATATTCAGATTGGCAATCACTGTCTGCAACTACGCCGCCACCTGCCCATGCGTAAAGTGTTTGGTCCTCAGCAACCAAGGTTCGAATCGTGATACTAGTATCCATACGACCGTGGCGACTGATATAACCGATACTGCCACAATAAGCAGAGCGTCTATGCGGCTCTAACTCTTCAATGATCTGCATTGCTCTTACTTTCGGTGCACCAGTAATGGAGCCTCCTGGGAAGCACGCTCTTAATAAGTCAGCGGCGTTGTATTGTTCATCGAGATCAGCACGAATGGTACTCACAAGGTGATGCACCGCAGGGAAGCTTTCGATATCAAACAGTTTCGGAACGTGTACTGTGCCCGGTTTTGCCACGCGACCAATGTCATTGCGCAGCAGGTCAACAATCATCAGGTTCTCTGCTTGGTCTTTCTCTGCATTAGCTAAATCGTTCGCGTATTCAGCATCGGCTCGAGCTTCTTCAGAGCGAGGGCGGGTACCTTTGATTGGCTTGGTCTCAATTGTGTTGTCTTTTAGCTCAAGGAAGCGCTCTGGAGAGACACTTAAAATGGCGCAATCTTCAAGGCGAATAAAGCCAGAGAACGGTGCACTGTTGTATTGCTCAAGCTTTTCATACGCTTGCCACTCTGAGCCTTGGTACTGAGCATTAAAGCGCTGCGCCAAGTTGATCTGATAGCAGTCGCCAGATAATAGGTACTCTTGAACAGAATCGAACTTATTGCCGTAGCTATCCTGACTCATGTTCGACTGCCACTCAGTGGTTAAGCTAAATGGCGTATGAGGTACAGGGCTATGATCTTGAAGCCATGCTAGTCGCGCCTCAACATTTAAACCAACTACACACGCTGTCTTGAGCTTATGGTCAACAACAACCGCCCAATCATACAAGCCCACAGCCATATCGGGCGCGCTAATATCGTGTTTCGCCAGCTCGGGTAGTGTCTCTACACGACGTCCCAAATCGTAGCTGAAATAACCCAATGAACCACCAACAAACGGCAGGTCATGTTCACAATCAAGATCGGGGATTAATTCCTGTTGATACTGATGCAGCAACTCAAATGGATCGTTCTCTGAAACGATACGATTTTCATGAACATTTATCGTGGTTTTTTGACCGATTGTCTCGAATGTGGCGACCGGTTGAGCAACCAAAATGTCAAAACGACTATCAACATGGCTTTCTGAAGCTGAGCGTAATAGCATTGCCCACGGTAGGGTTTCTATATCTGAAAACAGCTGTTTAGCTAAAGTTGATTGATATTCGAGCGGCTTGATTTGGATAGACTGGAGTTCGTTGTTATTCATTTGTTTAATTTGTGACAAAGAGTTCGATCACTGCATGGCGTGTGAGAGGAAGCAAGAGTATCATAAATTGAAATTAAAATGGGCTCCTGATTCACACAGTTCAAAACAAGGGGTTTAGTGCAAAGCGAAGCAGGCGACTATCTTGGTTATTTAACGGCTCAGATAGGCGAGTGTTAAAGCAACTAAATTAAGCTCAACATTATAATAAGCTAAACACCCATAGAGCCATGAGCCCAACATGGAACTAGAACAATAAAGAGGCATGCAATGACGGTTATTCGTAAGCAAGATGTGATCAGCAGTGTCGCTGACGCACTTCAGTACATTTCTTATTACCACCCTTTAGACTTTGTCCAAGCCCTAGAAAAAGCCTATGAGAAAGAAGAGAGCCAAGCAGCAAAAGATGCGATCGCTCAGATTCTGATTAACTCTCGTATGTCGGCAGAAGGTCATCGTCCAATCTGTCAAGATACGGGTATCGTAACCTGTTTCGTCAACATCGGTATGGATGTGAAATGGGAAACAGACCTAACAGTTCAAGAGATGGTTGATGAAGGCGTTCGTCAAGCTTACAACAACCCAGATAACCCACTGCGTGCATCTGTCCTAATGGACCCAGCAGGTAAGCGTATTAATACCAAAGACAACACGCCAGCGGTTGTTCACATTAATATGGTTCCAGGTAACAAGGTTGAAATCCAAATCGCGGCGAAAGGCGGCGGCAGCGAAAACAAAACTAAGATGGTCATGCTTAACCCTTCTGATGACATTGCAGAATGGGTAGAAAAGACACTACCAACCATGGGTGCAGGTTGGTGTCCACCGGGCATGCTAGGGATAGGTATCGGTGGTACGGCTGAAAAAGCGGCGGTACTGGCGAAAGAGTCTCTAATGGAGCACATCGATATCCAAGAGCTTATCGAAAAAGGCCCTGAGAACGCAGAAGAGGAGCTTCGTCTCGATATCTTCAACCGCGTAAACAAACTAGGTATTGGTGCACAAGGCCTTGGTGGTCTAACTACCGTTGTTGATGTAAAAATCAAAACTGCGCCAACACACGCAGCATCTAAGCCAGTATGTTTAATCCCTAACTGTGCAGCGACTCGTCACGTACACTTCACGCTAGACGGCAGCGGCCCGGCAGAGCTAACGCCACCTAAACTAGAAGAGTGGCCAGATATCACTTGGGAAGCGGGCGCGAATACACGTCGTGTTAACCTTGATGAAGTAACTAAAGAAGACGTTCAAGAGTGGAAGACGGGTGAAACGGTTCTTCTATCAGGCAAAATCCTTACTGGCCGTGATGCTGCGCATAAGCGTATTCAAGGCATGTTAGAGAGCGGTGAAGGTCTACCTGAAGGTGTCGATTTCGAAGGTAAGTTTATCTACTACGTAGGTCCGGTTGATGCAGTAGGTGATGAAGCGGTAGGTCCTGCTGGCCCAACAACTTCAACACGTATGGATAAGTTCACTGACATGATGCTAAACGAAACAGGCATCATGGGTATGATCGGTAAAGCGGAACGTGGTCCTGCAACGGTTGAATCAATCAAAGAGCACAAAGCGGTTTACTTGATGGCTGTAGGTGGCGCTGCTTATCTAGTTGCAAAAGCAATCAAGAAAGCTCGCGTTGTTGCGTTTGAAGATCTTGGTATGGAAGCGATTTACGAGTTTGAAGTTGAAGACATGCCAGTAACAGTTGCGGTTGATTCAACGGGCGCAAACGCTCACCAAATCGGCCCTGATACTTGGAAGGTTAAAATCGCTGAAGCTGAGCAATAATTGCAAGCGATTAGGGTAAAAGGTCTAGATTTTTTACTCGAAAACGACAAAAGTGCAGCAAGTCCTGCACTTTTGTCTTATTATCAATGATATAGTGATAAACACATAGTTTGATATAAGAATATAGGAGAAACGGATGCCTCGTTTTATTCAGATCCTCCAGATTATTTTAGCCGTGGTGATTGGTGGTTTTGTTGGTTATGATCTGATCTTGAAAGGGATTAGCATTTTCGATAATAAATACGTCACAATTACATGTTCATTGTGGTTGATTGCAGAGATTGCGCTATTTGTTATCTATAAGTTGATAGAAGACGATTAGTCGTCAAACGTTCTTCAAATGCAAGAAAGACAAATTGTCAAAAGCCCCTGATTATAACGATAATCAGGGGCTTTTATTCATCTAGCATTAAGAAACGATATTAGATAATACCTCGCATAAACAGGACGGATGCTTTCATTTACTTCTCTTTCTTATCCCCTGTTTTTGAAATACGCTCATGTGCAGACAAGCATGCGAGCCAAGTATAACGGAGTCGTTCGAATGAAAAAAATAACACAAGAAGTGAGTGACTTTATCAGTCGAGGAACGGATTCTCATATTAGAGTTGCGGTAACTGGCCTATCGCGCGCTGGTAAAACCGCCTTTATCACTTCCTTAGTGAATCAACTGCTGCATACTTCAACGCACAACAACTTGCCCTTGTTTACTGCGGCGCGAGATGGACGTTTGATTGGCGCAAAACGAATTCCCCAACACAACATGATGATTCCACGCTTCTCTTATGATGAGGCGATGGACGCGCTGCACGCAGAGCCACCATTTTGGCCAGTGCCAACGCGTGATGTGAGTGAGATTCGCTTGGCACTCAAATACAAGCCAGCGAGTGGCGCGAAAAAGCTTCTCAGTAAAAATAGCACCTTGTATCTCGATATTATTGACTATCCGGGAGAGTGGCTACTGGACTTACCGCTACTGGATATGGATTTTGATACCTGGAGCCAGTCTCAGTTTGCTGCGCTGAAAGGTCAACGCGCTGAATTGGCACAAGTATGGAAAGAGCAAGCGAGTGAACTGGATCTGCTTGCAGATGCGGACGAAAAGCGCCTAGCAGAAATTGCGGATATATACACGCAGTACCTGCATGGCTGTAAAGAGCAAGGTCTGCACTGGGTTCAACCGGGTCGATTTGTCTTGCCGGGTGAATTAGAAGGTGCACCTGTGCTTCAGTTCTTCCCATGCCTTGAGCCAGCGGAAAAATATGGCAAACAGAGCAATTATGCAGTTCTTAAAGCGCGCTATGAAGAGTACCAACAGAAAGTGGTGAAGGCGTTTTACAAGAACCACTTCGCTACGTTTGATCGCCAAATCGTATTGGTCGACTGCTTGCAGCCTCTAAATGCGGGCCATGACTCTTTCATGGACATGCGTGGCGCACTGGAGCAGTTATTAAAGAGTTTTAAATATGGGCGTAGCAATATTCTGCGTCGACTGTTTGCACCGAAGATCGACAAGATCCTATTTGCAGCGACTAAAGCAGACCATATAACTCCGGATCAGCATCCAAATCTTGTGTCTTTGCTAAAGCAGATGGTTCATCCAGCTTGGCAGCAAGCGGCCTTTGAGCATATTGAAATGAGCTGCATGAGTATAGCGTCGATTCAGGCGACCAGTGCAGGCTTTATCGCCTCAGGCTCGAGTAGCCAGCCAGCGCTGCAAGGGACCACATTGGATGGACAGCCACAAACCATGTATCCAGGTGAAGTACCGAAGAAGTTGCCGCACAAAGATTATTGGCAACAGAATAGTTTCGATTTCACTAGCTTCAGGCCGATGCCTCAGCATTCTGATGAACCTTGTCAGCATGTGAGAATGGACAAAGCACTTGAATATCTTATTGGCGATAAACTGAAGTAGGGGGTTAAAGAATGAGTGAATTGAAAACCAAACAAGTCTTCGACCAACCACTGAATAGTGAGTTTGCCGATGAAGAAAAACGTCAAGATACGCCAGAGCTGAATGTGCAGACCGTATTTGAACAGCAAGAGAAGTTTGTACCCGCTGCTGTAGAACAAGACAGCGAACAGCAGGGCGAGCCGGAGAAACAGCTAGAGCAGGTCATCCGTCCAAGTCGCGGTCGTAAATGGCTCGCTTCAGGTTTACTAACGGCTTTTGCAGGCTTAGTGGGCTGGCAAGCTATCGATAGTGTTGTCACTGCTATCCAAACGGCGGACTGGCTATCACTTGGCTGGGCTGGCTTTATGGCGGCCATCGCGTCGCTCGGTCTTGGTGCTATGGGTAAAGAATTGTGGAAACTGCGTTCTTTGAGAAAACATTTCAGTGTTCAAGAGCAGAGCGAAGTGCTACTGAAAAGCGACAGTGTCGGCAAGGGCAAAGCCTTCTGTGAAGATATCGCCAAGCAAGGCGGTATTATTGCTGAGTCGCCAGCGTTCGATAAATGGAAGAACAGCATTAACCCAGCGCACAGCGATGCCGAAGTGCTAGATATGTATGATGCGATTGTGGTGTCGCAACAAGATAAGATTGCTACCAATCTTGTTACACGATACTCAACAGAATCAGCAGCTCTTGTTGCAGTGAGTCCGCTAGCCGCAGCTGATATGTTACTGGTGGCTTGGCGTAACTTCACCATGATTGACAAACTGGCTGATGTATATGGGATTGAGCTAGGTTACTGGTCGCGTTTGAAATTGTTCAAACTGGTATTGGTGAACATGGCGGCCGCGGGTGCGAGTGAGCTGGCTATCGATGCAAGTATGGATCTCGTTTCTATGGATTTAGCAGGCAAAGTGTCAGCGAGAGCGGGTCAAGGCTTAGGTGTCGGTATACTGACTGCACGCTTAGGATTAAAAGCGATGGCACTGCTGCGACCAATGCCTTGGCATCAAGATCGCAAAGTGAAGTTATCGCATATGCGCAAAGCCGTGGTACACGAGCTGAAACGTATCGCAATCAAGTAATTATTGAGAGAAGAGTAAACATCTGTTTACTCTTCTTCTTGACTGAATAGAGGCCTTAATTCACACTACTGTCAACTTATCCTGACACCTTGAATAGGAATACTTGTGCGTCTTGAAGTATTGTGTGAAGACAGACTCGGTTTAACCCGTGAGCTGCTTGATATTTTAGCAACCAAAAGCATCGATCTGCGTGGTATCGAGATTGATGTTAAAGGCATTATCTATCTGAATTGCCCAGATATCGATTTCGATGCCTTTAGTGAACTTATGGCTGAAATTCGTCGAATTTCTGGTGTAAAGGACGTCCGAAAAATTCAGTTTATGCCAAGCGAAAGGCATAACACAGAGCTGATTGCACTACTTGCAAACCTTCCAGATCCGGTTATCTCAATCGACCTTAAAGGCTCAGTAGACATGGTTAACCATGCTGCACTTAATCTGTTTGGTAAGACAGAGAAAGAGGTCGTGGGTGAGCCAATCTCTACTTTTGTCCCTAACTTTAACTTCAGTCGTTGGATTGAGGGTGACGTAAAACGCCATCGTGAAGTCGTGGTTTTGGATGGTTTAGACTTCTCTATTGAAATCCTTCCTGTTTACCTTGGTGGTGACGTCAATGAGCCAGTATTGGCCAGTGGCGTAATGACCATTCGTTCGTGTCAGCAAGACCAAGCCCAGCAAGACTCTTTGTCAGAGCAGAACAACTTAGGCTTCGAGCATTTTGTCGGTGTCTCTAACCGTCATAAAGCGCTGATCAGCCAAGCTAAGAAACTGGCGATGCTTGACCAACCGCTACTGATTGAAGGTGATACGGGCACAGGTAAAGAGATGCTGGCGAAAGCGTGTCATAACCGCTCTCATCGTTCTTCATCGCCTTTCCTTGTGTTGAGCTGTGCCTCAATGCCAGATGATGTTGCGGAAACAGAACTGTTTGGTCACGCTCCGGGTTCGTTTAACCATGAGCAGGGCCATAAAGGTATCTTTGAGCAAGCGAATGGCGGTACGGTTTTCCTCGATGAAATCGGTGAGATGAGCCCACACCTGCAGATTAAACTACTACGCTTCCTACAAGACGGCAGCTTTAGACGTGTTGGTGAAGAAGAAGAGATGCATGCCGATGTGCGTATTATCGCTTCAACGCGCCACAAACTGTCTGAACTGGCTGACTCCGGTTCGTTCCGTGAAGACCTTTTCTACCGCTTAAATGTACTGACGCTGTCGATTCCAGCACTGAGAGAGCGCTCGAATGACGTTGCGCCACTACTTGAGCTTTTTGTTGCTAAGTACGCTCAGCAACTCGGTATGCTGAAACCTAAGCTCACTGCTGAATTGGTGGAGCAGCTTGGCAATTATCAGTGGCCGGGTAATATCCGTCAGCTCGATAATATGGTGCTTCGCGCACTGACTGAGTTAGAGGGTGATACTTTAGCGGTTGAGCAGTTCCACTTACCTCAGCTAGAAACCATGAACTCTGGAATGGCTAACCTTAGCCTAGACGGTTCACTGGATGAGATAATGAAAGACTACGAATCGCAAATCTTAGAGAAGCTTTATCAGTCTTTCCCATCTAGCCGCAAACTCGCTAAGCGATTGAATGTGTCTCATACCTCGATTGCTAACAAGCTTCGAGACTATGGTATCCGCAAGAATTAGGGACGTTTGATGGAAGATAGAAGTACTCCTGAGCGTCTGTATAAACGCTCAGGCAATCTGATTGTGCGTACTGCAGAAATAGACGATGCGTCTTTGATTAGTGGTTATTTTCAAGCCAACCGTGAGCACTTAAAGCCGTGGGAACCCACTCGTGAAGAGGCGTTTTTCGAACGCACTGGTTGGGCTCAGCGTCTAATTAAGCTTAATGAGCTGCACAAAATGGGGCTGGCTTACTACTGCTTGATTATCAACGCAGAGACCAACGAAATGTTAGGCACCGTGTCGTTCAGTAATCTATCTCGATTCCCATTTCATGCGTGTAACCTGGGTTACTCCTTGGCGAAAGATGCGCAGGGCAATGGTTACATGCGTAAAGCGCTTCGTATGGCTTTGGACTACATGTTTGAAGTGCAGAAGATGCATCGCATCATGGCTGGGTATATCCCACATAATGAAAGAAGTGCGGCGGTATTACAGCATTTAGGCTTCGAGAAAGAAGGGTTTGCTAAAGACTACCTTTTGATCGATGGCCAGTGGCGAGATCATGTCCTCACTTCATTGATCAACCCGAATTGGGAAGATAAATGATCGCGATGATCTAGAATTAGAATTTGCTGAGTGTTTAAGCTCGGTAGTAAAAATATCAAGCCGATTGAACAAGGCTTTTTAAAAGTTAAGGAAATTTGATGTCATATACAACTTTGGACGAATACCAAAGAAAATGGATTTTCACTCATCAGTCAATGCCATTGCCTGCTGAAGACTTAGAAAAGATCAAACCTATGACACAGGCGCGTGCTTCTCAGTTCTGGAAAGAGAATGTAAGCCCACAGAGCCCAGACGCAGATAGACTGAGCTCGCAAGACTGGCCAAGCAAAGCATCTAACTGGGAGCAAGAGATCAGCTGGATGGAAAACTGGGAAGCTGACGAACCGGATATGCCACAAGAGATCTTAGACTTCATTGACTGGCAGGATGACGTAACTGTTTATTTTTGCTATGAAAAATATAATGTTCTTGAGACTAAATGGTCGGTATTTAAGAAGCATTGGAAGAACTTTTTGTTCTACGATGATGGCCCAATTCTGCTCGGACGTCGTCGATCACAAGCATTATGGTTTGCAACCAATGGTACAGTGAAGATCGGTAATCGCGCAGAGTAATATCTCGGTATGCTTTTGGCGTGATCAGATGAAAAAGGCGGGCTTGATGCTCGCTTTTTTGATCGTTCTGATTGGGTAAAAATTGACCTGATAATCGGCTGGATTCTTAAAATGAGATCGCTATCTCATTAGTTTATTTGAAGTTTTTCCCTCGTGAACTAAATTTATAGTACTGCCTTAGTGGAGGTGAAGTATTATGATTTGGGAAACTCTCGAACGTGTAAATAAACTTCGCAAGGAAGCAATGGAAGATCCAGATTTCTTGGATTCGGCAAAAATGCATGAGGAGTGGATATTGAACGAAACTCATCAACCAACTAAACGAGGAGCAAAACCAAAGAAACCTAAAAAACTGTCTGATATTTACGAACACACGGATTTTACGATTAACCCAACTGGAACAAAACATTAGTAATGACAAACCACGTTATGGTTCAACGATTTAAATGGTTAAACAAGGTAACCAACATAAACTAAAAAGCCACTTTCAATCAGCGAAAGTGGCTTTTTTATTATCAAGTGATTGTGTTCAGCGATTAGCTCTGAATCAAACTCAGCCCGCTTGGTAGAGCATCACCAAACACACGCTTAGATTCACTCTCCGAAAGCTCAGTGACTTCAGTTACCAACGTTAGCCACGAGTCTGGCACTTTACTGCTCTTCAATTTCTCGACAACTTGTGCACGGAAATCATCAGAAATATCGAATAAGCGGTCACCGGTCTTACGACAAATCATTACTGCCGCAAAGGCGATCATAGGCTCTTTGTGCCAATTCTGTTCAAGCAGCTTAGGTAGCCACTGCTCCGCTTGCTCACGAGGAATGACGCTGTGTTGGCTACCGTACAGAGGCGTACGAGACGCTAAACGACCTAAAGCCCACCAGTGCGCTTGCTCGAACTGATTATGGTTGATGGCTTTGTTGAGGAACCAAGTCGAAAGCAGCGCTTTATCTTCTACTTCCAGTTGCTCTAAAGATGCGGCTAAACGAACCATAGACTCGTAGCCATGGTCTTGCGCATCTTTCGCTGACTTCGGATTCTTCATCGCGCCTGGGTGCAAGTACTTAGCAATATCCGCCAAGATGGTCTCTTGCTGCTCTTGGTTTAAGCCGCCCGCAACACGACGCCAGAATACCCACCAGTCCGTCCAGCCTTGGTGATTTTTGAACTGAATACCTTGCTGGTAAAGACCCCACAGCTGTTCCATACGCCATGAATCCGTTGGATCACCAAAACCGGGACGCATGGAATATCCAGCCAAGCGAAGCCAGTTTTTCTCGTGGGCTTCAGAGCGGCGGCGACGTTTTCTACCTAGTGAGAAGGTATCAAATAGGTGACGCAAGGTGGTGAAGTCCCACTCATCACGTTTACCTAAACGCTTTTCAAGATCTTTAGCGAGGGTTTTAATCTCTTTTGAATCGGCACTTTTCTTATTACCACTGTAGAGGCGAGACACAAGCTCTTTACACTCTTCAAGGCGAGGATGGAGCTTCTCTTGCTCAGTATCATCGCCTTGCTTATTGCGAACCTCAAACTCCAACGACCAACGCTGGCTGTCATCATTAACGCTAACACACTCCATTTTCAGTGTGCCGACTTCTGTTAATTGGCAAGCAAGCTGAACCTCAACACGCTCTTTCTGGTTAGCTTGAAGCTCTTTGTCATCCAAGCTTTCCAGCGTTGAGATATAAGGTGGTAACGGTGAAAAAAGATCCGCATCGACGTCAACCATCACGCCATTTTGAATCGCAGTATCGTGAGCGATTTGGTCATGAGTGGAAGTGAGTAGGTTGAATCGTACTGGCTCGCCAAGGGTTAAAGAGAAGCGACGACTGTTTAGACGAATCTCATGGCCTTCTTCGGTACCTTTAGCCAGTAGACAAAGTGCTTTGCCCATCTTGTTCTTTTCTTGTAGATGCAAGAAGTAAGAACGAGCGGCACCGCCACCAATTTTAAGCTGTGCGCCACGGCGTGCTTTACCAAAGGCTACGGCACCTAAAGCGACCGACCAATCTGGATGCGGGTTGTCTAATACGGTGATATCCGAGCCTTTCCAACCACTCATCAATTGAGTGATACGATCGGTCACCAAGTCACTGTTAAACACACCACCGTTCAATAGGATGGCTACTGGAATCGCAGGTGCAGATTCATCGTGCTCGATTGAAGAGTTTTCCAACGCAGCTTTTGACACTTGTTGGTGCTGAGTTAGAAACTCGGCAATGTGTTTGCTTACTGCTGGATCAGCAACATACGGAAGACCAAACTCGACCACCGCACTGCGGCGTTTGTCTGGAACTTCATTAAAGTCAGAAAGAGGGAAGAAGCCTTCAAGAGCAATCTGGTGTACTTCAGATTTGGTCAATCCAATACTTTTTGTACCACCAAGTAGTTTCGAACCACTACCCAGCATAGTGATTTTCACATCCTCTGGCGCTTGGCTCGAGAGTAGGCTCTCTTTAGCGCTACGAGTCTGTTGAATAAGCTTGGTTAGGCTAGAGGCGTTAAGCTTTTTCGTTTGGTTGAAACGCTGCTCAGCGAGGTGAGCTAGAGCCAAGTCGAGGTTGTCACCACCAAGCATTAAGTGTTCACCGACGCCGATACGATCAAGGGCGAGTTCTACTTCAGCGCCATTTTGAGAATTGAAGCGTGCTTCAATCAAACTTAAATCGGTTGTACCACCACCGACATCACACACCAAGATCAGAGGTAGTTGTTCAAGCTCTTGAGCAGCCGTTTGCTGGTGGCGTGCATACCAGTCGTAGCAAACTGCTTGAGGCTCTTCGAGTAGTAAGATCTTGTTAAGACCCGCCAATTGAGCCGCTTCTAAGGTTAACTTACGTGCAGTTTCATCAAACGATGCTGGCACAGTGACTACAACGTCTTGATCTTCTAGTTTGTTGCTAGGGTTGCGGTAGTTCCATGCTTGACGGATATGGTTGAGGTAGCTTGCACTCGCCACAACGGGTGAGACTTTATCAACGTCACTTGCACCTGCCCATGGCAAGATTTCCGAGTTGCGGTCTACAGCTTGGTGAGAGAGCCAACTTTTAGCACTGGATACCTGACGACCTTCAACTTTAGCGCCGAGTTCACGTGCCCATTCACCAACAATTACATTACTAATATCACCGGCGACAGGTTCAACGTCCCATGGAAGGGTAAGATCGTTTTGCGCAATCTGCCCTTGAGCTGGGTGATAACGGAAAGAGGGGAGTAGGGGTTTACGAACCACTTCGCCAGGGCCAATAAGCTGGTCGATGTCGAACAGAGAAACAGGGGATTGTTGTAAATCGTCGGTGATTTCACAGTAAGCCACCACAGTGTTGGTGGTACCCAAATCGATACCGACTAAGAAACGAGGAGATGCCATACAAAACCTTATTCTTCTCAAGTGATGACCAGTTTGTTGAAAGAGTTGGTCTTATTGTCGTAATTCTTAAACGTTATTCCCGATAAGAAGGTATTACATCAATCGTGATAAACAATTGAGTCGGGAATATCATCACTTTGGATTTCAATGTATCGGTTGAAAACAGATTCTCTAGGTTATCCGTATCAGCGGTAGAGAATCACGCTTTGATAAAATAACGGCACCTGCGAAGGTGCCGTTGAATCATTAAGCTTGCTCGTTTGAGTCTTGGTTCGAATCTTCACGAACGTCAAACTCAACGTGCCATTTCTGACCGTTGTCAGTTGCAATCGCTTCTAGGTAAAGCGTACCTAACTCAGTGACGCGAGAAGCAAGTGTTACAGGAACAACTTCGCCTTCACGACGACCTTCAGACACAGGCAGAGTCACTTGGATCTCTGGTAGCTCTTCTAGATCTTCTGGCGCCCAGTGGTCAAGGTGAGTACCAGCTTCATCGTCACGACGTGTCGTTGAACCGAAGAATTGGAAGTGAACCGGTTGACCGATCACTAGGCCGAACTCTTGGCTTGGCACTTGAACACTTGAGCCTTCTTCCATACCAAATGGCGCAACACACAGTGCTTCCATTGGAGGAGCCATACCCGGAATTGCTGGCATTGCACTTTCAATACCTACGTAGTAAGCAGAAGCGATACCACCGCGAATACGTACGCCTTGACCACGACGAACAGCGCCGTAGTAAGAAGCACCGCTTGCAACGGCAAGATCTAGGTCCAGACCAGAAAGCTGCTTAGCAAATTCAGCGTCAGCGTTGATCAACCACTCATTGATCGTGTCCGAAAGGCGATCAGCCAGTAGGCTAGATTTCAGAACACCACCGTTGAATAGGATAGCCGTTGGCTTAATGAAGTCAGCAGCTGGCGCTTCCGCTCCTGGCATACCTGGCATGTTTGCGAATGGGTTGAAATCTTGCTGAGCCGTCTCTTCGCCACCTGATAGCGCGTTTGCTTGCTTAGATAGGAAAGCCGCAATATGACGCGTAATACCCGCATCTTGAGCGTAAGGCAGACCCATTTGAGTCAGTGCACCACGTGTTTTCTGAACTGGGTGATCAGTTACAGCCACTTTAGGGAAGAACCCATCAACCAGAGTTTGTTGTACTTCCTGTTGTGTCAGTTCAGTTTTAAGCGTTGCGCCCAGTAGCTTAGAACCACGGCTTGGAACAACGATTGGCACGGATTGTAGTTCAGCATCGTTTAGTAACGCTTCTTTTGCATCACGACATGCGTGTGTCATCGCTTGAACTTGCCAAGGAGCCAGCTCTTTACCTTCTTGTGCTAGCTTCATCTTCAGACGGTAAGCCAGCGCTAAATCCATGTTGTCACCGCCAAGTAGGATGTGTTCACCTACCGCGATACGGTTCAGAGTTAGGTTACCGTCGTCTTCAGTTACTTCAACCAAAGAAAGGTCAGTCGTACCACCACCGATATCGACAACAAGTACGATGTCACCAACTTCAACTTCGTCACGCCATTGATCGTTGCTGTTATCGATCCAGCTGTACAGTGCCGCTTGCGGCTCTTCTAGAAGTGTTAGGTGTGTGAAGCCAACGTTACGTGCTGCTTCTGCCGTCAAGTCACGAGCTGCAGGGTCGAAAGATGCAGGAACAGTAATGGTCACATCTTGCTCAGAAAGCGGGTGTGATGGGTTAGCGTGGTTCCAAGCATCTTTCAGGTGCTCTAGGTAAAGCTCAGTCGCTTTCAGCGGTGATACTTTTTCAACTTCTTCAGGGCTACCTGCAGGAAGGAAAGCATCACGACGGTTAACGCCACCGTGACATAGCCAAGATTTCGCGCTAGCGATTAGGCGGATTGGCGTTTTCGAGCCAAGGTTACGAGCAATCGCACCAACCAGTGCTTTTGGTTCTGTTGACCAAGGAAGAACGCGTGACGCTTCGTTCATCTCGTGTTCGTGCGGCTGGTATAAGAACGAGCCTAGTTGGCTGCGCGTTTCTACTGTACCCGGTGCAGTCAGCTGAGGGATTGGCATCACTTCAACTCGTGCATCTTCATTGGTTGTATCAATGAAAGACAGCACACAGTGAGTAGTACCTAAGTCGATACCTACGCTGTATTTGGCGCCTTGCTCTTGTGCTGGTTGCTCTTGAGACGAAGCGTTTTGAGATAAATGGTTATGATGGTCCATTATAGTTCTACCTCTGCAGGAGCAATAACAGATGCATCGTAGTTTTCAGCCAGTTTAGGTAGCTTCATTTCAGTCGCTTTCCAGCCTTTGTGAACAAGCGTGCCGTTGAATGGTGCGCTGCCCGTTACGTTACCTGTTAGACGAACTTCTTGTGGGTTGAAACCTTCAGCCACGGTGATGCGAGTCTCTTCGTCTTCGCTACGGATGTGAGATAGAGTTACGTAGTCGCTCAGTACTTTTTGGCCGCCTGTGTGGATAACACGTGCCGCAGCACCTACTTCTTCGTCAGAGAACGACGTTAGGTCTTCTTTAAGGAAGTCAATCAGGCGAGCTTCTTGTTGCATGATAGATAGAAGCTGCATTGCAGAATCCGTTGATGCTGTTGCTAGTTTAGATTCAACTTCTACTACTTTTTCGATAACTTTTTCTACTTCAACAACTTTCTCAACTTCTACGATCTTTTCAACCGGCTTTTCAACTTCAACAATTTTCTCTACTGGTTTTTCAACCACTTTCTCGACGACTTTAGATTTGCGAGATACAGCGATCAGCAGTAGTAAAACGCTTGATGCAGTTAGGCCTGCGTGAAGCATATCAAACGTTTGTGGGATAAGGTTTAAATCAAAGTTCATTGTGATTTCTCTTTAGATTGATTTAACGGTATATTCGCTTGTATAGATGAATATACTGGTCGGAAAGAAGAGTGATTTACCTTAGGGTAATTCAGTTTCTTTCAAGCTATAAATATGGGTAGATACTAGCATATTCAAGGTCTAAGAGCTTTATTTAATGTTTTTGATAAAGGGTTTTTTTGGTGTGTTAGCTTGAAAAGTAATCTGGATTTGTTGGTTTAATCATCATTAATGTCCGTGGTGTGTAAATAGTGTTAGTTATATTCCAGAATCATCCCTAAAGGGGAATAGAGACTGTTATATTGTCAGTGTATAATTTCGAAACAATTAACATGTTTTGGAAGCTCTATGCCGCATACTATCGACCCTAGGACTGGGTTGAAAAAACGAACGCTCCCGTTAATTACTTTTTTCGTCACGTTTTTAATAACGGTTTTGTGTTTCGTCATCGTTGCCATAACTCAAAGTCGATCCTTAAAGGCCAACCTAAACAGTTTTGCTGATCATCAGACTTTGAGTTTGAAAGCTTTCATCGATAACGATGTTGCCTATATTGGCTCTGGTGCAAATTTCTTTTACTCCAATGATCCCCAACATTGGGACAAGTTCGATCGTTTCGCTGAACAAACCATCAACGGATCCAAAAGCCTTATTGGTCTGCAGTGGATGCAAAAAGTCACAGCAGACGAAATGGAACAATACACAGCGAAAATGAAAGCGCTGTATCCCTCTTTTGAAATCTACACTATCCCTAAACATGGTCCTAAAACCTATGGCTATCTGCTAGAAGGTGAACCAGCGTTTATCGCGACTGACCTTTACCCAAATACAGAACCTAATAATCAGGTATTAGGGTTTTACTCCTCTCGTGACCGTTTTAAGCTCATCGTAGACAATATACGTGAAACTCGAGAGGCAAATATTTCGGATAAAGTACGACTACTGCAAGATGGCTTGAGTAGAGATTTACCTAAAACCGGTATGTTGGTGTACCACCCGGTGTTTGATGGTCACAGTGATGATTTGCTTGGTGTAGTGATTGGTGTGATCCGGACAACCTTCTACTTTGAAAACCTTCTAGCCTCAACCGTGGGGGATTTAGACGTGTATGTTCGCGTTACGGATCATGGCTTTGAAGCGGAAGATGCACCTCTATTGTTTGAGTCTGAAGGGTTTGAAAACGTCGATGGTCAGAGCATTACTAAGCATATTATGTTGACGAATCGACAATGGACTATCGATTATAAGATCAATTCTTACATCTCTTTTAACGGTTATTTGGTATTGGCTGGTATCGCTCTAGTCGGGACTATGATCTCGCTGTTGTTGGCGTACATTGTGAACCTACAAGTACGTGAGAAAGAGCGACTTTCCCTAATGCTCGATAAGCGTACGGAAGAGCTTCGTTTTTATGCAAATCACGACAGCTTGACTGAAATTTATAACCGTCGTGCCTTTAACAAAATGCTCGACAGTGCCATAGATAGCGATACCCCCTTTACCCTCATCGGGTTTGATATTGATAAATTTAAAGCGATCAATGATGAGTATGGTCATCCTGCCGGCGATGCTTTGTTGGTGCACGTAGTGAAACTTATTTCAACCAGCCTTAAATCAGGCGACAATTTATTCCGAGTTGGCGGGGATGAGTTTTGTATTCTTTCTAGTATTACTGAGAGGGAGCAACTGTCGAGTTATCTAGACTGTATTCTAAATAAGGTGCGAGAAACCGTTTGTGAACACAAAGGTCAACAGCTTCATTGCACCTTGAGTATCGGTGCAGCTATCCGCGTTAATGAGGGCATCGAAGAGACGCTTCAACTCGCCGACAGTATGCTTTATCAAAGTAAAGTCAACGGGCGCAACCAAGTGACGATTGCAGGTGATTTGAACACTTAGTTGCCTTGGGGTCGAGATCTTGAATAGGCTCAGGTACAATCCCTGCTTTAAAATTTTAGACGAGAGAATTAGGCAACGTATGAATCACAATCGAGTAGTCTGTTTCGATTTGGAAATGTGCTGTTGGAACGAAGATGGAGTAGGGACAACCGGCGAGATCATTGAAGTGGGTCTGGCTGAGATTGATCTGGCTTCAGGAGAAATCGTTAAACGTGCGCAGTACTACGTTAAGCCTGAAAAAGATGAAGTCTCTCTGTTTTGTGCTGAATTAACTGGTATTACTCCACGTAAAATCGAAAAGCAGGGCCGTCCATTGGCGTCTGTCGTTCAGTCGATGATCAAAAACTTCGGTGGTCCAAATAAGATTTATGCAGCTTGGGGGCGTGATGACCTAATCCTACACAAAGAGTGTATTGAGAAGGGGATTGAACCTCCGTTTACCGAGTTCTTGAATATCGCGACCTTGTATCGCATTCAACATCGTCTCAAAGACAAACGCATCGGTCACAGAGCTGCTCAAGAAGCACAAAATATCGAATGGGAAGGGCGTCAGCACTCAGGGTATGTCGATGCATACAATCTCGCCAAGCTAACACTAACCATGCTCTAGAAATCAGTGTTACTCATTAGAAAAGCCATCATTACTCGATCAGTAATGATGGCTTTTTTCTTATTCGTTACTCTTTATCGGTTGGGATAGCGACTCTGTTACCACGTTTTCGATGGTGCTGGGTTAGAGTGCCAGTCGGTATGGGTAGCACCGCCACTTTCTACCCAAGGTGTAATGTCAGGATAAGCTTGACTGGTGTCTGTTTTCTCGTATGGATGAGCCCAGTTTGCAGGGATATCCAATGCCCAAGGTAGACCCGCCTGAGTTTGATAGAACTCGTTATTCTCAACAACACTGTCATCATCACCTACGCCAAATATGCTGGTATTCGCAAGGTCGGTGTTCGGGTAGTTCATTAGATGAATCTCTTTGTTTCGAGAACCCACTTTGAAAATGAACGGGTTGAACGCTTTTGGTGCCAAACTGCTCATAGAGCCATCAATGACTAGTGATGCGCTGTAATCTATCGCACTTCGGTTATCACCTGCCTCAGTGTTATAGAAGTTAGAAGAGCCGTTGGCTGGCAACAGATCGCTCACACTGTCAATCAACACGAAGACCATCTCGCCGCTGTGACCAGATTCAGGAGTCACTGTTGTAGTTACGCCGTCGATTGTACGAGTCAGTGTACCGACATCAGACGCTTCCAATCCAGCGAGAGATATGGCGAAGCTGTTGTTGTCAGCGGCACCACGCGCAACGGCTTGACCGTAGTAATCGAAGCGGGTGATCTCATTGCTTGCGTTAGTGTAAACACCGTAAGCGTAGCGAGTGACGAAATCATTCAGGTCGTAATCGCCTTCATAAGGCCATAGATCTTCGTACGCTAATGTATGCCAACCGGTTGTTGGCGTACGGCTGTAGAAGGCGATATTCGGATCGTTTGGCGCATAGTCGTTGGCGTCAGCAACACCGTCGCCATCGCTATCACCAATCTCTGGCCAACTGATTTCTGCAAAGTTACTGATTAGACCGTTAGAGTCAACGGCAGTGACTTGCACTTTCCAAAGCTCGCCATTTTCAGTTTGATTAGCAGGCAGGGTCGCGCCATTGTTGTCATTCTTGCCGACGAATTCATCGTCCACGTAGAAACCTTGTCCAACATCCACAAACCAGCGATAGGTATAAGTGACTGAGTCACCGTCTGGGTCGGCAGGGCTTGGGCCTGTTACTGACACTACTAGTGGGTCATTATCGCCTAATCCACTACTGCGAGATAAGGTTGGGGTGAATGGAGGATCATTCTCGATCTCAGTATAAGTTACCGTCAATAAGCTGTAGTCGAGCGTAGTTAACCAACCGTCACCATTAACATCGATATCTAGGTCTACGTTAATTAAACCGTCGTCCAATGAAGCAAGCGGTAGATCGAATACAGTAGTAGACCAGTTGTTGTTGGTACCTTGTAGAAAGCCAGGGTTGAGCATAGTGCCATCGACGGTAACACTGTCGTACTCACCATTTTCACCATGGTGTGCTTCAGAATCCACATCGTAGGCATAAATTGTCAATGTCGCAGAGGTTACTTGAGCTCCAGCCGGAATAGAGATGTCATGTTGCCAAGAGTAGTCTTCATTCTTGTTACTGTAGATCGAAAATCCGTATCCAGACGGTGCAACATAATGAGGAGAAGTACTGCTAGCATTGATCGTTTGGGTCACGGTCGTAGAGCCGTCCCCGTTATCGACGGTTTGGTTGTCTGAAGCCGCTGCAAATACTTGATTGGAAAGGCTACACGCAGCGATGGAACCAGCAACAAGCAGTGATTTTTTCATATTATCCATAATATTCACTCCTTAATCTGCGTCTAAAACGATGTTGCAGCTGACGTACAAATCATTGGTAATGTCTGTCGAGTCAACTTGAGAGATACACTCATTACCACGAACAAGTGCCACTAACTTAATGCCTTGCCATGTGTCTAGCAGACTTAATGTGTTAGTCAGTTGGCCATCGCTATTCGTCATCCCCGTATAAAATGGTTGGGAGTCGGTACCGTCACTGCTCATGCTATACAGTTTTACGATGTGAGCACCGCGGATCGCTGCCGCCTCTCCGTCACGCTGTGAGACATCACTGACAACATTAATTGTCAGGTCTCGAGAAGTTGAGCCGCTCCATTCGAAAGAGCTCGGCACTGAGATATCTGAGAAACTTTGTGTTGCTGCTGGCGTTGATGCGCTGCCACCGCCTCCGCCGCCACCTCCTCCACAACCATGCAAGGTGAGAGCAACTGCTGTTGTTAATATTGTTGGAAGTAGCTTTCTCATGGTCGGTTCCCTTTTGTCCCTAAAAACCTAACTAGAGCAAAGAGGGTGCCAAAATTTAACTATATGAAAATAATATGGTTTATTGGTTGTTGTTATTTTGGGGATAGGAGAGTGAGTGAATATATCAATATGAGAATCAAAATGATGGAACAGCGAATTGCAGAAGTTGTGGAAACGGATTTAGGTGCATTTTTGTGGGGGGAAGGGGGCGATTAAGGTATCTATATTTAATTAATATTAAAGATCGACTCGTGGTCTTTTTATCGTTAAATCCTATGTTAAGTTTCTCTCGCTTTTACAAGGGAGTGAGTATGAAAGAAACAATAATCAGACAATCGTTAAAGCACACACTCGGTGCTTTGATGTTAGCGATGAGCAGCTTGGCTGTGGCTAAGCCAGTAGTGTTGATCAATACGTTTGCTGTCGATGCGGCAAGCGAAGAGGTAACGCTTGAGTATTGGGAGGCTGCGAGAGACATTCTTGAGCAACAACCGGGGTATATATCGACTAAATTGCACCGTTCACTCGATGATGATGCTCCTTACCGTTTTATCAACGTAGCGCAATGGGAAAGCGAGGCCATGTTTAAAAGTGCCATAGCGAACATGAGAAAAGAGTTACCGCCGATGATGATTCAAGGCGTATCTGCTGACCCTAACCTATACCAGACTATACGAGACTAAGAGATGACGTCGATGCGATATACAACCCCTCTGACTTTAGCTTTTTTTAGCTTATTTTTATCTTTTAATATTAATGCAGCGGCTTTTGGCGTTGCTGTTGCGTGGAAAACCGATGATGCTCAAGCGGTGTTTGATGCAATGCCCAATCAAAAGAAAGCCTTCGCCAATTTGATTGATGCAGGTTTAATTCACGATATGTTTGTGAGCGAGAGCTTCATCGGTGACAAGTCGTTTCCTATCATTAAGTTCGTGATGGAAGCCAACAGTGAGCAAGAAGTTCGAAATACAATAGGTAACTTACCACTGCAATATAAAGAGTTGGCAGAGATCACCGAGGTGAGAGAGATCGGGAACAAGTGGCTAAATACCGACGTTGCCTTCACCAACTACGCCGTAGAACTGAGTTGGAAAAAGCCAGAAGATAAATTGCTGGTGGATAAGGTTATCGGACGTGATTTGCAGAAAATTGTTGATTGGAGTGCAACAAGCACCATCACTTCAGCATATCTTTATAACAAAGACATTTCAGACTCTGCTGATGGTGAGGCAAAGATGATTCGACCTGTTTACTCAATCGCAGTGCTCGCCAAAGATGAGGAGCATGCACGGCAAGTGGCGAATGAACTCGAAGCAGTTAAGCTAGGCTTTGCAGATATACATGTTAGCGAGCTGGGTTTTAAGCTAAAGCTTTGATTCCGAAATATTATTTGTAAATGTGCTAATCTATATTGATTGGCACATTCGTTTTTCTACTGTATGGACAATAATAAAATTACCTTAAATGACTTAGTGCTTGAGCTTGATACTTGCACCTTACGAAGCACGACTTCTTCTCACCAAGTTAACCTCTCTTATTCAGAGTGCCTGATCCTAAATCTCTTGTATAAAGAGTCCCCGAAGACCATTAAGCGTGATGTTTTGCTCGAACAGTGTTGGCCTGGGAAAATAGTCACCAGCAGCTCGTTAAATGTAGCCATTAAAAACCTTCGTAATGCGTTGATTACATTGGATGCGCCATTCAAAGTCGTGACAGTGCAAAAAGAGGGCTACTGCATTCCAGCTCTTGATTCCTTAGCGTCGATTTCGACTACTGACGCAACGCTAGCGAAGGTAGAAACTCACGCTGAAACGGCTGAGCTATCCGATACTCTTGAATCCACCCAGAAAATGGTATTTGGAATCGCTTTAGCATCGATAGTGAAAGGAGCGCTCGGCTCATTGGTAGCTATCGGGCTTTTAACCACCTTTTCTCAAATGGCGTTTTTTATGAATCATGAAACCATTGCTGGGATAGAGGTCGTTCATGATGACATCAAAATCATTAAGAAAGACGAGACGCTTTTTGAAAAGCTCTCAGAGCGAGGGGTAACTCGCGTGTATCTGCATGACCGAGGTGTGGGATGCAACAATATTCAAGCCGTTGCTTTAATGGATGGTCAGTGGGTTGAGATTACCTCTGAGTTTTTGTCACTTACTTGTCGTCAAGAGTCTTAGTATGAGACATTTTTTTCTACCAATTATCCTGGTTGCTGTTCTTATCTTATCGGTAGGATTGGTTTCCGGTATGTCCACCAATAACGCTTATCAGTTTAAGGTGACTTATGATGGTCTAGGGTATGAAGAGCTGACACTGCGCCTTCGAAATGGTCGCTCAAAAATGCACTACATTGGTTATGACCGCGAAGGTAAGGTAATTCAGGCAAAGCAGTTCTTTGGCGTTTTCCTGCGCTGGGGGGATCATTACTATTTCTACCAAACGGAACAAGATCAGGCTTCTAACCCTCAAACGTTCAACGTTAAAAACCTGTTTATTCAAGAACTAGATAATAAACGCAGTGTGTTGGTCTCAGACCAAAGAGGACTATTTATCCATAAAAATGGTGTCCCTCTGGAGTTAAAGGGCATTTTCTACGGACGTTCCCTCTCTAGTGATTGATGTTCCCTCTTTAGTGATTATAGATATCAAGACTAACTCACTGTTGGGTTAGTCTTCGACGCTATTGGGATATTAGGTGGTGTTGTATGAGGGATTGCGATAAGGCTACTCTTCGCCAAGCACGCTCAGTTTTGTCTTAATGAAATCGCTGTGGTCCACATAAAGCAGTTCTGCGGTTTTGCGGATCACCGCATCTTCCATCGGATCAATCTCACCATCAGCATGAGCCACTTCCCACATCGCCTTAATTAAGTCGATACGCACCGGTTGTGAAAGCTCTCTAAGCTGAGAAGTGAAATCATACAGAGACACAGATTGGTCAACCTGTGGCTGCGCTTTCTCAAGCAGTTGAGCAGCTTCTTCTTCTGTTAGACCTAGCAGGCGCTGAATCAGCATGAGTTTGGCCGCTTGCTCTTTCTCATCGATTTCGTGGTCAGCACCAGCGACTTCACACAGCAGGCTCGCAATCGCAATATTGGGCGATGCTTTCGAGGTTTTGCTAAGGTCTTCACCTTCAATCAGTTGCTTGAACAGTGAAGTAAGAGAATTAAACATAATAAGCTCCAATCTACGAAATAGGACTAAGTTGCACGCTCAACCGAATTGATAATATTGAGATATAGGTTGAGCTAATACTATTAATATTGGGCTTACCTTGGTCAATCGCAAGTGGATTTACACTATGTTGACAAAACTATAGGTAGTTTGACGAGTCATTAGCCCTAATCAGGCTCTGGGAAACGAGTCACTTTACCATCGCCACTCAAGGTAGTGATTGAAATAGGTTTTCCCGATTCATCGAGCTTCAGTTCACCAATCGCGCTGCGGTTTGAAAGGCGATAGAAGTTCTGGTTGTCAGGGCTTCTTTTCTCGATTCTCAAACGCTTACGTTTGGTAAAGTAGTTAAGTATTGAACGCGGGCTATACAGCAGGCGATCACATACGTCGCAGAACTTAAGCAGAGGTGCTGGGAACTCGTTCTTGATACCGCTACAAGTGATCTGATAGATGTTCGGACTGTTTTTGCGATAACGCAGCTTGATGTCGTACGCAAAGGAGTAGTGCACATCGCCAGAAAGCACCACGAAGTTGGTCGGAGTCTTGGTGTGGGTGAAAATGCTGATCAGAGTGTTAGCGCTACCTGGGTGGGCCATCCAGTTCTCCGCGTCAATGAGCAGCGGTTGGCCACAGGTAGTCATGATTTTCTGCAGTGCTTCGATAAACTTAACGCCAAACATCGGTGCAGCAGAGATAATGATTACCTTATCTTGATGCATGAGTTGATGTTGGAATTCAATCAGAGCTTCCCAATCCATCAAGCCTGACGGTTTGTTCATGCGTGACTCTGAACGCCAACGACGAGTACGAGTATCAAGCACAATCACCTTCGGTGATAGATCGATGGTGTAGTGCCAATCTTCAAAGCGACTCAAGTATTGGACGAACGCTTGATGCGCTTGCTCGTCAATCTTGGGTTGAAGTGGCATAGGTTCAAGTGGCGTAGGTTGAAGTGACTTGGCTTCTTGCGAGCTTTGAATCTCAAACACCGACTGAGCGTGCTCGATAAACACATCATTGAACTTCTCAGGCGCATTACCCCAACCTTGGCAAAGCCAGTAAGACGCGAGGCCATTACCAATCACTTGTGTAGCGAGTTGGTTTTGTAATACCGCTTGTTCCCACCCGACGGTGAGATTCCAGTCATCGGTAACGTCATGATCGTCGAAGATCATGTAGGTCGGGATGTGTGCGAGCAAGCGTTGCACTTGCGGCAAACCTTTAATGAAGTCGTTAATAACCTCAGTTTCATCACGCCACTGTTGTTGCTCAAGTGGTGTTAGCTTTCTACCACCTTGTTCAAAGTTGTTTTCAATCAGGCGCTCACGGTTAATGCACTGCCAAAGAGTAGGTGACCACACCAATAGGTACATAGCGACAAATTCAGACAATGTCACTAAGTGGTTTTCACAATCACGAGAACTGAAGATAGGAACCTTGCGGTTAGGGAACAGTTTGTCCAACAAAGAGTCTGACTGATTGTGATGCGGCAGATAGTGGTGGCGCTGGTAAAGGTGATATTCACTTTCAAACAGGGATTGGCTGTCATGAATATCATTAACCTGAGCGTCTGTCGGTAGGCGCTCATCTGGCAAACCAAGCAGCTGGATTACTTGCCAAATGGCATCCAACATAGGGCCTGCAACGTGGTCAGCGTAAATCTGGTCGCCACTCATCATCAGCAAGTCAGGACGTTCTTGCGGCGCCTGTTTTTCTACTTTGCTGTCAGCCGCGACCAAACTGTCTTTACTCGGATGGTGTGGATTGCGACAAGAGCCATGCAGAATGTAGTTCGACTCTTCAGACACCACAAACTCAACGCGTTGGCGATCGTTGTAAGTAAGATGTGGTGCTAGTGTTTTAAGCGTGTCTTGCTGAGTCTCGATATCGTACTCGAGTGGCGTATTGGTTGGAAATTCACCGTGAAGCTGGATAAGCGTTACCCAAGCTGAAACACCAATTCGCAAGCTTTGCTGCTCAGCCAACTTTGACTGATAAAATGCGTCACCTTGGTCGCGATGGTAGAGCGAAACCGTACCTAAAAGCGGCTGACTGGTGACGGCCCAGATTACAACCTCGTCTTTGGTCGTTTTACGCAGTATAGGGCCAGCAATAAGTAAGGGGAGTGTCTCAGGTGTCGAATGCTTCACAGTGTTCCTAAAATCGTGGTGGTGGACTATTCTTTAATTATATTAAGTCGTTATCTGGTTCGGGCGTCTCGAGTATTTCGATAACTTCCGAGCTAGAAAGTTCATGACCCATTAAAAATAGAGCCAGCATCGCGTCGGCTTTTGTTTTTGTGTCTGAAGGAGCATCAAGTATTTGTTCGAGTTTTTCTCGGATCATGGTAACTTCGTGCTCCACAAAACCACGACCTTCTTCGTCTCCTTGCGTTTCTTCAGGAGCATTATCAAATTGAAGAAACAACAGATCACCATCAAGCGTGGTGTCGACTAGTCTTTCAGGTAACCAAGCCTCTCCCATGACAACGTCAGGATCGGCATCGCTCGGAAGCTGGTTTATAATGTTTTGTAATTCGGAAACTTTCACAATACTTTAAATTGACCATAGGGTGATCTTCATTGTAACGGTCAATGACGATCAAACCTAAAGTTAGTTGACCAAAATTGGTCAAGAAATGTCTATTCGGTAGCAGAAATCGGCTCAACAGAGAAAAAACAGTAATGAAGAACAAATTAATAGCAACCATGGTTAGCTCGGGTGCGCTACTTAGCGGTGGTAATGCAGCAGCGATCGAAGAGCAAGAGTGGGGAATTGCCGCGATGTATCGAACGGCGAGTATTCCCTATGACACGTCCGGTGGTGACCAAACGGTAAGCTCGTTCGTGCCGATGCTGTTTTTTAAGAACGACTACGTCTTTATTGATGGCACAGAAATGGGTGCCTACCTGCTCGAGTCTGACGATGAGAAGTGGCAGCTGAATGCGATTTCGCGCATGCGTTTTATCGATATTCCTGCATCTGAACAGAATGCAATTGAGGGTGACACCGCTGATTTTGGTGCGCAGCTTGCCTACCAACTGGACGATCAATGGCGCTTAGAAACTGAGTTTATGAGCGACGACTCTTACCGTTTTCATGGCAACTTTAGAGCCAAAGGCTACTACGAAGTCGGGGATTGGGAGTTCACACCAAGTGCAACACTGCGTTATAAGAGTGCCGATTTTAACACTGAGTATTACGAAGTAGGTGGGCAGTCGATTGGTGCCGGTGTCGATTTCAATGTGGGTGTTGAAGCCAAGTATCATGTTATTTCTAACTTGTACCTGCTTGGTTCGACAAGCGTTACTCGTTTAGATGATAACGCCTACGAATCGTCAATTGTTGAAGATCGCTACCAAGGTGAATTCTACGTCGGATTTGGTTTCTTTAATGACAAAGAGAAAGCACCAAAACCTCGACTTAGTAACCCAGCCTATCTTCGTGTGGCACACGGTTGGGCAACGCCTTCAAACATCGGCGACATCATGAAGTTCAATCGCGAGAAAGATGAGTTCAATAACCAACTGACCTCATTCTTCTACGGTCATCCACTGACGGATGAGATATTTGGTTTCCCGTTAGATATTTATCTAACGCCCGGTATCGTTCACCACTGGAGTTCAGAGGTTCAATCAAGCAGTACGGAATATGTGGTTGCGATTAAGGCTTACTACACCTTTAACTGGCCAACGCAATGGCGTTTTGGTGTGGCAGAAGGTATGTCATACATCGATTCAATTACGTACATTGAAGCTACAGAGATGGCAGAGAAGGGCTATACCGCAAGTCACCTATTGAACTACTTAGACTTCTCGTTTGATGTCAATGTAGGCGATCTGTTCGGCAAGAATGATCTCAACAATCTGTGGTTTGGTTACTCACTCCACCACCGCTCGGCTATCTTCGAAAACGCGTCGCAGTTTGGTCGCATTAAAGGTGGCAGTAACTACAACACCATCTATTTCCAGTATGAGTTTTAAACGGATTCTGTAACTCGACTTAAACAAAATAGATTTCTTTAAACGCCAACTTAGCATTACTGAGTTGGCGTTTTTTTGTGCGCAATCTGTTTGTGTTTTGCACAGAATAAGCCTTCAAACCGATACATTTTGTTTATTACTGCCGTGCTGTCACTTGTGCAAAGTTGATAGATCTCTCACATGTTTTAGCTTAAATGCTTAAAGGTTTAAGCAGTAACTTTCGATCTGACAATCCCGTAATCACAAAAGGTAAATGACCACATTGCTGATAATGTTACTCCGGTGGGAATATCCGTGGTGAAACGTTTATACATAAAGGTCGAAACGAGAAATGATTAAAAAAAGCCTTTTAGCTACCTGTACCCTCATGGCTAGCATGTCAACGTTCGCTGATGTCACCATCACCGAACTTACCGTTAACCCACAACTCTACCCAGTAGGGTTTGAACAACATTTACAAAGAAACTTGGATTTCTTTGTTGATGGCGTAGGTGTAGATCAAAAAGCCAAAGTCCCATACGACACGATTTTTGTCGATAAAGACGGCCAGATTGAACATGCGTATTACGTCAATACGACAGAGATTGGTCTGTACCTAAACGTACTGGTTGAAGCGCACAAAAATGGCAATGCCGATGCGTTAGTGCGTATTCATGAAACCTTGGATGCACTTGCCGGTACGCCGACTTGGAAAGGCCTATTTTACTGGCCTTATGACATTGAAGGTGATCAACTAAAACCGAACAAAGACGGCATTGTTCCTGCGGTGGATAACGCCAATCTAGCCTTTGCTCTTGCGGGTGTAGCGGGTGCTTATCTGGATTCAAAACAAGCCGATGAAAAGCAAGTCGTCGCTAAGGTTGAATCCATTCTTAACAGCCAAACAGACGGTTGGGCTGAGCTCTATGATGAGAGCCGAGGATTACTGTACTCAGGCTGGTCGACAACCAAACAAGCACCACTGACTTACCATATTGATCGTAAAGCCAATGAAAGCCGACTCGCGCCAATCTGGGCTCACCTGATCACTCAAGACTCAGAAAATAGAGTGCCAAAAACTGCGTTTAACAACATGGAGTTATATACGCAAGACTACTACCTAGATGGTAAGAAATATTCGCCGATGCTGACTTGGGATGGTGCGTATTTCCAAGGCATGCTTTCAATGATTTGGTTGGAAGAGCGCTCATTGATCCCTGATTTCTCGATGATCGAAGATATGACAGAGATCCAGAAGTACCACGCTATCAAACATCAAATTCCTTTCGTGTCGTCCGCAGCAACGGTTGACGATGGTTATGCGGCATTCGGTGTCCCAGAGCTATCAGAATCTAAGGTTCGTTTTAACAACACAGATATCGCTGGTGGTGATACCGGTACACCTCACGCCCTAGCGCTTTCTTACATGGTGAATCCATTTGAAGCCGTTAACTTGTTAAACACAGTGATCGACTACTACCCACAACTTGAGACCCCTTATGGCTGGTATGACGCGATTAACGGCAAAGGTGAAACGTCGACAAAAATTCTGTCTCTAGACCAAGGCATGTTTGTGGGAGCTTTCCTTTCACCGGCTATCAACCAAGACGTGCGTAAGTACTTAGAAAGCAAGAATTACTACGCAGCGATCGTTGATATGTACGAGACCTTTGAACCGAATAACAAATAGAAAGGAATTGAGTCGTGAATTTTGAAAAAGCAGTGAACGTTATTAAGGCCGCGAGCATCATCCCGTTGATGGCGATGGCTATCCCTTCTGTCGCTTATGCTGACGAAGTGCAAGAGGAGGCACAAGAAGAGGAAGAAGTGGGTTTGTGGAGTGACCACCAATACCGTGAGTTGATTCTGACCACTGAATCGGCAAAGAGCAGTAATGCTGCGCCGCGAACTCGTGCATTAACGGGTATTGAATACGAGCATATCGATAACGAAAACCAACCAAACGAAGAGCTTCTTCACTACATCTACGCTGACGGTTTCACCCGTGTGACCGACAACTTCAGTATGGGCTATGTATTTAAAGAGATACACCACAGCCGTGGAGGCGAGAGCACCGGTCAAAGTAACTATTCTGAAATCATTCCGAGCTTTTACTGGCGTCAAAATGACAATGTTGCTTACAACCTAATGTTGTCGTACGAAAAAACCATTGGCGAATGGCACTACGACAAGTACATGGCAAAACCGGGCATTGACCTTAGCTTTGGCCGTCACTTCTTACACCTAAGTGCGGAGCTAGGCTACAAAGATGAAAGACAAGGCCCTGGCAGCCGAGGCGCTTTCATTGAGTCTGAGCCTTTGTATCTTTACCGCTTAGATAACGGCATCAATATCGGTGCAAAGGTCATCTATGTTGAAGAGCATAACGACTTCAACTACGTCGAGTTTGCCGTTAAGCCTTTGGTGCAGTTCAACTTTGATAACGGCAACTACCTAGAGCTGCGTTATGAGAGAGGTACGTTAGACATGGGTTCAGATCCAAATAACCGCGACCATTTTGACTATGATGTTTATGCGCTATACGCGGATTTACCAATCAATGAACATTTCTCCTTCTTGGCAGATATTCAGGTGAAAGATCGTCACGCGGATCCGGCACCTTGGACAGGAGACCAATTGGTTTGGTTCTCTAAAGTCGGGATTGTTTGGAAGTTCTAAAAACAACTTTAGTTATCGTGGGATTGCTAATCAGCTGAAACAAACGTGAATTTGACAATCCCACACCTCACCACTTGCACTATTGTTTGGATACACCGCGAAGGAAGGTGTGACCTAAATAGTGAACGCATTTACAGATAGGAATGCAGAATCATGGCGAAAGTAACGCTACAAAATGTAAACAAAGTCTATGACAACGGCTTCCACGCTATTCACGATGTGAGTTTAGACATCAAAGATGGTGAATTCATGGTGCTTGTTGGTCCATCTGGCTGTGCTAAATCCACAATGCTGAGAATGGTCGCCGGCTTGGAAAGCATTACTGATGGGCAGCTAGTGATTGGTGACCGAGAGTGTAATGACTTGCCGCCAAAAGACCGTGGTATCGCGATGGTATTTCAGAACTACGCGCTGTACCCGCATATGACTGCTTACGAAAACTTAGCATTTGGTTTAGAAACGGCAAAAAAACCGAAAGCAGAAATCAAAGAGCGTGTCACCAAAGCAGCCGAGCTTTTAGAAATCACTGACCTGCTCGATAGAAAACCAAAACAGATGTCAGGTGGTCAGCGCCAACGTGTTGCCTTAGGACGCGCAATGGTACGTAACCCGGATGTGTTCTTATTCGATGAGCCGCTATCTAACCTAGACGCCAAGCTTCGAGTGTCGATGCGTCGCCGAATCATTCGCCTGCATAACCAACTTCAAGAGTCGGGCAAGCCAGCAACCATGATCTATGTAACCCACGATCAGGTGGAAGCGATGACCATGGGAGACCGCGTCTGCATTCTTAACCAAGGTCGCATCATGCAAGTCGATACGCCGATGAATGTGTATCACAACCCAAAAAACAAGTTTGTTGCAGAGTTTATAGGCTCTCCAGCCATGAACATGCTTGAAGGCACCTTGTTAGAACAAAGCGGAAAAGTGTGCATGCAACTCAATGAGCACACCATCGAACTGTCGCAAGCACATCAAGAGAAAGCGAAAGAGTGGGTAGGGCACCGCGTTCACCTTGGTATTCGTCCAGAGCACTTGTCGGTATCTAATCAAGCGAATCAAAACACGCTACCGGCAAAAGTTGAGGCGAAAGAAGAGTTGGGGTCAGAAGTCTACTTACACGTCACCATCTTCGATAAACCGGTGGTTTGCAAATTACTCGATACCGAGCAAACACCTGATGTCGGTACTCATTGCCACATTCAACTTCAAGTCGAGAAATGCCACGTCTTTGATGACGCTTCTCAAGAAAATATCCACTACACAGAATCAAAATAAGTTTGGAGTAAAGCTTTATGCACCACATTCAACCTGGATCACAAATGAGCGTTGGCAACGAAAGCCTAAACCTCACATTCAACGCAGATGGCGTACTAGGCGCAATTCGCAGTGATCGTTTAATGGTGTCTCTGTTCGATACGCCTGACTCAGAAATGGCTATCTCGAATGTATTCCTTCGCGTTAAGGGTGAGGGTAAATCAAATGTCACACCATTGCTTTTTTTTAATAACAAGATTGAAACGTTTAAGCAGAGCGATGGTTCACTACAGTGGGTAACAACAACAGAAGACTTTGAAGCTGTTGTGTCGATTAAAACGGCTGACCATACGTTTTTCTACGATGTGAGCATTACCAACCTCTCTTCACAGCCACTGACGTATGACCTGATTTACGGTCAAGATGTTGGTCTTGCGGATGAAGGCGCAGTTAAAACCAATGAACTGTATTGCTCTCAGTACCTTGACCATCAAATCTTTGAAAACCAAATGGGTTACGTGGTTTGTAGCCGTCAGAACTTGCCTCAATCTTCAGGTAACCCGCGCATTCAATTGGGTTCTCTTTCACCTGTGGTTGGCTACAGCACCGATGGTTTCCAGTTCTTTGGTAAAGAGTTCAAGTTTACCGGTGAGGCAGTAGCATTGAACGCGCCTCAACTTGAAAACAAAAAATATCAATATGAGATGGGCTACATCGCGCTTCAAACTGAAGAAGTCACGCTTGCAGCAGACTCGTCTAAAGAAGTGGTTTTCTACGGCGTTGTCACTGCGGATTTCCCGAAATCAAATTCGGGCGAGCCTATTGAGCTGGAAGAGATTACAGCTAAGCACGCTCAACGAACGTTATCTGAAGAAATGGAACGTGAGCCCTTATCTTGCGTACACCAACCTAAAGGCGAGTACCTGCAGGGTGAAAAGCTGAGTGAGAAAGAGATCACGGAGTTCTTCGGTGATGATCAAACGTTCGCAGACGTTAAAGACGGTAAACTGTTGTCATTCTTCTATGGCGACAACAAATACGTGACCTTGCCAGAGAAAGAGAAGCACCTAGAGCGTATGACAGGTCATGTGATTGCATCGGGTAACAACCAAGATTACCAGCAATCTATTATGAGCTCGACTCACTACATCAGCGGTGTTTTCAATTCACAGCTGACGCTTGGTAATACTTCATTCAACAAACTATTGGGAGTTTGCCGAAACCCGTTAAACCAATTCACTCATGCAGGACAAAGAGTATGGGTTGAAGTGGACGGAACCTACCGCGTATTGGGCATGCCTTCGGCTTACGAAACTGGCCAAAACTATTCGCGTTGGATCTATAAACTACTTGGCGGCTACGTAGAGATCGTTTCGTTTTCAAGTGCGCAAAGCCCAATCATCCAGCTAGATATCACCAAGCACGGAATTGAGGCTCCGCTTTCAATTAAAGTGTCACACCAACTTGTTTTCGGTAACAACGAAGGTGAGGGCAGAGTCGAGATTGCAAGAGATGGCGAACTGTTCACTGTGACAGGCAAGAATGAACTGATTGATCAATTCATGTCGCCGCTGAGTTATGGCCTTGCAGTGTCAGGCATGGGCGTAACGGCTGAAACAATCGGGCGTGCGGATTCGGACTCAGTAGAATATCTGGTACTCAGCGGTTCCCTTGAAAGCCACTGTTCAATCGCGATTGGCGGTAAGACGGATGCGCTAAACACTACCACACAGTTTATGGCGTTTGAGGCGGAACGCGAGCAATACCAAAAGGGTATTCAGTCCCTGACCAAAGGCTTCAGTGTTGATTTCAGCGAAGACAATGGAAACAGCCAGCGCATCAATACGTGTTTGAACTGGTTCACTCACAACGCCTTAGTTCACTACTCAACACCACACGGCTTAGAGCAATACTCAGGTGCGGCATGGGGTACGCGTGATGTGTCTCAAGGCCCATTCGAACTGTTTATGTCGATGCAGGAATACGCAAAAGCAAAAGCGGTGCTAGAAGAGATCTACAGCCACCAATACCAAGAAACGGGCACTTGGCCTCAGTGGTTCATGTTCGATCAGTACGCGACTATCCAACAAGAAGAAGCGCATGGTGACATCGTAGTATGGCCGCTCAAAGCTCTAGCTGACTACCTAAATACGACAGGCGACATCAGTATTCTGGATGTTGAACTGCCGTACACGCTGGCAGAAGAGGGCTTTGTAAAGAGCGAAAGCAGCTTCACGTTAATGCACCACGTACAGACTCAAGTTCAGCATATGCTTGATAACTTGGTACCGGGTACATCGCTCTCTTGCTACGGCGATGGCGACTGGGACGATACGCTGCAACCAGCGAACCAATCACTGCGTGAGAACATGGTGAGTGGTTGGACAATTCCATTAACGCTACAAGCCCTTAAAGGTATGTACCAAGCCCTTCAAGGCAGTGAACATCAAGATTACGCGGCTTCTTTGATGGAGTTGGCCGACAAGATGGAAAGTGATTACCACCACTACTTGATTAAAGATGGCGTAATTGCAGGCTTTATCCACTTCGATCGCGATGAAGAGGGTAGCGTCAAACAAATCGAACACTTGCTGCACCCATCGGACCAAAAAACAGGCATCAACTACCGACTATTGCCAGCAAGCCGTTCAATCATTTCAGAAGTATTTGATCCTGAGATGGCAAGTACTCACATGGACATCATCAAGCAGAACCTTGTTCACCCTGACGGTGTTCGCTTGATGGACAAAATGGCCGAGTACAAAGCGGGTAAGCAGAGCTACTTTAAGCGCGCAGAACTGGCAGCCAACCTTGGACGTGAAGTGGGCCTTCAATATTGTCACGCTCATATTCGATTCATCGAAGCGCTATGTAAGTTGGGCGATGCTGAAGCGGTATTCGACAACCTGTACAAAATTATCCCTGTAGGTATTCAAGACCACGTGCCAAATGCTGAGCTTCGTCAGTCGAACGCGTACTTCTCAAGTTCGGATGCGAAGTTCAACGACAGACCAACCGCATATGACAACTTTGAGCAAGTGAAAAACGGTGAGGTTGCAGTGAAAGGCGGCTGGAGAATCTACTCAAGTGGCCCAGGTATCTACGTTAACCAACTTATCTCTAACGTATTTGGCGTTCGATTCGCGCACAACGATCTCATTCTTGACCCAGTTATCTCACCGCGAGTTGGTCAAACGAAGATCCAGTTCGAGCTTGATGAGAAACCAGTGACCTTGGTTATCGATTTGGTTGAAGGTTCACACACGCCAAAAGCAATCTCGATAAACGGTGAAACGGTGCCATTTGAACTGACTGAGAACCGCTACCGTTCTGGTGGTGCGAAGATCTCACGCGAATGGTTGCTTCAGAGATTGAGTAGTGAAGAAAACACCCTTCATATTTCCCTTTAATAATCTGTTGGGCTCAGCGATGGGCCCAACCCAAAAGGCTGAGTATGAGAAAAGTGCAAGGTGTGAAGAGCTGGGCTCTTAAAGGAAATAAGTGAAATGAAAGTGACCATTAAAGACGTCGCTAAAAAAGCGAATGTCTCAATCGCAACCGTTTCGTATGCAATGAATGACTGCAATCGTGTCAGTGAAAAGACGCGTCAGCATGTTCTTAATATTGCACACGAGATGAATTATGTCGCTAACACCAATGCCAAGCAGTTGAAGCAACGCCGTAGCTATGCCATCGGCCTGTTTCTAAACAACTGGTTTGGCCCGATTTACAGCGAGCTTGTCAAAGGTATCGAGAAGGTTTGTCACCAACGCGGTTACGATCTTGTGGCTTGTAGCATGTACGGCAATGAAGATTCGACTGCTCATAAGTACATTCGAGACCGTGTCGTTGATGGCGCCGTGGTATTAACCAATTCATTTGATACCGAGTTTCTAAAGTCGGTCGCAGGTCCAGATTTCCCTATGGTGGTTCTAGACCGAGAATTAAGCGCTCCTGGTATCTACAACATCCTAATTGACAACTTTGGTGGTGCGTTCAGTGCAACCAAAGAGTTGGTGCTTAAGGGCTGTAAGGATATCTACTTCTTCACTGGACCAGAAGACTCATACGATAGCAAGAAGCGACTGGATGGCTACATCTCAGCGTTGGGTTATTTCAATATGCCGGTCAAAAACCATCATTTGATTAAAAGCGATTTTACAGAAAAAACCGCGTACAAGCAGATGAAGGAATTATTGGAGCAAGGGCGCAGACCCGACGCCGTATTTGCGGCCAATGATGAGATGGCGATTGGCATTATTCGCGCAGCGAAGCGTTATGAAATAGACATCCCGAGCGAAATGAAGCTCGTCGGTTTCGACAATATAAGAATGGCAGAGTTAATGATTCCGAGTTTGACCACCGTTACCCATGAAAAAGAGGGGATGGGGGAGCTTGCAGCATCAACGCTTATCAATGCGCTTGATGAAAAAGCCAAAGAATCAAAAGCATTAACGATTTTGCCAACCTCATTAATTTTACGTGAAACTCTGTAGGATAGTTATGAAAAAGTGGTTGATTGGATGTGTGCTTGCGCTGAGTTCGCAAGTATCACTCGCAGATAATACCCGTATCGAAGTCATGACCCCAGTGGGTAACTACATGGACTTTGTCCGTTCTGAGTTAGTTCCTGAGTTCAAAAAAAGATATCCCAACGTAGATGTAGTCGTATCAAACGATGAAAACTTAGAGACCCGTATGGCAGCAGGTGATGTGCCAAACCTATATGCAGGTGTGTTTGGTTACCAACCCGCTAAATACGCGAAGATGGGTAAGCTCGCTTACTTAGAGCAGTTCGAAGGTTTCGAGGCAATGTCGGATAGGATCGATCCTGTTTTTATGCAGAAAAACTATGGTCGAAACTACTACATCCCATGGAATGCGACAACGACGCTGATGCTCTACAACAAAGAGCTGTTCATTGAAGCGGGATTAGACCCAGAGAGTCCACCTCAAACCTGGGATGAATTTTTACACGCGGCAGAAAAGATCAGTCAACTGCCTCCTAGAGCAGATGGGAGTCCTGTGTACGGCACCGTGTTTTGGAACGAAGCGTTGTCGTGGGGTAGTTGGTACTGGAGCATGCTGGCTCAGATGTACTACAACTTCAACGACGGCCAATACGGCTTGCTTAATCGTTTCGGCACTAACCCTATCTTTGATAGAGAGGAAGCGAATCTAGCACTGTTCTTTGAAACCATGGCTAAAGCTCAGCAGTATGCGCCACTGACCATGGAGAAGAACTTTTTCTCGCGCACCATTGGCATGTGGCCACAGTTTGGCTTTGGCTGGAAAGCTAACCTAACCGAAGCCGCAGGCAAACCTATGGTGGTGGGCGAAGATGTTGGACTAGCACCGATTCCGACGCTGAACAAGGGCGACACCTCATATTCCACACTAGACGGTCGCGCTCTGATGATTTTCAAAAATAGCGTCGAGAAAGAGCAGCTGTCGTGGGCGTTCTTAGAGCTAATGATGGAAGACGAGTTCAACCACAAGGCCAATATGGCACTGGGTCAACTGCCAACACTGATCTCGCTAAAAGACCGACCTTACTACAACACGCCAGAAGCTAAGCCATTTGTAGAACAACTACCTAATGCCAAATTGAATGAGCCTTTTGCGCTGTCATCGGACATGGCTGGCGTCATTCTTGAGCAGTATTCAAAGGCTGTGGTTAAGCGCGATGTCTCTGCTGAGGAAGCGGTGGAAGCGGCGGCGCAGCAAGCTGAAAAACTCATTAACGAATAGTGTGATAGGTCTAAGTGAAACTATGAAAAAAGATAACCTCATAACCGGCTACCTGTTCCTTGCACCTTGGATTGTGTACTTCGCGGTCTTTTTGATTTATCCGTTCTTCTTGTCATTTGAGAGCAGCTTTCTCAGCGTAAATATCTTGATGCCAGAGAACACCAAGTTCATCGGTTTAACCAACTGGATTACCGTGGTAACGGACTTCTTGTTCTGGAAGTCGCTATTCAATGTGGTGTTTAACCAAGTCATCTTCGTCTCGTTAAGCTTCGTGATTGGATTGGGTTTGGCGTTGCTTCTCAATGAGATTAAGTTCTTATCGAGCATGTTCCGCACCATCATGTTCATTCCAGTGGTGACCTCGATTACCGTAGCGATGATCATTTTCGACTTCGTGTCTGGTCCTTCAGGCCCAATTCAAGACACCATGGTGGGCGCGAATCTTCTTTCAGAGCCAGTGTTCTGGAAGTTTGAAGAGTGGTTACCAATGCCTGTGATTGCCGTGTTCAGTGCATGGAAGTGGTTTGGTGTACAGATGATCATCTTCCTTGGTGGTATCGCCAGCATCGACAAATCTCTGTTCGAAGCCGCTGACATTGATGGTGCGTCGTGGTGGCGTAAGACCAAGAAAATTACTCTGCCGATGATCATGCCTCAGATCGTGTTCGTGATGACAATGAACATTATCAATGGCCTACAGATGTTTATCGAAGTGTTCATGAACTTCGACTTAAACGGTGGCCCTTACCAATCGGCACTCACTCCGGTGCTCTACCTATACCAAACCGGTTTTGAGCAGATGAAGATGGGTGAAGCTTCAACCATTGGCTTAATGCTCGCTTGCGTAATTTACCTGCTGACGATGATGCAGTTAAAAATCACCAGTAAGGAAGACTAATCATGAATGCTGATAAGAAAAAGAACCTACTGATTTATGGCACACTTCTGGTTGCCACCCTTATTGTGTTGTATCCGTTCTTCTACATGGTGATCAACTCATTTAAGACCGGCCCTGAGATTATGCACAGCCCGAACAGCTTACCAAAAGAGTGGTCGTTCGCTGGCTACATCAAGGTGTTTGATTCAGTGAATTTGGGGAGAGTGTTCTTCAACACCATCTTCATCTCAGTCACTGTCACGGTACTAAACACACTGTTCTCGTCGATGGTCGCGTATTCGATTGTCAAAACCAACTTACCTGGCCGCGAGTTTTGGCTGAAAGTGATTCTTGGTTCGATGATGATTCCAGCGATTCTGTTCACTATCCCGACTTACATGATGATGTATGAGTGGAATTGGATTAACACCTATCGCGTGTTGATCATTCCGGGTGCCATCAGTGCATACAATATCTTCTTGATGGTGCAGTTCATGAAGCAGATAGACAACGCCTATTTGGAAGCGGCACGTATTGATGGCGCAAGTGAGATGCGTATCTTCTTCAAAATCATTCTGCCGATGATGCGACCAGCTTTGGCAACGGTCGGCATCCTGACTTTCATGGGAGCGTGGAATGACTTTATGGGGCCATTACTTTACGTACGAGATGATTCTCTGATGACGCTACAGCTTGCTCTGTACAACTTTAAAACTGAAGTACCGGGAACCAACCTAGAACAACTGTGGGCGATGACCACCATGATTGCGGTTCCTGTTGTGATTGTCTTTTTCTGCCTACAGAAGAACTTCATCAAGGCATTTACTGGCGTAGGGGTTAAGTAATGAAAGTATCGATAGGATATAAATTATTAGCGCTGGCCTCGGTTATTTTAATCGCCTACGGTTCGGCGTGGTTGAAAGCCTATTCACTATCTGAAAACTACTTTGCATACGCAGAGCAGCAATACGAGCAAGGTAAATTAGTGACTGCGTTAAAAGGGATGAACAAACTCGAGCTTAGAATTGAAGACGAGTATTTGGGGGGCTATCAGCAGGTGATTGAAACTTGGCGTAACGCAACGCTTGGTCCTAAGCCAGACGCGTACTACGCGTCATTAGAAAAGCCTGCATTGATCATTGAACAACTTAACGAACAACAGTTAATGGAGTTCATCGAGATCTACGTTCAGCTTGATTCTCGTTATGTGCCAACGGCCGCTGACCAACTGCGACGCTTAGCGAAGCAGTCTGGTAATGATGCGTTGTACCAAGAGATGACTGAGTTTCTAACCGAAGCTTTCCCACGTTACAAAATGAAAGAGATCTAATCGATGGCTCTATACAAAGACAGCTCAGCGAGTTACCAAACCAGAGCGCAAGATTTACTGTCTCAGATGACGCTTGCCGAGAAAGTGGGTCAGCTTTGCCAATCGCCAATGCTGGATTATGACGATAACAAGCAAGAGTACTTGATGAAAGTGGAGCAGGGGGCGTATGGCTCACGCATCCTTGCTGACACGGCTTGGGCAGGTAATGCGCCGGGTGAATCGGTTGATCCGCACCAGCTGAATGAGATCCAAAAGGTGGCGATGGAAAAAAGCCGCCTTGGGATTCCCGTCATATTCGCTCGAGATGTGATTTATGGTCAAAAGACAGTGCTGCCTATTCCTCTGGCTCAAGCATGTTCTTGGAACCCAACACTGGTTGAAGAGGCTTACGAGTGCATTGCAGCTGAGGCGGCCTCATTAGGCATCAACTGGACTTTCGCTCCGATGCTCGACATCGTTCGAGACCCTCGTTGGGGCCGAGTGATTGAAAGCTCTGGTGAAGATCCGTACTTAACCAGTCAGTTTGCAAAATCGGTGGTGAAAGGTTTTCAAGGTGATGACCCTTCGCAGCCAAATAAGCTGGTGGCGTGTGCTAAACACTTTGTTGGCTATGGCGCATCAGAAGGTGGTCGCGATTACGACACCACGGAATTCAGCGACAACACCTTGCACAATGTACACTTGCCGCCGTTTGCCTCAGCAGTGAAAGCAGGTGTTGCAACCATGATGTCTGGATTTAACGACCTTGGTGGTACACCGGTAACTGGCTCTCGTCCATTGATTCGAGACTGGCTCAAAGGCGAGCATAAGTTTGATGGCATGGTCGTCAGTGATTGGGGATCTATTTCCGATCTGGAATACTTCCAAGTTGCGAAAGACCCATCGGCTGCGGCATTAAAGGCGTTGCATGCGGGTGTGGATATGGCGATGACCCACGAAGCCTACGAAGACACCCTTGAAGAGTTGGTTAAGAGCAATCCAAGTTTGGAAGAAAATCTAGATGAAGCCGTTTACCGTGTGTTGTTAACTAAGTTCCGCGCTGGGCTGTTTGAACGACCATACATCGACCCTGAACTGCATAAGGGCGTGCTGGGCTTAGAGGAACATAAACAAAAAGCGCTGGAATTAGCACAAGAAAGTATGGTGCTGCTAAAAAACGAAGGTGATTTGCTACCGTTGGACTCACAAGGTTTAACCATTGCTGTGATTGGCCCTCATGCTCATTCGCAGAGGCAGCACCTTGGTTCTTGGTGTCTTGATGGCAATGCGGACGACGTTGCAACGATCGCTGATGGTATTCAAGCCGCAGCGCCAGATAACACCATAATTACTGATTCAAGTGCATTCAGTGATGACATGATGGAGTGTGCGCATCGCAGTGATGTAGTCGTGCTATGCGTAGGTGAGAGTCATCGCCGAACGGGAGAAGCACGCAACATTGCCGAGCTTGTGCTGCCACCGGGACAAGAAGAGCTGATTGAGGCCATTGGCAAAACGGGCAAACCTTTGATTGTGGTTCAATGTACTGGCAGACCTGTACCGTCACCTAAGATTGAGCAATACGCTCAGTCACTGGTTTATGCATGGCAAAGCGGCACAGAGACAGGCAATGCGGTCGGTAACTTACTGTTTGGTCATAGTAATCCGAGTGGCAAGCTCACCATGACGGTACCAAGAAGTACAGGGCAAATCCCGATGTATTACGGCCGCAAACCGATAGGAAAAATGCGAGCGTATCAAGAGTACATGCCGTATAAGAATGAGCAAGATACACCGCTTTACCCATTCGGTTTCGGCTTAAGCTACTCGCAGTTTGAGTATGGAAAATTGACGGCGTTGACGCCTGAAATTACAGAGAACGAGAGCCTCATTCTTGAGGTTGACGTTGAGAACAACTCTGCGATTGCTGGGCAAGAAGTCGTTCAGTGCTATATCTCTCGCAAGGTCTCTTCGACGACTCGTCCACAGAGGGAACTAAAAGCCTTTGCTAAGTGCCATTTTGAAGCACATGAGCGCAAAACAGTTCGGCTTGAGATTGATGCAAATGAACTCAAGTTCTACGGCAGCCAACAATGCTTTATGTACGAAGAGGGTGAGGTAGATGTGTATGTCGGTGGAAGCTGTTTAGCGACAGATAAAGTTTCTGTGACTCTGAAATAACCCAAACATGCTTTAGTAAATTCAAATAGAAAACAAAAGAGCCCCCTTTAAGCTTCTGCACATAAGGGGGCTCTTTTTACATCGATCAAACCAACACTGCGATTTGCTGTGTCGGCTCAGTTTTAAACTAGCTCAGCAAGCTTACTCTGTGCTTCTGAGATGCCTTTTGCTGCTGCGTCTTCACCCATGTTTAGTGCTTCTGCGTAAACAAATTCCACATCTGTGATGCCAACGAAGCCAAGTACTGTACGTAGGTAAGGTGTCACGCTGTCAGTCGCCGTGTCTTTGTGAATACCACCACGAGTCGTTACTACGATCGCTTTCTTACCTTCGATTAGACCTTTCACGCCGTTCTCTGTGTACGTAAACGTCACGCCAGCACGAGCAATTAGGTCAATCCAGTTTTTCAGCTGAGTTGGGATAGTGAAGTTGTACATAGGTGCAGCAATCACTAGCGTATTTGCCGCTTTAATCTCTTCGATTAGAGTATCAGATAGGTCAACAATCGCTTGCTGGTCTTGAGATAGGTCTTCCGTTGCGCGAAGCGCAGTTGCTACTGAAAAGTCCAACACTGGAAGTGGATTTGCAGCTAGGTCGCGAACCGTCAGTTTATCTTGGTCTACATTTTTGATGAACTCTTCAACCAGTTTAGTTGATTGAGAGTAATCGCCTAGGATGCTTGATTTAAGGGCTAATACACGAGACATAATGGTTTTCCTTGAATAAGTGCTTTTTGTTATGTGATGCATTATAGGAGAACAAAGAAAGCCTAAAAGACGATAGATTCGCTTGAGTTGTTCGAAAAAATTGAATGACTCTAGAAGGTGCGCCTTTGTAAGGTGCTTTCCGTTATCTTGTTCTAGCCCTTATGTGCTACAATTCGCAAAGTTTTATGTAATGAAAAGAATAGGACACGCTTTGACTTCGTCTCCGGAAAAAGCAGATAAGAATCAAGACGCCGCACGTTCGGACGCGGCAGACAAGAATTCTGCTTCTCAGGCTAAGGCCTCCCAAAATACACCTGCCTCTCTTCGTAAAGCGCTCAAAGAATGTATGATGCGCGATCGCTTCCGTCTGAGTAAGCGAATTGCAGGTGCTAGCCGAATTAAAAACGAGAAATCGAAACACGCCGTCTTTGACGAGATTGCACTAGATATTGCCCAATCGATGATGACGGCAACTCAGCGCGCTGCGCAAAAGCCAACCATCGAATACCCAGAAATCCTGCCAGTAAGCCAAAAGCGTGACGATATCGCTAAGGCAATTGAAGAGAACCAAGTGGTGATCGTTGCGGGTGAAACGGGTTCAGGTAAAACAACTCAACTTCCTAAGATCTGTTCTGAGCTTGGACGCGGTCGCTATGGCCTGATTGGCCATACTCAGCCACGTCGTCTAGCTGCGCGCTCTGTAGCAAACCGCATTGCAGAAGAGATGGAAACCCAACTGGGTGAGTTTGTGGGTTATAAGGTTCGATTTAACGATCAAATCTCTGATAACACCCAAATCAAACTGATGACCGACGGTATTCTACTGGCGGAGATTCAACACGACCGTTATCTAAATCAATACGACACCATTATTATCGATGAAGCGCACGAACGTAGCTTGAACATCGATTTCATCATGGGCTACTTGAAAGAGTTGCTACCAAAGCGTCCGGATCTAAAAGTGATCATCACGTCGGCAACCATCGACCCTGAGCGCTTCTCTAAGCACTTCAATAATGCGCCAATCATTGAAGTATCAGGTCGTACGTACCCAGTAGAAACTCGCTACCGCCCACTGGGTGGAGAAGATAGCGATTCTGATCGCGACCAAATGGAAGGTATCTTCGAAGCGGTTGATGAGCTGTGTGATGAAGGCTTAGGTGACATCCTGATCTTCATGAACGGTGAGCGTGAGATTCGTGATACCGCAGATGCGCTAAGTAAGCGTAACCTGCGTGACACTGAAATCGTGCCGCTGTATGCACGTTTGTCAGCGGGTGAGCAGAACCGTATCTTCCAATCGCACACGGGCCGTCGAATTGTACTGGCAACCAACGTAGCGGAAACCTCGCTAACGGTTCCTGGTATTAAATACGTGATTGACCCAGGTACTGCGCGTATTAGTCGCTATAGCTACCGCACTAAAGTTCAGCGCCTACCGATTGAGCCGGTATCTCAAGCAAGTGCTAACCAGCGTAAAGGTCGTTGTGGTCGTGTGGCTGAAGGTATCTGTATTCGTCTGTACTCCGAGGAAGATTTTGAATCACGCCCAGAGTTTACCGATCCTGAGATCCTGCGTACCAATCTAGCGTCGGTAATCTTGCAGATGACGGCTCTTGGTCTAGGTGATATCCAAGCCTTCCCATTTGTAGAAGCGCCAGACAAACGCAATATCCAAGATGGTGTAAGACTGCTTGAAGAGCTAGGTGCAATTGCATCGGGCAAACCAAATAGCAAGAACAAGAACCAAGGCGACGATACTAAGAAGCTAACGGCTATTGGTCGCAAGCTATCTAAGCTGCCAATAGACCCACGTTTAGCGCGTATGGTGATTGAAGCGCCCAACAATCGCTGCCTACATGAAGTGATGGTTATTGCGTCTGCACTTTCGATTCAAGACCCGCGTGAACGTCCATCAGACAAACAACAGTCGTCAGACGACAAACACAAGCGCTTCTTCGATAAAGACTCAGATTTCATCACCTTCGTGAACCTGTGGGACTATATCAAGAAGCAGCAAAAAGCGCTGTCGAGCAACCAGTTCCGCAAACAGTGTAAGCAAGATTACCTGAACTACCTGCGTATTCGTGAGTGGCAAGATGTTTACTTCCAAATTCACCAAGCGATGCGTGAATTGGATACCAAGCTAAACGACGAACCGGGTAGCTACGAAGGTATTCATCAGTCGCTACTATCAGGCTTGCTATCGCACGTTGGTATGAAAGACCAAGAGAAGAACGAGTACCAAGGTGCACGTAACGCTCGCTTCCATATCTTCCCAGCGTCTGGCCTGTTTAAGAAGCAGCCTAAGTGGATCATGTCCGCTGAGCTGGTGGAAACCTCAAAACTTTGGGGTCGCATCATCGCCAAGATTCAGCCTGAGTGGATTGAACCGTTAGCTAAGCATCTAATCAAGCGCAGCTACAGCGAACCTCATTGGTCGAAGAAACAAGCCGCGGTCATGGCCCACGAGAAAGTGATGCTTTACGGCATTCCAATCGTACCTAAGCGCCTAGTGAACTACGGTTCAATTGACCCAACTGTCAGCCGTGAGTTGTTTGTACGCAGTGCACTGGTTGAAGGTGAGTGGGAAACCAAACACGCTTTCTTCAAACAGAACCGCAAGCTTCTACAAGAAGTTGAAGAGCTAGAGCATAAATCGCGTCGTCGTGACATCTTGATTGATGACGATGAGCTGTTTGATTTCTACGACCAGCGTGTTGGTGAAGAGGTGGTTTCTGGCCGTCACTTTGATACATGGTGGAAGAAAACCAGCAAACAGACGCCTGAGCTACTGAACTTCGAGAAATCGATGCTGTTTCGTGGTGATGCGAGCCATGTTACCGATTTAGATTACCCGAACTTCTGGCACCAAAATGGCCTGAAGTTAAAACTGAGCTATCAATTTGAGCCGGGCGACGACAACGATGGTGTGACGGTTCATGTTCCACTGCCGATTCTGAACCAAGTAGAGCAGAGTGGCTTTGATTGGCAGATCCCAGGATTACGTCAAGAACTTGTCATTAGCCTGATCAAATCGCTACCTAAGACGTTACGGCGTAACTTTGTGCCTACGCCAAACTATGCAGATGCATTCCTTGCGCGAGTCACACCACTGGAAGCGCCGCTACTCGATTCTCTAGAGAAAGAGCTGCGTCGTATGACAGGTGTTGAAGTCGTGCGTGATGATTGGAAGCTTGATCAGATTCCAGAGCACTTGAAAGTGACATTCCGCGCGGTAGACCACCGTCGCCGTAAGCTGAAAGAGCACAAAGATCTGCACGAGTTGAAAGAGAGCTTGAAAGACAAGGTTCAAGAAACGCTTTCTAAAGTGGCTGATGACGACATCGAGCAGCAGAACCTTCACACATGGAGCTTTGGCGAACTGCCGAAGGTGTACCAACAGAAACGTGGCGGTTACGACGTAAAAGCCTTCCCTGCATTAGTGGATACCAAAGACAGCGTAGAGATCAAACTGTTCGAAACTGAGCAAGAGCAGATCTCAGCAATGAAAGCAGGTCAGCGTCGTCTGATTTTGCTTAACGTGCCATCGCCGATTAAGTACCTACACTCGAACCTGCCAAACAAGTCTAAGTTAGGTCTGTACTTCAACCCTTATGGTAAAGTCCTTGATTTGATTGATGATTGTATCGCTTGTGGTATCGATAAGCTTATCGAAGAGAAGGGTGGTTTGGTTTGGGAACCAGAGCAGTTTGAAGCATTGAAAGAACACGTTCGTGCAGAGCTTGGTGATACGGTTGTTGAGATCGCTCAGCAAGTTGAAACCATTCTGACCACAGCGTTCAACATCAACAAAAAGCTGAAAGGGCGTGTTGATCTATCGATGGCATTTGCCTTGTCGGATATCAAAGCGCAGATAGAAGGGTTAATATTCAAGGGCTTTGCGACTGAGTGTGGTTGGAAGCGTCTGCCGGACATCCTGCGCTACATGCGCGCGATTGAGCGTCGTATGGAGAAACTGCCGATTGATCCGAACAAAGACCGCCTACACATGATTAAAGTCGAATCAGTAATGAGCGATTACAAAGAGTTACTGAATAAGGTGCCAAAAGGGATCGCGGTTCCAGAAAATGTCAAAGAGGTGCGTTGGATGATAGAAGAGCTTCGTGTAAGCTTCTTCGCACAGCAACTTGGCACGCCGTACCCAGTATCGGACAAGCGTGTTAAAAACGCTATCGATGCTTGTTAAGGATTGAGCGAGATAATCGAGCAAGGTTCAGGTATGAATCTTGCTTATTTTCTTGTTAATTGGATAGTAATTACAAAAAGACGTTTTAGTGGCAATCATTTACCGCTTAAGCGTCGCTAGGACGAGAAGGTCAAGTATGAAAAAAACGTTATTAGCGCTAGCTCTGCTAGGTGCATCTTCAACAGCGATGGCTGATTCATGGTTATACGGTGGTGTAATGGGTGGTCAAAACTCATTTGCTGACGAGAGCGAATCAGCGGTGGGTATCCACGTGGGTACAGGTATTCTACCTATCATCGGTGTAGAAGCAGGTTACTGGGATTTAGGTTCTTTCAGCAACACTAAATACGGCAACCGCACTGCTCAAGACATTGACGCATCAACAGCTTACCTTGCTATTAAGCCAAGCATCGACTTCGGCCCTCTACACGTTTACGCGAAAGGCGGTCTGCACTCTTACGAGCTGAAGGGCGAAACATTTAAGCAAGACGACGTTGATATCATGTACGGTGTTGGTGCAGAGTACTTCATCTTTGGCCCAGTATCTGTTGGTGCAAGCTACCAGAACTTCAAGATGAAAGACGATGACTCAGGTGTATTCACGCTAAACGCGACAATCCACCTACTGTAAGATTCTTCTAAAGCAGTGAGTCGTCATTTTGGCGCTTTCGATTTGAATCGCACCAAAAACAACGAATTAATAAAAACGCCAGCGTAATTGCTGGCGTTTTTGTATTTGGGCTTTAACTAGCGAGTTTATTGCGAATAGCTAGCTCTATTGCAACTAACTAGTTTAGCGAGACTTTTTACTGTCTAGAATCTGTTGGATTCTCGGGTTCAGCGCTTTGCCGTGCTTCTCTTCGTACTCTTCACGTTTCAAGTCGTTGAGGTTCTTCACTGAGTTAGCAGCCAGCAAATGTTGTGGCAACTCAGTATGAAGCATACCTTTCTCATCGAGTCGTTTCGCTTCCAAGTAGTACTTCTTGAATAGAGCATCAAGCTTGTTTTCAGCCGTGCGTTTCAAGTCGTAGAGCTTGTTCTGAATTAGCCACTTTTCAATTGGGTTGATAGCAGTACGAGACAACACGCGAATGCGGCTATCCAATAGCTCTTCTTCTGTCAGTGAATCTTTTAGGATCCACAGTTCACCCATTTGTGGCGGCCAGCTGTTACCCAATTGAATACGCTCATGACAGTGCATCAGCACGCGGTTTAAGCCGTCAGAGTCGATGGTATTCGCGAACTCGATGAACTTGCCGCTTGGCTCACTACCGTATTGGTATTCCCATTGAGTTTCATACACGCTTAGGAATGAACCGAATACATGGATACACCAGTCAGACAGCTCTAGCTCAGCCGGATCTTGGTCAACGACGGGCACTTGCTGATTTGAGCCTGTATTGGACTCAACAACAGGTACCGATGGCGAAGCAGCGACCGGTAAAACTTCTGGAACAACAGTAGGCTCAGGATCAGAAAGTTGGCTTTTTGCCTTTCTGGATGAGTTGCTGCCTGAAGCGCTCAGATGGGCTAAGCTTTTGTCGATACCCATTTCCTTGAGTTTGTCCTGAAGTTCCTGAATATTGAGCGGTTTTCGGTTGTTGTCTTTCATTTTGCTTCTCGTTTACTAGCCAGTACTGCAACTTAGATTCAATTCGAGATATTGGCATTAATTCATTGGCTTTGGCTTTGTACCAAAGGACAAACTTCTTCCATATTAGATTATGGTCACCGGACAATCCGGAAAACTTAAACGCACGTTCAGCCCACGATGGAATGTTCTCTTCGTCCAGATCGTGAGTTGAAATTGTGTTGCCATTCATTCCACCGCGGCTTTGTGGGCGAGGGGAAGTCGACATCACTTGCATTGGCGCTGGAGCAGGCTGATATTTCGGTGCAGGTGCAGGTGCAGGTGCAGGTGCAGGTGCAGGTGCAGGTGCAGGTGCAGGTGCAGGTGCAGGTGAATAAACTGGAATGGAGTTGACCTGTTGTGCAGGTTGCTCTTGTTCCAGCAGCATCTTAAACACGTGAATTTCTTGGTTGTCTCTGCGCTCGACTTTCACTTTATCTAGCCAACCATTGTCGACTAGGGCTTTTAGGCAGTCCGCTAATCCGAAAACGGATAGAGCCGTCAGCGTAGAAGCCTTGTTAAGTTCAATCGTTGCGTAGCCTTCATCATCGGCATTGTCTGCGAGTAAAAGCATCACCAACTTTTCAGCTGGGCTGCTGGTATTAATTTTCCAAGTAAGATAGGTAAATTTAGCGCTCAAAATGATGCTCTTGATAAAGTACAACTCATGTTCCCATTGTAAGCCACCCACACCGGAATTTATAGCAACTTCAGCTAAATCAATGTCAGCTAAACAAATATTAAGCATTGCTGAGCATTCAACACTCCACATCTATTTCAAAACGGCGTATTTCAGAATCATACCGACCTATTTAAGAACCATAACGGACCAAGAGTGAACAGTTCGTCACGTAAGGTATTGAAAGTGTATGAGCTTGGTTGAGTAATGGTTAGAAATGATTCATGAGTCGAATAAATTTATAAATGAGACTTGATTTGATCAATAGTTGAGCTATTATGACGATAAGTCAAAAATGACGAAGCGTCACAAAATGGCAGCGTACATGATTACGGGATTCATGTTATTATTTGAGTAGGAGTATTGTTTAATACAGACAAGGTTTAAAACAGACCACGCCTGTAAATAGGCTAAGTTAAGGTACGGACTAAACATGAAGTTTGGCTTAGGTTGCAAAGATGAAATAAAAGGAATGCTAGGGTGCATCTCGGGCATGACTAAGAAACAACAGGCGATCGCAGAACGCGAGGTAGAGCTTATGTTGTTGGCAAGGGATATCGTTCGAGAGCAGGGCTTTGGTAACTTAACTATGGATAAGTTAACCGCAGCGAGCTCTTACTCGAAAGGGACGATATACAATCATTTTTGCAGCAAAGAAGACGTTGTTTTAGCCCTGTGTATTCATTCACTTAAAACAGAGGCGATGTTATTTGCGCGCTCTGGAGAGTTTGAAGGCACAAGCCGTGAAAAAGTAATAGCGTTGCACGTTGCATACCGAATCTATGCTCGCATGGAGCCTGTACTGTCAACTTGTGCAATTATGGCTAAGAGTCCTTGGATACTAGAGAAGGCCTCACCAACAAGAGTGCAAGAGCTTAACGAACTTGAAGAGATGGTGATCAACCATGCTGATGAGTTAGTTTATCGCGCTGTTGAAGCTGGGGATCTGAAATTCTCTTCTGGGATCGGGTCTGATGCTATTGTTTTTGCTAACTGGTCGATCGCTTTTGGTTCTAACGCCTTGAACCAAAATGCGTCCAATAGCCACTGTATTCAACGAATCCAAGACCCATATTCAGTGTTACACAACGCCAATATGCTTTTAGATGGCTTGAACTGGCAGCCGCTCTCTTCGGAATGGGATTATAAAAAGACCTGGCGTCGAGTAGAGCAAGAGTTGTTCAGTGAAGAAGTTGCCTACCTAGAATCTGTTGGTCGTTGATCATACTTAACCCACCTTGGTGGGTTATTTAAGCGCCATTAGTGACGAATCGTCAAATAAATGAGCTGATTTGAGTAGAAGCGAGTCAGTTCTTAATTTTGACCTCATTTTGTATGTTTGCCAGCGAATTGCTGGTTTTTAAATATACATTTATGACGAATCGTCACATATGGAGGCTGTGATGGAACCCCAAAATCAACCATCAGAAACACAGAGTGCTTGGCATACTTTACCCACCCAACGCTCGTTTATAACGCTGTTCGTAGTGTTAGCGGTGATCGCCGTTGCTACGTTTGGCGCCAAGAACCTCTATTTCAGAGGTGACTACAACATCTTCTTTGAAGGGACCAACAAACAGTTGATGGCGTTTGACGAGATTCAAACCACCTTCGCCAAAACAGACAACCTTTCTATTGTGATCGCCCCAGACGATGGCAATGTCTTCACTCCAGAAACTCTCACTCTGATTCAAAACCTCACCGTCGACTCATGGCAGATCCCATACTCTAGTCGTGTCGATTCCATCGCTAACTATCAACATACCGAAGCGTTCGAAGACGACCTATTGGTAGAAGACCTCTTGTATGAAGAGTACGAGCACACGCCAGAGCGAATCGCCAAAGTAAAACAGATCGCCCTCAATGAGCCACTACTCAAGAATGCGTTGGTGTCAGCGTCTGGCGATGTCACGATTGTTAACGTAACCGTGCAACTGCCAGAAGTGGATAAAACTGCTGAAGTACAAGAAGTTATCGCGGCTATTAATACCATGATCGGCAAGTACCAAGCTCAGTATCCGAATGTTGAATTCCATAAAGCGGGCATCATCGCCATGAACAACGCCTTTATGACTTCAGCTCAAGAGGACAGCTCAACGCTAGTACCGTTAATGCTGTTAGTGGTGTTGGTGTTCCTTACCTTTATGCTGCGTTCGTTCTTTAGCGTTGTCGCAACTCTTGTGGTGATCATCTCCTCGATTCTCGCGACCATGGGCTTGTCTGGTTGGGCTGGTATGTTCTTAAGTACGGCAACCGTGAACGTTCCAACATTGGTGTTAACCCTAGCGGTGGCTGACTGTGTGCACGTGATTGTAACCATGCGCCAAGCCATGCAGCGCGGAATGACCAAAGCCGAAGCGATTCAATACAGCATCAAGCTTAACTTCATACCAATTCTAATCACGTCCGTGACCACAGCGATTGGTTTCTTGATGATGAATATGTCAGATTCTCCAGTACTGCGTGACTTCGGTAACTTGTCTGCACTGGGTGTGATGATCGCTTGCTTACTATCCGTCTCTCTGCTGCCTGCGCTGCTTAACCTGCTGCCAGTGAAACGCCTTGCGCCAACCACTAGTGAGTTTGAAAAAGTCACCTTCATGGACAAGTTGGGCGATTTCGTTGTCAACAATCGCAAAGCCTTGTTGCCTGTTTCTACGCTAGTGATAGTGGTTGCTGCGGCCTTGATTCCACTTAATAAAGTTAATGACGAGTCGGTGAAGTACTTTGATACCTCAAACGAGTTTCGCCAAGCTGCTGACTTTATGGAACAGACCATCAGTGGCATGACCAACTTGAGTATCGCGATAAAAACCAATGAGTCTCAAGGCATTGCTGACCCTGTATTCTTGCAAGCGATAGGCGACTTTACGGAGTGGTTACGCGTTCAACCAGAAACCGACCATGTCGCGACATTGTCAGACGTTTATAAGCGCTTGAATAAGAACATGCATGGTGACGATCCTAGCTATTACCAACTGCCTCTCGACCGTGAACTCGCGGCGCAATACCTGCTGCTTTACGAGATGTCTCTGCCTTACGGGTTAGACCTAAACAACCAGATCAACGTCGATAAATCCTCGATCAAAATGGTACTCACCGTCGACAACCTCGGCAGTGTGGAGCTAGTGGAACTTGAAGAGCGTATCTACGCGTGGTTCGCAGCCAATGCACCTCAATATGAAGTGGTCGCGTCTAGTCCATCACTAATGTTTGCTCACATCGGCGAAACCAACATGGCGAGCATGCTCTCTACCTTGCCAATCACCTTAGTGCTTATCTCTGCGCTGATGATCTTCGCTCTGCGTTCGGTTCGCTTAGGGGTGATAAGCCTAGTACCAAACATTGCGCCAGCGATCATTGGCTTTGGTTTGTGGGCGCTTATCTCGGGCGAAATCAATCTTGGTTTGTCAGTCGTAGTCACGCTTACTTTGGGTATCGTGGTTGATGATGCGGTGCACTTCCTAAGTAAATACCAGCGTGCTCGCAAAGAAGGCCAATCAGCTGAACAGGCGGTGCGTTACGCCTTCCACACCGTTGGTCGCGCATTGTGGATCACCACAGTGGTGCTTGTTGCTGGCTTTAGCGTACTCGCGCTATCTGGTTTCAGACTCAACGCTGACATGGGCTTACTGAGTGCCATTGTTATCTTCATCGCACTGGTTGTGGATTTCATTTTGCTACCAATCTTGCTGATGATTTTCGACAAAGAAAACCACTACGTGAGCGACGCAAAAAAGCAAACCGCTAACACACAGGCAAACCCAACCGCCGAGTTATCTACTTCGACCAAATAAGGAAATGTCAGCCTGCAGATGTGGGCTGACCAAGGAGATCATTATGAAAAGCTTTAAACATTCTATTCGTAACAAAACAAAAGCAAAGAAAACACTAATAACGTCAATGATAACAATGGGTGCACTAACCATAGGCTCATTTGCGGCTTTACCTGCGCTGGCTGACCCTGCAAAAGGGTTAGAAATTGCAGAAAAACGCAAAAGCCTAGATACGGGCTGGGGCGATTCGGTTGCGACCATGGAGATGCTGCTTAAAAATAAACAAGGAGAGAGCAGCACTCGCTTAATGCGCCTTAAATCTTTAGAGGTTGATAACGATGGCGATAAAGGCTTAACCATCTTCGACCAACCGAGAGATGTGAAAGGCACGGCTTTCCTCAACCATTCGCACATCACCAAGCCAGACGATCAATGGCTATATCTTCCAGCTCTAAAACGCGTGAAACGTATCTCTTCACGTAATAAGTCGGGCCCGTTTATGGGCAGTGAGTTCGCTTACGAAGACTTGAGTTCATTCGAGCTAGAAAAGTACACCTTTAACTATGTAGAAGACGCCAAACTCGATGGGCTAGATACCTTTGTATTAGAGCAAGTGCCGACCGACAAAAACTCAGGTTACACCAAGCAAAAAGTGTGGCTAGACCAAGAGCATTACCGCCCAATGAAAGTCGAATTCTACGACCGTAAAGGTGCACTGTTGAAAACCTTGTCGTTCCAAGATTACAAGCAGTACCTAAACCAGTACTGGCGTGCTCACACTATGGCGATGCAGAACCACCAAACGGGTAAAAGCACCGTCCTAACCACAACAGATTTGGTGTTCCAGAACGGACTTGAAGACCGCGACTTCCAGAAAAACACCCTCAAGCGAGCGAAGTAGGGCATTGATATGAAAAGGAATGTGTTACTAGGCTCGCAGTTGGCGGTGACCATTGCAGCGACACTCGGTTTAATGAGTGTCTCTTCGATGTGTCATTCGGTTGAGCTGGCAGGGCAAGTCAACGTGGAGCATCGTCAGTTCTTCAGTGACGGCTTACAAGGGCAGAGCAAAGACCAAACTTCATTGGTGCTGCAACCTGAACTCTATTGGGAACAGCAAGACGGCAATGGTAGCTTCACCTTTACCCCGTTTTATCGTTTTGACAGCCAAGACGATGAGCGAACCCACGGTGATGTGCGTGAGGCGTTGTACCTTACTTACTGGGACGACTATGAACTGCGTGCCGGTGTCGGCAAAGTGTTCTGGGGCGTGACGGAATCTGCGCACTTGGTGGATGTGGTTAACCAGACCGATGCCATTGAATCGGTCGATGGTGAAGCCAAACTTGGCCAACCTATGGTGCACTTCACGTCTGTTAAAGATTGGGGCACCGTGGATGCAATGCTACTGCCGTATTTCAGAGAGCGTACCTTTGCGGGCGAAGATGGAAGGTTGCGACCAACCATCCTAGTTTCTGATGATGCGCTGTATGAATCTTCGAGAGAAGAAAAACACGTCGATGTTGCGCTGCGTTATAGCCAAATGTACGGAGATTGGGACGTTGGCTTGAGCTATCTAGCGGGTACCAATCGCGACCCATACTTTCGTTTTGAAGGGAACAAGCTTAAACCTTATTACGCGCAAATGCAGCACGTTGGGTTAGATGTACAAGGCATTGTCGGTGATTGGCTACTCAAGTTAGAAAGCGTTTATCGAGACAGTTTCGATAACCACACAGGGCTCGTCACAGGTTTTGAATACACTTGGGTAGGGGCGTTAGATTCGTATTGGGACATTGGCTTTCTTGCAGAATATCTGTATGACAGCCGAGGCAATAATGCGCAAAACGTGGGCCAAAACGATGTGTTTGTCGGAACGCGATTTGCGCTCAACGATGAAGACGGCACCGAAGTTCTGGTCGGCATGACGCAAGACTTAGACAACAGCGATGTTTACAGTGCGCGCGTAGAAGCTTCAGCCCGCATCAATAACCACTTTAAGTGGCGATTGAACGGTTGGTTGTTCGAGAATGAAACGCCGGAAGACTTGCTCTTCTTTGCTAGAAAGGACGACTTTGTTGAGCTGGCGTTGGAGTATTACTTCTAATGTTGGCTAATTGAGGCGTTCTTGTTGAACAAAACGCCTCAATTTTAGTTAGGACTGCGGTTTATAACGATCAAGGTCGTCTTTTTATAAAATCGGCGAGAAATCAAATAGCCCTAAAGGTAAGGTGGTTATGTTAATTGACCACCTATAATGATCGGATATGCATTTAAATTATGCTGGCGGCATTGGCCCTAAGGGACTTATGAATTCATTTAATTGGGATAAAAATTTTGAAACAGGTATTGATGCTGTAGACGAACAACATCAATACCTTGTTGGCTTTATCAACCACTACGGCAACCTGTTATCGGAGAATACGATTTCTATCGGTGACATTAACGTCGCTCTGCTCGATCTGACACGCTATGCCGAATTCCATTTCAAGGAAGAAGAGTGTTTGATGAGAGAGCGTGGTGTGCATGAAAAGCACATTGAAGAGCACATCAAAGTGCATCGTGTGTTTATGCAAGACATCTACAGCATGCAGGCTTTTATCTTAGAAGAAGATCAATCATCGGCACGACAGTTACTTGATTTTCTGATCCATTGGCTTGCTTATCATATCCTTGGCATCGACCAAAACATGGCGCGACAAATGGCAGCGATCGCAGAGGGCGCAACACCTCTACAAGCCTTTGAAGCAGAAGAGAAGCAGCAAGACTCTTCGACCATTCCTTTATTAGCGGCACTTAAAGGTCTGTTTGAACAGGTTTCTGAGCGCAATAAACAGTTATTACGTTTCAATCAGTTACTTGAAGATAAAGTCGAGGAGCGTACTGCTGAATTAAAACGAGCAAATAAGAAACTTGAAGAGCTGTCGTTAACAGATTCGCTCACCAAATTACCTAATCGTCGCTGTGCGTTTAAACAGCTCGCAGTGCATTGGCAAGAATCCCAAGAGCTTGGCCTGCCTTTGGTTTGCATTATGATTGATGCCGACCATTTCAAAAGCATAAATGATACCTGTGGCCATGATGCTGGTGACTTGGTATTGCAAACCCTCGCACGTGAGTTAAAAAACACCTTCCGTAATGACGATATTGTATGTCGGCTAGGTGGCGATGAGTTCTTGGTTATTTGCCCGGATACTGACCTGAAAGGCGGGATGTACATCGCGGAAACGGCTCGACAGAAAGTGTCTGAATTAAAGGTTGAAACCGGTCATCAAGTTTGGGTAGGCAGTATTAGTGTTGGTGTGGCAGAAATAGCCCCAGAGTTCGAATCGATGAGTGAGTTGATCAAAGCCGCCGATGAATCTGTTTACTTAGCGAAAGATGCGGGCAAAAACAGCGTTTGTTCGATTCAGATTCAGGCCTGATTTTCTTCCTGTTCTGGAATACCGTTTGCTCATTCTCTCGGGTGTAACTTAGTTATAATCTCAAGTGAAACTCACCTTTAAATCAAGGAGTGGTACCTCTATTTGTACCACTTCCTCCTACTCCTCACTCATATCCCGTTAAAGTTGCCGTGTTTTTAGTCAATAACTTGTTCTTTTGGCAATTCAATTTGGCATTAGTAGCTGGTTTGATTACTATGTGTAGCTATCGAAAAAACTAATCATCCGATACGGACACTACCAGAAGGTAGATGAGGAAACGATGCAACATCTAGAAGAGATCATTGCTAATGCAACGACAGCGATTGAAAGCGCTGATTCGTTAGTCGCACTTGATGAAGTGCGAGTTCAGTATTTAGGTAAGAAAGGTGAACTAACTTCACAGCTTCAAAGCCTAGGTAAACTACCACCTGAAGAGCGTCGCACTGCTGGTCAAGAGATCAACAAAGCGAAAGGTGCTGTTCAACAAGCGATTGCAGCTCGCAAAGACGCACTACAACGTGCAGAGCTAGAAGCGAAACTGGCTGAAGAGACAATCGATGTGAGCCTACCAGGTCGTCGCATTGAGAACGGTGGTCTACACCCAGTAACACGCACAGTTGAGCGTATTGAACAGTTCTTTGGTGAGCTAGGCTTTAACACTGAGTCTGGTCCTGAGATTGAAGATGCATTCCACAACTTTGATGCACTAAACATCGCAGAAGATCACCCAGCTCGTACTGACCACGATACCTTCTTCTTTAACCCAGACCTAATGCTACGTACGCACACGTCTGGTGTTCAAATCCGTACAATGGAAAACGGCAAGCCTCCTTTCCGTTTCATCGCTCCGGGCCGTGTTTACCGTAACGACTACGACCAAACTCACACGCCAATGTTCCACCAAGTGGAAGGTATGCTGGTAGATGAGAACGTAAACTTCGCTCAGCTGAAAGGTATTCTGAACGACTTCCTATGTAACTTCTTTGAAGAAGAAGTAGAAGTGCGTTTCCGTCCTTCATTCTTCCCATTCACAGAGCCTTCTGCAGAAGTTGACGTGAAACGTAAAGATGGCAAATGGCTAGAAGTTCTAGGTTGTGGCATGGTTCACCCTAACGTACTTCGCTCTGTAGGCATCGACCCTGAGAAATACTCTGGTTTCGCATTCGGTATGGGTGTTGAGCGTCTAACAATGCTTCGTTACGGCGTAAATGACCTTCGTGCGTTCTTCGAGAACGACCTTCGTTTCCTAAAACAATTCAAGTAATCCGGGGCAGTCAAAACTATGAAATTCAGTGAATCTTGGCTACGCGAGTGGGTTAAACCTGCAATTAACAGCGAAGAGCTAGCTCACCAAATCACTATGGCTGGTTTGGAAGTTGACGATGTAGAACCTGTTGCTGGTGAATTCACCGGCGTTAAAGTAGGTAAAGTGGTTGAATGCGGTCAGCACCCAGACGCAGACAAACTACAAGTTACAAAAATTGATATCGGCGAAGAAGAGCTTTTAGACATCGTTTGTGGTGCATCTAACTGTCGTCTTGGCCTAACTGTAGCAGTAGCAACAGTTGGCGCAGTACTTCCTGGTAACTTCAAAATCAAGAAAGCAAAACTACGTGGTGTTCCATCGCACGGCATGCTTTGTTCTTTCTCTGAGCTAGGTATCGACGTAGAGTCTGACGGCATCCTTGAGCTACCAGAAGGTACTACTCTAGGCATGGACGTTCGTGAACTTCTAGATCTAGAAGACGTAGCGATCGACGTAGACCTAACAGCAAACCGCGCTGACTGTTTCAGCATCCGTGGTCTTGCTCGTGAAGTTGGCGTACTAAACCGCGCAGACGTTACAGAGCCGGCAGTTGAAGCTGTTGCTACAAGCATTGAAGACACAGTATCTGTTGAAATCAAAGCAACTGATGCTTGTCCACGTTACCTTGGCCGTGTGGTTAAGAACGTAAACGTGAAAGCGGAAACGCCAATCTGGATGCAAGAAAAACTGCGTCGTTGTGGTATCCGTTCAATCGACCCAGTTGTAGACATCACAAACTACGTGATGCTAGAGCAAGGCCAACCAATGCACGCATTTGATCTATCTAAGATCGAAGGTGGCATCGTGGTTCGTCTAGCAGAGCAGGGCGAAAAACTAACACTTCTAGATGGCAACGAAGCTGAATTAAACAGCAACACGCTTGTTATCGCTGACCACAACAAAGCACTAGCAATCGCTGGTATCTTTGGTGGTGAAGAGTCTGGTGTAACAACTGAAACAACAGACGTACTTCTAGAAGCAGCATTCTTCGCACCGGATCACATCCGTGGTCGCGCACGTGCTTACGGCCTACACACTGATTCTTCTCTACGTTTCGAGCGTGGTGTTGATTCAACACTACAAGCAGCAGCAATGGAGCGTGCAACACAGCTTCTAGTTGAAATCTGTGGCGGTGAAGTTGCGCCAGTAAACGGCAGCGAATCTGAAGCTGATCTACCAAAAGCAAACGTAGTATCTCTACGTCGCGCTAAGCTAGACAGCCTACTAGGTCACGAAATCCCATCTGAAGACGTGGTAGAAATCCTAACTCGTCTAGGTTGTGAAGTTGAGACTACGGACGCAGGTTGGACGGCAACGTCTCCATCTTGGCGTTTCGATATCGCAATCGAGCAAGACCTAATTGAAGAAGTAGGTCGTATCTACGGTTACGATAACATTCCAAACCAAGCGCCTAAAGCGGCACTTAAGATGAACGACCACAAAGAAGCTGACCAACCGCTTAAGCGCGTTCGTGATCTTCTAGTTGACCGTGGTTTCCACGAAGCAATCACTTACAGCTTCGTTGAACCAGAACAGCAAAAACTGATCGTTCCAGATGTTGAGCCGCTAATCCTGCCATTCCCAATCTCTGCGGACATGTCAGCAATGCGTCTTGGCCTAATCCAAGGTCTTCTAAACACGGTTGTTCACAACCAGAAGCGTCAACAGCCACGCGTTCGTCTATTCGAATCTGGCCTACGTTTCATCCCAGAAGCATCAGCTGAAAACGGCATGCGTCAAGAAATGATGCTAGCAGGCGTTATCTCTGGCACTCGTGGCGAAGAGCACTGGGACGTTGCAACAAACACTGTTGACTTCTTCGACCTAAAAGGCGACCTAGAAGCAGTTCTAGAGCTAACAGCGAACGAAAAAGCATACAGCTTCAAAGCAGCTAAGCACCCAGCACTTCACCCAGGTCAAACTGCGGCTATCGTAGTAGACGGTAAAGAAGTGGGTATCATTGGTACTGTTCACCCAGAACTAGAGCGTAAGTTTGGTCTAAACGGCCGTACTATCGTATTCGAAATCGAATGGGCAGCTATCAACACTCGCGTGCTTCCAGAAGCAGTAGCAGTATCTAAGTTCCCTGCAAACCGTCGTGATATCGCGGTTGTTGTTGACGAAGCAGTAGCTTCTGGCGACATCGTAGAAGCGTGTATCGCAGCTGGTGGCGAATTCCTAACAGACGCTAAACTGTTCGACGTTTACGTAGGTAAGGGCGTAGAAGAAGGCAAGAAGAGCCTAGCTATCGCACTGACTCTACAGTCTGTAGAGCGCACACTAGAAGATGCAGACATCGCTGGTTCAGTAGATGCTATCGTAGCTTCAATCTCAGAGAAATTCGGCGCAGCACTTCGCGACTAATCTCTTCTGATAGATAGAAAAACTAAAGGCCTCGCAATTGCGAGGCCTTTTTTTGCTGTTTCTTTTGGATAGAGATGTTCGCTATGAATTAGATTAAAAGCAAGAGGTGTGAGCCATTCTAGTGCAACAGCGTAGATGACCGTATTGTCAAATTTGGTGTAGAATACGATATTGAAAAACTAGTTATTTAAAAACTACTCGATTGAGATTGAAAAGATGTTCGCGACCAATGATTCTGAAATTAGAGAAGCATTTCATAAGAAAAAGTTAAAGAACCAACATGAAGATAACCAAACTCTTGTAATTGATGAGCTAGGGCTTATGCATGGTTCGAATCGGATTGATATTGCTGTAGTTAATGGTTGTATACATGGGTATGAAATAAAAAGCTCTAAAGACACACTAACACGCTTTAAAGATCAACTTGATACTTATATGAAAACTTTACAGAAGCTGACTGTAATTACTGCACCAAATCATGTAAACGGTATTTTAGATGTAGCTCCTGATTGGGTCGGTATCATTATTGCAACTAAAGGAAGTAAAGGAGCTATACATTTCCGAACGCATCGGAAAGCGAAAAGAAATCCTAAGGTTGAAGCTATAAAAGTTGCGCACCTTTTGTGGAAAGATGAAACTCAAGCTTTGCTTGAGGAGCTGGGAGTTTCATCTAAAAACCGTCGAGCTACCAGGTTAGATCTATACAAAACTCTCGTTGAACATATCAGTACAGATCAGCTTGTAAAAAATATTAAGGTAACGTTTGAAAACCGTTCAAACTGGCGTTCTGGTGTACAACTAGTGTGAGGTGATGACTAATTGCAGCTTCTTTCCATGTACTTAGGTTACCCGTACCACACTGGCCCAGAGCGCAGTCATAGATCTTCTTGTCTCCTGGAGAAAATGGTTCCCCGTAAAAGTAATTTTGAGGCGAATTGACCAACTTGGAGCACAAATCTTTCATTTGAGAAGTGTCATCTCTAAAAGACCCACCTTTATAGATAACCCAATTATCTTTGTATGAGTAAACAAGTTTCGCTGCTGGTTTCATCATTCGCATATCTAATGAGCTAAAATCTGGAGTCTCAATTGTATAATCACCAAAACCTAATCTTGGGAAATCTCTCGTGATTTTTGCATGTAACGATTTGTAAAATATCCAATCTTGTCGTTTCTGTACAGAACCTGGTTTTTTAACAAGATCTAGTTGTAGTGATGTGCCAGCCACGTATATCGATCTAAACTCATTGATCTTGGGTAGTAATCCTAAAAGCGTAGACAGCATTAATATAACATCTTCGTTTGGTTCGTAGTTTGCTCCCTTTCTGAAGTCGATAATCAAATCAGTGGAAGAAATCGGACATGTCAAAGTTGCCAATAGAGTCAAAATTTTGGTGTGATTGGAAGGGTCTGCTAATTCATCTAATGAAATTCTTATACCCGCACCGTTGCCACCAGCAAGCCAGTCTTTTTTGACTGCATTAATATAGCTTGCGTCATAGTCCATTTGAATCACAGGAGAAAACACCCCTTTGACTGATCTGAGCTCATCGAATACAAACTCAGGAATTGTTCTACCGTCTTTAACGTGATCTAAATGTAAGCTAGAGTCTATATCTATAAGAGATGAAGCAGTCCCCCATTTAGTTTTATATCTGTTGGCTAGCTTTTCTACATGTTCTTCCGCAGACTTCTTAAGCTTTTGTTCCTCGAAATCAAATTCAATAGGAGGGATTACAAATAGAGGGTATAGGTTTCGTTTTATGTCTTGCTTTAGGCGGAGCAGGGCTTGGTACTCACCTTGTCTCCACTTTATGATGGGAAGATACTTTTTATAGGAACTTAACTCAACGCTCATTCGAATTGACCTCTTACTTTTCCGTAACCAATAAGATTATTAAATTTACTGTAGTCATTTTTTTCTTTTCTTAATCTACCTGCAATTATTGCAGGGTTTACCCCTAATCTTTTTGCATCTCCCACAATAGCAGCTTCGGTCGCGATGACCCTAGATACAGACAACTTCCATGCTTCAGGAGCTATCAAGTTGTTCAATGCAAACGCATCGGCTTGGTCTTCAAGAGAATTACTACTTTCGCCTACATTTTCATCAATAAACTCAGTACCTAATTGAGAAAGGTGTAAAAAAACGTGTCCAAGTTCATGTAGAAGTACGAACCAAAAATTATCAATTCTGTCATGTCGTATTGTCATTCCGATAATAGGATTACCGCTTTCAGAGAGCATTGCAGCTCCGTCTAAATATGTACCTTCTAAGTGAGGTTCATAAATTAGAATAACCCCTTTAGATTTAAGGAAGTCTCGAGCCAAAACGGGTCCATTCTCATGTGTGCTTAGAGAAACTAACTCGGGTATCCAAGAGTCATTAAATTCAAACTGAGATATTTGGTGCGACTTTATTAACTTCTCTGCATTAGATAGGATACTTGCTTGCCACGCTATTAAAGATATCGCGTGTGCTGATTTTCCTTTGAAACTCGTTTTACGATGTAAAGCAGGTTGTAAGCCCAAGCCAAAAGCACCTTGAATGAACTGCTTAGCTAATTCAATAGAGTTTTCCCCTTTCTTAATCCAACCTCGTTTTTGCATTTCTTTTACAGGTAAGGAGCCCCATTGGAAGTCGGATTCTTCACGTGAATTGAAAATGATGTTCCCTGAATCATCTAAGACACTAAACCGGTTTAGGCCAAGGAACTGTGAGATTTTTAATATTCTAGAGAGACTAGCACCTTTATATTGCTCGGACTCTAGGGCTTGGAGTTGTTTAGTCGGGATTTTTAGGTGCTCAGCTAACTTATCTTGGCTAACTCCTTTAGTAATTCTTGAACTCACAAGGTATTTTGGAAGCTTGTCGATTGTTAACTCATCAACTTCTTGGAACTGTCCCTTAGATAAGCTTATATAATAATCTATGGCTTCATTTAGCTCAGAAATCTGATGAGCGATAGAGTCTCTTTGAATGTCAGCTAACCATGAAGAATCATTTTTGAGTGTTTTTAATGTGTCGATAAGTTTTTCGCGAGCTTCTTGAGATAGGCCTAGTTCTATGTCGTTAAGTATCATGTTATACCCCTTAACTTCCTAAGTTTCCGTCAAGTTCTAATAAAACAATCCCCTTTTTTCACCAGAATGCTTTTCTCGCTGAAAGAACTCGGTATAAGGTGTCTGTTGAGAGTCTGCAAAGCACTGAGCTGGAAAAAACTCTCCTTCATACTTAACCTTTTGCGATTGTCGGCCGTTGCTGAAATCCAAGAAAACTGTGTCTAGTTTTGCTCGGTCAACTCCAATAGCATCCCAGCATGCATCGTAATCGCCGGGGAGAGGCTTTCTTGTGACATAACTACCATCAATATAAACCTTAGTGCATCCAGCGTGTTTTAGAGCTTTTATAGCATCCAAAAGCCCTTCATATTGTTTTCGTCTATGGGGATTGAATACAAAAATCTTACGAAACTCTTCAAGACCTAGTTTATGTATACCTTCCTCAAGCACAGGCCATGGCGCAAGAGGGTAGTCAACAAAGCGAATAGACATTATTTGAAATGAAATTAGTTAAATATAAGCATGGCTTATATCATAAGTTGATAGGAAAACTGAAAATATCTCTTTCAATAATGAGATGTATCCACATTAAAACAGTGGATATGCGTCTGATTGTTGCTCTCGTTACTGCCAATATAAGCTAACAAAAGATAAATGGATTCTTGAACTGTTTACAGCTCTATACTTTATAGTGGCTATATTGATTGAGAGAGGGTTTTCTGTGTTCATAACGCTTGATAGTACCAATGCTATGGCTTCAATATCGTATAAATGCCGCGTGGCATCTCGTGACTAATATCTTCTGATAGAAAAACAAAAGGCCTCGCATTGTGAGGCCTTTTTACTATTTGTCGATTCTGAGTTTCGAATCATAGATCGTTGCTTGTTAAAGTATTCGATCCGCCCTTTATATACTCGTGGTTGGAAGAGAATTCTTACATTTACATGGAAAAGTAAATTATGATTTTGTATACACTATAATTTAATGTACCCTTCACTCAATAGTTCAGATTCAATATCAGCTCTATCCTTGTCAACTATGTTACTGTTCCCACAACTGCTCAACTGAACCGTGGGCTGCAGCATTAGAGCCAATGAACCTTCCTTTAGTGTATGAAGGGATGAATACCCATAAGAACTAACATCTGCACCGACTTCAATGCCAGCGAACGTTGCAACAGAGGATACTTCTTTTAATCCATAATCCGATGATGTACCTAAATATGCTCGCGTAACATAAAAATAACCTGCTTTACAAAATTTAGGATCTGCTTCTAGTTCAGATGATATCAATTTCCATACTTCTGAAAGATCAACCTTCTTATTAACCTCTGACACATCTCTATGAGATCCGCTAAATACAGCCATTGCAGCAAGATTCGAATCGACTTCACGCTTAAACTTGTAATCCTTGCTATATGTCAATTTTTCCTTTATTAAGCTTTCTTCATCATAATTATTGAATAAGTTTTCACTTACCAATGTAAACGCTGTATATGTAACACCACCAATTAGCTTTTCACGTTTTTGATATACACTGCCTACTGCTGTGCTTGTTTCTGGTATGTCCTTTATCCAATATCTGTCACTAGCCTTGACTAAGTTTGTACTGTCTAAAAATTGATTGACCTCGTTATTTTCAGTGGTTTCCTGGACTTTTTGACTCACACCGCAAGCACTTAAGACAAAAGATATTAACAATACTAGAAATCTATTCATAAGGTGCTCCCTACCTTCTATATAGTAGTTAATCTATTACCTAACCTAGGGCTTTATTGATGCCCATTGTAAATAGTAGTCAAGACTGAAAAACTTACGTATAAAAGATAGACAGAATTTTTAAATTGAGAGACTCGACAAGAAACTAGTGTCGTCGAAAAAATTAGGCGATAGACTGTAATTTTAACGAGATCTGATTCACAAAATTACTATGTCATACGTTTCTTTATAACTCGAATTTAGCTCAGAAGCTTAACTATCACCAAAGTTGTTTTATAGCCAAAATTATCAGCTAAGGGACTGAATTTTCAGGTTAGAGACTTGGATTATAACGAGTAACATTGAGTCTTATTGAACAACTATCGTTCAAAGAACAGAGTCTCTATATGGTATGGATAGAGTTTGCACATAAAAAAATCTTTTGATTAAGTGCTAATATCATATGCAATTATGTTCATTTTTTGGTAATGACATAAATGAACTCTTTTCAACTAGCTTGGATTTGACTATGCCAGAACTGCTTAACAGACTCGAAGAAAGCTTGGGAAAAAATATATCTCAGATTTGTGATGGGAAATTTCATGACACAAGTGCAAATCATTGCGCGCATTATGTAAGTCATATGGCTGGGTTAAGTTTCTCTTTCAATTGTATAGACTTCAAAGGAGGTTTTGGTACTCCTGCCAACGTACGAGTTCATGAAATATTTTCCCAATCTCCCAAGGTCGGATTATGGAGTGAGGCTATTATAGAGAGGGAAGTACTCGTTTTTGTTACTCGGACTGAAAATGTTGACCTTGTAAATAAACGAATGAGGAATGTACCACAAAAACACATCGGGATTTTTGCAAATGGTTCTGTATACCACTACTCAAATTCATTGAATCAAGTAGTAAAATGCTCACCTCAACAATTTCTCTCAGAATTTAATGAAATCTATCAAGGTGAACAAGGGCTTTTTTTCGGCTCGTTTCCTGGTGAGGATCTGGAACTTGAAATCAAGCCATCAGCTAATTTAGTTTCTAGAGGATTAGCGTTTGACTTAGTAAAAGAAGGTCGACGTTGGTATGCCTCCGTTGGTGGTGATACTTCCCAGCGCTTTTATGTTGGTAGCGAAACGAAAAAAGGTAAATATGTTGGCCTTTTCATGAATCCTAATGATTACTACGGACCAACTTATCGCGCAGAGGACTATATTGAACAATATGATCATTGGGCGCAATTACTCGAGTTAACAGGGTACTGTGAAAGTAAAAATAACTTTAACCTAATTAACACTTACGATAGTGCAAAATTTACGTTCGGTTTTTTCCAATTGGCTGCTCATACAGCGAACGATAACCTGGTTATTTTCTTTCGTAGACTAATGGAGCTTTCAAATTCATCAGATTACTTTCCAGAGTTAGGGCTTCACAATGGACACCTTCATCGTGTAAATGAAAACGGAGGGCTAACAAATCTTGAGGTAGAAACTAATTCAGGGCCCGCTGGACGACGACAACTACAGCGATTTATGGACTTCCTCAATGCAAAGCGCAAAGAGCATGACATGCAAGAAGTGTTACAGGCAGCACGCGTTATCCATTGGTCAAATCATGATCAAGAGATGCGAGACCTGCAAGTTGAAGTTGCTTGCGAGATACTGCAGGCTAAGTTGGAACGTTATTCACGTTGGTACGACTTGGATGGCTATTCAGACACCATTTGTGCTCTCATCGCAGATATTCATCATCAAGGTCGAGCTAGAAAGAGTAAAGTCAGAGCTGCTTTACGATCGGCCAACCCAAAAGAGAAGTTAATTAATATAAACACTAATTATAAAGGAAGAATTAATGATCTCAGGTTTAAGATCAAGGAAATGGAAAATAGAGGAGTTTTAGGTAATATGATATATGATGCTGGGCTAAATGAGTTCAGATAGTAGTTAATAATGTAATATTATGAAATCTATTTAACTATAGAATAATTAGTCAGAATCGACCTTGTAATTAACTCTGCACAACTGTCTTTGTCGTTGTATCTTTTATGATTTGAAAAATAGCAGTTGGTTTGTATTCTTTCTAGGCGCATAAATTTCCTATTGATTGTAAAAAGTAGGCTACTTCCACGGTAGCTCGAGAGACACGATGAACACCTTACTTTAGACATCATACTTTTGGTGTTCGTAACACTTGGATGACTAAACCTCCAAGTATTTATTTTTCCTACGCTCACTGCTCGATAGTGATAGAATCCCCGCATTAGAAATATCGAGAACCACTATGTTTATCCATCATGTAAATGGCGTCGACTGGCTGGTGATTACTGCCTTTGAAGAACTGAAGCCGATGTTTATCGAAGATGCTGTCCAATCCCATCGTACTTCTCTATCAACAGCGAATTGGCCAAAGTAATGATCTTGAGGAAGATTTGAATCCACAGTAAGCGTGTATTGTTAAAGGGCGTAGCTGTGTATTCATTTACCGCGGCGACTACGTAGCTTTTGTCGATAATGAGCAAACTTTCATTACCTGAATGGATTAAAGCCTGTGAAGTAGGGCGGTTGTAATCACTCTATAGATAAAACTAAGGCCTCGTGTGTGAGAGGCCTTAGTCTTTTAAGTACAATCGATGGAGTCTGCCACCCTGTGAGAGCACATTACTTTTTGTCTTGAGATTCTTTATATTTTTTTGCAATCCACTCATGCAAATGAAGCCCCGTTTGACGCTGTAGGAATACACTGATACCAGCCAAAATTAACAGTCCAATTATTGTGCCCATAATCATCTCCACGCTTTGTCATTGTGTAAATTCAATTTAATCAATGTCTTAGTATTATGACTAATCCATTGATTTCATCATTTTGTCTATATTAAGCCCACCAAGATCCTCGAGGTTGTTCTTAATCTCCTCATCTATTGATAACTGGCGTTCCACTTTCTTTACTTCCTTCTCAAGAAACTTTTCAACTTCTTGAGATACGTTGAACATTAAGCCTTGCTCACGCGCTGCTTTTCTCGCTCGTTTAAGACGAAAATCTAAGTCTGATCGGATTTTAATGTTCAGTGATACCTTGGGTTGTTTTTTCTGTAATGACATATCGATTCTCAAGTTTGCCTAAAAAATACTATAAACTTTTCTACCTTTTTAGCAAGAAAATTTTTGGGGTGATGAACTCTGAATCGAATAGGAGGCACGAAAAAGCTAAAGGTATTTACTACGTTGAAGACTCAGGCCTCGCTTGTACGAGGCCTTTTTCTAACGGTTAAGGAGGGCAGGGCATCCTCAAAGGAACGGGTGGGGACGATATTTATCTATGGTTGTTGGCATAGCCTTATCTCATAGAGAAATTTTCATTGTGCCATTGTGTTGGACACACCCCGTCAGAGATCAGTTGTTCTTTTAAGTCCTTCATCATTTCTTCGGGACCACATGCGAAAAACTGATGATTTTTCACCGGCGTCTCGACAAGCTCAGTGATCACTTGTGCATTCAAACGTCCATCAAAATCGGCTTGTGTATGTAGTGTTACGTTTTTGCTCGCTACTGAATCTGATAACTTTTTAATGATTTGCGAATAAAACTTACCTTTGCCGACATAAAACAGGTGAATAGGTTGGTGCGATGGCTTCACAGTTTGAAGCCAAGAGAGGAAAGGAGTGATCCCGACGCCACCAGCAATCCAAATTTGCGGTTTAGTACTATCCTTTTCAGCATGTAATCGACCGTATGCACCATCAATTTTAACTTTGTCTCCAGTTTTTACTCTTGAGTACAGTTCACTTGTGTGACGGCCTAAGCAGCGTATAACGAATTTCAGCTCTTTTTCATGTGGTGCTGAGGCGATGGTAAAAGGGTGAAAGTGTTCTACTTTATCGTATCCAAAATCGAGGTAGGCGAATTGCCCCGCATGATAGTGAATGCCTTTGCCATCGGTATTGAGTGTAATCTCAAGGGCACCGTCAAGCTTCTCTACATGAGTAACAGTGTAGTCTTGATAGGTGGTTGGCTTGATGAAGGTCTTGTATATCCAGCTTAAGCTACCTACAAGCGATACGATGACCAAAGAGATGCCAGTGACACTCTCGATGACGAAAGGAATATCCGAGAAAAACGTATGGTAAACCGCAATCAGGAATATTGGCCCCATGAGTTTGTGCGTGTAATACCAAAGACGATAAGGCAGTGTTTTAACCATGCTTACGCTACCAAGAAGCAGCAATCCATACATTGCCCATTGACCCAGTTCTTCTCCAAATTCAGCGAATGAAGGATCGATACCATTCCCAGCGGGGCCGGGTACCAACAACCAATGAAACGAAGCACCAACAAGGCCGAAAATACCTAACCATTTATGCCAGATGTACGCACGGTCCATCCCTCCCACTAGTGACTCTATCCATTTTGGTCTGCAGCTCAATAACATCGCTCCCGCCATAGCGATCATCGAGACTGTGGCAAAGAACGCTGGGATCTTGCGGGCCAACTCAAGGTCAGCAGGTAAAAGGAACCAGACAATTACACTGCTTAAAGTGATCGATATTAGGGTTTTTAATCGGGGAGAGAGCTTCATATTGTTCGTCGCTTATCAATGGATTCTTTAATCAGAATGTCATTTCAAGTGTGAATACGAGCTGAATAAAACAGTTATGTTTCAAAGAGAAATGACAGCGAGGTCAGGTCTTGTTTTTGATCATCTAATTTCTCCCACGCTCTTCTCTCGATAGTGATAGAATCCCCGCATTAGAAATATCGAGAACCACTATGTTTATCCATCATGTAAACGGCATCGACTGGCTGGTAATTACCGCCTTTGAAGAACTGAAACCGATGTTTATCGAAGATGCTGGCCCAATCCCATCGTACTTCTCTATCAATAGCGAATTGAGCCTTATTGACCAAGCCAAGCGCAGCTATGGTTTTTTGCCCACACTTCGCGGCGTTATCACTGATACCGGCACCTATCAAAGTAAAGACCTTGAAGAAGACTTGAACCCGCAGTTAGCGTGTATTGTTGAAGGACGTGGTCGCGTGTTCATTTACCACGGCGACTACGTGGCCTTTGTCGATGACGAGCAAACCTTCATTACTCGAATGAAGTAAAGCCAGCGAAGTAGGGTAGTTGTAACCCTTGATAGAAAACTAAGGCCTCGCGTTTGCGGGGCTTTTTTGTGTGTGGAAGGTTTTACTCGGCACATTCATTACCAATTTGCGAGTCGTGACGGAATCTTTCACCCAATAATCGCCTAAAACGGCTGTCTCATAGTTATACAAAAGATTTATCAATCATCGACTAGGTGGGGAATCAGCAGCATTCTTATTGGTAAGAGCTGAGCAAACCTTGCGGGTGCTTGTTATTGAAACAATAACTTTAACTATGTATTTAGGACGTCCTACTATGGCTAAGAAAATCATATTCATTCACGGTCGCGATCAAAAGCCCGACAAAGCACCACTTCAAGCGCTCTGGTACGATGCGATAGAACATGGCTTACAGCGAGACTGTGGAGGCTCAAACGGATTACAAGCTTTTAGAAATGTTGAAAAACGGTTTGTCTACTACGGCGAGCTTTCAAACTCATTGCTAAAAAAGCCAACTGAAGACCCTGCAAGTCGACAACAGGCATTGGCGCAGTTAAAAGAGTACCAAACTCATCAGTTCGACAAGGTAACGTATGATGAGGTATCTAAAATCGGCTTTCTTAAAGAGGCCTTGGCAGATACTTTTTCAGCGTTATTTGGAAGATTAGGGATAGCCGAGACGCTCATTACTAAGGTCGCGCCAGATATGGATCACTATTGGAATGAAGATTCCTATTTTGGTAGCGATGTTCGGCATAGATTAATGGTCGAACTGAAGGAAGCGCTTGATAATCAAGATGACGTGATGATTGTATCGCACAGCCTTGGTTCGATGATCAGTTATGACGTGTTATGGAAGTTATCTCACTACGGTGAGTACAGACATGATTATGGCGCTGATAAGAAGGTAGACTTATTGGTTACGCTCGGCTCACCGCTAGGTGATGAAAACGTGAAAGATAGGCTTAAAGGCAGCCGCCTAAAAGGTGATAAGAAGTATCCCTTGAACATTCAAAAATGGATAAACATATCGGCGGAAGATGATTTTATCTCTCACGATAGTGAAATCAAAAACGACTATAAAGAGATGCTTGAACTGGGTTTAGTACCCGGTGGAATGAAAGATATCTACCCAATTTATAATCTCAACATCCGCAACGGGAAAAGTAACCCGCACGCGTCAATAGGCTATCTTATCCACCCTGAATTTATTGCAGTATTGGATGAATGGCTCTCGAGTTAAGTCAGCTCTAACTAATTGCTGGTTGAACAGCAGATACAATAAGGCCTCGCACGTGCGAGGCCTTTTGTGTTTCGAGCAAAGCTTTATAATAGAAAGGGGCAAACAACCTATTTCACTTAAGTTTAAGTGTAGCGCTATTGTTCGTTTACCTTATTTGTAATATCAATGGACTTATTATCAATATTTAACTTGTATGGTTTTTCTTTTTCTAGCTTTTTAAAGTCTAATTTATTTAGGTCTAAGCTGAATATTTGTGGTGATTCGTACATTCTCACTGAGTACTTTTTATTGACCAAGTCCGATACGGTTGCCCACTGTGTATAGTCATGAACCAGTTCACCAGTGGAGTCTCTACTCGTTCCCTGCGGAATATCCACGGTATTTAAAATATGGAAGGCTAATGTCGTCGCGTCTTCTTTACCTACTCTAATATCTCTGCTCAGCGCTTCTTTTCTATGTTGCATAGAATCCAAGTTGGCAACCAAAATATCCTCATCATCAGTTAACTGATACACAGGGAAAGAGAAGTTGGCCATCATGGACGCTCTTACAAAACGATCTAAAGGCGTCGAACTACCAGGGACTTTAGAAAAGCCTGTACCTTGAGCGTGAGAGCTGCACTTAAATCGACTTGCCGCATTATCATAGGTTTCAACATTAGGGGTTGCTGCGTGACCGTCATTGTCTTGGAAGTTAAACGGCACCACATCAACATAGTTGTACAGGACATTCTCTTGCTGCCAAGCAATCAACGGGTCGTTAGTTAACACACCGATTGGGTTAAGGTCGGTAATCGTGAGCTTTCCGTCTACGTACTCCAATACGATGCTATTGCCCAAAGCGTCTTGTACGTGAAAATGAAAGTGCATTGCACTTGGTACTTTAGAAAAAGGATTGGCAACTAGGATTTTATCTTCATCTGGGATATCGCTTTCTTTTAAGTCAGACCCATGCTTATTGACGACCAATTTATCGTACTGGAGACCATCAATAACATCTTGGCAAGTCGCACAGTTAGACAGGATCCACGTAGTAATACTCGGATAATAAACCACCCCTTTGCTGTTTTTTAATTTTCCATCTTGTTTCAGTGGTTCTTGATATTCAGATTGCACTAAAACCATCGTCCCAGACGTCAATCCTTCTTTATTCATACCATTGCTCGCGATATCGGCCAACATCTGCGATACACCAATGCTCTCTTCGATTGAGGTAGCAAACCCATTTAAAGCAACAAAGTCGTACTTGCCTTTCCATGTGTATAACTTGGTGTTAACTAGGGTAATGTCTGGTCGTACAACAAATTCATCACTCGCAAAACTGTATGGTGTCAACTCCTTCGCAGCACCTTGAGTGTACTCATATCCTACGCTGCGGAAAAATAACTCTGATTTAAGACTGGGTCCTAACTCCATTGAACGACCAACTACGGGGATGTTTTTGTTTGGGTCCAATGTCATCCCTGTAATGGAAAAATTAGTGCACATATTGACTGTCCTTGATAAGTAGAGAAGTAGGCCTCAACGGTCGCATACATAAGTTAATTCCCTTAAGTTATTGATCCAGCTTATGCCGCGTATTTTCCCTGCTGAAATAAGCTTCATCAGTAATGAGGTCATTGAGGCCTTGAAGATTACGCTCCAATATAAAACACTATGCATATTTAGATTTCAAGCTCTGCTTCTTTGGTGTGGTGCAAATTTGAGGTACACCTCCTTGTAGATAGACATTAAAGTTTGAGCGGAAATACGCCTTATAAAAGCTCCTCATAACGTAACAAAACTTAATGACAGAAAGGGGCGAACATTCGATAACTCTTGTTTAGAGGTTAACGAAAACTCGGGATGATTGCTGGAATACCCGGTAGAAGGCCAACCAATGCCATCACACTTGTTAGTACAACAAACATAATGCCCGGTAGTACCCAACGGCTCATCTTACTCAGTTCACCACTACGTTCTTTACAGCCGACTAAGCCCAAGTTGTCTAGTAGCATAGTGATAGACCAACCAAATGCTGGGTTCACAAGCGCTGATGAGAACACAACAATCGCTGCTGATTGAGTAGTTTTGCCTTCACGCGTCATCTCCATGCCTGCCTCAAGCAGTGGAACGAATACACCAACAATCAGAGCCACACAAAGTACAGGTTGCCAGATAGCTAAATCCATCGGGTAGCCCCAGATCGCAGCGATGATACAGAACAGAGCCGTTAGCAAAGCACCCGCCGGAATAGGGCGTTTAGCAATCGCCGCAGGTACGATGTAAGTACCCCATGAAGACGTAAAGTTAGTACCGCCAAGCAGCGAGCCGAACGTTTGACGAATAGACGCTGTGGTCATGGTGTCATCAATGTTCATGTGTACTTTTTCAGTGCGCTCTGGGTAGCTGATCTTTTGGAATACTTGATGCCCTAAGAAATCTGGTGACCACATCGCTACGGCTAGAATTGCGAACGGAAGAACTACCATGAAGTGTTCAATCGTCGGTAGGCCAAGCATCCAACCTGTATCTTCTCCCCACCAATACATAGGGTTCATGTTCGGTAGACCCGGCTCAGTTTGGAAAGCGAATGGAGCGCCCATAGCAAATGCAATCGTACCACCCAACAAGCAGCTAAGAGGCACGGCTAACCAACGCTTACGGAAGTGTTCTAGCAGTGCGTACAGAATAATGGTGCAGAAGATCACCACAAAAGCGATGTGGCTCATGCCGATCCCTTCTGCCCAAGCGAACAGCTTTTTCACTTGAGAAGCGGTTCCCACAAAGCCAAGGTAGAGCAGCAATCCGCCACACACGCCTTTACTGGTGAGGTTGGCCAACATACTGCCACCTTTACTGATGGCTAACAGCAAGCCAAACGCGCCAATCAACAAGCCAAAGGCCATTGGGTGACCGCCAGCGGCAACCACAATTGGGATTAATGGAATAAGTGGGCCGTGTGTACCTGCGAGGTTAGCTGTCGGTAATAGAAAACCAGAGAAAAGGATGATGAAAACAGAAGCGATAAGGAGCTCATAACGAACGTTTTCTAGGATGAAGCCTTCGTTTAGCCCAAGCGCTCCAGCAAAGGTTGCTGCAATTGCGCCCACCATAACCACTTTACCAATAGTCGCGGCCATGGCTGGGATGGTGTCTTCTATCTCAAATCGATAATCTTTAAACGGTAAGTTTGGACGCCAGCGCTTAGGCGACATGATTTGTAATTCGTGCTCTAGATACTGTTCTCGGGATTCAAACTCTGAGCTTGGTTTGTGTTGTTGTTCATAGGAGAGTTCGTCCTCATGGGTCTGAGGCTCCTCTCTTGGGATATTTACGGACTCTAAAGTACTGCTCATTTTGATTCCTTTCTTTCACACTCTAAGGTGCGTTGTTCCAACAAACGTAATTTACTCACGATACGAAGATTCAGCGGAGTAGCTAGCGATATCTTTTTCTTCTACACAGAACGTCATGACTCATTTAGTGATGCAAACAATGCATCAACTTATATTTAAAAAGTCATTAACATTCAGTTGCTAGTACCTTATACCAAACCAAAAAAAACAAATAGAGTCAGTCGGTTAGACATTAGTCGTAGGATGAAGGCACTAGAATGAAAGCCTGTAAATCGGGTGGGGCAGCTTGTTTGTAGACGATGAACTTGATGGGTAATAAACGAATATCTAACAAGAAATGCTTGGCGCTAAAGCATCCGATAAAGTCCATTGACGAGGGCTTTCTGGCAATCTTGGGTGTGGTTTGACGATTAAGCTGTCTGAAAAGTAAACGATACGCTTGAGACCAAGGTATACGCTAGGAGGAAACTTTTGGTAACTCGAAAGGAAGAACGGCACTCGTTGTTTTAAGTTCTGCCAAGCCGAAACGTAAATCTGTCTGATAGTAACATTTTTGAGTTAAATTTATTGATAATAATTCTCATTACGTTATTTTGTGGTCTCAAACACACTCATTGTTGCGGAGACCAACATGGAACACTCGGATATTACTCAACTGCTTATTCCAAAGAGCGATTGGGCATCGCCTGATCTCTTTCTTTATGAAGGGGAAGACAAACTTCACCTGAGCTTAGAAGGCGCAATTCAATACAGTGGATTGAACAGCATTGGTGGCGTGGTTCTGGGCTTTAGGATGATCCAACACGCGGTGCAACTCGCGGCGGGTGACCAGTCTTTGCAACGTGATGGCATCAGTATTTATACCGCGTTCCCTGGACGTGGTGCTCAAGATGCCTTTGAGTACACATGCCGCGCACTGCGTGATAGACGTTATTGTTGTGATACCACATTGCACCACCCAGCTGCGCAAACTGGGCAACGTGGTCAGTTCTTGTTTACGATTCGCTTGAACGAGCAATCTATGGTGATGACGCCAGCCAACGGGTTACCAAGCAAAAGCTACTTTGAAGCAGATCGACATTCACAAGACGGCCGAGAAGCAGCATTGAGATGGCGTGATGAGAAGATTAACTTCGCTAATACACTGTTGAGCTTGTCGCCTGAAGAGTGCTTACGTGTGCTGTAGCTCCCTGTTTTTATTAACAGAATGAACACAGAAATAGAATGATCAACAAGAGGTCGCTCGCTTTTTAAGTGAGCGACCTTTTTAGATCAGCGCACTTAGAAACCAGATTCCTAGTCGCGCCTAGGCTTGCTGGAATGACTCGCTTCGCCGCCTACATATTAAAATGTACAGAGGTGGAGCAGTTTTCAAACCATTACACTGCGTGCGGTTATTTGAAGTGATATAATTTGTGCCTAACGCTTTGAAGAGCTGATGAATTAAAGGATTAGTACGATGACAAAAACAATCTCATTGGTACTTGGTAGTGGCGGAGCTAGAGGCTTAGCTCATGTTGGTGTTATCCGCTGGCTAATCGAACATGGCTATCAGATAAAATCTATCTCTGGCTGTTCTATTGGCGCGCTTATTGGCGGTGTTTACGCTGCGGGCAAGTTGGATGAATTTGAAGAGTGGATCACCAGTATCGACCAATCGGATATGACCATGTTATTGGACTTTTCATGGCAATCGAGTGGTATGTTCAAAGGGGACAAGATCATAGACTCTCTGCGTCAACTAATAGGTGAGATTGCTATCGAAGATCTGCCTATTCCTTATACCGCCGTTGCTGCTAATGTTGCTGAGGAGAAAGAGATTTGGCTGAAGTCCGGTTCTCTGTTCGATGCCATTCGCGCCTCTATCTCTCTTCCGCTGTTCTTCACACCTCATGTCATTAATGGTGAAGAGTTGATTGATGGGGGAGTGCTTAATCCTGTGCCCATTGCTCCAACTTTTGGCGACAACACCGATGTCACAATAGCTGTGAATTTAGGTGGCGAACCTGAACTGCTTAAACAAGAAGTGACACCAGTTTCCCTGCCTACCAAAGAGAGTAATCTGCACGATAAGGTTGCCCACTTTATCGATAACCTAGGTAATAACGTCAAAAGTAAAATGAGCTTTAACTTTGCAGCTTACGACATTGCCAACCAAGCGTTTGATGCGATGCAATCGACTATCGCTCGCCAGAAACTCGCCGCTTATCCTGCCGATATTACCCTTGAAGTCCCACGTAATGCGTGTGGTACATTGGAGTTTGAGCGCTCAAAGGAGATGATAGACAGAGGCTATCATTTGGCACAGGCGACACTGGGCAACCGACTTTAATTTGATGGTTACTGATTCGACGAAGAGAGTATTTATGGAAACGGAACTCAAACAACTTGAACTCAACGATCTGATGGCAACAAAAGATGTCATCGTGCTCACTAGTTTGGAAGAGCAGGCGATATCTTGGCTAACCAGTTACTATCAAAAAAACGCTGGTATTCAGATTATCGAGAACGCACACCAGCTAGATACTGAGGCGATTTTGGCGCAGTGTCGAAGCGGTCTTCATGAAGGTAAAAAGGTCATCCTCACCGCCCAGTTTCGTAGTCAACTTCCTATCATCAACATCGCATCATTGTGTAATGAGAAGCGCAAATCATTGATTAATATTGAGCTATCAGACTGGGATGAAGTACAGTGCCTTCCTCAGTCGTTTAGTAGTTTTTAGCTTGTCGTCATTTTGGATAAAATTAAGGCCTCACGTGAACGAGGCCTTGGTTTTGAGTGGAGTGTGTTACGAATGCTCAGTGGTTAGTATTACGCTGTTCACTCCAAGTTATTACAGGTTAAGTTGGTCAGTAATCTGTTCTAACTCTTGTTGCCATTGTTGCTGCATCTTTGGTTTCTGATGCTTAGGCTTACGTTGTTTGTCATCTTCAATTAAGGTTTCTAGTTGATACAGCCTTTCCAATATTGCTTCTTCAGAATCAAGACTATCTACTGCTTGGTCAGGGGTTGGTGAGGCACTACTGTCAGTTGATTCACTCTCCAATAACTCAACACCTGAGAACTCGCGGTCATGGGCTTTCGTTTCTGAATCAATTTCACCATACAACTTTTCAAGATCATGCCACTCCGTTAGCTCACCATCTTTAATTAACCAATAGCGATTACAGCTTTTTTCAATCAGTTCTCGGTCGTGCGTTACAAGTAACACTCCACCTTCAAACTGATTAAGCGTATCGCTGAGTTGATCTTTGCCATCAATATCAAGGTGGTTTGTAGGCTCATCGAGCATGAGTAGGTGATACTCTGCCAGTGATAACCCTAGCATCAATAACCGAGAACGTTCGCCACCACTCAATTCGCTTACTTTTTGAGAGTGTCTGTTGTACTCGAAACCAGCACTGATTAACGCGATTTTACGTCTCTCCTCACAGAGGTCAGTTAACCCTTCAAGGGAGTCAATTAAGGCGTCACTGTCATTCAGTTGCTTTAAGCTTTGGTCGTAAAAACCGAGTCGGCAACGTGGATGGAACTGAATATTCTCCATGTTAGTTATGCTCTGCGTATAGCTCTGCCACAGTATTTTCAACATTGATGACTTGCCACTACCATTGCTACCAATAATCGCAACTCGATCGCCACTTTTGATCTGTTGCTCAATCACCTGAAGTAATAGAGGTGCATCAAACGCGGGCTTCACATCGAGTTTGTCGATAGCGAGCAGTCGGTTTGCCTTAAGCGCTTCACCTTTTAAGGAGAGCTGCCAAGGTGCTCCCGAGGTCAGTTCGGTTTGCGTTTCTTTTAATCGTTCGACTCTTTTCTCCATGGTTTTGGCTTTTCTTGCCAGATCTTCGTTGTCATAAACTCGTCCCCAGTTCGCTAATCGTTTAGCGCTTTTCTCAACACGATCAATCTCTTTCTGCTCTGCCATATTTCTCTGTTTTGCTGCTTCGTCAGCTCTTGCGAGCTCATCCAGTGCTTTTGAGAAGGGCAGTTGGAAGTAGTTGAGGCGTTTGTCTCTTAGTATCCAAGTGCAGTTAGTGACCTTGTCCAATAGCTTTCTGTCATGTGACACGAGAACAAAGCTACCTCTCCAGTTGATTAGAAAGCGTTCTAACCACAGTAAGGTAGGGAGGTCGAGATGGTTACTCGGTTCATCGAGCAAAAGCAGATCTGGCTCTGAGATCAGCGCCCTTGCGAGTAATAGGCGTGTGTGTTGACCACCACTCAGAGAACCTGCAGTTAGGCTCCAATCATTGGGTGAAAAGCCCATATCAGAAAGGATCAGCTCTGCGCGCCACTGGTCTTGTAACTGTTCATCTTTGGGAAGCTTTGCAACCACGGCTTCAAGCATAGAAAGGTGCTCTAGGTTCGTTGGCAAATGCTGCTCGACTTGTTCGATTAAGCAGTGACTCGATATGGTAATAGCACCAGAGTGAGGTTCTTTGTTACCGCAGAGTAGTTGCAGTAGGGTACTTTTTCCGCTGCCGTTGTAGCCGACAAGGCCGATGCGGTCACCTTGTTTAAGGGTGAAAGAGATAGCTTCAAACAGAGATGTTGAAGGTGTGTTGAATGTAACTAATTGGGTAGATAATAGTGTGCTCATTGGCTTACTCAAGTTTTTCAGGCGTAATGACGCCTATCGTCAGTTGTTCGCTGACAATAACCTCGTAAGCTAGAGGGAAGAGACTCTAGTTAATCTGTCTGTTTTGCTACTTCGCTCAAGCTAGGTTATCGCAGCACGTTGCTGGTAAAACTTGAGCGAACTTCGTAAGCAAAAATGTATGCAAAAAATAATGCACACTGGTTCATGGTTACCTCCTTTTATTTCGTCTAGTGGATGGATATGGTCATTCTATCAGCTGATCTTTCAAAGTCTATGATGGGGCGCCCGAATGGCCTCTTAGTTTAAAGGAAGCCCTGCGTGGCTGGGCCTGAGCGCTGTTATAACACCAACGTAGTCACTTAGTTTTGTTGTTGTGTTGGGATACAAACACTGGTTGGCAGAGTTAAAAGTCGATCTTCAAAAACATGAATATTCGTGATTTTCGCAAGTTCATCGTTATCCGAATACGGCATTTTTACGATGGAATTGTTAAAGCTTACACTTGCGACCATGTCGTCTGGATGACCGGGTATGAAGCCCAATGGAACGAAAACGTACGCTAAGCTTCTTATTCCGCAGAACGCTCACTTGCCAACTTCTTAGCAACGCGAATGACTGTACGATCTGAAACATTGGTGAGTTTCGCGGTATCACTGATACTCAGCTTATTGATAACTCGTAGCTGATAGATTTTTTCGTGCAGCTCCGAATCGGCTTGCCGTCCTCGATATTTCCCTTCCTGTTTGGCTTTCTTTATTCCTTCAGCCTGACGGCGGCGGCGATCTTGGTAATCTTTTCTTGCGATAGCAGCTAGCATATCCATCATCATGCTATTTATTGCTTTGATCATCGATCCGGTAAATTCATCGGTAATTTGGGGAGAGAACGCGATATGACTGGTTGGCAGATCCAAGCTAATCACTTTGAGTTCTTTCTCGTGCAGCATTTCTTTTAATGTGAACCAGCTTTTCTCATCCAGACGAGAAAGCCTGTCTATCTGTTCAATGATGATTGCATCGCCTTTCGCTGCATCATCAAGTAAACGAAGAAGCTCGGGTCTTTGTAACGAAGCACCTGATTCATTTTCAATGTACCATCCAGCTATACGAAATCCTTTATCCTGCACAAATTTCTGTAAGGTGCTCTGTGCGCGTTTTGCATTTTGGTCGCTTGTTGATGCTCTAAGATAGCCAAAGATGTACATAATCTGCCCTAAGTGACATTTAAGTTATGATCTTATTTGGTGTGTCATATAGGTTATGACAAATATATAAAAACTGCCACCTTTTATCTGTGATCGTAGGGTATACTCAAAGGGCGTATAAATGAAGTTCGCCGGAGCTAGTATGAAGATTAGTGACTTAGCCACAAGTGCAAATGTCAATGTTGAAACCATTCGCTATTACGAGCGTCGGGGGTTGATCACACAGCCGTTAAAACCTGAACAAGGATATCGGGACTATCCTGAGACAACCTTAGAACGAGTTCTGTTCATCAAACGTGCACAAGAGCTGGGTTTCACACTGGAGGAAATTGCCAACCTGCTTAAGTTAGGAGATGACAATTGTATATCGGTACAAGAAATAGCTGAAAATAAACTGGTCAGTGTCAGGGGAAAGATAGCGGATCTATGCCGTCTTGAAAGCGTACTTGATAACCTAGTAACACAATGTAAGTGCAATCCCTCTGAATCATCTTGCCCCATTGTCGAAACACTTCTACCAAAAGATAAAAAATAAATTTGACTCCGTATGTAGGTACGGAGATTAGACTTACTTCATAGATAGAGAAAATATGGAGTAAGTCATGGAAAATAAGGCGAGTAACCTTCCCCTCATCGGGGGCGTGGTAGCCTCTATCGGCGCAGGTTTATGCTGCGCAGGCCCCTTGGTATTACTATTGCTCGGTATCAGTGGCTCCTGGGTCGGAAACCTAACTTTATTTGAACCTTATCGCCCCTTCTTTATTCTGGCTGTCGTTAGCTTATTTGGCTGGGCAGGCTGGAAGCTCTATCGTCCTCAATCAGAATGCCAGCCAGGGGAAGCTTGTGCTGTCCCCCAGGTGCAAAAGCGCCGAAAAGTAATGTTTTGGCTGGCAGCACTAGTGGCGCTGATTTTAGTGACCAGTAATTACTGGGTCTTATGGATAGTTTAAATAGAAAAGGAAAAGGTGATTAAAATGAAAAAGCTGTTACTTACGACAGGACTGCTCCTGACTACTTTCGGTGTCATTGCCAAACCACAGACTATCACCCTGGAAGTGCCAACCATGAATTGCCCTGTTTGCCCCATCACAGTGACTAAGTCACTGGAGAAGGTGAATGGCGTCATCGATGTTGAGGTGAAGTTCGAGGAACGACTGGCAAAAGTCACCTTTGACGATGAGATGACCAATACAAAAGCCTTAATCGACGCCACTACTAATGCAGGTTATCCCTCGCTAGTGAAAGAGTAGATTGCCATGAATAGACAGCGCAAGTCATTGAGGTTGAGTATAGCAGGAACGGTTATTGCCGCATTGTGCTGTTTTACCCCTGTACTGGTCATATTGCTGGGAGCGATTGGTTTATCTGGGTTACTGGGTTATCTGGATTATGCGTTGCTTCCTGCGTTGGCATTCTTTGTTGGCCTGACCGCTTACGCCTTATACCGAAATAAAGGGGAACAACAGAAGTCCGATTGTTGCCCTCCTAACCAACAGGATAGAATAAATGAATAATGAGCAATCTGCCTTTGACGCTGAAGAAGTGACAGTAAATCAAGCCAAATCATCCTGTTGCAGTGGTGGTGAAGCTAAGTGTAGTGGAAGTGATCAACTTCACGTTGCCATTATTGGTAGTGGCTCGGCCGCTTTTGCCTGCGCAATTAAAGCTGCTGAAGGCGGTGCTAGGGTGACGATTATAGAGGCCAATGAGGTTATTGGCGGCTGCTGCGTGAACGTAGGGTGTGTGCCATCAAAAATACTGATTCGAGCGGCACAATTAGCCCAACAACAACGCAGCAACCCTTTTGCTGGGTTGGAAGATCATGCTCCATTACTTAGTCGTTCCTTGTTGGCAAAACAACAAACGTCTCGTGTTAATGAGTTAAGGGCTGCTAAATACCAGAATATTTTGGATAACAACCCCGCACTGAGCCTCATAAAGGGGTATGCAAGCTTTAAAGATGCACGGACATTGGTGGTAAGCAAACCTGATGGTCAAGAGGTGGAAGTGATTGCTGACCGATTCCTTATAGCAACAGGCTCTACACCTACTATTCCTCCAATCGACGGGTTGGCAGATACACCTTTCTGGACATCAAACGAAGCTCTGTTCGCAGAGCAAACACCTGAGCATTTAATTGTCATCGGCTCATCAGTAGTGGCACTAGAAGTTGCCCAAGCATACCGACGGTTGGGTGCTGAAGTGACTCTATTGGCAAGACATACCCTGCTATACAAAGAAGATCCCTTATTGGGTGAACAGTTAGCTAAGTCATTTGAAAAAGAAGGTATCCGTGTGCTGACTCATACCCAGGCTAGTGAGATACGTTTCGATGGAAAACAGTTCAAGCTGAAAACCAACAATGGTCAATTAAGCAGTGATAAATTACTGGTGAGCACTGGACGTCACGCTAATACTGCCAAACTCAACCTTGATTTAGCAGGTGTTGAAACAGATAAGAATGGCTGCATTAAAGTGAATTCGCGAATGGAAACTTCTGTCTCCCACATTTATGCAGCGGGTGATTGCAGTAACATGCCGCAATTTGTTTATGTAGCCGCCGCGGCTGGCAGCCGTGCAGGCATTAATATGACAGGCGGTAATGTTAACCTGGATTTATCCGCCATGCCGTCAGTGATATTTACCGATCCGCAAGTGGCAATCGTAGGACTGACTGAGGCACAAGCCACAGCTCAAGGGATCATTACCGATTTTCGAGTTTTGGAGATGGAAAACGTTCCAAGGGCATTGGCAAATTTTGAAACGGACGGTTTTATCAAGCTAGTCATCGATGCCGATACAGAGCGACTCATTGGTGCACAGCTTCTCGCCCACGAAGGAGGAGAGATCATCCAGAGCGCCGCGTTAGCCATTCGCAATCAAATGACGGTTAAAGACTTGGCTGAACAGTTGTTCCCTTATCTCACTATGGTTGAAGGGTTAAAATTATGTGCTCAGACCTTTAGCAAGGATGTGAAATCACTCTCTTGTTGTGCAGGCTAAGACACGGTTATTATTTATACGGAAATTTTAGTGATTTGGCTGACGAAGGTTTGTACTTTTCGTTTGGCCTATACAGATAAGGATTGAAATGCCCGTAGATTTCTTAACCAATGAACAAAAAAGTAGTTACGGGCAGTTTCAAGGTGAACCGAATGATGTCCAACTCGCTAGATATTTCCACTTAGATGAAGCAGATTTAGTATTTATCAGAATGCGGCGTGGTGAACATAATCGCTTTGGGGTTGCCCTACAATTAGGTTGTGCACGTTTTCTTGGCACTTTTTTGACCGACTTAACGCAAGTACCGAAAAATACGCAACGGTTTGTAGCAAGACAACTTGGTATCACGAATATTGCGATCCTCAATGATTATGCTCATCGGGAAACGACCCGAAGGGAGCATGCTAGCCTTATTCGCACCCAATATCACTATCGCGAGTTTTCTTGGCCTTGGTCATTTAGGCTTATCCGTCTTTTGTACACGCGGAGCTGGATAAGTAATGAACGTCCTAGTTTGCTTTTTGACCTGGCAACGGGATGGTTAATCCAACACAAAATTCTTTTACCTGGAGCGTCTACCTTAACTCGGCTAATCTCCCAAATAAGAGAGCGTTCCGAAAACCGTCTATGGGAGCGCTTAGCAGCATTACCTGACTGTGAGCAAGGTGAGCAGTTAGACTGCTTACTCCAGCTCTCAGATACATCAAGAACGACACATTTTGACCGATATCGAAAAGGGCCAGTCAACATAAGTAGTCCTGCGTTTAACGAGTCGGTAGGTCGTTATAAAGCGCTTAAATCCTTTGGGATACAGTCCCTCGATTTCACAGGGATCCCTCCGATTCGATTTAAGCATATTGCCCGTTACGCTGGGATGATTTCGGCTTATAAAATCGCGCGTATGCCAACCAATAAGCGGAAAGCTATCTTAGTGGCGTTCGTCAAAGCGTATGAAATCATTGCACTCGATGAAGCGCTAGACGTATTGGATATGCTCATCACTCAAATCGCAGGTGAGGCAAAAAAGTTAGGTCAGAAAAAGCGATTACGAACGCTTAAAGACCTGGACAAATCCGCACTTACACTGGCCAATGTTTGTGTCCTGTTACTCAATGATACCGTGGAAGATGAGGATCTACGATCTGCTATTTTCCAGAAACTTTCCCGTGAAAGCTTAGAAAAGTCCATCACCACCATCAAAGAGTTGGCTCGCCCCTACGATGATAACTTTCACGAAGAAATGGTTGAACAGTATGGTCGTGTAAGACGATTTTTACCTTCGTTATTCAAAGATATCGACTTTGAAGCTGCACCTGCTGGCGTTATGACATTAGAGGCTCATGATTATTTGAGTCAATTACTCGACTCTCGTAAACAAATTCTCGACGGTGCACCCATGGATATTGTGTCTAATCCTTGGAAGCGCCTTGTAATGGACAAAGAGGGGCGAGTTAATAAACGTGGTTATACCCTATGCTTTTTAGATAAGTTACAAGATAGCTTGCGTCGTCGTGACATTTTTGTAGCAAATAGCGATCGCTGGGGAGATCCAAGAGCTAAGCTACTGCAAGGTCACGAGTGGCAAATAAATCGCATTCAGGTGTGCCGCTCATTAGGGCATCCCATTAATCCCAAAGAAGCTATTACCGCTTTAACTCAACAACTTGATGCAACCTATCGACAAGTCTCGGAACACTTTGATGACAACCAAGCTGTAAAAATCGATGATTCGGGTAAACGCCCAACGTTAACTATTACACACATAGACAAGCTGGATAACCCACCGAGTTTACAGCATCTTTCGAAGCAAATTGAAGCATTGCTTCCCCGTGTTGATTTGACGGAGCTATTACTTGAGATTAATGCTCACACAGGGTTTGCCGATGAGTTCACACATATAAGTGAATCCAACGCTCGAGCCAACGACATTACAGTCAGCATTTGCGCAGTGCTACTGGCCGAAGCGTGTAATATCGGTTTGGAACCGCTAATAAAATCTCACGTTCCCGCTTTGACAAGACATAGACTCAGTTGGGTTAAACAAAATTATCTTCGAGCTGAAACTCTCGTTAAAGCTAACGCTAAGTTGGTTGACTATCAATCGTCACTCTCACTCGCCCATCAATGGGGAGGCGGAGAAGTGGCTTCAGCAGATGGAATGAGGTTTGTCACTCCAACCCGCACAATCAATTCCGGTGCGAACAGAAAATACTTCGGCTCTAGTCGCGGAATAACTTGGTATAACTTTGTCTCGGATCAGTTTTCAGGCTTTCACGGAATAGTCATTCCCGGGACCTTACGTGATTCCATTTTTGTTCTTGAAGGTCTATTGGAACAACAGACGGGTCTCAATCCAGTAGAAATTATGACAGATACCGCAGGATCAAGCGATCTGGTGTTTGGGCTTTTTTGGTTGTTGGGGTATCAGTTTTCACCAAGATTAGCTGATGCAGGAGAATCCGTATTCTGGCGAGTGGACAAAGAAGCAAATTATGGCGCTCTTGAAGAGCTTGCCAGAAGCTGTGTTAATACCCACAAAATAGAACAACACTGGGACGATATGATGCGTATAGCTGGCTCTCTTAAACTGGGGACAGTACAAGCATCAGAGCTTATTCGTTCTCTGCTCAAAAGTGACCGTCCATCTAGCTTAGCTCAAGCCATCATAGAGGCTGGTCGCATCAACAAAACGTTATATCTGCTCAATTACATTGATGACGAAGATTATCGCAGACGGATACTGACACAGCTTAATCGCGGCGAAAGTCGCCATGCCGTTGCGAGAGCAATTTGTCACGGTCAAAGAGGTGAGATACGGAAACGTTACCGTGAAGGGCAAGAAGATCAATTAGGATCACTAGGACTGGTAACCAATGCCGTCGTGTTATGGAATACAATTTACATGCAAGCAGCTATAACCCATTTAGAAATTCAGGGAGCAGATCTGAAAGATGAAGATATGGCGCGTCTATCTCCCCTCAGCTATAAACACGTGAACATGTTAGGTCATTACTCATTTACGTTGGCCGAACAAGTGATAAACGGGGAACTTAGGCCATTAAAACAGCCAACTGACCAAGAGGATTTTGCTTAGCGTACGTTTTCGTACCGTTGGGCTTCATACCCCGGGTATTGTATCAATCTAATGGTTTCTTCAGTTACTAATAAACTACCATTCAGAAGGGTAGGGGATGTAACTCTATCCTTTCTGATATTGGTACAATGTGTACTCTTTGTTGTTGAAACGAGTCTTGAAAACGCAGCTTTGGTGTCGATAGTTCAAATTTCGATAGATGGTTTATTTTTCCTCGATTTATGCGCTCGGGTTGGTAACTCCGGGAGAGAATACTGGCGGAGTGTTTTCAACATTGTAGATGCTAGCATTGTTGCTATTAGTGTTTTGGGGCATATTTTCGCCCCTGGTCTTCAGTCACTGACAGCTCTTAGAGTCATTCGTCTGTTACGGATGTTCCGAATTCTAAGATTGATTCCTAATATTGACCACATCCTAATGGGGCTCCGCCGAGCACTGAGAGCTTCGCGTGGAGTTTTTCTCATGTTGCTTATACTGTTGGTGTTCTTTTCTATATTAGGGTATCTGTTATTTAAAACTAGTATTCCCACTCATTTTGCAGATCCAATTGTATCCAGCTATACCGTTTTCTCACTGTTTACAGTCGAAGGTTGGAATGAGGTACCGTCGCTTGTTCCTACTAACACTCTTGACTATTACCTGATCCGAGCCTTTGTAATAGCCGTGATTATCTTTGGCAGCTTCTTTGCCCTGTCACTGGCAAACGCTATATTTATCGATGAAATGGTGATGGACAATAACTTAGATCTTGAGAAACAAATAGAAAACCTTGTCGGCATAGTCGAAAAACAGAGCGTGCAGCTGGAGGAGTTGAAACATCTGATGAAGGAGAAAAATTAACACGGTAGTGTCTTTAAATCTTACAAACCAACTCACCTCACTGGCAACTTGGTCTTTGTTTTTACCTGACCAAAGGCGAAGCTGGATTCAATAGAAGCGATATTGGGTAGGCGGGTTAATTGTTTGCGGATGAACTGCTCGTAGCTTTTGAGCGATTCACTCACCACATGTAGTAGGTAGTCGTGATTCCCCGTCATTAAAAAGCACTCAAGTACTTCATCAATCGCTTCAATGTGCTGCTCGAAGTCTCGCATGTTCTCTTCAGTTGGCTTTTCAAGCTTCACCAATACAAACACATTCACGGGTAACCCACATGCCTCTTGCTCGACACTGGCGTGATAGCCACGAATGATCCCTTGTTTCTCTAATGCTCGAACTCGGCGTAAACAAGGGGAGGGGGAAAGCGCGACGCGGTCGGCTAACTCTTGGTTGGTGAGTCGAGCGTTGCTTTGCAGTTCAGCCAGTATCTTCTTGTCGATCTCATCCATTGGCATATTCCATTAATTAGAAACTAAATTCAGCAATAATATTGCTCAAAGTGTATGTCTTACTTCGCAAATAGCAATATTTAACATCTTTGCAACACTAAAATTAAAGGAGGAACAACAAGGATGGAATGATTTAGGAACTATGAATACTTCAACTCAATTGAGCCCACTGCGTAAAACAACCAAACACGAACAAGCAGAAGCCCTTGCTATTGAGCAAGCAAAACACTTCGGTATCGACCCAAATAGCGATTACGGCACCACGCTGGTGGAATTGGCGACGACGCTGTACAAGGCCAATACCAAAACACATGACCTCTGGGCATTGACCGTTGATGGCCTTTCAGAGCTGGATAAGAGTGATCGAATCGCTTGGTTTAACGCCAAACGTTTCTTGTCATTCCAGATCGCTAAGATCCTCGACAACCTGCAAAACCCAATGCGCGCGACTTACCAATCCATTGCGACTAACAATGGTAATTTTGCCTCAAAAGGCGCGTATCCTATTTTCGATAACGTAGCGGCTATTTTTTCTGCAAGCCCTGTTATTACACGAACGGCGACTTATTTGTTTGCCTGTACCGAGTGGATTGAAGATGCGTTCAATGGCAAAGAGCCACTGCACGATATCTACTCTCGACTGCTTAACCCAACCTCAATATCACTGGCAAACCACATGGTTGATCTTGAGGCAGGATCGAGAGCCAACGAGTATCTTGCATGGAACTTTAACTCGGGGATGGCGGCCATTGATGGCTTGTTGAGTCACTTACTAGGGCATGAAGATATTGTATTGGCCTCGCGTAACATCTACGGCGGGTCTTATCAGTTGTTGGAAGACTGGTTTGGTAAGCCTTCGAACTTGAATGTCGCGGTAGAGTGGGTAGATGGATACTCTGGTGATGAGTTTGCAGCGCGTCTTGATGAGGTTGCACAAAAGTATGCCGATCGCCTCGCAAAAGGTAAGAAGATCTATGTCTACCTTGAGTCACCGTGTAACCCACATGGTTACGTGTTAGATGTCGCCAACATCAGTAAGGCGGCTCATTCTCGTGGTTGGGATGTGATTGTCGACTCGACGGTAGGTACGCCACTGCTTCACCCAGTACTCAAGCGTGATGATATGATGGAAAGACCGGATTACGTGATTCACTCCTACACTAAAGAACTGGCAGGTTCAGGTACCACAACCGCTGGTGTAGTGATTGGACGCAACGAGACAATGTTTGTACCAAAAGGGGAAGAGGTCACTTTCATTAAGTCCAATGGTGATGAGGCGATGATTCCATGGAACGAAACTCTATTTTGGAATGTGTATTACATTAAAGGTGCATTCTTAGATGCAGACAAAGCGTTTGAAGTGCTCAACGGCATGAAAACTTATGAGATGCGTGTGGTGCAGAAAACCATTAATACCCTGACTCTGGCGAAGATCTTTGAGGCGCATCCAGACATTAATGTGTCGTGTCCTGCTTTGCCAGACAGTGATAACTATGAGCACTGCCAAAACAACATGTACTTAGGGCTGCCAGCAGCGCTGTTTACTATCGATATGGAAGGGAACGGCAATCGCGCACCAATCAATCGAGATGGATTTAAGCAATTCTTCGATATGCTAGAGCCTGCAATCGGCATGCAAGTGAGCCTCGGGCAAACCAACACGGTCGCTTTGTGTCCGGCATTGACCACCCACTCAGAGTTGAGCGATGAGGCGCTCAATGAAGCAGGCATTAAACCTACGACTATGCGTATCTCGATTGGTTTAGAAGACCCTCGTATGTTCATTGCACATATTATTGAAGCGGCTAAATTATCTATTGATCGCAAGCATGTTGATTTCTCATCGTGCTTCCCAAGTAATGAGCGTATCGATGAGATCTATATGCAAACTTATATGGATGTGCACCAGAGGTTCGTGAAGAGCTTGCCGAAGTTCGGACAGTTGAGTCAGTAGATTTGGTTGGTAATCTGAGCGAGTAGGCTATTACATAACACAAGTCTCACCCTGTCAGGGCAAGAGCCGGCAGGGTGTTTTTATTGGCTTGGATTTAATGAATTGCGACGGCATTGGTTGGGCGTCATCCCAAATCTCTTTCTGAATATTTTGCACAGGTAACTGGTATCTTTTACACCAATTTCATCCGCCAGCTGTATCAAGCTATGGCTTGAGTGTATGAGTCGCCAATGTAGGTGTTGAAGGCGCAACTCTTGCCAGTATTGATGAACAGACATATCGAATTGTTGTTGGAAAAGTCGGTCTAGCTGGCGACGGCTAACGCCAATCAAGGCACCAATGTCATCTACCGTCGTGCTCAGTGCTAAATGCTCCTGCATCAATGAAACAGCACGGTTGACATGACGATTTTGGTAAGTGCTATGTTGAGATGATTTTAAACGATGATGATTACCACGGCCTTCGTCGACCAGCATATCTGCTAACCCTTTTTCAGCTCTAATCTGGCCTACGTGATCTTGTAAGATAGCGATAAGAAGGTCGATGGTCGCGCTGCCACCGGTACAGCTGATGAGTTTTTTGTCGAAGTGATACAACTGCTCATCACGCACTATCACCTTGGGATAGTTCGCTTTAAATTCATGATGATGTCGCCAGTGGACCACGACCTGATGATTGTTTAGCAACCCTAACTCTGCAAGCGTAAAACAGGCGTTATCGATGCTCACGATCTTGATTCCAGCCGATACAACTTTTCTAAAAAATGCACGATATAAGGGAGCTTGTTGCTGTGAGTCGTGAGCTGTTCGGCTACCAAACAGGACAACGTAATCAACGTCCTTCAACTCGGTGGTATCTGGAGTGTGCTCAACCATGACTGGAATATTGCTGCTAGACGTTACGACTCCTTGAGTATGAGACATGATCTGCCACGAACAGTAACGTTGCTGACTAAGATCTGCGTCATCGGCGGAGAAGCGTAGTTTGTCTAAAAACGCTCCAAAGGGGAACATATTGAAGTTGTCTAACGGGATTAATAGAAACCGGACGTTTTTGGAGTGATCCATACCAGCAGCCTTAAATGTCTAGATGGTGCTATTTTAAGTCCATATATTACCGTTATCAAATTACTCTTCGACGCATACTAGCGACAGATTCGGTTATCTTGTTGAAGGTTAGTTATGACGTTTGAAGTGTGGTGTTTGTTTATTTTGTCTGCTTTTGGGTTAGCGTGTATTCCCGGCCCCAACTCTTTATTGGCACTCAGCCATGGCGCCCAATTTGGTTATAAGAAGACACTATGGACGATCTATGGTGGCGTTTGTGGCTTCTTCTTATTAATCACAATAGCCATGCTTGGGTTAGGCACCTTGCTAGAGGCTGAGCCAGAGCTGATGATTGTTCTTCAATGGCTAGGTGCTCTTTACCTCGGCTTCTTAGGCCTGAAGCTGTTTTATGCACCAAGCGTTCACGTTGAAGGCAAGACGGAAGTAGTCGCACTATTACCACGACAACTCTTTAAACAAGGGTACTTTGCCGCGCTATCTAACCCAAAGGTGCTGCTATTTTTTACCGCGTTTTTGGCTCAGTTCATCGATCCGAACAAAGCCTTTTTCCCTCAGTTTGTAGTGATTACAGTGACTTTTCTGTGCATTGAATTTGCGGTTGAGTTTGGTGTCGCGAGAGTCGCCGATAAGGTCAAAGCGCTGCTCCTAAAAAATGGCCACATATTCAACCGGTGCTGCGGAGCTCTTTTCTTAGCAATGGGCGTGATGGCGATAGTGAAGAGCTTGTCTTAATGAGGGAACAACGTTGCGTATTAGGTGGTAATAGGAATTGCTCAATAGATTGTTTATGAGCTCTCAGGTTACTTGAAGCACCCTCTTAACTAGTCGCCCATAAGTGTGAATACTTGTGTTTTATCTTTGTTGTAGTGCAGGGAGACAAACAAGCCTTCAATGGTATTTTTATAATTACCCTCTTTTTCAACATGGTCGTAGATTTCTTTTAAGGTCTCTTTTCCTAGTTGTTTTTCTTTTTGCCAAGTTATCGAGTGCAAAAGCATGACCTGCACGTAAAGAAGACTATCTAAACATTCGTTGCGTTTTTCGTCGAGGGTGTATAGTTCTAACGTCATCAAGTACTCGATACCATCTGCAGCAGTGACAGTATCGAACTTTATGTTGTGGCACTGGTTAGGGTAATCATATTCATATGTCCAAAAATCAGCATTTGTATCATCCATCACATATAGTAGTTCATCCACAGTTTTAATATTCATAACTGTACCAGCCGAGTCTTCAGGCAGATCCATAGAATTTAAAGATTGTTCCAGTAGGAGCAATTCTTCAATCGGCAAGTTCTCAATATAATCTTGAGTACGAGTCACTTTGGTATCATTTGGGCTCATTCTTAGCGTAGGATCGACAAGGGATGCTAAGTCATTATAGTAATTGAGTACACTGCCCACGGTATCGAGTGTTGCAAAGTCCCAAGAAGTGTTTTCTTTTGTAACGGAAGAGAAAGAGGTACAAATGAGAACTAGCGCAATAAGGTATTTCATTATGATTTCGACAACCATGAGAGGGCTTAAACGTATAATTACTAAAGCGATTTCAAAATACAACACATACATTTGTGAAATGCAGTAGGTGTCATATTGGGCCAAGCTATGAAATTATGAATTTTATCTAATAGCTCTTTTTTTCATATCAAGTACTAGAGCAAATCACCTTCAATTTGCCTATTCGTCATCATCGCCATAAGCCTCGCAACACGTTCTCGCATGTCATGCCTTTCGATGATAAGGTCGAGTGCGCCATGCTCTAATAGAAATTCACTCTGTTGAAAATCTTCGGGTAGCTTTTCGCGAACGGTTTGTTCGATCACTCTGCGGCCTGCGAAGCCAATTCGAGCTTTGGGCTCACCGATGTTGATGTCACCAAGCATCGCTAAGCTCGCTGACACACCGCCGAAGGTTTGGTCGGTGAGCACCGAAATGTAGGGAAGCTTTGCGTCAGACAGACGTTTTAGCGCGGCGCTGGTCTTGGCCATTTGCATTAATGCCATCAGTGATTCTTGCATGCGCGCGCCTCCACACGCGGAAAAGCAGACTAAGCCACAATTGGCTTCAATGGCTGCGTCGACCGCTTCCACAAAACGCGCACCAACCACTGAACCCATAGAGCCCGCCATAAACGAAAACTCAAAAGCGCACGCGACAACAGGTAGCCCTAATAACTCACCTTGCATTGCAACCAATGCGTCACTTTCGCCAGTGTTCTTGTGAGCAAGTGTTAGACGTTCTGTGTAGCGCTTTTTGTCTTTGAAATTGAGTAGATCTTGTGGCAGAAATTGTTTGCCTAGCTCCGTTTGTTCACCTTTGTCTAAAAAGCTCTCTAATCGATTTCGTGCTGACATTCGCATGTGGTGATTACACTTAGGACACACCTCTAAATTTTCTGTTAGTGCGGCGCGATACAAGACCTGGTCGCAACTAGGGCACTTGGTCCAAACACCTTCAGGAATTGAAGCTTTGTGGGTACTGATTAAGTTCTTCTTATTTAATAGTTTTTCTAGCCAACTCATGAACAAACCTCGTTCTTAATAATTTGAATGATGAACATTGTATGAGCCAGCTTTTGGTAATAAAGTGTTGAATATTGGTTTTATAATCCAACTTTATGGGATTATTAAGGGGTGAAATAACAAGGTGTTAGACAAAATCGATCAACAGTGGCTTAAAAGCTTTCATTGCGTATATGAGAACAATAGCTTTAAACGCGCTGCGGAGTTTTTGTGTTTACCGACTTCAAACGTCAGTCGCCACATCGCGTTACTGGAAGAGCAACTGGATACTCGATTATTCGAACGAACCACTCGTCGTATTGCTCCAACCGAAGTCGGAGAGCAACTCTATTTACGTACTCAACCATTGTTGGACAAACTCAGTGATGCACTTGAAGAAGTGGCGCAACATTCACATGAGGTAATGGGGCAGCTCAATATTTTGATGCCAGATTCTCCGGAGCTTGCCCAAGCAGTCGTGTCCTTTTGTACCAAGCATCCGTCGATTTCGCTGTGTTGTGATACCAGCATCAGCCCAAAAGAGGATTTCTTGGATGGCTTCGATGTGATTTTGAGTTTTCATCGAGGAAAGCTTGAAGACAATAACTGGGTTGCCCGCGAGATCAAACGCTGGCCGAGTGTTGTGGTTGTATCTCCTAAGCTCCTACAAACCTGTGCTAAACCAACTCAAATTACCGACCTGAAGCACGTACCTTGTATCACTAGTTTTACTGTACTCAACGGCACGCCTTGGGTGTTTAAGGATGACAAAGACCAACCGGTGACACTGCGGGTAAAGTCGGCATTTAAAGTGAATAGTGGGCAATTGGCGAAGGCTGGCGCATTAGCGGGCTTGGGCTTTGCGGTACTTCCAAGCGAACTGTGTCGAGAGCAGATTAACGCAGGTAACTTAGAGGTTGTTGAATTGGAATACCAGCCTGAAGACTTGGTGCTATATGCTTTTTACGCATCAAGAAAGCATATAGCCAAGAAGGTTCCTGCGTTTATCGAGCACCTACAAAGTGAAGCTATTGCTAATGACTACAAATAGATGGCTTGGCAGTCGATAGAATTGGCAGAGAGCGAGATTTTGCTTAATCCAATTTTCTCACTGCGGTTGTATTCATCGAGTGAGTGGTCGAACCCATAGGCTGTTGCTGGCGCCATGTACTGAGTGACGCCTGACTGTGTAGTCGTAATACCATCATGTCCGTGACCACAAATCACGTCGCGCACGCGATACTTTTGAAGAGCCTTCATCACTTCAGTGTCGTTCTCGAGGCGAATAGCTTTCATCCAATCGGAGCCAACGGGAATAACAGGATGATGGATAACCACAATGGGATCGTTGGACTTTCTAAGGTGCTTTTTAAGTTGCGCCATACCGCGGTTATCGATACGCCCTGAACCCAGCGGATGTTGCTTATCCAACGGTTTGTAGCTTGAATCGAGAAACACAAGCTCTCTCCCACAAACGGTAGCTTTATCAGTCACACAGATCGTCGAACCTTTAAGCTCTGCGCGCATTAACGAAGAGTCGTCATGGTTTCCTGCAATCGCGTAAATCGACTTGTTACTAACGTGCTGTTTGATGAAGGTCTCTAAGGCCGTGTAATCTCCGGATTTTGGGTTACAGCAAATATCACCTGTCAGGAAAATCGTATTACAGCTAGCGTCGCTATTGGCATATTCCAGTGCTAGACGTAGGTTTTCATAGCTGGATTCGTCAGAGAGGTGACAGTCACTGATTTGATAGACGATGTTCATTGTTGGAGTCCGGTTATTACAATTCTTGAGTGAGGTAATCGAGAAGCGCTCTTACCTTAGGTGTTGCGCCTCTATGGCTAGGATAGAGCGCATACAGATCGACTGGTTTGAATGTCCAATCCGGTAAGATATTAATTAGTTTACCATTTTCTACAAACTCTTCAGCCATGTAATCGGGCAGTTCTGTGATCCCCAATCCTTGAATTGCCATGCGCTTTAGCATTGAGAAGTCATCACACCTCACGCTGGGCTTAAAGGAAATATGGTGTTCATTATCATCAGAAATCAAATGCCAGTCGGCGCTACGTTCTTTGGCGCTCATCAGCATGAGCGGTTGCTCTGGAAGCTCACTTGGGTGCGATAGCTTTTCGAATCCATGATTAGGAGCAGCATAGAGCTTTAAGTTGATTGAGCATAAGCGTTTCGCCACCAAGCTAGAATCTGCTAGCTCTCCGACGCGAAAGGCTAGATCAAACCCTTCTTCGATAAGATCGACGCGTCGGTTGGTCAGCGTTAAATCGAGTTCAACATCCGGGTTCTGAAGGCAGAAATTGGCTAAGTGCTCGGAGAGAAGAGACTGACCAACACCGAGAGACGTACAAATTCGTAATCTTCCTTGAGGTTTCTCCAACATAGACTCAACGGCGCTATCGGCAGCATTTAGTTCATCTTTGATACGGCGACAATATTCGTAATAGCGCTGACCCACCTCAGTTAAGTGAAGAGAGCGGGTAGAACGCTCCAATAATCTAACGCCTAGGTGGTTTTCAAGGCGGGTTATCTTACGACTGATGTTTGATTTTGGTGTGTTGTAAGATTCGGCTGCTCCGGTGAAGCTACCTTGTTCGACGACAGTGGCGAACACCATCAAATCATTCAAATCACAATTAAGCATAAATCCATTTATTGTTATCAAATATTGAATAGTATTGTGTCAATCGACTTATATATCAATATCAGATACCAAACTATTCTACTTCCATCAGCTAACAAAATTACTAAGGAAGCGACGATGGAAATGTTAACTCTTGATCAATTACCCCAAGGCGGCTTTGCAGGCTTGAAAGAAAAGCAAGTTGTGACCGACTACCGCGTGTTTGGCGCTCGCAAAAATCCAAAGACCTCGAATGGTATTGGAAACTTTGTATATCTGGCAGACGCCAACTTTCTACCATACGGTGAAACGGGCATGCATCCACACCGCGAAATTGATGTGATCAGTGTGATGGCCAAAGGCCGCGTCAGTCATGAAGGTTCATTAGAGCACGGTAAAGGGCTGGTGGCAGGCGAAGCGCAAGTTCAACGTGCGGGCGGTGAAGGCTTTGCCCACAACGAGGTAAACCCAGACAGTGTGCCAAATCAATTGATTCAGCTATGGGTTCTTCCTGAGGTAGCAGGGGAGCCTGCAGGTTACAAATTTTATGCGCCTGAAGCGAATCAATGCACACGTATTTATGGCGGAAGTAAATCGCAATCGGAGACGTTTGATAGCCACACGGTTATTGAGATGGTGCAGGCCGAAGAGGGTTATCAAACTACTCATCAAGGTGAAGCTCTGGTTTATTTGAGTACAGGGCGTGCGCAAATCAATGGTGTTGAAGTAAATGCAGGGACGTTAATTAGAGCTGAAGACTTGAGTTTTACTGCGCGTGAAGAGAGTCAGTTGATTCTGATTTTTACCGAAGATTTTTAACTAATCTCATTTATCTGAAAAGCAAACAACAATTAATCAGTGAGGGATACACAATGAAAGGCGTTGAGAATTCGACGCCACCTTCAAGGCATTGGGTGGCGGTATATACGTTTACTATTTTGTTGCCTTTGGTTTATTTTATTCCCATGTGGGTTGCTGAAAATATATCGGATAGCCATGTGGTTGTGACAGTCATTTCAGTGGCGATAATTGTCCCTTTGGTATCGTATTTGTTTCTTCCACTGGCGCTACGAGTTCATCAACACATAAATGCTGTATACTTTTCTAAATCGCACTGACAGCACACCAGTTACTGAAACTGAAAGAAAAAATGCCTGCTAAGTTAGCAGGCATTTTGGTGATTTACTCTATTTGGAAGCTGTCTCTTTGGCAGCAGCGTGCTGCTCCATCATGAAGGCAATGGCTTCATCATTTAAGCACGACTTACTCACGTATTGGCGCTGTTTACCAATATGAATAATCAAGCCTAGGTCAGTCTGCTCAAGCTCGTCGATTTGGCCCCATTTAATCGTGTTGGTGGCTTTGTAGTTTTTGTAACTCACGCCGTCCAAGTCACCCTTAAAAACTACCTTGCTGCCCGAACCAGAACTGATTCTCTGACGCCATAACCACCAAGTTCTTTTACAGTAAACGCTGAACGCTTCAATCACACTCAATACAATGAACAACCAGCCAACGTAGCCACTCGGTAACAGCTCAAACTCAAGTAGAACCCAGCCAAAAATAAGGAACAGAAACGCCTTTAAATAGGCTTTAGGGAACTGAACAGGTACGCTCGTTTGGTCATAACATTCTGCGAAGAAAGTTTTGTCGAGGGTGTATTCTGTAGTGAAACCGGGTTCTTTAGACATGTATCGTTACTTTAAGGTTCTTTGTAAATAGGGATATTACGCCACTGTTTTGCAGCGCCGGCATTGTATCGCTTCTTGGCGCCTTTCTTTAGTTATTTTAAGTCTGTTTTGTAAATTGATACTAACGGCTGAGCTTTACATATGGGGCCGCACACTGAAGCATCACAAATCAAAACTACCCCCCAGTATAATTTAAGTGCTACATTAACGGGTAAACCCTTGTTTCTAATTACTTCGAGTACCTTATGTCCCATACCGCTAAAGATCAGAAAAAACTCAAAGCCCGAGTTAGCAAAATACAAGGTCAGGTGAATGGCCTGAAGAAGATGTTGGACAACGAAGATCAGCAATGCCAAGACGTGTTACAACAAATAGCAGCAATTCGTGGGGCGGTTAATGGTTTGATGAGAGAAGTGATCAAAGGCCACCTTCTAGAGCATGTTGTACTAGAAGATAACAAAAAGCAGCGCGAACAAGATATGGAAGTGGTTCTTAAAGTGTTGGACTCCTACATAAAGTAATGAGTGGTCATCGGCTCATTTGCGACTTTCTTCTTACCAACTCTTTTTTCAATACGTTGATGGCGTAGGGCTTCATTGATTTCCAAGCTTTACACTCTTCACGCGTTCTTCCACAACCTAGACACCAGCCTTTACTGTGGGAAAAATCGCACATATCGATACAAGGGCTTTTCTGTTTTTTCATGTTAAAGCCTATCTAGTACTTTTTCGACGCTGGCCTCTAGAGCGCGCAGTCGATTGAACTCTTCAAATAAACGCTGTTCTAGGTTTTTGAAGTTGAGTGGCAGCGTTCGCTGACAAATGCCGTAGCTGTTGTCTTGAATTTTGTATCCTTTCCAGCTCTCAATTCGACTTTTCTCTATCTCTTTAAATTGGCGGATAAACTCTGCTTGGGCAGGGCAGTCCTCTTCGGCATGCATACAGATAGGAAAAGACTTTTGTTTAATTTGGGGACCTTCGATAAAGGTTTCGAAATGAATACCGCCTTGGCTTTGATTGAACCAGGTCTCCTTGTATAACTGCAGGTATTCTCCACGGTTGTAAATTTCCCATCCATCGTCAAACCAGTTTGCCTTTCTCATCATCTTTTCCAGATTGCGGAATACACCTTTAACATCTTTCATTCAGAAACTCTTCTTCCGTGGTATATGACAATTAAAAAACTATACTCCCCCTGAGTATAAAATACTACCCCCTAGTATATGTGGTTATTGATTGCCAAAGGCTTGAAGCGAACATACAACACAGATTTTCTGTCCCGGTTTAATAAAATGGGCATGGATTCGTGGTCTAGATCTCTTTATTCGACGCTGTCATCAAATCTTCACATTTTTACTGATAGTTTTATTTGTAATTACTGTGTTATAAGGGGTTTTAGTATTGGTTCTGTGAATGATTTGTAGGATCCGCAGTAATCACGTCAGTACTCAAAGTCGGGAGATGTATATGAGAAAAGGAAGTCTTGGTTTCAAGGGTATTTTATTAGGTTCCGTTGCTTTGTTAATGACGGTGTTATTAATGGCAAGCGAGCTTTATGGGTATAAACAGACAGAAGAGTTCGTAATAAAGGATGTAGAGCGGTATTTTACTGATTACACCAAGCAACAATCCCTCACTGTTGAGCAGTACTTCGCTCAAAAGGCAAATAGCGTTTCAAGTATTGCCAATCACTACAACAATAAACCTTTCCCAACAAATTATGTCGAGCAAACTCAAATACTAGCCAAAGCGATGGACATTGGTAGTGTGGTGATCTCTCTAGATAATGGTGATGGTTATTGGAACCAAAGTGCGGATACATGGCCGAATCACAAATATGATGGCGATGTGACGAAAAGAGAGTGGTACCTGCTTGCCCAAAGACAGTCAGGTGTATCAGTGACTGAACCTTACATCGCGAGTGATGGTGTTATCTGGATTAGCTTCGTACAGAAAGCGTTTGATGGAACTTTGTCTTCAGATTTGACGCTAGATTACTTAAACCAAGTTGTTAAACAGGTATCGGAGATCCCAGGTGCAGTGGCGATCATGATGGATCAGAACACCACGGTTTTGGCTTCATCTTCTCCAGAAATTAAAAATGGTGTTAAAGCGTCTGAGTTACAAGGGTTTGGTAGCGTTGCACTGAATGCCGTGAATCAACCCTCTGCTCTTCAAGAATATGAGCTGGATGGAACTGGTAAGCTTCTGTTCTCTAATGCGTTTAAAGTCGCAGACAAAACATGGTATTTCGCGATTCGTGTTGATGAGTCCGTTGCTTTTGCCGAGCTATACGACTTACGCCAAGAGAAAATTGTCAGTGTCTTACTGGTGATCTTGTTTACCGTTTTGACCCTAACGCTTGTCTTTAATTACCTATACCGCCCTGTGTTGGCGCTGCGTGATTTGGTTGAAGGGCTAGCTCAAGGTAATGGCGATTTGACTAAGAGATTGCCAGAAACCTCGAACGATGACTTGGGTCGTATTGCCAAAGGAATCAATGGCTTCGTTTCTCAACTGCAAGATATGGTGCTTGAGGTTAAGTTACTTTCATCAGAGCTGAAAAGCAGAACGGCTAATCTATCTGAGCAGTCACGAGTGAGTGCGGAAAGATTGACTGAGCACGCTGCAGAGACTGAACAAGTAGCCACTGCGATTGTTGAGATGAACTCCACAGCCGAAGCTGTAGCGCAAAGTGCTTCGCAAACGGCTCAATTGACCCAAAAGGCAGAGTCTCTGGGTTATGCCTCGATGGAAACGATTGAGCGCTCTAAAGAGAGTATGGTTGAGCTGAGATCAGACATCGATAAGGCGATGGAACGCGTTCAGGAAATGAACCTTAAGTCAGAGAGCATCTATTCTATCCTGACGGTCATCAGCGATATTGCGGAACAAACCAACTTGTTGGCACTCAATGCGGCGATTGAAGCGGCTCGGGCTGGTGAGCAGGGTAGAGGCTTTGCCGTGGTGGCAGATGAAGTGAGAAACCTTGCTGGCCGCACGAAAACCAGTACCGAAGAGATTGAAAAAGCGCTGAATGAACTCTTGGTTGGCAGCAAAACCATGGTTGAAGCTATGGAGAGTACCAAAGCTCGCTGTAATGATACCGAAGAGAGCACCAATGGTTTAGAGGCCAGTGTGGCAGAGGTATCTGTACACATCACCGAGATTAACGATGCAAGTATGCAAATCGCGACGTCTGCGGAAGAGCAGAGTGGCGTGACCCATGAAATTGGCCGCAATACTAATCAGATCAACGACATTGTTGTGGCGTTGAAAGCAGCAGGTATTGAGATGGACGAAGGTGCAGCCAAGCTTGTAGAGGTGAATAACCGACTCGATGATTTGATGAGCAAATTCAAAGTTGAAGAGTCTAACCGTTAACTAGTAGCTGAAATACACCACTAGTCGGAATAAAAGTAAAAGCCATCACTGAATCATTCTTGTGATGGCTTTTTTATATCTGAAGGTTTTAGATTAGTGGAGAAAAGAGTTTGGAGTAGTACACATTAGATCTGGTTAAGCCTTCACTTAACGTAGCGCTAAAATCTCTCTTTCCATTCGCTGAAATTCTGCTTCGGAGAGATCACATTGAAAGCGATGCTGGTCGTTGTTTTTGGTTCGAAGCTCCGCCAAGTAACCTGTGTAATCTCGTGATTGCGAAGAGTTACCCAAAGCACTCTCCATCGCAAGGCAAGCAACATCTTCTGGTTTTACGGCCCAACTACTGCCTAGCTCTTCCACGCGGTAATAAAGGAAACCATCGGTCGAGTTGAATTCAATGGCATGGGTAGTTAACTGCTTGTAGCCTTTGGGCTTAAACAAGGCTCTGTAGAGCATGAGCAATGGCCTAAATCCAATTTTGGTTTCAATTTGCCATTCGAACTTTTCCATTCTGTTTTCCGTCTTGTTGTTACTTGCTTTATTGCAGGGGAATAACTTCCCTCGTTTCAAATCCTTATGGTTATTCGAAACAGGTAGGGGAGATGTGTTGTGATAATCAAGCGTCTCGCTTTTTTACGTATAGTTCTAGGCGGTGGTAGACGATGTCATAACCGAGCTCTTTAGCGATTTTTTCTTGTAGCGCTTCTATTTCTTCTGAATAAAACTCAATGACTTGCCCGCTGTCTACATCAATCAAATGGTCGTGATGGGGTCTATTGGCTATTTCATAACGAGCATTAGTACCTTCAAATTCATTACGAATGATGGCCCCGCGTTCTTCAAGTACGGCGACAGTGCGATAAACCGTTGCTAAAGAGACATTGACGTTGAACTTCTTGGCTCTTTCGTGCAGCTCTTCAACGGTTGGGTGATCGTGTGTGCGAGCCAAAACGGCCAAAATAGCCATTCGTTGCCGTGTCACACGAACGCCTTGAGACCTCAATATTCCTTCGAGTTCCTCTATGACGTCGGCGTTATCTACCTCTATTTCATCCACTGTCATAAATAGCCTTCCTAATTACACAATTTAATGTTGATAATGAGAATTGTTCGCATTACTATGTATTGCAAATGCGAACCATTCGCAAAAAATCACGGATATGTTAACACAGTATTAGAGATTCTCACCATCAAGGAGAAAGGTATGAAAAAGCTAGCGTTGGTTGCCTCGTCACTGTTACTGGCAATGTCGCCATTAGCAAATGCAGCGGAAGATAAAATGAAGGTAGTAACTACCTTTACCGTGTTGGCTGATATGGCTTCAAACGTAGCAGGGGATGCCGCTGAGGTGGTTTCTGTTACTAAGCCTGGCGCTGAGATTCATGGTTACGAGCCAACGCCAAAAGACATTGTTCGCGCATCTGATGCTGATCTTATTTTGTGGAATGGTATGAACCTAGAACTTTGGTTTGAGCAGTTTCTATCAAATATGAAAGACGTACCGGCGGTAACGTTGACCAAGGGAATCAACCCGATTCCTATCGCTTCCGGTTCTTATGAAGGTAAACCGAACCCGCATGCGTGGATGGGGCTAGATAACGCACTTATCTATATTGATAACATTGTTGAAGCGTTTGCTGAGCACGACCCAAACAACGCAGCGATTTATGTAAAGAACGCAGCTGCTTACAAAGCCAAACTCAGAGCAACCATCGAACCTTTAAAAGACCAGATCGCTCAGATCCCTGACGGTAATCGCTGGCTAGTCACATGCGAAGGGGCGTTTAGTTACCTTGCTAAAGATTTTGGTTTGAGAGAATTGTACTTATGGCCAATGAACGCTGATCAAGTCGGCACTCCACAGCAGGTACGTTCAGTTATCGATGGCGTAAAACAAAACCATATCCCAGTCGTATTTTGTGAATCAACCGTCAATACCTCGCCAGCAAAACAAGTGGCAAGAGATACCGGCGCCCAGTATGGCGGTGAGCTGTTTGTCGATTCGCTATCAACTGCTGATGGTCCGGTTCCTACTTATCTAGATCTGTTAAAAGTGACCTCAACTACTGTAGCAAATGGCCTTACTGCGACGAACTAAGACATATGTTCAATGACATTAGACACAATGATTTCAACCGGATATTGGGAGCAAAGCACCAGCTATGAATGATGTTAAAAGTGAGGAACGCCTTGGCATTTCAGTCAGTGATGTAACGGTTACCTATCGTAATGGTTACACAGCCCTTTATGATGCGGACTTTACCGTACCGCAAGGGTCAGTGACGGCATTGGTTGGTGTGAATGGAGCAGGAAAGTCGACTCTTTTTAAGGCAATCATGGGCTTTGTTCCTATGTCTAAAGGACAAATCCAAATATTGGGTGAGAGCGTTAAAAAAGCGCTTAAAAGTAACATGGTGTCTTATGTGCCTCAGTCGGAGGAGATCGATTGGAGCTTTCCAGTGTTGGTTGAAGAAGTGGTGATGATGGGGCGTTACGGTCACATGAATTGGCTTCGCAGGCCTAAAGATGTGGATCATTTGGCCGTCGACCTAGCTCTTGAACGCGTCAATATGCTGGAGTTTCGAAAGCGTCAAATTGGTGAACTGTCTGGAGGACAAAAGAAGCGTGTGTTCTTGGCTAGAGCACTGGCACAAGAAGCAAAAGTGATTCTGTTGGATGAACCCTTTACCGGTGTTGATGTAAAGACTGAACATCAAATTATTGATCTTCTTAAATCGCTTCGCGATGAAGGCCATGTAATGTTGGTGTCGACGCACAATCTTGGTTCTGTGCCTGAGTTTTGCGATAGAACCATCATGGTCAACAAGACAGTTCTAGCCTCTGGTCCGATTGAAACGACCTACACCGAGGAAAACCTGCAGCGCGTGTTTGGTGGTTCTCTAAGACACTTTAAGTTGGGTGGTAATGCACTTCATCACGATGAGGATACCAGAGAACTGACCATTCTGACTGACGATGAGCGACCATTCATTCAGTATGATGGCAAGGCGTTGACAGCGAAAAAGACGGAGCCTCAATTATGATGGAACTGTTGTTACAGCCATTCAGTTACGGCTATATGAATAACGCCATGTGGGTGTCTGCCTTGGTAGGTGGCGTGTGCGCGTTCCTATCTGCGTATCTCATGCTTAAAGGGTGGTCCTTAATCGGTGACGCTCTGGGGCATGCCGTTGTGCCGGGTGTCGCATCGGCTTATATGATTGGTCTTCCATTTGCTTTCGGGGCCTTTATCTCTGGTGGAATAGCCGCAGGTACTATGCTGTTCCTGTCTGAACGTTCCGGCTTGAAAATCGATGTGATCATCGGCTTGGTCTTCACTTCATTTTTCGCATTGGGTCTTTTCCTTATTTCAATCAACCCCATCTCTGTCAGCGTTCAAACCATCACCATGGGTAACATTCTCGCTATCACACCTGAAGATACGCTTCAGTTAGTCGTGATTGGTGTTGTCACGCTGGTGGTTTTATTGGCGAAGTGGAAAGATCTTATGGTGACGTTCTTCGATGAAAACCATGCGCGATCCATAGGTCTTAATCCGGGTGTCCTAAAGGCGATTTTCTTAACTCTTTTATCTGCATCGATTGTTGCGGCGATGCAAACGGTAGGAGCGCTGTTGGTTATTGCTATGGTGGTGACGCCGGGTGCAACGGCATACCTGTTGTGCGACCGTTTCCCTCGACTGATTTTGGTGTCAGTCATTATTGGTAGTACAACAAGTTTTACTGGCGCTTATATTAGTTTTTTCCTAGATGGGGCGACAGGTGGCATTATCATCTGCCTGCAAACCATTATCTTCCTTTTGGCGTTTTTCTTTGCTCCCAAGCATGGTTATCTGGCTGCACGTTTAAGGGCGAAAAAAGCACTAGCAAAGAGGCCAATTGCTGACGAGCTCGGCTCTTCTGGTTCTTCCCTTGAGCACACATCTTTGGCAAAGGAGTATTAGTATGGATTTGTTGTTGCCATTCCAATTTCCCTTCATGCAGAACGCTTTTCTAATCTGTTTGATTGTCGCTTTGCCCACTGCGTTGTTGTCTTGCTTTCTGGTGATGAAAGGGTGGGCGCTTATGGGGGATGCCGTGAGTCACGCCGTACTGCCGGGCATTGTTTTGGCGTATGTTATGGGTTTACCGTTATTGCTAGGCGCGTTTTTGGCGGGGATGTTGTGTAGTTTTTTGACCGGCTTCTTAGCAGAAAATTCCCGAGTGAAACAAGACACGGTGATGGGCGTTGTGTTCTCTGGCATGTTTGCATTAGGGATTGTGCTTTATGTAGCGTTAGATACTCACGCACACTTAGATCACATCCTATTTGGCAATATGCTTGGCGTAGATACGCAAGAGCTAAGTACTGCAGCGATCATCTCAGCGGTGGTTGTTCTCGGTATCGTATTGTTCTGGAAAGATTTTCTGTTGCACTCTTTTGACGAGGTTCAAGCTAAAGTTAGTGGACTGAATGTACCCGTGTTGCATTACACCTTGCTGACGTTCCTCTCGCTGACCATTGTAGCCACACTGAGCGCAATCGGTCTTATCTTGGCAATTAGTTTGCTTATCGCACCCGGCGCAATAGCATTTCTGTTAGTGAAGCGTTTTTCAACCATGCTGTGGATTGCGTGTGTGGTGAACCTCACAACGATGGTGTTGGGCGCGTATTTGAGTTTCCATATTGATAGTGCACCAGCCCCAACAATCGTTCTGATTCAAAGCCTCGTGTTTGTTATTGCCCTTGTAAGACGTATCTCTATTACTAAGAAGCAGTCGCAAAAGTTGCACACAACGACGGCATGATTTGATTGAGATTACACGTCTGAATACCTGAAAAGCGCTCACATTGGAGCGCTTTTTGTTTATTCGTTTATTTGTGTATATAGAGATACGGGCAAGCAGTGATTAAAAGAATTTCTTAATCGCTTTGTCAGCACAAGCCACATCTAAATGTCCACCCGGCGCGCCGCCAACACCAATAGCACCAATCATAGAGTTATTCAGTTGTACTGGAACGCCACCCGCCAAGAACAGTAGATTGTCATCCATGTTTTGTAGAGGCTGCATGATAGGTTTGTCAGCGATGAGTTTCATCAAGTTCCCTGACGGCTGCTTCATGCTTGCAACGGTGAAGGCTTTTTTACGAGAGCTGTCTAATGTGTGGATACCCGCGCCGTCAGAGCGTAACTGAGCTATGACGTTTCCAGATAGATCAACAACGGTAGCTGAAACCTTGTAACCATCTGTCTCACATTGATTTACCGCTTCTTGAGCTAGCTGAAATGCGGCTTTGGAAGAGATTTGTGTAACCGATACGGTTTGAGTTTCCGCAGCCAATGCAAAGTTAGAGAAGCCAAATGAAGCGAAAGCTGCTGCGATAAAAGTACGTGTCATTGTTTTCATGTTTACTCCGTTAAGACATATTTTTGATTGGTTTTGTTTCAGAGACCTGTGTTTCAACAACAAGGTGTTTTGATTCAACAAGGTCATACTAACGAAGTCATAATTGCTGCAGTCTTTCCGAAACATTACAAAGTTGTAATCTTGGTTATATTCGAGAAAGGATGTTGATAGAGTGTATTGAGAACAAGGCTTACGAATAAATGGACGTTAATGAAAATACTATTGATTGAAGATGATCTTCATATTGCCAAATTTTTGGTGAATGGCTTTCAGCAACAAGGGATTAGCGTAACGCACGCAACAGACGGCATTGACGGTCTGCATGAAGCGATGACTGAAGAATTCGATGTCATTATTCTCGATATTATGTTGCCGAAGAAAGATGGCTTTGAGGTATTGGCAGAGCTGAGAGGACAAGGCTACGCAACGCCAGTAATTATTCTAAGTGCAAAGCATTCGGTGGAAGAGCGTGTTCAGGGGTTACAATCTGGAGCTGATGACTACTTAGTAAAGCCATTTGCTTTCCCTGAGCTCTTAGCTCGTTGTCAAACGCTGACTCGTCGTGGAAAGCAACCAGCCACTCAGGCTTTATCGCTCGAGTATGGTCCTCTTAGTCTTGATCTCATCAAACACACTCTATGTCGTGACCAACAAACGATTACTATCAATCAGCGTGAGTTTATGTTGATGAAGCTACTTCTTGAGAACCCAGAAGCGGTGATGTCTAAAACCGCCATCTTAGAACACGTATGGGGACATCAATTCGACCCACAAACTAACGTTGTTGATGTTCTGGTCTGTCGCTTGCGAAGCAAAGTGGATAAAGGGTTTTCAACACCGTTGATTCATACATTGAGAGGCGTCGGTTATGTCCTCAAGTCGTAATATCGAACAAGCTCTGGCGAAAGCTAAAAATCATTTGCTGTTGCGCCTTATGGCAACGCTGTTGCTCTGCTTGTTGCTGGTGGAGTTGATCGTTGGGGCAATATTCTTCTTCGATCTTTATCGAACTGAAAAGAAGATAATGACCTCGATGTCGGCTGAGTATCAACGAATCTTGACCTACGATTCGCCTGAGCGACTGATTCATGTGTTGGAGGCGAATCCTCATCGTCTTATAGAGAACAATATTGCGGCCTATGCCGTGAATAATCACAAGCCAAATGAAGTAGTACTTGTGGCTGGGGACATGAATATCGCTAATAGGTTGTCGAACTCTAATGGCGTTGACTTGGCCGGCTCGCTTCTACAGTATCAGATTGATAACCAAAAAACGTGGCTCGATAGTTTTGTATTTAATCCCTACATGTCGCTGAAAATGGAAGGTGAGGGTTACGACTTTTGGCTGGTACTGGATAATCGTGCAAGAGACCACATAGCGTTCAATCAATGGTTAATGACACTCTATGCTCTTATGGCTTTGTTGGTAGTAACGGCAGTCTTCACCCGTAAGATTATACAAAGTGCTATGTTCCCGCTTGTCACGTTTGGTGATCTATTGGACCAACTCCAGAAAGGGCAATTGGAGCTCAAAGATCAGCATACAGAGTCGCCAAAAGGGTTAGAGGTGATCAGTTCAAGTGTCCGGAGTTCGGTGGCGAGACTTCACCATGTTACTACGACTTTAAACACAACGGTCGATGCTATTGCTCACGATATTCGTACGCCTCTCACGCGCATCACATTAGCCTCCCAAGCCGCCTTAATTAACGATGGCGATCAGCATTCAATGAAAGAAGCGCTAGCCGACTGTGCAGAACACGCAACGCAAGCGAGCAACATGCTTTCTGCCTTAATGAAGCTCAATGATGAACTAACTGGAAAACGTATACCGCAGAAAATTGAGACGAACGTATCTGAAGTTATCCGCAATGTTGCGAGTTGGTATGAAGATGTCGCCGAAGACAAGCAGATTGAGTTGAGCGTCGATGTGGCGAGTGATTTAAGACTTCAATCTGACCCAGACAAGTTGACGCAGGTATTGGTTAACCTGCTTGATAATGCGATTAAATATACCGAGCAAGGCAGTGTTACATTGAGTGCTGAACAAGAGGGCGATGAATCAGTGAGTATCTCTGTTCAAGATACTGGCATCGGCATTGAGCCTAAGTTCCAAGCTTTGGTCTTTGAACGCTTGTACCGAGTCGATAGCAGCAGAAGTAATGTACAAGGTTATGGGCTAGGACTCTCCCTCGCAATGGCTATGGTGGATAACCTCGATGGTACATTGACAGTCGATTCTAAAGTGGGAGAGGGAAGTACATTTACTATTTCGCTGTAGGCTTGCTGATTACGCATGTTATTTGTTGAGTTTATGTTTGCTGCTTCGTTTTATTGATTTGAGTTATTAAATGTTTATCAATGGTAGAGCATTTATGTACAATCTCTTGAATAGTAAGGCGATTTATAATTATTCGCTCAAAACGGCAAATCTTTGATTTGGCTGATTGTGCATATCCTTACTGGTTAAGTGACAACAATTCAAAAAAGATAGGTAAGAATGAAGTTCTATATAGCAGTGACGTTGGCTGTGTTTTTAAGTGGTTGTGTTACAACGGCGGAAAAACCGAAGAAAAAGAATCTAATCAAAGAAATTGTAGCTGAAGCAGCCCTTGATAAGTTGCATGCAAATGGAAACGATCTATTTTGTGTACAACCAGAGTATTTGGCGTGCTTTGATATAACGCAGCAGCAATGTATCAATGACATGCAAGAAAATGAGGAGTTCTGTGTCGCTAAAGTTGAGAAGAAGCTCCCTAATAAAACATTTGACGAGGTGGATGACTATTCGCAATTTTACGCTATGTGCCTCGTAACATCTCACGTAACAACGCACCTTGATAAGCTTGATCAAATTGGTCCTTGTTTGAAAAGATTGGAACTCGACCAAGACTTGTTTAGAGATACGTTATCCAAGTAGCGTAAAGAGTAATTTGCTTTAGCATAATTGACACCGAAGGCCTCGCGATTTGCGAGGCCTTTGCCGTTTCTGTAACAAGGTTAGAAGGGCAGCTAGTGTTGGAAAATGAGAGTATGAGTCTCGGAGTTTGTTATTGCTGTACCAACAATGTTGAGTTTGCCGTCTGCGCCATAGAATAGGAACTTAGGAGTAGTAAGGTAGTCAATGTTACCTATGGTTGAGTCATCTAAGGTGAAGCTCTCTTGTAAGTTCAAATCAGACGATGACAAGACTCTTATTGCACGGTCTTCTCCCTGCATTGTGTACGCAATCTTCGTGCTATCGTGTGATTCGTCCAATGTTTCAATCGCAGAGTAATATGGCCAACCTTGCGTTGGTGGCAGTGTAATTTGACCTCCATAGCGCATGTCTTCATTGGCGTTGTCTGATGCATTTAGCATTACACCACATTGGGTAAAGATAGATGTGCCAGTATGATTGAACCAAAAGTCACTACAGAATTGGTAGTCGCCATGATAAATTGAGCTTACCGGATATGCAGGCGAAGCCGGATCAGTTAGATCTGCTCTAGAAATATTTCCAGGACTTATTACCGTGGTTAGGCTGTATAGAGCAGAGCTCGTCGGGTTAATCTTTAATTTTGTCTGTTCATAGTAACCCCATACATCACCGAGTTTGACTGAACCGTCATTGAGGTTGATGATCTGTAGCTCTTCCCACTGGTCTTCGCTTGGTAACGTCCACACGTATCTACCGTCAGTCGACAAATCAAAGACATCATGAGAATTGAATATCTGATTGGTTTGGCTACTTTGTGGCGTGGCGTTATTGTAGTTTACAGTCGTGATCATCATGTTGTGACCGACGATAAAGCGATTCGTCCCATTGATATTATCGACTGCGATAGAAGTGGGAGTTCTGGTGAGGTCGATTTCATAAGACTTGGCGTCTGACAGGCTATAGAAATAGACCGCGCTTTTTGGTGAATCAGAAACGATGGCTATCACATTTAGTGCGTCTGAATAGGCTGCGTCAATCGTGTTGTGGCTTAGTTGATTATCAAATTCGACTTTCGCGTTGTTGGTTGGTGGCGTTGTTGGTGTTCCTGTGTCTGGGTCCGGATTTGGTGTCGGTGTCGGTGTAATCCCTGTAATAATGTAATCAACAGGGACGGTAATCGGGCTGCCTTCAATCGGATAAGCACAGTTAGCATCGTAACAGGCTTTGACGGTGACAGCCGAACTGTATGTTCCACCTCCCACAACAGAAGGCGTTTCAAATGTCATATTAAGCCCGATGCTAGTGAGTGCTGGGAAAGGATTGACAGATGTTACCATTGGATTGCCAGCTTGTGCTTCTATATGAAGTTGGTAGGGATCAGAACCAGAAAATTGGATAAGATCCGCAACATTATGACCTATATTTACATCGTTATAATCTGCAGTAACTTCGATTTTGGATTCAGCTAGGCTGATTTTTTGGTCCAGTGTCACTTCGTTAGTAAGAACAACAGATTTGGGTGAACCAGAATAGTGCTCGTTGCAGTAGTAATCGTGACAAATGTTGAATTCAATATTGGTTGATTTGGTACCACTTCCCAATTGATATCCTAGCTTAAAAAGCACGCTCGCATAGCCGGTGTTATCGTCATTTGCGTAGATATCGATTCTCTCTATCACCTCACTGTCGCCGAATACACCATAGTAAAGGTTATCCCCAGTAATGTGTCGAACGCTAAACGGGATATCAATGCTAGCCTCTTCGAATGCAGTCGATTCGAGATTAAAGCTGGTTTGCGGTACCGTGAGAGAACTACTTGGTGAGCTTCCTCCATCGCTACCGCCACATCCTGAGAGGGTAGCCAATGCAACAGCTGGGAGGAGACAATAAAAACCATTCCTTATCATATAATTACTTCCAATTTATAGATCTTAACTAAACTGGTTAATTGTAATCATACGGTTGCAATTGCATTCAATGCATACAGAAATCAAATACGTGACGTTTCACATTTGATTCTTGATGAATGCGTTATCGGTCGCACTTATACATTTGAAATATCAGTTAATTCCTTCCAACTTCTTTTAGTCTGGCTTGGGCTCATATCAGTTAGTCGAGAGATGCTATATCAAACTTTGATCACTTTGGTTGAAACAATGAGAAATAGTAGAGCTAATGCGACCAGGGCGTCGCTTGCCAAATATTCAAGCTGTTGTCACATTTGAACCACGACTTTCAACAGGGAAGAGGGCGTTTATAGCGTTGACAAGCATCATCGAAATCGATTGCTACAATATGAGTATTCGAATTAAATCCTGTTGAGTCATAAATGGCATGAAATTCTGTGTTCGAAATATAATCTCTGTTGAGATTAATGTTAAACCAAGTGGCTGATTTTATTAGAGGTAAGCGTAAAGTCTCGATTTTGTACAAAAGTATCAATTAAGTTATATATTCTTAATATCTGATTTTATTTGGTTTTTACTTCTAATTGCTGTTCACTAGTTAGATGTTTTCCAGTTTAATATCCACTTAATTAAGAGTGTTATGTTCTTGATTTGCATAAATAATTAAAGAGTTGAGATAAAAAAGTTGGCGAAAATCAGAAGCTTGGCATACACTTTCCTTGTAAACAGCCTTATCTCATTGATTGAATAGGGTAAATGCTTCGGCGCTACTGACGATAGTAGCAAGGTTTAACATAGCTTTGAGGAAAGTTTTATGGCACTCACGAAGGCCGATTTGGCTGAGAACCTGTTTGAGACACTCGGATACAGCAAACGGGATGCCAAGGAAACGGTTGAAGTGTTTTTCGAAGAAGTTCGTAAAGCACTAGAAAATGGCGAACAGGTAAAACTGTCAGGTTTTGGTAATTTTGATCTTCGCGAGAAAAACGAGCGTCCGGGTCGTAACCCTAAAACTGGTGAAGACATTCCAATCTCTGCTCGACGTGTTGTTACTTTCAGACCGGGTCAAAAACTAAAAGCCCGCGTAGAAAATATTAAAATCGAGAAGTAGCCAAGCAATAGACCACGCACAGCGTGGTCTTTTTCTTTCTGGTATCTGTAACGCGAATGAGTCTTGTTAAGTAATTTACCTTAACAAATGTTATAAAGCTTTTTACAGCGCTTGTTGTACTTTCTCTGCCACGTCTTGTGGCACCCAGTTGTGCCATACGTCGGGTGATGTCTCCAAGAAGTGATACATTGCTTCTTCTGCGTCTGCCTGATTATCTTCCATCCAAGCCAAAAGCTCACTCATCTTCTCATTGGTAAACCCACGTTTCTGAAAGTACTGGTACGCGATTGGTTGGCTGGTTGCAAAACTCTCGGTTGTAACGGTGTGAACTGGCGCTGCAGGGAACATGGTTACTTTTGGAGATTCGCAATCTGGTTGAGTTGTACAGTTACGAAACTCTTCTATATCCGTCCCACTTCCAAAATCAACTTTCACCATTTCATACTTACCGAGTACCGGCGTTGGTGACCAGTAGTAACCAAACCAGGCTTTATTACGTTCGTACGCTTTGGCAATTGTACCTGCGAGCGCTGCACCTGAGCCTGGATCAATCATTTCAAAGTTATGGTCTTCGAGTTTCAGTGCATCAAAAAGGTGTCCTGAAGTTATTTGGCAAGTCCACCCGGCAGGGCAGCCATAGAAAGCAAACTTTTCATCATCTTCTGGATGCTCAAACAGCTTAGCGTTTTTGATAACTCCCTCTATGGTTGTTAGCTCGGGGTATTGCTCAACAAGGTAGCTCGGTACCCAAAAGCCTTCTTCGCCACCATTAGTTAAAGATTTACCAGCGTAGCGTAGTCGCTTCTCAGCAACACCTTTGTCTAACGCTTCTTTGATGCCGTTCGTCCAGAGTTCTGGAGCAACATCTGGTTGGCCTTTCTCGATCATAGAGGTGCCTGTAGGGACGCTATCCCCGGGTATTAGCTGAGCGTCGCACGCATATCCCTCGTTGAGAATAAATTGGTCTATATGAGCAATTAGACTGGCTGAGTTCCAGTTCATATCTGCGATGGTAAATTCACCGCATTCATTGGCGTAGCTTGTGAGAGGTAAAGCAGAAGCAAGCAAAATGACAGATGGCATAACCTTCATGTGACCTAATTCCTTTTATATGTCATCGGGTTGATGCTCTATAGAAGCAGAAAAAAACAAAGGAAGAAAGTATAGAAAAGCGATCAACTGCACGTATTTTTCTCGTGCTAATCACAAAGACTAGTCGAGGAATAGATAAGGCTAGATTAGATACTTGGAAGCACTAAAAAGGCGGTCGTGATGACCGCCTTTTTGTTTGAGTTAACAACCTTTCATTAGTGAGTGTGAAATGACTAGGCTGCTTTAATGTGAGTGGTGATATATGGCTGCCAAGCTTGCTGATATAGCTCTAAAGATTGGCTTCTTAGGTTGTTGATTTGTGCTGCTTCAATGTCATTGATAGGGCGGTTCTGCGCAAGAGCGTTACGCTCAATACCTTGGATGATTTCATACAGTTCATGCTCTGGACCACTTTTCACATCAGCAATCGCTTTAAGGTGAAGCTGAACTTCAGCGATGATATTCGTTTTTGGTAGGCGAACTAGCAAGTTAAGGTCACGGTAACCTGAGTCAGCTGGAGACTTAAACTTATTTTTTACTTTAACGACATCGGCTTCGCGGCTTACTGCTTCGTACACTTCTACTAGGCTCTCTACATCGTTAGCGATGATGGTTGCGCGAGCAAGGTCGGTGATTCGGGTAACGTCGCCGTTCAGTTCCAATGCAATCTTTTCTTCTGCACGAGCTTGTGATTTTACGCCTGCGAACAGTGCTTCAGAGTTGGTAAGTAGGGCAGTACTTTTACAGATGGTTTCTAGCTCTGCTTGAGCTTGGTGTGATTTGCTGTAAAGCACGTCGAAGTCGGTATAAGGTTGAGTTGGATTTGAGTCAAACGCTTTGATACCGTACAGGCCGCTTAGGCTGTGACGGAATACTTTCGATGACACTTGGTTTTGTGCTGGTGTGCGAGTAGGTTCTGCTGAGTTAGTTGATACAGTTGCTGCGAATGCAGGCGCGCGGCTCAATACAAGAAGCATTAGTGCCGTGGTACGGAGAAATACACTCATTCAAACTCCAATATACGAGGTTACAAAACGTTGAAACTAAAAGGGGTAACCAGTAACGCTAAGAGCAAATTGTTGTTCAAACTATGGTGTCTCTACATACTATATGGGGCCGTTTGAACAGAAACCAACCTTAACGTTTTCTCTTATTTTAGTATGTGAACATATAGACAAATTAAAGAAGCGTTAGTTCCACATTTTCAAGAACTTTGACCCCTGCCAAGGTTGCTCTTACCTGTCTATCCTGTACCCTTGCATTATTAAATGAACAAGATGAACGAAAGATGAATAATCCTGAATTTTGGCACAATAAATGGGCCGCAAACCAAATTGGTTTCCACCTAGAAGATGTGAATCCACTGCTCATTGAGTTTTGGAAGCACACAGAACCTAGCCATGATAAGAGCGTTTTTGTTCCACTGTGTGGTAAGAGCGAAGACCTCGTTTGGTTGGCATCTAAGCATCAAGACGTTCAGGGTGTTGAACTAAGCCAAATCGCTGTCCGTGCATTTTTCTCGGAACATTTTTATACGCCAATGGTGACACAGATTAATGGTCAACATGAGCTGTACCAATTTGATGAACTGAGCATCTACACTGGTGATTACTTCACGGCGCCGATTCAAGCGGTTGATACGATTTATGATCGTGCTTCTTTAGTGGCATTGCCTAAAGAGGTGCGAGTGCAGTATGTGGAGAGGTTGAAGCAGCTGTTAAAACCTGGTGGCAAGATCTTGTTAGTGACTCTGGATTACAATCAAGAAGAGATGAGTGGGCCTCCGTTCAGTGTACCAAGAGATGAAGTAGAGCAGCTGTTCTCTGGATACAAGATTACACAACTCAATCAAGATATTGCTGGTGATGATCATCCTAAGATCGCCAAGAAAGGTCTATCACGTTTCTCAGAAGAAGTTTATCTGATTGAATGTCAGCTTTAAGAGATACTAACTACTTATAACAACGAAAAGACGGGCACTGAAGCCCGTCTTTTTTCTGACAACTTGTACTGCAGTGATTTAAATTAGTAGATCACTTTAATCTTAGCAGCACTTTCTACTGCGTCTTCAATAGCTGATTCAATACTATCGCGGCGTGTTAGAGCTACACCTAAGCGGCGTCGGCCATTGATGTCTGGTTTACCAAACAAGCGAACCTGAGTTTGAGGCGCATTTAGTGCGTTCTCTAGACCTTCGAAACGGATATTCGTTGATGTGCCCTGACCAAGTACCACAGCAGAAGCACATGGGCCGTATTGAGTGATGTTCTTGATTGGCATACCAGTGAATGCGCGAACGTGCAGAGCGAACTCAGAAGAGTCTTGAGAGAGCAGTGTAACCAAACCCGTGTCGTGCGGGCGAGGTGATACTTCATTGAAGATCACGTGGTCGCCTTTTACGAACAGCTCCACACCAAAGATGCCGTAGCCGCCTAGAGCATCAACCACTTTACCTGCTGTGTATTGGGCAGCCTTGAGTGCGTTGTCTGACATCATTTGTGGCTGCCATGACTCACGGTAGTCACCGTCTTCTTGGCGATGGCCGATTGGCGCACAGAAGTGAACACCGTCAACCGCACGCACAGTAAGCAGAGTGATTTCGTAATCAAAATCGATAAAGCCTTCTACGATTACTCGTCCAGCACCAGTGCGGCCGCCTTCCTGAGCGTAATCCCATGCCTTCTGAATGTCGTCTTTGCTCTTAATAACGCTTTGGCCTTTGCCAGATGAACTCATTACTGGTTTCACGACACAAGGGATGCCAACAAATTCGACGGCGGCTGAGAAATCTTCAAACGTATCGGCAAAGCGATAAGGTGAAGTCATCAGTTCAAGCTCCTCCGCAGCAAGGCGACGAATCCCTTCACGATTCATTGTTAACTTGGTTGCGTTCGCCGTAGGAACGACGTTTAAGCCTCTCTCTTCTAGCTCAACCAGTTTGCTGGTCGCAATGGCTTCAATTTCAGGTACTACGTAATCGGGTTTTTCGAGCTCTATGATAGCTTCCAGCGCATCGCCATCGAGCATATCTAATACATGGCTGCGGTTAGCAACTTGCATTGCAGGGGCATCTGGGTAGCGATCACAAGCGATCACTTCTAAACCTAAACGTTGACACTCAATAGCAACCTCTTTACCCAGCTCTCCTGAGCCTAATAGAAGTACACGAGTAGCATTGTCACGAGTGGCGGTACCAAACATAGTTATTCCTTCCGAACATGTTGAACGAGTAATTGAGAACGGGGAGATCATACTCATTCCAACCTCAAAAGCAAACGTTTGCGTGGTGGTTTTAGTGAATTTTAAGCATAAAAAAAGCAGCCGACTAAAAGATGGCTGCTTATGTAAATCGCATGTTAACTTAATGCAGTTAGATTGCTAAGTAAGTGACTGGGATATCAGGGTTAATTGCTTCCAGTGTTGATTGGGTATCCGCTAAGTGGCTAATGTTGCCCTGTGCGTTTTCAACTAGAGCAGCGCTCTCAATCTGATCGAAGCTAATACCTGCCAGCATCACTTGAATCATTGCTACTTGAAGTGGAGGTAAACTCGGATTAAATGCTGCGTTTTCAGCGTATGCACCAGAGAAGATTTCACCAGACGTTAGTTGAAGCGAAACACCACTTAAGTTTTTGGTGTATGGCGCATGACTGCGGTTCATTGCCTCTAGAGCTTTAACAACAATAGGTGTCGTTTCTTCAGTTGTGTACTTATGGTCAAGCTCTGTCATTAGGCCTTCGGTGATACCTAGATCAGACGGGCCGAAAGAGTCTGGAAGATAATCTTGTAGTGAGCGCTCTTCACGTTCTGGTAGCTGAATTTTCAGCTCGTTAGCCGTCGTCAGTTCGTTCATAAATTGACGACAGTGACCACAAGGGCTGTAGTTGATGGTGATGTCAGAAAGTCCTTTTTCGCCTTTCATCCAAGCATGGCTGATTGCTGCTTGTTCTGCGTGTACCGTTTGACCAAGCTGTGCACCGGCAATCTCCATGTTCGCGCCGAAGTAGATATGACCAGATAGGCCGCGCACTACTGCGCCAACGTAGAAATCAGAAAGCGGTGCGTAAGAGAAAGCAGCTGCGATTGGCAGTAAAGCTAGACGAACTTCTTTATCAGAAAGACCGCTTGCATCCAGCAAGCTTTGAAACTGCTCTTTAGAGATTGTGGCGTCAAAGTTGTCTGCTAATACGATGTCACTTAAAAGTGCTTTCAATGAAGCTGGAGCACTTTCCAGCGCCAGGGTAATACGACTGTTCATGTTGAATCCTTAATTGACCTTAGGCTTTAAGTTTATGCAATACTCAGAATCTTTCTGTGATCAATGTCACCATTGTATGTAGGTTGTTACATTGTGTTGCACAATTAGAGTGAGGTCACAAATGAAATCGTTTGCAGCCAGCAAAGTGTAATTGATGTCACAAATTGGCGGATGCATCACATTGCATGAATAAATAGTTTAGTGGAAAAAAAGAGCGCATTTCCCAAAGATTTGTTGGAAAAGCGCTCTGATTTTGTTCGGGAAATAGCAATGACATAGATAGACTATCAGCTACTTCGAGTTAAATTTTTGCAATTAGGAGTATATCCACAATACCAGCGAGAACACAGAAGGTGCCAATATTGAGGTAATAACGCCGCACAACACTAATGCCAATGAGCTAAATGCAGCATCTCGTGGATCTTTCTCTGCGCTAGTTGCTGTTCCTAATGCGTGAGAGACCGTTCCCATGGTAAGTCCGCGTGCAATTGGACTTTTAATGCCGATTAGGTTGTAGATGGGATAAGCGAAAATTGCACCAAATAGCCCAACCAAAAGTACCAAAATGGCCGCTATAGCAGCTTCACCACCGAGATGGCTAGAGACTTCCATCGCGATTGGCGTGGTCACCGATTTACCAAGCAAGCTTGCAATTAAGCCTAGGTCTGCATGAAACGCAGCGGCGATCAATGCAGCGGTCAGCATCGACATTACACTCCCTAAGACACAAGCAAAGGTAATGATGCGCCAATTGGCTCTTATCTGCGGTAGCTGCTCATACAGAGGATAGGCGAGCGCAACAACGGCTGGTTGCAGCATAAAGGTAATCCAGGTGTTGTCTGCATAGTACTCCTCGAATGGGATTCGCCAGTATGTGAGCACCGGAATAATGATCGCTAAACTGATCAATAGAGGGTTACATAATGGCGAGTTTACTTTTTGACTTACCCAACGAGCAAAGAGAAACACAACAATAGTCAGAAGAATCCACATACTATTTCCCCTTCGCAATCACTCGGTCTAAGAACCAAGATAGAGAAATAAGGACGATCAGTGTGCCACCAACCGCGCTAGCTAAGATAGGAAGGGCGTTGGCAACTAGCATGTCGAAGTGCTCCATGAGACCAACACTGATCGGTACAAATAATAAGATCATGAAACGGATGATTAGGCTCGCACCAGGTTGAACCCAGTGGGGAGGGATAATTCCGATCACCATTGCGAAGAAAAGTAGTAGCATACCAAAGATACTTCCAGGAATAGCAGTATCGAGAAGGCTTTGAATGGCATTGCCTGCTGTCAGTGAACCGATGATCAATGTAAAAGAGATCATTAGATACACAAGTTGGATCAATCTTTCTTTCAAAAGGAGTCTCTTTTTGAGTTAATGGATAACGGCTAACGAGTAACCGTTATATAAAGTCTGAATTAGTAGACATAAAGCTTTAGAGCTATAAAAGACGGGTTTAGCTCGCGAGTTTCTCTACGTACTGGTATACCGCTTTGAGTATTGCCATCTTCTTTTCATCGTTTTCATGCTCATGAGCAAGATTTTCAAGGTTGAGCATGTATTCTTCAAGTCGACTTTCGTAAAACTCACGGCAGTGATTCGCCCATTTTTGCTGTTCTGATTCATCTAACGTCCAAGGGTAGTGACGTGCTTTGTAACGGAACAGAAGGGGCTCTATACGTTCGTCGGCAAAGCTGATATCGAGTGCAGCGAGGTTGTTTGGTTCAGTTTGACGAATAATATCCATCGCGGCTTTATCTGATGGAGAAAAGAAACCATCGTAAAGCTGAGTATCAACATCATCGTCTTTCTCGTACTCGCGTTCAACAGAATAAAGACCAATCAGCTTTTCGCGAATCTCTGGGTGTTCACGAAGAATCGCTAAGTTTGCCAGGCACTGCTGGCGATCAATGCCAATGGTTTCAGCGTTTTCAGCCGTTAGTGTTTTCGCTGGTGCAAGAATAGGGCATTTGTTCAGTTGCACGAGTTTAATCGGTACAGGCAGTTCGTCTGGACCCAATTCACTGTGTTTGGTGTAGAGCCTTTCGCGCAGCGCATCAGTGTCTAACTCAAGCAGTGGCGTTGGATCTTTCGCTAGGTCTATAACGATAACTGCGTTTTGATTGGTAGGGTGCCAAGCCATCGGCACAATCCAACTGGTGTAATTGCACTCTTTACCTAGCATGCCAGACACGTGCATCAGCGGTGTCATGTTAACAATGTCGACAAGTTCATTCAGTTTGCGTTTATGACGCATGTTGTACAAGTAGTCGAACATTTTCGGTTGAGCAGCTTTAACTTTCTTCGCCATTTCAATGGTTGCGATAACGTCAGCCATCGCGTCGTGCGCATTTTCGTGTTCAATACCGTTAGCAACAGACAAATGTTCTAGCTTAAAGCTCGGGAAACCTTCTTCATTTTCTGGCCAAACAATGCCATCTGGGCGCAATGCATGCACCGCGCGCATCACATCCAACAGATCCCAACGTGAGTTACCGTTTTGCCAGCTCCACGCATACGGATCGATAAAGTTGCGGTAACAGGTGTAACGTGTCACTTCATCATCGAAACGAATACTGTTGTAACCAAGGCTGGTTGTGTTTGGCTTAGATAACTCTGCGTGAATCTTAGCGATGAACTCTGGCTCAGGTAAGCCTTGTGACATTGCTTTCTGTGGGGTGATTCGCGTAATCAATGCGGCTTCAGGTGCAGGTAGATAATCAGCTGGCGGTTGGCAATAGATAACCAGAGGCTCACCAATGATGTTGAAATCTTGGTCGGTGCGAACACCCGCAAATTGGCTTGGTCGATCTTTGGCTGGGCTCGTCCCCCAAGTTTCATAATCGAAGAAGAAGTAGGTCGGCTGAGAGTCGTGCTGCATAACGTTGATATATCCAGTTTTATCTGATTTCCCAAGTATTAGAACACCGTGAGGGCGCTAACGCAATGAGCTTAGCCGACTTGATTCGCGATTAGATTTATGTTCAACACCATGTTTTATTTGAATGAAATCATTCAATGGAGCTCAGCTAGTTTGTCACTTAGTTCTAGTCAAGGCGTATGAAATTTGTTTTGTTGAACCGTGTTGGCTTGTATTTGTACTAAATGCGACAGATAGCACAACAAATCGGACGAAAAAGGAACAGATATATTAAAGTTGGCTCATAAAGTGCCGATAGGTTATTAAATGCATAATGTTCATGTAAATTATTGATGTTTTTATAAATGTAACTAGGCGTACAGTATGGCTATAAATGTAAATTCAAATGTATCGGCTATGACAGCTCAGCGGTTTGTAAATAATGCCAGTTCCCAAGTCAGTACTTCAATGGAACAGCTGTCATCAGGCTACAAAATAAATAGTGCTCAGGATGATGCAGCAGGTCTGCAGATATCGAATCGACTTAATGTACAAAATCGAGGTCTTGAGGTGGCAGTAAGAAACGCTAACGATGGAATCTCTATCGCTCAGACGGCGGAAGGCGCCTTAAATGAGACGACCAATGTACTCCAAAGGTTGCGTGATTTGTCTCTACAAGCTTCGAATGGCTCGAATTCAAAAGATGATCGGCTTTCGATTCAAGCCGAGGTTACAGCGCTTAATGATGAGCTCAATAGAATTGCGGAAACGACTTCATTTGCTGGTTCAAAGTTGTTAAATGGCTCGTTTCAAGATAGATCGTTTCAAATTGGTGCTGATAGTGGAGAGGCGGTTGTACTGAGCCTACAAAACGTACGATCTGACAGCCTTTCTGCTGGTGGCATGTTTTTGCGGACAGCTGAGGGAAAAGCTGATGACTGGACCTTACCTCGAGACGCATCACTAACAGTTGATATAGCTGACGAATATGGTTTTGAACAGGTGACGTTTGATTTGAAGAAAGGCAGCGACCTAGAAGAAATCGCGACAAGAATCAATGGCCAGCAGGATATTGTTAACACATCGGTTGATGGAGAGGGACGATTACAAATATTTTATGGGCCTGACTTTAACGTTAATCTCGATGGCGATTTCCTTGAAATAATGGGCGCACCAGAATATCGCTATGAGACTGTGTCTAATATTGATGTAACTTCTCAAGGTGGTGCCCAAAGGGGAATTGCTTTGGTCGACCAGGCTTTAGAGTATGTTGATTCGCATCGAGCTGAGCTTGGAGCTTTCCAAAACCGGCTTGGGCACGCTATTAGCAACCTAAACAATATTGATCTCAATGTGCAGGCATCAAAAAGTCAAATAAGGGATACAGACTTTGCAAAAACAACAACAGAGTTGACCAAATCTCAAATACTACAACAGTCTTCTAGTTCAATTTTGGCGCAGGCTAAACAAGCTCCAAACTCAGCCCTGAGCTTGTTGGGTTAGTCAGTTGGTGGCGTGAACATCATTTTAAGCTTTTCACGCCAACTGTATTCACTGTTTCTGAGGTCTTGAAAAATCAGTTTCCACTCTTGGAAGGTGACAGTTAGAGGGTTATCACTGTTGACTGGCTTAGTGGTGCCGTAACGAACGGTTTCCACTTCCGGTTCAAAAGTGCCAAACAGTTTGTCCCATATGATGAGCACGCCTGCGTAGTTTTTATCAATGTATTGTGGATTACGACCATGATGAACACGATGGTGAGAAGGTGTGTTGAACACCCACTCTAAGGGACCTAATGTGCGTATCCATTGTGTATGCACGAAGAACTGTAAACCAAGGTTGAGAAGTACGACGAATACTACCCACTTAGGCTCAAATCCGATGATCACTAATGGTAGCCAGAAGACCCACATGCCAGAGATTGGATACATCAAGCTTTGACGAAAGGCAGTACTAAAATTCATTCGTTCAGAGCTATGGTGGGCAACATGCGATGCCCACATCCAGCGTGTTCTGTGACTCGCTCGGTGGAACCAGTAATAGCAAAAATCTTGCAATATCATTAGACAGAGGAAGCTGACCAACCCCATTTCAATCTCGATGAGTCGCCAACCAAAGAGCCAAAGATACAGGTGTGCAACTAATAGTCCCGTCACCAAATCGGAAAGTTGGTGCATTCCTGCTAGAGTAAAATTGCAAGCGACTTCCGTAACGGTATAGCGCGAGTTTTCTGGTAGGTGTCCCTGCTTTTGACCAATGAAATATTCAGCGAGCATACAAGCGATGAAAAGTGGTGCAAGTACCACGAGTAACCATTCTGGGTTGTTGATGAGTGACTCTATGTTCATCGGATGCCTCGGTATGTATTAGTAACAGTTTTGGGTAGATAGGTTTATTGGGTAGTAACTTCGCTTACCAACACGCAAAATGATCTTCAGTTAATCCAAGTACATGCTCGAGCTGATGTATGACCCCATAGTTATCTGTTATCGAGCCAGAAAAGTGGCCGATAAACTGACGAAAATTGCTCTTAAGCACAATCAAATTGAGTTTTTCACTGCGTTTATTGCAAGGCGTAAAAGTCAGATCAATTCGTCGATCTTCAGAGTGAATCTGCCAAGGTTGAGTGATGTCATCACGGTTAAATTCAAAGTGGACGGCAGGGAGGAGGTGTTTTGTGCCCTCTATCCAAAGTGCGTTCTCACACGTTCCGGTTTCATTGACGCCTGCCGCCAGATTCAACCCGAATCGAATCAGTTTTGAGGACTCTCCAATAAGATGCGTATTAATACTTGCCCAGCGCCAGCTCGTTTCCCGACGCATAAAACCAGCTGAAAAGTCGTAGCCTCCTAAGGCGTGCTCCAGGTCCACTTCATGGCTGTTAATGGTCAGGTTTCCGTTTACTGAAAGCGCGTTGTGTTTCTGGGTATAGGTCCAGCCTGAGTAGCCAGTTGGTGTTGTCATTGAAAGCGGCTGACTATCTTCTTTGCCTATGAGTTCAAGGTTGGCTTGTACGTGCTTGGTATTTATCTCTACTGCCCAATTACCTTTATTAATGTCAAATTTGATTTGGCCGCGAGCAATTTGCGTGACACCTTGGTAGGGAGAAGATGTTGTCACTTTGTCTAGAGAGAATGGGCGAAGCCAAGACTGCTCTTCAAGACTGTTGTCGTTGATGTTGTACACATAGCAGAATGCGGAACCCAGATAGCGAATATCGGCGATCGCAACACCGATGACATAGTTTGCTGTAACCACGCTGACAAATTGGAACTGCTTGTAATGAAAGTAGCGTTGCCATCGATTGGCTGGATTATCCATCACGTTGCGATAATCGAACCTCTCAATATTAAGCTCGTGAGGGACTGTATCGAACTGACCGACAACAGGCTTGCCCTGAGAATCAATGATACTTCTAGGTGCTTTTCGGGTGATTTCAGGTTTAATCATGATTAAAGTTTACATGGCATTAACATAATGACTATTCTAGTGAGCCACTTAGCGAAAGGTTAGGTCATTATCGGACATTAATCAGCTTGCTATCACGCTCTGTGATTTGGAGATGGTAAAGTTCCAATAGAGAGACCAACTCAACTATTGATTAGAAGGGGAGCAGACGACGGGTTATGGAAGAGTCATGACTGAAGAGAAAGTATTGGCGGCATATCAACCAAGTAGTGCTCATCAACCATTGGGAAGCTTAGATATTGCGTTGCTGCTTGATAGCTTAGAATCACGAGGCATCGACTGTAAAGCGTTGTTGTCTTCTCTTGGCCTAGCCAATATTGATTGGCAAGATCCTAATATTCAACTCAGCTTTGCCGACAAGTTGATTGTGTTCAAGGCTGTGAATCGCCTATTACCTCAAGAAGGTCTGGGTTTGTGGCTTGGACAACAGGCGAGGTTGAACCACTTTGGTGTGCTGGGTTACGTGCTGGCGACGAGCGCAAACGTGTTGGAAGCCGTCAAGAGTGGCTTCAAATATCTTCGGCTCAACGGTCCTATATTCTCCGTGGTACTGATTCAGGACTCTGATGAGGCGATTATCCGAATCGAGAACTCGTTAGACATAGGTGAAATGTTGCCTTTTTGCTGTGAGTACTTTTTCAGCTCTATTGTATCTCTTTTCTATCAGTTGACTCGTCACCCCCTGAAAATTAATGAGCTACGCCTTTCTTATCCAGAGCCTATCGACGATTTATGTCGCCATGGAGACAAGTACCAAAATCGGTTTGGTTGCAATGTTGAATTCAACCAAACATTTTGTGAGCTCCGTTTTAATAGTGATTTACTCCATGAGCCTTTGCCGAGTCACGATGCTGCATCCTTAGAGCATTATTTATCCTCTTGCCATAGCATCATGGCGAGCCTCGGTTCTCCGTCAATCTTTAGTAACCAAGTGAGAGCGATGCTTTATCAAGAACCTGGCCAGTTTCCAACCATAGAACAGTTGGCTGGTGAATTTGGCTGTTCTTCACGAACGTTGCGACGGGAGCTCTCGAAAGAGGAGACGAGTTATCATGATTTGCTTGCTGAAGTCCGCCGAGAATTGGCCAAGGAGCTGTTGCTAAATACTGACATCAGTGTTGAAGATATAGGGGAACGTCTTGGTTATAGCGATTCTGCTAATTTCAGACGCGCATTTAAGAGTTGGATGAAACAGACACCAGCGCAATTTCGCCAACGTTTGTCCTAGATTTGGTGCTAGTTAAGTGGCGGTAATCGCGAGTTTAGAGATTTGACTCTTTATCCTTGTCATAAACCGAGCTGGGGATATAAACAGAATGACAAAAAACAGGTATGATAGTGCCGTTTTTAATCCTGAACTGGGAAAGTCATGGCAAAGTTAACACTCCAAGAGCAGATGCTAAAAGCTGGCTTGGTTAATGAGAAAAAGCTGAAAAAAGCAAAGAAAGGCTCTAAGAAGTCACGTGTTCAAGCTCGCGAGGCGAAAGCAGCCGCTGAAGAGAACCGTTTGGCGCAACAAGCGAAAGATAAAGAGCTGAATCAACAAATGAAAGAGAAACAGCTGAGCAAAGAGATCAAAGCTCAGGTGAAACAGTTGATTGCGATGAACAAGATCGAGCAAAAAGATGGCGAGATCAAATACAACTTTACTGACGGTACGTTAGTTAAGTACCTATACGTCGAAGAGCTGACTCAAAAGCAGCTAAGTAAAGGTATTTTAAGTATTGCTCGTGATGGCGAAGGATACGTGATTATCCCGACCAGCGTTGCGAACAAGATTGCGATGCGTGACGAGGAATCTATCGTTGATACTCAGGCGGCCTCAGAAGAAGAAGTTGATGAAGATGACCCGTACAAAGACTTCGTCGTGCCAGATGACTTGATGTGGTAATCTGGCTTTAAGTTAAAACGAATTGAAAATGCAGTTGCACTCGTATGAGTCAACTGCATTTTTTTATGCTTCGAGCATGGTAATCACGTCAAATGGGATGGCATCGTTAACCGTTTACTGGGATGAGTAATACACCTATTCTGAGCAAGAAATTTAATTTGTACTCTAACTATTTTTTGAAAAAAGTTACCACTATTAAGTTCTTTATAATCAGGTAGTTATGCTGTTGCTGGTGAGTTAGTGCGCAGGCTTTGCCAAAAAAGTGTTTTATTCTGTGTTATAATAGCGTCCTCGGGATTGAGTAAGACGTCGTAAGTGATTGATTAAATACACTTATTTTTACCCTTTTATATGGTATGGCGCGCTGATCAAATTTTAATTGGATATGGAGTTGGTCCTTATATTCGGATTGTCGAATATGTGTGCATCTTAATTTATGAGTTTTAAGTCAAAAAAATACAGTATAGATTCAACAGATTATCAAGTCGGTCAAGACAACATTAACAAGTGGGGCATGGATGTCCACAACACGGTTTTCACTGCTTCGGCAGGCCTTTCAATTCTCTTCATCGTAACACTTCTCGCAATGGCGCCCGGCGATGCAAAAGCTGCAATCGACGCGGTGAAAGGCGCAGTACTCGCAAACTTCGATTTCCTGTTTATGTGGGGTGCGAACCTTTTCCTTATTTTTGCTATTGGTCTGGCATTCTCTCCATTGGGCAAAATTCGCCTTGGTGGTGAAAATGCGACCGCTGACTACACTATGGCTTCTTGGATTGCGATGCTGTTTGCTGCGGGCATGGGTATTGGTCTTATCTTTTGGGGTGTGGCAGAGCCTACAGCGTTCTTCACTAACTGGTTCGGTACGCCGTTGAATGCAGAACCTTATACTGCTGCTGGTCGTGAAGCAGCTCTGGGCGCTACGGTATTCCACTGGGGTCTGCATGCGTGGGCTATCTATGGTATGGCAGCGCTTTGTTTAGCGTACTTTGTTTACAACAAAGGTTTACCACTATCGATGCGTTCAGTTTTCTACCCAATTCTTGGTGATAAAGTCTGGGGTAAAACAGGTGACGTGATTGATGTGATGACGGTTCTAGTAACGCTATTTGGTCTAGCAACTTCTCTAGGCTTAGGTGGTACGCAGGCAGCAAGTGGTATTAGCCATGTGTTTGGTCTTGAGAACAACCTATTCCTACAACAGTTAATCATCGTGTTGATTATGGTACTGGCAATTGTTTCTGTACTTCGTGGTATGGACGGTGGTGTAAAACTACTGAGTAACCTAAACATGATTATCGCGTTTGTTTTCCTAGGTTTCATCGCGGTGCTTAACTTCACTACGGTTCTAGACTCACTAGCGACAGCGGTAACGGGTTATGTGAAGAACATTATTCCACTTAGTCAAACGACAGGTCGTGAAGACACAACTTGGTTACATGGTTGGACAGTATTCTACTGGGCATGGTGGGTAGCATACGCACCATTCTTCGGTATGTTCGTTGCGCGTATCTCTAAAGGTCGAACGGTTCGTGAGTTCCTACTATGTGTTCTTATTATCCCTACGCTTGTGACTACGGCTTGGATGTCTATCTTTGGTGGTGTGGCGATTGAACAAGTGATGGACAAGGTCGGCCAATTGGGCATTGACCAAGGTATCGCTGATGTTTCTCTAAGCTTGTTCTATATGCTAGATGCTTATCCATTAGGTAACATTCTATCTGTGATTGCAGTTGCGCTTATTATCGTATTCTTCGTAACGACTCTTGACTCTGGCTCTATCGTTATCGATGGTATGACTGCAGGCGGTAAGCTAGAAGTACCAGTTCGTCAGAAGGTTATCTGGGCAGTCATTTCAGGTGCTATTGCGATGGTGATGCTGTGGATTGGTGGTACACAATCAATTCAAGCGTTGCAATCAATTACAATCATTGCAGCTCTGCCGTTTACTATCATCCTACTACTAGGCTGTGTCAGCCTGATTAAAGGTCTTCTAACAGAAGTTGATCAACCAAAAGTAGCAGCTGATACTGCGAAATAATTACGTGTTGTGAGCTTAGGTGATGCTTTGCAGAATCCTGAGCTACACCATTAGAGTTATCAGTAACACTTAGAATGAAAAACGCCCTTGTTTCTGCAAGGGCGTTTTTATTTGTCTAGCCATCGCTATGAATCACGTCTAAAAGGGCGATGGGCCATCGAAAGATGTTAGTGACGGTAAGCTGATAGTCGTTAAAAGGGCTTCAGCTGAGGATTACCTTTCTGGGATTCGACTATAGACATTGCTATTCACATCAAGGTTGTCAGACGAGAGTTCGGCCAACACACGCTGTTCGTACTGTTCATAGCCATCGAAGCGGCATTCGCCGATCTCATTTCGTGGGCACACCTGTACATGGTGTCTTTCGATTAATTCGGTCGAGCAGAACGGGCAGTATTTCATACATCCTCCTGATTGTACTCATTGTCTCAATGGGTAGTTTCAGTAACGCAAATTCATGTTTCCATTTGATGGCACTTTTAAGTCATGACTTAAACGAGTGATGTGCATTCCAGTGCGTACACAAACACATTGGCTATCACAACGTTATTCGAAAGGGGATGCACAGACGATCACTTGAACCTTTTTTGAAAGGTAACAAATTGTGTCGTTTGGCGTTATATTCACTTTTCTGGTAGCAAGTTGAATTGCTGATAAATAGCGTTACTTTTCGAGTTTATGCTTCTCGAAGTAGTCTTGAACAAACTGTACAAAAGCTTTGTGCTTTCTGGCTGGGTAGACCATTTGAGGATAAAACAGGTAGATGGAATTTCCGTTTGCGATGCATTCATGAGTAAGTAGTGGTGTTAGGTTACCTTGTTTGATCTCTTCAGCAACGTAATAACTAGCGATACGAATAATGCCGCTGCCACGCACTGCTTGTTGCTTTAAAAGGTGGTTCTCGTTACTTGAGAGCCAACCAGAAACATGCACGCTACCACTATTAAATGGCCATTCATGTTGGTGTAGGGTCGCAAGACATTGATGATTTTGCAGATCATCTAGTGTGTTAGGTTCACCGAACTTTTCTAGATAGCTCGGCGCCGCGACGAGATCATGCTGATAGGAAAACAGCTTTTTAGCCACCATATTTTCTGGTGGCGTGTTGGTGGCGCGAAATGCTATGTCGATATCTTCGCGGTTGAGGTTGTATGTGGTGTAGCTGCTGTTTATCTCGAAATAGATGTCTGGGTAAAGCGCTTGAAAGCGTTGGCAAAGGTCAGAGAGAAAGATCTCAGTAAACATCTTGGGCGCGGTGATTCTTAGCACCCCTTTAATTGCTTCATGCTCATCCGATACGCTTCGTTCAAGGTCAAGTACTTGAGAGCGAATAACCAGCCCTTGAGCAAGTGCGCGCTCACCTTGAAGCGTGAGTCGGACACTGCGTGTAGTTCGAACCAGTAACGGGCACTCTAAATCACTCTCCAACCGTTTTATTTGTTCGGATAAGTAACTTTTTGAAATACCGAGTTGTTCTGCAGCTTTGGTGAAATTGAGCTGTTGAGCCAGTTCAACAAACAACATCAACCTTTCTATTCGCTTGTGCTCATTCATCTCTTATCTCCAGTATCAATTTGTTCATTATAGCGAACAATCATTTCGGATTCAGGCTATTCTGTTTTTCTCGTAGAACAATATGATTAAGGCTGATTTTATGAATACGAGAATGAATAATGAAAAACGTACTTCCTTTGTCAAAACACCTAACTAATGTCAGTGAAATTGCATACGGCTGTATGGGGCTAGGCGGCGGTTGGAACGACAACCCTGTTTCTCAAGACGATGTGTACCAAACACAGGCTATTATCGAAACGGCAATGGCTTCAGGTATTAATCTTTTTGACCATGCTGATATCTATACATTTTCTAAAGCTGAACAGGTATTTGGCCAAGTATTAAAGAGCCAGCCTGAGTTGCGCGATCAAATGTTCCTGCAGTCGAAGTGTGGAATTCGTTTTCAAGGTGAAGGTAACGTTGGACGTTATGATTTCTCAGCACACTGGGTACAGAGTTCAGTTGATGGCATTCTTGAACGCTTAAATACGGAAAAGTTAGACGTACTCTTGCTACACCGTCCTGATCCGCTGATGGAGCTCGATGAGTTAGCTCGTACACTCCAAAATCTGCATTCTGCGGGTAAGGTAGAACACTTTGGTGTGTCTAACATGAGTGGCCATCAAATTGAGTATCTACAATCTGCTCTTGACCAACCTCTAGTAGTGAACCAGATGGAGATGAGCCTTGCGAAACTGGATTGGCTCAACGATGTTGTTCTGGTTAACTCTCAAGGCTTGAATGAATCAGATTGGGCTCCAGGTACGCTAGAATACTGCCGCACCAATGGTGTTCAACTTCAAGCATGGGGCTGTTTGGCGCAAGGACGTTTTTCAGAGCAGGGCTTAGATTCGGAAGATGAAAATGTTCGAGCGACTTCGAAATACGTTCAACAGCTTTCTGAAAAATACGGTGTGACTAGTGAAGCGATCGTATTAGCGTTTCTTCTGCGTCATCCAGGCAGTATTCAACCGGTGATCGGTACAACTAATCTTGACCGAATTCGTGCAAGTGTTGCTGCGAGTATGGTTAACCTAACTCGCGAAGAGTGGTACAACCTATTTGTTTACTCTCGTGGCCAAGCTCTACCATAGGTGACAACCATGCTGACTTTAAACAAAGCTCAACAAGCTGTGGCGATGGCTATTGAAATCGCGACTCAGAATCATCAGCAAATTGCCGTCGCTGTTTGTGATACTCACGGTGAATTGGTTTCATTCGCTAAGATGGACGAAGTAAGTGTTCAGGCTGGCCTGTTAGCAAAAAGCAAAGCGTATACGTCGGCGCGTGATCGTCAACCAAGTGGCAATTTAGGTGAGTGGGCACGAGCTACCGGGAAGGATATCGGTTATTGGAATGACCCGAATATCACAGGCTTTAAAGGTGGCGTGCCTATCGTCGTTGATGGCCGTGTTGTTGGAGCAATAGGAATCAGTGGCTTGAGCGAGGAAGAGGACGAACTGCTTGCTGTGTCGAGTATTTCCGATCTCGATCTTTAGTCTTTTTGTGCTTGAAATAAAAAACCGATGCAATGCGCATCGGTTTTTTCGTTCTGGCTTGAATGAGTTTACATAACTTATCTTAAGTCGACGCTTTCAACCCAATTACGCTTGAGCTTGCTGAAGGTCGTCTTGCTCTTCTTTGTTACCTAGAATGCGGCTTGTAATTGTACCTGCCGTCATTGCACCAGATACGTTAAGCGCAGTGCGAGCCATATCGATAAGTGGCTCGATAGAGATAAGCAGAGCAGCGATAGTTACAGGTAGTCCCATTGCAGGTAGTACGATTAGTGCTGCAAACGTGGCACCGCCACCTACGCCAGCGATACCAAATGAGCTTACTGTGATAATAGCAATCAGCGATAGGATGAAGTTGATGTCCATCGGGTTGATGCCCATAGTTGGCGCAACCATCACTGCTAGCATTGCAGGGTAGATACCCGCACAACCGTTTTGACCGATTGTTGCACCGAATGACGCCGACAGGTTTGCAATCGCTGGTGGCACGTTAAGTTTAGTGATTTGCGCTTCAACGTTCAGAGGAATTGTTGCTGCCGAACTGCGCGATGTGAACGCAAACGTCAGTACTGGCCAAATCTTCTTGAAGTATTCTTTCGGGTTAACGCCAACAAATGAAACCAATACACCGTGAACTACAAACATCAGTAGAATAGCTACATAAGAAGCGACGATGAAACCAAGTAGGCTCAGAATGTCAGATGCGCTTGATGTCGCGACAACTTTCGCCATTAGAGCTGCAATGCCGTATGGAGTCAGAGCCATGATCATCTTAACAAGGCGCATCACAATTGATTGCGCTGCTTCTACGAAAGTACGAATCGGTGACTCTAGTTCTTCTTTCTCTGCCATCACTTTACGTGCTGCAATACCTGTTAGCACACCAAAGATAACAACGGCGATGATTGATGTAGAGCGAGCGCCAGTAAGATCAGCAAATGGGTTAGTTGGAATAAAGCTAACCAGCATTTGAGGGATAGTTAGGTCAGAGACACGGTCGGCGCGAGTTTCTAGTGCTGCTAGACGTGCTGTTTCACGTGCACCTTCAGTGAGCCCTTCTGCAGACAAACCAAATGCCTGAGTTACAATGATACCGATCACGGCCGAGATAGCGGTTGTAGCTAACAGTACAGAGATGGTGATTCCTGAAATCTTACCCAGTGAACCACCTTTCTCTAATTTCACAACAGCGGCAATCATAGACACTAGTACCAGTGGCATGATGACCATTTTCAGTAGACCCACGTAGCCGCGGCCAACAATGTTAACCCAGTCTAAGGTTTCTTTAATGATCGGGTTACCTTCGCCGAATAGCAGCTGTAGCCCAAGACCGAAACCACTACCAAAGACAAGACCAAGTAGAACTAGACGTGAAAGTGTGTGTTCTTTTTTCTGCTGTCCGTAGAGAAAAAAGAGAATACCAGTGAATACCGCTAAGGCAGCGATAGCAGGGAATGACATTGAATTTCCTTATGAATTACTTCAGAACGATAGGAGGCCTAGATATATAGGCGTGAGTACTGTTAGCTAAAATAACGTTCTGTAACAAAACGTAAAATAAGGAAAAGTAATTTGATAGATCAATTAGTCATATCTAAAAGAGTCATTGTTCGGATATTCAACAGAGTGATGTTTCAGTCATCAATTTAGCGATATTTCGCCAAAAAATTGAGCATGTCACTCGAACTAAAGATTTCGACATTTTTGAAATTATTTTCGAATAATTTAAATAGTATCGCCTTGGCAACCGACTCAGACTCTATCGGACGAAGGTTTTTTAAACGACCAATCATAAAAGGTCTGAAAAGAGGAGAGAGTGTTTGTAGGAGCTTTTCATCAGATCTTGGCTTCGTTCTATTACCCAGCAGTGGTCCAGGCCTCGCAATAAACAATTGCTTGAAACCAATGCGAATTAAGTTTTGTTCCATCTGTCCTTTGCATTTTAAGTAGTGTGAGTAAGAAGTGGGAGAAGCGCCATAGCTGGATACAACGGCAACGCGCTCAACACCCAAAAACTTCATCGTTTGAGCGACGTGAGTCACCAATTCTACATCTACCTTACGTAATGCTGCTTTTGAGCCTGCCTGCTTTATGGTTGTACCCAGGCAAATAACACCGAGCTTTGGTCTTGGGTGATCATCGTTCCACTGGGTGACATCGAGGTCGTTGTTGATGATTTGGACCAGCTTATTTGAAGCGGGCTCTGTTACTATTTGGGAGCGAGTGAGTGTATAAACGGTTTTTACCGAAGATTCATTTAACAGGTGTTGCAATACATGACCACCAATTAACCCCGTCGCGCCTGCTACGATAACGGAAGAATTGTCTCCTTGAATGGACATGCGGACTCCTTAGTGAGTAGAAATGTAGTGAATCTATAATACTGAGTACTTTAGTTTTGGAACAATCTACTCAGAAGATCCAGAAAAATCCGTGAATTGCGCTACAAATTGTTCATGTTTACAGCGAGTTGGCATCAGAGAGCAGTCAACAAAGGACACGGTGCTAAATAACTGAGCACTCGGAGCAATGGACGGTTTAGTAACTTAAGGCGCAATAAAACAAAAGCCCGCGGGGAGCGGGCTTTCTGGCTTGCGCTGGAGACGGGCGCTTACCTAAGTGAAGGAGAGTGGGATTTTCTTCACCTTTTTGCTTTGTTTACCAGATTTATTCGGCTTTCTTCTACTTTGGTTAGCGAACATAAAGACCTCCTAAATCTTATTTTGCTAAATGTGTACCTCAGCTTTCGTTCCTTGAAAGCCGTACACTTGGCTTTTCATAGTGAGTGACTTAAAGCACTTTAATAGAAGCATAACTGATGCCAACTTTTAAGTGATTGATTTTATTGGAATACAATATTGAACGGTCCAGGATTGTTCAAATTGACAGTCAAAATGAGATTTTTAAGTCGATTTTGTTCAATTCGACAACAAACACGGAGTCAAAAGGGACTTATCGATAGATAGATTAGGCGATAGCAAGTACACTGATTGTTACTTTGTCACAGCCAAGGATGCGCGATGAACCTCCAGTTCGATACTCTCTCTGCAAATGAAATCTACCACCTGATGACTCAAACGGTTGTACCTCGTCCAATAGCATGGGCGTTAACCAAATCAAGTGGTGATGTATTTAACCTTGCTCCGTTTTCCTACTTCACTCCAGTATCGAGCCAGCCTCCATTGTTGATGCTTTCTGTTGGAAAAAAGCCGACAGGTGAAATCAAAGACACCGCCAAAAATGCAATAGAAACCGGTAAGTTAGTTATTCATATTGCGTCTGAATCCTCTGCAGAAGTAATGACGGCTACAGCTGCAACACTCGAGCACAATCATTCTGAAGTACAAGCGAACGATATTGAGTTAGTCGAGTTTGAAGGTTTCTTTTTGCCTCGAGTTAAATCTTGCTCTGTGGCGTTTGGTTGTACGTTGTTTGAAGTTAAAGAAGTGGGAGAGGTTCCACAAAGCTTGGTATTCGCAAAGGTTGAAGCGGTATACATTGCTGAAGAGATTATCGATCAAACCAGTGAGCGATTGAAAATTGATGCGCTAGCGCTAAACCCGTTGTCACGCCTTGGTGGCGGTGAATACGCGACGCTCTCAAATGTTTTTTCGGTAGCGCGACCAAAATAATCGAAAACAGAGTCAACGATGGGCTCTGTTTTCTGGTTTTACTATGTAAGAAACTATTTTTCTACGTAAGAAACTACTGCTCTCTCAGCAAAAGCAGTCATTTAACGATTAAAATCTCAAATCATCACATTGGTAAGTCATTTCCATGCTAGACACTCAACATTCGGCGTTTATCCAGAATCGAATCGATCAAAAAACCAAACCATTGGGCGCTCTTGGCCTATTAGAGAAGACAGCTTTTCAATTGGCGCTCATTCAAAGTCAACAAAGCCAAATACCGGCTGAGACAATTCAAATCACGAAGCCTTCAATGTTTGTTTTTGCTGGTGACCACGGTATCGCGGATGAGGGGGTGAGTATTGCTCCGAGTGCTGTGACTCAGCAAATGGTATTGAACTTTGTCCATGGTGGCGCCGCGATTAACTGTTTCTGTCGGTTAAACGATATTGACCTAACCGTCGTGGACGCAGGTATTTTACAAGCTATCGATACCAGCGCGATTTCGGGCAGCAATACCGCAGTATTGGTCACTCAAAGGTTGGGTAATGGTACTCACAACTTTAATCAACAAGCAGCTATGTCACTTGATCAGGTCGAGAAAGGGATCAGCTATGGTCAGTCTTTGATTGAAAGTAAAATCGCGTATGGCTGCAATCTCGTTATGTTTGGTGAAATGGGTATTGGCAATACCAGCAGTGCCTCGGCAATACTTAGCGCATTAACTGGGTTAGATGCAAAAGAGTGTGTTGGCCTTGGTACTGGAATAGATGACCAACAACTTAAGCGAAAGCAGCAAGTTGTTGCCAACGGTGTCGAGCGTTGTGAAGGCAAAACAGTAGAGCAAGTGCTTGCTGAAGTGGGTGGCTTTGAAATTGTACAAATGGTTGGTGGGTTTATCGGCGCAGCTAAGGCGCAAACTCCGATTTTGGTAGATGGCTTTATTGTCTCGGTAGCTGCGTATGTGGCGAACTTAATTGAACCAGCATGTCGTGATTACATGTTGTTTGCACACAAGTCTCAAGAACACGCACATCAATATGTATTGAGAGAATTAAATGCCGAACCTATGTTGGATTTGGGACTAAGGCTAGGTGAGGGTACGGGAGCTGCATTGGCACTGCCTCTGATTAAGGCCGCCGCTGAGTTCTACAACAACATGGCCAGTTTTGAGAGTGCTGGAGTGACGGTGTAATGAACCAGTCTGAGACAAACAGCGGCTTTAAATATCAGTGGCAACTGTTTTTGTTGGCGCTGGGTTTCTTCTCTCGTCTACCAGTGCCCCATGATACGCCTTATTCGGAAGAGCGTATGAATCGAGCCGGGCGTTATTTTTCGACGGTCGGCATTTTGCTCGGGCTATTGTGCGCCACTGTTTATGTTTTGCTAAGTTTGTTCTTACCTGCTGACGTAGCATTGATCCTTATGATGGCATTTAGCTTAATGCTGACAGGTGCATTCCACGAAGATGGCCTGACAGATATGGCCGATGGTATTGGTGGAGGCATGACCCTTGAGCGACGCCTAACCATCATGAAAGACAGTCGTATTGGTACTTATGGCGCTTCTGCATTGATTATGGCTCTGTTAGGGAAGTGGGTGTTTCTGAGCGAGCTTATTGAGCAAACAAGTACCGCGGATCTTTTCATGATCTTGGTTTCTAGCTACGCATTTAGTCGAGCCATTGCAGCGTCGCTGATTTATGACATGCCTTATGTCAGCGATCCTGATACCAGCAAGAGTAAGCCATTAGCCAATAAGCAGACACGCACTGAAACTTTATTTTTGATTACCATTGGATTAATGCCGAGCTTATGGTTTGGTATCGAATTTAGCGCTTTGTTGTTAGTCATAGGCTATGTCGTCCGCACACTGCTTAAACGTTGGCTAACGCTGCGTATTGGTGGCTTTACTGGAGATTGCTTAGGCGCCGCGCAGCAGCTGGTCGAACTTTCAACTTACTTACTGTTTATCGCTACGTTTTATAACGGACTTATGGGGTAAACACGAATCATGAACAATGGAAAAACCACGCATTTAATTCTTGGTGGAGCACGCTCAGGAAAGTCGAGCTTCGCTGAAAAACAAGCCATTGAGAAATCGAGTAACGACGCGTTTCAGCTGCACTACATAGCAACTGCGACCAGTTTTGATGCTGAGATGGAGGCTCGCATTCTTCATCACCAACAACGACGGGATACGCGTTGGAACGAACATGAAGTGCCGCTTGAGCTTGCAAAAACACTGCGCGATTTAAATTCATCAGATGTGGTTTTGGTAGATTGCTTAACACTTTGGCTCAACAACGTGATTTATCAACTTGGCGAACAAGCGACTAATGCACAAGTCGAAAGTTGGATCGAAGAGTTAGTCGATGCCGTCGAAGTGAGCCCAGCAAATATCATTTTGGTTTCGAACGAAGTAGGCCTTGGGGTTGTTCCTATGGGGCAAGTGTCTCGTTTATTTGTAGACAATGCTGGCAGAATGAATCAAGCATTAGCAAAAGTGGTGAAGCAAGTTACTTTCATTGCAGCAGGTTTACCTATGATTCTAAAAAACGAAGGCTAACGGGCTCATATTGAACAAGATACGTACCAAAAATATTTACCTCGTTCGTCATGGCAAAGTACTTGGAGAGGCGGCGCTCAATGGCAAGACAGACGTGCTCGTTGACGCGTCACTCCAAGATGAGATTTGCGCAGAAATAACAGCGCTTCCGGTTAAATTTGATGCAGTAGCAACATCACCACTGCGCCGTTGTTATGATTTGGCAGAGAGAGCGGCGCAAGCCAAATCAATAGCTTTGCAGAGCATCGACGAGCTGCAAGAGATGAATTTCGGTGATGTAGATGGCGTGCCTTTCGATCTTCTTAGCGACCAATGGGATAGTTTGGAGTCGTTCTGGCAAGACCCAGCAAATCACCAACTTGCTGGAGCGGAAAGTTTACAGGCGTTCCATCAACGAGTAATTCAAGGTTGGTCGCAACTTATTAGTTGCACCAATGACAACACATTATTGGTTACGCATGGTGGCGTAATTAGAATGATTTTGGCGTATTGTTTGGATATTGATTGGAAGAAGCCAACGCTTTACTCCAACCTTGCCATTGGCAACGCGTCTCTGACACATATTCAAATCACACAAACAGACGACAATAACTATATCAGTGTGAAGGTGATTGGGCAGCCATTGTTAGCGACCTAGCACCAGCCAGTGAAAACTGGATTTTAATATATACCAATTTATCGATAGAACATCGCACAGAATAAGGACAGAACTCATGACAACGCCAAGTTGGGATTTGAGCATTGCATATCGTGGATTAGACGATTCAAAAATTGAACAAGATATTGAATTGATCGAGCAGTGTATCGAACTGTTATATCTTCATGTTGAAAAGCGCGATACCGTGATCGCGATGCAGAATGCGATTCAAACCTCCGAAGCGGCAGGCACGCTGTTGGGAACCATTCATACCTTCGCAAATTGCCACGCGTCAGTGGATGCAACCCATACCGAAGCGAAACAGCTTTTGGGCCGTGTTGCAAAACTCAACTCTGAAATGTCTCAGGCATTTAGCCCATATGAAGATACTCTGGTTCACGCTGATGTGGATTTCATCACCAAAGTACTAGATCACACCAGCCCAGATGTAGCAGGTCAAGGTTTTGCCATTGAGAGTTCTCGTAAACTAGCGGCAACTCGTCTAAGTGTTGCCGAAGAACAACTGCTTGCTGCAATGGAAGTTGATGGTCGTGATGCGTGGGGGCGTTTATACGACAACTTAACGGGTTCATTAAAACTCTCACTGCAGCTTGAAGGTGAAGAGGAAGAACTTGGTTTCTCACAAGCGGCGAGCCTTCTTTATGGTAGTGAATTTGATAAACAAGAACCGGCTTGGCGCGCTGTTCAACAAGCGATGGCGACGCATCAAGAATCGTTCGCTTCCATTCTTAACGCATTGGCAGGGTGGCGTTTAACTGAAAACAAAAAACGCTCGAAGATCTGTGATGTGCATTTCTTAGCCCCAAGCCTGCATGGAAGTCGTATCGTGCCTGAAACACTCGACACCATGATGGCAACAGCAAAAGCCAATCGCTCGGTAGGCCAAAAAGCGGGTTTGTTGATGGCGAAAGTCCATGGCCTGGATGAGATGAAACCTTGGAACCACCTTGCTGCGATGCCTCCACTGGGTGATGCTGAATCTAAGGTTTACCCGTTTGATGAAGCGATCGATGTGATTAAGACTGCCTTTGCAGAAGTTAATCCAGAGATGGCGCAGTTTGTTGACCTTATGGTTGAAAATGGCTGGATTGATGCAGCGCCTGCGCCAAACAAACGCTTGGGAGCTTACTGTACCAAGTTCGCAGCCACGCGTTCGCCACTGGTATTCATGACTTGGAGTGGAAGTCGTTCGGATCTTATGACTCTTGCTCATGAGCTTGGTCATGCCTTCCATAACTGGGTTATGCGTGACATGCCACTGTGTCAAACTCGTTACCCGATGACGTTGGCGGAAACTGCTTCAATCTTTGCGGAAAACATTGTTCGTGACTACTTGCTAAAACAAGCAGAAACGCGTGATGAGAAGCTAGAAATGCTGTGGGAAGAGCTCTCTTCATCTTTGGCATTGATGATCAATATTCCAGTACGTTTTGAGTTCGAAAAGGCTTTCTATGAACAGCGCGAGAAAGGCGAGCTTACGGCTAAGCAGTTGTGTGACTTAATGGAGAAAACGTGGAAAGCGTGGTACGGCGAAGCAATGAGTGAAGCTGACCCTTACTTCTGGGCTAGTAAGCTGCACTTCAGTATCTCGCAAGTGAGTTTCTACAACTATCCGTACCTGTTCGGCTACCTATTCAGTAAGGGCGTGTACGCGCAACGAGAAGTTAAGGGCGAACGCTTTTACAGTGACTACGTCGCACTTCTTAGAGACACAGGCAGCATGATGGCTGAAGATGTGGTGGCTAAGCACCTAGGTATGGATCTTACTGAAGCGGACTTCTGGCAACAGAGTATCGATATGGTGTCTGCGCAAATCGACGAGTTTGAAAGACTGCTCAATCAAGAAGATTAATTGATCTTAATCGGTTCATACTCAATAAGAGCTGTGGTAGGTTACACGGCTCTTATCTGATTGATATAGCTTAAAAACCTCGCAAGGTTTAATTCTCCCTGATATAAGCAGGGCCAATATAACTATTTATGGGCAGTATTTGTGAGTGATAACGGAGTTTCTGTTGATAAGTGCGATCATAGCAACACAATTTCTTTGTACAATTTATTAACATACGGCCGTGCAATTAAGGAGTAGCGCATGACGAAATCTCTCTTTCGCCAATCATTTCTTTTGGACAGCCTAGATCTTGAACAAGAAGTGCTTGCAGGACAAACCGTACTAGGTAATGGAGTACAACTAAAAGTCCATCAACGTGGTGTCTTTGAAGTAATTCCAGCGGATTACGATCAACAGACCAAGAACATCATTTTTTCAACAGGCGTTCATGGTGATGAAACCGCACCAATGGAACTGGTTGATAAGATTATTGAAGACATTGAAACAGGTTTCCAATCAGTAAAAGCTCGCTGTTTGTTTATTATCGCTCACCCAGAAGCGACCAACGCTCATACCCGTTTTCTTGATGTAAACATGAACCGTCTTTTTGACGATAAAGAGTATGAAGTAAACCGCGAAAGCAAGATTGCGAACCATCTAAAGCACTTAGTTACTGAGTTCTATCGAGATACTCAACCTGAGACGCGCTGGCATTTAGACCTTCACTGTGCAATTCGTTTATCGAAGCACTATTCATTTGCAGTAAGCCCTAAAGTTCGTCATCCCGTTCGCAGCCAAGAGCTCATTGATTTTATTAACAGCGGGCACGTAGAGGCTTTGCTGCTTTCAAACTCTCCAACCAGTACATTCAGTTGGTACAGTGCAGAAAACTTTGGTGCGCAGGCACTAACAATGGAGCTCGGGCAGGTGGCGCGCATTGGTGAGAACCAACTCGATAAGCTAACGGCATTTGATTTGGCGATGCGTAACCTTATCGCTGAAACTGAGCCTGAGCACCTACCAAAGAAAACCATTACTTATCGTGTAAGTCGTACTATTGTTCGTTTACATGACGATTTTGACTTCATGTTCTCAGACTCAGTTGAGAACTTCACTGCATTCAAACATGGTGAAGTGTTTGGTCACGACGGTGATAAACCATTGATGGCTAAAAATGAGAATGAAGCAGTAGTGTTTCCAAATCGCAATGTTGCTATTGGACAACGTGCTGCACTAATGGTGTGTGAGGTAGAAACTCGATTTGATCATGGCCAACTGGTTTACGATTAATCAACGCTACTAATTCATCTCAAACGATTGATATCACAAGGTTCGCACGTTATTGCGAACCTTGTGTTTATTTGGGGATACAGGTAAGGTTACGCGAACTTAGTTAAAGTAGCTTGATATGGATTTCCAATACCTTATTCAACAAAAACAGCGACGCTGGACTCGCGCCATCTATCTGATGCTTGCAGCGCTGTTTGTTCTCAGCGGCCTCTATTTAATGGTCGGCGATCTCTTTATCTCTCCGTTGAATACACTCTCTCCACTTGAAGAAAAGTTACTGGTTGATTTACGACTTCCACGTCTGCTTGCTGCAATTGCAATAGGCGCAGCGCTTGCCGTGTCTGGAGCAAGCTTACAAGTTTTGTTAGGAAACGTATTAGCAGAGCCCGGTGTGCTCGGAATTTCCGGTGGCGCTAGTCTCGCAATGGTTGTTGTTCTGTTTTTCTTACCGTTCGCTCCAACGCCCGAACTCTTTATGATTGCAGCGGTGATCGGCTCGCTCTGTTTTACACTTCTGCTGGTGGGCATGGTGAGAGCGATGCGTTTAACCACCGCAAAACTCTTGTTGATTGGCGTTGCACTTGGCATTTTGTCGGGGGCGATGGTGACCTGGGCATTCTATTTTAGTGATGATTTAAGCCTTCGCCAACTGATGTATTGGCTGATGGGTAGCTTAGGTGGTGTCGCTTGGTATCAACACACTCTTACCTTAGTGATGATTCCCGTCGTCATATGGTTGTGTTTGCAAGGAAGTAAACTAGACAAACTGATGATAGGGGAGGTACACGCAGCTCAGCTAGGTATCAACGTATCGTCACTACGCTGGCGTTTGATTTTCGCTGTCTCAATACTTGTCGGTTGTGCCGTCGCCCTTGGGGGCGTGATCAGCTTTGTGGGCTTAGTCGTGCCACATCTATTACGTTTGGCGATAGGTACTGATAACCGATATCTGCTTCCACTCTCTGCGGTATCAGGTGCAGCATTGTTGGTGTTTGCAGATATCTGCGCTCGTACACTGCTTGATTCTGCTGAGTTGCCGCTTGGTGTTATGACAACCACGATTGGTGCGCCAATCTTTATTTGGATGTTGGTGAAAAATCATGATTCAAATTAAAAGTTTAAGCGTAGGCTCAAGGCTGCTGCCGCTTTCATTCGACCTACAACCGGGGAAGGTTACTCATGTTATCGGCCCAAATGGCAGCGGTAAGAGTACCTTACTCGAGGCGATCTCTGGTATTGGAGAGGGTTATACAGGTGAAGTGATGTGGGCTGATAAACCACTATCGAGTTTTTCATTGCAAGATCTCTCTCTGCAGCGTGCTTATTTAAGTCAGAGTGCACGACCAGCGTTCAACCTAGAGGTGTTCCAATTTCTTGCTTTGTCCCTGCCAAGTTCTGCAGAGCCTCACAGCGCGATCGTGTCTGAGGTGCTGACAGAGGTTAGCGAGATGCTCGAGATAAGCGATAAGCTGCACCGCTCAATACAGACCCTTTCTGGCGGCGAATGGCAACGTGTCCGTTTGGCGGGTATGTGTCTTCAGATTTGGCCGTCGTTAAATCCCTATTCGAAGTTACTGATTCTTGACGAGCCAGCTGCACCGCTGGATATTGGACAAGAAGCGTTGCTCTATAAGCTTATCGACCGGGTCGCCAAGCAAGGGATTGCAGTTTTAATGGCGAACCATGATTTGAATCGAAGTTTACGGCATGCTGACCAAGTGCTTCTGTTAGATAAAGGTGTGTTACAAAAGGTTGGCACAGCTGAAAAGGTGATGGTTCCAGAGCAGCTCGAGCAAGTGTTTAATACCCGAATTAAGAGTATTACTGTCGATGATTCCACTTATCTACTTTTCGAATAATTCATTCACGGCCTTAGTTTCAAGTAAAAGAAGTCGCGTTTTCTCTGGGCCTTAATTGACAGCTAAATCTGACTACTAATGGCTCGTTCCCTTAAGGCGAAACGCTATCTAGCACCTTTTACTATGTAACTTATTAATTTCATTATTTTTCTTCTAGCCTGTTGTTATTTAACGCTGTTTTGTTACTGTGAAAGGAACAGCAATTAGAGTGATAAAACAACATGAACTAAGAAGGAAATGAAATGGAAATACAAGTAAGACGCACAGAACCGAGTGATGCAAGAAGTGTTAAAGAGATCTACGAGTGCCCAAATGCGTTTCGCGGCACCCTGCAACTCCCACACCCTTCGCTCGACCTCTGGGAGAAGCGTCTCACCCATGTTCCAGAGCATGTCTATTCTTACGTCGCGTTGTACCAAGGCGAAGTCATTGGCAACCTTGGCTTAGAGGTCTGTGTTAACCCGAGACGCAGGCACGTCGCCTCGTTGGGCATGGGGGTCAAAGATAACTTTGCGGGGAAAGGTGTTGGTAGTGCATTATTGCAGACTGCGGTCGAACTTTGTGATAACTGGATTAACATTAAGCGCCTTGAACTGACAGTTTACACCGACAACGAGCAGGCTATTAACCTCTACAAAAAGTTTGGTTTTCAAATTGAAGGGGAGTCTGCGGCATTTGCATTTCGTGATGGCGAATATGTTGCGGCTTACCACATGGCAAGAATCCAACCAAGCTAACTCAGTCAGCCACATTGGTCTGTAGAAATAAACAAAAAGCGCCTCAGAACTTGAGGCGCTTTTTAAATTTCGCTTATAAGGAAATATTTTTAAACCGTTAGCGGCGCAAGATCAGCTGGACGGTAGTAAACCGACTTAAGCACTTTACCTTGGCGAATGGTTTTCTCTTCTGAAACGAAATCTTCTGCACACTTCGCGATGATGTAATCACCTTTTTGTACAGCCATTAGCTTGATGTTTTGTTCAGCGTAGAATGCTTCAGTTTCTGCATACTCTTTCTCGTTGCGACATACCTTACTCATGTTGCTTGAGTGCACTTCGTCCCAGCATGGTAGGAAGTCGATAGCGCGGTTCTTCGCGACATTAAGTAACAAATCAATTAGGTAGCTGATTGCTAGATTATCTTCAACTTTGTCTTGGCCCATATGGACTAAACGACCCATCAATACATAGACGCTGTCGACGATTGCATCGGCTTGTTCTGTTTTTGAATCGGCTTCTGCAAGTTCAGTCAGCTCTTCGATGGCTAAAGATGTGTGAAGAGTATCGCCTTTGTCGTCCATGGTTTCTGGTGCAGCAACAGGAAGATCAAAAGTGCTACGGAACTCTTTAATATCGCGGTAAAGGTGATCGAAGATGGTTTGGTTTAGTTGAGAAAGGGTCATATTCCTATCCATTTGTCTTTGGTAGACGGGCATTTTAGCAAAGCTAGAAGTTTGGCGCTATTCACAAGACAAGCAGTTGAGAACATATTCTTTGTGTCAATGTCTCTGATTGCTATCAAAGTATTTGTATATTGATTGTTTTTCCCTTTTACTCATCAATATCAGGAATGGCTTATATGAGAGCCATCTACTAAAGTAGAGAATCGATTTATGAATAGAGCCAGCGAAAGCGAAGTTGTTATTCGACGCTTGTATCAAATTACTAACCACTATCAAAAAGGGTTTGATGTACAAATCGTACAGCTCTTGGAGATGGGCTTACAACGATTTGAACTCGATATTGGAATTCTATCTAAAGTCGAAGGGGATAATTACACGGTTCAATATTGCGTCACTCCTGAAGATGTACCACTCCAACAAGGTGACTCCTTTGATTACAGAGCCACATATTGCGAGATTACTTGCCAAGCTCGTGGCCCGATTTCAATCGAACATTGCGGCACACATGATGTTTACGCCGCACACCCAGCATACAAAGCTTTCGCTTTAGAGTCTTATATCGGCATTCCAATCTATGTTGATAATGAAATCTACGGCACCTTAAACTTCTCTAGTCCAACACCTTATTATCGAAAATTTAGAGAGATTGATATCGACGTGATGAAGCTGATGGCTTCGTGGATTGAAGTGGAGTTGGTTCGAAGAGCGCAAGAGTTGCGACTTAAACAGCTTAATGAGAAATTAGAATATCAAGCCCTATACGATCCACTGACCAGACTACCCAATCGTCGTTGCCTATTTAAAAAGCTGAATGCAGAGGTTGAGAAGCTTAGGGCAGGCGAAGGGGTTGGTAGCATTGCGGTGATCGACATTGATCACTTCAAGAAAGTGAACGACAACTATGGTCACCAGATCGGTGACGATGTGCTTAAAAAGATCGCCAATGTTCTAAGAGAAAATACCGATGAGGGGGGGATTGCAGCTCGATTCGGTGGTGAAGAATTCATCGTCTGTTACCCTCAATCTACTCCTGAGTATGCTGAGCGCCGCATAACGCAACTTTTACAGTCAGTGAAAACGATCACTTTAGACAGAGAGCCTATTACCATTTCAGCGGGTGTTTGCCACTTTAAACTGGCCGATGAAGGTGATCAACTCAATAGAATGTCGACACTCGACAATTTGATAAAGGTTGCTGATGAGTGTTTGTATCTCGCCAAAGAAAATGGGCGAGACCAATTTGTAGCCCGCCCATATATAATGACTTCGCAGAAAGTTTGTACTAGCTAGCGCCAAACAAATACGGGAATAGCTTACGTCGCTCTTCCGGTGTCAGAGACTCCACACGAGCGATGTTGGTGTCTGGAATTGCTTCTGGGTTCGGGTAGTGCTTCAACACTTTTTCCATGCTCTCTTCACGAATTAAATGATAAACCGGGTAAGGGGAGCGGTTAGTCAGGTTCTCATCATCTTCTGGATCTGCACCACCAAAGCAGTAATCAGGGTGGAACGTCGCCACTTGGTAGATACCTTCCCAATCTTGCTGCTTAATAAGCGCCTCGATCCAATCAATAAACATGTTGTAGTCAAAGAAGTCTTGAAGCATGTTTGGAACAACGACTAGCGTTGTCTCTAGCTCCTTCGGCGACGTGTTATCGAGTTCCACAAAGTGCGCCATAATATCTTCCAACAACGCCTCTTCAGTTGTGGCTTCACTAACGAAAATCTTAATCTGCTTGTTACGCTGTGGTTTGGCTGCAAAAGGACATAGGTTTAGTCCAATCACAACATCATTTAGCCATTGTTGAACTTGGTCGTGAATAACCTGAAGATCGTTCGAGGATGGGTTTGACATGACTTGCTCCGAATAATTTTTGCGTAGCATAACAAAATCAGTCGTAATCAAAACCCTAATTTGCCGTTACTGTACTAATCGGTCTTTCAAACACCCAATAAAGTGTTTCTCAGACTTGCGCTTGAGTCATTGCAGGTTTGGTTTCGCGATGGTGGTGAAGTTGATAGAGCCAGATGAAGATCAAGCCATACAACAATGAACCTCCTACCATAACGCCATTCCAGCCGAAGTGTTGCCAACAATACAGTAGCAGGAACCCACCCAAACTACCGCCAATATAATAATGAACGAGATAAAGCGCAGTTGCGGTCGCTTTTGCTTTGGTCGCTTTTTGACTTACCCAAGCATATGCGAGTGTGTGGGCAAAGAAAGCGCCGAAGCTAATTAATAGAAGACCAGCAATCATGAAGGGGATCTGTTCAACGGCAGAGACAAGCATGCCGAGTAAACTGATACTTGCGCCAAGAGCGATACCCGCGAGCGGATCATACCTTTGTGTCCAGCGACTAGAGAACTTGGAGCTAAGCGTCCCTGCTAGATAACAAAGAAAGATCAACGACGCCAAGCTGACCGCAAGCGAGTGAGGTTCTGCGACAAGCCTGAACCCCATTACGGAATATAAGTTAACGAATAGGGCAAAGTTAGCACCACCAATGAGCATCGCTGTCCAAAGTGTTGGATTTTTGAGGTGAGTGATCACTGCTCGGTTGTGGTGAAAGAACAGACCTTTCTGCGGCTTAAATCCATGTTGATTTGGCAGTTTCCAAGCGATATAGAGAGCACCAATAGATGAACTCACCACAAAAAAGAGGATAGCTGCATGCCAATCGAAGTAGTCAGTGATGAGCCCACCTATCACACGTCCAAAAATCCCACCTAGCGAGTTGGCCGCAATATAGCCACCAATAGCGATAGCAAACGCTCTAGGTGTTAACTCTTCGACCATATACGCAACGGCGACGCCAGCAAAGGCAGCAACTGCAACCCCCATGATTGCGCGTGTCGCAACCAGTTGCCATAACGTTGAAGTAAACACCATAGAGAGACCAACTAGCGGAATTAAAAAGAGGCTAAGTAGAATAATAGGTTTTCGGCCGAAGCTTTCTGATGCGATGGCCCAGGGAACAAGGCTGAATGATAAACCGAGTGTAGTCGCAGCGAATAACCAGTTAACTTGAGTTTCGCTAACTGAGAACACTTCCGCCATATGAGGAAGAATGGGTTGGAAGACATAGAGGTTACAAAAAATAATAAACGAGCCAATCGCCAATGAACGGGTGATGTTTCTGTATTGTGGCGTGCCTGCGTCAAACATGAGGTGAACCTTGTATTATTTATTTACCGACTTGTGAACAAAGTATCAACTCATCCTTGATAAAAGAAATATATTAAAAATATCATCTCAATATATTTTTTATATTAACATGCTTGAATCAAAATCTCTTCGTCATTTCTTAGCGGTTGCCGATCACGGCAACTTCACACAAGCCGCCAAGTCGCTTCATATCGCACAACCAGCCTTAAGTATCTCTATAAAAAAGCTCGAACAAACCCTTGAACTCACGTTATTCCGACGGGGAGATAAGCAGGTGACGTTAACAGAAGAGGGAAAAGTGCTGTACGAGCACGCCAAACGTATTGGACAACAATTTGAAGATGCTCAACTGGCGATGAATGAGCTGAAGGGGTTGGAAAAGGGGGAAGTACGATTGGGCGCGCCAAGCATGATGGGAAGCTACTTTTTTCCAAGAGTGGTTATGGCGTTTAAAAGTCAGTACCCAAACCTCAAAATCACCATGATAGATGCTGGTACCGCCTCAATTAGAGAGATGTTGCTTAATGGTGAGCTCGATATCGGTGTGGTGAACCATGATAACGTGCCCGAAGATCTAGAAACAGACCATCTACTGGCCTCAGAAATGTTGGCGGTTGTTGGTAAAGACCACCCATTCGCGGCCCAAAAAAGTCTGACCTTTGAGCAGTTCTTTGAGCAAGACTTGATCATGTTTAAGTCGGGATATTTTCATCGAGATTTTATTGATCAAATGCGCGTGAAACACGATCTTGACATGAGCATCGCCTTCGAAACGAATTTGTTACCTATGATTTTGTCGATCGTAAAACAGGAGTTCGCAATAACCGCTTTGCTGAGTTTGGTGACTGAATATGAATCGGATGTTGTGGGTATTCCATTTAGTGAACCAGTAAAACTTAATTTATCGTTAGCATGGCGAAAAGAAGGGTATTTATCGAAGGCAGATAGAACCTTTATTGAATTTGTTAAGCAGTATGTTTAACCAACAATTGTGTCAATAAACAGTCGCGAGGGTTGTTTTGTAAAAATCAGATATTTTGCGGATGAATTATATAACCATTAAATTTTTGATTGTTATTGGCTAAATGTCACATAATTTATATGAATAAAATATTCAATTTTACCGATTACCTATTGATTTTTAGGGATTAAATGTAAATTTGGTTTACTTTCAGTAATGATTACGTATAGTTCAAATTATTGACATTATATTGATCAGATTCTATGAAGTGTAAATGTAAAGAGCAGCAAGTAGTAAGAGTACACAGAACTTTGTTTGATAAAATTTTGGGTATTAAAGCGAAATACAAATGCGTTAAATGTAACGCTGTCTTTAAAATTAAAGGCTGATTTGATTCTACAATTTTTATATTTTTGTGTATTACTTGCACAAAAAAGCCCGCATTATGCGGGCTTTTTTTATGATGCAATTTAAACCGACTCGATTCTAGTTGTAGTTGGCGTTGTACATCTTGTCGAAGTTTTTCTGATTCCATCCAACCATGATTTGGTCGCCAATCTTAAGTACTGGGATTGAGCGAGCGCCCATTGCTTGTAACTCTTTACGGCCACGCTGCATTTTTGCGTTGGTCAGGCGGTAGGTGATGTTCTTTGAATCTAAGTAGCGTTGAGCGTCTTTACAATGAGGGCATTTATCCGCTACGTACAATACAACACGTTTCATTTCGGTTCTCTCTTGATGGTTCTGGGCAAAGTGTAGCGAATCTAAGGTGAATAGAAAAGTGTGATCAGTTACACTACACGGCTTTGGTTTGTGTCCTCTCTTAAGAGCTCTTTTAAGGCATAGCTTCATGCACCCATCACTGCGTTATATTCAAGGTTACCCGCAACACATTATTGATCCTGTGACACAAATGGTTGAGTCCGGTCGATTGGTAAAATGGTTCGAGTCCCGCTATCCCGAAAACCATACTATCAAGAGCGAGAGAGCGCTGTTTGATTACGCGATGGGGATTAAAAACCGTTATATGAAGAAGACGCCACCAATCAGTAAAGTGGTATACGACAGCAAAATCCACCTAATCAACAATGCATTGGGCCTGCATTCGTATGTGGCTAAGAACCATGGCGGAAAAATCAAATCTAAGAATGAGATTCGTATCGCCAGTGTGTTTCAGAATGCACCAGAGCCTCTCTTAAGAATGCTCGTGATTCATGAACTCGCACATATCAAAGAGAAAGAGCACGATAAAGCCTTCTATCAGCTATGTTGTCATATGGAGCCTGAGTATCACCAATTAGAATTGGATGCTCGCCTGTTTATGATCTATTTAGACTTAAAGAAATAAACGATGAATCAGAAACCTAAACGCAACTTTGCCTCTAAAAATCAAAATGATAAAAAAAATGCATCAGCTAAGATGTCTAAGGGCCAAAAACCTGCGTCATCAAAGCAACGTGCCACGTCTAGTAAGCAAAGCAAAGCAATAAAGAAATCTAGTCAAACTACGGTAAAGAAACCACAGGTCAAAAGCGGTTTGCACCCACGAAACCAACACCGTGGGCGATATGACTTTAATGCTTTAGTGAGAGCTCTACCTGATCTGAAAGACCAGTTGGTGAAGAATCCTGTTGGTGAATCGACAATTAACTTCTCTGATCCATTATCTGTGAAGCTTCTGAACAAAGCTTTGCTTGCACATCACTATGGTGTTCAACACTGGGATATTCCTGCTGGCTACTTGTGCCCACCGATCCCGGGACGCGCTGATTACATTCATCGAGTTGCTGATCTGCTTAATAGTGAAAGTCAGGGCAAGCCATACCAACATGATAAGGTTAAAGCCCTCGATATTGGGGTAGGAGCAAACTGTATCTACCCAATCATCGGGACTACGGAGTACGGATGGCGTTACAACGCAAGTGACGTGGATCCTGTCTCGGTTAAGGCTGCTAACTTTATTGCTGAAAGCAACCCTAACTTGAAAGGTAAGATTCACTGTCGATTACAACATGACTCAACAGCCTTCTTTAAAGGGATCATTAAGGAAAATGAACGTTACGACGTCACAACATGTAATCCGCCATTCCACAGCTCTTTAGAAGAAGCGCAGAAAGGGACTCAGCGAAAACTCGATAACCTTGCGGCGAATCGTGCAAAAAAGCAGGGTAAATTCGACAAGAAGGTTTCGCGTCCGAGTGCAATGGCGAGTAAGCAAAGCAAGCCCGATCTTAACTTTGGAGGCCAAAAAGCAGAGCTATGGTGTCCGGGAGGCGAAGCTAAATTCGTCACTGGTTTAGCAAAGGAGAGCTTGGAGTTTGCTACGCAAGTTCTATGGTTCACAACTCTGATTTCCAAAAAGGAAAACGTCGCCGTATTAAAGGATCAACTGGTTAAGCTTAACGCGAAAGAGGTTAAAGTCGTTGAGATGGCGCAAGGACAAAAAATCAGTCGTTTTGTCGCTTGGAGCTTCATGGATAAGTCGCAACGCCAGACTTGGATTTCGCTGAAGTGACTATAGTAGGCTACTGTTTTGCCGAAGTAGAACAATAATGGAAGCCGGTGGCTGATAATATTCAGTCGTCGGCTTTTTTAATGAACGTCGATTTATCTTAAGAGACTTTCATCTCATCAAGCATAGATTGATACTTGTCGCGTAAAGCTTTGTTACCTGCTTTTGATTCCAACTCTACTAAGATCTGTAAAGAGGGGATTTGATACCCATATCGCTGGTGGAACTTAAACAAGCGCAATCTTGCTTCTCGAAACTCTTGCTGTGATACCTCGATCTTTGTCAATTGCAGTATTGATTTAATACGGTTTGGCTCGTGGTCGAGAGCGCGTGTGAAGTAGTACTTAGCCTTTTTGCTATCACCTGACTTTAGTGCGCAAAAGCCAGCGTTCTCATAGCTTGCCGAAACTAAGTAGTAAAAGGGCTGGTTAATGGCTTTGTTGAAGTATCGGTCGGCCTGAGCATAATCGCCTTGCTTACAGAGAAAGGTACCGTAGTTATTTAGAACGTTACCATTGTTCGAGTCTAGTCTCAGCGCTGTTTTATATTCCTTTCTCGCTTCGTCGGTTTCTCCAACTTTTTCATAATAATGTGCCATCGATAGGCGAGCACGATAGTAGCGAGGGGCGTGTTGAATCGCCAATTCAAGATTCTCTCGTGCACGAACCATATTTTCTTGATCCATATAACCTAGCCCGAGAGCGATTCGAGACTCAGACATTGCAATAGGATCGGCTTCAACTCTTTGTGGTTCACCTTCTGTTACTGACACACATCCACTGAGCGCAATTAATAGTATGAAGGGGGATAAGTTGGCTAACTTGGGTGAAGGCATTGAGAGGCTCCTTATGAATTCACAGACATGATAGGAGAACTCGAATGGTTGGTTGGCAAAAAGGCGAGCTAATGCGACCCAATCGCCATAAAAAAGCCGCTTGTTACCAACTCAAAATAGAGAGGTGACTAACGGCTCGAATAAACGCATTGGTTTCAAAGGTCTGTTCAGATGAATCAGTCGTCCTTGGTGAAGTTTTCTTCGCTGAAATGATCCAAATCGTATGGCGTTTGTTGGTAAACGCAATAGTTTAGCCAGTTTGAAAACAACAGGTGACCATGGCTACGCCAACTAGCAATAGGCTTGTTATCAGGATTGTTGTTAGGGTAGTAGTTAATCGGTATTACCGGCTCCATCCCTTCGCCAAGGTCACGAACGTATTCATTGTGAAGCGTATGTGCATCGTACTCCGGGTGCCCAGTCACAAACACATTTCGTTTATCTTTTGTCGCTGCTAAGTAAACACCAGCGACGTCAGATGTCGCCAGAATATCGAGGTCCGTATGGTCGGATAGGTATTCTGGTGAGAAGTCAGCATAGCGAGAGTGTGGTGCTAAGAAGGTATCGTCAAAGCCGCGCAGGATTGGATGGTACGGGTTATGAATCTCATGATGATAAACACCAGATAACTTTTCTTTACGAGTACGTTTCGGTAGATCGTAAAGCAGTTTCAAGCCTGCTTGAGCCGCCCAGCAAACATAAAGGGTAGAGGTAACGTGTTTGTTAGCCCACTCCATGATGGTTTTCAGGTGATCCCAGTAAATCACATCTTCAAACTGAACCAAACCTAGTGGCGCACCTGTGATGATCAGTCCATCAAAGTTGCGGTTTTTTACCATCTCAAATTGACGATAAAAGTTATCAAGGTGCTCAGTTGGTGTGTTTTTGCTTGGTCTATCGTCGATACGTAATAGCTCGACATCCACTTGTAGCGGGCTGTTCGACAATAGGCGTAAAAATTGAGTTTCAGTTTCAATCTTCTTCGGCATTAGGTTGAGGATCAAGACTCGAAGTGGACGAATTTCCTGTGTCGATGCTCTTGATAGCGGCATAACAAAGATGTTTTCTTCACGAAGAACATCGCTCGCTGGCAATTGGTCTGGAATGCGAATAGGCACAGCTTTCTCCCTAAGCTAGATATTTAGACGTCTATACTTCTGAATCTATAATATATTGTGACGCTTGTCGACATACAAAACGCACCTTTGTAAATATTTCGTTATTGAATCCGCCGGGTACCTGCTCATCTATGAGGTTACAGAACCTATGTTGGGACAATTGAATACACACTAGTGAACGTTTGATGCTTAAAACAGCGCTTAATGATCTAGGTTTATGCTTTTGACCTCAGATACGTTAACATTTTGCTTTCACTCTATTTTTGATGATCGGTGAGTACCAGTTTGAAACTTATCTTAATTCGAGGTCTGCCTGGTTCTGGCAAATCAACAAGAGCAAAATCTCTCGACGCATTCCACGTAGAAGCCGACATGTACTTTGTGAATAGCGACGGTGATTACTGTTTCGATCCCGAACTACTCCCCAAAGCACATGAGTGGTGTCAAAATCGTGCGGAAGATGTCCTAAAACAAGGTCGTGATGTAGTAGTTTCGAACACGTTCGTTAAGCGATGGGAGATGAAGGCGTATCGAAACATGGCGCGCAAACATGGTGCTGAACTGGTTATTGAGGTGTGCCGTGAACAGTATGGCAATATTCACGGAGTGCCGGAGTCTGTGGTTGCACGCATGAAGAAAGATTGGCAAGAATAATAAAATCTTCATCATCGAATTCGATGACCCAAAGTGTCTTGTTGTATGAAGACAAATGAAGAAAACAGTCAAAGGTTAAATGAACAATGGCAAAACGTTCTGTTGTCGTGGATATGACTTCTTATGGTATCTACTCGACTTGGGATTCAAAATCTAAAGACCTACCAAAGATTCAGGAATTCACTCATCGTGTAGAAGCCGAAATCGATGTGGAGTTTGGGTATATCATCAACATCAAGAAAGCCAAAGGTGAAAAGATCCGATACTGCATCTATCACCCAAACATCACCACCGACAAAGGAGAAGTACTCGAGCCATTCGACGGTGAAGAGTATGTCGGAAGCAATGACTGGGACTTTTATCTCGGCGATACGATTTGGGCGCCTATCGACAATAAGATCGGTAAATGGAGAATGACCGTTGAGCTTAAGGGGAGAGTGATAGCCGATAGAACCTTTGATTTAGTTGCGAAAGATGAAGGTCAGTTTTGGAAAAGGCGAGGGTTCTAAGCTATTGTCTTAGATTCGCAAAGCTCCATTCAAATAACAAAGCCAAGCCGCCACGCTTGGCTTTGTTGTTTCTGCTCGAATGAACATATCTTATCTAAATTAGGTGGCTTTACACTTCTTCTTAACCTTTTGATTTTTAAACCCTTGTTACCTCATTGATATAAAAGAGTCTCTTTCTTTCTATAAATAATAGAGAGTCTCGAAAGCAATATGGATACTACACCCTCACCAAAGTAGAGCGTTAAAGGTTCTATGTGCCTCTTTTTATGGGTGAAATATGATAACGATAGAAACCGCACTGTTTGGCCCCCTAACAATCAGTAGCAGTCAATTAATAGACCAATCTCGTACGAGCGTTAAAAAAGCGAAAAAGACCACCAAGAACATATTCACGGCAATAAATGCAGACGACAACCAGCCTATCACCATAGATGAGGCATTAAAGATACGTCATAAAACACACTTCATATGTGATGATTGTGGTCACAGGTTAAGAGCACATAAACGCTCCAAAACTGGGGCGAATGCACACTTCGAGCATCTGACAAAGAACCCACACTGTAATTATTGATAATATTCTCAAAGGCCTCGCTAGAGGTTGAAATCAAACCAAGAAAGGAAATTTAATGTTGTACATTCTTGTCTTAGCTATCGCTTTAGCGATCGTGGTGTTTGTTGCTAATTCCAAGAATAGAATGAAAGCAGAGCAGCTAAAAGATTCGTACCTTAAGAGATATACGAGCAATGAAGAGCTGTTTAATCAGAATGACTTTTTGAGTATTGTTTTTGCTCAGTTAGAGGAAGGCAATCGAGTAGCCGTTAAAGATATCGAAGAAGCGTTAGACGTGATGACAATGATGGAGTCTTCTCACAAATAACTTAGCGTCATGTTTTCCAGATAACAAAAAGCCAAGCGATGATGCTTGGCTTTTTTAATTTCTATCTGGTTTATTGCGTTACGTAGGTAATAACAAACTCGGTGATAGAAACCATGTCTTTAACTGCGATGTACTCATCAGTTGTATGTACTTTCGCCATACCGGTTGATAGGTTAACGGTAGTTAAACCCTTCGCATTAAAGTTGTTTGCATCACTACCGCCACCAGTACCCTTAGTTGCAGCGGTAACGCCCAATTTGTCGAATGCTGATTTAATTGACAGGATGTGCGGGTGGTCATCAGCAATAACGAACGCGTCGTATGCACGAGTTGATTCTATTTCAACTTCTGCACCAAACTGTTTAGCGCTCTCTTCAAAAGTAGAGATCATGTGGTTAACTTGATTAGTTAGCTTGTCACCATTCAGTGAACGCGCTTCAGCGACAACCGTTAGTTCTGGCATTACGATGTTGGTCGCTTGTCCGCCCTCAACAATACCAACGTTCGCTGTGGTTTCTTCATCGATACGTAACAAGTTCATCTTAGTGATAGCGTCAGCCGCAACTTGAATTGCACTAATGCCTTCTTCTGGCGCTAGACCTGCGTGGGCAGGGCGGCCTTTAATCTTAGCGACAATTTTTTGTTGGCCTGGTGCAGCGTTAACGATAGTACCGATAGGACCGCCTGTATCCAGTACAATTGCGTTGTCTGATTGGATGAAAGACATATCAAAGTTTAATGAACCAAACAGACCGCCTTCCTCATAAACAGTGAATGCGATCTCAATGGTTTGGTGCTCGATCCCTTCTGCTTTGATGCAACGTACTGCTTCCATAATCGCAGCGATGCCTGATTTGTCATCACCACCTAGAATGGTATTGCCTTTGGAACGAATGATACCGTCTTCAATGATTGGCTCAATACCAATCCCCGGCGTGACAGTATCCATGTGGCAGCTAAATACGGTGCTGCCTTCTAGTGAACCTTCTAAGCGTGCGTAGATATTGAAGCCGTTTGAAACTTCTTCTGGTACAGGCAGTTTGTGAACGGTGAAGCCAAGTTCACCTAGCTGTTCAGCTAGTGCTTCAGCTATCGCTTTTTCATTACGTGATTCACTGTCAATTTTTACTAGATCGCAAAAGTGCTCAACTAGACGTTGCTCATTAACTTGGGTCATTTATAACTCTCATTATGATGACCACTTTTTCTTCTGAAATAGTGGTCTGTAGGAACAGGAAATTCAATATAACGCCAACTAGGCGGTACATTGTCTGAGTTAAATCAAGAAAATGCTCTGAATCGTCCAGATTTCTAAAAAAACTGAGTAGCAATTTATGGCGGTTGTAGGAATGAGCTTTGATATCACCAGTGTGAATTTAAGACAGCAATTGATGTGCTAATTGAATAAAGATGACAGTGATAAACTCATTGTTGAACGGATCTGTTTATTAACTGCTCTTGAGTTGCGGAGGGGGAGTGACAGCAAACCTTACTTGGAGGAAATAAAGTTTGCTGTCAGAGCACAATTTGATGTTTAGTAGGTATTAACGATTACGGAGACAGCTCCATCTTTGAAGCCCCTATTTAGCTATTCCTTGTAGCAGCTCAACGAGCTCAGTTTCAGTAGATGGCTCTCTTTCTAGTTCAAAGACGGCTGATGCGCCACCTTTCAACATATAAGCACGAGTGCTGCAGTGGTCATAGTGGAACCATTTTCCATCGACACACACATCGGTATAACATCTCGGGTCTTGTTTTAGTTCCATATTGCTCTCCTTAACATTTGCTTAACGAATTTTAGGCTAATTGATCACATACTTGTTAAACTTGATCTAAATCAATGGCTAGGCGCTTTTCTGTATGGAAATTGTACAGAGTGTGTCCTGCGTACTGTATTTAGCTTGATGATTGAGTAACGAAGATGTGTAGAGCTTGGTAAAGCTGATGCTTTTTCTTGCCTATGACGACTTTTATACATACGCTAACGGTTCTAGTTCATAGTGAAGCAATGGCAAAATGACGAATATTTTTATTGTTGTAATTCTCCTGGTTGTATTCTTTTACTTCATACAAAAATATGTGGTTAAACATGATGATACAAAAGATCATGCTTACCAAAAGAAAGGGGCATTACTGAACATGCAGCAAGCTGCCTTTTACAACGCACTGAAATCTGCAGTGGGTAATCACGGTGCTGTTTTTGCAAAAGTCAGCATGACGAGCGTGTTAGCACCGGCCAAGTCAAACTCTAAAAAGAACTGGTTTATTGCTAACAATAAAATCTCCCGTAGTTACTTTGACTTTGTTGTTTGCGATCCAAGAACGCTAGAACCGCGAGTCATTATTGAACTTGATAACGGCAAGGAATTGAACAAAGGGAAGGTAGACCGTGAAAAACTGCTTATTCACGTATGTAAATCAGCGGGTTTACCTTTGATAGGAGCGTCAATTAAACACAGCTATCAGGTGAGCCGTTTGAAGAGATTACTTGCCGCACACATTGATTTGATTGAACCTTCTAAAGAAGTTCGCTTTTGTAAGAAGTGTGGTTCACCAATGATCATTAAGCTTGCTAGTCAAGGTGAACACAAAGGTCGTCGATTCTTCACATGTAGCCGCCAACCAAACTGCACCTACACTGAAAACTACAACGTTGTTTTCGAAAGTGAAGAAGAATAGTCATTTTCAAAACAATTCAAATTGAATAGGGCAGGCACTTTTGCCTGCCTTACTGACTTCTCGTCAATTTCCTTTCTTAGATACCTGTCTATTTATTACCTATCTTAAGTACACTCATATTTATTATGGTTTAGTTTCTAATAATTATTGGAGTACTCCGATTAGTACTCTATTTATTAGAATTACTTTTTACTAAAAATGTTGATTAGTTAACTCTAATATCAATAGAGTGAGACTTACGATTGTGTTGATTTTATTGATATATAAATCAGAAAACTCGCCTGAGTGCCTATCTCTACTGATGTTTAGAGTCAATAATTACAAACAAACACTTTTGTAAGCCTATGTAAGGTCAAATAAACTTTAGTAAAATCGATTGATTGTGTGATTGTTTTTGTAAATAATATTTTTCAAACAAAATAATAATAAAAACGTCTAGTTGGAAATATATAACTAGGAGAAGTATGAAAAATTGCAAACACAAATCTGTCGTTCGCTTGCACCGAACTAGCATAGAAAAGTTACTGTTAATCAAACAAAAATACCGATGCACTATTTGTCATAAGATAATTAAAATCAGATAGTGACAATAGGGCTAAAAAGGGAAATTAGTACATTAAATTTACACACCATAGAGTCAAAGCAATGATGCTCTGTTTATGGGAATTATGGCTCAAATAGAGTGAGCCTTCTGCAACTCGCTCTATATAAAAATAATAAAAACAACAACGTCTTGGCATTTGTAAGGGTAGTTATTTCTACCCTTTTTTTTAAGCAGTGTTTACAGGAGCATTTTTTAAAAATAAAAATTCAGTAATAGTGGTTAGTGACATTAAGCCGTTATGTCATAGTCATATTGAGGTGAATGAAAAGTGTCTGAGTGACGAAAATCCACCTTAGACATAAACTTTCACTATTAATAATAAAATGAAATATCCCCTTGTAATAAAAAATACAATAAATGAGAGATTTGGGTATGAGCACAACAACAGATGCCGACACTTTATTTAAAGACAGCTACCTATTAGGCGCTATGAAGTTGATCTTTAATTATAAGAACAATGAAAACGACAGAAACTTCGAATCTATGTATCGTCTTGTACACAACCAGCAGTTGTTAACGATATCTAATGAGTGCGATAAGATCAGAAAAATTGGGCAAACATTGGACAAGTATAAACCAACTTCTGAAATGGTTGCGGCTTTCTATATTATTAGTGAGGAGAGACCATCGGTATACTTTATGTTCATTGACAAGCTAATAAATAGAAGATGGACACACGCGTCAGATCCGATTGTCCACCTAGATCGGTTGCTTTCTTCTATACCAAGCTCAGACAAACTGGGAAGGTTCAACCTTATCGTAGGGATCATCACTTTGTTTAATTACTACGACCGCGGGCAAAAAATGCAGTCTTTGGTTCTTACATTGCCGAAAGAATATGCACTTCCAAAAATTAAGAATAGTATGGGTTAGTTTTGGATAGAGATAACTTGCTGATATTCATTGCGAGCATATTTAGTTTGGTTGGTATCTATACAATAGAGATTCGTTAGCGATACCAATTTTATAATCATCAGTTTCCATCGCACGCTAATTTAAAGCACTCCACAGCGAGTGCTTTGTTTCTATCTCTCCACCTTAATGTGACCCAACTCAATAAAACGAGCTAGGTTGAGTCTAAAAAACCGACGCTTTGTTGATATAAAGAGCAAACGGTTGATTTAAAGTAAATTTATACTTGCACCATTTCACCTGTGTCGTTAATATCTTCCTCGTTCTTAAGGAATGGGTCCGTAGCTCAGTTGGTTAGAGTACTACCTTGACATGGTAGGGGTCGGCGATTCGAGTTCGCCCGGACCCACCACCCCTTAAGTTGTTTTTGTCAGAACAACAGGCTTTAGTCACACGAGACTTAATCAAGCAAAAGAACACAAAATTTGGGTCCGTAGCTCAGTTGGTTAGAGTACTACCTTGACATGGTAGGGGTCGGCGATTCGAGTTCGCCCGGACCCACCAAATTTTCATACTTAAGTATGGCAAAAAGCCCGCAGTTATGCGGGCTTTTTTGTATCTGAAAATCAGTCCTAAGCAAACTCTTTGGCTACATCAGAGAGAGTTTCGACGATGACATCAATGTGCTCTTTTTCGATGATCAGCGGTGGGGACAGGGCGATGGTATTACCCATACTACGAACCATAACGCCTTTGTCGTAGCAGCGTTTAAGGATATCAAAACCGATTGGTTTGCCGTGAGACGCTTCTGCGAACTGCACTGCACCGATTAATCCATAGTTACGGATATCAACAATGTTACCTGTTCCCTTCAGTGAATGAAGTCCTTGCTCGAAGTACTGCCCAATCTCACCTTTTGCTCGGGTAAGTAATCCTTCTTTTTCATAGATATCCAGAGTCGCTAGTCCAGCAGCACAGGCAACAGGGTGCCCTGAGTAGGTATAACCATGGAAAAACTCAACCGTGCCTTCAGGTGCACTGTTTACGACGGTGTTGTAGATATGTTCGCTAGAGAAAACAGCACCTAGTGGTACAACACCACTGCTGATCCCTTTTGCTGAAGTAATCAGGTCGGGTACAACATCAAACTCTTCGGCGGCAAAGGCAGAGCCTAAGCGCCCCCAGCCAGTGATGACTTCATCAAAAATCAGTACCACATCATGACGCGTACAGATTTCACGTAATCGACGCAAATAACCTTTGGGTGGCAGGATAACGCCGCCAGCGCCTGAAATAGGCTCAACAATAACTGCAGCAATAGAGTCAGCCCCATGAAACTGGATAAGACGTTCTAATTGTTCGGCTTTCTCTACGCCATTTTCCGGTAAGCCTTTACTAAACGCGTTGCGTTCGATGTCGAGCGTATGATCGAGGTGGTCGGTCGCAAGCAGTGGACCAAAACCCTTACGATTAGGTGTTAAACCACCTACGGATATTCCTCCAAAGTTAACCCCGTGATAGCCGAGTTCACGGCCAATCAGTTTGTATTTACCTGTGTTACCTTTGGCTTGCTGATAAGCCAATGCAATTTTAAGTGCACTTTCAACGGCTTCGGATCCTGAATTGGTGAAGAACACTTTATTCAAACCCGGTAGTGTGTGTTTGATAAGACGTTCTGCAAACTCGAAACCGATATCATGCCCAAAATTGAACGGTGAACTGTAATCTAGCTTTGCGACCTGCTTTGCCATCGCTTCACCTATAGAGTTACGACCGTGGCCTGCATTTACACACCAAAGGCCAGCAGTCGCATCAAGCAGTTTGACGTTTCTATCAGAGTAGCAATACATACCCTCGGCGCGATTAATGATTCGAGGGTTGGCCTTGAAGTCGCGGTTTGCAGTGAACGGCATCCAGAATGCGTCGTAATTTACTTTTTTTTCCATGGTCGACATGCTCTGTGTTTGAAAATGTAGCGAGAATGTTATCCACGGCAAAACACCAATAAAATCACTCCGAATAAATATAAAGATTTATCGTCATCAAACTTTAGTCGTGTTGTTGGTCGCGCAATGTGCCTTGTAAGAAGCTGACGAATGCCTTTGCGGCCGTTGAAAGGTAGTGACTCGATTTCCAACCAATCCCTAACTGTAATGGGATAGGGGGATCAAACGGAATGGCTTTCAGCTGCGGATCGTTAGCAACCAAAATTGGTAAGCAGGTACCAATGCCAATCTTCCGGCGGACCATAGATTTAAGCAGTTCAGGTAGGTTGGTCTCAAAGTGAATATTGGGCTGAACTTTGTTTTGTTGGCAGTAGGTATTGATCGTTTCACGCAAGAAATAGCCATTTTTAAACAGTACCAAGGGCTGCTGGCAAAACTCTTCTAAAGTGATGTGATTTCTCGCTGCGAACTCATGATTAGTGGGAACACAGGCCGCAATTTGATCTTGAGCCAACAGTGTATGGCGAATCTGCTCGTGTTCGCGGTCACCTCTTATCAGCGCTAGGTCGAGTTCGCCATTAACAAGCATTTGCGCCAATGTCGCTGTACCAGCTTCGTGGACATTAATTTGAATTCCGGGATACGACTTTTTAAATTGCTCCAACGCGTCTGGAAGGTAGTAAGAAGCAAGCATTGCCGGCGCACCGAAATTAATCACTCCACTGGTTAATCCTTTCAACTCTTGTAGCTCTTTTTCAGCTTGTTCAACGTCTTCCAAGATGATTTTTGTGTGACGAAGCAGCACTTGCCCTTCGGCGGTCAGACTCATCTGTCGCTCGGTTCGATTAATCAGTTTGAGCTCCAATTGCTGTTCAAGCTTCTTGATACTGGTACTGAGCGCAGACTGTGCTATCCCAAGTTGATCGGCGGCTTTGGTAAAGTTTCCAGTCTTTGCCAACTGGCTGAAATAGTAGAGACGTTTCAAATCCATTTTCTTTGCCATCTATTTTATATATGAAAACTATATCTACCATATATTGTTAATATGATCTCGCTGTCGTTATAGTTTTGTTAACTCAAGGCATGGCTGATATCTAATGCTCAACATTGGTTAGTCATTCAACTTTTTAACAACAAATATTATGAAAAAGCCGCTCAGCGGCACAGTCAAAAGGAAGTGAAACAATGAATATCGCGACGGTTTTTAGTGAAAACGTACAAGAGAAAAGTGGATTTATTATCTCGCAGCACCCAGAAAACTCACGTCTACAAGTGGTCACATTAGCGAAAGCAACGCTGGATAAGTTTTCTGAGCTAACGCAAGACTACAATCTTCAATCATTAGAATATAAAGCTTTTCTTCGTTTCGCTGTGGCCGATGCTCTTGATAAGGCGTGTGACTACCAGTTGGGTAAATTTCTCGTGGCGACCATGGAAGATAGAGAAACAGGCGCTTTTCTGCTAGAACCTGATGCAGAAGCGAAGGCGGCATTTGACGACAGTGATGAGCAGCGTGATTTCTTTGTTATTTTGTCGACCGCAATATCTCATTTGATCGGGATTCCTAACTTCGATGCGATGTATGGTAAGTATTACGCGCGCTTCACCGTTAAAAATGATGACAATAGTGATAGTTATCTACGTCAGGCACATCGACGTATGGAACTTCACAATGATGGAACTTACGTTCAAGAGCGTACGGATTTCGTATTGATGATGAAGATGGATGAAAAGAACATGGAGATGGGCGACTCGTTATTGTTGCACGTTGATGATTGGCAAGATTTAGAGCGTTTCTATCATCATCCAATGGCGAAGCAAGATATTGTGTGGGGTGCACCGCCAAGTAAGAATGTCGGTTACACAGTAGATCACCCTGTGTTCTTTGAAGAGGATAAAGATGGCAAGCCTCATATGTTGTTCATCGACCAGTTTGCACAGCCGCAAAACATGCAGCAAGGCCTTTACCTTCACCAAATGAGTGAATCTCTAGAAAGCGATACTAACTGTTTTAATGTCCGTGTGAACGTCGGCAGTATGTTGGTGGTACAGAATCATTGTTGGTTGCATGGCCGCGATAAGTTTGTGGCAAACCCAGGCCTTAAGCGTGAGCTACTGCGTCAGCGTGGGCACTTTACTCGCTAGTTTTCGATCAATGATGATCAATAAGCGACTTGAACGACAGTAATGCGTTAAGTCGCTTAACTATAATAAAAATAGAGAAAGTAAATAAAAAACGAAAAGAGTGAAGGAGCACCAGTCTTGGAAAAAGTGTATGACTACGTCGTAGTCGGCGGTGGCATAGTAGGGGTATCGACGGCTTGGCAATTACAAAGCCGCTTCCCAGATAAATCGATTTTGTTGATAGAAAAAGAATCCGGCTTTTCGCATCATCAAACGGGTTATAACAGTGGCGTTATTCATGCTGGCGTTTATTACGCGCCGGGTAGTTTGAAAGCGGAATTTTGCAAAGCGGGTGTGGAAGCGACGACGACGTTTTGTGCAAAACACGACATCCCTGTTGAAAACTGTGGCAAGTTGCTGGTCGCAACGTCTCAACAAGAAGTTGAGCGCATGCACGCGTTATATTTGCGTTGCCACGAAAATGGTTTGGATGTTGAGCTAATTGATGAACAGGAATTAAAGCGTCGTGAGCCAAACATTGTGGGCTTAGGCGCCATTGCGGTGTCTACGACGAGCATTGTTAATTATCGTGTTGTGACCGAGAAAATGGCTGAAGAGTTTGTCTCTGCTGGTGGCACAGTGTCATTAAACACCGAAGTGACGGGATTGAATGAATCGCCAGAGCGAATTGTCGTAACAGCTAATATCAACCAACAAGCGACATCTTATGATGGCAACTTTTTGGTGGTTTGCTCAGGTCTAATGGCGGATCGTTTAACACGTATGATGGGCATTGAAACTGATTTCCAAATTGTTCCATATCGCGGTGAATACTATCGATTACCAGAAAAATACAACGATATTGTGAATCATCTTATCTACCCAATTCCAGATCCAGACTTACCGTTCTTAGGCGTGCATTTGACTCGAATGATTGATGGCTCAGTCACTGTTGGGCCAAATGCCGTGCAAGGATGGAAAAGAGAAGGGTACGGTAAGATCAATTTTAGTGTTCGTGACGTGATGGATATGGTGCGTTTCCCAGGTTTTTGGAAGGTTACCGCGAAGCACCTAAAGACGGGGTTAATTGAAACCAAGAACTCGTGGTGGAAGCCTGGTTACTTAAAACTAGTAAACAAATATTGCCCTCAAATCCAAGTGGAAGATCTGGAACCATATCCTGCCGGTATTCGTGCACAAGCGGTACTTAAAGACGGTACATTGGTGCATGATTTTTTGTTCGCTGAAAGCGAGCGAAGCCTCCATGTCTGTAATGCGCCATCTCCTGCAGCAACATCTGCAATACCGATTGGCGGTTATATCTGTGACAAGATCATTGAAAAGCAGCAAATAGAGATAAGTTCAGATTCACTAGCTCAACAAGATAATAAAACAACGTCAGAAGTGGCTTAAGTCGAACATAGAGTTTAACTCGTTATGTTCGTATTAATAAAAATGCCTGGGCAGCAACGCTCAGGCATTTTCATTTTACGCTATTTCTCATTTTCTGTCATATAGCTAACTCAGTAGCTTGCTTACGATAATAGTCGCGCATTGTTTTGGTAAAAAGTGAGCGTACTTTATTAAGCCCGGACGTTTTCTTGGTGATCGCCATGATTTCCAAATTGTAGTAACGGCGGTCGGGGGCGATAGCAACAAGCTCACCCGATTCGACATAAGGTTGAGCATATTGTTCAGGCAAGTAGCCAATAAAGCGAGAAGACAAGAGTAGCGCCATACGAGACTCGTAGTTATAGGCGGTGGCTTTTAGGTTCATATTGGCCAAGTGCCCATTAATACGTTCTTGGGTTTTGATTCCAGCATAAACCACTGGAAAGCCGTCGATCACCTCATCAGTCAGTTCATGATCATCGAGTTGCGCCAACGGGTTGTTATTACTGGCATACAGATAACAAATATCCGTGTAGATATGCTCATACTCTAATCCATCAAGCGCTCTGTGGTAGGGGATAAAGCCGATGTCAGCTTCTTCCTGCATCACCATTCTTTCGATCTCAGTCATTCTTGCGACTTCAGCCGTCAGATAAACCTCTTGCGCTAGTTTTGAAAACTTACGAATAACAGTAGGAATACTAGCGCGTTTGTCTAGGCTGATGGTGTCGCTAAACAGCACCGTCAAACTTCCCGATAACTGAATATCTAAATGATTGATTGTGTTTCGAAAGTCCTCTAGCTCTCCCAGTAATTTAACCGTTGCTTCATAGACAACAACACCTTCTTCCGTTAGTGCGAACCCTGCGCGGCCACGTCTACACAGAATGAGGTTGAGTCGAGATTCTAAGTTAGAGATATGAATACTGATCGTTGAACGACTAATGTTGAGTTCTGTTTCGGCGGCAGAAAAGCCACCGCAATCGGCGACGACCTTAAATATCTTTAACTGCTTTATTTCGTAGTCACCAATTTGACCGACAGGCGAAGGATTCTTTGTCATTGTTTTAGGCTCATAAAACTTCATGTTTAAAGGGGAACATTTATCCCGATTAAGCGTTTGTTATTATTTTGTTATGTAAGTGGCTGATTATGCGTCAAACAAATTAAAGAATCTTTGAAGTTGTAGGAATTTATAAAATTAGGGACTGAAGTGATGAAACAATTAGATCTAGTAGTATCCCAATGCCTCATTAATGGCGAATGGGTAGAGTCAATTGATGGCAAACAATTTGAGGTTGTGAACCCAGCGACAGGTGAAGTGATAACGCACGTGCCGGATATGGGACAGCAAGAAGCGACAACCGCCGTGTTAGCCGCCCATGATGCATTTTTAGAATGGAAAAAAACAACCGCAAAGCATAGAGCGGGATTGTTGAGAAAATGGTTTGACCTCATCGTCGAGAACGCGGATTCACTGGCTAAATTACTCACATCAGAGCAAGGCAAACCGTATAAAGAAGCATACGGCGAAGTGATGTACGGAGCCTCATTTCTTGAGTGGTTTGGCGAGGAAGCGAAACGAGTCTATGGCGATATTATTCCATCTGCGAACCCTAACACACGCTACATGACAATTAAGCAACCTATCGGTGTGGTGACGGCAGTGACACCTTGGAACTTTCCAATCGCAATGATCGCTCGCAAAGTTGGGCCTGCGTTGGCCGCAGGGTGCACTGTGGTGGTTAAGCCGGGAGAAGATACCCCGTTGTGTACGCTGGCGATGGCGAAACTTGCCGAGCAGGCCGGCATTCCTAAAGGCGTGCTAAACATTATCACCACGTACACACCTGCAAGTGTTGGTGAGGTGCTTTGTCAGCATCCTTTGGTTCGAAAAATCTCATTCACCGGTTCAACGCCTGTTGGCAAACATATACTTCGCCAAGCTGCGGATACAGTCAAAAAAGTCTCCCTTGAACTGGGTGGCAACGCGCCATTTATTGTCTTTGAAGATGCGGACATTGAAAAAGCAGTGCAAGGTGCGTTGATTTCGAAATATCGAAATGCTGGCCAAACCTGCGTATGTACTAACCGTTTGTATATTCATGATTCGGTCTATGACCAATTTGTTGAGCTTTATACTCAAGCCGTGCGTGGCTTGGTGATTGGCGATGGCCTCTCTGATGGCACTGATATTGGCCCTCTGATTAATCAAAAAGCGGTAGATAAGGTGCATGGTTTAGTCGAGCAAGCGATTGAACAGGGGGCAACTCTTGTATTAGGGGGAAGCGTATCTAAGGTGGGTGATCAGTTCTATCAACCTACTATTCTGACCAACGTCACTGAAAAGATGGACATCGCACACCAAGAGTTATTTGGCCCAGTCTCGACCATTTTCCGTTTTCGTGATGAAGAAGAAGTTATCCAGCGAGCAAACGACACACCTTATGGCTTAGCCGCTTATTTCTACACACAGAATCAAAGTCGAGTGTGGCGCGTTAGTGAAGCACTTGAGTACGGAATTGTGGGGACTAACGAGGGGATTATATCCACAGAAGTCGCCCCATTCGGCGGGGTTAAGGAGTCTGGGAGTGGGCGTGAAGGCTCAAAGTATGGCATTGATGACTACTTGGAGATCAAATATCTATGTCAGGGCATCTAGTCGTCAGTTTATGACCTCCCAGCGTTTTGTTTGAAACATGCCTTTCATCTTATTGCAGTAACGAGAAACTTATTTCGATACCTCGCATGAAGCAGCACTCGATGTGCTGCTTTTTTTCGTTCTGCATCCCGGAAATTGTTGAATGACGAGCCCCCGTTTTTTGCATAGTCAGTTATCAAAACTGCAAAGGTTTGAGATTTATAAAACTTTAGGTGGATAAATATGAATTTAATGAATGTAAACAAATTGTAATTATTGTTCACAAGGTGACAACGAGGAACTGAAGCGTCACCCAGCACTGTTTTGGAATAACTAGAACAGCGAGATCATATCAAGGAGATTATTCATGTTTAAAACCTTAGGCAAACTACGCAAAAGAAGTGTAACTAAACTCGTTGCTGGATATGCATTGGCTATTTCTAGCACATTTTTTACTGCGTCTCAGGCCTTTGCGGCAGAGCATAACTGGCGATTTGTGAACCTATACTCTCGCGGTACCGCTTATGGTGAAGTGTATAAGAGCTTTGCTGAAAACATTGAAACCATGTCTAATGGGCGTATTGCCGTTCAAGTGATGTATGCCGGTGAAGGCGTTGGTCAGACTGGCGTTTTGGGTTCGGTTAAATCTGGTTTAATGACAATGGGCGCACCTTTCCAACCGATGCATGCGGGAGAGTTCCCTGCAGGCGTTGTTGAAGTGGGTTTGCCAGGTATGACTGATGATGTCGGTGAGCTGAGTGCGCTATTCCACGAGAAAGGTTGGGGTGAAGTACTTGAAGAAGCTTACGATAAACAGAACTTGGTATGGCTGGAACCATACATTCAACTGCCGGTTTATGTGCTGACCAAAGAGCCAATTAACTCTGTGGAAGATTTTAAAGGCCTTAAGATTCGCGCGCCAGGTGCTTACGGAAAGTTCCTGCGTAATCTAGGTGCTTCACCGGCTTCACTGTCTTGGAGTGAAATTTACACCAGTCTGGCTACAGGTGTTATCGATGGGTCAATAGGCAGTAACTTGATTGACCATAGAGACGGAAACCACGTCGAAGTGGCGAAGTACATGTACCGCTTGCCGATCGCTGGTGCGCAGGCCCTTCCTATTGTTGTCAACAAAAGCGCGTGGAACAAGCTACCTGAAGATCTTCAAGCCATTGTTCGTGCAGCAAGCTCAGTTCACGCTCGTGAGCAGATGACAAAATCCCGCTTATGGGAGTCTCAAGCGATTGCTGATATGGAGGCAAAAGGCATGAAGTGGAGCCCTGAACCGAGTGTTGAAGATATCGCTAAATGGAATGGTGCTGCTGGCTCTTTATGGAGCGAATATGCTGACGCTGACAAATACAGCCAACGCCTAATCAAAATTGTACAAAACAACGAATAAAAATTTGGTTTATCACTGATTTCAAATCATAGGGTAGATGTCGAATTATCAGTGAAATTGCCAATCTAGGGGGCTTGCCCCCTTTTCCTATTTGCTGCTAGGGATGAAGGTTATGTTTACTAAGGTGTTAACTGCCTATTGTTTGGGCATTAATCGGGTTGTGTATTGGGTTGGAGTGTCTGCATCGGTGTTGATGCCAATCCTTGCAGCCACAGTCGCCTTTGAGGTGTTTTCTCGATATGTATTAGGTGAACCCACTATATGGGCATACGACGTATCACTGTTTTTATTTGGCTACATTGCTGCTCTGGGTGGCGCGTTAGCGCAGCAGAACAAGGCGCATATCAATGTTGATGTTCTTTATCTGTCAGTCTCTACAAGACTTCGTTCACTGTTCAATCTATTTTCCTACTCGTTAGCGATTTTCTTTCTTTGTGTCGTGATGATGATGGCATTTGGCAAGTTTGAAGAGGCGGTGGAGTTTAACTACCGACGCCAGTCTGAATGGGCCCCATCAATGGCACATTTTTGGGTGATGATGATGTGTGCGAGCGCGGTGTTCATTGCCCAATTTACTAGCGACATGGTGCAGGACATCTATTTCGTTATCACAGGCAAAGATTTGATTGAACGAGAAGTAGAAAGTATCGAACAGCCACAAGAATTAATTGAACAGGCGGGGGATGCATGAGTATTGAGGTATTAACGCTGCTTCTTATCGGCTGTATTTTATTTAGTTTTGCATTAGGTGCACCGGTTGGTCTCGCACTTGGTGGTATCGCTATGGGGATGGGTTATTTAACGTGGGGAGAGGGCATATTTAACTTAGTGCCAACCACCATAGAGAGTAACTTCTTTAGCTTCATTTTGTTGGCTATCCCGCTTTATATCTACATGGGACAACTTCTTACACGCTCAGGTATCGGGGATGCGATGTTCAACGCTAGTCAGATGGTGATCGGGCGTATCCGTGGCTCATTGGCGATCAGCGTCATTGGTGTCTGTTCTATGATTGGTGCCATGGTGGGCATCATCGGGGCAGGGATCATGACATCGGGGAGCATCGCGCTCAAACCGATGTTAGAACGTGGTTATGATAAACGTCTCGCCCTAGGTGTGATTATGGCAGGCGGCGGATTGGGAATCCTGATACCACCGAGTATTCCTATGATCATGTACGCGGCCACGACTCAGAACTCAGTGGGACGCATGTTCTTAGCCGCGATCATTCCAGCTTTGATTTCCATAACCTTGTTAATCGCCTATGTCGTTATCAGCTGTAAGTTCAATCCGAAGAAAGCACCTTTAGGTACGGGCGCGGAAAGCTCGATGACGGGCAAAGAGAAGATAAGAACTGCTCGTGACGGCATGTTCTCGCTGTTACTCATTGTGGCTGTGTTGGGCAGTATTATTACAGGTATCGCGACTCCAACTGAATCTGGGGCTATTGGTGTTGTTGGTGCGATTCTTTTGGCTATTGTGTTTAAGCGCTTTCGCTTTGAAATGTTCAAATCTTCTGGCTTTGAAACAGCGATGTTGGTCAGCGTATCGATGTGGATCATTTTAGGCGCTTCTCTGTTTAGCAACTTCCATATGCTGAGTGGTGTACAAAACATGGTCGCCCAAATAACGCAAGATCTCGGTTTGCCCCCATTAGGCGTGATTATCCTTCTACAAGTCATTATGTTGTTGCTGGGTTTTATCATCGACGAACTGATCATCGTATTGATGTGCGCACCGTTGTTCACGCCAATAGTGGTATCGCTAGGTTATGATCCTATCTGGTTTGGAATTTTGATGATTCTAAACATCGAGATAGCGGTGCAGACACCCCCTTATGGCTTTGCGTTGTTTTATCTAAAAGGTATTGCTCCGCCGGGTGTCAGTATGATGGATATCTATCGATCCATCTTGCCGTTCATTTTGCTGAAATTATGCGTCTTAATCGCCTGTATGTTGTTTCCTGAAATGGTGATGTGGCTACCTAACAAGGTTATGGGGGCAAATTGATATGAGTCTGAACAGAATTTTAATGCCTGTTGATCTTGCCTATCCAGAAGTGGTCAAAAGGGAAGTCGAAATGGCACTCAAACTGATCTCGGAAAATGGTGTGATTGATATGCTTTATGTGGATGATGCGCGAGTGCACCACAGCATGGTACCGACGGTAAGTGGGTCGACATTCTCGGATAAACACCTAAGCGTTTTTGACAGTGTACAAACTATGTTGGAAGAGTTGGTGCCAAGACCACACCGCGGTAAAAGCATCATACGTAATGGGATTGTATTTGACGAAGTGGTTATTCAAGCGAAGCAGTCGAATGCCGACGCGATTGTGATGGCATCTGCCAAACCAAAGTTTCGCTCATATCTACTGGGCTCTAATGCTGCGAAGGTTGTTCGCCACGCACATTGCTCGGTGTTTGTCGTGCGCTGATTGAGTGTAACGGCGCCATAAAATAACGCCTGCTATCTTTGACTTATTCAAGAACAAGATAGCAGGCGTTTTATGTTTAAGGTGCATATCTAAGAAGGAAGCAACTTAAATCCTTCATATCGAATCAGATCTTGCTGTTTCAATATTTCCAGAGCCAGTTTCTTTGGCATGGGTTTGTAGTAATAGAAGCCCTGGATGTATTTTACGCCCAACCCTGCGAGTGTTTGGACTTGCGATTCGTTCTCCACACCCTCAACGATAACTTCCATTCCAAGTGAGTCGGCCAGTTGAAGCATAGACTCAAGAATAGGAACACCCAAGCTCGACGAGTCCGAGATGTTTTTTACAAACACACGGTCAATTTTAAGGACGCTGAAGGGGAACTGACGTACAAAGTCTAACCCGGCATAACCAGTGCCGAAGTCGTCGATTGCGATTTCTACGCCAGCTTCCGCCAGTTTGTTTAAGTTGGTTCTAATTGTCACCATGTCTTTTTCTAGACATTCACCATCTTCAGTGACCTCAAAGATAAGTTTGTTCAACGACTCAGGATTCTTACGGAATAGTCTGAGAACACTGTCGGCGAACTCTGGGTTTGAGACGACATTGCGGCTGATGTTGACGCTAATGTATCTATTTTCAAATAAAGAGCTGTTTGTTTTTAATGTGCTTAACACTTCCTCGAGCACAAAGTAGGTGAGATCTTCGATTAAACCAAGGCTCTCTGCAAGAGGGATGAAAATCGCAGGCGACACGCTGCCTTCGATTGGGTCATTCCATCGTAGGAGTGACTCGCAACCAACAACCTGTGAAGTGCGCTGATCAACAATAGGCTGAAGGTGAACATGTAAATGTTTGTTTTTCAGCGCATTAGACAGTGAATACTCAAGGCCTCTTCGTTCTTGGTTTCTGTGCTTAATGTTCTGCGCAACGATGGTCGCGACACCGGCACAAAGAAAACCAAACCAAGAGTACTTAAGAAGAAAATTGAGGTAATAGCCATAACCAGCATAAGAGATGACGGCTAGTGGATAAGTGTCAGACTCTATTTTTAAAGCCTTAATGTATGAAACTGGCTCGAGCGCAGAGATGTCTCGATGAATGACTTCAACCTTTGAATTCAGCCCGTATTGGGACAGATGATCTTCGACAATGTCAGAAATGTAATGCGGTGGGATTAATAGGCTGACACCTTCTTGGCTTACGTGATCTTTGAAGATCAGCATAATGGCTTTCGACTGAGAAATAGCAGAGTTGGTATAAGAAAGTGTTGTTAGATTCGGGTCATTGTTTATGCGGTTGCTGATGGTTTGATATAAAGGAAACCAAACGTCGCCTTCGGTTGTGGAGCAATAAAAGTAGTCTCGATCATTATATATCGCCGCTTCTTTTACCCAGTCCGTGTGAAATACAGCTTGCCTAAGCTCTCGCACAAATGCTTTACACGGAAGGCTAGCATTTTGCGTGGTTATAAAAGAATCGAACTGCGCTTTTATCTCATCTAATTTGGCTTCTGCGAGTACTACCGACTTCTCGCTCACATTCTTGTAGTGAAAGGGTGTGATGGGAAGAAGCAGAGCCATAGAACAACAAAAAGAAGCAATAAAATGGAGTGAGGTCTTGGCAATGCTCTGGTACTTGATGGTCATAGTATATGGGACACTTACTCGGCGAGTTGAATATGTATTTTAATTTATAAAATCAATATCAATTGAAACAGGATGAGTTATCAATAATGTGAATGAAACCATAACTTTGTGAATTCTTATTCATTAATTTCGGCAGGCACTTTACATATTTTAAATTAGCGATCCCTTAATTGGTTTAATATTGTACAATGTGTAGAGATTAATATGCATGCTGTTGTTTATCCATGGTGAGGGGCTTTTGTATCGCATAACGGTGGTGTAGCTAGTGAGTGGGGGGCTGACGAATTTCCTCGAAGCATATTTTATTAGGCTTTATTAATATATTTAATCTAAATAATCCCGTGTCAAATAATTCCTTATGGTTATTTAAATAAGTAAAAAAGACGGGTAAATAATTCAGATTAGTCAAAAGTAAGATTATATTTTTTCTTTATCTGTGAGTTAAAATCACAACTTATATAAATGATACTCTTTTTATAAAAAATACATTATTAGTCTGTTTTTATTCATGCATAAAATCATTGTTAGGCGCTGTGATAGGCACAGTTATTCAACGAGGATTGATGTTTATGATGAAACGAACGGCACTACAACTCGCAATTTCAGTGGGTATCGTCGCACTACCGGGAATGGCAAATGCGAGCAGTACTCCAATGACCAACCCAAATAGCGGTGTGGTAGTAGGATATTGGCACAACTGGTGCGATGGAGCTGGTTACAAGGGAGGCAACGCGCCTTGTGTCACTTTAGATGCGGTAAACCCGATGTACAACATTGTGAACGTCTCTTTTATGAAGGTTTATGATGTTGCAGAAGGTCGCATTCCTACTTTTAAGCTCGATCCAACTATTGGCCTTTCAGAGCAGCAGTTCATTAACCAAATATCAGAGCTTAATCAGCAAGGGCGTTCAGTACTTATCGCACTTGGTGGTGCTGATGCTCATATCGAACTTAAGACGGGTGACGAAGCGGCGTTTGCCGAAGAGATCATTCGTCTTACCGAAAAATACGGGCTTGATGGTTTAGATATTGATTTAGAGCAAGCGGCGGTGACGGCTGCGGATAACCAAACCGTTATTCCAGCAGCATTAAGATTGGTCAAAGATCATTACCGAGAGCAAGGTAAAAACTTTCTCATTACCATGGCACCTGAATTTCCATACCTGACTGCTGGTGGTAAATACGTCCCATATATCGACAACCTTGAAGGCTACTATGACTGGATCAATCCACAATTCTACAACCAAGGTGGTGACGGTATCTGGGTAGAAGGTGTAGGTTGGATTGCTCAGAATAACGATGAATTGAAAGAAGAGTTTATCTACTACATCTCCGATTCATTGAGTAACGGCACGCGCGGCTTTCATAAGATTCCTCACAACAAGTTAGTGTTTGGTATTCCATCTAACATTGACGCTGCGGCTACTGGTTACGTACAAGAACCACAAGATCTGTATTCTGCATTTGAACAGTTATCAGAGCAAGGCCAGCCGCTGCGTGGCGTTATGACTTGGTCCGTAAACTGGGACATGGGCACTAACGCGCAAGGGCAAGAGTACAATGAAACGTTTATTAATGACTATGGTCCATTTATTCATGGCCAAGTGACCCCACCTCCGGGTAACGACGGTGAGCCAATCCTTAAAGGCGTTGAGAATACTCGAGTGCTACATAGAAGTGCTTTTGATGAGTTAGAGGGTGTCTCCGCGCATGATAAAGAGGACGGGGATTTAACGTCTTCAATCGTAGTCGAAGGTTACGTCGATACCGCTTCAATTGGCACTTACGTGCTTACTTATAAAGTATCCGATAGCGATGATAATCAAACGACCCAAGCACGAAGCGTAGAGGTCTATAGCCAAAAGCCAGTATTGAGTGGCGTAGAGAATACAACGGTGATGCTAGGCGGCGATTTTGATGTATTGGAAGGTGTTACAGCTAACGACGCGGAAGACGGGGACTTAACATCATCAATACAAGTCACTGGGCAAGTGGATGTAAATACTATCGGTACTTATTCCTTGGTTTATAAAGTGTCTGACAGTGCCGCTCAAACCGTTGAAGCGACACGAGCTGTGACAGTGACTGATGGGGCAACCTGCGCAAACCCTTGGGATGCAAATAGTGTTTATGTTGAAGGCGACAAAGTGTCTCACGATGGGCACACATGGAAAGCGGGCTGGTGGACTCGAGGTGAAGAACCGGGCACCACGGGCGAGTGGGGTGTATGGAGCAAAGATTCAGACGCTTCGTGTGGTGGTGAAACGCCTGATCCCGATGTCGACCCTACGCTGAGTGTAACGGGCTTAGCATCTTCATACGCATTGGATAATGGTCAAGTGACGCTGAACCTACAGTTAGTAAGCAACCAAGCGTTAACGGTTGATGTGAGTGTTCGTAATGCTTCGAATCAAGTGGTTGAGCAAGCTCAGGCTCAAGTTAATGGCCAATCTGCATTAACTATTGAATTACAAGATATTCAGGCAGGTACGTATCAGCTACTACTTGAAGGCATTGCTGAAGATGGTGAAACAGTTTCATCACAAAACAGCTTTGTTGTGACTGATGAGACGATAACACCACCGCCGGGAGAGTATCCTGACTATGTAGCAGGCACTGCGTATCAAGCGGGTGACCGAGTGATAGGCACTGACAACGGTGTCTACGAATGTAAGCCTTGGCCGTACACAGCGTGGTGTGCGAGCGCGTCTTACGCTCCGGGAGATAGCCTGTATTGGGATGATGCTTGGATTAAACTATGAATCTAAGAGTAACCTAGGTTCTCGTTAGCATTTTGTATCGAAAGAGCGACCCATATCGGTCGCTCTTTTGTATTAGAACAAGAGTTTTTAGTAGAGACGCCATCAAATCTTAGATATTAGTTAATCATTGATGGAGCGGCTTGAAGTACTTTATCTGGAGTGCCGAAAAACTTCTGCGAGCCATCTTTTTCTAGCAGTAGGCATCGGTCTGAAACGGCGACCATGGCTTTGCTGGTGGTGGTAAAGATCACAGTACAGCTCGCTAGTCGTTCCTTAAACAAAAGTGTTAGATAACGGCTGTTTTCATTTTCGGCGCCAACAAAGGGCTCATCCAAAATAAGAACCTTTTTGTGGCAGTCTCCTAGACCGATTGCCAATACCAGTTTTCGATATACGCCATCAGGAAGTTGGTCAAGGAATTCAGTACTCAATAGGGTGTTCTTACCTTGTGGTAAATAGGGCAACAGGTCAAAGAAGTTAAGCATCTCGTCAATGGTTTCATCTTGGACATATCCGTTATATACCGTGTAGTTAGCATGAACGGTAGATGGGTAAAGGTGCATATTAAATGGGATATAAGTCAGACTGCTTCTAAGTCTAAAGTTATTAAACTGAGCGACGTTGTAGCCGTCGTAGAGCAACTGCCCTTGAAAACGAGTTTCTATCCCAGCAAGTATATTCATCAAGGTGGTTTTCCCGGCACCGGAGGGAGCACATACCGCCACTTTTTGCCCTGGAGAGACTCCAACAGACAGGTTGGTTAGCCCGCTTCCAACGCCTGGGTAACGGTGCGACAACCCTTTAATGTTAACTCGTCCTCCCAATTCTTGAATAGGCGGGCTTTTTTCCATTTTGGTTTTGTCATCGTCAAGGGACATCAAAGCATTGATTTGGGCCGAAGAGGCTTTAATCGTGTCGATTTTGGCGAGCGAATTGTAGATTCCCATAATAGGCGTTAACGTCTTCCAAACCAGAATGATGATCGCCAGCATCGCCCCCGGATTGGCATCTCCGGCCATCACCGCAGATACCGCGGTCACAATACTGGCGGTGCCTATTACTTGAATGAGACTACTACCAAGTTGTTGAATCTTAGAGTTGGTAATTGAAACTTGATGAGAGTCTTTAAGGCGCTGGGTCAATGCTGCGTTGAATCGGGATTTGACGACAGAGAGTAGCGGCAGCTTTTGTATTGAGCCTACATTCGTTAAAAGCTCGTTCCATTGATAAGAGACCATTGCGTTGGCTCGAGAACTTCGAGATGTCGCTTGCAGATAGATATAGCGAGCATAAATACAAAACACCACCATGAGCGCAATGCCAATCAGAACCGTAATTGCAGCACTGCCAGACATCACAAAGATCGCAATAAGAAAGATAAAGATAAACGGCAGATCGAAGTAACTTAAGCTCGACTCGGCGGTCACCAGTTGTCTAAATTGATCGATATCTTTCAGTCGCGCTAACTGTGAAGAGGTAGTGGCGCTAGAGGTCATAGCATAAGGCAGCCACAATAACTTAGAGATCACGTGATACGAAATATAGTGGGCAAGTTCTTGTCCGGAGGTGTTGAGAATACTCATCCTCTGTCGCTTCAAAAAGTGTTCCATTAGAGCGACAGCAATTGCGCCAGAGGCGAGCCAATATAAGGTTGAGGCGGAGTCTGCGGTTAACGCAAAGGTATACACACCCATAATAAAAAATGGTTGTATGGTTCCAAACAGAGTGATGAAAAGACTCAATAGAGCGAGACTTTTAAATTCAGCACTGTGTTCATAGAAGATGTGTTTCACCCAATTTCGTTTGTCTTGTGATTCAGGTGGTGGTTCACGAAAAATCCGTGAATAGCTCGATATGGCACAAACACGAGCCTTAAACTTGGCCGGAAGTGGGCTCTCAATAGGGATGTCATTTTCATAGTCGTATAGGTGTAGCACCTCATTGTCGACACCCAACAAAATGTAGTTTTGGCGGTTGATTGTGATAAATGCTGGGCAGCTGAGCGTTTCCAACTGTCTATGATTGGTGATCTTTTTGTGCAGGCATTGATAGCCGAGTCGTGAAAGTGTGGCATCAAACGCCTTAAAGTGGTCTGTATCGGCGATAAACGTATCTGACAACAGCTCTGCCGTACCTTCCCATTGAAGAGCGACTAGGGTGTAGCTTAAGCCGAGCAATAATGGGTTCTCGGCGTAACGACTCGATAGGTGGCCTTCTCGAAAGTGGAGTAGACGCTCTTTTATCTCGTCAAAAGCAATCAATGTATCCATGCTATGCCACCTCACGAGCTTTGATGTGTTCGATGTTACGATCTTTGTGTTTTATCTTGTTACTCGCGATAACGAACAAGTAAGAGTTGATCCTTGGGCGCAAGCATGAGAGCAAATTGGCCGAAAAGTCGACATCATAAGAGAGGTCGAAGTCATCGATGAGTACGATTTTCTTATTGCTGAGCAGTGCACGAACAATGAGCAATGCAAAGTTAACCTTGCGTGAGAATGGCTTGATGCCTGTGGTGGTTATCTCGGTATAAAAACCTTGCTTAAGATCGTCTATATCGCTTTTGATCCCTAACGCTTCACACAACGAATAAGCGGCTTTGTGCAGTTCAGGTCTAAAACAGGTGATGTTATCGATGATGGTGCCATCAACGAAAGTGCTGTGTTTAGTGACCATGATAATGTTGTCTATGATGTCATCGTTGACTTGTTTTTCCATTGCTGCCTGATGCGAGTACTGACTTAATCCTCTTAAAATAGAAGACTTACCTGAGCCAGACTGGCCTGAAAGGACAGTGATTTTGTTGGCTTGAAACTGATAGTGTTCTTGACCTTGATAGCTGACATGTTTTGGCGGTACGCCTACTAATCGGTTAGATGTGTGTTCGTTCGCCATCTCTAGTATTTCGTTCAGCCTCATAATATAGCTCTTGTTGACTTTCCATTGGCTAATGGCACGCATGGTCTGTTGGTAAGGACCAAAGAAACGATTGGTCAGAAGGATGATGGCTGCCATTACCCCTTGGCTGATATCGAGGTTGATTACAGCCATGGCGCTGGTTACCACGGTTAATATCACAGCTAGTTGCTGAATAAGCGTTAAGGTTAGGCTGAACTTTGATTCTTGCTTTTCAAATTCGCTGGTGTGGTACTCTCGCTCTTTAACCATGGTGTTCATTAGGTTTTCAAGCCGGTACTCCATCGAACGCCCTTTGATATCGAGCGGGTTAGAGATGATATCGATGATATTAGAGTTAGTGGTGCCATCAATATCAGATTTTTTCTGCATTAACGCGACTTTGCTCTTTGATAGATGAAGAGCTGTAACCAACAAAAACAGAGCACTCGCGACTAAGATGAACCCTGCTGGTGGATTGATAACTGCAATGATCAGCAGAGTAACAAGACAAGTAAATGCGTTGATAAGTGCACCGATGAGCTCACCGCTGTAATAGGAACGAAGCCCAAGAATGGTAGTGAGCCTTTCCAAGTAAGACCCAGTATCCAGCTTTTTAAATTGAGCTGCGTCTGAGTGACAGATAGCATTGAATATCTGGTTGGTCGCCGTTTGTTCAAAGCGGTTGCCTATTCTCGATACCATCGATTCTTCAATGTTTTTGATTTTATAGTCGAGCATGATCGCCACAAGGATAATCACGAAGATGAAATAGAGAGAGGAACTGGATTCGTTTGGAATGATACGGTCGAAAATGATTAATATCGAAAATGGCAGTACCAAGCCAAGAATTGTGGTCAATATACTTGACATTACTAAGAAGCTGGTATCACCAACACTCAATTTGGGAAGGTAATTAAGTTTGTCCATTATCCTTCTCCTTCCGCTGACAAGCTGTCAATGATCGATAAGTCAAAAGTATCCTCGATAGGAATCATCCGATCAGAAATACGATTGAGCTCCTCCAAATCGATGGCGCCAAACAGTGCTCTAAGTTTGGTGACGTTGATGACGTAATCATACTGATTGGTGTAGTACTCACGAATGCTGTCAAAAAGGTCTGATTCAGAATTAAGTAAGTCGGTTAAGGTTTTTGTACCAAGTCGGTAAGCCTTTTTATTGCCTTGGTAAACGCGATAGTTTGCGATTACAGCTGCTCGCAAATAGGACATGGCTTCGATGTTGGCATTAATGGTCAGCACTGTATCGTCGAGCGCAAATTGTGCGTCGTTGAGTGCTTGGTCGTATTGAGCGGAAAATTGCTGAATTCGCCCCTTGTTCTTTTGATATTCGTAATAGTCGCTACCACCTTCAAAGATAGGTAAATCGACGGTTAAGCTGTAGGTTGTAGTGTCGGTTTTAGAGTTGTCACGGTTACTGTCTTCATACTCGTAGTTGGCAGAAGCTTGCAGCGTTGGGTAGAAGTCTGAACGGGATTTGCTTAGGGTTCGTTTTGATTTATCTAATAGCGACTTTGCTATCGCTATATCGAAATTCGCTTCAACTAATTTCCCTTTAAGTTGTGCTTTTTCTGAGTCAGATATAGGCAGATATTGATTATTGAGCGCTACGTCAAAAGAGGGGACGACTTGGGTCTGTGACGTTGATTGCAGCTGATTCAGCGACAAGTTTATCTGTTTGTTGATGTCCGAAATCTGTTTGCTGGTGGTGTTCTTCCTCGCTTGAGTTTCATAAACATCTGTCTTTGGTAAATTACCTAGCTCATTGTTACGAGTTACTTGTTTTAGACGAGACTCGGATGAACGATACTGCGCATCGGTGGCCTTTCTTTGGGCATGAAATTTTAGATATGAAAAGTAATTGTCTACGACTTCGACCACCGTATCATTGACCAATTTGTCATGTTGCAGTTTGCTGATCTGCACGTCCAATTCCGATTCGCGGTAAGTGTTATAACGCGAGACATCTAACAAGGTTTGCGATAACGAGAGGGTGTAACCATTGCTGTTGTAGTTTTGGTTGCTCGGTTGCAATGAACGTACGTCTGATTCGTTCCACGTGGTATTGGCGTTGGCATTGATTGTCGGATAGAAAAAGGCTGAGCTAATGTCTTTATCAAACTCGGTACTTTGAATTTCATATCTTGAATTTATGATGCTGTAATTCTTTGCAATTGCTTCACCAATCACTACAGACAGCTCACCAGCTTGGGAATTGATACTACTTGCAAGAGTGAATAAGCCGATTAAGGATAACCCCAGTGTCGACCTGTTATACCCTCTTGCATCAAACACTGCTTTCATTAACCCACCTTCCTAATCGCCATGTATTTCTTGATAACTGAGTAAATTTCATCATTCTTGTATGGCTTACTGATAACGTAATCCATGCCTGCATCAACACAGCGTTTGTGCTCTTTATTACTGGTTAACGCGGTAGCACCGATAATAGTGGTGGGTGGTAAGTGGTTATCACGTTCGTATTGGCGAATGTGGGTTGTTGCTTCGATACCGTCCATGTTTGGCATAATGCAGTCCATAAAGATGATATCGAACTGCTGCTCTTTGATAAGCGCAACCGCTTTGGCACCGTCATCGACACCTTGGCACTGGAAGTCAAAGTTGGAGAGAATTTTGTTAAGAATGATCTGCTGCACTCTATCATCTTCAACGATCAAGAATTGCTTATCAGACTGGCTCTCTTTCTCACTTTCACTGTCTAATGTCTTAACAATGTTGTCGATGAAGTCGACAGGGGTAAACGGGTGGTAGAACACGTAATCAACGTGGTTGTATGTATCGTCTAGATCGGCTGAACTCGACATAGAGAGCATCAGTTTGATCTCTTTGGCCGCTAATCGTGCTTTAAGCGTCTTACAGAAGGAATCGAGAGTGATGCCCTTAATGTGGTCTGTTAAGAATATACCGTCGTGAGGTTTTAAATCCTTCATCATTTTAAAGATGTCGTTAGCCGTGCTTGCTAAAACGACGTTGGCGCCTTCGTTGACAAAAGTCTGGCTCAATATATCTAGCTGTAAATTGTCGGTGCCGCATAACAAAATGGTGCGTCCTTCCAAGCGATTAGTAAGAGGTGCGTACTGAGAGGCGTTGACATCAAAGTTAATCACCATCTTTTCAGCTTCTTCTAATGACACAGATACCGCGGAGTAGTTTTTGATCCCTGTAAGTAGGTTGTTGGCCAGTTCGACATTGGTGATGTCTTTGATTTGTGCATCGTTCCAGTTGAGCTTGTCTAACTGCTCAATTTGGGTGTAGGTATCACGATAAAAATAGAGGGACAGAGTAATACGCAGCTTATCTACTTGTGATGAGCTATTGCAGCCGACATGCAGTAAAGCATTAGAATGCGTAGGCGTAGCGATTTTGTTGGAAATCTGGAGTAACAATATCCAGAACAGCCCAGTTTGACTGCCGTAAAGCTGAGCTGGAATAGTATTTTCAACAAAGCACTCAAGCGTTTTGGACTGTTGCTTAGATTTGGTGGCAGTAAGAACAATCAACTCGCTGATCAAGTCATAGAAGTCGATGTTTTTGTCATCGTTAAGTGCATCTACGTTCGATAAACGGTTGAAGTTGTCCGCAAGATTTTCCAATGTCCACGTAGCGGAGATGATCTCTTTAGCAAGCAGAGCGCCGTTTTCATCGCTGTCCTTAACCAATAACTTAATACCACCTTGAATGGTATTGGTGATACCGCGTACTTCGTAACCGAGTAGGTTGTATAAGCGTTGATAAAGGTCGGTTTGCGATTTCTGCTCTTCCAACTGTTCATAACTCGACAGTAGCTTGGCGTAGATGTTCTTTTCAATGCTCGAGGTTTCGACGCTTGAAATACGAGCTTTTACCGCCTCGTGGTCAATGCTTTTTAGATTGCTCGATATCTGTTTGAAGGTCGCATGTGCTTGATCTTTTTGTGCTCGCGTGCGGCTTAATAGCCGGCTGTTTTGGGTAAAGTAGACAAACAGCGCCAAAAAGAGCGCCAGATTAAAACCGGCGATCGTGTACAGCTGCAGGTGTGAGTTTTGTGCGGCTTGGTTGTGGTAGTTATCCATGAAACTATTGACGGTATTGACGCTTTTCTCGGATGCGACACGCAGCGAGCTGTTGAGTTGATTTAAGTCGCCAGTCTCTTGGTATTTTTGGAAATGAAGTTCTAACAGATCAAACCCTAAAACCCCTGTTAAAAGGGCTAGCGATTTCTCCTCAGAGATCAGTTGTTGAAGCTCTGATAGTTCACCCTGAAGTTTGGTAATCAATAAGTTAACTTGCTCTTGTTCGCAGCTTTCAATATTGGTACTACACAAGTCTAGTGTTGAGTTGAGCGTTGAAATATCACTGAGTACTTCATGAGATTTACCAAATAGTAGCGATTGTGCATTGCTACGCTCATTGTTGTTGTAGATGGTTTGAACGGTATAAACCGCACTCGTACCCAAAATAGCAACGATCACAATGAACAGTAAGTGACTCAGTTTGTGGGTGTATCTATTTGACTGACTCATGGCCGCTACCTCTCATCAAACGATTCATCAAGCGCGGTCATGATCGGCTTCAAGGCGTAATCGATCACTTTTCGGCTACCGGTTTTAATGTCTGCAGTAAACTCCATGTATGGAGCAATGTAATATTGGATTTGATTACGCGTTAGGTAGTTCTCGGTAATCTTGATTTTGGCGATGTAGTACTCTTGCTCTTTTTCCTCGTAAGAGCTGCGAGAAATGGATTCGATGTTGCCAGATAAGATGCCGTACTTGGCAAAGTTATAGGTATCGAATTTTAGTTTGACCTCTTGTCCTTTTTCGATGAAGCCTACGTCTTTACGCGGGATCTTGACCTCTGCATGCATCTCATTATTGAGTGGCGTGATATCTGCGATACTGTCACCAGGAGGGATGACGGCGGATTGGTAATTGAAGTTGATTTTGTCGACCTTGCCATCAACAGGAGAGAACACTAATAGCCTCTCCACCTTGTCGGTTACCGACGGAAGTTGAGTCTGTTTGATCTTAAGATTGTTGTTTACTTCAGTAAGTTTGGCGTAATAGTCGGTTCTACGATTCTTTTGGTTGTCACTCAATTGCTTTTGTAGACGAGTAAGTTGGAACTCTTCGTTTAAGATGCCTTCATTAAGATTCTCAATCTCACGCAACATGTTCAGATGCTGTACCTTCATGTTCAGCACATCTATATGCGATGCCATCTCTTCTTTATAAAGCTGATCTTTGATCTTCAGTTGCTGATTAATCACGGCCAGTTGCTGCTTTGAAGAGGCAACACGACGGTTCATTGATTCGATCAACCCTTTTTTATGCTGAATATCATGTAAGAACAGCTCATCATTAGATCGATTTCGATTGTTTTCTTCTGTCCATGAGAGGGTTTGCGTTTCAACTAAAGCAGGGTAGTTTGCGTAATGTGAAAAGTCAGGTTGTGTGTCATGAATGAGAGCTTGGTATTTGAGTTTTTCGACCTGAAGTTGAGATATTTCGTATCGAGTGGATTGCAATTCCGACACACGGTCTTGCGAAGTTAACGTTGCTATTTTTTGACCTTTATAGACAAGGTCTCCGGGAGAGATATAGAGCTCTTCTAGAATACCGCCTTCTAAATGCTGTACTTTCTCAACGTCCGAATCGAGTAAAACCTCGCCTCTTGTCGACACCGTAATATCAATGGTGGCTTGGGTCGCCCAGATCACTATGCCTAGTATAAAAACAGCAATGATCACAAAGACTTTATTTACTGTAACTTTATCTTGGGAGTTTGACGTATCGAGCGTTGATTGGTGCTCTTGGTTAATCGAGCGCTCGATGATTTTATCTAGTTCATTCATAAGCCAGCCATCCTTGCCCTTCGCTTTGAATTGTTCGCAGTATAGCGAGTGGTATTGAGTATCAAGCGAGTTTATTGACGTTGTAATTTCGCTGCTCGGATAGGCGGTCCTTATGCAACGCATTTTTGTTTTCTTTTTACTCTAGTACAGATTTGTTAGAAGAGACGCCTAACTCGTTAATTTTTAATATGTATTAAACAGAATAAGCGTCGGATCATCTTTTTATTCCATACGGCTTTGATCAACTTGTGTTATGTGTTTGGTGTCCTATGCTACGTATAGCATAGGAATAATAAGAAACAGATAAGTCATTGACAAGGAGTGCGTATGCCAGTTGGTCAGAACCCAGAAAACAACGAATTGAACGATGCAGTTGAGCAAGTTGCCACAGAGGACAAGTCGCCTTCTTCGTCATCTCATCCCGGAAATCAAAATAATCAACAATCTACAGCTGCAAATACAGTGGCCACCGGCTCTGACTCAGTGGCACCGTTAGAAGAAAATAGTGAACAACAGTCAGAAGGGAACGAACAGCCGAGTGCAGAGCAACAGAACGAGGGTGGAGAGCAAGGGGCTCAACCTGTTGCAGCAGAAGGACGTCAAAGCGAGGGTGGCGCTCCTCCTTCGCAAGTACAAGAAGGTAGCCAAGAAGGGGAGCAACCCCCAGAGCAAAGTGGTGGTGCACAACAGAGTGTCGGTTCACAGCAAGTAGGCGGAAATACACCTGCAGGTAATGAAGATGCTGCTCAACCTGCTCAGCAGTCAAGTTCGTCGCAACCGCAAAGTAGCGAGGGTTCGAGTGCAAGCCGCGCTGCGAATTCGGGTGAGGCGAGTGATAGCAAGCAGGATACCCAGAGTTTTGATGTCAATGTTACTCCCGATCGACCTATCTATTCTAACGAGCTTGATAATAGCGATACGACCACTGATACCTTATCGTTTGACGTCAATGTCGAAGCGGTGAACGATCTTCCTGATGCAGCGCCGACCTATCATGAAATTGATGAAGATGGCGTATTAAATTTCACGGCGGATGATTTGCTTGCTAATTCTACCGATGTTGAGGGGCCTGTGAGTCTTCAATCTGTCGAATACTCAGGTGAGGACGGTGAGCTTGTAGAAAATCCAGACGGATCTTTTGGCTTTACGCCTAATGAAAACTTCCATGGTGACGTGGTCTTTGATGTTGTGATTGAAGACAACGAAGGTGCAACCGCGCAAACCACCGCGAATCTTCATGTTGTATCTGTTAATGACCCGGTCATAGCTAACGACGACTCAGAGCTTGATGCCGGAGAACCAAGCATTCGCCTAGATGCCGAGCCTGAGAATGGTGTACTTCAATACCTCAATGAAAACGATGTATGGGAAGATGTCGTTGTCGGTGAAACATACTCTGCTGATACTGAACTGCAGTTTGTGCCAGATGTGGATGCCGTCGAGTCAGCGACGATTGATATCAAGGTAGGTAGCTTCGATAGTGATACCAGCACGGATGTGTTTGATGGAACCGCGCAAGCATCTGATTGGGGCATAGTTGATGGTGACACGGCTGTGTTTACGCAAGATGACGTCATAATCACGACTCAAGTTACTGGTGGGGATTTGACAGCTTGGAATGGCGCTGGAACGTCTGTAGGGGCTGGTATTGGCGACCAATCGAATAATGGTTTGTCCCATAACGACACGCTTGTTGTCACGATTGATGGTGAGGATGTCAATCAAATTACCTTCCAACTCGATGGGCTTGGCGGCTGGTTTGATGAATCTCATAGAAACGCGACGGAAGTCATCATCACCGCCTACGATGAAGAGGGGAATGTTATCGATTCTCAAGGCGGTTATCGAGAATCTGGTGAGTTCCAAGATCAGTACGTCTTCACAACGGATCAACCTGTTCATCACTTCGAACTTGGCACTACTGGTGGAACCGGCACATATGTTGTGCAGAATATGACGGTATCTCGCACGCTTACAGAAGAACTGCAGCTGGTCACTATTCAGGGTGATGGCAGTGAAGTGACAAGTGCTACAACGTTAGACCTAAACTACGATACCGCTGATCAGCCTATCGATGTTACTGAGCAGTTGATTGACGTTGATGACACCATTACTACGACACCTATTCAGGTGCTAGAAGATGGTGTGCTTGTTCTTGATGCCAATGACTTGTTGGCCAATGACACTGACGCAGATGGTGACTTGTTGTCGATAGTTGAAGTGAGCATGGTGGATGAGAGCCAAGGCGCAGTTGAACTAGGCGAAAATGGTTCTATTACTTTCACACCAGCACCTAACTACTTCGGTGAAGCTCAATTTGAATACACTGCAACAGATGGGAATGGTTCGTTTGATACCGCGACAGTATCTGTGGATGTTATCCCTCAACAAGATGCGCCAGTTGTAGATGGTGTCTTAACAGATCAGGTTGATGAAGATGGTTTAATTACGCTGACTCAAGCACAGCTTCTATCCAATGTTACGGAGTTGGACGGTGAATCTCTAACAGCGCTTAACTTGAGTATTGACGGAAATGGGGTACTCACGGATAACCAAGATGGAACCTTTGCCATTGAACCGGACGAGCACTTTGATGGGTCAATATCTATCACCTACGAGGTCACCGACGGTATTGATACGGTTAGCAATGAACTTCAGCTAAATGTTGAAGCCGTGGCAGATGCTCCAGAGCTCAGTGTGACACCAAGTGCAGACAACCTAGATGGTGAAGTGATTCGCGATAATCAGAATGTGGTTGAGTTCGATATCGATGCCTCTTTGGTGGATCAAGATGGTTCTGAAGCACTAAGTGTTACGGTTGGTGGGGCGCCGGATGGTAGCGTAATCCGCTACGATAGCGACGCGATTCTTAATGATCAATCTAGCGGGTTAACTAGTTTTACCGACTCTACCGTGACAGTGACTTTTGAAGGTGAGAGTGCAGGTTACAAGAACTCGGTAGGTTATTATGTGGTGGAAGAGGATGGCTCAATCACCAACGTGAATATGGTGTATAGCGATGCTTCACAACAAGGCGCTGGTGGTACTTTAATACCGGGAGAGTCTTCTTTCTCGTTCGAACTTGAAGAAGGTCAGAGCTTCAACCTATTCGTCATCCCGAACGGTGGTCGCTACAACGATTTTGAATCACTGGAAGGCGGTGAATTTATCTTTAGAAATGAGGATGGCTCACCGGCAAGTATCACTTCAAATGACCCACAATTGATCTACATTGCTGAAGATGGCACAGAAAGTGTGGTGCGTGGCCAAAATGGTGATGCAGTATTCCATGGTGGCACCAGCACAAATCTCAACCAAGACGGCGTAGAACATACTCGCGTTACTATGAACGATGACGGCGAGTTAATTTACGGAATTGAAGATCTATATGGTGGTGGTGACCGCGACTATGACGATTTCTCTTTCTCAATTGATTTAGGTGAAACTAACCAAGCGATTTACACCGGCGAAATTATGGTGGCAGATGGTGAACCCGCGATCATTCCTTCTGTTGTATTGGACCAAACTTTAGTATTGGAAGTGCCAGAAGGCTTTAGCGACGACATTGATTTAGTGATTGAAGCAACTTCAACAGAAAGCTCCAATCAAGACTCCGCGACAACAAGCCAAACCCTACATATTGATGCCAACGAATATGCGCCAGAAGTATCACCATTGTCTGATTCGGTAAGCGAAGATAACGCTATTACCTTTACTCAAGATGACCTTCTCGCTAACGCAACAGACATTAATGGCGATGATCTGACAGCATTGAATGTTTCTGTTGATCCTGCGGTTGGCTCCGTAAGTGCAAATCCTGATGGGTCGTTTACAGTGACCCCGCTAGAAAACTACAGCGGCAACATTGACGTTACCTATGATGTCACGGATGGGACACACACCGTCCCTGCTGTACTCAATTTAGATGTGGAAGCAGTCGCTGATGCGCCTGATGTTTCAGCCAGCCTAGGTGCTATGGTTGATACGGACTTTGATACCAGTAATGCTCGTGATGATTGGAGCACGGATAATACTCATGGCGGTTTGGAAATTCGTGGAGAACAAGTTTACACCGGCATTCGTGATAGCGACCGTGGCAATGTCATCGAGTTAGAAGTACACAGAGGCGATGAGTCTAATATCTACCAAAACCTTGACCTTCAAGCCGGAGAAACGGTCACTCTTACTTTTGATTACTCAGCAAGACGCAACTGGGAAGACGATTCTGATATTGAGCTGTATTTTGATGGCGAGCTTATCGATACCATCAGCCAGGATACAGTAGGCTGGCACACTTATAGTTATGAGCTGACTGCGACCACTGATAACCCACGACTTGAGTTTAACGCTCCTGATGACAACAGCTTAGGGGGCTTGTTAGACAATATTCGGGTGACTGAAGTACCGACAGAAGATAATGATATCCGTATTGATATCAGCACGATGCTTACGGATCTTGACGGTTCGGAAAGCATGCAGTCTATAGTCTTAGATGCTTTGCCGGAGGGGAGTACCCTAACCGATGGCACAAATACCTTTGACGCGACTGCCGATAGCAACAGCGTCGATGTATTGGGGTGGAATCTAGATAATCTGCAGTTTACACCACCACAAGATTTTAACGGCGAAGTCAGCCTGCAACTGTCTGCTACGTCTGTTGAAAATTCAAATGGCGACACCTCGACGACCACCACGGATTTGACCTTCAATGTGGAAGCCGTCAATGACGCACCGATAGCTCCAACTCTCTCAATGGAAGGTGTCGAGGATCAAGTCATTACCATTGACCCAGCTTTCATTCTCTCAAAAGTTACTGACGTGGATGACACCGAGTTCACTCTGGAAAGTTTGTCTATTAGAACGCCAATACAAGCATCAATTACACCAACTCAAGACGGACTATACCAAGTTGTGGTTCCGGAAAACTACAATGGTGCTATCGATCTTGCTTATGAAGTCAGTGATGGTGAAGCGACCACAGAAGGTACTGTAAACCTCAATATAATGGCAGTAGATGACGCTCCGTTCCAGAACGGTAATGCGCACTTAGCAGTGGATGAAGATGGAGCCATTACCTTCAATAGTTCTGACTTGATTGACCTATTTGGTGATGTAGATAGTTCGTTGACTGTGTCTCGTGTCGTTACTGCCACGGGGGAGGAAGCGGAAGGTACTGTTGTTGATAACGGTAACGGAACTTGGACGTTTACTCCGACTGACGACTTTGCTGGTACCACAGGTCTTCAAGTGGTAGTTACTGATGGTAACACTGAAGCCAGCATGGACATGAATGTCTACATTCGCCCAATAGCAGATGGTGTAGCAATCACTACAAGCTTTGATGGCCCATTAGTGTTTAAAGAGGATACAACGGCACACTTCGGGATTGATATCGAACAGCTTGATACGTCAGAAGTCATGACCAGCGTAACCATGACAGGCTATCCAATTGGTTTTACTGTGAGTGATGGTCAGAATACAGTCGTGATTACTGAGGAAAATCAGGCGATTGATATTGGTAAGTGGGACCTCGATACGCTGACCATGACACCACCAGAAAACTACAACGGTGAATTCTCGGTCACTTTATCCGTCGTTTCTCTCGATGAAGTTGAAGATCCGGCTGACAATGAGGTGACAACAGAGTTAGGCCGAGGTGAACCAGAGCCTTCTCCATTCGTTCTTGGTGATGAGAGCTATGCACTGCTCGAAAGTGAAGATTTGCTTGAGTTGGTACCAAATAGTGATGAAACCACAACCATCAGCGAAGTTTCATACACTGGCGATGGTGGTACGCTAATCGATAATAACAATGGGACGTGGAGTTTCTGGGGAGATCCTAACTACCAAGGTGACATTGATATCGATTTTACTACCTCAGATGGCAGTCAACACCAAGTGACACTGCTAAACGAAGACCCACTTGATGAGCCACAACCAGTGAGTGCGATGGCAATGAGGGAGCCAGCGCCTCAAACAAGCTCAAACCAAGAGCCTGATTATACTGCGGCGCCGGGCGATACGTTCGACGTTGATATTCCAGACAATATCAGCGGGAATGGAGATGTAGACCATATGCTGGTGACCGGTTTACCTGATGGAGTAGAGCCTGTTCAAGGGGTTTCAGATGGTGAAGGCGGCTATAGCGTGAGCAATCTTGATGCGCCAATGGCACTGAAAGTGGATGAGGCATTTGAAGGGGAAATTCAATTAGAGATGGTGGGCATTGATGTCAATGATGTCCCAGTCGAAGGGGCGGATGCGAGTGCATCGATCCACATTGATGAAAGCTACGAAATGCAGGGAACAAGCGCAGATAGAGCTGGAAGCCCAATGTCTGGTGATGACAGCTCGCAAGGCGATTGGACTACGCAAGATAACACCGACATGGGTGTAGATGTTATGGATGACAGTTCTAGCTTCGATAATCAAAACGCAGAAAGCCCAGTCGATGATGATTTGTCGATGTTAAGCGACTAGCAACATACCACTCTAATATCATCTAATTAGCAGCCGTACTAAAGTGCGGCTGTTCTGTATTTGATGAATATGTATCTAATTTTCTGATCATTTTTCACAATCCATCGTTTTTGCTACAAACTGTTACATTTTACCTAGATAACAAGTGTCCACGGCCGTTGTGTTCATAACGAGCTCGCTGCATTATTCTAATTCTGAATTTTGCATTTCTAAGTATCTATTTTATGAATCTGGCTCAAGTCGACCTCAACTTATTAGTTATCCTCAAGCACCTGTTAGAAGAAAAGCATGTTTCAAATACGGCATTAGCGCTGGACATGAGCCAACCGACGATCAGCCGTTCATTGCAAAAGCTTCGCACAGTTTTCAATGATGACTTGTTGGTTCGTGGTACTTATGGGTATGAGCTAACACCTAAAGCTGAGTCAATTAAACAAGATTTAACATCGGTATTAGGGCGACTGGAGAAGCTCGTAGCAGGGGATGTGTTTGAGCCAAGTGACAGCGATGCGACTGTTCGATTCTTTGGTTTGGTACCTCAGATTACTCATTTGATGCCCAAAGTGATGGCGGAGGTTCGTCGCCAGGCTCCGAACATGATTGTTGACATCGACTCAATTCCTAAACGCCACTTCGAGAGTTTGATCTCAGGAGACGTACATTTTGTTCTCTCGACTCATGAGCCGTCTAGCTCAGAGCAGAACCTGTATCGCACCTTTGTGACCAGTCGCGATTATCGCTTGTTGATGAGTAAAGACCACCCGCTAGCAGATAAAGAGATCACGGTTGATGACCTTCTAAATAGTCAATTAGGACAGATCTCACTTCAAGGCGATAAAAAACTGTCGATTGAAAGTCGTTTTAAAGATCTCGGATTAATCGACAAGCAACGTAAGCTGTCGATTCCTGTCCAACTTTCTAATTTCAATGTCGCTCCTGATATCGCAGAAACTACGGATATCATATTTCACCTTCCAACTCCTTTTGCCCAGCAAGCTGCGAAGCAACGTGAACTTGTGTGTAAAAGGGTACCAAAGGCACTTCGTCATCCTTCAGAAGATGTTTATCTATACTGGCACAAACGTTTTCACAATGATCCTATGTGTCAATGGATCCGACGTATTTTCAAAGAGTTATACAACTAAGTATCACTTTGTGTACGATAATCAGCACTGATTTACAGGTAATGATTAATCAATAAATGGATATGGAAGAGAATCTGTATTTGAAAAATAAATAGTCAGAATTACTAAAGGGGATGAAACTTTCATTGATGTAAATAGTAACCGAATGTCTAATGCAAACCATTATCACTTGCAACTAAAGACATCATACTATGACGGATCGTTCTCTTTTTTCTCCAAAGCCTTTAGCTATAGCCGTAGCATTTATCTGTTCTTCTGTTTCAACGGTTTCCTTTGCCAACGAAGCTTCTACAGAAACTGATGAACAGATGGTTGTCACCGCAACTCGTACAGAAACCTCTCTAAAACAAGCGCCTGCTTCTATGTCGGTAATCACGGCAGAGGATATTGAGAATAACCCTGGTATCACACTAGCGGATATCGTGGCGGACTCTACCAGTGTTGAGTCAGATTTTGATAGCACGCGAGCAGGTCGTCAGATGATCTCTATTCGTGGTATGGATTCGGATTACACTTTGATCATGGTAAATGGTCGACGTCTAAGTTCTGCAAGTGCAATCATTCGTGGTAACGACTTCGACCTTTCAACCATTCCAGCTGACTCGATTGAGCGTGTTGAGATCATTCGAGGTCCTATGTCGGCGTTGTACGGTTCTGATGGTATGGGCGGTACGATTAACATCATCACCAAAGCACCAGAGAATGATTGGAGCTCAACATTGAGCATGGATACATCATCGCCAATGGATGGTAATGGTGGGCAAGAACATTCTGTCGGTCTAACAACTTCAGGCGCATTGATCGAAGATGAGTTGTATGCTCGCTTCTCTGTAAACCAAACCAGCCGTGATGCGTGGCAGCCTTATTCTGGAACTCACAGTGCAGGACACGATCGAGAGGATGTAACTGCTCTAGAAGGTCGCGATACCCTAAGTTTACTGGCTACATTGACATGGCATGCAACGGACAACCAGACCATCGATTTAGATCTTGGTTACAGCGACGACGAACGTGACACCGCGGCAGAACATGCGACCGGCCTGAATGTTTCAAACTCCAATGTGAAACGTAACAACCAAGCAATTACACACAGTGGCTACTGGAGTTGGGGTGATACTAAAGTTCGCTACTCTCGTGAGAATGTGATTGATAAAAATGCTGCGGATGTTGGTAGTTCAACACGTGATGTAGAAGAGTTAACACAGATCTTTGAAGCGTCGGCTACAAGCTATCTTGGTGACAACCATATTCTAACGGTAGGTGTTGACTACCAATTGAGTGAGCTAACAAACGAAGAAAATGTCACGGGTGCTCCAGCGGAAGCGTATCAAGGTGCTTTGTTCATTCAAGATCAATGGAACGTTACTGAACAACTAACTGCTACCTTGGGTGGCCGTTTAGACAAGCACGAAAAATACGGTGAAGAATTCAGCCCCCGAGTCTATTTAGTTCATCAAACAACAGATGACTTAGTGATTAAGGGTGGTGTAGGTAAAGCATTCAAAGCGCCAACTCTGACTCAGAACCATGCTGGTTATACTGTTGCGAGCTGTAAAGGTTGGTGTGACATTGTCGGCAATGAAGATTTAAACCCAGAAACGAGCTGGAACTATGAACTAGCAGCGCTTTATAGTCAGCCTCGTTGGAACATCGAAGGTGCATTGTTCCGAAATGAAATCCAAGACTTGATCGACCGTGGTGACACAGAGTGTCTATCCGGCGGAACGTGGGGTGGTAACGGTGTAGGTTGTGTTGATAATGGCGGTAATTTCGTAAGTAACGGAACCCGCACCTATGTCAACGTATCAGAAGCTGTTATCCAAGGTGTTGAACTGGCTGGTGGATTCCAAATTTCAGAACAATGGGATGTATCAGGTAACTACACATACCTAGACACAGAAGACAAATCAACGGGCGAAGAGTTACTTGAACGTTACAAGCATTCGAGCTTGGTAAAACTGAACTGGAGCCCAACTTACGACCTAACGGCGTTTGTCAGTGCGAGATATCGTGGTGAACGCCAGATTGAAACGGATTTGACTCAAGACGCTTACACCACGCTAAATATCGGTACTGTATACAACGTGAATGACTCGGTTCGCATTCGAGCTGGTATCACTAACTTAACTGATGAAGCAGTTTCTCAAGAACTTGAGAATATGGGTTATGTTGAAGAACCGCGTACTTACTACGTTGGCATGACGGCAGACTTCTAAGATCTAAAGTTACCTTCCAATAAAAACGCAGGTCAAAATGGCCTGCGTTTTTGTTTTGTCCCATAAGAAAATGTTTTTGGTTTTAGTGGGCGGCTTTTTTGACACAAATGATGATAGCGTTACCTGAGTTCTGATCCCAAGGCGTCTTGACCTGTAATGATGTGGATAATGTTGGAGAAGTGGCGCATCGTAAGGAACGTAATTGAGAAAGAGAAACAAAAAGGATTTATCGAGACGAGTAAATAGTTTTGCTATTGATTGGTAAGTCGCTGCTCTGAAAGGTTTATCTTCGAGCTTGAACTATAAATAAGGGTTCAGTTATGCTCTGAAGCTAGTTTTCTGTTCATCAATAAGAAGACAGTTAATATAAAGGCAGCATTAGAAACTCAGTAATACAAAGGAATGGATTCAATGGAAATCAGAAAGGATGATTTGTCGGGTGGCGATGTCATAGCGCTACTCGAGGAACACTTAGCCGACATGTACGCGACTTCACCACCTGAAAGCGTTCACGCTCTTGATGTCGGTGCACTAAAATCCTCAGACATTACGTTTTTCAGTGCATGGAAGGCTGATGTTTTACTTGGTTGTGTAGCAATCAAAGAGCTTGAGCCACAGCACGCAGAGCTTAAATCGATGCGAACATCTCGTCATGCACGAAAGGGCGGGGTCGCCAGCAAATTGCTGCAGCATGTACTCGAGGTTTCCTCTTCTCGCCAATATCAAACACTGAGCTTAGAGACTGGTTCTGAAGAGTACTTTAAACCAGCTCGTAACCTCTACGAGAAATTTGGCTTTCGTTATTGTGAACCTTTTGCGGACTACAAGCTCGATCCTCACAGTCACTTTATGACGATAGACATTCAATCAGCATGACCACATATTTATCAGGCTTCTCCCTTGGCTTGTCTCTGATTTTAGCGATTGGTTCCCAAAATGCTTTTGTACTAAAGCAAGGTTTGAAAAATCAGCATGTCTTCATTATCTGTTTAGTCTGCGCTGTGTCAGACGCACTGTTGATCAGTTTTGGTGTGGCAGGTTTTGGTGCAATTGTTGAGAAGTTTCCACAGATAGAACAGATCGCTCGATTTGGTGGTGCGCTGTTTTTGGCGGTGTATTCAATATTGAGTTTTCGTTCTGCGTTTACCGAAAACCACGCGTTAGAAACCCATGTTCAAACCAAAGGCTCTTTGCTTAAAGTGGTGTCGGTATGTTTGGCATTTACTTGGTTGAACCCACATGTGTATTTAGACACGGTCGTATTGCTTGGGTCTATCTCCACCCAGTACCAACCGAATGAGATGCAATTTGCCATTGGAGCGATCACTGCTTCATTCGTGTTCTTCTTTTCATTGGGGTTTGGGGCGAGATTTCTCTCTCCACTATTCAGTCGCCCTAAGTCATGGAAAATACTAGAGTTTATAGTTGGTGTTATGATGGCAACCATTGCAATCAGCCTAATTATCTAACAATCCTTAAACGCTAAATCACAGAGCCCACTGAATCTTATGAACAGTGGGCTTTTTGTATCAATACACTGAACTTCTTCGATTATCTGAATACCTACTAGGCTGCTAATATTGATATGCCTATTGATGTCTATGGTTTTGTTTTTTGTTCTACACTTAAGCTATTGAATATCGTCAATTAGCTAGGAATTACAAAGTGATATTACACAATTATAAGGCTTTGTTAGGAGGCGTTGCTGTAAGCTTAGTTACTGCTCCTTGCGCGATTGCGGACCTTCCGATTGAAGTAAATGTAGTAAACGAAGAACAGAGGGTTACTACTCCCTATTATTCAGAATGGCCATCATTAGAGAGTGCGATTGTAAAAGATCCTCAGATTGAAGCTCGTATCGCAGATATCTTAAGTCGGATGACACTGGGTGAGAAAGTCGGGCAAATGATCATGCCTGAATATCGACAAGTGACGCCGGCAGAAGCCAAGCAATATAAGATCGGTTCAGTACTTAACGGTGGTGGTGGCTGGCCGAATGAAGATAAATACGCAACGGCGCAAGAGTGGGCGAAACAAGCGGACAGCTATTGGCTTGCGTTGGACGAAGCCTATGCCGGCCGAGGGTTCCGAATTCCATTTATGTGGGCAACCGATGCTGTTCATGGGCACAACAATGTTTATGGAGCGACACTGTTCCCGCACAATATTGGTCTTGGCGCGGCGAACAATCCAGACTTACTTCGACAGATTGGTGAAGTAACGGCAATAGAAGTCGCTGCGACCGGCATTGACTTAACTTTTGCTCCTACGGTGGCTGTGCCAAGAGATTACCGTTGGGGAAGAGTCTACGAAGGCTATTCAGAGTCTCCAGACATTACTTATCACTACGCACCTGCGATCGTGGAAGGGCTACAAGGTAATCAACAACAACTGCAAACCGAGTCCAAAGTGATCGCCACCGTTAAGCATTGGCTCGGTGATGGTGGGACTAACAATGGTGTAGATCGAGGAATCAACCACTCCACAGAAGACCAACTGCGTAACCTCCATGCACTAGGCTATTTCTCCGCTATAGAGGCTGGTGCGCAAGTGGTTATGACGTCGTTTAACTCTTGGCAGCAAGTTGAAGAAAATGGAAATATCGACTCTGACGCTAACTCAAACCACAGTGGCAAACTACATGGCAGTCGTTACCTTGTCACGGATGTACTTAAAGGTAAACTAGGCTTTGACGGTATCGTGGTGACCGATTGGAATGGGCATGGTGAGGTAAAAGGGTGTACTAATGCCAACTGCCCGCAAGCTGTTCTGGCAGGTAATGACCTGTTTATGGTGACAGACAATAAAGATTGGAAAGGTTTTTATCGCAACGTCATAAAGCAGGTGCGAAGTGGCGAAATTCCGATGTCTCGAATCGATGATGCAGTGACTCGAATACTACGAGTGAAAATGAGAGCAGGGCTATGGTTCAAACCGAGACCTTCCTATCGACTCTATGCAGGTGATGAATCTTTACTTGGTGCAGACAAGCATCGGCTGGTGGCAAGACAAGCGGTCAGCGAATCCTTGGTATTGCTCAAAAACAACAATCAAATTTTACCGCTCAACTCAAATAACCAAACTTATCTTGTTGTCGGCAGTGCCTCAAATGATCTGCAAAAGCAGAGCGGGGGCTGGACGTTAACTTGGCAGGGCAATGAGAATAGACGCTCTGACTATAAAAACGGTGAAACTGTCCTTGAGGCTTTCGTTGAGCAAGTTGGCGAGAAAAGAGTGTTTACCGACCCAGAGACCGCGCCGATGGATGCCATTGCGGTTGTCGTAATGGGTGAAGATCCTTATGCGGAGATGTTTGGTGATATTAAGGAACACCAAAGCATTGCTTATTCAGAGCTTAAAGCCAGTTATAAACGCGATTTACGTTTACTGGAACAACTCAAGGAACAAGGTTTTGAGGTTGTTACCCTGTTTTTCTCAGGCAGACCTCTGTATACAACGCCAGAGCTCAATTTGTCTGATGCCTTCGTAGCAGCTTGGTTACCAGGAACCGAAGCGATGGGCATCACCGATGTGTTGTTTGGTGTGAACGGCAAAGATTTTACTGGACGATTGTCGTTTAGTTGGCCACGTGGCAAGTGTGTGAGTAATGTAAGCCGTTTTGAATCCCGGATTCCAGACTATGTGATTCCAGAAAACGAGCTTTCTCCAGAGGAGAGTCCACCGTTATTCGAATATGGCTACGGCTTGAGTTATCAAAAAGCACAACATTTGAATGAAATAGAGTTAGATAAAGAGAGAATTGGCTGTGGTAAAGAGATCCAAAAAACCAAAGCGACCCATAATTTGGAGATCTTCGGGAGACTTGCTAGTGATCAGTTTGTGCCTAAAGTGAGCGGTCAGGTGACGCAGTGGAAGGGTACATTTGTATCTCGCTCAAAAGTGACGGAAATTGGTACCGCGCACACCACACCAATCAACTATAAACACCAACAGGATGCGCTTTCTGTCAGCTTAGGGCAGTCGCTACCCATGCAGTTCTATCTGCAAACTCCAGATAAAAAAGGTGTTGATCTGACGGACTACTTATTTGCAGGCGCAGACTTGGAGTTCGACATTGCGGTTTACGGCTCAGTGCCTAAGTCTTTAAAACTTGCGAGTCACTGCGTTTACCCATGTGGTGCAATCGCGTCAATTGAGAAAGAGCTCTCCCGAGCGCTGGAGAACAATAACGAACCTTGGTTAACCGTTAAAGTGCCTTTGAGTTGTTTGGCTGAGAATGGCTTAGATTTTTCTGATTTGAATACTCCCTTGCTTCTTTACGCCGATGAACCGTTCGATTTTGAGATAGGTGAAGTTCGTTACGTACCTGAGAGTCAGCAAGTTGATGACAAACGAGCACTGTACTTGTCATGCGGTTTGTTTAACAAGATTAAGTAGGAAAGAGTAGTTTCAAACTCGACTAATCGATAACAATGAGAAAGCCGCTCTGTTGGGAGCGGCTTTTGTCGGTTAGATTTTAGCTTAGAGATTAAACCTTAAAACGACTCATCAAGGTGCTGATGCTGTGGTTGAGTTGTTTAATCTCGACGGACTCATTTACTTGATTCACACTGAGCTTATTGAGCTCAAGCACAATTTGGTCAATCTCATGGACACTCTTAGTGATGCTCTGTGTGACGGCGTTTTGCTCTGCTGAAGCATTTGAGATATCACTGTTGAAGTGGCTGACAACTTCCATCTTCTCACTCAATTTAGAAAGCATTTCAACAGCTTGAATCACTTGATTGCGTGTTTTCTCACAATTCGATTTAGTGAGTTCAATCGATTTCACCAAGCCTTCAGATTGGCCTTGGAGGTTAGAGAGCGCTTCCTCAATTTCAGAGGTACTCTCTTGAGTGCGATTTGCCAACGCTCTTACTTCATCTGCTACCACTGCAAAGCCGCGACCATGTTCACCTGCACGTGCAGCCTCAATCGACGCGTTGAGTGCGAGTAGGTTGGTTTGTTCTGCAATACCACCGATGACGGTCACGATAGATTGAATACTCTGTGATTCGTTTGCCATTGCAATGATGTCGTGGGATGTAGTATCGACTTGCTCTTCTAGGGCATTAATGTAGGACTCTGTCAGTACATTGATCTGCTTAGTCTCATCACTAAAGGTGGCGGCGTTATGAGCGGCTTCAGCTGCAGATTGAGAATTTTTCTCGACCTCAATAGAGGCGTGAGACAAGCTATCAATCGCCGTGACAACCTGGCTGGTCTCGTTGGTATGAACTTGCAACACGCTGTTGGTTTCTTGGCAACAACCTTCGATGCTTCCAACTTTCCCTTCAAGCACCACGTTCTTCTGTTTTACTTCGGTGATCATGCTCTGTAGACCACTGATGAAGATATTGATGTCTCGTGCAATCTTGCCAAGGTCATCATTGGTTTTCTCTTCTAGACGCTGAGTTAAGTCACCGTTACCTTGGGATAGGTCATGAACAATGTTACGTAGCGAGATGATTGGGTGGTAGAGCATATTAAGTAGCAAGGTCATCACCGCAATTGAACAGACGACAGCTGCGACTATTAACATCTGAGCATTAAAGACCACATTATCAAGGGTTTGCATTGCAATTTTAGGATCGATAACAGAGATCATATGCCATTGATTTGAATCACCAATATTGACGACTTTAGCCATCAACATCATCTCTTTCTGGTCAATATTGCCGCGAATAAATACTTCTGATTGACGTGTTGCTGCCACTAATTGAGTGGTGGCTGGTAAGGAACTGATCATGCTTTGAGGTGCAATGCTTTCAATGGTCGAAGCGATGATCATGCCGTTATCGTCAACGATTAAGCCGCGTGCTTGGTAGATTTTTTCGAGTTCACCGAGTTTATCTTCCAAATCATCAAAGCGAAGGTCGGCCATAAGCACGCTATCTTTAAAGGAATACATCACTCCAACCATTGGTGTTTGCGTACTCTTAGTAAAGAACAGGTCGCTAAAAGAGAGCCCAGAGCGGGTTTTCGCTTGTTTATACCAAGGACGAGTCGTTGGGTTGTACTTTTCAGGAATACCAATACCGTTTGGGAAGGATTCGGAAGGGCGTGAAGTAAAAGAACGGCCATCATCGAAGCCAATCACCATCTTATCGATACCGCCCAGTTTAGCAGCGTAGTGCATCAACGCCTGATTCTCGACCTCAAAGTTTGCGGCTTTGAGCTCTGCTGCCGTCGAGTTCACGACAGAGATGGTGCGTTGTACATCTTGCTCAATTTCATTGATTTCTACAGAGAGAGAGCGGTCGATCTCTTTGTAAATGGTCTCTTCAACCTGCTCTTTGGCGAGATTGAACGAGAACCAGTTTGAAGCGATTAGCGAAACAGTGGTGACAGCGGCCACCATCAGGATGAGTTTGCCTTTAAAACCTAGTGGAAATAACGTTTTTTTATTTTTCATAATTTTTCACGCGAATAGACAAGTGAGTTTAGACATTGATTGTGTCGTTCTAAAACGGCTCTTCATAACCAATCTTGTGTAATGTTATTGTATTATTTTTAGATTATGCAATCTGTGAGAAAAATCTATCTGTAAAATCAAATAATCACCAACTATGTGACTTAACTAGAATTTACAACTATCACGATTTCCCTTCAGCTCCCCTCTTGTTATGCCACAAGTAGCAATACATCGACCGAATGAGTCATTACTCATTTATTGACTTAGCTCTCTATTTCGCAATCAAAAACTAACCATTTTAGATTATTAGTAATACAATAATGCTGATTGAGGTGTTTGGAGGCCTTGTATGTTGTTGTTAAACACCTCAATCATTTGTTGCTTTTGAACTGGCTTATGTTCGGTTCATCGAAGTTACAAATGAGTTATGTTCCCATTTTACTGAACACAGTAGTTAGCCGAATTTGGTTAGAAAATTGAGTAACGCCAGTAATTATGAGGCGAACGTAGAATTCCGTGGGGGTATCGTTTGTCTTTCTGAACGTTCTCTTCCTGCTTTTGTTCAGGCGGTTTATCCGTTTTGCCCACGTCTTGTTCTCGGACGTGGGCTTTTTTATATGTATGACAAGGCTCTGGTTTTTATCTGTGGTGGGAAAAAGGAAGATAAAAAGACCACACAGTTGATTTATAAAACGGGCTAATCCCTTTCTCTAAAAGGGTTAAGCGCCTCAAATGACACTATAAACTCACTAGGATCGACGAATTCACAAAAATAATATTAATCTGCCATTAATCACACTTTTGACTTATTGTAGTACAATAGGGTGGGTTTATAGCTATGATGTACAGGTCGAAACTAATTATAGAAAAACAAAAGGTCTATTAGAATGGAACTCAATACAGCTATTGTAGGCATCTATTTCTTATTTCTTATCGCTATAGGATGGATGTTCAGAACGTTTACTAGTACCACCAGTGATTACTTCCGTGGGGGCGGTAACATGCTCTGGTGGATGGTAGGTGCTACGGCATTTATGACGCAATTCTCCGCTTGGACATTTACGGGTGCAGCGGGTAAGGCATACAACGATGGTTTTGCGGTCGCAATCATCTTCTTAGCAAACGCTTTTGGTTACTTCATGAACTTTGCATACTTTGCTCCTAAGTTCCGCCAACTTCGCGTTGTTACCGTAATTGAAGCTATCCGTATGCGTTTTGGTGCTGCGAACGAGCAAGTATTTACTTGGTCTTCAATGCCCAACTCTGTTGTATCAGCAGGTGTTTGGTTGAATGCACTCGCAATCATTGCTTCTGGTATCTTCGGCTTTGATATGACGATGACAATCTGGATCACTGGTCTGGTTGTACTCGCTATGTCGGTAACAGGTGGCTCATGGGCGGTAATTGCATCTGACTTTATGCAGATGGTTATCATCATGGCAGTAACAGTTACTTGTGCTGTCGTTGCCGTTGTTCAAGGTGGTGGTGTTGGTGAAATCGTCAATAACTTCCCTGTGGGCGATACGGGTTCTTTCGTAGCGGGTAACAACCTTAACTACTTAAGCATCTTCAGCATCTGGGCATTCTTCATCTTTGTTAAGCAGTTCTCTATTACTAACAACATGCTTAACTCATACCGTTACCTAGCGGCAAAAGACTCTAAGAACGCTAAGAAAGCAGCACTTCTTGCATGTGTGCTTATGCTTGGTGGCGTGTTCATCTGGTTCATGCCTTCTTGGTTTATTGCAGGTCAAGGTGTAGACCTATCTGCTGCGTACCCTGAGGCTGGTTCTAAAGCGGGTGACTTTGCTTACTTATACTTCGTACAAGAGTACATGCCAGCAGGTATGGTTGGTCTTCTTGTAGCAGCAATGTTTGCAGCAACGATGTCTTCTATGGACTCAGGTCTAAACCGTAACTCAGGTATCTTTGTTAAGAACTTCTACGAACCAGTTGTTCGTAAAGGCCAGGCATCTGAGAAAGAACTCGTAACCGTATCTAAGATTACTTCTACGGCATTTGGTATCGCTATCATCCTTATCGCGCAGTTCATTAACTCTCTAAAAGGTTTGAGCTTGTTCGACACCATGATGTACGTTGGTGCGCTAATCGGCTTCCCAATGACAATTCCAGCATTCCTTGGTTTCTTCGTTAAGAAGACTCCAGACTGGGCAGGTTGGGGCACGCTAATTGTGGGTGGTATCGTTTCTTACATCGTTGGTTTCGTAATCAATGCAGAAATGGTGTCAGCAGTATTTGGTCTTGAAGAGCTAACTAAGCGTGAATGGTCTGATGTTAAGGTTGCCATTGGTCTTATCGGTCATATTACGCTAACAGGTGGTTTCTTCATCGCTTCTACTCTGTTCTACAAACCACTACGTGAAGATCGTCAAGCTGATGTAGATAAGTTCTTCAATAACTTAGAGACACCATTGGTTGCTGAGTCGACTGAGCAAAAGAAACTGGATAACAAACAGCGTCAAATGCTTGGTAAACTTATCGCAGTAGCGGGTGTTGGTGTGATGCTTATGGCTCTTCTGTCTAACCCAATGTGGGGACGTATGGTATTCATCCTGTGTGGTGCGATTGTAGGTGGTGTTGGTATGCTGCTTGTGAAAGCGGTGGATGACACGGTTGAAGAGAAGGGCACGGTATCAGAACAAACCTCGTGATGGTTGATACACTCTTAATCTCAAATAGATAACTTTAAAGCGGCTGATAGTTCAGCCGCTTCTGTCGTTCTTATTGTATAGCTTTTGACTCAAGAAGTGACTTGTTGTTTTTCGATAAATAAAACCCCGATATGTCATCCATATCGGGGTTATTTTTATGGGGTAAGATTTTTTGTATTAGTGATCTTTACTTGTGACTCAAACTATAGAGCTTGGCGATTGGTACTGATGTCGTTGGAGAGAGACGTTTTTTTTGTGCTAAGAAAAGCTCTGCTGTAGAGACTGCATCGATCAGCGCGTTGTGATTGTTATATTCTGGCAGCCCATAACGCTCGCGAGTCGAAGACAAAGAGTAGTCTAGGTCATGCTCATTTCGCGCTCTTGCCATATTCTTTTCGATCGCTAACGTATCAATCCACAAGATAGGTAAATTCACCACTTGATAGTAGGTATCCAAGTAGCGGTCGATGAATGCTTTTTCCACGCCACAAGCATGAGCAATGATTACTTTACCCGCAGCAGTTTCGAAAAATTGAGTCATAGCATTAGATAAAGAGATACCATCTCTGAGCATTTGCGGGGTGATGTGGTTGATCACCGCAGTTTCAGGTATGACGGAAGATTCTTCATTAATGTAAAGGTGTGACGCAGAGTTTAGATTGATTTTGTCGTTGTCTATCTCGACCCAACCCATAGACAATATAAGATCGCTCTCTGCTTGTAGCCCTGTAGTTTCAAGATCTAAAACAATATAGCTAAGCTCATCGGCTGTTGTAACGAGTGAACACTCTGGCTCAGATACTAATGCTTTGATTTCTGGGGCTTGATGGCGCTGCTCAATAAACAGTTCTCGTCTTCTATTCAGCCGCATTAACGGATGAAAGCGTTTAAACAGCATTGACTAGCCTCCGAATTTCACTTTTGCGGCATCCTGCAATTCCGCGATGATTCTAAAGGCATCTTTAAGGTGTTTACGCTCAAAGCTACCAAAACTGTTTGGATTGATGTGGTTGTTAGGCTCACCACCATGTTTGAGCGCTTCGAGTTGATGACTGAACCGGAAAGAAAGAATGAAGCGATATGCATTAATAATGTTCTTGTACGAATCTTCGCTGAGTGAACCTTTCTCGAATGCAGTTCTAAATCGCTCATCTGTCGCGGAAAGGTCACAAGATACGGCCAGCCCATAGATGCGCGCGAGATCGATGATAAGGTTAATCGCGTACTTCTTAATATTGAGCGTCTTTTTGTTTTCACCGGTCTTTTCAAGAACCAAGCTATTGAAGATGCCTAATGGAGGGTTGGTATTCACTGCATCGTTAACCAGCATAGTAAGGAAGCTTCGATTGCTTTGAATATTTTGATGTAGTTCGTCCCTTAGAATCTTCTCAAACTCGCTGTTGCCATAAACTGAACGAATTTCGAGGAAAACGCTGATGTTAAGTAAGCGTTCGTATTCTGGGTTATCAACCCATTTATTGTAATACTGTTTCCAGACGGACAAAGGCTGACACCACTTCGGCGTAGCTGCCATGTATTTGCCTGGGCAAAGTGGGTAGTGACAGCTCTCTAAGCCTTTGGTGACAATCATAGCTAAGTGTTTGAAGTAAATACGGTCGTTATCGGTCGCGTCGTCAGACAGTACAATCGCGCTGTCTTGATCTGAAAGCATGTGTACTTCATTACGAGCATGAGAACCGGCAACAATCCACGCGAAATCACAAGGTGGAGGCCCTAATTTATCAATGGCAATCTGAATCAGACGGCGAGTATAAGCATCCATGATCATTGTCATCACCTTACCGACAACTTCTGGACTCACTTTGCCTTCAACCAAGGCTTCAAAAATTGCCTGACGTTCTGGAGTAAACTTGGCCAATGACGATACGCTACCTGCGTATTTGATTTTCTCAATAAGGAAGATGGCTTGAACACGGTGGTTTTGAACTAGGTGAGTAGTCGTCAAAAGCCCGACCACCTTATTGTCTTGTACGACGGGTAAGTTACGAATATTGAACTGCATCATCATCGATGCCGCTTGTAGTACGAGGTCGTCTGGAGAAATCGTTAACGGTGACAGTGTCATGACTTCCGATATAGGGCGACATGTGCTGACATCTTTAGCGATTACGCGCTTGGTCATGTCTCTGTCTGTAATCAAACCAACAATTTGATTTTCTTCATAGACCACGGCACAAGGAGAACGTTGAATAAGCATCTTTTTAGCAACGTCTTTAATTGGTTGCTCCGCCGTAACAACAGCTACGCGCCCGCTAGCGACATCACCAACTCGGCGTATAAACAGACCTTTCTCTTTGTTTGACCAAACCACATCTAATGCCGATTTTAAGCGAACTTGTGCCTGTGACGCGAAATGTTCAGCCGATTCTGGATGCTTGGTAAATAGCGCTTTGAGTGCCGAGTGGGGCACTGAGTAGATGAGTGAGTTTTCAATTGCGATCGCTTGATAGATTTCACTGCTGTCTTGTTGTTGGCCGAGGAATGTAAAGCCAAAGAGGTCTTCTGGCCCTAATTTTGCTCGTAAAACACCGTCTGATTTACGCTGCTCCAAAGCACCTGTGCGAACAATGTAGAGCGCTTTTTCGCCTTTGTTTGAGCAAAGATCAATGACTTCTCCCTTTCCGACATAGCTTATCTGTATCTGAGAGGCGAGCTCTCTTAAGGCGTCTTTAGGCACCTTATCAAATGGGTCAATTTTATCGATAAACTGCAATATGTTGGGTAAAAGGGTATCTGACATAACTGATGCTCATTAAGATATATTTGTATGATTATAGCGTGAATGTTTGGTTTCTAAAACTAGAATCATGATTCAGTCTGACTGCTGCCTAAATCACTAACTATAAGCAAAGTAGTTGATAAAATCGGTGTTGTCTTGAGTTATAGATCTCGTTGTTTAACTTAGGCTATTGTTGCTTTTATGGTGGTATTGTATTATTAATTGAAATGAAGTAGCAAAAGGTAACCATTAGATGTTTGATGATTTAAAAGGCAAGCGAGTGTTAATCACTGGATCAACGTCGGGTATGGGATTAGCAACGGCAAAGTACTTTGCTCAATGTGGAGCATCTGTAGGCTTGAATGGTCGCAGCTCGAGGACTCCGGAAATTGAAGCGATCTTAAACGAATTGAAAGCGCTGGGGGGAGAGGCTGACTTCTTTCAAGCAGACCTAATGCAATCATCAGGCTGTGAAAACCTTGTTGCTGACTTTACAGATCACTTTGGTGGGTTAGACGTATTGATTAACAATGCTGGTGGGCTAGGAGGAAGAGAAAACCTAGAAGATATTGATGATGCGTTTTTCGATCGTGTAATTGATCTTAACGCGCGCTCTGCATTGATGGTCACCAAATATGCGATTCCACATCTAAGAGCCTCAGCTTTAGAGTCAGGTGAAACATCGTGTGTTATTAGCACTGGTTCAATCGCAGCGCGCGAAGGCGGCGGTGTAGGGGCCGGTTTATACGCAGCATCAAAAGCTTGGCTTCATGATATCCATCGAAACTGGGTTAAAGAGTTCACCAAAGATCGTATTCGTTTCAATATCGTTTCTCCAGGAACGATTGATACCGAGTTTCACGACGCTAAATCGGATGAGGTTAAATCCAATATAGCTAACTCAATACCTATGGGACGTTTTGGGCGTGTGGAGGAGGTTGCTCCGAGTTTCGCGTTCTTCTCATCTCATGCCTGTGCTGGTTACATCACTGGTCAAATTCTCGATGTGAATGGAGGTCAAATGGCACCATAGTTTATCTCGACTTTTAATGTAAAAAATCTCAGAAGAGCCAGCACCTAGTTGGCTTTTTTGATCGACTTATGTAAAGCGTCAAAACAAATCGATTGCATAAAAAGAAAGAGGTGACGCTATTCACATAATTATCGATTATTTGTATGACAAGTCGTGTGCATAGACTAAAGTTCGCTTAATTAGCCATCAGCTCATCAGATTTAGCGACAAGGAATGAACAATGAATCTCTTTTATGAAGCCGACAATCACCCGTGGGAATACTTAGGTAATGGATTGAAGCGCAAGGTGGTTTCATTAACTAAAGATTTGATGGCCGTTCACCTCTGTTTTGATAAAGGGGCGGTCGGTGCTGTCTACGATCTCACGGTACAAGAGCAGATTGGATACGTGGTAAAAGGGAGTTTCGAGGTTGAAGTGGATGGCAATAAGCAAATCCTAAATGCGGGGGATGCATTTATGGCACATCGACATCTTGAAAAGGGCGCAAAGTCTCTTGAGCACGACAGTGTATTGCTAGATTTAGTCAATCCACATTAATGGCAGATTCGAAGCAGTAAAAATCCCACATAGTATTTATTCATTACGATATCCCTCGTTCTTCAAACACGACTTCTCGTCCTAGACGCGTCCAGTATTAATCTAACCAATCGCATATTCACGGTTGGTTTCTACTTCTCTTTTTGTCTACCTCACCGTTTTTGAACGTACTAGCTGAGTATCGTCCCACTTAAGGCGGACGCCACCTCTAAACCATCATTCGACTTCCTGATATCAAGTAATCAATTTGTATCATTTTATATTCCACATATGTCATATCTTATCCTTGATTGGTAGTGCTTGTGAGGTTCATTCAATTCAACCCGAAGATATCGCATTGGGTTTGGAATGTGCTTATTTTGTTAGATTAAATCATTACTGGGGCTTATATTTGTATGTTTTATCCTGTCTAATTCACATTTTTTAGCTTTCATTTATCTTTATTGATTTTATCTACCATCCTTTTAAATACGGAGTCTTCGTGAATTTTTCTCTATTTTTGTTCAATGATCTTTATTTATTTGTATGAATAAATGTTTAGGTTTGGCGTAATGTTCCGCTCGCTTCTGTGACTTATGTTTTAGTTTCGACTTAATCATCGCAGTTATTGTGAGAGAGCTCATTCTATCGGTACGCACTATTTGAAGCTTAGTTTTATTTGTCTAACAATAAGACTTAATCCAATTGCGTAACAAAAGAAGAGAAGGGAATATGAAAAATTCTAAAGTGGCTATTGCAGTGGTTACAACACTATTTGCCGGCATGGCATCGGCCGCGTCAATTGATTACCGTTACGAATATCGTGCTGCTACCGATTACACCTACGAAAAAGATGGAACGAGCGAAACTCGCCATGTCGATGCGCGTCATCAGCATCGTGTGAAGTTGGGTGACAGCTTTAAGCTAGACGACAAGTGGAAGCACTCATCCAGCCTAGAAATCAAATTCCATACAGACGACTCTTATTACGATGCTGACTCGGGCAGCGTTAAGAATGCCAACAGCAAAAGTTTCTACAACGGTAACTGGTATATCTACAACATGGAGTTAGATAACACCGCTACTTACAAAGTGAACAGCAATTGGTATCTACAAATGGGTATGCCAATCGCATGGGATTGGGATGAGCCAAACTACAACGATGGTGACTGGAAAATGAAAAAGGTCACTTTCAAACCTCAGTTCCGTGTTGGCTACAAAGCGGATATGGGTCTAACCACCGCTATTCGTTACCGTCACGAGTACTCAGATTTCCGCAACCACACTCGTTTTGGCGACACGGACAACGAAACTGGTGAGAAGCTAGAATCTGCTCAGAAATCAAAGATCACTCTAACGGGCTCATACAAGGTTGAATCTTTACCTAAGTTGGGTCTGTCTTACGAAGCTAACTATGTGAAATCTCTAGATAACGTACTTCTATACGACAACGATGATTGGGAATGGGACGCAGGTATCAAGGTGAGCTACAAGTTCGGTTCTTGGAAACCATTTGGCGAACTTTGGTCATCAGATATTAGCTCGCGCTCAAGTGACCGTGAAGCGAAGTACCGCGTGGGTATTGCTTACTCATTCTAATGCGTAAAGAGGCAATCGTTTAAGGTTAGCTCTGCACACAGTGGAGCTATGTTTCTCTGTTATATCCTCAATACGGATGAGAAAACCTTTTGTCTAAGAATATATAAAAGTTATAACAAACAAGAGAGTTTATTATGCAGATTTCTAAAGTAGCAACAGCAGTCGCACTGTCTACTGGCTTACTTTTTGGCTGTAATAGCGATGGCTTACCTGTACCAACAGATCCTGTAGTTCCGGCACCTGATTTAAAAATTACCAGCGGTTATTGGCAACTGGGTACAGCTGCATCAGCGACGAGCTTTTCAACCAGCAGCACAAATCTTCCCAATGTTTACGTATTTAGCGAAGACGGCAATCACAAATATTACGATGATGACGCAACACCTGGTACATACGTGATCAAAGATGCATCAGCATCAACCAATGACTACGATGAAGGCGCCGGTACTATTTCATTTATGCTTTACGATAGTGGCACAACAATGGAAGTATCTGGTGAGTTCACGCTAACAGAAGCTTCGGGAGACACGCCTGCATCAATGACATTTGTTGATGAAGATAACGGTGTTGACCTATCGGGTTCAGATGAAGTTGATAATGATTCTGTTAAAGATGCGGTTGTTGATGCCAATGAAGATAGCGGTATTAATAATGTCGTTCAAATCTTGGATACAAACTTTGGCGGCGCTAAAAATGACGTCGGTGAGCTGCGTCTAAAACTGTCTGAGTCTGCGACAGTATCGAGCATTGCTTCAGGTAAATTATCAGTAGACCTAATCTACCAAGTCGATGCCGACACAAATGAAGAAGCGAATGACAGTGGTAACAACGCTTACATCTCTTTGTACGGCGCAGGTACTTCAAACACTAACCTACACGGTGAAGTTATCTTCAATGCGGGTGAGATTTTCTACCGTTCAACGGTTGTTAGTGGTGGTAAACCGCAAATTTCTGAAGAGCCAGTAGGTACTTATGAGCTAGGGGAAGACTTAGCGGTTGAAGTCAGCTGGGCAAATGGTTACTACACATTCACTATCAATGACACTGTATATGACAACAGTGGTAACGGCTTTGAGTCATTCGATAAGTCAGCAGTCACGGTTATTTCATTGAAGTTGGGTGATACATCGAATACGACCCACTATGAACTTATCGCCGATAACTTCATGGTTTACTCGAACGATGAAACTGATAACCAAGTGGTTTTTGAAGACAATTTTGATAGCTACGCAAACGGTGCTGCTCTAGGTGGTTCAGACCCTTACAATAATAACAGTGCGGAAGCGACAGTGGTTACTGAAGGAGAAGACCCAACGGATCCAACAGATCCTGAGCCAGAACCGGGTGAAGTAACAGATGACTTTGATAGCTACACAGCAGGAGCTCGCATTGATGCGGCAAATAGCGCTTACGCTATCAAGGGTGACAAAGACGGCGATGATGAGACAACGATTGTTGCTGAAATTAGTACTGTACAAGCTAATTCAGGTGACAACTCACTACTGTTACATGACAACTCAACACTAGGAAAACCTGTTGTATCTCGTACCTTTAAAGATGGTGGTGCTGAATCAGGTTCGGTGTCGATGGCTGTGTACATTCCATCTGATGGTTATGTGAAATCAACATACTTGTTCTTAGGTTCGTCAGATACTGCTTCTTCGAGCAAGCGATTTACAGAAGTGGCATTTGGTAGCTCTGCGCTCAAATTCCGTAACGAAAGTGGCAGCCAAAAAGACCTAGCGTCGTATGCTCAAGATGCTTGGGTGGACGTCACAATGGCATGGGAGCCAAATTCAGACAGCTCTGGTTATGATGTGACGATTACGGTCGATGGTACTGAGTACACGTCGTATGAAGAAGATGGCACGACTTATCCTCTCGTTGCTGAAGCTGATGAAGGTGCACCAATTATGTTTGCAGCTTATGTAGGTGATAACTCGAGCAGTGGCACATACAGTTACTTTGACGACTTAGATTCTGAATTATTCTAAATCACCGTTTATTGAGTTTTAAAGAGGCCATTTAGGCCTCTTTTTTTGTTTTTTACCCGCTCAAATAACCAAGCTTATGCCTATCTTAAGAGCAAAAACAGAGCACAAAACAAGAAGGTTTGGCCGGTTAATTTGCTTCAATAAGACTCCGATCTCATTTATCTATGATTCGATGGTGATGTATAAGAGCGCGATCTCATTTATGACTTTTTAGGGGTATTTGTATTACTTTATTATGTTTATACTTGTGTCATTAGCGTGAAGGACATAGCTAATACAGTACATGGAACGTGGCTTAGAGCTTGAGTTTCATATCAATAAGGTATCTTGTCCTCGTCTTGTAATACAAATAATTCAAACTTAAGCATTAAAGGTGAAAGGTCTAATGAAAAGTATCTATCTAAAAAGCTTGCTTGCATCTTCGATTGTTCTAGCCGTTGGTTGCGCGAGTACTTCAGCACCTGTAGTAGAGCAGTTTCCAAACAACAAAGAAACGGGTGAGCCACTTCTAACGCCAGTTGCTGTGACAGCAAGTAGCCACGATGGTAATACACCTAGCCAACTTATTGATGGCAACATTATGACTCGCTGGGCTGCAAACGGTAACGGTGAGCACGCAACGTTGGATTACGGTTCAGTTCACGAGTTTGATGCGGTTCAAGCGTCGTTCAGTAAAGGTAACGAACGCGTGACGTCGTTTGACATTCAAATGAGTGAAGACGGTGAGAACTGGACTACTGTACTTAAAGATCAGAAAAGCTCAGGACGTGCGATTGGTTTAGAACGCTTCCAGTTCGAGCCAGCGGTAAAAGCGCGTTATGTTCGTTACGTGGGTTACGGTAATACTAAAAACCAATGGAACTCAGTAACAGAGCTTGCGGCTGTAAACTGTGGTATTAACGCATGTCCTTCAAGTCACCTTATTTCAGATGCTGTTGTAGCTGCAGAAGCAGATATGATCGCGCAAATGAAGGCTGACCAGAAAGCACAAAAAGAGCTGCTGAAAAAGAACCGTAAAGGTGATTTCGGTGCGCCACTCGTGCGCCCTTGTGAGACAACGGTAGAGTGTGACCTTTCTCAGCCAATGCCGACACCAACGCTGCCTGCAACGTTGCTGGCAACTAATGCACCTGGTGAGAACTTCGACCTAACACGTTGGAAGCTGACAACACCTTATGACCACGATGGTGATGGCCGTGCAGATGACGTTGATGAGTGGGATCTAGCACATGGCTTCCAGAACGAAGACATTTTCTACACTGCAGAAGATGGCGGTATGGTGTTTAAGACTTACGTGAAAGGTTCACGTACTTCTAAGAACACCAAATACGCACGTACTGAGTTCCGCTCAATGCTACGAGCAGGTGAGAAGTCACACAAAACTAAAGGTGTGAACCCGAATAACTGGGTATTCAGCTCTGCTCCAATTGAAGATCAGCAAGCCGCTGGTGGTGTAGACGGAACCCTTAAAGCAACATTGAAGATCGACCATGCAACAACAACAGGTCAATCTCATGAAGTCGGTCGTTTCATTATCGGTCAAATCCACGACAAAGATGACGAGCCAATTCGCCTTTACTACCGTAAGCTACCAAACCAAGCGACAGGTACCGTTTACTTTGCTCACGAGAAAACTAAGACAGGCACAGAAGATTACTACAATCTAGTCGGTGACATGACGGGTGAAATTGGTGAAGACGGTATCGCACTAGGCGAAATGTTCAGCTACGAAATTGATGTTAAAGGTAACATCATGACAGTGACTCTGATGCGTGAAGGCAAAGAAGACGCGGTTCAAGTGGTTGATATGAGCGACAGTGGTTACGACGAAGGTGGTCGTTACATGTACTTCAAAGCTGGTGTATACAACCAGAACATGTACGGTGAACCAGATGATTACGTACAAGCAACTTTCTATGAGCTAGACGCAACATACGGTAAGTTCCAAGGTTAATCCAACTAGCGCTCTCTAGTAAAAAGAACGATAGAAACTATCAAGCCAGTAACCTTTGTTACTGGCTTTTTTGTATGCGCATAAAAAAGCCATAGAGTCTTTAACGGAGTCTATGGCTTTATTTACGATAGAGTGGGGAGCTAATCTATTAAGCTCCACACCGATTATAGAGAGTTACTGCACGTGTTCAGTTGATACTTCACTAAAGCTGACATCGAAGATCTCGCCTTGGTATTTATCATCAGGTTTAAATTGAGGGTAGATACCGGCTTTAAAATAAAACGCGATGTCATCGCTCGCCCAATCACTACTTAGTGTGACGGTGTCACCATTCATGTCAGTGTAGTTAGCTCCCCACTCAATTTGGTGGGAAACAAGGTTACTGCCATCGGTGTCTGTGGTTGCGAGGAGCAGCCCATCTTGTGTTGCACGGATAATGTAGCGCCACTCTTCATTAGCAGCGTATTGGCCTAAGGTTACGCTAAACGGTTCACAGCTCGCGCAGTCTTGGTTATTACGCTCAAAACTGTCGTTGAGGATGACTCGGATCGGTCTATCATCACCTTCCCAAAGCAACTTAACCAATGCTTGGCTGATCTTCCAGCCATGAATTTGTCCCAATACCACTTTAGGGCGCTGCTCACTGAAGTCGAGATTTGGATACTCATTGATTTGAAGTTGAGCCTCAAGGGTATGGTTTTTTGCATTGGTACGAAGATCGTTGAGATACCAACTTGTGTCTTCATCACTGGTGCTGCAGTCTGGGTTATCTGTGCTAACGTAAAGCTCTCTTAGCTCAGAACGAATGTAATTAGAGTTTGCTGTCGATGTGCCGTATCCCATATCAGCCCGAAAGTGCATCTGACCACCAACCACGTTGAAGTAGGAGATCCCTAAGTCATTGTCATAGATATTGCTGGCGTTGGACAAAACATCTTTGCTTGAGTTACAACGCTCGGGCTCTAGTTCTGCTGCACTCGTACCACCACTGCCGTACCAATCATCTTTACTTGGCGGAATGGTGATCTTCCAGTCATCAATGTTCCATTTAGCCGAGGTGTCAATACTCTCTTTCTCGTAGGTTAGCTGGCTAAACTTGGCTTCACCTTCACCGTTTTCAAACTGATTGTAAATACCAGCTTTAAAGTAACTGAGAAGATGCGACCAGTAAGAGATGTCGATATTGGCTTTGGATTCGTCGTTCACTTCGATAGACAAGGTGTTTTCGAATATTGAAATTTCGAAACGGGTAAAGTCATCTAAGTCGGCTTCACCTAAGTCATATCGAGTATAGGAATCGCTGCATCCCGCGGCATTTACATCTGAACTGCAGTCTAACGCGTTGTTTTTAAGAACTGCCCAGTAGTGGCCCGTTAAGCCGTTTCGCTCTTGCTCCCAAACAATACGAACCAAGGGGTGAGGGATATAACCTGTTCCATCAGAACTGGTGCCCTTATTATGTATTTGCAGAAAAGTGACTTCATCATGATCAGCGGGTGAGTTGGCCATAGCGAGGTCAATTTCGGGTAGCTTAACTTCTGCGTAGAAAGTGCGCTTAACACCGCTTTCACTAACATCAAAGTTCTCAAGCTCGCGTACCTCTGAACGCATCTTGTAGTTCGACATTTTGAATACAAGATATTCGGTGTTTTCCTCGGCGTAGAAGTAGTCACTTTGATAGTTGTCGAATGCTCCGTTTTTGACCTCAGAAGTCTTATTACCTTCACTGCCATCCGGATCAGAGACTTGCAGATCTGAGTTATCTAAGATGCTCTGATATTTAGCAATGCTGTAGGGTGCGACAGTTTCAGTGGGATCGGTTGGTTGGTTTGGGTCGGCGGGCTCACTCGGAGATGAAGAGGAGGAGCCGCCACCACAGCCCGCAAGTAGTACGGTTATGACCGCGGCGGTGATTGGTTTTAATTTCATCATACTGGTTATTCTTATTATGGAAAAACCTAATAATTACATTTGTATTATTTTAACTCAAATGAGTGCTTTTGATTTTGTGACTCAATGTGAGTCTTGTGTCGTCACTGACCGCATACTTTGGTCAAATTGCGGACGAACAGTCAGATATCGATGATTAGTTGCCTTTTCAAAAGCTTATTAAAGAGATATGCCGGAGCGATTTTGTTAGATTAGGAACATTCGATCCCCGTAGCGAGACACCATGAAAATCCTTCACACGTCAGATTGGCATCTTGGCCAAAATTTCTATAACAAGAGTCGTAAAAACGAACACCAACAGTTTTTATCTTGGCTACTTCAACAAGTTGTTGAGCAGAGCATTGATGCCATTATCGTTGCGGGCGATATTTTCGATACCAGCACACCACCAAGCTATGCACGTGAGATGTACAACAAGTTCGTCGTAGATTGCAGTAAGTTGAATTGCCAACTGGTGATGCTTGGCGGGAACCATGACTCTGTGTCAGTACTCAAAGAGACACAGCAACTGCTTAAGTACATGGGAACCGATGTGATTCCCAACACCAATGAGGACTACCCAACACAAGTGCTTCCATTGAAAGGTAAGTCTGGGGAGGTTGAAGCCTTGGTGTGTGCAATTCCATTTATTCGCCCACGTGACGTACTGACTAGCCAAGCTGGTGTTTCTGGTGTCGAGAGACAGAAACAGCTGGGTGATGCCATTAAGCAGCACTATGCAAGTGTTTACCAAGCGGCGGTTGCGGACCGTGAAAAATACGAGAATGCGAGCGAAATTCCTATTGTCGCAACGGGGCACTTAACCGCTATGGGTGTGCAACAGTCTGACTCAGTTCGTGACATCTATGTGGGTAATTTAGATGGCTTTGCCGCAGATGGCTTTCCACCAGCCGACTACATCGCACTGGGTCATATTCATCGACCACAAATCGTGGCGAAGCAAGATCATATCCGTTACTGCGGCTCTCCAATTCCACTCAGCTTTGATGAACTGAAATCAACCAAACAGGTATGTATTGTTGAGTTCGAACAAGGTCAACGTGCGATTTCTCAATTGAATGTTCCAACCTTTCAGCCACTTGCCGAGATTAAAGGCGATCTTGAAAGCATTGAGACACAGTTAAACAAATATATTGGTCTCGATGGCGATCAGAGTGTATGGCTGTCGATAGAAGTACAAACGCAGGATTACCTATCTGATCTTCAAGAACGTATTTCGCGTCTGACGCAAGAGCTCAATGTAGAGGTATTGCAATTGCGACGAGCTCGAGAGAAGCGTAACCAGACTTTGAGTCAAGAATCGGCAGAAACACTGTCAGAACTTAGCCCAATGGAAGTGTTTGAAAAACGTATCGCACTGGAAGAGTTTGAAACTGAATCAGAAAAAGCGCGTCTAGAGCGCATGACCGTGACGTTCAAACAAGTGATGACGGAAGTGAATGACGGAGAGAGTGAGTAAGCCGCTATGAAAATCTTATCGTTAGAATTTGAGAACCTAAACTCACTCAAAGGTCGTTGGAAGCTGGATTTCACACAATCTCCTTTTGCTGAAAACGGATTGTTCGCTATTACCGGGCCAACGGGCGCGGGTAAAACCACCATTTTGGATGCGATCTGTTTGGCCTTGTTCCATCGAACGCCTCGTCTAAAGAGTATCGCGAAAGGCAATAACGAGATCATGACGCGTGGTACGGGCGAGTGTTTTGCCGAGATTGAGTTTGAAGTGAAGGGGAAAACTTACCGTTCCAACTTCCATCAGAAACGAGCTCGCAATAAACATGATGGCGCACTCCAAACACCCACTTGCGAGTTTGCTGACGCGGACACTAATAAGGTGTTAGAAACTCAGCTCAGTAAGAAGATCAAACTGGTTGAGTCAACGACAGGTCTCGATTTTTCTCGTTTCACTAAGTCTATTTTGCTTTCTCAAGGAGAGTTTGCGGCGTTCTTAAATGCCAATGCGAATGATCGCGCTGAACTGTTAGAAGAGCTGACGGGGACTGAAATCTACAGCCTGATTTCAGAGCGTATCTATGAGCACTACAAATCCAATGAAGAAGGGCTAAACCAGCTGAAAGCGAAAGCGGAAGGTGTGAACCTATTAACAGCGGAGCAAGTTGAAGAACTCTCTCAAAACAAAGCGAGTTTAGAGATCGCATTAAAACAGTTCGACCAAGAACTGAAAGGTTGGTCAGAACATTTGGCTTGGTGGCGAGAACTCAACAAAGCCAAGCTATCACTTGAAAACAGTGAAAGTGAGCTAAAAATGGCTCAAGGGGAGTTAGAAGCCAATGGTGAACAGCTAGAACAGCTAGCGAAAAGTGAACCCGCAGAAAAGCTGCGTCCGGTGCATAAAGATCTTCATCGAGTGCAGCATGAGGTGGCGTCATTAAATACTCAATTGGATGATGCGAATAAACAGCTTGAAGTTGGCAATCAAGAGAAGCTACAAACAGAAACGGCGCTCAATGCGCAAACAGCAGCTACAAACCAACTTCGCAAAGAACAAACTGAACTTATGGCGACTATAGAAAAAGTGCGCCCACTTGATCAGCAAGTCGCTTTGCTCAATGAAAAGCTAGCAACGCAGAAGCAATCCCAATCACTGCTTAAAACGGAACAAGAGACAAAGCAGTCTTTGATTCTAAACGCGGAAAAGTCGCTTGAAGAGTTGAAAATCCAAGAGAAAGCACTGACTGAGTACTTATCGACTAACGAAAGCAGCAAATCTCTCGAGCGCTATTTAGGCCAGTGGCAAACCAACGTTGCTCAAATTCGAACGCTTGAACAACAGCAAGCTGAGCAGCAAAAGCGAGTAGAACGTCTTGCTAATGAAATCAGCGCTCAAGAGCAGCAAGTTAAACAATTAACTCAAGACCAGCAGAAGAACACTCAAGAGCTGTCAACGCTAACGACGGCAGAGCAAGCCGCGAAAGCGTTATGGGAGCAATCTCAGCAAGTACACAGTGAAGAGCAGTTAAATGGCTTGAAACACGTGTTAGAAGCGTGGAACCGTCAAACTCACGCATTAACGGATGTTCAACGTCGTTATTTAATGGCGACGGAACAAGTACAGGTTAAGCGTATCGAGTTGGAACGCAAGACATCCGAAAACATAGAGCTCACAAAGCAACGCGAAGTCTTGGTTGAGCGTTACAAAGAGAAAGAGCAGTCGCTTGAACGTTTGAAGACCTTGATTGCTCAAGAGGGTGAACTCGCTAAGTATCGCGCAATGTTAGAGCCAGGTTCTGAGTGTCCATTATGTGGCTCAACGGATCACTCGGTTGAACAATCTCAAGATGTGAACGCGTTGCTTCAGCAGCAAACCAAAGAATCAGAGGCTTTGGCGCTGGTTAAAAAAGAGGGACAGGATCTTCGTCAGAAACTGGATTCACTCGGCCCAATTTTGAGTCATCTTGAAGGTGAAATTAAAAACCTGACTTCGGATGCTGAGCAAGCTAAGCAGTCTTGGGTGTTGTTGGTAGAGAAGTTCACCCAAACGGGTGCAAGTGCTTCATACGCGAATGCACAATTAGATAACAGCGCACCATTGATGGAGTGGGTTGTTTCTCACGATCAGATTGCAGATAAAGATGCAGTCGCAATGTTTGTTGATCGTTGTGAGCATGAACTTAATAAAGTCACTCAACTTCAACAGCAACAAATGCAAACCAAAGCAGATTACCAATCGGCAGAGAAGCAGCGTATTAATCTTGAGCTTGCGTTGAAAGATGCGCTTAACAAGGTAGAAGCATTATCAGTGCGTATTGCAGACTTGCAGAAGCAGCGAGTGGATGCCGAAGAGCAAACTGCTCAATTGAAACTAACTCAGTCATCACAATGGCAGAGTCTACAACAAAGTATTACTGAGACTGGAAACAGCGCCCCCGAATTAGAGAGTATTGATCAATGGCTTGAAGTTAAGAGTGCGGCGTCGCAAGAGTGGCAAGCAAACTACCAACAGAAAGCCGAACTGGATAAAACGCTGATTGCTCAACAAGAGAAACATCAGTCTCTGGCAGCTTCCTTAGGTGAACAGACTAATAAACTAGCACAGCTTGAGAAAGATCTTATGACGACCTCAGGTGATCTTACTAAGGTCCAGGAGGAGCGTCAGGCACTGTTTGGCGACAAGCAGATTCAACAGCAAGAGCAGTTGATGAATACTCGCTTGGAAGACGCCACCAAAGAGCTTGAGACTCTGAAAGCGGCATTCAACCGTTGTGAGCTGACACTGCGTGAGTGGCAAACCAAGCAAGATGCATTCTCGAAAGAGCTGACTGCGAAACAGAGTGATTTGACTAAGACCAATGAATCATGGACCCAAGCGCTATTAGCCAGTCCTTTTGAGTCTGAAACCGAGTTTGAACAAGCCTTACTGGATGAACAGCTTCGAGCTGATCTTGTTGCTCTTAAACAGAGGCTAGATAACGCGATTGTGAGTAGTTCGGCCAAACTTAAAGCTGCTAAGCAAAGCGTTGATGAACTGCTTGAAAACGTCAACGCAACGAAATGGCAAGAGGTTGAAATAGAACAAGTGGAACAACAAGTCTCCGATTGCCAGCAACAGCAACAATCTACGGCCAGTCAAATCGGTGCGATTAACGCAAACCTAGAGATGGACAAGAAGAATCGCGAGAATCAACAACACTTGTTCAAAGAGATTGATGAGAAACAGCAAGCGTTTGATGATATCTCGCAATTGAACTCATTGATTGGTTCGAAGAATGGCGACAAGTTTAGAAAATTCGCACAGGGGCTAACCCTTGAGAACCTTGTTTACCTTGCCAATAAGCAGTTGCAGCGCCTGCATGGTCGTTATGAATTAAAACGCAAAGCGGAAGATGGACTAGAGCTGCAAGTGTTGGATACGTGGCAGGGCGATGTGGTTCGTGATACCAAAACGCTCTCAGGCGGTGAAAGTTTCTTAGTGAGTCTCGCTTTGGCATTAGCACTGTCTGATTTGGTGAGCCACAAAACCAGTATTGATTCGCTGTTCCTTGATGAAGGCTTCGGTACCCTGGATAGCGACACGTTAGATATTGCTCTCAATGTGCTCGATAACTTGAATGCGTCTGGCAAGATGATCGGTGTGATCAGTCACGTCGAGGCGCTAAAAGAGCGAGTACCCGTCCAGCTTAAAATCACTAAGCATTCGGGCTTGGGTGTTAGTGAGATGAGTAAAGAGTTTAAGGTCGCGTAACTAGTGATAGAAAGTAACGCGTAATTAACAGCGAGTACAAAGGGGCAGTGAATCTGCCCCTTTTCAGTTGTTTTCTTTGTTATTTCAACGGTATTTCAAACCCTTAGCGACTGTTGAGCGTATAGCTTCTAACAACCTCAAGTTAGAGAAATACGATGCGAAAGAAACGCGATCTTCCCACTAAACTCTGCCCAGTGTGTTTGCGTCCATTTACGTGGCGCAAGAAGTGGCAAAAGTGTTGGGACGAAGTGCAATATTGCTCAGAACGTTGCCGCCGAAACAAAGGCAGCATCCACAAGCCGTAAATTACCAAGGCAGCTCTTCACCGTTGTATGCGAAAAAGCGACCACTCTCTTGTGGCGTTGATCTTTCAATAATACTCAATAATTGGCGCGCAACGTCGTTAGCGTCGAACAGTTTGCCTTCAGGAACGTTGGTCTGAAATGGTTTGGAGAGTGGGGTATCGGTGGTTCCCGGATGTAAGGAGAGGATCGTTGCTCTCTTGGCAACACGGCTCCACTCGATGGAGATGGATTTAATCAGCATGTTGAGTGCCGCCTTAGAGGAGCGATAGCTGTACCAACCACCCAAACGGTTATCACTGATGCTGCCAACCTTAGCTGAAATGGTTGCAAGCTTACCTGCAGGCGAACTTTTCAATAGAGAGGTAAAATGCTTTGCAAGTAGTAGAGTCGGAAGCGCATTAGTCGTCATATTCTCTACAAAAAACTCTGGGTCGATGGTATTGAGGCTTTTCTCTGGTTGATGAGTCGTTGTATGGAGTATGCCGACGCAATTGATCAACCAATCTAATGAGCTGAAGTGAGAAGCCAGTTGTTGTACGTCTGACTCGTTGGTGATGTCAACTTTGTGCCACGTGACATTCTCCAGTGAGAAGTCAGGCTTACCATTGCAGAAAGTCGTATGGATGTTGGCTGTGGGCTGGATTGTTTGCAACTGTTTCACCACGGCTTTGCCTATACCGCCAGAGCCTCCAATCACTAGCACGGTTTTGATAGCGTTTTCCATTACAAATCCTCCAAATGTTCGAGGTAATTTTCTGCACGTTGTAGCGTCTTATCTTGCTCTTGTTCGTCCATGTTGTCCCAAGAGCGGAAGATCATCCCCATTCGCGGATTGCGAGTGAGTTGCTCTCGGTGCTTAGTCATGAAACGCCAATACAAACTGTTGAACGGGCAGGCATCTTCATCACTTCTCGATTTCACGTTGTAGTGACAACCCTTACAGTAATCACTCATCTTATTAATGTAAGCGCCACTCGCCGCATAGGGCTTGGTTCCAACAATTCCACCATCAGCAAACAGAGCCATACCGCGGGTGTTTGGCATCTCTACCCATTCGATAGCATCGATGTAGATGCCGAGGTACCACTCGTCCACTTGGTCTGGATTAAGTTCAGTGATCAGACTGAAGTTACCGGTCACCATAAGTCTTTGAATGTGATGAGCATAAGCAAACTCGTGTGACTGCTTGATCGCTTGCTTCATGCACTGCATTTTGGTGTCACTATCCCAAAAATAGTGAGGCAGATTGCGATTCGCTTGAAAGTGATTGATGGTTTTGTAGCGCGGCATGTTGGCCCAATACACCGCGCGAATGTACTCTCGCCAACCGAGGATTTGACGCACGAACCCTTCCACCTGAGAAATATCGATGTTTGCGTTACTGTGGTAAGCAGCAAGTGCCGCATCAATGGTTTCTTGGGGCGTAATCAGTTTGCTGTTTAAGCTGAAAGACAGACGGCTGTGGTATAAGCTCCAACGAGAAGTATGCTCTTTGGTCATTGCGTCTTGAAAGCGACCGAACAGCGGTAGACAGGTATGGCAAAAGTGCGCTAGTAGAGACAAACTTTGGGCACGATTAATCGGCCATAACAGTCTTGTTTGATCGATTTCGCCGATGGTTTGAACATTGTGTCTGTCCATTCGCTCCACAATGTCGCTCACGTCATTAGCAAACATCAAAGGTGAGGGCAGTGCTTCGATATCTTTTGGTTTGAGTTTGTTTCTGTTGTTGCCATCGTAGTTCCACTTGCCACCCACAGGTTTACCGTCGTCCATTAACACAGAGAAGCGCTTGCGCATTCGGCGATAGAAATGTTCCATCATGATGTGCTTGCCTGCTGGAAACTGCGGCTCAATCTCGTCAAACGGTAGCAAGAAGTGTTCGGTGCAGGTACAGTGCTTTACCGCTTTCGGTAGGTTGAGTTGAGCTAACTGGCTTAGCAGTCGGTACTCATCAGGTCGTTGATACTCGAATTTCTCGGCGTCAAACTCTGTTGTGTAGTGCTCTATCAACTCATTTAGAGATGGAAACTGTTTGGTATCATCCAATGTCAGGTGCAGCACCTCATGCCCTTCATCTTTGAGCTCTGAAGCAAAAGCCGCCATTGCACAAAAAAACGCAGCGACTTTTTGCCTGTGATGATTAACGTAACCTGTTTCCTGATGGAGCTCCGCGATGATGTATAAGACATTGGAGTCACGATTAGAGAACCAAGAGTGCTGAATATTAAGTTGATCACCCAGTATTAGGCGTACAGTGTTGAATTTCATTCTCTAATCCTATTTAGCAATCTGGTACAGTTCGTTAGTGGTCGCCCAACGTTGGATAAATTCGTGTTGCGGGTCGTACATTTGCGTCTGCTTTTCAAGATCAAAGTGGCGAGTCTGTTGCCCATTCATACCTGCAATGTAAGACCAATTCCCCCAATTAGACGCAACATCGTAATCGACGAGTTGAGTTTCAAAATAGGCTGCGCCCCAACGCCAATCACAACCTAACTCGTAGATAAGGCAACTCGCCGCTAGTTGTCTGCCCCGGTTAGACATATACCCAGTGGCATTCAGCTCTCGCATACAAGCATCGACAATAGGGTAGTTGGTGTTACCCATTTTCCATCGATTGAAAGCTGCGTTGGCTTCGGTACTTAAAGTGTGACTGTCTTGTGGGTTGGCAAATAGTGCACCGCCTGAAGCTCTGGCACGCCAGTAGAAATATTCACGCCATAGAAGCTCAAACTGAATCCAGTAGGTTGACTCGCTTGATCCGTACTGTTGTTCATATTGGCGTAGCGTGCTGACAATCATCTTTGGTGATAAACAACCCAATGCCAACCAAGGTGAGAACTTGGTTGAGTGACTCATACCATCGAGCGCGTTTCTTGTCTGTTTGTAGTGGCTAGCATAAGAGTGTCGGAAGTAATCTGTTATGTGTGCGATCCCCGCATTTTCGCCACCTTCAAAAAGTCCCACGCGTGTTTGACTCGATGCGTGCGAAGTATGTGTCGTGTCTGATGTCTCAACGACAGAAACATTAGGCGTGATGTATAAGTTATCTCTCAACACATTTGGCAATTTAGGAAGCACAGGTGCGGGGCTATGCTCTGTGATGTTTAACAGCGCGCTGTCTGCCTCAATCAATTTACGAAAGCGAGTAAATGATTTGGGAAGCTTGTTTAGATCGAAAGGTAGATCAGCTCTGTCTAGCAGTGTGCTGTTGTTGGTAGAGATAACCTTTGTGTTAGGTAATGACTCCTGCACCTCTCGTATTAGTTCGGATTCATCACTGCCGGGATGTTGATTACAATAAATGTTGCTCACTTGGCACGTTTCTATCAACTGAATTAAGTCGTCTGCTTCGCTGGAGTGCATTCTAAATAAGCTTTGATTTTGGGCTTCGAATCGTTTTGCGAGATCCTCAATAGATTGTTGCCAGAACAATAGCCTCTGTTCCCCAACTTGGTCTTCACCAGAGTGGTGTTGAACGAAAGGAGAGATTTGGATAGGCATAACGACGCCGATCAATTCATCAACTTGATCACACGCCAGTGATAAAAGCTCGTTGTGCGTAAAACGTAAGTCATTAGTAAAACAGTAAAGGCCAATTTTTCTCATCACTGTGGTTCTCTTGATTGGGATCTCGTGAATAGATAACTAGCGATAATTACGGTTTGCTAAAGGGGATCGATCAGGTAAGCATGTTAAAAGAGCTAGAAAAATCAAAGGGGAAGGGAAACCTACCGAGCGCGACTTTGATTGAAGCAGAAGCGCGGTGCTCGGTAGGGTTTTAAGTTAAATTACGTAACCATTACTCGATTGGAACCACTAAAATATCAACCGGTGACTTATCAATAAGCTGTTTGGAGTGTGAGATGATTTTGCTCCAAAAGTCATGGTGGTGACCACAAATCAAAAAGTCGACTTGGTTAGCTGCGACGGTCTCTTTCAGTTTATCCGTCAAATCACCAGTCCCCATAAACAGGTGCTTGATGTTGTGCTCGGAGTACGCTTCGAAATCTCTTAATTGTTTAACGGCATCTTCATTAAATGGGAGTTCGCCAGTGTGCTGCTTGATATCCACCAGCTCAGGGTAAATCTCACCATGTGTTCCATCGATATAAACGAAAGAAAGATCGGCATCGAGTTTGTTGGCAAAAAATGTCGCTCTATCAATTAAGATGTTTGTGTCTTGTGACAGCTCAATCGCGACGAGTATGTGTTTGTATTCCATAGCTCACCTCTCTTATCTAGGGTCTATAACTAGCATAGAATTTCACCAACAAAATTCCTTCGAGCTGATCTCATATTAAACAAAATGCTCATATTTATTTGTTCTAAAGGAAGAACTTTCTATTACGCTGATAGTTCACTCAGCGTTGCCTGAATATCAATGAGTTAAGAATCACACCGCTTTATACAAGCGTTTAAATATCTTGTAAATATGAGAACAAAAACCGACCGATTACTGGTTTTTTGCCACTGGCTCTCAATAAGTATTCAACTGATATCGTAAGCTATTAGGTAGATTTTGAAGACTAACGAGAGAGGAATGCATTATGAATAATGATCGCCATGGAATATCCGTTGGAGTAGAGCGAATCGACCACGAATATGTCCTGATGTTCAAAGCAACAGGCCATCTGACCCACCAAGATTATCTCGCCTTAACCCCGAAACTAGAGTCGGCACTGAAAACCGTCGGTTCTGAAAACATTAAAATGGTTGCTGATATCAAAGAGCTGAACGGCTGGGATATTCGAGCAGCATGGGACGACTTAAAACTGGGTATCAAGCTAAGAACCAATTTAGGCAGAGTTGCAATATACGGTGATAAGGGCTGGCAAGAGCTTGCATCCAAAGTAGGTAGCTTGTTTATCGCGGGCGAAGTTAAACAATTCACGGAATATGACGATGCGATCGACTGGGTAACAGCGGCAACCTAAGTAATCTTTTCTTTCTATTTTGATTTTCAATGCGTTGTCTTGATTTTCGGCATACAATTCAGGCAACGCATACATTTGACTGTCAGTTCAAGTGTAAATCTATAACTGGATACGAAGTCCTCTTGAGACGGTTGAGGGCAAAACTCGTATCTTGCCGAGAATTACCATGAGAAAAATCTACGTGACTGAAGGCGATATCAACGCCAAGAAACAAAAAGACGCCTATCCTAAACGTGTGTTGTGCGAACAGTGCGTATCCTCTTTTATCGTCATCAGTGAAGGCGACAGAACCTACCAAGCTTGTGACAGTTGTGGCGATGATTCGTAACGCTGATTTTGAATTTATTCTTCCATTAAGTAGAAGCTACCTTTGAATAACTATTTTGAAAGTCCCTTTGCGGGCAAGTCTCTTAAAGACCAAGTGACTAATCCGAACATCATTGTTGGTGAACATAGCTACTATTCTGGTTATTACCACAGTCACAGTTTCGACGATTGTGCCCGTTACCTTACGCCCGATAGAGACGACGTCGATAAATTGATTATTGGCAGCTACTGCTCGATTGGTTCTGGTGCTGTGTTTATGATGGCTGGCAATCAAGGTCACCAAAATCAATGGGTGAGCACATTCCCATTTTTCTACCAAGATGATGAAAAATTTGAAGGGGCGATCGACGGCTTCGAACGTTCTGGAGATACTGTGATTGGTAATGATGTCTGGATTGGCACAGAGGCGATGATCATGAGTGGCGTAAAGGTTGGAGACGGTGCCATTATCGCCAGTCGTGCTGTCGTAACCAAAGACGTTGAGCCATACTCAATTGTCGGTTCTAATCCAGCGCGTCATATCCGCTATCGTTTTAGTGAAACTGAAATTGCGCAGTTGCTAGAAATGAAATGGTGGGAATGGAATGAAGAGCAGATCAAAGGTGCGATGGAGTGGTTGTGCTCTCCTGATATTCAAGGCTTGTATCAATACTGGAAACGCATCACAAAATAGATATTCCACTGATTGCTTAGTATGGCGTCTGGCTTTAACTTTGAACCTAACATCTTGAAAGGTAAATATTATGATGAGTTGCAGCGATTATGATTACATCGAAATTGTCTGTATGTATCGCTACCCGATAGCTATTACTCTGGCGTCTGGTGTTCAACTTGAGTGTATTGCAAGGGACACTAAAAGAGACGAGCAAAAAAGAGAATGCATACAGGTCGATAATCAAGGTGAACTACAACTCATTGTTCTGGATGAACTCAGAACCCTCGAAGTTTTGGTGGATAACCCGCACTTTACGAAAGTGACGTTTAACAGATAAGGTTACTAATAGACGAATACTAGACTGGGCAAGGAAGCGAACTGGTGAGCCTTTTGTGTTAATCCCAATGTTTTGCTAACACTCGGAGTTTACTATGCCAATGAGTCAAGAAGTCTGTTATTGCCCATCATGCCAAGCCCGTACGCAACATGTGGTGGTGCTAGTTCGAAAACAGAGCCCTTACGAAAGCTCTCCAAATAGAACCCAAAAAGAGTTCTTTTCTGGGTTTGTAAAGAGCATATTCTTGGGGGCTTTCGTCGCGTCAATGGATGAGTTTTCTAGGCACGTTATCTGTGAGAAGTGCGGCAACAAAACTGTTGAGGAATGATCAACTACCTACATACAAGCGAATCAATAGGGAACACAATGAAAGTTCAAATCATCGACGCAGTGGAATTATCGGGTTTTAAAGTGAGAACCACTAATGAAAATGAGATGTCTTTAGAAACTGCAAAGATTGCAGGACTGTGGCAGACGTTTTCGACGCAAGGTGGGCCGTATTTGACTGAGAAGTCACAAGTGTTTGGTGTTTATACAAACTATCAATCTGACTATACCGGTGAATTCGATGTGCTCGCTTGCAGTGATGAGGCTGCGATGGCGGGTTTAGAGCAAACATCTCACGTTCAAATTGAAGCGGGTAAATACCTCACCTTTGAAGCTCAGGGAGAAATGCCTCAAGCGGTTATCGAACTATGGGGTGAGGTTTGGGGCTATTTCACACAGGCAGATTGCCCACATACTCGTCGTTACACGTCTGACTTTGAACGATACATCGGTGAAGATAGAGTCGAAATTTCGATAGCTATAGAGTGATTTAGTCATTAAATAGTTGTGAGTGCTTTAAGTCGCTTTGGTAACTTTAATCGGAAGAACCAAATACCATGTTTTGCTTACTCTCGTTCCAAAGTGGGTAAGCTTTCATGGTTTTGCTATACAGAGCGCTATCCAAAATGCTTCTTAACCAAGTTTGGATGCCAATGTAATGAGATTGGTTAAACCATTTTTTCTCTACACGTGCAAACTGACTAATAAAAGGAACTATTGCATAATCAGCAACACTTGGTGTATCGCCAAATAGATAGCTCTTTTTCGGATAACCGCTCCCTTGCTTCAGTCTCGCCTCAAGCTTAGTAAGAAATTCCTCACACAACGCCCTGCGATCTACGAGATCCTCATTGTGATAACGAACTGCCGCACGATATTGCTCCAAATGTCCAATAAATGTGTTGTCATTCTCTTCAATCAATTCAAAGACATCGTGATAAACTTCGTCATCGGATTTTCGAAGCAGATTTTGTGGGTCGTTCAGTTCCAAAGCCCACACCATAACTTGCAAACTCTGCTCAATAATCTTTCCATCGGGTAATACTAATACTGGGACTGTACCTTTTGGTGAGCATTTCAGCAGTTCTTGTGGCTTATCCTTAGTGACAATTTCACGAATTAAGACTTGTTGATTTGCAAGGAGAATTCCGAGCCTAGCGCGCATTGCATAAGGGCAGCGACGCAGTGAATAAAGGATAGGCAAATCTTGAAGAGTCTTTGTTGTCATTAGGTTTAAAAGTTGCTGTGCGGTGGTAAAGGGTTAGTGATGTGGGTAGAATACGCGGCTTAAAAATTATAAGTAAGTGAGCGACTTCAAAAATGAGCAGAAAAATTGAGTTATTAGCCCCAGGTGGCGATGTAGAGGCGATTAAAGCAGCTATCGTAGCAGGAGCTAATGCGGTCTACTGTGGACTGGGTACATTCAACGCCCGTAACCGCGCCTCGAATTTATCTTTAGACGAGCTGAACGGCATTATTCGTCTTGCTCATGAGTACGGTTGTCAGATCTTTCTGACCCTGAATGTCGTGTTACTTGAGAGCGAAATAAAGAACATTAGTAAGCTTTTAAATCAGCTTGTGAACACCAAGGTTGATGGCATCATTGTCCAAGACTTGGGGCTGTTTGATCTGGTGAAGAAATACTTTCCAACGATCGATGTTCACGCTTCTACTCAGCTAACTACGCACAACGAAGGCCAAATCAAGTTCTTGGCTAAGATTGGTGCGTCACGCGTGAACTTATCGCGTGAGTTAAACCTGCCTGAGATTAAAGAGCTGACTCAAGTTGCGCATGACCACGATGTTCTAACAGAGGTCTTCGTTCATGGTGCTCTGTGTATCGCGTTTTCTGGTCAGTGTTACTCAAGCTCGGTGAGTGTCGGTAATTCAGGTAACCGTGGTCGCTGTTCACAGGCGTGTCGTGATGAATACGAGATTACTGATGCAGGTAACCGCTACCCACTTAATCTGAAAGACAACTCTGCTTACTTTGATTTACCGGAACTGGTAGATGCCCAGGTTGATTCGTTGAAAGTTGAAGGCCGTATCAAGGGTGCTCACTATGTTTATACCGTAATCGATACATGGCGTAAGCAGATCGACAGCTTTATCGAGAGTGGCGATTTGATAGGTGACGATTCAAACCTACACAAGGTATTTAACCGTGACTTCACCAACTCTTTCTTGAAGGGTAACTTAACGAAAGACATGTTCATCGATAACCCGCGTGATAACAGTAAAAATTATGCGGTAGAGCAGGCTGCGAAACAGGTTCAACAGTTTGATCCTAATGCTGAAGATGCGATCTCAGTCGTTCAAATCGAAGACGTCAGCAAAGACCTTCACGCAGCGAAAGATGTTCTGGGTGATGAGATGCGCAGCAAAATTCAGTATCTGGATATCCGCAAAACACCCATCAAACTTTCATTCAGTGCCTGTGAAGGCGAGCCTCTAGTGGTTTCAGTGATTTCTGACAAAGAGAACTTTGAAGTGAAGTCTAAATCTGTATTGATCGCAGATGGTGAGAAACCACTGACCAAGGAAATCTTAGAGAAGCGCTTCAAATCACTTCGTAGTGGTATTCACTCACTTGAAGGTTATGATTTTGAGCAGTTCAATGAAGGTCTATTTGTCTCTTTGAAAGAGCTAACCCAGCTAAAAGAAGAGATCGACTTCATTCTGAATGGTTCTGTAGACGTTGTTAAGAATGTTGATGTTCCTGCGCTACCGAAGTTTGGCAAAGTGAACGAGACACCGACACTGTCTATGTTGATTGCTGACACTGCCGACATGCACCTTTGTGATGTGACGGATGCGGACATCTACTTCAAGCTGCCTGAGAGCTACAAAAAGCGCAACAACAAGTACATTGATATCTTGTCTGAGAACCCGCGTTTGATCCCTTGGTTCCCAGCAGTACTGATTGGCAAAGATTACATTGAAGCGGTTCGTATTCTTGAAACCGTTAAGCCGAAGCGAATTGTCACCAACAACACAGGTATTGCTTACAAGGCTTATGAGATGGGTATTGAGTGGGTGGCTGGCCCATTCATGAATACGACCAACTCGCACGCTTTGTACACGCTAAAGGAGCAATTGAACTGTTCGGGTGCTTTCCTTTCAAATGAGCTGAACAAAGGTCAACTGCGTCACGTTCGTCGCCCTGAAGGCTTCAAGCTTTACTACAGCATCTATCACCCAATTTTGATGATGACCAGCCGTCAGTGTTTCTTCCAAAGAACCGTTGGCTGTAACAAACCAGCTATTGAAGATGGTTGTATGCTGCGTTGTGAGAAAGCAACCACGATTACCAATGTGAAAGGCACTTCGTTTGCGGTAGATAAGCAGAAGGGCGGCTACCCAAGCATTTACAACCATGAGCAGTTCTTAAACCAAGATGCAGTTGCGGATCTCTCAAACCTCTTTGACGAGTTCTTTATCGACTTGACTGACATCGGTTCGGGGTCAAAAGAGAAAGCGGACAAGGTAGAGCTGATTAAGCAATTTGAAGCGCTAGTAACAGGTGACCAAGCTGCAACAGACAACCTAAATCACTTAGTGCAGATCAGAACCAACAACCAGTACGTTCAAGGGTTGTAAGGCTAATTCGAAGTAAATAAAAAATCGGAAACTGATGAAGTTTCCGATTTTTTTATGGGGACAAAAGCGAGCCTAACCAGTTTGTTGAATGATCTGTTTCCAAATGGCTAACTCGTCGTATAGCACGTATTCACGGCGGAGTCCCCACGGGCCAAATTCGGCATGACACGCACCCATAATGTATACATCAGCACCAGTTGGTTGACCGAAAGCGCCATAACCTTCGTGTTTCCCTTCAAGTGACCAACGGATAGCTGCACGTGGTGACATCATGTCATCTTCTAACCCAATGCGATGATGAATCTTAAACTCGGCATTAGGGAATGATGAGCGTAATTGCACCCAGAAGTGATCAATCTCTGAGTGAGATAGGGCAGATTGACCACCTGCGTACTCGCCAATACACGCACGGTCATACTCTTTTGGAATAACACTCAATTGAGCATTCATGATCGCGCGTAAAATTTCCTCGTATTTCTTTCCCCATTGGTTGTCATTACCAACACCCAAATATGGCCCTTGTTGGTCTAACTTAGGCGTGAAGACAGGTTGGCACTTTTCGATACCACCGCTTTGGTCGATTAGGTGTTGTGTATAAGCCTTTGGGGTATAGCCTAACTGCCTTGCGATTGATCCTTGGTCTCGAATCAACCACTCGTCATTGATCTGATTGTTGATGGCATGGCAGTCAGCAATGATTCTAAACTTGAGCTTAGTGCCTGTCTCTTTATCGGTCGCGGTAGAGATAATGCGATGCGACGAGAGCATGCCTTGTTCTGGCGAACCACTCCAAATGACGTCTTCACCAAATAGGGTGCGATCGGGGTACTGAGCCAATACTGCTAAGGTGGCATTAATGACATCTTTGTTGCCGATAGCGATGCCTTGCGGCGTTCTGACGACGATGTCTTCAGCATAATAGTCGTGTAGGGTGTGTAAGCCACGATCTTCCCAGATCTCTTTGGTTATTCCCAATATGTAGTCAGGGAAGTTTTGCCATTTTGGGGCAAATCCAGTCATACTCATTGTTCTATCCTTGATTTCACTTTCTCGTGGCGAGCCTAAGTGGATACTTGGCTCGCTCATTTAGTTATCTGTTTACTTTTCAAATTGTCGATAGCGTGCTTTGTTGAGCTCTTTCATGCGCGCAAAGACATCAACACCGAGTTGGTGGTAGACGTCGAGCAAGTCGACCAACACCCAGTTCTCTCGAATTTTGTCACCTTCGACACGCCAGAAGTCGAGGCTTCTCATCGTGATGCACTGATTAGATGGAGCGATTCCTAGCCAACCACTACCAGATACCGTCATTTCCATTCCAGGCCAAGCGGTAAAGGCAACGTAGTTGTTATCTGAAAATAAGTATCCATTTCCTTCTTTGGTTCTTCGGTCGGGCAGTGCATTCAAAAACGGGATTTGATGCCAATTTCTAAATCCTTTAATACCGCGACCTGTACCAATCCCAGAAGGACCATACCAACTCATCTTAGGATGCCAAAATGACTCAAGATCCATAGCTTCGACACCGCCTTGCGCATGCTTTGATAAGCCATTGAGCATTTGGCTTACTACAGTCAAGCTTGTATCGGCTAACGCTGTATCCATTTTCCCAACTATGCCATCTAACGTGGCTGGTGCTGGTGGATGCCACTCTCGACCTAGACTCGGCGTCATAGGCCATGCGTTAGCTTGCATCATAAGCTCTGGGATATCCCAGAGCGCTTGAATCTCGACGACCTTCCCAGACTCGAATCGATAAAACTCGTGAAAGCGCATCGATACTTGATGCCCCGTTGGCGGGATATCAAGCCAAGGTTCCATAAAGCTACCGGTGTAGTAGCCTGCGCATCCCACCCAGTCACTTTTATTAGCTTGACCACCCATTAAGATATAGGTCCGCTTTTCGAGGTCAGGTATTGCTTTTAACAGTGGCTGGTACAACTCTGTCACCAACATACTTTTGTTGCTTAGCTGTTCAAAAGGGAAGCCATATTGCAATGTTGCATCATCGCTGATCAAATCACTGAGCTGCGATTCAACATGACTAAGGTCGAAGTCATACATAGCATTATTGAGCGCACGAATGCGCTCTTTGTTGTCAAAATTGGACATCAAGCACCTCTAACGCTCTTGGTAGATAGGGTTCTCTTTTGAGTCTTTGTTCTCCCAGCCATGACCAGAGAAGGCGTCGACACCAAGTTGAGCCATTACTGCAGGGAAATCAACCATTACATAGTTATCGACAATCTTCCCGTCGACCACTTTCCAGAAGTCCATATAGCGGATAATCACTTTCTTACCAGTGGGCTCAACTCCCATAAATGGACCAGAGTGAATTGCTTCTTGGCGACCAAATGCAGCGCACCATTCACCTTGCGTCAAACGAGCCTCATCAATACAGACTTTGTTTGAGAACGCAGCTTGGAAAGGGCGTTGCCAATTTTCTTGAAACTCTTTTAAGTTCTCTTTAAACCCACAACCGGCGTTGCCCATCCAGCGAAAGCTTTCTGCAAAGAAGCGACCCATATTGTCGATGTCGTGGTCATTGAGTCCATCGACCATCGAATCAATAACGTGCAGCGTTTCATCTGTTTTGGTCAGATCGTTGTCCTTAGTTAACACACCTTGTTCTGGACGAAGGGATGTTGATGCTGCAGTTTGAGTAGTTGGGTGTTCGCATGTATGTGTCATTAGTTATCTCCTTTTATCCTTTAACAGCGCCGGCAACGAGGCCAGATACGATCTTCTTCTGGAAGAAAATGATCAACGCGACGATAGGCAGTGTGATTGAAACTGCACCTGCTGCCGTCATCGACCAGTATTTAATGTCATCTGCACCAAACTGCGAGATTGCGACAGGCATCGTAGCGGCATTGGTTGCAGTCAACGTGAGTGGAATTAAGAACTCGTTGTAAGCAAGTAAGAAAGTGAACAGGCCAGTGGTAATGATGCCCGGCCACATCACAGGGACAATGGCTTTGGCAAACGCTTGGAATTGATTACAACCATCCATCATTGCTGACTCTTCAAGTTCTTTAGGTATGTTCATGAAGAACGAGCGCATCATCCAGATGGTGAAAGGTTGGTTTATCGCAACCAGAACCAGAATTAACACGATGTGTGTGTCATATAGCCCCACCATACGAGTGAACTCGTAGTAAGGGATTAGGAACACAGTGTGAGGCAATGAACGGAAAACGAGTGCCAACATCAGTAACCAGAAGCCTAGTTTTCCAGGGTAGCGTGCTAATGCGTAACCAGCGAAACAGCCAATGGTTAGCGAGATAACCACCACGCCGAGCGTTACAATCACGGAGTTAATCAAGAACTCACTGAATCCAAACTCAAGCCATAGGTTGGCGTAGTTGGTTGCGGTTGGTTCAAATAACCACACTGGCGGATTAGAGAACGCGTCTACCGGGTTTTTAATGGACGTCATGATGGTCCAGAAAAATGGGAAGGCACAAAATAGGACCCACAAGCCCATGATTCCATATACCATCATTCGTTGAATATTTAGGTTACTTGGGTTCATGCGCGAATTCCTTTTTGCTCTTTATAAGTCAGGTATAAGAAAGGGATCAGAAGTACGAAAATACCAAGCATCGTCAGTACTGATACCGCACTTCCTTTCGCGACAGCATCTTGAACAATACCAACGCGATAGTTGTAGTACATCAGTGTTTCTGTAGCGTTGAGCCCGCCTGTCATTACGGCGACTGAGTCAAAGAGGCGATAGGCATCCATGATACAAATCATCGAAATAAACAGAGTCAGCGGCTGCAACGCTGGAATAACAACGTGCTTAATTTGATCCCATTGATGAGCGCCGTCGAGGACTGAAGACTCCAGCGTATCTTGTGGGATAGCTTGCAAGCCTGCAAAGAACACGATGGCTGCAAATGGCGTTACCTGCCAAATCCCATAAAAGATGATGAGTGCACGTGACTCAAACACATCACTGAACCAGTAGACTTGGATACCAACTAAGTTGAGAAGGTAAGTGATGTAGCCAAAGTCTTGAAACAGCCATGAGAAAATCAAAGTACCAACAACAGGCGTCACTACGAAGGGTAGGAGAGTTGCTGCCATGAAAATGCCACGTATCTTCTGACTCAGTTTATTGAGTGCTAGTGCGACAATGAAGCCGAGCACTAAAACACTCACCACGACACACACTGTGTAGATAAAGGTGAACTCAAAGGCTGACCAAAACGCCTCATCTTGCAGGATGTCTAAGTAGTTCTCTAAGCCGACGTAGCGTAACTCACCTTTAAAGTTGAATCGGTTCAACGATAAGTAGAGAGTCATCACCAATGGCGCGGCCATAAGTAGCGACATTGATGCGATTGACGGGCCAGAGAAACTTAGGAAATTACGTAAATTCATGTCTGCTCCTTAGTCAATGTAACCTTGTGCTCTTGCTTCTTTGTAATAGCCCTCAGCGGCTTCGTTCAGTGCAACCTCAATGCTTGTCTTACCGCGAAGTGCATCTGGTAACTTGTTACCAATCTCGGTATGCGCTAAACCGTAGTAGCCTTCAGTTGGGAATGGCTTCGCACCTTTCTCAATCATTTCTGCAAGCGCACCCAAGTAACGATATTGCTCACCCTCTACTTGGTTTGCTGATTGACGAGCTAAGAAAGCCAAATCCGCGCCTTCTTTCATGTTCTCTTTGCTCATCGACTCCATCATGATCTTAAATACCAACTCACGGTCAGCATTCAAGCGATGAGGGAATACGTACCCATCCCAGAATATACTTGTTGATGGGATAGAAGTGGTCTTGTTCGCCGTTGGTGCCATTGAATAGTTCACCTTGCCGACAACTTTAGAGACTTGATCGTTATCCATTTCTGCAGCGCGCGTCGCCCATACGTTACCCATTGCCGCTTTGTCTTGTTGGAAGTTAACCATGACTAAGTCGTTCGATAGAGATAGCGCGTTAGGAGACATAAGTGGCAGTAACGACTTCAGAATATTGGCTGCTTCAATGCCTTTTTCACCATCAAACAGAGGCTTACCATCTTTATCGAAGTATTGACCACCTAGAGACAAGTAGATGTTGGTGAACTCAGTTGCTAGGTTCCAACCTTTACCCATAGCTTGTGAAAGTGGATATTGAATACCAGCCTCTTGGAGAGCCTCGCCTGTGGTCACTACGTCTTGATAGGTTTGCGGAACCTCTAAGTTATGTTTGTCGAATAAGTCTTGGCGGTAGAAAAATTCTTGCATGTTTAGTTGAATTGGCAGTGCGTAGATTTCACCATCGTGCGTCGCAAGGTCCCAAATGCTCGGTGGAATATCAGCTAAGTCGTATTCGTCCCAGTATTTCTCAACAAGGTCAGTAATCGGTTGAATTTGCTCTTTCAGTAAGAACTCATGGTAGCTCTGAGCGGATACTTGAATAACATCATAAGGAGAGTTACCACGACGGCTTGAAAGTACGATGCGAGCTTGCTCTTGAACGGCGCTGCCGCCAACCAATTTGTTTTTGATCTCGAGTGATGGCGTTTCGCACTCTTTCATCTTATCGGAAAAATGCTTCAGTACTGGGTAGCTGTTTGAAAGCAGTGAGATTTTGCCTTTCGCCTCTAAGTCGCCCAAGTCACAAGCAGCATAGCTTGGTGCAGATAAAATAGCGCCGGTACAGATAGCAAGTAGCGATAATGTTCTTTTCATTTGGTATTCCTTTACTACGTAATTTATTAGTCGTAACCATCGTCAGGATGGTCTCAATGAGATTAAGCGGCTTGGATGCAATCGGTCGTTTCGTCGCGATAGATACGTTGCTCTGATTCCGTGTCAAAGAGGTAGGTGTGCTCAAGGTTGAACTTAAAGCCGACACGATCACCCATTCCCACAGTGCAATGCTTGTCTGTTCGACAGATAACGTAATGCTCGTCAACTTGAACTGTGATCAAAGTACATTCACCGGTCATCTCGACCGAATAAACGTCACCGTATAGATGGCTTTCTTCGACTGGACATAAAGCCACGTCTTCAGGGCGTACACCGAGGGTTACAGCATCATTGTCTTCACTGTTGAAGCCCGGTACTGAACAACTCACACCAGAGAAAACGCCGCCTTCTAACTTACCTTTGATGAAGTTCATACCCGGTGAACCGATGAAGCTTGCAACAAATAGACTTGCTGGATTGTTGTAGATCTCTTTAGGCGTATCGAGTTGTTGGATTTTGCCTTGGTAAAGGACAGCGACTCGGTCAGCTAATGTCATCGCTTCGATCTGATCGTGTGTTACGTACACGGTCGTGCGTTGGAATTCGTGATGTAGATTTTTAAGAAGTGCACGCATTGAAACACGCAGCTTCGCATCTAAGTTGGATAGAGGCTCATCCATCAGGAACATGCGTGGTTCACGGACAATCGCACGCGCTAGTGCCACACGTTGACGCTGACCACCAGAAAGTGTGGCAGGCTTGCGGTCTAGAAGGTGTTCTAGTTCAACACGCTTGGCTGCACGCATTACGCGATCATGTAACTCTTCTTTTGGAACACGTTGCATCTCAAGAGGGAAAGCAATGTTGCCATAAACGGTTTTTTGCGGGTAAAGGCCGTAGCTTTGGAAAACCATAGCGATGTCGCGATCTCTAGGGTGCGTATCATTAACGTATTCACCATCGATGTAGACTTCTCCTTCACTTGGAGTGTCGAGCCCAGCGATCATTCGCATGGTCGTTGTTTTGCCACAACCTGATGGGCCCAACAAAACCAGAAACTCTTTGTCTTTAATTTCTAACGACAAGTCATTAATGGCGGTGAAGTTGTCCCAGTATTTCTTAATGTTCTTGAGTGAAACTGATGCCATGATTTGCTCCATGCGTGTTTGAATTAAATTTTGCATACGAATCCATTTTGGCAAAAGAGAATCAAACAGCAACATATAATTAACAATTTACACATCTTCATATCAATAGTGTGTGAGGAGTCATATTCAGACCATTTTATAATGTTGTTTAGATAATAACCGGTTGACATTGTACAAAGCTTGAGCGAATAAGGGCTTGAGTATGTTTTGGATAGGTATGCACAAGTGCGGTGCAACGAAAAAGTGAGCCGACTGGCTCACTTTATTGAAAAGAAGATGTTAAGGGCAATGCTAGCCCAATAAATTGGGTAGTGTCAGTGATATCGCAGGGACAAAAGTGATGATCATTAACGCAACCAACATGGCACCAATCCAACCAAGTATGGCTCTCGATAAAGACTCAATCGGCACATTACCGACTTGGCTGGCCATGAAGAGATTCGCGCCAAGTGGTGGTGTCACAAAGCCAATGGCTAAGTTAACAATCATAACGATACCAAAGTGAATTGGGTCCATTCCTAGTGCGGTAACAATAGGCAACAATATTGGAGTTAAAATAACGATTGCAGCTAAGGTCTCCATGAATGTACCAACAATCAGAAGCAATGCGGTGATACATAGCAAAATCAGCAACTTATTCTCTGTGATAGACAGAATAAACTGGGCGATTTCAGTTGGAAGGCGCTCAAGTGTCAGAATGCGCCCAAAGGTGACCGATGCGCCGACAATCACAAGTACTGCACCTACAAGCAACGAAGATTCAAGAATGATCTTCACGACCTTTTTGTAATCAAGCTCTTTGTAGACAAACATGCCAAAGAACAGACCGTATAAAACGCCAATGGCCGCTGACTCTGTTGGAGTAAATATCCCCGAATAGATACCACCCAGAATGATGACAGGCAGCAACATTGCCCAAATCGCTTCTCTTAGTGCGGTGATACGTTCAGACCAAGAAGCCTTTTTCTCGTTACCTTTGTAACCACGAATCTTGGAGACGATAAGGCAGTAGCCAATCAGCACCAAACCGACGACTAAACCGGGAACAATACCAGCCATGAACATCTTGGTGACCGAGACTTCAGCGGTAATTGCATAAACGATCATCACAACCGATGGCGGGATAATCACTCCGATACCGCCAGAAGAGGCGATAAGAGCGCCAGCAAAGCTCCGGTCGTAACCTTTTTTAACCATGGATGGAATCATGGTTAAACCAATAGCGGCCACCGTTGCTGAGCCAGTACCTGAGATTGAAGCGAAGAACATACAAGCAACAATTGCAACGATACCTAATCCACCAGTAAAGTGACCGAAGAACACTTCAGCAACATGCAAAAGACGCTTCGATATTCCGCCTTGGCTCATTAAGTTACCAGCAAGTGTAAATAGGACAACAGCCAACAGTGGGAAGGAATCAAGGCCAGTAACTAAGCCTTGAACCAAGAATTCGATGTTTAGGAAAGGTAGGCTCAATATTGCGAGCATACTCGCACCCGCAAGAGCGATACCAACAGGAACCCCGATCAGTAATAACAGACCGAAACTACCAAACAGAAGAGCAGACGTCATAGGCTTAGCTCCAATAGGCGATTAGAAGTACGATGCTTCGCTTTCAAATGACGATAGCGACGCTGTGTAAAACGCTCTGATTTAGGTGAGTAAGCGATAATTGAAATGCGTTTATTGATCCTTACAACCAATCGAATCGCACTTAAGATGGCGCATACCAGTACTGAGGCGTATAGGCACGCAATCGGGATCTCCATAGCTGGCGCGATTTGCCCTAGCTTTAGGCTTCGTCCAATCACCTTAAACCCAAACCATGCCACCGTGCAGCTAAATGCCAAATAGATGAGGTCTGATAGGATTAAACTGTAGTGCGTTAGGTTACCCGGTAACTTATCAATGAAAAGACGGATACGGATATGTCTATCATCACGTATACAGTAACTAATGCTTAAGTACATCGCCCAAACGAATAGGTAGCGAGCGAGCTCTTCCGCCCAAGGAATTGACGCCTCAAACAAGCGTAGTGTTATCTGCAAACAAAGCAGGGCAGTCATTAAAGTAATTGAGAATACGATGAGTGTTGGTTCGAAGTATCGGTCGAACAGGCGAAACCATTTCATACTTAACTCCAAAGAGAACTGAAAAGGGCGTCGAAGCCAATGAATAAAGAGTGCCTCAGGCTTTAAGCAAGATAGCTAAAGCCTGAGGTGAACGAGCGTTTGAACATTATGATCGGGAATTAGAGTTGTTCTATTTCCGCAATCACGCTGTCAAATAGGTCTTCACCCGTTTTGCTGCGTAGTTCTTGATAAACAGCAGCATTCATCTTCTCTTTCATTTGTGAGCGAACATCGGTTGGAACCACGTTAACCGTCATGCCTTTCGCTTCAAGCTCTTTGATGACTTCTTGGTTTTGTTTGGCCGCTAACTGGCGTTGTTTAACAATCGTCTCTTGGCTTACTTCGTTAATAAGAGCCTGCTGGTCGCTTGGTAATGAGTCCCAAAACTCTTTGTTCATGAACAGAACATAGTTTGTGTAGATATGGTTTGTCAGAGAAAGGTACTCTTGTGCTTCATAGAAGCGTTCCGCGTAAATTGAGTAGACTGCACTCTCTTGTGAGTTGATGAGACCTTGTTGTAGCGAAGTAAAAATCTCACCCCATGAGAGTGGCGTTGGTGCTGTGCCGACTGATTTCCAAGCACTGATTTGTGTTGGATTTGAAGCCGAACGAATCTTTAGGCTATTGAGATCTTCAATGCTCTCGATAGGTTGTTTGTTGTTGGTGATGCTGCGAAAGCCAACTTCCATAAAGCCAAGACCGTGAAAACCTTTTGATTCCATAGAGTTGAGTAGAGGTTTACCGATCTTCTCACTATCGAGAGCTTTGTGTGCTTGAGCTTCATCTTCAAAGAGATAGAACACATCAAGGACATTAAACTCAGGCACATAGGGTGAAAGAAGTACTGACGCTCCAAACGTCATTTGTAAGTTGCCTTGTTGAACCAATTCAGTCGTTTCTCTTACGTCACCCAGTTGGCGAGCTGGGTAAATTTCGACTTCCAGTTCACCGTTTGAGCGAGCTTCAAGTTCTTTTTCGAAGTGCAGCATCGCTTTATGTACTGGTGATGTTTCTTGGCTGTCGTGAGCAAGACGAATTACATTGCTTGCAAACGTATTCATGCTTGCAAGCGTTAAGCCGAGGGCAGTCATTGAGGTAAAGATTGCGCGTTTCATTGTTCTTCCTTGTTCGTCACATGACTTTTATGTGCATTCATTTGAGTCATGTTGGTCAGTGGGTTATTTATCCGCACTTCATATCCTAATTTTGCATACGAATCCAAAATATAAACACATGACTAACAAGTCAATAACAAATCGGCCGGATTGATAACGAAGTGAATAATAATCGGTGAATTTTTAGAAGAGATCACAGAAAGAAGCCCTAACGTTAAATTAGGGCTTCTAGTCTAGATTTACTTGCTGAATGTTGGGCGGGTATAGGCTCGGCGATGTCAATATCTTGAAATCGCGCCTCAATTGATTTGGGTACTGCCACGCTCAATGATGGTGCCTGATTCGAGTAGGTATTCGCCTTTCGCATCAACATTGTCGTTGATACGTTGCATAAGATCTTCAACGGCGCTTTGAACGATTTTGTCAACGGGTTGCGCAATAGTCGTCAGATCATAACTTGGCCACGACGCCATTGGGATATCATCGACGCCCATAATGGCGAAGTCTTGTGGGATATTACATCCAAGCTGTCTCAAGCCATCAATCACGCCCATCGCTAAGATGTCATTTGCACAGAAAACAGCATCAGGTTTTGATGTGTGTTCAAGTAGCGCTTTTGCTGCCTCTAAGCCGGCTTCAAAACTGTACTTTGCATTGATGAAGATAGGGGATGCCGCTTCGTGCGCTTTCGCTGTTTCGGAAAAACCAAGCCAACGTTTGTCACTGGTCATCGAACCAGCGTCACCACTTACATAAGCTAGCTGCTTGTAGCCTTTTTCAAGCAGATATTCCGCGGCTTGTGTACCGGCTCTTTGGTTATCAAGACCGGCACTGTTGGCATTGATACCTTCTGTATAGCGGTTGATGAGGCTCAAGTGAACACCAAACTTTTCACATTGAGCAAAGGCGCGCGAAGTAAGACGACTTGTGGCAATGATTAATCCATCCACTTGATATTCGATCGCCCTTGAAATCGCGAGATCCAGGTCATCTTTATCAATAGGACATAAAACAACTTGTCCGCCACGCTTTTGAATTTCCATTGCAAGAGCACGCGATTGTAAATCGTACATTGGGTTTGACTCACTATCCAAAGCAATAGCGACTAAACCTGAACGGTTGGATATCAAGCTTCTCGCGATAGCATTTGGTGTGTATCCAAGCTTAGCTGCGGCGTCCATAACCATTTTCCGTTTCTTTTCACTGATACTCGCAGTCGGGCTAAATGCACGAGAAACAGTTGATTGAGAAACGCCAAGCATTTTGGCGACATCAATAGAGGTAACTTTGGCTTTTATGGTGAATTCTCCTTAATTCGCAACCTTTCTAAGAGTAAGGCAAGACGAAATGAGCGTCGTTTGATAATTACAATACGTGTAACTTTTGAAATAACAAAGAAAATTTATGATTTCATGACGGCTTGCTCATTTCGAAAGCCGTCAATGATCATTTTGTGCTCAGATCCTACGCAGAAGAAGTTCACGCCCAACTCACTCCACTCACGAGCAACTTGAGCATTGGCGACAAACATACCTACGGGTTTGTTAGCTTGATGAGCGGCTTTGACTATCTTGATACTTGCTTCACGTACACAATCTTCGTTCACGCTTGCCGCACCATAAGACACCGCTAAATCAACCTGACCAATGAAGAGGGCATCGACGCCTTCAACAGCAGCAATCGACTCCGCGTTAATCACACCTTCAGGATCCTCAATTTGCGCAATCACAACAGTGTTGTTTTTGCTGTCGCTTAAATGATTCGCCATCGCTTTGGTCGCATATTGGGCAGCTCTACTTGAACCCGCATAACCTCGGCCGCCCTCACCATAGTGAGAAACTTTCACCAGTTTTTGGGCTTGCTTCGCTGTACATACATGTGGGATTTGAATGCCTGTTGCGCCGCAATCTAACGCGTTAAGTATCGTAGAAGCCTGGCTGTCCTGAACACGAACAATACAGGGTAGTTGATTGGCTTTAGCCGCCAATATACAGCTATCAAGCGTTGTTCTATCAAAAGGAGCGTGCTCTGCATCCAAGACAATAAACGGGAGATCGGCCAGTGCCAAAACTTCGATGATGTGCGGATGTGGGGTTTTAACGAATGTGCCAAGTAGTTGCGTGCCGTTGAGAGTCTGTTTGAAGTTGTCCATGAATTATCTCCATTGCAAAGGTATGCAAAACTTAACACGTGTTGTTGTAAAAAAAGAGTAAAAACAATGTGACGAGCGCAACATAAATTGATTGTTTTTTGTTCTCAATATTTCGTTTTATCTTTGTTGACTGAGGTTTTAATCATTTAAAACAGTGGGTTAAATTATTTTTGTACCGTTTGAAATACGATTTGCCAAGTGTTAATAAAATGTTTATGTTTGTTTTGCATTCGTATCCAAAATCATACAAAAACTAATAATTCTGCATTAATAGACCAATAAGCAAACACTAGGCATAGCGACAAGGAGAACTACGCATGGCTCGCATTCTAAAACACGGAATCACTGAAGAAGCATCAGCATCAAACAACGCGCAAGTACGTCAAACCGTTGAAAACATTCTTTCTGATATTGAAAAGAAAGGTGACAGTGCAGTTCGTGAGCTTTCAGAAAAATTTGATAACTGGTCTCCGGAGCAGTTTCGTTTAACAGAAGAACAAATTCAGGCGTGTGTCGATGCTCTGGATGAGTCTACTAAGCACGATATTGAGTTTGCTCAAACGCAAGTACGTAACTTTGCACAGATCCAACGTGACTCGATGCACGATGTGGAAGTAGAGACGATGCCGGGTGTTGTGTTAGGACATAAAAACGTACCCGTGAACAGTGTGGGTTGTTACATCCCTGGTGGTAAATACCCATTGGTGGCTTCTGCACACATGAGTGTTCTAACGGCAAAAGTGGCTGGCGTAAAACGTGTGATTGCATGCGCTCCTCCTTTTAATGGTCAACCCAACGTAGCGATTGTTGCTGCGATGGCGATGGCTGGTGCGGATGAGATCTACTGTTTTGGTGGTGTTCAAGCGGTAGGTGCAATGGCATTGGGTACTGAATCGATTGCACCTGTCGATATGATAGTTGGTCCGGGTAACGCATTCGTAGCTGAAGCAAAACGCCAACTGTTTGGTCGTGTTGGTATCGACTTGTTTGCAGGTCCAACAGAAACGTTGGTGATTGCAGATGAAGAGGGTTGTGACCCTGAATTGGCCGCTGCGGATCTACTGGGTCAAGCTGAGCACGGTTATAACTCTCCGGCAGTACTGTTAACCAATAGCGAAGCGTTCGCTGAAGAAACCGTAAAAGAGATTGAACGTCAGTTAACTATCCTGCCAACGGCTGAAGTAGCAGGCAAAGCGTGGGAAAACTACGGGCAGGTGATTGTGTGTGACAGTTATGAAGAGATGGTTGAAGTCGCAGATGATATCGCTTCGGAACACGTTCAAGTCATGACCAAAGATCCTAAGTACTTCCTAGACAACATGACTAACTATGGTGCGCTGTTCTTAGGTCGTGAGACAAACGTTTCTTACGGCGACAAATGTATCGGCACAAACCATACACTTCCTACAAACAAAGCGGCGCGTTACACCGGTGGTTTGTGGGTAGGTAAATTCATCAAGACTTGTACTTACCAACGAGTAACAGAAGCGGCTTCTTTGAAGGTGGGTGAATACTGTTCTCGCCTATGTGCACTGGAAGGCTTTGCTGGACATAAAGAGCAAGCAGATATTCGTGTACGTCGCTATAAAGAAAAATCAGTAGAGGCGTAACATGACAAAACTCGCCTTAGTTACAGGCGGCAGTGGCGGTATTGGTGCCGCCATATGTCACAAACTGGCCAAGTCTGGCTATCGAATCGTGTTTACTTTCAACAGTAACCAGAGCGCGGCGGAGCAGGTTTTGGATAGTCTCGAAGGCACCGGCCATGCCATGTATCAACTCAATGTTGAAGACAGTGCAGCGATCAGTGCATTAGCGGAACAAGTCCAAGAAACCGCACAATCATTAGATCTGCTAGTCAACTGTGCGGGTATGACGAAATTCGTCCCACACAGTGATTTGAACTCATTAAATGATGAACTGATCGATAAGATCTTCCGAGTCAATGTTCGTGCTCCTTTTGCGATGGTTAGAGCGTTTGAACCCGCACTTAGGAACGCGAATGGTTGTGTCGTCAACATCACCTCGATAGCCGCGCAAACCGCGATGGGAAGCAATGTGGCTTATTGCGCGAGTAAATCGGCGGTTGAGAACATGACTCGCTCATTAGCAAGAGCCTTATCTCCAGATATCCGAGTTCTTGCGGTCGCGCCCGGGCTTGTTGATACCGAGTTCGTTAAAGGGCTCGATGATGAGTGGCGTGACGCGCAAGAGCAATCGACACCGCTTAAGCGACTCGCTAACGATGAAGAAGTCGCAAATGCGGTATTCGCGGCTGCTGAGCTGCTGACATTCTCAACGGGCAATACTATCGCAGTGGATGGTGGTAGGCCTTTAAGTAATTGAACTTAAAAATCTGACTGATGGCTGAGTGTTGAACCGCTAGCTCTAATTTGGCTTTGAACTCGCGCGAACAGTTGGGAAAGGAACGAATAATGACCCTACAAAATAAAATAAATAGTAACTTAGTACGCTACATGGAACTGATTCCCGGTACTAGCGCATTCATCGATGCACGAACGCCTGGCAGTGACTTGAAAGATAACTTCTGCATTATTGGCGCAGGTGTTGCTGAAAGCAGTCGCCAACATGTGCATATTCGCGAAACGGCGGGTTTCAATATTGGTGCAGCAGGCCAACCACCGGGTATCAAAAATTCTCTTCACTCACACCACACTGCAGAACTGTTTGTGGTATTTAAAGGCCAGTTTCGCTTCTATTGGGGGAATGAGGGAGAGCATGAAGCGGTACTATCACATGGTGATGTTATCTCTATTCCTACTAATCTGTTCCGCGGATTCGAAGTTGTAGGTCGAGACTATGGCTTTATGTACTCTGTGCTAGGTGGTGACAATTCTGGCGGTGGTGTGGTTTGGCATCCTAAGGTAATTAAAGACAGTCAAGGCTACGGTTTATACCTAAAAGCAGACGGTACGCTGGTAGATACCATTGATGGTGACGTTGCGCCAAATGAGTCTGAACTGATGCCACTGCTAACGGAGCAGGAGTTGTCTCAATTCGATAGCTATACCGCAGAACAGATGATGCCTTTTGTTGCGTTGAAGAAAGACTATCGTGAGATCACGGGTGATTTTTCTAACCCTAACGTTAAACAATACGCACTGACTGGTCATCCAGAGGCAGAGTACGACTTCCAAGTGAAGAGCGTCGATGACGTGAGTATTATGGCGTATGAGTTGACGGAAGGTGCGAGTATTCCGGTTCATCAGCGTGATGAAAAACAGGTGCTGATTAACTTTGAAGGGGATACGTTACTCAACTTAGTTCAAGATGGTGAACAAGCTCAGTTAGTGCTGACGACGGGTGATGTATTCAGTGTGCCAGTTGGGGCATCTTATAGCCTTGAAAACCTTCGCGGCACTAGTTTCACCTATGTGGTTCTTGGCTCTGACCAACCACAAACATTGCAGGATAGTTAATGATGAAACCAGAAGTACCACTACTATGGTTGCCTGGTTTGTTATGTGATGACGCCTTGTTTAGAGAGGTCAATAGAGAGCTGCCCGATTGGGTGGCTCCTTTTACGAGTGACTTAGCGGCAGAAACATCCATGCAAGCTTTAGCGAGTAAAGTGTTAGAGGATGCCCCAGACACCTTTATTCTTGGCGGCTTATCAATGGGTGGCATCTTGGCATTTGAAGTTTTACGTCAAGCTCCAACAAGGGTGAAAGGGTTAATCCTTATGGATACCAACTCCGCTGACGAAAAGCCAGAGGTGTCGGAAAAACGTTATGCGTTAGTCGACAAAGCAAAAGCTGGTGAGTTTGAATCAATCACTCCTGATGTACTGATGCCTGTGCTAATTCATCCAAGCCAATTGCACAACCAGCAACTTACGGAGCAAATCTCTCAAATGGCGATCGATGTCGGTATTAATCGATTTGAAGCACATGCTCACGCCTTAGCAACACGGCCAGATTCAAGACCATTGCTAGGGGACATCAAAATACCGACGTTAGTGATTACCGGCAAAGATGACCTGTTGTGTCCTATTGACAATCATCTACTTATGGCAAAACATATCGAGAATGTGTCGCTACACGTGATTCCTAACTGTGGACACCTATCAACAATGGAGCAGCCTGAGCAAGTTGCTGCGCACATCAATCATTGGCTTGATGTCCATAAAACCTTGTTAGCTAACTGAACTCCATATAAAACCAAAGGCCACTCAATCGAGTGGCCTTTATTAATCCTTTGAAATGTATCTAGTTAGTCAGCGACTGTTTCTTGCTTAAAGCATGGGCTTTTAAGTGTGCTCATGTTCTGAATCTCATTGAGCAATCGGACAGAGAGTAGTGCTTTCTGATTGGATGCAAAGTCAAACATCACGATAGTGGCTGTGCCTATGGTGGTAACTTTCTGCTGCGCCTTACTGACGATGGCGTATTCCATTGTGAAACGGTCATCTTGAACTTCTGTCACTTTTGAACCGACTAATAATGTGTCAGGGTAGGTGACTGGGCGGAAATACTTACAGTAAGTATCACCGAGTACTGGACCAACTTTGGTTACAGCCATCTCTTCCATCAGCTCAACGTGCTTGAAAAAGTCTAAGCGAGCGGTTTCAAAATAGCGAAAGTAGACCGCGTTGTTCACGTGATTGAGTGCGTCCATCTCTCCCCAAGCCACGGGGATTTCTGTGATTACAGGGTATTCAGATAATAGTGCTTCCATGCAGACTCTCTTATTGTGGTTAGAATGATCTTTGAGAAATCATGAGTTATTGGAATAAAAACACTATCGCCATTTTAACATTGCTGCAACATTGAAAATGGCGAGCTGTGACTTGTGACCGATGAGCAAATACTCATCAACTTCTGAGTTATCCGCGGACGTGTTTAAACTGCAACTCCACCAGTCTCTGATAAAGTTCGCAGCTCTGCATGAGCGAGTCGTGATTTCCCAGATCGACTAGCTTACCTTGGTCAAGCACGGCAATTTGATCTGCGTGTTTGATGGTAGAAAGTCGGTGGGCGATGATGAGTGTAGTTCGACCTTTCATAAGTTCTTCAAGAGCTTGCTGAACATGGTGCTCACTTTCACTATCAAGTGCGCTGGTGGCCTCGTCTAATAATAAAATATTCGGATCCTTTAGGATCGCACGAGCTATCGCGATACGTTGGCGTTGTCCTCCAGATAAGCGGACACCGCGCTCACCTAAAAAGCTTTTGTAGCCTTCAGGTAGCGACATAATAAAGTCGTGAGCATGGGCTTTCTTCGCGGCTGCAATAACTTCTTCATCGGTCGCACTTGGATTCCCGTAGCGAATATTGTGGAACACATCGTGGCTAAACAACGCGGGTTGTTGTGGTACTAACGCCATTTGAGAGCGCAGATCGTTAGGGTCAAACTGATGAAGCGGAACGCCGCCAAGTGTAACGCTGCCGACTTGTGGGTCGTAGAATCGTTGTAGCAGTTCGAACAACGTTGTTTTACCGGCACCGGAAGGTCCAACAAGCGCCAATACTTTTCCTTCTTCAGCTGTCATTGTGAGAGCCGTCGTAGCTGGATCATCTGGTCGAGAAGGGTAGCTAAAGGTGACATCATTGAACGCTACTTCCGCCGCTAATCCCTCGGTAGTTTGAGGATGACTAACAGGCGCAACAATATGACTCTCAACATGTAAAATCTCAATCAGCCTTTCAGTTGCACCAGCTGCACGTTGAAGTTCCCCCATTACTTCAGAGATGGTTCCAAGCGATGAGGCGACCATGATTGCGTAAAACACAAATGCGCCCAAATCACCTGCCGACATAGTGCCATTAATCACATCACTACCACCAACCCAGAGCATTCCTGAGATAGCACTGAATACAATCAGAATTACGCCAGAGATTAGAATCGCACGCTGTTTCACGCGTTGACGACCAATTTCGTAAGCTTTCTCTACTTCCTTACCAAATGAAGCGATCTCTTGTTGCTCGTGACTATAGCTTTGAACGGTTTTGATGTGCTCAATTGCTTCACCAGCATAAGAGCCGACGTCGGCCATTGAATCTTGGCTCTGGCGTGAAAGAGCTCTTACGCGTCGTCCATAAACCAGAATAGGTACCAGAACAAAGGGAACGGAGGCCAATACGATTAGGGTGAGTTTGATATTGGTCGCAAACAGCATGATCACTGCGCCAATACACATCAACGCGCTGCGCATCGCCATTGAGAACGATGAGCCGATGATGCTCTGTAGCAGGGTAGTGTCAGTAGTGATACGCGACATAATGTCACCACTGCCGTTGGTTTCAAAATAGCTTGGGTGCAACGAGACCACATGCCTGAACACCGCTAAACGTATATCGGCACTGACACGCTCACCAACCGATGACACCAGATAGAAACGGAAGAAGGTCCCGACGGAGATCAAACCAATGATCACCAACATAAATTGAATCGCATTCCCCAGCTCATCGGTTGAGCGTTGGGTAAAACCTTGATCGATAAGAATACGTACACCATGACCGACCGTGAGCGTGAGACTTGCGGTAAAAATTAGAGCTATCAGTGCAATAGCCACTTTACCTCGGTATGGCTTAATGAACTGGAAGAGCTCAAGCAAGATCTTTAGGCTCTTTTTTGTTTGTTCCGGTGGCGGTGTGGTTTGCTCTTCAAGCGTAGAAGCAGAGTCGGACATTAGACTACCTTAGTATTGATTGATAACCCATTAGAGCACGTTATCGCTGGTTGTAATGTGCGATACAAGCCGATCTTGGGGATTACTACTTCTCTAACTATATGACTCACCGCGTTTATTTTAAACCATCTCACACCTGATTAAGTGGTTACTCATAACTCTTTTCGAGTTGATTCCTCCAATACTTATTCATCGAATATCTCTATTTTTCTTAACGTAAAGAGAACGTCATTATCAAAGCCTTGTTTTATAAAACTGCGTTCAAACGTTTGCTAATTTGAGCACCTTACTTTTAATTCAATGAGGTAGATTCGAAACTTATACGACCAGATAAATAGCCTACATTTTATGCAATACTTGTTACAAAAATTCAACAAAGTAAATTTTTATACATTTTTCTTGCATAAAAAGTCCAAATGAATAGAATAACCAACAAATGACAATTAATGCAGTATTTTGGCATGAGTATTCAAGTAAAGAGCATCAACAAATCGTACGGCGACACCCAAGTTCTTCACGATATTTCGTTCAATTGCGAAAGCGGTGAAACACTGGTTTTACTTGGTCCAAGTGGCGCGGGTAAAAGCTCGTTGCTTCGTGTATTAAACCTGTTGGAAATTGCAGACGATGGCCAACTAGAGATTGCTAGTGAGTCGTTTGATTTTTCAAGCTCAATCCCAGAGAAACAGGGTCTGCAACTTCGTCGTAAAGTTGGAATGGTTTTCCAACAATACAACCTTTGGCCACACATGACGGTGATTGAAAACCTGATTGAAGCGCCAGTCAAAGTTGCAGGAATGGACAAACAAGAGGCGATTGCTCAAGCGAAGAAAGTACTAGAAACACTGCAACTAGCTGACAAAGCCGACGCATGGCCGTTAAAACTTTCAGGTGGTCAACAACAACGTGTCGCGATTGCACGTGCCTTGATGATGAAGCCAGACGTGCTGCTGTTTGATGAACCAACTGCAGCGCTCGACCCTGAAATCACCAACCAAGTTGTCAGCATTATTAAAGAGTTAAGCGGAACCGGCATCACGCAAGTGGTGGTCACTCATGAAGTCGATTTCGCGAAAAAGATTGCTAGCCACGTTCTCTACCTAGAAAAAGGGTACATCGTAGAGTACGGCACAAGCGATGCATTTATCAATCCGCAGACGCCTGAGTTTGCTGAATATCTCACTCACTAGATCTACCTACAGGATCAGATCTGGCTAAAACATAACATCGATTAAAACAATCCAATTATAAGAATGGCCACAGGCCGCAATTACACAGTATTCGGAGTAACAACATGAAAAAGATTCTACTAGCTTCACTTATCGGCCTTGCTTCTTTCAACGCAGCTGCACAACAAGAGATCAAATTCGCAATGGAAGCGACTTACGCACCGTTCGAGTTCATGGATGAAAACAACCAAATCCAAGGTTTCGACGTTGACCTAGCAAACGCGTTATGTGAAGAGATGAAAGCGAAGTGTACTTTCCACAACCAAGCATTTGATAGCCTGATCCCTGCACTTAAATTCAAGCGTTACGACGCGGCAATTTCGGCGATGGATATTACTGATGCTCGTCTAAAGCAGGTGAACTTCTCTAACGCTTACTACGATAACTCTGCTGCGTTCATCTCGATTGAAGGTAAAGTTGCTGACCAAGCAGCACTTGAAGGCAAGCGTGTTGGTGTTCAAAACGGTTCAACACACCAAAGCTACCTACTAGAGCAGATGACTGGCGTAACTGCAGTACCTTACTCAAGCTACCAAGATGCATTCATCGACATGAAAAACGGTCGTATCGATTCAGTATTTGGTGACACAGCGGTTGTGGCTGAATGGTTTAAAAAGCAAGACAACCTAACGTACGTTGGTGATCAAGTAACGAACCAAGAATACTTCGGCAACGGCTTTGGTATCGCAGTAAACAAAAGCAACCAAGAGCTAGTTGACCAACTAAACGTAGCGCTAGCAGCTGTGAAAGCGAATGGCGAATACGACGAAATCTTCAACAAGTACTTCGGTAAGTAATATGGAATTAACGGGTTACTCTCTAGGGCTCGTCGAAGCAAGCTGGATGACTGTTCAGCTTGCATTTGTAAGCCTATTAGTCGGATTAGTTTTAGCAGTACTGTTTGCAAGTGGAGAGATGTCTCGACGTATCGCAATTAAATGGCCAACTTCGGCGTTTGTAACCATGGTTCGTGGTTTGCCAGAGATCTTAGTGGTGTTGTTTATCTACTTTGGCTCGACACAAGTGCTGTTTATGATCACTGGCGATTTCGTTGAGGTGAGCCCGTTTTTATCTGGTGTTGTTGCACTGTCACTTATATTTGCATCGTACGCTTCACAGACTTTGCGTGGTGCATTAAAAGCCGTTAGCAAAGGGCAAAGAGAAGCAGCAAGCGCACTGGGCATTCCTCAATCGCACGCTTTCTTCAAGATTGTTCTTCCGCAAGCGGTAAGACATGCACTGCCGGGTTTAACTAACCAGTGGCTAGTTCTTCTGAAAGACACGGCGTTGGTATCACTAATCGGTGTGACCGATTTATTGAAACAAGCACAGCTAACTTCAGCGGCAACACACGAAGCATTTACATGGTACGCAACCGCAGCAGCGATTTACTTAGTGATCACCCTAGTGACGCAAAGAGCAGTAAAAGTGATTGACGCGAAATACTCAATCCAAGGCTTAGGCGCTAAAGGAGCGATGGCATGAATGAACAATATTTCTCTCAAATGCTTGAAGGCCTAGTGACCAGTATTCAACTGACTGGCGCATCGCTGCTTGTTGGCTGTATCTTGTCGCTATTGATGACCGTTACTTTGGTGTTAAGGCTTCCAGCTATCCATTGGCTAACTCGTGGCATCATTACCTTATTTACTGGTACGCCTCTTTTAGTACAGATTTTCTTGGTGTATTACGGCCCAGGTCAGTTTGATTGGATTCGTGAAAGCTTTATGTGGACTTGGCTGAGCCAACCATGGTTCTGTGCAATGTTGGCTCTCGCTATGAACACTGCGGCATACAGCACACTGTTATTTAAGGGCGCATTCAACGCGATTCCAGCAGGGCAGTGGGAAGCTTGTCGAGCGCTAGGTATGGACAAAGTGGCAACGCTTAAGGTCTTACTTCCTTACGCACTGCGCCGCGCGGTTCCAGCTTACTCTAATGAAGTGATTTTGGTATTCAAAGGTACGTCACTCGCGAGCACCATCACCATCATGGACTTAATGGGCTACGCGCAGCGTATCAACGGTCAAACCTACGACACACTAACTGTGTTTGGCATCGCAGGCGCATTCTACCTAGGCGTAAATGGACTACTAACACTGATTTTCCGCCAAGTAGAAAAGAAGGCCCTCGCATTCGAAGCTGCTTAACACAGCTAACTACAATCGTTACAAATTCTTAAGCCCGCGATCCTGAGAAGGACCGCGGGCTTTTTTGTGTTTGGTGTCTAGCTGTGAATCTATATGACGAGTCCAACGTAATTGATGCTTCTAGTGAGTGTTACCTTAGGAAATTAATCTAAATTTGTGACCGACCCAAACAATGGGTGATTTAAGTTTCTGAAAATAATGGGGGATATGATGATAATGTATTGGTCTCCAGTTGGAGATTTCCATAAAGGTAAGTTTATTCAACGTTACAGGTCTATAGGAACATTATATGAACGTTCCACAATTTAAAGGTTATTTCCCTTCGATAGATGGTATGAATTGTAAACAGCGCGAGTTTTATCGAGAGGTCCAAGCGTCACTTTCAGTTGGCGATTACATAGATATTGATGGAAATGTTAGTTACGTATTTGTATACCTTTATAGTTGATTGGAAAACTGGAACAATCAGGGTTTTGAACAATTGTCTGAATTGCTGATTCATTTTTCGGAGTTATACAAAAATGAAAGTAAATTATCGAATTATTGTTTACTTTGGGCATATGATTGCTTACTCGGTTTGGAGCGTTATGAAGAGTATTTAAATGTCACTGAACCTCAACGAGCATTTGGCACAAACACCCACCAATCCAACCTTAGACTTAATATTTCAAACGCATTAGGCGAAGCCCCTAACCACATTGATGTGCTTCTTATGGTGGGAGGTCGTAAAACTAAGTTCATTGAAAACAATGAAGCTGTATATAGATCCAAGGTTAAAAGTGTTTTTGAAGATTATTGCGAAAGGCATGGTGGATGGTTCAAGTTATTTCATTCTTGGGGTATTCCGGAGCATAGCTATGACCGTACGCTTTTTGCAGGCGCTCCATTATGGGATAAACCATGCTTATCTTTTAAAGTAAAGGCTTACTACTCAGCATATAACAAGCTTTCGATTATTAAGGTACTCTCGAAAGAAGCTGAAAACCTCGCGCGTCAAGAGTTAGGGGTGCCAAAAGTAGGAGAAGGTTGGATATCTGAAACAGAGTTGTTTAGAAAACTACAACGTGAATTTAGTGCTTCACTAGTAATTCAGCATGGGCAACCTAGTTGGTTAGGCCGACAGCATTATGACATTTGGTTTCCCCACTGGAAAATTGCTGTGGAATACCACGGAAAACAGCATTTCGAACCTATCGAATTCTTTGGAGGAGTCGAAGCATTTCGCAAGACTGTGGAGCGTGATCAACGTAAAATCAACCTTTCAAAAAGACACGGAGTTAAGTTATTTGTTGTTAGTGAACATGATGATGTAGTAGAGCTAGTTCATAAAATTCAGTTATATATGTCTTCGGTGAAATTTCGTGTGCCTAAAATTCCATTAGATCAGAAAGCTCTGGATTAGGTGAACTTTAGCTAGCTATCATGATAATTTAATTTCTATATTAGGTAGCACACTATATAACGGGTAATTTATCTTCAAAAGGTAATCAAGATTTATGGATAAATTCAAGATGCTTCAGATGTTGGGAGCGGGTGATTTTCAGCATCTCAACGGATCATTAGAAGCACATTTAAAAGGAACTGAAGAAGTTCTGAAGAGTTGGGGTAGTAGTGAACTACTTCAAACCGCGGGTTTATTTCATGCCGCTTACGGCACCGCGGGTTTCGATGAAAATATGGTCTCGTTAAACCAACGCCAAGAGATAGCTCGTGTTATCGGTATCGATGAAGAGGCTTTGGTTTATCTATACTGCTCTTGCGATAGAGATTATGTTTTTCCACAATTTGGCAAAGTGTCAAATGTCCAATTTAAAGACAGATTTACGGAAACTACCTTTCAACTTGAACCTAAGACAGCGAAGCTATTTTGTGAACTGACCGTCGCCAATGAGCTCGAGCTTGTATATGCCAGTGATGATTTTAAATCGAAATACGGAGCTGAGTTGTTGGAATTGTTCCAAGGTATGGATAGTTACTTAAGCGCTGAAGCTAGAAAAGCATATAAGTCAGCTTTGTCGAGTTTTGCATAAGGATAATTACATGGAAGTAGTAGAAGCGAGCATTGGTTTAGCGCCATTGATGGAAAGCTATGCCAAGGAATGCTCTGAATCGGGAATTCCCAGATACCAAGATGTAGAAAAGGATCCAGAAGGACATCTTTCAGACATCATCAAGCGTGAAAAAGACACTACTGGATTGCCAGAAGGCTATCTACTCAGTAAAACCTACTACTGCGTATCAGATAATCAAATCTTGGGTGCGATTCGAGTCAGACAAGGTACCAATGACTATGTAGAAAACGTAATTGGGCATATTGGCTACGAAACAAGGCCTACAGCTCGAGGAAAAGGAGTGGCTCCCTTTCTATTGGCGTGGGTTCGAGACAACGCCATCACGGAGTCGGCGATAGTCACGTGCTCAGTTGATAACGCGGCCTCTCAAAAAGTGATTGAGAAATGTGGTGGCGAATATCTTGGCAGTTATACCGCCGAAATAGAAGGGACGGTTAGACGCTATCGTATCAATCGAGCCAAGTTTGTCTAGTTTAACCGATTCAAGAGTCTTGGTATTTAACTTTGTATCCAATATGTTTTTGTGGACTACTGCATAACGACACTTATTCAGGCAATAGCGAAATGTTGTAATAAACGTAGCTTTCTACAAACGAGTCTCAATCCGTTTACAAGCTTTTTACGAACCCTTGTGGTGTCACAAATTGATGATGAATTTGGTCGTAGATGGTGTAAAAAGTTGGTATCGACGCTAGCAAAATCCTAATGTAGTGGCGAATTTTGAAGAGTTTCTGTCTTGTATCAGGAATCTGAATGAACGTTTGCCAGAACATATATTGCGTTTATCCCGAGTCTTGTTTTGATGCTCATGAAACGCTTCAAGCTACTCATATATCGATATATTTATACCGATTTAGGTCACTATCAAATAGGTTGAAACATGGATATAAAGGCAAAAATGCACAGCCAAGAGGTCTACTACTGTGATGACGTCGATCTGGTTGCCGAGCAAACACAGTGCTTAGAGGTGCTTTACGATTTTAATCACACTCGCCCGAGTGAAGGCGACAAACGACAACAGATTATGAAGCAGCTGTTCGCGGAAGTAGGGACGGATTGTTACATCGAACCGCCACTGCATGCGAACTGGGGGCGCCATACGCATCTTGGCAACAATGTATACGCGAATTTCAACCTAACGCTTGTGGATGACACAGACATATTTATAGGTGACAACGTGATGATTGCACCTAATGTAACCATTGCAGCAGGCACACATCCGATTAGCCCTGAACTGAGGCTCAAAGCAGCACAGTTCAATGTTCCAGTTCGCATCTGCAATAACGTATGGCTTGGCGCACACACGGTTGTATTACCAGGTGTAACTATTGGTGAGAATTCAGTGATTGGCGCTAGTAGTATCGTAACCAAAGATATTCCAGCTAATGTTGTCGCGGTAGGCAATCCTTGTAGAGTGCTACGAGAAATCAATGAAGATGATCGAGAGTACTACTATCAAGGTCGTCGTATTCCTGAAGAATTAAAGTAGAGCAAAGAAACAAAATGCGGCTGGCGTTATCTAACTAAAACCGTATTTTCGCCATGAAAATGAATCAATACATATGGCACTTATTTGAATTTTAAGTCATGGATTAGTCCCCACACACTAAATAATAAATGGAGGCAACGTTGAAAGATTACAAAGTATACTTGTTCGACATGGATGGAACATTGGTTAACTCAGAACCGTTGAAAGGTAAGGCGCTTGCGATGGCATGCGCCGATTACGGTTCGTTCGTGGACCACAATATCTATAAAGATGTGATGGGCGAAAGCTGGCAAGTGGTCACAGGGCACTTCTTTCAACCTGCCCGAATCTCACCGGAGCTAACGGAATTTAATCGCTACTTTCGAGCGCACTATGAAGAGTTACTTAGAGTGAGCCTTGAATTGAATTCCGGAGCAAAAGAGTATGTAGAGGCGTTGAAGAAATCAGGTAAAACCTGCGGCGTCGTGAGCTCAGCAGCTACTTGGATGGTGGAGAACATCTTGGTGTCGTTGGAGTTGGAGAATCTTTTTGATCTAGTGATTACCCAAGAACACGTTACCAAGCATAAACCAGATCCTGAAGCCTATCTTCTTGCACTTGAAAAACTTAATGCCTCGCCAGAGCAGACCGTTGTGTTTGAAGATTCAAATGCAGGTGTTCTTGCAGGCAAAGCCAGTGGCTGCGATGTTATCGCTATTGAGCACGACTTTAATGGCAAGAACGATCTTAGTGGTGCTATCGCCAATATCCAATCATACGATGAGCTACATGAACAGTTGATGGTACTGAGTTAGTTTAGCTTTGCTGTATTAGGCGCTTGAAGATAACCAACAAGGAAGATAGATGGACTACTTTCAATATTACGGAATCGATTGGGTTGCCATGGTGCTTACCTTTCTCGCGATTTGGCAGATAGGCAATAAAAATAGGATCGGATTTGTGTTGATGATGTGCGGCAACACAAGTTGGGTGGCGGTTGGCTATTTGACTGAAAGCGTTGCAATGATTATCGCTAACATCATCTTCTTTTCGATGAATATGAGAGCCATCATTAAATGGTCTGCGCCGGAGCCAAAAACGTCAGCTGTGGAGCAATAACGGTTAATCCGCGCGCTCATATTAAGTGACATAAAGGTTGTATCTAGGAGTCGCAATGGAAAGCGAAAGACTTAAGTTGAACCCACCATCAATGGACTACATAGACGCTATGTATGACGTCATTCAGAATAGCAGAGCTGAGTTTGATGAGTTCTTACCTTGGGTTAGTGATTCTTTCACCAAAGCAGATTTAGAATCAAACATCAAACAAGCGATAAAGAACTATCAGGCGTTCAATGATGAGTTTTGGTTCAATATTGTAGAGAAAGAGAGTGACACTTTTATTGGAGCTATTGGCTTCATTGTTCGAGATAGTAGTGTGCCATTTTTTGAGATTGGTTACTGGTTGCGAACATCGAAAACAGGTCGCGGATATGTCACTGAAGCTGTCGCTATGATCGAACGATTCGCTTTTGAAGAGAAAGGTGCCAAGCGAATAGAGATTAAGATGGCAGGCTCTAATATCAAGAGTCAATTGGTCGCGAAACGTTGTGGTTACGTTCTAGATGCAGAACTGCGTAACGCAAGGCGTTTACCTAATGGCGAACTGGATAGCACAATGATTTACTCAAAATCAGAGCCTTAGAAAAATACCGCCTAATGCTAGGCGGTATTTTTTTGAGTTGCGATTAATTGTTGGCTGCGAGTTCAAGAGTATTAATAGTTGATTGACTTTCTACCTTTGGTTTATCCGTCACGACTTTCCAATCACCACCAAGTGATTTATAAACAGCAATCGCGGTGTTGGCCGTTTGTAGTTTGGCGGCGACTTGTCTGTCTTGCATCATCTTCTGTTGGCGCTGCGCATCGAGTACGGCTAGGTAGTCAACAAGTCCTGCTTTGTAGAGGGACTTAGCTTTACTTACGGCTTTGTCAACTGCGAGCGTTGCTTCATCAATGCGTTGCTGGTTTTGTTGACTTCTTCCATAAGCAAACAGCGTTGAATCTACCTCTACAAATGCGCTATCAACAGTGTGCTGATAGTTCAATGCGGCAGATTTAAATCGTGCCTCATTCATCTCTACCAGTGCTTCACCGCGTCCACCATCGAAGACATTCCAGCTTATCCCTGCGGACGCTGCCCACCCAATGGAGTCGCTACTGAATAGGTCATCAAAGCTTCCAGCGGTAACACCTGGCGTTCCGGTTAGGAAGAATTTTGGATAGCGGTTAGCAATACTTGCCCCTAGCTCTTCGTTAATTGCTGCCATCTCACGCTCGGCTATTTGAATATCTGGGCGTCGCGTCAACAATTCAGATGGAAGGCCGGTAGGGATAACCCCTTTAAGCCTTGGTAAAGTGAAGTCGTCTTGCAGTTGAGTCTCTAGTTCGGTTAGGGAAGTGCCTAAAAGAACGGCCATTCTATGCTTGTGGACCTGCTCTGCGATCTCAAGTTGAGGCGTGATGGACAGTGTCGCTGCGAGCATCGCTTTAGCTTGTGCCAAATCGAGCTCTGAACCATAGCCACTGCGAACAACTTTCTCGACTAAGTCTAGGGTCTGTTTTTGATCTTCGATGTTCTCTAAAGCGATTGCTTTACGTTCTTGGGCACCTCGATATTGCAGGTAATTATGAATAAGATCAGCTGTCAGCAGAGTATTTAAGCCTGATTGCAATATCTCGGCTTGTTCGACTCGAATCGCTGCCGCTTCTGCTTGGCGGTCTATTCGTCCGAAGAGATCCGCTTCCCATGCGATGCTGGCACCAAGAAAACCACCATCATGTTGCGCTTCAAGCAGTGACATGCCCGTAGCAGACTCGACGGCATCTGATGCACCAAACACAGGGCCTAGCAGTGAGTCGTTCTCACTAAGCTGATAGTTGTAATAACCCGCACCGATGTTAACGGTCGGCACTTTGAATGACTCCACCACACTCTTATAAGAGTTAGCCATTTTGATGCGCTCAGCGGCCACTTTAAGCGTGGTGTTGTCGCTTTGTAGCTGAGTAACCAGTTGGTTTAAAACTGGATCATTCAGTTGTAGCCACCAGTGTGATTGCGTTACTTGTTGGCTATCTTCTGAATAGAGATACGTTTCAGCCATTGTCGTTTGTGGCGCTTTATAATCTGGGCCGACTGCACAACCAGCCAACAACAAAGAGAGCGCGACTGGTGCTAGATTCCATGGTTTTTGCGAAATGAAAGACATCATGGCGCTCCTTATTGCTTAGCTTGAGAAAGAGGTGCGTTTTCTTGTGAGAAAGAGCGAGTCTCTTGAGTTCGATAAAAGATCTTGTACAGGGCTGGCATTACAAACAGTGACAGTACCGTTGCTGCAGCTAGCCCACCAATGATGGTCGCCGCCATTTGGTCAAACAGTAAGTCTGTAAGTAGCGGAATCATGCCGAGTGCGGTAGTTAATGCACCCATAGAAATTGCCATAGTGCGATTTACGGTTGCTTCTTTAATGGAATCCGATAGCGAACGACCGTTACTGCGCTCTAGCTCAATTTGGTCCATAAGTACGATGCCATTTTTGATGATCATACCTGTTAGGGTGACCGCACCAATCAATGCCATGAAACCAAAGGGCTTATCCAATAGCAGCAAGCTAAAGGTTGCACCTGTTGCCGCCAAGGGAAGGGTGGTTAGAATAATCACCGGTTGTTTGAAACCGTTAAACATGGCCACCAAGATGATCACCATCAGCAACATCGCTTTTGGAAGCTGTTTTAGAATGTCGCTAACCGCTTTGTGTTCATCGTAGTATTCGCCACCCCATTCAAGCTGGTAACCTGCTGGCAATTCAATGGCTTCAATTTGTGCTTTAACGTCATTTCTCACTGCCGCTGGCGTTGTGTATCGGCCAACACCTGCTTGAGCTGTGATAGTTTTAACGCGGTCTCTACGCCAGATCATAGTCTCTTCACTGGTCATCTCAAAACCATCAATCACCTGACCAAGTGGCACGCTGTGTAGGCCGAGTAGGGAATTGACGGGTAAAGTTTCAAGCGACTCTAGTGAGCGCTCGACGCCACGAACTTGGATTGTCACCAACTCATCATTGAGATTCATGCGGCCAATCGGCATGCCCTCTGAAGCACGCTTAAGGGCGAACGCAATGTCTGCGCGGTTGATACCTGCTTGACGGCTTTTTTCTTGATTGATGATAGGCTGTAGCACCTTGCTCTGTTGTCGCCAATCATCACGTACATACTTGGTATCTGGATGAGCTTCCAATATCACTTTTGCTTGGTTTGACAGCTCGTGTAGTACTGCGATATCAGGTCCAGAAAAACGCGCCTCGACGCTAAACTTGTCTGATGTTGCTAGCTTCAAACCGCGAAATCTTGGGTCTGCCTCTGGGAAGGTTTGAGCTAGCCATTTGTCGCCACGAGCGATGAGTGAACTTAGCGACTCGTAGTCTGTTGCGTTTATCAGAATCTGGCCGTAAGCCGGATCAAACGGTTCTGGCTCAATCGTTACTGAGAATCGAGGCGCACCAGCGCCGACATAGGTAGAGAGATCGACGACTTCTGGTTGCTCTAGTAACCAAGACTCGATTTTCTTCATATCGTCTGAAGTCTGCTCAACCTTCGCGCCATTCGGTAGCCAGTAGTCTAGGAACAGAATAGGGCGATCGGCTTGTGGGATGAAGTTGATCGCGATTTGAGGAATTGCTAGTGCAGTCACTGCGATCAATGGCAGTAATGCACTGAGAGCCTTGAATGGACTATCTACCGTCCAGTTGACGCTCTTGCGATACAAGCTCTCTTTGGTTTGCTCTTTTTGTCGGCTCGGCTTAATGAACATCCAACACATAAGAGCAGTGAAAGTCATAGCTACAAACCAAGATAATAGCAAAGACGATGCAATGATAAGGAACACCGAGCCCGCAAATTCAGCCGCATCCGTCTTTGAGAAAATAACTGGGCTAGCACCCATAATTGCGATGACTGTCGCACCAAGCAGTGGCGTGGCCGTCTCTTTAACTGAATCAATTGCCGCTTTCGTTCTATCGATGCCACGGTTGATTTTGACAATCATCATATCAGTAATAACGATCGCATTATCAACCAGCATACCCAAGGCAAGAATGAAGGTACCTAGTGAGACACGATGTAGATCGATACCCGCCAAGTTCATATAGATAAGAGTCAGCAAAATAGTAAGCAACAAACTAGAACCGACGATAGTCGCACTCTTGATGCCCATGAAGATAGATAAGACGATAAATACAATCGCAACACTCTCTAGTAGGTTGTTTACGAAGTTGTCGATCGATTTTTGAACCTCGTGGGGTTGGTTTGCTACCGTTGCGATTTCTACACCGAGAGGGAGTGAATTTTGGAAGTCAGACACGATTCTATTAATGTCATCGCCAAGCGATACAACGTTCACACCAGAGACAGGGCTCATCGCTAGCGTGACAGCTGGCACGCCGTTGTAGCGGTTTTCCGTCATTGCAGGTTCTTGATAACCCATAGTGATATCAGCAATGTCGCCTAGGCGAATAAGGCCAGTACCTAACTCACTGATTCCTCCTTTTAGCATCAGGTTTTTGATGTCGTCTATGGAGCCAAATTCACTGGATTGTTCGATACGGATTCTCTCATTGGAGGTCGCAAATCGTCCTGCATCGAAGGTGGTGTTTTGAGTATTAAGCTGGTTCCAAACTTGGGAAATCGACAATCCATATTGCGCTAGACGCTCATCAGGGATATCGATGTATACAACGCGTGGCTGCACGCCATGAAGCTCGACTTTTTTAATTCCATCGACGGTCTTGATTCGGCGCTGTAGCTCTTCTGCGTATTGGCGTAGCTCGTTTGGTGTCGCATCTTGGCTGTAGATGGAAAACAGCATGCCGTAGACTTCAGAGAACTCATCTTGAACCACACTGATTTGTGCGGTTGAAGGGAGTAGAAGCTTCATGTCAGATACTTTACGTCTAAGTAGATCCCACTCCTGTGGCAGCGCTTCTGAGTTCAATGACTCTTTAAGATCGACAAACACCATCGACATTCCCGGACGTGAAAGCGAACGCAGTCGATTAAGCGTAGCCATTTCTTGCAGTTTAGTTTCAACGGTATCAGTGACTTGTTGTTCTACCTCTTCTGCTGAAGCGCCAGGGTACAGGGTAACAACAACCGCTGTTTTAACAGTAAAACTTGGGTCTTCAAGTTTGCCGAGGTCAAAATAAGAGTAGAGACCGGCGATCACACTGAGCGCAGTGAAAAAAAGCACAAAGGTGCGTTGTTTTATGGCGAAATCCGCTAAATTCATCACAGTTACCTACAGCTCTTTAACTTGGATTGATGGGAAGTGCTGACCTTCTTGAATGTATTGTGCACCACTCACAACCACGTAATCGCTGGCATTGAGTTGAGACTGAACACAAGCGTTCTGGTGATTAAAAGAAACAACCGAAACAGGAACCGCGTGTGCAGTTTGATCCTTAATCGTGAATACGAGATCTTGTTGCAGTGGCTTTACAATAGCGGAGTAAGGTACACACAGAGTTGGCTGCGTACTGCCTAGGTTGGTAGTTAGTGTTACAGCTTTTCCTGGTAACAACTCTTGATTTAGTCCATCTAGTTGGTAGGTGACCGTGTAGGTCTGTTTGATAGGGTCAGGTAGCGTCGAAATCTCAGTGACTTGTCCAGCGACAGAGCGCGCTGCTCCATACCAAGAGATCGCAGCAGGTTGCTTCGGTTTGAATTGGTGAATCAGGTTCTCGGGTACATCGACTTCGACCTCTAACAAGTCAGGCTTATGCAAGGTAAATACTGAAACTCCCGGAAGAACTTGTTCATACTGATCAAAGTTAGACGTTGCGACCACGCCCGAGAATGGCGCGCGTAATTGAGTGTATCGCAATGTATCTTTAGCTCGGCGGATGTTTTGCTCAACCACCTTTACAGCGGCTTCGCTGCGTTCATAGCCACTGATTGCGCGGTCGAGATTCACGTTAGCAATTGCGTCGTCAGCAATCGCTTGTTTTACGCGTGCCAGTTCTGCTTTCGCTAGTTTGTGAGCTGATTTCGCTTCTAATGCACGAGCTTGTAGCTCTTCGAGTGCCACTTGATAGTCATGTGGGTCAAGAGATGCGAGTGGTTGTCCTTTTTCGACATAGTCACCGGTTTTAACCAGTATTTTCTGAATGGTACCTGGGACACGAAACGCGACAGCGGCACTTTCTGCAGATTGTAGGGTACCCGTAAAGCGCTTAGCTGCCTGTTCGTTTGCAGTTTTCACTTTGATGACTTGTATTGGTCGTGGCTCTTTAGTTGGAGCTAAGGCCTGTGAATCATTGCAGCCGATTAAAGGTATTAAACATGCTGCGATGATGGAATGACGAAAAATAGTGTTCATGGATTGCTCCTATTAATATATAGGGCAATTCTATCTTTCTAATTTCGTTAGATAATCTGGGTTCAGCGTGAAACACTGTCACGTCAAATGAGACAATGCCTAGAGTTTAGGCAGTTCTTGTAATAGAAAGTCGACCAAAAGTTGAGAGGCGTGACTGAGCGCTTTCCGTTGTGGGTAGAGCAACCAAGCTTCTTCTTTTTGCAGTGTGTCGTTTGGAAATAGGTTTACTAGCGTCCCGTCTTTTATCTCTTGGCGTACCAGCAGTTCCGGCAAGAGCGCGATGCCACGATGACGAATCGCGCCTCCTTTCACAAACCCGATGCTATCACTCACAATTGAAGGTTCGACGGTTACATTAATGTTGGCGATGTCCCACTGTTGATCAATATCACCAGTTGGCCAGCGGAAACAGACAAACGGATAATTGAATAGCTCTTGGACGGAAACGGGTTGACCTTCTTTAGCAATAAAGTCTGGGCTAGCAACAAACACTCTTTGTAGATCCATTAGCTTACGAGCCACAATATTCGCGTCACTCAAGCGCCCTCCATGCATTGCAATGTCCAAACCTTGGCGATGCATATCGACAAAGCCGTTGTTGATGCTGCGAATGTCGAGCTCCACTTCAGGGTACATGTCCTGAAAGCGAAATAGTGTTGATTGTAAGATGTCACTGGTTTCCGGCAACAAGCCTATCTTAATTTTACCGTGAGGCAGTTCTGAAAGGTTAGATGCCACATGATTGGCTTTCTCTAGTGCGCCGAGCGCAATCAGCAGTTCTTTGTAATAGAGCTCGCCAGATTGGGTAAGCGATAAACTGCGGGTGGTTCTTATGAACAGTTGAATACCGAGAGATGCTTCGAGGTCGCTGATTCGTCGGCTCACATTACCTCTAGGGAGGTCTAACGCATTCGCTGCAGCGGTAAAGCTGCCGAGTTCAACAACAGTGGTAAACAGTTTCAGGTCTTCAATTTTCATTTGCAAAAGGTGGGTAGTCTAAGTCGCTGATTAGGGTACACCGTTTATGTTTTGAGTTTTGTGAATAAAGTTCATAAATGTAGAAAGCCCAACGCAATGACACGTTGGGCTTTGGCCTTTAATTTATAAGTTCATCAAATCATTTTGTTAACGACCACGACCATCCACCATAACGATAATGGTCTTACTGATAATCGACAGGTCGGCAATGATCCATGATTTCATTGAGCACAAGCTTAATGCGTAGCTGTGATCGAAACCGACTTTGCGTCTTACGTCTTCGATACAAGTGTCATAACCTTGGTTAACTTGCGCTAAACCAGTAATTCCCGGCATCACGCCATAAGTGCGGTCTGCAAAGTACGGAATCTCAGTTTCAAGTTTGTTGTAGAAGGTAGGGCGCTCAGGGCGAGGGCCTATCAACGACATATCGCCTTTAATAACATTGAACAACTGTGGCAATTCATCAAGACGGGTCTTTCTCAAAAAGCGACCGACAGGAGTAATACGAGGGTCATTCTTCGTTGCCCAAACAGCACCAGATCGTTGTTCTGCATCTTCGTACATACTGCGGAACTTAAGGATTTCAAAAATCTCCATCTTCTCTGGTGTCGATTTTCCTACACGCAGTTGGCGGTAGAATACGGGGCCTTTAGACGTCATCACAATCGCAAGAGCAATGATTGGGAAAACCGGAGAGAACAAAATAATCGCGAACATGGACGCAAAGAAGTCAAAGCTACGTTTTGCGCGAGAAATCTTGTTTTGGTAAAGCATTTGTTGATGGTCTTGAGTAAACATAGTTGATCCTTAACGATTGACTCGTGTCCAAGGGGTATTCTCTAATCCAATTAGGTAACGGATACCGCCAACAAAGTTGGCGTAATGTCCCACCACAAGATAAGAAATTAACGAAAGAGGTTTGATGCTCAGTTTCTTTGGTAATAAATACCCAACGATGCCAAGCGTATAAACGGCGATTTGTGCCCAGAATAAAAAGTTAAATAGAAAGTAATCACGTAGGAAGAATGAGCACACTAAGCTAACAATCATTAGGTACGGGGTGAGTAGTCTTAACCCTTTACCGGAGAAGAAAGCAAATGCTATCCCTTTGAATTTTGGGCTGAATAAACTAAACAGCTCAATGGCTTGCTGCATGTTCCCCGCCGAGATTCGTAACCTTCTTTTGAAATCCGCTTTGGTGTTGGTCTCTTCTAATTCCAGAGCTACCATGCGTGTTTCGTACTCGGCAGTGTAACCCTGTTTGACGATTTGCATTGGTAGAATAAAGTCATCATTAATTGTGTTGCTAGGCAGTGGAGTGAACAGGCTTGTTCTAAATAGATAGAACGCACCGTGTGAACCTAAACTTGAGCCGAATGATGCTTCACGCTCTTTAACCGCTGTTTGGTATTTCCAATAAACATCTTCACCCTGATTACCCGTTGGGCAAAGTTGATAAGTCGCGTTTACAACACCTACTTCTGGATTCTTAAAATGTTCGACTGCGATAAGCAAAGCGTCTAATGATATTAATGCCGACACATCACTCAGAGCCGTAATGTCCGCGTCGATGTTCGCAATCTCTTCATTAACAGTCGCCACTTTGCCACGATTAACTTTGTGATCATGAATCTCGAAGTAGATGTCGCTGCAGATCGCTTCTTGAATCGCCATCTGAGCTTTATCAACGGTTTTATCTGTACAGCCGTCGCAGGCAATCACGACTTTTAACTTATCCTTTGGGTAGTCGAGAGATGCGAGGTTACGAATTTTGTCCGCAATCCAAGCTTGCTCATTGTATGCCGGAACCAAGATAGTCACGGTTGGCAGCGTACAGTCCTGTGCTTCTGCTTTGTAAGCACGTTGGTTTTCATGTACAGGCTGCTTAGGATGGCGCTTTGCATACCAACGAAGCAGAATTGGATAACCTGCGTGGTGATATACAATGAGCATTCCGGCAAATAAGCAGAGGGTAGCGAGTACAACATCTATCATACGTAGCTCTCCTCTGACAGCTTGTTGTAAGACTCCACCATGTCGCTGATGTTGAAATTCTCAAGCACATAGCGACGAGGGTTAGAGAAGTTTTCTAACGTGTCATTTTGTGAGGTCTTGAATAACGAGTATGCCAAGTGAGGAATGTTATCCGGTTTTACTAAGTGGCCAGTCACGGGGCAAAGCGTCTCTTTTACCGCACCTACATCCATGGCAACCGTTGGAATGTTGCAAGCTTGAGCTTCTAGGGAGGAGAGTGGTAAACCCTCTGAGCGTGATGGAAGACAAAATACATCCAGCGAGTTGTAGAATGAGACCATGTCTTCGACCAAACCAAGGAACATTACACGGTCTGACACATTCAATTTTTTAGCAAGTTGCTCAAGAGCCTCCCTTTGTGAGCCGTCTCCGGCAATCGCGACTTTAATACGCTTTGGAATCAGTGGCAGCGCTTTGATAAGTTGGTCTTGCCCTTTTACCGTTTCTAATCGGCCAGCACAGCCAACAATGAAGTCGTTTTCGCCTACGTTAAATAGACGACGAGACGCTAGTTTAGAAGTCGGGTGGAATTTTTCACAATCAATGCCGTTGCGTATTGTTGTGATGTTTTTGTAGGAAAATGCTGAGCACAGCTGGTTATAAACCTTGGCTGCATCTGCGACTAGCATAGGCTTCGCAAATTGGAGAGCGATCGCTTGTAAACGTCTTCTTTTGGGATTTTTGAGGTGCCAAGCATCATGCTCTGTATGGATTCGATAAGGAACACTACAAAGGCGAGCAGCATAGCCTGCGTAAAGAAGAGGGCCGATATGGTGGGTGTGAACCACATCTGGTTTGATGCTGCTAAATGCCTTAATGAGAGAGAGCAGAACGTTAAATTGCACGCCTGGCTTTTTGTCTAGAAACACAATTTGAGAGCGGTACTGCTCTAGTTTTGGCCAGTTGTTTATTGAAGAGTCACGTTGTCCCTCTAAGCTCACGATCAAAACTTGATCCTTTGGGTCTGCTAGACGAAGCAGATCGAGCGTTAATGTTTCCAGCCCACCGGGTGCGAGGTGCTGAACGACATGAATTATTTTCTTTCCTTGTACTTTCATGTGGTACTCCGCTGTAATTATTGTTAGTAAGTGGGTAAACAAGGATTGCGAGATTTCCTATTATTCTCAGCTTTTTATTTTGCGTTGCTATATACCTAGCAGGTCGCGTGCCAAGAAAATTATCTAATAAATACATTGGTTTAAGTGTTTTTGGCTGGTTTTGGGTGCTTATTCTCAAATTGAAAATCAAAACGCTTATTGAGAAACAGCTTCATGAGAAACTGACTGTTGAAAATGGATTCGCGACAAATCGAATAGAGATAGAAAGGAATAAAAAAACCACCAGTTGAAGCTGGTGGTTTGGTTTAGTTATCAAGGAAGCTAGTTCATGTTGGGGATGACTGTAATCACAGGAACTCCCAACACCTGTTCAACTTGAGCGCTTCCTTTTACTGATGAATCGAACAACTCAAATAGTATTGCTAAGCCTATCCCAAACCCAATCCCTGCAATCAAACCTGCAATGACAAATATGAATGAAGGCATGTTAGATGGGATGCTCGGCGTGTAAGGTAGATCTATGATTTTGACTCGCTTGTTTTGTTCAAAGACACCCAAAGAGCCAGTAAGCTGGGCCATTTCGTAACGTTCGACTAGCTCGTCATAGAGTTGACGTTTGATCTGAACGTCACGTTGTAAGCGATACATCTCCTTCGCATTTTGGCCAAAATTGTTGGCCTTGTTTTCTAGCTCAAAGATCATTGTTTTCAAGCTCTTAGTTTCCTCTTTCAACGATTCGAAACGCGCACGAACCAGTTGCAAGCTGTGTAACTGTGTCACCAACAAAGGCTGTAGTTCTGAGACGTCGTTAAAGGTGTTACTACTGGCAATGTCCCAAAGCTGGTCGCTGTTCATGTTAGGTTGCTTCATTTCAAGCAAGGTTTTACGTTCGCTCTCTAGTCTGTCTAGCTCACGTAACTTTGCTTGTACGGCACTGTGCTTGTTGGTGTACTTAGCTTGAAGTAGGGTAAGTTCACTACGGATATCGATAATTTGGTCTTCAATTTTACCAATCACCGGGTTAGTGCGTGAGAGTTGCTGGTCCATGGAACCTAGGCTTTTCTTAACACCAGCCATTTCCGCCTCCTTCTCAGATAGACTTTGTTTGAGAGCTGCTAATCGGTTTAGGCTTTGGCTCTGAATCTCTGGAGTCGATTCGATATTGTCGTTGCGATAGAGCGCTAGTGCTTGCTCTGCATCGTCGAGTGCTTCACGACGTTTTTCAATATGAATAGAAAGAAAGTTACTCGAGTCTTCAATTGAGGAACGTTCAGGAGCAAGCAATTGAGCGATAAAATGCTCACTGACAGACTTGAGAGTCTCTTCCATTCTCTCAGGAGTATTGCTAGTTAGGCTGATTTTAAGAAAGTCTTTGCCCAACTGTGTCACCATTAGTCGTTGCGACAAGTCGTTAATGATCTGTTCTTGCTCGATACTCGACATGCTTGAGTCTATTAGTTCAAGCTCTTCTGCCACTGAATAAAGAACATGACGACTATGCAGCAATGTCTTTAGCGCGTTGATACGATCTTTGAGCATGGTTGATACTGCGATGTCTTCTAGAAACGGGTTCATCTTAGCGGTTTCTTGAATCAGCATACTGGTGTGCGAGTCGTATTTTTTAGGCGTCAGATTTGCGACCAATAACCCCACAACAGGCAGTATCAGCATTGGAATGCCAATCACATAGCGTTGTCGCCATGCGCCATAAAGTATCTGTAGTAATCGGGTTTTTAGATTATTCATAACGACTCCAAAATAGAGTGAACAATCTCACCGCGAGTTTCCCAACTCTCTTTTTCTACGATCGTTGGAGAACCAGAGCAGGATTGGCGAGCATGAGTTAAGGCTTGCGATGCCTGTTCAGCGTTATTCACAGTAGTCACATACTCTTGATAAGGCTTGAGTGCAGGAAAAGGGGTAGTCACAATCGGTGTGCCGGCTGCGAGATACTCCATGAGTTTTAAAGGGCTGCAAGCTCTTATCTGTTCGTTGTCGACAAATGGTAACCAACTCACATCCCAGTGCTGTGAATAACTCGGTAACTGATGATGTGCTCTTGGACCAAGATATAACACGTTACTGAGTACCGGCAGAGCAAGCTGCTCTAGTTCGTTAGGACCAATGAAAACGAAGTCCCAGTCCGGACGTGCTAACGCCGTTTTCTCGATCAAATCGTAATCAAGCCATTGAGACAAACTGCCGTAAAAACCTGCGATTGGACGATGATGGCTCGGTAAATCTGTTGCGCGTTTCGCTGGGTTAGAAAAGAGCGCAAAATCTACCCCATGTGGTAATAAGTGGGCTTTTTCAGAAGGGAATTTATCCATTAGCTTCTGACTAGCTGCAAAAATCACGTCAGCTTTTTCTATTAGAGACTGTTCGTGTCGAGCGACACAGTTGTGATCAACGCCGGCGAGCGCCGAGAAGTCATCTCCGCAGTAATAGACGACATGGGTTTCTCCCAAATGACCGCACAAGTCAGCAGCAGTTGGTAGGGAAGTCCAAAGTACTGGGTTTTTCATTCCCAACTTCTTAATAACAGGTTTTAGCTGAGCTAACATTAGTTCTTTAGCAAGCTTTCTAGCGACGAAAGAACGTGGCGCTGGTAAGGTCTTAAGATTAACCACAGTAATGTTGTCGAATGCTTGCTCGGGTAACATGTTTTGAGTTTGTGCGTTACTTCTTCCTACCAGTTTGTTCAGTGCGCGAGTAGTGTCTTTTAGGTTTAACTTTGGTTGTCTTAAACCTATCGAATTTACCCAAAGCACTTTATGTTGTTTCGCTAAGTGACGTACTAAGTGCTGCGTCGATGACGGTAATCCACCGAAGTCTTCCCCGAAAACAATCAAATCACGCATGACGGCCTCCTTTGTGTTCTTCAATATCGAACACAGTTGGCTCGCTTGGAATACTGCCAACGATACGTGCTGGGTTACCCGCAACAATTGAAAGTGGTGGAACGGATTTGGTTACGACACTTCCCGCAGCAACCACACTGCCTTCGCCGATGGTTACTCCACCTTTTACAGTGACATTGGTGCCCAGCCATACGTCTCTTTCAAGAATGATATCGCCAATCTGTTCCGGATCGTCGCCTTCACCGAGAGCACGACGTCGTGCATCAAGAGGGTGACCAGAATAACCAAACAGGAACGCGCCACTTGCAATACGCACATTGTCAGAAAGAACAACGCGGCGTCCAACCGCAATTGTCGATTGCCAACCGACATCAACGTTATCGCCAATTTCTAAGGAAGGTTGGCTACCATCAGCAGTCGGTTGGCTACAACCTGAAAAAGTCGTGTGGCCTGAAATACGACATTCACTGCCTACGTTAATAGTGAGAGGGCCACTTACAAACGGTAAACCGCCATAAAGGTATAGATGTTTACCACAGCGATTTAGACGACCTTTAAAAGCGGGTGTCCAATAGAAGAAGCGAGTAATACCTGAAATGACACCCGAGATACTGCGGTGAACATGGTATAGGCATTTACTGGCAAATTTAGGTACTGGAAGTTCGGCATTACGTATGTCTTTCAAAATGAAAAACAGATTACGAATATGAGAATTAGGATGAAACTTCAACCAAGTCTTAAATTGATGAACTGATACTGACGTCATTTTGAAATCTCCATTTTTTGTTTTAATGGAGTACTTTCATTATATGTGCCATATAAATAGTTGTTAATTTTCAGTTGCTTAAAGTTTCTGTTTGTTTGGTTTCTCATTTTGACATTCAGTTTGGGATATATGAGAAACACAAACCGTCAATGCAGAAAGGATATAAATTGGCCAATTGAAGCCTTGAGTTAGGAAGGTACCAGACACAATTGTCCCGATAAGCCCGGCATAAACGGCGAACGCCGAAGAGTAGAGGATTGGGTTGACTGAATTACCATTGTCTTTGATTTGTTTTAGGGTTTTACGTGCGGTGATGAGCAAAGAGCCAATCAAGATGATAAATACGGTTAAGCCAAGGAAGCCCGTTTCGGCGAGTACCCCAAACCAAGTACTGTGTACAGCATGGTTGAGACCATCCCAGTGTGGGCTGTAGAAAAAGTAGTTCGAGTAAAAGTTGTTTAACCCGACCCCTGTTAGTGGATTATCGAGCGCCATTTTAAACGCTGCTTCCCAAGCGTACAGGCGCCCCATAGCCGACGCATCGATACCGGCTTCTGCAGCACCGCCGGACGCTCTATCGGATATGCCAGCAGCGAAATAGAGCCCAACCGCAGCGATGGCACCAAGGGTAATTAAAGTGACCTTTGAGCGAATGATGCTCAAAGCGAAGATTCCGAGAACAGCAATCGAGCCTAGAAGGCCGCCACGGCTTTGTGTTGCGATAACTGCATAAAGAAGGATGATACATGCAGTTGCTCCGATGAAGCGGTGCATTGTGGGTATGCCTTTCGTTGTCGCTTGGCTGATCGCAAAGGCCATAGGGAACATGAGTACAAGAGCGAGATCGTTTGGGTCACCGAGCATTGAGCCAATGTCTCGGCCAATGGTGACACGAGTACCTTCAACAAGACCAATTCCATTGATGGAGTTAGAGATGGCGATGATGCCAATTAAACAGCCCGAGAAGATAATGATGGTCGACGTTTTAGCGAGTTTATCCATGCTGTTTACCAGCCAAACAATCGCGAGTGTCATCACCATGATCTTCCAGTAAATCCCTTTAAACTCTTGGATAGCAACCCCTCGGTTCGAGGCAAATACCAGACCAATTGTGACAAGTAACCAGAACAGTGCTAACCAAGATAGTGAACGGTGCCAGTAGGTCTTAAGTTCCTTACTAATAAGCGTGTGCCACATCAAAGCCGATAAAGCTCCTAGTGAAAGAAACAGAGGCAGTTTAAACGCGTAAAGTTGGGGGATGGCTTCATGGATGCGGAAAAATGAGAATACGACGAACAAAATCACCAGCCAATAGGTTTTGTTGATAACAAACAGGGCACCTAATGGGATGAAAGCTAAGCAAATTGCAACGATCGGGTGTGGGACTATATACCAAACGCCGCCCATCAATAGGCACAGCATAGATACTGTGACAATTGAAGGTAACTTGTGGGTAGCGTTAGTCATAATGAAAATCCTGTGTGCTGAAATAATGATCTAGCAAGGCTTGTGCCCAGCTAAGATTTCTAATTTGCCAATAAGCTTTTGTCCCAATGCTTGAACGTTATGCCTTACTGCTTCAATTCGATAAGCGGGCAGACAACAGATCACTGGAGCAATGACTGCCATCGCTAGGCAGAACCAGACATTTTGTATAGAGAGAGCTAACAACAGACACAGTACTAGCACGTTAAACTCAAAGAGGAACAGTCCGAGCGAATAAGGTAGATGAGTCAGCCTTTGACTGTAGATAAACACAACGACAGCTTTAAACGCTTGAGCGATACATAAAGCGCCAATTATCCCCCAAATACCAAAGCCACTTAGTAACCACATCATGCTAAGACCAATGAGAGTGGCGCTTACCGAAATCCATAGCTGTAATCTGGTGGCTTTGCGATGAAGAATGCCGATATTGAGCAGTTCCGCGACCTCCTTGAACCAAGAAAACAGCAACGTTCCCAATACAAGTTGAGCCGACAATAGATAGGTTTCTGGCAGTGCTAACAAGATGAAAGCTTTGGCTGCGAATGCGACGCCTACAGTGAGTAGAGTGATGTAGATAATTCCAAGCTGGGTAACCTCAACGGTTTTTAGGCGACCTTGATTCGCTAGCGTATTGAAACGTTTTGGCATCCACCACATTCCAAAAGGCTGAACCAAGATACACATGGCAAACGAGAATTTAATCGCAATCGCATATTGTCCAAGGGTATCTAGGTTGGTGGAGTAGGCGACGAAGAATCTTTCTGCACCGTTTAAACCAAAACCGATTAAGCCAGTTAGCATCAGTGGCCAACCGTAACAAAGATACTCTCGAAATGCTGAGATGTTGGTAAATGTGAGCTTAAAGCGATTGATAATAAGCAATGCAGTGATTTGGAAAAGGTAGGTGACTACGCCGCACATTAAAATTTTCTCAACATTCGGGCTAGAAAATAGCACACCAAGAATTAAGCTGATTTGTAGTAGTGTTGAAGCGACACTGATTGCTAGAAACGTAAAAGCTTTGTCCTGCATTCTCAGCCATGCGGTAGATAAACCGATAACGCCTTCAAGAGAAGCACAAACTAAAATGAGATTGAGCTCAGTGCGGCTTGCAAAGGCAAATTGGTCGTCAAGACCACTATTGATATAGCCAAAAAGAACAGCAGCCAGAATCAGAGAAACGACACAGGTGAGGGAGAAGATTTCACTCGCTTTTAAAAAACGTTTTTTAAAATCACTCTCTTCTCCAACAAAACGGTAGAGTGCCTCATGCAGAGCAAATGTCACAACGATACCCGTTACCGCACCGATAGAGCCTAACAGGTCTAACCGACCAATTTGAGAAGGGGCAAGATAGTTGGCGATAATCGGCAACATAATTAGAGCCGCGCCTTTGCTTATGACCAATCCGATGCCGTAGGTCAGCATGTTTATTAGCGGTGATGGCTGATGTAAATAGTTAATCATGAGACGTCTCCAACGAAGCCATTGCTGGTTTAGTCGCAGCTTGTCCGCGCATAGCAATACAAATCGAAGCGTAACAATGCTCCGCTCGATACTGTTTCGCTTTATCAAAACTTGCCTGTGATAAACGTTGACGAAGCTGAGGGTCGCCAATCAACGTTTGGACAGCTTCATACAATGATTGTGGATCTTGTGGAGCGAACTTTAGGCAATTGACATTATCTTCAAGGACTCGATCCCAATAAGCGCCATCGCTTGGAATAACGACGCACAGCCCAGCGGCTAGGCTCTCCAAAACAGACAAGCCAAACGGCTCGTTGATACTGGTAGACACAAAAATACCTGAATTTGCGCGGATTTGGTCAAGATTGTTAGGCGCATGGAACAGCTTAGTGTACGTACTTTCTGTCGGTAAACTGCTCACATCTAAATGTGTATTTTGCGGTGTGATATAGCAGATACTGGTGTTCCATGGCGTTATCTGACTAGCAATGTTCAATGCTTCATTGAGTGTCTCTAATCCTTTCCATTTAAGTAGAGAGGCTGCCCAAAAAACGTTATTTGATGTTCCTGTGCTTTGAGTTGGCCAATTCGCTTGGGTCAAACCATTAGAAAAAGATTCAAATCTAGCACTCTCAAGAACAGCACGAGTCATAATCTCAGTTTGTTCAGAGTCATGAGCCTTAGAAAAGTAGCAGCTAAGTGCAGCGCGTATAGAATCAATACTTGAACATAGATAGAAGACCGAATCAGCGCGGGTAAAGCAATGGCCGATTGAACGGGAAAGCCCAACAGGACCGTGAACCAACTGTATGATTGGCATTCTCCAAACCCATTTAACAACATATAGTGCCATATCGATACCTGGGTTTGAGGCACCAACGGTATAATTGATACGTGGTAGACGAATAAATGTGGCCATCAGGATCAAGGCTAACACTAACTGAGCAACCCAGTAGCGAAGCCCTTGAGGTACCGTAAGAAAACCCCAGTTGGGTAGAGTAATAATTCTCGCGTTGAGCTTGCTTACTGCCGTTCTCCAAGAGTCAGGATCAGCGGTAACAATTGTAAAACTTACATTGTCATCAGCTTGCTTTTCAATTGACTCGTGAGTGGTCATCAACATTTCGAGGGTCGCTATTTTAGAGCCGCCCGCAAAAGGAATTGGATCGTAAATTAAGCCGTGTTTTGTTTTGTCGTTGGCGTTTCGGGTCTTAGTATTCATCGTATGTCTCCAAGCTGTTAACGTTAATGAAATGCCCAGCGGACAAGCGGCTTTAAGCCATTGAGTAGGGAAGATGAGTCATTTTTGCGGATGACTTTGCGGTATAGGTGTTCAAATTGTTGTGTATTTGCTTCAACGGTGAGTTTGGAGTGCGATAAATGATATAGCTGAGTCGATAGGTCAGTACGTAAAGCTGCGTCTGACATTAATCGAGTCATTTGGTGGCACATTTCGTCAATCGGATTGCTTGGGTCGAATAAGAGGCCTGTGCGATTATGGTGGATGAATTCAGGAATACCGCCAACCCTTGGTGCGATAACAGGAAGCTTAGCTAATCCAGCTTCTGCGAGTACCAGTCCAAAAGCTTCGTAACGAGCACCGCTAACGAATGCATCGACGTTACTGCAAAGCCAGTCTGCAACATCTTCTCTTTCGCCAACAAAATGGACTTTACAAGCTAAGCCTAAATCGTTCACGAGCGCGATCAGGTTGTCTCTATCTTCACCATCACCAATCACAACAAGGTGTGCATCTTTCTCGCCCTGAATTCGATTCAGCGATTGGATAATCAAATCGACGCCTTTTCTAACAATCAGAGAGCCAACGGTAATAAACACAAAGCTTGATTTTGGGATGTTGAGCTCCGCGCGCACGTCTCTATTTGTGGTTCGATGTTGGACAACGCCATTGTGAATGACACACAGCTGATCTTGTGGGTAGCCATCATCAAGAAGGCCTTTACTAATATCATGACTTACACAAGCGATGTTTGGAGAGAGGTGTAAACCTAAAGTAAAGCGATCTCTCAGTTGATAGTCACTGTGAAGTTGAGTTACGACAGGGACGCCACATAACTTGGCGGCGATACACATCCATTGGCACGGAGCGCCACTATTGATGTGAACAATGTCGATTTCGTGCTGCTTGATAAGAGAGACAGCTTGCTTTAATTGCACGCTCCACTGGTAAAGGTTGAACCTTGGTACGCTCCAGCCGAGAAGCAGTTTAAAGGGGGTATAAACGGTAGGGATGGACTGCTTCTTGAAGTGTTCTGCCAACGGTTCACAATTGCTCCAAACGACGGGTCGAAACTTTGCCTTATTCAAGCTCGCAATCAGATTGATTAAACATGCTTCGCTTCCACGAATCCAGTTATCACCGTAATGTACAAAGAGTATGTTCTTGTAATTGTTCATTGCTAAGCCTCACTCTCTACCAATTTAAAGACGTTGTCCCTTTGTGGGATAAATTGTTTGTATAGAGTGAACATAGCAAGCAGAGTGCCAGTATGATTTTTTCGTTAACTGGTTGATTTTTAATGACTGGTTATTGGGCTTATCAAGCAAATGTCAATTTGAGAATCAGATTGATGAGTTATTTTTGGATAAGAAAGTCGTATCCTATTTTGAGAAAGTGTGCTGTTTGGTCGAGAACGATAATCTCATTTTGAGAATTAGAGTCCGTAGCACGCTAGTAGTTGCGGGATGACAGCTTGCGGTGAGTATGTCTTGTTAATGGTTTCGATTGCTTGTTGGCTGAGCGTTGATCTTTCATTTTGAGAGAGAGATAAGCAGTTATTTACGCATGCTTCGAGTTCTTTTGGATCACTAGCTAGATAGCCATTGTCTCCGTGATTTATGAGTTGAGGTAAGTTACCTACAGCGGTCGCGATGACAGGAATGCCGAGTGACATTGCTTCTAATGCAGCCATTGGCAAACCTTCATATCGCGATGGGATAACCAATACATCGATACTCTGCCAGACCTTTTCCATATTTTGCTGGTGACCGTGAAAGATACAGTTATCAGCTTTGCGTGATTCCAACTGTTCGCGTTCAGGACCATCACCAAACAGGTGGAATTGGTGATCGGGAAACTGAATAGCTAAATCTATAAATCGGTCGGCTGCCTTTTCGTGACTTAACCGACCCACGAAACCAAATCGGTATGAGCTAGAGCTAAACTCTGGAGAAGGTTGACGCTCCGGCATACTCACAAAGTTGTTGAGCATTGTTGTTGCGCTGGGAATCTTTTCCTTAATCTTGTTGCTCACCACTAATGAGTGGCTAGATAGGAAACTTGTGTATCGGTCGAGTGCGTCATAGAGCCAGACGCGGCCCTTTGGTGTTTCTCCTGCGTGATAAGTCGATACTTGGTAAAGGGAAAGGCGAGGGTAAAGCAGCTTTGTAAGTTTGCCAATGATACTGGATTTGTAACCGTGACAATGAAGGAGCCTTGGTTGGTAAGTTTCGATGGCATGACTAAGCTGAGTAACTGCTGAACCGTCAGTCGTCGTTAAATCTTGCAGAAATGAGAAACTGAGTCCCGTTTGCTTAAGGCGTTCGATAATGAGAGGCGTCGGAGAGTAGCGGGTAAGTAAGATAATGCGCACCTGTCGTTGATGCGCTTTCAATCCTTTGGCTAACTCCAAAACATGAGTTTCGATGCCGCCAAAGGTTTGGCTGTCGAGCAACAGCCAAATCTCATTTGGTTCAATCTCTAATTTCTGGGAGTGCTTAGGCTTGGTTATACTCATCTTCAGCTTCCCATGCCTGCTTCTTACGATACACCGTGGAAGGGCTAAGCTCTAACAGCACCGCAGCATTCAACACGTTACCATCACAGTGGTTGATCGCATTTTGAATCGCTTCTCGCTCAATCTTCCACATTGGGCGAATGCTGCCATCACCATTGGTAAGAGCGGGGCCGCTACTCTCAGTTGCGGCCTCAATTTGCTCTGGAGTCAAAGGGGCAGGCTTGGAAACCGGTTCTGCTACTGCTTCTTGAACAGGTTCGACGCGCTTAATAGGCGTTACGATTTTGCTTCGGCCACCCGTACCATTAATCGGCGCAGGGATCATCTCTTTGGTCACATTGGTTTCGTTATTGAGAACCACAATGTTGCGAATAATGTTCTGAAGTTGGCGGACATTACCCGGCCAAGGATAGTTCTTTAGTAAAACCTGAGCCTCTTTATCTATTGATTTGAATTTCTTGCCATCTTGCTTAGCGTAGATTTTCAGGAAGTGCTTGCATAGCGTGACAATGTCACTACCACGTTCTCGCAAAGGTGGCATCTCAATCGGTACAACGTGAACACGGTAGTAGAGATCTTCTCTAAAGCGACCTTCTTCAACTTCTAACAGCGGGTCACGGTTGGTTGCACAGATGATTCGCACATCTACTTTAACTTCGCGAGTCGCCCCTAGTGGGGTAAATGTACCTGTTTGTAAGAATCGCAAGAGCTTCTTCTGCATTTCGAGCTCCATTTCACAGAGCTCGTCGAGAAATAAGGTACCACCGTGCGCTTGCATCGCAGCGCCTTTTCTATCTGTCGTTGCGCCAGTAAATGCGCCTTTAACGTGACCGAAGATTTCACTTTCCATCAGGTCTCGAGGAATTGCACCACAGTTAATCGCAACGAACGGCTTGTCGCGACGTTGGCTCTCTTTATGGATGGCTTCGGCACACACTTCTTTACCAGTACCGCTTTCACCATTAATGAACACACTGGCGGTGGTTGGAGCTACCGAGTCGATCGTTTTATATACGGCTTGCATCGGTAGACATGAACCAATGAAGCCTTGGAAGGCCTCGCGGTCAAACTTGCTCTTAATGTTTTCCACTAAGTTCTCTAGCTTGGCGCGTTTAAGGTGCAGCTGTACTGAGGTTTTCAAGCGCTCGGCTTGAATTGGCTTTTCAAGAAAGTCTTCCGCGCCACGCTGAATAAGGCTAACGGCAATGTCTACTGAGCCATGAGCGGTAGCAATAATTACGGCCGTTGGAACTTCATTTTCTGTTATCCAATCTAATACCTCTTCACCCGACATATCAGGCAGTTTAAGGTCAAGGATAACCAGTTGCGGCGTGTGACGCTCTATAAAAGTTTTGGCTTCTGCTCCCGTCTCGACGTGAAAAATGTCATAGGGCTCATCTTTTACATACTGTTTGTATAAAACAGCTAATGAAGTGGAGTCTTCAACTAACAATACTTTAGGGCGCATTGTGTTATTCCTTTTGAATCTTGTCCTAACCAAACGTCAATCTTTGTGTTCTGTGCTTAATGTCGTTTTGTCTCTTCTTAATCAGACATTGGTTTTTTAGCCGAAACCGAGTTCTTTTCGAGCTATCAGCGCCTCTATCGAACTGTCCGCTAAAGCAAGGAGTTCATCGACGCGTGTGAATGCGAGCTCTGTTTGTTTCTCTAGGCATTGGCGTTCGATGTCGCGAGCTAGCGTTGATAAAGCTTTGTTGCCTAAAGCGAGCGAAGTACTACCTAGAGTGTGGACTTCAAACTCTAGAACTTCACCATCTTGGGATTGAGCCGCTTGTTTAATTGCGTCAATACGCGTTTTGGACTCTTCCACATAATGGTCGATCAGAATAGGGATGACCTCTGCACTGGTATCTACAATCATCTGCTGCAGAATAGACTCATCGACAAGGTCTTGGTTTTCAGTGTTAGTAACTGTCATCGTAAATAGATCCATCTATTGATTTCGGTAAACACTCGAAGGTTACGCAAAGGTAACATCAACGAATGATGTGTAACGCAATTAGATATTTAAGTATTAGACATTTTTTAGAACAATTTCAACTGCTTGAATATGGAAGATCGCAAAAATGCCAAGCGAGGTGGGTTCTGGGAAGGAATGGGTGACAATGAATAAGTAAAATGTCGCCCGATGACGTTCAAGAAACGCGCAGCGGGCGATAGTTAGAGGTTTAAGACGCTTTATCAATCACGGGCTTTGGGGCGGTTTCAGCTTCTCCTGGCTCCGCAAAAATGTCCGCTACAGCGCTTCGTTCTAGCTCGCCTTTTAAGTTGCCTTCTTCATCGACTACAGGCAGTGAGTATTCGCATGACATGGTATCTTGCAGAATCTCTTCAATGACAGCATCAGGATTGACTGCAGGTACTTCTTCGTAGATGTCATCACTAAAGTCACTCACAGTTTTGTCTTCAACGGCATCTTGGAGGCTCTCTTTTGTCACCAGACCTTGATAGCCATCATCCGTTACGTGGTAAGCGTAGTCATGCTTCAACATCTTCATTTGAGCAAGTGCACCTTCAATCGTTTCTGATGTGATGCGATACAGAGGTGGCTGCATAACCGTTTCTACAGTAAGTGCGCGAGCACGGTTTACATCCTTAACAAATGCCTCAACGTAATCGTCTGCTGGGTGTAGAAGGATTTCGTGCGGAGTTCCTTGTTGAACTAACTCGCCATCTTTCAGGATCGCGATTCGGTCCCCAAGTCGCAGTGCTTCGTCAAGGTCGTGAGTAATGAAGATAATAGTTTTATGAAGCTTTTCTTGTAGCTCAATCAGTTGATCCTGCATTTCACTACGAATCAATGGGTCGAGCGCTGAGAAAGCCTCATCCATCAATAAGATTTCAGCATCGGTGCAGAGTGCGCGTGACAAACCAACACGCTGTTGTTGACCACCGGACAATTGAGCAGGGTATTGGTGCTCATAACCTTTAAGTCCAACCGTATCTAGCCATTCAGACGCCTTGGCTAAACGTTTGTCCTTTTTAATGCCCTGAACCTCGAGTCCGTAAGCTACATTCTCAACTACGGTTCTATGAGGCATCAAGCCAAAGCGTTGAAACACCATCGACATCTTATGACGACGAAACTCTTCGAGCTCTTTGGTGTTGAGGCTCATGACATCGGTGCCTTCGACGGTGATCTTACCTTCGGTAGGCTCAATCAAGCGGTTGAAGTGGCGAATCAACGTCGACTTACCAGAACCGGATAAACCCATGATCACGAATATTTCGCCACGATTGATTTCTAGATTTATCTCTTTGAGACCAACGGTGTGACCAGTATCAGCGAGAATTTGGTCTTTGTTTTGACCATTATGAATACGCTCAATCACCGACTTTGGCTTAGGGCCGAAGACTTTATACAGTCCACTAATTTCAATCAGAGGCTTAGTCATGCTTAAACCCTCCTAAATGTGCGTTGGTTCTTTTTGCGTAGGCTTGCGATGCTCGGTCGAATAGGATTGCTAATGCCACAATAGCGAAGCCATTCAAAAGGCCTAAAGTGAAGTATTGGTTAGTAATCGACTTCAGTACCGGTTGTCCCAAGCCTTTTACCCCAATCATAGATGCGATAACAACCATAGACAAAGCCATCATGATAGTCTGGTTGATGCCTGCCATAATGGTTGGCATAGCTAAGGGAAGCTGAACCCCCCAAAGACGCTGTTTCTTATTGGCGCCAAAAGCAGTTGCTGCTTCAAGCACTTCTTTATCAACTAAGCGAATACCCAGGTTTGTTAAACGAATCACAGGTGGGATAGCGTAGATAACAACCGCGATAAGCCCTGGGATCTTACCGATGCCCAGCAGCATTACTACTGGAATCAAATACACGAACGCGGGCATGGTTTGCATTATATCAAGTAGCGGAGTAACCATGGATTGAACGCGATTGGAGCGCGCCATCGCAATCCCAATGGGTATGCCTAAACATATCGAAACCAAGGTACACACAGTAATAATACTCAACGTGCGCATGGTGTCTTCCCACATCCCAAAGTAACCAATCAGAAGCAAAGAACCGACACAACCTAGCGCAAGTTTCCACGAGCGGCTTGCTGCATACACAAGACCAGTACAAACAGCGAGAACGATAAGCCAAGGGGTTGAGATGAGGAGTTTTTCAAACCAGACGAGGAAGGAGAGAAGAGGATCAAAGAAAGATTCTATCAATTCGCCGTATTCGCGAGAAAAATCTCGGTAGGCGCCGTCTAGGGTTTTCTTAATTGCTCGTAAGTCAGAGCGTTCCATTTCAGGAAAACTGGAGAACCAGCTATTGTCAGCCATTTTATATCCTTATATTCCGAAGCTGCTGATAAACTCAACCGCTTCGAATGCTGAATAACATCAAGTATAGCGACGTTATAATGTGTGATTTTAATGCGTTATAAACAGTAAACCATTAACTGTTTACAGCTCTGCTTCCACTTTCTTTGCCACATCTTGAGATACCCATGGGTGCCAGATATCAGGATATTCGCTTAGGAAATGCAGCATCGCTTCTTCACCATCGGCTTGGTTATCTTCCATCCAAGCTAACAGAGCGTTCATTTTGTCGTTAGTAAAACCACGCTTAGTGAAGTAGTCATAGGCTTCAGGCGCACGACTTGCAAAGCTTTCTGTTGTGATGGTATGTACTGGAGAAGGCGGGTACATGGTCGCTTTAGGCGCTTCACACTCTTCTTGAGTCGTACAGTTCACGAACTCGTCTTTATCGACGCCACTGCCAAAATCAACTTTAACCATGTCGTATTTACCTAGCACAGCCGTAGGTGCCCAGTAATAACCAAACCACGCTTCTTCACGCTCATAGGCTTTGGCGATAGCCCCAGAGAGACCCGCACTAGAGCCTGGATCGACAATGCTAAAGCCACTCTCTTCGAGTTCTAGTGCATTGAAAAGATTGCCTGCACTGATTTGGCAGTTCCAACCTGCAGGGCAGCTGTAAAATGCGGATGTATCTGGATCTTCCGGGTGTTTGAATAGTTTGGCGTGTTTACGAACCCCTTCAATGGTTGCAATTTCAGGATATTGGCTCACTAAGTATTTAGGTACCCAAAAACCCTCTTCACCACCGTTGACGAGCGCTTTACCAGCGTAACGTAATCGTTTCTCTTCAACGCCTTTATCTAGCGCTGTTTTTAAACTGTTGCTCCAAAGTTCAGGGGCTACGTCAGGTTGGCCTTTCTCAATCATTGAGGTGCCGGTTGGCATAGTATCACCGGGAATAAGTTCTGCGTCACAACCATAACCGTGCTCTAGGATAAACCTATCGATATTGGCGATGAGTGTCGCTGAGTTCCAGTTCATGTCGGCGATTGTTACGCTACCACATTCACCAGCGTTAGCGTTACTGGCTGCGGCGACTAACAAAAACATGGAGCTTAACTTGTATTTCATATTGAGGTTCCTTTCTCATTAAAGTTTGTAACTCGCACAAAAAGAACACAAAGATCGTGTTTGGCTGCGGACTTACTCTGAGTGGTGTTGATGTGACGAGTCATATCCTTTGGTCGTCTCACGGGCTGGTTCCTTTCGATTTCCGAGGGAACAGATTAATGCAGCAAGAGTGGTACCCAGTATTTATGACGAATCAACAAAAATTGACCACTTTTTATAAGTTTAGGGAATATCTGGATAAATTCCATGTTGGATCTGATTTGATTTGAGCATTGCCAATGCAAGTCACACTATGAAGGATTAGCATGGTGTTTTTATTGGTATTTTCATTGAAATGTAGTGACTTTCTGTGAAATTAATCAATTTAAAATAAAATCACTACATTTTTTAAGGCTAAATTGGCAGGTTTAGGAACTCATTTTGAGAAAGTTTGTTGCACAGGGATGAACGCAGTTTAGAAGGAATGAACTTCATTTTGTTTAATTGACGTGCAATCTCTTGAGTGAAACTTGGCGCGTGTTTCATGTTCATGATTGCACCAGACAATAGAATACCGTCTGTCGATAAAAGCTGTTTTGCTTGCTCAAGCTGGCTGGTCGTTGTCTCACCATAAGCGAGTACAAGTAGTGTTGAGTCACACGCATTGGCGACGGACTGTGCAGGAATATTACCTTTGTTGACTTGCAAGAGCGGAGAGGTATCTATCACTACACGGTCATATTGAGTTAGCCATTGAGCGACCGTTTTTTTGAGCATGGTTGGGTCTTTAAACGCTAGCTGAGCAGACGCTTCACGTGGAGCAGGTACGCCAACAAACAGTCGCTTAGATTCTTTATGTTCGATCAGTTGACCTTGTTGTTCGAGGTTAACCAGTTCCAAGTCGTGAAACGCGGGATTAAACAGATTCAAATCGACATACAGGGTTGAGTGACCTGCAAGCATGCAGCGCTCAGCAAAGGCGGAAGCAATCGAAGTGACGCCGTCACCACTTTGACAAGCAGTAATGCATGTTGAACGGTGCCCATTCAGCTCTGATGTTAAGTAGAGCTTCTCGACTTCGGCTTGTGTGGCTGAAATAGTCATCATAATGCTCCAATTAATACAATAGTAGTGGTTAGACGTAGAATGTCATCTAGGGTGACACGTGCTTTTTCAATAAAGCTCTCACTACGGTCTGGAATGTAAATCGTATCACCAGCGCGAAGAACGGGTAGGTGATAGATGTTCGCTGTCTTACTGAATTTAATCAGGTCGAATGTACGTGCTTGGCCCTGACAGCAAGACATGTTTACGACAGTAATCTTCTCTAAGTAAGCGTTCTCTGTTGGTCCAGCAGCTTCAGCTAACAGGTCGAGAATCGTCATATTGTCGTTGAACACGTAACGACCCGGCTTATTCACTGCACCCAGTACGCGTACCGTTGACTCTTTTGACGTATCCAACCAGTTTTTATCCTTCTCTGGAATGTAAATCGTGTCACCAGTGGTTACGCGAGGTAGGATAGATTCATCACCAGTTTCAAAGTAGAGCGATAGGTTCAGCTTACTTACTTTCGCATAGGGTTTGTCTCTATGAGTCACACGGATATTGTGAATGTCAGCGTCTTTTGTTGGGCCATCTGCTGCTGACAATATATCTAAGAAGTGCATATCTTTAGTGAAGCGGTAACGACCCGGCGCGTTAACCTGACCAAAAACGTAAATTGAAGCATCTGAACTTTGACGAACCCATTGCGATTTGTTGTCTGATGGGTCTTGCGGTAAGTCGTGGATACGTACAATAGCGCCAGCACGAATGAAAGGCAGGTCTTCACGTGGTGCGCCGTTTTTGATGTAAGCATCTAAATCGAAAACCGTTAGCTTGCGTCCGTTTACGACTTCAATTTTGGTCGTATCTGCACGAAGAGTTGGGCCGCCCACGTGAGCAAGAAGATCCATAAGATCCATTTCATCAGACCATTCGATACGTCCTGGACGAACCACTTCGCCAATCACATTCACGGCACGGTCTGGTGAAATCTTAAGCCAAGACTTCTCATTCATGTCGGTTTTTTCTGGAACAAAGATAGCATCGCCAGGTTGGATCGCTGGTGGCTTCACTCCGCGTAAGCCTTCTGTGTAAGCGGTTAAATCAAATTTAAGGACCTGACCACTGGCTTTGATAACTCGAATCTGACGCGACTCGGCAAATCGAGTTGGGCCACCAGCATTCGCCAGAATGTCCATAAAGGTCGCGCCTTTTTTACCGTCGTACGCGCCCGGTTCAGCAACTTCACCCATGACGTACACAGTATTTGCACCCGATTTGATCTCTACTTCTTGTTTAGGGACAAAGATAGTTGAGCCTGGACGCAGTACTGGAAGAAGCGAATTATCACCTGTGTCTAGGTAACGTTTTAGATTGAAAAGCGTCGGGGTGTTGTTCGAGATAACGCGAATCTGTTCAACACCAGCATAACGTGTTACGCCACCTGAACGCATAATCACATCAACAAGGTCGGTATTTTCTTTGTAAGCAAAAGAGCCTGGCGCGTTAACTTCACCGAATACTTTGATTGAGTTGCGAGAATCGGCGCTATCACCTGAGTTAGCAAGCTTGGCTGCATCAAACTCTTGCTCGATATTACCGACAAGTGGGGATGCGGGTACGAAGATAGAATCAAGTGATTGCAGCTCGGGCAGTTGAGAATCATCGCCCGAATCTAAAAAGCGTTTGTAGTTGAACTCCTTTCTGTCAGCGCCGCGTTTAAGAATCAGCTTATCTAATTGCGCACCTGCTCTTAAACCTCCAGCGGCATAAAGCGCCATTTGAACGCTTGAGCCTAGCGACAATGTATATTCGCCTGGCTGTTCAACATAACCTTGTACTGAAATTAGAATCTGTTGCTCTTTGATAAATACGGTAGCCGTTGATAAATCGCGGTAGGTCGTGCTCAGTGCATCGATGACCACTTTTTGTAGTTGTTCGTTGTCGTAACCCGCAACAAATACTGCACCCACCTCGGGTAGAGTAATACGGCCGCGTTTGTCGACTTGGAAACCTCGATTCAAGGTCTCTTCACCGGGTACGTTAACCTGGATGAGGTCACCAACTTGGACAGCATCGCTGAATTCGTCCTCAGCAAATACAGGTGAGACAGCAAGAGTTAAAAAACAGATTAGAGCGATGATTAGAGTTTTCATAACGAGCCTCCCATCATTTCTGCGTTGTCAGGAGAGACAATCTCAATGCTCACTCGACGGTTAGTCAGACGAGTCCCAGCAGATTCACCTTCGAAAAGAGGCACGGTTTCACCAACAGATACTGTTTTGATACGAGTTGGGCTTAAGCCGAAAATAGTGAGGTAACGCTCTACTTGTTTCGCACGGCCTAGCGCTAATTTATCGTTGTACTCTTCGGTGCCCGTAGCATCCGCGTGGCCTGTTACGATCAAATCTAATGTAGGATGATCCTTTAAAATGATACTCGCTTCAGCTAAATGCCCCATGTACTTCGGGTTTACCTCGGTTGAGTTATGGGCAAATTGGTTGTCTACGTTCAGTAGGTCGTAAAGTTGTTCGATAATCGACAGTTGTAATCTGAATTGGGATTCATTTTTAGGCGGTGCGCAGCGAGCTTGTGACGTTACATAGTCGAGACGCATTTCTAGATCGTTGAGTCGTTTACGTTGAATCACCAGGTCATTGGCTGCATCAAGAAGAAGACCTCCCTGAAGCTCACGTGCGATGCGGTTTTGTTTCTCTATTGCCTGTACAACTGCTGCAGGGAAGCACCAGCGAGCCCCTTCCTGGATAAGAGAATCCAAATGAAGCTTCGCTAATTGCCAGTCAAATCTTAATCCATGTTCAGGGCCAAGTGGCTCATCAGGCATTACTGGTGAAAAATCAGAATTCTGATAGTTGATTGAATCGTAACTTTCTGCCAAGCCTCCTGTGCCATGTTCTGGATAGCTACTGCAACCCACAACAAGGGCAGACAGGGGTAGGGCTATGTAATGAGTCCATTTTTTCATGCCAACGTCCTTTGAATTTTTTTATTATAATTATGTACATCTTTAGCTTAGTGGAACTTTATGAATTCGCAGCCTTTTTTGAGTTAACAGGGATAGCATGGCCAATGCGAAGTAGGTTCATGATTTCCAGAGGTTGACCAGAAACATTTTCTAAACGCATATTGCGTTCACGTTCCGTTAGACGTTTGAACATGTACACGATGGCACCTACGCCTGACGAGTCTAGAAACTGCACTTGGCTGAAATCGATTTCTACCTCTGGGTGAAGGTCGTTTGTAATCACATCATCAATGTCTGGTTGTACTTTGCGACTGCCTGAAGCATCTAAGTCACCAAAAATTGAAAGAGTTAGCGTTGAATTGTTTAGCTCAATTTTGCGTAGTTCCATGATGTCTCTCCTTGAAGCTGTTACTTTTCTTTTTAGTTTCCTACCACAATGCAGACTCTGTGCCAATTTTATTTTCTTTAATTTTCAATGGCTTAATATTTGTTTAGCCACTTTCTCAGAATAGGAAAAGATGCTTTCTCAATATGAGAATGAAAAAGAGTGGGCTTCATGGGGGCAACAACACATACGAAATGCAAATGAAACGACGGCAATTATAGTTTTGGTGAGTGTGTCGCATCAGAACCATACAGGCGGTGAAACTTATCTAGGTGCGTTCTTAAATAAAAGCATGACGTTCAATCATGGAATGATGATGACATTAAATAAACTGACTATTGCTACCTTACTGGCCTTTTCAACCCCAACCAGTGCGAACATCCAACCGACCTATCAGGTCATGCTCGCTAACCATTACGATCAACACATTGATATTAACGAGTATTGGCAGAGCGAAAAGCTTGATGGTGTAAGAGCTATTTGGGATGGAGAGCACCTCTATACTCGTAACGGCAATCGTATTTACGCACCAGCTTGGTTTACAGACCCATTACCCCCGATACGTTTAGAAGGAGAACTTTGGGCCGGAAGAGATCGTTTCCACATCGTTCAGTCAACCGTTCTCGATACCACACCTATAGATAAAGCATGGAGTCAGATCGAATTTATGCTGTTTGATATGCCCGGTGCCGCCGGCGACTATCAAAAGCGCTATTACAACATTATTGACTGGGTGAAACGGATCAACCGAAAACACATTCACTATGTAGAGCATTACCCAATCGAGAGCGAAGCCGCTCTTTACATGCAGCTGGATAATATTGATAACGAAAAGGGCGAAGGAATCATGCTGCGAAAAATCACCAGCCGTTATCAAGCTGGACGAAGTAACGATCTACTCAAATTGAAACGACACCATGACGCAGAAGCGATTGTCGTTGGTTACAAGAGTGGAACGGGTAAATATTCGGGAATGATGGGCTCATTATTAGTTCATACCGAGAAAGGCGTGCAATTCTATATTGGTACTGGGTTCACCGATGAGATGCGGTTAGATCCACCACAAATCGGCAGTCGAATAACGTTCCGCTACAATGGGTACACACAAAACGGTAAACCTAAATTTGCCCGTTTTATTAGAGAGAAAGACGAATACTAAAAGAGCCCTTGATACGGGGCTCTTTGTCGTCATGATGAATAGGCTTCTGGAACTTAGCGCTCGCTGAAGGCCAGCTGAACGGTGTCGTCTTGTTTATGCATCCAGCGCAGTCTCAAACCAAGCAATAGAGCCGCGGAAGATAGGCCAACAATGAAGCCCGTCCAGAAACCGTGAGCTCCCATCGGTTCAACAATCCAATCCGTCATACCTAGAATGTAACCAAGTGGCAAACCTAGAATCCAATACGCGATGAAAGTACGATTGAAGATAGAACGCATATCTTTGTAGCCACGCAGTGCACCCGCTGCGATAACTTGAATCGCATCTGTACACTGGTATACCGCTGCAAACAGTAGCAATTGCATCGCAATAGTAATAACCGCTTGGTTTTCAGTATAAAGAAGAGCGATCTGCTCACGGAACACAACAGTAATGAATGCTGTCGCTAGAGACATCGCTAAGCCAACTAAGATACCAACATGGGTCGCGATTTTTGCGCCTTCCGTGTTGTTTTCACCAAGCTTGTGACCAACACGAATACTAACAGCTGCACCAACACTCATTGGTAACATGAACACCAAAGAAGAGAAGTTGATGGCAACTTGGTGAGCCGCAACAATCATAGGACCCAATGGCGCAACCAACAGCGCTACAACGGCAAAAAGCGTTACTTCAAAAAACAGAGCTGCTGCGACAGGAAACCCAAGTTTAAACAGGCGCACCTGAGCTTTTAACTGCGGCTTGTGGAACTGACCGAACAGGTTAATTTTAGCGAGGCGCTTTGATGTCACCACATAACCGAGAAGTAAGGCAAACATCACCCAATAAACAATGGCCGTTGCTACACCACAACCAACACCACCCAGTGCAGGGGCACCCAATTTGCCGTACACGAACATCCAGTTAAGAGGAATGTTGAGTAACAAACCGATAAAACCGATTACCATCGCAGGCTTGGTTAGCGACATACCATCTGTGAAGCTGCGAAGCGTCTGAAATAACAGAAACGCGGGTACCGCATACATCACAGCGTGCATGTAGCCATTGGTTTTTGCTGCCATCAGCGGCTCGACATCCATTAAATTGAGAATGCCTTGGGTTTGAAACAACACCCCAACAATTGGTATTGAGATAAGCAGGGCCATAACAGCGCCTTGTTGAATCTCAAAGGAGATCTTTTCTTGGCGACCAGAACCATTGAGCTGTGCAACCACAGGAACCAGAGCCATCAACAAACCGACACCGAACAGAATAGAAGGTAGCCAAATACTAGCAGCAATAGATACCGCAGCCATATCGATGGCACTAACACCACCGGCCATTACAGTATCGACAAAGCCCATACCGGTTTGAGCAACAGAGGCTATGAGTACCGGTGTCGCGAGTTTTATTAAGTTTGATGCTTCTGTTTTGTAACGATGCACAAAGGACTCCAGCTAGAAGATAATAAGATTAGATACTTAGGGATGGACATTCAGAATGAATCAGAGATACTGATCGTAATGCGCCACTGGGCGAATAATAAAGAAATGTCACTACAACTGCTATGAAAAACTGTGACGTGACAACACAAAACGGGAATATTATGTTTACAGGTATCGTGCAAGGCATGGCGACCTTAGTTGCTATAGAAAAGAAAGAGATGTTCCAAACTCATGTTATTGAGCTGAGTGATGACATGGTCGAAGGCCTGACAATTGGTGCTTCTGTGGCTCACAACGGGTGCTGCTTAACGGTAACGGAGATCAACGGAACTCGAATCTCTTTTGATTTGATGCAAGCAACGTTAAGGCTAACCAACCTTGGCCGTTTAAAGGAAGGCGACTTGGTTAACGTTGAACGCGCTGCAAAATTCGGTGATGAGATTGGCGGCCACAGCATGTCAGGGCACATCACTCTAGTCGCAGACATCGTTGATGTGATTAAGACAGAAAACAACCGCACAATTTGGTTTGAGTTGCCTCCAGAATCAATGAAGTACGTATTGAGTAAAGGTTACATCGGTATCGATGGCTGCTCACTCACCATTGGTGAAGTAGAAGAGAATCGTTTTTCAGTGCATCTCATTCCAGAAACTCTCAATCGCACCCTGTTTGGTAGCCGAGAAGTAGGCGACCAAGTAAACATTGAGTTTGACCCGCAGACGCAAGCCATTGTCGACACCGTTGAGCGTGTATTGGCGAATCAAAATAGATAAATTAGCAGTACGGACAGCAATAATCGAATCAAAAAGAGCACGTCATTACGTGCTCTTTGTTTTAGTAAGCTTAGTAGCCTTATGGCGAACTAAAATACTTGTTCGTCGTCGGCATCAATAGATAAATTGATTGTGTTCCTTACTTCATCGACTTGCATGTCGAGATGGATCGCATTGCAACAGGCAGGGCAGTCATCATAAAAGTCTTGGCTTCCATTTGAAGCATCAAGTGTAATTCCGATAGAGTGTCCGCAGTGTGGACAAGACACGTACTTTTCAGTGTAGTTGTTCATGATCGAATCTCCTCACAGCAACTTAAACAGCCAGAATCTTCTGAACATGTGCTTCCGTTTGTTCTAGATAACTACCGCCAAACTGATTGCAATGATTGAGAAGATGGTACAAGTTATAAATGTCTTTTCGAATATTATAGTCGACGTCGAGCGGAGAGACGCTTTGATAGCCTTGATAAAACTCTTCTGGAAAACCACCAAACAATTCCGACATCGCAATATCACACTCACGGTCGCCCCAGTAACATGCAGGGTCATAGCAGATAGGGCCAAATGCAGATGTCGCTACATTACCGTGCCAAAGGTCACCATGCAGTAGAGAAGGCGTTGGATTGTGGCCAGCTAACTTAGTGTTTACGACATCAACAATCTCATCAATATCCCCAAACTCAATGCCTTTTTCTTTAAGGAGTTGTAACTGGAATCCAATGCGTTGCTCCGAGAAAAAGCGTCCCCACTTTTTATGCCAAGGGTTGGGCTGAAGCGTGCTGCCGATATAATTGTCTTGGTCGTAACCAAACTCTTTTTGTTCTCCCCAAAGATGGAGTTTGGCAAGTGCTACACCAAAATCAAATCCGTTGTTGCCAGTATCCAGAGGTTTGGTCGGTAAGTAATTGAGAATAATAAAAGAGCTTTCTTTTGTGGTACCTATCAGCACCAGTTCTGGCACGTAAACGGTAGAGGTATTTCGCAACAATCGTAGGTTTTCAGCTTCAATTTCAAACTTATTAATAAACTCTCTTTGGTTCACTTTAACGAAGTAACGTTCGTTACCATCAGTAATCATGTAGCAATCGTTAATGTCACCACCTGATACCTTTATGCGCTCAGTAATTGGAAAGTTAAAAAGAAGGGTGTCTGAAAGTTGTTGAGAAATGGCCTGCCACATAGGAAATCCTCAAAGAACGTGGGTATACGCAATAGTTTAGGATAAATTTCCACTATTTATAGACGTATGCGTCAATGTTCTTAGTTGTTATTTGCTCTTAAGCCAAGCAATTACGAGAATTGTGACCTTTAGCCCTAATCTTAAACATCGTTCTATAACGGCGAGAATGGAATCAATCTCACAATTGAGACGACCTATAAACCAGATTGCTGTTAAAGCTCGAATCATTTGTGTAAATCAATTTGTGATTTAAAAAACTATGTTTTAATGAGTCAAGTCGCGATAAAAGACGAACGTTTGGTTTAATCTGTGAAAGTACACTGTACTTTACTCACAACGTAAACCCGGGAGTTACTACTTCTGAGTTAATTTTGAGCATTTAGACGCAAGGTCGAGCGATTTATTAGCAAATCAAACAATTAGTTAATGACAATACTGAGAGTTCGCCTAGTATTGTAGGTTATCGTTGTGACGAATTTACCATTGAGCTTAAACGGAGAAGTATTGTGGTTGTAGAAACCGATGGTTATTTAGCTTTGATTGAACACTTGTCGTTTAATTTGGACGTATTTACAAGTGACAAAGGTGATACGGGCTCAGAGAGTGTTGAAGATATCGTAACTGACATGATTTCAACGAATATCATGGCGATCTTTGAACAAAATCCTGAGATGCACTCCAGTGTTCGATTCCAGTTGCTGAAAGAAGCAGATGCCGTTGTTGCCGACCTAGGTGAAGTGTTAGCGGGTGTTTGGGCTAAGAAAGCAACCAATGAACAAATTGTTTTTCTAGACGAGTATATCGCTCTTGTGAAAAACCTTTTTGATACGGCAGTTGCTACGTACGACTAAAACGAAACTCGATTCACTCAGAGTAATTGGCGGATAGTTCAATTGACGTTCGCCAATACCCATTTCTAATACTCTGCCTGACCAGGTTAGAGTCTTCTAAAGTGCCAAAATGCTGAAGCCCAGTAAGGGTTATCCAATCTTGAAATAATCACGCCCTTAGACGTCGAAGCATGTAAGAACTGTTTGTTGCCCAGATAAACGCCTACGTGTCTTACCTTTGGTGACGTTTTGAAAAACACCAAATCACCACTCTTAGCTTGCTCGTAAGCTATCTCAACTCCTTGTTTACTTTGATCTAGCGTTGTTCTTGGTAATGCCTGTTGGGTTGCATTGAGTACCGCAACCTGAACGAATGCCGAACAATCTATACCGTTATAAGACGTGCCGCCAAAGCGATAGGGAACACCTTGCCACTCTTTGTAAACGCTCATGTACGCTTGAGTCGTTTGTTTCTCTTGTGGTGAAAGTGTTTGATTGTTAGGCGCAGGATCGTTGAAATCAGGCGACGAAGAGCATCCTACGACACCTATTATTGCGACTGATAATATAACTCTTTGAATTAATTGCAATCTGTAACTCTTCTGAAAAGTTTATGAAATATAAGTGTCATAAATGAAACTTAGTATACCGAGCTTAGAAAGGATGCCACACACCGTACCTAAATCGGAACAACAATGCCTGATAAAAATGTAACTAATCAACCCGCTCGTTTTACTTTTTCTCTCATACAAACCGTCAGCAGTATCTTCTGCGTAATCTTACTGCTTGTTGTCTTTCTATCTATGGTAAGCATAAAAGGGGTCGAGCGAGTTGGCGGCTACTTTGATACGCTTTCTGAACAAGTATTACCGCTTGCACTCAATAATGCCAAGCTGACACAAAATGTACTAGAGCAAGTTAAATTATTGGGTTACAGCACTCAGTCTTCTGATCTTACACAGCTCAATTCAACCAAGTCGTCGATTCAAACACTCTCCGACAACTCAAACGCTATGCTGCAAGAGTTGTTGTTAATCACGAAACATTTTCCTGAAGCTATCTCACCACAGGAAAAAGAGCAGCTTCTCTCAGACATGACGCAACTGCAGGCCATGACATCCCTTGTCTTAACCATGCAGATCGACATTCAAGCCATACAGAGTGTCATCAATAAGCAAGTTGAGCCATTTCGTTATGGTGTAAGCTCTGCAGGGCCAGAAATGAGCCGTATAAGTTCTTTCTTAGCAGAAGGTAACCCTGAGTCAACGGACGCTGCGAACCGTTTTGTGTCGAGTGTAAGCGCGATGGAAAGTTCATTCTTGATGTTGATGATGCACGAAGAGATGGATAAAGCAGAATCTGAGTATCGACAGTTACGTAACCGCTTGGCGGGCATGAACCTCGCTTATGATGACTTTTCTGAGTGGCATCCGGATGTGAAAGACTTCACCAGCCTTGTCGCCGCTTATCAGATGGTATCTGACGGCTTTGAGGAACAGGGAATCATTAAAAACATACTCGCCAGACTTGCCTTGGTTGAAGAGCAAAAGCAAGAACTTGCTCAAGTGATGGCAACTGCAAACCGAGTGATTATAAGCCTCAACACCTTGTCTGAAGAGGCATCAAACCTCATCGATGAGAGCGAGTCGGTAGTAAATAGCACGATCAGTAACATTGATAGAGTGCTAATTATTAGCGGTACAGTAATCACTATGATCATTTTGATTTCTGGGTTCGTACTTCAACGTTGGGTAAACAAAGGGCTTAAGAACATTAAGCAGCACTTGGCGCTATTGGCTGAACATGATTTTTCAAAGAAGTCTGAGCCTAAAGGTCCATACGAACTGCAAGTTATTACCTCAAAGCTCAACATTGTTGTTGAATCAACGGCGGAGTCGGTCAGTTCGGTGACTCGTAACTGCGAAACCCTCTATCAAACTGCCGAGGTAAGTCATGATGCAGCAGAACAAACCAACCAAAGTTTGAACGCGCAAAATGAGTCATTGCAAAATATGATTACGACGATCACTCAATTAGAGGCATCGATCAGCGAAATTGCGCGTATATCGAATGCGTCAAACGACGACGCGCAGTTGGCTGAGACCGAATCTGTAAATGGCAGCCAAGTGGTCGGTCTGAACCAACAGCGATTGCATGCGCTCGAGAAGACACTCAGTGTCAATGAAGAGTCGATGGATGAACTCGATGGTCGCGTAAAGCAGATCCGCGAAATGGTGGATATGATCAGCGGTATTGCCGAGAATACAAATTTACTGGCACTCAATGCAGCGATCGAAGCAGCAAGAGCTGGTGAGCAAGGTCGAGGCTTCGCGGTAGTCGCAGATGAAGTTCGTAAACTGGCGAGTGGTACTTCCCAGCAAACGACCAACATCCGCAGTATGATGACAGAGCTAATCGCTGCCGCTGATCGTTCTAAGGAGTCTGTGATTGAATCACGCAGTGAAATGGCCAACGCACTTCAAACGAGCAGTGATGTTAAGCAAGCATTCGAGAAGATTGAGGTCGCTGTAGCTCAAATCAAAGGACGTGTTGAGCAAATCATGGTGGCGACAGAAGAGCAGGCGCGTGCCACGGTTGATGTGACACAATCCATTACACGAGTCTCTGAGCAAGGTGAAAACACCAAGATGCAACTGGAGTCGATGATCGAAAGTTCGGAGCAGGTTGCAGATATCGCAGGTCACCAACAAGCGATGCTACATAAGTATGTTTTGAGCTAAAGCCTTTCAAGTAAGTTAAATAGAAAAGGACCGGCTATCGATACGATAATCGGTCCTTTTGGGTTTTTGGACTCGTTAAATACTTAGTTCTGTTTGATGAATGGCTGGCGCAACATTTTGTCCAATCGTTGCTCTTTACTATCTTGGATCTCAGGAACGCCTATTTGAACTTTATCGTGTCCAAGTTGGGGCTGTGCGCGATAGGTTTTAAACCATATATCCCAGACTGATAGAAAGAAACCGAAATTAGAGTGGGTCTCTTTAACAATCACAGAATGGTGAACGCGATGCATGTCTGGTGTCACTATCCATCTGCGCAAAACTCTGTCTATCGCCAGCGGTAGTTTGGCATTGCTGTGGTTAAACATCGCACTCGCATTCAAGACGATTTCAAAAATAATAACTGCCAGCGCAGGCACGCCGAGTAACATCACCAAGCTGATCTTAATCAACATTGATAGAATCATCTCAATTGGGTGAAATCGTGTTCCTGTGGTGACGTCAATATCCAAATCAGCATGATGAACACGGTGCAAACGCCATAGTATTGGGATTCGATGAAATACCAGATGTTGCAGGTAAATAGCGCAGTCCAACAATAAAACGCACAGTATCACGACCAAAGGCGCTGGGAGCGAAATCTGGTTGAACAGGCCCCACTGGTTTTGTTCGGCAATGAGCGCAGATTGGAACGCAGCAATGGGAATCAAAGTGGCGAGTAACACACTATTGAGCGCCACTAGAGCAAAATTGTTACTCCAGCGGAACCATTTGCTCTGGGTAAGCTGCTTACGTGGAGAATACGCTTCCCATAAAGCACAGCCGACAAAAGCGGTGACAAAGCAGGCAAGGCGAAGCAAAGAGGGGTCTTGCATAGGAATTCCTTCTATCATTATCCATTCACTCTAAGTACAATCGCACCACTTTTCTAGAGCTATCGTTAAACACCATGAGAATTCACGCTTTTCACCATCTTTATCAACATCGTTTGTCCCTCTCTACTCGACCTTTTAAAGCACGAGGTTGTAAGGTGGTTCGCTGCGAATATTGTAAGATCGAACAAGGTCACTGTATCTGTGACCATCAGCCTGATATTGAAACCAATGTCGCGACTATGTTGATCTTATCTGATAACGAAGTTCTTAAACCGAGCAATACGGGTCGACTTATTGTAGACACCGTCAAAGACAGCCACGTCTATCTTTGGCACAGAACCGAGCCAAACCCAGAGATGCTCGCCGTCTTAAAAGACGAAAAATACCAACCGGTAATCGTGTTCCCTGAAGACTATACGGACGATAAGAACCGAGTGGTTCAAGATCTTCCGGCGATGCGCGATCCAAATAAAACACTGCTGCTGATCTTTATTGATGGCAGTTGGCGCGAAGCTCGTCGTATTTTCCGTCGCTCAGAGTATTTGCAACACCTACCTGTGTTATCTATTGAGCCAGAATCGGTATCGCAATACATGATGCGCAAGTCGGACAACGAGCAGCATTTATCAACGGCAGAAGTAGCGAGCTTGGTATTGAAGCAAGCTGGCGAAGAGCAGGGCGCAAAGACACTACAAATGTGGTTTGAAGCGTTTAGAGAGAGCTACATGCTAAGTAAAACCCGCTACAAGTCGGACCAAACAAAACCTAGCTTAAATGCTTATATCGATTATTGTGAAAGTGAGACGTCGCTCTAAGCCTGACACCGCATGTGCTGACAACTTGTTCAAACGGACCCAATCAAAGAATAAGTTTGTCATCTATCACGGTTTGTAGGGGGAGTGTTATGGATAATAACCCGCAGTGACTTTTATATTGTCCCAGATTTAGGGAAAAATTGGAGAGATTTGATGTATTACGGCTTTGATGTTGGCGGCACTAAGATTGAATTTGGTGCATTCAATGAGAAACTAGAACGTGTGGCAACAGAACGTGTGCCAACACCTACAGACTCTTACCAGCAGCTGATCGACACGATTGCTGGCCTAGTTGAGAAGTACGACAGTGAGTTCTCATGTGAAGGTAAAATCGGTTTAGGTCTACCAGGTATGGAAAACGCGGACGACGGTACAATGTTGGTTGTTAACGTTCCTGCTTCAACAGGTAAACCACTGCGTAAAGACCTGGAAGCTCGTATTGGCCGTAGCGTTAAAATTGAAAACGACGCAAACTGTTTTGCACTTTCAGAAGCTTGGGATGAAGAGCTTCAAGACGAACCATCAGTAGCAGGTCTAATCCTAGGTACTGGCTTTGGTGGCGGTTTAATCTTTGATGGCAAAGTATTCTCAGGTCGTAACCACGTTGCTGGTGAACTTGGTCATATGCGTTTACCGCTAGATGCATGGCTACACCTTGGTGAAAACGCACCGCTTCTAGGCTGTGGTTGTGGTAAGAAAGGCTGTTTAGATAGCTACCTATCTGGCCGTGGCTTCGAGCTAATCTATGAGCACTACTACGGCGAGAAGAAGAAAGCTATCGACATCATCAAAGCGCACGCTGAAGGTGAAGAGAAAGCAGTAGAGCATGTAGAACGTTTCATGGAGCTTCTAGCTATTTGTTTTGCTAACCTATTTACTGCACTGGATCCACACGTAGTTGCACTGGGTGGCGGTCTATCAAACTTCGAATTGATTTACGAAGAGATGCCAAAGCGTATTCCAAAGTACCTGCTTTCAGTTGCTAAGTGTCCGAAGATCATCAAAGCGAAACACGGCGATTCTGGCGGTGTTCGTGGCGCAGCATTCCTTAACCTTAAGTAATTCTTAGGTTAAATCGACGAAATAAAAATGCCGCAATCTCTGAAGAGGTTGCGGCATTTTTTATTATTTGGTGTTCAAAACGAGCAATCAGAATCAAGAAGCTAAGAGCTACTTGTTCTTTTTACCAACACCCAAGTTTTCTTTTTGCTTCAGTGTAAGCTTTGTGAAGCCTAGCTTACGGAAGTAGTTGTCTTGGTAGTTACGAACCGCTTTAGTATCTGAAATCAACTCAAGCTGTTGCTCTGTTTTTAAATACTCAGTGATGTCGATGCCTTCAGCCGCAGCAACAGCTTCTTGGATCGTGCGGTGTTGTTGTTTTGAAAACAGCAACTCTTTGTCTTCATCTTTATAGGTATACAGAATAGTACGAGCCATGGTGCTCTCCAGTTGAATCTAGGATTTTCGCGAACTCTACAGAAAATCTTACACACTCTCAAGGTTAAGGCGGAATTAGTTGTTTAGTAAAGCAAACCTAAACCGAAAATAGTGGTGAAAGGTTATTATATGGACTGTTTAATGAGTCGAGATATAAAAGCGAAACTATAAATAGCTTCGCTTTTGATGCCGTTAGATACGTCCTTGAAGTGGAATAACCGTTACGGTTTCACCAACTTTAACCGTATCAACAGAAGGAGAGATCTCAATCAAGCAGTTTGCTTCGCTCATTGAACGTAGAATGCCAGAGCCTTGTTTGCCTGTTGTGCGGACTTCGAGTTGGCCGTGCTCATTCATTGAGAACACACCGCGGCTAAATTCAGTACGGCCTTGGCGAGAACGAAGTTGTTCTGTCGCAATCGCATTGGCTTTCACTGGTGTCCAGTTTGTTTGACCTTGAAGTTTGCGGATCGCTGGCTCAACAAAGTTAATGAAGGAGACCATTACCGCCACTGGGTTACCCGGTAACCCAAAGAAAGGTGTTTGCTCAATCTTACCGTAAGCAAGCGGGCGACCCGGGCGCATGTTGATACGCCAGAAGTTAATCTCACCTAGCTCATCAAGAGCAAGCTTAATGTAATCAGCGTCACCAACCGATACACCACCTGAAGTTAGGACCATGTCTGTCTCTAACGCAGCAGAGTGCAGAACTTCCGTCATTTTTTGCTGGTCGTCTTCGATGATGCCGTAATCGACAATCTCACACCCTAGCTTCTGTAGCATGCCAATAATGGTGAAACGGTTTGAGTCGTAAATAGAATTCGCTTGTTGCGGAGTGCCAGGAGCTTGAACTTCATCACCGGTAGAGAAGATACCAACCTTAACTTTGCGAAGAACAGGGCAGGTTGCAAAACCTAGCGACGCCATCATGCCCATTTCAGGTGCTTCAATGCGTGTGCCTTGCGTGAATACAGCTTGGCCAACTGATAAGTCTTCGCCCGCCATACGAACATTTTGGCCTACATCGATTTTTGCGTCAGGGAAACGAACAAAATCACCTTCTTGAACCGCTTGCTCTCGCATGATGACAGTATCACCCGCAATTGGTGTTGGTGCGCCCGTCATGATTTTAACCGCTTGGCCTTTTTGAATCTCTTGATCGTAACTGTGCCCAGCGAAAACCTCAGCGACAACATGATACTGTTCTTGGTCAAGATCGTCACCACGGATAGCGTAACCATCCATTGCTGAGTTTGTGTTTTGCGGAACGTTAATTGGAGAAACAACATCTTCAGCTAACACGCGACCATAAGCGGATTCAACCGCAACGTTTTCGCTGAGCTTTTCTGTAGTGATGCTGTCTAAGATCTTCTCTTGACCTTGTGTGACACTCAAACCCGCTGGTGAGAAAGAGTCACAACACACTGCCGGTGCTTTCGATGGTTTTGATTGGCAACTGACTGAGGTTGGATTGAAGTCTTTTGCGTAGTTGATAATAAAGTCGCGAATCGATTCCAGATCATTAATAGACATTTGAGGAAGCTTAGATTCAACTTGAATATCAGCTGCAATAGCTATGATGTTGCTGTCGTTAGAGTACAACCAAGGTTTACCAACTTCTTCTCGGTGCAGCTCTATCTTAGGAAACGCAATATTTTTACACCCTTCAACCAGAATGAGATCCAATTTGTCTGTATCGAAGCGAGTCAGTAAGTAGTCAAAATCGGTTTCAGCTTCAGGGGTCTCAGTCATCAACACGTGACGTTTTCTAGAAGAGATCAGCATTTGGCCAGCACCTGCTTTTCGTAAGCGATAGCTATCTTTACCAGGCTTATCGACATCAAAGTCGTGGTGCGCATGTTTGAGAACACCAATGCGCAGACCTGACTCGGTCAACATTGGCAGCAGAGCTTCAAGTAGAGTTGTTTTTCCAGTGCCACTGTAGGCAGCAAAGCCTAGTAGCGGAAGGTTAGGGCGTTGTTTTGAATCATTCATTATTGAAGCGTACCAAATTGGGTGAGTTCTTCTGGTGTATTAAGGTTTACGAAGCAGTTTGGCGAGTCGCTAAAGTCGACAAACTCGGTAACACAATCTTTATAGAGCAGAATGATCTTGCGATCGCCACGCTCTAGGAATGCTTCTAACCTAGGTAATACGCGCTTATGGAATAGAGTAAATACTGGCTGTTTAAATTCGCCGTCGTGAGCAACCAAAATATCGCTGTCAGGGTTAACCGCAGCACAGAAACGAGCGACTAGATCTTCGTTGATTTGCGGGCTGTCACAAGGAACAAAGCCGACCCAGTCGGTGTCGGCATTTTTCAGTCCTGCATGGATACCGCCCAGCGGTCCCGGATAATCAGGAAAGGAATCAGAAACCACAGGCGCGAAGTCTTGATAGCGCTCTTGGTTGCGATTGGCATTAATGGTGATAGAGACGTTTTGTTGCGACAATTTGTCGATAACGTATTGAATAAGTGGACGACCGTTTAACTCGACGAGACCTTTGTCGCGTCCACCCATTCTGCTCGCTTGTCCGCCAGCTAAGATAACCCAACTAGTTTGCGTTGGAAGCAGCATAAATATTCTCTTGTGCTTTGTCTTTTTTAATAATTTGCAGCAATGGTGATTCAGTCAAAGAGTTATCTTTAATCCACCACTGTTTTTTGCATAGATCGGTCAGAGCATTGGTTTGGTGGCTTGTTATCACCAAACTTGCGCCACGTTGAAGAAGATCTTCGGCCATAATGACCAATCTTTCAATAGATTCTTTATCTAATGATGCGCTTGGTTCGTCCATAAGTAGGATAGAGGGTTTTAAAATCCAGGCCCTTGCCATCGCAACTCGTTGACGTTCCCCACCAGATAAAACAGAGATGTGTTCATCTGCTAGGGTCTCTAAACCTACCATTCTCAACGCATTGATTATTTGAGCTCGCTTATCTTTTTGTGACTCTTTGTTAAAACGAATGCCATAAGCGACATTTTGATACACAGTGCCATCAAACAAATAAGGCGTTTGATGTAGGTAGATAATGTCTTTGAATTTAGAGCGAGGGAATAGGGTACCTTTCCAACTATGATGCGCTGTTTGGATTTTTCCTGACGTCGGTTTTACTAAGCCAGATAAGATTTTAAGTAGGGTCGTTTTACCGACGCCATTGTCGCCCTTTAGATAGATCGCATCGTTTGGACCGATGGACAGCTCAGGGATATGAAAAAGAACGCGCTCTTTGTAGCGCATTGAAACTTGCTGCGTTGTTATTTTTATACTCATGACAGCATTCCTATGTTCTTAAGTAGCCTTTTCCTCTCACACTCGAAAGGAAAAAGTTTAAAACCAGTGCCAATGCTAATAACACCATACCCAAAGCAACACCTTGCGCGAATGCACCCTTATGGCTTTCCATCGCGATGGCCGTTGGGATATTTCTTGTCATGCCCATGATGTTTCCACCCACCATCATCGAACAGCCAACCTCAGTAACAATTCGTGAAAAGGCAGCAATGGTCGCAGCGAGAAGTGGGAAGCGTGTTTCCCAAATCAATGTTGAGGCGATACGGAAAGTCGAAACGCCCAAAGTGCGAGCAGTTTCAACGGCACGTCGGTCACTCGCTTGAAGCGCACCATGCATCATAGAGACAAGTATAGGGAAGCAGATTAGCATCTGACCTAGAATCATAGCCTTTTGGGTGAAAAGCATTTGCCAATCACCCAAAGGGCCAGAGCGAGATAGCATCATGTACATTAATAGACCAATCACGACTGTAGGGATCGCTTGTAGAGTATTAATGATAGAGAGCAAGCTCCACTTACCGGGAAACTCTGTATAGGCGAGCAAAAAAGCCATGACAATTGCAGGTACGATAACCAGTGAAATTGCCGACAGAGAAACGCTGAATGACACTGCGACAATTTGCCACAGTTCGTGGTCAAAGCTCACAAGTAAGTTCAGTGCATCCAGCGTTGTTTGCCATAGGGTCATGATGTATCTCTTTTGCGCGGAGGCCCCGCGTTTAGTTCCAGTATAGCTTTGTCAGTTACAGACATTGTCCGTTACGAATATTGTCTTTTGCGAATATGGTCTGTTGCGAGCTTCGCCAGCGACGATATAAGCAGCTCATATCGCAACCAGAGACAATTCGCAGTGTTTTATTCAGCACTCGCGACAAATAGCTGCTTACCATGAAGCTTAAACTCGTTGATCAGCTTTTGTCCTTTCGGATTTACCAACCAATCACTGAATGTTTTTGCTGCTTGATAATTGATGCTCGGGTAGCGCTCTGGGTTAACAAGAATCACTTGGTAAGGGTTGAATAGGTTCTTGTCACCTTGGAAAAGAATCTTCAGGTCTAGTTTGTTTTGGTACGCAAGCCAAGTACCACGGTCAGTCATGGTGTAGCCCTGCATTTCAGACGCCATATTCAGTGTTGGGCCCATGCCTTGACCTACACTGCGATAACCACCGAAGTTTGGTTCCATCTTCGTTTGAGCCCAGATGCCCATCTCTTTTTTGTGCGTACCTGAGTCGTCACCACGAGAAACGAAAGTCACATTGTTAGTTGCAATAGACTTAAATACGTCAGCAACGTCGTTTTGAGAAACGATTTTTGCTGGGTCTTTTTGAGGGCCAACAATAACGAAATCGTTATACATCAGTTTGCGAGGAAGAACGCCGTAGCCTTTCTCAACAAAGTTCGCTTCCGCCTTTGGTGCGTGTGTCATAACCAGATCAACGTCACCGTTCTCGCCCATGCGCAGAGATTTGCCTGTACCTGCAGCAATTACGTCAACCTTGATACCCGAATCTTTCTCAAATTCTGGCAGTAAGAAATCAAGTAGACCTGAATGGTAGGTACTGGTTGTTGTAGCGAGTTTGATGTGTTGAGTATCTTCAGCGCTGCTAGCTGAGTAACTGACGAGAGAAAGTGCTGCAATAGTTAAAGGAATTGCTTTCATTATTATTATGTCCATGAGTTATGAATAGACCGCCATAAGCATAGTGAACCGACTTATGGCTCCTGGGCCAAATGGTATAAATTGATTATCCACACCCTATAAGCAAACTTAATGCCAACAAGGATGGGTAACTGGTTTCATTAAATGTCTGTTATTTCGGGCAAAATAGCACCATTTATGAAATTAAATTTAAAGAAAATATGAGCTAGGACAAAATGTCGCATATTGAACCTGTTGTACTTGAGACGAGTTGGTACACTCTGTCCCAAATTTCCTCACCGGTGTGTTTTTATGTCTCTTACCAGCCCAAATGTCACAAACAAGACTCTGAACTCCTTAACTCAATACCAAGCTTTCTCTGTTTTGGTGGTCGATGATGAGATAGGAATGCAGGCGATTTTGAAAAAGGCTCTGGGTAAACTGTTTGGTAAGGTGATGTGCGCAGGTTCAGTGGAAGAGGCGGAGACAATCCGTAGCGCTGAACACTTTGATTTGATCGTTTTAGATATCAATCTACCCGGTCGCTCTGGTATTGAGTGGGAAGAAGCCTTTAACGATAACGAAAAACGCTCAGACGTTATCTTTATGACTGGCTACGCCGACTTAGAGATGACGATTTCCGCTCTTAAACTTGGTGCTTCCGACTTTATTTTAAAGCCGTTCAACCTCGAACAGATGATTCAAGCAGTGCTTCGTTGTATGGACAAGCGACTTGCACAGCGTATGCAATATGCACTAAAGCGTGACGTTAGCCGCCATATTAAAACCGAAATCATCGGTAATTCAGACAAGACTCGACTTCTTAAACAGCTGATTACTCAATTCGCACCATCACGAGCATCGGTTTTGGTTGAAGGTGAATCGGGCACCGGTAAAGAGTTAGTCGCTCGCGGTGTTCACGAAGCGAGTAAGAGAACGGGGCCTTTTGTACCAATTAACTGTGGGGCAATTGCCCCTGAACTACTGGAAAGTGAACTGTTTGGTCACACGTCTGGCGCGTTTACCGGCGCGAAAAAGAATCGTGAAGGTCTTTTTCGCGTAGCCAGTGGCGGCACACTGTTTCTTGATGAAATAGGTGAAATGCCACTGCCAATGCAAGCCGCGCTGCTTCGCGTTTTGGAACAACGAACAATTCGTCCTGTGGGCAGTGAAAAAGAGATCACGGTTGATGTGCGCGTAGTCGCTGCTACTAACCGAAACCTGCAAGAAGAGGTAGATAAGGGCAATTTCAGACGTGACCTTTTCTATCGTTTAAATGTCTTGAAGATCGATGTCTCACCTCTTCGTGAACGTGTGTCAGACCTGATGGACCTTGTCCCTTACTTCACACGCATGCTAGCCCACGAATTGGGTATGCCAGAACCAACTTGGGCACATGAAGATATTCTCGCGATGAACGAATATCAGTGGCCAGGCAATATCCGCGAACTCAAAAACTTGATGGAGCGTTGCATTCTGCTTGGTAAACCACCTGCACACTATTGGCGTGAGTTAAATGGTGAGAGCAATGTACCAACTCGAGTATCTGTGACGGTGTCACATGGTTCAGAGCTTCCAGGGATGGACCCGAATGACGCGGCAGAAGGCTATCCTAACAGCTGGACACTTAAAGAAGTGGAGAAGGCACATATTGAACAAGTCGTCTCTTATCACGATGGGAACAAGTCGGCAGCAGCCCGTGACTTAGGTGTTGCGCGTAAAACCCTAGAGCGTAAATATAAAGATTGGAATGCAGAAGGATCAGAATATGCCGACTAGTCGCCACTGGTGGGCGAAATGGAGTTTTCGATTCAAGACGATGGTTCGCTATCGTCTTCTGTTTTTAACCTCTGCGCCAATCATTCTTACTCTCTGTGCTCTAATCGCTATAACGCTTTACTGGTCAGTGCATTACACCTGGCAAGGCGCATTGATTGATGTGGATGAGCGCTTAGATGTTGCTGACAACAGTATCCACCTTATTCAAAACCAGCAGGCTTACAACGTAAGAGCATTCTCGGAATCTTACCGTTTTAGAAACAAACTACAGAGTGATATCGCTGAAGAACAACTTATCCAATGGGTCTCGGACAATAAAGCTCGTTACGAGCTCGACTTCTTACGCTGGCACAGCGCTCAATCTGTCCAAAACACCAGTGAACTTCTTGAACTCACTCGTAAGCAATCCTTTTTTAGCGTACTAACACGCAGTCAGCTTGACGAATTAGATCGAACCTTAGCCAAAAGAGCAGAAGTACCGCTGCTTACTGGCACAGAGATTGAAACTCGTGGCTTAGTCAGTCGCACTGTTATCGCTATCTATGATGGGGACAATCGTGTTGTTGGCTTCCTAGATGGCGGTATTCTTCTCAATAACAGTACTCAGCTTGTTGATCAGATCAGTAACCTTATCTATCCAAGGCGTGAAGGATTCTCTCGCCGGGTTGGTACTGTGACCGTCTTTTTGGATGATCTGCGTGTCAGCACCAATGTACCGCTCAATAGTGATGCAAGTGAAGGACGAGCGATAGGTACTCGAGTTTCTCATGAAGTGCACTCCAAAGTGTTAAACCGAGGAGAAGAGTGGCTTGATCGCGCGTATGTTTACGATGCGTGGTACATCACCGCCTATCAACCAATTCGCGATCAACATGAACAGGTGATTGGTATGCTTTATACCGGTTATCTGATTTGGCCGCTGATTGAAACCTACCTGACTAATCTTGGTGAGATAAGCATAACCATCGTCGCATTGTTATTGCTATCCGGCTTTATTGTTCATCGTGGTGCGCGGGATCTATTTAACCCGATTGAGCGCATTCACAAAGTGGTGAAATTAGTTCAGATGGGACAAGACAAACGAATCGGTACCTTGGGACTGGATGATCAGCACGAGCTGACTCAGCTTGCCAAGCAGTTCGACAAGATGCTGGATCTTCTGCACGAGCGCAATCAAGAGATCCAACAAGCCGCGCTAGAGCTAGAGTGTAAGGTTCATTCTCGTACCGCTAGCTTAAAAGAGAAAACGGAGCAGCTTGAACACCACATTACCTTGCTTAACCAAGCTCGAGACAAATTGGTGGTCAATGAAAAGCTTGCTGCGCTTGGTGAGCTTACGGCTGGTATCGCTCACGAGATTAACAACCCAACGGCTGTGATTCTTGGAAACGTCGAGCTCATGAAGTTTGAGTTGGGCGATGATACCGATCGCGTCAATGAAGAGATCCAAGCGATCATGGAGCAGATCGACCGAATTCGAAACATCACGCGTAGCCTTCTGCAATACAGCCGTCATGGCGGAGTACAAGACGAAGTTACTTGGCAGCACATCAACCCGATTGTTGATGAGAGTATTACTCTGGTAAAAACCGGGGCTAAGAAGAAAGGTATCGTGTATCACTCATCTCTTGATGCCAAAACCTCTGTTGAAGTAAACCGAAACCAGCTTCTACAAATCTTGGTTAATCTTCAAATGAACGCAATCCACGCGATGGATGGAGAAGGGAACCTGACCATCTCTAGTGAAGACTGGATTGAAGACGGGGTGGTTCAGGGTGCTGTAATTCATGTTGAAGACGAAGGGTGCGGCATTAAAGAAGAGCAGTTGAAACGTATCTTCTCGCCGTTTTATACCACCAAGCGCGATGGTACTGGCTTAGGCTTATCAGTCTCGCAGAGTATTCTGTCTCAAACCGGCGGTGAAATTCGTGTTAAATCTGAATTAGGCAAAGGCAGTCGTTTCAGCGTCTATTTACCTAAGAAAGCAGCACCACAATTACTGGTTTCTAACGTTAACTAAAAACAAGCTAACATTCATTGTATCGTTACCAATGAAACTGATATTAGCTACGATGTATGGTTTGCAGTGAACTATGCTCAATTTGTGTTTGGCAAATGAGGATAGGCTTATGTTAGGTAATCCAGTGGGATGGTTCGAGATTTATGTGAATGACATGGATCGAGCAAAGCAGTTTTATCAAGAAGTGTTTCAAGTAACCCTGTCGAAGCTTGATAGCCCTGGAGGTATTCCTCTTGATATGTGGGTGTTCTCTGATGATATGGGCAGTTATGGGGCGACTGGCGCTTTGGTGAAGATGGACGATATGGCCGCTGGTGGAAACAGCACCATCGTCTATTTCTCCTGTGAAGACTGTGCCATCGAAGAAAAACGCGCCTTAGTGAACGGCGGAACACTTCACATGAGCAAAATGGCGATTGGAGAATTTGGTTTTATTAGCTTAGTCATGGATACTGAGGGTAATGTGATTGGGTTGCACTCGATGAACTAAAAGTAACAAATAGATATAACGTCATGCATGGAGGCAGAATGACAAAAACCTATCTCTTTGATTGGGGAGACACCTTGATGGTCAATTTCCCCGATCAATCTGGAAAAATGTGTGACTGGCCAATCGTTGAACCGATTGATGGTGCATTGGAAACCCTCGAATACCTTTCTAAACATTACCGTGTCTACATTGCGACCAATGCAGCAGACTCTTCCGAACAAGAAATCCAACAAGCATTTAGCAGAGTAGGGTTAGATAAGTTCATTTCTGGTTACTTCTGTAAAGCTAACCTTGGCGTTGATAAAGCCAGCCCAGATTTTTTCCCCACAATTATTTCTCGTCTCAACGTGCCCGCTTCTAGCATCACTATGGTTGGCGATACACTTGAGAAAGATATCACTCCTGCTCTTAAATCTGGAATCAATGCCATTTGGTTTGTACAGAAACCAGAACAAAGCACTGACAGTGTTCAATGTGAAAGCATTACACAACTTTCGGAATTAAAAGGCTAACTCAATAAGGCTTATCAATTATTGATATTTTTATAGAATTCAACCAGCTATAGGTGACAAGTGTCACCTTTTGCATGTGTAACCATATGAATATTCACTCTTCATGACTTACATCATCGCGGCTAGAGACAGTTTTGTTAAGTTGCTCCCAACTAATAACAAAAAATAAAGTCAGTCAGCTATGAAATTAAGCAATCTTTCTATCAAATCTAAACTCGCCTCAATTGTCATATTTTCAGTGGTCTCGCTGATTATGGCATGTACGTACAATTTGCTTCAGCAGCGTGCCACTTCAATGGCCGAGCGTGAGAGTAAACTCAGTGCGCAAGTCGAGTCCGCCGTATCGCTAGCTAAGCATTATTATGGTCAACGTGCCGTGTTGGGTGAGCAACAAGCACAACAACAAGCATTAGCTGCGATTCAAAACCTACGTTACGACGGTAACAACTACTTTTGGATTCTTAACCAGCAATCACAAGTCGTGATGCACCCGTTAAAGCCTGAACTGAATGGTGAGAATACTCATAACTTCAAAGACGGCGCGGGTAAGTTCCACTGGCGTGAAATGGTCTCTATCTCACGTTCTCCGCAAGCTAAAGGCTTTCTTGATTACCAATGGAAGAGTCCTCAAGGGGAACTCAAAGATAAGATCTCTTATGTTGAACTATTTCCTGAGTGGAACTGGATCGTAGGTTCAGGGATCTTAGTTGCAGATATTCAAGAAGCATTCTGGGCGTTAGCGATAAAAGAGGCTTTGGTAGCGCTCGTCCTATCAGGGATGCTATTTGCGATGGGTTACGCCATTTCTAACAACATTCTGATTCCATTAGCCAAGTTGATTAACAACACTCATGCGATCGCTGATGGTGATTTGCGTGTGCGCATGAACATGACACGCAAAGATGAGCTGGGTGAGATGTCTACGCAGATCGATAAGATGTTAGAGAAACTACAAAGCACGCTTAAAACTGCCAATGAATCAGCAGGACAATCTAGCTCAATGGCGAGTCATATTGCTCAAGCCAGTGAAGAGGCTGCGACTAGTGTTAACTCTCAACATGCGCAACTTGAGCTGCTATCAACAGCAATGACCGAGATGAGTGCCACCATTTCTGATGTGGCCGTTAATGCTGAAAACACGGCAGTGAGTACAAATAAAGTGGTTGATCATGCGTATCGTAACGACGAAAACATGAAGGTAACAGCGACAAGTATCTCTCACGTGTCTGATAATATTTCGAATGCGAACAGCTTGGTGCAAGACCTACAAGCGGGCGTAACTGAAATCAGTCAAGTAGTGGGGGTTATTCGTGATGTTTCTGAGCAAACTAACTTGTTGGCTCTGAACGCAGCGATTGAAGCTGCGCGAGCGGGTGAGCAAGGTCGTGGCTTTGCTGTGGTTGCCGACGAAGTACGTAACCTTGCAAGCCGCACACAGAACTCGACCAATGAAGTACAACACACCATTGAGAAGCTTACTCAACAGGCAGAGCAAACCTTCGTCGCGATGAAGCAAAGCAATGAAGAGGTTGATCATAGTGTGAAAGCGTCTGACGATACTCGAGCTCAATTGGATGAAATCGTCGCAGAGCTGCAAAATGCTAACGATATGGTGGCACAAATTGCTGCAGCTTCAGAACAACAAAGTTCAGTGGCGACAGAAATGAACCAGAACGTATCTAGCATTCATTTAGCAGCAAACGAAGTACTTCAGGCATCTCAATCACTCGCTGAAGATAGCCAACAGATGGCGAACACTGCAGAGCACCTCACTGAGCAGCTGAAATACTTCAAAGTGTAATTGTTAAAACCGCTCTAAAGAAAAGCCCTCGCTTCAAATGAAACGAGGGCTTTTTGTTTTTAAACCGACAAGTTTGCTAGCTTGAAGCCAAAGCTATCTTCGGCGGCTTGATGCCGTGCTTTTTGAACTCTTTCATCACTCTTAAGGTAATGTCGGTTTCAAACAACTTCTCATAAGCTGTATCAACAACATAAGCCTTACAGGTCAATTGAATGGCTAAGTAGTTGTCAGTGATGGTTTGTTTAACGAGCACTGTGACAGGCTTTGGCAGGTGAATGTAACGACTTGACGATGCAGCCTCTTGAATTAAATCGCGGGCTAGGGTGATGTCTTCATCCATTCCTACATAGAAAGGAATCACGACCTGCATATCGAGAGCGCCATAGTTCCCGCTGGTCGTTACTTCATTTAGAAACTTATTGTTAGGTATGGTGATGATATCGTCGTTGAGGGTTCTCATACGCACTGAACGTAACCCGATGGTAATGATGTCGCCGTAATTCCCCTCAAACGTAACACGGTCGCCCACTTGAAACGGCCTGTCTATCATCACGGTTAAACCCGCTATGAACGACGCCGCAAGGTCTTTCAATGCGAAACCTACGGATACAGCGAGCGTACCGCCAATCAGCGCCAAGATATGATCGTTAATTCGAAAGCTCATCATAAAGACGACTAGACCAGCTGTCATATAGATGAAGAACTGGAGGAAAGACTGGACCTTTTGTAGCACCATTCGGTACTGTACAAACTGCCCACCAATGCTCTCAACCATCGAGTTCATAAACTTGATCAGTAACCATGTTGCAGCAATAACTAGGATTGAGAAGAAGACGCCACTCCAACGAATCAGGCTAGCAAACTGTTGGATGCTCTCAACGTTAACCACTTCTTCCGCGGCAATTGCCAGTTGAGATGGCAGCAACAGTGTTAGTAAGGCGATGCCGAGTATTTTAGAGATTCTAATCATATTACTTCACCAATAAATGCTGTCTGTCTAACACATTGGTAATGTGTCTGAACCAATGATCTGAGATTTTGGCTTTGTCTTCTGTCCATTCGATATAGCCTCGGCTTTGGAAGTAGCGCAGCGTCCCAGTCACTTCGGAGATAGTAAGCTGTGTACATTCAGAGAGTTCTTCTGGTGTCGCAATCTCCAATTGAACAATAGAGCGTAATACCGCCAACATGGGTTTTGGCATCTTCTCAAGCTCTTCCGATTCGGGAGCATGGAACAGCCTCACCAACACTTGTTCGGTCTCTTTATTTCGATTTAACGAGAAACGGAAGAACCTTAATGCAACGGTCGGGTTTCCATCAGAGTAGTGCCATAGGATTCGATAGAAACCTTGCTTAGCCCGTTCCTCTTCACTGATATCTTGCTGGTCCCACTGTTTCGGTACCACCAATCCATCAAAGCTCACTGTGTATTCGTCTGATTGGTTGATGCGCGTGTTGAGCAGTGACGCTATTTGCATTTCATTCCATTTAGGCAGAAACGCGACCCAATCAAACAGTAGTCGTTCTCCTCGGGCTCGATCGACAAATCGCCAACTTGCTTTCTCAATTGAGATGATTGCACGGTGATTTTTCTTGGAACGTCGAATGAGATTAGTTAAACGGATAAGCGCTGATAAACCACCAACCATAGGCTTCACTAATCTTTGTCCATTATCGACAGCAATTAAGTAGGTAGTTTGGCTGCCTCGAAGCTGACTCAGTATCTGTATTTCCGTGGCGTCTTCATCAAGCCCAATACTCACAGCAAAATGAGCCAGCAGCTCTTGATAGCCAGAGTGAGGGCAATTGAGGTAAACCGGCTCTGCATTTTTTACTTTATGCAGCATCTGTTTTAAAAAGGTCGTAGTGCCCACGCCACGCTCTCCTGAGACAACACATAAAGCAGGAGAGTCGGTCAGTAGATATTTAGAGAGTTGTTTGATTTCGGCATCAGCATAGTCGATTAATTCACTGTCATGATTCCCTGGCAACACATAATCAAAGGCAGCAGCGCCTTTAACACGAACTAATGCGTGGCCATCTGCAGTGTTGTTTTTTTGCTTAGCAACCTCAATTCGAAACAAATAGGCGAGGGCTTGGCTGAAAAAGGTAAAGTGCGAAAGCTTTGAGATTAATCGATGCTTAGCAATATGTACTATGACCCATGCTGCTGCCATCGCGGTTGCAATGATACTGATGACCCAGATCCGTTTCTTGCTGATTGCCCAATTGACCCACCAAGGACGATCAGCAATGTTCTCCACCATTTCAAACACAGTGTCGCGCCACAGCCTCAATACTGAAATGGTAATAAGAACAAACCAGAAGAAGAGCACGCTGTATATCCAGTTGTAGATGGTGCCTTTACCAAGTGTCATGGTTGAAATTTGCAAGATCACACCAGCAATAATCCCGCTCCATACATAACGACGAATGGTCGACAGTCGCAGTTCAACAATCTCTTGACTAGAAGAGCGGCTATTTCGGTAAGCGAACTCCAAAATGAAGCTAATCGCGATAGAACCGCCGAGAATCCACCAGGTAAATATTTCGAGAAAGACGACATGCTGAAGACTTGGAATGGTCGACAATACTTGCAAGGATAAGGTTATCGCTATCAACCAAGCGATGGCTTTGTGAGCGCGACTAAAATACCAAATGATACGAACCCATAGCGGTGGAGTATTGGTTTTTTCTAAAACTGTGTTTTTATACAGTTCTATTATTCTGGCGCTATTTGCAAGCCACCACATGAGCACGCTATAAATGAAAAAGATCTTGATACCGGCCCATACCACAGGCACAGGTGAAACAAAGATATCTTCTATCAACGCGCGAAAGCTGCGTAACTGAAAGTAAAACAGGTATTCGGCATTGAGCAGCGTCAACTGCCACTCTTGCTTCAACTGCCTAACCCCTTGCGGTCCAAATCCAATGAGCTTGTCACGAGTGGCACTATCAGCAAGTTCTAGTAACTTTTGCTTACTGTTATTGATACTGCTTAGGGTTAGGTAGTCAGACTGAACCTTGAACCAAATGTCGTCGCTCGCTTGCGATTTAACATCGGGGTCTCCATCGGATTTAAGATTATCGATAAACTGGGAAAGATGCAGTGCGAACTGGTCGCTCTGTTTTTGTTGTTCGATAAGTACGACTCTTAATAACTGAGACGCTTTGCGTTGCTCTTGAGCCGACATAAATAGCGGCTCGGGTAGGGTTTGAACCTCATTATTGATGCTCACAGCGGTTTCACTAACACTGGGGGTGACTTCCTGTTCGTATTGCCATTGTGCAGCACTACTAAATGAAACCATTGCTACCCAGAGTAACCAAATATGCCGAACGCATATCAGTGATAATTGGCGCATAAACTTCACTTTAACTTCCTGATTAGATTGAATTAGTGTAGTTCGTTTACCGCCATTGATCCTCTTTAATTGTTGTTACTGTTGATATCTATGCCTTTTCGGTGAAATAAACGTCACCAAAGCTGGGGTTTTCGAAAATCCCTTCTACTTTTTAATAAGCCATTAGCCTCAGCGAAAGGTTAGATATGATTTTCTCTATTTCACGTGGCTAATATGCGGAATAAGGCAAACAACGCTTGCAGTTAACCGTCTGAACGAGTAACGTTGCGGCGTTTTTCACATTAAAAAGGTAAAGGCATTGATTTCCACAGCAAATATCACCCAACAATTCGGCGCAAAGCCACTTTTCGAAAATATTTCAGTGAAGTTCGGCGAAGGTAACCGTTACGGTCTAATCGGCGCGAATGGCTGTGGTAAGTCGACGTTCATGAAAATCCTTTCAGGTGAACTAGAGCCAAGCGCAGGTAACGTAAGCTACGATCCAAACGAGCGCGTTGCTAAGCTAAACCAAGACCAGTTCGCGTACGAAGAGTTCTCTGTAATCGACACGGTTATCATGGGCCATAAAGAGCTATGGGCTGTGAAGCAAGAACGTGACCGCATTTACTCGCTACCAGAAATGAGCGAAGAAGACGGCATGAAAGTGGCTGACCTAGAAGTTCAGTTCGCAGAGATGGATGGTTACATGGCGGAAGCGAAAGCGGGTGAGCTTCTTCTTGCGGTAGGTATCGAAGAGTCACTTCACTTTGGTCTAATGAGCGAAGTTGCTCCCGGTTGGAAACTTCGTGTTCTTCTAGCACAAGTTCTGTTCGCTGACCCGCATATCATGCTGCTAGACGAACCAACGAACAACTTGGACATGGACACCATCCGCTGGTTGGAAGAGACACTAAACCAACGTAACTGCACAATGATCATCATTTCGCACGACCGTCACTTCCTAAACTCTGTATGTACTCACATGGCTGACCTTGATTACGGTGAGCTACGCGTTTACCCAGGTAACTACGATGAATACATGACTGCAGCGACACAAGCTCGTGAGCGTCTACTGTCTGACAACGCGAAGAAGAAAGCGCAAATCGCTGAACTTCAAACGTTCGTATCTCGCTTCTCTGCTAACGCATCTAAAGCTAAGCAAGCAACGTCTCGTGCTAAACAGATCGATAAGATTCAGCTAGAAGAAGTTAAAGCATCTAGCCGTCAAAACCCGTTCATCCGTTTCGAACAGTCTAAAGAGCTGTTCCGTAACGCGCTTGTGGTTGAAAACCTATCTCAAGGTTTTGAAGAAGACCTATACAACAAGTTCGACGCGATCTTCGAAGTGGGCGAGCGTGTTGCAATCATCGGTGAGAACGGCGTTGGTAAAACAACCCTACTAAACACACTTGCTGGTGTACTAGAAGCGCGTACAGGTGAATACAAGTGGTCTGAGAACGCGAACATCGGTTACTACGCTCAAGACCATGCTCATGACTTTGAAGAAGACATGAACCTATTCGATTGGATGAGCCAATGGCGTCAAGAAGGCGAAGATGAGCAAGTCGTACGTAGCTTCCTAGGTCGTATGCTATTTGGCCAAGACGACATTAAGAAGTCAGTTAAGGTTATCTCTGGTGGTGAACAAGGTCGTATGCTTCTTGGTAAGATCATGATGCATAAACCAAACATCCTGCTAATGGATGAGCCAACAAACCACATGGATATGGAATCTATCGAAGCGCTTAACTTGGCTCTTGAGAACTACAAAGGCACACTGTTCTTCGTTTCTCACGACCGTGTATTCGTAGACTCACTAGCGACACGTATCCTAGAGATCAAAGATGGTCAGATCCATGACTTCCGTGGTACTTACGCTGAGTTCCTAAAAGCGCGTGGCATTGACGGTTAATTGAACCTCTAACGCTACCTAAGCGATGTTAGACTTATTAAAAAGCGCCTTTATCACTGCGATAAAGGCGCTTTTGTTTGTGCTGAACTGTTCGTTACAACAACACTAATATTTAAACTGGGCGACGATCTTATCCAGTTTAACGCTCACATTAGACACCTGTTCACTGCAGCGCACAGAGCCTGACACCACTTCATACGTATCGACGGATAAATGGGCGATATCTGTAATGTTTCGGTCAATCTCCGCAGAGACAACAGATTGCTCCTCCGAAGCGGTCGCAATTTGGCTATTCAAGTCAAACATTTCACCAACCTGCAGATGAATACCTTCAATCGCATTAACTACGCCCTTAGTTTGGCGTTTAACATGTTCCGTTTGATCCAAACTTTCTGACATCTTAGCAACGGTTTTCTCAATCCCACTGGTTAACCCTTGAATGGTGGTTTCAATTTGATGGGTAGAGTTGTTGGTCATGAGTGAAAGTTCTCTCACTTCCGACGCCACCACAGCAAAGCCTCTACCATGCTCACCCGCTCGTGCTGCTTCAATCGCGGCATTGAGGGCGAGTAAGTTAGTCTGTTCTGCGATACCTTGAATCGTCGTAACCACTTGGTTGATCTCACGACTCTGCTCTTCCAGATGGTCTATCAAGGTCTGAGATTCTTCGATGTTGGTAACCAGCACTTGAATGCTGTCATCAGTTGCGTGCGTCTCTTGCAGTGCATGATGAGCGTTTCCTTTGATTTTCTCAGCACTCAGTGCAGCGTTTTCAATATTAGCGGCCACTTCGTTACTGGTCATCACAAGTTCATTGACTGCCGTGGCTACCGATTCAGATTGTTGCTTTTGCTTCTCGGCGTTACTCATGCTTTTTTGCGCAGCTTGCTCTGAACTACAGGAACTGTCAGTAAGCACGGTCATAACTCCTGAAAGATCTTTGATGTTTGCATGTAACTTACTAATGAACGCATCAAAGGAGTGGGAGAGTTGCGCCAGTTCATCGGTACCCTTAGCGTTCATACGAACCGTTAAGTCGCCATCACCATTGGCAATAGACTCCATCATTTGGTTGATGGCTTTGATACGAGTTAAAACACTTTTACCGATTAGTGCCAATAACGCCGATAAAAGAATAACGATGGCAAAGCCGAACAGATGCAGGGTATTTTTGGTATCAGAACTGGCTTGGCTTATTGCCGTGTTAATTTCCAGCTGGACGCCATTAATTGCTTGTTCAGCTTGATGAACGGTTCGACGAAGTTCTCCTTTCAGCCCTAGTTCCTCGGTCAGCCCAAGGCGCGTATTAGCCACGAGCAGCTTTTCGACGGCATCTCGGTAGTTCAAATACGCCTGTTTTGTCGTATTTGTATTCTGAGCATAGGGAGTAAACACATCTAATGCACCATCAAATACGAGACTGGTTTGGTCATTGGTGTGGGCGAGATAGTGGAAATCTTTCTCTACTAACTCAAGCAAGGCGAGTTCCAGTGTGAGATTCGCCTCTTTCTCTACCGCATGTTTCAATTCATTTCGTCTCTTGTCTAAAACTGCAATCAAGCCAACAGAAGGGTTAGGGTTTTCAATCGCATTGACTTGTTGAACAATCTGACGAAATTGATATTCGTAGCTCTCGATTGCTTGGCTGATTTTGGAGGTGTTATCAGAGAGGTTTAACTCGTGGGAAATAAGCGTCTGATTCAAATCTAATAATCTTTGATCCAGTGTTGCGGCGGTAGTATCAAAGCGCTCTGCGTATTCCTGTTCTTTCCTTGCTAGAAAGTCTTTCTCGTGCCTTCTGAGCATGAGTAGGTCGACTGAGCTTCTCAGATTCTCATTGGCGGCACGTTCAAGTGACTCCAGCCGGTCAAGGCTCATCTGTTCATATACGGCATAAACAAACACGGAGACAAATAGCGTGATGTTGATAAGAATAAATTTACTTCGTATAGACAATGACAGCGAAGAACGCTGCTTTTCGGTTGACCTATCCATAGGCAACTCCTTTTAGCCGATGACGTTTTATATCTATCTGTTATTTATTTGAGTGATGTATTTATAAAAGATAGATATGTAACTAATAGCTTATTAGGAGAGTAACGCAAGGGATTGGACCAGTTTGGTAAAAATTTTACCCAAACAAGCTTAAATAGGGCATATTAACAAGCTCTAATATGGTAAATGCCCTCAACAACACATTGATACTGCATACTTCTTGGTAGAGATCATGGCTATTGAGGGCATCGAATTACACTTAGTTAGGCTTCGTTAGATAAGGAAACAACGGTGCATTTTAAATACATTATTCACCGTCTTGGTTACCTTTAACATCAAAGATAATCTTATCTGCACCTGTAAAGACTTGGAAGCGTAAACCTTTAGCACGAGCAATCGTAGTGATGCCAAACTTCTGAGCTAAGTCTAAGCCCATCTGAGTCACACCTGAGCGAGAGAGCAGTACAGGAATGCCCATTTGAGCTACCTTAATCACCATTTCAGACGTCAAACGGCCAGTGGTATAGAAGATTTTGTCTGAACCATCTTCTTGATTCAGCCACATTTCACCTGCCAGCGTATCTACCGCGTTATGACGGCCCACATCTTCAACGAAAGAGAGCACTTGATCGTCTTTACATACAGCACAACCATGGACAGCTCCTGCTTTTTTATAGGTGTCGTTATAGTGAGTTAACGCTTCAAGCGCAGTATAAATTTCTGATTGCTTAAGCTTAGTTTGAGGTACTTGGTAGTTTTCAAGCTGCTTCATTACGTTGCCGTACATAGTGCCTTGACCACAACCTGAGGTGACGGTTTTCTTTTTAAGCGCACTCTCCAGCTGGCTTGTATCTTCTTTCGTTACAACCGCCGCTGAACTGGTTTCCCAATCAATGATGATTGATTCAATCGCTTCAGGGTCAGAAAGGAAGCTTTGGTTCTTTAAATAACCTAAGACTAATGATTCAGGACGTGAGCCCAAAGTCATCAGAGTCACGATCTCTTTCCAGTTAAGCATGACGGTTAGAGGACGTTCGCAAGCAATCTGTTTTGTTAGCTTTTCGCCATACTCGTCGAACACTTCCACTTCAATGGTTTGTAGAGGGTTTTCACTGGTTTTAATAATGTTTGGTTTAACCACTTTAATATCCTAGTTGTGTATACGCTCATCACGCGTTTTGACGTTGACGGTTTAGGCGCTATTTTGAAGCTCGCAGAGGGTGTCGGCTTCTTTGTCTTAATGCTTAAAGCAATTCTTATTCCAAAGCGCTCTTTATCTCAAATTATTCGGATGATTACCTTTACTTAGCGCAAAAACTGTCACATCGGTCTAACCTGAACAGAGACTTCGCCTATTTTGGTAGCGGTATGGCGTGGTTATTGCTTAGTTGTAGTAAACCAAAGATTTTGTGACGTCGTAAATAGAACAAAATGTCCTATTGATTACGGCTTCAAATAACAACTGGATGAGATATGTCGGAAACTAAAGAACTAGAACAACAATATGAGAAAACCGAGACATCTTGGTCGATAGGCGTTCATCGCATCGAGAAAGAGATCAAAACGGGCATGTGGACGACCACACAGTGGGAGCTAGTAGGGTTTGAACTATCCCCAAACAGTGACTCAAAAGATGTGTGTCTACTGCAACTGCATAAAGATGAACGAACAGACTATCGATTCAACCTTAGTTCACAACAACCCAAGCTTTTCTTGGTAATGGATAACGTCGACTCAGGTGTACCTATTATCCAACTGCTGACAGCCTCTCAAACTGTCGCAGGTCAGTATATGGATGGAGATAATCAGGTTCTTTCGTTTGATATGCCTTTACCTGTTCAAGCTTGGATGGAGGCCTTCATTGGTCGACATGGCGAACTGTTAGAAAAACGTCGTAAGAAACGTAAAGGAGCAGGGCGCGCTAATGGCAACTAGTTTCTTTAGTCGTTGGTCACAGCGTAAGTTAGACGCCACAGACGTTGAGAAAGAAGAATCAGTTAACGTTGCTACTGATGCTCAACCTTCTGAATTCACTAGCGTTAACGACCTAGATCCTTCGGTTCATTCAGAACAAACAACCGCGGATGTTTCTAGTGAAACTCTTGATGATTCGGTAGAAAACGCTGAAGATGAATCTCCTTCTGTTGCTCAGCTGCTGGTATCTGAGGCATCGGAGAGCGTGAAAAAGGCTGCTCTGAGAAAGCTATTCTTATCAGAAGAGTTCAACGTTCGTGATGGCTTAGATGACTATGATGATGACTACAGCAATCTCAAGTCTCTTACTGAGGGCGTTGCTGATACGTTAAGAGACTGGGTAAAAGATACCGTCGAGGATAGTGAGCCTGTCACGACTAAAGCTCAAGATGAATCAACTTCGACCAGTGATACCTTAGAACAAGAAGTAGCTGAAACAGAGCAAGAAGAAGCTCTACAAGAAGCGGGCGATGTTTCTGAAAACGAGCCTAAAGATGCCCTCAATTCAGACACTGAGAAGGTTGAAAAGTCTCCCAAACAACAATAACTGTATAAATATACAGTTGCCCATAAAATCGGTACTTCATCTGAAAGTATGACTCTGTAACTGGGACAAAATATACCACACAAACAATAGGTACATTTTGACTAAACACTCAATGAACCGACTGAGACAAATTGTCCCAGTCGGTTTTTTTGTCCTTATTAAATAGCAATAAATAACATAAACCATTGAAATACAATCAAAATAAAGTTGGCATGTACATTGCTATGAACAAGCATAATCAACAGGTTAGTAGATTGTTTCATTATCGATGATGAAATACGACACATCATTAATTGAGCAATTAATCAGCATTCTATACGAGGCTGACTACAATCAAGGTTGAGCAGATTATCCATGACGCTATATGGAACTGAGCAATGCTTAAAGAACTATTAAAAGAAGCAACAACAAATAATGGTAAAGCGCGACTCTATGCTTTTGAAAATACCGTAGAGTTAACCAACCTTATTCCACCAACAGTAAGTTATGAAAGTGGTGGTAATACCCTAATCATAGGGCCAACTGCAATCATTGAGAGCGCGGCTGCACAGCTTCCTCAATTGACTAGCCTTACTCTGCTGTCAACGGATGGAGAGAAGGGTTCAAACAGTGAACTCTATTTCGCTAATTCGGTTCAGGTATCGGGTTTCCTAGGTACGTTTGAAGTGGTTATTGAAAACCGTGGGACGACGAGCAATTTAGCGAAAGTTGCTATTAATCACGATTGCTTTGATGTTGTGCTAGACCTATGCCTAAACAGCTGCATGACTGAAGAGGTTCCAGTTCCGGGTTACTACCCAGTTGGACGTGGCTATCCGAAGTTGGCTGAAGCACTAGAAGAAATCCCAACGCTAATGGGTACGTTCGATAAGCCAAAATTCTTCCGTTTAGATACCGACTTATGTGCGCATAGCTCTCGTGGCGTTAAAGGTTGTGAGCGTTGTGTTGATGCTTGTCCAGCAGGTGCGCTATCAAGTGAAGGTACAGACAAAACCGGTCATCGCATCGAAATTAACCCGTACCTTTGTCAAGGCGTGGGTACTTGTGCAACAAGCTGTCCAACTGAAGCGATCAGTTACGCACTTCCTAATCCAGATGACACTCAAAAGTTCATTGAACGCACGTTAGCCAACTATGAGAAAGCAGGGGGCCTAGACCCGATCGTTCTGATTTGTAGCTCTCGTCATGAAACATATAACGTGATGGCACTTAAAGCACTTCCAGACAATGTTATTCCGGTTGTTGTTGAAGAGCTTCCTTCTGTAGGGATTGATTCGTGGTTTGCAGCGTTAGTAAATGGTGCAACTCAGGTTCTGTTTGCAGCGTCTCGCTTTATGCCAGAAACCATTATTCGTGTTCTTAATAACGAAGTCGGTATTGCTCAAGAACTGTTGGATCAAATTGGTGTAGCAAAAGAGACAGTAGATATCCTTTACCTTGAATCTCTTCGTGAGGGTGCACCTACACTTTGTACCGATTCGTTTGATTTGGCACTTGGCGACCTTCAAGGTAATAAGCGCCAGCGTCTATTTACTGCTCTTGATGCACTAAGCACATCACGAATTCCTGTCGAGAATATTGTTGAGCTTCCATCGAACGCGCCTTACGGCAACGTTTCGTGTGAAAGCAAAGATTGTACGTTATGTATGAGTTGTGTGGCGGTATGTCCAACTCGTGCACTTCATACCGATGGCACATCTCCATCTCTAAAATTCATTGAGCAAGATTGTGTTCAATGTGGTCTTTGTGAAAAAGCATGTCCTGAAAATGTTCTGACTCTAACGCCTCGTATGAATTGGGTGAAAGAGGAGCGTCAGAAGGCCGTTGTGATCCATGAAGAGAAAGCAGCGGAGTGTATTCGTTGTCATAAGCCTTTTGCTCCTCAATCTATGATTGATATGTTGCAAAACAAGTTACGCGGTCACTCTCACTTTTCAGACGAAGCAGCGATCAATCGTATTGCTATGTGTGAAGACTGCCGTGTCATCGATATGTTCGATTCGATGGCTCAAGACCCATTGAAACAACTGAAATACTAGGAGTTGGCTTTGGATACTCATTCAGAACAAGAACAAACATTAAGAACAGATATCTACCTAGTTCTATCCGCACTGTTTCGTAGTGCTCCAACAGAAGAGATGATCGACTTTTTAAAATCTCTAGAAATTGAAGAGTCGGAAAGTGCCATGCAAAAAGCGTGGATTTCGCTTCAACAAGCCGCAATTCAATCTGAACGTGAAGCACTAGAAGACGAATACCAAGACCTTTTCATCGGTATTGGCCGTGGTGAAGTCATGCCTTTTGGTTCATGGCATATGACTGGCGCAATGATGGAAAAGCCACTCGCTGAGATCCGACACGATCTTGAGCTTCTTGGTATTGAGCGCGATGAAAACGTAAAAGAGCCAGAAGATCATATTTCAGCTCTTTGTGAAGTCATGGCGATGCTAACCGGTGAAGAGGAAGAGCTTCAACAAGTTGTTTTTAATAAACATATTGCACCTTGGTTTGAATCTTTCACTCGTCAAACGGAGAGTGCGGAACACGCCAACTTTTACAAGCCGGCCGCTCAGCTATGCCAAGCATTCCTATCGCTAGAACAAGTTCGTTTTAGTGTGAATACCAAAGGCAGTAAGCACAAATCAAAAATTGATGTGAAAAACGTCACTGATTACGAGTAATCGAGCAGTACTCGATCATATCGATAGAGGGGCAGTAAGCCTCCATAAAGATCTACCGTAAGGTAAGGAAGCAATGATGAAAGATAATAAAGAAGTAAATACAAGCCGTAGGGACTTACTCAAAGGCTTAACAACTGCAGCCGTAGCGGGTGCTGTTGTCGCTGGAACTTCAACAGTGGCATCAGCGGCTGAAACGCCTGACCTTTCCAAAAAAGACGTGAAGAAGACTGGCTACCGTGAAACGCAACATATTCGCGACTACTACGACACACTATAGGGGATAAAGGATGAAACTAGTCAAACGCTCCGATAGTGTGAGCAAGGAAACCAATCAGCTCGGCGTATCTCGTCGTGCATTCATGAAGAACACTTCATTGGCTGCTGGTGGCGCTGTAGTAGGTGCAAGCCTATTTGCTCCAGGCATGATGAAGAAAGCACAAGCGAAATCGGTTGATCCTGATGCGAAAACTGAGATCAAACGTACGATCTGTTCTCACTGTTCTGTGGGTTGTGGTATCTACGCTGAGGTTCAAAATGGTGTATGGACTGGCCAAGAGCCGGCATTTGACCACCCATTCAACGCTGGTGGACACTGTGCGAAAGGTGCAGCACTGCGTGAGCACGGCCACGGTGAACGTCGTCTTAAGTATCCAATGAAACTGGAAGGCGGTAAGTGGAAGAAGCTTTCTTGGGAACAAGCGATTGAAGAGATCGGTAACAAAGCGCTAGAGCTTCGTAAAGAGTCTGGTCCTGATTCGGTTTACTTCCTTGGTAGTGCGAAACACAGTAACGAACAAGCTTACGCATTCCGTAAAATGGCGTCACTTTGGGGCACCAATAACGTCGATCACCAAGCGCGTATTTGTCACTCAACCACAGTAGCAGGTGTAGCGAACACTTGGGGCTACGGTGCAATGACAAACTCGTTCAATGACATGCACAACTGTAAATCGATGCTGTTCATTGGTTCAAACCCAGCAGAAGCACACCCAGTTGCGATGCAGCACATCCTGATCGCGAAAGAGAAGAACAACTGTAAGATCGTTGTTGCAGATCCTCGCCGCACTCGTACAGCTGCCAAATCTGATCACTACGTATCACTTCGTCCGGGCTCTGACGTCGCATTTATTTGGGGCGTGCTATGGCATGTCTTCGCAAATAAGTGGGAAGACAAAGAGTTCATTCGCCAACGTGTATTTGGTATGGATGAGATCCGTGAAGAAGTCGCAAAATGGACACCAGCTGAAGTTGAGCGCGTAACTGGCGTATCTGAAGCTGACGTTTACCACACAGCGAAACTGCTTTCTGAAAACCGACCTGGTTGTATTGTTTGGTGTATGGGTGGTACTCAACACACCACAGGTAACAACAACACTCGTGCTTACTGTGTACTTGAACTTGCACTAGGTAACATCGGTAAATCAGGCGGCGGTGCTAACATTTTCCGTGGTCACGATAACGTACAGGGCGCAACTGACCTTGGCGTACTATCAGACACACTTCCAGGTTACTACGGTCTCTCTGAAGGTTCATGGCGTCACTGGTCGAAAGTTTGGGATCTAGATTTTGACTGGGTGAAAGGCCGTTTCGATGACAACGCTTACGGCGGTCAGAAACCAATGAACAGTGCGGGTATTCCTGTATCTCGTTGGGTTGATGGTGTTTTAGAAAATAAAGACAACATCCGCCAACGTGAAAACATTCGCGCAATGTTCTACTGGGGTCACGCGGTGAACTCTCAGACTCGTGGCCCTGAAATGCAGAAGGCGATGCAGAAGCTGGATATGATGGTTATTGTTGACCCATACCCAACAGTTGCAGCGGTAATGAACGATCGTACTGACGGCGTTTACCTACTTCCAGCGACGACTCAGTTCGAAACTTACGGCAGTGTTACAGCATCAAACCGTTCGTTACAATGGCGTGACAAAGTGGTTGATCCACTGTTCGACTCTAAGCCTGACCACGAAATCATGTACCTACTTTCTAAGAAGCTAGGTTATGCAGATCAGTTGTTTAAAAACATCCGCGTTGAGAACAATCAGCCACTGATTGAAGACTTAACCCGTGAGTTCAACAAAGGTATGTGGACGATTGGTTATACAGGTCAAAGCCCTGAGCGTATTAAAGAGCACCAACAAAACTGGCACACATTCCACAAAACAACGTTGGAAGCGGAAGGCGGCCCAATCCACGGGGAAACCTACGGTATGCCTTGGCCATGTTGGGGCACACCAGAGATGAAACATCCTGGTACTCATATCCTTTACGATACATCTAAGCCTGTTGCAGAGGGCGGCGGTAACTTCCGTACCCGTTTTGGTGTTGAATTCGAAGGTAAAAACCTACTGGCAGAAGACAGCTATTCGAAAGGAAGCGAAATCAAAGACGGCTACCCAGAGTTCAGTGACAAGCTTCTGAAACAACTGGGTTGGTGGGACGATCTAACAGCCGAAGAAAAAGCAGCTGCTGAAGGCAAGAACTGGAAAACTGACCTATCTGGCGGTATCCAACGCGTTGCGATTAAGCACGGTTGTATCCCATTTGGTAATGCGAAGGCGCGTGCGATTGTTTGGACATTCCCAGACCGCGTACCACTTCACCGTGAGCCGCTGTACACACCACGTCGTGACCTAGTTGCTGACTACCCAACGTGGGATGACAAAGAAGCGATCTTCCGTGTACCAACCTTGTACAAATCGATTCAAGAAGAAGATAAGTCTGGTGAGTACCCAATCATCCTAACCTCTGGCCGTCTGGTTGAATACGAAGGTGGTGGTGAAGAGACTCGTTCTAACCCTTGGCTTGCTGAACTTCAACAAGAGATGTTCGTTGAAGTTAACCCGAAAGACGCAAACGACATCGGCTTTAAAGATGGCGATGATGTTTGGGTTGAAGGTGCAGAGAAAGGCCGTATTAAGGTGAAAGCTCTTGTCACACGTCGTGTGAAGCCTGGTCTGGCATTTATTCCATTCCACTTCGGCGGTAAGTTCCAAGGTGAAGACCTACGTTCTAAGTATCCTGAAGGCACTGACCCGTATGTTATTGGTGAAGCTGCAAATACAGCAACCACGTATGGTTATGACCCTGTAACGTTGATGCAGGAAACGAAAGTAACCCTTTGTAACATTCGTAAGGCTTAAGGAGTCCAATAATGGCTAGAATGAAATTTCTTTGTGACACTAAGCGTTGTATCGAATGTAACGGCTGTGTCACTGCATGTAAAAACGAAAACGATGATGCTCTAGAGTGGGGTATCCAACGTCGCCGCGTTGTAACACTGAACGATGGCGAACCGGGTGAAAACTCTATTTCGGTTGCTTGTATGCACTGTACTGACGCGCCTTGTATGGCGGTATGTCCTGCAGACTGTTTCGAGCACACTGAAGACGGCATCGTACTTCACAACAAAGATCTGTGTATCGGTTGTGGCTACTGTCTATTCGCTTGTCCGTTTGGCGCACCACAATTCCCTAAACAGGAAGCCTTTGGTGAGCGCGGTAAGATGGACAAATGTACATTCTGTGCAGGCGGTCCTGAAACTGAAGCGGGCTCTGTTGAAGAGCGTCAGAAGTACGGTGCGAACCGTATTGCTGAAGGCAAGCTACCAATGTGTGCATCACTATGTTCAACTAAAGCGCTTCTAGCGGGTGACGCAGAGAAAGTCTCTGATGTATTCCGTCAACGTGTTGTAGAGCGTGGCGCAAAAGGCGCGGGTTGGACCAATGGTAACGACCTATCTTACGATGCGACTAAGAGCTAAGTAGGGAGAGACGTATGCTTTCATTGTTAAAACGTCTCTCATTTGTCGTGCTGCCGCTATTGGCAGCACTGACAATGCTGGCTCCAATGAGTCACGCTGCTGAGACGAAAGCGAATACCGCAGAGCGTGAGATGACCCAACTGGCGGGTGCAGACTTTTGGCGACAAGTGCGTGAAGGTGAGACAGGCTACACAACGTCTCAATCTGCTGAGCACGGTATGCTAATCAGTACTCCCGGACAAACGTGGTACATCTTAAAAGAGAAGTGGATGTCTCCGGCAGGCGCAGTTGCTATCTTCGGTAGTATTGCCTTTGTTACTCTGATGTACATTGTGATTGGCCCGCTCATGTTAAGTGCGCCGAGAACCGGACGTAAGATAAAACGTTGGTCTCGTTTAGACAGAGCACTTCACTGGAGCATGGCGTTTACCTTTCTAACTTTGGCCTTCAGCGGCTTAATGTTGGTTTATGGTAAGCACTTCTTAAAGCCTTATATCCCAACGGATTTTTGGGGCTTTATCATCATGCTCGCTAAGCAATACCACAACTACATCGGTCCAATTTTCTATGTACTGCTAATGTGCGTACTAGTGAAGTGGTGGCGTAAGTCTATCTTCAAGATGGTCGATCTTAAGTGGTTTATGAAGCTTGGTGGTATGGTTGGTAAGCATAAAGGCTCACACCCGTCAGCAGAGTTTTCAAACGCTGGTGAAAAAGCACTGTTTTGGTTACTTATCGTTGTAGGTACCGTCGTTGCGATCAGTGGTTTAGTTCTAGACTTCCCAATCTTTGGTCAAACACGTCGTGATATGGAGCTTTCTAACTTAGTTCACATGCTAGCGGCACTGATCCTAATCTGTGGCTTTGTGTTCCACATCTATATCGGCCTGTTTGGTATGGAAGGGGCGCTAGAAGGTATGGTAACGGGTGAAGTTGACGAAACTTGGGCTAAAGAGCACCACGACCTTTGGTACGAAGAAGTCATGGCTAAAGAGAAACAGGAAGCACTACAAGGTGACACAACTGGTTCGAACACAGAAAACGTCTCGCAAACAGCAAAAGAGGTAAAGCCGAATGAACAAACCTCATAAAGGTATTTGGGTTGCTTATATACTAAGTTGCTTTACGCCATTTACTTGTCTGATTTCGGGTGTGATCGCTATTGTCTATGCGGGTTATCGTCTAGACAAAGGAGAGGATGGGGAAGTCATTGACTCCCATTACTACGGTCTAATCCGTACTTTCTTCCTGAATCTGACCTACTTTGTGGTATTGATCGTTACTGTTGCAACGTCAAATGGCGTTTTGAAAGGTGTAAACGACTACTGGTATAAGAGTCATTTCATCGATGAGATTGCATACTACATCCCTTACGTGGGAATGTTGTTTGGTGCTATTGCCATCGTGGTTTGGTTTATTCGTATGTACCAAGGAATGACCCGCCTGAAGCAAGGTTTGCCTCAAAAAGCTTCGACAGGACCAAACCTGTAACAACACTCTTAAGTTGTTCTATTTGAAACCCAGCTCTTTGCTGGGTTTTTTATTGTCTGCTTTCTAAATCCTCTCAGCCAATCCCTTGATGTTGCACGCATCTTTATGGTGCATCTCACTATCTTGGTGCAAATAAGATTAACAACTTACATCCTGTTGCTCACCAAAATTGTGCCACTAAATATTCAAATCTCTATTAATCAATAAGTTACCTAATAGTGCAAACTGCGCTTATTCAGTTCATGTTGTTTGGAACGCATCTTGCCTAACTATTGAGTCTTTAAATAATTACATCATTTAACACGCACACAATCAGTGCAAATGATAAAGCAAAAGGAGTTAGCTTTAATGAGCCAGTCAGTCGAGCAAGTTCATAGTGCAGTACAGAACTTGACGCAAAGTTCGGACACACTGTTTTTACTACTTGGTGCCATCATGGTTTTCTTGATGCACGCAGGTTTTGCCTTCCTAGAGGTAGGTACGGTACGAAAGAAAAACCAAGTAAACGCTTTGGTGAAGATTCTTGCGGATTTTGGCGTTTCCGCCATTGCGTATTTCTTTATCGGATATTGGGTTGCTTATGGCGCACACTTTTTCGCTGATGCCGATACCTTGGCTCAAGCAAATGGCTATGAGTTAGTGAAGTTCTTCTTCTTAATGACGTTTGCTGCGGCGATTCCAGCAATTGTATCGGGTGGTATCGCAGAGCGCGCGCGTTTCTACCCAGTGTTATTGGCGACCTTGTTTACGGTCGGGCTGGTTTATCCGTTCTTTGAAGGCATTATTTGGAATGGGAATTTTGGCCTACAAGATTGGTTCGAAGCGCAGTTAGGTTATGGCTTTCATGACTTCGCAGGTTCAATCGTCGTACATGGCGTAGGTGGTTGGATTGCATTGGTCGCAGTTTACTTTCTGGGAATGCGTAAAGGACGTATTCGTGCGGGTAAGCACACCAACTTCGCACCATCAAACATTCCTTTCTTAGCGTTAGGCGCATGGATTCTTTGTGTCGGTTGGTTTGGCTTTAACGTAATGTCAGCGCAGGCAATCAATGGCATTAGCGGCTTAGTTGCAATGAACTCTCTCATGGCGATGGTTGGCGGTATTCTAGCTGCACTGTTTGCTGGCAAGAACGACCCAGGCTTCATTCACAATGGTCCTTTAGCGGGCTTAGTCGCAGTTTGTGCAGGCTCAGACTTGATGCATCCACTCGGTGCACTAGTAACAGGTGGTGTCGCAGGCGCGCTATTTGTTTACCTATTTACTTACATGCAAAACAAAACCAAGATTGATGACGTATTAGGTGTTTGGCCTCTACACGGCGTTTGTGGCGCATGGGGCGGCATCGCAGCAGGTATCTTTGGCCAACAAGCATTCTGGGGACTTGGTGGTGTGAGCTTTGTGGTACAAGTTCTGGGTACTATTGCAGGCATTGTCATTGCAGTTGGTGGTGCATTCATCGTTTATGGCATCCTAAACAAAGTGACAGGCCTTCGTTTAAGCGAGGAAGATGAATTTAACGGTGCGGATCTATCCATTCACAAGATCTCATCTGTAAGCGAAGATTAACCTTTAAACAAAGTAATCTTCTTACCTCTAGATACAGAAATTAAAAGCGGCTTCGGTCGCTTTTTTCATTTTTTGTAAAGAGCGATAAAGAGCAAAACCCGATTCAACAGTCGTCGCTTCACCGTTTTTCCTATTCAAAACTCAAGCTAGTTCACAAATGACCAATGAATACATGCACATAAGACCATGGTCTAATCCCCAAAACTATTGTTGGAATTTGAACAATGCTAAGCTGTTACAAAGTGACATATTGATAAGGACGTAATATGAATTTCCCATACAGAAATATCGTGATTCTCACAGGTGCTGGGATCTCGGCAGAATCAGGAATACAAACTTTTCGTGCGCAGGACGGCTTATGGGAAAACCACAAGATCGAAGATGTGGCTACCCCCGAAGGCTTTCAACGAGACCCTGATTTGGTTCAAGCATTTTATAATAAGCGCCGTAAAGGACTGCAAAGCCCCGATATTGAGCCTAATGCTGCACACAAAGCGCTAGGGGAGCTTGAGAAGCGTTTAGATGGGAAAGTCACCATTATCACACAGAATATCGATAACCTTCATGAGAGAGGCGGTAGCGACAATGTGATACACATGCACGGCGAACTCCTAAAAGCCCGTTGCAGTGAATCGAATCAGGTTATCGAGCACAAAGATGACATTCTGACTGGTGAGCTATGTCATTGTTGCCAAATCCCAGCTCAGATGAGGCCTCACATTGTTTGGTTTGGTGAAATGCCACTACGTATGGGGGATATCTATTCAGCGTTAGAAGAAGCGGATCTATTTATTTCTATCGGTACTTCTGGCGTAGTGTACCCAGCTGCAGGCTTTGTCCATGATGCGAAAATGCATGGCGCTCATACTATTGAAATTAATCTAGAGCCAAGCGCTGTAGAAAGCGAATTTGTTGAAAAGCGTTATGGTAAGGCAAGCATTGAGGTCCCAAAATTAGTTTCAGAACTCCTATACGAAGAGCCTAAAAGTTTAAGAGCTTGAAAGGAAAAATAGTCTATCGGTTTGTATAAAAACAAGGCATCACGATTCAATGTGATGCCTTGTTTGTTTTTGGTCTGATTCAACAGCACTACTCATACACGGTTAATGCTTTTTGGCATAGAAAGCGATAGCTTCTTCACTGGTCATCCCGTAGTTTTGAATCAGGTCTACGAGTTGACGTTTTTCTTCTAGCTCAGCAAGAATCTCTGGATCAGTTTCAATTTCATAGTCATCAATATCATCTATCGGCTTCACGTCTTTTATCCTTCTGAACTACAACAAAAAAAGACTAGCATAACCAACAGAGACTCAAGCAATAGTTCACACGAAGTGCGACTTACAGAGCAAAAACAAACTTGTGTTTTGTCTTATAACAAAGCTCCTTCTACAGCAAATTAAACACACTTCAAGCTGTGCTTGGCCTTTTTCATGGTGTACATCGCTTTGTCTGACGCAACCAAGGCCTGTTGAAAAGTGTCTTGTGTCGCAGGGGCTACACCATATGAAAAATCAATATTTTCGCCGTGAAGCAGATTGACAACCTGATCTATAAATTCAGCGCTACGTCCTTTGAGTGCAACCACGACAAACTCGTCGCCACCAATTCGAAATAGTAACTCGTCCTGAACCGCAGCTTGGCGAAGTACCTGAGAGAAGCGCACAATCATGAGATCACCTACATTATGACCTTTTAAATCATTCACGCGTTTTAGGCCATCAAGGTCCAGATAGATAACATCGAACTCGGCGAGTGTAATTGTGTCGAATTTCTTTCGGTTAAACAGGCCCGTCAACTCATCAATGTGGCTCTGAGCTTTAATGGAGGAGGTGAGTTGGGTAATACCAATCGCGATAAGCAAAAACGCGATCTGCAGTAAACCATCTTCAAGAAAAGTATCAATGAGTTCATGGCGGTCTGCCCATTCATCAAGCCTCTCGAGTTCTGTTGCGACGTCATAACAAAGGTTGAAAATAAGGAGCAGAGCACCGAAGTGCAAGATCTTATGAGGGAGTATCGCTTTTCGAGCAACAGCATAGACATAAATTACGATGATCAGCGTATTGGTTTCAAAGAATAAGTCGTAGTTTGAATCTATGTCTGTCACAGAGCTCAAGCCAAGCATCACAAAGGAGCCTAGTAGCATTAGAGTGACAATCAATAGTATAGGGTTTGCCTTCATATTAAATCGCACTTCGTGTTGTTTATTTTTATCCTATATAAAGTTTAGATAAAAAGAAAGCGGCCAACGCCGCTTTCATATTCATTATAAAAATAAACTAGTTGTTTACTTTTAGTTTTTGGAAGTACTCGTCATAAATAACGCTCGCTTCACCCACTTCGTCTTGCCAAAAACCGTTGTCCATTACAGATTGTGGTGGGAAAACGTTCTGATCTTCAGCAAACTCTTTTGGTAGAAGAGGGTATGCCGTTTTAACTGGCGTTGGGTAGCCAATTTCTAGAGCAATTTTTGCTGCGTTTTCAGGGCGTAGTAGGAAGTCGATCATCTTGTGTGCCGCATCTACGTTTTTCGCGCCTGATGGAATCGCTAGGCTGTCCATCCAGAAGATTGCGCCTTTCTCTGGCCAGATGATGTCAATTGTTGCACCTTCTTGACGAGCCATGTATGCAGAACCGTTCCAAAGCATACCTAGAGAAACTTCACCTGCTAGGTAAGGGTTTGCTGGGAAATCTGAGTTGAATACCAATACATTTGGCATTAGCTTCTTCAGCTCTTCGTAAGCCGCTTTGATTTCATCTGGGTTAGTTGTGTTTGGAGAGTAACCCAGCTTTGTTAGAGCAATGTGGAACACTTCACGAGAGTCGTCCATCATCATCAGCTGACCTTCCCACTGTGTATCCCATAGGTCATCCCATGATTTAACAGAAGACTTGTCTAGCATGTCTGAGTTAATACCGATACCCGTAGCACCCCAGATGTATGGGATAGAGTAGCTGTTGCTTGGGTCAAATGGCTTGTCCAAGTAGTTTGGATCCAAATCAGCAAAGTGAGTTAGCTTAGATTTGTCTAGCTCTTGAAGCATGCCTTCTTTGCGCATCTTAGATACGAAGTAAGTAGAAGGTACAACTAGATCGTAACCTGAACCTTGAGTTTTTAACTTAGCGTACATGCTTTCGTTAGACTCGTAGGTAGAGTAGATAACTTTAATTCCAGTCTCTTCAGTGAAGTCCTCTAACACTTCGTTAGGGATGTATTCAGACCAGTTGTAAAAGTACAGTTCTTGGTCAGCTGCGAAAGAAGGAGTTGAAAGTAAGGTAGCAGCACACAATGCGCCGGTATACAGTGTTTTTTTCATTACTGTTCCGTTCATTTGTTTGATTTGAATCTGGGTTGCGGACCCAATGTGAATCGATTTATAAAAATCGCGTCGGATTATAGCAGTCTAATACGAAAATAGGCAGCCTAAGCTGCCTATTGCATTGAAATTATTATAGACCCTACTGGCCGGCTTTCAACTTCATGAAATACTCTTCATATTTCACGGTTTTGTCGCCAACTGCCGCTTGCCATTCAACGCGGTCTAGATCTTCTTGAGAAGGGAATAGCGCAGGGCTATCTTTGAACTTCTCGTTCGATGCTTTTACTGCGGTTAGGTAGCCAGTGTCACGAGAGATCTGCTCTGCAATCTCAGGGCGCAGTAGGAAGTCGATCATCTTATGCGCCGCTTCTACGTTCACAGCACCAGAGCTAATTGCAAAGTTATCTACCCAGCCGATACCACCTTCTTTTGGGAATACCAGTTTAATTGGCAGGCCTTCATTTTGAGCCGCAGCAGCAGAGCCGTTCCAAAGCATACCTAGACCAACTTCACCAGACATGTATGGCGCACCTGGGTTATCAGAGTTAAACACAAGTACGTTCGGCATCAGCTTTTGTAATTCAGCGTAAGCTTCGTCGATTTGCTTTTCGTCTGTTGTGTTGCCTGAGTAACCTAGCTTGCGAAGAGCAATGTGGAACACTTCACGCGTATCATCCATCATCATCAATTGGCCTTCAAGCTCAGGCTTCCATAAGTCTGCCCAGCTTTGGAATTCTTCTGGGTCATACATATCTGTATTAACAGCAAGACCTGTGATCGCAACAACGTGAGGAATAGAGTAGTCGTTGTTTGGATCGTACGGCTTGTCTAGGTAATTAGTATCTAGGTTAGTGAAGTTACTTAACTTAGACTTATCAATTTTTTGTAGCATACCTTCATCGCGCATTTTAGACACGAAGTAGGTTGATGGCACAACAAGGTCATAGCCTTTGTTATGCGTTTTTAGCTTCGCGTATAAGGTTTCATTTGACTCATAAGTAGAGTAGATAACCTTAATACCTGTTTCGTTTGTGAACTTCTCTAAGATCTCACTGTTGATGTAAGGACCCCAGTTCATAAACACTAATTCTTTGTTCTCTTCTGCAGATACAGACGCAGAAAACATAGAAAGCGCACATGCACTACCAGCTAATAAAGTAGCCCATTTTTTCATTGACGTTAGCTCCGAACTAAACGTTGCCTAAAAGGCAGTAGATAGAAAAACAGAATGGCGATTTCACCATTCTGTTTATGAATTACACGTGAGGTTTACTTGATCTTTTCTCTTGCTAGCAGTTGAGAAGCAACAACTAGTATCAACGAGACCACAAGCATAACCGTTGCAAGGGCATTAACCTCTGGTGAAATTCCCACTTTCACCATTGAATAGATCTTCAATGGTAAGATTTCATATGTTGGACCAGTCACAAACGAGCTGATAATCACGTCATCAAGCGATAACGTGAAGCTCAGTAACCAACCCGCAGCAACAGCAGGTTTCGCTAGCGGAAGAATGATCTGTTTCAAGATCGTCCACTCACTCGCGCCCAAATCTTTTGCTGCTTCCAGCATTTTGACATCAAAGCCATTCAAGCGACTGTACACTGTCACCACGACAAACGGTAGACAGAAGGTAATATGAGCCGCGAGTAGGGTAAAGAACCCAAGCTGTACGCCCATTACCAAAAACAGAGCCAGTAACGAGATTGCCATAACAATATCAGGTGACATCATCACCACAAACAGCATAGTGTTTACAACGCCTTTACCTTTGAACTGGTATCGGAATAGTGCCACAGCCGTTAGGCTGCCCACGATTGTCGCTGCTGTTGCAGAGAACACAGCAACATTGAGAGAGTGCCATGCTGCCTGCATAAGGCTGTCATTATTTATCAGTGCGTCATACCACTTGGTGGTGAAGCCGCCCCATTTCATGCCAAATTTGTTCGCATTAAACGAGTTTGCGATTAATACGATGATTGGTAAGTATAGAAAACCATATACCAATGTCATAAAGCTGAACTTAACTGTGCGCCCCATTAGTCTAGCTCCACCTTCTTATTCAATAGCTTGCCCGCACGATAGTAGGCATAAAGCATCACAGCCATTGCTGCCGTTAGCGCGATACTGGTTGCCGCACCAAACGGCCAATCTCGGGCATTCAGTACCTGGCTCTTAATCACGTTACCAATCAGTAGGTTCTTCGCGCCGCCTAATAGGTCAGAAATGTAGAACATGCCCAACGCTGGTAACAGAACAAGCAAACAGCCGCCAATAATACCTGGCATTGTTAGTGGCAAAATGACTTTAAGTAGCGTCTGTAATTTATTCGCGCCCAAATCTTTTGCCGCTTCAATGTAGGTATCGTCCAACTTCTCAATCGCAGAGTAGAGTGGCAGAATCATGAATGGCAATAGGATGTATACCAAGCCGATCATTACGGCCGTTTCGGTATACATAATACGCATCGGTTTATCGATGATTTCCAACGCCATCAAGCTTTTGTTCAACACGCCCTGGGTACCCAACACAATCTTCAAGCCATAAGTACGAATCAGTGAATTTGTCCAAAAAGGAACAATCACTAAGAACAGCATGAAAGGGCGCCATTTAGCCGGCATTTTCGCTACGATATAAGCGAATGGGTAACCAATCACTAAACAAAGTAGTGTTGCCACAATCGCCATGTAGAACGAATGCGCTAAGACTTTGAAGTACAGCGGGTCAGCTAAACGAACATAGTTATCGAGCGTGAATGTCATCTCGATAAGGTTCGCTTCATCTCTAGTTAGAAAGCTTGTACCAATAATCATGATGTTTGGAATCATCACGAAAATAACAAGCCAACCAGTGATTAAAGCAATAATGGCGTTTTGTAAATTAAACTTCTTGCTCATCTTCTAGCACCACTTCCCAGCTCTCAACCCAAGTTACAGCAACTTTTTGGCCCAGTGAGTGATCAACATCTGGGTCATCTTCGTTGAAGAATTCGCTTACCATTACGCGCATACCAGATTCCAGTTCAACAACTGAATCCAGCGTCATGCCTTTATAGGTACGCTCGATAATATGGCCAACAATGCCACGCTGCTCAGACTCTTTGATCTCTTCGATTCGAAGGTCTTCAGGTCTTAATAGAACTTGCAGCTTTTGTCCTTCAGTGATCTCTTTATCGTGATAGATAATAGAGTCTTCACCTTCAATCTTTGCCACAATACGCTTTTCGTCTTGACGAGAAATTGCGGTTGCTTCGAACACGTTGATCTCGCCAATGAAACGCGCAACGAATAGGTTTTTAGGCTCTTCGTAGATTTCACGTGGTGTACCATCTTGTTCGATAACACCGTCTCGCATAACGATAATACGGTCTGACATCGATAGCGCTTCTTCTTGGTCATGCGTTACAAAGATGAACGTAATACCAAGTTGACGCTGAAGCTGCTTAAGCTCAATCTGCATCTGTTTACGCAGTTTGTAATCCAGCGCCGATAGAGATTCATCCAGCAGTAGAACTTTAGGCTTATTAACAACCGCACGCGCGATCGCGATACGTTGCTGCTGACCACCAGAGAGTTGGTGTGGTTTTCGTTGCGCCATCTGTTCTAGGCGTACCATTTTCAAAGCTTCCATTACGCGAGGTTCAATCTCGGCGCTCGGAACTTTCTGCATACGTAGACCAAATGCCACATTGTCGAAGACAGTCATATGTGGGAATAGGGCGTAGCTCTGGAAAACAGTGTTTACATGCCTTTGTTCAGCAGGAACTTGGGTAACATTTTGGTCAGCTAATAGGATTTGACCACTATCTGCCGTTTCAAAACCCGCAATCATTCTTAGTACTGTGGTTTTACCACAACCGGATGGGCCTAAGATGGTGAGGAACTCACCGTGATTGACATTTAGATCAAGATTGCCGATGACTTCCTTACCATCGAAACTTTTACTAATACCAGTGAGTTGTACTACTGGCTTTCCTACTGATTGTTTAGCGTTCAACGTCTGTTTTTCTCCACCTTGGTCCTTTTCAAGACCTGTTGCTACACACTTTTAAGGCGCGCATCATAATCACCAAAATCGTGAATTCAAAGCATTTTTTATCGTTGATTGATAAAAAATTTCGCAGGTAAAAGTAAACATCCTTTACCATACTGATATTTGAGGCATTTCTGCATAAATAAGTGTTTAATTATTAACCATTAACGCACAAAAGCAAGCCTTGTTACAGAATCAAGTTTTAGTTTGCACTCGACATATGAGTATAATGAAGCCAATTTTTTATCAATAAGTTAGGTGGCTTCGAATTCGCTAGCGCACCTAGGTATCACTATGAATAATGACATCGAAAAAGACTTTAATTTAGGCGGCAGTATCGACAGAGCACTTTCTGGGGATTACGAACTGAAAGCGACAGCTGTTTTCCAAGAAGCTTGGAAGCATACGATTAGTCACTTCTTAAACTTCTCGCCAGCCATTATTGCTTTAATGTTTGTCCAGCTTGCTATCTTTTATATCGCTCTCAAGTTACAGCTTGGTGACCCAGGTATTATCCTTGATGCGGTGATTGATCCTGAAGCATTTACACCACAGATCGTTGAGTCGATTTTCATTGCTAACTTTAGCTACGAAGTTATCAGCGCGCCGGTATACGCAGGCATCAGTCTAATGGCGATGAGCCACGCTGCAGGTTTAAACACCAAACTGCGCCATATCGGTAAAGGATTGCAATTCACGGTACCAGTGATCCTAGCAACACTATTTAGCTTAATGCTGCAGGGTATAGCAGGTATGATTCTGCCGTTCTTGTCGATTTACTTCTCTTTAGCCTTTACTCATTCGATCCTGCTGATCTGTGATAAGAAAGTGCCGCCGATGCAATCTTTACTGCTGTCACTACGCGCAGTGAACAAAAAGATATTCACGGTTGCTGCGATTTACCTGATGGTGATGTTGATGTTTATTGCGGCCGCAATGTTATACGGCATTGGTTTGATTTTCGTTTTACCTTTCTTCTTCCATGTGAAAGGCATTCTGTATCGTGAAATGTTCGGCATCAAACTGAAACTTATCGCTTCAGATAAACCAAAAGGTGATGACGACAATAACAACGACTCACAGGTTTTCGATGCATAGTTCAGATTCAGCACACAAAGGCCGTTCTCTTGCACTCAAGGTTACGGCTTTAGCATTGGTAGGCTCGGTCTCCTTAGTTGGTCCTTACCTCTATAATGAGGAAGAGGAACGTAGAAAGGCATCTATCGAGAAAACTGAAGCAAAGGCGACAAATGTTATCCCAGAATTGGACCTGCCATCAGGGAAGCCTAACTTCGCTGCAATTGAAGATACCAACGCGAAGAAAAAAGCCTTCTTCGACTATTTACGTCCAAGTATCAATCTTGAAAACCGCCGCATTGCTAAAGAGCGCTCATTTTTAGAAAGCCTTGCCGATAAGGGCATCTCTAATGCAGATTCGGAAGACAAAGCGTACGCGAAAAGGTTAGCCAAGCTCTACAGCTTACCGCAGCCTACTGCAGGTATTGATGAGGCGTGGTTGAAAGAAATGCTGAACCGAGTAAACGTGCTTCCAGAAGCACTTGTTCTGACGCAAGCAGCCAATGAGTCTGCTTGGGGTACATCTCGATTCGCAACCGAAGCAAACAACTACTTTGGGCATTGGTGTTACAGTAAAGGTTGTGGGCTTGTGCCATTACAACGTAACGAAGGGAGCACCCATGAAGTGGCGAAATTCTCTTCTAGCCAAGAGTCTGTTCACCGCTATTTCATGAACTTAAATAGAAATAAAGCCTATCAAGACCTACGCGGTATCAGAACGGAACTGGCCAATAAAGGCGAAGACCTATTAACTTTTGATGCTGCGACTAAGCTAACCGAAGGTTTATTGAAATATTCTGAACGTGGTGCCGACTATGTGACTGATTTACAAGCCATGATACGCCACAACAAGGTATACTGGGTCAAATAACCGATTGAATGAACAAAGAGCAGCTGGTTAACGCTGCTCTTTTTTGTTTCCTAGCTCAACAATTATAAGAAGTACCATGAAAAAGACGACGCTTGCTATTCTAGCCTCATTGAGTCTTGGGCTTTCTCTGCCCGCTGCTGCCCAAGAGTACATGTTCACCTATTCAAAACTCTACACGCAACTTAAGAACAACCTTAAAGAAGGTCACGAAGACGTAAAAGTTGCTGTATTTTTTGTAGATCAGGCCAACAATACGACTTGTCACATTCGTAAGTCTTGGATGGAAAAAGAAGAGCACTACGAAGATTTAGAGGTTTCTTCAGGCAATGAGCTTCTGATTCCTATCGACAAAAACTTGCGATCAGCGAATCCTTTAATCTTCGTTCATACAACAGAAGAAGAGTGCGCATACTCACTCGTAGTCATGACCAAAGAGCCACTACAAGGCGAAGTACAGGTTAGCGATATAGAAACACTTCTACCGCAAATGCAGACCATGTTAGAAGACCTCAGCGGTATGTTTTCTAGTTGGTTCACACCTGATATTGAAGGTGTAACACTGGAATTCCCAAATCAACTCGATAGTGAAATCAGCCTTTCAAATGGCAAAACAATAGCAATTGAGCAAGGTCGTGCTCGCTTTACCATTGCCGAGCTTGACGGCGCGAGCAGCTTTACACTGCCAGAACCAACATTGCGAGTATTGCCATATATTCCAGCTGATCAATAAAACGGCTTCCAACATTTAGACAAAACAGCAAGCACATCGCTTGCTGTTTTTGTTTGAATCGGATTGATATAGAACAGTATTGTCAATAAGAGGTGAGGTTATCTCGCGTTGACTATTTCAACCTTAAATAAAAATCCGTATAATCCACGCCCTAAAACATACCACCTAGCAATCGACAGTCGGTGTTCCCGGCAGTATGAGAATAGCAATGAACCAAAACGATAACAGAAAAGAAATCCACGAATTCAACAAGCTTCAAAAGCGTCTAAGAAGAAATGTTGGAAATGCCATCATCGACTACAACATGATCGAAGAAAATGACGTAGTAATGGCCTGTATTAGTGGCGGTAAAGACTCATTCGCTATGCTAGACATCCTGCTACGTTTACGTGAAGCAGCACCAATCAAATTTGATGTTGTTGCAGTAAACCTAGACCAAAAACAACCTGGCTTCCCTGAGCATATTCTTCCTGAGTACTTTGAAACGCTGAACATTCCTTACTACATCGTAGATAAAGACACGTACTCAGTAGTTAAAGAGAAGATCCCAGAAGGTAAAACAACGTGTGGCCTATGTTCTCGTCTGCGTCGCGGTACTTTGTACTCATTCGCAGAGAAGATTGGCGCAACTAAGATCGCCCTTGGTCACCACATGGATGACATCGTTGAAACTATGTTCCTTAACATGTTCCACGGCGCTCGTCTAAAGGCGATGCCACCTAAACTACGTTCTGATGATGGCCGTAACGTTGTTATTCGTCCACTGACTTACTGTCGTGAAACGGACCTAATCAAATACGCTGAACACAAAGAGTTCCCAATCATCCCTTGTAACCTGTGTGGCTCGCAAGAGAACCTACAACGTCAATCTATTAAAGCGATGCTGATTGACTGGGATAAGAAAACTCCTGGCCGTGTTGAGAAGATCTTCAAATCAATCCAAAACGTTAGCCCAAGCCAACTTGCTGACCGCGAACTGTTTGACTTCGTAAACCTTCCACTAGACCGTAGCGGCGAGCGTGAAGAGTACGAATTCCAAGAAGCTGAAATCTCATCTTCTAATATCGATGAGTCAATGTTCATCGACGTAACTAACATCTAGCATTTACGTTAGAAAGAACAGATGTAGATAAAAAAGCGCCTCTAGTTAGACTAGAGGCGCTTTTTTAATGATTGATGTAGCTTAGCTCGAGGTGTTTGGATCGAGTGGGCTAATAAACCCAGCAGGCTTCAATGCCAACACGTCACAGTTGATTTTATCGATCACATGCTCAGCAGTGTTACCAATAAACACAGCAGAAAGACCTGTACGACCTGTCGTGCCCAAAATCACCATTGCTGCATTGTTCTCTGCAGCCACCTTAGGAATGATATCTTCAGGTAAGCCTTGCTCTACAATTGTCTGCTCTTCACACATACCGTGTTTCTGACGCAGTGCCTTCATAGCTGTTAAATGGTGTCCACGAACGGCATCGGTGTAGGATGTCGGATCAAACTCAGGCAGTTCAATCGTTATGTTGGCTGGAGTCACAGGGTAGGCGTTGACCAGGTATGGCTGAGCGTCTAATCGACCCGTAATCTCTAATAGGCGGTCAACCATCGCATCATTAAGCTCTAGGTGTGATTCTGTTTCAGAACCTACATGAACAGACGCATAAATCTTCGCGTCATCTGGCCAGTACTCGTTTTTAACTAACAAGACTGGGCTTGGACATTTACGTAATAAGTGCCAATCGGTCGGAGTAAAGATAACCGACTCAAGCGTGTCGTGTTTGCGAGTGCCTTTGATTAGGATATCGTGCTCGCCACTAAATACCTCAGCGATAATCGCTTCATATGGGCGGTTATGCCATACAACTTTAACGTTGAATTCGATGGTGTCATCTAGGTATGGCTCAGCCACTTTATTCATCCAGATCTCACGTTGATGAATCACACCTTTACGCATCGCGTCACGCTCATCAGCAGAAAGCATTGATGTCATGTCATAGGAGAAATCGTAAATGGAAAGAAAGAAAGTAACGTGGCTTTTTGAAGTGCTTTTTTTTGCAAGTTGAATAGCGCGAACTAGGGCAGGTTGCTCATCATGATTGATGTCGGCGACCACTAAGATTTTGTTATAGATACTCATAACTAAGCCTACTTTTCAGACTGGACATATAAACAATGTAGCGTAGTTATAAAGAGATTAAGAGAAATATAGGAGGTTTTTGGAGAGAAACATGATGTAGCTCATTATTGAACTACATCATTGATATTTAGAACTATTCTTTAGAAACGCCAGCCAGTTCCATCAGTGCATCGTGATCTTCGATGGTGATATACTTACCTTTCACGCTTAGGATGTCCGCTTTTTGGAAGCGACCTAATAGACGACTGATAGTTTCGACCGTAAGACCTAAGTAGTTACCGATATCACCACGAGTCATCGTTAAACGGAACTCACGAGGGCTGAAGCCACGCTGAGAGAAACGAGTAGACAAGTTGTAAAGGAATGCTGCAAGACGCTCTTCGGCATTCTTCTTAGAAAGAAGCAGAATCATTTCTTGGTCACCTTTGATCTCGTTACTCATTAAACGCATGATCTGTTGGCGAAGCTTTGGCATCTTACCTGATAAATCGTCTAGGATTTCGTATGGGATTTCACATACCATCGATGTCTCTAGCGCTTGTGCAAAGCTAGGGTGTAGATCACCAGTAATTGCATCAAAGCCCACTAAGTCACCCGCGAGGTGGAATGCAGTGATTTGCTCGTCACCTTGCTCAGTAATCGTGTAGCTTTTGATGGTACCAGAGCGTATCGCGTAAAGAGACTTAAGCTCGTCACCCGCTTTAAATAGCTCTTGGCCCTTTTGAATAGGCTTTTTTCGTTCGATGATCTGATCTAGTTGATCCAGTTCAGATTCACTCAAAGTAAATGGGATACACAGCTGGCTAATACTACAATCCTGGCAGTGGATTGCACAGCCACCAGACTGAACACGTTTCGTCACAGGCTTTTCAGAAATCATAACAATCTTTCACTATTTGATATACGTCAATATTTTAGCATCCCTTAAGACTAAAGGATAGCAAAAAAACCGCATTTAAAGCATTGCTATACGGTATAAATGATGAGCTGAATGGCTTGGTAAGCTGTAAATAGACCGTACAAAAGGATCAAAATTGCACCACACTGCCTGAATAAATCAGCTTGTTGCAGCTTCTTGAGAAAGCCTGCGCCAAAGCCAACGGTAAGCATTGCAGGTAATGTCCCCAGGCCAAACGCAAGCATGATTCCGGCACCATTGACCCAGCTTCCAGATACAGCTGCCCAAGTCAACATAGAGTAAACCAGGCCACAAGGAAGCCAACCCCATACAAAGCCAAATGGCAGAGCATGGCTTGGTTGTTTAAGAGGAAGTAGAGATTGTCCAATAGGAGAGACGTAGCGCCATAAACGTTGCCCGACTTTTTCAAACGCTAAAAGCCCGAACCACCATTTACCGATGTACAACGCCAGAACGATCATAAACACCGCAGCGACAAGTCTTAACCAAGCTAATGCCGCGTTGAAATCGCTTAGTTGTCCTAATGACGAAACGGCGCCGCCAATCAAGCCACCAATCACCATATAACTTAATAAACGTCCGAAGTTATATAGAACAGGCGTAATAGGGGAAGGTTTTTGGGCACCGATCGAGAGTATTGACGCAATGCCACCGCACATTCCCATACAGTGGCCTGCGCCGATTAAACCGACAACAAAGGCACCAATCCAATCAGGTGTCATTTCTTGCTACTTAGTTGTTTCTTTGAAGAAGGATCGTTCGCGTCTTCGTCGAACAAAATGTTATGACCTTGACGTTCTAGGTCTTCAAATTGTTCACTTTTCACCGCCCACAAAAAGATGCCGACTGCGATACACACTAAGACGATAGCGATAGGAATGAGTATGTATAAGCTTTCCATTATTTACCTTGCTCTTTTAAAAGTCTTAATGAGTTAGACACTACAATAATAGAACTTGCTGACATGCCAACTACAGCGATATACGGTGCCACGAGGCCAGCAACCGCAAGCGGCAGTATAAGTAGATTATACCCTAATGACCACGCTAAGTTTTCACGGATGATTTTACGCGTTTTCAATGCCAACTTACGTGATTGAAGTAGTCTATCTAACTTATCACCCAATAAAACCATATCAGCCGATGCTTTAGCTACGTCTGTACCACCACCCATAGCGACAGATAGGTGAGCACCCGCCAGAATAGGAGCGTCGTTGATACCATCGCCCACCATCATAGTGATGTCTTTATCGTCACGAGAGTTAAGGTAAGCAAGCTTATCTTCTGGTTTCGCGTTCGCCACGATATCAGTGATACCGATCTCTTCTGCAACAAGTTTGGCGTTCACCAAAGAGTCACCTGTTAAAAGAGTGGTCTTAATACCCGCTTCTTTGAACTTCTGAATGAACTCAATGCTCTCTTTACGAATTGGGTCTTCATACACAAAGGTGGCGATATGTTTGTCATCCAGAGAAAGATAGATGCCGTTGCTCTGATCATTCTGCACCTGGTCAAGAATAAACTCGCTACTGCCGATAGCCACTTTGTGACCATCCCATTCACCAGTAATGCCTGAGCCAATCACATTGTTCACTGATTCTACTTTTATGTTGTCAGATTCGAAGGCTTTAAAAGCCTTAGCGATAGGGTGGTTAGCGTGTTGTTCAAGGCTAGCAGCGATTTGTAAACATGTATCTTTGTCTAGCTCTGCATGCGTTTCAGTTTGGCTAATACGGATATCGCCTTCGGTCAGTGTGCCCGTTTTATCGATAATCAGGTGGTTCACTTTACACAACGTCTCAAAAACATGCCCTTTACGCAGTAGGATGCCGAAGTTACCCATACGCGAAGTAGAACAAGTGATTGCCGTTGGCGTAGCAAGAGACAATGCACAAGGGCAGGTCGCTACCAGTACTGACAGCATGATCCAGAACGCATCTTCTGGTTTGGTTTGATGCCAATACAACCAGGTGCCAAAAGAGATAATCAGAATCACGGCAACGAAGTAACGCGCAACAATATCTGCAATTTCTGCAATACGCGGCTTAGAGAGCTGCGCTTCATCTTGCAAACGTACAATATTAGAGATAACCGAATCGGCCTTAGAGCTTTTAACTTCTAGCTCAAAAGACTCATCACCATTCAAGGTACCCGCAAAAACTGAATCACCTTGGTTTTTAACCACATGGATTGATTCACCCGTTAACATTGACTCGTCAATGTGAACGCGGCCAGAAAGTACGATACCGTCTGCAGGAATATGTTCGCCAGGTAGTACGCGGATTTTATCGCCGACTTTTAGCGTCTTAACAGGAATCTGTTCGCCATCTAATGTCGTCGCCATCGCTGGTACGAGTTTAAGCAGGTTACCACTCGCCGCAGCGGCTTTACGACGCGCTCGCATCTCTAGGAATCGTCCTAACAACAGGAAGAACGTAAACATAGAGATAGATTCGAAGAAGACTTCACCTTGCTCTGTGACTGTAGCTACCAAGCTCGCAACATACGCAAACAATAGAGCGATCGATACGGGCACATCCATGCCGAGAGTTCGACCTTTAATACTGCGCCAAGCATTAATGTAGAAAGGTAGAGCAGAATAGAGAAGAACGGGTGTAGCGAAGATCAAGCTCACCCAACGGAAGTAGTGTTTAAATTCAGGCTCAAGGTTGCCGAATACTTCAAGGTAGAGTGCGACCGCGAGCATCATCACTTGCATCGTCGCCAAACCAGCCACGCCTAAGCGGTACAAGTAGTTCTTCATCGAGCGATGGTAGGCTGCTTCTTGTTGGTCGGCCTCAAAAGGCGCCGCTTTGTAGCCAAGGGTATGAATGGCTGACAGCAGTTCACTCAGTTTTGTCTTGGTATTGTCCCAGCTAAGTAGGGCACGGTTGGTTGTCGTGTTGACACGGATACCATAAACACCATCTTGAGAGGAGACTTGCTTCTCAATCAGCCACGCACAAGCTGCACAAGAGACCCCTTCTAGTGACAATGTCACTTCAGAGGTGTTTTCTGAGTTACGAACAAACTCAAGCTGCACATCTTCATTGTCGTAATGACTCAGTGCAAGCAGCTGTTCTGGGACAAGGTCAGCTTTTTCAGCCGGTGCGGTACGATACTGGTAGTAGGAGACTAAGCCACTATCAACGATGGTTTGGGCTACAGTTTCGCAGCCCGGGCAACACATTGGACGTATAGAGCCTAATATTTCTACTTTAAAATCCGTTTCCGCTGGTACATCTTCACCGCAGTGATAACAGGATTCACTCATACTTTAGTTCTCTAGCTTGATTTTGTTTTCTAGAGGGAAGGTAATACGGCCTTGCACCAACCATTCTTCGTCATGTGGCGTCAATTCAATGAACCAAGGACCTTCAATTTCATGCTGCGTGTTCAGCACATAATCGCCTTGAGCGTTTGCTGTAAGCAACTGCGTGAAATCACGGTCAGGAAGAGTTCGGTGAACAAACATGGCACTGATCGCAGGGAAGTGCTCTAGTTTGCCTTTATCTAGTGAGATGATGATTGACTCGCCACGCTCAGAAATATCTGCTGACAAGCCTAGCTCTTTTGCTACGTTAACTTTAGAGATATCGACATTAATGCCTTTCCCTTTTTTATAGTAATCCTCAGTCACTAAGTCGACAGAGTTTTGTGTAAATACAATAACCGTTAAGATCGTCCAGACCACAACTGTCGCAGGCAACGCGATTAAGAACCACGGCCAAAACTGTTTATACCAAGGCTTTACCATAAAAAAAATCTCGAAAAAGAATAAAAAGAAGTGCTTATAAAATAAAGGAAAGACAGCCCCTAAGAAAGGGGCTGTTATTGAAATGTTACTTATTATCTGAGTTGCTTAAGCTCCACACATATGCAGAAACTAGTTGAACTTTTTCTTCACCTAGAATGTCCTTCCATGCTGGCATTACACCAGAACGGCCGTACATTACAGTTTCTGTTACATCTGCGCGAGAATCGCCGAACAACCAATCGCGGTCAGTCAGATCAGGTGCACCTACAGCAGGGTTACCTTTACCATCTGTACCGTGACACGCTGCACACACTACGAAACGAGCTTTACCGGCTTCAGCTTCACGAGCGTTAACGCTACGACCAGAAAGGCTAAGAGTGTAGCTAACTACTTCTTTTACGCCTTCTTCGCCAAGAGCGTCTTTCCAACCTGGCATTTGACCAACACGACCGTGTAGTACTGTCGTTAGGATCGCTTCCGGCTCACCGCCGTATAGCCAAGCATCGTCAGTTAGGTTAGGGAAACCTTTCTGTCCACGTGCATCTGAACCGTGACACTGAGAACAGTTTTGTAGGAACAGACGTTGACCTACTTTAATTGCTTCAGAGTCTGATGCGATATCAGGGATAGAACGAAGACCGTTATCATCGTATGCAAGTTGGTTAAACGCTTCGCCAAAGTAGTTATTAGCGTCGTCTAGCTCTTTCGCATATTGGTCTAGTCTCTTGTTCTGTTGAGCGTCAACTACAGAAGCACGAGATTGTGCTACCGAAGTAACGGTCTGGTCAGAACTCGTCCAACCTAGAACACCTTTAAAGTTACCTAGACCTGGATAAAGGATGAAGTAGATTACCGCGAACACAAGCGTGCCGATAAATAGGTAAGTCCACCACTTCGGAAGAGGGTTGTTTAGCTCACGAATACCATCGTATTCATGACCCATGTCATCACCTTCTTCAATACCCGTTTTGTTCGAGAAGCATGAGCGAAGTAAAACCGCACAACCAATGAGTGTACCGATAGTAATTACGGAAACCCAGATACTCCAGAATGTACTCATTACTTAGTCACTCCTTGTTCTTTTGAACTCGTTTCAGCTTCATCCGCAAAAACTAGGTTTGCATCGTCTTCGAAACGAGATTTACGATTCTTGCCAAATGCCCACCAAACGATGCCGATAAAACAAGCAAAAACGGTCACAGTCCAAACGCTTTGAAATGTAATAATGTCCATAGTCATTCCTTATTTCATTGCGTGGCCAAGAGATTGAAGGTAAGCAATAATTGCATCCATCTCTGTTTTGCCTTCAACATCTTGCTTCGCGTTAGCAATCTGTTCGTCTGTGTAAGGAACGCCAAATTGGTTGCGGAAGAGTTCAAGCTTCTGCTGCGTCAATTTGCCATCAAGTACATTGTCTTCAAGCCATGGGAAACCGGGCATGTTTGACTCTGGAACAAGTTCACGAGGGTCAATTAGGTGAACACGGTGCCACTCGTCAGAGTAACGGTCACCAACACGCGCTAGATCCGGACCAGTACGCTTAGAGCCCCATAGGAATGGGTGTTCCCAAACGCTTTCACCAGCTACAGAGTAGTGGCCGTAACGCTCAGTCTCAGAACGGAATGGACGAATCATTTGGCTGTGACATACGTTACAACCTTCACGGATGTAGATGTCACGACCTTCCATCTCAAGAGCAGAGTAAACACGTAGGTTATCTACAGGTTCAGTTGTCTGCTTTTGGAAGATAAGAGGAGTGATCTCTACAAGAGCACCGAAGCTGATTGCGATAACGATCAGGATTGCTAGCAAGCCAACGTTTTTTTCTACCAACTCATGGCGATTATTTGAATTTGAGCTCATTCTTAAATCTCCTTAAGCCGGTTGCGCGATAGCTTTTAAGCTAGCTTTTGGTGCTGTAACAGTTTTGTACGTGTTGTATGCCATTAAGAACATACCGCTTAGGAAGATGAAACCACCTAGGAAACGTACAAAGTAGAATGGGTAAGATGCTTCTACAGATTCAACGAAGCTGTAAGTCAACGTACCGTCAGAGTTAACTGCACGCCACATCAGACCTTGCATCACACCTGAGATCCACATTGCTACGATGTAGAAAACAGTACCGATTGTTGCCAACCAGAAGTGAACGTTGATTAGAGATACAGAGTACATACGCTCTTGACCAAATAGTTTTGGAACTAAGTGGTAAACAGAACCGATAGAAACCATTGCAACCCAACCTAATGCACCAGAGTGTACATGACCGATAGTCCAGTCAGTGTAGTGAGATAGTGCGTTAACCGTCTTAATAGCCATCATCGGGCCTTCGAAAGTCGACATGCCGTAGAAAGATAGAGAAACGATTAGGAAACGTAGGATAGGGTCGTAACGTAGCTTATGCCACGCACCAGATAGAGTCATGATACCGTTGATCATACCACCCCAAGAAGGAGCGAATAGAACAAGAGACATAACCATACCTAGAGATTGAGTCCAGTCAGGTAGTGCTGTGTAGTGTAGGTGGTGAGGACCAGCCCAGATATACAGAGACACTAGAGCCCAGAAGTGAACAATCGATAGACGGTAAGAATAAACAGGGCGTTCAGCTTGCTTAGGTACGAAGTAGTACATCATACCTAGGAAACCAGCTGTTAACAGGAAGCCTACCGCGTTGTGACCGTACCACCATTGTACCATTGCATCGATAGCACCTGAGTAAATCGAGTACGATTTAAACGCAGATACAGGAACAGCTAGGCTGTTAACGATGTGCAACACGGCAACCGTGATAATGAAGGCTCCGAAGAACCAGTTTGCTACGTAGATGTGTGATGTCTTACGCTTAATCATGGTTCCGAAGAACACGACCGCATAAGCTACCCACACAAGCGTGATAGCGATATCGATTGGCCATTCTAGTTCTGCGTATTCTTTACCAGAGGTTAAACCTAACGGTAAAGTAATTGCAGCGGACAGAATAATCGCTTGCCAACCCCAGAAGGTGAAGGCTACGAGAGGGCCACCAAAGAGACGCGTCTGACAGGTGCGTTGTACAACATAATATGATGTTGCAAACAGGGCACTTGTACCGAACGCAAAAATAACCGCATTAGTATGCAGGGGACGTAAACGACTGTACGTCAGCCACGGCGTATCAAAGTTTAGCTGTGGCCAAACTAATTGAGCGGCAATCAAAACACCAACGCCCATACCGACAATACCCCAAAGAATAGTTACTAAGGTGAACTGACGGACGACCGTATAGTTGTAGTTTTGTTCAAGCTGCTTTTCTTGGCTCATTTGCATGCTTCCAATTTCTTATTTACTACACTTTACTTCCAACACGACTCACGTCGTAATGCCACCCAAATCAGAAAAAGAAACTCAGACTATTCAGAACTTTATTTCCGCTTGCTGATTTTAAAAAAAAGTGGCATTTTCAACGCGACACTATACTTGAATTAACAAATCAATGACAGAGTAGTAACCTTACGGTTGGTCAGGAAATGTATTTTTATTTAAAAACTTTGAACTTTGTAACAAGGAGTAAAGGATAAAATGGCAGCACAAAAGCTCACAAAAGGCAGGCTTGTACAAATTATCGTCATGTTGTCTATTTTATTAGCTGCATTTACTTGGAGAACAGTGACATACGAAAATAACGAAACGGTCGACTGTATTCTTTCTACGCCGTGTGAAATTACTATTGATAAATATAATGTTAGAGTTTCAAGTGATAATCACAACTATTTAATCGAAACATCTGAAAGTAACAAAATTGATATTAGCTATGAGGGAGGCGGGTCTTTAGTCACGAAAAGTCCATCTTCTTGGTTACTTACAACCGATGAACCGACGTCACAAATAACAGTCACAACCACGCAACAAGATCATAGTGTTTCGGTCACCCTCTCAAAATAGTCAATATGAGGTCGGAGGTGGCGATAAACTTGTACTAAATCAGTAAAAACTCACGCCTCAAAATGTTATAACTGAGCGATTAATAAATTAATCAAGCGTTTATGAAGTTTCTGTCTAAAGTTTCCTACTCACATGACAACGTTATCGCTGTTCAAGAGCTACTCGCGGGTTTAGAGCGAACTCATGAGATCGCTTGTCTTATCTGCTACTGCACCGAAGAGTATTCAACGTTCGCGATTCAGGAGTTGCTAAAACAGCACCTCCCAAATATACCAATTCAAGGTTGTACGACCTGTCATGGGATAATGACAGAGACTGGGTTTCATTCAGGTCCAGTTATCGGTGTATTAGCCATTTATGATTCAGGAATCAATGCATATGGCACGGGGATAAAGAGCTTCGATGGCGATGTTACCTCAAGCACCTATGATGCTATTGATATGGCATTGAAAAAGGCAGACCGAGCAGGGGAAGTACCCGACCTTATTCTTCTTCATTCAACGCCGGGCAATGAAGAAACGGTCATGGATGCGATTGATTCGAAATTCGGAACCGAAGTACCGATAATTGGTGGCAGTGCAGCTGATAATAAGGTTTCGGGAAACTGGAGTATATTTACAGAAGATCTCGTTTCTATTAATGGTGTTTCGCTTACTGTATTTTTCTCATCGCAATCTGTATATAGCTCACTCAATGCTGGACACACGCCAACTGAATTTTCTGGCACAGTAACAAAAGCGCGAGATCGTATACTCCAAGAGATCGATAATAAGCCGGCTGTTGATGTCTACAATGAATGGACCAATTATCACTTGGGAAGCTCAGATGATGGTTTTATTTTCGAACAGTCATCTGTCTATCCGCTTGGACGAAAGGTGGGCTCTTCGTATAAAACACCTTATTTCAAGTTATCCCATTCAATTAGACAAACTGAGTGTAAAGGCATTGAATTATTTACCGATATTAATGAGGGTGATGTCATTCATCTCATGCAAGGATCTAGAAAGCAGATCATTAGTAGAGCTGCCAATATCATACATTCATCCTACTTTAACGACATGGATCATGAAGAGAAACTGGGCGCGATCAACATCTTCTGCGCAGGACCGATGCTAAGTCTTAAACAAGATATGAGTGAAGTCTGCACCCAAATAAATCAAGCACTTAATGGACTTCCGTATATATGTCCATTCACTTTTGGCGAACAAGGACGTCTGTGTGGTGGCGAGAACGCACATGGTAACTTGATGGTGTCATCTGCCACATTTTATAGGTTAAAAAAGTAATGGGTACGGACAACCAAGAAGCGTTGCAAGAAGCACTTGTTCAATTAGAGAGAGCTAAGTCACGAGAGCGCAGTTTAGCTGAAGAGAATAGGGTGATCTTGTCGACAATATCTGAAATTAGTAAAGCTAACTCAATCTCGGATATATTCTCCAGCCTAGAACTAGTTCTTAAGAAGTATATAAAGTTCGATGACTTCATCGTAATTTCACGAGTCAATAATAGAGATAGTTTTAAAACGCTTCTAACTAACAATCGTGTTTACGAAAATATCTTTTGGCGAGACTCAGGAAAGCTGTCTCGTGTTATTAATGGCGAATGCACGATATTATTTGAGCCTCGAAATCTTCCAGAGTTTAGTTCACTCAACTCTATATTGCTTGATCAGATCAACTCTGTATTGATGACGGGTATCGATACAGGTTTAACCCAGTCGGTTATCGTATTCATTCACTCCAATACAAAGCACTTTAGTGTTGAAACTAAAGCCACATTGAATCGTTTCAGACCTCTAATTGAACGCGCCGTGTTCGACATTGAAAATAAAGAGAAGTTAGAAGCGACTGTTAGAGAACGTACTGCCGAGCTCATCTCTGCACGTAAAGAAGAAGAACGAGCAAACAAAGCCAAATCTGAATTCTTGGCGATGATGAGTCACGAACTCCGAACACCTCTCAATGCCATTATCGGACTGATAGAAACATTAAAGTGTTCAGAACTTACTTGTGAGCAACGCTCGATCATTCAGAGCATGGGAACATCTTCGGAACTATTACTGGCTATAATTAGTGACGTGCTGGACTTCTCTAAAATTGAATCAGGGTGTTTTTCACTGGCTCCTCAATGGAATAACGTAAGAGACACTGTAACTTTTGTATTATCCGAACAAAAGAAGATAGCAGACGCTAAAGGACTGACGTTAAATCTGTCCTGTGAAATGCCTGAAAACGAACTACATTACATAGACCAAACGAGACTTGCGCAGATTCTGTTTAACTTGGTGGGTAACGCCATTAAGTTCACAGAGCAAGGTGAAGTCAACATCGGTATTCATTACCAACAAAGCGCATTCCACATATCGGTTGAAGACACAGGGATTGGAATGAAGCCGCAACAGTTAGCTTCGCTATTCAGTCCATTTGTTCAAGCAGACAGTACCATTACACGTAGATTTGGTGGGACAGGTTTAGGTTTAGCGATTACCAAACGCCTAGTTGAGTTAATGGACGGTAGGATTGAAGTCGCGAGTGAACTCAACAAGGGATCATGCTTCAAAGTTCAATTACCAGTGTTAAGTCGATTACATCAGAACGCTGAGAAGGAAGAAATATGCTGCCCAACAGACACATGTTTCAGGGCTCAATACTCAGTGTTAATCGTTGAAGACAATCCAACGAATCAAATGGTAATCCAGCTGATTTTGTCACGACAAGGGCATAAAGTTTTCATCACAAGCAACGGAAAAGAAGCAATAGACTTTATCCAATCTGAAGAAGCACCAATAGACATTATTCTTATGGACGTTTCAATGCCGGTAATGGACGGGTTAACAACCACCAAACTGATGAGACAAAGCAACATTGACATACCAATCGTCGCACTGACAGCTCATACATCTAACGAAGATAAAGTCTCATGCTTGGATGTGGGGATGAATGATTTTGTGACAAAACCAGTAAGAACCAAAGAGATCACAGAAGCGATCGATCGTTTATTAGTAGAGTCCTAATAAACGTATTCTGAATCGAAGATTATGAATATGATTATTAGGTATTTTATGGTAAATAAACTTTCGGTTAAATTGAACTGTTTTGTCTGTAGAAAAGTGATGGTGGGGTGTGGATATAAGGAGTTACGTCTCGCTCTCACATGCTGCATTTAACATAATATACATAATACGCACTAAGACACAGGTCGCTTCAGGCAAAGAAACACGAATAGAAACAGCCAAATAACCAAGAAATGCTCCAGAATGAAATCAATCACGCTATCAATCCTCCAGTAAAACTATAACCACCGACAAACACTCAACAAAGCCTACCCAAATTTAAGAGCGGCCTAGCAGAAATAAGGGTTTTCGTTTTCCTCTCTATCACTGCTACGCTTCGCTGTTTATCGCTCAACAACCTACATCAACCCCATAAGTTCATCACGTTCGCTTATCCCTGCGGGGCTCATCACCATCTGAATCACCAAACAAGGAATTAAATTCCTCCTCATCTTCTTCATCATCGACAGGAACCCGAACATAAAACGGATTACACATGATAGGTTTGCGAACATCGCCAACAATAAGATTGGCAAGACAAGGCGCAATCGGCTCAACAACAATACCTACGTCTGACGGATGAAAGACCGCATCATCTTCTGGACGATAAAAAGCATACTCGATGTGACCTTGTGACATGACAGAACCATTTATATAAACACCTTTAGAAATACTTTCAATGTATTCATTGAGAGATGAATCCACAGGAATAGTATCGGCAGCTGGCTCTTGAGTAGGTAAAACGACATTCGCACCCTGCTCTATTTCTGGCGCTGAAACTTCAGTTTCGGGATTGGCCTGTGAATCGATAAACGAATAAACCGAGTAAACCGAGTAAAGACAAAGAAAAATCGCAAGCAAACCTGCAAGCAATATCTTTGGAAATTGAAACTTGTGAGTATGAATTTCAGCAGACCAGTAGACACCATAAAACTTGGTGTCATGAGTCATGGCCTTTTTCTTACACTGCTTCTTATCGTGGTAGTTATCAGGGTCTATACACTTGGAAGATTCAAAGCGAGTAATCTGCTTACCACCAAACGGATTATGATAATGAACATGACGGCCAACTAACTTACGTAAGTTTTGGTCTGCAAAAGTCGGATGCTGAGTAATAAAGTGAATATCGTAACCACCATGACGGTGTTTCTCTAATCGAGCAATCGCTTCTGGCTTACGAGAACCGACGGGACGAGGTGGAAAAAAGTCCTGACATTCATCAATCAAAATAACCGAAGTTGTCGGCAGCTCAAACCAAGCATTTGGATCATCAAAATGGGTAAAGTGAAGATTGCAAACCTTAACTGTTTCCCAAGCATCTGCACTATTCTTTTGCTCATCGGTCATGCAGTCCAGCAAGTTATTAAGCTGAACAAGTTGCTTCTTGTCGTAGACCTTATTAACCCAGTGAAGCCAAGTGGAAAAGTGATTGTGTGAATCAAAGTGATTACGCAAGAAAGGAACATCATCAAGAGTGACAAAGTCCCCGTCTTTATGAATTGGCTTAAGTATTTTAGTAAGCTTACGTTTTAAAGCCTTGTCTTTAAGGTTTGGAAAAAACCAACCGTAGAACCAACCAGAAAAAGAACGACACACATCCATATCTAACATCAACAACTTAATGTTGTTATAGAAATACGGCCTTTCGGGATTATGTGAATTAACAATTTCTCGGAGACTGTTAAGGCTCTTACTCGCCCCAGGCAAACCCGTTCGTAAATAAATCATGCGCCAAACCCTCCAGTTTTAGAGCCTGGAGCACTCCAAACACTTCGAGAGAATTTACCCGCTTTCAAACCTTTGATAGTCATCAAAACAAAAGCAGAACTGAGCATTAGATTCAAAGCTTTATCAACCCACATAAGACCTAAAAGCTGAGGAACCGCAGCAGGAACCCCATCCATACCAGAAGCAGCAAATTCCAAAAGACGAGACGTAAACATATTAAAACCCGTAAAGGTTGTAACACCAAAACCGAAACTCAAAGCTATTTGGGTAACGGTAGAACCAAAGAAACCTGCTATCCAAGGAAGAGCACGACCAATCCAAGTAAATAGCCAACCAAATAAAAATGATGCAATAAACCAAAGAGCATTAAGAATAGAAGTCCACATAAATTCACCTATGAATGTTTAGCAATCATTAAAAACGAAGCAATAGAAGCAGTGAGCATAAGCATTGCCCTAATATATAAAGCAAGGTCACAGAAAGGTTGATAATTTAATTCAAATGAACCCAACCCATAAGCAACATTAATTGGACTAGGACAACCATCATCAAAACTAAAGCCGTTAGATTCATCATATTTACTCAAGCTATCAGATAAAACCTGTTCGCCATTCGATAAAAGATTAGGGTTTAATTTTTCATTATTGTAGCTCTCTAAAGAATTAATTAAATCATCACCAGATGAAGTTATTTTTCTTTTAGCATCGGTTTCTACTGTAGGGTCAATTTCTGTTTCAGTCATAGACTTAATTAAGCATTTATTATCCCAAGACTGACGAGCAATAAAACATTCGTAAGCATTACCAGAACAAGAAAAACTATTAGGCTGACAGTTATTAGCAGACGCGGAAGTTTTAGAACCCTCAGCAAGCTTATCTAATTTCGTACCTAGTTCATCTAATTTAGCACCATTAGCACCGATAGCAGAACCAACACTATCACTAGACGTTTTAAGATCATTTAGCAGTTTATTAGATTCGTTAATCTTGGTAATGACCCCAGATAAATCGACAGAGCCCTCGCCGCCAGAACCGCCACCGCCAGAACCGCCACCGCCAGAACCAGAACCGCCACCGCCAGAACCACCACCTCCAGAACCGCCACCTCCAGAACCGTCACCTCCAGAACCGTCACCTCCAGAACCGCCACCTCCAGAACCATCACCTCCAGAACCATCACCTCCAGAACCATCACCACCAGAACCGTCACCACCAGAACCATCACCACCAGAACCGTCACCTCCAGAACCGCCACCTCCAGAACCATCACCTCCAGAACCGTCACCTCCAGAACCATCACCACCGGAACCATCACCACCGGAACCGTCACCTCCAGAACCATCACCACCGGAACCATCACCACCGGAACCGTCACCTCCAGAACCATCACCTCCAGAACCATCACCTCCAGAACCACCATCACCGCCAGTTGGAGGTTTTGGTGCGCCTTGCTTACAAGTAAATGAATAGTCATTTTTACTAACACAAGTACTAGAGAAATCAGTATAGAAATCAGGGTACTGAGCAGCACATGCATTACTTTGAGAAGCTACAAGACTGACCCACTGTGAACTGCCACAAAAATCGGGCTCTTCACATTTACCCGTAGTTTCACTCAGAGTTGTACCTTCTGGACAACTACTTATAAAACCACCACGAATCCAAGAGTTACCACAGCTACCCGCAGAATAAAAAGGATGAACATAACCCCCAGAAATCCACATATAATCGACGACACAAGTACCATATCCCTCTCGTTCACCGACACCCTTACAATAAGTAGCACTGTTAATAACATCACCCTTATTAACGTAACCACAGTGAGCAAGTTGACCGCTACCAAGAATTTTTATTAACCGGGCATTGGCAGAGTGAGAGAAACAAAAAAGCAAAAAGAAAACGAGTAAAAATCCCTTCACACCATCCTCCTAATTGCATCAGTTAGGACAAGAATGACGAAGATATAAAACAGGTCATTCATAGAAATGTAGACAGGCATAAAACCTCCAACGAGATCAAAAAAGGGAAGCGCGAGCCTCCCTGTTTAGTAGTCTAAAATTCAAAGGATTAGCCGAAGATGGCACCCTTAATCCATTTGTAAACAACCGCTAGACCAGCAAGGCCAATAAGAGCTTGACCAACAGAACCGATAGCAGCTGAACCATCAGTAGTGATTGCAGTCGTAGCAGCAGAAACATCGATTGCAGCATTAGAAACAGCAGAAACAGAAGATGCAGCTACAGCAACAGCGATAGACGTTTTGTTCTTTTTAAAGAACTGGATAACTTTTTTCATGTTAAGACCTATAACCTAATTGTTGGAGAACCAACTTAATAACGAAAACCAAACCATAAAGACTAGCTACAGCACCAACTATCATTGCCACATCTGCCTTTGAAATTTGGTCACTAACAACTGTCAATTCATTAGCTGTATAAAGGCTAGTAAATTGAAAAACACCATCAGCCGCTAACTGTTTAACAGCTAAATAACCATTCTCTGGATTAACGCAAAACATTAGCGGCCAAATTCCTATTGATTAACTGGGATCAAAAACATCTCGCGGCCAATTTCTAAATCGCCACGCATACCAACAACAAGAGAGTTCATACCTAAATGGTATTTACCCGCAGGCCAGAAAGGTTGACCCTCTTGAAGACGGATTTTAAATTCTTTCGGAAACTTGCCGCCAACGTGGGCGTAACCAATTTGGGACAACATGCGAAACGGCTTGTTGTTCTTTTGAGAAATACCCTCAAATACATCGATAGCTTCATTCTCTTTAAAAATTTCAATTAGTAGTTCGTTTTTCATTTGTATATTCCTATGCACTTAATCTAATTACGTTTGAGGTATCAAAACCATATTGCTTACTTAAAATGCCGACTTCTGGCTCGACGTACCAATCAGGACGCTGATTAGAAAAATCAACATCAATAACTTGAAGCAAAGGAACAACGTTATCTTTTCCATTGCCTTGTAAATTCTGTAATTGAGCTTTACTGAAACCCGCATTTAAAAGCTCTTTAAGATGATCGTAAAAAGAACTGCTAGAAGAATAAGAGGACTTAACAGCGTCATAACCATCAGAAACTAGAGAACGGTAAAAACGAAAAACTCTATCAGCCTTCGAATAACTAACGTTGCCTTTTGGGGTAGTTCTAAAGTAAAGCTGCTTTAATTTTTTATGTATTTCTTCATCGTTAAAAATGTTCATTCTCTGTCCCTCCAATGCTTGCAGTAATGGGGCAAATGCTTTTAGCCAAATATCTTGAATTAATGACTTACCGTCTTTTTCGTAATTCTGTTGAAATCTAATTGCTTGTAATAAATTCTTTGGTACTTCCATCGCATCGAGATAACGTCTATGAGCACTAGCCTCAAAACGAACGAGATTGCGAGCAAAGTTAATAATTCTAGGGTCAGACATAACGTCAATAACACGGTCAAATTCGGTAACACCTGAAGCCTGAAGCGCCAACAGTCTGGATAACTGAGCGTCAAATTCTGGTTTCTTGAGATATGCCTTACGATTGCAGTGACGAGAGTTTTGAGTGAAATAACAAGTAGTTTCGTGCTCATTGCGAACACTTTTTCTCATCTGGTTATTGGATACGTTCTTAAGACAGTTAATAACCTGTTTAGCCTTGTTTTCATTTTCAACACGAGCCGAGTACGTAGCATCAAGACTATCGAGAGTTGCTTGGGTAACATCCAACATATCCCAAACTTGAGGGTAGTTATCCAAAAAAGCAGAAAGCATCTCATCAGAACCAAGAGCAATGGATGTAGAACCAAAGACGTTATGACCTTGAATGATTTTTGCAGGTGATCCTTTTAACTCTACACATGGAGAACGGTGCAAAGTACCCTGAAAAATCTTAAAAGCTATACCCGTAAAGTGAGTTGGAAGAGACTCGTAAGGGTGACGTAAATCAGCAACTTCATACTTGTTATCTAACTCCCCACCCTTGTAATGAACAGACTTAGCTTCGAGACCAATACCACGACGTGAGCACTCAATAATATTGACATACTCAATGCATTCACCAGTTTTAGAAACGCGAGTGTTAGTTACAAATTCGCGCTTAAAAGGTATCGATATTTTCAGCATATCTATCATACAGAACAACCATCATGTATACAGTTATCAAGTTACATTGATAACGAGCGTATACTGTATACATATTTCATGTCAACAGTTCTATTGTATAGACTAAGCTTTTGTATATGATCGTAATAAAGCAACATAAAAAGAAAAAAAACGTCAGTCAGAAATCAATTATTAAGGGTAAGTTACTGATGAAAAAGGCATTAATTGAAAATGTACGAATTAAGGCAGTGGAAGCAGAGGCACTAAAAGAGAGATCATTTGAACTGACAATGGAAAAAAAAGATTTTGTTAGAGAACCTGACATAGTTCACTTTTTGTTGATGCAATTCGCAGAAGGAAAGATCCAAGTAGAGCTTGATGAGAACGGCAAACTAAAGCTAAAAGACAAAGTTTAGCTGATGAAAATTCCGAAATTCGGACAAGAGTACACTATTAAAGATAGTGTACTCTCCAATCGAAAGCTCCCGACCCCGCGCTTCGCTTGCCTCGGCGTTCGGTAGCTTTCTTCGAAAAAAAAGAAAAAGGAAAAAAGAGAAAAGAACTCGCTGACGCTCAAACACTGGCGCGCCATGCTTGCGAATACAGGGGTGGTTCAATGCGTATTGTGAGAATTATATTACGGGCTATCACTAACAAAACGATTCTAGTGATGGGCATTAAAAAAGGCCGACAAGTCGACCTTCCTAATGGAGCACATCCCTAGCCCACGTTGTTGCACGCTCTAGGCCGTTGGCAAACCCTCAACATAATTCAGACCCATAATACGCACTAAGACACAGGTCGCTTCAGGCAAAGAAACACGAATAGAAACAGCCAAATAACCAAGAAATGCTCCAGAATGAAATCAATCACGCTATCAATCCTCCAGTAAAACTATAACCACCGACAAACACTCAACAAAGCCTACCCAAATTTAAGAGCGGCCTAGCAGAAATAAGGGTTTTCGTTTTCCTCTCTATCACTGCTACGCTTCGCTGTTTATCGCTCAACAACCTACATCAACCCCATAAGTTCATCACGTTCGCTTATCCCTGCGGGGCTCATCACCATCTGAATCACCAAACAAGGAATTAAATTCCTCCTCATCTTCTTCATCATCGACAGGAACCCGAACATAAAACGGATTACACATGATAGGTTTGCGAACATCGCCAACAATAAGATTGGCAAGACAAGGCGCAATCGGCTCAACAACAATACCTACGTCTGACGGATGAAAGACCGCATCATCTTCTGGACGATAAAAAGCATACTCGATGTGACCTTGTGACATGACAGAACCATTTATATAAACACCTTTAGAAATACTTTCAATGTATTCATTGAGAGATGAATCCACAGGAATAGTATCGGCAGCTGGCTCTTGAGTAGGTAAAACGACATTCGCACCCTGCTCTATTTCTGGCGCTGAAACTTCAGTTTCGGGATTGGCCTGTGAATCGATAAACGAATAAACCGAGTAAACCGAGTAAAGACAAAGAAAAATCGCAAGCAAACCTGCAAGCAATATCTTTGGAAATTGAAACTTGTGAGTATGAATTTCAGCAGACCAGTAGACACCATAAAACTTGGTGTCATGAGTCATGGCCTTTTTCTTACACTGCTTCTTATCGTGGTAGTTATCAGGGTCTATACACTTGGAAGATTCAAAGCGAGTAATCTGCTTACCACCAAACGGATTATGATAATGAACATGACGGCCAACTAACTTACGTAAGTTTTGGTCTGCAAAAGTCGGATGCTGAGTAATAAAGTGAATATCGTAACCACCATGACGGTGTTTCTCTAATCGAGCAATCGCTTCTGGCTTACGAGAACCGACGGGACGAGGTGGAAAAAAGTCCTGACATTCATCAATCAAAATAACCGAAGTTGTCGGCAGCTCAAACCAAGCATTTGGATCATCAAAATGGGTAAAGTGAAGATTGCAAACCTTAACTGTTTCCCAAGCATCTGCACTATTCTTTTGCTCATCGGTCATGCAGTCCAGCAAGTTATTAAGCTGAACAAGTTGCTTCTTGTCGTAGACCTTATTAACCCAGTGAAGCCAAGTGGAAAAGTGATTGTGTGAATCAAAGTGATTACGCAAGAAAGGAACATCATCAAGAGTGACAAAGTCCCCGTCTTTATGAATTGGCTTAAGTATTTTAGTAAGCTTACGTTTTAAAGCCTTGTCTTTAAGGTTTGGAAAAAACCAACCGTAGAACCAACCAGAAAAAGAACGACACACATCCATATCTAACATCAACAACTTAATGTTGTTATAGAAATACGGCCTTTCGGGATTATGTGAATTAACAATTTCTCGGAGACTGTTAAGGCTCTTACTCGCCCCAGGCAAACCCGTTCGTAAATAAATCATGCGCCAAACCCTCCAGTTTTAGAGCCTGGAGCACTCCAAACACTTCGAGAGAATTTACCCGCTTTCAAACCTTTGATAGTCATCAAAACAAAAGCAGAACTGAGCATTAGATTCAAAGCTTTATCAACCCACATAAGACCTAAAAGCTGAGGAACCGCAGCAGGAACCCCATCCATACCAGAAGCAGCAAATTCCAAAAGACGAGACGTAAACATATTAAAACCCGTAAAGGTTGTAACACCAAAACCGAAACTCAAAGCTATTTGGGTAACGGTAGAACCAAAGAAACCTGCTATCCAAGGAAGAGCACGACCAATCCAAGTAAATAGCCAACCAAATAAAAATGATGCAATAAACCAAAGAGCATTAAGAATAGAAGTCCACATAAATTCACCTATGAATGTTTAGCAATCATTAAAAACGAAGCAATAGAAGCAGTGAGCATAAGCATTGCCCTAATATATAAAGCAAGGTCACAGAAAGGTTGATAATTTAATTCAAATGAACCCAACCCATAAGCAACATTAATTGGACTAGGACAACCATCATCAAAACTAAAGCCGTTAGATTCATCATATTTACTCAAGCTATCAGATAAAACCTGTTCGCCATTCGATAAAAGATTAGGGTTTAATTTTTCATTATTGTAGCTCTCTAAAGAATTAATTAAATCATCACCAGATGAAGTTATTTTTCTTTTAGCATCGGTTTCTACTGTAGGGTCAATTTCTGTTTCAGTCATAGACTTAATTAAGCATTTATTATCCCAAGACTGACGAGCAATAAAACATTCGTAAGCATTACCAGAACAAGAAAAACTATTAGGCTGACAGTTATTAGCAGACGCGGAAGTTTTAGAACCCTCAGCAAGCTTATCTAATTTCGTACCTAGTTCATCTAATTTAGCACCATTAGCACCGATAGCAGAACCAACACTATCACTAGACGTTTTAAGATCATTTAGCAGTTTATTAGATTCGTTAATCTTGGTAATGACCCCAGATAAATCGACAGAGCCCTCGCCGCCAGAACCGCCACCGCCAGAACCGCCACCGCCAGAACCAGAACCGCCACCGCCAGAACCACCACCTCCAGAACCGCCACCTCCAGAACCGTCACCTCCAGAACCGTCACCTCCAGAACCGCCACCTCCAGAACCATCACCTCCAGAACCATCACCTCCAGAACCATCACCACCGGAACCGTCACCTCCAGAACCATCACCACCGGAACCGTCACCTCCAGAACCGCCACCTCCAGAACCATCACCTCCAGAACCGTCACCTCCAGAACCATCACCACCGGAACCATCACCACCGGAACCGTCACCTCCAGAACCATCACCACCGGAACCATCACCACCGGAACCGTCACCTCCAGAACCATCACCTCCAGAACCATCACCTCCAGAACCACCATCACCGCCAGTTGGAGGTTTTGGTGCGCCTTGCTTACAAGTAAATGAATAGTCATTTTTACTAACACAAGTACTAGAGAAATCAGTATAGAAATCAGGGTACTGAGCAGCACATGCATTACTTTGAGAAGCTACAAGACTGACCCACTGTGAACTGCCACAAAAATCGGGCTCTTCACATTTACCCGTAGTTTCACTCAGAGTTGTACCTTCTGGACAACTACTTATAAAACCACCACGAATCCAAGAGTTACCACAGCTACCCGCAGAATAAAAAGGATGAACATAACCCCCAGAAATCCACATATAATCGACGACACAAGTACCATATCCCTCTCGTTCACCGACACCCTTACAATAAGTAGCACTGTTAATAACATCACCCTTATTAACGTAACCACAGTGAGCAAGTTGACCGCTACCAAGAATTTTTATTAACCGGGCATTGGCAGAGTGAGAGAAACAAAAAAGCAAAAAGAAAACGAGTAAAAATCCCTTCACACCATCCTCCTAATTGCATCAGTTAGGACAAGAATGACGAAGATATAAAACAGGTCATTCATAGAAATGTAGACAGGCATAAAACCTCCAACGAGATCAAAAAAGGGAAGCGCGAGCCTCCCTGTTTAGTAGTCTAAAATTCAAAGGATTAGCCGAAGATGGCACCCTTAATCCATTTGTAAACAACCGCTAGACCAGCAAGGCCAATAAGAGCTTGACCAACAGAACCGATAGCAGCTGAACCATCAGTAGTGATTGCAGTCGTAGCAGCAGAAACATCGATTGCAGCATTAGAAACAGCAGAAACAGAAGATGCAGCTACAGCAACAGCGATAGACGTTTTGTTCTTTTTAAAGAACTGGATAACTTTTTTCATGTTAAGACCTATAACCTAATTGTTGGAGAACCAACTTAATAACGAAAACCAAACCATAAAGACTAGCTACAGCACCAACTATCATTGCCACATCTGCCTTTGAAATTTGGTCACTAACAACTGTCAATTCATTAGCTGTATAAAGGCTAGTAAATTGAAAAACACCATCAGCCGCTAACTGTTTAACAGCTAAATAACCATTCTCTGGATTAACGCAAAACATTAGCGGCCAAATTCCTATTGATTAACTGGGATCAAAAACATCTCGCGGCCAATTTCTAAATCGCCACGCATACCAACAACAAGAGAGTTCATACCTAAATGGTATTTACCCGCAGGCCAGAAAGGTTGACCCTCTTGAAGACGGATTTTAAATTCTTTCGGAAACTTGCCGCCAACGTGGGCGTAACCAATTTGGGACAACATGCGAAACGGCTTGTTGTTCTTTTGAGAAATACCCTCAAATACATCGATAGCTTCATTCTCTTTAAAAATTTCAATTAGTAGTTCGTTTTTCATTTGTATATTCCTATGCACTTAATCTAATTACGTTTGAGGTATCAAAACCATATTGCTTACTTAAAATGCCGACTTCTGGCTCGACGTACCAATCAGGACGCTGATTAGAAAAATCAACATCAATAACTTGAAGCAAAGGAACAACGTTATCTTTTCCATTGCCTTGTAAATTCTGTAATTGAGCTTTACTGAAACCCGCATTTAAAAGCTCTTTAAGATGATCGTAAAAAGAACTGCTAGAAGAATAAGAGGACTTAACAGCGTCATAACCATCAGAAACTAGAGAACGGTAAAAACGAAAAACTCTATCAGCCTTCGAATAACTAACGTTGCCTTTTGGGGTAGTTCTAAAGTAAAGCTGCTTTAATTTTTTATGTATTTCTTCATCGTTAAAAATGTTCATTCTCTGTCCCTCCAATGCTTGCAGTAATGGGGCAAATGCTTTTAGCCAAATATCTTGAATTAATGACTTACCGTCTTTTTCGTAATTCTGTTGAAATCTAATTGCTTGTAATAAATTCTTTGGTACTTCCATCGCATCGAGATAACGTCTATGAGCACTAGCCTCAAAACGAACGAGATTGCGAGCAAAGTTAATAATTCTAGGGTCAGACATAACGTCAATAACACGGTCAAATTCGGTAACACCTGAAGCCTGAAGCGCCAACAGTCTGGATAACTGAGCGTCAAATTCTGGTTTCTTGAGATATGCCTTACGATTGCAGTGACGAGAGTTTTGAGTGAAATAACAAGTAGTTTCGTGCTCATTGCGAACACTTTTTCTCATCTGGTTATTGGATACGTTCTTAAGACAGTTAATAACCTGTTTAGCCTTGTTTTCATTTTCAACACGAGCCGAGTACGTAGCATCAAGACTATCGAGAGTTGCTTGGGTAACATCCAACATATCCCAAACTTGAGGGTAGTTATCCAAAAAAGCAGAAAGCATCTCATCAGAACCAAGAGCAATGGATGTAGAACCAAAGACGTTATGACCTTGAATGATTTTTGCAGGTGATCCTTTTAACTCTACACATGGAGAACGGTGCAAAGTACCCTGAAAAATCTTAAAAGCTATACCCGTAAAGTGAGTTGGAAGAGACTCGTAAGGGTGACGTAAATCAGCAACTTCATACTTGTTATCTAACTCCCCACCCTTGTAATGAACAGACTTAGCTTCGAGACCAATACCACGACGTGAGCACTCAATAATATTGACATACTCAATGCATTCACCAGTTTTAGAAACGCGAGTGTTAGTTACAAATTCGCGCTTAAAAGGTATCGATATTTTCAGCATATCTATCATACAGAACAACCATCATGTATACAGTTATCAAGTTACATTGATAACGAGCGTATACTGTATACATATTTCATGTCAACAGTTCTATTGTATAGACTAAGCTTTTGTATATGATCGTAATAAAGCAACATAAAAAGAAAAAAAACGTCAGTCAGAAATCAATTATTAAGGGTAAGTTACTGATGAAAAAGGCATTAATTGAAAATGTACGAATTAAGGCAGTGGAAGCAGAGGCACTAAAAGAGAGATCATTTGAACTGACAATGGAAAAAAAAGATTTTGTTAGAGAACCTGACATAGTTCACTTTTTGTTGATGCAATTCGCAGAAGGAAAGATCCAAGTAGAGCTTGATGAGAACGGCAAACTAAAGCTAAAAGACAAAGTTTAGCTGATGAAAATTCCGAAATTCGGACAAGAGTACACTATTAAAGATAGTGTACTCTCCAATCGAAAGCTCCCGACCCCGCGCTTCGCTTGCCTCGGCGTTCGGTAGCTTTCTTCGAAAAAAAAGAAAAAGGAAAAAAGAGAAAAGAACTCGCTGACGCTCAAACACTGGCGCGCCATGCTTGCGAATACAGGGGTGGTTCAATGCGTATTGTGAGAATTATATTACGGGCTATCACTAACAAAACGATTCTAGTGATGGGCATTAAAAAAGGCCGACAAGTCGACCTTCCTAATGGAGCACATCCCTAGCCCACGTTGTTGCACGCTCTAGGCCGTTGGCAAACCCTCAACATAATTCAGACCCATAATACGCACTAAGACACAGGTCGCTTCAGGCAAAGAAACACGAATAGAAACAGCCAAATAACCAAGAAATGCTCCAGAATGAAATCAATCACGCTATCAATCCTCCAGTAAAACTATAACCACCGACAAACACTCAACAAAGCCTACCCAAATTTAAGAGCGGCCTAGCAGAAATAAGGGTTTTCGTTTTCCTCTCTATCACTGCTACGCTTCGCTGTTTATCGCTCAACAACCTACATCAACCCCATAAGTTCATCACGTTCGCTTATCCCTGCGGGGCTCATCACCATCTGAATCACCAAACAAGGAATTAAATTCCTCCTCATCTTCTTCATCATCGACAGGAACCCGAACATAAAACGGATTACACATGATAGGTTTGCGAACATCGCCAACAATAAGATTGGCAAGACAAGGCGCAATCGGCTCAACAACAATACCTACGTCTGACGGATGAAAGACCGCATCATCTTCTGGACGATAAAAAGCATACTCGATGTGACCTTGTGACATGACAGAACCATTTATATAAACACCTTTAGAAATACTTTCAATGTATTCATTGAGAGATGAATCCACAGGAATAGTATCGGCAGCTGGCTCTTGAGTAGGTAAAACGACATTCGCACCCTGCTCTATTTCTGGCGCTGAAACTTCAGTTTCGGGATTGGCCTGTGAATCGATAAACGAATAAACCGAGTAAACCGAGTAAAGACAAAGAAAAATCGCAAGCAAACCTGCAAGCAATATCTTTGGAAATTGAAACTTGTGAGTATGAATTTCAGCAGACCAGTAGACACCATAAAACTTGGTGTCATGAGTCATGGCCTTTTTCTTACACTGCTTCTTATCGTGGTAGTTATCAGGGTCTATACACTTGGAAGATTCAAAGCGAGTAATCTGCTTACCACCAAACGGATTATGATAATGAACATGACGGCCAACTAACTTACGTAAGTTTTGGTCTGCAAAAGTCGGATGCTGAGTAATAAAGTGAATATCGTAACCACCATGACGGTGTTTCTCTAATCGAGCAATCGCTTCTGGCTTACGAGAACCGACGGGACGAGGTGGAAAAAAGTCCTGACATTCATCAATCAAAATAACCGAAGTTGTCGGCAGCTCAAACCAAGCATTTGGATCATCAAAATGGGTAAAGTGAAGATTGCAAACCTTAACTGTTTCCCAAGCATCTGCACTATTCTTTTGCTCATCGGTCATGCAGTCCAGCAAGTTATTAAGCTGAACAAGTTGCTTCTTGTCGTAGACCTTATTAACCCAGTGAAGCCAAGTGGAAAAGTGATTGTGTGAATCAAAGTGATTACGCAAGAAAGGAACATCATCAAGAGTGACAAAGTCCCCGTCTTTATGAATTGGCTTAAGTATTTTAGTAAGCTTACGTTTTAAAGCCTTGTCTTTAAGGTTTGGAAAAAACCAACCGTAGAACCAACCAGAAAAAGAACGACACACATCCATATCTAACATCAACAACTTAATGTTGTTATAGAAATACGGCCTTTCGGGATTATGTGAATTAACAATTTCTCGGAGACTGTTAAGGCTCTTACTCGCCCCAGGCAAACCCGTTCGTAAATAAATCATGCGCCAAACCCTCCAGTTTTAGAGCCTGGAGCACTCCAAACACTTCGAGAGAATTTACCCGCTTTCAAACCTTTGATAGTCATCAAAACAAAAGCAGAACTGAGCATTAGATTCAAAGCTTTATCAACCCACATAAGACCTAAAAGCTGAGGAACCGCAGCAGGAACCCCATCCATACCAGAAGCAGCAAATTCCAAAAGACGAGACGTAAACATATTAAAACCCGTAAAGGTTGTAACACCAAAACCGAAACTCAAAGCTATTTGGGTAACGGTAGAACCAAAGAAACCTGCTATCCAAGGAAGAGCACGACCAATCCAAGTAAATAGCCAACCAAATAAAAATGATGCAATAAACCAAAGAGCATTAAGAATAGAAGTCCACATAAATTCACCTATGAATGTTTAGCAATCATTAAAAACGAAGCAATAGAAGCAGTGAGCATAAGCATTGCCCTAATATATAAAGCAAGGTCACAGAAAGGTTGATAATTTAATTCAAATGAACCCAACCCATAAGCAACATTAATTGGACTAGGACAACCATCATCAAAACTAAAGCCGTTAGATTCATCATATTTACTCAAGCTATCAGATAAAACCTGTTCGCCATTCGATAAAAGATTAGGGTTTAATTTTTCATTATTGTAGCTCTCTAAAGAATTAATTAAATCATCACCAGATGAAGTTATTTTTCTTTTAGCATCGGTTTCTACTGTAGGGTCAATTTCTGTTTCAGTCATAGACTTAATTAAGCATTTATTATCCCAAGACTGACGAGCAATAAAACATTCGTAAGCATTACCAGAACAAGAAAAACTATTAGGCTGACAGTTATTAGCAGACGCGGAAGTTTTAGAACCCTCAGCAAGCTTATCTAATTTCGTACCTAGTTCATCTAATTTAGCACCATTAGCACCGATAGCAGAACCAACACTATCACTAGACGTTTTAAGATCATTTAGCAGTTTATTAGATTCGTTAATCTTGGTAATGACCCCAGATAAATCGACAGAGCCCTCGCCGCCAGAACCGCCACCGCCAGAACCGCCACCGCCAGAACCAGAACCGCCACCGCCAGAACCACCACCTCCAGAACCGCCACCTCCAGAACCGTCACCTCCAGAACCGTCACCTCCAGAACCGCCACCTCCAGAACCATCACCTCCAGAACCATCACCTCCAGAACCATCACCACCGGAACCGTCACCACCAGAACCATCACCACCAGAACCGTCACCTCCAGAACCACCACCTCCAGAACCATCACCCCCAGAACCGCCACCACCAGAACCATCACCACCGGAACCATCACCACCGGAACCGTCACCTCCAGAACCATCACCACCGGAACCATCACCACCAGAACCGTCACCTCCAGAACCATCACCTCCAGAACCATCACCTCCAGAACCACCATCACCGCCAGTTGGAGGTTTTGGTGCGCCTTGCTTACAAGTAAATGAATAGTCATTTTTACTAACACAAGTACTAGAGAAATCAGTATAGAAATCAGGGTACTGAGCAGCACATGCATTACTTTGAGAAGCTACAAGACTGACCCACTGTGAACTGCCACAAAAATCGGGCTCTTCACATTTACCCGTAGTTTCACTCAGAGTTGTACCTTCTGGACAACTACTTATAAAACCACCACGAATCCAAGAGTTACCACAGCTACCCGCAGAATAAAAAGGATGAACATAACCCCCAGAAATCCACATATAATCGACGACACAAGTACCATATCCCTCTCGTTCACCGACACCCTTACAATAAGTAGCACTGTTAATAACATCACCCTTATTAACGTAACCACAGTGAGCAAGTTGACCGCTACCAAGAATTTTTATTAACCGGGCATTGGCAGAGTGAGAGAAACAAAAAAGCAAAAAGAAAACGAGTAAAAATCCCTTCACACCATCCTCCTAATTGCATCAGTTAGGACAAGAATGACGAAGATATAAAACAGGTCATTCATAGAAATGTAGACAGGCATAAAACCTCCAACGAGATCAAAAAAGGGAAGCGCGAGCCTCCCTGTTTAGTAGTCTAAAATTCAAAGGATTAGCCGAAGATGGCACCCTTAATCCATTTGTAAACAACCGCTAGACCAGCAAGGCCAATAAGAGCTTGACCAACAGAACCGATAGCAGCTGAACCATCAGTAGTGATTGCAGTCGTAGCAGCAGAAACATCGATTGCAGCATTAGAAACAGCAGAAACAGAAGATGCAGCTACAGCAACAGCGATAGACGTTTTGTTCTTTTTAAAGAACTGGATAACTTTTTTCATGTTAAGACCTATAACCTAATTGTTGGAGAACCAACTTAATAACGAAAACCAAACCATAAAGACTAGCTACAGCACCAACTATCATTGCCACATCTGCCTTTGAAATTTGGTCACTAACAACTGTCAATTCATTAGCTGTATAAAGGCTAGTAAATTGAAAAACACCATCAGCCGCTAACTGTTTAACAGCTAAATAACCATTCTCTGGATTAACGCAAAACATTAGCGGCCAAATTCCTATTGATTAACTGGGATCAAAAACATCTCGCGGCCAATTTCTAAATCGCCACGCATACCAACAACAAGAGAGTTCATACCTAAATGGTATTTACCCGCAGGCCAGAAAGGTTGACCCTCTTGAAGACGGATTTTAAATTCTTTCGGAAACTTGCCGCCAACGTGGGCGTAACCAATTTGGGACAACATGCGAAACGGCTTGTTGTTCTTTTGAGAAATACCCTCAAATACATCGATAGCTTCATTCTCTTTAAAAATTTCAATTAGTAGTTCGTTTTTCATTTGTATATTCCTATGCACTTAATCTAATTACGTTTGAGGTATCAAAACCATATTGCTTACTTAAAATGCCGACTTCTGGCTCGACGTACCAATCAGGACGCTGATTAGAAAAATCAACATCAATAACTTGAAGCAAAGGAACAACGTTATCTTTTCCATTGCCTTGTAAATTCTGTAATTGAGCTTTACTGAAACCCGCATTTAAAAGCTCTTTAAGATGATCGTAAAAAGAACTGCTAGAAGAATAAGAGGACTTAACAGCGTCATAACCATCAGAAACTAGAGAACGGTAAAAACGAAAAACTCTATCAGCCTTCGAATAACTAACGTTGCCTTTTGGGGTAGTTCTAAAGTAAAGCTGCTTTAATTTTTTATGTATTTCTTCATCGTTAAAAATGTTCATTCTCTGTCCCTCCAATGCTTGCAGTAATGGGGCAAATGCTTTTAGCCAAATATCTTGAATTAATGACTTACCGTCTTTTTCGTAATTCTGTTGAAATCTAATTGCTTGTAATAAATTCTTTGGTACTTCCATCGCATCGAGATAACGTCTATGAGCACTAGCCTCAAAACGAACGAGATTGCGAGCAAAGTTAATAATTCTAGGGTCAGACATAACGTCAATAACACGGTCAAATTCGGTAACACCTGAAGCCTGAAGCGCCAACAGTCTGGATAACTGAGCGTCAAATTCTGGTTTCTTGAGATATGCCTTACGATTGCAGTGACGAGAGTTTTGAGTGAAATAACAAGTAGTTTCGTGCTCATTGCGAACACTTTTTCTCATCTGGTTATTGGATACGTTCTTAAGACAGTTAATAACCTGTTTAGCCTTGTTTTCATTTTCAACACGAGCCGAGTACGTAGCATCAAGACTATCGAGAGTTGCTTGGGTAACATCCAACATATCCCAAACTTGAGGGTAGTTATCCAAAAAAGCAGAAAGCATCTCATCAGAACCAAGAGCAATGGATGTAGAACCAAAGACGTTATGACCTTGAATGATTTTTGCAGGTGATCCTTTTAACTCTACACATGGAGAACGGTGCAAAGTACCCTGAAAAATCTTAAAAGCTATACCCGTAAAGTGAGTTGGAAGAGACTCGTAAGGGTGACGTAAATCAGCAACTTCATACTTGTTATCTAACTCCCCACCCTTGTAATGAACAGACTTAGCTTCGAGACCAATACCACGACGTGAGCACTCAATAATATTGACATACTCAATGCATTCACCAGTTTTAGAAACGCGAGTGTTAGTTACAAATTCGCGCTTAAAAGGTATCGATATTTTCAGCATATCTATCATACAGAACAACCATCATGTATACAGTTATCAAGTTACATTGATAACGAGCGTATACTGTATACATATTTCATGTCAACAGTTCTATTGTATAGACTAAGCTTTTGTATATGATCGTAATAAAGCAACATAAAAAGAAAAAAAACGTCAGTCAGAAATCAATTATTAAGGGTAAGTTACTGATGAAAAAGGCATTAATTGAAAATGTACGAATTAAGGCAGTGGAAGCAGAGGCACTAAAAGAGAGATCATTTGAACTGACAATGGAAAAAAAAGATTTTGTTAGAGAACCTGACATAGTTCACTTTTTGTTGATGCAATTCGCAGAAGGAAAGATCCAAGTAGAGCTTGATGAGAACGGCAAACTAAAGCTAAAAGACAAAGTTTAGCTGATGAAAATTCCGAAATTCGGACAAGAGTACACTATTAAAGATAGTGTACTCTCCAATCGAAAGCTCCCGACCCCGCGCTTCGCTTGCCTCGGCGTTCGGTAGCTTTCTTCGAAAAAAAAGAAAAAGGAAAAAAGAGAAAAGAACTCGCTGACGCTCAAACACTGGCGCGCCATGCTTGCGAATACAGGGGTGGTTCAATGCGTATTGTGAGAATTATATTACGGGCTATCACTAACAAAACGATTCTAGTGATGGGCATTAAAAAAGGCCGACAAGTCGACCTTCCTAATGGAGCACATCCCTAGCCCACGTTGTTGCACGCTCTAGGCCGTTGGCAAACCCTCAACATAATTCAGACCCATAATGCGCAGTTGGGTTGTACTTATTGGGCATGGCGCTCTGGGCTTTCTGTTACGTTGAACCTTGTGACTGACAAGCTTTTACGAGCTGCGTCCATTGCTTGTTGGTCTGTTTTGTATGGCCCATAGATTTTGGTTTGGTGGCTTTGTTGCTCATCCACGTTTGCAACTGACATGAACCAGTCACCGATTAAAAACTCCGAGTCAGCCAGTTCATTTACTTCTAGGAAGTTTAAACCAACTACATTCGACACCATGCATTGAACTTGATTGGAGTCTTCACGGTACCCAAGCATCTTCACATGATTTTTATCTGACTCTCGCATCAACAACATTTCATGTAGCCACTCTAAGCTGTCGAAGATCTTTTTGTATTGTGCCTTTGCACGTTCATCATTGGCATCTTCAAGTGCTTCATCCACATCATTGTGTAACCAGCTAATGGATTGTTTGAGCTCTGCTGCTGTCATCATTTCATTGACCTCACAAGTTTGATACCGAAGCGCTTTAACTCAAGGCCGCCGAAGTTATTGACCGTGAAGCTTGAACTATCTAACTCGTAGTTTCCCGATTTATAAGCCGATTGCTCATCTTGCAATGATAGCTTCATTTCAACTGGGAACTTACCACCTAGATATGCGTAGCCGATTTGCTCTCTTATCGTTCTGGCTTGCTTACCATCTTTACCTGGCAATGTTCGTGTGATTGGTTGTTCATGTTCTGGGAAGATTTCTATTTTCAACATTTGGTTTCCTTACTTATGCGACAGCTTTAAATGGAAGTACATTAGACTTTGATGCTGTAGGCAGTTGATACCAGTCTGGTATCAACAACGGCTCTACAGTAATCACCTCTGAACGTTTTAGCGTCGGGCAGATTCGCGTAACGTCGAACGGTTGGCCTATGTCTAGTCCTATTTTCTTGAGTCGTGCTTTGTGAACAAAGAAATTAGAGCGAGTTAAAATCCCTCTAATATCAGTTCCGTTTTGCCACATAACTGCATAACTTTGAGTGGCATTTGCGGCTTGTCTACTATTCACAACTCCTAACTCAAGTAACTGATCTGCTATGCTTTTATGCTCATCATGATTAATGTGTATGGTTTTCATAGCGTCCTCGATATTATTCAGATGGTTGTAAAAATCTTGTTCGGTTACCAGACCATAAAATTGAAGGTTGTACCTCTTTAATAAAGATTGCCTTAGGCTATGTTCTTCTCGCACAACACCATTTGATTCACAGTAACTTATTAATTTATCTATATATTCCAACTGTGACGACGTAACGCCCCGCTTCTTTCTTTTGTCTGCTTTCAAGTGCTCCTTAAGTTCGAATGCCTTACTGTATAGCTTTATCATCATCCAACTCGATGCTTCACCCCAGTTACATGTCATACCGTTCGGGTACAACTTTGGAAGCCTCGCACGACCAACTGATATTGAAGACATCCCACGTATAAAAGACGCTTCTTTCCCCTCGCCTACACTGTGATTCCTCGTCCAGTCAATCGATGTAATTTCAGCGCCATCACCAACAAGAGAAGATGATTTCCCTTCTTCAGTTTGCCTATGTGAGAGACGAGTGTTTTTTGTAAATGGAGGAAGATCATACTTAGCTAGAATGTGGTTATAGATTTCAACGCACTCATCAAGGCTTTTTAATCCAAACAAGTTATCCATTCTTTGCCAGCGTGAAGGATTGCCCTCCATACGAACCCGATACCCATCACAACGAATGGTCAACTTAGTACTAAATGAACCCTCGAGTCTTTTTTGGTTCACTGATGGAGGTAATTTCTCACCAGTCTCCATATCCAACCTTTCAATAACATGCGTCCCGACAAGTGGAAGTCCACCTTCGGGATGATCTTGTTGCATGAAAAGTTGGTCAATGAAGAACATACGAAAAACCTGTCAATACCTCTACACAATGAATTTATGTAACCCTACAGAATGAATTTAGGGTCGAATGTAAATATATAGGGTTATAATTGACTCTACAAGATAAAAATGAGGTTGATATTGTGTCTATAGGTGAAAATCTTAAACGGTTACGGCGTGATAAAGGCTGGACTCAAGGAGCTTTAGCAAAGGAATGTGGTATCAGATTAGGACAGATATCAAAGATTGAGCGTAATGAAACAGATCCTAAGTTAAGTACGATTTACGCGTTAACGAAGGCTTTGGAGTGCACTCCGAATGCTCTACTCAACGATAGTTCTGAGACCACATTAGATGCGAAAATGGAGATAGCCTTAGAAAGAGTTCAACGACTCCCAGATAACGATAAAGATCACTTATTAGCGACCATAGACAAGTACTGCATAGCAACAAGCCTACAAAGTATGATCGAGAATAATACTGTTCTTGGGGTTTCTGTATTTGACGGCAAAACGCCGGAAATGGAATGAGGAGTCCTAAAGTCAGGACTTAGTTGGGGTGTAACAGGAACCCCAACTTGAGAGAGTCAGTTTTGCGCGCTTTCGCTTGCCTCCCAAAACCTGCCTCTCTCTCTAATGGTCTTGGGGGGTTGGATAGTTAGCTTATATACCAAGTAATAAAAAAGCCTAACCATGAAGTTAAGCTTTTGCCTGACGCGCTAACGCTTGTCCACTCATTTACTCTCTACATGCAAGCATATAGCAGAGAAAATCGAGTCTATAAATTTACTACTTTACCTTTAGGGCTTCTTGAATATTGTCAGCGTAAGAAGAAAGTCTTTCCATATGCCCCTGTAGAAGGCTACAAGTTTTATTCTCAGTAGTTCCTGCTACATCAGCTTGAATCAATTCTAATGCTGCAGCAACAGCAAACATTCTTTGAACTTCAGGCTCACTAGAAAATGCATTGTATTGTTCAATAGTTGGTTTAAAAGTTATACGCTCGTTTGACATTTTCGTTCTCCCGTTAATGTGAAATATCATTAAATTAGATGGGGTTTCTGTACAGAAAAACAAGTGTTTAGGTGAATATAAACTCGATGCGCATTATGCAAATTATATTACGGGCTTCAATCATTAAACGATTCTCACGATGAGCATTAAAAAAGGCCAGCAAGCTGACCTTTCTAATTGAGCATATCCCTCGCCCACGTTTGATTTCATTCAGGCTTGCAGCAAACCCTCAACATAATTCAAACCCATAATGCGCAGTTGGGTTGTACTTATTGGGCATGGCGCTCTGGGCTTTCTGTTACGTTGAACCTTGTGACTGACAAGCTTTTACGAGCTGCGTCCATTGCTTGTTGGTCTGTTTTGTATGGCCCATAGATTTTGGTTTGGTGGCTTTGTTGCTCATCCACGTTTGCAACTGACATGAACCAGTCACCGATTAAAAACTCCGAGTCAGCCAGTTCATTTACTTCTAGGAAGTTTAAACCAACTACATTCGACACCATGCATTGAACTTGATTGGAGTCTTCACGGTACCCAAGCATCTTCACATGATTTTTATCTGACTCTCGCATCAACAACATTTCATGTAGCCACTCTAAGCTGTCGAAGATCTTTTTGTATTGTGCCTTTGCACGTTCATCATTGGCATCTTCAAGTGCTTCATCCACATCATTGTGTAACCAGCTAATGGATTGTTTGAGCTCTGCTGCTGTCATCATTTCATTGACCTCACAAGTTTGATACCGAAGCGCTTTAACTCAAGGCCGCCGAAGTTATTGACCGTGAAGCTTGAACTATCTAACTCGTAGTTTCCCGATTTATAAGCCGATTGCTCATCTTGCAATGATAGCTTCATTTCAACTGGGAACTTACCACCTAGATATGCGTAGCCGATTTGCTCTCTTATCGTTCTGGCTTGCTTACCATCTTTACCTGGCAATGTTCGTGTGATTGGTTGTTCATGTTCTGGGAAGATTTCTATTTTCAACATTTGGTTTCCTTACTTATGCGACAGCTTTAAATGGAAGTACATTAGACTTTGATGCTGTAGGCAGTTGATACCAGTCTGGTATCAACAACGGCTCTACAGTAATCACCTCTGAACGTTTTAGCGTCGGGCAGATTCGCGTAACGTCGAACGGTTGGCCTATGTCTAGTCCTATTTTCTTGAGTCGTGCTTTGTGAACAAAGAAATTAGAGCGAGTTAAAATCCCTCTAATATCAGTTCCGTTTTGCCACATAACTGCATAACTTTGAGTGGCATTTGCGGCTTGTCTACTATTCACAACTCCTAACTCAAGTAACTGATCTGCTATGCTTTTATGCTCATCATGATTAATGTGTATGGTTTTCATAGCGTCCTCGATATTATTCAGATGGTTGTAAAAATCTTGTTCGGTTACCAGACCATAAAATTGAAGGTTGTACCTCTTTAATAAAGATTGCCTTAGGCTATGTTCTTCTCGCACAACACCATTTGATTCACAGTAACTTATTAATTTATCTATATATTCCAACTGTGACGACGTAACGCCCCGCTTCTTTCTTTTGTCTGCTTTCAAGTGCTCCTTAAGTTCGAATGCCTTACTGTATAGCTTTATCATCATCCAACTCGATGCTTCACCCCAGTTACATGTCATACCGTTCGGGTACAACTTTGGAAGCCTCGCACGACCAACTGATATTGAAGACATCCCACGTATAAAAGACGCTTCTTTCCCCTCGCCTACACTGTGATTCCTCGTCCAGTCAATCGATGTAATTTCAGCGCCATCACCAACAAGAGAAGATGATTTCCCTTCTTCAGTTTGCCTATGTGAGAGACGAGTGTTTTTTGTAAATGGAGGAAGATCATACTTAGCTAGAATGTGGTTATAGATTTCAACGCACTCATCAAGGCTTTTTAATCCAAACAAGTTATCCATTCTTTGCCAGCGTGAAGGATTGCCCTCCATACGAACCCGATACCCATCACAACGAATGGTCAACTTAGTACTAAATGAACCCTCGAGTCTTTTTTGGTTCACTGATGGAGGTAATTTCTCACCAGTCTCCATATCCAACCTTTCAATAACATGCGTCCCGACAAGTGGAAGTCCACCTTCGGGATGATCTTGTTGCATGAAAAGTTGGTCAATGAAGAACATACGAAAAACCTGTCAATACCTCTACACAATGAATTTATGTAACCCTACAGAATGAATTTAGGGTCGAATGTAAATATATAGGGTTATAATTGACTCTACAAGATAAAAATGAGGTTGATATTGTGTCTATAGGTGAAAATCTTAAACGGTTACGGCGTGATAAAGGCTGGACTCAAGGAGCTTTAGCAAAGGAATGTGGTATCAGATTAGGACAGATATCAAAGATTGAGCGTAATGAAACAGATCCTAAGTTAAGTACGATTTACGCGTTAACGAAGGCTTTGGAGTGCACTCCGAATGCTCTACTCAACGATAGTTCTGAGACCACATTAGATGCGAAAATGGAGATAGCCTTAGAAAGAGTTCAACGACTCCCAGATAACGATAAAGATCACTTATTAGCGACCATAGACAAGTACTGCATAGCAACAAGCCTACAAAGTATGATCGAGAATAATACTGTTCTTGGGGTTTCTGTATTTGACGGCAAAACGCCGGAAATGGAATGAGGAGTCCTAAAGTCAGGACTTAGTTGGGGTGTAACAGGAACCCCAACTTGAGAGAGTCAGTTTTGCGCGCTTTCGCTTGCCTCCCAAAACCTGCCTCTCTCTCTAATGGTCTTGGGGGGTTGGATAGTTAGCTTATATACCAAGTAATAAAAAAGCCTAACCATGAAGTTAAGCTTTTGCCTGACGCGCTAACGCTTGTCCACTCATTTACTCTCTACATGCAAGCATATAGCAGAGAAAATCGAGTCTATAAATTTACTACTTTACCTTTAGGGCTTCTTGAATATTGTCAGCGTAAGAAGAAAGTCTTTCCATATGCCCCTGTAGAAGGCTACAAGTTTTATTCTCAGTAGTTCCTGCTACATCAGCTTGAATCAATTCTAATGCTGCAGCAACAGCAAACATTCTTTGAACTTCAGGCTCACTAGAAAATGCATTGTATTGTTCAATAGTTGGTTTAAAAGTTATACGCTCGTTTGACATTTTCGTTCTCCCGTTAATGTGAAATATCATTAAATTAGATGGGGTTTCTGTACAGAAAAACAAGTGTTTAGGTGAATATAAACTCGATGCGCATTATGCAAATTATATTACGGGCTTCAATCATTAAACGATTCTCACGATGAGCATTAAAAAAGGCCAGCAAGCTGACCTTTCTAATTGAGCATATCCCTCGCCCACGTTTGATTTCATTCAGGCTTGCAGCAAACCCTCAACATAATTCAAACCCATAATGCGCAGTTGGATTGTGATTTCTTTCAGGTTAATCCTGGCCATCTATGGCATCTATTTGACGATTTATATGATTAAAATAATCCTTCTTATCCAAGTATAAACGCTCTTTAAAGAGACAGACTTTCCTCACATGACTCTCATCAACTTCGAACTTTTCTGAGATTTCTCGATAAGTTAAGCCTAACTCTGATAACTGACGTATTAACTCAACATCATCATTATATAGCTTTACTACCGGAGATGTTTCAGCAACCTTCCTGTATGAGACGCCTAACTTACCGGCTCTAACTTTTACTGAGTCTCTGCTGCGGCCAAGAACCTGACCAACTTGTTCGAAGGACATTTTATCTTGGCATTCGATAATGAATGCGTCTTCTTTTTCACTATAGTGCGATTTTTTCCACTGTTGATTATTAACTATCAGATCATCTCTAATTAACTTCTTAGAACGTGTGTAGACAGAGCTAGCCGAGCGACCGAGTTTTTTAGCAATATGGGTCAAAGGTATTTTTTGATAATGCTCGATTAAGTAAGCATCTTCTTCTGATGAGTATGGCTCGTATCCTGCGATACGAGCTCCCTTTGAGCCATTTGTTTTACGTTCATCTCGTGGAATACAAAAAAATGGATGAGTAAAATAACTAGTTGTTTGACTCATAACTCTTAGCTGCCTTTAGTAAGATTTCGAGTGGAACTCTAACAAATGGGATTTCTCGATGGTCATCTAAAAAGACTAAGAGTTGAACATCTTCATGACCTCGACGCATAAAGCGAGCTTTATATGTTGGCCGTGATAATTGAAGTAACTCAAAGTCTGCTAAGCCAAGATGAACACTATTGTTTGGGTTATATATTCCTACTGTAGCCATGACGTTTAACTTCCTTGTTCGCAGTTTATTTTTCGACTATTGGGTCAATGAGTAGCCCGAAGCGTTTCAACTCAAGAGAGCCGAACTGATTAATAACAAAGCTAGAGGAATGTATTGTATAAAGTCCTGATACATAAGCTGGTTGGCCTTCTTCTAATTGTAATTTCATCTCTACAGGGAACTTGCCACCTAAGTGTGCATAAGCTATTTGCTCATAAATCTTGCGAGGCGGTTTACCTTCTTTTGCTGGGATTGTTCGTGTTTCAACTTGTACGTTTTCTGGGAAGATCTCGATTTTTAGCATGATGTTTCCTTATGAGTTTGGTTAAGCTGTTAGTCTGATTACGTTGTCTTCACCGTAACCATACATTCGTGATATGTGCCCTACTTTGGGCTCTTTATAGTCAGTTGGGTGTTGTTGTGAGAAGTCGATTTCAATGACTTGTAATAGAGGAACTACATTGTCCTTCTCATTACCTTGAAGGTTTTGAAGTTGTGCTTTTGAAAAGCCGATTGCTAATAAGTCATTTAGCTGACGAGAGAATGTTGCTCTAGATGTAAATGATTGATATACCGCACAATAGCCATCTGATACTAACGAGCGATAAAAACGGAATAACTTGTCAGCTTTAGCGTAAGAGACGTTTCCTTTTGGAGTGATGCGATAATAAGTTTTTTTCAAGTTGTTATGGACTTCTTCGTCGTTAAAGATGTTCATGCGTTGTCCCTCTAATGCGTCTAGTAATGGCGTAAATGCTTTCGTCCAGATATCTGCTATTAAGTTTCGACCTTCCGACTCGTATTCTTTTTGATAACTAATTGCTTCAAATAGGTTTTTGGGTATTTCTAGAGCGTCTAAGTAGCGACGGTGAGCTCCTGCCTCAAAGCGTACTAAGTGCCGTGCATAATTTATTAATTGAGGTGAAGACATGACATCGATAACACGATCATATGAATGATCACCTTTCTCCTGAAGTGCTCTTAAATCTCTCAGCTGACGATTGAACTCAGGCCCTTTTAAGTAAGCTTTGCGATCACAGTGGCGAGAGTTCTTGTTGAAGTAAACTGTGGTTTCATGCTCATTACGTACGGCTGTACGCATCTGCTTATTCGATACATTTTTGAGTTGCTGGATAACTTGGCGAGCTTGGAGTTCAGTTTTAACTCGAGCTGAATACGTCGCATCAATGGTATCTAGTGTCGATAATGGAACGTCAAGCATTTCGTAGACGTCTGGATAGTTGTTATAAAATGCCATCAACATTTCAACCGCTCCAACTTCAATAGATGTTGGCCCGTAAACATTATGTCCTTGCAAAATTTTTGCGGGAGAAGCTTTTAACTCTATACAAGGAGAACGCAAGCGCGTTCCTTGATAAATCTTGAATGCCATACCAGTAAAGTGCGTTGGAAGAGATTCAAACGCATGCCTTAAGTCAGCAACTTCGTACTTATCCGAGCCAGACTCTCCGGTAAAGAAAATCGTCTTCGCCTCCAAGCCGATTCCGCGTCGAGAACACTCTTTAATATCAACATAAGAGACAGCTTCACCCGACTTAGCTTGGTAAGTCGTCATAGTGAATTCTGCTTTAAATGGTATTGATATCTTGAGTTTGTCTATCACACCTAAAACCCTGTCAAGAAGTTTAATAAGTACTTTTGTGTATGTACATATACACTAAAGTATGTGTTACTAATAAGCAACACTAAAGTGGGTGTAAACTTAAACTAATGTAAGGTTTTGATATGGACAACGTAAACATGAGTATTGGTGAAGTACTAAAAGAACGTAGAATTGAACTAGTAATAAAGCAGGAAGATTTAGCTGAACAGATGGACGTAACTGTGCAGACAGTCAGTAAATGGGAAAGAGGAATAACCGAACCCAAAGCGACTCAAGTGGCGAAATTGGCAAAAGCTTTAAACCTAACTGAACGCGAGATTTGCCAAGGCAAAAAAGATCAAGTGACGCAGTTAGATCCTTTTGAGTTCATGAAGCTTGTTGGGCCTTGCATGAAGGGGGTATCTGAAACTGAAGTTATCATGACGATGTATGAATATGTCGATGATAAAAAAGGGTTTATAGAAGAGTTAACCAAGCAATCTAATCGCCCTATATTTTCATTTGAAGAGCGTGATAAAAATCAAGCTCGAGACATGTTAGCGCTATACGAAAATGGCTCAATCTTATTCAATAACAAGCAAGAAGAAGAAAGCTGTGTAAGATCTTGGAAGCAAATTTTGTCTAAGTAGTGTTTCAAAATGAAACAAGAGTACACTATTAAAGATAGTGTACCTTCGCCAGAAGGAGCCATTTACGAATGGCTCCTTCCCCGACGAAACGGGGCCCCTTCCATTCGAAAAATCTAGCTTCGACCTACTCCTCAATTTTCCTCGCTTAGTCTCGCTCGTCAATATTCGTCATAGGTCGAGATAAACCAAAAACTGCCGCGCGATTGACTGAAACTGACTCTTAAAGAACGTGGGCGCTTGGCCACTCATTTTCCCTCTACAAGCAAGCTTATAGCAGCGAAAAGTGAGTCATAACGTAACAGTGCTGTGTAGTATTAAACCTTTGATATTAGACACTTAGATAGGTTAGCATATATTAAAAGAGAGGGAGATATAGATATGATGATTGACCAGAAAGCTACAATTCAAGTCCTCAACGAAATCAAAAATAAAAGACCAGAACTAATAGACGAGTCTCTAATAGAAAAGATAACTCAAGAATTAGATACATTTTATCACGAAGTTAATACTGCCACCCTATGGCTTGACATGGTATTCGAGCAACATGGAGCAAATAAAAAAATCAGTCGTAATATAAGTATCAGAAGAGCTAAGCTTCAAGCTCAAGAATGGGCAAGAAAGCTTGACATCTACCCGCACATATTAGATCAAGCAATGATTGTAGCTCTATGGTTGCATACAGAATATGAATGCTCCAACGAATACACCAACTTACCTAAAAGCATTGTTACACAGCAATAACACACGCATTATGCAAATTATATTACGGGCTTCAATCATTAAACGATTCTCACGATGAGCATTAAAAAAGGCCAGCAAGCTGGCCTTTCTAATTGAGCATATCCCTCGCCCACGTTTGATTTCATTCAGGCTTTCAGCAAACCCTCAACATAATTCAAACCCATAATGCGCAGTTGGATTGTGATTTCTTTCAGGTTAATCCTGGCCATCTATGGCATCTATTTGACGATTTATATGATTAAAATAATCCTTCTTATCCAAGTATAAACGCTCTTTAAAGAGACAGACTTTCCTCACATGACTCTCATCAACTTCGAACTTTTCTGAGATTTCTCGATAAGTTAAGCCTAACTCTGATAACTGACGTATTAACTCAACATCATCATTATATAGCTTTACTACCGGAGATGTTTCAGCAACCTTCCTGTATGAGACGCCTAACTTACCGGCTCTAACTTTTACTGAGTCTCTGCTGCGGCCAAGAACCTGACCAACTTGTTCGAAGGACATTTTATCTTGGCATTCGATAATGAATGCGTCTTCTTTTTCACTATAGTGCGATTTTTTCCACTGTTGATTATTAACTATCAGATCATCTCTAATTAACTTCTTAGAACGTGTGTAGACAGAGCTAGCCGAGCGACCGAGTTTTTTAGCAATATGGGTCAAAGGTATTTTTTGATAATGCTCGATTAAGTAAGCATCTTCTTCTGATGAGTATGGCTCGTATCCTGCGATACGAGCTCCCTTTGAGCCATTTGTTTTACGTTCATCTCGTGGAATACAAAAAAATGGATGAGTAAAATAACTAGTTGTTTGACTCATAACTCTTAGCTGCCTTTAGTAAGATTTCGAGTGGAACTCTAACAAATGGGATTTCTCGATGGTCATCTAAAAAGACTAAGAGTTGAACATCTTCATGACCTCGACGCATAAAGCGAGCTTTATATGTTGGCCGTGATAATTGAAGTAACTCAAAGTCTGCTAAGCCAAGATGAACACTATTGTTTGGGTTATATATTCCTACTGTAGCCATGACGTTTAACTTCCTTGTTCGCAGTTTATTTTTCGACTATTGGGTCAATGAGTAGCCCGAAGCGTTTCAACTCAAGAGAGCCGAACTGATTAATAACAAAGCTAGAGGAATGTATTGTATAAAGTCCTGATACATAAGCTGGTTGGCCTTCTTCTAATTGTAATTTCATCTCTACAGGGAACTTGCCACCTAAGTGTGCATAAGCTATTTGCTCATAAATCTTGCGAGGCGGTTTACCTTCTTTTGCTGGGATTGTTCGTGTTTCAACTTGTACGTTTTCTGGGAAGATCTCGATTTTTAGCATGATGTTTCCTTATGAGTTTGGTTAAGCTGTTAGTCTGATTACGTTGTCTTCACCGTAACCATACATTCGTGATATGTGCCCTACTTTGGGCTCTTTATAGTCAGTTGGGTGTTGTTGTGAGAAGTCGATTTCAATGACTTGTAATAGAGGAACTACATTGTCCTTCTCATTACCTTGAAGGTTTTGAAGTTGTGCTTTTGAAAAGCCGATTGCTAATAAGTCATTTAGCTGACGAGAGAATGTTGCTCTAGATGTAAATGATTGATATACCGCACAATAGCCATCTGATACTAACGAGCGATAAAAACGGAATAACTTGTCAGCTTTAGCGTAAGAGACGTTTCCTTTTGGAGTGATGCGATAATAAGTTTTTTTCAAGTTGTTATGGACTTCTTCGTCGTTAAAGATGTTCATGCGTTGTCCCTCTAATGCGTCTAGTAATGGCGTAAATGCTTTCGTCCAGATATCTGCTATTAAGTTTCGACCTTCCGACTCGTATTCTTTTTGATAACTAATTGCTTCAAATAGGTTTTTGGGTATTTCTAGAGCGTCTAAGTAGCGACGGTGAGCTCCTGCCTCAAAGCGTACTAAGTGCCGTGCATAATTTATTAATTGAGGTGAAGACATGACATCGATAACACGATCATATGAATGATCACCTTTCTCCTGAAGTGCTCTTAAATCTCTCAGCTGACGATTGAACTCAGGCCCTTTTAAGTAAGCTTTGCGATCACAGTGGCGAGAGTTCTTGTTGAAGTAAACTGTGGTTTCATGCTCATTACGTACGGCTGTACGCATCTGCTTATTCGATACATTTTTGAGTTGCTGGATAACTTGGCGAGCTTGGAGTTCAGTTTTAACTCGAGCTGAATACGTCGCATCAATGGTATCTAGTGTCGATAATGGAACGTCAAGCATTTCGTAGACGTCTGGATAGTTGTTATAAAATGCCATCAACATTTCAACCGCTCCAACTTCAATAGATGTTGGCCCGTAAACATTATGTCCTTGCAAAATTTTTGCGGGAGAAGCTTTTAACTCTATACAAGGAGAACGCAAGCGCGTTCCTTGATAAATCTTGAATGCCATACCAGTAAAGTGCGTTGGAAGAGATTCAAACGCATGCCTTAAGTCAGCAACTTCGTACTTATCCGAGCCAGACTCTCCGGTAAAGAAAATCGTCTTCGCCTCCAAGCCGATTCCGCGTCGAGAACACTCTTTAATATCAACATAAGAGACAGCTTCACCCGACTTAGCTTGGTAAGTCGTCATAGTGAATTCTGCTTTAAATGGTATTGATATCTTGAGTTTGTCTATCACACCTAAAACCCTGTCAAGAAGTTTAATAAGTACTTTTGTGTATGTACATATACACTAAAGTATGTGTTACTAATAAGCAACACTAAAGTGGGTGTAAACTTAAACTAATGTAAGGTTTTGATATGGACAACGTAAACATGAGTATTGGTGAAGTACTAAAAGAACGTAGAATTGAACTAGTAATAAAGCAGGAAGATTTAGCTGAACAGATGGACGTAACTGTGCAGACAGTCAGTAAATGGGAAAGAGGAATAACCGAACCCAAAGCGACTCAAGTGGCGAAATTGGCAAAAGCTTTAAACCTAACTGAACGCGAGATTTGCCAAGGCAAAAAAGATCAAGTGACGCAGTTAGATCCTTTTGAGTTCATGAAGCTTGTTGGGCCTTGCATGAAGGGGGTATCTGAAACTGAAGTTATCATGACGATGTATGAATATGTCGATGATAAAAAAGGGTTTATAGAAGAGTTAACCAAGCAATCTAATCGCCCTATATTTTCATTTGAAGAGCGTGATAAAAATCAAGCTCGAGACATGTTAGCGCTATACGAAAATGGCTCAATCTTATTCAATAACAAGCAAGAAGAAGAAAGCTGTGTAAGATCTTGGAAGCAAATTTTGTCTAAGTAGTGTTTCAAAATGAAACAAGAGTACACTATTAAAGATAGTGTACCTTCGCCAGAAGGAGCCATTTACGAATGGCTCCTTCCCCGACGAAACGGGGCCCCTTCCATTCGAAAAATCTAGCTTCGACCTACTCCTCAATTTTCCTCGCTTAGTCTCGCTCGTCAATATTCGTCATAGGTCGAGATAAACCAAAAACTGCCGCGCGATTGACTGAAACTGACTCTTAAAGAACGTGGGCGCTTGGCCACTCATTTTCCCTCTACAAGCAAGCTTATAGCAGCGAAAAGTGAGTCATAACGTAACAGTGCTGTGTAGTATTAAACCTTTGATATTAGACACTTAGATAGGTTAGCATATATTAAAAGAGAGGGAGATATAGATATGATGATTGACCAGAAAGCTACAATTCAAGTCCTCAACGAAATCAAAAATAAAAGACCAGAACTAATAGACGAGTCTCTAATAGAAAAGATAACTCAAGAATTAGATACATTTTATCACGAAGTTAATACTGCCACCCTATGGCTTGACATGGTATTCGAGCAACATGGAGCAAATAAAAAAATCAGTCGTAATATAAGTATCAGAAGAGCTAAGCTTCAAGCTCAAGAATGGGCAAGAAAGCTTGACATCTACCCGCACATATTAGATCAAGCAATGATTGTAGCTCTATGGTTGCATACAGAATATGAATGCTCCAACGAATACACCAACTTACCTAAAAGCATTGTTACACAGCAATAACACACGCATTATGCAAATTATATTACGGGCTTCAATCATTAAACGATTCTCACGATGAGCATTAAAAAAGGCCAGCAAGCTGGCCTTTCTAATTGAGCATATCCCTCGCCCACGTTTGATTTCATTCAGGCTTTCAGCAAACCCTCAACATAATTCAAACCCATAATACGCAGTTGGCTAGTGCTTCTTGGGTAGGCATCATCCATAATGCTAATCCACCGCAAGCCATTGAAATGCCTGACAAACCATGCCTATCAAACTTTTTTGCAATCTGCTCCCAAAGTTGTTTTACCTCTGGGTTTTCATTGCGGTCAGCGTGACAACCTAGCAAAGCTAGCTCTGGGTCAATTCCTGCATTTTCAGCTAAGAAAATTGCTTCCTCATCAGATACATAGCGAATACCTTTGCGTATTTTGCTTAGCTTCTGTGGTGAAAGATTTAAATCATGTGCTATCTGCTTATCTTGTACGTAGTTTTGCGACTTTTTATAAGCATCTAATAGTTTATTTGCATACATAGCTCATCTCCGTTTGATCTCATTCTAGCTTTTTAATCCCCAATTTGCGCTATTTACAATCCCCATTAATGGCAACTAGAATCCCCATAAATCGGTACTCATGCAGGCAAAAGCTTCTTTTCCTAAGGTGAATTATGTTGGACTGTAACGTTGTCATACTCATTAAAAATGAATTCAAAGTTAGCCCACGCCTAACTGGTGTGTTCTTTCGTAAGAACTTTGGCGAATCTATGTATGACTCATCTGGCGAGTTAACTGAGTTCGCTCTTGAATGCATCAACTACTTCAATGAACTCAAGCTAGTTAAAGCCAAACAAGACTTTGCTTCTCGTCAGCGCCAACGTCAGGCCGAGTTCGAAAATAACCAAGCATCTATCAAAGAAGCCAATCGCCAAGTCGCTAAATCTCAGTCTCTTTCGACGGCCAAGCATGTTGGCTCTTTCAAATACACGTTGGTTGATGGTGTCTTATCGATAACCTCAAGCTCACGAACTCAACCGAACTTGGCTAAGTCGATTCGCAGCTATCTGCGCCAGTTCAAGATATTTCGTTTAGGCCAACGCCTTGATAATGGCGTTCAATTCTCTGGTGACGCTGTCACTGAAATCTTAGCCATGCTGAAAGATAAGCATCGTGCTCAAGAACACTTCGAGTTTGTTCGCTCACTGGTGCAAGACCTTAGCTGCCTTATTAAAACATCGAGTACCAAGAATCTGATGGTTCGGTCTCCTACTCCTGAGCTCTTGGCCTTGGAGTGTTCGTGATGGATTCAATCTACTTCGATAACGAACCGAGCCATGGCATCAATGCTTACTTCACTTGGGGTCATGAGTTCTTCAAAACACCTTACGACTTTTACCAGTTCTTGATGACGCACTACGGAATGACCTCGTTCCAAGTGGTCGAGATTACTGACGAGAACTATCAAGAGTTATTGGTTAAGGGAGTTTTCCATGCCATCTAAGAAACCGCACAAGTATCACGACGAAATTCGTCCGGTACAAGTTGACCACTTAGCGTTTTCGTTTTCCTACAGTTCTTTGCGTTCTTTGGACAACTCAAACGATCAAGACTTTATCAACTTGCAGTTCCCAGAGTTTAAGAAAGTCAGCGTTAACGGCCGCTTTAACTCACCAGAAGCCATAGAGAAATCCATGGAGTTACATCGTAACAAATGCAGCAAGATTCTGGCTCATAGGTTCGAGGAGTTCATGGCCAAGGTGTTCAACTTCCGTTTGTCTCCGATGCGTGGCCGTGGCCTTCATGGTTACAACGACTCTATGGTGATTCTCGATTCAACGGGTGAAGTGGAATGTGGTCTAGTTGGTATCGGTGGCAACAATGACACGGTGTTTGTGCAAATCAACGGTACGGGTTGTTCGAAGTTGTTCGAGTTCATCTCACACCAAAAACTGCACTGGTGGTTATCTATCTTGGGCATCACTCGCCTCGCCCGCCTTGATTTGTGTGTCGATGACTACACCGGAATCTTTGACTGTAAGTACGCTGAGAAATGTTTTTATGAGGGAGCATTTCGCACTGCTTCTCGTGGTCGTGGTCCGACAATGGTTCCTCATAAGCGCGTTTCTCAATCTGGTGAGTTATCAGAAGAAGCGGTTCTCGTTGGCTCTCGTACGTCAACGGTCTACTGGCGAATCTATAACAAGAAGTTTGAGCAAAAGATTACTGACCCTGAAGTGATTTGGTACCGCAACGAAGTGGAGCTGAAGAAGTGTGATTTGTCACTCCTCGCCTCGCCTACTTCTGCGTTCGCGGGCATCTGCGACTTCGCGGCCAGTATCGACCCAGCGGAACCAATGAAACTTCAGCTGAACAAGAAGAAAGAAGGTCTAGAGTTCTTCGCTCGTATCGCTTGGATTCGTCGTCAATGTGGTAAGGGTCGGCTGAAATCGTTGCGATGACTGAGGGTGATTTGGGTGAAGCGTTCGGGATGCTCATTCCCACTCACCACAGACGCGCCAACTTTGAAACCTCGTTAGGGATTCCTGACGAATACACGAAAAAGAAAATCGAAATTTTGGAGTCAACAATATGCCTACAATAACTGGTATCTCTATCAAGCGTTTCCCTAAATCCGGTATGGAATTCGCGGAACTGGCCGTGCTTCGTGCTGTGGAAGAAGTCGACAACGAGAAGTTTCAACAAACAGGCATCGGGTTCTCGACGGATATTCCCTACAACAAACAAGCGTTGAAAATCGATGTGAACTACGCGCGCGAACTCATCCGTACACGCGCATTTGTTGCCAATCGTGAATATGAACTGAACTTCGGTGCCAACCCTGATGATCCTCTCGACATCTTGGTGACTAAGCTCGTCCCTGCTGATGCGGACATTCAAAAGCATTTCGATGCGTCACTTAAGAAGTAGATTAAAACGGAATTGTTATGCCTAAGTGTGCCTTACCAAATGACAATGGATTTCTAGCTTTAGTTGAAACGTCAGTTGAGTCCTGCTCTGGAGTCATTGTGATTACAGCTAGTGATTATGAATATTTGATGGGGTTCACTCAGGTTACTGCAATCGAAGCTACGGCGGCTTTCGGTGGGGCTTTCTCACTGGTTTTCGTTAGCGGCTTCGCTATGTCATATGCCGTCAAAATGGCGGTTAAGTTAATTAAAATTTTATAAGGAACTGAATTATGGAAGCTATTTGGGCTGCTGTAGATTTTGCTGATGTTGCAACTAAAGTGGGTGCTGCGGGTGTAGCAATCGTTGGTATCACTATGGCGTATAAGGCAATCGGTCTTGCCAAACGTGCTGTTAAGTCCGCTTAACTGATGGAGGTTTCTGAGTATGTTGGTCGCCATACATGACCTGATTCTTATGGTCTTTGCTCTTTTGGGTGGCTTGTCTGGTTTTCTAGCTGCTCAGAATTTCCAAGGTTAATTTCAAAGGGGCTTCGGCTCCTTTTTTTATAGGTTGTTTTATGAAAAGCACATCTCTAATTCTATTAGCTTTGCTTTGTTCTGCGCCTGCTCTATCCGCTGATGTCACTTACGGCGGCCCGTATTCTCAGCTCAAGGTGAAGCTCTGCTCTGATACACCACCCAGTCGCTCCTTACTTCCTGTAGGGAGTCTTACTTGCGATGATAATCCGCCCCAACCTGATTCATACTGCACGGCAAGTTGGAACTATGCCGATACAGATATTTTTAACTGTGGTAGTGAAACGGCAAACCCTGACGATTTGAATAACAACGGTATACCGGACAATGATGAAGACTGGGACGGTGACGGACTTGTAAATGGTGTTGACCCTAATCCCACTCTTAATGATAACGTGGACCTTGATTCGGATAACAACGGGATACCTGACAAACTTGATCCCTTTTTTGATTTGTACAAAGCAAGCCGACCTGAGCTTATAAAGTGTGATGCTCAAGACCCTGATTGCCAAAGCTCTAATACCGCTATCTACAGTCTTTCTAACGCTAATCGAGATTTGACAAATATTATCAATCTTATGGCTGAGGGTAATACGAGTAAGAAGTTTACAAGGACACTTGAGAACCTACGCCAGACAATGACGTTTCAAGAGGAGCGGACTCGAAAAGAGCTACAAGATTTAGAACGCGCTATTAACAACATCGATGGCGGTGTTGATAACAGTCGACTGATTAAAAATGAATTTAGCGATGTTGACGTTAAATTCTCTGAATTACATAACGAACTGGATGCCATTAACGATGGTGTTCTTGCTAATCAAGGTTCTATCTCTGCTCTTGGTGGTTACGTTTATGAGGCTAAGCGTAATGCTGAAAATGCCGCAGATGCTGCAAGTGGTGCACAAGATATTTCTAATCAAGTTTTGAACGCTGTAAACAACCTTGAGGTTTCTGGCGGTGGAGGTTTGACGGCAGACCAACAAAGGCAACTAAAAAATGCTGCTAAATCTTGGAATAATCCTCAAAATTTCAAAAAGCTATTTAAAGCTAATGGAGAGATAAAAAGCAAACTCAATAAGGTTCTTACAAGCACCACCGACATTAAGCAAACACAAGATTTCCACACTCAAATGTTATCCAGTGTTGCTGATGATGCTGCTTATGCCGTCAATCAGGAGCTTGGCGCGAGAATCGACCAATTGAGTGACCAGATAGGAGCCATCTCCGGAGGCACATCAACCGTCGACTTATCAGGTGTTCAAACAAGCATTGATGGGTTATCGGGGAAAGTAGACGGACTAACCGAGGGCGTTAACGACATAGGTGAGCTTTTGAAAGAAGTTGATACTTCAGCGGCCGGAACTGGTGGCTCTTGTATTGAAACCTCCAGTTGTCAGGGGTTCTATCAGTCCAGTTATGACGGTGGTTTAGACAGCATTGTTACCGCTCAACTTCAAGAGATGAAAACATCGGTGGTTGACCCTTTCGTTTCTAGCTTTGGTGAGATTGATTTAAGTGGTGCTAAGCGCCCTGACTTCGGTCTGCCCGTTCCTTTTTATGGCTACTTTTCATTTGATGACTACATCGATTTAGATTCGATATTTGGTTTTCTCCGCTTCATCTTCTTAGCATCGACAGCGTTCTATTGTCGTCAAATTATCTTTGGAGGATAACTTATGGATTGGATTATCTCGCTTTTCAATCAGCTATTGGAGTTTCTCTATCGACTCGTTATAAGCCTTGTCGACATGCTGAAAGATATGGTTTTCTGGATTGTTGAAGAATTCATGTCTGTCGTGAACAAGGGATTGTCTTGGGCGGTGGCTGCATTTGAGCCTGTGGACGTCAGCCAGTATTTAGAGTCTATCCCACCCAACGTAGCTTGGGTCATGGGTGCTGTGGGTTTGCCTCAGTGCCTAAGCCTTATCATTTCTGCGATTGCGATTCGCATGATTCTGCAGTTAATTCCATTTACAAGGTTGGGTTCTTAATGATTTATTGTATTGCAGGCCGACCACGTAGCGGTAAAAGCTATGAGAGCGTGGCCTATCACATTATTCCTGCTATCAAGGCGGGTCGAAAAGTCGTTACCAATGTCACTTTAAACGTGCCCTATTTCCAAAAGGTTTTTGGCAATCATGTGCTCGAACTCATAGAGGTTGTTGACGGTAAGCTAAACGAATATGGCTCTATGGATAGACCCTTTTCAAAGCTTGAGGATTACCAAAGTGATTGGCGAGACGCTGATAACAAAGGCCCTCTGTTCGTGATTGATGAGGCCCATATGGTGCTACCTAATAGACAGCTGGATAGTAAGATTCTTGAGTTCTATTCACTGCATGGTCACTACGGCATAGACATCATATTGCTGACTCAGAATCTGAGGAAGATTCATAAAGACGTTCGCGATATGGTTGAAATGACTTATTACTGCGCTAAGAATACCGCTTTTGGTAGCAAGAACACGTACAGAAAGTGCGAATTGGTGCAACGACTGAGGTCGTCAACGAAGAACAGCGCAAGTATAAGAAGTCATTCTTCCCTTTCTATCAGTCCCACACCCAAAGTAGCGGCAGCGTAGCCGAGGCCATGAGCAACGACATTAAACCAATATGGCATCGTTGGCCTTTTTGGATGGGTGGCTTACTCATTGTTTGTGGAATCATCTTTAACATATACGCTTGGTCAGACGGTGAATCAGAGCCTGAACCAACTACAGTAATTCAGCAATCTGAGCCGCCCCAGGTCTCAGTTCCTGATGGTGTGCCAGATGACAGTTCGAAGTCTAAAAATCGCGCTAAGGGTTTTGGCCCTCTTAGTGAGTTTGAATTATCGGTAACGGGCTACTCTCGCCAAACCGCTTGGAAAGATATCAGCAAGAATTTGGTCGACTTTCAGAACTCTTTTGTACGTATTTACATCGAGGTGCATGAGAACCAAAGTAAGCTGTTCACTTTCAGTCAGTTTGAGCTGATAGAGATGGGTTATGGCTTTAAAGTATTAGCAGATTGCGTGTACAGTGTGACTTGGGGTGATTCAGAAAAGATTCTGACGTGCGTCGAACCCAACAACGAAGAGACAAAACATGATCCTTTTGATTTTGGTAAGGCTGTGACGTTCTAGTATTGATGTTTTTCACATAAAAATCTGACTGATAACATGCATCCATACATTAACCCACTGGATTAAATATATGGATGTATCAATTCTCATACTTGCTGCGCTCTTCTTTGTTCTTGCCTTGATAGTAAAGTTTCTTAAGTCTTCACTGAATGGTTCACAAAACCCTGATGATAGTTCGACTAAACACTATCAATATCAGCCGATTAAAAAGCTTTGTACTGCTAATGAACTCAGCTTTTATCAAGCTTTGGTTATAGTGACCAAAGGAAAGTACACCGTTTTTTCAAAGGTGCGCATAGCAGATGTGATGGCTCCAAAGAAAGGAGCATACAACAAAAGTGATTGGTGGAGAGCTTTCAACGCTATTGCCAAGAAACATGTCGACTTTGTTCTCTGTGACCCTTTAACTCTAGAGGTAAAAATGCTCATCGAGTTAGATGATTCAACTCATAACCGCCAAGATCGAAAGGAACGAGACAAGCTTGTTGATATGGCCGCTGCGTCTGCGGGTGTTGAAATCAAGCATTTTAAGGTAAGAAAGAGCTATGACTATTTTGAGCTAGAGAGGTCACTTTTTGGCATAGAAGAACCTAGCACCAACGAAGCTGCTCAAGCATAGTATCGCCCCGCAGGGATAAGTGAGAGCGGAGCGCGAACGATGCACCGAGCCACTCGATAATGGTCAATGGTTCTCAGAGCTTAACTGGTGAGTGTTTCAAACTGCCCAAGCTGAGAATATGAAGTGCCAGCCCCTTTCCTGCCAGAACATCCCTTGCAGAGCCTCACTATATCAGTGGGGCTCTTTGCTACTGCAACCCAACAATCTAACATCGCGCATAAACTGAGCTTCGTTCCGCGCTTCGTTGGGAGGGGCCTGTTTCGTCGGGAGGGCCGCAACGAAGCGCGGGACGTTAGCCCCCGTGTTGTATCACGGGGGTAAATTCGACCTAGCTATCAGCCAATTCGGTCTCATGCTCTACTTTTTTGAGCCTAATTTTAATTTAGTAGTGTGAGAAACTGACAGAATTCTTTCTCGACAATCAATTTTTTAGTGATATGCTCAATGTAGAGACAAAAAAACGTCCCAAAGGCATTAAAAATGATTAAAAGCTATAAGTTCAAAAATTTTCAATCATACCTAGATGAAACAAATGTTGATTTAACGGTTTCTAAAAAAAGTACGCATTCTTACTTTGATTACGAACAAGGTGACGGTTCAAAAATATCTAAAGTAATGTGTGTTTTTGGAGCTAATGGTTCCGGTAAATCCAATCTTCTAAAACCTCTGGCATTTGCTTCTTGGTTCCTTACTCATTCATTTAGATCTCTAGATAAGGAAGAAGAAATCCCTATCATTCCTCACTTCGCCAATAGCGAAGGTCTAACAGAGATTGAGATTGATTTCATAGTTCCTCTATCTACCCCAAGCGACATAGCTAATGAGTTCGAATATAGATACTCACTTGCATTGAATGAGACACATGTCGAACGCGAAGAGCTGAAAATCAAATCGCCAGATACAGGCTTATTCCGTAGAGTATTCTCAAGAGAGTTGATAGACGGCCAATACGTTATTAAGAAAAATAACGAGTATGTGAGAGGTAAACTTTCAATGTTCGATGGCTGTCCAAAGAACTGCTCTATGATTTCTTACCTATCACGATTTAGAGATGATGAAAAACAAGCAGCTAAAGCTCCTTATATTATTTTAGTAGCAGCATACTTTAGCTTGAATGCTTCTAACTTAACTATAAGTGGAAGAGATAACGAAATACATTTAGAGATGGCTACAGAGTATTTTGACTCTAACCCTGAGAGCTTTGAAAAAGTTAAATCTCTACTAAGAGACTATGACTTGGGTGTAAAAGATATAGAAATTGAAAATCGTGTAGTTCTTAACGAAACAACGGGCAAAGAAGAAGAGAGATTAGTACCTCTTTTTGTACACTCCAATAATAATGAAGACTATGAAGTACCGATTTGGATGGAGTCTAATGGTACACAAACTGCTTACTACATGCTTGCGCAAATAATTCAAAAGCTCGATACAGGTGGTGTAGCAATTCTCGATGAGTTTGATAATGATCTCCACCCGCTATTAACTCTAGAGATATTAGATTTATTCAAGTGTAGTTATCAAAATAAAGGTAACGCTCAATTAATTTTCACTACGCATACTCCACAAGTATTAGATGTTCTGAGAAAACAACATTGCTACCTAGTAGAAAAAGAGGACTCTGTATCAGATGTTTGGCGCATAGACCAAATAGAAGGTATCAAAGAAAGAGACAACCTATATTCTAAATATATTAACGGCTTGCTTGGCGGCGTTCCAGAATTCGATTAGAGGTCACATGGCTAGGAAAATAAAAAAACAAAAGCCTGTATTGATATTTGTTGGTGAAGGCTCTGCTGAGAAAGCATTTTTGTTACATATTCGTTCGTTATACGCAAATGGTAACAAGAGCGTAAAACCAAAATCGGCAGGCGGTAAAGGCCCAAACAATGTAATCAATGATGCATTGGGTGAAGCTCGTTCTGGGCGAGGAGAAACCAGTGTAGCTGCGTTGCTAGATTTAGATATACCTTGGCCACCCAAGCTCGTTGCTGAGGCCAAAAAGAAGGATATACCTTTGATTGGCTCAAACCCTTGTTTAGAAGGGCTTTTGATTCAAATTCTAAAACTCAAAAAGCCAACACCATTAAACAATAATACAGCTAAAAAGCTTATTCATCCCAAGCTAGATGGTAGCCCGACCGATAAAAATAGTTACGCTTCGCTTTTTACAAAGGAAGTATTAGATGAGGCTGCAAAAGTTGTTCCTGAACTAAAAGCAATCATCGACATCATGCAGTAAACTTTTTGCCTGCTATAGCTGTAGCAGGCAAATTACTATTTTATTTGGCAAGTTTCAGTAGATACCTTGAAGTCTTGGTCTCAAGCTCTTACTGCCCCCCCCAATAAAGCAATTGCCTCACCTTCAATCTTCGCGACAACATACTTCTGGTATATGACCTTTTAACACATTACGTGACTAAGCTCATGTACTAGCATTCAAACTCATTGTAATTATTCATAATTTTAATATATCGTAGTGGTTGTTAAATTCATTGAAATTAGTATGTTAAGGGTAATTAGGTTATGGATTCTTTTGATTCAAGTAATGAAGAACATGAAAATTCGATCGAGAACTTTATAAACTATAAGCAAGAAATTGAAAAATTAATTGAACGTTTAGTCGATAAGACAGGTATGTCAGAGGAAATTATTAGACAATTTGTAAATGAATGCGAACTTGAAAATGCTGTAGATATTGATGCATGTGTTGAAGAGAAAATAAAGAATGAACTAGAGCAGCAACAAAAGAATATTACTAATCAGGAAGGTCCTGCTCCCGATAAGCCTGAACCGGAAGAACAAGATACAGACGAACCTAAGCCGGAAAAAAAAGATGTAGATGTGCCTGATGAGAAGAAAAGTAGACCAAGAAGAAGATTAAGATAAATAGATAGAATTATTCCCTACAAAAACAATAAAAAGCCGAACCCTCTCGATAAAGGTTCGGCTTCTTTCTCCTTGATATGACCAAAAAGGAGGACTGGCTACTTAAACAGGAATTTCAATGTTCCAGTCGCAGTTACTCTACCAATAAAAATCACATCACGTTAATTATGCTCATTCAACTCAGAGCTCGCCCTAGAAAAACCATACTTTTCTAACCCTATTTCTTGATATTAGCTATTGCTCTGGCAAGACCGAGTAAGTGTGTTGAAGTCTTAATCTCTAACTCTGATTGAATTCCTAATAATGCAATCCCTGCCAATATTTGTTGTGGTCTCACGACTTGGCCAGTGGGCAACTCCATTCGGTCGTGTAACATTTTGAACTGTTCCCAGTCCTCACTAATGCTAAGTTCCCGACCTTTGGCCATTCTCATGAGCCTTTTACACTCGGGAGGAATTGGATTCCCCTCGTCCCAACCTGTGACAGTTCTCACAGATTTAAAACAGAGTTCAGCGACCTCTTCCTTGGTCATTTGACACTCTAATTCTCGAAAAATGTAATTCTTACTCATTTCGCGATACTTCAATGATAAAACCTCTAAATACAAGAGGTTGCATTGAATTTATAATATATGCACCATTAAACATAATCAGACATAATACGTAGTTGGGTTGTACTTATTGGGCATGGCGCTCTGGGCTATCTGTTACGTTGAACCTTGTGACTGACAAGCTTTTACGAGCTGCGTCCATTGCTTGTTGGTCTGTTTTGTATGGCCCATAGATTTTGGTTTGGTGGCTTTGTTGCTCATCCACGTTTGCAACTGACATGAACCAGTCACCGATTAAAAACTCCGAGTCAGCCAGTTCATTTACTTCTAGGAAGTTTAAACCAACTACATTCGACACCATGCATTGAACTTGATTGGAGTCTTCACGGTACCCAAGCATCTTCACATGATTTTTATCTGACTCTCGCATCAACAACATTTCATGTAGCCACTCTAAGCTGTCGAAGATCTTTTTGTATTGTGCCTTTGCACGTTCATCATTGGCATCTTCAAGTGCTTCATCCACATCATTGTGTAACCAGCTAATGGATTGTTTGAGCTCTGCTGCTGTCATCATTTCATTGACCTCACAAGTTTGATACCGAAGCGCTTTAACTCAAGGCGCCGAAGTTATTGACCGTGAAGCTTGAACTATCTAACTAATAGTTTCCCGATTTATAAGCCGATTGGTCGCCTTGTAATGATAGCTTCATTTCAACTGGAAACTTACCACCTAGATATGCGTAGCCGATTTGCTCTCTATCGTTCTTGTTTGCTATCGCTGCCTGACAATGTTCGACTTACAATCAATCGTTGCTCTGCGTCATCACAACACTCATATTGATGCAAGAAACTCTCGGTGCACACGCGATAGCATTCATTCTTCAGATAGAAAAAGTTACAGTGCAACTTGATGCTACTAACGTTAAACAAATACGATAACTTTAATGAACCTGAAGATAACTTAACTCAAGCTCTAAGGCTGAAAGTTAAAAAAGAAATAAGGTGTGGATGTTATACGTTCCCTGCTCTTTTTCGTGAAACATATAAGAGTTTTAACAAGTTACGTAAAACACGGATGGTATTATTGAGATGGCTGTAACTATAGCTTTGAAAGAAAACACCGACTACATTGCAAAGTCGGTGCTAAACACACTTTAGTTACGTGGTAACTAGATACTATTCATCAACTGCCCAGGGACTCTCGATTTCATCTGAGCAATAGCCAAACCCGACATTTGCACCTGAGAGAACCAATAAGGACGATGCTTGAGGTTAAACAATTCACTATTGTTTAGGGATTCGAAAATAGAAAAAGCATGAGCCTGGGCAAGTGCAGCACCATAAACGCTCCTATCAGAAACATTCACACCATCGACCTCCTCCACTAATGCTTGCTTAATGTAAGTGGTATTCGGGCTCCAATCGATATGTTCGATCAGCTTATTAAGCAGTGTCATTTCCATGCTTGAAAACACTTTCTCTAGAAAGCTGGTATCAGGTAACACTTCCGCACAAGCATAGTATTCGTTGTGCTTATCACTTGCTTCACGATAACTCAGCATAGTTTGGACGAGAGCATCTTCAAACGTTTGAGAGAAATGATTGCATACCAGAAACATTGGTAAAATACGAAGTGTGCCTAATAGAATACCAACGTCAGGCTCTCTGACCGAAGTGTCTTGCAGACGTATACGCGTTGCATTTGCGGTCACCATTAAGTGCTGCCATAGCTTCGGAGCAATATGTTTCGTATTTTCATCAGACCACTTAAGTAGCGGTTGGCTCATCAAGATAGGAAAAAGTAATCGACTATTATCAATCCCGATCTGCCCTACGGCTATTTTCGGGTCTAAGATGGCTTTAGGCTTACGGCCGTATTTTTCACAAAACTGCCTGTTAGAAACAAAGTCCGTTAGGCTCGACGATAAGCCTCGATTCTCTTCCGCTACGCGGTGCAGTTTATTGAAGTTCAATGAGGGAGAATAGGCAACGCTAGCGAAGTCGTTATAGTCTGGAAGCTGAGAAAAAAGAGAGCTAATAAGAGTGCTTTCAAGCTTCTTTTCTAGAAGTACTGAAGCTGTTTCGCATACATCTTCTAGAACATAGCGCAGTGTGTTTTGCTTCGCTGCGATTTTTTGACGTTTAGCGGCAACCCTATCTTGTTCGCACATTAATAAAATGCGTTGATTATTGGTTATACGCTCCGATTCTTTAAAAATAACATCATCACAATAGCGGTTTTCAAGACTAAGCAATGAGTCAACGAGGTCCTGATTAAGTTTGTATTTGGGACTGACGAGCCACTTGTTAAAACGTTCTGCAACATTCGAAGATATTTTTCTGGAGAGTTCTACTACTTCAGGAGTGTAATTTTTATTTGCTAACAACAACCTACAAATCCCTTGACCACATTTCGTTATCTGGCTGTTATGACAGCCTATCTAAATTATTAGTGGTATATATTAAATGAAGTTGCATTATTTTTCACGGGATAGTTATCGGTTACTCAATAAATTTAGTTATAGTGCGTTAGCTGCAGTTTGTCGTTAAAAACTTATCTGGATACGAATGAATTTTTCATAGCTTTGGTACCGATACTGTTTCTTAGGTACTGCTTTTTTAGCTAGCTTACATAATTTCGCATCACCATGAGTCCTAACTCGATGAACTTTGGTGAATACTTTGCTGTGCTTCATTTCCAGCATCAAATCACAAAACCCATCAAGCTCACCATGTCCTTTAGCATTCAGTGTTTTGATAACTTGAGATTTAATCTTCTTCGCCACCGGGTTAACCAGCGCATCATCAGCGATAGAAACATGAGAAAAGAAAAAGAGAATCAGTAACCTTTTCATAATACCTCCTTCGACTGAAGGTATTATGCAGGTCGAATTTGAACAATTTGGATGAGTTTAGAATGTCAAAGTACTAGTCAGTTAGCATTATCAGAATTTACGCTCTCTTAGAGCCTTTCGATTTAAAGCCATTATGAGGGAAAACGTTACGAATACGTTGTTGAGTGCTTTTAGGAACCTGTTTGGAGAACTTTAAGTTGTAGCCAGAGCGTTTCGCATAAACCTTCAGCTCACCATCAAAGCTCTGATTACGGCCGATTTCTTGTAAGTTGTGTTTGAAACTTGGTGGCATATGCCCTTTAAACTGCACTATTTGCCCTTTTTCAAAAGTCACTTTGAGCACAGGCCTATCAATTGCAACTAACCAAAATACGAGTGCTGCTCCAATAAGAATCACATACATCATAACAGCCGCCTTAAATCACTATTTATCGTCAGATAGTAACGCACTCAAATCCTCTTTGAGGCTTGTTACTGTTTTGCTTGCCTGTTCACTTCTTGATGCTTCACTTACCAAATATTCAATCGCGTCAGAAAGCGTACAACCTAGTTCATTTGCTCTTTGTGAAAGTTTTTCCCAAACGCGATAATCTAAATCAATCGACTTTTTCTTGGTATGGACTTGTTCTGCGTTAAAGTGGCGCTTACGTTTCGCTCGAATAGCCTGCTTTAGCTTGTTGTCGAGCTCTAGCGACATGTGCTCTTCTATCCACTCAAGAACGCCTGTAGGCTGGTGTTCTAACTTAAGAAGATTCTGAACAGCGACATCTGCTTCACTTGAATCGATATGACGGGTAATGGATTCACCTTCCTTCCATTTCTTTACCAGATAGTTCCATTTCCAACCACATTCTAAGTTTTCAAGCTGCTGATATTTCATGTCAAATCCCAAATGTTAATCCTAGTGACAGCGTAACCCAAATTACCTAATTAGACAATTGATCAATTAAAAGAATAGACCAAGATCATACTTATATTGCTTGGTTTATTGCGATTAAACAGATACTTCTATTAGGCATTGTCGTTTTTCTATATACTCCCTGTCTCTTTACCATTTTTAGTAGATTCAATGACTCAAGTAGACTGGCGACATGTTACGCCACAATATGATGAATACGCACATCAGTTAGAGCAATACCCTAACCTAACGCCCTTTTCATTTACTCAGATTCAGCATAGATTCCGTGACGCCTTAACTCGCTTTGTGCGCTTGTCTAGCCTATCACGCGTGTTACTCGTCAACGCACCTGATAATGCCATCTATCGTCAACTTATCATTGAATCATTGAGTCTCTCTACTTCAGACGATAATCACCCTGTAATCAGAACAGAGTCACTTAATGCAGAAGCACTGTTCGATCAAGTTGAGTCAAAAGATGGACACGTAATTGCAACCAAGCACGGCCTGCTTTCTAAAGCCGACAATGGATTTCTTATTGTATCTGCGAATCTTATCCTCGCGAACCCAGGAAGCTGGCTATTACTTAAATCTGCCTTATTAGGCGATGAGATTGAACCAATCAGAAGCAACCCAGATCATCTATGTGCACCACAGCTACCTCGTACATATAACATCAAGCTCATCATAGTTGGTGATCGTGGCCAAATGGGCGACCTTGATTATTTAGACAGCGACATCCGCAGCGGCTTTTGCCTTTTTAGTGAGATTGAACAAGATCTTAAGTTAGACCAAGAGAGTTTGGTTGAATATTTAGGCTATCTAAAATGGCTACAACAACGCTATCAGTTACCAGAGCTTAATGTAGAAGCTGTTACAGCCTTACTTTGCGCTGGTGCTAGGGAAGCTGAAGATCAAACATATACCCCTTTGTGTCCAATTTGGCACAACACTTTGCTTAGTGAAGCAGCTATTGAATCAAACAACACTGAAATCAATAGTATTCATATCGAGCAAGCCTTATCACACAAATACCAACGTGAGTCTTATCTACCTGAGCGAGCTTTAGACGATATCCTTGATGGACAAGTGATCATTGAAACTCAAGGTGAGCAAGTTGGCCAAGTTAATGGTTTAACCGTTATTGACGTCCCTGGACACCCTATCTCTTATGGTGAGCCTGCTCGTATTTCGTGTGTTATTCATTTTGGTGACGGCGATATCTCAGACGTGGAACGTAAAGCTGAACTCGGTGGTAATCTTCACGCTAAAGGTATGATGATCATGCAAGCGTTTGTGAGTGCCTCGCTGAATCTTGAAGATCCTCTGCCATACTCGGCCTCGGTAGTATTCGAACAGTCTTACTGTGAAGTTGATGGTGATAGCGCCTCGCTTGCGGAGCTATGTTCACTGGTTAGTGCACTTTCTGAGTACCCGATTAATCAACACATCGCGGTTACCGGTGCCGTGGACCAATTTGGGCGCGTACAAGCGGTTGGTGGCTTGAATGAAAAGATCGAAGGCTTCTATCACGTCTGTAAACATCAAGGGCTAACAGGCGAGCAAGGTGTTATTCTACCGCATACAAACTTGAAGCATTTAGCGCTTCAACCCGATGTCGTAGAAAGCATCAAAAATGGACAATTTCATATCTGGTCTGTATCAAATGTAGACGAAGCAATTCCTCTTATCATGAACAAACCATTTAGAGACGAAGAGCAAGAAAGCGTTCTTAGCAAAATCGCGGAACGTATTGAAAACTTTGAAAGACATGAACATCCGCCAGGAATTGTGGAACGCATCAAAAACTGGTTTGTCTAGTACTGATCGGACTTGTTTAGCGTACACCTGTTCACTAATATGCACCTATCAAAAATTGGAGTAAATTGATAATGCAAAACAAACGTGATTCTTACACTCGCGAAGAGCTTCTAGCATCAAGCCAAGGCGAACTATGGCCACAAGGCCCTCAACTTCCAGCACCAAACATGTTGATGATGGATCGCATCACTAAGATGTCAGAAACTGAGGGTGATTTTGGTAAAGGTCTAATCCTTGCTGAGTTAGATATTACTCCAGACCTATGGTTCTTTGATTGTCACTTCCCAGGTGACCCTGTAATGCCTGGTTGTCTAGGTCTAGACGCAATGTGGCAACTAGTTGGCTTCTTCCTAGGCTGGGTTGGCGGCGAAGGTAAAGGCCGTGCTCTAGGTGTAGGTGAAGTGAAATTCACTGGTCAAATCCTACCAACTGCGAAAAAAGTAACGTACGAGATCCACATGAAACGTGTCGTTAACCGTAAGCTAGTCATGGGCTTAGCAGATGGTCGCGTTCTTGTAGATGGTAAGGAAATCTACGTTGCAAAAGACCTTAAAGTTGGCCTTTTCCAAGATACGTCTTCTTTCTAAAAGAATTCTTAAGATAAAGCTGCTAATTGCAGCTTTTCTTTTGTGCCAAACATATTAGTTATAGTGCATTAAATGGTTGGTTATTTGCTGTAACCATTAAAGTTGCCCCCTCCACCAGCTTCTCGTTCCCAAAAATAACAAGGCCCCGAAAATCGGAGCCTTTGAAATCCTTGACGTTTGTCCTATTACTTATAGAGACCTGCTTGTTTGTCATCTTTGGCATCACGCCAACCACCTAGCCAATACGACCGAGAATCCATTTGGCTATACGGGCAAGCTTCTTGCGACCTTCCATTTAAACCAGCCTTGTAGCCTTGAGATTGTGCTCGTTCTAGGCGATCACGCTTTTGTCTCTTCATAGTGCAGTCCTCATACGGGTGTCCATTTCTAAACATATAATGATTACAACATCGTGGAGTTTCTGTGACTCCAACTTTAAGAATTAACCAAGATCCTACTTTTCTCAAGGCGAAAAAAAGCCCAAGTTCAGAACTGTGAACTTGGGCTCAAGAGCTAAAATTATTTAAATTTTCTACGGAACCCGAGGAAACCAAGCAGTGTCAAAGCGAAAACACCCAGGCCCGCGCCTTGACGTTCAACATTCTGAGAATCAGTTCCACGCGCTTGTATATCAGCAGACGTTGCACCAGAAATTGGAACCAGTTTTACAGCGACAACTTCCTCTACTGCATCAGATGATGCATTTCCACAGTATGAGTTATGCGACGTTGTGTCATACTGTTGTGCCACGCCATTCACTGTACATTTGATAGCCGTTGCTGAAATAACACCTGCGTCATTGATATCTGATGCATCGATGATACGGAAAAAGTTATTCTGGTCTGAGAAATCTTGACCATCAGCATTAGCACCGTTGGTCAGGTCGTCTAACCACCAAGCTTTGCTATCGAATAATGCGATTCTCGAAGGGTCTGTACCGTCTGCTTGATACGGGTAAATAAAACCACGATGGCGACGCTCGCTACCATCGACTTCTCGAATAGTATCGGCGTCAACTTGGCCAACAAACTCATTAAAGTTGTTAAGCGCTTTAGCTTCCGAACCTGCACCAGTGAAGAACAAAGAGCTCTGTAATGTAAAGTTTGCAGAAGGAGAACCAGAAGCGATGTTATCAACAACAAATGCTTTGTTTGCGGCTGAACCACTTTCTGGCACATAGCCATTACGTTTTGCATAGCCAACAGCTAGAAGATTATCATTTATATCGGCCACAACCGAATTACTGTAAACAGCATCATCATTAGAAGATCCTGAATTTACTTGAGCACCAGAAACTTGCTTCGTTTCCCAAGTAGCCGAAGACAGATCAATGCCATTGCTTATGAACACACTAGCGTTCATGTCTTGTAGATCGCCACTACCATTAACTGTGTCAAAGCCGACTCCGTATAACTTACCGTCTTTCTCGGCGAGTCCACGCATACTACCTTGAGCAAAGTAATCCCCTGTCTGAGGAATATCGCCTTGGATCCATGTAAGTTGCTGAACATTGCCAGCATCCCAGATTGCTGCCTTAGAGCTAAACGTAATCGTAGACGTTCCTGTATTCGGCTGATCTACAGATATACTGCCGTAGTTGACAACAGTACCGTCACTAAGTGTTTTAGCGCCCCAAGCGCGAGACTCTGAAGCTGCAATTACAGGAACAGTAGTCACCGCGTTGTTGCGAATATCATTACCATTTGACTCGATACCAATAGGTGCAGCAGCGCTATCCAGGCCGTTAATGACAACATTATATGTACTTATAGAAGACGCGCCGCCTTCTACGAATGCCTGAGCATTGACATGTGTTAGATCATTGATTTCTAACTTCCAGGTATTCCAGCGCTGTAAGGCCCAGCTTTCACAAGTTGAATATCTTAATTCACGAAAGCAGTAGCTCTCAAAGTCGTTAAACTCTTGGATATATTGAAACGCAGCATCCATCGCAAAAGGCACTTCTTCACGATAGCTAACACCTTCAACCGTATTGCGTGTTTCGCCCGCTAACTTAAACGAACCGGTTGCACAGTTTATCGCGTTAGAATCGAAACAACCCATAGCAAGTTCATTAGACCCATCCGTCGCACTACCAGGTTGAATAGCAACACCGAAAGTTTCAGTTGCGTTCGTAATCGCTGCAGGTTTCTCTACCTCAACGACTTGGTATAAGGCAGCGTTAGCGTTCGTTGCAGCCAATACCAAGGCTGCAATTGTCGTTAACTTAAAATTCGTACTACTCATTATTACTTCTTAACTTTCCTGTTGTAGTGCCTCGAGCTCTTCCCAACGCTCAAAAGCAACTTCTAGCTCCTGCTCTGCAGCAGATAGCTTATCTAAAACTGGTTGTGTCTGCTCTACAGGTTTTGAGAAGAAGTTAGGTTCATTCACTTCTTCCTGAAGAGTTTCAATTTGGGCTTCCAATTCCTCTAAACGCATAGGTAACGCTTCAAGCTCTCGCTGTAGCTTATACGATAACTTCTTAGGTTTAGCCTTAGCTGGCGCAGTTTTGGGAGTTTCCTCAACTACTTTTGCTTTCTTTGATGGCTTTTCAACCTGACGCGACTGAAGAACTTGTGCTCGTTGTTGTTGAGCGTCGTGATAGCCACCAACAAATTCTTCAATAACGCCATTTCCTTCAAAGATCCAGCTTGTCATAACCGTGTTATCTACGAACTGACGGTCGTGGCTTACTAAAAGAAGCGTCCCCTGATAGTTGGCAAGCAAATCCTCTAAAAGTTCCAAAGTTTCGATATCTAAATCGTTAGTTGGTTCATCAAGAATCAACAAGTTGTTCGATTTAAGGAAAATACGAGCAAGCAACAGTCGGTTCTTCTCACCACCAGAAAGAGCTTTAACCGGCGTGCGTGCGCGTTTAGGTGAGAATAAGAAATCTTGTAAGTAGCTCAGAGCATGTCGTTCTCGACCACCGACCATCACTTCCTGCTTACCGTCTGCAAGGTTATCAATAACCGACTTCTCTGGATCTAAAATCTCGCGGTATTGGTCGAAGTAAGCCACTTCGAGTTTAGTACCACAATGCAGACGACCAGAATCAGGCTTAAGCTGGTCTAATAGAAGTTTAAGGACTGTACTCTTACCACAACCATTAGGACCAATCAGTGCGATGCGGTCACCACGCATAATGTTGAAGCTGAAATCTTTCACGATCTCTTTGCCTTCAAAGCCAAAGTTCAGGTTCTCTGCTTCGAATACAATCTTACCAGAACGCTGTGCATCATCGATTTGAATAACGGCTTTACCCTGCACTTCACGGCGATTCTTGCGCTCTTCACGGAGCTTTTTAAGTGCACGTACGCGGCCTTCGTTACGAGTACGACGAGCCTTAATGCCTTGACGAATCCAGACTTCTTCTTGAGCAAGCTTTTTGTCGAACTCAGCATTTTGCATCTCTTCAACACGAAGCGCTTCTTCTTTCTCTACAAGGTAGTTGTCGTAATCACCAGGGAACGAGCTCAACTGCCCACGATCTAGATCAACGATACGAGTCGCCATTGACTTAATGAATGCACGGTCGTGAGAGATAAAGATAATAGAACCACGGAAGTCTTTTAAGAAACCTTCTAGCCACTCAATCGTTGTTACATCTAGGTGGTTAGTCGGCTCATCAAGAAGTAATACGTCAGGGTCGCATACAAGCGCACGAGCCAAAGCCGCTTTACGCTGCCAGCCACCTGACAAATCGGTTAACTTAGTGTTTGGAGACAGTTTCAAAGCCCCAAGAACATTGTTAACGCGATCATCAAAGCGCCATGCGTTCGCATGATCCAACTCTTCTTGAACACGAGCTAAACGGTTAATGTTCTTCTCACTTGGATCTTCCCCAATAAGATCCAATAGATCATGGTAGATCTTTAGCTTCTTACCAATTTCCGCTAAGCCACCAGAAACATACTCATAAACCGTTCCCTCTTCATTACGAGGAGGATCTTGTTCTAAGCGCGATACAACAACATCTTGTGTCACTTGCATCTTACCGTCATCCATAATGATCTCACCAGCAAGAACCTTCATTAAGGTTGACTTACCAGCGCCATTACGGCCTACCAAACAAACACGCTCATTTTCTTGCAAAGCGAAGTCTGCACGATCTAATAATGGGTGATCGCCAAATGCTAACTGACCATTATGAATTGTAAGTAATGCCATTCTTTCTTAACCAATCGTTTAATTCTAACAAGCCAAAGGGCCAGTTCAGTTCTGTACTAATATTGCCGTCGGAGCTTTCGTATTTGAGTACGGGAATAGTGACCCCGTAACGGGAAAATAACTCATCATCAAAAGCAATATCAACCACTTGAACGTGCTGGCTAATGTTTAACTGTTCCGTAAGTTCAAATGCCATCTCACATAGATGGCACCCTTCAGTACTGTATAGTGTCAGCACTTATCTATCCTTATGCGTGCACACATATTACTTATGAGTAATAACCCAACAGTTATGGATGTGCTTATTACGTGAGAAATCTAGAGGTAATGTCTTACCAGAAATGTTCTGTGCTTTAAGGCCTAAAGCCTCTAAGCCTTCTAGATCCATCTTAAAGTGACGTTTGTTGTTCGAGAACACAATCGTACCTTCATCACGAAGAATGCGTTTTAGATTCTCCATCAACTGAAGGTGGTCACGCTGTACATCGAATGTCTGTTCCATACGCTTAGAGTTAGAGAACGTTGGTGGATCAATAAAGATAAGATCGTAGTTACCATTCTCTTTTGCTAGCCATTGTAGACAATCAGCTTGAACAAATTGGTGTTGGCGGCCTACTCGACCGTTAAGCTCCATGTTTTCTTTTGCCCACTCTAGGTAGGTATTCGACATATCGACAGTCTTAGTCGTGCGAGCACCACCAACCGCAGCATGAACTGTTGCAGAGCCGGTGTAAGCGAACAGGTTCAAGAAATCTTTACCCGCAGCCATCTCACCAATGCGTCGACGTGTTAATTTGTGGTCCAAGAACAGACCCGTGTCTAGGTAATCATGAAGGTTTACGATCAGCTTCACGCCATATTCGTTTACTTCTAGATTCGAAGAGTCTTGAGATAACTTCTGATATTGAGAAGACCCTTTCTGCTTCTGACGCACTTTAAGAACGACATTGTTCGCTTCTACGCCTGTTACCTGAATAGATGCGCGAATGATGTCTGTTAGGCGGCGTTTCGCCTTCTCTTCAGGAACGTTCTTCGGTGCTGCATACTCTTGAATCACAAGGTGACCCGGATAAACGTCGATAGCAACGTTGTATTCTGGAAGGTCTGCGTCGTAGATACGGTAGCAGTCAAGTTGCTCTTTCTTAGCCCATTTACCAATTTTGCCAATGTTCTTTTTCAAACGGTTAGCAAAATCTGGGGCGATTTGTTGTTCTTGCTGCTCAGAAGGACGCTCTGACATAGGACGATCAGAGATTGAGTAGTTCTTTTGGTGACACGGTAACGCACCATTGTTCAATTTGAACTGTTTGTCAGCACGCATACGCAGACAGCTTAGCAGTTCATCAGAACTAGAGAAGATTGACGCATTGCAACCGCCAAACTCTGATTTCAATTGAGCACCAAATGCTGTGTACAGTGCGATAAGGCCCGGTTCTGTACCTAGACGTTCACCATATGGTGGGTTCGATACAATAACACCGTTATCAAACTCAGCAGGACGTTTCACTAGCGCCGCATCACCCAATTCGAATTCGATTAATTCTTCAACGCCAGCACGGCGCGCGTTATCACGCGCTGTTTTCAAAACACGTGCATCGTTATCATAGCCGTAGAACTTACACTCTACTTTTTTCAAACCGCGACGAGCTTGAACATTGGCTTCTGATTTGATTTCCGCCCATAGTTCAGCATCAAAGTCTTCCAGAGCTTGGAAGCCCCACTTCTGACGTTTAACGCCTGGCGCCATATTCGCTGCCATCATTGCCGCTTCGATAACTAACGTACCCGAACCACACATTGGATCTAAGAATGGTTTTGTCGCATCCCAACCACTACGTAGCAGGATTGCTGCAGCTAAAGTCTCACGTAGAGGTGCACGACCAGACTCTGGACGATAGCCACGTTGGTGAAGACCGCTACCAACCATATCAACACCCAAGATCGCTTTATCGCGGTGCAGACGAACATGGATACGGATATCTGGGTTCTCTTTGCTGATATTTGGACGAGGTAAAGATTTCTTTTCGAAGCAGTCGACAACCGCATCTTTAACCTTCATCGCACCATATTGGCTGTTACGAATCTCACGGTTAGTACCGTTGAAATCAACCACAAAACGCTTAGAGCTGTGGAATTGATTTACCCAGTTTACTGCCGTCGTAGAAAGGTACAGGTCCATGTCATCTTGACAGGTGAACTCAGAAAGCACACGTACAAATCTTGAAGCCAAACGACTCCACAAACAACAACGATAAATCTGCTCATTCGTCGCTTTGAATTTAACACCTGCTTGAACAGGTTTTGCGTTTGTAATCCCTAGTTGGGTTAGTTCTTCAACTAATAAATTCTCAAGGCCGTTTGAGGTAACCGCTAGATATTGATTCATAGTGTTCTTTTATTGGTAAAAATGAGCTCGATTATACCTTATTTGAGTCAATAAGCGTCACTCTAAACACATCTTTTCATTGATTCTTCTACCTAATTGCTCAGCAAATGTTCATTGAGCGAAGCAGTCGCTAACTCTCTAAGCCAAGATATACCTTGCGCTCAAAAAACAACCTTATAACAGACTCTATGCACTAAATATTCACTCGAATATAGCTTTGTGAATTATTATTCCGCTTAATTCTGGTATATACCAAATTAAATTTAGAGGTGTAACTCGGTTACAAAACCGCTTAAACAGGGAATTTTGCAGGCCTATTTCCAGAAATCGGCTCAGAGATGTGTTGAAATTAAGTTGAAAAAATAAGCTTTGGTTGTGTAAAAAAGCACCTCATAAACAAATTATCTATGGGTCATTTGGTTGGATTACTGAATTTCAGGTATAAAAAAATCGACCCTGGGGTCGATTTTCTTAAGTGTGAGAGCGTTGTTTTTGACTAACCTACCATCGCTATGTGGCGGTGATGATGCAGGATAGCATTTGCGTCTACCATTCTATCGTGCATCACTTTAATGGAATCACCAAACTGAAGTGCTTTTGATGAGGTTAGATTAAATTCATCAAGGTCTACTGAAGCACATAAACTCGCGTTCTCTCCAACCTCTAGCACAATGAAGTAACCTAAACTGTACTGGTTATTCATACGTACAATGTCGCCCTCTTCTGGGCATTCATGGCCTTGAATCTGAGACTCAAAAAACCAACTTTTCGGCTGAACAGGTTTATGGAAGCGCTTTGCAGCAACACAGTAAAGTGCCAGCTCTGCTTGACGAGGCTCAGAAAGCTCTAGCCCGGAGATCTGTTCTTTGAAGGTCTGGTAGGAAGAAGCATCATCAACAGTGAATTCGTTCTCTTTAAATGCACAATCCACCAGCTTGTTACGGACGAGGTTAGTTTTGAAAATCATATCCTCCCCCAGATTTAGCATTAATGAACATTGCTGTTCATCGTAGTACCAACTCCATGTATCACTAGGTTTAAGCATCGTTTCGTCTCACACTGTTGAAGCATTCCATTAGGTAAAACGCAAAATTACCCTTCAATGCAGTAATTTTACTGAGCAATAGGCAAAAAAAAAGAGGAAATGAAATTCCTCTTTTCTCTAAAACTCAGCGAGTTACAGTGTATCTTTTAGTGATATCTATCAACTTATAACGTGACGTTCAAGATCGTCCCTAACATTATAGGTTTTTAACAATATCACTCACTAGACTTGGACCTTTGTAAATGAAACCTGAGTAAACTTGAACAAGTTTAGCACCCGCCATCATTTTCTCTTTTGCTGCCACGTACGAGTCAACACCGCCTACACCAATGATAGGTAGCTTGTCGCCTAGCTCTTCGTGAAGCTTACGAACGACTTCAGTGCTGCGAGATTGAACTGGGCGACCGCTTAGGCCACCAGCTTCGTCAGCATGCTTCATACCTTCAACGATTGAACGATCTAGTGTTGTGTTGGTTGCGATCACACCATCGATCTTATTTTTGATCAATGATTCACAGATTTGGCTGATTTCATCATCACTTAGATCCGGTGCGATCTTAAGTGCAAGTGGGACATACTTACCGTGTTTCTGTTCTAACTCAGCTTGCTTAGTTTTTAGCTCAGCTAGAAGCTCATCTAGTGCTTCACCGTATTGTAGAGAACGAAGTCCCGGAGTATTTGGTGAAGAGATGTTTACAGCAATGTAGCCTGCGTACTGATAAACCTTTTCCATACAGATTAGGTAATCTTCAGCGCCCTTCTCAATTGGAGTATCTTTGTTCTTACCGATGTTGATACCAAGAATGCCATCGTAGTTTGATCTCTTAACATTCTCGATTAGGTTATCGACACCAAGGTTGTTGAAACCCATACGGTTGATAATGCCTTCCGCTTCAACAAGACGGAAAAGACGAGGTTTGTCATTACCCGCTTGAGGGCGTGGAGTAACAGTACCTACTTCAACAAAGCCGAAGCCCATTGCACCGAATGCATCAATACACTCGCCGTTCTTATCTAAGCCAGCAGCAAGACCAACTGGGTTTTTAAACGTTAGCCCCATCACCTCTACAGGGCGATGCGGTAACTGTTGACGGTAAAGCAGATCGACAGGAGTGCCAGTGAAACGCTTGAAGTTTTGAATTGCAAGATCATGTGCCTTTTCGGCATCAAGTTGGAAAAAGCCAGTTCTGGCTAGACGGTAAAGCATTGTGCCTCCGATAGAAAAAAGCCCCGTGTAAACGGGGCGATATTATTTACTTATTTACCCAACAATTCAATCTATTACTACCAGTAAGGGTAAGATAATTCGAATTCTTAACAAAGTTCGTCAATAATTAGGCAAACGTTATCGTCTATCTGCTTGGAACTTAAAGTAATTAACAATCTCGCCCTATTTTGACGCATAAAAAATGGCAGCCCCACTCGGCTGCCACTTCATATCGGTACTTAAGTTACCTAAACCTTATTGGTCTTTCGACATACAGTTTAGATTAAGAAGCATAAGTTCACGTAAAGCTACTGAGAACTTAGCAAACTCATGAACTGAGCCGACTTTAAACTCGTTTAGGATGCTTTCCCAGCGATGCAGTGATACTGCATTACTTTCCATCCAATCATCCAGTGCCTTAATCACATCAAGGTCCGCTGCACAGCCACATGTTAGAACTTGACCGGTTAGTTGACGTTGCTGCCAATCAAGATCTTCACGGAATGCAGCACGAGCCAGTGCTTGCCAGTTATTGTCTACTGCTTGGCTATTGATCTGTTTCAAGAACCAGTGCAGTGATAGACGGTCACCAAGGTTAAAGTACAGTTTAGACGCTTGCTCAACTGTTTTACCCGTTTCACGAGCTACTGTAGATATATCCAGTGCCGAGTACAGGCTAGACAAACGCGCTACCGAGTTTGCTAACTCTTCTTCAACACCTTGTTCTACCCAAACCTTAGCAACTGAGTTGTGCTCTTCAACTTCTGCAGCTACTAGCGTTTCATCAAGAACCTTAGTAATCGCATTCACATCTTCACGGTAGAGCTCAATCAGTGCAGTCACAGACTGTTTGCCAGGACGGTTTCTTAACAACCAACGGCTGATACGACGCATCGCACGACGAACGTGGAAAATAAGATCGTATTGCGCGTCAGAGGAAGCCACGTTATCTAGGGCACGAATACGCTTAAGCACATCACCAAAACCGTAGATCTCACGTGATGCTGTGTAAGCATTAGCGATATCAACGATGTCTGCGCCCGTCTCTTCTTGAAGACGAGTCACGAAGTTACAGCCCATTTCGTTAACCATTTGGTTAGCCAGTGCTGTTGCAATGATCTCAGCGCGTAGCGGATGGCTATCCATGTGCTGCACATAGTTACGGCGTAACTCAGTTGGGAAGTACTGGATCAGTTGCTGCGCATGGAACTCATCGTTCGCAATCTCATCACAAACAAGATCTTCTTTCAGTACCATCTTAGCGTATGCAATAAGTACAGATAGTTCAGGACGTGTTAGTGCATTACCCTGCTTCTCACGCTCAAGCAGTGTCTCATCATCTGGAATGTACTCTAGACCACGATCTAGGTAACCCGCTTTCTCCATAGTGTGAATAAAGCGAATTTGCTCTTTCACTAGGCTCACACCTTGGTGCTCGGTTACAGAGATAGACTCAGCTTGGCAGTAAGCATCATCCAACACAATCTCGCCGACTTCATCTTCCATCGACTCTAGCACCTGGTTACGCTGCTTAACTGTTAGATCACCATTGGATACTAGACCATTCAAGAAGATCTTAATGTTTACTTCGTTATCCGAGCAGTCAACACCACCAACGTTATCAACAAAGTCAGTATTTACGCGACCACCAGCTAGACCATACTCAATACGCCCCAGCTGAGTCATACCTAAGTTACCACCTTCACCAACAACTTTCGCTTGTAGGTCACGGCCATCGATACGTAACACGTCGTTTGCACGGTCACCTACATCAGTGTGAGTCTCATTTGAAGATTTCACATAAGTACCGATACCGCCATTCCAAAGTAGATCCACCTTCATAGACAAGATCATCTTGATCAAATCATTTGGCGCTAGAGATGCTTTCTTAGTACCAAGCATCTTTTGGATTTCAGGTGTCAGAGCAATTGACTTAGAACGACGAGAGAAAATACCGCCACCCTTAGAAATCAGCTCTTTGTTGTAATCTTCCCAGCTAGAACGTGGCAGATTGAATAGGCGATTACGCTCTTCCCAGCTGCTCGCAGATTCTGGATTCGGGTCGATGAAGATGTGCATGTGGTTAAACGCAGCTTGCAGACGAATGTGCTTAGATAGCAGCATACCGTTACCAAATACGTCACCCGCCATATCACCTACACCAATTGCAGTGAAGTCTGTGGTTTGACAGTCGATGCCCATCTCACGGAAGTGACGCTTAACCGATTCCCAACCACCTTTCGCAGTGATACCCATCGCTTTGTGGTCGTAACCGTTAGAACCGCCCGATGCGAATGCATCACCTAGCCAGAAGTTGTATTCAGCAGATACTGAGTTCGCTAGATCTGAGAAGGTTGCGGTACCTTTATCCGCTGCAACAACCAAGTACGGATCATCTTCATCATGACGAACAACACTCTTAGGTGGAATTACTTCACCTTCGATGATGTTATCGGATACATCCAGTAATGCGCGAATGAAGCGTTTGTAACAACGTTGACCTTCAGCAAAGATTTCGTCACGGCCAGTCATCGTGTGCTGACGCTTACATACGAAACCACCTTTCGCGCCAACAGGAACAATTACCGTGTTCTTAACTTGTTGCGCTTTAACTAGACCAAGAATCTCGGTACGGAAATCTTCTTGACGATCTGACCAACGAAGACCACCACGAGCGACTTTACCGCCACGTAGGTGAACACCTTCAATGTCTGGTGCGTAAACGAAGATCTCAAATGCCGGAACTGGTGCCGGGATATCAGGAATCTCGCTTGGCTTCATCTTAAGTGCTAGCCATGGTTTCGCTTGCTTGTTCTCGTCTACTTGGTAGTAGTTAGTACGAAGCGTTGCACTGATCATTTCCATGTAACGACGAATGATACGATCATCATCCAAGCTCTCTACATGATCTAACTGCTCAGTGATTGTGTTGATAAGATCTTGTTGACCTTTCGCGCTCCCCTTGTGTTTAGGATCAAAACGCTTAGCAAAAAGCTTAACCAGACCTTTTGCAAGTTCAGGATAATGCGACAGTGTTTCTTCAATGTACTGCTGACTGAATGGGAAGCCGACTTGACGCATGTAACGAGCATACGCACGAAGGATCGAGATTTCACGGCCTGAAAGACCAGCACCCAGTACTAGACGGTTGAAACCATCACTCTCTAGCTCACCAGCCCAGATAGCAGCGAATGCTTGTTGGAAAAGATCACGCGCTTCACGAAGATCAATCGTCTCTTCGCTCTTATGCAGCATTGAGAAATCAAGGATCCAGTATGTAACGCCATTCGTCTTACGAACTTCATAAGGTGACTCACCAATCACGCGAAGACCTAGATTTTCCAACATAGGCATAACATCTGAAAGATGGATTGGCTCATCACTGTGGTAGAAAAGCTTCAGTCGAACGGCTTTCGAGTCCGCTGCCTCTTCTTGTGGTCGGTAGAACAACATGCCCAGCTTGTTTTCTTCAGTCAGAGCTTCCAAGCGCTCAATGTCTGCAACCGCAGAGCCTGGCATCATGTCTTCTTTGTATGAACGTGGGAATGCACGCATGTACTCTTTCGACAGAGGAAGTCCCTTGCTCTCACCAAAGTTTGCAATGATTGACTCCGATAGGCGGTCATCCCAAGTCGATGATACTTCCATTAAATTCTGCTCGATTGTCTTAACGTCAACGTCCATGTTGTTATTATCAACACGAACAATGTAATGCGTTCTAGCCAGTGGACTTTCAGAGAAATAAGTCGTGAACTCCACTTCTTGCTCACAACCAAAGTACTGCTTAAGAATACGTTGAGTTTGACGACGCAATTCAGTGTTGTATCGGTCTTTCGTCACATAAACCATACAGCTAAAGAAGCGGCCGAACGGGTCTTTGCGAACAAACAGACGCAGTAGATCGCGATCTTGCATCTGTACGACACCAGTACCAACTTCTAACAACTCTTCTTCACGAGCTTGAAGAAGTTCGTCGCGTGGGTAGTTCTCAAGAATGTTATGCAGTGCTTTGTAAGAGTATGAACCTTCACGGTAACCACTTGCTTCAAGAATACGCTCTACCTTCTCGCGCACGAGTGGGATCGTTTCTACTGTGTGGTTATAAACTGCAGATGTGTAAAGACCTGTGAAACGGTGCTCACCGATCACTTTACCGTTCTCATCAAACTTCTTGATACCGATGTAATCGGTATATGCTGGACGGTGGATGCGTGACGCTGTATTACCTTTCGTTAGAATAAGAACGTAAGGCTTCTTCGCTTCTAGTCTTGCCGAATCAGAGAATTCAGACAGTTTTACATCACGAACACGATTTGAGTTCGCGAATAAACCAAGGCCTTGCTCTTCCGTTGGTTTTAGAACTGTATCGCCATCTACAGATACTAGGTCGTACTCTTTGTATCCCATGAAAGTGAAGTTGTGCTCACCTAGCCAACGCAAAAACGCAACGGTCTCTTCGAAACGTTTTTCGTCAACTGGAATAGAATCTTTTTGCGCTTCAACTTGGTCTGTAACCGTTTGTAGTCGCTCAACCATTTTCATCCAGTCATTAACAACCAGACCAGTATCGCGGAAGATCGCCAGTAATTCTTCTTTCAGTTGAGTCATCTCAGCTTTGCTGCTTAAGCGGTCAACCTCAATATGGAACAGTGACTGGAAAACACCTTCGTTAGCGCTAACACCGACGACATCGCCTTTGTCTGAACGAAGAATTTGAGTTGGGTTGTGGAGCATTAAGTGCGAAGAGAGATCAAGGCGTGTTAGTGCCATTTTTACCGAGTCGACAAGAAATGGGCTGTCTGGCACCACAATTTCAACAATCGTGTGCGTTGATTGCCAACCCTGGCGACTAACCGTCGGGTTGAATACTCGCACAGAGATATCGTCGGCTTTCTTCTCATTGATGTGATGCCATAAGCTAACTACAGCACCATATAAATCGGATTCGTTTCTCTGGATAAGGTCGTCGTGAGAAACATTACTAAACATGTGTTGAGCAAGTTGAGTTACTAGAGGTCGATGAGCAAGGTCTAGTTTGTCTTGAATCAGTTTGTACACTTTTTCAAGCAAAACTGGAACCACAGTTTCACGTGCGGTCATAGTCACACTCCACAATTAAAATTGTATTTTATTATTAGGGGGATCACTCAGCTCGCTCGAAAACAGGGCTCTAAACCTCTGGTTTCACAAGCGAGTTAAGCAAAGGTAATGCATCCATTTATTGTAAAAGCATTATTGAAAAATAGTTAATAATTTTCGGGCTGGTAGGAGGTGAAATTTTTGATTATGTGATTAAGATTCCTTTTAACTCTCTAGTTATGGCGAGGCTTACAGAGCTTCTAACTTAATAAACTTATTATTTTGGTCAGTTGTTAGTCTAAACAGCCCTTTCACCCCTATTTGTGTAAGAAATGGTCTGAATCGAGTTGCAGGTAATTGGAGCCTTAAACCCGTCGTCGTAATAACATGTACGTTACTTGCGGCCCCCGAATAATTCGCCAAAAATTGCTGATAAGTAATGTTGAGTCTGAAATGGTAGCTGTTCATACAAAACCTGTATAAATAAACAGTATTCCGAAAAATCGGCACTTTTGATTAAAAAGCCAGCAATACAAATGCATTACTGGCTTAAATTTAAACATTATCTGACTATATCGCTTTTCACTGTATAGTTAGAAGATAATCTCGCTAAAGTTATCAGAGAATCACGACCTAGATTACGCCTCGAGCGCTTTCGTCACTTTCTCAAACAGGTCTTTTGCAAGATTGTCCATCGACTTTAACGTCTCAAGTTCCGCTTTGATCAACGCTTGGCGCTCTTCGTCGTATTTACGGAATTTAAGTAGTGGGTCAATTAGTCGAGAAGCTACTTGCGGGTTGGTGCTGTTTAGCTCACGCAGGATCTCACCCGCAAACTCATAGCCCTTACCCGACTTGTCATGGAACTGAACCGGGTTCATGTTCAGGAATGAGCCAACCAAGTTACGTGTACGGTTCGGGTTCTTTAAGCTAAATGCTTGATGAGACATAGATGCTTTGATCACTTCTAGCGCATCGCTACTTGGGTTGGTACCTTGTAGTGCAAACCATTTGTCCATGACCAAACCGTCGTGCTTCCACTTATCGCTGTAGTCAGCCATTAGCGTTTCACGACACGCAAGCTGCGCACTGTTCGCCGCACCCATTGCTGCCATCGTATCTGTCATATTATTCGCATATTCGTACATCTCAACCGCCAGGTCATTACCAAGTTCTGTGTGTGCTAGGTAGCTCAAGCAAACTTTACGCAATGTACGCTTACCAATTGAGTCATGATCGATGGTGTACTCTTTTAGCGCATGGCTATGGTATACAGCAGCCAGTTCATCTTGCAGCTCTGTAGCCAGTGTTACTTTCATTGATTTCAGTACAGATGCAATTGCATCGATATCGACACGCTCATACCAGCCCGACACTTCATTGTGGCTTGGTAGTGATAGCATCTCAGCAATAAACGCTGGTTCAAGAGTTTCACTCAGTAGTACTCCACGGAACGCATCAACGACCGAAGAAGACAGCTCAAACTCTTTACCTTGCTGTACATTCGCTACATTACTGCGGATGTATTTTGCCAATAGCATCTGGCCTGCATCCCAACGAGAAAATTCATTGCGAGCGTGAACCATCAAGAAGATAAGTTCTTCGTCTGAATAATCATATTCCAGTTTCACAGGAGCAGAGAACTCACGCAGTAGAGATGGAATTGGTTGCTCTTGAACGTTATCAAATACGAAGGTTTGCTCCGCTTCTTTGACATCTAACACATTGCCTACTCGCTCACCGTTACATTGTAACTCAATCACATCGCCTTTCGATGTGTAGAGTTCGATGTCGAAAGGAATGTGTAGCGCTTGTTTTTCAGATTGCTCGTGTGTTGGCTCAGTGCGTTGGCTTGTTTTCAACGTGAACTGTTTAGCTTCTGCATCGTAGTGACTTTCTACCGATAAAGTAGGTGTACCCGATTGGCTGTACCATAAACGGAACTGAGTCAGGTCGATGCCTGATGCATCTTCCATTGCTGCCACGAAATCTTCACAAGTCGCTGCTGTGCCATCATGACGCTCAAAGTAAAGCTTCATACCTTTTTGGAAGCCCTCTTCACCCAGCAAAGTGTGGATCATACGAATGACTTCACTGCCTTTCTCGTAAACCGTCAAAGTGTAGAAGTTATTCATTTCGATCACTTTCTCAGGACGGATTGGATGAGACATTGGGCTCGCATCTTCTGCGAACTGAGGACCACGAATAATACGAACATTATTGATTCGGTTTACCGCTCTTGAACCTAGATCAGAAGAGAATTCTTGGTCGCGGAATACAGTTAGACCTTCTTTCAGGCTTAATTGGAACCAGTCGCGACAAGTAACGCGGTTACCGGTCCAGTTGTGGAAGTACTCGTGGCCGATTACTGCCTCGATACCTAGATAATCTGTATCCGTTGCTGTTTGGTCATTAGCCAAAACAAACTTAGAGTTGAATACGTTAAGACCTTTGTTTTCCATCGCACCCATGTTGAAGAAATCAACCGCTACGATCATGTAAATATCTAGGTCGTATTCTAAATCGAAGCGCTCTTCATCCCACTTCATCGAATTTACTAGCGACACCATCGCGTGATTTGCGCGATCTAGGTTACCTTTATCAACAAAGATTTCTAAATCGACATTGCGGCCAGATTGAGTCGTGTATTTGTCACGCAGTACATCAAAGTCACCTGCAACCAATGCGAACAGATACGCTGGTTTTGGATGCGGGTCTTCCCACTTAACCCAATGACGGCCATTCTCTAATTCGCCTTCATCGATACGGTTACCATTGCTCAATAGGAATGGGTTTTCCGCTTTGTCAGCGATGACTGTCGTAGTGAACTTAGCCAATACATCAGGGCGATCCATGTAATAAGTAATACGACGGAAACCTTCCGCTTCACACTGAGTACAGAAAGCGCCACCAGACTTATATAAGCCTTCTAAAGCGCTGTTACCTTCCGGGTTCACTTCCGTCACAACTGTTAGATCAAACTCTTGCGGAAGTTCTTTCAATGTTAGTTGCGTTTCAGATTGCTCGTACTGATTCCACTCTGCGCCATTAACCGACACAGATACCAGCTTCAAGCCTTCACCATCCAATACCAACGTTGAGCTTTCCTTTTCTTGCTTCACCTTAGAAACGGCGGTCACGATAGAAGCCGTGTCATATAGGTCAAATGTTAGGTCTATCTCAGAGATACTATGAGAAGGTGATTGATAATCTTTACGATACTTGGCCTGAGGGGTATGTGCCATGACTTGTTCCTTTTGATCGTTATGCGTAAATTTGAAATAACTGTATATATCTAAAGGCAGTTTGGTCAGAACACAAGGGCTAGATGAACAAAAAGAGGCATTTGGTATAAATGCCTCTTATATTTGCTAGTTTTTTAACCAGAAATGTTATTTATCACTGTGATTGGGGGCGACGTTACTATTTTCCATCAATCAGTAAGAGTAACAAACTAACACAACCTCTTTGGAAACAGCGCGTTAACGAATCCTGTTAAGCACGGCATACATGTCACTCTCTTCGCCTTCTAACGTCAATACGTCACTGTTCAGTGTATAACGCGTACCATGCTCACCATCTTCATATAGAAGAACCAATTGATCACCTTCGGTATAGTAAACACCACGCTGAACAATCTCCCCGCCCGATTCATCAGACACTCGGAACATAAAAATGAAATCAGGCTGCAGCACTAGATCCATTTTCTGGATGTTGCTTGCTCTTAAATCACTGCCTGAAAGCTCTGCACTCGACCAGATCCCAGCAAGCGCATTGGGTAACGCTTTGGTGAAAAGAACGCCGTTGAGGTTCAACATATTATGATTACTGCTATAAGAGTAAACCTGAGGTTCAGAGGTGTTTAGACCAAGAATGATGGTATCGCCGTTAGCGTTATACATTCCTTCCCAGTGATCGACACTAAAATCTCTCTTTTGAATATCGATGCTAAACGTGTAATTGGAATCTAGGGTGAGCTTAATCGCTCGGAAATCTTCAGTGCCATCTTCAGGATTAGGGTTTAGTAAATACCAGTCGCCCAGCAAAAGTGGAAGATCGAAGTGCGACAGATTACTGTCACTCTTAGCTGGTTGGGTTGGCTCATTTGGTACCGGTGCAGCACCTTCACCAGCTGTAGCGATAAATGATAGACAAGATAATGTCAGAAGTATCCATTTCATACGCGCCCCCTTATGTTTCTTTAAGCTTAGGCACGTTATTCATATAAAGCGAAAAATATGATCCAAATCACTAAATTTTACTTACGAAGTAACATTATTGTCATCTTAGGAGTAGAAAGCGCGAATCACTCGCAAACAACAGACAATAAAAAAGCGAGCACAAGGCTCGCTTTTAATCATTCATTAAGAACTACTTCTTAAGCATATCTAGCATGATCGCAACCGACTCGTCGAGATAAGCATCAGGAGCTTCATAGTCTTTAGGCACATCATCGAGTGTCTTAAAGGCTTCTTCACCGTTAGCTTTTTGACGCAGGTTGATACGTTCTAAACGAAGCGCTTCTGCTGTATCTGTCTCTTCTTGTCTCATTTTCTCGTTAAGAGAAAGCATGTTGTCGTCTTTATCTGCTTTGTATTTTTCAATATCTTGAGCGATAAATCCGAACTCCATATCTTGAGCAATACGAGCTTGATGCTGCGTCGTTAACTTCGCGATTTGCTCATCGTTACGCTGTAACACAGAGTATTTTGCTTTGTCGATACTGTCCCACGGTAGCGCATTATCTTCTACACTCTCACCTGTTTCAGCAGGATCGACTGGCGTCGGATAAGCGATATCTGGTACAACACCTTTGTTCTGTGTACTACCACCATTGATTCGGTAGAACTTTTGAATGGTATATTGAACATAACCTAACTCTTTATCGAATAAATCGTAGATATGATTCAATGAACGGTGTTGTTGTACCGTACCCTTACCAAACGAGTTCTCACCCAAAATGATTGCTCGACCATAATCTTGCATTGCTGCAGCGAAGATTTCTGATGCCGATGCACTGTATCGATTAATCAAAACGGTCAGTGGACCTTGATAGCTGATTTCACCATCGGTATCACTATTCACTTTGACACGACCATAGCTATCACGAACTTGAACGACAGGGCCTTCTTTAATGAACAGACCAGAAAGTGCCGTTGCCTCGGTCAGGGCGCCACCACCGTTGTTACGAAGATCAACAATAATACCGTCGACACCTTGCTTCTTAAGGTCTGTAATCAGTTTATCAGTATCTTTTGAAAGACCAACGTAGAAGCTCGGTACTTCAAGCACACCAATCTTCTTACCATCTTTCTCAATCACTTCAGACTTAACGGCTCGGTCTTCTAGACGAATCTTATCGCGAACAATTGTGACAACGTGACTTTTTGCATCTTTGCCATCAGGCAGGATCTGAAGTTTAACCTTGGTTCCTTTTGGACCTTTGATTAATTGAACAACGTCATCCAAGCGCCAACCAATAACATCAACGATTTCTTCGCCATCTTGACCGACACCAACAATGCGATCCCCCTCGCCCAGCTGTTTACTGTTAGACGCAGGACCACCAGCCACTAATGAACGAATAACCGTGTAGTCATCGGTCATTTGTAACACAGCACCAATACCTTCTAATGAAAGATTCATTTCTGATTGGAACTGCTCGGCGTTGCGTGGTGACAAGTAGCTAGTGTGAGGGTCAACTTCTCGAGCGAATGCATTCATGTAGATCTGGAAAGCATCTTCGTTGTGCGATTGCGTAATTCGCTTCATCGCATTGTTGTAACGCTTTTCCAAAACTTCTTGAATTTCAGGCCACTCTTTACCCGTCAGCTTGAGATTTAACGCATCGTATTTAACACGTTTGCGCCAAAGCTCATTCACTTCGGCAGTATCTTTAGGCCAAGCCGCTTCACTACGGTCGAGTTCAATGCTTTCGTCGACATCAAACTTGATCTCTTCATCTAGCAAAGATAACGCATATTGAAAACGTTCAAAGCGCTTTTGCATTGAGAGGTTGTACACATCAAAAGCGATCTGGTTATTACCGGCTTTCAATTGGTCATCAAGTTGAATGGCTTTAGAAGTAAACGAGTCGATATCCGCTTGTGTGAAGATATTGCGGTTATAGTCGAGCATCTCTAGATAACGATTAAAGATAGCTTGAGAGAAATCGTCGTTGAGATTGAAGTGTTTGTAGTGAGAGCGCGTGAAACGAGAAGTTACACGTTTACTCGCGGTTTCATGTTGGACTTCAGGAGCGAGTAGAGGTAAATCATCCTGATCGAGTTTGGCTTCTAGAGCCTGAGCTGAAGCTGCTAGCCAAAAGCTAGCAGCAATCAGTGTCAATTTTGAACGGCATTTCATGCGTAGGAGTATCTCCTTTAAGCGCGCAAGTGCTCCGCTTTAACAACCATTTGTAGGCCGTTTGCTAACTGAACACGTACATCTTCCTTATTGATTTCAACAATGGTCGCAGCCATGTTTCCTTTACCCATGTTCACATTCACTTCTTTGCCAGTAACGAATTCGTCAGCATTTAGAGCGCGTGTTTCAACAGGCTTTTCTACTTTTGGAGCTTTTGGTGCTTGACGACGAGGCTGTTGAGCTTTCTTCGCCTTAGGTTTTGCTTTGTTCTCTTCGCGAGCTTTTTGCGCTTGCTCTTTACGACGAGCTTGAACTTTTGCTTTGCTTTCTGCAAGAGTCGCTTTAGCGTGCTCTACGTGCTCTTCTTCTAGAACACCACATGCGTTGCCATCTAGGTCAACACGCTCTGCACCAGCTTTTACGCCGTGCAGGTAACGCCATGATGAAGTGTACTGTCTTAACGCTGCACGTAGCTGAGTCTTGCTTACTTTCTCGTCTTCACTTAGACGTTCAGCAAGATCTTGAAAAATACCAATTTTAAGTGGTTTTGCTTCACCTTCTAGAGTAAAGCATTTAGGGAAACATTCAGCAATATATGCGATAACTTCTTTGCTGTTTTTTAACTTTTCAGTGTTTTCCATGAGGGTTCCTGGTTTTTGCGGTTTTCCGCGAGCATTAAGAAAATATTTTTACGTATTATAGAGAGATGCTTGGGAAAAACCACAGTAAGAGAATAATTTATGCCTTGTTCGTATGCGAATTAAGCAGCTTTTCCACTTCTGCCATGAAAAATACCAATCCTTCCTCATCAATTTCGCTAAATCGGCCAACATTTGGGCTATCGATATCAAGCACGCCAGCAATTTCACCACTGATCGAGAACGGAATCACGATCTCTGAGTTACTAGCTGCATCGCAAGCGATGTGACCTTCGAACTCATGTACGTCGTATATACGTTGTACAGAATTTGTTGCCACTGCCGTTCCACACACGCCACGGCCAACTGGAATACGAACACACGCAGGTTTACCTTGAAATGGACCAAGAACCAACTCATCGCCTTTCATTAAGTAAAAGCCTGCCCAGTTAAGATCGTCAAGTTCCATCGACAGTAATGCACTGATATTTGACAAATTTGCGATCATATCGGTTTCTGATTCGATTAAAGCGACGGCTTGTTTGGTTAAGCGATGGTAATGTTCTATTTTCATATTAACTTCCAATTAAATTGAGACTTCCATTATTAAGAGAACGCAGTAGAATGCGGCCACCAACCCAAATAGGACTTATTCTCATTACAATGACCAATTCAGATGACACTATCAGCCGCTCTTGGCTGGTGACTCAAATAAAAAAACACAAGTCCAAGCTGGTGTTTGCCAACATTATTGCCATTCTCGCTACGCTTATCAGCGTCCCTATTCCTCTATTAATGCCGTTGATGGTTGATGAAGTACTGCTCGACAAGCCCGCCTCTGGCTTAGAGATGATGAATCATCTACTACCAGATTCAATGCAAACGCCCACAGGCTACATTGCACTGACTCTGCTTTTGGTTGTTGTAATGCGTACGGTCAGCCAAGGGCTTAACATCCTGCAGGGGCGCCAATTTACCCTAGTATCGAAAACCATCACCTACCAAATGCGTAGCAAGATGATCGACAAGCTTGGGCGCATTAGTATCAGACAGTACGAAACAAAAGGGAGCGGCGGTATCAATGCTCACTTAATCACTGACATAGAGACCATCGATAAATTCATTGGTTCAACACTGTCTAAGTTTCTGATCAGTTTTCTCACCGTGCTAGGGACTTCAATTGTGTTGCTCTGGTTAGAGTGGCGCTTGGGTTTGTTCATCTTGTTAGTGAACCCTGTGGTGATTTACTTCTCTCGAAAACTCGGAAGTAAGGTTAAACACCTTAAGAAACATGAAAACCAGTCCTTTGAGCGCTTTCAGAACCGCTTGGTCGAGACGCTCGACGGTATTTATCAACTAAGAGCAGCCAATAAAGAACGTATCTTCTTAGACGAACTTAAACAACAAGCGGACCAAGTTCGTATCGATGCCGACAAGTACGCTTGGCAGTCTGAAGCCGCTGGTCGCCTATCATTTCTTCTATTCTTACTCGGCTTTGAACTGTTTAGAGCTGTAGCGATGTTAATGGTGCTATTTAGCGACTTGACCATTGGTCAAATCTTTGCGGTATTTGGTTACCTTTGGTTTATGTTAGGCCCAGTGCAAGAACTACTGGGTATTCAGTTTTCTTGGTACAGCGCGAAGGCGGCATTAAAGCGTATCAATGACCTGCTTACACTTGAGGAAGAGCACCGCCCTATCAGTAAAGTGAATCCATTCTCTGAAAATAAAGAAGTGTCAGTTGATATTGAAAATGTTACATTCTCTTACACTTTAGAAAACACTGTTTTAAACCAACTTTCACTTTCTATTCCAGCAGGGAAGAAAGTGGCGCTGGTGGGTGCAAGTGGTGGCGGTAAATCCACGTTAATTCAACTACTGATTGGTGTTTATCGCGCAGAGTCGGGCCACATAAAATACAACGGTGAGACAACCGACGACATCAGCTTCGATGTAATTCGCAATCAAATAGCCGTTGTTTTACAACAACCTATACTTTTCAACGATACATTAAGGCATAATCTAACCCTTGGTGCTGATTACGACGAAATGTCGTTGTGGCGTGCTCTAGATATTGCTCAAATGCAAGACGTCATTTCGCAGTTAAGTGATGGTCTAGATACACAAATTGGTAAGAACGGGGTTCGTCTATCTGGCGGTCAAAGACAGCGTTTAGCTATCGCTCGCATGGTGTTGAGTAATCCTAAGTTTGTTATCCTCGACGAAGCGACGTCTGCTCTAGATACTGCAACGGAAGCCGCGCTACACAAAGCGTTGAGTGAATTTTTGAAAGACCGCACAACATTAATTGTTGCGCACCGACTTTCAGCGGTAAAACAAGCTGACCTCATCTATCTATTAGAAGACGGGCAAGTAACACAAACAGGTACACATGGTGAATTGGTTGAACAACAAGGACTGTATCAAACACTCTACGGCAGTGTGCAATCTCACGCCTAACGTTTGTTCACCATCTCAGGGCGAGGCTAATACTCGCCCAATCAAACAAAACCAGTTTCCACTTACCAACAATCAAATCATCTTCCGGAGGTCTTATGGCCTCCACTTCTAAAGCGTCAAGCTCATCTGTTTCATTGCCAAAACACCATCAGAAAGAGGCACAAAATGTGCGTCTTTGCCAAGGGTGCGAGTTACCGGTAGATAAAACCGCCGTCCCGAGCGGAAAATCAGCGTATTGTCCTCGCTGCGGTACTCAGCTTTATCGAGGTGGATCTCCTAGCCTATCAGGCAACCTGGCAATAGCGGTTACCTGTTTGCTGTTGTTCATTCCGTCGCACTTTTTCGACTACATCAGTATTCGTCTAATTGGCGTGATGATCCCTGCGACTCTGCCTTCTGGCGTATTCACGCTGATGGCGGAAGGTTTCCCGCTACTCGGATTATTAATCCTATTCTGCAGTTCCATTGCACCTTTTCTTGTCTGCAGTTCAGTATTGATGACTCACCTAGCTTTAGACATGAAGTGGTTCATGCCATTTCGTTATTCGCTGGCTATCATCCAAACACTCAAACACTGGATGATGCTCGATGTATTCCTTGTCAGTGTTGCGGTCTCATGTTTTAAGCTGCAGGATTATTCAGACATTTTTGTCGGCCCCGGGCTTATCGGCCTACTACTTCTGCAACTGTTTAGTGTGCTGCTGGTGAGCCGCATTAGTGTTCGCCGTTATTGGGAAGCGTGGAAGGAAGAAACAAGCTTCGAATTTGAAGAAGCTAAAAGTGTTCACTGCCATAACTGTCACCTTTCCCAGCCAGAGGGCGAAAATTGCGTGCGCTGCCACCACCAGCTTTATCATCGTAAACCATACTCAATTCAAAAGACGTGGTGCCTCCTATTTGCGGCATCCGTTGCGATCATACCCGCTAACGTCATCCCTATTTCGATACTCATCACTAACGGCCAACGCCTTGAAGATACAATAATCTCCGGTGTTGCCTCATTAATAAATAGTGAGATGTATGGCATCGCAGCGATCATTTTTATCGCCAGTATCATCGTGCCTGTCGCTAAGATTCTTGGACTTGCCTACATTCTTATATGCATTCAAGTAAAAAGAACACTCTATCGCCGTCAGCGTATGACGATTTACTTTATCGTTAAATGGATTGGGAAATGGTCTGTGATGGATCTGTTCGTTATCTCAATCATGATGACGCTGGTCGACCGCGGTCAAATACTTAATTTTACACCGGGATACGGTGCTGTGGCTTTTGGCATTGTGGTAGTACTTACCATGCTCGCTGCTGAAAGCTTAGATCCAAGGCTTATTTGGGATAACCACACCTCTAATGATGGGTCAGTGAATGAACAACAATAACCAATCACAAACGTCGTACTCACCAGAGATAAGAAAAAACAAAGGTATCTCGCCTTTGTGGATTCTTCCAATATTAACCGTCGCTCTCGCCGGTTGGTTGGTGATGAAATCTATCCACGATGCTGGACAACGCGTACAAATCTACTTCTCCGATGCGGCAGGTTTAATCGCAGGCCGAACGACCATTCGCTATCAAGGTCTTGAAGTGGGTATGGTGCGCGACATCACTCTCTCGGAAGATCTTGAAAGTATCTATGTTGATGCAGACATCTACCCTGAGGCGAAAAAACTTCTTAGCAAAGGCACCCGATTTTGGTTAGTGAAACCAACGGCTAGCCTATCTGGGATTTCAGGTTTGGATGCTTTGGTATCTGGTAACTATATTGCGATTCACCCAAGTGAGACTGAGCAAGAGCCTGAAACCGTGTTCAAGGCTTTAGAGTCATCCCCTTCTGACCTACTCGCTTCTGAAGGCTTGAACATTATGCTGACGGCAAAAGACCTTGGCGGCGTATCGGTTGGTTCTCAAATTGTCTATCGCAAAATCCCAATCGGTGAGGTATACAATTACCAGCTCAACGAGAGTGGAAAATCTGTCACCATTCAAGCGGCCATCAAAGACGAATATAGCCATATCATCACTGACCAAAGCCGTTTTTGGAATGTAAGTGGTTTAGGTGCAAGCATTGGCTTCTCTGGTGTCGACGTGCGTTTAGAGAGTCTAAGTGCCTTGCTTGGTGGCTCGATTGCTGTGGACTCGCCAGGAGAAGGTCAGCCTGTCGAAATGAATACCAAGTTCAAGCTCTACCCAGACTTGAAGACTGCTGGTCGTGGTATCTCGGTCAAAATTGCCGTGCCTGATGACAACAACATCAGCGCAACAGGCGCTCCGATTATGTACCGAGGTATCGAAATCGGTCAGATTACCGACCTGTCACTGAGCAAGGGCCGCGAAAATGTGGTCGCTTCAGCAGCCATTCAACCTGCATTTAGTGATTTCCTGAACTCTGGTAGTAAATTCATCTTAGAAGAAGCCAAACTGTCTTTAACGGGTGTCGAAAACATTGGCAACCTAGTAACAGGTAACTTCTTAACGCTGGTACCGGGCGAAGGTGACAAGGCTCGTCAATTTACAGCTATCCGCAAACATGAGTACAACCAACAACAAGAAAAGTCAGTCGCGATTCGTCTTACGTCGAACAATTCATTTGGCCTAGATGTTGGCACCAACCTTCTTTACAAAGGCATAGCTGTCGGTTCGATCATTGAAGTGGGCTTGGTAGATGGTGTTGGCACGGGAAGTGATAAGCACGAAGTTTACATGGATGCGCTAATCGACAACCAATACGCGCACCTTATCAAGAGCAACAACCGTTTCTTTGTGACAGGCAGCGCGTCCGCTGAACTCACTGAGTCTGGCTTGAGTGTCACAGTGCCACCAGCCAAACAATTGTTGACGGGCTCAATCAGCTTTGTAAGCGAAGGGCAAGCTAAAGTACAACCGACATATCAGCTGTTCCAAAGTAAATCTTTGGCTGAGTTGGCTAAACTGAATCATAGTGGTTCAAAGTCGATCACTCTATTTGCCAACGAACTGCCTCCTATCTCGAAAGGTAGCCCTATTCTTTATCGAAACCTAGAAGTGGGTACTGTATCCGACTTTCAACTATCTGATGGTGGTGTGAAGATCAAAGCTAAGGTCGAGAACCGCTATACACACCTAATTACCGCTCAGACTGTATTTTGGAACCGCTCTGGTGTTGAAGTCGATGCTTCTTTAGCTGGCGTAAACATTACCGCAGCTCCGGTAAAAACGTTGATTCAAGGTGGTATTGCGTTTGATTCATTACCAGGGATCGATAACAAAATCGGTTCATCTTGGAAACTGTACGAGAACGCAAAAACGGCTCGTAAATTTGGACGAGCAATTCAGTTGACCGCTGGTGGTGATATTGAAGTGGCTAAAGGCACCGCGATTAAATACCAGGGTGTCACTGTTGGCGAAGTAACGCTGGTTGTTCCAAACTTTAATCGCAAAGGTATTGAGATCACAGCGCGAATTCTTCCGGAGTACGTAGATAAAGTGGCAGTTCAGAATAGTCATTTCTGGTTGGCAAGCCCTGAGATTGGATTGAGTGGTATCAAAAACGTTTCGGCGCTACTGTCTAAGCACATTAGTGTTGAACCAGGATCAGGAAAACGTGCTAATCAGTTTGTACTCTCAGACGCGCCTGTTGCCTCTCAAGGTAAAGTGTTTGTACTTCAGAGTGAATCTCGTGGTTCTGTGACTAAAGGCACCCCAATCCTATTCCGTGAATTAGAGATCGGCTCAGTGATTGATGTTCGTTTGGGTGAGTTCGCAGATCGTATCATCTCAACGATCCGCATCGACTCCGAATACGCCTACTTGGTGCGCGCAAACAGCGTGTTCTGGAATGTCTCAGGTGTAGATGTTTCTATCGGCTTATCTGGTGCAAATATTAAAGCAGGAACAGTAGAGAGCTTGCTACGCGGCGGCATCACGTTTGCTACACCGCCAACAGATACACTTCAACCACAAGCGGCTGAAGACCAATCTTTCTACCTTTATCCACAGGCGGAGGATGATTGGAAAATGTGGCGCACTGCGATTCCAAAGCCTTAATTCTCCCATAGGCTCCAGATAGAACAACAATTAAACGTAAATGCAGCCAATAGGCTGCATTTTTATTATCTAAGCTAATTGTGGTTTAGCCCTCAACCATTTTGCTTTAAACTTGTCGCATTCAAGTCACAGCTGAGATTTCCCTTTGCACGCTAACGTCTATATCCCCGAAGAGTTTCTTACTCATATCGAAACCTTTATGCCTAGTCATCTGGACATGGCTTCATTCATCGAATCCTGTCAGAAGCCGCTACGCAAAAGTATTCGAGTCAACACACTTAAGATCAGTGTTGAAGACTTCCTCGTTCGAGCAAAAGACAAAGGCTGGGAACTAGAAGCTGTGCCATGGTGCGATACTGGTTTTTGGATCACTGCAGACGAGAGTATTGTTCCACTTGGAAACACATCTGAACATATGTCTGGTCTTTTCTACATTCAAGAAGCCAGCTCAATGATGCCACCTTCAGCATTATTCTTCGGTAACGAGGAATATGACGCGGTACTCGACACCGCTGCGGCTCCAGGTTCTAAAACGACACAGATCGCCGCTCTGATGAACAATGAAGGTGTATTAGTTGCAAACGAATACGCAGCGAGTCGTGTAAAAGTACTTCACGCAAACATTGAACGTTGTGGCGTTCGCAATGCGGCACTGAGTAATTTCGACGGGCGTGTGTTTGGTGGTTGGCTACCAGAAACGTTTGACGCTGTTCTTCTTGACGCTCCATGTTCTGGCGAAGGTACCGTTCGTAAAGACGCGGACGCAATGAAAAACTGGACCTACGATTCGGTTGTTGATATCGCGAATACACAAAAAGATCTGATTGAGAGCGCTTTCCATGCTTTGAAGACTGATGGCGTATTGGTCTACTCAACTTGTACCCTGAGTACCGAAGAAAACCAGCAAGTTTGTCATCACCTCAAGGAGACATTTGGTGATGCCGTTGAGTTTGAATCTCTTGAAGGTTTATTCGAAGATGCAAAAGCAACCTTAACTGAAGAAGGATTCCTACACATCTTCCCACAAGTTTACGACTCAGAGGGCTTCTTTGTCGCTCGTATACGTAAGGTAGCTTCAGTTACACCACCACAAGTTAAAAAACGAATGGGCAAGTTTCCATTTGAAAAGGCATCAAAGAAAATACAACAAGAAGTTGAAACTCATCTAAACACCGCCTTGGATATCTCTCTACCAAGAGTTGCACAAGTATGGCTTCGCGATAAAGATGTTTGGCTATTCCCTGCTGCGCTTGAGCCAATGATTGGTGAGCTACGTTTCTCGCGTATGGGTATCAAGATCGCCGAGACACACAAGAAAGGCTATCGCTGGCAGCATCAAGTTGCGACTTCGCTGGCAACAGGGAACGAATCAAATGTCGTTGAACTAACCATTGAAGATGCTCGAGAGTGGTTCATGGGACGCGACGTTCGCCCTGACGGCCTATCAGGCAAAGGCGAAGTTCTAGTTAAGTTTGAAGGTGCGATTATCGGACTTGGTAAGTGGGTCGGCAACCGCATTAAAAATGGCCTACCTCGTGAGTTAGTCCGAGACAAAAACTTGTTTTAAAGCTCCACACTAAAGCGACAAAAAGCCCGATAGCACGCCAGTAAATATACCGTGTTATTGGGCTTTTTGGTTTCAATGTGTTCAATGCTATAAGGGAATGACCGAACCTAAGACAGTGTATTTAGCCCCATTAATATCAAAACTATTAATAAATATATCTGCTTTTAAAGGGAATAAATCGCTATTTGGTAAAACTCGACTAAACTTGACCTATCAGACAGATAAATAGCGCTGTAAGCGTAGGCTCCTTGGAGCCCTTTCCCCTAAGCCCAGACAGGAACGTTTGGGCTTTTTTTTCATTTACATTGCCCGCAAAAAGTAGAAAGCGTTGAAAACAAAAAGGAGCCCATAAAGAGCTCCTCTACAAACACCAACTTGGCTAAGTGCTACCTCAATATAGCCCTTTACTTAACTAAGGTAATACCTTCTTTATCAATCGAAATTTTACCTGCTTTGTAAAGACCACCGATCGTTTTCTTGAATGTACCCTTACTGGTACGGAAAGCAGAGAAAATAGCATCAGGTGAAGACTTATCATTCAGCGGTAAAAAGCCGCCTTTTTTCTCGAGTAAGTCTAGGATCTTAACGCTTAGGTCATCCATCTTAGCCACACCAACCTTCTGTAAAGAGAGATCAATCTTGCCGTCTTCTTCACGAATGTTCTTGATGTAACCTTTCAACGTTTTACCGATGAAAAGCTTGCCGATAACGTCTGACGGGAAAATCATACCCCAGTGCTCGCCGTTTACGATCGCTTTGTAACCCAGTTGGCTACGCTCAGCAATAATAAGGTCTACTTGCTGATTACGCTTGTAGTTTGCTGGCGTGTTGTCTAGTAGCTTATTGAACTTCGTTGTACCTACGATACGACTAGACGCTTTATCAATGTAAACATAAACAAGGATAGATTGACCTTCATGCAGACGGCCACGCTGTTCGCTAAATGGAACTAGTAGGTCTTTGCCTTTGATGCCCCAGTTAACGAATGCACCTGTGCTGTTCACACCCTCGACTTGCATTAGACCCCACTCGCCCACTTGCGCGATCGGAGTTTCTGTCGTTGCTGCAACTTGATTGTCTGAATCGATGTAAAGTAACACATCTAACTTTTGACCAATTTCAACGCCTTCAGGAGTAAATTTCTTTGGTAGCAACACGGTTCCATAGTCGCTTGCGTCAAGGAATACACCGAAATCTGCCTGTTTTACTACTTCTAAGTTGTTTATTTGACCAATATTAATCATCAAAATTGTCTCTACATGAAATTTGGCAGAGATTATACGTGATCTCTGTTATGCTTTCGCTAATTTCATTCATATTTTTACATTAGAGGAACTTTCGTTGATCACCGTTGATAAACAAGACGCGATTACACTAAAAATAAACCATGCAATGGCCAAGACAAAAAAGCTCGACATGGATGTGTATCTCTTTGTTCCCGGTGAGCTCGGCCTAACGCCAGAGGTTCTCTCTGAGAGTGCATTCTTCTACAGTTCCATCACTCAGAAACGTGCCTATTACAGTGATAAAACACTGTTACCTCTCGTCCACAGTCGCCTTGCAAAACGAGGACGCCTCTCTACTACACAATATCGTGTCAGTCTAAGTTTGTTTGCGTATCAATATGTTATTGCTTTGGATAAAGCGGTATCCAGCTTAAATAAGAATGATGGTGACACGGTCACTTCAGACGAAGTAGATGAAGTTATTGAGCTCGCACTCGACATCCTAAAGAAGCTTCGCCGAAGCATTCCATATGAAGAAAACCTAAAGCGTTACTATGCCAATATCGATAACTATCTATCTTGGTATACCGAGCAGAAGTTTTTATCGTTGGTTTCTCATATGCCAAGAGGCAGTGAATACTCCACGATTAAAGAACGTTTGATTGCACTGTGCGAAAAAGAAACTGCACACCGCAAACTCAACCGATACAACTCAGCAAAAGTTCGTGAAGATGTTACTCGTCTAAGCAATAAGATGCGCTTACTACGCCGTCTGATTGAACACCCTATCGTTCTGCAAGAGAAAGCGGTCTCTATGGGTAATAACGTTAAACGTGCCGTTAAGGGTATCGCAACCGGTCTTGTGATGGTGTTCGTGACAACCACGGTTATCTTGGCTCGCGACTTTCTTGGCGAGATTACGGCATCATTTATTGTCGCTATGTCATTTATCTACGCGTTACGCGAGATATTTAAAGATGATCTACGTGATATTCTTTGGCGTTGGATTCGTAAAGGGAAACCTAAGTGGAAACGCCGTTATCTGGATCCTACAACCAAGAAAGTCGTTGGACACAAGTTAGAGTGGCTCGACTACACAAGTTTTTCGAAGCTTGCAGATCGTATTCAAGCGATACGTAAAAAGCGTGTTGTACAGCGCGAGGAACAAATCCTTCATTATCGCTCACATACAGAAATGTCGACATCAACTTTCATGAGTGGTTACGAAGAGACACGCGAGACGCTGTCTATCAGCCTAAGAGCATTAACTCGTTTGATGGATAAGGGTTCTAATAAAGTCTATCGTTTGAATGAAGGTCAGGTCAGTCGAGAGTCGGTCGAGAAACGTCATCTGCTTAATTTGATCATCAAAGAGAATAATCACGATAGCGAGCCGACATACTATCGTTGGAAAATCGTTATGAACCGTTCGAAGATAGTCGATATTGAAGAGATCACTCAAGTCTAACGCTCACCTTTACGTGACCGGGTCACTTAAAGGAAGTCTTACTCGAATTAAAAATATAGAGGTCAGCTTAACGGCTGACCTTTTTAATAGAGAGCGTTAAAGTAAACTCAGCCATTGGCTCATCACCGTGCAGTGTTGGACATGTCGCGACAATAGTAACGGGTTGGTTAACCCTTTCACCGGTTTTCATCGTCTCTGCCAACATATCGTTAATCAGAGCGCCATCACGACACGTAAAATGCACATCCCCTTCTGGTCTTTTTAGAAACTGGCCATTCACTCCCTTAAAAGCCAAAGAGATCTTCTCGCCTTGTTGCTGAGACTTACTCATCGCAAGGAAACCACCGGCCACATCCGCCCCTACTGCTAGCACGCCAAAATACATGCTATTGAGGTGGTTTTTAGTCCTTCTTTTCAAGGGAATTTTTACTTCGACATGGGTATCATCTAGCGCCAACAGTTTTGGTCGACATAACCAAATCAAAGGCACTTTAAAAAAACCAAACATGTTGAGATAAAAATTTGCTTTCTGAAGTGGTGATAACATTGCTGCGTCCTAGCTTTATAGTTGTCTGACCAGTTAACCTAACGCGCGTTTGAATGTCAAAAAAATGTTACAAAAAAGAGAGCTAACGTTACTCATCCCGTAATTCAACTCGTTTCAATCAATCTCACCTTGAAGTACGCCCCAAGCAAACTGATAAATCTAAGAATATTGCCGATATCCGAGATAACTTTGACCTAAGGGAGTTTATTCCTCCGATTAATTCCGTTATCTTTACTGCTTCGCAATAGAATAAAAAGCTATCACATGCCATTAAAAACTGATGAGTTGAGAACCCAAGCACTTGGGCCAATGCCAACTCCTGCCGAATTAGGCAACGCACACCCAATCACTGACGACGTTGCTGAGCGCATTGCAAACTCTCGCCGCCAAATCGAAGACATCCTCACTGGACGCGACAACCGTCTACTGGTCATCGTTGGCCCTTGTTCTGTGCACGACACTGATGCCGCTTTAGATTACGCTGAGCGTCTAAGCAAAATTCAAGAGCAATATAAAGACGAACTGTTCGTCGTAATGAGAACTTACTTTGAAAAGCCGCGCACTGTCGTAGGTTGGAAAGGTCTGATTACTGACCCGAATTTAGACGGCTCTTACGCACTAGAAGCCGGTCTTAACAAAGCTCGTAAGCTTCTACTTGATATCAATAAACTTGGTCTAGCAACGGCAACTGAGTTCTTGGATATGATCACTGGCCAATACATTGCTGACCTGATTACTTGGGGCGCAATTGGTGCACGTACCACTGAGTCACAAATTCACCGTGAGATGGCGTCTGCTCTGTCTTGCCCAGTTGGTTTTAAAAACGCGACTAACGGCAACATCAAGATCGCTATCGACGCTATCCGTGCTTCACAAGCCTCTCACTACTTCTACTCGCCAGATAAAAATGGTCGCATGACTGTTTACCGCACTTCTGGTAACCCATACGGTCACGTTATCCTACGTGGTGGTGATAAAGGTCCTAACTTCGACGCTGAGTCTGTTGATCAAGCATGCCAACAACTGGCTGAGTTCGATCTGCCACAACGTCTTGTTGTCGACTTTAGCCACGCTAACTGTCAGAAACAACACCGTAAACAACTTGATGTTGCTAAAGACATCTGTGAGCAGATCAAGTCTGGTAAGAATCAAATCGCAGGTATCATGGCTGAGAGCTTCATTGAAGAAGGCAACCAGTCGATGAAAGACATCAACAACTTAGAGTATGGCAAATCAATCACTGATCCATGTCTAAGCTGGGACGATACAGCGAGCATGCTTGAACTGCTTGCAACTGCAATTAAAGATAGAAACTTAGCTTAAGGAATTAACCATGCCTTCATTTGATATTATCTCTGAGATCGAAACCGTTGAACTGCGCCACGCGGTAGATAATGCAAACCGCGAACTTGCAACACGTTTCGACTTCCGTGGTGTTGAAGCAAGCTTTGAATTCAAAGATGAAACAGTAAAACTGTCTGCAGAGCACGACTTTCAACTAAAACAGCTTCGTGATATCCTGCGTGGCAACCTAACCAAACGTGGTGTAGATGTGTCAGCTATGGAATCTCAAAAAGCTGATCAATCTGGTAAATACTGGCACCAAACCGTTATCTTCAAACAAGGTATCGAGACTCCAGTTGCTAAGAAAATCGTTAAGCTAATTAAAGACAACAAGATCAAAGTTCAAGCTGCGATCCAAGGTGAGAAAGTTCGCGTGACAGGTAAGAAGCGTGACGATCTTCAAGCTGTTATGGCGCTAGTTCGCAATGGTGAGCTAGGTCAACCATTCCAGTTCGATAACTTCCGCGACTAATATTAATTTAGCCGCATAAAAAAGCCTCAATGCCTAATCGTATTGAGGCTTTTGTGTTTCTAAATGACTGTGATTTCAGTCATATCATAGGCGAGTAATAAAGCTTAAAGACTGCGCCCAGACGCTAACTTAACATCACTACCGATAAGCAGGTTAAATTCGACACTACTTGGCGGCACAAAAACACACACTCGTAAGTTCTCGCTACGAGCCTTCATCAGCTTGGTAGACAGGTCACCACTGTCCTTGAACTGCTCACGTTCAGCGTCACGACGACACAAATCCACATATTCAAATGGACAGTCAGCTGGATGTAAAACAAGTTCCGCTTCCTGCATCAAACGTAATGCTTTAATTGATAGTAGCTCGACGTCTGACTCAAACTCGATCCAAGTCACCTGCCCTTGCGAATCCACATCTTCCTTTAAAGACTCTTGATAGAATGCTTCCAGCTCTTCTCGCTCTGTAATACGTTCTATACGCGATGAAGATAAAAAACGCTCCCAAAACTTACGACGTTCATCTACCGTTGGAAAGGTTTCTTTAATTGAGTTACGTTTCGAAGCACCAAAGTCGGCGAGTAGACCCAAGTTTTGCGGTAATAAGCTCTCAAACTTTTCACGAATATTACGAACTAAAACAGGTGACGCACCACCACTGGATATCGCGATCTGAATTCTACCTCGGTTGATCATCGAAGGAGTAATAAAGTCACAATATGGCTGGTCGTCGACCACATTTACTAAAATACCCATTTTTTTTGCATCACTATGCACTTGATGATTTAGCTCTGGGTTGTCCGTCGTTGCCCATACTTGCAAGTAACGATTCGACAGCATTTGAGACGAATAAAAATTTTGCACCCAGTGCAGTTTATTTTCATCTATTAATTGCTGCAAATAAGGTTCAACCTTCGGTGATATAAGGGTTACATCGCCTCCAGCTCGAAGCAAACTATCGACTTTTCGACAGGCTACTTCGCCACCACCCACAACCAAAATCGGTTTGTTTTCGATGTCTAAAAACATTGGAAAGTAACGCATTTTCTTCCTTGAGACCTCTTTAATAACTATTCATGCATGCTACCAAATTTGGGGCATAATCCTAGGTGCATTTGCATAATTAAAATAATATTTCACCAAATTTCAGATTTTCTTAAGGTTAAAGTTTCGACAGAAAATCACCTAAACAATATATTCAGCTAGGCTATTGAGAAATTAGAAACCTAAATCTCGTTGCACCAACAGTGTGAGCCCTTGCACTATTTACATTCACGTAACATTTGGTCATTCTAAATGTGTCCGGATTTGTGATTTCACTCAAAAATCTTTTTAAATTATACATTTGAGAAACTGCAAATCCTTTCCTAACCTTATAAACAGTTGTTCAAATCGCACACAATGTTATTTGCAAAATGCAAATCATGATTTGGGCAGCCGCGCTTAAAGGTAACAAAAACAAGCAACACAGCAAGCACAACACAAATCGAGCACGTGTATCAGGTGTCACCTGGTTTAACAAGGAAGGATACAAATGACAAATAAACTAACACTTCTTGCTTCAGTAGTAGCTGCATCAACTGCAATGATGGCAACATCTGCATCAGCGGCAGAAAGCACTCTGGACAAAGTCACATCTCAAGGCTTTCTAACTTGTGGTGTAAGTACAGGTCTTCCAGGGTTCTCTAACCCTAACTCAAAAGGTGAATGGGAAGGAATTGATGTTGAGTATTGTCAAGCTCTTGCAGCGGCTGTACTCGGTGATAAGACTAAAGTTAAATACGTACCTCTAACGGCTAAAGAGCGTTTTACGGCTCTACAATCGGGTGAGATCGATGTTCTGTCACGTAACACGACATGGACGCTGCACCGTGATACGGCACTTGGTCTGAACTTCGTAGGCGTTAACTACTACGATGGTCAAGGCTTTATGGTTAAGAAAGATCTTGGCCTAACGAGTGCTAAAGAACTAGACGGCGCATCTGTATGTGTTCAGTCTGGTACAACAACAGAGCTTAACCTTGCTGACTACTTCCGTAACAACGGTATGTCTTACAAGCCAGTGGTATTTGATACGGCTGCGCAAACTTCTAAAGGTTTCGATGCAGGTCGTTGTGACGTTCTTACAACAGACCAATCTGGCCTTTACGCACTTCGTCTAAACCTTGCAGATCCTAAGTCTGCTGAAGTACTTCCAGAAATCATCTCTAAAGAACCTCTAGGTCCAGTAGTTCGTCAAGATGACGACAAGTGGTTCAACGTAGCTAAGTGGACACTGTCTGCAATGGTTAACGCAGAAGAGTACGGCATTACATCTAAAAATGCAGACGAAATGCTGAAGTCTAAAGATCCAAACATCAAGCGTATCCTTGGTGTTGATGGTCCTAAAGGTAAAGGCCTAGGTATCCGTGATGACTGGGGTTACCAAGTTATCAAGCAAGTGGGTAACTATGGTGAGAGTTTCGAGCGTACTGTAGGTACAGGTTCTCCTCTTCAGATCTCTCGTGGTGTAAACGCGCTATGGAATGCGGGCGGCTTTATGTACGCTCCACCAATCCGTTAATAGCCACTACGTGATTACTTTACACAGCGGCTTCTGGCCAATCCTTTATATAGCCGATTGACCTAGAGTCGCTGAATTTACAACTGAGTAACACGGAATTAGGGCGGATTTCCGCCCTAACTGTTAAATGGATTTGAGGTTATTGCAGTATGAAACCTAATAACACTTCTGTTCCTTCCCAGGAAAAGCCCCAAGCTAAAAGCGCAAACCTTCTTTATAACCCAACTTTCAGATCGGTCGTCTTTCAGATCATCGCTCTTGGTGCTCTCGCCGCTTTCTTCTATACCATTGTCAACAATGCGTTAACGAACTTGGACGCGCGCGGCATCGCTACCGGTTTCGATTTCCTTAGCCAAGAAGCTGGCTTTGGTATCGGTTTAACGCTCGTCGAATATGACGAAACCTTCTCTTATGGTCGAACATTCATTGTTGGCCTGCTTAATACCGCACTCGTTTCTGTTCTGGGTATCATCCTAGCGACAGTTCTTGGTTTTACCATGGGTGTTGCGCGTCTATCATCAAACTGGCTAGTTAGCCGACTCGCTGCGGTTTATATCGAAATTTTCCGTAACGTTCCTCTTTTGCTACAAATTTTCTTCTGGTACTTCGCTGTTCTACAAGCGCTACCATCAGCTCGCCAAAGCTTAAGTCTTGGTGAAGCAATCTTTCTTAATGTTCGTGGTCTTTACTTCCCTGCACCTGTCTTTGAGGCAGGAAGTAGTATTGTTATCGCCGCTTTTATAGCGGGTATTGTAGCGACCATCATCATTAATATTTGGGCTAACAACAAACAACGCTTAACGGGTCAACAAACACCAATGGGTCGTATCGCTCTTGGTTTAATTGTTGTTCTACCAATCATTGTTTACTTCATTATGGGTATGCCAATTTCAGCTGAATATCCTGCTCTTAAAGGTTTTAACTTTAAAGGCGGTATCAGCATCATCCCAGAGCTTGCAGCTCTTATGCTTGCCCTAAGTATCTATACGGCGTCATTTATCGCTGAGATCGTACGCTCAGGTATTAACGCTGTAAGTCATGGCCAAACTGAAGCGGCAATGTCTCTAGGTTTGCCACGTTCTCGAACTTTGAAGCTGGTTATCATTCCGCAAGCGTTGAGAATTATCATCCCACCGCTAACAAGCCAATACTTAAACCTAACTAAAAACTCATCACTAGCAATGGCGATTGGTTATCCTGATTTGGTTTCTGTGTTCGCTGGAACAACGCTTAACCAAACCGGTCAGGCGATTGAAATTATCGCGATGACAATGGGTGTTTACCTCACATTGAGCTTATTAACCTCTGCGTTAATGAATATCTATAACCGTAAAGTTGCATTGGTGGAGAGATAAAATGAGCACACATCAATTTCAGCCTGATTTACCACCTCCAGCGAATACGGTCGGTGTTGTAGGTTGGCTTAGAAAAAACCTATTTAATGGTCCTGTGAACAGTGTCGTAACCGTAATCCTAGGTTACTTCGCATTCTCATTAATTTGGACAGTTTTTGACTGGGGCATCCTGAACGCAGACTGGGTAGGTACGACACGTGACGCTTGTACAAGTGATGGTGCGTGTTGGGTATTCATCAGTGTTCGTTGGGAGCAGTTTATGTACGGCTTCTACCCTGAAGCTGAACTGTGGCGCCCTCGCCTATTCTACTTTACGCTCGCTGTCTTCGTTGGCTTATTAGCCTATGAAGGAACTCCAAAGCGTACGTGGATTTGGTTATTCTTCGTGAACATCTACCCATTCCTAATTGGCGCTCTACTTTATGGCGGTGTATTTGGTCTAGAGGTTGTAGAGACACACAAATGGGGCGGTTTGCTAGTTACACTAATCATCGCACTTGTTGGTATTGTGGTGTCCCTACCTATAGGTGTCGCACTGGCACTTGGACGACGCTCGGAAATGCCGATTATTCGCAGTATCTGTACTGTATATATCGAAATCTGGCGTGGTGTACCTCTGATTACCGTGCTGTTCATGGCATCAGTAATGCTTCCACTGTTCCTATCTGCGGGTTCAGAAACAGATAAACTGCTTCGTGCACTAGTAGGTGTGGTGCTGTTCAGTGCAGCTTACATGGCAGAGGTTATCCGTGGTGGCTTACAAGCGATTCCTAAAGGTCAATATGAGGCCGCAGATGCGCTTGGCTTAACTTACTGGAAGAAAATGGGACTTATCATTCTTCCTCAAGCTCTAAAGATTACGATCCCATCTATCGTAAACACCTTTATTGGCCTGTTTAAAGATACCAGTCTGGTTCTCATCATCGGTATGTTCGATGTACTGGGTATCGGTCAAGCAGCTAACACCGACCCTGAGTGGTTAGGCTTTGCAACAGAAAGTTATGTATTTGTCGCGTTAGTGTTCTGGGTGTTCTGTTTTGGTATGTCGAGATACTCGATATGGCTAGAAAACAGACTTCACACCGGTCACAAACGATAGTTAAAGAGATCAAGGACGTATTATGACGCAACAACAAAACAACGAATCTCAAGAATTGATGATTGAACTAAAAGACATGAACAAGTGGTACGGTGAGTTCCACGTTCTTAAAAACATCAATCTAGAAGTTAAGAAAGGCGAGAAGATCGTAATCTGTGGCCCTTCTGGCTCGGGTAAATCAACGATGATTCGCTGTATCAACCGATTAGAAGAGCACCAAAAAGGACACATCTTTGTTTCAGGTAATGAGCTAACTGAAGATCTAAAAAACATTGAAGCCGTACGTAAGGACGTAGGCATGTGTTTTCAGCACTTCAACCTGTTCCCACACCTTACGGTATTAGAGAACTGTACCCTAGCTCCAATTTGGGTAAAGAAAATGCCGAAGGAAGAAGCTGAAGCAATCGCAATGAAATACCTGGAACGTGTAAAAATCCCAGAGCAAGCGGATAAGTTTCCAGGTCAACTTTCTGGTGGTCAGCAACAACGTGTAGCAATCGCACGCTCATTGTGTATGAACCCACAAGTAATGTTGTTCGATGAACCAACTTCGGCACTTGACCCAGAGATGGTTCGTGAGGTTCTAGACGTTATGGTTGAATTAGCGGAAGAAGGCATGACCATGCTTTGTGTTACGCATGAAATGGGCTTTGCGAAAGAAGTAGCCGACCGAGTGATCTTTATGGATGCGGGTGAAATCATCGAAGAGAACAATCCTGTCGACTTCTTCGAAAACCCGCAGTCCGATCGAACTCAAAACTTCTTGAGTCAGATTCTGCACCACTAGAATCCTTATCTACCTAACAGGGCAGCTATTTTTGCTGCCCTTTCTATTTTAGAGGACAAGATACCGTCGCACAGTTACATTGTGTTACACCTTGAAAAACACTTAACTCTCTATTTTGATTATCATTTTAAGCAGACAAATTGAATGAAAGGCTTGATTTTTCGAACTTTCAGCACCATAAATGTACTAATAACTATTGATATCACCTTACGAGGAAGATTATGAACAGCCCTATGTTTTCTCGCACGGCCTCTCAAGAGAGCGCTCTGCAAACCAACAAAGTACTGCGTAACACCTACGCGCTACTTTCAATGACACTACTTTGGTCTGCTGTTGTAGCAGGCATTTCGATGGCAATGAATCTGCCTCGCCCTGGTCTAATCATTATGCTGGTTGGTTTCTATGGTCTACTTTTCCTAACAGAGAAGAACCGTGACAACAGCATGGGTCTAGTGTTTACATTCCTATTCACTGGTTTCCTAGGCTACACCATTGGCCCTCTTCTCAATGCATACATCGGCGCAGGCATGGGAGATGTGGTTCTAACTGCTCTGGGCGGTACTGCACTATCATTTATGGCAGCATCAGCTTACGCATTAACGACTAAACGCGACCTATCAATGATGGGCGGCCTAATGCTTTCACTATTCGTAGTGCTAGTTGTTGGTATGATTGCAAGCTTTTTCATCCAATCGACAATTCTACACTTAGCGCTTAGCAGCCTATTCATTGTGTTCTCTACAATGGCTATCTTGATGACAACTCAAGGTATCATTCGTGGCGGTGAAACTAACTACATTTCAGCGACAGTTACGCTGTATGTATCTATCTACAACATCTTCATCAGCCTACTAAGCATTCTAGGTATTATGGGTAACGACGACTAATAACATCGTCAACTAAATAAGCTTGAGAGCCCAAGATTCGTCTTGGGCTTTTTGTTTTCTATTCGCTATTATTTGTTGGGAAACCTCACTGAGTAATGTACCCTACGCAGCTGATTGATATGACTCTGGATTAAACATGTTTGAATATAACGGAAAACAAATCGAAACTGACGCTCAAGGCTATCTTCTAGACCACACGCAATGGGAAGAAGGTATGATCGAGACTCTGGCTGATGACGAAGGTATTGAACTCACAGAAGCTCACCTAGAAGTCGTTCATTTCGTGCGTGATTTCTATGAAGAGTTCAACACTTCCCCTGCAGTTCGCATGCTTGTAAAAGCGATGGAAAAGGCTCATGGTCCTGAAAAAGGCAACAGCAAATACCTGTTTAAGCTGTTTAAAAAGGGCCCAGCAAAGCAGGCAACTAAACTAGCTGGTCTTCCTAAACCAGCAAAATGCCTCTAAGGCTCTTCAGTCATAACTCACTAAATAACAAGCTCACCTTTTAAAGAACTTGAAAGTATCTGCTGTTGGTATCATCAATCTTAATACCAGCAGCATCTTGCTCCGCTACCCGCTCTACTATTGCAGTGTCTGGTCCTTTATGAAGCCAGGTATGCAACTTCTCAATGTTGGCACTGTTTCCTACAGCAAGAACCTCCACATCACCATTGTTTAGATTCTTTGCATAACCAGTTAGATCTAAATCCATTGCTCTTATTCGTGTCGAGTATCTAAAGCCCACACATTGAACATGACCTGTTACCAGAAATATACGATGGGAACGATCCATAACATTGCCTCATAATTTACTTGGGTGATATAGTTGATAAATCTATTCATCCGCCCCAGTTGGGTGGAATTACTTGAGCACCATTAATATGAAAGAAATCCCTTTCCGCTGGATTGATAAATATCTAATCCACCTAAAGATCCAAGAGAAATTCTACCTTCTTTTTCTACTTCCTGTATTAGCTCTTGTTATCTTAACTCTAGTCCTAGATAGCGCTGCCGACGCGCTTTTAGTCCATCTTTATCAAGACGAACTGATGCTAATGAAAGGCCTTATTGAAGCAGGCCAGCTATCTCGTGACCAAGTGGCGCAGCTTATCAGTCAATCTGACACTATCTCTCTAGGTTTTGGAGAAGGTGCAGTGCCAGTGATGAATGGTGCATTTAGCTTGGTAGCGACACACGACCAAAACCTCTGGTCTGCACTTTCAACGACACAAATCACGATCATTGGCATCACGCTTACTTTAATCGCCCTAGGTGTCTACTACATCATGACCTTTATTGGTGGTGCGATGTTCTCAATGAACAAAGCTCTTAACACGCTCGCTGATGGCGATCTGACGTGTCGCATGAACTACTTCTTGGTTCGTGACGAATTTAGCGAAATTGCCATCACTATTGATAAGGTAGCAGAGCGTGAGCAAAAAATGGTGCTTTCGATTCAAGAGTCTGTCGCTTTGATGCAGCAAATCAGTTCTGACCTGAACCAATCAACTCAACAAAGCTCAGATATTTCAGGCGTTCAACAAGAACATCTAAACAGCCTTGCAAGCGCGACTGAAGAGATGGCTTCAACTATTCGTGAAGTCGCTAACCTAGCACATGAATCGAGTTCTCAAACAATGGACGCTCATGGAGTTGCAGAAAGTGGTCAGCATAAAGTGTCAAATACACTTGCATCAATTTCTAACCTTTCTCAAGAGATTCAATCGGCTTCTCAAGCGGTTGAAGAGCTCGATGCAAACGCGGCACAAATCGATGAAGTGGTAACGACCATTAATGCAATTTCAGAGCAGACAAACCTGCTTGCATTGAACGCGGCGATCGAAGCAGCTCGTGCTGGAGAGCAAGGCCGTGGCTTTGCTGTCGTTGCAGACGAAGTTCGTGCCCTAGCCGGCCGCACGCAGCAAGCGACTGTTGAAATACAAACCATGATTGAAGCGCTACAACGTAACAGCCAGTCGCTTACTAAACTAATGGAAGTAACAGTAAACAACGCTAATGAAGGTCAAACACTAATGTCTGAAGTTAACGTTGAAATTGGTTCATTAGCAGAAAAAAACCAATCTATTTCAGACAGCAGTACCCAAATTGCTACGGCTGCGGAAGAGCAAGGTGTGGTTGCTGACAACATCGCACAGAGTGTTGAAGAGATTCGTAATCAGTCAAACAACATCTGCGACATGATTAGTAAGAGTAACGCGAACGTTGACCAACTTCGTCAGCAAAGTGACTCAATGGAAGGATTACTCACAGGTCTTAAAGCCTAGGAGTAGTAATTTCGAAGATTAGGGCCGCTTTTGTGGCCCTTTTTTGTATCTAACGTCTTTGGCGTTTGATTTTGCCTAACGCTTCCATGACAATACATCCCCTTCGAATTCAAACAATCAGAGTAAACTATGACTCCATCGATTCAATTAGCAAAAGGCCGTGATAAATCGCTACGCCGCAAACACCCATGGGTATTCTCTCGTGGTATCGACAAAGTAACGGGTGAACCGCAACTCGGTGAAACAGTCGACGTTTTCGCAAGCAACGGTCAATGGCTAGCAAAAGCAGCCTACTCACCTGCTTCGCAAATTCGAGCTCGTGTTTGGACATTTGAAAAAGAAGACATCAATAAAGCATTCTTTGTAAAACGCATCAAAGATGCACAAATGCTTCGTGAAGAGATCATCGTTCGTGATGGTCTTACTGGCTACCGATTGATTGCCGCTGAATCTGATGGTTTACCCGGCATCACTATCGACAAATATCAGAACTTCTTAGTATGCCAACTGCTAAGTGCTGGAGCGGAGTATCATAAGTCTGATCTTGTAGAAGCTCTAGTGGAGTGCTTCCCTGACTGCAACGTATATGAGCGTTCGGACGTTGCAGTTCGTAAAAAAGAAGGACTAGAACAAACTGTCGGTGTTCTGCATGGTGAAGAGCCACCGAAATCTGTTGTAATCGAAGAGAATGGTGTAAAAATCAGCGTAAATATCGTTGAAGGCCACAAAACAGGTTTCTATCTAGATCAAAGAGACAGCCGTAAAGAGTCAATGAAGTACGTAAAAGACAAAGAAGTCTTGAACTGCTTCTCTTACACTGGTGGCTTTGGTCTGTACGCACTAAAAGGCCAAGCAAAACGTGTTATTAACGCTGACGTTTCACAGCTTGCTTTAGACACGGCTAAGCGCAACGCTGAATTAAACGAATTCGATATTTCAAAAAAACGCGCAGTGTTCTTGAATGCTGACGTATTTAAACTTCTTCGTGAATACCGTGACCAAGGCACCAAATTTGATGTTGTGATCATGGATCCACCAAAGTTCGTTTCTAGCAAAAACAACCTAACATCAGGCGCAAACGGCTACAAAGATGTAAACATGCTCGCAATGCAGATCCTTAAGCCTGGTGGCACGCTACTTACTTACTCATGTTCTGGCCTAATGGGCACCGACCTGTTCCAGAAGATCATTGCCGATGCTGCTATCGATGCTGGTCGCACAGTTAAGTTTGTCGAGCGCTTCGAACAAGCTGCAGACCACCTGACAGACACAGCCTACCCGGAAGGTTTCTACCTAAAAGGTTTTGCGTGTAAGGTTCTTTAGTTCTTTAGTTCTTTAGTTCTTTAGTTCTTTAAGCGTTACATATCTCGTTAAAGATTAAGAAATAAAAAGGGTCACCGTTTGGTGACCCTTTTGTTATCTAATGAGCTTCAATGAACATTAGCTATCAGTGTATTTCAAACCATCTTGATTAAATAGATAATCTGTTAACTCTGATGAAGTGACATTGTTAAACTCAATTGTCATAGACTCGCCACCTTTATCAATGGTTAGTGCTGAGCCGCCATTGCCGTTATCAGTGATCGAACCTTCGATGTTGTTTAGCAGAGCATTAATATCATCTGTCTCAAGGTCAGCCAACAGCTCAGATAGGTCAAGCTTGTCTCCATCTGCCACACTGAAATCAGTAATAGTGTCGGAAGAACCATCGTCCATGTCTACCCACTTAAAGATATCCTCTCCTTCACCACCAGTTAAGATATCGTCACCCAATCCACCAATCAGTGTATCGTCACCACCTTGGCCATAGAGGATATCATTACCTAGCCCGCCAGCTACGGTATCATCTCCACCTCGAGTGTCGCTATCGGCATTAAACAGCTCATGGTTATCTTTAACATATTCATAGATTTCCATTTCTGTAGGTTCTGCGCCATTCAACATCTGCAAGAACGTCGTCAGTGCTTCCATACCCGAGCCATCTGGCAACGAATCTGGGCGAACAAGACCACTTTCAGTCCATGGCAAGCTATCAGTGTTAATAGCATCGCCAAATAAGATATCATTGCCTGCACCGCCGCTTAGATCATCATTACCTACAGGCAGTAGCGTGATTTCGTTACTACCTTCCTCAAGTGCAGCATCTAGGCCTTGGCTTGATTGAACGATTTCAACATCGCCTGTCGTACTTGTTACTGTCTTTATTACAAAGTTGTCTAAGTATACGTCTGCAGTGTATCCGCTTTGGTCTTCATAAACAGAGAGTACCAACTGATACTTACCTTCATGAAGTAGATCTGTTTCAATCGAGCCAGTACTGCTTCCAGATGAGACACTTACCCATGATTGAGTTTGTTCGTCAAATTTCTGAACACTCCAGCTAAACACATCGCCGCCACCGAAATGGCTACCTTGTGATACATCGAATGTCAGAACAGATGCTTCACCATTAGCAACCGTGAACTCAGGACTGGTCATTGACGCTGAACTAGAAGTGTCGTTTGGATCCGTGAACAAGATACGCGAATCAGTAAGTACTGCTGTACCGCCGGAAACCGTAAAGTTATCAAGACTCCAAGCTTCACCTGTGCTAGAGCTAAAGTTTGCAAGTTGCGTTGTCGTTGATGTGTACGTATACGAAGAGCCATTGTCATTTACGAAATGCTCTAATATTTCTGCATCAATGCCATCACCGATACCAATAGTTCTAACTTTCGATACATCCGCTAACTCGTCAAAAGCAGTCACTGAGTCAGCAAATTCATCGAACTGAGTAGTAGAACCACCGCTATTAGAGTTGTTTGATACAGTTGGTTTACCATCAGTTAAGAAGAACGTTAAGTTTTCGTAACTTGATGGCTGGTCGTCGTCCTCAAACCATTCTTTAGCGGAATCAAACGCAGCCTCGTAGTTCGTTGCCCCATCAGCCGTAAGAGCATTAATTGCCGAATTAACTGTCTGCTCTAAATCGGATTCTTCTAGGTTCTGTAAATTGATTTCTATACTCGCACTCGCCTCGAAGCCAATTAACGCCAGGTTAATAGTTCCTGGGTGCGACGCGATATCAGCCAACATAGCAATGATTGACGCTTTAACCACGTCTAACTTAGATTGACTACTGTTGCTATTGAGTGCGTCTCTCATACTGCCTGAAGTATCAACGACTAAAGCAATATTGTAGTTAGTTGGTGCAACAGAGTTATCAACTACACCACCAGTATCACCGAACAACACATCGTCACCACCAAAGCCAATAATGGTGTTATCGCCGTTTTCACTGCCTGAAGTAGGTGCTATTACTGTACCTGTTTGAGTATCAGCAAACATTTCCGAGTCAACAGCTTGTCCTTGGTCATCGACCTCATAAGCGCCTGCTGTAACAGTTAGAACAGGCGCTGTGTCAACTGGTGCTTCTACGATGATTGTTAACTTGCCGTCGTCATCGAGTTCGGCAGGATCAATCACCCACGTTCCATCAGCTTGTTTAGTACCTGTCGACAGTGTTACATCTGAAGGTACATCACTAACGATCAATGAACTTACTTGTTCGCTGCCGTCATTGTCATTCAGATCGATATCAATGTTAAGTTCATAAACCTCAGCAACTTTAACTAAGCTGCCACTTTGAGCCTCGAACTTACCATCAGAGAAGTACAATGACTCAATACTATAGAAATCATGATTTGCATTGCCTGTTCCAGTATGAGTTAAACGGAAATCTGGAGCTCCCACCGAACTAAATGTGTAATCGGTACTTTGGCCTGTTAGGTATGCAACATCATTACCTGAACCACCATAGTATGCTGTGCTCGTTGTTGGGCTACGAGAAATGAGTACGTCGTCACCAGACTCTCCAGTATCATCACCCAGAAGATTAATGCTTGTTGATGCGTCTATACCGCCAACCAAAATATCACTGCCATCACCGCCTTGTAGGTTTTCAGTTACAACAGTGGATGTACCATCATTTCCGATAATGACGTCTTCACCCTGTCCACCGCGTACCTGCATATGATCCCCGCTGCCGTAAACGACTGTGTCATTACCGTCAAGAGCTTCGACCCAAGCACCACTTGTTGTCTGAAGGTGATTGTCATCGCCATCTGCTGTTGGATCTACAGTAGCGTTCGCCAAACTAGATTCAATGCCTGCAACGATAGAGTCAGCAACGTTTCCACTTACGCTGGTTAAGTTCGCAGAAACCAATAAACCGTTACTAATTGGTGCAACTGTCGTTGTTACCGTTGCACTGCTAGTCAAGCCTGAGCTATCAACAATGGTATATGTGAACGACGCACTACCCGTCACATTACTATGCGGCGTGAAAGAAATCTCCCCGCTGTTTTGATCGTATGACACTGTTCCATCGGCTGAACTAAATCCATCCGCGACAATCGCAACGGTGTCACCTGTGTTTGGATCATAATCGTTAGCAAGCAGCAGTGAAGAATCTACAGTTAAAGTTTCACCCTCTCGTACAGACAGAACGTCACCAATCAATGGGAAGTCATTTAAGTCATGCTCACCATTGTTGTAATTACCATTGCCGTCAACGGTACCAAGATTGATATCTAAGTTAGCGGCACCACCTTGATCCCAATAAACGATTTCAATGGAGTGATAACCATCGCTATCAATCGTAAATGAATCATGCATGGTAGTTGTAGACGACTGGTTCTGATCAACCGTAGCAACCGCTACTCCATCAATTAAGATCGTGTAACCATCATCAGCAGTAACTTTAAACGCATAATCACCGGCTTCTAGATAAACAGAGCCACTCATTTGAACGACGCCATCAGTGTGAGCACCAACTGTACCTTCAACAGAGCCAGAGTCGTTATTTAAGAAGTCTTCAAACTGACTTTGAGAGCTTAAGCCGTTGTTATTTCCGTTCAACGTATAGTTAATGTCTTTTGCTTCAAATGTAAGGTCAGCATCCTTACCTGCAATAACATCTAACGCGTCTTGTACAGAGTCGATGTTGCCATTAACGCTGTCATTCGAACTGTAGTAATAACCAGATAAACCACCAAAGACAGATACAGTATCGTCTTGAGCGATTGGATTAGCATTAGTTGTGTTTGGTGTAATAGTAAGTTGGGCAACTTCATCACTAACCAAACCACTCGAATCAACCGATTGGTAATCAATCTCTTCGGAAATATCCGCGCTGACTACATCTACACCTTTAAGCGTGATGTTAGAGTTTCGGTTAGGGTTATCAGAACCATCCTGAGTGGTGAATACACGCAACTCAGTAAAACCGCCGTCTACCTGAATATTTACAGTCGCATTCCCGTTGTTATCGATAGTCAGTCCGTTTTCGCCAGACTCATCGCTATCGAAGTAGAAAGTTCCGACAACATTACCACTTTCATCAAGGGCAATGACTTCAATTCGACCACCGGCACTGTTATTAGCATTGTAGTTTCCATAAACACTACCGAAGTCGATATTGGCCTCGGTGATTGATGCTCCAGTAGCAGAGTAATCAATTGAAATGTATTCCTGAGCACCACCGTTAATAACATCAAGTTCGCCGCTATTCGCATTAGCACTTTGAGAGACACCAAAACCATCCTCTTGACCGCTACCATCGTAAACGAGATAGCTAGGTGTGCTACTGATGTTGTCACCAACTGGAGACGCACCATTATATAGGCCTGCACTAATAACCACACCGCTCTGTGGATCGTTGGAATCACTTTGTAAATAACTAACGCTAGAAGTGCCATTCCCTACTTGATTTTCGAATGTACTAGCGACGAAGTCCAAGTTATCGACAGCATTCTGATCTTGCTCATATTCGATTTGAGCATCACTACTGATGATATCTCCAGCTTCAATTAATACTTTACCTCCACCGCTAACATCGTAAAGGTTACCAAATAAAGGCTCTTCAAGAATCTTCACGTCAACAGGTGTACCAGAAGCGTCATCTTCCTCATCACCAACATTATTTTGAGAACCAGACTGACCACCATCAAACGTAAAGAACGCCTCATCTTGGTTGTCTAGGGTTACTGAGAAATCGGTTGCGGTTGGTTTGTCATTGATGGTATCTACGTTCAGATCCAGGCTGTGGCCCGTACCATTGTTGCCGTCCACGTCGGTGTATTTGTCATCCGCGACCGTAATGCTCGCGGTGCCATCGAAGTCGTCCGCTGGCGTGAAGGTCGCCGTCCAGGTGATGTTGTCTGTGGTCGTCAGACCGCTCAGCGTACCGCCTGTGGTCTCGATATCACTCGCATCGAAGCCATCCACCGCTTCACTGAAGGTGAACGTGATGGTCGCGCTGTCGCCATCGTTCAAGTCCGCATCATCGCTGGTGATGGTCAGCGTCGGCGCGATGGTATCTACGTTCAGATCCAGGCTGTGGCCCGTACCATTGTTGCCGTCCACGTCGGTGTATTTGTCATCCGCGACCGTAATGCTCGCGGTGCCATCGAAGTCGTCCGCTGGCGTGAAGGTCGCCGTCCAGGTGATGTTGTCTGTGGTCGTCAGACCGCTCAGCGTACCGCCTGTGGTCTCGATATCACTCGCATCGAAGCCATCCACCGCTTCACTGAAGGTGAACGTGATGGTCGCGCTGTCGCCATCGTTCAAGTCCGCATCATCGCTGGTGATGGTCAGCGTCGGCGCGATGGTATCTACGTTCAGATCCAGGCTGTGGCCCGTACCATTGTTGCCGTCCACGTCGGTGTATTTGTCATCCGCGACCGTAATGCTCGCGGTGCCATCGAAGTCGTCCGCTGGCGTGAAGGTCGCCGTCCAGGTGATGTTGTCTGTGGTCGTCAGACCGCTCAGCGTACCGCCTGTGGTCTCGATATCACTCGCATCGAAGCCATCCACCGCTTCACTGAAGGTGAACGTGATGGTCGCGCTGTCGCCATCGTTCAAGTCCGCATCATCGCTGGTGATGGTCAGCGTCGGCGCGATGGTATCTACGTTCAGATCCAGGCTGTGGCCCGTACCATTGTTGCCGTCCACGTCGGTGTATTTGTCATCCGCGACCGTAATGCTCGCGGTGCCATCGAAGTCGTCCGCTGGCGTGAAGGTCGCCGTCCAGGTGATGTTGTCTGTGGTCGTCAGACCGCTCAGCGTACCGCCTGTGGTCTCGATATCACTCGCATCGAAGCCATCCACCGCTTCACTGAAGGTGAACGTGATGGTCGCGCTGTCGCCATCGTTCAAGTCCGCATCATCGCTGGTGATGGTCAGCGTCGGCGCGATGGTATCTACGTTCAGATCCAGGCTGTGGCCCGTACCATTGTTGCCGTCCACGTCGGTGTATTTGTCATCCGCGACCGTAATGCTCGCGGTGCCATCGAAGTCGTCCGCTGGCGTGAAGGTCGCCGTCCAGGTGATGTTGTCTGTGGTCGTCAGACCGCTCAGCGTACCGCCTGTGGTCTCGATATCACTCGCATCGAAGCCATCCACCGCTTCACTGAAGGTGAACGTGATGGTCGCGCTGTCGCCATCGTTCAAGTCCGCATCATCGCTGGTGATGGTCAGCGTCGGCGCGATGGTATCTACGTTCAGATCCAGGCTGTGGCCCGTACCATTGTTGCCGTCCACGTCGGTGTATTTGTCATCCGCGACCGTAATGCTCGCGGTGCCATCGAAGTCGTCCGCTGGCGTGAAGGTCGCCGTCCAGGTGATGTTGTCTGTGGTCGTCAGACCGCTCAGCGTACCGCCTGTGGTCTCGATATCACTCGCATCGAAGCCATCCACCGCTTCACTGAAGGTGAACGTGATGGTCGCGCTGTCGCCATCGTTCAAGTCCGCATCATCGCTGGTGATGGTCAGCGTCGGCGCGATGGTATCTACGTTCAGATCCAGGCTGTGGCCCGTACCATTGTTGCCGTCCACGTCGGTGTATTTGTCATCCGCGACCGTAATGCTCGCGGTGCCATCGAAGTCGTCCGCTGGCGTGAAGGTCGCCGTCCAGGTGATGTTGTCTGTGGTCGTCAGACCGCTCAGCGTACCGCCTGTGGTCTCGATATCACTCGCATCGAAGCCATCCACCGCTTCACTGAAGGTGAACGTGATGGTCGCGCTGTCGCCATCGTTCAAGTCCGCATCATCGCTGGTGATGGTCAGCGTCGGCGCGATGGTATCTACGTTCAGATCCAGGCTGTGGCCCGTACCATTGTTGCCGTCCACGTCGGTGTATTTGTCATCCGCGACCGTAATGCTCGCGGTGCCATCGAAGTCGTCCGCTGGCGTGAAGGTCGCCGTCCAGGTGATGTTGTCTGTGGTCGTCAGACCGCTCAGCGTACCGCCTGTGGTCTCGATATCACTCGCATCGAAGCCATCCACCGCTTCACTGAAGGTGAACGTGATGGTCGCGCTGTCGCCATCGTTCAAGTCCGCATCATCGCTGGTGATGGTCAGCGTCGGCGCGATGGTATCTACGTTCAGATCCAGGCTGTGGCCCGTACCATTGTTGCCGTCCACGTCGGTGTATTTGTCATCCGCGACCGTAATGCTCGCGGTGCCATCGAAGTCGTCCGCTGGCGTGAAGGTCGCCGTCCAGGTGATGTTGTCTGTGGTCGTCAGACCGCTCAGCGTACCGCCTGTGGTCTCGATATCACTCGCATCGAAGCCATCCACCGCTTCACTGAAGGTGAACGTGATGGTCGCGCTGTCGCCATCGTTCAAGTCCGCATCATCGCTGGTGATGGTCAGCGTCGGCGCGATGGTATCTACGTTCAGATCCAGGCTGTGGCCCGTACCATTGTTGCCGTCCACGTCGGTGTATTTGTCATCCGCGACCGTAATGCTCGCGGTGCCATCGAAGTCGTCCGCTGGCGTGAAGGTCGCCGTCCAGGTGATGTTGTCTGTGGTCGTCAGACCGCTCAGCGTACCGCCTGTGGTCTCGATATCACTCGCATCGAAGCCATCCACCGCTTCACTGAAGGTGAACGTGATGGTCGCGCTGTCGCCATCGTTCAAGTCCGCATCATCGCTGGTGATGGTCAGCGTCGGCGCGATGGTATCTACGTTCAGATCCAGGCTGTGGCCCGTACCATTGTTGCCGTCCACGTCGGTGTATTTGTCATCCGCGACCGTAATGCTCGCGGTGCCATCGAAGTCGTCCGCTGGCGTGAAGGTCGCCGTCCAGGTGATGTTGTCTGTGGTCGTCAGACCGCTCAGCGTACCGCCTGTGGTCTCGATATCACTCGCATCGAAGCCATCCACCGCTTCACTGAAGGTGAACGTGATGGTCGCGCTGTCGCCATCGTTCAAGTCCGCATCATCGCTGGTGATGGTCAGCGTCGGCGCGATGGTATCTACGTTCAGATCCAGGCTGTGGCCCGTACCATTGTTGCCGTCCACGTCGGTGTATTTGTCATCCGCGACCGTAATGCTCGCGGTGCCATCGAAGTCGTCCGCTGGCGTGAAGGTCGCCGTCCAGGTGATGTTGTCTGTGGTCGTCAGACCGCTCAGCGTACCGCCTGTGGTCTCGATATCACTCGCATCGAAGCCATCCACCGCTTCACTGAAGGTGAACGTGATGGTCGCGCTGTCGCCATCGTTCAAGTCCGCATCATCGCTGGTGATGGTCAGCGTCGGCGCGATGGTATCTACGTTCAGATCCAGGCTGTGGCCCGTACCATTGTTGCCGTCCACGTCGGTGTATTTGTCATCCGCGACCGTAATGCTCGCGGTGCCATCGAAGTCGTCCGCTGGCGTGAAGGTCGCCGTCCAGGTGATGTTGTCTGTGGTCGTCAGACCGCTCAGCGTACCGCCTGTGGTCTCGATATCACTCGCATCGAAGCCATCCACCGCTTCACTGAAGGTGAACGTGATGGTCGCGCTGTCGCCATCGTTCAAGTCCGCATCATCGCTGGTGATGGTCAGCGTCGGCGCGATGGTATCTACGTTCAGATCCAGGCTGTGGCCCGTACCATTGTTGCCGTCCACGTCGGTGTATTTGTCATCCGCGACCGTAATGCTCGCGGTGCCATCGAAGTCGTCCGCTGGCGTGAAGGTCGCCGTCCAGGTGATGTTGTCTGTGGTCGTCAGACCGCTCAGCGTACCGCCTGTGGTCTCGATATCACTCGCATCGAAGCCATCCACCGCTTCACTGAAGGTGAACGTGATGGTCGCGCTGTCGCCATCGTTCAAGTCCGCATCATCGCTGGTGATGGTCAGCGTCGGCGCGATGGTATCTACGTTCAGATCCAGGCTGTGGCCCGTACCATTGTTGCCGTCCACGTCGGTGTATTTGTCATCCGCGACCGTAATGCTCGCGGTGCCATCGAAGTCGTCCGCTGGCGTGAAGGTCGCCGTCCAGGTGATGTTGTCTGTGGTCGTCAGACCGCTCAGCGTACCGCCTGTGGTCTCGATATCACTCGCATCGAAGCCATCCACCGCTTCACTGAAGGTGAACGTGATGGTCGCGCTGTCGCCATCGTTCAAGTCCGCATCATCGCTGGTGATGGTCAGCGTCGGCGCGATGGTATCTACGTTCAGATCCAGGCTGTGGCCCGTACCATTGTTGCCGTCCACGTCGGTGTATTTGTCATCCGCGACCGTAATGCTCGCGGTGCCATCGAAGTCGTCCGCTGGCGTGAAGGTCGCCGTCCAGGTGATGTTGTCTGTGGTCGTCAGACCGCTCAGCGTACCGCCTGTGGTCTCGATATCACTCGCATCGAAGCCATCCACCGCTTCACTGAAGGTGAACGTGATGGTCGCGCTGTCGCCATCGTTCAAGTCCGCATCATCGCTGGTGATGGTCAGCGTCGGCGCGATGGTATCTACGTTCAGATCCAGGCTGTGGCCCGTACCATTGTTGCCGTCCACGTCGGTGTATTTGTCATCCGCGACCGTAATGCTCGCGGTGCCATCGAAGTCGTCCGCTGGCGTGAAGGTCGCCGTCCAGGTGATGTTGTCTGTGGTCGTCAGACCGCTCAGCGTACCGCCTGTGGTCTCGATATCACTCGCATCGAAGCCATCCACCGCTTCACTGAAGGTGAACGTGATGGTCGCGCTGTCGCCATCGTTCAAGTCCGCATCATCGCTGGTGATGGTCAGCGTCGGCGCGATGGTATCTACGTTCAGATCCAGGCTGTGGCCCGTACCATTGTTGCCGTCCACGTCGGTGTATTTGTCATCCGCGACCGTAATGCTCGCGGTGCCATCGAAGTCGTCCGCTGGCGTGAAGGTCGCCGTCCAGGTGATGTTGTCTGTGGTCGTCAGACCGCTCAGCGTACCGCCTGTGGTCTCGATATCACTCGCATCGAAGCCATCCACCGCTTCACTGAAGGTGAACGTGATGGTCGCGCTGTCGCCATCGTTCAAGTCCGCATCATCGCTGGTGATGGTCAGCGTCGGCGCGATGGTATCTACGTTCAGATCCAGGCTGTGGCCCGTACCATTGTTGCCGTCCACGTCGGTGTATTTGTCATCCGCGACCGTAATGCTCGCGGTGCCATCGAAGTCGTCCGCTGGCGTGAAGGTCGCCGTCCAGGTGATGTTGTCTGTGGTCGTCAGACCGCTCAGCGTACCGCCTGTGGTCTCGATATCACTCGCATCGAAGCCATCCACCGCTTCACTGAAGGTGAACGTGATGGTCGCGCTGTCGCCATCGTTCAAGTCCGCATCATCGCTGGTGATGGTCAGCGTCGGCGCGATGGTATCTACGTTCAGATCCAGGCTGTGGCCCGTACCATTGTTGCCGTCCACGTCGGTGTATTTGTCATCCGCGACCGTAATGCTCGCGGTGCCATCGAAGTCGTCCGCTGGCGTGAAGGTCGCCGTCCAGGTGATGTTGTCTGTGGTCGTCAGACCGCTCAGCGTACCGCCTGTGGTCTCGATATCACTCGCATCGAAGCCATCCACCGCTTCACTGAAGGTGAACGTGATGGTCGCGCTGTCGCCATCGTTCAAGTCCGCATCATCGCTGGTGATGGTCAGCGTCGGCGCGATGGTATCTACGTTCAGATCCAGGCTGTGGCCCGTACCATTGTTGCCGTCCACGTCGGTGTATTTGTCATCCGCGACCGTAATGCTCGCGGTGCCATCGAAGTCGTCCGCTGGCGTGAAGGTCGCCGTCCAGGTGATGTTGTCTGTGGTCGTCAGACCGCTCAGCGTACCGCCTGTGGTCTCGATATCACTCGCATCGAAGCCATCCACCGCTTCACTGAAGGTGAACGTGATGGTCGCGCTGTCGCCATCGTTCAAGTCCGCATCATCGCTGGTGATGGTCAGCGTCGGCGCGATGGTATCTACGTTCAGATCCAGGCTGTGGCCCGTACCATTGTTGCCGTCCACGTCGGTGTATTTGTCATCCGCGACCGTAATGCTCGCGGTGCCATCGAAGTCGTCCGCTGGCGTGAAGGTCGCCGTCCAGGTGATGTTGTCTGTGGTCGTCAGACCGCTCAGCGTACCGCCTGTGGTCTCGATATCACTCGCATCGAAGCCATCCACCGCTTCACTGAAGGTGAACGTGATGGTCGCGCTGTCGCCATCGTTCAAGTCCGCATCATCGCTGGTGATGGTCAGCGTCGGCGCGATGGTATCTACGTTCAGATCCAGGCTGTGGCCCGTACCATTGTTGCCGTCCACGTCGGTGTATTTGTCATCCGCGACCGTAATGCTCGCGGTGCCATCGAAGTCGTCCGCTGGCGTGAAGGTCGCCGTCCAGGTGATGTTGTCTGTGGTCGTCAGACCGCTCAGCGTACCGCCTGTGGTCTCGATATCACTCGCATCGAAGCCATCCACCGCTTCACTGAAGGTGAACGTGATGGTCGCGCTGTCGCCATCGTTCAAGTCCGCATCATCGCTGGTGATGGTCAGCGTCGGCGCGATGGTATCTACGTTCAGATCCAGGCTGTGGCCCGTACCATTGTTGCCGTCCACGTCGGTGTATTTGTCATCCGCGACCGTAATGCTCGCGGTGCCATCGAAGTCGTCCGCTGGCGTGAAGGTCGCCGTCCAGGTGATGTTGTCTGTGGTCGTCAGACCGCTCAGCGTACCGCCTGTGGTCTCGATATCACTCGCATCGAAGCCATCCACCGCTTCACTGAAGGTGAACGTGATGGTCGCGCTGTCGCCATCGTTCAAGTCCGCATCATCGCTGGTGATGGTCAGCGTCGGCGCGATGGTATCTACGTTCAGATCCAGGCTGTGGCCCGTACCATTGTTGCCGTCCACGTCGGTGTATTTGTCATCCGCGACCGTAATGCTCGCGGTGCCATCGAAGTCGTCCGCTGGCGTGAAGGTCGCCGTCCAGGTGATGTTGTCTGTGGTCGTCAGACCGCTCAGCGTACCGCCTGTGGTCTCGATATCACTCGCATCGAAGCCATCCACCGCTTCACTGAAGGTGAACGTGATGGTCGCGCTGTCGCCATCGTTCAAGTCCGCATCATCGCTGGTGATGGTCAGCGTCGGCGCGATGGTATCTACGTTCAGATCCAGGCTGTGGCCCGTACCATTGTTGCCGTCCACGTCGGTGTATTTGTCATCCGCGACCGTAATGCTCGCGGTGCCATCGAAGTCGTCCGCTGGCGTGAAGGTCGCCGTCCAGGTGATGTTGTCTGTGGTCGTCAGACCGCTCAGCGTACCGCCTGTGGTCTCGATATCACTCGCATCGAAGCCATCCACCGCTTCACTGAAGGTGAACGTGATGGTCGCGCTGTCGCCATCGTTCAAGTCCGCATCATCGCTGGTGATGGTCAGCGTCGGCGCGATGGTATCTACGTTCAGATCCAGGCTGTGGCCCGTACCATTGTTGCCGTCCACGTCGGTGTATTTGTCATCCGCGACCGTAATGCTCGCGGTGCCATCGAAGTCGTCCGCTGGCGTGAAGGTCGCCGTCCAGGTGATGTTGTCTGTGGTCGTCAGACCGCTCAGCGTACCGCCTGTGGTCTCGATATCACTCGCATCGAAGCCATCCACCGCTTCACTGAAGGTGAACGTGATGGTCGCGCTGTCGCCATCGTTCAAGTCCGCATCATCGCTGGTGATGGTCAGCGTCGGCGCGATGGTATCTACGTTCAGATCCAGGCTGTGGCCCGTACCATTGTTGCCGTCCACGTCGGTGTATTTGTCATCCGCGACCGTAATGCTCGCGGTGCCATCGAAGTCGTCCGCTGGCGTGAAGGTCGCCGTCCAGGTGATGTTGTCTGTGGTCGTCAGACCGCTCAGCGTACCGCCTGTGGTCTCGATATCACTCGCATCGAAGCCATCCACCGCTTCACTGAAGGTGAACGTGATGGTCGCGCTGTCGCCATCGTTCAAGTCCGCATCATCGCTGGTGATGGTCAGCGTCGGCGCGATGGTATCTACGTTCAGATCCAGGCTGTGGCCCGTACCATTGTTGCCGTCCACGTCGGTGTATTTGTCATCCGCGACCGTAATGCTCGCGGTGCCATCGAAGTCGTCCGCTGGCGTGAAGGTCGCCGTCCAGGTGATGTTGTCTGTGGTCGTCAGACCGCTCAGCGTACCGCCTGTGGTCTCGATATCACTCGCATCGAAGCCATCCACCGCTTCACTGAAGGTGAACGTGATGGTCGCGCTGTCGCCATCGTTCAAGTCCGCATCATCGCTGGTGATGGTCAGCGTCGGCGCGATGGTATCTACGTTCAGATCCAGGCTGTGGCCCGTACCATTGTTGCCGTCCACGTCGGTGTATTTGTCATCCGCGACCGTAATGCTCGCGGTGCCATCGAAGTCGTCCGCTGGCGTGAAGGTCGCCGTCCAGGTGATGTTGTCTGTGGTCGTCAGACCGCTCAGCGTACCGCCTGTGGTCTCGATATCACTCGCATCGAAGCCATCCACCGCTTCACTGAAGGTGAACGTGATGGTCGCGCTGTCGCCATCGTTCAAGTCCGCATCATCGCTGGTGATGGTCAGCGTCGGCGCGATGGTATCTACGTTCAGATCCAGGCTGTGGCCCGTACCATTGTTGCCGTCCACGTCGGTGTATTTGTCATCCGCGACCGTAATGCTCGCGGTGCCATCGAAGTCGTCCGCTGGCGTGAAGGTCGCCGTCCAGGTGATGTTGTCTGTGGTCGTCAGACCGCTCAGCGTACCGCCTGTGGTCTCGATATCACTCGCATCGAAGCCATCCACCGCTTCACTGAAGGTGAACGTGATGGTCGCGCTGTCGCCATCGTTCAAGTCCGCATCATCGCTGGTGATGGTCAGCGTCGGCGCGATGGTATCTACGTTCAGATCCAGGCTGTGGCCCGTACCATTGTTGCCGTCCACGTCGGTGTATTTGTCATCCGCGACCGTAATGCTCGCGGTGCCATCGAAGTCGTCCGCTGGCGTGAAGGTCGCCGTCCAGGTGATGTTGTCTGTGGTCGTCAGACCGCTCAGCGTACCGCCTGTGGTCTCGATATCACTCGCATCGAAGCCATCCACCGCTTCACTGAAGGTGAACGTGATGGTCGCGCTGTCGCCATCGTTCAAGTCCGCATCATCGCTGGTGATGGTCAGCGTCGGCGCGATGGTATCTACGTTCAGATCCAGGCTGTGGCCCGTACCATTGTTGCCGTCCACGTCGGTGTATTTGTCATCCGCGACCGTAATGCTCGCGGTGCCATCGAAGTCGTCCGCTGGCGTGAAGGTCGCCGTCCAGGTGATGTTGTCTGTGGTCGTCAGACCGCTCAGCGTACCGCCTGTGGTCTCGATATCACTCGCATCGAAGCCATCCACCGCTTCACTGAAGGTGAACGTGATGGTCGCGCTGTCGCCATCGTTCAAGTCCGCATCATCGCTGGTGATGGTCAGCGTCGGCGCGATGGTATCTACGTTCAGATCCAGGCTGTGGCCCGTACCATTGTTGCCGTCCACGTCGGTGTATTTGTCATCCGCGACCGTAATGCTCGCGGTGCCATCGAAGTCGTCCGCTGGCGTGAAGGTCGCCGTCCAGGTGATGTTGTCTGTGGTCGTCAGACCGCTCAGCGTACCGCCTGTGGTCTCGATATCACTCGCATCGAAGCCATCCACCGCTTCACTGAAGGTGAACGTGATGGTCGCGCTGTCGCCATCGTTCAAGTCCGCATCATCGCTGGTGATGGTCAGCGTCGGCGCGATGGTATCTACGTTCAGATCCAGGCTGTGGCCCGTACCATTGTTGCCGTCCACGTCGGTGTATTTGTCATCCGCGACCGTAATGCTCGCGGTGCCATCGAAGTCGTCCGCTGGCGTGAAGGTCGCCGTCCAGGTGATGTTGTCTGTGGTCGTCAGACCGCTCAGCGTACCGCCTGTGGTCTCGATATCACTCGCATCGAAGCCATCCACCGCTTCACTGAAGGTGAACGTGATGGTCGCGCTGTCGCCATCGTTCAAGTCCGCATCATCGCTGGTGATGGTCAGCGTCGGCGCGATGGTATCTACGTTCAGATCCAGGCTGTGGCCCGTACCATTGTTGCCGTCCACGTCGGTGTATTTGTCATCCGCGACCGTAATGCTCGCGGTGCCATCGAAGTCGTCCGCTGGCGTGAAGGTCGCCGTCCAGGTGATGTTGTCTGTGGTCGTCAGACCGCTCAGCGTACCGCCTGTGGTCTCGATATCACTCGCATCGAAGCCATCCACCGCTTCACTGAAGGTGAACGTGATGGTCGCGCTGTCGCCATCGTTCAAGTCCGCATCATCGCTGGTGATGGTCAGCGTCGGCGCGATGGTATCTACGTTCAGATCCAGGCTGTGGCCCGTACCATTGTTGCCGTCCACGTCGGTGTATTTGTCATCCGCGACCGTAATGCTCGCGGTGCCATCGAAGTCGTCCGCTGGCGTGAAGGTCGCCGTCCAGGTGATGTTGTCTGTGGTCGTCAGACCGCTCAGCGTACCGCCTGTGGTCTCGATATCACTCGCATCGAAGCCATCCACCGCTTCACTGAAGGTGAACGTGATGGTCGCGCTGTCGCCATCGTTCAAGTCCGCATCATCGCTGGTGATGGTCAGCGTCGGCGCGATGGTATCTACGTTCAGATCCAGGCTGTGGCCCGTACCATTGTTGCCGTCCACGTCGGTGTATTTGTCATCCGCGACCGTAATGCTCGCGGTGCCATCGAAGTCGTCCGCTGGCGTGAAGGTCGCCGTCCAGGTGATGTTGTCTGTGGTCGTCAGACCGCTCAGCGTACCGCCTGTGGTCTCGATATCACTCGCATCGAAGCCATCCACCGCTTCACTGAAGGTGAACGTGATGGTCGCGCTGTCGCCATCGTTCAAGTCCGCATCATCGCTGGTGATGGTCAGCGTCGGCGCGATGGTATCTACGTTCAGATCCAGGCTGTGGCCCGTACCATTGTTGCCGTCCACGTCGGTGTATTTGTCATCCGCGACCGTAATGCTCGCGGTGCCATCGAAGTCGTCCGCTGGCGTGAAGGTCGCCGTCCAGGTGATGTTGTCTGTGGTCGTCAGACCGCTCAGCGTACCGCCTGTGGTCTCGATATCACTCGCATCGAAGCCATCCACCGCTTCACTGAAGGTGAACGTGATGGTCGCGCTGTCGCCATCGTTCAAGTCCGCATCATCGCTGGTGATGGTCAGCGTCGGCGCGATGGTATCTACGTTCAGATCCAGGCTGTGGCCCGTACCATTGTTGCCGTCCACGTCGGTGTATTTGTCATCCGCGACCGTAATGCTCGCGGTGCCATCGAAGTCGTCCGCTGGCGTGAAGGTCGCCGTCCAGGTGATGTTGTCTGTGGTCGTCAGACCGCTCAGCGTACCGCCTGTGGTCTCGATATCACTCGCATCGAAGCCATCCACCGCTTCACTGAAGGTGAACGTGATGGTCGCGCTGTCGCCATCGTTCAAGTCCGCATCATCGCTGGTGATGGTCAGCGTCGGCGCGATGGTATCTACGTTCAGATCCAGGCTGTGGCCCGTACCATTGTTGCCGTCCACGTCGGTGTATTTGTCATCCGCGACCGTAATGCTCGCGGTGCCATCGAAGTCGTCCGCTGGCGTGAAGGTCGCCGTCCAGGTGATGTTGTCTGTGGTCGTCAGACCGCTCAGCGTACCGCCTGTGGTCTCGATATCACTCGCATCGAAGCCATCCACCGCTTCACTGAAGGTGAACGTGATGGTCGCGCTGTCGCCATCGTTCAAGTCCGCATCATCGCTGGTGATGGTCAGCGTCGGCGCGATGGTATCTACGTTCAGATCCAGGCTGTGGCCCGTACCATTGTTGCCGTCCACGTCGGTGTATTTGTCATCCGCGACCGTAATGCTCGCGGTGCCATCGAAGTCGTCCGCTGGCGTGAAGGTCGCCGTCCAGGTGATGTTGTCTGTGGTCGTCAGACCGCTCAGCGTACCGCCTGTGGTCTCGATATCACTCGCATCGAAGCCATCCACCGCTTCACTGAAGGTGAACGTGATGGTCGCGCTGTCGCCATCGTTCAAGTCCGCATCATCGCTGGTGATGGTCAGCGTCGGCGCGATGGTATCTACGTTCAGATCCAGGCTGTGGCCCGTACCATTGTTGCCGTCCACGTCGGTGTATTTGTCATCCGCGACCGTAATGCTCGCGGTGCCATCGAAGTCGTCCGCTGGCGTGAAGGTCGCCGTCCAGGTGATGTTGTCTGTGGTCGTCAGACCGCTCAGCGTACCGCCTGTGGTCTCGATATCACTCGCATCGAAGCCATCCACCGCTTCACTGAAGGTGAACGTGATGGTCGCGCTGTCGCCATCGTTCAAGTCCGCATCATCGCTGGTGATGGTCAGCGTCGGCGCGATGGTATCTACGTTCAGATCCAGGCTGTGGCCCGTACCATTGTTGCCGTCCACGTCGGTGTATTTGTCATCCGCGACCGTAATGCTCGCGGTGCCATCGAAGTCGTCCGCTGGCGTGAAGGTCGCCGTCCAGGTGATGTTGTCTGTGGTCGTCAGACCGCTCAGCGTACCGCCTGTGGTCTCGATATCACTCGCATCGAAGCCATCCACCGCTTCACTGAAGGTGAACGTGATGGTCGCGCTGTCGCCATCGTTCAAGTCCGCATCATCGCTGGTGATGGTCAGCGTCGGCGCGATGGTATCTACGTTCAGATCCAGGCTGTGGCCCGTACCATTGTTGCCGTCCACGTCGGTGTATTTGTCATCCGCGACCGTAATGCTCGCGGTGCCATCGAAGTCGTCCGCTGGCGTGAAGGTCGCCGTCCAGGTGATGTTGTCTGTGGTCGTCAGACCGCTCAGCGTACCGCCTGTGGTCTCGATATCACTCGCATCGAAGCCATCCACCGCTTCACTGAAGGTGAACGTGATGGTCGCGCTGTCGCCATCGTTCAAGTCCGCATCATCGCTGGTGATGGTCAGCGTCGGCGCGATAACTGGAATCACACCAACATTCACTGTCAGTGTATCAGTGCCGCCTTGCCCGTCAGACACGACAACCGTAAAGCTGTCGCTGCCGTTGTAGTCTGCGTTTGGTGTGTAGGTCCAGTTGCCGTTTGCATCAACAATCACTGAGCCATTAGATGGATCGCTGCCTTTTGAAAAACTAAGTGAGTCATTGTCGCCGTCAGATGCAGAAAGAGAGCCGCTGACTGGCGTGTCTTCATCGGTTGTTACAGCGACGCTGTCGCCTAGAGGATCGCCATTACCATCAACAATCGCCGGAGTATCATTAACTGGAGTCACACCAACATTCACAGTTAATGTATCGGTACCGCCTTGGCCATCAGAGACGATAACTGTAAAGCTGTCGCTGCCGTTGTAGTCTGCGTTTGGTGTGTAAGTCCAGTTGCCGTTTTCATCAACAGTCACTGAACCATTAGACGGATCGCTGCCTTTTGAGAAACTCAGTGAGTCATTGTCGCCGTCAGATGCAGCGAGAGAGCCGCTGACTGGCGTGTCTTCATCGGTTGTTACAGCAACGCTATCGCCTAGTGGGTCACCATTACCATCTACTAATGCTGGCGCATCGTTAACGGGAGTCACACCAACATTCACAGTTAATGTATCGGTACCGCCTTGGCCGTCAGACACGATGACTGTAAAGCTGTCGCTGCCGTTGTAGTCTGCGTTTGGTGTGTAAGTCCAGTTGCCGTTTTCATCAACAGTCACTGAGCCATTAGATGGATCGCTGCCTTTTGAGAAGCTTAAAGAGTCGTTATCACCGTCTGAAGCAGAAAGTGAACCGCTGACTGCGGTATCTTCATCAGTTGTCACTGAGACACTATCGCCCAATGGGTCACCGTTACCATCAACAATCGTTGGGGTGTCGTTGACAGGGGTAACGTCAACGTTAACTGTGATTGTATCAGTTCCACCTTGTCCATCAGACACAATTACAGTGAAGCTGTCGCTGCCGTTGTAGTCTGCATTAGGTGTGTAAGTCCAACTGCCGTCTGCTGCAAGAGACAATTGACCGTTGGAAGGAGCTTGACCTTGTGTGAAAGTGACCTCGTCACCATCAGCATCTGTTGCTTCTAGCTGACCACTCACTGACGTATCTTCGTCTGTTGAAATTGAGAGCGTATCTCCAACTAAAGAGCCAGTAGAGTCGGTAAAATTAGGCGCGCTATTTTCTGGGGTAAATGATCGGAATGCTTCTAGAAGAGTCAGGCTTTGAGTTTCTGACAGTCCGAGTGACTGGAAACCACTGGTCACAAACTCGGTTTCAGGGATCGTCTCTTCGCCGTCGCGCTCGATAGTGCCACTATTAACTAGGCTTGAGCCACTTTCACCGGCAGCAGTAGCGAATTCATCGCCGAGTTGCGTTGGGTCTGCACCCTCTTCTAAAGCGGCAAAAATATTCGCGATGTCATCATCGAGTTCTATCTCAACTTCATCTTCAAATCGTTTTGCAGACAAGCTTGCTTCTGCCGACTCATTTTGAACTTCTAAAATGAGATCACCTGCTTGCAGTGCTTCGCCAGCTTCTAAAACTCGCACATTGCCATCAAGGCCTATAACAATACGTTGTCCAGAACCTAGTGCGCCTACTAGGCTTAAAATTGTCATATCCATATTTACCCCTAAATCCACTTTTGAAGTGGTGTGTCAAAAATGCGACACATAAAAAATGCTAATTAGATAAAATATAACACCTATGCACCATCAATTCATAGCCGAGACCCATCCATTTAACAAAAACAGATACAGACTAATGACAAAGATCACATCAAATGGTAGTCTGAATGCTCTAAATGTCGATATAAGTTATTGTGTTTTCACACATTAAAGAAGATGGCAACTGGTAAGATTTATTAAATTTTTAGGGAATTTATACCTCTCAATACACCTTGGAAAGCCTTCTCTTTTTTATCAATACCATCGTCAGATCGTTATTTTTTTGGCGCTAGAATTAGTCACCTATTTCAGCTTGATTTTGTTTGTAATTCGTACAGTACGGAGATGTCAGTGAATAAGATTAAAACCGCAACGTGTGGCCTTGCTGTCCTCTTAAGTTTGCCTTCATATAGTCAAACTTTAGAGCAGGCGGTTGCGTTTACTCTTGAGAACAATCCAGAGATAAAAAGTGCTTACAATGAGTACATCAGCAAACGTTATCTCAATGATGCCTCTGGAGGCGCATATAGACCAAGTATCGACCTTGATGCTGGTATTGGTTATGAGCACACCGATCTTGTAACCAACGCCAATACGACAGATCTCACCCGCAAAGAAGCGACGATAACTCTTACGCAATTGATATGGGATGGCTCTAATACGCTCAATGATATAGACCGAACGGCCGCAGACGCTGAATCTGTACGTTATCAATTGCTTGCGACAGCACAAGACACTGCGTTAGAAGTAACTAAAATTTACCTTGATGCGGTAAAAGCGTATGAAGTGCTTTCCCTTTCTGAAAGCAATCTGGCGACCCATAAAGATATCTATCGCGACATAAAGAAACGCGTGGATTCGGGAATTGGTTCAACCGCTGACATGTCTCAAGTTGAGGCGCGTATTGCCAAAGCTCACGGCAATTTACTGGCAGCTCAAAACAACCTCCTCGATACGCACACTCAATTCAAGCGCCTAACAGGTCAAAAGCCACTTGGACTGACTTTCCCAAGAGCAGATTCTGCCGCAATTCCGTATACAATCGACAATGCACTTGAGCTTGCTTTTCAGACGCACCCGGTCATTCAAATTGCGCGTGCAGACGTTGATTCAGCCAAGTTTCAATACCAACAATCAAAAAGTACTAACTACCCAACCGTATCGGTTGAAGCTACACAAACCTGGCGAGATGATGCCGGCGGTACAGAGGGCAGCAGTGATGAGTTTTCGGCAATGCTGAGACTTAGATACAACCTCTATAATGGCGGTGCCGACCAAGACAGAGCAGAAAGCGCTGCTTATCAATTGAACAAAGCAAAAGATCTAAGAGAAAGAAGTTTTCGAAATGTTGAAGAGAGCTTGAGGCTATCTTGGAGCGCACTTGACTTGACGGTTCAACAGAAAGAATTTCTATCTGACCACGTTGACTCAGCTTCTGACACAGTGATTTCTTATGAAAAACAATATCGTATAGGCAAGCGTACACTCCTTGACCTGCTCAACACCGAAAATGAACTTTTTGAAGCACGAAAAGACTACCTCGATGCTAAGTACGATGAACAATATGCAAAGTACAGAGTCATGAACGCGGCTGGAAACCTACTAACCGCTCTCAGAGTACAAACGCCTGAAGAATGGCATGAAGAAGTGGAGTACTAAGCCATGAAAACATTTAGCATTTTCTCTGCTTTATTAGTATTGGCCTCTTCAACAGCGGTAGGCCAGCAGTTCGACGATGAGTACGCCTACATACCAACACCTAAGCCAGACCAAATATATGACTTGCAGGATGACGACAATGACGGTGTTATCAATGCTCGTGACCTTTGCCCTGGTACACCAGTTGGTGCCGAAATAGATAATGATGGATGTGGATCATATTTTGAATCGTCTGAACAGAAGCAGCTTCATATCTTATTTGCGAATAACTCGACTGAAATAAACCCTGCTTTCTTGAACCAGATCCGTCAAATGGCCTCCTTTTTGAAACGTTATGAAACCACGACTATTCAATTGCAAGGCTACGCGAGTAAAACGGGCAACGCAGAGCATAACTTGATGCTCTCAAAAGAACGAGCTTCTAATGTGCGTCGAGCTCTAATCAGCAATGGTATCGCGCCATCACGAATAAATATTGTCGGCTATGGTGATTCAGCTTCAGGGGGAATCAACCAAGACAACATTAGTCATGCACTCAATCGTAAAGTGGTGGCATCGGTGGCTGGGTTTAAAGGGCATATTAAAGAAGAGTGGCACATCTTTACTAAGATAGAAAAGTAACCTTCATACCCAAGTAACTTAAAGGTTTAATACTCTGAAATAAACCATTAAAGGCATTGGTTATCCCATTTAAGCCATGTACCTAAGGCGGCGTTAATGGTAACCTTGCCCCGTTATCAATATAGAGAACTATTTCATGAGCAAACTAACAGCTGATACTCAAGCAAACCTTGATCTATTCGTTTCTGAATCAAAAGAAACTAAACTTGTATGGGGCCTTCGTAACGAAGAAGGTTGGCTAGCATGTGACTCTACTGAATTTGAAAATAGCGAAGTTATGCCTTTCTGGTCTTCAAAAGAAGATGCTCAAACGCACAACGTAGAAGAGTGGGCTGATTTCGAAGTACTAGAAATCCCTCTTGATATCTTCGTTGAAGATTGGCTACTAACGCTAGCTGAAGATGGTGTACTAGTTGGCGTTAACTGGAACGCTTCTCTAGAAGGAAAAGAACTAGAGCCTTCTGACCTAGCTAAGCTATACATCTAAATCATAAGAAATGGTCGCTCAACAGCGGCCATTTTTTTACCTGCTTTTTAAACTCTGGCCATACTACCAACTTGGACAGAGATTTCACTCACACATTTCTATCCACTTATCACGGATAATTTGAACCAAGATCAAACTAAATTTAGAATGACGTTCTTTATCTAGTTCAGACTCTCATCTGTGATCCGCCTACTTTCTTTATTTTTAATTATCTTCATAAGCTTACCTGCTAAATCTGAAATTGATCGGAAGGATGCTGGTATTCAAATTCACCTAGGCGAAACTCCTAACTCTGACTGGAATGTTCTGTATCTTTCGACACTAAACACAGATCCAGATCGAGCCTTCAATATGCTTAAGGCACGATACGCTAGTGCTGAATCTAATGGTGAAAAACTTTATATTTCAGCCCTCCTCTACACCTACATGAAACGTCATAATCAACCTTTCTACGGAGGGAGTTCAGGCGATGAAAATTACCAAGCGTTAGAGGCGAAATTTATCGAAGCGTTATTCTTAGATAGTCAGGGACAATATCAAACAGCTCAGCAAGGATTCATTCAACTACTTAGACAGATGAAAGCCCAAAGTGACGAAACAGGTAAGCTGCTATTGAAGTACCAGCTTTGTCGTTCATTTAATGAACAGTCTCGCTATCATCAAGCCAATTATTACTGCTCGATACTTGAAGCAGACATCAACGATATTGCAGACCCTATCGTACCAAAATCTATCGCTTATCGCGTCATCGCCAACAATCAGTACTTCAGGAGCGATTACCAAGCAGCCCTCAACACCTACATGACCTTAATTGAGTCATTTCCTAAAGGGCAAGACATATCTGGAATCTATAACGATTTGGGTAACCTTTTCAAAGAGATGAAACAGTTTGATCAGTCAGAACAATACTTGAAAGCAGCCCTCAACTTACGCCTGACTGCTTCTGATCTTATGAAAGCACAGGTTCGCCACAGTCTCGCTAAACTCTATATGGCTCAGTCTAGCTATGACCTAGCTATCTCACAGTTCCTTCAAGCTAAGACATTGCTCTATTCTTCTGGTCACAACTACGGCACGGCCATGACGACACTAGGCTTAGGAAAAGCATATACCGCAACCCAACAATACCCTTTAGCACGAGCATACCTCACTGAGTCTTTGAGTCTCGCTACCGAACTCAATAATGATGTGATGCGGATTCAAGCCTACCTCGCCATTAGCGAAATGTTCGAAGAGCAGGAGCTATTGAGTGAAGCATTTGATTACGCCGAGCGCGCCTTGATACTTGCGAGACAAGTTGAACGAGAAAGCTATATAGCTGACGTATATCAGCAGCTATCGAAGCTTTACCGGACTCAAGAAGATTACCAACAAGCACTCTTCTACTATGAGCAATATGCGCAATCTCAAATCGCGACTCGCAATACAGATAACCGATTAGCACTAGAGGCATTGAGCTTAGCGCACAATCAATATGAACAAGAACTAGAGAGCTCTCAGCTACGCAATCAACATGACCTTAACCAACTTCAAATAGAGAAAATGCAACAGCAAAAGCTGATGTATAACGCCATTGTTCTATTACTTGTTGTCACAGCTAGCCTCACTTTTTACTCGAATAAGAAAATACGGCGTAAAGCTTCCATCGATTCAATGACTAAGGCCTACAGTCGTGCAGAAATCATTAAGCGAGTGAAAGAGACTAAAGCGTCTTCAAAAGCGAATAAACAACACGTATTAGTTCTATTGGATCTAGACAGGTTCAAGACGATTAATGATCAGTTTGGCCACCCTACCGGCGATCGCGCTTTGGTTCATGTTAGCCATCAGATCGTTAAGCATCTAAACAAAGGAGAGCTATTGGGGCGTCTTGGTGGGGAAGAGTTTCTCATTCTGCTAAAAGATACCAATATCGAAGATGTGCGTGAGCGCGTTGAAGAGATCCACTACGCTATTTCCACTAGTGAATTTCTGTCAGAATCAAAAAAGCCACTCACGATTACTGCAAGCTTCGCCTATTTGGCGACGCAGAAATCACTGAGTGACTTTGATATTCTATATTCAGTGCTTGATCAAGCACTGTATCAAGCAAAAGCGAATGGAAGAAACTGCATCATTGATGCGTATAACGACCCCATCGCTGCTGATAGCTTTAGCGATTCACCGATTGCTTACGAACCAGTTCAGCCATGATTTGATCGCGATTATCTAGATAGTCGTTGAGCCCTACTTTACGTAGCTCGCACGCAGGGCAATCACCACAACCATCGCCAATCACACCGTTGTAGCAAGTCAGAGTTTTACTAAGAACCAGCTCAAGCGCCGAGTACTGGTCTGCAAGCGCCCAAGTTTCCGCTTTGTTCAGCCACATAAGCGGAGTCTTGATATCTAGCTCTCTGTCCATGCCTTGTACAAGCGCAGAGTTCATTGCCTTTACAAAATCATTACGGCAGTCAGGGTAGCCAGAAAAGTCAGTTTCACAAACACCAGTGATCACCGCTTGAGCACCGATTTGGTACGCATAGATACCCGCCAACGTTAGAAACAGGATATTGCGGCCTGGTACGAATGAATTTGGCAAGCCATTCTCTTGCAGTTGATGAGATACAGGGATGTCATCACGCGTCAGTGAGCTAATCGCAAGCTCATTCAATAACGTCACATCCATAACCTTGTGCGCTTTTACTCCAAGCTCTTTTGCTAGGCCCTGTGCAACTTCGATTTCTAATCGATGACGCTGACCATAGTCAAAAGTAATCGCATGAACTTCATCATACTCCTTCAGAGCTTGAACCAAACACGTGGTTGAGTCTTGTCCACCACTGAATACAACAACTGCTTTCTTCATTTTTATTCCTTTTCGACAATGCTGCTGAGTTACGCAATGCTCAAATACTTGTGCGTTTGAATAGATAGGCGCCAATTTCGCTCGATACACGTGTCGATACATAGCTGTGTCGCACGATCTTTTTGGCTAATCGGCTGCAGTGCAATAACCGTTTCTGAAGAAACCTTCGCACGCTCTAATAGGTGATCAAGTTGGTCGACATCTTTAGACGTACCCACTGGGTGCTTAATTTCATCTGCGCGCTGCAGAGCGCTGTCTAAAATTTCTAGCTTCGCTTTCATCGCCACTTTAGGTGACACCGTCACCCAAGTGTTCGCCGTCGCTTTCACTTCTGATGTTCCACTGGTCTCAATTTGGCAGCGGCACCCCATCTTTTCAAAGGCTTCAGTTAAAGGTACAAGATCGTAAATACAAGGTTCACCACCGGTAATCACAATATGTTTAGCATTGAAGCCTTGTTTAACATATTGGTCAACTATGCCTTGAGCATCAACTGAGGACCAAGTTGGTGAGTCTTCTGTTTTCACCATAATATCGCCAAGGGATGTTTCATCTTCAGCCAATGCTTCCCATGTCTGTTTCGTGTCGCACCAAGAGCAACCGACCGGACAAATTTGCAGGCGCACGAACACCGCTGGAACACCAGTAAAGACACCTTCACCCTGGATGGTTTCAAACATTTCATTAATCTTGTACAACTTTCCCTCAGCTCACATCATTTCGTAAAACAAATTAGGCGGAGACGATAAAGCACTTAAAGGCTTGGGTCAAACAAATGAGTATTACAAAATCCGTTGATCAAAGCCCTAGCTTGCAGTTTCCACTTGCCTTATCCTTGCCAACATTCATTTTTGTTAGCTTTTTATTTTAGTAAGTAAGGATCCACATGTACAAACTGATTGCTCTGGATATGGATGGCACACTGTTAAACAGTGATAAAGTCATCTCTGCAGAGAACAAAGATGCGATTGCCCGAGCTCGTGCAGAAGGCGTTAAAGTTGTATTAGCATCAGGACGCCCACTTGAAGGGATGCAGAGCAAACTCGACGAGTTGAACATCAATGGCGAAGACGACTTCGTCCTTTTCTACAACGGCTCGATGGTACAAAACGTATCAACCAAAGAAGTGATTCATAGCGAAATTAGCCACGGTAAAGCGGCTAAGGAGATTGCTGAACTTGCTCATGAATTGGGTGGATATGTTCATGCATTCAGTAAGGTTCATGGTCTAATCACACCAGAAAACAACGAATACACCGGCATTGAAGCGCGCATCAATGGCCTAGAAATTACTGAATTCGATTTTTCTCAACTAGAAGACGATCACGAGATCATCAAAACCATGATTGTCGCAGAGCCGAGCAAACTGACAGAAATCATTGGGAAATTGCCAGAGCAACTTAAATCTCAATTCACGATTGTTCAAAGTGCTCCGTTCTTCCTTGAATTCTTAAACCCTAAATCAAACAAAGGTGTCGGTATCGAAGCCATTGCGAACCATCTCGGCATTCACTCTGATGAAGTGATTTGTATGGGTGATGCTGAAAACGATCACCATATGCTGGAGTATGCTGGCCTTGGTATTGCAATGGAAAATGCGATGGAAGAGACTAAACAGATTGCCAACTACATCACCGCAAGTAATGACGACCACGGTGTAGCTACGGCTATTGATAAGTTTATCTTCGACAAGTAATCGCTAATTGGGCTCTCGCCCTTCCAAGCAAAAACACAAAAGGCTGTCTTCACAGCCTTTTTTATTACGCGATATCGATTCTAAACTCTTTTCCAAGGTAAGCGGAAAGCAACTACACCAATCAGAATCAACAGCGGAAAACGAAGTGTTTCGACAATCAAGGAACCAATACCGCTATACGAAACAAAGCTTCCTGCCCAACTAATTACTCCATTGGTTGCCAAAAGCAGCACAATCACGCCCAGTACAATATTGAATGAGAACTGACCTACTAGAGGGTTAGCGTGAGTCAAAGTTACTAAGCAGGCTATTGTCATTAGAATGGCGACCCAAAATGTAAAAGTGGGCAATGGCCATATGACGGTTAGAACAATAGAAATAATCGCAAGTCCCCACCAAACCGCCTTGGAACTCAATAACTCACTAATGTTTACATCTGGCTTTGTATCTAATCGAACAATGTGCCAAGTCGCTAGCCCGCCTAACACCGCCCCCATTAAAACATCACTGAAGAACGCACTTCCTGAATATGCTTTAAATAGTGCAATCCACAACAGACCAATGCCGAGCCAAGACCACGCTTTTTGGTCGTCGAGCTTTTTCAGCTTCCAAACGACCAGACTGGTAAGGCTTACCCAGATAGCAGCTAACATGCTTGGAAAGCTATAACCACTACTTTCCACCAGCTTAAGTGTTGGGAGGTATGCGTGCGGACGAGGCAAACCAAAGCCCTGATGAGCAATCAAAGTCAGTAGAGTAACGGAGATAAGCGTAAAGCCAAACTTGAGCGCAAAATTACGGCCAAAATGCCAAGCTATCAAAGGTAAAACAACGATAAAAATCCAAGGCTGCGCAATAAGGTCGGTCACTAGAATGGTATGGCCAATCGCACTTGGCAGTGAGTTAATCGCGTTTTGGAGCATCGCAATAACACCAAGCTCTCCTTGATGAATTTGAGGCGCTGCGGCGACTAACTCAGAAACATAAGTGACAGGCTGATCGGAAGCACGGCCGAACATCTCTACAATGGTATCCCACTGCTCTGGGTAGCGGTATTCTTTGGCATCAAGTGTTCCAGGGGTCAGAAGCATAGCGCGGCTTACCTCTACACCGTAGTGCGGAGCAAACCAGATTGGCAGCTCAAACCCACCAATTTCGTTTTTTATGTCGTAGCTGATGATCTCTGAATCAGAAATACAATCAAACACCACGGCACCATCTGTATAGCCAAGCACGTCACCAACGGTAACGGCTAAGCCAGCCTCTTCCCATGTCTCTCTTTGGGCTGCGACATAAGCAGGCTCGCCAACCACTATAGTGCCACCCGGTAAAGATAATTGACCTGTAATGATCTCATCGACCAAAACAATTTGGTCATCAGCTCGAACTAAACAGAGCGCCCCCGCTAGGTTATCGGGTAGTTGCTCTTGAGCCGATACATTTGAGATGCCTAAAATAGAAACCAATATTATGAGGAAGAAACGATATAACAACGAAAGTACCTACAAACAAATAAGAAAATACGAACGAAAACAACGCAGTGTAATAGAGTCACTCACTAAGCGCTGCCTAGCTTTTCACCAAAGACTTTCTCCACCATTGAATGTGCGGTATGAACCCCATTTTTTGATAGAAGTGCTTGGCATTGTCATTAAAGTCCCATACTTCAACGAACACCTGCTGCACTCCATAATCATAAAATGTTTTCTCTAACTTACTGAAAAGCTTCTCGGCAATCGCTTGATTTCGGTAATCAGGCAAAACAAACAATTCATCAATACTGCCCATTTGAACAGGTTTACTCACCGTGGACACCAATTCACAAAAATGTCCCGTGACAAACCCCACTATCAGCTGTCCTTTTAAAGCCACATAAACCAAGCATTGAGGATCATCGAGGTATCGAGCGATACTTTTTTCCTGTTCAATTTCCTCAGCAGTCTTAAAGTGATCCGGGCTAGCGAGATGGTGATAATGATGAAGGTCGAACATCATCTCGTTCAGTTGCTCAAGGTCTGAGTTTTGTGCAGCTCTCAATGTTAGGCTCATGATGTAGAGTCTTCTTTTATTTCACAAAATAACACTATAGCCTAGTTTACTTACCCATAGCGACGATACAAGCACAGATACTTGTATCGACATGTTTAGGGTGTGCAATTATTCCACTGAACCATAAAGAAAGCCGCTTAGTACTTATCACTAAGCGGCTTATTAAACGTCTTTATTTTATTAACAGTACTAATTGAATTAACAGTACTGACTAGACTTCTTTTGATAGACGACTTTCGATTTCTTTAAGGCTAGATGGGTCATCGATTGTTGAAGGCACAACGTACTGCTCTCCATCCGCGATTTGTCGTATCGTCTTACGCAGAATCTTGCCCGAGCGAGTTTTAGGTAGACGCTCAACAACAAGCGCTTGTTTAAAGCAGGCAACCGCACCAATTTCATTACGAACCTTTCCTACCAGTTCCCCTTGAAGCTCAATGTCATCGACTTTTACGCCATCTTTAAGTACCACTAATCCAAGCGGAAGCTGCCCTTTCAAGTCATCGTGAATTCCCACAACCGCACATTCAGCAATAGCAGGGTGGCCACCAACGATCTCTTCCATTTCACCAGTCGACAATCTATGCCCCGCAACGTTAATCACATCGTCAATACGTCCCATAATGAATAGATAGCCCTCTTCGTCTAGGTATCCACCATCACCCGATACATAGTAACCAGGGAACTGACTCAAGTAGCCGGATTCAAAGCGGTCATGATTGCGCCAAACGGTAGGGAGACAACCCGGTGGTAGAGGACGCTTAATCGCAACAAAGCCTTGCTGATTTGGCTGAGCCGTTTCTCCTAATTCATCGAGGATCTCGACTTGATAGCCCGGAACAGGTTTAGTCGCTGAACCAGCTTTCACAGGCATCAGTTCTAAGCCAGTTGGGTTACCCGCGATGGCCCAGCCTGTCTCGGTCTGCCACCAGTGATCGACAACCGGTTTAGCTGTTTTACTTTCAACCCACTCTAGGGTTGGTGGGTCCAAACGCTCCCCGGCCATAAAGATAGTGTCGAGCTTTGATAGATCATATTGCTTGAGACATTCCCCCTCTGGGTCTTCCTTCTTGATTGCACGAAACGCTGTAGGAGCTGAGAATAAAACGTTCACAGAATACTCTTCACAAACTCGCCAAAACGCGCCCGGATCGGGAGTTCGAACTGGCTTACCCTCAAACAAAATGGTCGTACAACCGTGAATCAAAGGCGCATAGACAATGTAAGAGTGGCCAACAACCCAACCGACATCAGAAGCCGCCCAGAAAACCCCGTCTTGTGGCATGTTATAGATAGTACTCATCGAATACTTCATCGCAACCGCATGACCGCCATTATCACGTACAACCCCTTTCGGCTTGCCCGTAGTGCCTGAGGTATACAAGATATAAAGAGGATCCGTTGCAAGCACAGGCACACAACCGTGAGGCAGTGAGTTCTCCATCTCCTGCTGCCAATCCAAATCTCGCTCATTTTGTAACTCAGCTTCACATTCAGGTCGTTGAAGCACTAGTACATTTTGTGGCTTCCAGCGACTATCCATAATAGCTCTATCAACCAAAGGCTTGTACGGAATAACTTTGTTGATTTCGATGCCACACGACGCCGTGATCAGCATCTTAGGCTCGGCGTCCTCAATGCGTACCGCAAGCTCATGAGGGGCAAAACCTCCAAATACCACTGAGTGAATCGCACCGAGTCTCGCACAGGCAAGCATCGCCATCGCCGCTTCCGGAATCATCGGCATATAAATAACCACTCGGTCGCCCTTTTTGACACCCTGAGCCGCTAGCAAGCCGGCGACTTTCGCTACTTGATCGCGCAACTCCACATAGCTGTAGCGCTTCTTAACGCCTGTTATAGGAGAGTCATAGACGAGCGCAGTGGTATCACCTCGTCCTTGCTCACAATGATAATCAAGTGCAAGCCAGCACGTATTCATCACGCCGTCAGCAAACCAGCGCTCTATACCATTGTCATCTTTCTCTAAAATTCGGGTAGGTTCTTCAAACCAATCAATACATTGAGCTTGGCTTTGCCAGTATTGCTCAGGGTTACGCGTCGCAAAATCATAGGCAGCTTGGTAAGCTCCTGTTTGCGCCACACCTTGGTTTGAAGTTTCAATTGATTGCTCTTTTTGCTCTAGTGTAGAAGACATAACGCCTCCTCCTTGAATTCGTCAGAAAACGATCAGCCGTATACTCGGCTTGTTGACCTTTTGTCTTTACGTGTTATTGCCCGTATTGAATAGCCTATTCAGGTCTTGGCACAGCAATGTCGTAATAAACAGACCATGCCAAGACCCAAGCATTTACAATGGACAAGGCACGCGCACTAACCCTTCCATCAGGATCCGAGCACTTCTGCTCATCATGGCTTTCTCTACCGCCCACCCTTTAGGGGTTAACGAAGCACCGGCTCCCACCTTTAACGTTCCAGAAGGGTGTCCAAAAGTAGTAAAATCTCGTTCGCCACCACCTGCAGCGCGATTAACCAGTGTTCCGGATATGGCGGCGGCCGATGCTATGGCAACAGCTGCTGTTCCCATCATGGCGTGGTGCAATTTGCCCATGGACAGCGCTCTAACCAAGACGTCAATCTCAGCCTCTTCGACCATCTTCCCACTAGATGCTTTATACGGTTTTGGTGGCGATACAAACGCTACCTTCGGCGTGTGCTGACGCAATTGAGCCTCACAGATATCTTCAATCAAACCCATGGCAACAGCGCCGTGCGCTCGAATCGACTCAAACAGCGCTAAGGCTTTCTCGTCAGAGTTGATGTCTTCTTGCAGTTCAGTTCCTTGATATCCAAGAACGGATGCATCAACAAAGATGGTTGGTATCCCTGCGTTAACCAAACTCACCTCAATACAACCCAATTCAGGAACATCGAGTAGATCAACCGCTTGTCCGGTTGGAAGCACACTCCCCACCTCACCAGCGGGTTCCATAAAGTCGACCTGAATTTCAGCGGCTGGAAAAGTCACGCCATCTAACTCAAAATCACCGACTTCTTGAACTTGACCATTAATCATTGGTACATGGACAATAATTGTCTTCTCGATATTGGCTTGCCAAACCCGAACTTCAACGACGCCGTTCATTGGGACTCGTTCTGGATCAATAAGACCAGCGTGAATGGCATAAGGCCCGATAGCAGCTGATAAGTTGCCACAGTTACCGCTCCAATCGACAAACGGTTTATCAATCGCTACCTGACCAAATAAATAATCGACATCATGACCGGGTTGTTCACTCTTAGATGCAATCACAATCTTACTGGTACTGGATGTTGCTCCACCCATACCGTCTGTATGTTTGCCGTAAGGATCTGGGCTACCAATAACGCGCATCAGTAAATTGTCTCGATACTCGCCGGGCGTTTGCGCACGCTCTGGCAGGTCAACAAGATTAAAGAAAACACCTTTACTAGTGCCGCCTCGCATGTAGGTGGCCGCAATTTTCAATTGATGAATACTCATAATGCCTCCCTACTGAGCCAAAAAGTCTTTGGCAAAGCGTTGAAGTACGCCACCAGCTTGATAGACATGCACTTCGTCTTCGGTATCCAGACGACAAGTGACTGCGACATCCATTCGGCTACCATCCTGACGTGTAATAACTAATGCGAGATCTGCGCCCGGTGTGATATCCCCATGGACATCAAACAGTTCTGTGCCATCTAGCTTGAGCGTATTGCGATTTTCCCCAGCTTTAAATTGCAGCGGCAGAACGCCCATTCCGACTAGGTTGGTACGGTGGATACGCTCAAAACCTTCAGCAACAATCGCTTCCACACCAGCCAAGCGAACACCTTTAGCAGCCCAGTCTCGAGATGATCCTTGACCATAGTCGGCCCCAGCGATCACGATCAGCGGTTGCTTTCTATCCATGTAGGTTTCGATTGCTTCCCACATGCGTGTTACCTTGCCTTCAGGTTCGATACGAGCAAGTGAGCCTTGTACCACTTTGCCATTTTCTTGGACCATCTCATTAAAGAGCTTAGGGTTAGCAAAGGTGGCACGTTGAGCGGTTAAGTGATCGCCTCGATGAGTCGCGTAAGAGTTAAAATCCTCTTCTGGCACATCCATTTTGGCTAAGTACTCACCGGCTGCGCTGCTCGCGAGAATCGCATTAGACGGAGAAAGGTGATCTGTGGTGATGTTGTCACCCAGAATTGCCAGTGGTCGCATTCCTTTCAGCGAACGCTCCCCTGCCAAAGCGCCTTCCCAATATGGAGGACGACGGATATACGTGCTCTTCGGACGCCAATCGTATAGAGGCTCACTGGCTGACAGCCCTTCATCCAACTTAAACATTTGAATGTAGATGTCGTTAAACTGTTGTGGTTTCACGTGTTGCGCTACAACTGCATCGATCTCTTCGTCACTTGGCCATAAGTCGCTCAAATAGATCGGATTGCCCGACGCATCATTGCCAAGGCTGTGCTTCTCAATATCAAAGCGCATTGTCCCTGCAAGCGCATAAGCGACAACTAGTGGAGGAGATGCTAAAAACGCTTGCTTGGCATAAGGGTGAATACGACCATCGAAGTTTCGGTTTCCAGATAGCACAGCTGTGGTGTAAAGATCTCTGTCTATGATTTCTTGTTGAATCTGCGGATCAAGTGCGCCACTCATGCCATTACAGGTCGTACAGGCATAGCCGACAATACCGAAGCCCAGCGTTTCAAGTTCATCCAACAAGCCTGCCGATTCAAGGTAAAGCTTGGCCACTTTCGAACCCGGAGCAAACGAGGTTTTCACCCACGGTTTGCGAACAAGCCCCAACTGGTTGGCTTTTTTAGCGACTAAGCCTGCTGCAACCACATTTCTTGGGTTACTGGTATTAGTACAAGACGTGATAGCAGCAATGATCACCGCGCCATCTGGCATTTGATCGTCGTCGCTTTCAGTCAGCTCTTCATGGCTGATTCCTTGTTGCTGTAACTCAGAAGTTGGTAGTCGACGATGAGGGTTAGACGGGCCAGCAAGGTTTCGTTCGACCTGCGACAAATCAAACTCAAGCACACGCTCATATTTCGCTGAAGTCATATCATCAGCCCAAAGCCCAACTTGCTTAGCATAGCGCTCTACCAAATCGACCTGCTCTGGCTCACGCCCCGTTAGCTTGAGATACTGAATGGTCTGCTCATCGATGTAGAACATACCCGCGGTCGCGCCATATTCCGGTGTCATGTTAGAGATCGTCGCACGGTCACCAATCGACAAGGCTCTCGCCCCTTCCCCGAAAAACTCTAGGTAGCTAGAGACAACACGCTCTTTACGCAAGAATTCAGTAATCGCGAGCACGATATCTGTTGCAGTAATACCTTCTTGACGCTGACCAGTAAGCTTAACACCCACAATATCAGGCAATCGCATCATTGATGGTCGACCCAGCATCACAGTTTCAGCTTCTAGTCCGCCAACACCAATCGCGATAACGCCTAGTGCATCAACGTGAGGAGTATGGCTATCGGTACCGACGCAGGTGTCTGGATATGCTAGGCCGTTTTTGTTTTGAATAACTGGCGACATCTTCTCAAGGTTGATCTGATGCATGATCCCGTTACCCGCAGGGATAACATTCACATTCTTAAATGCCGTTTTACACCACTCGATAAAATGGAAGCGGTCTTCATTACGGCGCTCCTCAATTGCGCGGTTTTTATCAAATGCGTCATCTTCAAAGCCGGCGTGTTCAACAGCCAATGAATGGTCAACAATCAGTTGTGTCTCAACCACAGGGTTTACTTTAGCTGGATCGCCGCCCTGATCCGCAATTGCATCTCTCAAGCCTGCGAGATCAACCAATGCAGTTTGGCCAAGGATGTCGTGACAAACAACACGAGCAGGATACCAAGGGAAATCACGCTCTCGTTTTCTTTCGATGATCTGCTCTAGGCTGGCTTGTAGTGAGTCGATATCACAACGTCTTAGAATCTGCTCAGCCAGAACTTTAGAGGTGTAAGGTAAGGTGTCGTAGCTACCGGGAGCAAGTTGCTCAACCGCGTCACGTACGTCATAAAATTCAAGGTTAGTTCCCGGCAACACTTTTCGAAATTGATTTCGACACTGCTCACGGTCTTGGGTATATTCGGTCATAATCGCCCCTCCATATTGGGCGTAACTTCACTGCTCGATAAAGGTGGATGACGTCCAAATAGAGCCAGACGACATCCATTGCCGACAGAGCAATCCACTCTGTCTATCGTTACAGTTAACGCAAATGGATAGGCAACCACTCTTGGTGCTCAGGGCCCGTGTAGTCCGCACTTGGGCGAATGATACGGTTATTCGCTCTTTGCTCGAACACGTGCGCAGCCCAGCCAGTCAAACGACTCATCACAAAGATAGGAGTGAACAGCTTAGTTGGGATATCCATGAAGTGGTACGCCGATGCATGGAAGAAGTCAGCGTTACAGAATAGTCCTTTCTCGCGCTTCATTACCGACTCAACGCGCTCTGAAACTGCATACAGTTTAGTGTCACCCACTTCTTCAGAAAGCGCCTTAGACCATTGCTTAATCAAAGCATTACGTGGATCGCTTTCACGGTAGATAGCGTGACCAAAGCCCATGATTTTGTCTTTGTTAGCAAGCATCTGCATGATATTGGATTCCGCTTCTTCTGGTGTCTGCCAATCTTGAATCATCTCCATCGCAGCTTCATTCGCACCACCATGCAGAGGGCCTCGCAGCGTACCAATCGCCGCAGTCACACAAGAGTGAATATCGGACAAAGTCGAAGCACAAACACGCGCCGCAAACGTTGAAGCATTAAACTCATGCTCAGCGTAAAGGATAAGTGAACAGTGCATCACCTGCTTATGTAGCTCAGTTGGGGTTTCATCGGTTAGCATTTTCAAGAAGTAACCACCGATACACGCTTCACTGTGATCCTCAGTATCTACTCTTACGCCATCGTGGCTAAAGCGATACCAGTAACAGATAATGGCTGGAAACAACGCAAGCATTCGCTCAGTCGCATTAAGCTGCTGAGTAAAATCTGTCTCTTGCTCAATATTACCTAGCATGGAACAACCCGTGCGCATCACATCCATTGGGTGGGCATCCGCAGGGATTAACTCAAGCGCTGCTTTTAATGATTCAGGTAAGCCGCGCAAGCCAACAAGCTTGGTCTTGTAATCATCAAGCTCTTTCGCATTCGGTAGGTGACCTCTAAGCAGCAGGTACGCCACTTCTTCAAACTGGGCATTGTTGGCAAGGTCTGTAATGTCGTAACCGCGGTAGGTCAGGCCTGTACCTGATTTACCTACGGTACACAAAGCGGTCTCGCCTGCACTTTGGCCTCGAAGACCCGCGCCGCCGATCGGTGCCTTAGCTGGCGCTTTCTCTTCGACACTTGCTTTGTTGCTCAATGTAGTGGTCATGATGAACTCCTTCTCTGTGTTAGCTGCCTGCACTCTTTGGTGCGTTTTTGATTCAGTCCTAAGCGCATATTTCATCCAAAATATAGAGTCACTTGGCTGTTGTAGGTCTAGCTAACCGTTTCACGTTATTGGATTAAGTATTCTTAATGTTTCTTTAAATTCGTTATTTCTAATTGCGTTACTGAGCCGCTCTATTCGCTCTCGTCACTCGCAAACAGCTGATCAAGCTTATTCTCGTAATCGTGGTAATTCAGGTGCTGGTAAAGCTCTTTACGTGTCTGCATTGAATCTAGCAGCGCCTCTTGATTGCCTTCGACTAACAGGTGTTTGTAGACGTTTTCTGCCGCTTTATTCATCGCTCTAAAGGCGCTCAACGGGTACAGAACCATGTCGACATGAGCCTCTGCCAGTTCTTTGCAGTTGTATAATGGTGTCTGACCAAACTCAGTAATATTGGCCAAGATAGGAATATGACGGCCTGTTGCAGATTGCAGCGCTGTTGAGAACTTCACGTATTGATCAAGTTGATTCATCGCTTCAGGGAAGATCATATCTGCGCCTGCTTCTACACATGCAATTGCGCGTTCAATCGCACTGTCGATGCCTTCCACGGCCAAAGCGTCTGTTCTCGCCATGATCACAAAGTCGCTGTCTACCCTTGCGTCTGCCGCCGCTTTTACTCGGTCGACCATCTCAGCTTGGCTCACAATGGCTTTATTTGGACGGTGGCCACATCGTTTCTGCGCCACTTGGTCTTCCATGTGAACAGCCGCGGCTCCAGCTTTTTCCATCGCTTTGATAGTACGAGCGATATTGAATGCCCCGCCAAAGCCAGTATCAATATCAACCAGCAGAGGCAGGTCACACGCATTGGTAATGCGTTCTACATCCACTAACACGTCGTTTAATGTAGTGATACCTAAATCTGGTAGTCCGTAAGACGCATTGGCAATACCACCTCCTGACAAATAGATAGCCTGATGCCCTAGGTTTTTCGCCATCATGGCGCAATAAGGGTTAATGGTTCCGACGATCTGCAGCGGATGGTTGTTTGCAACCGCTTCACGAAACTTAGCTCCTGGCGATAGATTCATGATTTCTCTCCCTGATGTATTCGATTTCTGTTGGTGTGACTGCGAACAGGTGCAGTCATCACGCTATATGTGCTTTAAGTAAGAATTTCAGATTCACTCGATTTATTGAGCGTCCTGTTTAACTTGCAATCGCTGCTCAATAAGGCGGCGACTGCCTGATATATGTCTTCTCATCAACATTTCTGCTAACTCTTCATCTCGTTGGCTGATTGCTTGCAGAATAAACTTGTGTTCGTTAAGTGCTTCAATAGGGCGTGATTGAGCGCGAGGAGATTGGTAGCGGTACATGCGGAGCAAGTGATAAAGCTCATCGCACAAAAGCGCCTCTAACTTACTATTACGACTCGCTTTGATGATTCGGTAATGGAAGTCAAAATCACCGTGCTGATGGAAGTAAGATGCGCCATCTACTTGGTCAATGTGCTTTGAGTGAGTCAGTAGCAGCCCTTCTAAACCCATTAACTCTTCAGCTGTGATGTATCGAGCCGCCAATCTCGCTGCCATGCCCTCAAGTGCCTCTCGTACGGAATAGAGCTCGATCAGCTTCTCTTCGCAAAGGGTAATTACGCGAGCACCAACATGAGGAATACGCTCAATCAGCCCAAGCCCTTCCACTCTCATCATTGCTTCACGTAGCGGGCCACGGCTCACTTCAAATCGCTTAGCCAACTCTGGCTCAGAGATTTTTCCGCCCGGCTCAAGTTCACCACTAACGATGGCTTCAATCAGATACTCCGTCAGACTTGCTGACTTAGTATGCTCTTTGTCGCCCCCTTTTAACTTAGGGTCATCGTTAAGCAAGGTATTTACTGCTGTCGTCGCCATCTTCTTTTCACCCTAATCCTACATATTCATCTCTAATGATTGTTTTTAGAATTGCGCTAATTGTTAACAATCATTCAACATTGATAACAAGATAGCCTGCCAACCTGTCAACAATCAAGCATATTGTCGACAATTTAGACTAAGGTATAGCCCTACACTTTTTATCCAGATCGTATCTTAGAAACACATAATTTACGCTAAACACATGATTTAATTGACCAATGTTTATAATTAAGCGTATTTCTAAGCTTTTCGAGGAAAAAGACACTGTCGACAATAGTTTGAGACCCTGAGTTTTGGTCGACAATCTGATGTGTAAAAAGGGTATTTAGAAAAGAAAACCATCAGGTATAGAAAAGGCGCACACTTTGGTACGCCTGTATTTGGGTTGACTGGGGGGTGATTGGGGAAGCTAAACCGCTTTTAAGAGAACGTCCTGCTCCATATATTTTTCAATATCCACATCGTCGATCTGCTCTGGTTTTAGATACTCTTGGGCATAACGAATATGCGTACCACTGGTTAAGAACAGTCTGAATAAATCGATATCTAAGTGCTCGTCTAACGCCATCTTATACATGATGTCGACAGCCACACTGATAGGCTTGGCTTTCTTATATGGCCTATCTGCGGCCGTTAACGCCTCAAAAATATCTGAGATAACCAAGATACGTTCAGGAATAGACAGGTCATCTGCCTTAAGTTTACGCGGGTAACCTGTCCCTTTTAATGTTTCATGATGAGTTGACGCGTAACGAGGTACACGGCTGAGCTCTTTAGGAAAAGGAAGATTCTCAAGCATCTTAATGGTACTGATCATATGCTCGTTGATCTTAAAGCGGTCTTCTGCCGTCAGCGTGCCACGAGCAATACTCAGATTATAAACCTCCCCTTGGTTATATAAGTACTCAGGCACATCCATTTTAATCCCATGTTTAGGATCAAACTCAATTGGACGGTCGCGCTTAATAATGTGTTCAGGCTTATCCGATAACAGCTTCTCGGTAGCGGGTAGTCGAGTGTTACCCTGCTTATTGAGTTCCTCAATTGGCGATAGACCCAGTCTGTCATCAAAGTGACGCGTCCATGTGATGTCAGCAATCTGCTTGATTCGCTCGACCTTATCTTGACTCATGAATTCACCACCCACGTTCGAAGTCGCAATGAATGAGAAGTCATCTTGCAATTGAGCTTGCGCCAGTTTGAGTTGTTTATCGATCTCTTCTTCGCTGAGTTGACCTTCCAATTGTTGAGTTAGCGCTTTGATTTGAGCATCACGCCACAGAACTTCAAATCGGGTTCGAACTTCATGGATACGGTTATAGTTCGCTTCTAGCTTAGAGCCTTTGTCGACAATATGCTCTGGCGTTGTGATCTTACCGCAATCATGTAACCAAGCGGCAATTCTAAACTCGCGTCGTTCATCATCATTGTTAAACTTAAACGACTTAAATTGACCACTCTCACACCGCTCTGCAGCCTCAGCTAACATCAAGCCTAGCTCTGGTACACGGTTACAGTGCCCTGCCGTATACGCAGATTTGTCATCGATGGCTTGTGCGATGAGTTTAATGAAGGCTTCCACAAACGCCTCTTGCGCTTCTTCGTGTCGTTTAATCTCTTTTGACATATCAACAATCGCTGTCGACAGCTCATCGATCTCTGAGATACGCGTGTTAACAGGTCTCACATCATCATACTGACGCTCTTTAATCAGATCTGTTTGCGCAATCAGGGTGGTGATTGGATTAACAATTGGCGAACCAAAGCGCCACGCCAATGGTAACAAGCCCAACAGGAACACTCCGGTGATTAATACCGATTTCGCGACCTTGTCCATCACCTGGGCCAGCACGATGCTCTCTGGAACAATCACCGCAAAATACTCATCCCCCTGCGCACGGGTTGGTGTGATGTAGATGTATTTGTCGATGCCCGAAACGTTACGTTTCACCAACTGTCCATGTAGAGCTTCAGTATGAGCAAATTCATACAGCTCTAGATACGGAACTCGGCGCATGTCTTCTTTGGCTATCTTCTTGTTAGGGTTCAGCCATTTTTCTTCTAAGTAAGTGCGTTGCTCCGCATTGATGTTCGCAATAGCTAGGTTGATGATTTCAACGACATCCTGATCGCCTTTTTGCATCAAGATGTGATAATTGGATGGGAAGTCTTCCACCAGCTCCTCAATACCCTCGCTGAGCTTCATATCAACCAAAAAGTATTGCTGGATTGCGGATTTAAGAATTGCCGAGCTATCCAAAAAACCATCAACCTTTCCTGCTTTTAGAGCATGTACGCTGTCGTTGATGTTTGAAAACTCTACCAACTCAATCTGTGGATACTTAGAACGAAATTCCGGAATGATTGACCAACCCGACAGAATCGCTAAGCGTTTACCATTGAGTTCTTTCAGCGATTCAATCTTGCCTAAGCGCTTATTCGCTACGATTGCAAAAGGCAGTTGGTAAATGGGATCGCTGAACGCCCCTGTGGCGTAGCCTTGGTTGTTGTTCTGCAATGAGTGCAGCACATCTAATGAACCGTCGCTGTACTGCTGCAATAACTCATTCCAAGTAAACCCGTTAATGAACTCGAACTTCAGCCCAGTTGAGCGTGAAAGCTCTTTCAGTAAGTCAATCGCATAACCTCTTGGCTCACCCGAGATAGCATAATCCATGGGCCCCCAAGCCATCTGGTTTGACACTTTTAATGAGCGCGTATTCTCGATAAGCTCTCGCTGAGTTTGGGTGAGCTCTAAAGGCACGCCTTGAGGCATCTCGTCTGCAAAGTTCGGTGCTAGGTTAGTCGCAGTCACTTCGCCATTTCGTCGAAATACAAATGCTTCAACTCCAGAGCTAGCGCCAGAGCTGGCTAAAATGCCTTTCATTTTATCAGACAAAGAGGAGAGCAAAACATCAACACCCAGCACTAATTGATGCTCTGGTAGCTCCACAGAAAAGGTTTGACCTGTGATCTTTAGGTGTTGAAAAAGGTAGGGTTCAGTCTTACTTACCAGCTCTGTCGCACTTTCATACCAAGGACGTTGAGTTGGGAAGTAGTTGCTGTTTTCTGAAATTTGATGGCGAACGTTAAAGTTTTCATCCAGAAAGTGAGTTTGTTTTAGTCGTTGATCGCCTTGGTCAAAAATGCGTATTAGAACCCAGCGGTCTTGAGGGGCTGCATTGATTTTCTCTCGAACGATAGGAGAAGACTCAAGGTTGATCAATTGGAAAAAGTTATCGTCCCGCTCCCCCAAATAGACACTGTAGATTTGCGCATTATTCGACAACACATCGGCGAAGATCTTCTTTAATGTCTCTTGATCAAGCCGGTCATCGGTTGCTCTCAGAATCGATGCCAATAATCCTGTTGTGTAACTGCTCTCACCATCCGAGCTTTTAATATAGTCGCTGATATTATTGGCAATAATAGAATACTTGGTGAGTGTATTCTCTGTGGCGAGCTTGTTGTTGAAATAATACTGCAAAGAGATCGCTAATATTGCAGTGATAATTGTGGCAACGATAAACATGCCACCCACCGTAAACCGAATAGAGAACTTCTTCTCTGCTCCGTAGACCTTATCCATATAGCCAGACATCCGTGTTAATGATTATTATAAAAAACTCTGCATGAGCAGTACTTCATACGATATATTTCTATAACCTCAATTACAATCCTTTAATTGAGCTTTACCACAATAACAATTAAGTCTTTATTAGCGCCTCATATACTCCTCGCCGTTCAATTCATATATTGTTCGATATCTACACTATCTATTTGTTCAGGCTTCAAATACGCCTTTGCGTACCTAAGATGCGTGCCACTCGTCAAAAATAGTCGGAACAACTCAATATCAATATGCTCATCCAACGCCATTTTGTGCATAATGTTAACAGCGACACTGATCGGCTTCGCCTTACGATATGGACGATCTGATGCCGTGAGAGCCTCAAAGATATCGGATATCACCAGCACGCGTTCTGGTATCGACAGATCCTTCGCCGTTAATTTACGTGGATACCCCGTTCCCTTTAATGTTTCATGGTGAGTCGAAGCGTAACGTGGTACGCGACTCAGTTCTTTCGGGAAAGGTAAGTTCTCGAGCATCTTGATCGTACTTATCATGTGTTCGTTAATCTTAAAGCGATCTTCCGCCGTCAATGTACCCCTGGCAATCGACAGGTTATAAACCTCACCTAGATTGTATTGGTGCTCAGGAACCGCCATTCGAATACCTAGTTTAGGATCATATTCGGCAGTTCGCTCTCTCGGAATGATGTGTTCCGGTTTATCAGACAATAATTGCTCTTTCGCTGGTAGCGTACTCGCCTCCCCTTTATGAGCTAACGCCTCTACAGGAGAAAGCCCTAAGCGATCATCAAAATGGCGATACCAGACTTTGTTGGCGATCTGGTGAATACGTGCAACTTTCTCATCACTCATGAATTCACCACCCACATTAGATGTCGCAATAAACTCAAAATCTTCAATTAACGTTTGTTGAAGTTCTGCTAGCTCTTTCTCGCTTTCTTGTTTGGTTTGTTGTTGTGACAGTTGCTTCTCAAGCGCTTGAATTTCTGCATCTCGCCACAGCACCTCAAAACGCATCCTCACTTCGTGAATACGATTGTAGTTGGCTTCCAACTTAGTGCCTTTATCCACAATGTGCTCTGGCGTAGTGATCTTGCCGCAATCATGCAACCAAGCTGCGATTCTAAACTCACGTCTTTCATCATTATTGGCAAATTTGAAGTCTTTAAATAGCGGTTCATCTGAGGCTTCAACCGCATCTGCCAGCATCATGCCGAGCTCTGGAACACGATTACAGTGACCTGCCGTGTAAGGAGATTTGTCATCGATAGCCTGTGCGATAAGCTTAATAAACGCCTCAACAAACTCCTCTTGTGTCTGTTCGTGCGTTTTGATTTCATTAGCCATGTCTTTCACAGCCACAGAGAGGTCCCAAACTTCTTTAATACGAGTTTCGATCATTTCTACGTCATCATAGCGTCGCTGTTTTATCTTAAGCGTCTCTTCTTGCAGCCTGCGAATTGGGCGAACAATCGGAGCACCAAAAATCCACGCCACTGGCAGGGTAAGTGCCATCAGCAGCACAGTAATGCCAATCGAAGTCGCGACGCGTTTATGTACGGTTTGATAGATCTCTTGTTCCGGTATGACCACAGCAAAATATTCTGAGTAGTGTTCTCCTGTCTCTATCTTGCGCAAGTAAAGATGGCGACTCTCTCCATTTAGCTGAATCTGGTTCATTTGACCTTCCAATGTTGCCGAAGGTATCAATTCATAAAGTTCGGTGTAAGGCACTGTTGTATCGCTATCAATCGCCTCGTGATGAAACCATTTAGCTTCTAACGCGGCCTTCTGCTTTGGCGTAATGCTGTCTAATGCCATATTGATGATTGGGAGTAGCGCTTGGTGCTCCTCTCCCAGCACCAGATAAAAGTCACTGGCGTAGTCTTGTTGAAGATCCACCAGCTCAGCACTATTGCGCAGCCCAGAATGGAAAAAACGTTCAAGAGCAAAATCTAAGACAGGTTTAACATCTAATACTGCATCACATGCTTTGCTCTCCACACAGTCAAAAGCGGCCTTAAGGCTTGGAAATGAGCTTAGCTCAACCTTGGGGTATTGCTGTTTAAGCTCCTCGGTGATTGACCAACCCGACAGAATCGCGACTTTGTTACCGGCGAGCGCTTGATATGTGGTTGTGCCAGAATCTTGCTCTCTGGTCACCACAGAGAAAGGCAATTGGTATAAAGGTTGACTGTAATGCCCTACAACACCATTTGATTCATTCTTGAGGGTCGAATGTATTGCATCTAACTCACCCTCTCGAAACTTATCGGTTAGTTCTTGCCATGAAAATCCGTTCACATATTTAAACTCTATGCCCGTCTGCTGGCTAATCAACTTCAACATATCAATCGCATAGCCGTTGGGTTGTCCAGACACAGAAAAGTCCATCGGCCCCCAGTCATTCTGGTTAGAGATTTGGATTGGCCCCGTCTCACTCACCAAGGCTTGTTGGCTACTCGTAAGATAAAGTGGCTTAACTTCAAAAGCGGATGACTTAGGCTCTCGCTTTCGGTTAGTCGCAATAATGTTACCCGACGTTGAATATAAAAAAGACTCAACTTGGCTGTCCGCCTCTAGCCCTAGTGCTGTTGCTGAAAGTTTGTTGGCCAATGAAGACAACACAATATCAATGCCAATCACGTGCTGGCTGTTTTGGTCATTTTTCGATTGGAATGCCAGTGAGTAGGTTTGTCCTGTAATCTGAAGATGCTGGAAAAGATAAGGCTGAGTCTTACCGACTACATCAGTCGAAGCTGAGATATACCAAGGACGCGTTGTAGGGAAATAATTGCTCGATTCAGTTACGACATCACGAAGGTTAAATGCCTCATCATAATAACTTGTAGAGCGAAGTCGCCCATCAGAGCTATTTGCAATTTCAATCACAACCCAACGGTCGGTTTCTGAAGCATTGATTTTTTCTCTAACAATTGGCGAGGAGTCGAGATTGATGATTTGGAAGAAGTCGTCGTTAGAAGAGCCAATATAAATACTATAGAAAAGTGGGTTGTCTTTGATCGCTTCAGACAGAATATTTCGAGCTTCTTGCTTCGATATCTGGCTACTAATGGAACGATTAACAGAAGACAACAGCTGCGCCGTGTTGATCGCATCAGAATCGATCGCTTCAACATAATCACTTAATTCTTGGGACACCATCGTCAGTTTCGACAAGGTATGCTCCGTTGCCATCGTCTTACTGAAATAATATTGAAGTGAAACTGCGACGGTCGCCGTCAATATAGTTGCAAGTAAAAACATTCCACCCACGGTAAACCGCAACGAAACTTTTGCATCTTTCATGTTCTTCTATCCTTGAACAATTGCCTCTTAGATCCTTAAGAGTTGTTGGGTGATTTTGGAGAATTCCCACCCAGTTATTAAGCCTTGTTATCACATTATGTTAACGGTCATTTCCAATATCAATACAATATTCTATATATTTAGATCTTTTACGTGATAACTCTCAGGTTTCGTTCTCACAAGTTTACAAAAATCAGCTACCGTTACTCTTCAATAGAAATTTCTCTTTTTTATCTTACGTTTATCTTATAAATCTATTATTAGCGCCGTCTTATTTTATACATATTTTCATGTCAAAAAGATGCTTCATCATCCGATTTGCGAGCCATGAACTTTATGAACTTTATTAATTCAATGCTCTTTATCCTCAATATCACCACATTAAAGACAATTCATTAACACAGCATTAACCTTTGAGCATCGACTGGTTATTTGAACTTCGCTCAATACCCAGTAGTTAATACATCAATAAGTTTCTCGCTTAACTAAGAGAACAATACATAAGGAACGTGAAACATGTTCAAGGCAATGAAACCCTCTATCGCAGCGACTGTGATCGCCGCTACCTTCTCATTCAACACTTTTGCGGCAGACGTAGAGAAAATCCACTTCTTAATTCCTGGCGGCGCAGGCGGCGGTTGGGACATGACTGCTCGTGGTACTGGCGATGTATTGGTAAAGTCTGACATCGTAGAAAATGTCTCTTTCCAAAACCTGTCCGGTGGCGGCGGTGGTAAAGCGATTGCACACCTTATTGAAACGGCTAAGCGTCAAGAAGATACGCTTATGGTCAACTCAACACCGATTGTTGTTCGCTCTCTAACTGGTATTTTTCCACAATCTTTCCGTGACCTAACCCCTGTTGCTGCAACCATTGCGGACTATGGCGCGATCGTAACGTCAGCAGACTCTAAGTACGATACTTGGGAAGATGTGGTTAAAGAGTTCGAATCTAACCCTCGTAAAGTCAAAATCGCTGGTGGCTCAGCACGTGGCAGTATGGACCACCTAGTCGTAGCAGCAGCATTTAAAGGTGAAGGTTTTGACGCTAAGAAAGTTCGCTACATTGCTTACGATGCGGGCGGTAAAGCGATGGCAGCTCTACTATCTGGTGAGACTCAACTGCTTTCAACAGGCCTTGGTGAAGTGTTGGAGATGTCAAAATCTGGCCAAGTAAAAGTACTAGCTGTGACAGCGCCTAAACGTCTAGATGCAGCACCAGACATCCCAACGCTAACTGAGTACGGCAATGAAACTGTGTTTGCTAACTGGCGTGGTTTCTTTGCTGCACCTGGCACAAACCAAGCGAAAATTGATGAGTGGAACCAAGCGCTTAACAAAATGTACACCACTGATGAGTGGCAAGTAGTTCGCGACCGTAATGGTTGGATCGACAACTACAAAGCCGACAAAGAGTTCTACTCCTTCCTAGAAGACCAAGAGAAGCAAATGGGCGACCTAATGCGCGAGCTTGGCTTCCTCAAGTAACAAAGCTATTTAGGGGGAATCGACAGCTCCCCCTTCCTTATTCTCTGTTTTGCCATGCATGAGTTCACTCAATCTCCTTTGTAATTTGTAGGCAGTTGAGCACTACTCTCTTCCTACATTCCGTTAGTGATCCTAGACATTCTTCATTAACCCGCTCATGCATGGCTTTTTTATTTTTTATGGAGTTGGATATGTCGGAACAATCGAACACGTTCTTATCCAAAGAGAACCTACTCACTCGCGATCGAATCGGTGCCCTAGTGTTCCTATTGGTTTGCTTGTGCTACGGCTACCAGACAACCCTTATCCCACTGTTCCCCGGTGATGAATACGAACCTTTTACAGCACGAACACTACCAACCCTACTCACCTTTGCGGGTATTGTTCTGGCGCTGATCTTACTCGTAACCGGAAAACAAGAACCGAAGAAATCCTGCGATACCACACCACTTAACTGGAAGCTGTTAATCGGTTTCTTAGTTCTAATGGCACTGTATGGCGTTGGACTTACCTATCTAGGCTTTGTACTGGCAACCGGCTTCTTCTTATTAGCAGGCTTTTACCTACTGGGTGAGCGCAGAAAACCAATCCTGATTGGTGCTTCATTTCCGTTTGTCATCGTTTTTTATCTTCTATTAACTCAGGGATTAGATATCTATCTAGAACCTGGGCTTATCTACACACTTTGGTAGGAACCGCATTATGTTAGATGGAATTTTACAAGGACTCTCGACCGCGGTAATGCCGATGAACATCATGATGGTGATCGTGGGCTGTTTCGTTGGTACCTTTATCGGGATGCTACCGGGCTTAGGGCCTATCTCTGCGATCGCGCTAATGATCCCAATCACTTACGGTTTAGAACCTTCATCAGGTCTAATCCTAATGGCTGGTGTTTATTATGGTGCGGTATTTGGCGGCTCAACTTCGTCGATTCTCATCAATGCGCCGGGATGTTCATCAACCGTGGTAACTGCATTTGATGGCTACCCAATGGCGCAAAAAGGCCAAGCAGGTAAAGCACTTGCACTGGCGGCTTACTCTTCATTTACTGGTGGTACGCTATCAGCAATCATGCTTCTTATCGCGGCACCAGCGCTTGCAAGCGTATCGCTAAGCTTCCAATCTTCAGACTACTTTGCGCTGATGCTACTTGGCTTGTCGGCAGTTGCAGCCTTTGCTGGACCGGGACAAGTGATCAAAGCATGGATGATGACAATTCTAGGCCTAATGCTTTCAACGGTAGGTATCGATAAAGGTGTCGGTGTTGAACGATTCACTTTCGGCTTGACCGATTTAATGGACGGCTTTAGCTTCTTACTACTTGCGATGGCAACATTCGCGCTTGGTGAAACTCTGATGGGTGTGCTTAAACCTCAAAAAGACACCAGTGAAGAAGAAAGCCGTAAAATGTCCGACATCGGCAGCATGAAAGTGACTAAAGAAGAAGTTAAAGACGTAGCTCCTGTATCGATTCGTTCTTCTATTCTTGGTTTCTTTACTGGCGTACTACCAGGTGCTGGTGCCACTATCGCAGCTTTCCTAAGCTATGGTATGGAACGTAGTCTAGCACCAAAAGAGAAGCAGAAAGAGTTTGGTAAAGGCAGCATCCGTGGTCTTGTTGCACCTGAATCTGCAAACAACGCAGCTTCTAGCGGTTCGTTTGTTCCTCTATTAACACTTGGTATCCCAGGTTCAGGTACGACAGCAATTATGCTTGGTGCTTTGATTGCCTACGGTATTCAGCCAGGTCCACGTCTATTCGTTGAGCACCCTGATGTGTTCTGGTCGGTTATCATTTCTATGTACTTCGGTAACATCGTACTGGTGATTTTAAACCTACCGCTAATCCCATACATCTCTAAACTGCTAGCTGTGCCAAGAACCGTGTTACTACCTATGATTCTGTTCTTCTCAATTACTGGTGTTTACTTGGTGTCGTTTAACACTATGGATGTCTTTATCATATTGCTTGTAGCAATGGCAGCAATAGGATTGAGATTGGCCGACTTCCCATTGGCGCCTCTATTGCTAGGCTTCATCCTAGGCGGGTTAATGGAAGAGAACTTAAGACGTGCACTTATGATCAGTGACGGCGAACTAAGTTTCCTCTGGGAGCGCCCGATTACTATGAGCTTTACCATCCTTGCGGTGTTGGTTCTATTCAGCCCTCTATTTATGAAGTTGTTTAAGAGCCTTAAAGCTAAGCCTGTAGAAGCGTAATCAAACTGCACTTTACCTAGGGAGCCTTCGGCTCCCTTTTTTAATTGATGGTCTAAGCATCCATTGCAACAAATCACAAACTTGTTCATAACATTCTGATAAGGCTGGTTTTAGATTCAAAATGCAGTAAGTTAGTTATTCGTCTCTCAATTAGGAACTGTGCCATGGAATGGCTGATACTCTTTCTCGCTGGTGTGCTTGGTGGCATATTAAACTCCATTGCAGGAGGAGGCAGTTTTGTTACGTTCCCTGCTCTACTATTTATAGGCGTCCCTCCGGTCGCTGCCAACGCAACCAATACCTTTGCCTCTTGTGCAGGCTACATCAGTGGCGCTTACGCATTAAGGCAAGAGATCCTATCGGGCACAAAGCAGCTCAAGTTGACTTTGATTCTGAGTGTATTGGGGGGCGCAATCGGTGCATTCTTACTGCTGCACACTCCTGAAGCTCTCTTTACACAATCTGTTCCTTGGCTACTCCTATTCGCTGCACTGCTTTTTACCTTTGGTGGCCAAATCAACAGCTTGATTAAAAAAGCGGCATCAAAGCACAAACACGCAGGTAAAGCAGGTGCCTTCTTCTCAGCCCTTTTGTTGCTTTTGGTATGCGTTTACGGTGGTTACTTCAATGCTGGTCTCGGTATTGTCACGCTAAGCTATCTTGCCTTAGCGGGTTATACCAACATCAATGTCATGAACGGTATTAAGTTATTGGTATCAGCAAGCGCTTCAATGGCGGCCATCATCCTATTTATTGTTGATGGTTCGATTGATTGGAGTTCAGGGCTTGCGGTATTGCTCGGCACTCTGATCGGTGGCTACTACTCAGCTCAGATATCACGCAACATCCCACAAAACTATGTTCGCAATAGCGTTATCATTGCAAGCTTCTTAATCACCGCATACTTTTTCTACGCCAATTAATCGGTTATTAAAAATCGCCAGATATGTCCTTTAGCGATAGAAGTGCGTTCGACTTTGCAGTGTTACTTCCGTTCATTAAAATAGCGTTCGCTAAATTTGTGAAGAGAGCCTGATAATCATCTTGTTTGATATTAATTTAGATTAATTTTTATCCAATGATGAGATACTTACTGCGTAAAAGAGGCAAGCATATTAGGGGGCATTATGAACATCAAACTCGGTCATGTTATGTCATCAAGCAGACTGATCTGCTTCATTGCGTTCTTAGCAGCAACCTTTGCGTGGATACTAAAAATGCCCGCTCTGTTTTCGGTTTCTGCTCTGTTTCTCGTCTTCAGCGCTGCAATCTACGTAGGTGATTTCATCAAGAATCAAAAGAAAAATCGCGAAGCCTGATCACTCGCAGAGCAATACAACTTTGATGGGTTTACCCTACTTCAAAAGTAGATAGTAAAAGAAAAGGAGCATGATGCTCCTTTTTTGTATCTTGTTCAGTCCACCATAGCGATTAGCGGCGGAAATTGCGCCCTTTACCACCCGAGCGACGCGCTTTAAAAGAAGACGCGGCCTTAGCTTGAGACGCAAGGATAGATTCTACCGTCAGCTCCATTGGCTCTTTAGGCTCAAGCCCATGGCGGAAAGTACGTGAACGTGGTGGCATTTGATATTCAAGATCAGATGCTTTTGGCATACGTTTGAAGCGATACAAGTAAAAGTTCTCTACTTTCTCGCGCGCCCACTGTGTTTTCTTCAAGTACTTCACCGCACTCGCGACAGACGGCTTAGTGTTGAAACAGTTCATACGCATTGCTGCATCAAGGATTTCCCAACCGTAATGATCCACCAGCTCAGTGATCATGGTTTCTAACTTTAAGCCGTGCAGTGGGTTGTTTTTCTGCAGCTCAATTCTTTCTTCATCTGTCATCGTCATACCTTAAACAGAGCAAGCACTCTGCGTTAGTTCACCATCATCAATAACGGTTGTTTACTTAGGTCTGCTTCCTGCACGCCTGTCAATGAGGGTAATGATGGCACAAAGCCTGCCACTCTCCTAATTATCATCGACGCATATTTCCAATTTTAGTTTGATCGCGTGAGAACTAACCATCACATCACTCAATAAGCTCGTTCTATAAACCAAACATTTAACAATTCTGACTTCAGTTCATAGCTAGAACACATTCATTTTCACAATTAAACACGCCAACTTATTAATAATCATCATGTTTATTGGGCAAACTTTCTGGAACCGACATCGCTGTAAATACCCAAAATGGATTAGAAATCTGGATCGACATAACAAAAAGCCAACCCAGTTAACAAAATGGATGACTCTTAAATGTAATAACCACATTTTTAGTGATGTGATTAGAATTTATAGGATGACAAGATTACAATTCGTTAACAGGACTGGTATGTTCGTATTCTTAAATATGAGAAATCAATAAATCAAAGAAAAACAATTACATAATTATAAATTAAGGTCAGCCCCGCTCATGTTTGACTACTCCCAACTCAGTAAAATCGCAGCTAAAGATCAAGATATTACCTCGACGTTAGACGACCTATTTCAGCTTGTGCGTTCGTTCTATCCAATGCTCTCGCGCCTCTCCATAGCTTTAACTAACGAAAACAAAGCCACTAATTACTTTGTTTCCGATGCCTTGTGCCAAGAGGCAAGCCATAACTACATTGAATACAACATCAGACCAGAATCTTCGCTGAGAAAGATGTCTGAGCTGCCCTCAGTGCGCGTTATCAATGACTTATCGACGATGAATCCAACGCGCCAAATTTGTCGCTTAATCGATATAGGGCATCAAAGTAGTTACACCTCTCCTATCTACTATCGTGACAAGAACCTGGGCTTCATCTTCATTAATGCCACTGCGATTGGCTTCTTTAACCAGAAGAGCATACAAGCTGACATTGCGTATCTATCCCAGCTCATCGCGAGCTTATTTACTCGATTGCATGAGAATCAAAAACACTTTCAAACTTCTCTCGCGATTGCCCTAAATATGGGCCATGCAAGAGATCCTGAAACCAAAGAACATTTGATTCGCATGGGGCGTTACAGTGAGATATTGGCGCGTGCCATGTCTGAGCAAAAGCCAGAAATCACCTATCAGTTCATTCATCGAATTCGTGTTTATGCACCTTTCCATGATATCGGTAAGTATCGAATCCCCGACCATGTACTTTTCAGTACCAAGCGATTTACCGATGAAGATCGCGCCATCATGAATCAACACACCATTTACGGTGAAGCCATGATTGAGGATGTTGTCTCGATTTCTGATAACCACTCTATCTCACACGATGAAGTGCAGTTTCTGAAGAACATTATTCGGCATCATCACGAACGCTACGACGGAACTGGCTTACCAGACAGACTGTGTGGTACTCAAATTCCATTGGAGGCACGTATCGTTACCTTAGCGGATGTGTTTGATGCCCTACTGAGTAAGAGAGCCTATAAATCAGAATGGGAGCTTGATGATGTGCTTGAGTACATCGAAGAAAACGTTGGCATTATGTTCGACCCGAGCTGTGTCGAAGCGCTTAAGCAGAACTTAGATACCTGTATGGCGGTAAGGGAGCAGTTTTCTGACAAAGAAGAAGTGACCAGCTTCCAAGCTTAATGTTGGTTAGGTATCTAACTAGAAATCACTAGGGCGTGTTGACAGAAACAAAAAAGGATGCCAACTAGCATCCTTTTTCACTTTTAAAACAACTGGTTACGATTATACATCGTAAGTTGTTGAAGCAGTGTCGCCGCCTGTACCAGTCCAGTTAGTGTGGAAGAATTCACCACGTGGACGGTCTGTACGCTCGTAAGTGTGAGCACCGAAGTAGTCACGTTGAGCTTGAAGCAGGTTAGCTGGTAGACGAGCAGTTGTGTAACCGTCTAGGAAAGATAGCGCAGAAATCGTACATGGCATTGGGATACCAGACTCTAGAGATTTCGCTGCCACTTTACGCCATGCCGCTAGGCTGCCTTGTAGGATGTTTTTGAAGTACTCATCAGAACCTAGGAACGCGATGTCTGGGTTCGCTTCATACGCATCACGGATGTTGCCTAGGAATGCAGAACGGATGATACAACCACCACGCCACATTAGTGCTACGTTACCGTAGTTTAGGTCCCAACCGTTCTCGTTAGATGCTTCGCGCATTAGCATGAAGCCTTGAGCGTAAGAGATGATCTTAGAAGCTAGTAGAGCTTGACGTAGTGCATCAACCCACTCTTGCTTGTCACCTTCAACTGGAGTAATTGTCTTACCGAATAGAGACTCAGCTTCAACACGTTGATCTTTAAGCGCAGATAGACAACGAGAGAATACAGACTCAGAGATAAGCGTTAGAGGAATACCTAGGTCTAGTGCGTTGATACCCGTCCATTTACCAGTACCTTTTTGGCCTGCTGTGTCTAGGATCTTCTCAACTAGAGGCTCACCGTCTTCATCTTTGTAGCCAAGGATGTCAGCAGTGATTTCTACTAGGTAGCTGTCTAGCTCAGTCTTGTTCCAGTCAGCGAATACAGCTTGCATTTCATCTGCAGACATACCAAGACCATCTTTCATGAACTGGTAAGCTTCAGTGATAAGCTGCATGTCGCCGTATTCGATACCGTTGTGTACCATCTTAACGAAGTGACCAGCACCGTCGTTACCAACCCAGTCACAACAAGGTTCGCCAGCGTCAGTTTTTGCAGAGATGCCTTGGAAGATTGGCTTAACCGCTTCCCAAGCTTCAGCTGCACCGCCTGGCATGATTGAAGGACCGAAACGTGCACCTTCTTCACCACCAGATACGCCAGTACCGATGAAGTGAATGCCTTTTTCACGACAGTGAGCAACACGACGGTTTGTGTCTGGGTAGTTTGTGTTACCACCGTCAATGATGATGTCGCCTTCGTCTAGAAGTGGAATTAGGTTGTCGATAAAAGTATCAACAACTGCACCAGCACGAACCATTAGCATCACTTTACGTGGTGCTTCTAGTTTCTCAACAAGCTCTTCTAGAGAGTAAGCACCAACAATGTTTGTACCTTTCGCTGGACCTTCTAGGAACTCGTCTACTTTCGCAGCAGTACGGTTGTGAGCAACAACTTTAAAGCCGTTGTCATTCATGTTTAGGATAAGGTTTTGACCCATTACCGCTAGGCCAATTACACCGATATCACCTTTCATTATTTATATCTCCTTGCGGCTATTCGCGATTATGCGATAGCACTTGCTGCATTTGAATCTAGGAACCACTCTGTTTCGCCAGTTTTAGACTGGATTTTCGCTGCCGGGTAAGGCAGCTCTGAAGCAGGAGTCGTATGAATTTCTTTAACGATATCAACTTTGCCAGCACCCAGTACTAGGTAGCTGATTCGTTTTGACGCTTCTAAAACCTTAGCTGTTTTAGAAACACGGATTTGACCAGACTCAGGGTGAGAAGCCAGTACAGACAGGTTCTCATCTTGGTAGTTAGTTGCACCCGGGAAAAGAGAAGCTGTGTGGCCATCTGCGCCAACACCGAGCAGGATCCAATCGAAAACAGGTGTACCATTTTCTGTTGGAATGACTTCTGCCATCTCTTTTGCAAAACGCTCTGCTTCTGCTTTCGGCTCATCTTCACCACGGATGCGGTGGATGTTCTCAGCAGGAAGATTTACTTGAGAGAATAGAAGTGCGTTTGCTTCACCGTAGTTGCTTTCCGCATCATCTGGTGCGACGCAACGCTCGTCGCCCCACCAGAAGTGAAGGTTTTTCCATTGGATGCCTTCTGCGTATGGCGCCTGTGCCAACAGTTTGAATAGCATTTTTGGCGTACTACCACCTGAAAGTGAAATATGAACAGGTGTGCCCTGCTCGCTGTACGCTTTCATTTCGTTTGCTAGATTTTCAACAACTAGTTCTGGCGTTTCAAAGATCTTATGGTTGATCATAATTCGCAATAATCCGTATCTGTTAGGTTTTTACAAGGGAAACGCCACGCGCGGCCGTCTCTTTCAAGAAGCTCGTCTGCTTCTTGCGGACCCCAAGTACCACAAGCATAACCAAATAGCGCTTGAGGATCTTGTTTGAAATCTAAGATAGGTTGAACGTACTTCCAACACGCTTCTACCGCATCAGTACGTGCAAACAGAGTCGCGTCGCCATTCAGAGCATCAAGAAGTAGACGCTCGTAAGCCGTTAGCATTTGAGTCTCAGGCAAGTCAGAGTAAGAGAAGTTCATTTTCACTTCTTTTGCTTTAAAGCCTGCGCCCGGCTCTTTCAAGCCAAAGCTCATTTGGATGCCTTCATCCGGTTGAATGCGGATGATCAGCTTGTTCTCTGGTGCATCTTGGCCGAATACTGGGTGTGGCGTGTTCTTAAAGTGAATCACAATTTCCGTAACACGTGTTGGTAGTCGTTTACCTGTACGTACGTAGAAAGGAACCCCATTCCAACGCCAGTTATTGATATGAGCTTTAAGACCAATGTATGTCTCAGTACGAGAATCGTCTGCTACACCCGGCTCTTCGCGGTAACCTAGTAGGTGCTGACCACGCACATCAGACGCCGTGTATTGACCAAGAACCAAGTCTTTACGTAGGTCTTCTTCTTCAAGAGGCTTCAGACATTGAAGAACTTTAACCACTTCGTCACGAATTGAATCTGCATTGATTTGTGCAGGCGGCTCCATACCAACCATTGCTAATACTTGTAACAGGTGGTTTTGGAACATATCGCGCACAGCACCAGAACCATCGTAGTATCCGCCACGCTCTTCAACACCAAGGAACTCAGCACCTGTGATTTCAACGTAATCAATGAAATTACGGTTCCACAGTGGTTCAAACATCGCGTTAGAGAAACGAAGTACTAGAAGGTTTTGTACCGTCTCTTTACCTAGGTAGTGGTCGATACGATAGATCTGGTGTTCTTGGAAGTGATGATGGATTTCTTCATCTAGCGCTTGAGCAGAAGCTAAATCATAACCAAATGGTTTTTCGATGATTAGACGACGCCAGCCGTTCGACTCATCGTTCAGGCCATGTGCTGCTAGGTTCGCTGGGATCACACCATATAGGCTTGGCGGCGTTGCCAAGTAGAATAGAGTGTTGTGATTTTCGAATTGATAATCTTGTTCTAGCTTGTCTAGGCGCTGTGCTAAACGAGCATAATCTTCTGTGTCAGAGGTATTAATCGCTTGGTAGTGCAGGTGATTAATGAACGCGTTTAGCGTCTCTGGCTCAGTTTCTTCCATTTCCTGAAGAGATTTCTTCAGTTTTTCACGGTAAGACTCATCGCTGTACTCAGTACGGCTCACTCCAAGAATCGCAAAGGATTCCGGCAGTTGATTGCTAGCATACAAGTGGTATAAAGCGGGGATCAGTTTACGATACGTTAGATCGCCCGACGCACCAAAAATAACGATGCTGCTGTTTTCAGGTATTACCATCATCTTTCCTATAAAAACAAGGTTTTCAGTATTCGCCAACGGTATCAGCGACATACAAAAATAGATAATAGGTCTTGGCTATTAGTTCAATAGCGAGCGCCTATCACACTAGAGAATGCGTTTGGTAAACGAGGGTGATATAGATCACCTCAATTCGGGTCAGTATTGTCTATGACTATTTGATTTACATCAACCACTGTGAGGGCAATCGATTAAATATTGACTCATTTAATCCAAATTATTTGCCATTACTTAGAACAAAAATGATTAAACGAAGACGGAACTGCATTCCAAATCATTGTAGTGAAAAATAAATGGGATCTGGTCGGCGGAGTAGCACGAAAAACCAGTTTGATAACTATTTAGCAGTTAATTATTAAACTGGTTTTATAATTTGGACTGTTTTGATTAGTGCTTGGGTTTATGTGCAAATGCCAAGCTAGGGTGGGAAGTGATTAGATGAATGAGTCGATTCTAGTACGATTCTCAAAAGGTTACCGCGTCGCTTTGTTATAACAACGTTCTGGTCGGCCAACTGAACCATAGTTCAGATCAGCATTCAGTTCACCAGTGGTGATCAAGTATTCAAGATATCGGCGAGCCGTGGTGCGACTTGCGCCTATGCGTTCCCCTGCCTCATCTGCTGTCAGATCTTTCGCTTCGGCACTTTCAAATAGCGCTCGGATTTTATCAAGCGTCACGCCATCAATACCTTTTGGCAGTGTTGCTGCTGGTTTCGAATCTGCTTGATTGGCAGCTTGCAACATCTTATCAACTAAGCCTTGGTTGAGATCAGAAACGCTCTCCAACTCTTCTTGTTGCGAGCGATACTTTTTAAGTGACGCTTCTAAACGTGGAAACATCACAGGCTTAAGCAAATAATCAACAACGCCACCACGCATTGCCTGCTGGAGCGTATCTACATCACGTGCCGCCGTGATTAAGATGACATCACAGCCTTGGTTGTTGCCTCTAACATGATTCAAAATATCTAAACCACAACCGTCAGGTAAGTAGACATCAAGCAGCACAAGGTCAGGCTTTAATATATCCAACTGCATGATCGCCTCAGATTGAGACGTAGCAATCCCAACCACTTCGAACCCGCCCATCTGCTCTAAGTAACGATGGTGCAACTCCGCAATCGCAATATCATCTTCAATGACCATGACTTTAGTGACTGCATTCATTTAACGCTCTTCCTTAAACGATATTTGTTCTTCTTTTGGTAGGTAAACGGTCATCCGTGTACCAAAATCTCTGTTTTCAATCATATCAAGCTGACCTTGGTAACGATCCGCAATCTGCTTAACCAGATACAAGCCCACGCCTCGGTTTTGCTTGGCCTTGCTTGAAACCCCTTTGCGCGTGAGGTCTTCAATGGCTAAACCTTCTGGTAAACCGCATCCTTTATCGTCAACTTCAAGAATCACTTCATTACCATAATCGCTGACCGAAACCTCGATGATACGTCTCGCAGGTGGGAATGATTCTGTCTGGCTGATTGCCATTCGAGTCGCATCAAACGCGTTATCAATCAGGTTCCCCAAGATGGTCACGACGTCATCGGCGTTTAACCACCTTGGCAGCGTTTCTAATCGAGAGCCCTCTTCTACCACCAGCTCTAAACCAATTTCACGAGCTCGCTCTGTTTTGCCAAGCAGCATACCTGCCACAAGAGGCTCTTTAACGGTTTCTCTCAAAAACTCGATAAGGCTCTGATAGTGTGCAGTTTCTTGACCAATTAAATGTTGCACTGCTTCTAGCTCACCCATTTGCAACATACCGCTAATAGTGTTGAGCTTATTGCGATGTTCGTGAGTTTGAGAACGCAGCAGGTCGGCATACTCTTTGGTTTGCGAGAGCTGCTCGGTGAGATCGTTGATCTCATCTCTCAATCTAAAACTCGACACTGCACCAACCACTTCCCCCGCTACAACGATTGGGCTGCGGTTTGCGATAATGCGCTTATTGTTTAGATAAAGCTCAATATCGTGGTCCGACTGACCACTCGACAATAGTTGCTCAAGGTCACTATTCGGCACTACCTGAGAAAACGGTTTATTAAGTGAAGACTCTCTATCAATAGAAAGAATATCGCAGGCACTCTTGTTGATTGAGCGAAGAACACCGTGGTCGTCGATACTCAAAATACCTTCTTTCACCGTGCTCATAGTGACATCAAGCTCAACATACAGACGACCGATCTCTTCAGGTTCAAAACCAAGGATTGCTCTCTGGAAACGTCTTGAGACATAACTAGAAATCAAGGCATTCACTGCCACAACCAACAATGCCATGATGATCAAGAACGCCAAATAGGGCTCGATTCTATCTTGTAGAGAGTCAAGCAGATAACCAACTGACACCACCCCAATGATTTCGCCATTCGAGTCTTTAACTGCCGATTTACCACGAACAGAAAGCCCCAACGAACCCTTGGCTGTCGACACATAGGACTCACCGAAAACCAGTGCTTTTTGGTTGTCTCCCCCTCGCATCGGCTTACCTAATCTTTCATCGACAGGGTGAACAAGGCGAATTCCCTGTTCATCGCCAATCACAATGAATGCTGCGCCAATTAGATGGGTTAAGTTGCGGAAGCGTTGTTGATGTTCAGAATCTAACTGAGACAAGAGATCAGGGTTACTTGAGTGGCGTTGGATCAGTTCGATAACACGTGGTGATTCGGAAAGGAACTCGGCTACCCCTAAGGCTTTGAGCCCCATCTCTTCTTCTTGGGAGTGTTTAATGTAGGCAAAGCCAGCCGCGCTAAGAATCAACAACTCGACTAACCCTGTCACTGTCATAATAATCAGCAATCTTTTTCTAAAGCTGATACTGCTCCACTTCATCGACACCTACTCCCTATGCGATCTAACAATGTTAACACCAAGTTAATTATGAGAGATTTCAAAGGTTCAGATTTGTGACTAAAGCGCATGTTATTAACAGAGTTTTTAATCTAAAAACGACTGACTTCAGATTTAGACCAAACCTCAAAATCGTTTTTTAGAAATTCTTAGCTCTTACACTCAGTTACCTGATTAATTGTTGACCTAGATCACTCCGATTTTAGCTGTTTTTTAGGTTGGTTATAAAAAATACAATTATACTAGTTGCACATAATAAATTAAGCATAAAGCTATCAATCAAGAGACGCCGTTTCTCTTGATAGTAGACACAACGAAACAAGTAACACATTGGTAACAATTAGCGATTATCGTATGTGTCACACGAGCACGTAGGAAATGAGCCCACCTACGTTAATGTGGAAGAATTACCCTATTGATATGGGTCGACTTTCCACCAAAATCACAACAACAAAAGAGGTAGTCTTTAGTTCTCAGACACTCCAATAATAAATGCTGATTGGCAAAAGTGACGCAGTCGATTTCAAAAACGGATTAAAAACATAACGTAATAACATTGTTGAAAAGGAAACCAGGCAATGAAACGCGATTCTTTTGGAATTTGCCTTACTAAGGCTATGCTGTTCAAAAACTTACAATCGACATTTACGCACGTCAGAGCTTACGAAAAAGATGCTACTTCGCCACTTGATCTAAAAGTGTTATTGGCGTTCCCCCAAATGTCCGGAAGAGATTTGCTTCAAACAATGCAAGGTTCGCGTCACCTAGTTTGGCGTGCAGACCACCACTGCCCAGGCTTTGATTAGAACATTTTCATTTTAAAACAATCACTTCTATACTTATTTAAAGAGCACGTTCTAACGTGCTCTTTCTATTTCTAATGCAACACCGCATCTAGACTGAACGTAATAGATAATTGCTCAATCAGTTCAAGACAAATTCGGATCAGCCTGTTAACATTAGAGTTATTACTCTAATTTGGTAAGTATGAAGATGACATCACCAAAATTCAGACCAAAATTTTCACTGACCGCACTGCTAATAAGCTGTGTGAGTTCGGCCAGTTTTGCCGCGCCTCTCTCCTTTCCTGATGCGTGGGATCTGCTACAGCAAAACAATAATTCTCTGGCAGCACAGCAAGCAAACGTAGAGCGCTATCAGCACCTTCAAAATGCAACTGGCAGCCTCAATTTACCTTCTGTTACCTTAGGTGCAAACTACACACACCTCGACAGCGATGTCACTATCAATGGCGAGCAGTTTGCGGATAGCTTGAGTGGAGTACCCAGTTTAGGTGCACTAGGTCCAGTATTGCAGCCTATTCTCGGCAGTTTAGGCGGCATCACTTCAACCATTACAGAACAAGACATTTTTAGTTCTTCTATTCGTGCTGTGTGGCCTATCTTCACTGGTGGTCGAATTACTGCAGCTCAAACTGCGGCTGAAGGCCAGAGTGAAGAAGCGCAAAGTCAGTTCTTGATGGAGAAACAAGCGCGCTACGAAGATCTTACCAAGTACTACTTCTCTGTGATTTTGGCGCAAGATGTAGTCCAAACCCGTTTAGCGGTAGAAGCCGGCTTAACTCAGCACCGAGATTTCGCGATTAAGCTGGAAGAGCAAGGTCAGATTGCGCGTGTAGAACGATTACAAGCAGACGCCTCTCTCGATAAAGCAATCGTCGAGAGAACCAAAGCTCAAAACGACCTTAAAATCGCCCAGCTTGCATTAACTCAGATTCTTGGCCTTTCAGAAACTGTTGAGCCATCAGAAGCCCTGTTCATCAACAACAACCTGCCAAATATGGACACCTTTGTTGACCAGACATTGACGACCTATCCAGGTTTGAGCATTTTAGACGCCAAAGAGAAGCAAGCGAGCAGCCTAATTAAAGCCGAGAAAGGCAAATACTATCCAGAAGTTTACCTATACGGTGACTACAGCCTGCATGAAGATGACTCACTTGCGAGTGAAATGAAACCCGACTGGTTAGTAGGAATTGGGGTCAATGTACCTCTTATCGATACGTCAGGTCGCTCAGACAAGGTTGCTGCTGCGCACAGTGCGGTTTCACAAGTTCAATATCTAAAGTCACAAGCAAAACAAGACCTCACTGTATTGGTTCAAAAAACCTATCTTGAGGCGCAACAGGCTGTAGAAGAAGTTCAAGGTCTCAACTCAAGCCTTTCTCTTGCACAAGAAAACCTATCGCTACGTAAAAAAGCTTTCAACCAAGGTCTCTCTACATCGCTAGAAGTAGTTGATGCTGAGCTATATCTGGCAAGCATCAAAACTCAACAATCGGTCGCTCGCTTTCAATACCTAGTATCTCTAAACAAACTATTAGCGCTAAGCAGCGAGATGAATACATTCCCAAGCTATTCAACCTCTGCCGTTTATCCAAGTGCTCACAACACCAATACAAAAGGGTGATTCATGAAATCAGTTAAACCACTTATCGCTTCAATCATCGGTATTGGCATTGTCGGTTGGGTTGGGTACAGCTTTTATCAAGCATACCTGCCACAGCCTGTTAAGATTCAAGGCCAGATCGACGCTCAGCAATACAGCATCTCTTCCAAAGTGCCAGGGCGTATTGACCAAGTGTTCGTTCGAAAGGGTGACACCGTAGAAAAAGGTCAATTGGTCTTCTCACTACTGAGCCCTGAGATCGATGCAAAGCTAGAGCAAGCAAAAGCCGGAGAGAAAGCAGCTGGCGCGCTTGCACAAGAAGCCGAGAAAGGCGCACGTGAGCAGCAAATACAAGCAGCGAAAGACCAATGGCTAAAAGCAAAGGCTGCCGCTGACTTGATGGAGAAGACTTACCAACGAGTTAATAACCTCTATAAAGATGGTGTCGTCGCTGAACAAAAGCGTGACGAAGCGAAAACTCAATGGCAAGCAGCGAAATATACAGAAAGTGCCGCGCTTCAAATGTATAAGCTGGCTCAAGAAGGAGCTCGTGATGAAACCAAAGTCGCAGCAGCTCAAAGAGCGTTAATGGCTGCAGGCGCCGTTGCCGAGGTTGAGGCTTACGCCAAAGATACACAAATCCACAGTTGGTTTAATGGTGAAGTTGCTCAAGTGCTATTAAGCAGTGGTGAACTGGCACCTCAAGGTTTCCCTGTTGTCACTGTTATCGACACGCAAGACGCGTGGGCTGTGCTCAATGTTCGAGAAGACCACCTCAAGTACTTCGAAAAAGGATCCCAGTTCAATGCTTACCTTCCTGCACTTGATAAAAACGTAACATTCGAAGTGAGTCATATTGCCGTCATGGGTGATTTTGCGACTTGGCGCTCAACAGATGCCGCACAAGGCTTTGACCTAAGAACATTTGAAATTGAAGCTCGCCCAGTCGATAACAACGATACGTTACGCATGGGTATGAGTTTGGTCGTTGAATTGTAAGGTCAATTATGTCCTATTCTCCTCAACCCAGCGAAGTTGAAGCCACTGATAACGAATTTGTGCGTCAGTGGCGAATCGTGCGCAAAGACAAATGGTTGCTATCTAGCCTCACTTGGATACCACTACTTCTGGTAGCGAGTATCTGGTTGATTTTCTCTCAAGGTATTGCTCGCGATCTGCCTGTTGCGGTGGTGAACTTAAATCATGGTCAGCTTTCACAGCAGTTTGTTCGTTTAGTGGATGCCTCACCAACGCTGGCGGTCACGCAAAAATACACAGATATTAGCCAAGCAAAACAAGCCATGGTCAAGCGTGATATTTATGGCTACGTGATCATCCCTAAACATTTTGAGCGCGATATTTACCTTGGACTGAACCCTAAGGTTTCTGTGTTCTATAACAGCCAGTTTATCCTGATTGGTAAGCTGGTCAATTCGGCTCTGTTACAAGCACAAGGAACGTTTAATGCTCAAGTGGAAGTCGCTAAGCAGTTATCTCATGGCGACAAAACGGTGAAATCGGCACTTGGCCAAGCAGTGACAATCCAAAGTCAGATTACCCCGTTATTCAATAAGAACACCAGCTATTCGCAGTTCTTAGTATCGGCGATCATCCCTGCCCTTTGGCAGATCATGATTGTCGTCGGAACCATATTGGTTTTGGCTGCCAATTGTCGTGAAAGAGTGTTGAAAAAATGGCTCGGTACATCGACAGTCAAAGCACTTACCTCGACATTGCTGCCTTACGCTCTGCTGTTCTTAGTGTTTGGTATCAGCTTTATGGCTTGGTTTTACGTATTTTTGGATTGGCCTTATCATGGGAGTTTCACACCTCTGATATTCACACAACTGATCACCGTCATTTGTTGCATGATCATGGGTAGTGCTTTCTTCTTTTTGACACTCGATCCCGCGAGAGCCATGAGCTTTGCAGGTGCATTCACCGCACCAAGCTTTGCATTCATGGGGATCACCTTTCCAGTAACAGACATGAATGCCGCCGCGCAAGCGTGGCGCAGTCTGCTGCCGATTAGTCATTACATTGAAGCTCAAACCGCACTGTCCAGTTATGGCATCAATGCAGCGCAAACGATAATGCAGCTGCTACCGATGTTCGGCTACGTGATTCCAGCTATCATCACACTGCTTCTGATCCGTAAACATTTGAACGCACAACCAGTGAATGGAGCCGTACAATGAAACCAGTCAGCTTCATCGAACTCATTAAGCACGAGCTCTTAGCCGTCGTCCGAAACCCAGTCGTCTTATTGACCGTCTTTGGTGGAGTGATTTTCTACTCTTTTCTCTATCCTTTGCCTTATGCGCAACAGACCCCTGAGCAACTAAAAGCCTCAGTGGTCAACTTGGATGGTAGCCAGAGCAGTTATCAACTAGAGCGTATGGTTGATGCCACACCTCAAATTAACATCACTCGCCGTGATTTTAGTCTCGCTGACGCTAAACAAGCGCTACTGAATCAGGAAATTGGTGGCTTTTTGGTGATTCCAGAGAATTTCTACAAAGATTTGCTGCTAGGTAAAAGCCCAACGCTGTCGTATGCGGGCGATGCTTCGTTCTTTCTTGTGTACGGTACTATCATCGAGGGCTTGGCTAAAGCGGGCGGCACACTCGCCGCACAGGTCAAAGTCAGCCACCTACTCGTTGAAGGCGTACCGTTAGAAACTGCGGCCAATGGGTATAACGCATTCAGTCTAAACCTGAAACCAACGTTTAACAGTCGTATGGGCTACATAGATTACGTTGTACCAGCGGTTTTTGTTTTGATACTTCAGCAAACCCTCGCGATGGCATCTGGCTTAATTGGCGCAACCCAAAATAGCCAAGCAACCTCAGGATATTGGTCACGGGTTTCAAGCTTAAAGCTAATTGTCGCTCGTTGCTGTGTACTCGTGGGCATCTATTACCTACTCGCTATGTATTACTTTGGGGCGAGTTTCGATTTCTACGGCATCAACTCACTGGCAACTCATGGTCAATTACTCACACTACTGCTCCCATTCTTAGTCGGTAGCTGCTTAGTTGGTATCTTGATTGGTGAATTTGTGCCAAGAAGAGAATGGGTCACTGTCGTTGTTTTGATCAGTTCTATGCCTTTGATTTTCTCCTCAGGCTTTATATGGCCTGTTGAGATGATGCCAACTTGGCTGGTTGGACTGTCGCAACTCTTTCCAAGTACCCCAGCAATACAAGGCTTTCTTGGGATAAATCAGATGGACGCCACTTGGCAAGATATAGCGCCACAGTGGACCTTATTATGGGGACAAGTCGCGCTTTGGTCTTCATTATTAGCGGTTAAGTTGTTTCACAAATCTCAGAAACGAACCGCTGGGTATAACTAATAACTACTAGCAATAAGCTTTGTGGTTTATAAAAATAACGTACACTAACAATTACTTCTCAAAAGGCCCTTTATTATAAAGGGCTTTTTTATTCGCCAAATATAAAGTAACACCGGTAAATAGCTCTAACTTTTATACAGCCAAAATATAAGATTTACCGACTGCGACTTACTGACTTCTACCGTCAGTTTTTTACCGCACCAATGGCCATTTCAAGAAGCTCAAAACACTCCCTTTAGCAACATGGTCAACACAATTTCACAGGTTTGGCTCAACATGCAAACTGATGTCCATTCTAAAAGGCCAATAGTCGCAATTTCAAAACAATGACTTACTGAAAACGATGACTGAGCCCAAACAAATGTAAATTAATTGTAAAAAAATCTTTAATGCCATTATTTTTATGTATAGGATTATCAACAAGGTCAGTTATAAAAATAGAACGACCTTACTCACACAGAGAAGCTATATCCATATAAAACTTGTTCAGTAATTATATTTATTCGAAGTATTGAGTTGGTTACAAGCCGTTTGTTGCCAACCAAATGAATAGATAACTTGTTGAAAATAAAAGTTAATAGAAAGCAAGCTCAACAGCAGTAAATAAAATTTAGTAAAATACAGGGAAAACCATGAAAAACATAAGAGCATTATTTTTAGGGTTTATATTATTATTCAGTTCCACCGCATTTGCAGAAGAAGGGTCATTTAATCAAACAATCAGTAATTTAAGCCAAAGTATTGATGGTTTTTTCAACGAATATACTGGATGGTTCGTTGGATTAATATTCAAAAGTGTGCCAGTTGGCGAGGCTAACTTCCCAATCATTGTTGGTTGGTTATTGCTCGCTGCACTCATCTTTACTGTTTATTTTGGCTTCGTTCAATTTAAGCGCGTGGGTATGGCCATCGACATTATTCGAGGCAAATACACAGATCCTAACTCCAAAGAAGACGGCGAGGTTTCTCACTTTCAAGCGTTAGCTACTGCCCTTTCCGGAACCGTCGGCCTTGGTAACATCGCAGGTGTAGGTGCTGCTCTAGCAATTGGTGGTCCAGGTGCAACATTCTGGATGATTTTGTGTGGCCTGCTTGGTATGGCATCAAAATTCTGTGAGTGTACGTTAGGTGTTAAATACCGCACCATCTTACCTTCAGGTGTTGTATCTGGTGGTCCAATGTACTACCTAAGCCAGGGTCTAAGCGAGCGTGGCATGGGCGGACTAGGTAAAGCACTGGCTATCGGCTTTGCTCTAATGTGTATTCTGGGCTCTCTGGGTGGCGGCAACATGTTCCAAGCCAACCAAGCTCACGCAATGCTAACTTACGCATTCGACATTCCAAGCGAGTACGGCATCATTACAGGCTTTGTTCTAGCTGGTTTGGTTTTCTCTGTAATTGTTGGTGGTATGCCTTCGATTGCTTCTGTAACTGAGCGTGTTGTACCTTGGATGGCAGCGCTATACATCGGTATGGCTCTTATTGTTATCGGTTCTAACCTTGATCAAGTAGGCCCTGCTTTCAGCGCTATCTTTACTGGTGCATTTACTGGTGAAGGTGTTGTAGGTGGCTTCATTGGTGCCCTAATCCAAGGTTTGAAACGTGCTACATTCTCGAACGAAGCTGGTGTAGGTTCTGCTGCGATTGCTCACTCTGCGGTTAAAACTAAAGAACCAATCACGGAAGGTCTTGTTTCACTACTAGAACCGTTCGTTGATACCGTTGTAATCTGTACAATGACAGCACTTGTTATCACTATCGCAGGTCTAAACACAGGTCCATTCGATGGTTCAGGTCTAACAGGTGTAACACTAACAGCCGCTTCGTTTACTGAAACAGCTGGCTTCTTCAAATACACCCTTGCTCTTGCTGTTATCATGTTCGCTTTCTCGACTATGATCTCTTGGTCTTACTACGGTCTGAAAGCATGGACTTACCTATTCGGTGAAGGCAAAACAACTGAGCTTGTGTTCAAAGTGATGTTCTGTGTGTTCGTTGTAATTGGCGCGACAATTCAGTTTGGTGCGGTAATCGACTTCTCAGATGCAGCTATCTTCGCGATGTCTATCTTCAACATCCTTGGTCTTTACTTCCTAATGCCTGTTGTGAAAAAAGAACTTCAGTCATTCGTAGCTCGAGTGAAATCAGGCGAAATCAAAACATACGGAAAATAGAATCTTGTTTTAACAACAGGTCCCTATTGACCAAATAACAAAAAGTCCATATCAAGCAATGATATGGACTTTTTTTGTTTAATTGAATGTAGAAAAAGTAAGAAGGATTACAGTCCAATCTCTTCAGTCAGATCTTTGATTTGCTGAAGGTCCATTCTATGAACTTCTATCATCTGTCTAATGTCGCTCAAACGAGAGTTAGCAGCATCAAGCTTATCACAAGAGTCTGATTTTGCGTCCCAAGATGTACCCTCAAGGAACGTATCACACTGCTTCTTAAGCGGCTTTAGGTTAGGCTCTAATCTATCACGTTCTGCCTCTAACGCTTCAAGCGCTTGGGTGATTTGTAACTCTTTACGGAACAGTTCACGTGAGCGCTCAAACATGGTCGATTGCATGTCCGCTTGGCGGTTGAGTTTTTGATTATTTTGTTCTGACTGCTCTAGTGCTACTTTTTGTTCATTCAGTTGTTGCTCCAACGAGTAATTGGCCTTTTCGAGAACAGCGGTCTGCTTTGTTATCTCATCCAATTCTTTCTGGTGCGCTTCAGCTTGTTTTTGCAGAGCTGCTTCAACTTGGTTACCAATTTCTGAGTCAACTTTAGCTACCTTAGCTTCAACTTGTGTCACCAACTGCTGCTTACTGTTCTTCAACTCTTGATAGCGAGACTCCAAGACTTGATAGGTTGACTCCCACTTCGATGCTGTGACCGAAGAGCCAATCAGACCTCCAAGGGCTAAGCCCATAACGGCGGCAATACCAATGTATAGCTGGCTGCATTTGTCACGTTCTTCTATGACAACCACTTCGTCTTGTTCATTCTGCCCAGATTGTTGGCTCACAGGGTTACTCCAATTCATTAAAGGTTACAATGTCACTGCAAAGTTAACAGCAACAAGTACTACTCTTGGCTGTGGCATACTTCCACCTAATGAAGTCACCAGTCAGCTTCAGCGTGTTAGCTCGGAAAACATCAAGCTTGCGGTATACAACAAAAAGCCACCTACGATGACAATCACTACGCTTTTCTGCACTTTTTCGTTGGTCCGATAACGAAACAGCACAAACGCCAACGCCAATAAAAAAACAATTGCGATTAGTCGAGTCATAACTCCTCCTTGTTTCTCTATTTTATACCATTTAAATAAGCAAGTTACGTCAGAGTCACGTTGTTTGATCATTTAGTTGAACAAGATTTGTGCAAACAGATATTTTACTACTGACATCACACTTTTTCTGATCTAGGATACGCGTACAGATTACCTATTCATCTAGGTAATTGTTCCGATGAAGACTGCAGGAGAGTGGTTTTTAACTAAATTCTAACATTTGGTTAGATTGACCCGCCGAAGAAGTAAATCTTTCAGGTGCTTTGTGCTGATGAAAATCAGAAAAGCGAGGACTGTCGTTGGAGGAACCTCTGGAGAGAACCGTTAAATCGGTCGCCGAAGGAGCAAGCTTAGAGACCAAAACTTCTCAGTAAGTTTTTCGCTAAGTGAAACTCTCAGGCAAAAGGACAGAGGAGTGGAAAGCAACAACCTTAATTCAGAACACTAACTACAGTAATAATGTATTAAGTGGTGCGATCTCTTTGATCAGCACTGCCCTTTCACTCTTCTCCTTAAATTTTTATTTATTAAGGGGAACCTATGAACTATCTACAAGAAACATTACAAACCATCAACCAACTTGTTTGGGGACCACCGCTGCTTGCTTTGCTCGTTGGTACAGGTATCTACTTTACTTTTCGCTTAGGCTTACTCCAGTTTAGACACCTGCCAACTGCTCTGAAGATGGTGTTCACCAAAGATAAATCTGGTCATGGTGATGTTTCTAGCTTTGCTGCTTTATGTACCGCCCTTTCTGCGACTATTGGTACTGGTAACATTGTTGGTGTTGCTACTGCTATTAAACTTGGTGGACCGGGTGCGCTTTTCTGGATGTGGCTCGCTGCCCTGTTCGGTATGGCGACTAAGTATGCAGAGTGTCTTCTTGCCGTTAAATATCGCAAAGTCGATAGTAAAGGTGAGATGGTCGGCGGACCAATGTACTACCTACAATACGGTGTTGGTTCTCGTATCTTAGCGGTTCTATTCGCTGTATTTGCACTTGGCGTAGCCTGTTTTGGTATCGGTACTTTCCCGCAAGTGAACGCGATTCTCGACGCAACAGAAATCTCTTTTGGTGCCTCTCGTGAGCTATCTGCGGTCGTACTTACTCTACTTGTTGCTGTTGTAACCCTTGGCGGTATCCAGTCTATCGCTAAAGTAGCCGGTAAAGTCGTTCCAACGATGGCTGTCATGTACATCGTCGCATGTATGAGTGTTCTGCTATCGAACGCAGATCAACTGTTAGATGCGGTTAGCCTAGTGATCACTTCAGCGTTTACCAATACTGCTGCAACTGGTGGTTTCTTGGGAGCGAGCATCATGCTAGCAATTCAATCGGGTATTGCTCGTGGTGTATTCTCGAACGAATCCGGCCTAGGTAGTGCACCTATGGCTGCAGCAGCAGCGAAGACCGATTCATGTGTTAAGCAAGGTCTTATCTCTATGACGGGTACCTTCTTCGACACTATCATCATCTGTACAATGACAGGTTTGGCACTTATCTTAACAGGTGCTTGGCAAACGGATCTTTCAGGTGCAGCGATGACCACACACGCCTTTGCTGTTGGTCTTAATGCCGACACAATTGGTCCAATGCTAGTGTCTGTTGGTCTGATCTTCTTTGCTTTCACGACTATTCTAGGTTGGAACTACTACGGTGAGCGCTGTGTTGTATTCCTGTTTGGTACCAAAGCGGTTCTACCATACAAGGTTATCTTTATTGCATTGGTTGCATCGGGTGCCTTCCTAAAACTCGACGTGATTTGGCTACTAGCAGACATCGTCAATGGTTTGATGGCAGTTCCGAACCTAATCGGTTTGATCTTGCTACGCCAAGTCGTGATTGAAGAAACGAAACAGTTCTTTAATCAAATGACAATGAAAGGCGAACCGAAGAGCACACGTAAGCCGTCGATGGTTTAAGCGAGTAGATTGGTAATATCGAATATACAAAAAAGCCGAACTAGAACACTTCGGCTTTCTTTTATCTCAAACATTCAGTTATTAAGCTGTTGGCGTTGGTGGCTCTTCCAGCATCAACTTGATACCTAGTGAAATCAATACGGCGCCCGTCACGCCTTCCATCCAACCAATCACTTTAGGGCTCTTGAATAGCTGTTTTGCTGAACCTACTGCACCAGCGATGCCACACTGCCAAATCATAGCAATCATAAAGTGGATTCCGGCCATCAACATCGACTGCATAAATGGCGAACCATGAGGGTCAATAAACTGCGGTAAGAATGCTAGATAAAAGACCGCTGTTTTAGGGTTCAACACATTAGAGAGAAAGCCCTCTCTAAGAGAGCGAGATACGCTCAGTTGTTCATGTTTTGCGTCTGATACCTCAAACCCTGCATTGCCTTTGAAGACACCATAAAGGCTAGAAGCACCTAACCAGATCAGATACGCCGCACCAATCAGCTTAACGGTTTGAAACAGCTCTGCAGATTGCAGAAGAATCGCTGAAATGCCGATCGCCGAGAAAGTCGCATGCACAAACAAACCTAAACAAACACCAAAACTTGTTACCGCACCATCTCTCATCCCAGAGCGGGTGGTGTTACGAATCACCACAGCTGTATCTAACCCGGGCGTTAAAGTCAAAATGGTGATCGCCACAATAAAGGCTTCAAAGTTCAGTATCATAACCGCATCCTTGCAAAATAAACTCTTAGCTTGACCGCTGATATCTGAAGTGAATAAAACAGAGGCAAAGCATCATCAATATGCTGCAGATTAACTCAATTCATCCTCGCTTGTTAAGCTTTGTATTACCCCTACCCGATTATTTTATAAAACCTTTGGTCTTCTGCCCTCCATGTGGTTTACAAATTATTTACAACCAAGGTCGCTTTGTAGAACAAACCTATTGGTCACTATGGCGTTGGTTGCTAAACTATTTCTTTTATTCTCAGGGAATTATGATGAGCGCATTCAAAAAACTGGTTGAACATTCTCAAAAATGTTCACGCTTCCAACATTTATCTGCAATTTGTGGCTGGGACGCCGCATCTATGATGCCTGCAGGTGGTAACCAAGCACGTAGTGAAGCGATGGCAGAGCTATCCGTTCATATTCACGGTCTAATGACGCAACCTCAATTAGCTGACTGGATCGCAAACGCTGAGAATGAAAACTTAAATGCAGAACAAAAATCGTCACTGCGTGAGATTAAAAGACAATGGCAACAAGCAAACCTTCTTCCTGAAAAGCTAGTGCAAGCTAAATCTCTCGCGGGCTCAAAGTGTGAGCATGCTTGGCGAACACAGCGCGGCGAAAATGACTGGGTTGGTTTCGAGAAAAACTGGCGTGAAGTTGTCGAACTTTCTCGTGAAGAAGCACAAATCAGAGCCGACGCAGCAAACTTAACACCTTATGACGCAATGCTGGATATCTACGAGCCGGGCACCAGCTCTGCCTCTCTTGATGCTCTGTTCAGCGATGTAAAAACATGGCTTCCTGGCTTGATTGATCAAGTTATCGAGAAGCAATCGACGGAACAACTCATCGCTCCTACTGGCCACTACCCAACAGACAAGCAAAAAGCGCTTGGCCTTGAGGTGATGAAACTGCTCAAGTTCGACTTTGAACATGGTCGACTAGATGAAAGTGTTCACCCATTCTGTGGCGGCGTGCCTTCAGATGTGCGTATCACAACCCGCTACGATGAATCAGAGTTTGTTCAATCACTAATGGGCATTGTTCATGAAACTGGCCACGCTCGCTACGAACAAGGTTTACCAAAAGCACTAGCAGGCACACCAGCAGGCGAAGCGCGCTCAATGGGTATTCATGAGTCTCAATCTCTGTTCTTTGAAATGCAAGTTGGTAGAAGCGATGCTTTTATTGCACATTTAGCTCGTATGGCTGGTAATCAATTCAGTGGTCCAGAGTTCGAGCAAGAGAACTTCAAGAAGATCTACACCCGTGTTAAGAAAGACTTTATCCGTGTTGATGCCGATGAGCTAACCTACCCTGCACACGTTATCCTGCGCTATGAAATTGAACGCGATTTGATTAACGGCGCCATCAAACATACGGACGTACCTGAGCTGTGGAACCAAAAGATGCAAGATTACCTAGGGCTTAGTACTCAAGGTAATTTCACTAATGGCTGTATGCAGGATATTCACTGGACAGACGGCGCATTTGGCTACTTCCCTAGTTACACATTAGGTGCAATGTACGCAGCGCAGTTTATGGCAGCAATGAAGCAAACTGTTGATGTTGACCAAGTGATTCAATCTGGCGATCTAACTCCGATCTTTAGCTGGTTAGAGAGCAACATCTGGAGCAAAGGAAGCCTGCTAACCACCGACGAGTTGGTGAAAGGCGCGACAGGTGAAACGCTGAATGCCAAGTTCTTCCAAGATCACTTGAAAGCTCGCTACCTATAAAACCGTAGTCGAAATCAATACCGAGCAGCGCAATTCACACGCTGCTCCTTTTCTCCTTCCCAAGGAACGATAACCATGGAATGGATCCTATTCACTGTGCTTGCCGCTTCTAGCCAAGCATGGAGAAACGCTTTTCAAAGCCGCTTAAGTCAAACCTTGAACGTTTCAGGAGTAACGCTTGCGCGTTTTCTTTGGGCAAGCCCTCTCGCCCTAATCTACTTGTTCTGCCTCTACCAATACCAAGATGCCCCAATGCCAACCTTCACTGGGCACTCTTACTTCTTTCTGGCAGGCGCTTCTATTATGCAGATCGTCGCCACAGGTTTAATGGTGGTGCTGTTTAAGCAGCGCAACTTTGCGATTGGTGCTGGGCTGGCAAAAAGTGAAGCCCCTGTGTCCGCACTGTTGGGGATGCTGTTTTTCGGCACTTCACTAACATTACTCGGTTGGGTTGGCGTCGCTTTTGGTATGGTCGCGGTATTTCTGCTTAGTTGTGCCAATGGTGTTCGCAGTGTATCTCTAAAGACGGCTTCAATCGGCCTCGCTTGTAGCACCGCTTTCGCTCTCACTTCGCTATGGATCCGTGAGGCGAGCTTGAGCCTGAACTTACCATTCCCGCACAGTGCAGCGTGGGTTTTGTTCATTGTAATTCTGACGCAAACCCTACTGCTATTAACGTATTTGCTTTTAAAAGACCGCGATACATTGAAACTGATGTTCACCAAACCCAAATTGGTGATCATGACCAGTATCGCGAGCTTTGTCGGTTCACTTGGTTGGTTTAGTGCAATGTCGCTGCAGGCAGTGCCTTATGTAAAAACTCTCGGGCAAATCGAAGTGTTCTTCACCATGCTCATTTCGATATTCTGGCTGAAAGAGCCGGTTAAGAATAAAGACATGCTTGCCCTATTCTTTATCGCGATTGCGGCCATCTTGGTGATGTGGCAATAGTTGATTGGTGTTGCTACAAATGATCACCTTTATCCAATATACGTGACTGGATTCAACGACTAGGAGTCATTAACATAGTCCTGTTTTAGTTATGAGCGAAGAGTAATGGAAAGAATCTACCTAGCAGGTGGCTGTTTATGGGGAGTCCAAGAGTTTATCAAGTACGTACCCGGTGTTATTGACACTAAGGCTGGGCGGGCCAATGGTAAGAGTGCGACAACTCAAGGCGATTATGATGGTTATGCTGAATGTGTAGAAGTGACTTTTAATCCGACGGAAGTCTCTTTAGAAACGCTAATACATCACCTTTTCGAGATTATCGACCCATACAGTGTGAACAAGCAGGGAAATGACGTTGGCGAGAAGTACCGAACTGGTATTTATAGTGAACAGCCGAACCATATTGAGCAAGCCAAGCAAATCATTGCAGCTCGAGATGATGCCGACCGAATTGCTCTAGAGATTTTGCCTTTGACAAATTTTGTCCTGAGTGACGACATCCACCAGCACCATTTGTCACTTCACCCAGAGAATCACCACTTGTGTCATATTCCTTGGGACCTGCTACATAAGTACAAGAATCAATAACAAAAAGAGCGTTTAACCCAACGATTAAACGCTCATTAGCTGTCCTATCTTTAACTGAGAGACATTGAAAACCTATCTCAGTTGCAAGTCTTCTTGGACTTCAAACACTGCGGTAAATTTAGCGCCTCCCAAGGAGGAATCTTCGATTTTCAATAAGCCGTGGTAGCTAGATAGAAGTTCCTGCGCGATGTTAATTCCAAGCCCGTAGCCTTGAACTCGGCTGTCTAATCGCATTCCACGATCGCCTAACTTCTCTTTTAACGCGTCTGGTACACCTTCTCCATTGTCCTCAACAACCACGTAAAGACACTTTGAGCTCTTGATGTAAGCGGAAACATGAACTTCACCATTACCATATTTACATGCGTTATCGAGAAGATTGCCCACCACCTCCATCAAATCATTACGCTGGCCGACAAATACGACATCTGCTGGGACACACAACTTAAACGTCACGTTCTTTGTCGCGTGTATCTTTTTCATACCAAACACCAACTGATCGACGATTTCAGAAACCTGATGACTTTGTGCTGATAAAACAGAACTGTGATCGTTAGATGCAACTTTCAAACGATGTTGGATTTGATCAACCATGTTTTTAACTTCTTGGTTAATCACGTAATCAATCTTCTTATTGTCGTGCAGCGGAATGCCTAATGAGTGACTCCGTGCAACTCCCTGTAACACCGATAGCGGTGTTTTCAATCCGTGTGACAAATCCGAGAGAAGCTGTCTTTGTTTCTCTTTTTGTTGACGCTCGTAATGAATCAAACCATTCAAACTTTCAACCAACGGTCGCAGTTCTTTAGCCGAATTGTCATCAAGCTTTGTAATCTCTCCCTTTTTAAGCGCAATTAATTGATTATTAATGCGATCAATGGGTCTTAAACTCCAGTTAGAAAACAGCCACATTAAAGGAATGATAAGGAAAATGTGCAAATAAAACATACCTTTAACGTACTGAAAATTCCGATCTATCTCTTCGAAGAAAACCGGATCTATAGCATGATGTTCTTTAAACGTCACAAACATCAAATCAGGCAAATGCTCATTACCGTAGTGGTGCTTTATACCAACAAAATAATCTAACCCGTCACTACTGATAGAAAACTGTGTACATGTGTCGCTATTGAGCCACTCGTCCTTTATGTACTTGCCTAAAGAGTCAGTTGGGTTAGTTTCAAAAAGTAGATTATGGTCGCTATCAAAAACAAACAGCTGCTCAGCGCGCGTTTGAAACCTCTTCGGCACATCTCGGTTTAATATCAACTCACCATCTTCCATAATGAAGTCATTCAGTAAGTAGCTTGTACCCGAAGACAGCCACAAACTAACGAACTTGTCCGAGTTGGCATAGAACACACGCAGATTCGCTTGCCCGTACAGAAAAGAAAGAAGAATTAAAGCCCACCCTGTTGCCAAAATATAACGAAACTTAAGTGTTCCAGTCAGTTGTTTAACCCTCATCAACAAAGTTTGTACCCCTGGTTTCTAATCGTGATAATCGGGTCACTCCCTCGACTGGCGATAATTTTCTTTCTAATACGGCTAATCAATACGGCAATCACATTGCCATCTTCCACAAGTTCATCGCCGTATACATCTGCACGTAGCTTGTCCTTGGAAACCACTTTGTCGGCATTAAGAATCAAGCACTTTAGTAATCGATACTCGTAGGCGCTCAAATCTAGCTTGACGTCACCAGACATAATGCGTTTCGAATCAATATCAAGCTGAAATGAACTAACTTCAATCAACGAATTGGAGGCCCCATAAGAGCGGCGATAGAGAGCATGAGCTCGAGCAAGAAGCTCTTCAAACACAAAAGGTTTAGCTAGGTAATCATCTGCGCCAGCCGTCAGGCCTGCTACTTTATCTGCCCAGTTATCTCGAGCCGTTAAGATCAGAATAGGAACGGTAATACCATTTGACCGCCACTTTTTAAGCCATTCAATACCATCACCATCAGGTAGCCCAAGATCTAAAATTACTAGGTCGACCTGGAAGTTATTAAGACAATAATCCCCCTCTTCTCCTGTCTCAGCACGATGCACCCGCATATCTTTATGGATCAATTGCATCGCTAACTCATTGAGCAGTTGGGTATTGTCTTCGACAATCAATACGTTCATCGTTCTTCCTTTAAATTATTCAAATAGAGGTACAGAAAAACCAAATCGACGAGACTATTTGACAGTCAGCTATACTCCCCCACTAAAATTTAGATGAAGGAAGTTTATATTAACCAATAGGTCAATATAAGTTAGCGGCTCTCATTATAATTTGGGGCGAGAAATTAGCATAAATTTAAAGAAATACAATGAATCGAATAGAAAATAATTTATGAATCTAAAATTATTTTCACTTCTATTGGTATATGCATTCTTTTAGTTAGAATAAATAATCAAACTCTTGTTTAATATTTAGCCACCATGTACTGGAATAACAATGTTTTTCATTGCATTTATAATTACTTACAAGACATCACTCACACAAATACCTTAAAGCCTGGCATTGACCATGAATATATTCAACCTAGTAATCTGGACATAAATTTGTGACTAAAATCACGTATACATAGGCAATTTTAGAAGTAACAAGGCATCTGGGAGATAGCATGATGAACAGGTTTAGACAGCAAGTACCCTTGATACAGCCTTGCCCCATTGCTTTTGGCGAATTCGTACTGCTCTAGATACTCGATGCCTTCATAAACCAAGGTGATACTCTCTGTTTGAGACAGCGCGGCCAGTTTTCTAAGTTCATTGTTTTTAAATATCTGAGAATAAAGCAATAATTCACGGCTTACTTTGACGTAATGGGGTTTAATTGCAGCCACTCTTGAAAAGTCTGAATACCCCGTACCGAAGTCGTCAATCGCAATAAGTATGCCTTTACTCCTCAACTTATCTACACCCAAGTAAAATTCAACTAAATCATCAATAGGACAAGGGCTTTCTGTTATTTCTAAGACAAGTTGATGAAGTTTAATGTCTTCGATGAGAATAGCGCGAACCAAACTCTGTAACATTTCTTCATTTTGATAAATAATTTTAAAAAAACTCGGAACCATATTAATAAATAGCTTAGACCTTGAATCATAAATACTTGAATATCTAAAGCCTTTCAGATGCATATTCACTATCAGCATATTCAACTCTACCATTTCAACAAATGAACGAGATTCCAAATACTCAAAGAACTTACATGGTGCAACTTCAATACCATTCTCTTTTATGCGACATAATGCTTCATGGCCATAAACATGACCTAACTCATTGCGTAACTCTTGGTAAGCACTGCTGATCACATAGTTTTCAAAGCAGATTTCAAAAACTCTGCTGTTGTAATTAAAACGAATCATATCGTCCTCAGTAACCATTTATTCTAAAAAGATAAAGAAGTCTATTCGTCCCTGAATAGAAGCCAACTATTACGTTCCTAACGTTGTTTTATTATTAGAAGTAGTATGCGACCGATGCGCCTACTAACCATTGATTCGCACTGTCGACCAATGGAGAATCTGCGATATCAGAACCCAAGCGCGTAAATGCAGAAGTTTGAGTTAACTCTAAGTTATCGGTTAATGGCATCACCAGTTTATAACCTAGACTGTAAGAGAACGTGCCATCCGCTTTATAGGCTTTACGATTCGCTGCCACCTCTTTTTGAGTAACACCGAAATAGTAATCAACGAAGTCTGCGCTTTTGTAATCGACGCTTGCGAAAGGCACGAATACCCACTGGTCTAGTTCAACGATTGCTGTATATTTCAAACCAGTTTTGAAACCTTCAGACTTGCCCGTCACATCATGTTGGAAGAAGGCTGAAACAACGTCGGAGCCGAAATCTAGATCCATGTTAAGGCCGAAATCTATTCCAAGGTCACGATCATTCATACCTTTAAGAATCTTGGCATCATCAGATTCGTAATGCATACCGCTGGTTTCAACAAAGACGTTCATATTGATAAAATCGCTGTTGTTACCAATAAAGCGGTAGTTGATCTCATTAAGATCTGCGTTGAAATCATCACCGTGATAACCAAAATTCAAAAGTGGCACCACGCTGTGCTTCTGCCCTTTAAATAAATCGCTCGTTGTTGCGACACCCGCTTCTGCACTCCATTTTCCTTCGTGTGAATAAACGTTACCGTTACGAATGTATGTCTCTGCCGCAATTGTTGTACCTGAAAGGAGTGTTGCTACCGCTGCTAAAACCCAAGTTTTCATAATTATCTCTTCGTCTGTTTGATGTTTAAATAACCACTGGTGCAAGCATGCTGACTGATTACAAATTTATTAGTAATCAACAGGAGGTAAAGTAACCCTTGCACTTACGTGTCAAACACGACCTTGCACTCAGTTGATGGCGGGCAGTATAGATTCGCTTTATAAACTCAAAATAAACGAAGCCAATTTTATTTTTCTTAAAAAATTAAGTTTTTGTTACAGTTAACAATAAGCAATTAAATGAGTATCTAAGGCAATATAAAACCGAAAGCATATATGGTTTATAGTTAATATCTATCGTTAATCTTTTTCTCAAAATGAGAATTAAATGAGCTCTTTTGAATGAATCTCCACTTTAATTCCTCTATATAATAAAAAAATAAATAGCTCTGATATTCATTAAGTTATAGAGAGCATTTTTATATTCGGTTCCTTTCTACTTGATCATAATTTGTTCTTCGCCAATACTTTTTCCTAATTTGATTGTCAATTTGACGCATCGTTTTTTGCTGTAATTTTTGGATTTGGAATTGTGGGAATGACTAAAACTATTTTGGCAGCCACTCTGATGGCCGTTTCACTCAATGCGGTTTCAACTGAGTTCCCTTCTGCAGGCACCGCTTTTATCCTTCCAGGACAACACGAATCTACAACCAATCACAATGGTGTTGAGGTTACAGCCCAAGAGCTTATTGATTGGGAGTTAAGTAATAGTGATATTATTTTCGGCTCTTATGCTGAACCCTCCGACAACACCCGTAGCAATACGTTGGGTTACATGTACAACCAAAAACTGGAGATCAACTCAAGTTGGGTTGAAGACGAACTTAGAAACTACGCTGAAGCCAACGCTCTAAACTACGAAGACTTCTTCCTACACTTCTCTGAAGACACTGTGATTGCGGAGGTTGATTCAACCCACGGTGAAAATACCACCCTAAACAGAAAACCCACGATTGTGGGATACACCGTCGATCAATCACATGCCGGATTTTGGCTATACCAACAACCGCCTTGGGATGCTGATGTGTTCGAGCACTCTGATAACAATGGTGCGCTCTACATTTATCACTCCGAACCATTTGATCGCTTAACGCTGAAATTCTCTCAATTTGCGACCGGCGGAAGCTTTTCAATTGAGTATCCCAATGCAGTCGACCAACGCGGCCAAGCTAGCCAATGGCAAACCATTTCGATCAAAAAAGATAAGACTCTGAACATGACCAAGAACCAAGCAGTAATTTGGAACATGCCGGATGATTGGAAGCGCGCAACCACTCATGATGGCAGCGGTGCCAGTTACGGCGGTGGACAATATTTTGGCTCTGAATACCTGCGTGATGGTGGCCGACTCTATGTGGTACGCATTCGATGGAATGAGCCAGAGCACAGACCGCGTCTAAAAGAAATAAAACTCAAAAACTCTTTCCCAACGGTGAAACTCACCAACGCAGCAGAAACGACGCCAGATGGTCGAACAATTGAGAAATGGAGAAAGATCAGAGGCTTTGATCACTCAGCAGACATCAATAACGACAACTATCTATCAAACTCTGAATACAAGGCTCGTACAAACAAAAACGCAACTGCGCGTTTTCGCTGGGAATCTCGGGTTATCCCTTTCGGCCGCATGTGGAATCAATCTTCATCTTGGGCATTAACAAATTTAGCTAACAACGACTATCAAGAGGCTATGTCAGCTTACTACTCAAAAAATTGGGTAGAACAAGGCTTAAATGGGGCTTACAACGATGACACTAATAAGCTATTGGGCAGTAATCAATTCTTCGTTTACTCCGGAGGTAACATTACCGAACTGCAAGCGATAGCGGGCTCTGACAAAGCAGACTCTCTATACAAAAAACACTTCTCGTCGTTCTTAAACAGACTTGCAACCGATCAACCGGGAACACTTGTTGGCCTGAATATCGGGACAGCAAATCTGTATGGCCGAAATGGGCAATCTCATCTCATTGATGCAGGCTCTCTCTATCTTCGAGAGCACTACCTCTTCCCCACTACTGGCTTCAGTGGGTATGCGGGAATATCTAAATTCTGGGATAACTCAGCGTTAGCTCAGTCTGGTAGTAGCGTCATTTTCCAAGCTACGACACGATATGGTCGAGTTCAATATTTTGGGAATACGCAAGAAAATTGGCAACAAGACCAGTATTCTGGCCTTGCCATCTACTACCTCAATCATCACACGGATCGCAGCTACTTTAATCAGTGGAATAGCAGCTATCTGTATGGGAGTCATAACACCACCAGTGGTAATTACTACACCAGTGGCATTGCTCAAAACATTGCCTACCAACCTACTTCATTATTGAAGGTGGACATAGGTGCGCCTTCAGGGGAAATCCCGAGCAATCACAATGCCATCCCACTCATGCTATCAACATCGACGCCTTTTGCTGCCGATTACACAATTGTTGGTGATAGTGCGATGACCGAGTTAGTTCATCAAGATTTACCCAATGGAATGGCTCATGTAATGCCTACTCATACTTACTTCGCTTATCAATCGGAGAATCAAGTCGTCAATGGCGGACCAGAAGAGATGGTTCTCGCACGTCAGTTTGAAAAAGGTTTAGTGTTGTATCGAACCGACTTTCATGGCCGAAATGTGAGTTATTTTTCAGAGCCTTTGATTACGATTCAGTTGGGTAAGCAGATGAGACCTGTAGATGCTAACGGTAACCTCGGAGATCCAGTCACTGAAGTTCAAATTGCAGGATACCAAGGTCTAATATTGGTCAACGCAGAGTAAGCAGCAAGTACCAGGTGTCTCACCCTAAAATTCGTCACAAATAGAAAAGCCTCTTGTCATATAGAATCAAGAGGCTTTTTCTTTAGTCATTGTGCGGTGCTTACCGTGGGCCGATCTTCATCAAACAAGTCGCTATCAAACCTAATCATCAAACAACAAGTTGATCGCAACAGAGAGCATGACAAGGCCAGCAATTGGCGCGATAACACCAATCGCAGAACGCTCGATGTAAGGTAGATTCTCGGCAATCAGCAAGCCCCATTCTGGTTCCGGTGGCTTCGCTCCCAAGCCGATAAAGCTCAAAGACGTTAAACTCAACGTAATGACGGGCAGTCTTAACAATGCATGCCTTATCAATGGCGGCAGAACATAAGGGAGCAAGTAATAACGCAAAACACGCAGACGACTGGTTCCCCAAACAGGAGCCAAATGCGTATACGGTTGAGCCTTTGCTTCTAACACCAAGCTTGAACAGTGCGCCGCTAAAGGAGCCCAAGACACTAACACGATGGCAATCAGGGCACTGTTCGGGTTCATCCCAGTTAAGCCAGCAACCAAAAGACCCGCCACGATATAAGGCACCGCCTTAGTGATCTCGATAAGGCCTTGGCTGTAACGAGTCACAAATCCAAGCAATAAGCCGATCACTAGACTTAGGAAAGTCGCCAGTATTCCCATTTTCATGGTCGAGAACATCCCTCCTCCCACTCTCGCAAGCAGATCTCGACCTACCGCATCAGCACCAAATGGGGCTGCAAGACTCGGTGAGGCTAATCGAGGAAATTGGATGAGGTAAGGGTCACGGATCAGCGCCCAACCAGCACAACCAATAAGCAGAACGAAGATGGTTAAGCTGGCATTTCTTTTTGTGCGGCTCTGAGTGAAACGAAACGTGCTGTGACTGCTGATCAACTTACCGCTGGTCGCGCTGTGTCCGAGCAAAGCACGCTGGATCATGATGCTAACGCTGCTGATCAGAATCGAGAAAGCGAGCAATACCAACAGACCACCTTGAAGCAGTGGAAGGTCTTGCGACTTAGCCGCGCCCAGAATCAAGCGACCAATACCGGGAATAGAAAAAATCTGCTCGACTGCCACCGCACCGCCAGTCAAACCAATCACAATCATGGCAAGTTGCGGGATAAGATTGCTCAGTGCTCGCCACAAGGCAAATCTCAAAATCTGAAATTTGCTGATGTTAGCTGAAAGCCAAGTGATAACCCAAGGTTCATCAAGAACCCGAATCAAGCTGTCATTCAATAGTCGGCTAAATAATCCACTTGCAGGTAAAGCGAGCGCTAGTGTCGGTAACCAGAGGTTTTGGGTGCTAGTCCAACCGTAAGGTGGAAACCAACCTAGCCAAATTGCGAATACCAAAATAAGGAGTGACGCAATCACATACTCAGGGAGCGATACCAACACAGAGCTTAAGCTATTGTGCTGATTATCTAGCTTGTTTTGTTGCCAACGATGAATGGTGAACAAGACACTGATAAGGCAGAACACTAACGTCATAGACAGTGCACAAGCCATCAAAAACAATGACGTTTTCGCCGTAGATTGAACACTCTGCATAACAGGTGAACCATCTACCCAAGAGACACCTAAATCGCCTTGCGCAGCCAACACCAACCAGTCCCACAATCGTTCTGTGGCAGAACGCTCTAACTGCAAGTCAGCACGAATCGCTTGCAGTGCTTCAGCCGTCATTAACTGCTGAGCACCTGCTCGCGCACGCAAGATCGCCTGACTTGGGTCAATCCCAGCTATATCGGGCATTAGCCCCACTAAAACCACCACCACGCTCAGCGAGGCTAAGCGTGACAGCCATGGCATACAAGCGCCCCAATTGAGGCGCATGTTGGCAACAAGTGACATTGCGTTAGTTCACCTCAGTAAACTGGTCGATAAGACGACGTTCACGTGGATCACGCTGTGCATTTTTCACTTTGTCGCTTTCGCCTTGAATCACACGCTCGTGCAATAGAGGAATCGCAGCGTATTGACCCAGAATCAAGTTCTCAGCTTCAATGATCGCTTGTTGACGCAGTTCACCTAGAGGTTGACGGTCAGCATGATCTAGTGCCGCATCCACTTCTTCAGAACAGAACTGACCTAAGTTAAATGAACCGTCACAACTGAAGTCACTCTGCATGTAAGCAACTGGGTCACCCGAATCTAGAACGGTCGCACGCGATAGAATGAAGGCATCAAACTTACCTGCAAGTGCGTCATTTTCAATTTGAGCATATTCACGAACGTCTAGCTCAACCACAAAACCTGCCGCTTCTAGTTGCTGCTTTAAAAGTACTGCTACTTCCGGCAGTTCAGCACGGTCGGTAAAGGTACCAATAGTGATCTTCTCACCGTTAGCTTGACGAATTTCCATTGTTTCCATACGTGGATTCTTATCACGTACTGGTTGTGCCCAAGCCAATGCTGGCCCTAAAAGACCTTTAGCAAGATCAGCATGGTTTTCGTAAACCGTTTCAATGATTTGCTCGCGATTCACTGCTTGACCTGCCGCTTTACGCAGAGCAAATTGGCTAAACACTTCAGACTGATTATTTAGATATAGTGTGTTTGTACGAGGCATCGCAACTTCATGTAGTTGAGATTGATCCATCATTGCGATTTGAGAAACCGGAACCGCTTCTACTACGTCCGCTTCACCGGTACGCAGAGCCGCTGCACGTGCGAAGCCGTTAGGCACGTATTCCGCCAAGATGTTTTCAACTTTAGCTTTCTCACCCCAGTAACCATCAAAGCGTGTCAGTCTCGCGCTCGTTGTACCGTTGATTTCTGTCAGGATAAATGGACCAGTACCCGCTTTAATTGAGTTCACACGACCATCTTCTTGGTAAGCAGCTGTCGATAGAATAGAAAGCTGTGGGCTTGATAGACGGCTTGGCAGAAGTGGATCATTAAACGTTGTTTTTATCTGAACCTTAAAATCACCAATCGCCTCAACTTGCCATTCAATACCATCAAGGATACGTGGCTTCGGCGCTGCATCTAGCGCTTTTTGAAGTGAGTTAACAACAACCGCAGCGTTGAGATCTGATCCGTCATGGAACTTAACGCCTTCACGCACATTGAAAGTCCAAGTCATTGGATCAACTTGTTCCCACTCGGTTGCTAACATAGGTTCCGCCACCGATTGGTCACTTAGGTTTACCAATGTTTCAGCCGTGCTCCAACGAGACAGCTTGAATGCGTCGTCAGATAGAGGCGAAAGGCCGGTTCTTGGCGGTTGCATCATCGCAACACGTATTTCTGATGATTTAGCAGCAGGCGTCGCCGCCTGTTCAGCGTCTTGTTTCTTCTCTTCAGAATCGAAACAACCTGTTAGCAATGTGCTTAGAGCTAGCGCTACTGCTAACTTTGGCGTATTAAGGTGCATACGAGACCTCTCCAATGGTTTTTGTGTATTCATGATTCGTTTTTTGCGCACTCAATAAAGCTCGAGTGGTCATATGTTTGGGTTGTTTCATCACTTGCTTAGCATCGCCGTGTTCAGCGACTTGGCCTTTGTCGAGCACTAAGATCTCGTCACAAAGTGCTTCGGCTGCATTCAAGTCGTGAGTCACCAAGATCAGTCGCATTTGGCGTCGCTGCTGGATGGATACAAACAAGTCTAGGACCTGCTGTCGACTCACTGGATCTAAGCTACTGGTGGGCTCATCAGCCACCAGCACACAAGGCTCTACAATCAAAGCGCGAGCAATTGCGACTCTCTGTGCTTGGCCAACGGAGAGCTGTCTTGATGGACGAGCTAATAGTGACTCGTTAAGTCCAACATCTCTGAGTGCCTTTTCAATTTTTTGCTCTTTATTATCAATAAGCCCCATGCTGATAAGTGGCTCCAATAACAACTGTTCCACTGTGTAGTAAGGGTTCAAGCTCGATTGCGGCTCTTGTGGAATAAGCTGGATATGCTGGCACAATGCTCTGCGCTGTTTCTCTGAACTTGATGAGAGCGGTTGCCCACAGATATACACCTCACCCGACGTAGGTCGGCGTAAACTGAAAAGCAGCTCAATCAAAGTAGACTTACCGGCGCCAGATGGCCCGACAATCGCCAAGTTCTGAGTTTCGATATTTAGATCAAGTTGATCGAGCGCTTTGAATGGCTTTCCTCCAAGCCAAGCAGGCTTCGAGTAATAATGGACGTTCACATTTTCAAAACGAACTTGTGCGGACATAGGTTGAGTATGATTGTGCATAAAGGGACTCCGACTCTAAACTACGGAAGCAGTTGAGCCAGTTGCTGGCAGAACTCGTGCTTGCTTGAGGTAATCGCCTCTTTCGGAGTACCGTAAGCCACCATAGTACCCTCTGCAATCACCAACAGCTTGTCGCAAGCGAGCGCTGCAGATAAGTCGTGAGTAATCAACATTCCGCCAATATTTCTTTGCTGAATGCTATTTCTAAATAGAGTAAGGATCTCTGACTCGGTAATTGGGTCAAGCGCACTGGTTGGCTCATCAGCAATAAGCAGATTCGCTCGACCAAGCAGAGCAATGGCTATACAAATACGTTGTCTCTGACCACCAGATAACTGACTTGGATACTGCTTTAAAGCCATGTCAGCGTCAGTAAAGCCAAGTTGGTCAAGCAGTGTGGATACGGTTGCTCTGTGAGTCGAGTTGAGACGCGTTTTATTGCCCGTTAAGGCTAAACTAAGCTGTTGCTCGACTGAAGCCAATGGGTTCAGAGCTTGTAACGCGTCTTGAAAAATCACCGCAGGTCTCTGAGCAGCTTCTCTTTGCAGCATCGCTTGCGTGCTGACTTCCTCGCCATTAATCGAGATAACTCCATTAGCGAAGACATCTTTAGGTAAAAAACCGGCTACCGCCTTGGACAACATAGACTTACCAATCCCAGACGGTCCCATAACGGCAAGTACCTCACCCTCTGCAAGAGTAAAAGAGATATTGCGGAAAAAAGACTGATGAGAATCTGAGATTTGAAGTTGATTTACAGCGAGTATTGGTTGTGTGTTCACGACAGCTTGGCTTGTAATAATATAACATAACAATACTATCATGCGGGTTTGGCTAAGAAAACATCCCGTAAGGGGTAAATCTGACTGTTTTTTGGTTTTCGAGAATAAAGGGCAAGCTCACCTGCCCTTAATTAGTTGGGAATTTCAATACTATGAGATAAACACGTTTGATTTATAAATATAAAGCTATAAACACTTTTCTCGCACTTGCTGGATAGATGGATACAAGAAAACAAAACGTCCAACATAAAAGAGCGTAAAAGCTAGCCATAAACCATGGTTTCCCCACTGTGGCACAGCTAAAAGCTGCGCCACTAAAAACACCAGCAGCGTTATAAAGCTTGAGTTCCTTACCGGTTTCGTCGTACCTGTCCCGGTGAAAATACCATAGAAAGTCAACCCGTATCCCGCCACCAGTGGGAATACAAGTAACCAAGGGCTCATTTCAAGATATAGAGTGTTCAGTTCCGGTAGCGTGGTGAATAGCATGACGATTTGCTCTTTAAACACCAGAGTAAGAAGAGTCAGTACTGCAATAAATGCGGTCGTCCACTGAGTGTTTAACTTAATCACACTATCAAGCAACTTCGGATTTTTCTGCCCTACCGCTTTACCAGCAAACACACTTGAGGCATTAGCAACACCGTCGAACATATAGCTAACGATGAAAGTTACTTGCATCAATATCGCATTCGTTGCCAACACGTCTGGACCAAGCTGAGAACCAATGCGAGCCATCATATTGAAGAAAACCAATATACAAATCGTACGTAGCAACAGGTCCATATTCGAAGACATAATCACTTTCAGGTCTTTCTTAGACATCTTCGCTGTGCTTAGGTGATCGAACAGCGAGAACTGACATGTTTTAAGGACGAAGCCAACACCGATAGCAAAGGTAGTAACTTGTGCAATCAAAGTAGCAACTGCGACGCCTGCTATCGCCATATCAAAATAGAGTACGAACACGATATCCAAGACGATATTGAGTACGTTACCAAACACTTGCGTGAACAAAGTTTCTTTGGCTTTGGCCTGCCCCATCAACCAACCGATGATGGTGTAGTTCAACAGTACAAACGGAGCGCCGTAAATCATGATGTCAAAATAGATCTTGGCGTTTTGCCCAACACTAGCGTCCGGAGAGATGATCCACTCGGCTCCCATCCATATGAGTGATTGCAGAGCAATGAAAACTAACCCAACGCACAAGGCCAATACAAATGGGCGAAACAGACTACTCGCCTGCTCTGAGTGACTGTTTCTGCCGAGCGCAATAGCACTCTGGCCCGTTGTACTGACACGGAAAAAGCCGAACAACCAATATAAGGTGTTCATGATAACGGTGCCGATTGCGACGCCACCAATCAGCTCAGCAACACCGAGTTTGCCAATAACGGCAGTATCTACCGCTCCAAGCAAAGGTTGCGTAACAGTCGAGACAATGAAGGGAAAAGCAATCTTAAAGTAATCTTTATGAGTCAGATTCATTAGGGTTTAACTCGGAACAGTTGTGAGTTGAAGTCAAAAAAAGAGCCTCCGTAGATTCGAGGCTCTTGCTTTCTCTAATTGAGAGTCACATTCATCAAGGTAACACAGTCAAGAAAGGCGGATATTTACCTTAATCAAGAAATCTCCTAGATGATAAAGTTAATGATAATTAATATCAATTGTTAATATTGTCTGACATGTTTACTTAGCACATCAAGCCTTAGGTAGCTTTAACTGGTAAATCTTCTCTGCTTTGGTCCCTAATAACCAGAAACTCACCGCGAGAATCGCGAAGAACAGGGCTTTGTGCATACCTTCCCAGAGGTACTCAAAGAAACGGCTATAAAGATTCAAGAAGATGAACACTAAAGCGACACCTTTAGTCATATCATCATGGTGCTTCAATCCGAGATAGAGTCCCGCAAGCGAAACCAACAAAAGTAGCACCGACCAATACAGAATCGAGATCTGCTCTATATCCAACCAAATACTGAAATCAGCATGGTTTCCGAATATCGAGAGCAGCCAAAGGGAGAAGAAGAAATAGAGCAAGCCAACAAACTTGGTCACACTTTCAAATTCCATCGCTGCCCTGATCCTTGGTAAAACGTAGAGGCTCGCCACCAGCAAAAGCCCACCAAACAATGCAAAGCGCAGCGGGTAATTCATACCTAGATAGTAGCCATCACTCTGAACCTGATAGGAATGGAAACCAAACCACGCACCTAACGTCATCAGGGCGAATATCCAGACCGTTTGCGAAGGCAGCCAGAGCCCAATCAAACCATAAATCGCTGAGGCTAGTAGAATCAGTGGTGCTAGGTTCTCTGTCTCTATGACCTTTCCAAGGAAAAAGATCGACAGCGCGGTGCTTATCATTCCGAGAACGAACAGTGCCTCATTGGCCAAGACTTTACTTGGGTAGAGTTTCTTTCTGCGAACACCGAACACGTAAAAGCCAACAGCTCCCGCCAAGAAGAACAGACTCTTCGCTAGTTCTGGCGCAGTGAAGATGCTTTTGAACAGCTCTATCAACCACTCATCAAACACAAAGGATAAGGTTGCCAATACAACACATGTCACCGCAATAGTGAACGAGTAACGAGCGATCTGAGTCCAATCGAAAGCCGACACCTCAAAGGTGCTCGTCAGCTTGTCATGCTCTTCTTGTGTTAAAACACCTTGGGACTGCCACTCATCAAGCGCATTGCCAATGATTCTGCGTTCCTTCTTAGACACTTTCATGTCTACCTCTCTTAAAACCGATATTCACGAGTTAGAATTTTCTGTTTCTAACTCTATTATGGCTTAAGAGTAACATGGAGTTTCCGTCTCCGTAGATCAGACACGGATAAATTCATGGTTTTTAAGATCTTTAAGGGTTATGAAATCAGGCTGGCACTCGAATTGGTGCTAAGAGATGAAGCAATTGAAGGCAGGAATATGAAGATAAATAAAGCACGCAAATGCATGTTTTAAGAGAGTGTTTACTGACAAATAAATCAGACAAATAAGCAACCCTGCTCATGAGAAAAAAGGAGGAAAAACTCTCATGAGCAGGGCTTATTTGTATTACTTCTCTAGCTTAGTGAAGTAGTCAAATAGTACTGGAACGTCGTTTTGACCTAGACCTGCATCAACAGCAGCTTGTAGGCTCTTAGACGTACCTTCAGCGATTAGAGACTCTGTACCTAGGTCTGAAACCATCTCTAGGAAATAACCAAGATCTTTGTTCGCGTTTGCTACAGAGAAACCTAGCTTCTCTTCGCCATCTACTGCGTAGAACTTACAGAACTGCATGAATGGAGAGTTAGATGGACCTGCAGACATGATGTCGAACAGTTGTTGACCATCAACGCCAGCCAGTTTTGCAACAGCGAATGCTTGAGACATTGTTGCTACAGTCGTCATACCCATGAAGTTATTTACAAGCTTAGTTACGTGACCTGAACCTAGAGCACCTAGGTGGAATACGTTTTCGCCTTGCTCATCAAGAACAGGTTTAACTTTGTTGAATGTTTCGATGTCGCCTGCAGCCATGATGTTTAGTAGGCCGTCTTTCGCGTGAGCTGGTGTACGACCTAGAGGTGCGTCAATCATACCAGCGCCTTTCGCTGCAAGGTCTTCGCCAATCTTACGCGTTGAAGCTGGGATAGAGGTACCGAAGTCAATCAGTGTTGCACCTTCTTTGATACCCGCTAGGATACCTTCATCACCGTATACCACTTTTTCTACAACAGCAGACGTTGTAAGACATAGCATTACGATGTCGCTGTTTTCCGCAAGTTCTTTGCCAGAAGTTGCTTCTTTTGCACCACGAGCTACACAAGCTGCAACCGCTTCTTTGTTAAGATCCATAACGTTTAGCTCATAACCACGTTTTTGTAGGTTCTCAACCATGTTGCCGCCCATAAGACCAAGGCCAATGAAACCAATGACAGGTTTTGTCATAATTAACTCCTAAACTCAAGTAATGTGTTATTGTATGATTATATTATATTGGTGCAAAACCTATTGTGCAATGACCTTGAGTTAGAATCTGTGATCAGCTAGACGTATTAGGCTTATCATGGGGTATAAATCAGACAATATGTCAGTTAATAGTCAGACTAATTGCTACTTTTGGCAATAAAGTCTAATTACGCGTTGGTTTGATCTCTTTCTTCTTCCCTTTCTGTTAGTTTTAATCCTCACACCAAACACAACAGACAATAACAATGAAAAAGATCTCTTTATTACTCGCTTCAATCGCTCTTGCTACGAGTGGAACAGCAGCGGCTGACCAGTTGGAAGATATCCAAGAGTCAGGCACGCTAAGAGTAGGCACGACAGGTGACTACAAACCTTTCTCTTACTTCGATGGAAAACGCTATTCGGGCTACGACATCGACGTCGCCCAGCATATAGCGGAACAACTGGGTGTTGAGCTCAAGCTGGTTCGTACAACTTGGAAAGATCTGCTTACAGATTTAGAAGAAGATAAGTACGACATCGCAATGGGTGGCATCACTCGTAAGATACAACGTCAACTTGCTGCAGAACAAACCCAAGGTTACATGACGTTTGGTAAGTGCTTTCTGGTCGCCAAAGGTACTGCCGATAAATTCAATACTATAGACAAAGTTAATCAACCTTCAGTCAAAGTTGGCGTCAACATTGGTGGAACCAACGAAGCGTTCGCAGATAAACATCTGCAACAGGCAAGCTTTACTCGTTATGAGAACAATCTCGATGTACCGAAAGCGGTCGCGACAGGCAAAGTCGATGTCATGGTGACAGAAACACCAGAAGGCTTGTTCTATCAAGTTACCGATGAACGCTTAGAAGCGGCGCGTTGTGAGACACCATTTACCAACAGCCAGTTTGGTTACTTAATTCCAAAAGGTGAGCAACGCTTATTGAACACTGTCAACTTCATTATGGATGAGATGAAGCTCAAGGGTGTTGAAGATGAGCTATTACAGAAGAACTCTCTAAAATAGTCTCTTCTGCTATCTAATCTTTTCTTCTACCTCAACAATTAAAACGCCGACTCAATAGAGTCGGCGTTTCTCTTATAAAGGTTAGCCTTTAGCCATGAATAATCACATTCTGCTGTACTAGCGCATCTAAGATGTCATCAGGCATGGTACTAGCGAGAGTTAATTGCGGAGCAAGATCCTCGACTACTATCACTTGTTGGGTGGTCCCCATACCATCTGGATTTATCGTTAGCTCTATATCACTACCGTCTACAACTTTTGCATCTATCTGTTGCAGCAGAACTGACATATCAAGCGTAGTGTTTTGCAACTCTGGTAACACTTCTCTCAGGTCTATAGTATCCCCTTCCGATAAATCAAAGTCGGTAATAGTGTCTTCAACACCATGTTGGATATTAAGCCAAACGAAAGAGTCCATACCGTCGCCACCAGTAAGGATGTCAGAACCATCACCACCAATTAAGGTGCCATTACCACTGCCTCCTTCGATAAGATCATCACCACTCCCCGCTTCAAGAACAGCATTACCGCCATCGCCAAGTAACTGGACATCATCCGCTGTCGCACTTAAATCGATGTCAGTAGCATCCGCTACAATCGTCAGGTTGAGGTCTATCTCTGAGGATGTTGCCCCAGGAGAGATCACCATATTCATGCCGTCTAGCTCCGAAGAAACTGCCTCCAGCTTGATAGTGTGTGGTGCTGCATCTTCAGGAAGGTCGACAATTTTTAGGCTATCAATCGCATCCGCGGATGCTGTCCATACACCAGCATTAAGGGTGACTGTACCCGCACTGCTAACCACGGAAGCACCTGCCGGCACATCTTTGATATTCAATGTCAGAACTTCATTGATGTCAGCCAACGCCGCCACAATACCAACCAAAGGAATACCACTCGCGCTCGCCGTTTGGCTTGCGGTAATATTGCGAACATAGTTCATTGCAGGGTCGATAGACAAACTCGGTGCATTCGCGACCGGTGTTACCTGAATCGTAAACTCTTCTGGTGGGGTTTCGATGATAATGCCAGATGGGTTGCCGCTGTCTTCCGCCACAACCTGTAGGTTAATACTATTAGATGGAATGTATTGCGTATTCACAAACACCCCGACTGGGTTGGTTGGCGTGTTGAGAATATCGTTGATGTCGGCAGGTGTCCCTTCCAGCATAATCGAGCTAGTACCCTGCCCACTCACTGTTACAGTCGTCGAGCCCGGTAACGTCGCTGATAAAGTACCAAAATCGACACTTAAGGTGACCGTCATGAAGTCACCCGCATGAAGACCGACATAGTCTGGGTCAGCAACGGTAATGCCGCTAATCAACTGGTCGACATCTTCGTCAATGACTGGCGTGACATTGTCACCGTTAATAACAGGCGAATCATTAACACCCGTTACCGTTAAGCTCAATGTGCCGCTGTCTGTTAAGAAGTCATCAACGCCATTAGTTTGTCCGTCATCCTGAATGGTATATGAGAAACTGATATCGCCACTGACTGCATCATATTCGTCATTTGCAGTAAATACCCAATAAGGCCCAGTGATTGACATATTGTCATCACCATTATCGTTTTCAAAATACTCTAATAAACCTTGTCCTGACGTCAGAGTCAGTGCGGTGACTGTTCGTACATCTCCTTCCGGATCAGTTGAAACAGCTATTATATCTTCCGCCTTGATAGTTATCTGATCCCCTTCAGAAATCGTACCTAGATCTATAACATCTTCTGCATCTGGAGCATCATTCACCTCGGTAACCTTAATTTCAAATGTAGTCTGATTGGTAAGCGGCCCCGGTGAACCATTGTTACCACCATCATCAACAGTGGCAGTGACTGTCGCAACACCATCCGTTAGATAGTTCAGGTCTGCACCCAATTCAAATCTAACGCTACCATTTTCCAGAGCATTATTGATATCCACCAAAGTACCCGTAAGCGTCAATTTAGTCCCAGTGCCGGACACAGGTTCTACGGTTACCCCTGTAGAAGAGGTATAACTCAAGGTGCCTTTATCGACCTCTAAATCTAATGTATATATCGCACTTGGGTCATCATAGACGGCATCTGGATCTTCAATTTTGAAGCCAGACACATCACTCAGGGCGATAGACGTATCTTCTGGAGTCTCTAAATTTTCAATATTGACGAAGGTTGGTTGGTCATTGATTGGATCAATCACCAAATCCACATCAAAAATTGTTTCTGGACCTAGATACTTAGTGTTATCGGCATCTGTATCCACTGAGCGAACAGAAATGGACAACGGTGTATCAATGCCAAGCGCGTTACCAGTATCGGAGTTATGTTCACCAGAGTTAAATACAATCTTATCGAGTTCTGTTGCATCTACATCTAGTGTCCAAGTGTCAGTGCCCGCATCATAAGTGCCAAGTGTCGTTCCATCTGGATACAAAATTGAAGCATCTGAAGGAACGTTACTGACAACAACTCGAATTGTTTCGTGATCGTTCTCTGTATAAGTCCCGCTTCCTGTTGCCGAAAATGCGTTGTCTAGAATAGTCGCGTTAATCTCTATATCGATATTCTCACCTTCATTACCAGAAACAGAGTCCGTTGGATCCGTATCAATATCGTCCCCTACTGGCAATACATGTACTTGGAACTTCGGCAGCGTACCTGCGTTGGTTGGTACACCAAGCAGAGACTCTTGCGTAAAGACTTCAACACCAAATTCAAAAGTACCGCTGAAGTCTTTCGGAGGTAGTACCGATACTTCACTCAAATCAAATGAATTCGACACGCTCGATGGCAGTTGAACACTCCACACGCCTCCGCCATTATTCTTAACGGTAAAGTCAGAGCCGCTATCGACTCTAAATTGGAAACCATCAGGCATATCGGTGAATTTGATAGAGACAAATTCTTCCGAACCGTCTAGGTCAGTCAATGCAATCGATACAGGACTTGAGCCAGCAAGTGATATCTCCTGATCTTCGGTACCTGTGATTTCGATGATATCAGGGTCACTGCCTGGCCCTGTAATTTGAACATCATCCACCACAGGAACAACATCGAAACTCACCACCGTTGAGAAAGACTCGCTTGTCGCATCTTCTGTGGTACTTGGACCACCTTCATTGAACGTTGCCGTATCGAGAATATTCCCACTGACAGTAACGCTCACAGTGCTGACATCAACACCATTGACGTCATCATAAGTCGGGAAGTTTTCTTTCGGTCTAAACAGCACACCTGACAAGGCACCGTTTTCAATTTCACTTTCGGTGAAGGATATAGATGTGCCCAATGGCGTTCCAGTATCACTGTAGAATTCGCCATTGGTTGTGTCAGTTAACGTTAACGTGATATCGGTGAAACGTTCATCACCGCCTTCAACACCATTGACTTGGTCCGCAACCGAACCAGAGAAATCGAGCACGATATAGGTATCTTCGTAACCCACAGCTTCAGCGCCCGGTTGACCATCGATATCGACAGGGTTCAACGAGTCATCCAAAGAACCCGTGATATCGACAGAGATACTTGGCGCTACATCGGTTACTGCAGAGACTTTAATGATGGCACTGGTATCAAGTACATTCTCATCACCTGATATCAAGTCTTTGGTGATCACCGTAAATGGCAAGTCAAAGTCACCTGAATAATTTGCAGGTAAATTTAATACCAAATCAGAGAAGTCTGGCGTTACACCTTGTACCAAAGTGGACTGATATACATACTCGCCGTTAACGAAATCAATCTCACCACTACCACCAATGCTTATATTTATGGTTGTTTCGTCAGGATCTCCTGGGTTAACAACCACGGTGTCATCAATAACGATAGTAATTTGGTCATTAAATGCATCGCCACCACTGAAGCTAATAATACTTTCAAGCGCGTCACCAAGCATGAGTTGAGTATCTTCAACTGCATCGATTGTTTGGTTCGGAGTCGCAGCGATATCAGCAGCAATTTCTCCTCCACCAGCTATCTGTTCAGGGAATGTTAACGTCACTTCACCTTGTCGTCGTTCTATTGCAGAATCTTGATCGTTAAGTTCGTCCCCTAAGTCCTCGACTTGAGTAAACACCGTCATTTTGATGCTGCTGGTGTTGGTATCTATACCATCATCGTATGGTGCAGTGAGATCTAAGCCTTCAGGTGCGCTAATCGTAAACGCATCTTCATCTGTTACCACCCAGCGACCATCACCCTCATACACAGCACCAGTAACAAGCAGTTGACTCAACACTTCGTCTGGCAATGTGCCGTTAGTCGTAGTCGTCAACTGAATGACAACTTCGTTAATGACTTCGTTGATAGGAAATACAGGAGAGACATCATCTTCTTTGTAACGGATAACGTACTCGCCATCGAAGATTTCAACACCACCACCATCAACGGCTTGATTATCACTATTGGTAGTAAATTTGATTACCCCAGAATTATCAGAAGTAATTGATGTTAATTCACCACTGCCGTCTTCATTGGAAAAAACGATAAAGTTCTCGTCAACATTATCTCCGTCTGGATCTTCAGGTTCCACCACCGGCACAACTTGTACTGTGATAGTGCCCTGAATTGCAGGATTAGCAACCACTCGACCGCCCTCACCAACAATAGCATCGTCGGTATACTCGAAATCTCTCTCCTCCATCTCCAAGACAGTTGTCAACGTAAAGTCTACGCTCGAGTTTTGTGGCGGTGTCATTTGGATAAAGTCATTTGCCAAAGCAATCTGAGTAAATTGCTCTGGTGTTTGAGAGGAGTCTTTCGGTGTGATAACTAACGTTCCGGGTGTGCTCGAATCGACTGTCACATCACCATTCACTACCGCAACAACACCCGTTGGAATACCATTGATGGTAATGGAAGTGAAATGTTCATCGTCATCAATGTAATCAACACCTTGCGGATGCCAATCGATATTGATAGCCGTATCTTCGTCACCGGTTGTGGTATTGCTATAAGTCGCAGAAGTGTCGATTCTAGGTTCAACCAATACTCGAACTTCTTGGTCAAATGTTAAGGTGTGGCCGTCATTCTCTGTAACGACGATTCGCCCTTGAATATGAATATTCTCGGTCGATGAGTCGACAGGACGAATGATGATGCCTGACGTTACGCCCGCTTCAGTGATATTCGCTTCATAGATAGGTTTATCAAGATCAGGGTTACCACTACCGTCTAATTCATAACCAACAAAGTTAAGATCTATAACCGTACCATCGCCGTCTTCGATGACCACACCATCTGGGATACCAGATAGAATAACAGTTATCGATTCTGAACCATCACCTGCAAGCGGGGCATCGGCAGGATTATCTGGTCTTCGCTCACCAGACAATACCGTGAAATCAAGAACTGCGAAGCTGTCACCATTTTGGCTCTCTTGGATTGTGGTTTGCACCCCACTCACGCCGCCATCAGTAAACTCTTCCCAATCGGTGCCGTTAGTTCCACCAAATGGCACGTCAGCAACACCGATGACCTCAACGTTGACGGTCTTAGGCCCAAAGGTTACTTCATCAGTTACTGAACCCGTTGAAAGTGAAGCTGTATCTTTCACCACACCTAATACATCAAAGCTAAAGTCTTCATTACTGTGCTCTTTAGGTATCACTTCGACTTGGTCAAGTTCAGAATAAAGAATCTCTTGATAATCGACGCCATCAATTGTCACCGTTGGGATAACGTTGTTGGTTCCTAACTCGTAAAGCTCGGCGCCTTCCGTGATATTGTTGATTCTCACATACAAAGTTTCAGAACCATCCGCATCCACCGATGGCGTCAAAGTAATCACTTCATCAAGTGTAAACGCAACTCTATTACTAGGATCACCAACAGTATCTGGGTCGAGAATATTATCTTCATTGATGGTTTTACGATTCACGCTTAACGTGCCTAAATCTGCATCAGGTAACACGTCTATCGTAAGTATCCGCACTTCCGATCTAGCTGTAGTTTTGTCGTTGACATTTGCATTATCGCTATCGTCAAATGGATTACGGTTCTCCATTGTTATGGCAACGGCTTCAAAACTAATGGTGCCTGAGAAGTTGTCGCTAGGATCCACGATAGTGCTGTTAATGTCTGCGGCTTCAATAATATAAAGCCCATTCGCATCCGGTTGGATCTCATCACCAGCACTGTCTAGTAACCTAAAGTCACTTACGGTCGTAGGTGGAACGATTTTTAACTCATATGTAATCGTCTCAGGGCGCGAAGTATCTTGAGAGTCCGCCTCAAGATTGAGGGTAATAGTATTTCCATCCTCCGTTACCGGTATATCTTGGTTCATGTTGTCGGTATCAGGGCGGTAAGTGAATGTGCTATTTGCATCATCCCACTCAGCCTCATCCGCCACAGCTTCAATTTCGATTCTAAAGTTAGAGCTTACGGTGTGGTCAAGTACGCCGTTGTTGTCGATCTCCAACTCATAATTGATTCTGACGCCATTTTCACCAGTACTAAAGTTTCGGTCAGGGACAAAGTAGAGGTTGTCGATGGTAGCAATAATATCTTTTGGATCTGTAGGATCATCAGGGTCTGGCATGAAGCTCTGAACAATATCTGCGCCATCCAGAATGAAATTGCCATCTCCATCTTCCGATAACTTCACATACTCTGAGCCATCAAAGTAGTAGAAGGTACCTCTATGGTTGGTATTGTCGAAGATCTTCAGTTGCCCGATCGCCTCAGTATTGTCTTGATCGTACAAATTCACTTGCAAGGCAACTTGAGCGGGAGCATCAGACAGACCATCTTGATTATCAAAGGTGTTTTCTAGGTCTGTTGGCTCGCTACCAGAGGCATAGTCTATTGAAGGATCACGACCTATATCCTCAGTAGTGGTCACTTTCAATGAAACAGCCGTTGAGTCGCGATCAACAATAGTGATGTTTAATGGCGTTTCAGAGGTGTCTAAATCCCCATCAGTCGCGATCACATTGATGGAAAAGTTAATCTCATCGCCATCGTGTTCAAGATAACTATTTGCTCTGAACTCAACTTCACCGTTAGAGTTGATACGCAAGCGACCTAACTCTCTTTCGTCTATGACATTACCGCCAGCATCATATTCCTGTTCATAAACACGGACCTGTTGACGACCTGAGTTAAGATCATAGGTATCACTTTCTGTGTCACTCGGCCTTCTACGGAAAACGATGCCAGTATCGCCATCAGACGTACCCTCTATTTGCGTAAGCACGGCCCCATCAGCACCAGTGTCCGTCGCAGTCGCAAACATATTTACTTTTGAGCCACTATAGTTCTGCCCCTCAAGGCGAGTGATAGATTGAGTGGTCACAAGAGGAACATCATCTGTAACGGATAGGTTAAGCGCGATAGCGTTAGACTGATCCCCATCGAAATCTTCGGCTATTACAGAGAAGTTCAATGGAATGCTGTTTTCACCGTCCGCATCCGAATGCTTGAGCGGTTTAAACAGTTCAAACTGATAACTGTTGTCGCTGGTATCAAACACAATCTCAAACACAGCTTCGTTGCTTGTATCGGTTTGCGCGGTATAGGTAAATGTTGTGCCGCTTTCAACAACTGCTAACCACTCTAAGCTTTCGCCTTCCGAGGTCAGCCCAGTTAACACTGCGTCAGGGTTTACCAATTCATAAAGAACAACTCCGTCGGCACCCTCATCAATCGTAAACAAGCCATTAATAACCGTGTCTTCCGATTGATCCGAGCCAATTCCAGCCAAGTCGTCTTCATCAACCACGGTTTCTCCAGTCGGAGCCGTCATTGTTGGACCATCATCCAGCACTTCTATTGGCAATCGGTATTGGTTTGAATCGTCACCATCACCATCGACCGCTACCACGTCAAAAGGTATGGTCAACGTATCTAGATTGGTTGGTGTCGTGGCATGATTTAGTGGCCCTAATAAGGTAAACGTATAATCGCCATCATTGGTCAATACTAGAGTAAAGATTGGAGTACCCGACTCTGTAGCACCTTGGTAAGTCGTTGTATTAGCCGCGCCAGTTATCTCTTCGATCTCAATATCTTCATCACCAGATGAAAGCATCGCTTCCACAGCGGCTATATTGCGAAGTTCGTAAGCATCGACCTGGTCTGCACCTTCCGTTGTAACAAAAGAACCAGTTGCCTGTGTTGGGTCACCAATATCCTCTTCATCAACGACAAAGGTACTGCCAACACCTGTATCTGTTATTTCAGGTACGTCATCGGTAATCGTGACACTCAGCGGTGTCATCGCAGAGTCGGTTTCGTCAGTATCAACAGCGTAAACGGGTAAGGTAAAGATTTGATCATTATTGCCCTGCACACCAGCATGATCGATCTCTTGCAGCAGTGTAAAGGTGTACTCTCCTAATACGGTGGTAGAGAAACTAATTTTAAAGATATCGACTTCAGGTCCATTAACAGGATCTTCTGTAGTAAAACCTATATAGCCACCAGAAACCGAAGGATCCTCTTTCAATTGAATGGAGAGTCCATTGGATTTAAGCGCCCCGTTATCATTGAATTCAGTCGTCTCAATACGGAAGTAGCTGACGTCATCACTCCCTGCTGTGAACGTGATCTGCTTGGTGTCACTCACTGGTAAACTTGGGGAAGAACCATCGGCTAAGTTCACTTCACTCAAGCTTACTGGCGGAATGAGATCAATTGTCGGTGGTGCACCATCACTAATTATTAACCTGACGGTTGCGTCTTCTGGGTCGAGATCTCGGTCTAGAGAGTTCACAACGATGTTCTTAATGATGTCGCCATTTTCATGGTCTAGATTTCTGTTTGGCTCGAAGCGAATATCACCATTCAACTTGATATACAGTGTCCCTTCAGGGTAAACAAAAGCTTGCTCACCAGTATCGTTTTGATCCAGTAACTGCTCTGCTCCGCCATCATAAGTAAACCCAATGACTGTTGAACCATCTGCACTTGGTCCCGTTATGGTTTCAAACACATCGCTAGTCACAGTACCTGTAGTAGGCTCGGTGACTGTTAGATCCCCTGACTGCATTACCTGAACATCATCACCAATGATAACTTCAAGTGGTTTAGGGTCCGAAATGTCACCGTCAGTGTCTTGAGCGCGAACCGATAAGTCAAAGCGAATCTCGTTGTTTCCATCGCCATCTGGATGATCCAAATGCTCCAGAAGCGTGAAGGTATATTTGCTTGGGATTAAATCATCAAACGTTAAAGTGAAAATAGGGACTTCGACGCCCGGTGATACCGTGGTAAACGCCAAATAGTCGCCCGAATTTACTGGGTCTTCTCGTAGATCTACCACCAACCCATTTGATTTAATCGTCCCACCAACATTAAATAGCGACGTATTGACGATAATTTTCGCAATGTCGTCACTGCTAGCAAATGTTGTGATGGTATTGGTTTCACTAACTAAGTTCGAGTCTGGAGAGGAGCCATCGGATAGGTTACTTTCAGATAAGTTGACGCCAGGAACCACATTCAGTTCTGGGTCTTCACCATCAATGATGGTCAATCGAACACTCGACATGAAGACATCATTGTCAAAATCTGAGGAAGTGAACACGATATCTTTGACAATGTTCCCACCTGAGTTATCGAGATTTCGATTAGGCTCGAATCTCACATCACCATCTAACGTGACAAACAATGAACCTTCCGTGAAGGTAAACTCTTGTTCACCAGTAATATTCTGATTAAGCGAGATTGCTAGCCCACCATCGTAGGTAAACTCAGTGATGGTAGCACCATCAGCACTTGGCAGCGGCATCACATCAACCGTCGCCGTTGTTGGTGTGCCTGAAGTTGGCTCAGTGATCGTTAAGATTCCATCCTGCATTTGCTGAATGTCATCTTCAATCGTTACGACAATGTCACGTCGTGTCGACTCAGAGTCATCGGTATCAACCGCGTAAATTGGTAGGCGGAAGTTAAGGTCGTTGTAATTTAGACCATTCAGGTGATCGAGCGCTTCCAACAAGGTAATCGTGAATTGCCCTTTATTAACACTATCGAAGCTTATCGTGAAGACATCTGTTTCATTGTTTGAGCCGTCAGTAGTGAAACCGATGTAATTTCCTGAATCTGCAGGCTCCTCCTTCAGTGCCACAACTAAGCCGTTCGATTTCAGCAAGCCACCAAAGTTAAATTCGTTGGTGTCGATACGGAAATGGCTGAAATTGTCACTTCCTTCGGTATAAGTGATGGTATGTGTTGAACTCACCGGCCCCGAGCTTGGCATCGAGCCGTCGGTTAGGTTCACTTCTGACAAGTAAACGTCTGGCACAATATTGATGACAGGATCAACACCATCCGTAATAGTGAGCGTCACCGTCGCTGTTTCGACATCTTTATCAAAGTCACTTGTGGTAACAGTAATGGTGCGAACGATATCACCACCAGAGTGGTCGAGATCTCGGTCTGGCTCAAATCGCACAGAACCGTCTAACTTAACGAACAGTTTCCCATCTGAAACGGCAAACTCTTGTTCAATGAAGTTCATTTGGTCTAAGACGAACGGTCCGTCAGTACCGTACATAAACTGAGTGACCGTTGCGCCATCTGCACTGCCTGTTGGCATCACATCAACAATACCCGTTGACGGTGGCCCACCAGCGCCTGACGTTGTCACTGGTTCAACAATGCTTAACGTACGGTCTTGAGTCTGTTGCAAGTCATCGGTAACTGTCACGTTCAGAGAAGACGATGCGGAGTCCGTGTTATCAGCGTCAACCGCTATCACGGGTATATCGAAATCTAAAGTATTGGCAAGGCTTGCATTTGCATGGTCTAACGCTTCCAAGAGTGTGAATGTGTATTGACCTATGTTGCTGTCTGAAAACTCAAGCGTGAAAACATTGGTCTCAACATTTGACGCGTCAGTAACAAAGCCGACATAGTTGCCTGAATCCGTTGGTTGTTCTTTGATTTCAACGACAAGGCCATTTGACTTCAGAGCTCCCAAAGTATTGAAATTGGCGGTATCAACTCTAAAGTGCGTGACGTCATCACTACCCTCAGTGAAGGTTATGACTTTGGTTTCGGTTACTGGCGTGCCTGTTGAAGCAGATCCATCACTTAAGTTCGCTTCGTTTAGATCAATGTCAGGTACAGTATCGATAATTGGCGCATCGCCATCTTCAATCGTCAACGATACGGAGGTACTAACAATATCCCCATCTCCGTCCAAAGAGTTAACTGTAATCGTTTTAACAATGTTGCCACTTGAATGGTCCAAATCGGATACAGGCTCAAAGCGCATGCTGCCATCAATAGAGACAAACAGTGTGCCTTCGTCATAAGTAAACGGCTGTTCCCCCGACACATTTTGGTTAAGTGTTTGTAGCGCCTCTCCGTCATAGCTAAAGCTAGTCAGTGTTCCGCCATCCGCACTACTATCTGGCATTAGGTTAATAGTATTAGATGTTTCAACGCCTGTTGATGGCTCTTTGGCGGTCATGGAGCCATCAACTAATGATTGGATATCATCAGTGATGGTGACAGATAGCGGTGACATGAGTGAATCATCGCCATCAGTATCAACAGCATAAACTGGCAAGCTGAACGTCAGGTTGTTGTTACCTTGAATCGGTCTATGATCAATGGCCTCTAATAGAGTAAACGTATAATCACCTAGGTTAGAGCTACTGAAGTTAACAGTGAACACTGTGGTCTCGACATTCGAGATATCAGTGGTGAAACCTATATAGTTACCTGATCCCGTTGGCTCCTCACGAAGCTCAATAATCAAGCCATCTGACTTGAGTGAGTTATCTGCATTAAACTCACTTGGCTCTAGGCGGAACTTCTCTACGTCATCACTTTGGTTAGTGAATGAGATTGTTTCCGTTTGGCTTACGGCTCCCATGATTGGAGAAGAGCCATCCGCCAGTCCGGCTTCTGCTAGCGTGACACTCGGTACTGATTCAATGGTCGGAATATCACCATCGGTTATGGTCAGAGTAACCGTTGCTGTCTCAACATCGACGTCGCCATCACTTGAGGTGAACACTAGCGACTTCACGATATCGCCATCTTCGTGGTCGAGATCTCTGTTAGGCTCAAAACGCACATTACCTTCAACGGTGACGTACAAATCCCCTTCGGTGAACGAGAATTTCTGCTCACCGGTAATGGTTGGATCTAGAGTTTGCGCTGCGCCGCCATCGTAAGTGAACTGAGTAATTACCGCCCCATCAGCACTTTGTGCCGTCATTACATCAATGGTGTTGGTAGTCACCGTACCATCAGCCAAATTAGGTTCGGTGATATCGAGCGTACCGTTCGCCATGATTTGAACATCATCGCCAATGGTGACTGACAATGGTGACATCAGCGAATCATCGCCATCTGAATCGACCGCGTAGACAGGCAAATCGAAGGTCAACTGGTTGTTATCTAATCCGTCGGCGTGATCAAGCGCTTCCAGCAATGTGAAGGTGTATTCGCCCAATGAGGTTGTGGAGAAACTCAAGGTAAATACCGGAACTTCCGTGCCACTGTCATCGATAAAGCCAACATAATTGCCGGAATCGACCGGATCTTCTTTTAACTCAACTGCGATGTTATTCGAAGTTAATGTGCCACCAACATTGAACTCTGTCGGTTCAAGTCGGAACTTCTCTACATCATCACTTTGATTAGTAAACGAGATGGTCTCGGTTTGGCTCACCGCACTACCACTTGGCGCAGAGCCACCGGCGAGCTGCGTTTCAGACAATGATACGCTTGGTACCGACTCGATAGTTGGGATATCGCCATCGGTGATCGTCAGAACAACCGTTGCGGTTTCGACGTCCACATCACCATCGCTGGATGTCACCACAATCGATTTCACAATTGGACCATCTTCATGGTCGAGGTTACGGTTTGGCTCAAAACGCACATCACCTTCAAGCGTGATAAACAATGCCCCTTCGGTGAAGATAAACTCTTGCTCGCCCGTGTCAGTTTGGTCGAGCGTGTAAACACTGCTGTCATAGGTAAACTGAGTAATGGTCGCGCCATCCGAGCTCTGCTTTGGCATCACATCAATCGTGGTTGTGGTCACCACCCCTGCTGCCAGATCCGCGACTGTCGGCTCTTCGATATTCAAAACGCCATTGCTCATGCCTTGAACATCATCTTCGATAGCCACAGTGAGTGGCGACATTACCGAATCATCACCATCGCTATCAACCGCATATACCGGTAGGTCGAAGCTGAGACTGTTATTGTCGAGTCCATCTTCATGATCAAGCGCTTCAAGCAGTGTGAAGGTATAACGTCCTAACACGACGTCATCAAAGTTAAGGGTGAATACTTCGACTTCTTGATTTAATGCATTTGTTGTGAAACCTGTGTATTGACCAGAGTCTTCTGGGAACTCTCGAAGCTCAACAGCCAAGCCATTCGAAGTCAGCGTGCCTGAAGGATTAAATTCGTCGGTCGCGATTCTAAAGCGTTCAACGTCATCGCTTTCATTAGTGAAAGAGATTGTCTCGGTTTGGCTCACTGCCACACCGCTTGGCGCAGAGCCATCATCAAGGTTTGATTCTGAGAGCGAAACAGGAGGAATTACATCAATAGTCGGAATATCACCATCGGTAATGGTCAGCATGACCGTAGAGGTCAGTACATCACTATCACCATCACTAGAAGTCACTACGATGTTCTTGACAATATCACCACCTGAGTGGTCTAAATCGCGGTTTGGCTCAAAGCGCACTTCACCTTGAATGGTGATGAACAACGAGCCTTCAGTGAAGGAAAACTCTTGTTCAGAACTGTCCGTTTGGTCGAGCGTGTAAGTCGTACCGTCATAAGTGAACTGAGTAACACTTGCGCCATCAGCACTAGCGCTAGTGAGTACGTCGAATATGGATGTCGTTGGCGTGCCCGCCGCCAAGTCAGCAACCGTTGGCTCCTCGATACTAAGCGCACCGTTCGCCATGACTTGAACATCATCGGTAATGGTGACTGACAACGGTGACATCAACGAGTCATCACCGTCGCTATCAACTGCATAAACTGGCAAGCTGAATGTCAGATCATTGTTGCCTTGAATAGGTGCATGGTCGATTGCTTCAAGAAGCGAGAAAGTGTATTCGCCTAACGTTGTTGAGCTGAAATCCAATGTGAAGACAGTAGTTTCAACATTCGAGATATCTGTTGTGAAACCAATATAGTTACCCGACCCCGTTGGCTCTTCACGGATCTCAATGATCAAACCATCTGACTTGAGTGAGTTGTCTATATTGAACTCTGTCGGCTCTAATCGGAACTTCTCTACATTGTCACTTTGGTTGGTAAATGAGATTGTTTCCGTTTGACTCACCGCACCCACGATTGGTGACGAGCCATCCGTAAGTCCTGTCTCCGCTAGAGTGACGCTTGGAACAGATTCAATAGTCGGGATATCGCCATCGGTAATAGTCAGAGTTACCGTTGCCGTCTCAACATCGACATCGCCGTCACTTGAAGTAAACACAAGTGATTTAACAATATCACCAGATTCATGGTCGAGGTCTCGGTTTGGCTCGAAACGCACATTACCTTCAATGGTGACGTACAAGTCTCCTTCAGTGAACGTGAACTTCTGCTCACCGGTAATGGTTGGATCTAAGGTTTGCGCTGCGCCGCCATCGTAAGTGAACTGAGTAATTACCGCCCCATCAGCACTTTGTGCGGTCATCACATCAATGGTGTTAGTGGTTACCGTTCCGTCGGCCAAATTCGGTTCGGTAATGTCTAATGTACCGTTCGCCATGATTTGAACATCATCACCGATGGTGACCGACAATGGTGACATCAATGAGTCGTCACCATCAGAGTCGACCGCATAGACAGGCAAATCAAAGGTCAGCTCGTTGTTACCTAGTCCATCTTCATGGTCTAACGCTTCCAACAGGGTGAAGGTGTATTCGCCGATGGTTGTTCCTGAGAAGCTCAAAGTGAATACCGGAACTTCCGTACCGCCATCATTGATAAAACCAGTGTAGTTTCCGGAGTTTACTGGATCTTCTTTTAGCTCAACCGCGATGTTGTTCGAAGTTAATGTGCCGCCAGTATTGAACTCCGTCGGTTCAAGTCGGAACTTCTCTACATCATCACTTTGGTTAGTGAATGAAATAGTCTCAGTTTGGCTCACTGCACTGCCACTTGGCATAGAGCCATCGGCAAGTAGCGTTTCAGACAGAGATACGCTTGGCACCGATTCAATGGTTGGAATATCACCATCAGTAATGGTTAGAGTGACCGTTGCTGTTTCGACATCAACATCGCCATCGCTAGACGTTACCACTATCGATTTCACGATTGGGCCATCTTCATGGTCGAGATTACGATTCGGTTCAAAACGCACATCACCTTCGAGAGTGATAAATAGAGAACCTTCAGCAAAGATAAACTCTTGCTCGCCTGTATCTGTTTGATCCAGTAAGAAAGATGTACCACCGTCGTAGGTAAACTGAGTAATGGTCGCGCCATCCGCGCTCTGCTTTGGCATCACATCAATTGCGGTTGTGGTCACCACCCCAGCAGCCAGATCGGCGACTGTCGGCTCTTCGATGGTCAAGACACCATTACTCATCCCTTGCTCGTCATCTTCAATGGTTACCGTCAGTGGTGACATTGCCGAATCATCACCATCGCTATCAATGGCATAAACAGGTAGGTCAAAACTTAGGCTGTTGTTGTCTAAGCCATCTTCATGGTCGAGCGCTTCAAGCAGTGTGAAGGTATAACGTCCTAACACAACGTCATCAAAGTTAAGAGTGAATACTTCGACCTCTTGGTTTAGTGCATTAGTTGTGAAGCCTGTGTATTGACCAGAGTCTTCTGGGAACTCTCGAAGCTCAACAGCCAAGCCATTCGAAGTCAGCGTGCCTGAAGGGTTAAACTCATCAGTCGCGATTCTAAAGCGATCAACATCATCACTTTGGTTAGTGAAAGAGATAGTCTCAGTCTGACTTACTGCCGCACCGCTTGGCGCAGAGCCATCAGCAAGGCTTGATTCTGAGAGCGAAACTGGAGGAATCACATCAATAGTCGGAACATCACCATCGGTAATTGTCAGCGTGACTGTAGAAGTCTGTAAATCACTGTCGCTATCTATTGAGGTGACCACGATGTTTTTGACAATGTCACCCGCCGAGTGGTCTAAGTCTCGATTTGGTTCGAAGCGCACTTCACCTTGAGTAGTGATGAATAGCGATCCTTCTGTGAAGATAAACTCTTGCTCAGTCGCATCAGTTTGGTCAAGCGTGTAAGCCGTGCCATCGTAAGTAAACTGAGTCACGCTCGCGCCATCGGCACTTGGTGAGGTCAATACATCGAAGATTGATGTTGTCGGCGTACCTGCAGCTAAATCAGCGACTGTCGGCTCTTCGATGCTTAGAGAGCCGCCCGCCATCACTTGAATATCATCGGTGATGGTGACAGACAGTGGTGACATTAGAGAGTCATCGCCATCGGTATCAACAGCATAGACTGGCAAGTTGAACGTCAGATCGTTGTTGCCACGACCATCTTCATGATCGATGTTCTCTAACAATGTAAAGGTGTATTGACCTAGAGTGGTAGCGCTAAAGTTGAGAGTGAAAATCTGTGTCTCTACATTAGAAGCACTAGTAGTAAAGCCAATGTAGTTACCTGAGCCTGCCGGATCTTCTTTAAGATCAATCGCTAGCCCATTAGATTTCAAGGAGTCATCTGTATTGAACTCACTTGGTTCTAATCGGAACTTCTCGACATCGTCACTTTGATTGGTGAATGAGATAGTTTCTGTTTGACTCACCGCGCCCACGATTGGAGAAGAGCCATCCGCCAGTCCTGCTTCTGCCAGAGTGACGCTTGGAACAGATTCAATGGTTGGAATATCACCATCTGTAATCGTTAGCGTTACCGTCGCCGTTTCTACATCAACATCGCCATCACTTGAGGCGAACACTAGCGATTTGACGATATCGCCAGATTCATGGTCGAGATCTCTGTTAGGCTCAAAACGCACGTTACCTTCAATGGTGACGTACAAGTCCCCTTCAGTGAACGTGAACTTCTGCTCACCTGCATTCGTTGGGTCTAGGGTTTGCGCTGCTCCGCCATCGTAAGTGAACTGGGTATTCACCGCGCCATCAGCACTTTGCGCCGTCATTACATCAATGGTGTTGGTAGTAACAGTTCCGTCAGCCAAATTTGGCTCGGTGATATCGAGCGTACCATTAGCCATGATTTGCACGTCATCACCAATAGTGACTGACAACGGCGACATCAATGAATCATCGCCATCTGAATCGACCGCGTAGACAGGCAAATCGAAGGTTAACTCGTTGTTATCTAATCCATCGGCATGGTCTAACGCTTCCAGCAGCGTAAAGGTATATTCCCCAAGGGTTGTCCCTGAGAAGCTCAAGGTAAACACGGGAACTTCCGTACCGCCATCATCGATAAAACCAGTGTAGTTTCCTGAGTTTACTGGATCTTCTTTTAGCTCAACTGCGATGTTATTTGAAGTTAAGGTACCGCCAGTATTGAACTGGGTCGGTTCAAGTCGGAACTTCTCTACATCATCACTTTGATTGGTAAATGAGATAGTCTCAGTTTGGCTCACTGCACTGCCACTTGGCGTTGAGCCATCAGCAAGCTGCGTTTCCGACAATGATACGCTTGGTACAGATTCAATCGTTGGAATATCGCCATCGGTGATGGTTAGAACAACCGTCGCGGTTTCCACGTCGACATCGCCATCGCTAGAGGTCACCACAATCGATTTCACGATTGGACCATCTTCATGGTCGAGGTTACGGTTGGGTTCAAAACGGACATCACCGTCAAGGGTGATAAACAATGAGCCTTCGGTGAATATAAACTCTTGTTCGCCGGTGTCAGCTTGGTCTAGCAACAACGGAGTGCCACCGTCGTAGGCAAACTGAGTAATGGTCGCATCATCTGCACTCTGCTCTGGCATCACATCAATCGTGGTTGTGGTCACCACCCCTGCTGCCAGATCCGCGACTGTCGGCTCTTCAATGGTTAAGACGCCATTGCTCATGCCTTGAACATCATCTTCGATGGTCACAGTGAGTGGCAACATTACCGAATCATCACCATCGCTATCAACCGCATAAACAGGTAGCTCGAAGCTTAGGCTATTGTTGTCTAAACCATCTTCGTGGTCGAGGGCTTCAAGCAGTGTGAAGGTGTAACGGCCCAACACGACGTCATCAAAGTTGATGGTAAATACTTCGACTTCTTGGTTTAGTGCATTAGTTGTGAAGCCTGTGTATTGGCCAGAGTCTTCTGGGAACTCTCGAAGCTCAACAGCTAGGCCATTCGAAGTCAGCGTGCCTGAAGGGTTAAACTCATCGGTCGCGATTCTGAAGCGCTCAACATCATCACTTTGGTTAGTGAAAGAGATGGTTTCGGTTTGACTCACCGCCACACCACTTGGCGCAGAGCCATCAGCAAGGCTTGATTCTGAGAGCAAAACGGGAGGAATTACATCAATAGTCGGAATATCACCATCGGTAATTGTCAGCGTGACCGTAGAGGTAAGAACGTCGTTATCACCATCACTCGATGTCACCACAATGCTCTTAACAATATCGCCAGCCGAGTGGTCTAAATCTCGGTTCGGCTCAAAGCGCACATCCCCCTGAGTCGTGATGAACAGTGAGCCTTCCGTGAAGGTAAACTCTTGCTCAGTCGCTATGTTTTGATCAAGCGTGTAAGACGTGCCGTCATAAGTGAACTGAGTGACACTCGAACCATCGGCACTTGGCGCGGTAAGCACATCAACTACACCAGTGGTCACAGCTGCAGCGCTAACGTCAGCTAAATTTGGCTCAGTCACTGTTAAATCAACATCTTGCATAACCTGAACATCATCATTGATGTTCACAACCAACTGACTTACAGCGGTTTTATCTCCATCCGTATCGACAGCTAAAATAGGAATATCGAAAGAGAGTAAGTTATTGCCCTGCAGAGGCCTGTGATCGAACGCGTCAAGCAATACGAAGGTGAAATCACCAATATTGGTTTGATCAAAAGTAAGAGTGAAAACGGGCGTTTCAACGTTTGAAACATCGGTCGTATAGCCTAAGTAACTACCTGACCCTGCCGGCTCCTCGCGAATTTCAACGATAAGCCCGTTAGAGGTTAGCGAGTCGTCGCGGTTAAACTGTCCCACCACCACTTCGATACGTGCAACGTCATCACTCGCTTCAGTAAATGAAATAGTATTTTTTGAATCAACCGAGACACCACTTGGCGCTGAACCATCGATCAATCCAGACTCATCGAGCGTGACACTTGGTACATTATCTATAGTTGGGTCGTCGCCATCAGTGATTGTTAAGACCACAGTTGCCGTGTCCACATCTACATCGCCATCACTAGATGTCAGCACAACCGTTTTAACGATATCACCATCGGTTTGATCGAGATTACGATTAGGCTCAAAACGAACGTCTCCATCTAGGGTTACAAACAGAGAGCCTTCTAGGAATTGGAACTCCTGCTCGCCAGTATCATTCTGATCTAAGGTTCGAATTGCACCATCGTAGGTAAACTGAGTGATTGACGCCCCATCTGCACCTTGGATAGGGAGCACATTGATCGTTTCCGTCGTAACAATACCTTGAGCCAACACGCCTAAGCTAGGCTCTTGAATGGTCAAAATACCATTTTGCATGGTTTGTAGGTCATCACCTATTGTCACAGTTAGCGAAGCACCTAGGGAGTCGTCACCATCTGAATCCACCGCGTAAACGGGAAGGTCAAATGATAAGTTGTTATTCTGCAAACCATCGGCGTGATCTAGAGAGTCAAGTAGCGTGAAAGTGTATTCACCCAATGTCGAATCTGAAAACTCGAGCGTAAATACCGGCACTTCTGTATTCGAACTATCAGTCACAAACCCAACGTAATTTCCTGAGTCCGTAGGCTCTTCTTTCAAACTCACCACTAAGCCGTTCGATGTTAGCGCGCCACTAGTATTAAACTCTGAACTCTCCAATCTAAAACGAGCGACGTCGTCACTACCTGGGGTTAAATCGATTGTTTGCGTTGAACTAACATCAGAGCCTATTGGTGAAGAGCCCGAAGCCAAGTCTGGCTCCAATAAAGACACACTCGGAATGTCATTAATGGTAGGAATTTGCCCGTCAGTAATTGAGATTTGTAGTAAGGCTGAATCTGTATCGCCATCACCATCAACGGCATTAAAGGTAATATCTTGAGTGATGGTCTCGCTTGCTGAATGGTCAATGTCTCTCGCAACGACAAAAGTCACATCCCCGTTTAATGCAACATTGAGTGTCCCCTCATCAAACACAAACGCTTGTTGAACCGCCTGGTCCTGATCTGGATCTAGATTGTATGTTGTGCCGTCATAAACAAAGGACTGTACCGTCGCTCCATCACCACCGGTGAAGTTGAAAAGGTTATAAGAAACCGTCGACTCACCGTCTTGCGTTGGCTCATCAAGTGACACGCTGTTGTCTATCAACTCGATAACATCATCGGCCACCGTCACCACAATCAATGCGGGTTGAGCGTCCCCACTACCACCCGCTAAAGAGGAACGATCACCGTCCGCATCAACTGCGTAGATAGGCAGTTCAAAACTCAACTCGGCATCTTGAGAGCCTTGGTGCGTTAAAGAATCGAGTAGTGTGAACTCGTAAGAGCCCAAAGCTGGACTATCGACTGCAACTTCAAAAACAACGCTTCTAACACCATCAAGAGTGATGAAGCCCTCGTAGTTTCTTACCCCGTTAACTTCGCTCATTAACTCTAACGAAACTGGTTGGCCGTTCGACAACAGACTGCCATCAGTATTGAACTCCAACGGCTCTAATTCGTGGTGATCAATGATGTCACTTGTAAAAGTATCTGAATCCACTGAACCCGCACCAGTGATAATACCTACACCCTCTTCAGAACCACCAACAAGACCACTCTCTTGTACAGAGATTGGGTCGACGGAATTGATCGTTGGTCGATCACCATCAGAGATAGTGATGTTTAATGTACTCATTGCCGAGTCTTGGTCGAAGTCAGTGATTGTTACTGGAAGTGAAAATTCAAGAGAGTCTGAATTAATCTGTTCAATGGGTTTGAACTGTTGGAAATGGTACTCGCCATGAGTATCAACTGAAACCGTAAGTACAACCTCTCCGCGGCCCAAGATAGACAGAGTGATCTCTGTACCATCGTCCGACAGTCGCGCGATGGTGTTCTGGTTATCACTCAAAATACCATCGAATTGATCAAGCGACGCAGAATCAAACGCTACCGAGGCCAAACTATCACTTTCTATAGAAACAAAACTCCCCTCAACCAAGGTCGTATTGGTTTCCGGGTTGGTAATCGTGACAGTCTCGGGAATTGGATCTGCGCCATCAAAAATTGCAACACCAGCTGAAATAGGTGTCTCGATGGCGTTACCACCAATATCAGCGCCTTCGATATCGAAGGTCAGCGTAATCTGGTTATCAACGTATGAAACCTGCCCGTCACCTACTGAAGAAACATGATCGATAGGAGCAGATAATGTAGAAGTAAGCGTCAAGTTGACATTCGAACCCGAGCTTACTGTATCGATATCGACGCGCAGAACTTCTGTACCGTTCTGAGTGCCCACAATCGCATTCTCGTTTGCATCATAAACAAACTGAACCGCCACACCACCTGATGTAATGTCGCTATTAAGTTCACTAAGCAGAGAAGAGAGAGAGTCAGTAGCAGGCACAAAAGTGTTAGGGTCTAAGTCAAGACTACCACTTTGAATAAGTTGATTGGTGGAAACGGTTTGAGGATAAGTTCCTTGTGACAAAGAACCCTCGGTCAGGCTCTGAGAAACACTTTGGCCTCCGGTCGAGGCTGTAACGTCGCTTCTAAATTCATCGTCATTTTCGTCAACTTGCTCTTCTTCCAATGCAGAGGTTTCGAAAAACGTCGAAGGTTGCGTTTCGGTATAGTTATAATCGATGGTGACAAAGCCTGCGTTAGCTGAACTACCAGCACCACCCGCAGCCGTTGCCTCTAAAATTTCCGTCGGATCTTCCCCAGCTAAGATTGCTTCTTGAATAGCTGCAATATCGTCGGCACCAAAACTATCATCGCCAAGTTGACTCAAGTCTATTTCGACGTCGCCTTCTACGGGAACATCTCGCCATGCAAACACTTCATCAATACAGCCGACACAGTTTTCATCGACCTGTATGTCTCCTGAAGTGTCGACCAATACCAACTTCGCGCCTTTAGGTGTCAATACAATCTCATTCTCACGAATCGTATCACCCACTTTGGCTTTACGAGCAGTCCCATCTGCATCCATGATGATTACATCACCACTCACCTGCTTAACTACTGCTGCGTTACGCAAAACTTCGACATCCATATGTCCCCCTAGATACACATAATGATGGGTCTCATCATCGTGTAAGAATTGTTGTAAGCGCTTGTTGGGCTGTAACTCAGATTCAACCACTAATTTTTATCAAGATATCTATCTTTAGCTCATGATGGTTCGATTTTGTTTTTACTTGATGTTTATCGAACTCATTTACTCTTAAGACTAGTATTTCCTTAGGAAAATTCCATTTACAGGAGGAATTGATTGCATATCGAACCGCGTCCGCTTTCTGAGCCAGATTTATCGAAATAAATGAGCGCAAATAAGGACTTATTATATCCAGTCAGAAATAGTCACTAACTAGCGTCAATTTCCACCATTATGCGCTTTCAATAGAGCTATCGTGCTCAGATCTCGCTATGGTGGAATTGCTATTTTCGAAGTTATCTCGTGCCATATGACTCATCTTCTACAAGTGAAGCGTAAAACAAAAAAGCCACTGTTCTCTAAAACAGTGGCTTCTTAAAATCATAGGTGTGCTTTGAAAATCAGTCAGCTAGACGATTTGCAGTCCAAACGTACAAAAGCTCTAGAGCAATGGTCGCTCCTGCTAATGCCGTAATGTCACTTTGGTCATAAGCTGGTGACACCTCGACAACATCCATTCCGACCATGTTTACACCTTGAAGACCACGAATAATCTTCAAGATTTTGTCGGAGTTCAGCCCACCACAGACTGGTGTTCCGGTTCCTGGAGCAAACGCTGGGTCTAAACAATCAATATCAAACGTCAAGTAAACAGGCTTATCGCCGACAGTTTGCTTGATGCGTGACACGATCTCGTCCACGCTCAGATCATTCGCTTCCATCGCATTGATAACGTTAAAACCGTGCTCATCTTTCTCATACTCGGTACGAATGCCAACTTGAACAGAATGCTCTTTCGAAATTAGCCCTTCGTTTGGCGCATGATAGAACATAGTCCCATGGTCGTAACGACTGCCATGACTGTAGGTATCCGTATGTGCATCAAAATGAATTAATGCCATTTCACCATACTTTTTCGCGTAAGCGCGTAAGAGCGGAAGTGTAATGAAATGATCACCACCTAAACCCAACAACGTTTTACCACTGTTAAGGATTTCCGTTGCTGCTGCTTCTAAGCGTACCGTTAAATCTTCAGCATCACCGGTATCAAACACCAAGTCACCCGAGTCAATAACCTTAGTATGATCGAAGACATTAAAGTCCCACGGGAATTTCTTCCCTTCCCACGCCAAGTTAACTGAAGCACGACGAATCGCATCTGGACCTAATCGCGCGCCCGGACGACCTGATGTTGCCATGTCTAGTGGCGCACCAAGCACCACGACATCTGCCTCAGCATCGACCGGATTTTGTACCAAAGGACGACGCATAAACGTCATTGCATTGGAGTACAACGAGTAATCTTTTTTAGTAAACAGATCGTTCATTAAAAATCCTCTAAATAGGTGTAGCCCATTAAGCCTTGCTCTAACTCAGCAAGTACACTCTGTTGTTCTTCTTGCGGTACTTTCGCGCTGACCATCTCTTCGTAGTTTTGGCGAATCAAATCCACATCGATGTGCACGTAGCGCATCATGTCAGCAACGGTGTCACCTTCATTGATGTAATCTAGGTTCGCTTTACCTTCGTCATCAACGTTTACAACCACACTGTGTGTATCACCAAACAGGTTGTGCATGTCACCCAAGATCTCTTGGTACGCGCCGACTAAGAAGAACCCCATTAAGTACGGCTCATCTGGGTTCCAAGCAGGTACTGGTAACGTTGTTTCAATACCTTGACCGTCTACGTACTGGTCGATAGTGCCGTCTGAATCACAAGTGATATCCAGAACCACTGCACGTCGCTCATTCACTCTATCCAAACCGCTTAGTGGCAATACAGGGAATACCTGATCAATACCCCATGCATCTGGTAGCGATTGGAACAGTGAGAAGTTCACGAAGAACTTGTCTGCCAATCGATCGCTTAGCTCATCCAAAATCGGACGATGGTAGCGGTTCTTTGTGCTCATCAACTGGTTTAATTCGTAGTTGATGCGCAGTGAAACCTGCTCTGCCCATGCTCGACTTTGAAGGTTTAACATGCCCGTTGCGAACTGGTTATGTGCCTCTGCAATGTCACTCTGAGTATCGTTGTAAATCTCAATCAAAGCACGGTCATCGCTGCCATCGCGCAGTGACTGAAAGTTACGCCACATGTTTTTCAAAAGTAATGGCGCATCTTCTTCAGGCTCTGCAATCACTTCCGGAGAGTAGCTCTCGGTACCAATAACGTTAGTGATCAAAACGGCGTGATGCGCTGTCAAAGAACGCCCAGACTCAGAAATAATCACTGGCATTGGCTGTTGGTACTGCTTACAGATGTCACCAACTGTCATCACGATGTTGCGCGCATACTCTGCTAAACCGTAGTTCATCGAGTTCGATGACTGGCTACGTGTACCATCGTAGTCCACCGCTAAACCGCCACCAACATCGATGTAATCTAGCTGAGCACCGATATCACGCAGTTCACAGTAGAAACGAGCAGCTTCACTTACACCGTTTCGTACATCACGAATGTTTGCCATTTGTGAGCCCAAGTGGAAATGAACAAGCTCTAATGCGTCTAACTGGTCTTCCGCTTTCAAACGCTCTATCACAGTCAACACTTGCGATGCAGATAAGCCGAACTTCGACTTCTCGCCACCACTTGCTTGCCACTTACCCGCGCCTTGAGAAGCAAGACGAATACGCAAACCTAAACGCGGTTTTACGCCTAGCGCTTTCGCTTCTTGTAGAACAAGATCAAGCTCAGATAACTTTTCAAGTACGATGAAAACCTTATGACCCAGCTTCTCACCAATCAGAGCTAAGCGAACGTACTCACGGTCCTTATAGCCGTTACAAACAATCACTGAGCTCGCTTTTTGAGCCAATGCCAACACAGCTAAAAGCTCAGGTTTGCTACCCGCCTCTAGCCCTAGCTGTTTTTGCTCTAGCTGTGCTTGGCTTGCTAAAATCTCATCGACGACTTCTTTTTGTTGGTTCACCTTGATTGGGTACACCAAAAGGTATCGGTTGTCGTATTGGTACTCATCGATAGCTTGGTTGAACGCATTACAGATATTGTGCACTCGTTGATGAACAATCTGCGGGAATCGCACCAATGCTGGTAAACCGACATTTTTCTGTTCAAGTTGCTTAACAATATTGCTTAAAGGAATTTGATGATCCGCTTTGCTTGGAGAGACATACACTTCCCCATTGTCATCAATACCGTAGAAACCTTGGCTCCAGTGCTTAACGTTATATTCTGCACGGATGCGATCTAAATTAACTGATTGTTCCATTTCAAGAGACCTCACTATATAGGGCCATCACCAAGTAACACCCTGTTCAGACAAGTGGCATTACCCAAGCTAAATCGATACGTTACGATTCGTTGGGCGCATTAACTGATATTCTGGCGAGCGAGTCCAATCATAGATATTTGTCGTGTCGACAATAGTTGTTTTAAGCACTCGTGAGATATCGGTACATCAAGGCTTGCCGCCAATTCTCGGTGTAATACGCCATGATCATTTGGTCAGATTTTTTTCGTAACCCATAAGAAATCCATAACATTCTATTGTTTTAGGCATGGCCCCACCCTGTTCATCTTTTAAACTATTTTTTAACTTTGTCTTGTAAAGCAGTGAGGACTGGTATAAATTTAGACCACTGACCGATCGGTCAGTCAGTTAAATGGGGAGTAAAAATCAATGAACCACAATCCAATGACCAATAATGAAACAGTATCAAATGCTGACATGACCGAGGTGTTCGCCCAGCAGAAAAGTTACTTTCGAGCGAATTCGAATACTGACTTACAAACACGCCAAAACAACCTAGCGCGTCTAAAAGAGCTGCTTGTGCGTTACCAAGATCAAATCATCGACGCACTATCAGAAGATTATGGTCAAAGAGCAAAATACGACTCTCTCATTGCCGATATCACGCCTTCGCTGCACTTAATTGATTACAACCGAAAGAATCTTAAAAAATGGATGAAGCCTTCTCGCCGCGGTGCTGGATTAATGCTTCAGCCAGCGAAAGTGAGCGTTCATTATCAACCACTAGGTGTTGTTGGCATCATTGTTCCTTGGAACTTCCCTATTACCCTATCGATTGGTCCATTGGCGACTGCATTGGCTGCGGGTAACGTTGCGATGATGAAAATGTCTGAGTTCACGCCCGCAACAAACCGTGTTTTAAAAAAGATGTTGAGCGAAGGATTTAGTGAAGATCAAATCGCGATCATTGAAGGCGAAGCGGATGTTGCGGCTCAATTCAGCGCTCTTCCTTTCGACCACATTATGTTTACAGGTTCGACAACCGTAGGTAAGCATGTAATGAGGGCGGCTTCAGCGAACTTAACTCCAGTTACTCTAGAACTCGGCGGCAAGTCACCGACCGTGATCGCGCCTGATATAGACGTGATGGATGCAGTTGAGCGAATTCTATTTTCTAAGAGCCTCAACGCTGGGCAAATTTGTGTCGCACCAGACTACATTCTAATCCAGAAGGCGAAAGTTGATGAGTTTGTTGAAGCTTATAAGAACTACTTTAAAAAACTTTACCCTGCGGGTCTTGAGAGCAAAGAGCTCACATCAGTCATCAATCAGCGTCAATATGCTCGACTAAAAGGTGTTATTGACGATGCTAAGCAAAAAGGTGCTACCGTTCATACAGTGAGCGAACAAGCTCAAGACGATGTAAATCATCGCATGACATCTCACCTACTGACTGACGTCAATGACGACATGATTGCTCTCCAAGATGAGCTATTTGGACCTGTTCTGCCTATCGTCCCTTATGACTCACTAGACGAAGCGATTGAGTACATCAATGATCGTCCTCGCCCACTGGCGCTATACATCATGAGTCACGAAAGCGAAACGCAGAATGCAATCCTTAACAGAACTCATTCTGGTGGCGTATGTATTAATGACTCTTTGGTTCACGTTGCCGCTGATGATGCACCGTTTGGTGGGATTGGCCCATCAGGTATGGGGCATTATCATGGTATCGAAGGATTCAAAACCTTCAGTCACGCTAAAACGGTTCTGAGCCGAGGAAAAATCAACTACACAAAACTGCTGCATCCTCCGTATAATAGCGCGTTCAAGAAATTGATTTTTAAAGTGATTAACCGATGACCACAAAAAGACAGCAGATCTTAGATTCAGCCCTTCAACTCTTTGCCGAACAAGGCGTTGAGGGCACATCTACCGCCCAAATTGCAAAAGCAGCAGGTGTGGCAAAGGCGACTCTGTTTCATCACTTTGAAAACAAATCACTGCTGGTTGATGAGCTTTTTAGAGAGCTGAAGCAAGCGCTATTCAATGCTGTTTTTCAAGAGCTTGATACAAACAGTACGTCACTGTATCTAAAAATGAGCAAGCTGTGGGAGGTGGGAATCGATTGGGCAGCTGCGCATCCTACTGCGATGAAGTTTCTCTCTAATATCCATTTCCATCCGACCACTGAAGCAAGGCAGATCATTGTTTCAGAACTGTTCGCTACTCTTGATGACAATGTACGAGCGGGACAAGATTCTGGTGAATTGATCGAGCTGGATATGGATTTGGTGCGCTATTTCATTCATAGCCACTTCTTAATATCGGTTAACTGGTTGCTAGACCAAAACCAGCTCTCGACAGAAGAACAACGGAGTTACGTTCAACAGAGTTTTGATATGTGTTGGCGCGCCATTGGTGGCAATAAGCCTGATTAGCTTATTAACGCTCATTAGATATAACAAAGCCACCATCGCAGGTGGCTTTTCATTTTGTGAATTAACTCAACGCGTATTCAACACCTTGCTTCGCGTGGATCTCGGTGGTGTCGTACAGAGGTACTTGCGTGTCTTGTTGACTCACCAACAGTGCAATCTCTGTGCAGCCTAAAATCACAGCTTGAGCACCTTCGGCATATAGCTTATCAATGATCTTAAGGTACTGCTGCTTCGAGCTTTCTTTAATAACGCCTTTGCAAAGCTCGTCATAAATAATGGTATGCACGCTCTCTTGGTCTTCCGAATTTGGTACCACCACATCCATACCGAATTTATCTGTCAGGCGGCCTTTGTAGAAATCTTGCTCCATGGTAAAGCGAGTCCCCAATAAACCCACCTTTTCGATGCCATCAGTTTGCAACACGCTTGCTGTAGCATCCGCGATATGGAGAACTGGAATAGAAATACGTGATTCGATTTCTGATACGACTTTGTGCATCGTATTGGTACATATCATTAGAAAATCGGCACCCGCTTTTTCTACCGACTCTGCTGCATCAGAGAGTAGAACCGCCGTTTCATCCCACTTTCCTTGGTGTTGAAGCTTTTCGATTTCATCGAAGTTGACACTGAAAAGCACAACTTTTGCTGAATTAAGCCCGCCTAACCTCGACTTCACACCTTCATTGAGTGCTTTGTAGTAACTGGCTGTCGACTCCCAACTCATTCCACCTAACAGACCGATCGTTTTCATACTTCCCTCTACTCAAATTGAATGCACTGCTTTACTAATAAAACCTTGCCCTAACTAATGTTTTATCAAGCAATTTAGTTAGATGCAATATGGCACATCCCTCGCAATCACTAACTAAGACACGTACACTACCCGCCTAAATGAAACACAATCAGAAGGCTTAGGTTTGCAAACTCTAGAACAATTACAATCCGGACAATTATTGGGCTCAACACATTTAAAATTGGCTGAAGGCCTTCAAACGTTCCCAATGGAAATCATAGAGCTTGCAGACACCCTCGAAGTGCTCGACCTTTCAGGTAATTCACTATCTGAACTTCCACAAGAGCTGGCAAAACTGACCAAGCTGCGCATTATCTTTGTGTCTAACAACAAGTTCACTCACCTTCCAGAGGTGTTGGGTGAACTGCCGAACCTTGAAATGGTTGGCTTTAAAACGAACCAAATTAAAACGGTTAGTGAACATTCATTACCTACCCAACTACGCTGGTTGATTCTGACTGACAACGCGATTGAGGTATTGCCAGAAAGCCTAGGACACCGCCCACGACTACAAAAACTGGCTCTAGCAGGCAACCAAATTAAGGCGCTGCCAAACAGCATGGAAAATCTCAACAACCTCGAACTGGTTCGCCTATCTGCTAACCAATTGGCCGAGTTTCCGGAACTGCTGATTAAGCTTCCTAAACTGGCGTGGCTAGCATTTGCGGGAAATCCATTCTGCAAACATCCTACATCGCTCGATAGCGTGCCGCAGGTAACAACGACGAGTTATCGTTTGAATCAGGTATTAGGGCAAGGTGCGAGTGGCGTGATCTCTCATGCAAACTGGGTTGATGACAAGTTTGATTTCCCAAACGAAGTGGCAGTTAAAATATTTAAAGGTGAAGTGACCAGTGATGGTTATCCGCATGATGAGTTAGAGGCTTGTCTCCAAGCAGGTCATCACGATAATCTCGTTAAGTCCATTGCACAAGTGGATGATGGCGACGACCTAGCATTGGTTATGGAGCTGATCCCTGAAAGCTATTACAACCTAGGACTGCCGCCGACACTCGAGACTTGCACACGCGACACTTTCCCAGAAGGTTTCGAACTACCTATCGAGCAAATCAATAACATCGTTACTCAAATGATTGATGTGTTTAATCACTTACACGACAACAAGGTTTGTCATGGCGACCTATACGCGCACAACACCTTAGTTAATAAACAAGGCGAAATGATCTTTGGCGATTTTGGTGCTGCAACCATCTATGAATACCTGACTGCAGAGCAACAGCAAGGCATTCGCCGTATTGAAGCTCGTGCTTTAAAACACTTCATAGATGATCTACTGACAATTTGTGCCAAGCAAGACCTTGAGAGTGAACTGTACTCACGCCTTGCGAGCTTCAAAGTTTAGTCACCAGATAAAGACTCTAAAACAATAAAAGCACAACGCGCGTGCTAAAAACGACAAAGCCAACATCACTGTTGGCTTTTTTATTGGATTACGAAGCGACTTGTCTTTTAACTCTCTACCTGAACCAGCTTTAAGTATGAATGCAGCTCGTCGTTTTTGTATTCCACAGCAGAGTGAATATTGAGGTCGCCATTGGCTACTACAGCAAATTGGTAGCGATTATCACCTTTGATGATTTCAACATGCAGTAAACCATCGTTGAGATACCAAAGCCCCTTCGTTTCAAAACGATCAAACAACCGATACTCATTTAAAGTGCCATCTGTGTGAAAATGTACCTCTGTAATATAGCCACCAGGACAGCTCTTCACCCAAACTCGGTTTTCGATATCACTGATAACCAAATCACGCTTAGTTTCGCTCCAAGCCAAAAAGGCTTCAGCTTCACTGTCGTAAAGAGAGGTGTCGAGACCTGCACGAGGGATTAACGGCTGGTCCATTTGCTCGCGACAATAAAGTTGAAGCAAGGTTTGCTGTTTAGTGTCGCTCGATAACTCTGCCATAACCCCTCCTATCTATCCAAGAACTGTACTAAAGGTTCGTTGTTAGTAATTAAACCAGCTCGTAGGAGACAACGTACAATTGAGAAATACCTGGGTAGATCTCTTGAATAACGTCTTTGAGTACTTGCAATGTCATGTTCTCTTGTTGGGCGTGGAATTCACCCAGTTCATCGAACAGAATCGGTTCTACGCTGATGATTTTAAGGTTACAGAATACACGTCCTTGCTCCAATGTTGATACTTCTACAACGCTACCCGGTTGGTAATCACGCTCAGATTCGTCACGGATGGTGATAGTCTTTTTGCCAGAAAGGATGTCAGCTTCAAAACGCTCAAAGAACGTCATAGTGGTTGGTGCGGTCATGGATTTCAATCACTTGTAATTAAAGGTTTAGATACTTGTTTATATACCAGAATATCTAACGAAGCGAATGAAAATTGGATGCGAAAATTTATCTCGTCATTCCCAAGACTGACGAAGGAAGGAGTTGGGAATCTCTAAAGAGCCAAATCACAGGCAATAAAAAAGGAGAGCCTAAGCTCTCCTTCTCTTAATCCTAAATGCAAACTCTAATTAAAGAGCAGCTTTTGCTTTTTCAACTAGAACTGCGAATGCAGCTTTGTCGAATACCGCGATGTCAGCAAGGATCTTACGGTCGATCTCGATAGATGCTTTCTTAAGACCGTTGATGAAACGGCTGTAAGATAGACCATTCTGACGAGATGCAGCGTTGATACGTGCAATCCATAGTTGACGGAATTGACGTTTCTTGTTGCGACGGTCACGGTAAGCGTATTGACCAGCTTTAGTAACTGCTTGGAAAGCTACGCGGTAAACACGAGAACGTGCACCGTAGTAACCTTTAGCTTGTTTTAGAACTTTCTTATGACGTGCACGAGCTTGTACACCACGTTTTACGCGAGGCATTATGCTTCTCCTAAACTAAACGATTATTAAACTAAAAAGAATTAAGCGTATGGCATCATACGAGCAACTGCAGCCACTTCACACTTAGGAAGGATTGCATTTGGACGTAGCTGACGCTTGTTCTTAGTAGTACGCTTAGTCAGGATGTGACGTTTACCAGCGTGCTTAAACTTAATACCACCAGCAGTTTTCTGGAAACGCTTAGCAGCACCTTTGTTGGTTTTCATCTTAGGCATGATGAATAACTCCGCATTGTTGAGTTGTTAATAACAATAGTAATTAGGGCGAATAAAACCCCGCAACCAGAGGCTGCAGGGTTCAATTACTTGCAAAGCCGTTAATTACTTCTTTTTAGGGGCCAATACCATGATCATTTGGCGGCCTTCGATTCGAGTCGGGAAAGATTCTACAACAGCTAAATCTACTGTATCTTCTTTCAGACGATTCAAAACGTCGACACCGATGTCTTGGTGAGCCATTTCGCGGCCACGGAAGCGAATTGTTACCTTCACTTTGTTGCCGTCTTCTAGGAAACGCGTCAGGTTGCGTAGTTTTACCTGATAGTCTCCAATGTCAGTTCCAGGACGGAATTTTACTTCCTTAATCTGAATCTGCTTTTGCTTCTTCTTCTGCTCTTTCGCAGCTTTGCTCTTCTCGAAGAGGAACTTACCGTAGTCCATCACACGACAAACTGGCGGCTCGGCGTTAGGGCTGATCTCTACAAGATCCATACCAGCTTCTACAGCTGCATCAAGCGCTTCTTGGATAGAAACGATACCAACGGCTTCACCGTCAGCGCCTGTTAGACGAACTTCACGAACGCCACGAATTTCACCGTTTAAACGATGCTGGTTTTGTTTGGCCGGTTGTTGGCCACGTCTTCCGCCTTTAATAGCTTATTCCTCCAGATTGAGCTTACGGCTTGAAACCTCGGCTTGGATGTAAGAAATAAAGTCATCCACTTTAAACTTGCCTAGGTCTTTACCTTTACGTGTACGTACTGCAATTTCACCGGCTTCCATTTCTTGGTCACCACATACAAGCATGAACGGTACACGTTTCAAAGTGTGTTCGCGAATTTTAAAGCCAATCTTCTCATTTCTCAAGTCTGCTTTGACTCTAAATCCACTTTTTTGCAGTTTTTTCGTAATTTCTTGTACGTATTCCGACTGTTTGTCGGTAATGCCCATTACAACTGCTTGTTCTGGCGCCAACCACGTTGGGAAGAAGCCAGCGTATTCTTCAATTAGAATACCGATGAAGCGCTCTAGAGAACCTAAAATCGCGCGGTGAATCATAACTGGCGTGTGACGCTCGTTATCTTCACCAACGTAAGTTGCACCTAGACGCTCTGGTAATGCAAAATCGAGCTGCACTGTACCACATTGCCATGCACGGTCCAAACAATCATGCAAAGTAAATTCAATCTTAGGTCCGTAGAACGCACCCTCGCCTTCTTGAATCTCGTATGCGATTTCCATTGCTTCTAGTGCTTGCTTAAGGTCAGCCTCAGCACGGTCCCACATTTCATCAGAACCTACGCGTTGCTCTGGACGAGTTGACAACTTAACAACGATGTTTTCGAAACCGAAAGTTGTGTAAGTGTCGTAAACCATTTCAATACAAGCTTTTACTTCTTGTTGAACTTGGTCTTCAGTACAGAATACGTGAGCATCATCTTGAGTAAAGCCTCGAACACGCATGATGCCGTGAAGTGCGCCTGATGGCTCGTTACGGTGACATGAGCCGAACTCAGCCATACGCAACGGTAGATCACGGTAAGATTTCAGACCTTGGTTAAAGATCTGTACGTGACCTGGACAGTTCATTGGCTTGATAGCGTATTCGCGGTTCTCTGAAGACGTTGTGAACATCGCTTCTGCGTATTTGTCCCAGTGACCAGAGCGTTCCCAAAGAACGCGGTCCATCATTAGTGGACCTTTAACTTCTTGGTACTCATATTCGTTCAGTTTTTGACGAATGAATACTTCTAGTTCACGGAAAATAGTCCAACCGTTGTGGTGCCAGAACACCATGCCTGGTGCTTCTTGCTGCATGTGGAATAGATCCAATGCTTTACCAATTTTACGGTGGTCACGCTTCGCTGCTTCTTCTAGACGAACTAGGTGAGCTTTAAGCGCTTTTTTATCGTGGAATGCAGTACCGTAGATACGTTGCAGCATCTTGTTGTCACTGTTACCACGCCAGTAAGCACCCGCTACGTTAAGTAGAGTAAAGTGCTGACAGAAGCCCATATGTGGTACGTGTGGACCACGACACATATCGATGTATTCTTCATGGTGGTATAGGCCTGGACGATCGTCTTTAGAAACGTTCTCGTCTAGGATTTCCATTTTGTATGTTTCGCCGCGAGCTTCGAAAGCATCACGCGCTTCCTGCCAGCTAACTTTCTTCTTAACAACCTGGTATTTGGTCTTTGCCAGCTCTTTCATGCGCTTTTCAATCTTCTCAAGATCTTCTTGCGTTAGAGAGTGCTCTAGGTCGATGTCGTAGTAGAAGCCGTTGTCGATCGTTGGGCCGATCGCCATTTTCGCTTCTGGGAATAGCTGCTTAACAGCGTGACCAAGAAGGTGAGCACAAGAGTGACGTACAATTTCAAGACCATCAACTTCATCTTTAGCTGTGATGATTTCTAAGCTTGCATCGTTCTCGATTAGGTCGCAAGCATCAACACGCTCGCCATCTACACGACCAGCAATGGTTGCTTTTGCAAGACCAGGACCGATTGATAGGGCAACATCTAGAGTTGATACAGGGTTGTCAAATTGACGCTGACTGCCGTCAGGAAGAGTAATAATTGGCATTATTTGTCCTTTACAGTGGTGTTGCACACCAAGCAACACATGAAAATGTTTAATATATGTCGGTCAACCAAGCGGAGTTGGTTGGGGATATATGAATAAGTAAAATTCACTTTTCAAGAAACAAATACAGATGCCTCTTTAAAAAGTGAGCAAGCATTGTAACGAATTAATATTAAATAACAATGACCGCTTTCTGTCGTGTACTTCCAGTAAGCACAAAAAACCAAGAATTCAAACAAAAAACAAAAGTTAATAAGATGTTAAATCGCTCTTTTACCACTAAGCTTAACTTACTATCGCTAGTTAACCTTGGGGGTGGGAATGAAAAACAAAGTTGTGATTCAAACGCTGAGCTTTGTGACTCTCTTTTACAATGTGCCTAGCTTTTCTAGCGATGAATATGGACCGCTATTGAGTTATGTCCAATCCCCTATGCATTCGACTCGTCACACTCCAACCCTACGTTCGGGCTTCCCTATTGATGATGGTGACATTGAACTTTTCGCCAGCTTTACTGCTGCGAGTATTTGGGCCAATTCAGATGATTATCATCTCGACTACTATCAAAACCAGCTTCATACCGGTCTTCGCTGGCAGGTAAACAGCGAGTGGCAGTTTGAGCTCAATTACCGCTGGCTTTACGCTGGCAACAATCACCTTGATAGTTTGATCATCGATTTTCATGATTTCTTTAGCATTGACCAAGCAGGGCGAGATCAGAAGAATAAACACGAGTTCGACATTTATGCACCACAGCATGGTGTCAACATTTCCGATTTCTCAGGGGACACTCTGACCAGCGCCTTTACGCTTTATAGCCAATACCAATTTATCAACACCCAATCACATGGCTTGTCGCTGGGTGTCGCTCTATATAGAAACAACGTTAATAACGGTATCTTTGAAGGGGAAAGCTTTGAACAGAGTGCGCAGTTAAATTACAGCTATGCATTTACGGATCAGAGTATCTACTCATCTATCGCAATCACACACCAATCCGATTACGAACGAAAGAATGATTTCCCGCATAAAAGTACCCTGCTCGCTTTTATGGCAGGTTATCGTTTAGAACTGCTCACCAATCATGAGCTTCACTTGGAATATCGACTTTATGAAGGCGCAGAGAATGGCTCTACAGAATTTTCAGAGCCGGCCAACGAAATCCTGTTCGGCTACCGCTATAAACTGCCCTTTGGCGCAGTTGAGTTATCCATTATTGAAAACATCATCAACATGGATAACTCAACCGATGTTGGCTTTCAGATAGCTTATCGTCATCGAATTAGAGGCAGCGAATAATTCGCTCGGTGGAGCGCACCAATTCACTTGAATGCAGCAAATACAAAAAAGCCGCGCATCGACACGGCTTACTCTTGCTGAGTTACTACATAAAGCTACTTACTTATGAGCTCATGATACGAGAAACAGCAGCATTGATATCACTATCAGACGCATTGATTGGCAGGCTAAATGAGATGTATTGATCACCACGGAAACTTAATGAACGATCGATTTCAGCCAGGCAGTGAACCGTATTACCATTCACGATAAATGAAAGCTCAATCTCTTTATTATTAATAAAACCGCCGCTTCTAAATTCTATCTCTTGGTAGCAACCCGACACAGACGAGAAAGTGTTACCCTTTAGGTAGCCCTTTTCAACATCGGCTTTGACCATTGTCATGCCCGCAGCTTCAACACCTTGAATGATCTTCTCAACGGTCGGCAGAGGTTTTACAACGATAAAGTCACGATCTTTAGGGTCAATCGCGAAGCCGATATCTAGGTTTGTTTCTACCCATACATGGCACTGGTTCATTTTCGCGTTAAGTGCCGTGATTGGCGTTTCATCATTCAGCTTTAAGCGAAATGGAACTTGCTTGGTCTCACCCGGTTGAATGGTGAATGGCTCTACTGCTTGAATTCTGCCTAAAGAAAAAGTCTCGTAGCTCGTGCTGTCTTCTGTTTCCACTTTAACTTCAGTATTTAGTACCAAGTTAATCAAGTCGATCTGCTGCTCTACGTCACCACCGAGGATATGAACATTGCCAGATAATTCACCACCTTGGAACACTTCAATATTATCCAAAACTGTGTCGACTTTCGCCGCACCTATACCCAACGAGGCTTTTAGCTTTTTAAACATACTTTCCCTTTTTAGAATTATCGTTTTTTGAATGACTTATTTGAATGCATTAGAGGTCTACCGACAAATTTGCTGCAGTTGCATCATATTAGCAAGTAATTTGCCCTATCCATGAGTCATCACACCACACATTTAGTGTAAATATTGTAATCGTTGGCAAATCAGGTACTCTATTTGTATAGTCAATTGAGGGTTAAGTATGTCGAACGCGCCGTTATATTTGCAGATAAAGCAGTTTATTGATGACAAGATCTCTATGGGACACTGGCCACCCGGGCACAGAATCACCACAGAGTTAGAGCTGACCAAACAGTTTAACGTTAGCCGAATGACGGTGAACAAGGCCATCAGAGATCTGGTAAGTGAAGGTAAATTAGCACGCAAGCCGCGTCTCGGAACTTTCGTCTGTGAACCGACAGAAAAAGCCCAGTCTCCGCTGCTCGACATTAACAACATCGCTCAAGAGATACGTGAACGTGGACAAAATCATCGAAGCCAAGTGGTTAAACATCTGCAAATCAACGCGGATGAAAAGACCGCCATGCAATTGGGCGTAATGATTAACACACCCATTTTTTATAGTGAAATCATCCACTTTTCTGACAACACACCGACGCAGTTAGAGTGTCGCTGGGTGAATTCGGATATTGTCCCTAACTACCTAGATCAAGATTTTACTCACGCTACCCCGAATGAATATCTCTCAAACAACTGCCCACTAAGTGCTATAGAACACACTGTAGAGGCCATTGTGCCGGAACCTAAAGTTAAAGAGAGCTTAGAAATGGCAGCCAATGAGCCTTGCTTGCTACTCAATCGTCGCACCTGGAGTGCTGAACGCTTGGTTAGTTTTGCCCTGCTTTATCACCCTGGATCTAAATACAAATTAAGCTCTAAGATACTGCTCGATTAAAGCACATCATCCTGCTCATTGATCACAATTTTGCAACATCAACTTGATTAGTTAAGTACTTTAGCCTATTTATTTGTATATACATTTAAACAACCAAGGTTAACGATCGAAATGGCGACAAACTTGATCCTTAAAAATGCAAGTATCTGTTCAATGGCAGTTGGGGAGCTCGGCTACGCGCCGTCAACACCTCAAGACATATTGGTCGTAGGTGGCAAAATTGCTCAAATTGTCCCATCAGAATCAAACGCATTTGCCACACAAGAATCAATGTCAGATCACCAGGTCGTTGACTGTTCAGGCAAGTTGGTCACTCCAGGGTTAATCGACAGCCACACGCACCTGATTTACGCGGGCAATCGTGCCAATGAGTTTGAGATGAGGCTCAAAGGTGCAGCTTACACTGACATTGCAGCGCAAGGCGGCGGAATCTTATCAACGGTTCGAGCGACACGTGCCGCGAGTGAAGAAGAACTCATTGAACTAGCCCTACCGCGCCTTGATGGCCTGCTAAGTAGTGGCGTTACCACGGTTGAAGTTAAGTCCGGCTATGGTTTGACACTCGAAGACGAGTTAAAAATGCTCAGAGCGGCTAAGGCTTTGGAAAACTACCGTCGTGTACGCATCACAACCACCCTTTTGGCTGCACATACCGTTCCACCTGAGTTTAAAGACAACGCCGATGAGTATGTCGACCTCATCTGTAACACCATCATCCCACAAGCCGCTGCAGAAAAGCTTGCAGATTCAGTCGATGTATTTTGTGAGTCGATCGGCTTTACGTTGGAGCAAACCGAGCTCGTCTTTCAGGCGGCGATAAACCATGGCTTGTCCATAAAAGGTCACACAGAGCAGCTCTCCAATATGGGCGGCAGTGCCTTAGCGGCAAACTATGGGGCGACCTCTGTTGATCATATTGAATATCTCGACCTTGCAGGTGTGAAGGCTCTGAGCGAAAACAATACCGTTGCAAGCCTGCTACCGGGAGCTTTCTACTTTTTAAAAGAGACTCAGCAGCCACCTATCGAACTATTGCGCGAACACAAGGTGCCGATGGCGATCGCGACCGACTTAAACCCTGGGACTTCACCCTTTGCTGACCTCACTCTGATGATGAACATGGGCTGTACTCTCTTTGGTTTGACCCCGGAAGAGTCTTTAAGAGGCGTTACCTGTCACGCAGCGCAAGCCATTGGCAAAGCCGGTTCACGTGGGAGAATTGTAGAAGGCTACGACGCAGATTTCGCAATCTGGAACATTGAACATCCAGCGGATCTTAGCTATCAGGTCGGTGTACCACGCATATCTAAACGTATCGTTGCAGGAGAGCTATGCCATGACAGCTTCTAATCTAACCCAACAAAATCATAAATGGACTGGTCGTGATGACTTAGAAGACGGTGTAGATGGCAAACGAGTTCACCACATCACGCAGATCGTTGATTGCTTGAACATACCTTCTGAGCAAAGCGTTGCGCTCGTCGGCTTTGAGACTGACGCTGGCGTCGCACAAAACAAAGGACGCGTCGGAGCTAAGCAATCGCCGAACCTCATTCGCCAAGCACTAGCGAATATGGCATGGCATAACCAAGCGAATGTTTACGATCTCGGAAATGTAACCTGTGAAGGTGATGATCTCACCAACGCACAAATGCAATGCGCTGAGGTCGTGACTCAAGCCTTAAAGGAAACACGCACCATCGTATTGGGCGGTGGGCATGAGATAGCGTGGTCATCATTTCAGGGGTTAGCAAACCACCTTGATCAGATATCACCAGATCAACCACCTCGTATTGGCATCATCAACTTCGATGCGCATTTCGATTTACGTGAACATGAAAGCGAGATCGCCGAAGTTAAACCGAGCTCAGGCACGCCATTCAATCAGATCCATCAATGGTGCCAAATAAAAGGCTGGCCGTTTCACTACGCTTGTTTAGGTGTAAGCGCTGCGAGCAATACGCAAGCTTTGTTTAAAAAGGCAGACGCGCTCAATGTTTGGTATTTGAACGACCACCAGATCACCTACCCTAATCTGGTCGGTAACTTAGAAAAGCTGTCTGAATTTATCAAACAGTGTGACTACCTATATCTAACCATCGATCTTGATGTGTTCCCTGCGGCAACTGCACCCGGAGTCAGTGCTCCAGCAGCACGCGGAGTCAGCTATGACAATCTCGCGCCGCTGTTAGAACTAGTGCTTCAACACCCTGATAAATTGCTACTCGCTGACATTGCTGAGTACAACCCAAATTACGACATAGACCAACAGACGGCTCGACTTGCTGCGCGCCTATGTTGGGATATCGCCAACGCTATGGCAAACGCATAACTTTAATAAAAACAAAAGATAACGTGAACATAAGGAAATCCAACATGACGGAACATCACAATAGCGACCCTCGCCTAGATACCTCACGTGAGATTCGCGCTCCGCATGGTACGACACTGCGTACTAAATCTTGGCTGACAGAAGCGCCATTACGCATGTTAATGAACAACCTAGACCCAGACGTAGCTGAGCACCCTCACTCGCTGGTTGTGTATGGTGGTATTGGCCGCGCTGCTCGTGACTGGAAATGCTTCGATACTATTGTTGAAGTGCTAGAACGCCTAGAAGACGATCAAACTCTATTGGTACAGTCAGGCAAACCAGTGGGCGTTTTCCCAACTCACAAAGACGCTCCTCGTGTATTAATTGCCAACTCAAACATAGTACCGCACTGGGCAAACTGGGAGCACTTTAACGAGCTCGATAAACAAGGCTTGATGATGTACGGCCAAATGACCGCAGGTAGCTGGATCTACATCGGATCACAAGGCATTGTTCAAGGTACTTATGAAACCTTCGTTGCAATGGCTAAACAGCACTTCAATGGTGATGCAAAAGGGCGCTGGATTCTAACAGGTGGTCTTGGTGGCATGGGCGGCGCTCAGCCTCTAGCGGCAACCATGGCAGGTTTCTCTATGATCGCGGTTGAGTGTGACGAGTCTCGTATCGATTACCGTCTGCGTACTGGCTATGTCGACAAGAAAGCCACCAGCCTAGATGAAGCGATGGCGATCATTACAGAATCTGAAACACCAGTCTCTGTTGGCCTACTTGGCAACGCAGCGGATGTATTCCCTGAGCTTGTAGAACGTAACATCATCCCTGACGCAGTAACAGACCAAACCTCTGCTCACGACCCACTCAATGGCTACCTACCTCAAGGTTGGTCAATGGAAAAAGCAGCGGAAGAGCGCTTAGCCGATGAAGCGAAAGTAATCAAAGCAGCGAAGCAATCTATGGCGATCCAAGTTCAAGCGATGTTAGATCTGCAAGAACGCGGCGCAGCAACCGTGGACTATGGTAATAACATTCGTCAAATGGCACTGGAAGAAGGCGTCGAAAACGCATTCGATTTCCCAGGTTTCGTTCCTCAATATATCCGTCCTCTTTTCTGTGAAGGTATTGGTCCATTCCGTTGGGCTGCACTGTCTGGTGATCCAGAAGATATCTACAAAACTGACCAGAAAGTAAAAGAGCTGATTCCGGACAACCCACATCTTCACAACTGGCTAGATATGGCTCGTGAGCGCATTCAATTCCAAGGTTTACCTGCTCGTATCTGTTGGGTTGGTTTGAAAGACCGTGAACGTTTAGGTCAGGCGTTCAACGAAATGGTTAAAAATGGCGAACTTAAAGCACCCGTCGTTATTGGTCGTGACCACCTAGATTCAGGCTCAGTAGCTAGTCCTAACCGTGAAACAGAAAGTATGATGGATGGCTCTGACGCTGTATCAGATTGGCCACTACTCAACGCTCTGCTGAATACCGCGGGTGGCGCAACTTGGGTTTCTCTGCATCACGGTGGTGGCGTAGGTATGGGCTTCTCACAGCACTCAGGTATGGTGATCTGTTGTGATGGTAGTGATGATGCGTCTCGTCGTATTGCTCGCGTGCTGCACAACGACCCAGCAACCGGTGTAATGCGACACGCTGATGCAGGCTACGACATTGCTAAGCAGTGCGCGAAAGACCAAAAACTAGACCTACCGATGCTAAACGCTGAACTACGTAAGCTTTAAGAGTGAGAGAAGATATGTTGAACCTATTACTGAAACCAGGACAACTTGGCCTATCCGAGCTTCGTAAAATCAGCCGTAGCCCAGTGAACCTATCGTTGGATCCTGAAGCCATTCCTGATATTGAGGCAAGCACTCAAGTGGTTGAGCAAGTGATCGCCGAAGATCGTACCGTGTATGGCATCAACACTGGTTTTGGCTTACTCGCAAACACTAAAATCGCACCTGAAGATTTAGAAGTACTGCAAAAAAGTATCGTGCTCTCCCATGCGGCAGGTATCGGCAAGTTCATGTCTGACGAAACCGTTCGTCTAATGATGGTACTGAAGATCAACAGCCTGTCTCGTGGCTATTCGGGTATTCGTCTTAAAGTCATCAATGCACTGATCGACCTAGTGAACGCACAAGTCTATCCTTGTGTGCCACAAAAAGGCTCTGTAGGTGCATCTGGCGACTTAGCACCATTGGCTCATATGAGTACGGTTCTACTGGGTGAAGGTCAAGCACGTCACAATGGTAAGATCATCACTGGCTTAGAAGCGATGCAAATTGCAGGGCTTGAGCCAATTACCCTCGCGCCCAAAGAAGGTCTAGCGCTACTCAACGGCACTCAAGCTTCTACAGCATTTGCACTGGAAGGCTTGTTTGCGGCAGAAGATCTGTTCGCCTCAGCAACAGTCTGTGGTGCGATGTCAGTAGAAGCGGCGCTTGGAAGCCGTCGACCATTTGACCCTCGAATCCACCGTGTGCGTGGTCATCGCGGACAAATGGACGCTGCTCTGGCTTACCGTCACCTACTCGATCAAACCAGTGAAATTGGTGAATCTCATACCTGCTGTGAAAAGGTTCAAGACCCATATTCACTGCGCTGTCAGCCTCAAGTGATGGGTGCTTGTTTGCAACAAATCCGCAATGCAGCGGATATCCTAAAGATCGAAGCAAACTCTGTGTCTGATAACCCGCTGGTTTTCGCAGACGATGGCGACATCATTTCTGGCGGTAACTTCCACGCTGAACCTGTGGCAATGGCCGCAGATAACTTAGCGCTAGCAATTGCTGAGATTGGCAGTCTGTCTGAACGCCGCATGGCGCTATTGATTGACAGTGCATTGAGCAAACTACCTCCATTCTTGGTCGACAACGGTGGTGTAAACTCAGGCTTTATGATTGCTCAGGTAACTTCGGCAGCACTAGCAAGTGAAAACAAAACACTCGCGCACCCTGCTTCGGTTGATAGCTTACCAACATCTGCGAACCAAGAAGACCACGTTTCGATGGCGACATTCGCAGGCCGCCGCTTGCGTGACATGGCAGAAAACACCCGTGGTATTCTTGCGGTTGAATACTTATCAGCAGCGCAAGGGCTTGATTTCCGAGCGCCAGATAAGTCGTCAGCAAAAGTAGAAGAAGCGAAACAGATCTTACGTGAGAAGGTAAGCTTTTACGACAAAGACCGTTATTTCGCACCAGACATCGAACAAGCTAACTTGCTGCTTAAGCTTTCAGTACACAACCATCTAATGCCTGATGGCATTCTATGTAGCTTCTAAGTAGCAATATTCTGCGTTAAGGATATCTCTGCTTAACCGACTAAACCTGCACTTCATAGCTCAGATATGAAGTGCAGGCATCACTGATTAAGCCGCTCACCTTTCCACTCCCACCTCTATCATTTACACCGCCAATACTCCAACCAAGATCACATAACACTCGCGTTACCATTCTGTAGCATATGAACACAGTCACTAACTGGATAGACCATTAGATTCGAATTAGTCCGTTATAATCGCCGCAGTTTTGATAATGAATAGCGGTATTATGTTTCTGACACCATACGTTTCTACTGAAGAAAACAAATTTCAATTCACTCGTGAACAAGCTAGCCACTTCGCAAAAAAGGTTGCTGGTGATTTCAACCCAATTCACGATGAAGACAACAAGCGCTTTTGTGTACCTGGCGACCTACTATTTGCGGTTCTACTGCAAAAGCAAGGCATTAGCCAAAAGATGCGTTTTGATTTTTCAGGCATGGTAAGCGATGGCATTGCATTGGATGTAGAAAACAAATGCGATAAAGAAAGTGCTGTTGTTGATGAGAAAGGCAAAGAGTACCTACACATGACATGTGAAGGTGAAACAAGCCAAGATCAAGCATTCATCGAACATGTCGTGACTAATTACGTTCAGTTCTCTGGTATGAACTTCCCGCACATCATGGTTCCTCTTATGGAAGAGCAACAAATGATGATCAACTGCCAGCGTCCACTGGTTATCTATGAAAGCATGGAAGTAGAGTTCTCTCGTATCGACCTAACTCACCCAGAGGTTGAGTTCTCTGGCGCAACATTCGATGTTGAAGGCAAGCGTGGTGTTGTAACTCTTAACTTCGATTTTAAAGAAGATGGTGAGATCGTAGGTAAAGGCGTTAAACGCATGGTAGCAAGTGGCCTTAAGCCATACGACCAAGCGTCAGTTGACGACCTAGTAAACCGCTTCAACGAGCGCAAAGATATGTTCCTAGCACAGTTCGCTGCAGCCGCTTAATCACTAAACAGCTCTTTAGCGCAAAGCGATAGCAAAAATTATAAAGCCCAACTTGAGATAAGCTGGGCTTTTTGATTTACGCGCTAGTTAACATAACAAATTCAAATCCAGCGGCGAACTTTCTGTTTGTAATCAACGTATTCGGCACCAAATAGCGATTCTAACGCTTGCTCTTCAGGAAGGATTTGAAAGCGGTTCATGTAGACAACGAACAAGAAGCTAAGCGAAAGGCTAAATAGATTTTGAAGATAGTATCCGAAACAAAATAGCAGGATGAAGAGCGCAAGATACATTGGGTTTCTGCTGTATCCGAAGATACCTGAATCAACCACCAATGAGGCACTGTCCACTTTGATTGGGTTTACTGTGGTTTTGCGTTTCTTGAACTCCCAAACCGCAGAAAAACCAATCATGCCGCTGACCAAGATACCCAGTAATAACATGAGCTGATGATAAGGAAGAGAAAACGAAGCCAACGTAAAGCTATTTGCTAGCCAATATGACAACAATAGAATCACAACAAACAACGCGAGCGGTGGTACTTTTAATTCCAAGAACTTCATAGCCTTCCTTATGCCATATTGAGATATTAAAAAGCCCAGTCAGTGCTGGGCTTCATCATTTATATCAATCTTTCAAGTGCTTGAAGTGGGTGAGCAAGTTTCTCTCCCTCGAAGCGCTTAACCTGACTTCTACAAGAATACCCTGTTGCAAGGCATCGATCTTTAGGAAGATCTTGAATTTGTGGCTTCCAACTCAATCCATAAATATCTTTCGACATCTGCAGCTTATCGACTTCGTGACCAAAAGTACCGGCCATACCACAACAGCCCACAGGCACCGTCGTTAGCCCGGCACCAAAGTGAGCGAATATTGCGCCCCACTCTTTCTCTGCATTTGGCATTTTGGTCTTTTCAGTACAGTGAGCAAACAAGTACCACATCTCTTCGCTAGACTCGCGACAAGTAAACTCTTCAAGACGTGGCAGCATCCATTCATGCACGGTGAGTACATCAAAATCACCACGCTTATCACCGAGTACTTCTAGATACTCGTCGCGGTAACAAAGCACCAGAGCAGGATCAACACCGACTAATGGAATACCGATATCAGCGATAAGCGATAAGAAATCAGCGGTCGATTTAGCATTCTTTGCAAACTTACTTAGGAAGCCCTTAATATGCTGAGCTTTACCATTTGGTTTGAATGGTAGAACGACCGGAGTTTTCCCAAGCTTGATAAGTAGCGAGACAAAGTCTTCGACCACTTCTGCGTCGTAGTAACTGGTGAATGGGTCTTGAACAATCAGAACGTGCTGTTGCTTTTGCTCCTTCGACAGACCTTCTAAATACTGTAAGTCAAACGCCTTAAGCTGTTTTTCAGATAATCGCTTATCCAGCGTAGGTACAGACATCAAAGGTGCATCAACATAACCTACTGTTTTTGCTGTCGCGCTTTGTACCCACTTCTGCGACAGAGCCGCATTGACAACTTTTGGCGCTTTAGCCATTAACGGCAACATGGTCTCAATGTTCGCCACCAAATAGTCTTTTGCTGGACGTTGGTAACGAGAGTAGTAAATATTTAGGAAACGAGAGCGGAAACTAGGAACGTCCACTTTAATCGGACACTGGCTTGCACACGCTTTACAAGCAAGACAACCATTCATCGCTTCATGCACTTCATGAGAGAAGTCGTATTCGTGGCGCTTGTTGAGCGAGTTACGAACACGTTCGATCATGGTTTTCACAGGCGTAGAGTCGTTTAGCGCTTGTTGTTCCAAATCAAGAATATCAACACCCTGCTCAGTTAACTGACGCAACCACTCACGCACTAAACCTGCACGGCCTTTTGGAGAGTGACGACGATCAGCCGTCACCTTCATCGATGGACACATCGGTGAGCTTGTGTCGTAGTTAAAACATAGACCGTTGCCGTTACACTCCATCGCTTGCTTGAAGCTATCACGGACTTGCACATCAATCTGGCGATCGTAGTAACCGCGTTTAGTGTCGGTGACTTTAACCAGCTCTGCATCACTATCAAGCGGTGTACAGATCTTTCCTGGGTTCATCTTGTTGTGCGGGTCAAACGCTGCTTTTACTCGACGAAGCTCAGTGAAGAGCTCCTGGCCAAAGAAATCTGGCCCATATTCAGAGCGGAAACCCTTACCATGTTCACCCCACATCAATCCGCCATATTTAGCCACCAGCTTAACGACTTCATCGGAGACTTCATGCATCAACGCTTCTTGTTTAGGATCGCAAAGATCCAACGCTGGACGCACGTGCAGAACACCCGCATCAACGTGGCCAAACATCCCATAGTTTAAAGACTTAGCATCAAGCAGTTCACGGAACTCAGCAATAAAGTCAGCTAGGTTCTCTGGCGGCACACAAGTATCTTCAGCAAATGCAACAGGCTTAGCTCGTCCTTTTGCTGCACCCAACAGGCCTACGGCTTTTTTACGCATGTTATAAATACGACCAATGCTCGCTAAGTCACTGCACACTTGAAAACCGATGATGCCCGCTTCTTCCGCTTCTAGCATTTGGTTCAAGCGTTCAGTCAGTGCACTCACTTGAGCTTCAACTTCAGCCTCATTCTGACCAGCAAACTCAACCATATTGATGCCGAGCATCTCTTTATTCGGCACATCAGTCAGCAAGTCGCTCACTGTGTGCCAAACAATATCTTGCTTAGCGAGATTCAATACTCGTGAGTCAACGGTTTCGACAGACAAAGCATTCGCTTCCACCATAAATGGCGCATTACGTAATGCAGAGTCAAACGAGTTGTACTTCACGTTGACGAGCGTTCGAGCTTTTGGAATAGGAGTAAGATTTAGCTTGGCTTCGGTAATAAAAGCCAGTGATCCTTCTGCACCACACAGCACGCGAGTGATATCAAAACGATCGTTTTCTTCATTAAACGCGTTCTTTAGGTCGTAACCAGTAAGAAAACGGTTCAATGGTGGGAATTTTTCTAGGATTTGTTGGCGTTTTTCACGACAAACAGACTCCGTTACCTCTAACGCTTTATGGGCGAACTCGCCAACGTTAGGTAACCCATTTGAAAGGTCTGACTCCAGAATAGAACCGTCAGCAAACACCGCTTGCAACGACAACACATGATCGGAAGTTTTGCCGTATTTCAGCGAGCCTTGACCTGAAGCATCCGTATTAATCATTCCGCCTAGGGTGGCACGGTTACTGGTCGAAAGATCTGGAGAGAAGAAATAGCCATAAGGGCGAACGGCATCGTTCAATTGATCTTTGACGATACCCGCTTGAACACGAACCCAACCCTCTTTCTCATTTATCTCAATCACTTGATTCATGTATCGAGAGAGGTCAACAACCACACCTTTCGTCAAGGATTGACCGTTGGTACCAGTACCGCCACCACGAGGGGAAAAAGTGACCCTTTCATACGTGGATTTCGCACTGATCTTTCCGACTAACGAAACGTCGTGAGTAGTTTTTGGGAGTACCACCGCCTGTGGCAGCTGTTGATAAACACTGTTATCGGTCGCGACGGCTAAACGGCTTGAATAATGAGATTCGATGTCACCAGTAAAACCTGCCGCTTTTAACTCTTCTAAAAAGCGAACAACAACTGGATCGACATCAGCATTGAGTTGAAGTCTTGGTAACATTTGCTTCCTGCCCCTACTTCGCTGATCCTATCAGCAATGGGTTAAATTAGAATTTTAATAATTTTCTTTGAATTTCGTCACTTTACTACTAATAAGTTCATATAAAAAGGTGATCAAATAAGAATCTCAGTGCAAGAATGCAATAATAGTCACTTTTCTATTCTTTCAGTAGTAACATACTGGATATCGTTTTGTTAAAGATACCCATGAGCACAATATAATGAGAAAAAATAAAACAGTCACAACAGAAGACATTCTTCTAAAACTATGCCAATCGGTATCAAGCGTACTGACTTCTGCAACTGCTTCTCCAGTTCAATACTCGGCTATGGTCCAAAAGATCAGTAAGACCAGCCTTAAGCCAGATTTTGGTTGTTTTGTTCTATTCGACGGCGGCTTTTCAGGCCTAGTTGTTATCAACTTCACTTCAAAAGCGGCTCTAGAGATCTACGCAAACTACATGCGCAACATGGGCATGCCGGAAGATGAGCTTGCAGTACTGCACACCTCTGACGAAGTGGGTGATGTTTTAGGTGAGCTGATGAACCAATTGGTTGGCGACTTTACCAACAAAGTACGTAAAGAGCTGCAAACCAACATTACCCAGAACCAACCAAAAATGCTGTCTCTGAACAAACAAGTTAACCTATCAGTAGATACTAATCTGGATCGACCACAAGCGCGCCGTGTGACTTTCTCTACTGAAAAGAACAACATTTTCTACCTAGAGCTGGCTATGGATAAGACTGAGTTTATTCAGCTTGAAGAGTTTGAAATTTCTGAAGATGAATGCCCAGACAGCATCTTAGAAGCAACGCAAAAGAAAATGAACGAAGACAAATCAGACAACAAACCGTCTGACAACGACGCAGCAGCAGACTTACTGGACGAACTAGGCATCTAAGCCAAATTTTCGTTCTTACCTTCTAAAACACCATCAACGATTTGATGGTGTTTTTCATTTCTAGGGCTACATTCAGACCAATCACTACCATTGCTAACACGACTTTTACTTTCTGTTGCTCACTAAAACGGGTAAAATGTCGGACTTTTAAAAAAATGTGGTAATGATTAGTCAGTCGATGGATAAGAAAAGAGCCCTCAAAAAAATTGCCAAGTGCTTAGAGCTTGGAAACTCAGCCAACGTTAACGAAGCCGCTAACGCAATCAAAATGGCGCATAACTTGATGCTCAAATACGGCCTCGAGAAGGACGATATTGAATTCATCAAGATGGGGAAAACTCAATCAACACATCTGCTACCCGCTAACATTAGCTCAACCCTTCTGCGTGTCATTCGCGGCATTAATACCAAATTTGGTGTGGAAGCGGTTCTTTTAAATCACAAAGGCCTGAAGCGCGCCGAATTCATCGGAGAAGCGGATCGCGCAATATTCGCAGCCTTTGCTTTTGACATCATCTACCGTGAAATGAATGAGCATACAGGCCAATTCCGTAATAGCTTCGCCGGCTCTGGCACCAGCTCAACGGAAGTCACTCGTCGCGTAAACTCGTTTGTCTCTGGCTGGGTTGAAGGTGCGCTTGAGAAACTACCAACCATCACCCCCGATGATGAATCAAACAACAAAATCAATAACTACATTGATAAAGAATTTAAAAACATCGACCGCGAAACCTTTAAGCAACAACTAAAAGAAGCAATGAAAAACCTTACTGCTGATTATGAAGTAGGCTTAAAGAAAGGTCGTAAGTTATCTGTAAACCGCCCTGTCGCTGGTGCGCAGGCGGCAAAGCGGATAACCAAATCCTAATACTGGCTTTACTTAACAGTAAATCGCTGATAAATATTTCCTTCGACGGATATACAGAACAATATGTTTGTCATATACATCGACTGTTATGACTGAAGTACAACATGGAGACAACACGTTGAAAAAAATCACATTAGCACTTGCGCTGACTATCGCTCTAACTGGCTGTCAGGCGACTCAGCGTCAAAACGCAACGACAGGTGAATCTGAAACAAACTCTGCGACACAAGGTGCACTTATCGGTGCTATCGCTGGTGCCGTAGCGGGCGCGGCAACGGGTGATGACTCTAAAGATCGTCGTAAACGCGCACTGATTGGTGCTGCAGGTGGCGCGGCTGTCGGTGGTGGTATTGGTTACTACTTCGACCAACAAGAAGCAGCATTACGCCAAGAGCTACTTAACTCTGGTGTTCAGGTTGAGCGTGTGGGCGAAAATCAACTGCTACTTCGCCTAGAAAACGGCATCGGTTTTGAATCGGGTTCTTACGCTCTTGAGCCAAGCATCCACAAAACACTGCGTGGTGTTGCTCGTATTCTAGTTGAATACCCTGACACAAGCCTAGTGATCGATGGTCACACAGATAGCACAGGTAGCGAGTCTACAAACCAAATCCTATCTGAGCGTCGTGCTGAATCTGTACGTGCATTCTTGATCTCTCAAGATGTTGCAGCAGGTCGCGCTATTGCTCGTGGTAACGGTGAACGCTACCCAATCTGTGACAATGGTACATCTCAAGGTCGAGCATGTAACCGTCGCGTAGAGATTCAAATTCTACCGCTGAAATAATCTCGATTAAGCCCAGCCAATCGCTGGGCTTTTTTATAGGAACTACCGAGAAAGATGGATCTATGTTGAACAAGCTCACTTTAATCCCCCTACTTTTTTGTCTTCTTAGCGCCCAATCATTTGCAGAGATAACACAGCAAGAACTGACTCAGCTTCAAGGGAAGGCTAACCAAGGCAACTCAGAAGACGAGTTTCGTTTAGCACAGGCCTACTTGAATGAGCCAAGCATCAAAAACGAAGAAGAAGCTTTCTATTGGTTTTCTCAAGCTGCAGAACAAGGCCACCAGCAAGCTCAACTGCAAACTGCTGATATGCTGGTCAACGGACAAGGTACTCAGAAGGATATTAACGCTGCTGCCCTTTGGTATACACAACTTGCTATAGAAGGCAATCATCAAGCGGCATTCAACTTAGGCGAGCTCTATGAGCAAGAAACCGAGTCGTTTGATGCACTTGACCAAGCTGAGCTGTGGTACCGTCTAGCAAGCTCTCAGCTCCCTCGAGCTCAACAAGCGTATGAACGCGTCCTGCAAGCACAATTTAATCAGCGTCGCTCACAACAAGTTTCATCATTTAAAGCACTGGATGAGCAATATAGTGAGCAGGCCACAACCCAATTAACCAATTCGTCTTCCATGACGACATCGCAGACTACCCAACCTGCGTTTCAGGCTAGCCAACAAAACAAAACCTCCCACAATTTAATAATTGGCTTAGCGATTGTTATTACTCTGCTACTCGGTATTACGGGCTTCCTAGTCGCCAAGCTGCGTAAAAATAATCAAACAAAAACTGAAGATATCAACCGAGAACAAATCAAGCTCAAAGATATCCAACTGAAACAACAAAAGCACCAAATCGCCACGCTCTATAAAGAGCTGAAGAAACGACAAAACAGTAAGAGCAATCACAACCTTCAGCTAGCCTGTGCTGTGTTTGGATACAAGATTTCGGCCATTCCTGAACAAAAGAAAATCAAAATTCGCTACAAGCAACTCTCTAAAATTTATCACCCTGATGGCCAAGGTAGCGATGAAGAGATGAAAAGGTTGAACGCTGCCCTGAAAACAATCTTACAAAATGTTACCAAAACGTAACAAATAAAATCTTACGGGAGCGACTTAGTGCACGGAAACCCATTATTATTGGTGTCGCAAACGATCTCCCTCTCAAAAATAGGTAACAAACAATTAACTTATTAGTACTACTTGTGTCATAATCCACGCCGAAAATACACCTGACGATACAGGTGAGGAGAGGATATGTTCACAATTGAAGGCGTATGTGATTGGTGTAAAAAGCCAAGCCTAGTAAAAAAACATGACTACCTTGACGGTAAGTCTCATTGTTCATGTGAAGAATGCAATGACATTGCAACCATGGACGTTCGCCAGTTCAATATCGGCGAAATGGAAATGAGAGCAAAACTCTCCGAGGCAACGAGAAGATAGTTACCTCAACACGGAAGTAAAAAAGCGCCAATCGAGGCGCTTTTTTGATCCTGCTAACTTACCGCATCCACCATCTTTTTTCGCTACACCATTACTTCCCTTTCGCCTTAAGCCCTCTTTCGCTTCTAAAGAGAACTTCTATCTAAACAAGTCACCTCAGTGCCTATACAGTACTTTTATCAAACCACTGTATAAACCTGTATAGAAAAGGTGCTGTGGATCTCAAACCTTCTTAATCATGAGAAATTTTGATATTTCAGTCGAATTTAAAAACATAATTTAAAACAATAACTTAATCTAAATCTCGAGTCGGATTTCGAGGTTTTGTTCAATATTCCCTCAAAAAATTGCTTGATCTTATGCACCACAAAAACTACTGTATACACATACAGCATGTATATAAGGACAGCAAAATGATTCAAGCTCACGTAAAAGCACAACACTCTAGCCCGCTAGTTCAATGCGCATTTTCTGCAGCATCACATCTGCCGCAGAGCTCTAATCAATCTCGCCACCAAGCAAACTTGTTAGCACGTATGGCTTTGCTGTCCAATCAAGAACAGTGGTTACTGTTTACAGCGCAGACCCCTCGCCCTTCAGCGAAAGAACTCTCTCAGTTCAACATTTGCTGTGAGCGCATCATTCACATGAAACCTTCCCGTCAAATGAGCGAAATGGAGACTGTTGAAAAAGCGATTCGCTCTCGAAACGCGAGTGCGATTATCGCGAGCAACCAAATTGATTCATTTGGCCAACAGTATTTACGTGAGCTTGCGATCCAATACCAATGCGAAGTCTTCTTTGTCGAGCACAGCACAACTCATCACGTTCACTAATCAAACACTGCCGACCCCGCTCTTTTCTGTCGTAGCCAACGACAGCATTGAGCGGGGTTTTTATTTGTTATAACGAACCTTGAAAGCAGAAAGAAAAAGAGAATTGCAAAGAAACAAGCAAACGTTTGCTTTTTCTCTGGAAGCTGAATTTAGATTGGGTATAATGCCCACCTAATCGAGTGTGTTATGCACTTCTCTGTACGACGTTTGATAAAAGATAGGAATGTCTAAATGAGCCTCGCTGATCAAGTTCTAGCCGTAAATGATGATCTACCCATCCGTACTGATAAACCTGTCCACAGTGGCAAAGTTCGCTCAGTTTACTGGTTAACCGAAGAAGATAGTCAAAGACTAATTAAAGAGAAAGGCTACGATGTTGCACCTGATGCACCGTTAGCAATCATGGTTATTAGTGACCGTATCTCTGCATTTGACTGTATTTGGCATGGCGAAGGCGGCTTAAAAGGTGTTCCAGGTAAAGGTGCTGCACTCAACGCTATCTCTAATCACTGGTTTAAACTGTTTAAAGATAACGGACTGGCTGATAGCCACATCCTAGATATCCCTCACCCATTCGTTTGGATCGTACAAAAAGCACGCCCAGTTATGATCGAAGCGATTTGTCGCCAATACATTACTGGTTCAATGTGGCGTGCCTACGCAAATGGTGAACGTGAATTCTGTGGTATCGAAATGCCAGAAGGCTTAGAGAAAGATAAAAAGCTTCCAGAGCTACTGATCACACCATCGACCAAGGGTATTCTTAAGGGCATCCCTGGCGTACCAGAAGCAGATGATGTCAACATCACTCGTCAGAACATCGAGCAGAACTTCGCTGCATTTAACTTCACTAAAGAGAGCGATATTGCTCATTACGAGAAGCTACTGAAAGAAGGCTTTGGCGTGATTAGCGAAGCATTGAGCAAGGTTGATCAAACCTTCGTTGATACCAAGTTTGAGTTTGGTTACGTCAATGATGCTCAAGGCAATGAAAAGCTTATCTACATGGATGAAGTTGGCACGCCAGATTCATCACGTATTTGGGATACTCAAGAGTACAACAAAGGCAACATCGTCGAGAACTCGAAAGAAGGCTTCCGCCAGTTCTTGTTAAACCACTTCCCAGATGCCGATATTCTACTTAACAAAGAGCGTATGCCTGAGCGTGAAGCATTGGCTCGCGATAACGAACTGCCGCTTGATGCGCTAATGTCTCTGTCTCGCACCTACCTTGATATTGCTGAAAAGATCACAGGTAGCAAGATTGAACTGAGCGAGAATCCGAAACAAGAGATCGTCGACATCCTACGCGCTGAGTACAACCTAATCGACTAACACTCCTTTCTATCAATAAGGTCTGTTACTTAAAGGGCCGCTTATCACTTTATTACTCAAGTAACTGAGTTAATGAAGTAGATAAGCGGCCCTTTATTGTTATCAGGCTTGGCGCCGAAATAACGCCTCACCGTCTATAGCTTTATCGTGAACTCCTCAGCCGAACTTCCGGTGATCACTAGGTGGCTTCGTGATTCGATGTACTCGATCTGTTCATCTTCCAACGAATATGGCATCACAACTTTCAGTTCATTGATACCTTCCAACTTTGCCAACTTAAGTAGTACCACGATATTCGATTCGTCACTCTTTCGCGTAGAGAGCGATTTGAGTGCCTTTTCCCATAAACGATCTTCCGGAGTCGATAGATCTTTAATGCTATCTTTCCAAACTGTACCGAACACAGGGGCAAATGTGGTGAGTGCTTCTAGAAAAGTCCATTTTTTATCGCATGACGCGCCAAGAAAGTTTGTGTAATCAAATTCTACACAGGTCTCTTTTTGTTTATCCATGATGTCCCCCGACACATTGGCAACACAATATACTCTTAATATCCACCAACTTTTTCTATATAGCAATAGGATATAGAAGAATGGTCTTTTATGACCTTTTGATTGGTTAAAAAGGCATATAAAAATCAATTTTGTAACAAAAGACGAACTGAAAACTCATATATGCGCCTATTTGATTAATATTTTACAAATTGAAGTAATTCCAATTATTTCACATCCAAAACACGACTCGCTTTCTTGTACTGAATACGCCAACCAGACCAAACTGGCAGTTCCCAACGCTTGGGTGGTGTTTTACGCCCACCGCTCGAGTAATGGACATACACAAGCTTTCTTTGAGGAAGGTATTCAACATCAAGTTGGAGATCGGCCAATAATAAATGGAATGGGTATTTTTCTGCAAATTCTTCATATTCCCAGTATGGAATGCCATCAAACGGAATGTCTTCCGCGTCGAACATCTCTAACTCATCTACTTGGCTAACACCCAACTCTTCTAACTGGGCAGCAAACCAATTAACAAAGTTAAGCTCTTCGATTTGTTGCGAGTATTCATGACTTTCACTCAGTCCCATTCGCACATACAACTGCCAATGTTTGATCTCTTGAGTTCTCTGTTTCGCGAACCCTTGTAGGTACTGCTCGCTTACCACCATGTCTATGACGGGCTTAAGTGAGAGTTGACCTTGCGCCTCGATAAGCTTGGTGTCGATCACACGACCTGCGTAAACCAAAGACATAGCCGTGAACACCTGCCCCGAGCTGTCTGATGGCCCTTCAACGACCGTTTCACCTTGCTCCCACTCCCCCAGCTCTTGCTCTACCAGCAACTGAAGCGGGATCGGCGCTACCGTTGTTGCTAAGGTCAATGTCTGCTTTACTCCTCTACCGGGCAAGCTATAGGTATCAAGTACGAGCAGAGCTTCGCTGCTGTCTGGAACTCGATTTTCCCTGCCTAACATCACTTCGAGTTGCCCATTGGCGAACGCCTCACGCCGCTTTGTTCGACGAACAAAAGCCAATTCTGGGTGCAGGCGTAAAATCTCTTTGAGTAAATCGACTCTGTTGAATCGAGAAGCGACTTCCAATTGAGGGAGTTCAAACAGTTCGCGCATCTGTTCCGCTAAACCTTGAGCCTCCAACAGAGCTTGCTTATCAACCGTAATATGAGGGAACTGTTTTCCGCGGACGACGCCAATGAGTAAGGCAATGTCGCAGCCCTCTTTCTCTTCTTTGAACAGAGCATCCAAATGTTCTGGACTGTTTGGCAACTGATAAAGTCGAGCAGGAACTGAAAGCGCGGCTGTGAGATCTATCATCGCCTCTTTAAGCGCTTTAGATTTAATCCGAGTCACAATGTCGGCATGCAAAGCATCAATCGGCAATGGATACATGCGTTGGCCATGCTCGGTCGCCATCCCCTTTTCATCTATCGCCTCCATCAAAAGCAAAGCTTGCTTCGCTTTCAACAATGACTTTCCTGGTAACTCATCTAGTAGGTCTAAATCTTCAAACGTCATCTGACAGCAAGCTGCCGCTAACATCGGCTCAATCAACTCTTCACGTTGCATCTCTGGTGGTGTAACAAGTTCTAGAGCCGCATGTTCGCCAAACAGTCGCACACACTGACCATCCATAACACGCCCTGCACGTCCCGCTCGCTGTTTCGCACTGGCACGAGATATCGCTTTCAAAGTTAGCGTTGTTCTACCATTGCGCTGAACCGTTCTGCGTTCCAAACCAGAATCAATCACCACCGCAATGTTCGGAATGGTTAGGGAGGTCTCAGCCACGTTGGTCGCCAGAATCACTTTGATCTTTCGCTGTGGTGAATCCAGCGGAATATCGGACAATGCGCGATTGCGCTCGCTATCGGAAACCGATGCGTAGAGCGGACATACTTCAATCTCTTCGATGCCATTCAGCATTTGAGCCGTTTGTAGAATCTCTTTCTTACCCGGTAGGAAAACAAGAATGTCGCCACTGCACGCCGCTAGCTGATGTTTCACTTCATCAGCAACGCGACGTTCGATATTACGGCTATCCGGTAGGTGACGAGAGTCCAATGCTCGATGTTCAATAGAGACATGATAGTTTCGACCTTCACAAGTGATGCGTTCTGCATCGAGATAGTGAGCAAGCTTAGCCCCTTCGATTGTCGCCGACGTTACAATTAATCGATGTTGGCTACGCGCTTTCAAGATCGCCACCAACAAATCAATGTCCCAGCGACGTTCATGAAACTCATCGACCACAACGATATCAAACGTCTCTAGCCCACCTTCTACCAACCATCGCAGAGCGACACCAGGAGTGACAAAGGTCACCTGAGTCGATTCGTTGTATTTGGCGTCTAGCTTAATCGCATAGCCCACCTCATCACCCAACGGTTTGCCCGATGAAGTAGCCAAAAACTCAGCCAATGAAGTACATGCGATACGCCTTGGCTCAATCACTAATACTCGACCATGTTTTGCTGCCCAAACCGGTAAACGAGTCGACTTACCAGAGCCTGTTTCAGCTTCTACAACAAGGTGATTTGAAGGAAGGAGTTGATGAAGTGCATGTTCATAAGAATCGATGGGTAGTAGAGACATAAAAGGTGTCAATAGATAAAAAATGTGAGCTAAGTATACCTAAATCTTCACTCGATATTCGAGAAGTGTGGCAAAGCAGTGAGATCATCATTTTGTTTGGTTATATAAGGGATAAACAGTTTACAATTGAATAACTAAACCGTTATCATTTTTCCGTTTTTCTTTCTCCCATATTAGGCTTCCAATGAACAACGACAAACGTCCTCTGTACATCCCATATTCGGGCCCTGCACTACTAAGTACTCCTCTTCTAAACAAAGGCAGTGCATTCACCGCTGAAGAGCGTGCTTCTTTTAACCTAGAAGGCCTTCTGCCTGAAAATACAGAAACGATTCAAGAGCAAGTTGGCCGTGCTTACAAGCAGTACTGCAACTTCGAAAGCGACATGGATAAGCACATTTACCTGCGCAACATCCAAGATACTAACGAAACACTCTTCTATCGTTTAGTTCAGAATCATATCTCTGAAATGATGCCAATCATCTACACACCAACTGTAGGTGCGGCATGTGAAAACTTCTCTAACATTTACCGTCGTGGTCGTGGTCTGTTTATCTCTTACCCGAACCGCGATCGTATCGATGACCTACTGAACAATGCGACTAACCACAATGTAAAAGTAATCGTGGTAACGGACGGTGAGCGTATTCTTGGTTTGGGAGACCAAGGTATCGGTGGTATGGGTATTCCAATTGGTAAGCTTTCTCTATACACAGCGTGTGGCGGCATCAGCCCAGCTTACATGCTGCCTATCGTTCTTGATGTTGGTACCAACAACCCTCAACGTCTAGCAGACCCAATGTACATGGGCTGGCGTCATCCTCGTATCACGGGTGCAGACTACGACGCATTTGTTGAAGAGTTCATTCAAGCTGTTCAACGCCGTTGGCCGGATGCTTTGGTTCAGTTTGAAGACTTCGCTCAGAAGAACGCGATGCCACTGCTTGAGCGCTACAAAGATCGTATCTGTTGCTTCAACGATGACATTCAAGGCACAGCTGCTGTAACAGTCGGCTCACTATTGGCTGCTTGTAAAGCGGCAGGTAGCAAGCTATCTGAGCAACGCGTGACATTCCTTGGTGCAGGTTCTGCAGGTTGTGGTATCGCAGAAGCGATCATCGCTCAGATGGTGTCTGAAGGTATCAGTGATGCGCAAGCTCGCTCACAAGTTTACATGGTTGACCGCTGGGGTCTTCTACAAGAAGGCATGCCAAACCTACTAGACTTCCAACAACGTCTGGTTCAAACAAATAAGAACACTGAAGGTTGGGAAACAGAAGGTACTGGTTTCTCGCTATTAGATGTTGTCCGTAACGCGAAGCCTACTGTACTGGTTGGTGTATCTGGTGCACCGGGTCTGTTTAGCAAAGAAGTTATCCAAGAGATGAACCTTCACTGTGAACGCCCAATTGTGTTCCCTCTATCTAACCCAACAAGCCGTGTTGAAGCGACGCCAAACGACATCATTCGTTGGACAGAAGGTCAAGCACTTGTTGCGACAGGTAGCCCATTTGAGCCAGTGACTCACAAAGGTACAACTTACCCAATCGCACAATGTAACAACAGCTACATCTTCCCGGGTATCGGCCTTGGTGTTCTAGCGGTTAACGCATCTCGCATTACCGACGAAATGCTGATGGAATCAAGCCGTGCACTTGCAACTTGTTCTCCACTAGCAATCAATGGTTCTGGTGCACTTCTACCACCACTAGAAGAGATCCACACTGTATCTAAGAAGATTGCTTTTGCCGTTGGTAAGAAAGCGATCGAGCAAGGTGTTGCACTAGAGATCACTGAAGAAGCGCTACAACAAGCTATCGACCAGCACTTCTGGCAACCAGTGTACCGTCGCTATAAGCGTACTGCTTTCTAAGCAAGATTGAAGATTATCTCTAAAGCCTCTGCATCGCAGGGGCTTTTTTCTTCATATAGACATCACTTAATCGTTCATTTTTATAAGATATTTTTGTTACTATCGACTATTCGTTAACGATGCTCAGGCGCAAGGACCCTACCTCGAGTGAAATTCAGTTCTTCAAATTTGATTGCACTTTTAAAGAAGGCGAGCAAAAAGATCCAAACCACCCTACTTTCCGTGTTTATCATTGTGTTGATTGGGGCTGCGACAGTAATTGGTATTGATTACTGGGTTTCTTGGCAGGCTAAAGGGCGAATCATTACCCAGATAGAAGACGTCCCTCAGAGAGAGGTGGCGGTTGTTTTAGGGACAAGTAAGTACTTAGGCCGCACTCTTAACGAATACTATAAGCACCGAATCGATGCCGCTATCGACTTGTATAACCAAGGCACCATTAACCAGTTTCTATTGAGTGGTGATAACGCACATCGCTCGTACAACGAGCCTTGGACAATGAAGCGCGACCTTCTTAAAGCTGGTGTGCCTGAAGAGCGTATCAACCTCGACTACGCAGGTTTTCGTACCCTTGACTCTATTGTCCGCGCCAAGAAGATTTTTGATACCGATAACTTTCTAATCATCACTCAAAAGTTTCACTGTGAGCGTGCACTTTTCATCGCCAGCTCTTACGACATTCACGCCCAGTGCTTGGCTGTTTCTGGGCCAACCAAACACTCCGGCTTCTATATTCGATTACGTGAAGTGTTTGCACGGACCAAAGCATTTTTAGACCTCTACATCATAGATACCGCACCGAAATTTTTAGGTCCAAAAGAGCCGATCCAACCTAGCGCAACCCCTGAAAACAGTAATCCACAAACCGATGTGTAGAAATCTACACATTTTCGATTTGTCGCCTCACACTTTGCTACACCAAGAACAAAACACACCAACACTCCTTTATTAACTTAAGTAACATTCTGTCAACAAAGTCTGACCCTACATCAAGTCAAACACCTCGAACACAATAAGCGCCACATAAAAAATAGGCGCATCTAATAACAGAGGTGAAACAAAAGGAGCGCCCTATGACGGCACTTGTTACTACACTGAAACACTGGTTGTTCACCCGCAACAGCATGATCCTAATCGGGAATTTCTTGTTGTTTGCGACCTTGATTAATACCCTGCCCTTCGAATCGCAGGTCAACACTGGTCTGAGTATCTTGATCTTTGTTGCTGTACTTTGGCTCACAGAGGCGATTCACGTCAGCATCACGGCATTGCTTGTTCCATTGCTAGCTGTTGTATTTGGTGTCTTCAACACCCCTGCGGCACTGGCAAACTTCTCCAACCCAATTATCTTTCTTTTCCTAGGTGGGTTTGCATTAGCAGCAGCGTTGAACAAGCAAGAGCTCGACAAAGCGATCGCCGATAAAGTACTTCTGATTGCGAAAGGAAAAATGTCGGTTGCGATATTCATGCTATTCGGTGTGAGTGCGGGTCTATCAATGTGGATTTCAAACACTGCGACTACAGCAATGATGCTGCCTTTGGTTTTAGGTGTGATGAACAAAGTCGACCAACGTGAAGACCGCAATACTTATGTATTCGTTCTACTTGGTATCGCTTACTGTGCTTCAATTGGTGGTATCGCAACGCTAGTAGGTAGCCCACCGAACGCAATCGCAGCAGCAGAAGTTGGCTTGAGCTTTACTGAGTGGATGGCGCTAGGCCTTCCTATCTCTCTCATTCTTCTACCAGTTGCGATGGTTATCCTATATGCGATGACTAAACCAAAACTGAACCACACTTTCGAACTAGATCATAAGCCAGTTGAGTGGACCAACAGCAAAAAAGTCACACTGTCGATCTTCTTGCTAACTGTGACTCTGTGGATTTTCGGTAAACCAATCAACGCAATGATCGGTGGCTTCTCGAAGTTCGATAGCCTGGTTGCTATTGGCGCTATCGTACTGCTTGGCGCATCTCGCGCAGTAGAGTGGAAAGACGTTGAGAAAACAACTGACTGGGGCGTATTGATTCTATTTGGTGGCGGTATCTGTCTGAGTAACATTCTTAAAGCGACAGGCACCAGCGTTTTCTTAGCTCACTCTCTAAGTGGTTTCCTAGAGCAAGCTGGCGTGCTTCTGACTATCTTAGCGGTTGTAGCTTTCGTGGTATTCCTAACAGAGTTCGCAAGTAACACGGCAAGTGCAGCACTACTGGTTCCTGTATTCGCAACGATTGCTGAAGCACTAGGTATGTCACCGGTTATCTTGTCTGCACTAATCGCGGTAGCCGCATCATGTGCCTTCATGCTGCCTGTAGCGACACCACCAAACGCTATCGTATTTGGCTCTGGTCACATCAAACAAAAAGAGATGATGCGTATCGGTATGGTGCTTAACATTGTATGTATCATGGCGCTGACACTGTTTGCATGGATCTTCTGGTAATCAACACTCCTGCTCCACACAAACGGGTTGCGATTCCCCCTAGCAACCCGTTTCAATAATCAAGAGTGTAATCATAGCCTGGCACCTACTAACAACAACACAGGCATACTTTCCCTTTGGTGGCCTCACGCGCCACCTCTTTTTTTTTCCTTTCGTTATATCCCCGCTGAATAGCTAGTCAAAACTCTAACGTTATTGATTCACCACCACTTGATTTCTACCTGAATGCTTTGCTTGATAAAGTGCCTCATCTGCTCTAGCGATAGTTTCTGTCATCCGTTCCTGTTTCATTTGAGCAACGCCGATACTGCAGGTCAAAGGATCTCCATGAATCCATAAGTGTTGCCCCACAATAGTTCGAATTTTCTCGGCTTTGGCTTGAGCTTCTGCAATGGACGTTTCTGGACAAAAAACGATGAACTCCTCGCCACCCCATCGAACCAACTTGTCGGTTGAGCTGATTAAGCTCCCCACCACCATAGAAAACTCACGCAGAATGTGGTCACCCATTTGGTGGCCGTACTGATCGTTCACTGACTTGAAATGGTCGATATCGAAATAGAGCATGCTGAACACGCCATAGCCCTGCTTTACATCTTGAGATTGGGCTTTAAGCCAATCACGGACGGCATGACGATTCAGTGTCCCAGTCAGCTCGTCGCGATTGGCAAGCTCTGAGAATTCAAAGTTCTGTTCACGAAGAGATTTGTTCACGTTCTTTAGATGCGCATGACGCTTTTCCGCAATCATCATTCGCTTGCGAGAGCTGTGTAGCTCAGACAACAAAAATACTGTGCCTGTTCCGACCCACACAAACAGCAGAATAAGAAACAAGCTTTCTGCACTGATGTAAGATCCTTCAAATTCAATACTCTTAACAACGATCTGATGCTTACCGAGTTTGGCACCCGACCCAGTTGCAAATTCCACCAAGTTGACATTTGAATATTCCGGTGCAGAGTGCTCTAGCGCGATGTCGTTGTCCGCAAGCCACCAAGTCATCACTTGCAGGTTTGCAATCGGGATTTCAATCACGCCGCCATCAACACCAGGCTGAAATTCCATGCCATTGTATTTAAAGGAATACTCGTCATCAGGCGTTGAATAAGCAGGGTTGTAATTACGAAGGTAAGTTCTTAATCGGCCGCTAGACTCTTCGCTAGTGTGGTAGTCGATGTTGACTCGAAAAGTATGATATTGGGAAAGGTCGATCCCGATGGTGGGATCAGAATTGATTTTGATCGACAGCCCACAATAAGGCCAAGGGTATTCAGACTCGATTAACTCACAGTTCAACACATAGTGATCATCTTTTAGACTCAAGACCGAGGTACTGACGCCATTATCAACCTTGTCACTGGTTGCAATAAACTCGAATTTGTCGGGCGTTATGGCCGTAATGACGCGATTACCACTTACTTGATATAGCTGAACAATTGCCAAAGTCGCCACAACCAAAAATATGACAACCTTATGTATCCACTTCACTGGTTTGTTTCCAATCTAATGAGCACTTTTGGCGCTCTATTCACAACATTCTGCGGTCTATGCCAAGCACGCATATCTCGCCGGCAAACGTTATAGCACGGCTTTTCAAAATATCATACTCTAATTTAGAGGGTGCTTAAGAAAAGTTCGAACGCTTTATCTAACATCAATATTACGTACCTAGCGCACCTCTATTTGGTATACTGACTGGATAATCAATGCGGCAAAGGCTACGGCTAGATCGCAAAATATAATCAAAAACGCACGAGTAATGTCATGTCTTTATTAGCGAAAGGAACACTCAAAAAAATGAGTGCTTCTCTTGATGGTACGGTTACGTATCGTCTACCGGTCGGCGAAGAGTTCGTAGAATTGAACCCTCTGATCGGCAAAACCATTAACCTCACCCACACAGGCAACATCTTCTGCTGCTCTTGCGGTAAGAAAACAAAGAAAAGCTACTCTCAAGGTCACTGCTTTGTTTGTATGAAAAAGCTAGCAAGCTGCGACATGTGCATCATGAAGCCAGAGACTTGTCACTACGACCAAGGAACCTGTCGTGAGCCGGAATGGGGTGAAGAGAACTGCATGGTTGATCACTTCGTTTATCTATCAAACACCTCGAGCCTAAAAGTAGGTATCACTCGTCATACGCAGATCCCAACACGCTGGATTGACCAAGGTGCCACTCAAGGCCTACCAATCTTGAAAGTGAAAACGCGTCAGATCTCAGGTCTGATTGAAGTGGAACTGGCAAAACACATCGCAGATAAAACCAACTGGCGCACCCTGCTAAAAGGCGATGGCGATGACATCGAATTGGTTGAACGCGCGAAAGAGTTGTTGCCGCTTGTGGAAGATAAGATCCAAGAGATCAAAGCTCAATTTGGTGATGATGCCATTGAGGTTCTTAATGAAAACATCACGCCACTGAGCTACCCAGTTGAGCAACACCCTGTGAAAATCACGTCACACAACTTCGACAAAAACCCAGAAGTGACAGGTGTGCTGCAAGGGATTAAAGGCCAATATCTGATTCTTGATACGGGTGTTATCAACATTCGTAAATTTGGCTCTTACGAAGTAGAAGTGTCTGCTGAGTAACATTCCAACTAAAAACAAACGCCCAGTGACAACAATCACTGGGCGTTTTCTATTTTCAGGTTACTAATACATGGTATTGCCATTCGCCGTCCCTTCTGGGATCTCCTGAAGTGCGTCCCAATGTTCAACAATCTTTCCGTTATCATCAAAACGGAAGAAGTCCATCGTCACATACTCGACATTATCCGGCCATGTTTGATGAGTATGCAGCGCGACCAAGTTACCTTCAGCCACTGCACGAACAAAGGTGATGTCTTTATTCGGGTACTCTAACTGCATGCGCTCAAAGTAGTCGATGAAGGGCTGTGGTCCGTTACCCACCAGCGGGTTATGTTGAATATATTCATCCCCGACGTACTTCTCTACCGCTTCTTTTGGATTGCCTCTGTAGGCCATCTCATAAAAATTGATCGCATTTTGTTTATTGGCTTGAAGGTCTTGGCTCATGAATCACTCCCTGAATGAGGCTTTCGATTGAAGCCTCATCGTTAATAGTAAACAAGGTACTCGTGTTACTTACTATAGACTCTGGCAATCAGATCGCAGACCAAGAGCCTGACTATTTTTCTTTAAGCGCCTGCTTCACAGTGCTTTTAAGATTCTGCATGAACGTTTTAAAGTGCGGCATGAAATCCAAAAATAGAGGGTGCTTGCGATCTTTCATCATCACAGGGCCAAGCAGACGAAGGGCTACTGCTACTTTCGTTGCCGTTTCGGGTTCAAGCCCACTGCCCTTTTTCAAACTGTCGACAACGTTGAATAGGTCTTCACGGTCTTGGTAATCAAACTCTAGCGTTCTTGCTTGTTCGGTACCGACTTCTTCAATGGTGATGCGGTACTGTTTATCTTTGCGAATTGTAGGAATCATTTTATGGCCTCTAATGCGTTTAAGTTGGTCGTTAATAAAGTTGGGGAATGACGATGATTTGGGTTAGCTCTTCAGGAACTTCTCCACCTTCGGCTTAATCGTCATCGATACCGTTATCATGAGCGCTAACGCCACAGGCAGCGCTCCTAGTACTCCATTCATCCATGCTTCTACAAAATCAGCGCGATTACTCAAACCCACATTGTGATACGCACTTGTTAGCGCCATCCCTGATTCCATCACTAGCGCCATAATGATGCCAACCAGCGCGTCTCTCGCTTTCGCTGCCATATTAGGAAGTAGTCTTTGTGCGCCTTTGGTTAACAGCGCCATCAAGGTGAAACCCATTGGAATCACTGTAACCAGCGCTGTAAAAAAGTTTGTTGCCCAATCGGCAAAGAAAGTCTCCGTAAAACCTAGGTTAAGGTACGTCATTGTTCCGGTGATCGTGCCACCCATCAGGCTAACCATGCCCAACATAACCAAGACTTTTTGGATAAGCGGCGTTTTCTGTGGCTCGATTACTGATTCATTCATCACAGCTTGTACAGTCATTCTCTTCTCCAGTCTTGAATTAGCTTTAAATTAAGTTGATAATGTCAACTATAGTTTAATTTGATTGATAATGTCAACTAGTTTGACTGAGGCGTTTTTATGTCTGAAAGTAAATCACTGGATAGCCTGTTTAAATTGGTACATGCCGTAAAAAGAAATGTGCATGAAAAGATAGAGGCGTTGGATCTCGATATTGCACCCATGCATGTGCGTGTACTGAAGATAATCACCAAGAAGCCGCAGTGCACTGCTGTTGATATCGCGAACTATTTGGACCGAGATAAGGCGCAAGTGACTCGCCTGCTCAGTGCCCTAATTAAACAAGAATTGATCGTTAAAGAGCCCAACCCCGAAGACAAGCGCAGTCAATGTTTGGCTATCACCGAGCACGGTAAAGCCATTGTTGATCAGCTAACTGAGGTTGATAGCGAGATGTTTGAGAAGATGAAGATAGGCATTGATAGTGATGAGCTCGCAACCTTTGAGCGAGTAGCTAAAGCGATGGCTCAAAATCTCAATTCGAAAGGATAAAAAACAAAGAGCGCACTATTTCCAGTGCGCTCTTTTCGTTTGATTGTGAGTCTGGATTAGTCTTTACGAAGAATGCCTTCCAACACATTGAACAGTAAGTCGATCTCTTCAATTGAGTTGTAATGCATGCAGCCAATACGAACCACACCTGTTTCTTCTATGCCTAGCTGCTTAACTAAACCAAGTGCGTAAAAGTGGCCATTCCAAACACAAATATTGTGCTCGCCTAGCGCCTTAGCTATCGACTCTGGTGAGTGATCATCAAACGTGATGGCAAACGTCGGCGTACGCAAGTTCGAGTCATGGGTTGTTTTACCGTAAAGGCGAACACCGCTTAACTCGTTCAACCTTTGCAAGAAGTACTCACTCAGTTGACTCTCATGGCGATTGTACAACTTGTAACTCTGCTCCAAACGCGTTCTGAGATCGTCTGCCGGATCGCCACACTGTGCTAGGTAGTCAACCGCCGCAATTACACCGGCTAGGCCTTCAAAGCTCTGAGTACCGGTTTCAAAACGACCTGGACCAACATTTGTCGCAGGCTCAACTTTGTACGGTTTCAATGTATGCAACCATTGCGGAGCAACGTAAGCGATACCAACGTGAGGCCCGAAAAACTTGTACGCAGAACACGCTAGGAAATCACAATTCAGCTTCTGTACATCAATCAAGTGATGAGGTGCGTAGTGAACCGCATCAACGTAAACCTGTGCACCTTTACTGTGTGCCAGTTCTACGACTTTCTCTACATCAACAATCGAGCCTGTGGTATTGGAAGCGAAAGTGACTGCGACCAATCGAGTTTTATCACTCAGTAGAGATTCGAAGTGCGCCATGTCTAGGCTGCAGTCTGATTCATCTACACGAACTTGATGTACTACAACGCCTTTGTCTTCTGCCGCTTGTTGCCAGCTTGATACGTTTGAGTAGTGATCCAGTGCAGTCACAATGATCTCATCACCCTCGTTCCAATCGCGGCTGATTGCTCGGCTCAATTGGAACGTCAACGAAGTCATGTTGGCGCCAAAAACGATATTGCCAGAAGACTCTGCGTTCAGTAACGCTTGAACTGACTCTCTCGCCTGCTGCATTAGCCCTGTTGTTTTCTGGCTCGAAAAGTAGTGTCCACCTAGATTTGAATTAAAATGGCCAAGGTACTCAGTCATTGAGGCAAGGACATTTTCAGGGACTTGCGAACCACCAGGCCCATCGAAAAAAGTAACAGGCTTGCCATTATGATATTGGCTTAACGCACTAAATTGCTGGCGAACTTCATTAAGAGTGAAGGACATTGCGTTCATCCTTTGCTGTTAATACGAATACATCCATATGACCTACTTCATCGTGGTCAATCGTGCGGATAGGTTGAGCGTTGTGCCATAGCTTGCTGTCCGCGAGCATCGCCACTTCACCATCTTCAAGTACTTTTCTAAAGAATGGTGCTTCGTGAGAATCTTGGTAAAGCATGATCTCACCACCAACAATGTTATGACGGTTCACACCGATAAGTGCGATGTGGTCGAAACCATCTTGGTGTACGCCTTCAGGGGCTACTTGTGTCTCTTCGTAAATTGCTGAGATACGAATTTGGTGAATTTCGATCTCTTGACCGTCTTTCAAACCATTCGTCTCGATGAAGAGTTCACACATCTCTTGCATGCCTTCACTCTGTAGAATGTTAGCTTCAACAGGCTCAAATTCGCGTACTACGTCGCCTTGAAAGTGATTAATGTCTTCTGATTGAACAAAGTTGTGCTTGTCCTGTTCCACAACCTGACCACCGCAAAAACGAATTACCGAGTATCTTCTTAAACGAAACTTACCATCTGCATGTTCAGTGCTTGGTAGCTTTTCGAACGAAGGTGACAACTCTTCAACGGCATGGTTGCTGAGGTGGGTAATATGTAGGGTGTTTTCGTGAGCATGTAACATCATCGACTCCTTAATGAATGTCCACTTTACTTATTTTATTTAACCTTTTGTTTACATAAATGATACGTGAAGATCTGGTTAAATCAACTTTAAACAACCATTTATTCTGCTGTAGAGATAAATTTAAAACTTAATGCCAAGTTGAATTCAAAAACCAGTGATTAAAACCAGTTCAAAAGTTGGGCACCTTTAAAATTCAGCACACTTCACTGGCTAGTTTTATTCACTATTTTTAATTAAAAAGGCAATGTTTAATTTGGCACGCTATGCTCTAATTTCCTGCGTAGCACTGTGTTTTGAAGGGAATGGATGAGGAATTTGGATGAGCAGAAATGGACAAACATCATAATGATTGCCAACAAAAACGGTTACAGACTGAAATGCGACACACCTAATGAAGCGACAGCTATTAACCATTTACACAGTGATAGCACATTGGTTAATTTATCAACTGTAAAGTATCCAAACGCCTTTGCTTGCGCGTCTGGAACAGGTCGAGTTCGGGGGGAACTCGGCCGCCCCAATGTCGCGCCTGCATTCTTTTAAGATTGGGAACCGAGCGCTTTCTCAACCTTGAGGGCATTTGAAGTCTGGCTGTCGACTAGAACAATGGGCGTAATTTCAACATAAGTAGCACGGGTTCACAAACGCCGAGGCTTACTCCCAAACAAGTTATGCTCCATTATTTTGAATAACCTTTTACCCATTCACATTCTGCTCATAGGGTTTTACAATACTAAAAGTTATCCATTCTTCTTATTACGTCTCGCTGTTAATCTCCGAGATGTAACACAGAATGCAAATCCTCTATTACTTCTTTGCTAATTTTAGTTGATCAATCAACTTATCTATTATTTTGCTTTCGTCAACCGTCTTGCTGCCATTAGTTGATGGCTTCTCTTCTGTTCGATTTAAATCTCTAATTAAATACATTTTTGACTCAACTCTTTGTTTCAGCTTTTCCTTATCAGTTACGTTGAGGTCGCTTGCTTGTGCCTCCACACACTCTTTGACTAAACAAGTAACTTGTTTAGTTGTTGCAACATTTTTTGCATTCTCTGTGATTAGCTTCAATGTGTAATAAATTAGACTACTCAAAGTTCCGAGGATAAAGAGGTTTATAGTGATGATTGGTAACCTACTTACAGCTAAAGTCCAAAGATCGAAGTTAAACTGAAAGTTTCCAACAGTAGACAGAGCATGACTGTATATTTTGAATGAAACAAGCGTGGCAGTTATCAGGAGAAATATAAGGAATAAATAGTATTTATTGTTTTGCTTTGTAAGCTCATCTTTATACGAACTAAAGTCTTCACTATAACGAAGTATATCCTTTTCATATCTAACCAACTCACTTTTTAGTTGCCCTAGAGTACTTTCTGCTGCTTTCTTTTCTTCATCCAAAACCGTTATTGTATTGTTCAGTTGAGCTATGTTTTCTTTGGCCCCCTCTTCTTGCTCCGTGATTTTTTTAACGCTATTGTTTGCATCATCTAGCTCTGCCCTGGTGTTTTTTAAATAGTCTCTAGTTAAGTTTAATTGATTTTGTGAAATATCATGTGACTCAGTAAGCTCTTTAACCAATGTCTGATAGCGCATAACTTCATCTTTCGTTTCTTTTAACACTTGCTCTTGTTTAAACGTTTCATCAGTAATGATTTCGGAAAGTTCTAACTTCTTTTCATCGATTTCACTCCATAACTGCCCTGCAAGTTGAATCGCATTTGTAATATTTTTTAATGGTGACGCCCAAATACGAATTCTTGATATCTCAAATTCATCCGTACACTTTATTTGTACGAGAACTGGAATATCATTTATTTCGAATTCAATGTACACCTTATTGTCAACTACTTCTCGTTTTTTTGGATGAACTACTTTTAGTGAGCCGTCTCCAGATATTGTTTGAAGCTTTAAATCACAATCTAGCATGTCAGAGTAAATCGAGATCGTACTAATCCAATGTACTTCATCATCTTGACTAGCTAGAACCACAGAACCATCGTTTACATAGAATGATCCGTCAAAGGATTGAGCACTATTGAAATAGCCATTATTTAACTCTCTCCGTGAACGAATCAACTGTCCATTTGGGGCTATATATTCAGTTTTGCAGACCTGCTTAAGCGTATTTAATAGAGTTGTGTACATCTTTCCGTCCATAAAGTTATTGATTTGAATGATTATAAACTAAGTTCATATTTGATATAAATCATTACCGTTATGTTTTCGAAGATCAACCAATGCTCTTACTTATCTCTGTATCTTATTTGAAGTTTTTACTTCCAATTCTGACTGTACTTTGAGTTAGAGTTACACCATTTCTTATTTATTTTGAGGTTACAATTTCGCCTGTTGCTAGGTCTAGTTTATTGTGGAGCAGCTTAAAGCTCTGCTTTTTGTTCTAGTGCCCTCTTTTTCAAATTCACGAAAATATAGTTTTATTCATTTAGTGATACTTCATGATTTGGCCTGTCGAGACTAAAAGAGTGCATGAACTCATAAATCATGATCATTGTGAGCCTTGTTGAATATAAGCATATAAGTGGCGCCCAGTACGAAGGCGTACTAGCTGACAATATTTCCCTCACGACAAGTTATTAACAAATTACTAGTGTTAGCTTTTAGTAACGTATTTCTGTGGAAATACAAACGCCACCTCTCACTGAACACTCAAACATGCGAGCTCCCTACTTCACTTTTAAAGCACAGTAGTAATCGGTGATTCGGCTAACAGAATGATATTCCTATTAACACTCCGGTTGCAATCCGCTTCCCCCAACCCACCTCAAACCTTGTGACGTTCTCGCAGCTCTTGCAACCACGAGAACGTTTGTCTCGGTTAAGTTCTAACCTATAACGATTAATTACATTTGCGCCCTTGTTAAAACTTTAATTGCCCTCATATTTTCCATACAATCATCAGCGATTATAAATAAAAACGAATTCAACCTCGGAGTCCTCATGAGCGACGTAAAGCATTGTAATTTATTGATTCTTGGTTCTGGCCCTGCCGGCTACACTGCTGCTGTTTACGCAGCTCGTGCTAACCTAAACCCAGTTCTTGTTACCGGTATGCAGCAAGGTGGTCAATTAACAACAACCACTGAAGTTGAAAACTGGCCTGGCGATGCAGAAGGCCTAACAGGTCCGGGTCTTATGGAGCGTATGAAAGAGCACGCCGAGCGATTTGAAACTGAAATTCTTTTCGACCACATTAACGAAGTTGATCTATCGAAGCGTCCTTTCACACTGAAAGGTGATTCAGGTGAATACACCTGTGATGCACTAATCATCTCGACGGGTGCTTCAGCGAAATACCTAGGCCTTGAATCTGAAGAAGCATTCAAAGGCCGTGGCGTATCAGCGTGTGCTACATGTGATGGTTTCTTCTACCGTAACCAGAAAGTTGCAGTAGTAGGTGGTGGTAACACAGCCGTTGAAGAAGCACTTTACCTTTCAAACATCGCGTCTGAAGTTCACCTAATCCACCGTCGTGACACATTCCGCGCTGAGAAGATCTTGGTTAGGCGTTTAATGGATAAAGTGGAGAACGGTAACATTGTACTTCACACTGACCGCACGCTAGACGAAGTTCTTGGTGACGACATGGGCGTAACAGGCGTTCGCATTAAAGATACCCAGTCAGACAAGACAGAAGATATCGACGTAATGGGCGCGTTTATCGCTATTGGCCACCAGCCAAATACGGGCATCTTTAAAGGCCAGCTAGAAATGAAAGACGATTACATCATCGTACAATCTGGCCTAGAAGGTAACGCAACACAAACCAGCATCGAAGGTGTATTTGCTGCGGGCGACGTAATGGATCACAACTACCGTCAAGCGATTACATCAGCAGGTACAGGCTGTATGGCGGCACTTGATGCGGAACGTTTCCTAGACGGACTGGCCGATAAGTAAAACCTCAGTTTTCAATTTTGCCGATTGGCACGCTAAATACTGAGTTTAAATACACTTTGTTATAATTCCCTAGAACCCCGTGGTATATCCACGGGGTTTTCTTTTGTATACTAGCCGCCCTCAACCGAATAATAATTATCATTAAGCCTTCATAATGGATAAGAAAAAACAACGCAGCTTGAATAAATGGCTTAAGCAACAAAGCGGCCTCGCAAAGCGCTGGCTCATGATTGCTATTGGCCTTGGCGTACTTTCAAGCGTGTTCTTGGTGGCGCAAGCTGCCCTTCTCGCCTCTATTCTTCATCAACTGATTATCGAACATGTCGATAAATCTGAGCTAGTCGGCCATTTTGCAGGTCTGGCTCTGTCGGTTGTTGGTCGAGCTGGTTGTACTTGGGGGCGAGAGATCGCCGGTTACCGTTGTGGTGAGCAAGTTCGTGTTTATATCCGTCAGCTGATTCTCGATAAACTTCGAGAGCTTGGCCCAGCCTACATCAAAGGCAAGCCAGCAGGCACATGGGCAACGCTGCTTCTAGAGCAAGTCGAAGACATGCAAGACTTCTTCTCGCGTTACCTACCTCAGATGTCTCTTTCGGTGATGATTCCGTTTGTTATCTTGGTGGTGGTTTTCCCAGTGAACTGGGCAGCCGGTCTTATCTTCCTTATCACTGCACCGCTGGTTCCAATCTTTATGGCACTGGTGGGAATGAAGGCAGCCGATGCCAACCGTAAGAACTTTAAGGCGCTGCAACGATTGTCTGGTCACTTCTACGACCGTCTGCAATCAATGACCACGATTCGCCTGTTTGACCGCACATCAGCGGAAACAGAAGTGCTGCATGGTGCATCGGAAGTGTTCCGTACGCGTACTATGGATGTATTGAAGATCGCTTTCCTATCTTCTGCCGTTCTAGAGTTCTTCACGTCGCTTTCTATCGCAATGACCGCGGTTTACTTCGGCTTCACTTACATCGGTGAGTTGAACTTCGGTCACTACGGTGCTGGGGTGACTCTGTTCGCCGGTCTATTTATTTTGATTCTCGCGCCTGAGTTTTACCAACCTCTGCGTGATCTGGGTACTTTCTACCACGCTAAGCAACAGGCTGTAGGCGCTGCAGAGAGCATTGTTGAGTTTCTAGAAACAGACATCAACAAAGTAAAATCAGGTGATACGCAACTCAACAGTGACGCTGGAATATCCATTGAAGCTCAAGACCTTAAAGTGTTGAGCCCAGAAGGTGTTCAGTTAGTTGGCCCTATCAACTTTGCGCTTAATACTCAACAATCTACTGCCCTTGTTGGCCCAAGTGGTGCGGGTAAAACGAGTTTAATCAATGCCATTCTTGGTTTCATGCCTTATGAAGGAAGCTTGAAAATCAATGGCATTGAGTTAAGAGAGCTTGACCTTGCGTCATGGCGTAAAGCAATCAGCTGGGTTGGTCAAAACCCGCTGCTACTGCACGGCACCATCCGTGACAATGTCACGCTAGGTAAGCAAGACATCAGTGACCAAACTGTTCAACAAGCGTTAGAGCAATCTTTCGCGGATGAGTTTGTTCAAGAGCACGGACTAGATTACATGATCTCGGATCGCTCAGGCGGCTTGTCTGTCGGTCAGTCACAACGTTTGGCACTTGCTCGTGCGATGATTCAAAATGGTCAATTCTGGTTACTGGATGAGCCAACTGCCAGCCTAGATACGCGCAGTGAAAAGCTAGTAATGCAAGGCATCAACAACCGCATCCAAAACAACACTGCCCTACTCGTGACGCACCAACTTGCGCCGCTGCAATCGGTAGACAACATCCTAGTTTTGCGCGACGGTACGCTCGTCGAACAAGGCAACTTCAATGAGCTGTCTCAGTCTGGCGGTCTATTTGAAGAGATGCTAAACGCGAATTTGGCTCAACAAGATAATGAGGGTAATTTAGATGCGTGATTTACTGCCTTACCTGAAACTGTATAAGAAACATTGGTTTGGGCTGTCTTTGGGCATGCTACTAGCCTTCTTAACCTTAGCCGCCTCTATCGGTTTGTTGACCCTGTCTGGTTGGTTCATTTCTGCTTCTGCGGTTGCTGGCCTGACGATCGCTCGTGAAACTTTTAACTACATGTTGCCAGGTGGTGGCGTGCGCGGTCTTGCAATGAGCCGTACCGCTGGCCGTTGGGGTGAGCGTGTAGTGAGCCACAATGCGACCTTCAAGCTGTTAACTGACCTACGTATCTTCTTCTTCAAAAAGCTGGCACCACTTATCCCAGGTCGTATTTCAAACCTGCGTGATGCTGACCTGCTGAACCGCCTGGTTGCCGACGTCGATGCGATGGACCATGTCTACCTACGACTGGTAAGCCCTGTGACTGTGGGTGTGTTGGGTATCTTCTTCCTAACCGCATTTTTGATGTGGTTTGATAGCTCTCTAGGATTAATCTTAGGCTCTATCCTACTGATCATGTTGATCATCTGGCCGGTATTGTTCTACAAGCTGGGTCAACGCAACGGTGGCGAGCTAACTCAGAACAAAGCAGAGCTACGTGTTACCACACTGGATTGGATTGAAGGCTACAGCGAACTAACCCTGTTTGGTGCTGAAGAACGCTACCGCAATGCGATTCTAAACACGCAACAAAAGCTAATGGCGAACCAGTTCGTTAATGCCAACCTAACAGGTATGGCGTCAGCGGCATTGATGTTGTTCAACGGTTTAACTCTAGTGCTGATGTTGTGGCTTGCTGCAGACGGTGTTGGCGGCAACGCACCAGACCCACTGATCGCGTTGATGGCTTTCGCTACAATGGCAAGCTTTGAATTGCTAATGCCTATCGCTGGCGCGTTCCAACACTTAGGTCAAACACTAACTTCGGCGCGTCGCTTGAATGAAGTGATTCTGTCTGAACCAGAAGTTCAGTTCAGCGATAGCAAGCTTGATATTGACCAACCGCTAGATATTCAATTCAACGCGGTTTCATTCCAGTATCCAGATTCTGAGCGCACGGTATTGAACTCGGTTGACCTATCGATTCCGGCGAACAATAAAGTGGCGATTGTCGGCCAAACAGGTTCAGGTAAGTCGACTTTGATTCAGTTGCTGACTCGCTATTGGGATCCAAAACGTGGCGTGATTTCTATTGCGGGTATCGACCTAACCCAATGGAATGAGAGCCAGCTGCGTGAATCCATCAGTGTGGTAAGCCAGCGTGTTGATATCCTCAACGGTAGCCTGCGTGACAACCTACTGATTGCTAAACCGCAAGCTAGCGATGAAGAGCTACAAGGCATTCTGACGAGCGTTGGCCTTGAGAAACTGCTTGAAGACAACGCACTCGATGCTTGGTTAGGTGACGGAGGCCGTCAGCTTTCTGGTGGTGAGAAGCGTCGTATCGGCATTGCACGTGCCATTCTCCACGATGCCCCTATCCTACTGTTGGATGAGCCTACCGAAGGCCTAGATAAACAGACAGAGAAAAGCATCATGGCGCTGTTTGAGCAGCACTTCGAAGGCAAGACAGTTATCTTCATTACTCACCGTTTGATTGGACTAGAGAAGATGGATTCTATCGTCTTGATTGAGCAAGGTGAGATTGTAGAACAAGGCTCTCATAGTGAGCTGCTGTCGGGTGAAGGTCGTTACTTCCAACTTCGACAAGCTATCTAACACAGAGTCTCTACTAACGAGATAAAACGACAAAGCCCGAGCACAATGTACTCGGGCTTTTTGTTACCTCTCCTTTGGCCACCCTGCGATGGCGTTTTCGCTCCCTAATCGTCGTTCCATTTTCACGAGAAAGTATAAAGATGCTTCTTAAAGCAACGGCTGCAACGACAGCGCCACGAATTGGGGTAACACAATCGCTGTAATGCCGTTCGTCTTACTCTTCTAAGCACACTCTCCAATCGACACTTTTCGCACACCCTTACGATATACATATTATGTTGATAAGGTCTCAAACCACTCTTTCTCACTCATATCTAAAGTCTTTCTACACTTTTGTTTTTCTAATTATCACTTTAGGTATACAAGGTAAGGTGTCCTATTCAGACTCAGCCACGTCAGTATTCGCTGATGACTATCTCTGTTGATGGGTAAAGTACAATGGCGCATTTCCCAAGTCCTAACAAAAACGACACCAATATAAAAAGTCTGTGGTCACGGAACATCGCCACCAAATATGATGTTCGAGAAAAGGTAATCAAGGAGCTATTTCGAAGAAGAGTGTTGATAATCAACCGTTTGAAACCGATAATAAAAAATGAAGATATTAATAATTAGAACAACGAGTTACGTATTTCTCCCACAAAAAGAAACAAGCCTAATCGCTGTTTGAATTTGCGAGATATGAATTATTTGGAATCAATTATATTTTTGTTTATATCGAAATTTTCGCGCTCACTACACTGGTGTTCTTCTACTGTTTATCAACTAAAGGAAAACCATTGTGAAATTCAACCGCACAGCCATTGCTAACCTAAGCGACCTATTTAAGTCATCAAAGAACAAGCTCAAACTGACTAAACACAACGCTCTGTTTTTAATGAGTGCACTGGCTATATCATCAACAGTTGAAGCAGCTCAGTTCTCAACGACCAGCGACAATGCACCAACCGGTAGCAATCAGACATTGACTATGTTCCAAGACACCACCTTTAACCTAGTGGGCGAGTCTTTGTCTGTAGGTGACAAACTTCCATCAGTAGCGTTAATGAGCAACACAAACCAAGCGTATGACACGTCTGCCGAGAACAAAAACGTTCGTATCTTTAGCGTGCTGGCTTCTGTCGATACCCCAGTTTGTGACCAGCAAATTCAAGACCTTTCAAAATTCGTAGAGAGCAACAAGCAGCTGCTTGCCGACATTGATTTTGTTGGGTTAAGTGCTGACACGACTTTTGCATTAGATCGCTTCAAGAAAGAGAAGAACCTGTCTGATAACTTGTTGCTACTATCGGATGCAAAAGACCACGCATTTGGTTTTAAGACGGGCACACAAATCAGCGAGCTAGGGTTACTTACAAGAACCACATTTGTTGTCGATAAGAACAACACCATCGTATACCTACAACGCGTTCCTGAACTGACAACCATCCCAGATCTAGAGAAAGCGGTTGAAGTAGCCAAAAAGCACATTTAATTCATCGGCTAATCAGCTAATAAATTAATCGAATCGCCAATAAAAAATCCGAGTATCAATACTCGGATTTTTCTTTAGAAGTCCCAATCGTCATCTTCAGTCGCCACGGCTTTACCTATCACATAGGAGGAGCCAGAACCTGAGAAGAAGTCATGGTTTTCATCCGCATTTGGCGAAAGTGCTGCCATAATTGCCGGATTGACCTGACATAATTCATCGGGGAAGAGTGCTTCAAAGCCTAAGTTCATCAATGCTTTATTGGCGTTGTAGTGTAAGAAGTGTTTAACATCTTCTGTTAAACCAACTTGGTCATAAAGCGACTCTGTGTATTGCGTTTCAATTTCATACAAAGAGAACATAAGCGAGTACGCTTCATCCTTTACTCTCGCCTGCTCAACTTCATCCAGCTCCTGAAAAGCGAGCTGAAATTTGTATCCAATGTAATAACCATGGATGGCTTCGTCTCGGATAATAAGACGGATTAAGTCCGCCGTATTAGTCAGTTTCGCTCGGCTCGACCAATGCATCGGCAAGTAGAAACCTGAGTAGAACATGAAGCTTTCAAGAAATACGCTCGCTACCTTTTTCTTAAGCGGGTCGCCCGTTGATAAGTAATCTTCTAGAATCAACTGAGCCTTCTTCTGGAGTAACGGGTTTTCTTCCGCCCATCGAAATGCTTCATCAATTTGTGGCGTGGTACATAAGGTTGAAAACACCGAAGAGTAACTACGAGCATGTACTGCTTCCATGAAAGCGATATTGGTCAACACTGCTTCTTCGTGTGGCGTTCGAGCATCCTCCATCAAGGCAGGAGCTCCCACAGAGTTTTGAATTGTGTCGAGCAAGGTCAGCCCGGTAAATACTCGAATCGTTAATGTTTGCTCATCCTCGGTCAACTGCTTCCATGTCTGAATATCATTCGACAATGGCACCTTTTCTGGAAGCCAAAAATTCACCGTTAGACGATTCCAAATCTCTAGGTCTTTGTCATCTATCATACGGTTCCAGTTAATTGCTCGTACTGGACCTGATTCCATCTGTTTCATTGAGTTTATCCCTTATTTACAGTGAGCAAGACACACAGCCTTCGACTTGAGTGCCTTCTAGCGCTTTCTGTCGCATACGGATGTAGTAAAGCGTCTTAATTTTCTTTTTCCATGCGTAGATCTGAGCTTTATTAATGTCTCGTGTCGTCACTTCATCATCAAAGAACAGGGTTAGTGACAAGCCTTGATCGACGTGCTCTGTCGCTGCGGCATACACATCAATAATCGCTTTAGGACCGATGGCATACGCATCACGGAAGTACTCTAAATTTTCATTGTTCAAATAAGGCGCAGGGAAGTAAACGCGACCAATCTTACCCTCTTTTCGAATCTCAACTTTGGCGGTCACAGGGTGAATAGACGCCGTAGAGTCGTTGATGTAACTAATAGAGCCTGTAGGTGGAATCGCCTGTAGATTTCGGTTGTAAAGGCCAGAACTCATCACCGTTTGTTTCAGCTCTTCCCACTCGGAAACTGTCGGTACACGTATATCTAGGCGTTCAAATAGCGCTTTGACGACGTCTGACTTTGGAGAGAAATCTTGTTCTAGATACTTACTGAAAAATGAGCCGTCGCTGTAAGTGGAGTTTTCAAACCCCTTAAACACGCTCTTTTTCTCTTGAGCGAGTTTGTTGGACGCAACGAGGCAGTGGTACAAGATGCAGGCAAAATAGCTGCCAGTGAAATCAATCGCCTCAGGGGAGTCGTAATGAATTCGCTCACGTGCTAAGAATCCGTGCAGGTTCATTTGACCTAAGCCAATCGCATGCCCCTCATCATTCCCTTTTCGAATCGACGGCACGCTATTGATGGCACTCATCTCTGACACAGCATTCAAGGCTCGAATTGCCGTCTCTACGGTTTGCGATAGCTGCCCACCATCCAAGGCTTTAGCGATATTCATCGAACCTAGGTTGCATGAGATATCTCGCCCAGTATGGTTGTAGTTCAAGTCATCATCGAAGCTCGACGCCTCGTTCACTTGAAGAATCTCCGAGCATAAGTTGGACATGTTGATGCGACCCTCAATCGGGTTGGCTTGATTCACCGTATCTTCAAACATGATATATGGGTAGCCAGACTCAAATTGGATCTCTGCCAATGTTTGGAAAAGACCTCGCGCGTTGATCTTCCCTTTCCGAATTCTTGGGTCGTCCACCATTTCATGATACTTCTCGGTAACGCTGATCTCAGAGAAAGGCACACCGTAAACACGCTCTACATCATGAGGGGAAAACAAGTACATATCCTTGTTTTGCTTGGCTAACTCCAGCGTAATATCAGGAATAACCACTCCAAGGCTTAATGTCTTAATTCGAATTTTCTCATCGGCATTTTCTCTTTTTGTATCGAGAAACTGCATGATGTCGGGATGATGAACATTTAGGTAAACAGCACCTGCTCCCTGCCTTGCACCTAATTGGTTTGCGTAAGAGAAGCTGTCTTCAAGTAGCTTCATCACCGGTACAACACCCGAACTTTGGTTAAGAATTCCCTTAATTGGCGCTCCCTGTTCTCTTAAATTGCTAAGAAGAAGCGCGACACCGCCACCGCGACGGGACAACTGCAACGAAGAGTTTATTGCGCGGCCAATACTCTCCATGTTGTCTTCAATTCTCAGCAAAAAGCATGAGATCAATTCACCACGACTTTTCTTACCAGCGTTGACAAAGGTTGGCGTAGCCGGTTGAAAACGCTGATGGATGATCTCCTCCATCAGTGCAAGAGCAAAGTCACAATCACCTCGTGCCAATAAGAGTGCCGTCATCACAACTCGGTCTTCAAACCGCTCAAGGTATCTTTTACCATCTCGTGTTTTCAGTGCGTAGGAAGTGAAAAACTTGTAGGCACCTAAGAAGGTACGGAAGCGAAATTTGATTTGATAAGCTTGCTGCCAAATCTGATGAAGAAAACTGCGGTCATACTGTTCGATAACTTCCGACTCGTAGTAACCTTCTCTCAGGAGATAGTCTATTTTCTCATCCAAGTTATGGAAAAAGACCGTATTTTGATTCACATGTTGTAAGAAAAATTGGCGAGCAGCTTGCTTATCTGCCTCAAATTGAATCGCCCCTTGATCATCGAGCAGATTCAACATCGCATTTAGAGCATGGTAGTCAAGAGACTCATTCTCGAAGTGGTTATCCATGATGTTTCCAAAATTGTTTTAACCCGTCACGAACGATTTCAACATCGTTCTGGGTTCCTGATAGTTCGAAACGGTACAAGAGTGGTACATTGCACTTTTCAGCGACAATCGCACCACCACGAGCAAACAACGCCCCAAAGTTTCGATTTCCCGACGCGATCACGCCTTTAATCAATGCGCGATTTTTCGGATTATTCAATATGCGTATAACAGACTTAGGCACGGCTCCCCGCCCTTCTCCGTCAGCATATGTTGGGCATATGAGCACGAATGGCTGTTCAATCTCGGGTAGCCCTTCACCATCTTCAATAGGAAGCCGAATTGCTGACATTCCCAGCTGCTCTACAAATCGCTGGGTATTGCCTGAGGCACTCGAGTAGTAAACGATCATTGTCCCAAAGCGCTGATCATGTCAGGTCGAAAACCCGACCAGTGACGACCATTGGCCACCACCACTGGAGCCTGTCGATAACCCAGTGATTGAACCCTCTCCATCGCAACTTCATCCAGCGTTAGATCAACAACGGTATGCTCGATACCTTTGCTCTGTAATGCCTTCACTGTCGCAGTGCATTGAACACATTGTGGTTTCGAGTAGACGACGATATCCATATAGTACAACCTCACTTAAATCTTAATGATAACCATTATCAAATATAGCGTGGCACATATAGTATTTGTAGATTTAATTTTGTCAATATATTGATCTTCACACCAAAAACCATAAAAAATGCATGGTTGATATGAAAATGATAATCAATATCATTTGATCGCAGTAATCAACTATGAGGCAGTAAGGTGAGTATTCCGAGTTCTGGTTCTAACGAAATATCAATACATGACATGCAGTGGCAAGGCGTCACTTTGAGTGAAAATGCCGCCAACAGAATCACTCAATTAGCGGGTGAGAAACAGTACTTCCACCTGACAGTGAAATCCTCTGGCTGTACGGGGTTTGCCTACGTTGTAACCCTTATCGAACAACCATCAGAAGGCGACATTAAATATGAGTCTCATAACGTTGTTTTTTATGTCGCTCTCCAAGCAATGCCTATGGTCGATGGCACTGAGATTGACTTTGTACGTCAAGGGCTAAATAGCAATTTTGTATACAACAATCCCAAAGTAAAAAACCTTTGTGGATGTGGTGAGAGTTTTGGAGTTTAAGCATGTGTGCAGTTGAAACGCAGCCTGAAGTTGAAGAGATACTGCAAAGTACTCACTACCGTGAAGGTTTCTACACAGAGCTGTCTTCAGATACTTTATCAAAAGGGATCAATGAACAGGTTGTCAGAGCGATTTCCGCAAAGCGCAACGAACCTGAATGGATGTTGGAGTTTCGCTTGAACGCATTCCAACAATGGTTAGAAATGGAGGAGCCACATTGGCTCAAAGCCGAATACTCTGAGCTCAATTATCAAGATTACAGTTACTATTCAGCGCCGAGCTGCTCAAGTTGCGATGATGCTAGTAACGACAACAGTGACGATGGGTCAAATGAGTTCTTAACCAAAGAAGTAGAAACTGCGTTTGAAGCACTTGGTGTCCCAGTAAGAGAAGGGTCTGAAGTTGCTGTAGACGCTATTTTTGATTCGGTTTCTGTTACCACCACCTATCGAAAAGAGCTGCAAGAGCTGGGGATTATCTTCTGTTCATTCAGTGAAGCTATTCAAGAATACCCAAGCCTTGTTCAACAATATTTGGGCACTGTTGTCCCTCCTAAAGACAATTTCTTTGCAGCCTTAAACGCCGCGGTCGCTTCTGACGGGACCTTTGTATACATCCCCAAAGGTGTCAGGTGCCCTCGTGAGCTCTCAACCTACTTTAGAATTAATCATGCCAAAACAGGCCAATTTGAACGCACCATTCTTGTCGCCGATGAAGATTCCTACGTGAGTTACATTGAAGGCTGCTCCGCTCCCATGCGAGACAGTTACCAACTTCACGCAGCCGTGGTAGAGGTGATCATTCATAAAAACGCGGAAGTGAAATACTCCACCGTCCAAAACTGGTTCTCCGGCGAAGAAGATTCCAAAGGCGGGATTCTTAACTTTGTCACCAAACGAGCCGTTTGTGAAGGTGACCACAGCAAGATGTCTTGGACTCAATCTGAAACAGGCTCTGCAATCACTTGGAAATACCCGAGCGTCATTTTAAAGGGCGATTACTCAGTCGGCGAGTTTTTCTCCGTTGCTTTAACCAATGGAGTTCAACAGGCGGATACCGGAACCAAGATGGTCCATATCGGGAAACATACGCGCTCTACGATCATCTCAAAAGGGATCTCTGCTGGCAAAAGCCAAAACAGCTACCGAGGGCTGGTTAAAGTGACTCCTAACGCTGAAGGTGCGAGGAACTTTACTCAGTGTGATTCGATGTTAATTGGCGATCAATGCGGCGCGCACACCTTCCCATATATCGAAGTCAAAAATCCATCCGCTCATGTTGAACATGAAGCCACAACATCTCGAATCGGCGAAGACCAACTCTTTTACTGTGTCCAACGAGGCATCAGTGAAGACAACGCTATTTCAATGATTGTGAATGGCTTTTGTAAAGACGTATTTTCAGAATTACCACTCGAATTCGCTGTTGAAGCCCAGAAGCTTTTATCAATCAGCCTCGAGCACAGTGTGGGATAAACATGTTAGAAATTAAAGATTTGCACGTTAGCGTTGAAGAAAACGCTATTCTAAAGGGCATTAACCTAACCGTTAAACCCGGTGAAGTTCATGCCATCATGGGCCCAAATGGTTCAGGAAAAAGTACACTCTCGGCGACACTAGCAGGAAAAGACGATTACGAAGTCGACAGCGGCGAGATTATTTTCAAAGGCCAAGATCTCACTGAGCTCGCTCCAGAAGAGAGAGCGGGTGAAGGCGTATTTTTGGCTTTCCAATACCCCGTCGAAATTCCTGGTGTGAGCAACAAGCTGTTTCTCAATACTGCCCTCAACGAGATTCGCGAATATCGTGGTTTAGAACCTATCGATCGATTTGACTTTGAAGACCTACTCGAAGAAAAAGCTCAATTATTGAAGATGCCACCCCACCTCTTGCAACGTTCCGTTAATGAGGGATTCTCAGGTGGTGAGAAAAAGCGCAATGATATCTTGCAAATGGCAGTACTTTCTCCCGATCTTTGCATACTCGACGAGACCGATTCAGGTCTAGATATTGATGCGCTCAAGGCGGTATCAGAAGGCGTGAACGCATTACAGAATAAGCAACGTGCCTTTATTCTGGTTACGCACTATCAACGCATCCTTAACTACATCAAGCCCGATTTCGTCCATGTGTTGTACAAGGGAAAAATCGTAAAATCTGGCGACCATACGTTAGCTCACGAGTTAGAGGAGAAAGGTTATGGGTGGATCATTGATGAAGAATAAGCTCTCATTACTTGATTCATTTCAAACCCTTGTTCAACCGAATGAGTGGCAGAATAAGCAATGGTTGAAATTGCTTGATGTTGAGCTCCCCTCTTCTACGCATGAAGACTGGAAATACACTCCGCTCGACCGATTGAAAGCACTTGAAATGATTAGTGCTCCAGAACAACCTGCAGCGAATACGCCATACAATGAATTCAGTTTAGATATTGACGCTTATCGACTCGTTTTCGTTGACGGATACTTCTCTGCAAGATACTCAGACTGGATCCCCAAAGTTCGCGTGACGCCAATAAGTGCACTGTCACCTATCGAAACCGACGAGTTATCACGTTCGATAAAGCCAGATGCTTTTACTTACATTACTGATGCCACTGCTTCGTGTGGCGTGCTAATCGAAGTGGAAGCCAACACGCAGGTTTCAAAGCCGATATACCTGCTGCATGTAAATTCAAGTAAGCAAGGAGATGTGTCGAGCTACAGAAACCACATTGAAGTTGCAGCTCATTCGGAAATCAACGTCATCGAGCACCATGTCTCTGAAGGCGCTGGTGGTGGGGTTACGTTATCTCGTTTAACTCAGCATATTGGTTGCGGTGCACATTATCATCACACAAAGATAATCGAAGAGTCCTCCGCACAACACCACTTTGGACACAATGATATAACGGTCAACGCGCATGCAAGCGCCCACTCTTGCTGCCTACTTTACTCGGGGCAACTTATCCGCCACCAAGTCAGCAGTTTACTCGCTGGGGAACAAGGCTTTGTGTCTATGGATAGCGTATCACTGCCTCAATCTGAAGAGGTTTTCGATACTCGCACCTATCTCAAGCACAATGCGCCACACTGTTTAAGTGAACAAAGTCATAAAATTATCGCTCGTGACCAATCTAAGTCGGTATTTGATGGAATGATTTACGTTGATCCTGTAGCGCAAAAAACAGACGGGCAAATGGATACTCACAGTCTTATTCTAGGTGATCATGCTCAAGTCAATTCCAAGCCGAAATTGGAGATCTATGCCGACGACGTAAAGTGCAGTCACGGTGCCACCACCGGACAGATTGACCCAAATCAGATCAATTACTTACGCGCAAGAGGCATCCCAAAACAACACGCCGAACATATGATTACATCAGCTTTTGCTATTGAAGTTGCCGAAAGAATTAAACATCCAGCACTAAAACAATACGCGATAGGCAAAATCAACGCGTCACTTAACAAAGGGAGCGAACATGATTGACTCTATCGTCACGGCAAGTCCTTGGTTTAGTGACTTCCCTGCCTTAAAAACTCAAGTTTACGACAAACCCCTCGTCTACTTAGATAGCGCTGCGACTGCTCAAACGCCTCAGGTCGTTATTGATCGCATGACACAGTTCTACCAGCATGATTACGCCAGCGTTCACCGCGGTGTCCATTTTTTAAGCTCTAAAGCGACCGAAGAGATGGAGCTGGTCAGAGAAAAAGTTAGCCACTTTATTTCAGCAAGATCACGCGAGAATATTGTTTTTACCAAAGGCACAACCGAAGCCATCAATCTAGTTGCCAATAGCTATTTACGACCAAGGTTAAAACCGGGTGACGAGATTATCGTGACCGAAATGGAGCACCACGCCAACCTTGTTCCTTGGCAACTGCTCTCCGAGATTTACGATATCACCATTCGAGTTTGGCCGATGGCGGAGAATGGTTATCTGAATTTGAATGACCTTGTCTCTTTAATGAACAACAAAACCAAGCTGCTTGCGATCAGCCATGTTTCCAATGTTCTGGGACGAGTCAATCCGATTAAGACTATTGTTAAAACGGCGCACAAAGCAAAAGTACCAGTGTTGGTCGATGGTGCGCAAGCTGTCATGCACCAAGAAGTCAATATGGCCGATCTAGGTTGCGATTTCTATGCGTTCTCTGGCCATAAGCTGTATGGCCCTACGGGGATTGGTGTCCTTTATGCGAAAAAGGAACATCTGGACACAATGGTCCCTTGGGAAGGCGGCGGTGCAATGATCGACCAAGTGACACTGCCTTTGGGGACTTCATTTGGTCAGGCGCCGTGGAAGTTCGAAGCGGGTACACCAAACATCGCGGGGATTTTAGGTTTAGGGGCTGCAATAGACTATCTAGAAGCGATTGGCTTCAAAGAGATCTCCGCCTACGAAAAAAGCATTATGTACTATCTGATCGATAGCATTAAACAACTCCCTGAAATAGAGCTTTATGGCGACGATGAAAATCGAACCGGTCTATTGGCGTTTAATATGAAAAATCAGCACTCATTCGATGTTGGATCTTTCCTAGACAGATATGGAATTGCAATTCGTACCGGCCATCACTGTGCAATGCCGCTGATTAAGCGCCTTGGCCAGAATTCGGTTTGTAGAGCGTCTGTAGGCATGTATACCGGGCCAAAAGATGTAGACGCACTCTGCCAAGCATTAAAGCGAATTAGCCAACTATTAAGGTAACGTATGACCCCTGACAAACTTAAACGAAACTTTGACCGATGCGCCGACTGGGAAGAGCGTTATGTCTACCTTATCGAGTTAGGAGAAAGGCTACAGGCGTTCCCCACAGCCAAGTTAGACGATGAATACCTTATTGCCGGATGCCAAAGTAACGTGTGGCTGGATCTCACTATTGATCAACAAGGTAAAATGTCAATTCAAGCGACCAGTGACTCATCACTAGTCAAAGGTTTACTGGCTCTCATTGTCATTGCATACAACAACCAAACCGTCGATGATATTCTGAAATTCGACATCAAAGCATGGTTTACTCAACTGGATTTGCAATCTCAGTTAAGCCCTAGTCGTAGTCAAGGTTTGGAAGCTATCGTAAGACACATACTCAGCCATGCTCGCATAGTTCAACGTCAATACGAATAGAGTCGCCAGTTCCGTTGCTTGTTTAGTAGCCAGCCTACCAACAAGCAACTATTCCTAGCCCTAGCCATCTTTGCTGACCTTTCATTACATTGTCATTACAACCCCTTACCGAAGACGACTATAAATTCTTGTAGAGTTTAATTTCATCCCTATCAATAACGCCAATGAATCATGAAATACGCTTCTGCTTTATCAACGCTTCTAATCCCGATGTTGCTCACAGCTTGTGGCAGCGAAGAAAGTAACAAGAACACACCAACTCCAGCGCCTTCAAAGCAAATTGACGCTCGTGACCCAGTCGCAATCGCTAAGCTTGGAAAGGATTACACCTTACAACTGGCTGTCAGTTCATTCCAATTGAACAGTAATAAAGACTTCAATATCGATATCACGCAGTATGCCGAGAAAACCAACACTACAGGCACATTTGCTCAAGTTCATGGCATACCAGAGCGAAACTACAAAACGATGAGTGATGCCGATGTGTCATTCAATGTCACTGTCAAAACAGATAAAGGTGAGGAGTACCAACTGACTCATTTCAATCTGTATTACGAGAACTTTAACAGCACCTCAGTACCTGAAAAGTTAGCCCTGTCCACTGTTGAACAAGACGCAAAAAACGTGACGTTGTGGAAGCAGCAATCGAATATTCTGATCAACCAAGATTTCGTTGAAGCCAATATGGGTGTGATGTTTGACCTCGATTCAATGAGACCGATGAACTTATACGTACGATTGGGCGAAACTCTAAGTAACGGTGTTCAGTTCTTGCCGTATGCTGCGGAGAATACAGAAACTGGCTATACCAAGATCTCACATACCAACTGCACAGCGATTGAACCAACATCTAAAGCACTGAGTGATATTGGTATTCATCAAAAAACCTGTGTTAGCGCTCATGGCTACCAGATTCCACTTATCATCGAAGACAAATCTAAGATGCACACCGAATCAAAAGTAGCTCATGTGAAAGCGGTGATGAGCTTCTTCCTAGATAACATGGATAAAGAGATTGCAGAGGCGGTTTATCAAAGTAAAGCATCGATGGCTTTCTTCTATGATGAGTCTTGGGATGAACGTTTAGACGCACACATGGATGAGTTGGAAGGCAACTACCGCTTCCAAGATCTGTTTGCGACCGAAACCACTGAGTCGACGAGTGAAGAGACCAAACCTAACCTAACTGGTCGTGATGCGGCATTTGAAGAAATCCTTCATTTTGTTCACGACTATGGTGTGATGAAAGTTGCTGTAAGCAAACCAACATCAGTTTGGGCAACTATGCAGAAAGAGTTGGACACCCTGAACGCAGCAGCAATTCGCAATGGCACTTACTACCCAAATCTTAAAGACGCAAACATCGTTGAAGCCGACCTAGATGCGGAGTCATACGACCAAGAGTACCTTGCTTATGCGCTTTACGCTTACTACGACATCAACCCGAAAGGTCACACGTCTCAAGAGTATAAGGCGTCTACTTACAGTGAGTTAGTGAGTCTTGATCCGGAAGTGGTTAAGTTCTTGGAGAAGTACTTCCCTTCTAGAGCCGACTTCAAAACTCAATTCCCGGGTTACCCTAATAACTAATGGAATCGTGCACCAACTAATCCGAGCGCTCGTCGCTCGGATTTTTTCATCAAGCCGGTATTTAGCCACTTGAGCTCATCAGAAATCTACCCACCCTCAACGGATATTATTTGCTAACAAATATAAAGCAATGAGTTGCTTATAATTCTGGCTGTAGCACATTTCTATGATCAACTTTCGAAGATAATACGTATCGATCGTTCTTAAGGAAAAACCTCCCCCAAAAACAATAATGGAGAACAACGTATGTCTTTACGATTAATCGCAACCACCGTCGCTCTTATCGGTGCGAGTTTTACTGCCCAAGCGTCTGAGTGTGAAGTATCAATTGATGCCAGCGACCAAATGAAGTTTTCAACGGATACCCTAAGTGTTCCAGCTAGCTGTAAAGAGGTGACGCTAACGCTAAACCACACTGGTTCATTACCTGTACAATCAATGGGACACAATGTTGTCATCACTGATACAGCATCAGTTCAAGCCGTTGGTATTGATGGTATGTCTGCTGGTCTCGACAACAACTACGTAAAACCGGGCGATGATCGTGTATATGCGTTTACACGTGTTATTGGCGGAGGCGAATCGGTTTCTGTTACTTTCAGCACCGAGAAAATGCAAGCTGGTGGTGACTACTCGTTTATCTGTTCTTTCCCAGGCCACTGGGCAATCATGAAAGGCAAATTTGAGTTCAAGTAACTCCAAATTAATCAAAAAATCCGAGCATTTGCTCGGATTTCTATTTCATATTAACAAGCAGGATTATACAATACATCAAACTGTTAACCTGTGGTGTATTATGAATCGATTCTTACTTAACAATATTGGAAATAGAGACCATAAGACTATTTATAGTACTCTTTCTAAACATGCCATATTTGATTGTTCACCCACCCAGTTCGGTTGGGATCACTACAAAGATATCCATATTGGCGACCATGTATTTGTTATTGACTCATCTAAGCAAGTATCAAAAGAATTTAGAGTAACTATGATAGCTGACGAGGTTGCTTTGAAAGGCGATTGTTGGGGAGAGTTTGAATCAGTTACGGGTGGTGATGCTAGAGTATTATTTGGTGTTTTAGTCTCAGAACCTAGAGTAGCTTATGGTGATTTCGTATTAGAGCATTCCATTAAATACGGAAAAAAGTTCAACCCTGTGACAGGGAAACTAACCTCTCCTGGGTTTAATTGCTGCGCGTTTTAATGACCACTAATTTAAAAAGCCCCAATCTAGGTTGGGGCTTTATTGTATTGGTCTCGATTACAGCTTAAAGCGGCTGATTTCGCTCTCTAGTTCATGAGAAAGTTCAGACAGCTGAGCGGCTTGCTCTGCAGCTTGGTGTGCTTCGTCAGCTAGCTCGTTAGATACGTCACGGATGCCCTCAGTGTTGCGAGTAATCTCAGACGTTACCGATGCTTGCTCTTCTGCAGCAGAAGCGATTTGTGTCGCCATATCGCTGATACGTTCAACCGCTGCATGAATCTGCGTTAGGCTCGCAGCAGCAGAGTTTGCATCATCAACGCTGGTTTCAGCAAGAGAACGGCTATCGTTCATAATGCTAACCGCTTTACCGGTTGTGCCTTGAAGCAATTCGATCGTTTGTTGAATCTCTTGTGTAGAGCCATGTGTACGTTGACTAAGAACACGTACTTCGTCTGCTACTACCGCAAAACCACGACCTTGTTCACCAGCACGTGCTGCTTCGATAGCTGCGTTCAGTGCTAGAAGGTTTGTTTGCTCAGCGATACCTTGGATGTTTGAAAGAATCGCGTTGATGCTATTACCGTGCTCTTCCAGTTCAAGAATAACGTTAGTCGCTACTTGAACTTCTTGAGCAAGGTTTTGAATAGAGCTTTGAGTTTGAGTCACTTGGCCTGTGCCGTGCTCACACGCACCCACTGCTTCAGATGAGTTCTGTGCAGTGTGGTCTGCGTTGCCCGCGATCTCTTGTGTTGCTGCTGCCATTTCATTTACAGCGGTTGCAACCATGTTGATCTCATCTTGCTGCATTTGAATGCGCGCACTGCGCTCTTCTGCTTGAGAAGCTGTTTGACGAGCTTGATTCGCCAAAGAAGCCGATACTTCACTCAGTTTAAGCACCATGGTGTGCATGTTGCCCACAAAGCGGTTGAAGTTCTCAGCCAGTTGACCAATCTCATCATCGCTCTTAGGTTCAAGACGTTGAGTTAAATCGCCTTCACCTGATGCAATCTCTTCTAGAGCAAGAGATACGCGGTTTAGATCGCGGAACAGGAAGCCCACTAACCAAGATACTAATGCGATAACGACTAGTGTGATGATTACTGCAGTCGTGATTAGCTGAGTAAGTAGTGTTGAGTGGCTCGCTTCTTCAGTTGCGCGGTCCATTTGAACAGCAAAGATCCAGTTCGTGTCTGGAACCTTAGTGAAGTAAAGTAGCTTCTCTTTACCACGCTCATTAATGATCTCGATGCTGCCTGTACGAACTGCGTTCTCAATAGTCGACATTGAAATATCGTTAGACAGTTGGCTTACTGGCTTCAAGCTCAGTGCTGAATCAGGGTGTGCTAAGAATGTACCATCTGTCGCATCAATCAGCATCGCGTATGCGTTGTCACCCACATCAAGGCTAATCACGTCGCTAACCAGTTGATCAATCAGTACGTCAGCTCCAACAACACCAACAAATTGACCATTCTTACGTACAGGTTCAGCAATCGTTACTAGAAGCGCTTTAGTGATCGCATCTGTGTAAGCCGTTGTGATGATCTGTTTGCCTGCAGCGTTCGCTTCTTTATACCAAGGACGCTGACGCGGATCATAACCTGCACGGTTACGCTCTGGGTGAGAGCGGTACATACCACCTTCTGGTGTACCAAGGAAAATATCGTCAAAGCCACCCGCTACGCGAGCTTGTTTTAGATATGGGACTACATCGCTCTCTTGCGAAAAATCATTAAATGCAGATGCAATGTCTCTACGAATATCAATCCAATTTTTAATACCTTCAGAAGCCGCTTCCGATACGCTTTCTGCTCGCATGTAAATACCGCTGCGAGTTTGTTCAAATAGTTGGTTTGCAGAGAGCCATGTCAACGCAGTTGCCATAGCTACCACTGCTGATAAGCTCGCGCCTATCAACTTTTGCTTTAATGTTAGTTTCATTCTTAGTACACAAGTGGTTGGAAAACCCGCGCATACTAACCAAATTAATAACTAAGTTCGAGTGGTTTTAACAAATAAATGCCTAAAATAACGCCACAAGATTCATAGCTTTATTTTATGACAAAAGCTTGTCACTTCGCCAAATTTATAACGCTCAAATCGGTCTTTTTTGTCCCATAAAGCCCTTATATTTTGTGTATAAAAAAGGCGAAAGAACATCACTCTTTCGCCTCATATTTAGATCAAAAATCTATATTTCGTTACAGATTTACCAGATCAATTAACGTTTCTCTGTACGCATACCCATTAGTAGGCTCAAACACATCAGCAGTAGAATAAGCGTAAACGGAAGAGCCGTCGAAATCGCACCCGCTTGCAAAGCTTGTACTGCTTCTGTGCCACCAACCCAAAGTAGTGCCACCGCAATTGCCCCCTCTAGGAACGCCCAGAACACACGCTGCGGTACCGGAGTATCAACTTTACCACCTGCAGTGATGCTATCGATTACTAACGAACCTGAATCCGACGACGTGATGAAGAACACAAGTACTAGAATCACGGCAATAATTGAAAGCAGCGTACCAAACGGTAGCACATCAAACATCTGGAACATGGCTAGTGAAATGTCGGTTAGGCCTTCAGTACCTAGTTGACCAATGCCGTTCACAATTTGATCAATCGCTAAGCCACCGAATACTGACATCCAGATGATAGTTACCGTCGTCGGAACAATCAGTACTGCTGTGATAAATTCACGAACGGTACGACCTTTAGAAACACGTGCGATGAACATACCTACGAATGGTGACCAAGAGATCCACCAAGCCCAATAGAATACCGTCCAGCCATGTAGCCAAGCTTCATCTTCACGACCATGTGGGTTACTCAGTGGAATGATGTTCTCAATGTACGCCATCAATGTAGTTGGGATAGAGCCCAGCGTTACTGCGTAGCCAATCAGACCAACCAAAATCAATAGTAAGAACGCCACCAGCATGTTGATGTTACTGATGACTTTTACACCACCGTCGATACCACGCAGTACCGAAACAACGGCAAGCAGAGTCACGACACTGATAACAATCACTTGCAGTGACAGTCCAGCTTCAATACCAAATACATGTTGGATACCTGATGCAGCTTGCTGTGCGCCTAGGCCAAGAGATGTAGCTAGACCAAACAGCGTTGCCAGTACCGCTAAGATATCAACGATGTGACCAGCCCAACCCCATGCGCGGTCGCCTAAAATCGGATAGAAGATAGAACGAATCGAAAGCGGAAGACCTTTGTTGTAGGTAAAGAATGCTAAAGACAGAGCAACCACACCATAAATAGCCCATGGGTGAAGACCCCAGTGGTACATAGTTGCACCCATCGCCAAGCGTGCTGCTTCTGGTGTATTAGGCTCAACGCCAAGCGGCGTCTCATACCAGCCAGTGAAGTATGCTGCTGGCTCTGCCACACTCCAGAACATTAGACCAATACCCATACCTGCGGCGAACAGCATTGCCAACCAAGACATGAATGAGTAATCAGCCGTTGCGTCGTTACCACCTAAACGAATCTTACCAAATGGAGAAACGATCAAACCTAGGCAGAAAATAACGAAAATGTTGCCAGACCAGATGAATAGCCAATCGAACGAGTTGATGATTTGCCATTTAACACCGTCTAGTGCCGCCTTAGCCGACGCGGTATCCGTAACCAATATCCCAATTAAAAACAGCGCAATAAGACCTGCGCTGATACCAAAAACAGGATTGTGAACATCAAATCCCCATTTTTGTACGTTATCTTGACCTACCGTGTAATCGGTACTGTCAATACTGTATTTATCTATACCTTTAGTCATTATCCCTCTCTACGGGGTACTACTAATTTAGTAATATCCCTAATCATATTGTGACTAAATAAAACAAACCAGAACACTCAATCCAAGCAGAACAAGTTCGTTGTCACAGCAATTCAAATACTTGGATGACTGAAGTTTAGCAGGTTAAGCTGTTGTTTTCAGTAAACCATAGGTAGTTCGCTGAGTTTTCACTCAAATGTAATCAATTTACTCGAATTTATGACTAAAAAAAGACCGAACACGTCGGTCTATTGATTTAAATTACTTTCAGGTCAAAGTATTTTTATGCTCCAAAAGCACTTTATAAGAGCAATAATTAGGGAGCAATCATTCAACAAGACCGGAGTTAACCGCGAATTTTGCCAGCTCAGCGGTCGAATGAATGTCCAACTTATGCTTTATATTTTGCCTGTGCGTTTCGACCGTCCGATAACTGATATCCAACGTCTTGGCGATGGCTTTACTGCTCTCCCCTTTCGCCACCAGCTTCAATACCGCCTCTTCTCGTCTACTCAACGGATTTTTTGCGGTTTGAGTTGGAGTGATAGGTTGAGTGAACAGCGTCTGAGTCACCTTCTCACAGAAATAGGTCGAGCCTTGATTAACGGTCTTAATCGCTTGCACCATTTTCTCAGCAGATATCTCTTTAAGCATGTAACCCACAGCCCCCGACTGCATCACTTTCATGATGTATTCGCGGTTGTCGTGCATGGTTAACATCAGCACTTTAATATCCGGCGTCTCTTCTTTTATCAATCGAGTGGCATCAATGCCATTCATGATCGGCATGCTGACGTCCATAAGCACCACATCGGGTTGTAGGTCTTTCACTACTTCAACCGCTTCTAAACCATTGCTTGCAGACCCAATCACTTCGATCTTAGGCTCTAAGTGCAAACGTGCGATAAATCCATCTAATACCACTTGATGATCATCGACGATCACCACTTTAATTGGTTTATCCATAAACTAATCCATCTAATTTCAATAATACGGTGATCTCTGTGCCGAAGCCCGGCTCACTTTCCAATTCAAATTCACCGCCAATAAACTCGACGCGTTCGCGCATATTACGCAGTCCAATACCTGACTTGCGCAGTGTTGTGCTGACATCAAAACCAACGCCGTCATCGCGTATAATCAGCTGCAACATACTGCCCAAAGGCTGAAGTGCCACTCTCACACTATTGGCACTCGCATGCTTCTCAATGTTGGTCAATGACTCCTGAGCAACACGATAAAGTGTTGTTGTTACTTCTGATTTCAACTTTAAACCATTTAAACTGATTGCTGCTTCTGTCTCTATCTGAGAATGTGATTTGAAATCAATCAACAGTGAATTCAGTGCAGCTTCAAGCCCTAAATCATCCAAGGCACTTGGACGAAGATTGTGAGAAATATGCCTAACCTCGTTAATTGCTGTCATTAATGAGTTCTGGCATTTCTCCAAGTGTCGTTTTTGGGTGTCATCATCCAGTTTAGTCCCTAACAGCTCTAGGTGACATTTACTCGACACAAGTAATTGATTTATCCCATCATGAAGTTCGCGAGCTAGATGCTTTTTCTCATCTTCTTGGAACATCACTGTCTTATGGGCAAGTTCTTTAAGGCTCTTGTCTGCAATACGATGTTCATGCAGGTTAACCGCTAGTGTCAGCACCACAATCACGGCTACCGTCACCGTTACAATCACCACCATGGTGAAGAAAGTGGTTTCGATATTGTTATTAACCGCAGACTGCATATTGGTGACCTCCTGAGAGACATCTTCAATATAGAGCCCGGTTCCTATCATCCAATTCCATTTGCTTAGCCATGACGCGTAGCTCAGTTTAGGAACAATCTCATTAGTGGACGGCTTCTGCCACAGGTAATGGTGAAAGCCACCGCCACTTCTTGCTTGCGCCAACAAAGACTCAATCAAATAGTTGCCGTTTTCGTCTTGGATATGAAGAAGGTTTTCTCCCTGCAGCTCAGGCATGACTGGGTGAACAAGATTGGTGCCAAACTCATCATAAACAAAGAAATAGCCATCTGTGCCGTAGCGCAGTTTGCTGATGATCGCTTTGACGGCATGCTGAGCTTCGGCTTCATCCATATCGGGATCGTTGTAGATGTGAGAGATAGCATCAAACGCCAGATCGACTAGATCCTTTAATGCAGACTCTTTGGACTTAATCAAACTGGAATGGAACAGCTCCACCTCTTTTTCACCCAAGGTCTTGGCTTGGAAAACAGAGATCCAGCTGGTAAGAGCCATCACCAACAACAAGGGTAATAGGCTCAATAGAATCAGTTTCGCTTTTAGAGGCATTTCCACTCCTTGGATACGTCAGCTCTATATGCTTTCATTACTTCGCTCTTTGGCCGAAACAGCCAATCTCCTTGCAGCTTAGTACAAAAACAAAGCTGCCCCTAAGAGCAGCTTTACTTTATCAAGACTTGTTAATTTTATGTAATCAGGCGATCACATTCCGTAGAATTCAGGGAATACCAATAGCGATGCGAGCACCAGTATCTGAATCCCGATAAACGGCATTACACCACGGTAAATATCACGAGTCGTCACACCTTTTGGCGCCACACCTTTCAGGTAGAACAGGCTAAATCCGAATGGTGGTGTTAAGAAAGAGGTTTGTAGGTTCATTGCGATCAAGATTGCAAACCATGTCATGTTGATGCCCATGATCTCAGCAACCGGTGCAATGATTGGTACAATGATAAAACAGATTTCAACAAAGTCGATGAAGAAACCAAGAATCAAAATAACCAACATCGTGATGATCAGGAAGCCCCATTTCTCACCCGGGATTTGTAGCATCCACTCTTCAACTAGGTAGTCACCACCAGTGTAGGTAAACGCCATAGAGAAGGCTGTTGCACCCAGCAAGATAGCAAATACCATTGCTGTCACTTTCACTGTCTCTTTTGACGCTTCGTATACCATTGTCCAGCTAAACTGACGGTAAAGTAGCGCTAATACGATAGCACCAGCACCACCAAGAGCGGCTGATTCCGTTGGCGTCGCAACACCGGCAAAGATTGAGCCCAATACCACAACAATCAGAGCTAAAGGCGGAATCACAGCTTTCAAAGCAGTGATAACTTCTTGCTTACGGCTGATGTTGTCGTCACTTGGGATCGCTTGCGCCGCTTCAGGGTTCATTTTTGCGTAGATAAGGATGTACAGCACATAAGCACCAACCAATACCAAACCCGGCCATACTGCCGCTTGGAAAAGGTCACCAACAGGTACACCAAGCACATCACCGAGCAGAATAAGTACGATAGAAGGTGGGATGATCTGCCCTAGAGTACCTGAAGCACAGATGGTGCCACACGCTAACCCTTTGTCGTAGTTGTACTTAAGCATAACAGGGAGTGAAATAAGCCCCATTGCTACCACTGAAGCCCCTACTACACCTGTCGAGGCAGCAAGTAGTGCGCCTACCAAAACTGTCGAGATAGCGATACCGCCTCGTACACCACCAAACAGCTTACCCATGGACTCAAGCAACTGCTCAGCAAGACGAGTCTTCTGTAGAACCAAGCCCATGAACACGAACAGTGGCACCGCCATCAACACCGTGTTTTCCATGATGGACTGGATTCGATAAGGCATGAAGGCAAACATATCCATACCTTCGGCCCACACACCAAAAATCAACGCGATACCACCAAAGGTGAACGCAACCGGGAAGCCAAGTAGCAACGCAAACAAGGCTACAAAAAACATTACAATACCGATCATTTTTGTCTCCTTACTTTTGCTCGTGTGACTGAATCAGGTGTGGGTTAAATATCTTGTTCAGTGAGTGCAGCATCAGGCCAACACCACTGATTGCCATAAATAGGAATGACAATGGGATCATCGCTTTAATGATCCAGCGATACGGCAAGCCGCCTGGATCTCCCGATGTTTCACCTAGTGAGTAACTCTCTTTGGCAAAATCAATACCGTACCAAGCTACCAACAAACAGAACGGGAACAGAAAGAATATTGTCCCTAGTAAATCGATGATGGCTTGAGCGCGATTGGAAAGGCGCTCATAGAACAGGTCAACACGTACGTGGCCACCCGCTTTAATGGCATAAGGAACACCAAGTAGGAATACGGCCGAGAATAGGTGCCATTCCATCTCCTGAAACGCAATCGACACGTCGTTAAATACATAACGCATCACAACGTCATACACCACGTTGGCAAGCAACAAGATGAACAGGATGCTGGATAACCAGCCAAGGAAATCACCAAAACGATTAAAGGCTCGTTCGATATAAATTAGACTTCTCATTCCCTACTCCATGGAATTTGAAATGGCTCCGCTCAATGCAACAGCGGAGCTGTATTAGGGGCTCTTAGCGTTTCGTTATTATTTAAGGTGAAACTGCAAAGAGGTTTTCTTGGGCTTCTCGGTAGCTCAAGACTCGCCCGAGCTACCGATTTTTTGGGGTTACGCTTTAATGCGCAAACCAATTATTGTGCTTGGCTGTTTAGGTAAGCACGGTGTGAGATGTTTGACCATGGACGAACTTGCTCGATGTAAGCCGCTTGCGAAGCTTGAATCTCTTTCGCTGTTGCGTCTTTGTCAGCATGCTCTTTCAATAGGCGGTCATTCGCTTCACGAAGTGCAGTCATTACTTCAACTGGGAAGTCTTTTACCTGAACATTTGGGTACTCAGACTGGATTGAAGCCCAGTTCTTACCACTTTCGTGCTTAGATTGCGTGTACATGTCGTAAGCAGCAGTCTTCATCGCTACTTGTAGGATCGCTTTCAGGTCATCTGGTAGCTTGTTCCAAGTACGCTTGTTGATTAGGAACTGAAGCTCTGTACCTGGCTCATGCCAACCTGTGTAGTAGTAAGGTGCGATTTTGTGGAAGCCCATACGTAAATCAAGAGATGGACCTACCCACTCCAATGCATCAATCGTACGACGCTCTAGAGACGTGTATAGCTCGCCCGGTGCGATGTTTGTAGGCTTAGCACCTAGCTCTGCCAAGATTTCACCAGCGAAGCCTGGGATACGCATTTTAAGACCTTGTAGATCTTCTACTGAGTTGATCTCTTTCTGGAACCAACCACCCATCTGAGTATCTGTGTTACCACCTGGGAACGAAAGTAGGTTATGTGGAGAGTAAACCTTCTCCATCAGCTCCATACCGCCACCGTAGTAGAACCAAGCGTACTGCTCTGTTGGTAGCATACCGAAAGGCATCGAAGTGAAGTAAAGCGTGTTTGGCACCTTACCCTTCCAGTAATACGATGCAGAGTGACCCATATCGTACTGACCAGATTTCACCATATCGAATACACCTAGCGGCGCTTTGTGTTTATTCGCAGAGTCGATACGAATTTGTAGACGACCGTTCGACATCTCTTCAGCCATCTTGGCCATGTTCTTAGTGGTGTCACCGAAAATTGGGAAGTTTGGCCCCCAAGTTTCCGCCAGTTTCAAACGATAGACTTTGTCAGCAGCTGTCGCGCCTGTAGCAACCATTGCTAAACAAGCTGTCGCGGTAACCGCTACGTTTTTAAACACTCGAGTGAGGGAGTTAGAAATAAGACTCATGTTCACGTCCTTTGTTGGGTTCAATACTCTTTCTATGAGCACTTTATGATTCAACCAAAGAATGCATCGACATCTGTTAATAAGAAATGGGAATGAGCACGCAGGCTACGCAGCCAATAAATTCAGTATTAGACCAAAGAACTAAGTATTAGTACGTAGGACTTTTACCCAAACAACGAAAATTAAAGAGATAGAGAAGCGATAAGCGGGAGATCGCAAAGAAAAGTTCGTACGTAGTAATCTACGGCTAAAGTTAACAACATTTTACGAGAACGTGACAGACGTCGTGTAGAGTGCCAAATGATTATGAACATAAGCACTTATAAAATATTGAAAAAGTCTTTGTAAGTTGGATGTGCTCAGGAGCAGTAGAGAGTTTGGCAGGCGCTAGATGTAAAAAAGCCTCGATAAGATCGAGGCTTAAAACTTAGAAAGCGAATTAATTCCAAAGGAATTAGATAGCTTTGTAGACAACCTTGTTACCTGCAAGCTGTTCTTTCGCTACTAGGTTTTCTTCAAGAAGTTTTTTCAATGCGCCTGTTGCCCATGAACCAGCTTTCGCATCTTCTTGACCAGCCGCTAGGCCGATACCTTTAGGGTTGATGCCGTCGGCATTGCTAGCAACGATGTCTAGAACTTGTTGCTGTTTAGGAGTCAGTGATACAGACGCCGCTTTTGGTGCTGCTACTGTTTTCTCTACCGCTGGTTTTGCTGCTACAGTTTTTTCTGCTACAACTTTCTCTGCGACAGGCTTTGCTGTTTTTGGCGTTGCTTCTACTTTTGCTACAGCCGCTTTAATGCGCTTTTGCAGCTTCGCCTGCACCTTACGCTTATGAGCAAGTCTCATTGAATATTTCTCCAGTTCACTGCTCTAACTCGCAGTGGTGAAAATTTGAAGCGCGATTTATACCAAAAAACGGGAGCTATTTGTAGAGTGGAGCGTCGAAAGTCGACGAAAAATAACGATATTGTCTATCAACGTCTATTATTTAGACAGGGCATTATTAATTTGAGGTCATATCTACTGGTTATCCATCCAGACCCAAAATATGAAACTTGGTGAACCCTATGGAAACACGTCATATTGCAAACTTTTCACTACCTAAATTCAAAAGTGCATATCGTTATGTCGCTGTGATCTTAGGCTTCGTTTGCTTGTTAGTTGCTCTCTATTATGACGCGCCCCGCCTACTTTTTGTTGGCTCTTTTTTGGTTATTGTTTTACTTGTCGCTGGCTACTACTTGATGCTGCGTAGCAGAGTCCTGTTTACACTTACTCCGACCCATTTTCAGCAACACTTCTATAAAGGTGGCTGGGTATTGAAATGGTCAAACATAGAAAAGATTGGCCTATGCACCTATCAACAAGATGGATGGCATCAACCTCTTCCTTGGATTGGTATCAAAATTCGAGATTACGCCCCTTACCTTGATTCCATCTGTCCGAAAATCACAACTGAACTGCTACTAAACCAACGAGCACTACTCTACCTTGGCGCTAAGCAGGCGGGGCATGAATCTAAGTTTGAAGACATCGTTTTGGACTCATCACAATTCAACGGCAAGATGCGTTTTAGCGACGATAACAGCAATATTTTTATCGACCAAGACGCGCTTAATGCCTCAAAGGCACAAGCCCTAACCAAAGAGAAAGACAGACGCTGGCAATATTCAGGTTTACAAGCGATGCTGGCTAACCGGATGCGTTATCAGCGTGGGTATCATGGCTACGATATCTTTATATCGACCAATGACTTAAAAATGAGTGGGGAGGAATTTGTAGGGCTTGCTCGACGTTACCTTGCAGCGGCGGAACGTGAACAATAAACAGCTCTTAAGCGAGCTGTTTATTTAAATAGGAAGTAAGTTATACCGCTCGTTTAGTAAAGTGGCATTTCATCAGCAACGAACGGGTTAGATGCACGCTCACGACCAAATGTCGATTCAGGACCATGACCCGGTACAAACGTCACATCGCGACCTAGGGGCCAAAGCTTAGTCTTGATAGACGAGATTAGCGTGTTGAAGTCACCTTGAGGGAAGTCTGTACGACCAATCGCACCGTTGAACAGCACATCACCAACAAACGCCATACGTGCTTCTTCACTGAATAACACAACGTGACCTGGGGTGTGACCTGGCGTGTGGATAACGTCGATCACTTGATTACCAAATGTCACCTTATCCCCTTCATCTAGCCATGCATTAGGTTCAAATGCTTTACACAGAGGGAAACCAAACATTTGGCTTTGATTCTCTAGGCCTTGAAGCCAAAAGTTATCCGCTTTGTGCGGTCCGACAATCTCAACATTTAAGATTTCTGCCAGTGGAACTGTGCCACCTACGTGATCCAAGTGACCGTGAGTAAGCACCAAATTCACCACTTTTACGCCCAACTCTTCAATGATTGCTGCTAGCTGTGCAACGTCACCGCCTGGATCAACAACAATGCCTTCCATGGTTTCATCACACCACACAATCGAACAGTTTTGAGAGAAAGAGGTAACCGGTACAACTTGATACTTAAGAGACATATACAAACCTTAGAAAGCAAACTTGATAATGGCTAATTTAGCGTTCCATTACATAATCTGGCGCAAACTATGACATTGGATGTCTATTTTGACAAGTTTTGAACTTGGTACAACAAAACGCATCTAGCCCAGGTCTACTTACCAGCTGCGCACAGGACCTGTATCAATGTGAATGAAATTGCTACGAGCATAATAACCTACACCACCCGCTTTCAAACTTTTCGCAACGTCACGCAGCTCTTTTAGGTTTACGCCATCGATACGGAAATCGATCGCTTTACCTAACATGTGGTAGCTCTTTTTCGCCACACCACTTGAGTTTGAGCGAAGCGCTTCGTTAGTCGCTGGAGAGCGATAACCAGAGATGATCTGTACTTCTTTTTGAATACCAAGGATATTTTGGATCTGAGTAATTTGGTCAAAGAGATTCTTGTCCATTGGGTAAATTTCATTACGACGGAAATCGCGACACAACTTGCTCAAGCGCGCCATTTCATCACCCACGTAATTCTTACCATCGAAGTAGCAGCTTTCCAATCGTTCACCGGTATGAAGATTATTCATGCTAATGACTCTAGGTTGGTCTGGGTACGAAGCAAAAGCAATTGAAGGTGTGAGTGAAGCCGCGACCACAGAGCCACCAGCAATAGTGAGAAACTGACGGCGAGAGAATACATTTTGAGACATACAGCAAAAAATCCCATTAAATCGAACAAAAAACGCACGATACATAATGGGTATTGCGACGTCAATGAGCAAAATTTGCTCAAAGACGCTATTTTTGATGCCTTAAAACTCTTAGTTATTGATAGGCATTACAAATTCATCAATAAAGTTTTGTTTGTAAATTTTGGTCAAGATCACCCTTCTCCGCCTTCCTTATCGTACTGGTAGACATCACCGCGATACTGGATCCCTTCCTCTTCAAACAGAACGGTTTGATAAATAATATGCACCGGGATTCGCTTTTTGAGCCTCACTTTGGTGTTCGGGCCTAGCGAACCATCTTGTTGTGGTGCCTTTCTAACTTTAGTTGCAAACAACAACTCTGCCAGCTCTTCAGCATGCTCTACACGAATACACCCAGAACTATAAGCACGGAAGTCGTCATTGAATAAACCTTTACTCGGTGTGTCGTGCAAATAGATGGCGCGATTATTTGGCGTATTGAACTTATATAATCCCAATGCGTTACGCGAACCCGCCTCTTGTCTCATACGATACGGGAATGAGTTAAAATTAATGCTCTGCCAATCGATGAGCTCAGGATCTATGGTTTCCATCGTTCTCCAGCCATCAATCACTCGGAAATTATTGCTAGTTAGGTAACTCTCGTCGGCACGTACCTTCGGCAAGATATCTTTTACCATGATCTTCCAAGGCACATTCCAAGTCGGATTGAGAATCACCGAGTCTAAATTGATTTCCAGTAGTGGCGTTTTACGAGACTTTCTGCCGACTACAACTTTTGATTCAAAGACCTCTTTGCCGCCCTCCCAATACTTCATTTCAAAGCTAGGCACGTTAACCACAATCAGAGAATCTTTGTCTTTCGGCCACAGACGCGCACGCTCCGCATTCAACGCAATCGCTCGTAAACGATCGTCAAATGGCATGTTGATCCACTTCATCGTATCGGGGCCAATGATCCCGTCAGATTTTATTCCGTGGATCTTCTGGAAGGATTTAACAGCGATCTCCAACTCAAGATCGAAAATCGGGATATTTGGGTCAACGTGAGAGATATCGACACCCACTAAAGCCATTCTCTCTAATAAAATTGGCTTTTGTGTCATCTCGTCTTTCAAACGTTTTAGGCCAAGTTGGTCATAGCGAGGGAAAGTCTCGTCCATCGCTTGAGAGAGTACGGCGTAAGACTCTTTAAACTGATCGAAATTACCCACAGGTGGCGCATAAGAGAGGACTAACTCCAACAGATAACCGTTATCGATACTGTCTTGTAAGCGTTCTACGGTTTCTGGAGCGGGTTCAGGTAGCCTATCTTGCAATTTCTCTGAGAAATACCACTCTTTACCAATCAGTGGAGCGTTCTCAACATAACTTAAATAGTGCAGGAACGCGTCCGTGGTGAGGATATCGACTTTGTCCCATTCACCCGACGCTTTGTACTGTTCGATTTGATTAAATTGCTCACTGAAAAGAGGAGCAAACTGCGCCTTGTCGATAAGCGACAATTGAAATTCAAAGGCTTTAAACGCTGCAGAGGACTCCCAAACCACTGGGTAAGACGCATCATGGTAAACACGCTGCGTTAATTCTGGGTACAAGAGCGAAAATGACAGGTCAGATCCAGGCTTAATATCCTGTCTGATCTGATGACTGGCGGAGCCCCACGAATGTGTGGAGACCACCAGTAATATGGCGAAAATATACTTCACTAACATGCGATGCTCCTGATGCCAAATCATCTTTTAAGTATGGCAAAGAAATGGAGCAAGCATGTTATTTTTTAAAGATCTTTACGCATCAAGTTGCACTCCAGTGGTTATCCCATTGAATACCCGATTGAAGTGTCGATTTATCGTGTGGTCGAGACTGACTGATCACACCACCAGCACCTGAACTTAGTCGAAATTCATCTGCAAGTAGTACCACACCAGAAGCATCAGCAAGATACGAGAGCTCGACAAGTTCGCGTGTCTCTTTCGACCAAATTCCGTAGCAATTACCTCGCGGAGACGTCGCTAGTATCCATTCATCAGATGCCGCAATACTCGCAATGTAGTGATTGAATCTAGACCACTGCTCTGGCTCAGCATTCAAACTGACAAACTCTCCACCTTTAGTGTGCATCGCCAGCAGAGATGGGTATTCATCCGGTTCACCGCGATATTGCTGTCCGCATAGAACCGTCTCTGCGCCATCATGCGCTAGATGTCGAATGCTCAACTTCTTATCTGGCAATCCAACCTGGTCGAGAATCTGCCCCGTAGCAGAGAGATAAGTCAGGCTTGGTTTCATCGTATCGAGGTTTTTCGGTGTGCGGCCATCAGTGTGAACTCCACCAACCCCAATAGCCAGATCACCACTAGGCATGATGATCACTTCATGAGGGCCAATGCCAAAACCACTAAACTCTTCAACTTTGGCGTAGTTTTGCTCTACATCGTAAACGCCAATCACCCCTTCACTGGTGTCACTCTTACCTTCAGTCGCATATAGGTAACGACCATCCAGTGAGTAAACTCCGTGCCCATAGAAGTGGCGATTGTTGCCTTTGACCATCATTTTGAGCTGTTGCCCAGTCATGTAATCAAATACGATAAAGAAGTTACCCGGACGACGCGCAAATACAACGGCGTGATTTTGCTTTGGACTTATTGCAACGCCGTGCCCGCGCTCTGGGATCGGCAACTGGCTAATTGGTTGACCGAATTGATCGGCAACCACCGCTGAGAAGCGATCTCTGCCATTCAGTGCACAACCAATCAGTTTAGGCGAACCGTCGGTTACTTGATTCGATTGATTGGAAGCGCAACCAAACGGCAGTACTGGAACAGCGGCACAACCTAGTGCCGCCTTCAACAGGTTTCTACGTGTAGAATCAGTCACCATCAGTTGCATTAAACCCTATTACCACACCAAGCTCGATTGCCACTTCTTCGTGAATCAGGTATTTCAGCTGTTCTAGTTTGTTATATTGAGACAACACAAGACGATAGCCTTCTTTGCTTTGCAACAACTCAAACAAGCTCTCTTGCTCTGGCCAAGTTTCTATGGTTTGTTCAAACTGGGCGAAAACACGGTCCGCAAGGTCTTGATGTCCCTGCTCTCGTAGGATTGCATCTAACCCTTTGCCATCTGCCAAATAGAGCGCTTCTAATGCAACAACATTCGCTTTTAGTTGAGCCAATGAAGTTTGCGCGCGCCATGACTCAGAGAAGTATGGTCGTGGCTTACCGATTTTAGCGAGTGGACGACTCAACTTCTTCATGCTGTAGTCGAGTTGATTCGTCATGAGTGCAATGTACTCTGATTCCCATTGCTTCTCATCAAGAGACGTCCACGGGTTAACCTGCCAAGCCGATGCAATAGCAGAAGATTTCACCGCTAGGTTTTGTGCAATCGCAGCAACGCTCTGACAGCCAGACGCCTTGTCAGCTAATAGTGGAGAAGCTTTATCATAGAAAGACCACTCAAGTGCACCTAGGCCTTGGACTGTCACGCTTTGGAGCGCGATATCTTGCTGTGTCCAACGCTTGTTTTGCTGGTTAAGCTGGCTCATTTTCAGCCCAATGGTGTTCTTTTTATCCGGCCAAAACTGTACATTCCAGCTCTCTTCAAGCGCTTTTGCAGGGCCACGCTCCTGCCCTTGCAACGCCATCCAAGCAGTCATTGTTTGTTGCCATTCCGATTTTAGCTGATCTAATGTCACTGCATCGCTTTGGCAATAAGATTCAACCGCCGCTTCTAGCTCGGACGCTTGTTTCGCAAAATTTACCGCTGAATTGAATTCAGTCAGATAAACATTTGTGCTCAAGTGTTGAGTCGTATCGGCAGAGTAACCAAGATTTGCTTCTTGTGAAACGTTAGATTCCCCCGAAGACTGACACCCCGCCACAACCAGAGCTGAAAGCGGAAGAGCCCACAATTTGTTTTTCATGAATTGCTTATTTTTCATGTTATTACCTAATGTTGAGCATTGTTGCGCGTTTGATTATTGGTTTACTTCGCGCAAAGCAAAGGAAACTCACAATGCATATTGAACATTGTGAATTTCCGATAAAGATATAGAGCCTAAACGTCGATTATAACGAGTTTAAGAACGTAATAAGTGCGTCACGTTCAGACTTATTCAATTTAAGCACGTTCTGTTTAGCCTGCTCGGCTTCGCCACCGTGCCACAATACTGCTTCCATCACGTTACGAGCTCGACCATCGTGCAATAGGAACGTATGGCCGTTAACTTCTTGCGTGTAGCCTAAGCCCCAAAGTGGTGTCGTTCTCCATTCACGACCATTCGCTAGGTACTCAGGTCGATTATCTGCCAAGCCTTCACCCATATCGTGTAAAAGCATATCGGTATAAGGGCTAATCAGTTGCTTCGACAATGCAGGTAGTCCTTCTCGTTCCATGGTACGGATATTTGTTTGGTGACAGCTTTGACAGCCAGATTGCACAAACAGTGCCTGTCCCTTAACTACTTGTGGATCTTCAACATTTCGGCGAATTGGTACCGCTAAGTGTTGAGAATAGAACTCTACAAAGTCGAGAATGTTGTCACTCACTTCCGGCTTACCGCCATCAGGGAAATCAGTACACGTTGATTGAGCCGAGGTGCAGTTTTCATTTGGAAACAGGTTACTTGTTAGACCTAAGTCACCATTAAACGCCGCGGCATTTTGCTGCATGAGATTTGGCTGTCCTGCTTTCCAACCGAAGCGACCGAGCGTCATCTCGTTAGTGCGTACATCAAGCACTTGGTTCGCTTTACCAGACACTCCCTTGTTCTCTTTCTGTTGTTGCTCAGCAAAACCTAGAATGGTCTCTTCTGGGATACTTTCTAATAGACCAAGACCAATCATCGGTGGCGCGACACGTGCAGAGAACTGTGTTTTCGGATGCATCTCACCAAATGCTAAGTCAGAGATTGTCAGTGTTGGCTTGCGAAGTGTTACAACAGTGCCATCTGCAAAAGTTACAGGCACATCGGTATAGGAGATGTTGACCTTGCCTTCAGGCTTAACACCTTGAATCGCAAAATCTTGGAGTTGGCCACCATACGTCGGCTCTGGAATGACACCATCACGAATAAAAGCGGTTTTCTGCTCTGGCGTTTCTGCAGGGATGCTGAGACGAACCAACATTGAAACGGCGTTCTCATCACCTTTTTCAGGCGCGTGTCCACGTCCATCTTTGATGTGACAGTTTTGACAACCGTTAGTATTAAATAGTGGACCTAAGCCATCACGAGCATCTGTCGATGCCGGCGCAGGCACCCAAGGATTTCTAAAGAAGCTGTTACCTACGCTGAAATCTAGGCGCTTGGTCATAGGCAGGTTCGCTGCTGGAAGAGAGAATGCATTCGCCCCCTCTTTTTTGACGGTAGTCTTACCGCCTGAATAAACATCATGGGCTTGTAATGGCGAAACGAAAAACAGAGCGGTTAAAAACGAGGCGGAAAGATACGACTTCATACATTGCCTTTGCTAAGTTAGTGAGTATTTAGCTTCGTTGTACTTTTTATTGGCTAATACTTAGATTCATTAGATTGGGTTGGCTTTGACGACCGAGGTGAACAGTCATCACTGGTTGGACGTGAGGGTTTCTCTTTGAGTCACAACCTATTAGCTATCAACAAATAAGGACTCAACAAATAAGGGCTCAAACGAGCCCTTATAAATATCGAGGTATCACAAGAGATTAAAACTCGTGATCAGCTGTGTCAGGGTTCAGGCTATCGATGCCGATGATGCCCGCTGCACGCTCGATTGCTGCAGTTTGAGAAACTAGTGCAACGATCGTTTTGTTCACAAGTGCGTTACCCGCTGCATTGTCTGCCGCGATCAGCTGATCGAAGTACTCGTTGTTCTTCTCTGCTGAAGAAACAAGCTCGCCAACTTGTGCACGTGCTAGATCGAACTGCTTCTGGATCTCTTTCGCAGCTTGCTTGTCTTTTTGCTCAACAAGGTCGTAGATGCTTGGACCAGAAAGCAATGTGCCATCTTCACGCTTGTACAGACCAGTGTATACGTTGTAGATGCCCTGCTCGTTGTAGTAGTGAGAGTTGTGCGTGTTGTCTGAGAAACAATCGTGCTCATCTTCAGTAGAGTTAGCTTCTAGTGCTACCTTCATACGCTCACCAGCAAGCTCACCTAGAGATAGTGAACCCATACCGAATAGCATCTTACGAAGACCATTGTCGCTAGATTCAGCTAGTAGCTCTTGACGGTAGTTACCCTTTTCATCCGCAGACCACTGCTTTTCCATCCACTCTAGATCTTGAACTAGAAGCTCCGCAGCTGCTTTAAGGTAAGCACCACGACGCTCACAGTTGCCGTTTGTACACTCAGCACCAACAACAAAATCTGTGTATGCACGCGCACCAGCACCAGCGTTAGTGCCGTTTAGGTCTTGACCCCAAAGTAGGAATTCAATTGCGTGGTAACCCGATGCAACGTTCGCTTCAGAACCACCGATCTCGTTTAGGTCAGCGATTAGCTCTGGTGTGATGTTTGATGCGTCAACTTTAGTTTGACCAATTTGGAAAGTTTCGTTTGCAACGATGTTTGCACTCGCGCCTTCGTTACCTAGTTCGTATTGGTAGTTAGTTGAAACGTAATCGATTAGACCTTCATCTAGTGGCCATGCGTTTAGTTGACCTTCCCAGTCATCAACTACAGCGTTACCAAAACGGAACACTTCAGACTGTTGGTAAGGAACACGAGACTCTAACCAAGCTTGTTTTACTTGTTCAAAGTTGCTCGCAGACGGCGAAGCTAAAAATGTGTCGATAGAAGAGTTAAGAGCTTTCGCTGTGATCACAGAGTCAGCAAATACCGCGTGAGCGATGTCAGCGTAGTGCTCGACAACTTGATCTTGGGTCACTGCCGCAAAAGATGAAGCAGAAGCAAAAATGAGTGACGAAGTAACCGCTTTAGTCACTAAAGATTTAATGGTCATGAAGCATCCTTGTTGAGCTTGATTTATTATATATATTAATAGTGCAAACCATTATCATTTGCACTACTTGTTCGAATAATACAAAGTTACAATTTATTTGCAAGGCTCATACAAAAAAACCTCACAAATGTGAGGTTTTTAGTTCATTTTATGTTAGGTCAAGCACGCTAAGTTACTCGATGGTTAAGTTGTGCTTACCGTGAGACACTTTTGCTTTCAGATAACTCTCATTACCCGACTTGATGTGTGCAGCCGTATTTACAACTTCTTCAATCTCGATACCGTAAGACTTCAGCTCTTTGATTTTCTTAGGGTTGTTGGTAACTAAACGGATTTTGGTCACATCTAGCGCGCGCAACATCTCTGCGGCCTCAGTGAAATCACGTAAGTCATCACCAAATCCTAAGTGGTTATTCGCTTCATAAGTGTTCATACCTTCGCTTTGCAAACGGTATGCGTCAATCTTATTGTAAAGACCGATACCGCGGCCCTCTTGACGAAGGTAAAGAATGATACCGCCTGATTCACCCATGCGACGAATCGTCTCATCTAATTGTTCGCCACAATCACAACGTGACGAATGGAACACATCCCCAGTCAAACACTCAGAGTGCATACGAACTAGAGGGATATCCTGTGTTTTGTCTGCTGCTTTGAAAATCACAGCAACGTGTTCTTTATCTGTTTTTAAGCCGTGGAATGAAAGAAGCTCAGCATCGATGTTGCTGCTGGCCCCTACTTTAAAATCTACTCTGGCACGAACTTCCGCCATATCTACACTCACTTGCTATTCGTTGTATTTAACAGCGCTACGTTATTCATTTAAGTAATAATTTTGTAGCGAACAATCTAATGATAGACACTATGGCGCTGTTGATCACTTTTTTCAAGGCTCTGAACCAACAAAATGTTATAATATAACATTTTTTGTTAACAGCATTAAAAAACCCCACGCCAACCAGGTTGACATAGGGTTAAAAATTAGACAGTTAGCTTAACTTAGCCGACCTGCTTCTGCTTCCAGATCACGAGTTGAATCCAGGCATTTTCCAACTCTGCCAGCTCTTCTTGCGTCAGAAGAGAGACTGTTGACTTAGCACTGTACTTATCTGCCCATTGCTCAGATTGGACATGGCTATAAAACTCTTTTTTTAGATTTGAGATTCTGTTTTCCACCAATACGTCCTTATATTAGAGTGCTAAGTCATATACGAGTGGGATATGTTACAAAATACCGATCTTGAGGTAAACAATTAATTTAATTTTTTATGGACTCCCCTTAACACTTTTAATTAGTAAATATATAAATAGCACTAATAAGAGAATTGGAAATAGCCAAAGTAATCCATTTGTCATTTTGAACGCGGGTTTATAAAGAACAAATTCACCATAACGCTCAGTCATATATTCAATGATTTGTGTATCGGTTTTTCCAGACTTAACCATTTTAAATACATGAAGTCGTAAATCTTTTGCTATTGGCGAATTTGACTCAATTAAATTTTGGTTTTGACATTGGGGGCAACGTAATGTTTTCGCTAATGATATTGCCTGTTGTTGTTGTGCTAAATTATCGAACTCAAATAGTTCCACTTCTACCGCTACCTGTTTGTTGTTAGAGACAAACACTTCATCAGCTTTTAACGATGGGCTGGTAACCAGGACGCTTAAAAAACACAATACTAAGACTAAGTGATTCATAGTGTTACCTTATTCTTAAAATAGTCAGCAAACTCCTCTTGCCACACTTGTTGTGTCATTGCACCCACTAGCTTTTTAACCACTCTCCCTTGCTGGTCAACTAAGTATGTCTCAGGCGTACCAATAACACCTAGGTCCAACGCCAATTGACCATTCGGGTCGCTTATCACTTGATGGTACGGATTACCGGAAGTTTGAAGCGCCTTAATCGCCGCTGCGGCCGTGTCACGGTAGTTCAAACCAATGATAGGTACATCATTATCCGCAAGCTTTAATAAGACTGGATGTTCTTGCTTACATATTCCGCACCACGAAGCCCACACATTCACTAATTGGTAAGGGTGTGCAGTCACATCTTCTCTCGTCAAAGTAACAGGGGCATTTCCCGCTACCGCACTTCCTACAGACATAGATAGACTCGCAAGCGAAAACTCAGGGAAATCTCTCGTATGTTGCTCAGTGACACTGACTTGTTGTTTTTTACCCAAAGCCAAACCAAAGACGACCATCACTACAGCAGTAATGGCAAACAGCATCACTATTTTATTACGAACATTGAATTTCATAACCTGTCTCCTTGATTGGTCGCTGATACCTTTGCACGACTAACACTAAACCTCCTGACATCATGAATAACGCCCCCAACCAAATCCAGCGCACATACGCTTTGTACTGCACTCTAAATGCATAACCTTGGCGATCGACCTTCTCTCCCATTGTGATATAGATGTCGCCATGCCAGAACCACTTCATCGCCGGTTCACTCATATTCATCACCCGTACAGGGTAATGGCGACGTTCGGGTGCGATAACGAAACGATGCGCTTCATTTGAGACCTCAATAACGCCTCTCTCTGCAGTGTAGTTATTTCCTACATAGAGCTCTGTCTCTTGATAGGCCAACGTCCAGTCCATAAATTCAACTTGGCTCTGCGGTGCCAAACGGTAGCTCGATTCGAAAGAGTGAAAGCTGTTCATCCCAGCCCCTACCGCGAGAACAGCCACACCAAGATGTGCTATCGACATCCCAAATAACTTACGCTGATAACGCGTGTTACGCACGCGCCAAAGGCCATAGCCATGGGTAAAAACGACCCAACACGCTAAGCACCAAGTAACCAATACCATCCATGAGATTGAGTACAAGTCACTAATTAACACTTGTGGTACGTATAGAAGCGAGCCACTAACCATGGAAACCACCGCCAACAGTATCGCTAACTTGAGCGAGCACTGTGGTTTACACACCATTAGTGGTGCGATACCCATCATCACAAGAGCCAATAGCCCTAACGGCGCAATCAACAGATTGAAATACGGCGCGCCAACAGAAATAGTCCCGAGGCCTAACAATTCGAAAACCATCGGGTAGAAAGTACCAAACAAAACAATCGACATCGCCAATATCAACATCAGTGCGGCGATCAACACCATAAAGCCTTTGCTTTTAAAACCAACAATCGCTTGCGATTCGAATTGCTCCCCTTTGATGATTAACAGGGAGAAAGAGCTCAGTAATACCAAAACTAGGATCAGTAGTAATGACATCCCTTTGGTTGGATCAACCGCAAACGCATGTACTGAAGTCAGTACTCCAGAGCGAACAATGAAAGTGCCTAAGATACTTAAACTAAACGTGATAAAAGCTAAACTGAAAGACCACTTCAATAACTGTTTCTTCCCATTGGCAACACCCAAAATATGCAGTAGCGCCGTTGCAGTTAGCCAAGGCAACAAGCTCGCGTTTTCAACCGGATCCCAGAACCACCAGCCGCCCCAACCAAGCTCGTAATAAGCCCACCAAGAGCCAAGCGCAATACCTGCGGTTAAGAAGCACCAAGCCACTAAGCACCATGTTCGGCAATGTCTTACCCAATCAAATTCAATAGGTTTGACCATCAAGGCCGCAACTGAAAACGCCAAAACAACAGAAAAACCGACATAGCCAAGGTAGAGTAATGGCGGATGAAAAATCAGCCCAACATCCTGCAACATAGGGTTAAGATCGCGCCCTTCAGTGACAAAAGCTGAGTTAAGTTCAAATGGATTGGATGCAAATAAGGTAAACCAAGCGAACACCGTGAGAACAAGGTTCATTATCCCAAGTACCGCATTGCGATAGTCCGCTCGGTAGTGGTTTTGTCTTGCAATAAGCCCCGCCCAGCAGCTTAAGGTAAGCACCCAGAACAGCAACGAGCCTTCATGTCCTGCCCATACGGCTGCTATTTTAAAGGCGCTTGGAAGTTGGGTATTTGAATGCTCAGCGACGTAGAGAATCGAAAAGTCGTCTTGATAGAAAGCCAAAGCGAGGATACTCACAGCAGCAATCGATAGAAGAGAAGCCGCTTGAGTCGCACTGCCAATGAAGGCTGAGTAGCGCTTTGACTGAGCATACCAGCCAGCCAAATAAACAATACTCACCAGACTGCTGAGAATTGCGACGCCAATGAGATTGAATAGCCCTAAAGAACCTAGCATATCACCTCGATATGGCCCCAACGAAGGGGCCGGATAGAACAAACATAACCCACGCTTACGCTAGAGTTAATTGACCAGCATAAAGTACAAAGGTACGGAGCATTAAAACGCCCGCCAAACTCAAGCAAGTCACAGCAAAAATGTAGACTCCAGTATGACGAACCGCTTTAGGGGTAAAAGCATTAAGCAGCAAAGGTAAAACCATGCCGATACCAATCACGCCATACCAGAACCAACTCGCCCAGAACCCACTACCAATTGCATTCCACGCCGCTTGCTCGCTTTGACCACCAGCGAAGATCAAACCAGTGAAGAAGGTCACGAGAACGAACAGTTCAAACATCACCACTGGACGTTCGAAGCCATGGATCCAAGAGATACTCGGGCCTTGAGGAGACTCTTTAAACACCAGAACCCCAAACAAAATGCAGGCTGCGGCACCCGAAGATAAGCTAGAGAACAAGAACAGTATTGGTAATACTGGGTTGTTCAACATTGGGAATGTGTTTAGTGCTGATAGTAGGAAACCGGTATATGCCGCAAGCAAGAGTGCTAGCACTGCCAAAAAGATTTCTGTTGCGTTTTCAAGAGGTTCCAGTTTGCCAATGAGTTTCCCAACAAAATCTAAGCGCCCTTTAAGCCAGCTCTGCTCACTCAAAAACAGTGTGATCTGATCCCTAAAGATGATTCCGATCCACACGAATAAGATCGCCATGTAGACTTGGAATAGGATCACGCCCATCGACATCACTGACGTTGGGTTATAGAAGATCATGATCTTCCAGAAAGAGAGTGGTTTCGTAAGGTGAAACACCAAAATAAGCAAACCCGAAATGATGCCAAATGGCGCGAGAAAAGCCGTTGCCTTTAACACTCCATTCTTCGACGCATCACCTTCGATAACCTTCCTCTTGAGGTAGATAGAGATCATCACTGCACCCGCTGACATACCTGCTAAAAACAAGTAGATAGCGATAATCCAATCCCATACCACGGTTCCAGATTGGAAAGCTGTATCCCATGCACCCATAATCAAATCTCCCCTTTCTGATGTGGTACTTTGTAAAGCTTAGGCTGCGTACCTAAATGCACTTTATCTCGGTAAACCACTTCGGATTTCAGCACTTGATTGATCTTACTGTTTGGATCATTAAGATCGCCGAATATCAGTGCTGTTGTTGGACAAGACTCCACGCAAGCAGGCAGTTTTCCTTGTGCTAAGTTCGTATCGCGACAGAAATTACACTTGTCGGCCGAACCGTCTTTTGGATTGAAAAAGCGTACTTGATAAGGGCAAGCCAGTAGACAATAACCACAACCAACACACTTCTCTTTGTGTACGTCGACAATGCCAGTCTTCTCATCTTTATATGCTGCACCTGTTGGGCACACCATGACACATGGTGCGTTGTCGCAGTGTTGGCAGGAGTTTCGTGTAAAGCGATAATCGACATCAGGGTATTCACCTTGTGGCTCGCTGCGCACAATTTCCAACCTTGAAACGCCTTCAGGGACCTTATTCACTTCCCGACACGCTTCTGTACAGGCTGTACAACCGATACATGCGGTTTCATCGTGGATCATTCCATAGCGCTTAGTGCCATCAGTCTGTACGCTAGCCAGTGTTTTTCTGCTAGTAACAACCGATGTGCCAGCGATCCCGGTTGTCACAATCACTGCACCGGCACCAGTTAAAAAGTTTCTTCTAGAGCAGCTCATAGATTACTCCTCCTCTTTCTTCTGGTTAAAGTCTGAGTGACAATCAACACACAGTTTGATCGTTGCTTTCTTATCTAAACTCAGAACCTTAGATTTATTAGCGTGTACATCGTGACAATTTGAACAAGTTAGGTTTTTAGCGTGAACGTCATGTGTCCAGTTATCTTCTTGTAAATATTCTGGTTTATGACAATCTGTACATCCACTATTTGCCTGTAAGATCTTTTGAGGATCCAAAAATACCTTATTTGTTCCTTTTTGCGATTGTGCGGATCGATATTTGATCACCTCTGGTGCCCCTTCTCGGTGATCTGGACTTATATTACTGTGACAATCTGTACAGTTAATTTCTCGTCCAACAATATTATGTGCATCTATACCATGTGAACCCAATAATGTTTCTTTGGAATCTTTATGACATTGAACGCACTTATAATCTTTATCGCGAATTAATTCGACTGCATGCCTATTTGATTCCGTTGGCATTATTTCAACGGATTCGGCAACAGCATGAATGGAATAACCATAGAGGCAGAATGCTAGAAGGGATTTAAGCATTATGACTATGGCCAATTTTATATTGCCCATTTTTCCTTTCCTTATATCGGATTTATTTAACTCTCAACTAAATAAAAATCCGATTAAACAAAAGTATCCTTAAACAGCACTATTACCGTCTAAATGATATCAATTCTTATTTTGGAAAAGCCACAACGCTTTCTATTAATAAGGATATACCTCTAATGGGTTAAGTTGAAATTTGCATTGATGATTATGTGAGCACAGTCACCACATTTCAATTGTGGTTATAGGGTTAAGTTATTGTTCTTTAATGAGAATAATTCTTATGATTAATCACTCAAAACACCCTAGCCTACCCCTTTAGGGTTATTGTTGAACTAGCGTGATTTATATCACTAGTGATAATTGATCTAAAACAACAATGCTTCAACACGTAACAAAATGTGTTTGTTTATGAATTAATATAAACAGGAATTCTCCAATTCTTAATTTGAAATAGCAAACTCACAACGCTTGGTATAAAAATCAGTATATTGGAGATATCACTGTGAAAAAGCACTGGATACGTAATTCCGTCACAGCCTTATTGCTGGTCAGCACTTCATTAGTAAGTGCAGCTAGCTTCGCTGCGTCAGAACAAAAAACAATTGGTGACCCTCGTAACGACCAATTCGAGCAGAACCACCCCGACCAATATCATTCTTGGAGACAAACGTCAGAGAGTGAGCACATTGAAGACGCGCTACATGAAGACCCTAATATGGTGATCATGTGGGCGGGTTATGGTTTTGCAAAAGACTATAACAAGGCCAGAGGTCACTTCTATGCACTTGACGACGTGAGACAAACACTTCGTACGGGCGCACCAATGGACGAAGGATCTGGCCCTATGCCAATGGCGTGTTGGAGCTGTAAGAGCCCAGATGTAGCTCGTGTTATCGAAGAGCGTGGCGAAGATGGTTACTTCGAAGGCAAATGGGCACGCCTAGGCGAAGAGATCGTCAACCCAATTGGCTGCTCGGACTGTCATGATACACAAAGTGATGGTTTTAAAAACGGCGAACCCGCTTTGAAAGTGACTCGACCATACGTTGAGCGTGCATTCGAAGCGATTGGTAAAAAGTTTGATGAGCAGAGCCGCCTCGATCAACAGGCTTCTGTTTGTGCGCAGTGCCACGTTGAATACTACTTCACCGGTCCAAACAAAAGCGTTAAGTTCCCATGGGATCAAGGTACGACCGTGGAAGATATGGAACGCTACTACGATGCACTTAACTTCAAAGACTGGACACACAAAGTCTCCAAGGCGCCAATGTTGAAAGCACAGCACCCTGGCTATGAAACATGGCGTGAAGGCATCCATGGTAAGAACAAAGTGGTTTGTGTCGACTGCCACATGCCTAAAGTGACTAAGGAAGATGGAACTGTGTATACCGATCATAAAGTCGGAAACCCATTCGACCGCTTCGAAGACACTTGTGCAAACTGTCATACACAAAGCAAAGAGACCATGCAGAACATCGTTTCTAGCCGTAAAGCGCAAGTGCTTAACATGAAGCTAACCGCAGAGAAACAGATTGTGGCAGCACACTTTGAAGCAGGCGTAGCCTGGGATGCTGGTGCGACTGAAGATGAAATGCAACCTATTCTACAAGATATTCGTCATGCACAATGGCGCTGGGACTATGCGATTGCCTCTCACGGTGTACATATGCACGCTCCTGAAGTTGCACTAGAAGTGCTAGGCACCGCGGTTGATAGAGCAGCGGATGCACGTACCAAGCTGGTTCGCCTACTAGCGAAAAAAGGAATCACAGATCCTATCGAGATCCCAGATATCTCAACCAAAGCGGCTGCACAGAAAGCGCTAGGCATGGATATGGATAAAATGAATGCTGATAAGAAGCACTTCTTAGATACTGTCGTTCCAAAATGGGATGAAGCGGCTGAAAAACGCGAAGCGAATTACGACTATTAATCGTGACAGCCAAGGGCGGTAATTTCAGCCAAAACCGTGAGTATCCATACTCACTATGATCAAAGGCTGCTTTTTAACGCCCTGAAATAGACGTCACCATCAAATCAAGCCACACTCTACGTGTGGCTTTCTTTTATCTTATTCACCCACTCGAGAGCCAATGGAGAACCGATGAAAACAACATTAGTCATCACCGCATTGTGTACAAGTTTAACCTGTGGCATCGCTCAAGCCTCTGAGCGTGCAGAAACGGGATGGGAATGGATTGAGCAAGGCGCTTTGATTGTTGATGTAAGAACGCCTCAAGAATTCGCAGATGGTCATTTAGACAATGCGATTAACTATCCTCTCTATGAGATAGAGCAGCATTTCGCACAACTCGACAAGGGCACTCAAATCGTTCTTTATTGTCGTAGTGGAAATCGCTCAGGCCAAGCCTATCAATGGTTAGAAAAGCAAGGCTTCACCAATTTACACAACGCTGGTGGATTGGTAGAGATGCAACAAAGTAAATAAGCTCTGAACTTTACTCATCTTAATAGGAAAACAGAGCTTTAAGCAAGATCGCAGGTTGATCCTAACAAGCTAATCAGTAGAAGGTGTTTTATTACAGCATCTGCTTAGCTTGATTGATCGAGTGGATGATTGAAACCCTATCAAGCCCTTGCTGGTTCGAGTCTAACAGCTGAGTCCAGACCTCGATCGCTTGCTCATATCGCATGCTAATGAAGTGATCGCTCGCAATGAGCATTAATGCTGTACGATCGTTAGGATCAAGCTCCAAAGATCGTTTAAGAAGTGCATTGACCTCCTCTCCCATCGACTGCTTATTCGCGTAGTATAACGCCGTAGCTTTTGCAGCAAACAGTCGTGCTACTGGCGTGCGCTCTAGTCGGATAGCATAATCGTAGCTCGTTACGGCTGCTGCAAACTCCCCTTGCTCAAGGTAGACACTGCCGAGTTTAAACCACAGTTCTGCTTGGTTTGGATCTTGTTCAAGCTTGCTCTGCAGTTCACTTTGATAGTTAGCGAAGGTAACGGGTTGTGACTCAGAAAGGTCAGGCTGTGGCAGATCTTGTTTCATCAGATACCATAAAACTCCTGTCCCTAGAACAGCAAACACTGCCAAGCTTAAATTAAGGCGACGTGCCGTTTTGCTGCGACTACTCATAAAGATAATCAAGACGATAAAGAGGCTTGTGAGTAAGATCGAGATCAACAACCAATTTTCCATGCATATCTCCTAGAATAGAAGCCTTACTTTACCCCTTTCTTCAACAATATACTTTGATCGAGTTTACGAACTTTCCTGACTTTGATGCTGAATTTGAAACATAAAAAAACCGAGCACTAAGGCTCGGTTTTTATTCATAAAATCATGTTTAACGATAGATTTTATTCTGTGTCTTGCTCATCTGAAGATGCATCTGCAGCTGGCTGTTCAGCTGTTGCTTCTGGCGCTTCACCTTCTGCAACTTCACCTTCAACGACTTCTGCTTCTTCAACTTCGTCGATGCGCTGTAGACCAACTACGTTTTCGTCTTCAGAAGTACGGATTAGCGTTACACCTTGCGTATTACGGCCAACTTGGCTTACTTCCGCTACGCGAGTACGTACTAGTGTACCTGCGTCGGTGATCATCATCATCTCATCGCCTTCTTCAACTTGAACTGCGCCAACAACTGGGCCGTTACGTTCAGAGACTTTGATAGATACAACACCTTGAGTTGCACGACCCTTAGTTGGGTACTCCGCAAGCTCAGTACGCTTACCGTAACCATTTTGAGTCACAGTTAGAATGTCACCTTCGTTAGAAGGAACAATCAGCGACACAACTTGGTCATCTTCTGGAAGCTTCATACCGCGAACACCCGCCGCTGTACGACCCATCGGGCGAACTTTATCTTCGTTGAAACGAACCACTTTACCCGACTTCGAGAACAGCATGATATCGCTATCGCCGTTCGTGATGTCTACGCCAATTAGCGAATCATCGTCACGTAGGTTAACTGCGATTAGGCCGTTAGCACGTACGTTTGCGAACTGATCGAGTGATGTCTTCTTAACAGTACCGTCGCCAGTCGCCATGAAGATGAACTTATCTTCAGAGAACTCAGATACAGGTAGAATTGCCGTAATGCGCTCACCTTCCTCTAAAGGAAGAATGTTCACGATTGGCTTACCACGAGCTGTACGACTTGCTAGTGGTAATTGGTAAACTTTCAGACGGTACGTCTTACCACGAGTAGAGAAACATAAGATGTTATCGTGAGTATTAGCAACAAGCAGACGCTCAATGTAATCCTCATCTTTCATCTTAGTCGCACTCTTACCTTTACCACCACGACGCTGTGCTTCGTAGTCGCTTAGGATTTGGTACTTAACGTAACCTTCGTGTGACAGTGTCACCACTACGTCTTCTTGAGCAATCAGCTCTTCCATGTCGATATCGTGGCTAGCTGCGGTGATCTCAGTGCGACGTGCGTCACCGTAGATATCGCGAACTGCTTCTAATTCTTCACGGATCACTTCCATTAGGCGCTCAGTGCTTGCAAGGATGTGCATTAGCTCAGCGATCTCATCAAGAAGTGCTTTGTATTCGTCTAGAATCTTCTCGTGCTCTAGACCGGTTAGACGGTGTAGACGAAGTTCTAGGATTGCTTGCGCTTGCGTTTCCGTTAGGAAGTACTGACCGTCACGGATGCCGTATTGGTCTTCTAACCAATCTGGACGAGCCGCGTCAGTGCCTGCGCGCTCAAGCATTGAAGCAACATTACCTAGGTCCCAACCACGTGAAACTAGGCCAACTTTTGCTTCTGCTGGCGTTGGGGCGTTCTTGATAAGTTCAATAACTTCATCAATGTTCGCTAGAGCCAGAGATAACGCTTCTAAGATGTGTGCACGATCACGTGCTTTTCTTAGTTCGTAAATAGTACGACGAGTCACAACCTCACGGCGGTGGTCTACGAAGCACTTAAGCATGTCTTTCAAGTTGAACAACTGTGGTTGGCCGTTGTTTAGAGCAACCATGTTGATACCGAAAGTTGTTTGCAGCTGAGTTTGTGCGTAAAGGTTATTTAGAACCACTTCGCCCACTGCATCACGCTTACATTCAATAACAATACGCATACCGTCTTTATCAGACTCGTCACGTAGTGCACTGATGCCTTCTACTTTCTTATCTTTAACCAGTTCAGCAATCTTCTCGATCAGACGTGCTTTGTTTACTTGGTAAGGGATCTCAGTAACGATAATGGTCTCTTTACCACTCTTCTCTACTTCGATGTCCGCTTTTGAACGCATGTAAATCTTGCCGCGACCAGTCTTGTAAGCATCGACGATGCCTTTACGACCGCTGATCAGCGCTGCTGTTGGGAAATCAGGACCAGGAATGTAGTCCATTAGCTCATCAATCGTGATCTCTTCATTATTGATGTAAGCCAAACAGCCATCAACAACTTCACCTAGGTTATGAGGTGGGATGTTGGTCGCCATACCTACCGCGATACCAGAAGCACCGTTTACCAATAGGTTAGGAATTTTCGTTGGTAGAACCGCTGGGATCTGTTCAGTACCATCATAGTTAGGTACGTAGTCCACCGTTTCTTTATCAAGGTCAGCCAAAAGCTCGTGGGCAATTTTCGCCATACGAACTTCGGTATAACGCATTGCAGCCGCGGAGTCGCCATCGATAGAACCAAAGTTACCTTGGCCATCAACTAGCATGTAACGCAGTGAGAACGGCTGAGCCATACGAACAATAGTGTCGTATACAGCGCTATCACCGTGCGGGTGATATTTACCGATTACATCACCTACTACACGAGCAGATTTTTTATATGGTTTGTTCCAATCATTACCAAGTACATTCATCGCGAATAGAACGCGGCGGTGTACTGGTTTTAGGCCATCACGCACATCAGGAAGGGCACGACCAACGATGACGGACATCGCGTAGTCTAGGTATGAACCTCTAAGCTCATCTTCAATATTTACGGGCGTGATCTCTTTCGCTAGATCGCTCATAGAGCCATTTTCCCTCTATAGTCAGATCGTATTTTTGAATACGTATAAGACCGAAAAATATAACACAAATTTACCTTGTGAGGCATCACTTTCCCTATCCTTTTATCATCTTGTGAGCCTTGTAGCCAATCAATTGATGAGAAATTGCACGTCATCATCATATCTTGCTGAAAGATGGTTACTTTGCGTCCAACAAATTCGCAAAATTGTAGATCTTCTGGTCAGAGGCAAAAGCCAAGTTATAATGCTCTCAATTTCATGGATGCATTATTTAACTTGGAAATGCCGATTATGACCAAATCACAGAACGTCGACCCAGCAGAAATCAAAAAATTCGAAGACATGGCGTCACGCTGGTGGGATCTCGAAGGCGAGTTTAAGCCTCTTCACCAAATCAACCCTTTACGCCTAAACTACGTGCTAGAAAAAACAGAAGGCCTGTTCGGAAAGAAAGTTCTCGACGTGGGTTGTGGCGGCGGTATTCTTGCTGAGAGCATGGCAAAAGAAGGCGCAGTTGTTACCGGTTTAGACATGGGTAAAGAGCCGTTAGAAGTTGCTCGTTTGCATGCGTTAGAGACTGGCACCAAGCTTGAGTACATTCAGAGCACCATTGAAGATCACGCAGAGCAAAACCCACAAACGTATGATGTGGTAACTTGTATGGAGATGCTTGAGCACGTACCAGACCCACAATCGGTGATCACGGCTTGCTCTAAGTTAGTGAAGCCTAACGGCCACGTCTTTTTCTCAACACTAAACCGCAACTTTAAGTCGTACTTGTTTGCGATTGTTGGCGCGGAGAAGCTATTGAAGATCGTTCCAGAAGGTACTCACGAGCACGAAAAGTTCATTCGCCCTGCTGAACTTATCAAGATGATCGATAACACGCCTCTACAGGAATTAGGCATTACTGGCTTGCATTACAACCCACTGACGGACACCTACCGTCTGGGAAGTAACGTAGATGTTAACTACATTGTTCACACAAAGAATTTTGCGTAAATCCTACCAATAACCCCATAAAAAATAATTTAATTTAGACTAATGAAAAAGGTTGCAATTACCATAAGTTTGCGACTTTTTTCAGTCTAAATTTCGTGCTCCCGATTCCATTTTGACCATCTAGATTCAATTTTAACCTTTGAAAATCCGCCTCCTCTTTTGGCCAAAGATCAAGGAATTTTTTTTTATGAGCGCGCAAAATTAAACCATCATTAAAAAGCCAATTTTCTACAATCAAGTGAGAGCTATCCTCATCAGTTAGTGGTCACTTACAGTTTTTTTTCAATTTAGTAGTTATCCACAAGAACTCCCATTTCTTTGCCTTGAAAAATCTCCGGCCTAGCACTATCTTGTAACCCAACAAACAAATGACCCCTATATGTTGTGTTTGAACTACAATATATGGGTAGACCAAGATCACAAAGCCGACATGTAATTTACAAAAATTACACAGAAATAGACAAAAACACGGCTTTAATCAGTTTTGTTAGGGAAATTAAGCAGAATGAACCAACAACTTACTGTTACTAAGCGTAACGGTCGCAAAGAAACGATTGATCTAGAAAAGATCCACCGCGTGATCACATGGGCAGCAGAAGGCTTGCACAATGTTTCTGTATCACAAGTAGAATTGAAAGCTCACATTCAATTTTATGATGGCATCACCACAACTGACATCCATGAGACGATCATCAAGTCAGCTGCGGATCTAATCTCCGAAGAGACTCCTGATTACCAATACCTAGCTGCGCGCCTAGCTGTATTCCACCTACGTAAGAAAGCGTACGGTCAATACGAGCCACCAGCACTATTTGACCACGTTGCAAAACTGGTTGATATGGGTAAGTACGACAGTCACCTTCTGGAAGACTACACGCCAGCAGAGTTTGCTGAACTGGATCAATACATCGATCACAAACGCGACCTAGACTTCTCTTACGCAGCGGTTAAGCAACTTGAAGGTAAATACTTCGTGCAAAACCGTGTAACGAAAGAGATCTACGAAAGTGCTCAGTTCCTATACATTTTGGTTGCTGCTTGTCTATTCGCTAAGTACCCGAAAGAAACTCGTCTTGATTACATCAAGCGTTTCTACGATGCCGCGTCGACATTTAAGATTTCCCTACCTACACCGATCATGTCTGGTGTACGTACTCCTACACGTCAATTCAGCTCTTGTGTACTGATTGAGTGTGGTGACAGTCTAGATTCAATTAACGCAACAGCAAGTTCAATCGTACGTTACGTTTCTCAGCGTGCTGGTATTGGTATCAACGCTGGTCGTATTCGTGCTCTAGGTTCAGAGATTCGCGGTGGTGAAGCATTCCACACTGGTTGTATCCCATTCTACAAATACTTCCAAACTGCGGTTAAGTGTTGTTCTCAAGGTGGCGTACGTGGCGGTGCTGCAACAGTATTCTACCCACTATGGCACGGTGAAGTTCAGTCTCTACTTGTACTGAAAAACAACCGTGGTGTAGAAGAGAACCGTGTTCGTCACATGGATTACGGTGTACAGCTGAACAAGCTTATGTACTCTCGTCTGGTTCAAGGCGGTAACATCAGCCTATTCTCGCCATCTGACGTACCTGGTCTATACGATGCGTTCTTCGAAAACCAAGAACGTTTTGAAGAGCTTTACGTTAAGTACGAGAACGATCCATCGATCAAGCGTGAAACAGTGAAAGCGGTAGAGCTATTCTCTCTACTAATGCAAGAGCGTGCTTCTACAGGCCGTATCTACATTCAAAACGTAGACCACTGTAACACTCACAGCCCATTTGATGCGGAAGTAGCACCTGTTCGCCAGTCAAACCTATGTCTTGAAATCGCGCTTCCAACTAAGCCGCTAACAAACGTAGAAGACGACGAAGGTGAGATTGCACTATGTACGCTTTCTGCATTCAACCTTGGCGCTATTGACTCTCTTGATGACCTAGCAGAACTATCTGACCTAGTGGTTCGTGCACTTGATGCACTTCTTGACTACCAAGATTACCCACTGCCAGCGGCTTACAAGTCAACAATGAACCGTCGTACTCTGGGTGTTGGTGTTATCAACTACGCATACTACTTAGCGAAAAACGGTGTTAAGTACTCTGATGGCAGCGCAAACGGTCTAACTCACCGTACATTCGAAGCTATCCAATACCACCTATTGAAAGCATCGGTAGAGCTTGCGAAAGAACAAGGTAAGTGTCCTTCGTTCCACGAAACGAACTACGCGAAAGGCCTACTGCCAATCGACACTTACAAGAAAGACGTTGATCTAGTATGTGAAGAACCGCTTCACTACGACTGGGATGCACTACGTGCAGAGATCGTTGAACACGGCCTACGTAACTCAACACTAACAGCGCTAATGCCTTCTGAGACGTCTTCTCAGATCTCTAACGCAACGAACGGTATTGAGCCACCACGTGGTTTCGTTTCTGTAAAAGCATCGAAAGACGGTATTTTGAAACAGGTTGTGCCTGATTTCCTAAACCTGAAAGACAACTACGAGCTACTTTGGAACATCGGTTCTAACGACGGTTACCTTCACCTAGTGGGTATCATGCAGAAGTTTGTAGACCAAGCGATTTCAGCAAACACTAACTATGATCCAAACGTATACGAAAGCGGTAAAGTACCAATGAAGAAACTTCTTCAAGACCTACTGACTGCATACAAATACGGTGTGAAGACGCTTTACTACCATAACACTCGTGATGGTGCGAAAGACGAACAGGGCGCAGTGGCACAAGAAGATGATTGTGCAGGCGGCGGTTGTAAGATCTAAGCACAAGTAACAAACATAAGAACCCAGAGAAGCCTTCTTCTCTGGGTCTAAAGCATTAACGAGGCCTGTTATATAGGTCTGGAAAGGATTTGAGGCATTCATGGCTTACAGTACTTTTACCCAAACAAAAAATGACCAACTAAAAGAACCTATGTTCCTTGGTCAATCTGTAAACGTAGCGCGTTACGACCAACAGAAATTTGAAATCTTCGAAAAGCTTATCGAGAAGCAACTGTCTTTCTTCTGGCGTCCAGAAGAAGTTGACGTATCTAGCGACCGTATCGACTACAACAAGCTACCAGAGCACGAGAAGCACATCTTCATTTCAAACCTGAAGTACCAAACGCTTCTTGACTCAATTCAAGGCCGTAGCCCGAACGTAGCGCTACTTCCACTGGTATCACTACCAGAAGTTGAAACTTGGATCGAGACTTGGTCTTTCTCTGAAACAATCCACTCTCGCTCTTACACGCACATCATCCGCAACATTGTGAATGATCCAGGCGTTGTGTTCGACGACATCGTTGAAAATGAACACATCCTAGCGCGTGCGAAAGACATTGCACACTACTACGACGAGTTAATCAAACTGACGTCTGACTACCACCGCTACGGTGAAGGTACACACAACATCAACGGCGAAGAGATCAAAGTATCTCTATACGAGCTGAAGAAGAAACTGTACCTATGTCTGATGTCTGTTAACGCACTAGAAGCTATCCGTTTCTACGTAAGTTTTGCATGTTCATTTGCATTCGCTGAGCGTGAGCTAATGGAAGGTAATGCGAAAATCATCAAGCTAATCGCTCGTGATGAAGCGCTTCACCTAACTGGTACTCAGCACATGATTAACCTGCTACGTAACGGTCAAGATGACTTCTCATTCATGCAGATCGCCGAAGAGTGTAAGCAAGAGTGTTTCGACCTGTTTAAAGATGCAGCAGAGCAAGAGAAAGAGTGGGCAGAATACCTATTCAAAGATGGCTCTATGATCGGTCTAAACAAAGACATCCTTTGCCAATACGTTGAGTACATTACGAACATTCGTATGCAGGCGGTTGGTCTAGGTACTGCTTACCCAGAAGCAACGTCTAACCCTATCCCGTGGATCAACGCTTGGTTATCTTCTGATAACGTTCAAGTAGCACCACAGGAAGCAGAAATTTCATCTTACCTAGTTGGTCAAATCGACAACGAAGTAAGTGCAGATGACTTCGAAGGTTTCGAACTGTAATGCCAACACTGAAGATCAACAAACTCATCACGATTGAATCTAACCCATCTAACACTCTGTTAGAGACCATGGAGCAGGCAGGACTTGAGCCTGAGTACAACTGCCGAGATGGTCACTGTGGCGCTTGTCGCTGCACATTGGACTCGGGTGAAGTCGAGTATGTTGGTTTTGCTATGGCTTATACACAAAGCAACGAGATTTTACCTTGTATTTGTAAAGCCAAAACAGAGTTGTCATTGAGCAACGTGATTCATCGCAACAAGCAGAAACGCGCTTAGTCATGCGATAGCTCGATAAAGGCATCAAAACACAAAGGGCCCGATAATTAATATTATCGGGCCCTTTATCATATATTGGTTCTAACGTTACAAGCCTGTTGTCATAACACAGAATTAGGAATGAACAGCTCTTTGATGCGCTTAAGCGAAGTGAACTGACCAAACATAGGTTTATTTTCTAAGTGTCTTCGTAACATGTCTGCGGCAACCGTTTTGATTACCGTTCTAGAGTCTTCTCGGTTGTATGAGCGGTGAAACTCAAATACTTGCCCCCACTCACCTGTTGGCGTCGATAACGCTACACTGAAGGTCTTATCTTCAAGTTTGCCAGTCACAAGAGCAAGCTCCGTAGCACACTTCTCTCTTGTCGCACCAGCTAAGGCCAATGTTGCAGCCAAAGGATCGCTTTTATCGATATCGCTGCCTTTACTCTCCGCCATTACCCAAGAGTGGCCAAAACAGTTTTCAAGGTTTTCGTCGGACTGTAACCATGCAGATAGAGCTCCCTTGGTCGAGACTTCTGACACAGATAAGGTTTTGTGTTTTTCACTCAACAGATGACCTAAATGCTCAACCATTGGCTCATCGACACTCACGACATTGCCTTCCAGCAACTTATGGACCATCTGAAGCAGTTTTACACGAACTTCAAGGCCAGACTTAGGCCCAAATAGCTTCACTTCGATAAAGGGTAAGTAAGAACGGTAACCTAATTCGTACCCTTCAGGTAACTTAAGCTGGTCTAGAATATCTGAGATACCAGATTCAGAGAGTCCGAAGGTGTAGAGCCTGCTACATTCAAAAGCACTGATTTCTGGGTAGCTTCGCGAAAGGTCCGGTAGAATTTGATCTTTCACCATCTTTTTAAACTCACTCGGGACACCGGGAGTGAAGTAGAAGGTTGCATCATTAATTTTAAGTTTGAAACCACAAGCCGTGCCGACGGGGTTATCGACGATCTGTGAACTTTCAGGCAGCATCGCTTGTTTGAGATTACTGTCTGGCATTTTAGCGCCACGCGCTGCAAACATACTCTCCATACGCTGCAGCCAATCAGGAAAAAGAACCAGTTTTTGATCAGCCGCACTTGCTGCTGCGGCGGCACTCATGTCGTCCGTCGTTGGCCCTAACCCACCATTAACGATGACCACATCGTAGTTAAAACTCAGCATCAAAAGCTCTTCCACCAGCGCACCCATTTGGTCACCGACCGTGGAACGTTTTGCCAATGCAAAGCCGTGTTGATAGAACTCAGCGGACATCCAAGCGGCATTCGTGTCTACAATGTCTCCGTGAAGAACTTCTTCACCTGTACTTAACATTGCGATTTTGGTCATATTTTCATCCCTTGCTGTCATATAAAGACGCTGCATTATTTTTAAAGTGGTCTATCTTCAATGTTTAGGCATTTAAGTCATTTCACAAGTATTAATGATGTGAAATTTAAGATTATCTTTCAGAAAGCTCACAATTATTAGTTCCATAAATCAGGCAATTAATAGATAATTGTGACTTCGCTCACCTATCAACTTTCATGGAGACCCTTGTGGCCAAATCACCGTTATTAGCAAAGGTTACTGCTGCATTTTCACTGTTAATGTCAGCGAACTCGGTTGCAAGCCAATACGATTTCGACCAACCATTCAACCTTTCATACTCGGATGATTGTACTCAAGAGTACTGCGTAAATGATAACTTGTATACCTACAAGCCGAGCACCAATTACGCGCTAAGTGAATCAAGCGACGAGTACGATTTCTCAATCCAACAACCAAAGCATTTCTTAGTAAGCGAAGAGAAAGACTGGGATTACCTAATGGGCCAAACTTATACCATTCTGGGTCTTAGTGTTGCGACTGTTGGTTTGATGACATTCCTTCCTGAATCCATCACCAAATGGGATGATGACCAGCGTGACCTAAGTAAGCTTGGTCAAAAATGGAAAGATAACGTCTCTGATGGCCCGGTATGGGACCGAGATGAGCACTTCCTAAACTATGTGATGCACCCTTACTTTGGTGGTGTTTATTACACGGCAGCTCGTCACGCGGGCTACAACGAGTTTGAGTCTTTCGTGTACTCTTGGACCATGTCGACCTTCTTCTGGGAATACGGTGTTGAAGCATTTGCTGAAGTGCCTTCTTGGCAAGACCTTTTCATTACTCCATTCTTCGGTGCGGTTGTTGGTGAAATGATGCTAGAGGCTGAGCAAGACATCCTAATGTCTGGTGGTGAAGTGATGGGCTCACAAACCATGGGTGATGTTTCTCTGTTCTTCTTGAACCCTGTTGGTCACATTCATTACTGGGTAAGTGATGCTTGGGGTGGCGATGCAGAAGTGAATCTGAACACTAACCCTTGGTGGGGCAACCAAGATGCAGCTAAATTCGCATACGATGCAGGTGCTGCATACGACTCGCAATTTGTCGGTATGAACTTCAAAGTGACCTTCTAAATCACTCAATGAATGCAAATCTTCCTAAAAAGCGACTTACGAGTCGCTTTTTTTGTGCCCTACTCTTCATTAACTTGTTTCGCGCTGCGGCTTAGTTTCAAAAATTGACGCAGGTCAAATATTGTTCTAATCCAGCTTCTAAACTGTAAGTAAGACAGATTATCTCGTTATTTCAAACGCTTATTAAGGACGTTCAATTGAATCTTTGGGGGCTGATATGAATAGTACATTTATCGTTAACTTTATTGGTAAGGCGTCACCTGCAACCATCAAGCAACTTGCCGCAGTCACCCACGAGAACGGGGGCAAATGGCTAATCAGTAAAGTGAATTTCATTGAGGATCAAGTTGCCGGTGTAATCAAAATAGAACTCCCAGCAATCAACGAGTCCACGGTTAAAGAGGCATTTAGCGCCAATATCGACTTAACCGTCCAATTTGTTGATGCCGACCACTCTCCACAAGTACAAGATACGATACATCATCTGCGCTTAGACTCGAATGATCGCGCCGGTATCGTCAACGAAGTGACCCACGTATTAGATGGTCAAGGTATTACAATTCTCGATATGGACTGTCACCGTGTGTTTATCGCAGGAGGCGGTGGTGTGAGTTCAAGTCTTTTCACCGCTAAGATTGCCGTAAAACTCCCTCTTGAGTTACCAATCCAAGACGTCGCCAACGAACTTGAGACACTGAGCGAAGATACGCGTGTGATGATTGAGAGTTAATTCACTTTCTCCTCCGGTGAAACAAACTGCCGGAGGAGAAAGCCATAACCTACCTTCCCCCTAGCGCATCCTATAAATCCCTTTCAATTCTTACATTACTTACAAAATTTCTATATAAATTCTACGTAAATCATAATTTTAGGTAGTGAAACAGGACTACTTGGTTGCGTTTTTTGTTACCATACAGCTACTTTCATTAACTTAGTCACTTAGGTTCATACATGGATAGAAACAAGCCGAGTTGGCCTCTTAATGCCGTCTCAGTAATCCTTCTAACTTCATTTTTCACAGGCTGTCAAAGTGGCCATGAAGATAGTGGTGATTCCACAACACCAACCGACCCTACTGATCCGACTGAACCTCAAGTCGTGGAAATAAGTATCCCTAGCTCAGTAACTTTTTCAGAGCCAAGTTCAGGCTCTGCTACTGAGTATATTACTGTTACTCTCTCAAGTGCCCTAACCAACGACTTGACCCTATCAATTAACACAAGCGATCTGACTACTCGTTCAACGGGCACATTCAAAAATTACGAGCCACTATCGGCGCAAACTGTTGTTATCACTGCAGGCATAACACAAGCATCTTTGCCATTAGATATAATCCATAATAACCTGTACGAAAGTAGTAAGATTTTAACCTATACGATTTCGGCTGATTCAAGCGATAGCTATCAAATTAGTAATGCTCAAGCTTCGGTTACAATTTCAGACAGTGATACAGAACCAACCATTAGTTTCAGAGATGCTAGTAAAACCGTTTTGGAGGGAGATAGCGCCCAAAGCTATATAGACCTTAGCAATTATTCGTACGAAGATGTAACGGTTACTCTTAAACAAACAGGTATTGCTTCTGCAGATGATTTTACAAGTAACCTAAGCTCTCTAACTATCACAATATCTGCTGAAGAGTTAAGTCACCTAGTGCAAGTTACAGCTTTACAAGATGGCTTAAGTGAAGGTGGAGAATCTGTTACCTATACAATGGCGAGTAGTGGAAACACTACAATTGATAGTTCCAACAACACTCTGTCCTTCTATATCCCAGGTGATAAGCAGATTAATGATACTGGATTTGCTACCTATTCAAATGGCGTAGATCATACTCTCCCCTCGGCACCTACTAATTACAAAAACCAAGACGCTGATTACGGACTAGATACGGCAAGTGAAAATGTCCACTCCGATGGTGAACACGGGTTTAAGTTCACTAAGCTTGACTACAGTGGCAATATGCTTCCAAACGATGCATTAGAGTGGGCGTGTGTTCGAGATGAACGCACGGGAATTTACATTGAAGCCAAACAGAACCCGATCACTTTGCCTTCTCAGGCTGATATTGATACTTGGCTAGAAGCCTATGCTGATGACCCAGATAATAACGCTTATCCGTGGACTAGCGAGTCAGGAACCTGGAGAAGCTCGGAATATAGATACACTTGGTATGACTCCAACTCAACATCAAACGCTAATGCACCAGGTCATAAAAATGATGAGTTATTAGCAGATGGGCCTATATCATCGATGTGCGCATACTCGACAGAATCAAGCGGTAATCGACGCTGTGACACAGAAGGCTACATAGCTAACCTCAACAGCTTTTCTATATGCGGAATTAATACGTGGAGATTACCGTCTCCCGCAGAAGCTCGATCTATTGTTAACTACAGTGTAGAAGCTGAAGATCCTACTACCAAGAACTACTTCCCATATATGAAAGGTGACGATGTAGGCAACTCAGCTACCACTATTTATACACACTCAAGTTATGTAGCCGGTACGGGTAGTGCTTGGTGTATGGACGTTCCAACTGGGCAAATCAAATTGTGTAACAAGGGTACATATCAAGGGATCATCGCTGTAAGTGGAGGCGTAGAATAATGAAACTGAAATACATGTTTGTCCTTTCGCTAATTGCTTCGAGTTCTAGTTTTGCTCAAGATTGCGTAGAAAACCAACCACTATCACAAGAAGCTGGTCAATTTATTGATCGTAAAGATGGGACAATATTGGATATTTCAACCAACTTACTTTGGCAAAAATGTAATGTTGGCGAAACATATAATGCAGACAGTAATACTTGCAACGGCTCTCCGAAAAGCATCACGGAATGGGGGGCAGCGCTAACAGATGTAAACGTTGGGGTCGATGGTTTCAGACTACCTAACATCAAAGAGCTTGGCTCCATTGTCAATTATCAATGTGCTAAACCAGCCATCGATTTAGCGTTTTTTCCAAGCACTATAAATGCACCGTATTGGACCAATACACCGGATGCAAAAGACTTGAATAGTGGCTACTCCGGCTTAATCATTGATTTTACTGAAGGGCAAGAGGTTACAGCAAATTCAAGCGGAATTATGCTGTTACGACTAGTAAAAGAGTTTAACTAAGACTCTCTAATCCCATACAAAAAGAGCAACCCATCGGTTGCTCTTTTTATTTCAATCTATTTTACAGACCACTGCGATAATGAACGCTTAAAGTCTGAATAATCGAATTCGTTTAGCTTCTGTACTTCGCCACTTGAGCGCTCACAGTAGACAGAAGGCATACGTAAACCGTTAAACCAGTTTAGCTTCACCATGGTATAGCCCGCACTGTCTAAGATATGAAGGCGCTGACCGATCTCTAATGGCTCATCAAAGCTTGCTTCACAGAACTGATCGCCCGCAAGACAAGAACATGAGCCAATTACGTAGTCATGCTTGCCACCCTCTGACGCTTCCAAAATAGACGCTGGCTCGTCGTAGATAAGCGTATCTAAGCGGTGTGCCTCTGTCGCAGAATCAACGATTGCTGTTTTCTTAACGTTCTCTACGATATCGACCACTGTCACTACAAGATCTGTAGTCTTGGTGATGATCGCCTCACCGGGTTCAAGGTACATTTGAACGCCGTGCTTCTCAGAAAATGCTTTTAGTGCAGCACCTAGCTTTTCAATGTCATAACCTGGCCACGTAAAGAAGACACCGCCACCCATGCTCACCCAATCCAGCTTATCAAGGTATTCACCGAACTGATCCGAAATTGAATCTAGCAAGCCAATAAACGCATCCACATCTTTGTTCTCGCAGTTCATGTGGAACATTACACCATCGATGTCATTGAAGATTTCTGGTTTGATGTGGTCTGCTTGCACGCCTAGACGAGAAAATTGACGCGCTGGGTTTGCTAAATCTTGACCTGCATAGCTAACGCCAGGGTTTAGACGCAGACCAATTGACGCTTTCCCCTCGATGATATGGCGGTAAGCCGCTAACTGAGACTGCGAGTTGAAGATCATCTTGTCACAGATGTCCGCTACTTCACGTACATCATCTTCGCTGTAGCCCACACTGTATGCATGAGTTTCGCCACCAAAAGTCTCGTGGCCAAGTTTTACTTCGAACGGGCCAGAGCTTGTCGTGCCGTCTAGATAAGGCTTAATGATGTCAAATACGCCCCACGTAGAGAAGCATTTCAAGGCCAACACAAGCTTAACGCCAGACAACTCTTTAAGCTGTTTTGCTTTCTCTAGATTCTCAATCAACTTATCTTCGTTGATCATAAAGTATGGGGTTTTAAGTTCTTCTTTCTTAAATGTCATTTTCTATACGCGCTCAAGCAGCATCTAAAGATGGAAAGGTAAATTAAACATTTGGTGTGATTTATTTTGATTTTGTCCTGTTCGAACGTAGTGAGTTACAAAATCAAAATAAATGATACCAAAGCTTTAAGGAGATCATCATCGGAAAGGGAACAATCCATGTCCCCTTTAATTAGCAATCAAAACAAGAAACGGTTCTTATTTTTTCAGCTCGTGAATTACAGGAAGACCTTGGCCAGCTTCAAGCTCTTGAACGTGCCAATCTAGACCGATACCCGGCATAGTTTCTAGGAACGGGTCTGGGTTCAGCTGTTCCATGTTGAACACACCTTTGTCTGCCCACTCACCACGGAAGAACTGAAGTGCAGCTGTGATTGCTGGTACACCAGTTGTGTAAGAGATCGCTTGGTGCTCTACATCTTCGTATGCCACTTCGTGGTCTGCGTTGTTGTAGATGAACACGCTGCGCTCTTTGCCGTCTTTCTTACCTTGTACCCATGTACCGATACAAGTTAGACCTGTGTAGCCCGGTGCAAGTGATGTAGGATCTGGTAGCAATGCTTTAAGAACGTGCAGAGGCTGAACCACTGTACCATCGTGCAGTGTTAACGGATCTGGGCTCAGTAGGCCGATATCACGCATGCAGTTGAAGTAGTTTAGGTACTTGTCGCCAAAGCCCATCCAGAACTCAATGCGTTTTGCAGGGATGAACTCTTTCATTGAACGAACTTCATCGTGCGCCATTGAGTACACTTTGTGAGATCCACAGTTCGGGAAATCAAACTCTAGCATACGTGAGTGACATGGAACCTGTTTCCACTCTTCGTTTTCCCAGTAGAAAGAATCACCTTGGATCTCAAGCATGTTTGTCTCTGGATCGAAGTTAGTTGCGAACTTCTTACCGTGATCGCCAGCATTAACGTCCATGACATCGATAGTATCGATCTCATCGAACAGGTGCTTAACCGCGTAAGCAGCAAATACTGAAACCACACCTGGATCGAAACCTGCACCAAGAATACCTGTAATGCCAGCTTCTGCGAACTTCTCACGGTAACCCCATTGCCAATCGTAAGCTTGAGGAACTTGCTGACCTTCAGAACATAGGTCAACCGCTACTGACGTATCTAGGTAAGATACTTTTGCTTGGTAACACGCTTCCATGATCGCCATGTTTACCCATGGAGGACCTGCGTTGATCACTAGATCAGGCTGAACTTCTTTGATTAGAGCAACAAGCGCATCAACGTCATCTGCGTTTACAGCGCGTGCTTCTAGTTTCTTAGTTGAATCTTTAAGGTTGTTTTTACCTTTGATCGATTCGATGATCTTTTCACATTTCGCGATAGTACGAGATGCGATTGTAATGTCACCCAGAACGTCGTTGTTTTGTGCCGCTTTATGTGCAACAACCCAACCTACGCCACCTGCACCAATTTGTAGAATTGCCATAATATTTATTACCCTTGTTGTTCTGCTAGCTCAGCCGCTAGATTATGAATTTTTGTAATTAGAGACTCGAAGTCTGCCATGTCTAAGCATGGATTTAGGATGGTGAACTTCAACGCGCTCTTACCATCAACCATAGTTTCACCCAGCACCGCGACTCCACGAGTCAGAGCCTCTAATCTTAATGTTTGGTTAAACGTGTCTAAATCCGTGACGTTGCTATTAACCGCTCTAAACAGCACTGTCGATAATGCTGGTTCGGCTAATAGCTCAAAACCTTCGTGGTTTTGAATTAGATCGGAAACCTGAAGTGTTTGTGCCAACAGGTGATCATACATCTCACCCAATTGTTCCTGCCCCACGCTCTGCATCGTCATAAAGACTTTGAGCGCATCAAAACGCTTGGTCGTTGCAATCGACTTATCAACCAAGTTAGGCAGTTCATCGTGCTCACGGTTTAAATAGTCAGCATGATGCAGTAAGAACTGGAAGTTTTGCTTATCTTTCAGCAACAGCGCGCCACAGCTGATCGTTTGATAGAACAGCTTATGGAAATCCACACTGACAGAATCCGCTTTCTCAATGCCTTTGAGGCGAGATTTGTGGCTGCTGAGGATCAAGGCGCCACCGTAAGCACTGTCGACATGGAACCACAGCTCTTGTTGCTGAGCGATCTGCGCAATCGACTCTAAGTCATCAATAGCACCGTGATCGGTTGTACCTGCCGTGCCTACGACTGCGAATGGAATCAGGCCGTCGTCTTTTAGCTCTTTAATCGCTTTCTCTAACAATTCGGTTTTAATGATACCGTTACTGTTAGTATCAACACAGCGCACCGAACTTTCGCCCAAACCTAACAAAGAAGCCGATTTTTGGACTGTAAAGTGAGATTTTTTAGAGCAAAGGATACGTAATTTTTGTGCGTACTCTGGGAGGCCGAGTTTTTGAATCGAGTGGTTATCGATTTTGTTCGCGATCCAGTCGCGTGCAAGTAGCAGCCCCATTAAATTACTTTGGGTACCGCCGCTTGTGAAAATGCCATCGCTATTTTCGCCCAGTTCGTACTTGCCACACATCCAATCAATCACTTTCTGCTCAACATAGGTTGCCGCAGATGCCTGATCCCAGGAGTCCATTGACTGATTAAGTGCCGCAATCATAGACTCAGCAGCGACAGATGCCATCAATGGCGGTGTATGTAGGTGTGCAATACAGTCAGGGTGTTGAACAAAGATAGAGTTCTTTGCAACCAAGTCAGCCGTATCTTCTACCACATCAACCAGTGAACCTTGAACGTTATCAAGATCGACTGCGTTAATTGCAGCTTCTAGTAGCTTAGGCTCGAGACCCGAATATGGTGCATCCACTTGTTCGAACACTGACTTCATTGCTTGAGTGGTTTGATTAAGAACCTTTTCAAACTCGTCGCTGCCACCTACACCTGTATGGATGAAGTGCTTTTTCCATTCACCGTTTGCACTACCAGATTCAACATGGCTACCACCTGCTGCAAGAATCGCCTCTTCCATCACGCGAAGGGCAAAATCAATCTGTTCGAAGCTGATGATCATTGGAGGAAGGAAGCGAATAACAGAGCCTTCACGTCCACCTTTTTCAACCATCAAGCCGCGCTCAAGTGCTGCTCGCTGGATTTTAAGAGTCAGCTCGCCGTCAGCAACTGGCTCACCAAAACTGTTCTTCTCGCCGTTAGGGTTTTGAATCTCAACACCTAACATCAAGCCTTTTCCACGAACTTCAGCAATACAATCAACACGTTGTTGTAGCTTTTCTAAACCGTGGCGAAGATATTGACCTGCGATATTCGCATGTTCAACAAGGTTGTCTCGCTCAATAATCTCTAATGCTTTCGCACCCGACACCATTGCCAGTTGGTTGCCGCGGAAAGTGCCGGTATGTTCACCCGCTTTCCAAGTATCAATACTCTTATCGAAAACCAGCAGTGACATTGGTAGGCCGCCACCTATCGCTTTCGATAGACACAGAATATCTGGATTAATTCCCGACTCTTCAAATGCAAAGCGATGACCTGTTTTGCCTACACCACACTGGATTTCATCAAAAATTAGTAGGATGCCGTGCTCATCACAGATGCGTCTTAAACCACGCAACCAAGAAGCAGGTGCTGGAATTACACCACCTTCACCTTGTACTGGCTCAACGATCATCGCGGCAGGTTTCATGATACCCGCTTCGTCATCCGCAAGTAGACGTTCGATGTATCGAAGACTTGCCTGAGCACCTTGCTCACCGCCAAGACCGAATGGGCAACGAAGGTTGTATGGGAATGGCATAAAGTGAACATCAGACATCAAGCCGCTACGGCGCGCTTTCGTGCCTAAGTTACCCATCATGCCCATAGTACCGTTGGTCATCCCGTGGTACGCGCCACGGAAAGCAAACATCGTGTTACGACCAGTAGTCTGTTTGGCCAACTTGATAGCAGCTTCAACCGCATCAGCACCAGATGGGCCACAGAATTGAATCACTGAATTTTCAGCAAAGTCTTGTGGTAAGAACCCTTTAACACGATTGATAAAAGTTTCTTTCGCTTGAGTTGTGATATCTAAGGTTTGATACGGTAGACCTGAATCCAACTGAGCTTTTAATGCTTGGTTAATCTCTGGGTGGTTGTAACCCAGTGCTAACGTCCCTGCACCGGCAAGGCAGTCTAGGAAAATTTGTCCACGGGTATCTTCAACCAGAGCGCCATATGCTCGTTTTATTGCAATCGGTAGACGTCTTGGGTAAGAACGGACTGCCGATTCGTTTTGCTCTTGTTCAAGCAAAATAGCGTCTGGGGTAAGATCATAAGTGCCTTCAACAACTGGAACTGAAGTTGAAAACGAGTGTGCGATAGTATTTGTATCGACTTCAAAGGCGGTAGTCATAAAAAATCCCTTGAATGTATTCATACTCCCTCCTAACAGCACATTGCTAGAAGTGAGGTATAGCTGTACGCCCGCGTAAGTCAAATGACAAACACGACAAAGCGCCGTCTAACGACAGCAAAATTTACTTAGCGTAAAATCAAGGTTCAGTAATGCTACTGTTTTGAAGGATCGGGCAAAGGTGAAGTACCGGCCCAATTGGATGTGAAAAGCTGATTCGCAGTGTTGTGTTAAGTGAGTTCAATGTTGGGTTTCCCATTAACATGGCATCAAGCGCCATAAGTATCCCGTCTATCAGTTAAAGAACTAACTGATACCTACCCTACGCAGTGTCACAATCAGCCTGAATGGTCACTGCGCGTATCCCCCAGAAGCAATCGTTGTCCATTCCGAGATTGGGCGGGAAGGTAACATAGTTTTTAACACACTATCAATAGTTTTTAATATTAGGACTATAAATACGAGGGATGGGTAAACTCGTCGCGAAACGGAATAGCTCCCCGGCTCGTTCGTTCCTCACGACCGAGGATGACGAAGATAACTCCCAGTCAACCGTCATTCCCTAGAGCGAGGAACGAGTTCATAGGGAATCTCAAACAGCGCGTGAATTTTTCAAACATCGGAATACAAAAAAGGCTCATCGTTTCCGATGAGCCGTTCTTAATTTGAAGCGACGCGGCCGGCTAGGACACGGGGTCAACTCGTGACCTAATGGCTCAAATAGCTTTACAATATTCAAGATGCAAAAAAGCTCATCGTTTCCGATGAGCCTTTCTTAATTTGGAGCGACGCGGCCGGCTAGGACACGAGGTCAACTCGTGACCTAATGGCTCAAAATAGCTTTACGATCTCACAGATGCAAAAAAGCTCACCGTTTCCGGTGAGCCTTTTTCAATTTGGAGCGACACACGAGGTTCGAACTCGTGACCTCAACCTTGGCAAGGTTGCGCTCTACCAGCTGAGCTAGTGTCGCATTTGCTAAACTAAGTTTAGACTTTATAGATGGTGCCCCGGGCCGGACTTGAACCGGCACAGCGCGAACGCCGAGGGATTTTAAATCCCTTGTGTCTACCAATTCCACCACCAGGGCACGCAATTCTTTATTGCGATGCCGTTACGATTCGTAAACACCATCTTAATGTTGATGCCAATCAACATTACAAAATTTGGAGCGACACACGAGGTTCGAACTCGTGACCTCAACCTTGGCAAGGTTGCGCTCTACCAGCTGAGCTAGTGTCGCATAGTATTCAAACTCAAGGTTTGAATGGAGGCGCCTCCCGGAGTCGAACCGAGGTCCACGGATTTGCAATCCGCTGCATAGCCACTCTGCCAAGGCGCCTTAGTAACTCCAATCGAATCGCTCATTGCCATCCTCTTGGGTACGGGATGCATTCTACGGAATCACACGATTGAGTCAACACTATTTTTGTATTTTTAATTCGTTTGAATAGTATTTATACGAAAAGGGCTAAATAGCTAACTTAATGTACAAAAAGGTCGAAGGAATAGGCGATTAAAGTTGATCACCATCACACTGTCACGTCATATGATTACGTCGATGCTGAAATTCAAAGATCAAAAAAGCGAGCCTAAGCTCGCTTTTCTCAATTAATGATGTTGTTCATCCAACAAATCATCTTTGGCTGCCATTAAGTATTGAGCCATTGACCAATATGTCAGGATAGTTGCGATATAAAGCGCGGCGTAACCAACCCAGATCATCCAATCGTCATAGCGCCAAATCAGGACCCACAAGGCAAACATCTGAGAAACAGTTTTAACTTTGCCTACCCAAGAAACCGCAACGCTTGCGCGCTTACCAATTTCTGCCATCCACTCTCGAAGTGCTGAAATAATAATTTCACGTGCAATCATGGTTACTGCTGGAATGGTCACCCAAATTGAGTGGTAGTGTTCAGTTATCAGAATCAGAGCCGTTGCTACGAGAACTTTATCAGCCACCGGGTCGATAAAGGCACCAAAACGAGAAGTTTGGCCTAGCTTGCGCGCTAGCATGCCATCGAGCCAGTCAGTAAATCCGGCCACCCAAAAAACCATCGCAGCTGCAAAAGGAGCCCATTGATAAGGTAGGTAGAAAACGATAACGAATACTGGGATTAAGAAAAGTCTCAGTAGGGACAAAATGTTGGGTATATTCAAACGCATATTATTAGGCTCTTATCCATTGCGCGTTTATGGTGCGGGATTTTTACTATTGTTTCAATGCTTGATAAATGTTTTCTGCCAAAGAATGACTAATGCCCGGCACTTTGGCTATTTCTTCAACACTTGCACGCTTAAGCTCTTGCAGTCCACCCATATATTTCAACAGAGCTTGGCGACGTTTTGGCCCTACCCCTTCAATTCCTTCAAGCGCACTCGTGCGACGTGTTTTACCACGTTTCGCTCTGTGGCCAGCGATTGCATGGTTATGGCTCTCATCACGGATATGTTGAATTAAGTGCAAAGCTGGCGCGTCAGTTGGCAGGTTAAACTCTTCACCTTCCAGAGTGATTAGGGTTTCAAGACCCGGCTTACGAGTTACCCCTTTCGCAATACCCATCATTCTTGGTCGAACAGGCCAATCCCCCCAATACTGGGAAATAATCTCATGAGCACGGTTCAACTGCCCTTTACCACCATCGATAAAGATAATGTCTGGAATCTTATCCACATCCAGTTGCTTGGAGTAACGGCGCTCTAACGCTTGCCCCATTGCTGCATAATCATCGCCGCCGGTGATACCCGTGATATTGTAACGACGGTATTCCTGCTTCACTGGACCCTCTTGGTTGAATACGACACAAGAAGCGATAGTGCTCTCACCCATAGTATGACTGATATCAAAACACTCCATACGCTTGATGGCATCCATAGACAAGACATCTTGAAGCTCTTTAAAGCGCTGATTAATCGTCATTTTATGATTAATCTTGGTTGTTATTGCCGTTAACGCATTGGTGTTCGACAACTTGAGATAACGACCTCGGGTTCCGGAAGGATTGGTATTGAAGTGGATCTTTCGACCCGCCACTTCACACAAAGCTTCTTGAATCGGAGTCACATCCTCAATCAAGTCTGCATTGAGGATCAGACGAGTTGGGGTGGTTCTCGCTTCATTATGTGCCAGATAGTACTGACTCAAGAAGCTCGAAAACACCTCTTCCCTAACCGTATTGTTTGGGATCTTTGGAAAATGACTACGGCTACCCAACACCTTACCCTGACGAATCATCAAGATATGAATACAAGCGACACCGTTTTCTTGTGCAAAGCCGAGTACGTCCATATCTTCCATTGAGTCGTCAGATACGTATTGTTGCTCTTGTACTCGACGAATCGCCTGAATTTGGTCACGGAATGTCGCTGCCTGTTCAAACTTGAGTTGTTGGCTAGCCTGTTCCATTTTTTGGACCAGAGTTTCCAACACTTGATTGTCTTTCCCTTGCAAGAACAAACGAACATAGCCAATCAGTTCTGCATACTCTTCATCGGAGATGATTGAACTGACACACGGCGCGGCACATCGACCAATCTGATACATCAGACAAGGACGAGTACGATTCGCATAAACGGTATCTTCACATTGTCGAGCTGGGAATATCTTTTGCAGCAAGTGCAAGGTTTCACGCACTGCCCCAGAATCAGGATAAGGTCCGAAATACTCACCTTTTTTCTTCTTTGCACCACGGTGCATCGACAGCCTTGGGTGTTTGTGACCACTGATGAAGATGTAAGGGTAAGATTTATCATCGCGCAGCAAAACGTTGTACTTAGGTAAGTACTGCTTAATGTAGTTGTGCTCGAGGATTAGGGCTTCTGTCTCGGTATGTGTAACCGTTACGTCTATCTTGGCAATATTGCTAACCAAGGCACGCGTTTTCTCGCTATCTACTTTTTTACGAAAGTAGCTAGTGAGGCGTTTCTTAAGGTTTTTTGCTTTGCCGACGTAAATAACAACAGCCTCGGCGTTATACATACGATAAACGCCAGGCTGCTCTGTTACGGTCTTTAGGAATGAGACTGAGTCAAATGAGGATGTCACTATATAACCTCAGTGCTAGAGGGTCTCGGTGTCTAGCATTCCGTGTCTAATCGCTAAGTGAGTAAGCTCTACATCACCGCTGATGTCTAGTTTACTAAACAGTCGGTAGCGGTAGCTATTCACTGTCTTAGGGCTTAGATTAAGTTGTTCTGAAATGTCCGTTACTTTCTGACCTTTGGTGATCATCATCATAATTTGAAGTTCACGCTCAGAAAGATCAGCGAATGGATTTTCAGAGGCAGGCGAGAATTGGCTGAGTGCCATCTGCTGCGCGATTTCTGGTGAAATGTAACGCTGACCGCTGTTTACCACGCGAATCGCATTGACCATTTCGTCCGGACCTGCCCCTTTAGTAAGGTAACCAGCAGCTCCAGCTTGCATCACTTTAGTTGGAAACGGATTTTCCGTATGAACAGTTAAAACGATGATTTTAATGTCTGGGTTGAAGCGCAAAATCTTCTTGGTTGCTTCTAAGCCACCAATGCCAGGCATATTCATATCCATCAAAATGACGTCTGTATTGTTAGTACGACACCACTTTGCAGCTTCTTCACCGCTTTCAGCTTCCCCTGCTACGTTCATTCCACGGACGTCTTCAATAATACGTCGTATCCCTGTGCGAACCAGCTCGTGATCATCTACAAGGAAAACATTTATCAAACTTGTATCTCCACACTATTAATTGGCTCTGCAACCACCGTATTGATTCATCTAATTGAAACAATTGAATAAAGGAACAGTGGATCGCAGCATTGCTGTACATCTTAACGTAAATCGTTAAAAAAAGCTCTGTTGAATATGTGCTGAAACACGAACTTTAGCAAGTACTTATTTACAAGAACCACAGTTATTCGACTAAGCTTTATTAAAAAACAATCAGTTAAGATGCCGACCATTTAATTTACACAAGATAAATATATTTTCAATACCGCGATTTGAACAATTGTTACAAATTCACCTTTTTGCTCGATAAGTCCCGTTATCGAGTCGCTAAAAGCAAAAAAAACTGGCTATTTTGAACGACTTTTGTATCAGGCTCGACACTAAGTGCTAGAATCGCATCTTGTTTTAACGGCAGTAAATATTACAGGCGACGATATTGGATATTCAGCAAGGCTTTGTGCTGACAAGACAAGCAAGAGACTTTTCAGGTCAGACTCAAATTGATGTTTGGGTCAGCACCCCGAATGGGCCAACTTTGCTTACCGTTAAAGGCGAGCGCCCAATCTTCTTCATTGAGCAATCGAATATCGACGCTTGCACTAAACTCGCCAAGGAAGCGGGGATCGAGTGTGAGATAAAAGCCTTGGAACTCACCAACTTCTCGCACACGCCGCTAGCAGGTTGCTACACGCGACTGGTCCGCGAAAGCAACACCTTAAACCAAGCCTTCAATAAGGAGTCTATCACTACTTTTGAAGCCGATATTCGTCTCGCCGATCGCTTCCTTATGGAAAGATTCATTAAGGGCAGCATTGAATTTACTGGGAACGTCACTTCTCGAACTCAGCACCAGCGTATCACTAACACTAAATGTCGAGCAGGTGATTACTTACCTACCCTATCCGTCGTCTCATTAGATATCGAGTGCTCAGAGAAAGGTATCCTCTACTCTATCGGCCTTGATAGCCCAATGGATAGTCGCGTCATCATGGTAGGCCCAGAGCAGGAAGCCAATACGCCTATTCAGTGGGTTAAAGACGAGGCGGCACTATTAGAAGCCATGATTGATTGGTTTAAACGTTACGACCCAGACGTCATTATCGGTTGGAACGTGATTGATTTTGATTTCCGACTGCTTCACAAGCGTGCTGAATGGAACAAAATAAAGCTCAATATTGGTCGCGATAGTCAACCTAGCTTCTTCCGCAGTTCTGCTCAAAGTCAGCAAGGGTTTATCACTATCCCTGGACGTGTGGTTTTAGACGGTATCGATATGCTCAAAACCGCAACCTACCACTTCAGGTCTTGGTCTCTAGAATCGGTTTCTCAAGAGCTACTTGGTGAAGGTAAAGACATCCACAATGTTCATGACCGCATGGATGAAATTAATCGAATGTTTAGGTTCGATAAACCCTCACTTGCCAAGTACAACCTTCAAGACTGCATGTTGGTTAATCGCATCTTTGAACATACACATCTTATTGAGTTTGCTATTGAACGATCTCGCTTAACCGGTGTTGAGCTGGATAAGGTTGGTGGCTCTGTGGCGGCCTTTACTAACCTCTATTTGCCTCAGATTCATCGAGCTGGCTACATTGCTCCAAACTTACAGCCTGAGAACTGGATTGCTAGCCCAGGCGGCTATGTCATGGACTCCATTCCCAATCTCTATGACTCAGTATTAGTACTCGACTTTAAGAGCCTATACCCATCCATCATTCGATCTTTCCTGATTGATCCAATGGGTTTGATTGAAGGATTAAAGCAAGAGATTGGCCGCGATGACGACCAAGCCGTAGAGGGCTTTCGGGGTGGACAGTTCCACCGCAGCAAGCACTTTCTACCCGAGATGATTGAAACCTTGTGGGCTGCACGTGATGTTGCAAAGAAGAACAATGAAAAGGCCTTCTCGCAAGCGATCAAGATCATCATGAACTCATTCTATGGGGTTTTGGGCTCATCCGGTTGCCGCTTCTTCGATACTCGTTTGGCGTCGTCTATTACCATGCGCGGGCATGAGATCATGAAACAAACTAAGGTACTTATCGAAGAGAAAGGTTATCAGGTTATCTATGGTGACACTGACTCCACATTCGTGTCTCTGAATGGTAGCTACAGTCAAGAAGATGCGGATGAAATCGGTCAATCACTGGTCGTGTATATCAACGATTGGTGGACACAGCATCTAAAAGACAAATACAACCTAACTTCTATACTCGAACTAGAGTACGAGACTCACTATCGAAAATTCTTGATGCCCACCATTCGTGGTTCAGAGACAGGCTCAAAGAAACGCTATGCAGGTCTAATTGGCGAAGAAGGCGATGAGAAGATTGTCTTCAAAGGGCTAGAAAGTGCACGTACTGACTGGACGCCACTCGCCCAACGCTTTCAGCAGACTTTGTATGAGATGGTTTTCCATGACCAAGACCCAACCGACTACGTTCGTAATTTTGTCGATGAGACAGCGGCTGGCAAACACGACGACTTGCTGGTTTATCAAAAACGGCTAAGACGCAAACTGCACGAATATCAGAAGAACATTCCGCCCCAAGTTCGTGCTGCACGCATGGCGGATGAGATGAACGAAAAGCTAGGCCGCCCTCTGCAATACCAAAACAAAGGGCGCATCGAGTATTTGATTACGTTAAACGGCCCTGAACCCAAAGAATACTTGAAGAGTGGTATCGACTATCAACATTACATCGATAAGCAGCTTAAACCTGTCGCGGAAGCGATATTGCCATTTATCGGACTCGACTTCGAACAAGTCAGCGGCCAACAACTAGGGTTGTTCTAGATTCAAGTATCTCGAATAACAAAAAGCAGAAGTGCCGTGCTTCTGCTCTCTTTCATTCACTGGCTTCTAACCAATCCTAAACTCGGTCTTCTCGTACTGTTTTACTAACCACTCACCAAAGCCATCGAGAATGCCTATTACAGAGCGCTTCGGTACCGGTTTGCCTGCAAGAAGTATCCCTAAGCGTTGAATCTCAACCTCTCGATCCGGATGATATTTTAGAAACTGTTGGCCACATTCGCGTGGATCGTCATACCAATATTTATCTCGGTACATGATCAGCGAATAACTGGCTCTAAGTAGCTTTTTCGTAATGATAACTTGCGCGGCAATCTGCTCTTCCGGCGTCGCGGCTCGTGCAATCTTGTTACGATAAACCGCTAACCAGTTTTCAACGTCCATATTCCAATGTTTAGCAATCTCCCAACTGGTCTCGAAGTCGCCATAGCAATCTGAAAGATCCTCGCCATGCACGCATACCGCTAAGTGCTTAAGCATGAAACCCCAAGTGAAGATATTCTCGAAGTCGACAATTTCACTGACTAGCGCTGTTTTAATAGAGACTTGTGTTACCTGAGGAAAGCTCTTTTGGAAGCGCCACTTAATCGTATTGAGTAGCGTGGTTCTTTGATCGGCAAACGAACGGTGCGTGACTACAACAACATCAAGATTAGATTGCCCAGGTTTTGCCGTTTTCCTCGCCACACTGCCATAAATGTAAACGCTGTGCAGATTCGAACCTAAGCCACTTTTTAAAAATGTAATCAGGTCGTTTACCACAGGTTGAAACTCAGGCTGGAAAGGCACTTTCGGGTCAATAACAGGTAGCTGCATAAGTGAGTTCGTCAATAAATTGAATGATTTAACTATTTCTCTATGATCGCTTAGGAGACTTTATGATTCAAGCTATTCCTATTTATAGGTTCTCCGAGATATAATCATCGGATAGAACCAATAAGGATAAACACAAAATGCCTAGAGCAAGTGAAATTAAAAAAGGTTTTGCGATCGACGTAGATGGCAAAACGCTTCTAGTTAAAGATATCGAAATCACAACACCAGGCGGTCGTGGTGGTCAAAAGATCTACCGTTTCCGTGGTAACGACGTAGCAACAGGCGTAAAAGCTGAAGTTCGCCATAAGGCTGACGAAATCGTTGAAACTATCGATGTGACTAAGCGCGCTGTAATGTTCTCTTACGTTGATGGCAACGAGTACATCTTCATGGACAACGAAGACTACACGCAGTACATCTTTAACGGCGAGATGATCGAAGACGAGCTTCTATTCATCAACGAAGAAACTCAAGGTATGTACGCAATCCTAATCGATGGTAACGCTGCAACACTTGAGCTTCCAACTTCTGTTGAGCTTGTTATCGAAGAGACAGACCCGTCAATCAAAGGCGCTTCTGCATCTGCTCGTACTAAGCCAGCTCGTTTCGCAACAGGCCTAACCGTTCAAGTTCCAGAGTACATTGCAACGGGTGATAAAGTTGTGATCAACACTGCTGAACGTAAATACATGAACCGCGCAAGCTAAGATACTGATATGACCGAAGCTAATGACTTAATGTCTTATGATGATGCAATCGACACTGCATACGACATCTTCCTAGAGATGGCACCGGATAATCTAGAGCCTGCTGACGTGATTCTATTCACTGCACAGTTCGAAGATCGCGGCGCTGCTGAACTTGTTGAAACGGGTGACGATTGGGTCGGTCATGTTGGCTTTGAAGTCGACAAAGAGATCTACGCTGAAATTCGCATTGGTCTAGTAAACGAAGAAGACGACGTTTTAGATGACGTTTTCGCGCGTATGCTGATCAGCCGCGACCCAGACCATAAGTTCTGCCACATGCTGTGGAAGCGTGACTAGAACTTAAGCTTGTGCTGCTCTATTCAATGAGCACACCAATATCTTAGCCGAGCTCCGTGCTCGGCTAATTTTTGTCACCGATTTCACCATTACCAATTATGACCAAAGCAAAAACTGATACTCAGTCAAAAGGCTATGCCTGTATTGGCTTGGTAAACCCAAAAACGCCAGAAAACGTAGGCTCGGTTATGCGTGCAGCGGGCTGTTACGGCGCAAATTCTGTATTTTATACTGGCACGCGCTACGACCACGCACGTCAATTCCATACCGATACCAAAGAGAAGCACTTAGAGCTTCCGTTGATTGGTGTTGAAGACCTAAAAGACATTATCCCAGTAGGATGCGTACCTGTTGCTGTTGATTTGATTGAAGGCGCTAAGCCTCTGCCTGAATACAAGCACCCTCCTCGCGCGTTCTACATTTTCGGCCCTGAAGACGGCACATTGAAGAAAGAGATCACCGATTTCTGTCGCGAGACGATTTACGTTCCAACCAATGGTTGCATGAACTTAGCCGCAGCGGTAAACGTGATTCTTTATGATCGCATGGCAAAAGGCGATAACTTCTCGAATCACAAATAAAAAATGAGATACGAGATACGAGATACGAGATACGAGATACGAGATACGAAGAGATTTATAGCTTCACGAAATCAAAGCAAGAAAAGCGTAAAACACAAGACAGTTGATCACTGCAGCGCTTTTCGCTACTCGATTACTCGCATCTTCCCCTTCTTTTGGACGTAAAAAAACCTGCTAAGTTAGCAGGTTTTTTAGTATTCAAAAGAAGTCGTTAATTATTGGCGAGTTCTTGGCTTAGCTGGCTTGTTCGGACGGTTCGTGTTGTTGCCACGAGAACCATTTCCTGAACGAGAGTTGCTTGGCTTACCCTTGCTGCTCGGTGCGCTGCGACCTGCATCTGGCGTTGTGGTGCCGCGAGTTGCTGGCTTCTTGCGCTTAGGTTGGTTGCTACGGCCTTTTGGTGCATTTGCACGCTCTTCGTGACGCTTAACAGCACGACGAATCTTCTGGCTACGAGAACGCTCACGTTTACGTGATGTATTCGAAGGGTCAAGGTCTAGTAGCGTCTCTTTCTCAGGCTTAAGCTCTACCAGTTGACGTAGGTAGTTTACTTCTTGAAGATCGAGCTCTTTCCAACCGCCACGAGGCAGTTTCTTGTCTAGGTAGATATCACCGTAACGCACACGCTTTAGACGGCTTACTGTCGTTTCTTGTGATTCCCAAAGACGACGAACCTCACGGTTACGACCTTCGTTAATCGCTACGTAGAAAGTATGGTTCATACCTTCGCCACCAGCGTAAACGACGTCTTCGAAACGCGCCATACCATCTTCTAGCTCAACACCGCGTACTAGGTTCTTAACCTTTTGTTCAGTCACTTCACCGAACACACGTACTAGGTACTCACGCTCAACCTGACGGCTTGGGTGCATTAGACGGTTTGCTAGCTCACCATCAGTTGTGAAAAGTAGAAGACCTGATGTGTTCGCATCAAGACGACCTACCGAGATCCAACGTGAACCGCGGATTTTAGGTAGACGATCAAACACAGTACGACGACCTTCTGGGTCGTGGCGAGTACAAAGCTCACCTTCTGGCTTGTAGTAAGCAAGTACGCGACAAACCACTTCTTCAGACGCTTTACCTGATACAGTGTGACCATCAATACGAATCACTGAGTTTTCGTCTTCTAGACGCTCACCCAATTTCGCGACTTGGCCGTTAACACTTACACGACCTGCTCTGATTAAAGCTTCCAGCTCACGACGAGAGCCATGACCAGCTCGCGCTAAAACCTTCTGTAATTTTTCGCTCATTTACTCTTTTCTACCTAATTGTCGTCTTCACAGACGTCGAATGAAATATACGCGACCAAAATCGCGGTCGCGCATTATCGCAAAGAACCTTTGAAAAATCACTCGTTATTTACACATTACCGTCGAATGCACAGTAACATGATGTGAACGAGTTTCAGGGTTACTCGAACGGTTCTGGATCGCCTGAACCAACACGAACGACTACTGGGTCATCATCGCTAAAGTCAACTACCGTGGTTGGTTGCTCACCTAAGTAACCACCATTAAGAATCACGTCAACAGCATGTTCTAGACGATCACGGATCTCTTCAGGATCAGATTCCGTTGTCTCGTTACCCGGTAAAATCAAAGACGTTGACATCAAAGGTTCGCCCAGTGCTTCCAATAGATCGAGTGCAATCTTGTTGTCAGGAACACGAATACCAATAGTCTTTCTCTTCGAGTTCATTAGACGACGTGGCACCTCTTTCGTTCCCTTAAAGATGAACGTGTAAGGGCCCGGCGTGTGAGCTTTTAATAGACGAAATGCCGTGTTATCAACACGTGCATAAAGAGAAAGCTCAGAAAGATCGCGACAAAGCAGCGTGAAGTTGTGCTTATCATCGATTTTACGTATCTGACAGATACGATCTAATGCTTGTTTGTTTTCAAGCTGACAGCCAAGAGCATAACCCGAGTCTGTTGGATAAACCACAACACCGCCATTACGGACAATTGCAACCGCTTGATTAATCAAACGAGCTTGTGGGTTATCTGGGTGTACATAAAAAAACTGGCTCATTATTTTTCCTCATTATCGAGTCTCTCGACTCTATCTTCAGAAGGAGCTTGTTCGTCTGGTAATGTTTCAGATGACGAAAACGTTTGAAACTCCCAATCTTTCCATACTTCTTCGACTCCAGAAGGCAGCCAAAGATTGCGCCCTAACTCCATCCAAGGAGATGGGTAATGAAAATCACTGCCTTGAGAGGCTAATAGTTTGTATTGTATAGCATAATCCGCAAGAGTGCGTCTTTCTTGTTGCGCCTGCTGCGGTTGAGCCACTTCCATCGCGTCACCATTTGCTTCAACAAATGCAGTCAATAGACGTTTCACCCACTTAGCGGTAAAACCATAGCGCCCCGGATGAGCAAGTACCGCTTGCCCACCAGCCGCATGAATTGCCGTCACCGCATCACTCATGCTGCACCATGTTGGTGGCACATAACCCGGATTATTGCGCGTTAAGAACTTCTTAAACACTTGCTGCATAGTCTTCGCGTAGCCATTGTCAACCAGCCACTTAGCAAAGTGAGCTCGGGTAATAGGCGCATCACCGGCAATCGCTTTCACTTCTTCTAACACACCTTCGCGCGTCGCTTTTTCTAGTCGCTGGGCGATCAGCTCCGCCCTACTGATACGATGCTGTTTCTGCTGTTCAATTAACGCACTGAGTTCTGGTGATTCTGGGTCGACATTCAAACCAACGATATGGATGTCTTTGTTCTGCCAAACGGTTGAAATTTCGATACCGTTAATCAATTGAATTGGCAGCTTATTATCAAGGATATAACGATGCGCCTCATCAAGGGCATCAACTGTGTCATGATCGGTAATAGCCAGAACTTCAATATTGAAGCTCAACGCACGGTCAATCAGTTCAGGTGGTGTAAGTCGACCATCTGAAGCTGTGGTATGGCTATGTAGATCAATTCTCATATTTTCTGTTCATTATTTTTGCATTTAACACGATATTTGCTTTGTTGGGCTTGACTTGTGAACCCCGAACTAGTTAACTAGTACACAAATACGAAGTACCTTTATTTACAGGCTCACTATGTTACAAGAATTTAACCAGCACCATAAAGATAAAGTTTTAGAACTTTCTTCAGTAGAAGCAAGTTCAGAGCTTAATTGGTGGCGCACTTGGACAGGTTCTTGGTGGGCTAACGTGTACTTCTAACTTAAACAGATTGTTTATAAAAAGTTTATCACTAAGCCCGCTTTCATAGCGGGCTTTTTAATTTGTCGGACATCTCACATTCAACTGACTAACAAATCAACGAATTGACCAGATTCTAGATTGGGCGAACGGTATCTTTATGCGACTATGTACGGCAGGAAATTTAAAGAATCATAAAGGAGGTCTTGTGAACAAGGCCATTGAAATCAAAAAGCTGGGAACTATTGATGTCATCAATGCGACAGTTCCTTACTCGCAAGATCCAACAAGCGTGTTCCACACATTGTGTGAAAATAAAACGGACAGCTTGTTGCTAGAATCTGCTGAGATTGAGTCTAAGCAAAACCTCACTAGCCTACTGCTTATCGATTCTGCCGTGCGTATCGTATGCGAAGGCCATCAGGTCACTTTCCAAGCTCTGACAGATAACGGTCAACATCTGATCAAACACCTAAATGCGAACGTGAAATCAGACATTGAATCTGAACTGAAAGACAATGTACTGACTCTGACCTTTACTCAGCCAAGTATTAACCTAGACGAAGACTCTCGCCTAAGAGAAGCTTCTTCATTCGATGCACTTCGTTTAGTTCAACACAGCTTTACACAAGACCCAGACAACAAGCACGCGCTTTTCATGGCGGGTCTATTTGCATACGACATCGTGGCGAACTTCGAGCCACTTGGCGATGCCGAAGCGACTAATAACTGCCCTGACTTTGTCTTCTACGTTGCTGAAACGCTACTTCGTTTTGACCATCAACAGAACGAAGGTCTGCTTCACGCGAGCGTTTTCTCAGAAGATCAAACAATCAAAACTCGACTGACTGAACGTTTAGCGGATATTCAAACTCAGTGCCAATCGCTAAAAGAGATTGCCGAAGTCACCCCGCTTGATAACGTTGAAGCTGTACCAAGTGTTTCTGACGAAGATTTTTGCCAGACTGTTCGTGACCTAAAAGAGTACGTGGTAAAAGGCGATGTATTCCAAGTGGTTCCTTCTCGTCGCTTTACTCTGCCTTGCCCTGCACCACTAGCTGCGTACAAAGAGCTGAAGCAGAGCAACCCAAGCCCTTACATGTTCTACATGCAAGATGAGCTGTTTACTCTGTTCGGTGCTTCACCAGAGAGTGCTCTGAAATACGAGAAAGAGACTAATCAAGTAGAAATCTACCCTATCGCCGGTACTCGCCGTCGTGGTAAGCGTCCGAATGGTCAAATCGACTTCGACCTAGATAGCCGCATTGAATTAGAGCTGCGCACCGATAAAAAAGAGAACGCCGAGCACATGATGCTGGTTGACCTAGCACGAAACGACGTTGCACGTATCTCTGAAGCAGGCACTCGCCACGTAGCGGACCTACTGAAAGTAGACCGTTACAGCCACGTAATGCACCTCGTTTCTCGCGTTGTAGGCCAACTTCGTGAAGACCTTGATGCTCTGCACGCTTACCAAGCTTGCATGAACATGGGCACGCTAACGGGCGCACCTAAGATTCGTGCGATGCAGCTGATTCGTGATGTTGAACAGACTCGTCGTGGCAGCTACGGCGGCGCAGTGGGCTACCTAACGGGTGAAGGCACGCTCGATACCTGTATCGTGATTCGTTCAGCGTACGTAGAAAACGGTATTGCTCAAGTCCAAGCTGGCGCAGGTGTGGTTTTCGATTCAGACCCACAAGCCGAAGCCGATGAAACACGTGGCAAAGCGCAAGCTGTCATCTCTGCGATTCAAGCGGCGCATACTGCACCTAAGCAAACATCAAGTAAGCAGGAGTCTTAATCATGGCTGATATCGTATTTATTGATAACTTTGACTCGTTTACTTACAACCTTGTTGACCAGTTCCGTTCACTTGGCCACAACGTAAAGATCTATCGTAATAACATCCCCGCGGAAGCAGTAGAAGCAGCAATTAACGAGCTAGAAAACCCAGTTGCGTTGCTTTCTCCGGGCCCAGGTGCTCCTGCTGACGCTGGCTGTATGCCAGAGCTGATTCAACGCTTAAAAGGCAAAGTACCGATGATTGGTATTTGTCTTGGTCACCAAGCAATTGTAGAAGCATACGGCGGTAAGGTTGCAGGCGCTGGCGAAATCATTCATGGTAAGGTTTCGATGATGGAACACGACAATCACGCGACTTACCAAGGTCTTCCTTCTCCGCTTGCAATTGCGCGCTACCACTCTTTGGTTGCGACTCACGTACCGGAAAGCCTAACGATTACCGCTGAAGTCGATGATTTGGTGATGTCGGTTGTCCAAGAGCAAGACAAGGTGTGTGGTTTCCAATTCCACCCTGAATCCATCATGACAACATACGGCGCAACTCTATTGGCGAACGCCATTGAATGGGCTTTAGAAAAGAACACAACTCTTGAGAAGAATGGAAAATAGGACACGATCATGGAACAGATTATTAATAAGCTTTACGACCAACAATCTCTTACTCAAGAAGAAAGCCAACAGCTTTTCGACATCATCATTAAAGGCGAACTTGACCCTATTCTGATGGCGTCAGTACTGACTGCACTAAAAATTAAGGGCGAGACACCTGAAGAGATCGCAGGCGCAGCGAAAGCACTGCTAGCAAACGCAAACCCTTTCCCACGCCCTGATTACGATTTTGCAGATATCGTAGGTACAGGTGGTGATGGCCATGACACGATCAACATATCTACAACTTCAGCATTCGTTGCAGCAGCGTGTGGTCTAAAGATTGCGAAACACGGTAACCGCAGCGTATCAAGCAAATCGGGTTCATCGGATCTTCTTGATAAGTTTGGTATTAACCTAGCGATGAGCGCAGAAGACACTCGCTCTGCCGTTGATAAGCTTGGCGTTGCTTTCCTGTTTGCACCGCAATACCACGGTGGTGTACGTCACGCGATGCCAGTGCGTCAAACAATGAAAACTCGCACCATCTTTAACATCCTTGGTCCACTGATTAACCCAGCTCGTCCTAACATCGAACTTATGGGTGTTTACAGCAAAGAGCTAGTGCGTCCTATCGCTGAAACCATGCTGCAAATGGGTATGAAGCGTGCAGCTGTTGTTCACGGCAGCGGTCTAGATGAAGTTGCAATTCACGGTGAAACCATCGTTGCAGAGATCAAAGATGGTCAGATTCATGAATACACTGTGTCCCCTGAAGATTTCGGCCTCAATCAGCATCCGCTAGAAGCAATCAAAGGCGGTACGCCAGACGAGAACAAAGCTATCACCACAAATATCCTAACAGGTAAAGGGACTGAAGCTCAGGCGGGTGCAGTAGCGGTTAACGTTGCTCTACTGATGCGTCTATTTGGTCATGAAGATCTAAAAGCCAACGCAGCGAAGGCAATGGAAGCAATGAACTCTGGCAAAGCGTATGAGCTTGTACAGCAACTTGCCGACCACGCATAACGAACAAGATTTGAGACTACAAAGATGACACAGACAAACGAAAAGTTATCAACTCACGTTTCTGTAAAAGAAGCAGAAATGGCAGAAGTATTAGCAAAAATTGTTCGCGACAAGTATCAATGGGTTGAAGCGCGTAAAAAGCAGCAACCGCTAAATGAGTTCAAAGATGCGCTAATCGCTTCAGACCGCAGCTTCTACGATGCACTAAGCCGAGAGCAAACCGTATTTATCACCGAGTGTAAAAAGGCGTCTCCTTCTAAAGGCTTGATTCGTGATGACTTCGACCTTGAATACATTGCATCGGTATACAACAACCATGCAAATGCGATTTCGGTACTGACTGATGAGAAGTACTTCCAAGGCAATTTCGAATTTTTGCCTAAAGTGCGCAGCATCGCTAAGCAACCAATCCTATGTAAAGACTTCATGGTCGATACTTATCAGGTTTACTTAGCTCGTCATTACTCGGCAGACGCTATCCTACTGATGCTATCTGTACTAAACGATGATGAGTACCGTGCTCTCGCTGAAGTTGCTCACTCGTTAGGCATGGGCGTGTTAACAGAGGTTAGTAATGAAGAAGAGCTGCACCGTGCTGTCGGATTAGACGCGAAAGTGATTGGCATCAATAACCGTAACCTTCGTGACCTAAGTACAGACCTGAACCGTACCAAAGAGCTGGCGCCTCTGCTTCGTGAGTTAGCACCAAACGCAGTCGTGATATCAGAGTCTGGTATCTACACTCATCAGCAAGTGCGTGACTTAGCGACATTTGCAGACGGCTTCCTTATCGGGAGCTCATTGATGGCCGAAGAGAACCTTGAGCTTGCCGTTCGCAAGGTAACATTAGGTGAAAACAAAGTTTGTGGCTTAACTCACCCTGACGATGCAGCTAAAGCTTACCAAGCAGGCGCGGTATTCGGTGGCCTAATTTTTGTTGAGGCGTCTAAGCGTTGTGTCGACCTAGAAGCAGCACGCTTGACCATGAGTGGTGCACCGCTTAAGTATATTGGCGTATTCCAAAACCATGACCAAGCTAGCGTTATCAAAGCCGTGAAAGAGCTTGGTTTACACGGTGTTCAGCTTCATGGTGAGGAATCACAACAGTACGTGACTGAACTTGCAAATCAGCTACCAGAACAAGTAGAGATTTGGAAAGCTTACGGCGTTGAAGATTCGCTGCCTACGCTGTTAGCAAGCAATGTGTCTCGCCACCTGCTTGATGCAAAAGTAGGCTCTCAGACTGGTGGGACAGGTCAAGTCTTCGACTGGCAGCTGATCAACGATCAGAGCTCTGTGATGCTAGCGGGTGGTTTGAACCCAGATAATGCACAGCAAGCAGCCACTTTAGGCTGTTTAGGGCTCGACCTTAACTCAGGTGTTGAGAGTGCTCCGGGTAAGAAAGATGCAGACAAACTCAACAAAGCGTTTGCTGCAATTCGCCAATACTGAGCGACTAGCCCAACTTAAGAACAGATGATTCACTGTAGATAGTCTACAGACCCTATTTCAGAGCATCGCAATGAGGTGCTCTACAAGATTAAAGACATTGGTATCCAGACATACCAAGCAAATTGAAGGAATAACACGATGGCTAAACTTGATGCCTACTTTGGTGAATACGGTGGTCAATACGTACCACAGATTCTAGTGCCAGCCCTAGAGCAACTGGAACAAGCGTTTATCGACGCTCAAGCGGATCCAGAATTCCGCAGTGAGTTCATGACGCTACTTCAAGAGTACGCAGGTCGTCCAACGGCACTGACGCTAACTCGTAACCTAACGAAAGGCACTAAAACCAAGCTTTACCTAAAGCGTGAAGACTTACTACACGGTGGCGCGCACAAAACCAACCAAGTGCTTGGTCAAGCTCTGCTAGCAAAACGTATGGGTAAAGAAGAGATCATCGCTGAAACTGGCGCAGGTCAACACGGTGTGGCAACGGCTCTGGCTTGTGCTCTGCTAGGTCTTAAATGTCGTGTTTACATGGGTGCAAAAGACGTTGAACGTCAGAGCCCCAACGTATTCCGTATGAAGCTAATGGGCGCAGAAGTTATCCCTGTGCACTCTGGTTCTGCAACGCTAAAAGATGCATGTAACGAAGCGCTACGTGACTGGTCTGCAACATACGAAGACGCACACTACCTACTGGGTACTGCAGCTGGTCCTCACCCATTCCCAACCATCGTTCGTGATTTCCAACGCATGATTGGCGAAGAAACCAAGAACCAAATTCTAGCTCGTGAAGGTCGCCTACCTGACGCAGTTATCGCTTGTGTGGGTGGTGGTTCAAACGCAATCGGTATGTTTGCTGATTTCATCGAAGAAGAGAGTGTTCGCCTAATCGGTGTTGAGCCAGCGGGTAAAGGTATCGATACTGACCAGCACGGTGCACCGCTTAAGCATGGTAAAACGGGCATCTTCTTTGGTATGAAGGCGCCGCTAATGCAAGACCCTAACGGTCAGGTTGAAGAGTCTTACTCGGTATCAGCAGGTCTAGACTTCCCTTCTGTTGGTCCTCAGCACGCACACCTTAATGCAATTGGCCGTGCAGAATACGACAACGTAACCGATGATGAGGCACTAGAAGCCTTCCAAGAGATCGCGCGCAACGAAGGTATCATCCCTGCACTTGAGTCTTCTCACGCTGTTGCACACGCACTGAAAATGGCTCGTGAGAACCCAGAAAAAGAACAACTATTGGTTGTAAACCTATCAGGTCGTGGTGACAAAGACATCTTCACCGTACACGCCATCTTAGAAGAAAAAGGAGCTATCTAATGAACCGTTATGAGAAGATGTTTACGCGCCTAAACGAGAAAAACCAAGGCGCATTTGTACCGTTCGTAACGGTTTGCGATCCAAACGCAGAGCAGTCTTACAAAATCATGGAAACCCTAATTGAAGCTGGTGCCGATGCACTAGAACTGGGTATTCCATTCTCTGATCCGCTAGCAGATGGCCCAACTATCCAAGGTGCCAACATCCGTGCTCTGGATTCAGGCGCAACTCCTGATATATGTTTTGAGCAGATTGGTAAGATTCGCGCGAAATACCCAGAACTGCCGGTTGGCCTTCTAATGTATGCAAACCTTGTGTACTCACGCGGTATTGAAGACTTCTACGAGCGCTGTTCAAAAGCTGGTATTGATTCTGTTCTGATTGCTGACGTTCCAACTAACGAGAGCGCAGAGTTTGTTGCAGCTGCTGAGAAGTTCGGTATCCATCCAATCTTCATCGCACCACCAACGGCAAGCGATGAAACATTGAAGCAAGTGGCTGAGCTTGGCGGTGGTTACACTTACCTACTTTCTCGTGCCGGTGTAACGGGTGCAGAGACAAAAGCAAACATGCCTGTTGGACATATGCTTGATCGTCTAAACCAATTCAACGCGCCACCAGCGCTACTAGGTTTTGGTATTTCAGCACCTGAACAAGTGAAAGAAGCGATTGAAGCAGGCGCTGCAGGTGCGATTTCTGGTTCAGCGGTTGTTAAGATCATAGAGCAGCATGTTGAGCAACCAGAGCTAATGCTTGAGAAGCTGGCTGACTTCATTGCTCCAATGAAAGCGGCAACGCAAAAGTAGTCGCCAACAAAGCGTTCGCTAAAGGCGATTAAAGCCACTTTAAGAAGTAAAAAGCGCCCGAATATGGGCGCTTTTTTATTACTCTCAAAACTTAATCACTCTTCATTGCTTTCTTAATGGCGGCTTCATTCAATGTTGCCTTGATAGGATCGGCTATCTTGTCCACCAAGTCGACTGGCATTGGAAATACAATCGTTGTGGTTCTCTCGTTGGCCACTTCTGTTAACGTCTGCATGTATCGTAATTGAATCGCATTCGGTGACTTATTCAATACATCCGCTGCTTCTTGTAATTTAGTCGACGCTTCTAGCTCACCCGTTGCATGTATCACCTTAGCACGGCGAGAACGCTCCGCTTCTGCTTGTTTAGCGAGAGCTCGAACCATACTGTCATCTAGGTCGACATGTTTAATTTCAACATTGGCAATTTTAATCCCCCAATTATCAGTGTGCTGATCGAGTATCGCTTGCAGGTCTTTGTTGAGTTCTTCCCGCTCTGACAAAAGCTCATCCAGCTCATGCTGACCCAGCACGGAACGCAGCGTAGTTTGAGAGAGTTGGCTTGTCGCCTCCAGATAGTTCTCTACATTATTAATCGCCATCTTCGGATCGAGCACTCGAAAATAGACTACAGCGTTCACCTTCACCGACACGTTATCTCTGGTGATCAAGTCTTGCGTTGGTACATCTAAGACTATAGTACGTAAGTCGACTCGCACGATTTGTTGGATTAAAGGAATGATGACGATCAGACCCGGCCCTTTTACTCGATAAAAACGACCTAAGAAAAACACCACTGCACGCTCGTACTCGCGCAGCACTTTAAACATGCTAGCTATCAACAAGATAACGAGCACTACCACAATACCTATCGTGTGTATAAACATAACCGCCCCCTTACTGGTAACGATAACTAAGGAGATTTCATTGGGTCATCTCTCCACTCATTTCGCCTATTTAGACCGAGTCGATGAGCCTCCGACATGCTCTTCGATATCCACTGCTTCAATATCTAGCGCTTCTACATCTAATGAAAGACCTGTTAGCTTAGTCACTCTGATACTTTGTCCAACTTGCAGCTTCTCGGTACATTTGGCTTGCCAGATTTCACCTTCAACCAAAACTCTACCTGCTCCCGGAAAGCCACTGACAACTTTGCCCGTCTCACCGACTACCGCTTCCATGCCCGTTGTCACTCGCTGATTTCTCACCCGAACCAGCATAGATATCGTCACAACAAAAAAGCCGACAGAGAACAGGCTGATGCCAATGATTAATGGTAAAGCAATTTGATAGCCGGGCACTTCGGTATCCATCAACATGATGGAACCGAGTGAAAACGCCACTACACCACCTAAACCGAAAATGCCGAAGCTTGGACTGAAAGCTTCAGCAATCATCAGCGCGATCCCAAGCAGTATTAACGCAAGACCAGCGTAACTGACAGGCAGCATTTGCAATGAATACATCGCTAACAGCAAACAGATACCACCAAGCACACCCGGTAGACCGACTCCAGGGTTATAAAATTCAAGAAGTAAGCCGTAAATACCGATGAGCATAAGAATGTAGGCAACGTTAGGATTGGTGATCACTGACAGCAGACTGAAACGCCAATCTTGCTCCCGCTCTACAAAGGCGACCTGATTGAGCTGAATTTCCTGATTAATGCCATTAATGATGACTGTGCGTCCATTGGTCATCTCGACCAGCTGCTGTAAATCGCTCGCAATAAAATCAATCACATTTAACTCAAGTGCATTTTCTGAGTCCAAACTGGCTGCTTCTCTTACCGCTTTTTCAGCCCACTCTTCATTACGGTTGTGCAGTTTCGCCAAGCTGACGATGTAAGCCGCTGCATCGTTGATAACTTTCTTCTCCATCGCAGTGGTTGCTTTTACTTGGTCAGAGTTCTCTTGTTTAGTATCGTCCTGATCACTCGATTTCGATTCTCCATCTTGATTAGAGTCGTCTTGCGGAGACAAAGGATCGGAAGGTGCTTTCCCTCCCCCAAGCGATACGGGTGTTGCTGCGCCTAAATTGGTTCCGGGAGCCATAGAGGCGATGTGACTGGCGAGTAAGATATAAGTGCCAGCACTAGCGGCTCGCGAGCCTGCAGGCCCAACCCAAGTCGCGATAGGAACCGGTGATGTAGTGATGGAGCGAATGATGTCACGCATCGACGAATCCAACCCGCCGGGCGTATTTATTTTTAATATGACGAGCTTGGCTTGCTCATCATGAGCTTGTTCTATTTCTCTCGTGAGATAATCGCTGGTCGCTGGACCTATCCCTCCATTCACCCCTATTACCCAAACATCGTCGGCCTGAGAATTTGCAGAGCTGAACAGCAGAAGAAACGCAAACAGGCACTTTAATATAAAAGCCATGCCTCTCTCCTTACAACTGAGATGCTAGATAGACGTTTTATTTTTAAAGCGCAGAGGTAACATCTTGGTAATAACTCGATACCTTAAGCATAGTTCAGGCTAAATTTCGCACAACAAACATACCAATCTCGAGCCACATTAAAACGCTTAAAAAAAGCGCATAAATGAAACGTAAATGTTAAAGGTTGTGTATTAACACCCTCAACTTGAAAGTATTCACAAAACACACTGAGGTCAGGTTTTTATAAATTAAACAAATAACACCACATCAAAAAACCAAAGCAAACGTTTGCCTTAGAACAAAAGATCGCCAAATAACATTAATGTCACGTTTTTTGATGCATTTTCGTCTCTGCTCATATTGATAAATGTAACAGATAAGTGTAAAACTCATCACGAAATATTCATCCAATGGTACGACGCACATTGGCATGTAGTTCTAGGAATTTTACATTTTGTAGCACAGAGGTAACGGAAGTGTTAAAAGAAAAGAGTTTACTAGGCAATATCGGCATTCAAGTCGTTATTGCTATGATCGTGGGTACTGTAGTGGGTGCCATGATGGGCGAGAGCGCAACTATGTTCGCTCCTCTAGGTGCGATCTTTATCAATTTAATCAAGATGCTGGTTATCCCATTGGTAGCCGTTGCACTGATCTCAGGTGCGGCAGGCTTAGGCAATAGCTCATCAGCGGGTAAAGTAGGTATCACTACTCTAGGTTACTTTGCACTGACTTCTGCACTGGCTGTTGCCCTTGCATTGATCATGGGTGAAGTATTCGAACCAGGACGCGGCATCGACGTTTCTGGCGTTGAAGGTATGTTCTCATCTGAGTATGCATCGAAAGGCGAACTTCCAACTTTCTGGGCTACCATCACAGGTATGATCCCAACCAACGTTTTCCAGTCTTTAAACGAAGCAAACATCCTTCAAATCCTAGTATTCTGCCTGTTCTTTGGTATCGCAATCTCCAAGCAAGCGAAAGAGAAGCGTGAGCCAATCATCAACGGTGTAAACGCTATCGTTGACGCTATGGTATGGATGATCAACAAAGTAATGATCATCGCTCCTCTTGGCGTATTTGGTCTAATGGCTGAAGCGGTAGGTACGTTCGGTTTTGGCGCACTAATGGTTGTGTTCAAACTGTTCGTTGTTTACGTAGCAGCAATCCTAGTATTCGGCTTCGTTGCTTACCCACTGATGATTCAAATCTTCACAAAGACATCAGCAAAGAAATTCCTGACAGCAATGAAGAAGCCTCAAGCCGTTGCACTTTCAACTGCATCTTCAATGGCAACACTACCTGTAACTATGGATACAGTAGAGAACGAGCTGGGTGTTCGTAACTCAACTGCATCATTCGTATTGCCTCTAGGCGCGACAATCAACATGTCTGGTAACGCGATTTACTACGGCCTAGTTGCTATCTTCTTTGCTCAGCTATTCAACATCGACCTATCAATGGGCGCATACATCGCAATCATCGTGACATCAACTCTTGGTGCTGTAGGCCAAGCGGGTGTTCCAGGTCCATCATTCCTAGTTGTAGCCGTTCTTCTAGCAGCGGGTATTCCAATCGAAGGTCTACCACTACTATTCGCTCTTGACCGTATCTTCGACATGATTCGTACAGCTCTGAACATCACTGGTGATGCAGCGTGTGCAGTTATCGTTGACTCGCTGATCAAAGACGAAGAGAAAGAAGCTGAGCTACAGAAACAGCAAGCGTAATTTCGATTCTATCGATAAGCAAAAAGCCACTCTATGAGTGGCTTTTTTGTTCTGAGGGAAGTAAATAGTTGAAAAGGCTTAAACTGCAATGCTTCCAATTCTCTCGAAGTGACATACAAAGCAACTTAATATGGATGGCTACTTTCGGTCTTGAGTAAGCTTGCTATTACTTCCTGATATTGGTTTAAGTTAAAGGTAGAACGGTCAGAGTTAAATTTTTTCTGCCTTGACTCTAAATAGGGTTGAGAAACCAGTGAGTTCATCAACATTTGGTAGTAGTGAAAATTCGATTCGTTACAGCCATCAACTAAGTAAAGGAGGTTTTCAAGAGTTTTGTGATAGGTGAAACCGAACTTAGATTCTTTTAATCTTTGTACATTATCGTGATTGAACGAACTGCCACCAAGAGTAAAGAATAAAAATATATTGGGTGCACTTTCCCAAAAATCAATTAACTCAGAGATTAACTGTTGTAACTGTATCCCTTCTACTCTTTGATATTTGGAAAACTGCTCTTCAAAACGATGGGTATGCTCTTCGATGAGCTGATCAAATAATTGCTCTTTATTATTAAAGTAATAGAGAATTAACGCAGGACTCACTCCTGCAGATTTAGCAATAGAGCGAATAGATACTTTATTATAAGGCTGACAAATAAATAACTTTTCTGCTGCACTTAATATTTCTTCTCTTTTTTCATTAGGCATCAGATTATATTCCACTCGCTTGTTTACATATACAACACATCTTATAACTCGAATAAACAATCTCAATATGGAACAAAAACATTTAGAACACGGTTAAGCAACCTGCATGATGAAGGCAACATTTAACAAATGCTCTTGAAATGTAATCAAAACAAAGCTGAGTAATTACTCCAACAAACAATAACATAGAAGTTTGCAGTACCATGTAAGGGTTCAGTAAGAGCCATTGCTTCAACGTAAGCCAATGTAAGAGTGGCGCTCAAATTGAGCGCCACTTTTAAGTCTAGAGTTTTAAAATCACTTTAACTGAACTATCAACTAAGGATTCATCAATATAAGCAATGGTATTAGAGGAGCTTGCAACCATGTCCTTTGCAAGGCTCTCCTGCCCTACTGATTTAGGAGGTTGACCTTTACCTGTAAATACCCGTTTAGCCCAATATGCTTGTAACTGAGCCTCTGTCTTTTGAGTAATGGCTTGGTGGAACTCAGTTTTCATCGGATGGCCATCTTCCAAGTCAACCGCTTCAATTTGCAACGACTTCGCTTTACCCAAATACAACTTCTTCACCGTAGATGCATCAAGCTCGCTCATCGACGGGCTTCCAACTACAACGATACCTGCGAACGCATTTACACTGCTAAGAAGAGCAGCGGCTAATAATGTTTTTTTCAACATGACTCTCTTCCTTAAAATACAGCGTCAACTTTCAAAGTGTACAAAATGTTTTCATCGTTCTTATATTCCGATGCTACGCCGCCATAAGTTGAACCAAAGCCAGTCAGGTAGCTAATGTCACCTTTTAGGGCAATATTTGGAAGGAAGTCCCAACGTGCACCGATGCTGTACGTAGTGCGTTGTGTGTTTAGCTTATCAGCCAATGCTTTTGCTGAGCCATATGCGTATCTCGCAGATACACTGTTTGGATTTTGAAGTAGATTTGCAAGCTGGCGGTCTGCCGTTGCGTTTCGCTCATCATCGTCTTGTGTTTCCATGTGTGAAACTGTCACGTATGGCGTTACTTCATCCAAGCGGTACGCCGCTGTTAGGTACGCAGCATCAACGTCGTAGTAAAAACCTTCAACCGTTGTACGAGTCACTTCAGAAACCAGCATTAGGTTGCCATTTTCGTATCGACCACCAACACCGTAGAACTTAGCTTTGTCATCATCAAACGTTGAATTTAGCACTGACTGGTTGTTTTCGTTCCAATTCGTAGAAGAGCTAATCACAGACTGTGCGTAAACGGCACGAAGCGTCCAAGTGTCATCCGTCCAATTGACTACACCACCAGCAATATCATCAAACTGTGTATCAGCGTTGTAGCTGTGCTTTGATGCCGATAGCTTTTGTGAACCGGCAAAACCTTGGAATGAAAGCGTACTGTCATCCAGTTCCATATCGTAAATGAAGTCACCACCAGTGAGAGAGGTTAAAACCACTGAGCCGTATACTTCGTTAGGAACTCTCACGCCAACCTGTGCATAACCAACTTCTAAGTAGTCAGAGTACATGAACAGTGGCAAACGCAACTTACCACCACGAACAGTCAAATTAGGTGTCACTTTGTGGCTTAAGAATGCCCACTCTACATCTGGAGACCAGTTCTCTTTTTTATTGCCACGAGCGACCATTTGAACAACCGCAGAAGTCGATTCATTAACTTCGAACTCACCTTGCAAACCGAACAAAGAACCTTCATCAAAACGCACTTTATTTTCCGACTTCATGAAGCCATGGTTTTGATTGCCTAATTGCATGTTTAAAGACGCAAAGCCATTGAAACTAAACTTATCCGCAATTGAGTTTTGCTCTTTCGCTTCAAGGATCGCGACCTTCTTCTCTAGCTCAGCCAATTTTTGCTCATCTGCAGCTTGTGTTGCGAACGACGCCGCAAGCGCTACTGCCACAGGCAATAAGCGAAATGGGGAGTGAGTCATTATTGTTCTCCGTTATACTTTGAATTGTGAAGTGGATTTGCTCAGCTCTGTAACGATGTCACTGAGTTGGTGACTCAGAGCTTCTAATTGATCGGTAGACTGAGATACTTGGTGAGAGCACTGTCTAAAATCATCCATATGGGTATGAATCTGTTTTGAAGCGCGAGCCTGATGTTCTGTCGTACTCGCTATCTGACGATTAAGTTCGGTGATTTCCTCAACCTGCCCGCTGATTTCGAGTAAGTAATCCCCTGCGTTTTGCGCATCTCCAACGGCCTGGGACGAGCTTGCAAGCCCTTGATCCATTGCTCCTACCGCCGCATTTGAGCCAGACTTTAATTCACCGAGTAAAGCATTAATCTCTGTCGCAGATTGCTGGGTATTATTGGCGAGGACACGTACTTCATCAGAAACGACGGCAAAACCGCGCCCATGGTCCCCTGCGCGAGCGGCTTCAATGGCAGCATTGAGTGCGAGTAGATTGGTTTGCTCCGCAACGCTTTGTATCGTGCTCAAGATTGAACCTACGTTGCTCGCATTTTTGTCCAACTGTTTTAACTTAGTCGCCGTATCACGGATGTTGCTTGCCAGCTCTTCTATTTCCTGGCTTGTTTTCAATACAACTTGAGTACCCGTTTGCGCACTTGCATTCGCTTTCTGTGCTTGTGAATCAGCATGTGATGCAAAGCCAACAACTTGTTCAATGAGAGCGATGATGTTGTTAACCGCATCAGTCACTTCTTCAATATGGTCACGTTGAGTGCTGTTTAACGCCAAGGTTTGATGGGATTCACTGCGAATCTTATCGCTAACTACTTCTAACTCTTGTCCAATACTCAGAGTGCTTGCGATGATACCTTGAAGCTTTTCAATAAATTGGTTAACGCTTTGCACCAAGGTTGCAATTTCATCTTTGCCTGAGTAATCAATTCGAACCGTCAGGTCGCCATCACCTGTGGCAATAGCTTGCATTTTTTCGGTTACCAACAGGATTGAGCTAATAACAGATTTGAAGATCGCATAACCGACAGCAAAAACAGACAAGAGAAAGAAAACACCAAGCCAAACTGATTGTTGGGCAGCATCATTTGCGGCATTCTCTGAGTGTAAAATGGTATCAACGACATTTTGGCTCGCTGATGCACGTAGCTGGTCGCTTAACGCAAGTAACGAATCATAATCCGCGCTGAGCTTATTCGACCTAACCGTTAAGTTATCAAAGGAGTCATTTAAATTAATAAAATCTAAACTCAACGCATATGCAGATTCGGTGTATTTTTTTAGCGAAAGTGACAATTGATTAAACGCATCAGCTTGTGAAGGTAGAACTATCGCTCCCTTATTTGCCTCTACTTGTAAATCAGCAGATATTTGGCGTGCATAATCGATAGCCTGCTCGTCTTCCATGATCACAGCAGCTTCAAATTGTTGTCGCACATTTGGTAATAGAGAGTTTATTTTTGTGGCGTGCTCTAATGCAGGGTAATAACTTAACTCTAATTGAGTGAGTCGCTGACTATTATCACGGTGGATAAAGACATTGATGGTAATTATCGCCGCTAAACTGAGCGAGATAATTGATAAAAGAACGACGAATTGTACTTTTATATTGATATAACGAGACAGCAGCATATGGTTCTATTTAATTATCGCAAATTGACAATTATGTTACCGTCAGATCACTTCCTTCAGTGAATGGATTCACTAAACAAATGACACGTTATGTTTAAACCTGGTTCAATCAATGATTATAATTCTATTAAAGCCTCGCTTACCCATCACCCAAAGAAAAACCCCGAGGACTTGAGCCCTCGGGGTTTATTATTCGATATTAAATTATTCGCATTTCCACTATGCACATATTAATCGACTAAATTGTTTTCTAAATTTGATACTTCAAATTTACAGATCACTACCATAGATATCAAAAGAGAAATACTTAGCGGCAATCTTATCGTAGGTGCCGTTCGCTCGAATCTCTTCGATGGCATTGTTAAACTGTTCTGCCAGTTTTGCATCTTGTTTTCTTAACGCCAACGCTGTGCCTTCTCCGATATAAGCTTTATCGGTTACCGCTTTGCCTTTGAATTCGAAATCCTTTCCTTCTGTTTTATCTAGGAACGCAAGTGATAGCTGATCTGAGTTACCAAACGTGACGTCTAGACGACCGTTCTGAAGATCAAGGTAGACTTCATCTTGGCCAGTATAACGCTTGATGGTTGCCACACTGCCGAACTTGTCGGTCACGTAACGGTCATGAATAGTACCTTGCTGCACGCCGATGGTTTTACCCGCTAAGCCATCTTGGTCAATATCAAATGTCGCGCTTTTAGCGGCAACGAATACTGCTGGGGTTTGATAGTACTTATCCGTAAACAGGATCTTACGCTTACGCTCTTCCGTAATACGCATCGACGCCATAATCACATCTGACTTTCTTGCCAGTAGACTTGGAATCAACGAATCCCAGCTTTGCGATACCCAAGTACAGTCCAGTTTCGCTTGCTCACATAAGGCATCGGCTATCTCAATATCGAACCCAACCGGCACACCGTCGCTGTTTTTGTAATTAAAAGGAGGATAGGTAAAGTCTGACGCCAAGCGAACCTCTTTCGCCTGTACGGCGGTACCAAGTAGAGCAGCTGCGCAAGTGAGTCCTAGTAGTATCTTTTTCATCATTGCCATCCTAGATATGATCTTTATCGAGTTGAAGTTGAGGTTCTGTATTCTGAGTGTGTTGTCTCTGACGTAATTGTTTTTGGTAGTGATTCAGTGACGCTATCACTTCATCCATGCTCTCTTTACTGCCAATACTGATGCGAACGCAATGACGTAACGCAGGCTCATGATGTTGATTCCTGGTTACAATGCCATTTTTCGCCAATACGCTAAACAGTTGGTGTTCAGGCTTGTGCTTCAGCAACACAAAGTTGGTCGACGACGGGTAAACTTGCTCAATGAAATTAAACTTTGCCAATTGAGTTGCAAAGCGATTACGAACTTCAACCAAGTCTAATGTCGCGTCTTGCATTACTGAAACTCGCTCGTCAGATAGTGCCTCTAGTACTATTTGCGATGAGCAATCCGGCATTGGGTATGGCGGAATCAGTTTTGCGACATACTGCATCACGTTTGGGCTCGCTAAGATAAATCCACAACGCACGGCAGCCAGTCCAAACGCCTTAGACAAAGTGCGAATCACCACTAAGTGTGGATAGCGCTCAATTAGGTTTACGGCTGATGTCTGCGGTTCAAACTCAATATACGCTTCATCGACTACCACGAGTGATTTGCCTTGCGTACCTTCAAGTACTTCTACCAGATCAGATTTAGGAATCACGTTGCCAGTTGGGTTGTTCGGTGAACAGAGGAAAACGATATTCGCTAACTCCGCTTTCTTTACCACGTCGGCAGTATCTAAACTGAAATCTTCCTTAAGCGGCGAATCTAGTGTTTCAATCGCCAACGCATCAGCACAAAATTCATACATTGCGTAGGTTGGAGAGCAAATCAGTATCTTGTCTTGAGCAGGTTTACAGAATGTTCTGATTAATAGATCAATCGCTTCATCCGCTCCACGCACCGCAACCGTGTCAGCATCCGTTTCACAATACGCTTGGTATGCTTTCGCTATGTCTTGCGGCAAAAAGTCAGGGTAGCGGTTATGCCCTACTTCGCCCGGAAACAGTGGGCTCTCTAACTCGTTTGCATTTAACCAAACACGCCCATCACCACCAATTCTTCTCGCCGATTGGTAAGGTATTAATTTTTTTACTGCCTGAGGCACTAGGCTATCGATAAAAGATATCAAGAGGCGTTCCTTTCCACATAATCAGAATGTTATCACCACCGCTTTCATATTCAATATATGAGACATATACACATATTGAATCATAAATGATGATTAAGTATTTACATTCAAACAGAACACTATTGATAAATGAATCGAAATAATTACATAATAGCCATGATAAAAAGTCATAGGTAAATATATGAATCATTCACTGCCTTCCACCAAAACCTTGCTCGCCTTTCTATCAACAGCAAGGCACTTGAATTTTACCCATGCCGCTCATGAACTAAACGTCACGCAAGGGGCTGTTAGCCGTCAGGTTTTAGCCTTTGAAGACAGCTTAGGGTGTGATCTTTTTTATCGTCATGCTCGTGGCCTATCGTTAACACCTAAAGGTGAAGAGTTGGTTCCACTCATTCAAGCAACCATTCAACAGCTGCAATCTGCTCTGAATCAAGTATCGAGTTCTCCTTCAAAAATAAAACTTAATGCTCCGAGCTGTATTACCTCTTGGCTACTACCCAAACTGATGTCGTTTCAACAGGCTTACCCTGAAATTGATGTAGAGCTAACATCCACTATCAAGCACGTCTTTGAGCCGAGTTTTGACCCATTTGACGCTGTAATCACCTATGGCAAGAAGCCAAACCAACACTCAATCGTCAGCCAGTTGTTGTTTAACGAACAACTTGCTCCAATATGCCAATCGCAGATTATTGTTAAAGAGCACCTAACAGAGATTGATTCGAGCATCATCAAGCCACACAAGCTGTCCCAATACACTTGGCTGCACGCAAATAACGAGCAAAGTGACTGGCGATTGTGGTTGGAGCATATCGGCAGCAATGAACTTTCAAGCAAAAATAACCAGCAATTCGCGACACTTGATCAGGCAATGAACGCGGCAATTCAGGGGTTCGGTATTGCCATTGGTGATATCACGCTTGCAAAACAAGACATCGATTTAGGCAGATTAGTGAAAGTGAGTGAAGGCAGTGTGTTCTCAGGAAATGGTTATTTCTTGTTGCAACCGAAGAACCGCCAGAATACTTCGCTATCTACTCTGGTTGATTGGTTGGTTGATTAACTTTGATGGGATAGAAACGGATCGGACACGAATAGACGGTAAACCCCGCACGGAAAGCGTAGAACTTACAGGTTGCCGACATTTTTCAAAATGAGAATCGAGTTATTCTCAAATTGATGCGGAATATTGCCTCTCAAAATAAAACTATTCTTCTCGCAACACGTATTGTCTTGATGAAAGCAGATGAAGCATTCTTTTAACTGAATGAAAATATGAAACAAATCACTCTTTCGAGTTAAAAAGATCCATCCTCGATACGAAAATGGCATTCGAATTGCTTTGTCATAGACAACCCAACCAATATAAAGCAGGTTGCACTTTTTCTCATTGCAGCTTGTCACGGAGGATAGGCTATGACCTTACAAAGACATACGTATTACGGCTTGATTCACCATGGGATTAAAACACTACTAATGGATCGTATTGGCCACTTTACTGAACGCGAATATCACGAATATTTGGATCTAACTACGGGTAAATCAACTTGCTTTATGATGAGTGAAGAAGAGCTCGAGCAAACACTCGACAACCTCAAAAGTGAAGGTTACTTGGAAGACATTAAACAACTTATTCCACGTTACCAAACTGCATGTACGCGGTGACAAGATCACTCAATCAAACATTTCATTTTCAAGTGCTTCGGTCTATTTTGCATCGAGGCACTTTTAGCTAGACTGAATAGAAGTATCTCAACAGGATGTTCGGTCTAACATGAAGCAGATTATCGATTTTATCCCGCTTATCATCTTCTTTGCTCTGTACAAGATGTATGACATCTACACCGCGACAGGGGCGCTCATCGCCGCAACCGCCATTCAAATTGCATTGATTTACCTACTCTACAAAAAAATGGAGAAGGTGCAGATCATCACCTTCGCTATGGTTGCACTGTTCGGTGGTATGACGATATTTCTGCATGACGATAACTTTATTAAGTGGAAAGTCACCATTGTCTACGCACTGTTCGCTATTGGTTTAACTGTAAGCCAACTAATGGGAAAACCGGCAATTAAGGGGATGCTTGGAAAAGAGCTCACTCTGCCTGATTCTGTATGGCGTAACATCAGTTGGGCATGGACGGCATTTTTCGTGTTATGCGCCGCTTTAAATGTCTATGTTGCCTTCAATTTATCACTCGACGTATGGGTGAACTTCAAAGTATTTGGTCTATTGTTCGCAACCATTACATTTACTTTGTTGACAGGTTTATACATCTACAAAAGCTTACCTAAAGACAAACAACAGCCCCTTTCTGAGAAAAATCGAGACGAGGAGTAATGGTCGAATGAGATCTCAATCTCATTTTTTGTTACAATCTTGCACATTATTTCGTTCACAGTGGTCACTAGGATAAACGCCGGCCACTGACTTATTGATGTTTTGGGAATCCCTTATAATGAGTCACACTTCTGATGCGCCAAAAGGCCAACTTCTTCTTCGCACTCTTGCTATGCCTGCTGACACCAACGCCAATGGCGACGTATTCGGTGGCTGGATTATGTCTCAGCTCGATTTAGCTGGCGGCATTCTAGCGAAAGAAATCTCATGCGGCCGCATCGTAACAGTATCGGTTTCGAGCATCACGTTCAAAAAGCCAGTGAAGGTGGGTGACGTGGTATGTGTTTATGGCGAATGTACCAAGATCGGTCGCACTTCAATGAGCATCGACTTGGCGGTATGGGTGAAGCCAGTTCGTGACCACGGTATCGAAGACCGCTTTATGGTCTGTGACGCAACCTTTAACTATGTCGCTATCGATTCTGAAGGCAAACCTCGCGCTATTGCGAAGTAGTCCAACAACTTAGCAATCCAATAGCCAATTAATATCGGGTCTTTAGAACGTTTTCTATTCAGCTTTTAAAGACCTACCCTCTTCGACGCGCATCAATTCACACTTTCTTCTTTTTCCCCCTTCCAAATACAATTAGTTCGCGTAAATTAGCTACATAGCTCATCGAGCCTCTTTTTTGTGAAGTATAAATAAGGATATACCAATATGTGGTACGTGATTTTCTCTCAAGACGTCGAAAACTCATTGGAAAAGCGCTTAAGCGTTCGCCCTCAACATTTAGAGCGCCTACAAACACTTCACGATGAAGGCCGTTTATTGACTGCTGGCCCAATGCCTGCAATCGATTCTGATAATCCAGGTGAAGCTGGTTTTACAGGCTCAACAGTTATTGCAGAATTTAATTCACTAGAAGAAGCGCAAGCTTGGGCAGATGCAGACCCATATATTGAAGCTGGCGTCTATGCTAATGTGATTGTAAAACCATTTAAGAAAGTATTTTAAAGTGAAAAAGTGGATTATCGGATCACTGGCTGCACTCGTCCTAGCGGGCTGTAGTTCAAGTGACCAAGACAAACAACGTCAATTAGAGATGATGGCGCAACACCGTGCAGGTGTTCTATCAGCTGGGCTACCTATTGAATACGGTCCGTTGAAAGTGATGCGTGTCTTGGCGAAGAACACCGTGATTGAAATCATGATGATCTACAACCAAGATGCTCAAGGCGCAAAACCGCTTAATCAAGTATTGAAAAGCAGCGTGAATAGCTACTGTACCAGCTCAGAAGTAAGAGCCAACCTAGATATGGGCTTGGCTTACAACATCAAGATTCGTAATACGCGTGGTCAATTGATGGTGGAGCAGCTTATCAGCAAGCAAACTTGCGAAAGCGGTAGTTAGATCGAGATTCGAGCAAATGTTAATAACAGAAGCCTCGCGATTGCGAGGCTTTTTTATGCAATTAAGGCTTCAGATATACACCCTTAATCTAGCTTTACTTGTCTTACACTTCTTCAGCTTCCCACTCTTGTCGCAATGCTTTCGTCGCGGAAACAAGGTTCGCTAATGCGGCTTCGGTTTCTTCCCAGTTACGGGTTTTGAGGCCGCAGTCTGGGTTAGCCCATAAACGCTCTGCTGGGATCTTCTCTGCAGCCTTCTTAAGTAAGCCAACAATCCACTCCTCTGATGGAATGTTTGGCGAATGAATATCATAAACACCAGGACCAATTTCATTCGGATAATTGAACTCTTCAAACGCCTTGAGCAACTCCATGTTTGAGCGAGACGTTTCAATGGTAATCACATCGGCATCCAACGCAGCCACTGACTCGATGATTTCATTAAATTCGCTGTAACACATATGAGTATGAATTTGAGTTTCTGGTTTCGCGCTTGCAGCAGAGACTTTAAACGCATCCACAGCCCACTCTAAATACTCCGCATGATCAGCTTTCTTCAAAGGCAACCCTTCACGGATTGCAGGTTCATCAATCTGGATGATATTGATACCCGCATCTTGCAAATCAGACACCTCATCACGCAGTGCAAACGCCAACTGGTTAGCAATCTCTTTACGGGAAATATCTTCACGAGGAAAAGTCCAACACAAGATTGTCACAGGCCCGGTCAACATGCCTTTCATCTGCTTTGAAGTCAGCGACTGGGCGTAAGTCGACCACTCAACGGTGATTGATTTTTCTCGCTCAATATCAGCAACAACGATGGCTGGCTTCACGCAGCGAGAGCCGTAACTTTGAACCCAACCGAATTTGGTGGTTTGAAAGCCAGCTAGATTTTCAGCGAAGTACTCCACCATGTCATTACGTTCTGCTTCGCCGTGAACAAGCACATCAAGATCAAGCGCTTCTTGGCGTTTAACGGCATCTGCAATGTGCCCTTTTAGCGCTTGTTTGTATTCACTTTCATTCAGTTTTCCTGCGCGATAAGCACTGCGTTGAACTCGTATTTCTCCAGTTTGCGGGAAAGAACCTATCGTTGTTGTCGGTAACAATGGTAAACCTAGTACTTCAGACTGGTGAACCGCACGCTCTGCATAAGGTGCACTTCGCTCACCAATTGCTTTCGTCAGTGTTTTCAATCTCGCTTGAACATGTGGCTTATTCACGTGAGTCGCTTGCTTACGCGCTTCAATCGGTAAGCTGTAAGTTTCACAGGCTAATATCGCTTTCTGATTGCCATCTAACGCGGCACCTAACAAGCTCACTTCAGTCACTTTTTGCTTGGCGAACGCGAACCAACTCTTCACCTCTTCAGTTAATGTCTCTTCAAGCTCTAAGTCGACCGGGCTGTGCAGTAGAGAACAAGAGCTTGCCACCCACAGCCGCTCTCCTAACGACTCTTTGATAGGTTGCAGCGATGCCAATTGCGCAGCTAAATCAGCGCGCCATACGTTGCGCCCATTAATGACACCCGCAGAAAGCACCCAATCTTGAGGTAACTTTTCAACCACGTCGTTCAACTGCTGAGAAGCAGCAGCCAAATCAATATGCAGGCCGTTTACCGGAAGGTCGATAATCTTATCTAGCGTATCGCTCACGGAATCAAAGTAGGTCGTTAGCAGCAGCTTTACATCGCCCTGAATCACTTGGTAAGCAAGCTTGAATGAGTCTGCCCATTTGGTTTCTAACTCCAAGGCAAGAATCGGCTCATCAATCTGTACCCACTCGACGCCTAACTTCGCTAACTTCGCCAGAATTCCCTGGTATGTGGTTAGCAAGCGAGGCAACAAACTCAAACGATCAAACCCCTCTTCCACTTCCTTACCTAGGTAAAGGTATGACAATGGCCCTAGCAATACTGGTTTCACTTTATGGCCCGCCTTGATCGCTTGATTAACCTCATCAAATAGTTGCGGCCAACTGACCTCAAAAGAGTCGTCCTTGCTGAACTCAGGCACAATGTAGTGATAATTGGTGTTAAACCATTTGGTCATGTCTGATGCCGCGGCACCACCTTGGTCATGATTATGATTTGAACCACAGCAACTGCTCTGAGACTGACCGCGACCAACACGGAACAGCGTATCCAAATCAGGGAAACCTTGATCATGACGCTTTGGCACATGACCAAGAAGCAACGTAGTAGTAAGAACGTGATCGTACCAAGCGAAATCGCCAGCCGTGACAAAACTTAAATTGGCGTCCGATTGAACTTGCCAATTACGTTCGCGCAACTGACTGCCGACAGCCTTGAGTTCCGTTTGATCGATTTCCCCACGCCAATACTTTTCCAAAGCGAACTTGAGTTCTCGTTTTTCGCCAATACGTGGGTAGCCTAAAATATGAGTCGTTGTTGTCATGAGCCTATTCCTTAATCACTATTTTAAATCCGGTCAGACGCTGAATAATTTCGATAAAGGCGTCTGGATGGCTAAACTATCTCGCCAAACGTCTTTGTGAACAATCTCCAAATATTCAACTTGTTTATTAGAAAACCTCATGTTCATTAATTCACACATGAGAAAACCGATAACATTTAGACGTCCAGATGTTTACACATCCACAAAAACGACGTAGGGTAGTTATTAAGAAATATTGAACATCAGCTTAGGAACTATGAGGATTACTCATGATAGAGCTCAAACATCTGCGAACATTGACCACATTGCGTGATAGTGGCTCTTTAACAGCGACCGCGACATCACTGCACCTGACGCAATCTGCGTTATCGCATCAATTGAAAGATCTTGAGGCTCGCGTGGGTGGGCAGCTTTTTCTGCGTAAAACTCGCCCAGTGAAGTTCACCTCCGAGGGTGAGATACTGCTCAGACTGGCCGATGAAGTGTTACCGAAACTGGCAAAGGCAGAGAATGAGCTGGCCAGTCTTAAGGAAGATGTTAACGGCAGGCTCCATATGGCGATTGAGTGCCACTCCTGTTTTCAATGGTTAATGCCAGCACTTAAAGAGTATCAAGTGACTTGGCCAAGCGTGACCCTCGACTTCTCATCTGGCTTTGGTTTCGAGCCTTTACCGGCATTGATGGCAGGAGAACTGGATCTAGTAATCACCTCCGATATCCAGCCTAGATCTGAAGTTCACTATGAGCCGCTGTTCGATTTTGAGATGCGTCTGATCACAGCAATTAACTGTCCCCTTGCTGAGAAAAAAGCAATTCAACCAGAAGACTTGGTCGATCTAACGATGCTCTCCTACCCTGTTCAGAAGCAGCGCCTGGATGTGGTAAAGCACTTTCTTCAACCTGCGGGGATCGAACCTAAGAAATGGAAACAGGCTGACAATACATTGATGCTTGTACAAATGGTATCTGCAGGATTAGGTGTGGCAGCACTACCGAATTGGGCAATCAGCGAGTTTTCAAGACAAGGATTGATTGCTAGCAAACCGCTCGGGAAAGGGCTATCTCGACGCTTGTTTGCAGCGGTAAGAAATTCAGACAAAGACAAACGCTACTTACAAGCCTTCTTCAGCACTGCAAGACAACAAAGTAAGAGTCACCTCGATGGAATCAAAGTCGTCTAACCATATAAGCCTTATTTTTATAAATGACGCAGTTTAAAAGTTCCAAAAAATAACAAAGCCACAGACTGATCATCTGTGGCTTTTTAAGCTCTTTAAACTGATACCATGTTAAACCACTACCGTGCCATGCAGTTATCTCGGATAAGATTTGAATTGATTGGTCAATGGATCGTATTGGTAGCCGAGCATATCCAGTTTGCCCACCACGCTTTCGATATCCATTTCATACATGCTGACAAGCTCTTCAAAACTATCACATTCAAGGCGTAACTTTTCGTTGACGATCCCTAATAGAATAATGCTATCTAGGCTTTTGACGTTGCTTAAATCCATCTCGTACTCCTTACGAACACATCGACTGATTTAAGTTTAGAACGACAATGGTAAACCCGCTTATTAACAGATCACATTTCTCGCTCAATCAAAGAACAATTCGCAACTTTCTAAAGTTCCCAAATTGTTGTAGAGCCTAAATTGCTGAAGTTCATAAATTGCTAAAGCGCCCAGATTGGCTCTAAGCCCACAACCGACGCGATCAGCATCAGCAAGGCAACAGCAAGCTGAATTTTTTCAGGTGTTTTCGCGAACAACAGATGCCAACACCAAACCACAATGGATGAAATCAACAGGGCAAAGCTGAACAGTAGCGACGGCACCATAGGTTCCAATACTGCTTCAGAAAGCGAATAAACACCAAGCACAGTAGCCAGCACCACCAGCATACCACTCAAGATACCAGCAACCGGCAAAATACGATGGAATGCCTCAAGGCGTGTTCGTGCAATCGTCAGCAATAGATGAGAGAAGGCGCTACCTAGTAGAACTGTAAGAAGCAGAGATGAGATTAGACCAACTAATGTTGCCTTTTCGCTCGCTTGAATACCCACATAAGAGAGTGCCAAGCCACAAGCCAGATACATCACCCAGATAGGGCCAGTATCACGAGTCTTCTTAGTCTGAACTTGAGAGAAGAAATAGAAGATGGCAAATACCACTAAGAAAGCTTCGACCTTGAGTGATGCAACCGCCAACCAAAGTACGCCAATTGCTGGCAATACCTTATGAATACGACCACGCTGGCCTGGGCAGATATCCCCTTTAACTAAGATCAGCGTAAGGACGAGTTGTGCACCCAATAACATAGGCGCAAGTTGAAGTAATACAGATTCGATCATTGGGATCTACTTATATGGACTTATTTTCGCAGAATGATATCAAAAACTGCTTGGAACACTAATCAAAATCATCAATTTGCTCACTGTCTCGTATCCTTGGTCTATGCTCTTTCCAAGAATCTCCTCCCAACATAGCAATACATGGCTAATTGGGGGAAAGACACTAGAACTATCAGGGGCATGTTCTACTGGCTAGTCAGGGCGCATGCCGCTATAATTCCCGCCTCAAAAATCAGAGGTCGAAATATGTACAGCGATATCACTCCTATTCATGAACACAAAAAATACTGGGCCGAATGCTACGGCACAGCTCCCTTTTTACCAACCAGTAGAAAGGAAATGGATGCTCTTGGATGGGACAGCTGCGACATTATAATCGTAACGGGCGACGCTTATGTCGATCACCCTAGCTTTGGTATGGCGATCATCGGCCGTTTGCTTGAAGCACAAGGCTTTCGCGTAGGTATTATTGCTCAACCAAAATGGGACAATAAAGATGCCTTCATGAAGCTAGGCAAACCAAACCTATTCTTCGGCATTACTGCGGGCAACATGGACTCCATGATCAACCGTTACACCTCTGATCGTAAGTTACGTCATGATGATGCTTACACGCCAAATAACGAAGGTGGCAAGCGTCCTGACCGTGCAACACTGGTTTACTCGCAGCGTTGTCGTGAAGCATACAAAGGCACGCCGATTGTTCTAGGTGGCATCGAAGCAAGTCTTCGCCGCGTGGCTCACTACGATTACTGGTCTGACAAAGTTCGTCGTTCTGTTCTTTTCGATGCAAAAGCAGACATCCTTCTATTTGGTAACGCAGAGCGCGCATTGGTTGAAGTTGCACACCGCCTAGCCGATGGCGAAGAGATCGCGAATATGACCAACATTCGTGGTACTGCTGTCAACTTACCTGCAGCACCAGAAGGTTACAAGATCATCGACTCTTCTCGTATCGAAAAACCAAACAAAGCCTACGTACCGGTTAACCCATACGAGGTTGAAACCCAGTGCGATACGAAGAAAGACGAAGAGCCAAAAGCGCAGCCGATTACGATCCGCCCTTCTCGCCATGATGCGAAAACAACAGCGGTTCGTATCCCTGCGTTTGAAAAGCTAAACAATGACCGCATTCTTTACGCTCACGCGAGCCGTATTCTGCACTTAGAGACAAACCCATACTCTGGTCGAGCTCTGATTCAACGTCACGGTGATCGCGAACTTTGGGTAAACCAAGCGCCAATCCCTCTCACAACAGAGGAGATGGACTACGTATTTGGCCTTGCATACAAGCGTGTCCCTCACCCTATGTACGGCAAAGCGAAGATTCCTGCTTACGACATGATCAAAACGTCAGTCAACATCATGCGTGGCTGTTTCGGTGGTTGTTCTTTCTGTTCAATTACCGAGCACGAAGGTCGAATCATCCAAAACCGCTCAAAAGAGTCTATCTTGGATGAAATCGAAGACATTAAAGAGAAAGTACCTGGCTTTACGGGCACTATCTCTGACTTGGGTGGCCCAACCGCGAACATGTACCGTCTAGGTTGTTCGGACCCGAAAGCGGAAGTGAACTGTCGTCGTCCATCATGTGTGTTCCCTAAGATCTGTGAGAAACTAAACACGGACCACAAACACACTATCGACCTGTACCGCTCTGCACGTAAAGTGGAAGGCGTTAAGAAGATCATGATCGCGTCTGGCGTTCGTTACGACCTAGCGATTGAGTCTCCAGAATACGTACGTGAATTAGTTACACACCACGTTGGTGGCTATCTGAAAATCGCACCAGAGCATACTGAGAAAGGCCCTCTTGATTTGATGATGAAGCCGGGTATGGGTACTTACGACCGTTTTAAAGAGATGTTCGAGAAGTACAGTGCTGAAGCAGGTAAGAAACAGTATCTGATCCCTTACTTCATCTCAGCTCACCCGGGTACAGAAGATGAAGACATGCTTAACCTTGCGCTTTGGCTGAAGAAGCACAACTACGAGTGTGACCAAGTTCAGAACTTCTACCCATCACCAATGTGTAACGCGACGTCGATGTACTACTCAGAGACCAACCCTCTGAAACGCGTTAAGTACAAGAAGCGAGAAGATATTCCTGTGCCAAAAGGTGACCGTCAACGTCGTCTGCACAAAGCACTATTGCGTTACCACGATCCAGAGAACTGGAAACTGATCCGTGAAGCGCTGATCGATATGGGTAAGAAGCACCTAATCGGTGATAAGCCGGGTTGTTTGGTGCCAGAAGAAGACTTTGATGCACAAACACCAGCGCAACGCCGTAAGTCTGGTCGTCACGGTGCTCACCGTTTCGCGACCAAGCACAGTAAATCTCAACCGGGTCTGGGCGGCGAAAAACCACGTAACCATTCAGGCAAAAAGCCAGGTGGTAAGAAGCCTAATAGTAACAACGGCCAAAGTAATGGTCATCAGGGCAACGGAAATGGCGGCGGCAACGGTCGTAAACCAGCGAGCGGTTTCATTAAGAAAGGTCCGGGCGGCCAATCTCAAGGAAACGGCAAACCAAACCGCAACAAAGCGGGCAATGGCCAAGGTGGCAAACCTTCTGGTAACGGAAAGAACCGCCAACGTGCGGCGCAGCGCTAACTCTTCATAACAACAAGAGCTTTCAGTAGCGACGGTAACTTTAAGTAGTTAAGCGACAACCCTTCGCTTTAAATGACAAAAGTCCAAGTGATTTCCCCACTTGGACTTTTTTGTTTCTGTAGCTAGATGAGTGGCTAAGCTTGAGTTTGCTTAAACACCCAAGATTTACTGAGTAAGTAGTTACTGACCATTCCAACTAACACCCCGACAGCCATAGCCAAAAACAGCGAGCCATAGAATTCAGGCAGTATCAATGTGAGAGCCTTAAAACAGATTAAGTTGGGTAAGGCCGATATCATTGCCGAGGTCATGAATTTTTGCCATTGCTTAAAATCATCCCTGCGTGACCCTGTCCCTTGGTATTCGAACGTTAGCACTCGGTTACCAATCCAAGTGCTGGTTGCCGCGACTAGGAAGGCCAACATTCTTGCCCACATCACCGACAAATCACCTACAAAATGAAACAGTGCAAAAGTGCCACAATCAACGACAAAACCACCAGCACCAACACATGCAAACTTAATTAGCTGATGATGGGACCTCAATACTCTTTCGACGTTTGAGGTCATCGTTCTAAAGTGAAATGGCATTTTCATCGAGAATCTTTACGGCAACGGGCTCTGCAATTGCAGTCGAACTCATTGGCTTACAACTGAATAGCGCGCGTTTCTGTTTATCAACAGGTTCTCGCACACAGCTCAATGCATTCTGTGCAATGACCGACTCAACTTCTGCCTTCTTGCCAATCAAGTAGAACTTATCACTCGTATCTGCCTCTGAGATATCGGTGATTTTCTTGGCTTGCCCTAAGCTATAGAACTGACCAGAGAAAGGACGCTTGCCGATGTAGTAACTTGGTGCGTCATCTTCGATATGGTTGAAGATAATGCGGTCGCTTTTCTCGTTCGCCTTACCTAGGTTTAAGTACACCATGGCAATCATGAGTAGCACAGGTAGAACTAGCGCAACACTTGAGAACCACTTCTTATCTTTCTCTACCACCAACATTGCAACCAACAAGCCTAGTGCTGGGATACCCGGCAGCACATACGCAGGTAGAATATTGCCCGCCATAGTGAACAGCAGTAGTGGTGAAATAAGCCAACAAATTAGGAACGAAAATAAGCCACTGTTGGTTTGATTTTGCTCTTTGATTTTTTGGCGACGAGCAAATGCCAATATTGGCAGTACAATCGACCAAGGGGCTGCAGCTTGAATCCAGAACACCCAGATCATTCCTCGAGCTTCGTCATGAGCTGAACCATAGAGGTCGCCTTCCCAACCGCTTACTACAAAGCGCTTGAAGTGTTCGCCAACGATGAAGTAATCGATAAAGCCCGGTGTCGCCATTTCTGCCATGATGTACCAAGGCAGAGCAATCGCCATCATTAACACTAAACCAGAGACAATTGGAAAACGCTGCCACAAGGCTTTGAATGCACCAATCAATCCATGTTGTAAAACAAGCCACGGGAAAACCGCGATACCCATGATCACAATCGCGACAGGACCTTTGGCAAGCAGACCGCAAGCAAGACCAATGAAACCGACATAACCCCAAGCATTATTAATACGCTTGCTACCTTCCCCTTTCCAACACAGGTAGAAGCCGAGCATAGCGATGGTCATAGCCAACGTCAGGGCAATATCCGTCATCACCGCGCCCGCAGCAATCGAGAAAATGCCACACGTTGCCAATACCACAGCAGCAACCAATGCGCTCTGTCCGGTACGTTTAGCAAAATAGGCGATCAATAAGATAGTGAATACGCCCGCTAGCCAATGAGGAGCACGGACTGCGAATTCACTCAAACCAAACAGCTCGATGCCGGCAGCACTCATCCAAGTAAACAGTGGCGGCTTACCCCAAAAAGGCACACCGTAGTCAAACTGAGGAGTGAGCCAGTTTCCGGTTTCTACCATGAGGCGAGCCATTTCGCCGTAACGTGCTTCAGTAGTATCCATCAACGGATACGTCGCCAGTGACAGCAACCTAAGAATTAGCGCGAAGGCTAATAAATACCACAGGTGTGTTCTGTTCAGGCTCATGCTGATTCCTCTAATTTATACGTTGTTTTGAGTGCCGGTTTATCGACAACAGATTGAATGAGATACAAAGGACGATTTTTGGTTTCGATGAAGATACGGCCAATGTATTCGCCCATCAGACCAATACTAAGAAGCTGGATACCACCTAGCGCCAACTGGACAACCATCATTGACGGATAACCCGTAATCGGCTCACCAAACATCAAGGTTTTAAAGATGATAAACATGCCGTAAACGAAGGCACTGAGAGCGACCATACTGCCCAGCGCGGTTGCGATACGCAGTGGTCGAATAGAGAAAGAGGTGATGCCATCCATCGCCAAGCCAAGTAACTTGAGGTAGTTCCATTTGGTTTCACCACAAAAGCGTGCATCGCGTTTGAATTGCACTGTGGTTTGTTTAAAGCCAGGCCAAGAGAAAATGCCTTTCATGTAGCGATTACGCTCTGGAAGCTGATTAATGTGGTCGACAACTTCACGGCTTAGAAGACGAAAATCTCCAACGTTCTCAGGTACATCGATTTTTGCTGCGGCGTTCATTACGCGATAAAAGCTTGCTGCTGAGAACTTCTTAAACCAAGTCTCGCCATCACGCTGACTGCGCTGCATATTGACAACGTCATAACCTTCCCGCCATTTTGAAACCATATCTGGAATCAGTTCTGGCGGATCTTGTAAGTCAGCATCTAATAAGATCACCGCTTGACCACGGCAATGTTCTAAACCTGCACTCATCGCAGATTCTTTACCAAAATTACGTGATAGACCAATGACTGAAATAGAGCTCGCAATTGACTTAAACGACTCCACCAAAGCCAAGCTATTGTCTTTGCTACCATCATCGACATAAACGATCTCACTCGAGATGGGCAATTCATCAAGTACCTTAGTTAAGCGCGAGTGGAACTCGGGCAGAACTTCCTCTTCATTAAAGAAAGGGACAATGATAGACAGCGAGATTGCCGGGCTAATTTGAGGTTCGCTTGAGCGGCGCGAATTGATGTGAAGTTCAGTCATAATACGGTCTTCTATTTTTTTGATTCCGTAAGCAGACTAACTACCGCACCATGAAAGTTATGTTATTGACATATTTTTCACGTCAATTCAGGATGATCGTTATAACAAATAAGTCCTAATGGGTAATGAGATGAAACGAGTATTGCTGGTAGAAGATAACCGTGAAATTGCAGGTGTACTGTTCGACTACTTTGAGTGTATTGGCATGGAGCTCGATTATGCTGATAATGGCGAACTCGGCTTACAACTCGCCATGGATAACTCGTTCGATATCATTATCCTAGACTTGATGCTACCTCGCATGGATGGACTCACTGTCTGCAACAAGCTTCGAGAGAACGGCAACACCACCCCTATTCTGATGCTTACTGCACTAGATAGCCGAGACGACATGCTCGCTGGTTTTGAACATGGTGCCGATGATTACCTAACCAAGCCATTTGACCTCGATATCCTTGAAGCCCGAATGAAAGCCTTAGTTCGTCGATACCACGGTACTGTCGCATCGAGTAAATTGGTATTTGGTGAAATCAGCATTGACCAAAAGACGCGTAAAGCTTATCGACAAGACAAGCTATTGGCTCTCAATCCAACCACTTATACGATCCTTGAGATGTTATGCAAGAGTGCGCCGGATGTGGTTACCCGTGAGGATATCTCCTATAAGCTTTGGGAAGAAGACGAACCCAATAACGATGTCTTGCGCAGCCACATTTATCAGCTAAGAAACCAACTAGACAAACCTTTTGACCAGCAGATGCTGATTACCGTACCCAAGGTCGGTTTTAGATTGGAGTCCAACTCGTGATATTAAGTGTACTGAGCAGCACCAAAAGCCTAACCGGCCGACTCGCCCTATTCTTTGGGTTGATGGCCGTTATCATCACAGCCTTTGTCTATGCGGTCTTTATCGCTGCTCTGTACCTGTCAGAAGACCGAGTCGGTGAAAGGCGTATCCTTATCGACCGGAACTATGCCGTCACCCTCTTTGAAGCCGGAGCGCAAGGTGAAGTCCGCATTGATGACCTCACCACCGCTTTCAATGACCCTGCTCTGGTGCCAGATCGCTATCAAAAATATATCAATAACAAAGAGAGTTTCATTGGTGAAGTCGGCGATGAACCACATTCGCGCATGGTGTATATCGGTGAGTACTCTCACGAAGGGGTAACCTATCCGCTTATCTTGCTCTCTGAAATAGATCGAATAGAGTTTGACGTCACAGAGCTTCTCTATGCAACCTCCTTTGTTCTTACATTATTGGCGATTTTAATCTTCAGTTTCGGAGCACTGTTATACCGCCTTTCTCAACGATTAATCGAGCCATTTAATTCACTGGCAAAGCAGTTGGAGAGCAATAAAAACAACCTCAATCAGGAGTTTTCCGTCCAAGAAGGAGCTGCGATTGAGTTTCGACAGCTCACCAACCAGCTCAATGAGTATCGCCGTGAAATCAATGCGCTAGTAAAACGTGAACAAGCTTTCGCTCGTTACTCTAGCCATGAACTGCGCACGCCTCTTACGGTTGCACGAGGCTCTAACAAACTGCTTCTGCGCAGCCAGATGACTGAGTTCCAACACCGCCAAGTAAAACGTGTCGACGATGCAGTTTCTCAAATGTCCGAAATGGTGGACGCGCTACTAGGGCTAGTGCGTTATGAACGAAATCAAGACGACGCACCAATTCGTCTGTTCAGCCAACAAGAGCTCGAACAGATCATTGCTAAGAACTCGGCACAAGCGAGCGAAAAGCAAGTGGATGTAACACTGGAAGTGGAAGGTGAGCCCAGTATTCGAGCCACCAGCGCGATACTTAATATGTTGATTGGCAACCTGTTGAGAAACGCCATTGCTGCCACCAACCGTGGCAAAGTGGAAATCACCCTGACCCAACATTTAATCAGCATTCATGACCAAGGTGAAGGTTTGACTGAACAGTACAACCCAAGTGGACACGGTTTAGGGTTGTTAATCGTGGAAGATCTCTGTAACCGATACCATTGGGATTTTGAGCTCATTAACCATCAAGATGGTGGCTGTGTGGCGCTGGTGGTGTTTGACCAACAACCACAATGATTTCAATCTCACACTAAACACACAAGACCCGATGTTTGGGTGAACTATCCACCCAAACATTGATTCAAACGGTTTACTTGAACTGCCAGTTACCTGATACTGCGCCTCCAAATGTTCAACATGTGCCCCGTGGCACCCATCCAACATGAAACTCAACAACAGCCCTATCACCCAACATCAGTTCAATGGCCGCACTTTCTTTTTAAAGCGTGATGATCAATTGCACTCCCATTTTTGTGGCAACAAAGCGCGCAAGTTCATGCAGCTTCTTGAAGAAGAGCATCCGAACATCACGACATTGATCTGCTATGGTTCTGCCCAAGCGAACTCACTGTTGTCACTGGCTGCACTGGCAAAGATAAAAGGTTGGAATTTGGAGTTTTACGTTGATCACTTACCTCAATGGTTGATTGATAAACCTATAGGAAACTACCGCGGCGCGTTAGACCTTGGCGCCAAGGTGGTCAGCATGCAAGTAGCCGCTAGTGACTTGCACCCAAGAGATTATATTGAACAAGTCAGACAGCCGGGGCCTGAGTGTATCGTGCTACCAGAAGGTGGACGCAGCAAGATGTCTGAGTATGGCGTAAAACAGCTCGCAATGGAGATCTTAAGCTGGACACGTTTCGAACCTAAGTATGACTTTGTCATCGCCCTACCAGGTGGCACGGGGAGCACCGCACTTTATCTCCACAAACATCTTAAAGTGCACAATATTCCCGTCATTACCTGTGCTTGTGTTGGCGGTAGTGACTACCTGACAAAACAGTTTGAAGAGCTGGGTGAAAGCGATCATCCACAAATTCTTCCTCTGGAGACCAAGCACCACTTCGGTAAGCTCTATCAACGAGATTACCAAATGTGGCTCGACCTTTTAGAAGAAACCGATGTCGAGTTTGATCTACTTTACGACCCTTTAATGTGGCAATGTTTAGAGCAATGGCAACAAGATAACCCAGACAAAACACTGATCTATATTCATCAAGGTGGCTTACTCGGCAACGAATCTATGCTGCCTCGCTATCAACGTAAATACCCAGAAATGACTGCCAATCAGACACTGGATTGGTAGTCAGTTTAAGTATTGCCTTCGAAGTAATATCTCGTTTTTATGTTGTCAGCCATGCAGCGGTAAAGTTCTTTTCTATACTTTCCATTGGGAAAATACCTACAGGAAGGACCTATGCAGATTAGAACGGCTCTATCTTTACTCAGTGCAGCACTCTGTGCCCCTGTTATCGCTGGCGAAAATATACCTTATACGGTGGATGGCCTGGAATACGAAGGTTATTGGAGCGAATCCAGTGGCAACGCACCGTTAGTACTACTTGTACACGATTGGGACGGATTGACAGACTACGAGAAAAAACGCGCTGAAATGCTCAATGAACTGGGTTACAACGTATTTGCTGTCGACCTTTTTGGTAAAGGCATTCGACCAACCGAAGTGAAAGACAAAAAGCAGCACACTGGAGAGCTCTATAAAGACAGAGAGAAAATGCGTTCTCTACTCATGGGCGCTGCAGCTCAAGCTGAGAAACTGGGTGGTAATCTCGATAACAATGTCATGATGGGATACTGTTTTGGTGGCGCAGCCGTCTTAGAAGCGGCTCGGGCTGCGATTCCATCTAAAGCTTATGTCTCTTTCCATGGCGGTCTATCAACACCTGACGGGCAAGACTACTCCCAAACACCGTCCCAAGTGGTCATTTTCCACGGTACTGCAGATGCCATGATCTCTATGGCGGATTTTGGCAGCCTGGCTGAACAACTGGAATCAGCAAACGTTGAACATGAGATGCTGACGTATAGCGGCGCTCCTCATGCATTCACAGTATTTGGCTCTATGAACTATCAACTCGAAGCCGACCAAAAGTCTTGGGCTCGCTTCACCGAAGTACTTGAGTCCGCGACACAATAACTCCAGAGCCGACATCCCATACACAAAAAAGCGCCTCCAAATAATTTGGAGGCGCTTTCTGGTATCTCATTGTTTCACCGAGCTTTTCGTATCTCGTATATTCGGTGTATTACTGATATCGAGAAACGCTCAGATCATCACTTTCGACTTCTGGTACTTTTCCACTCACCACACTCGCAAGAATCTTTCCTGAACCACATGCCATCGTCCACCCTAACGTTCCGTGACCAGTATTCGTATAGAGGTTGCCCACAGGCGTCTTACCTATGATTGGCGTACCGTCTGGGGTCATCGGGCGTAACCCTGTCCAGTATTCCGCTTTCGCGTGGTCACCCGCTTCTGGGAATAGGTCTTTGATCACCATATCGATGGTCGCTTTACGCTTCTCTGGAATGTCAAAGTTAAAGCCTGCCAGCTCTGCAGTACCCGCTATACGGATGCGATCATCAAAACGTGTCATTGCTACTTTGTATGTCTCATCCATCACCGTAGATGTCGGAGCCTTATCTGCATTAACAATCGGTAGCGTTAACGAGTAGCCTTTTACTGGATAAACCGGGACATCAATATCAATCTGCTTCAAAAGCTCTGTCGAGTAGCTTCCCGTTGCCAGAACAAAAGCGTCTGCTTTCAATTCACCAGCGCTGGTGTTGATGCTCGTTAACGATGAACCTTCTCGATTCAATGCGTGCACTTCAGTATCAAACATAAATTCAACACCGAGGGCTTTGGCTTTCTCAGTCAGTTCAATGCAGAACTTATGGCAATCACCCGTTTCGTCTCCTGGTAAATACAAGCCGCCAACAAGCTTGTCTTGAACGGATTTAAGCCCCGGCTCAACCTTGATGCACTCTTCAACATTCAACAAAGAGTGCTCAATTCCACTCTCTTTGAGCAATTTCATATCTTGTTGAATCGCTTCCAGTTGCTTGGCATCACGGAACACTTGGAGCGTTCCTTGCTGGCGACCTTCATAATCAAGGTGCTCGGTTTCACGGAGCTCTGTTAAACAATCTCGGCTGTAATTCGCAATGCGTAGCATGCGAGATTTATTGATAGCGTATTTTGCAGGGCTGCAGTTAGACAACATCTGAGTTGCCCACTGAATCAAAGCAGGCGATAGAGAAGGTTTCACTTTCAGCGGAGCGTGCTCTTGCGTCAACCATTTAAGAGCCTTGACGGGGATACCGGGCGCAGCCCAAGGTGATGAGTAGCCATAAGAGATTTGACCTGCATTGGCAAAACTGGTCTCTTTACCACTGCTATCTTGACGATCGATGACCGTTACCTTGTGCCCTTCTTTGGCCAAATACCAAGCACTGGTTAATCCAATCACACCACTACCAATCACAATCACTTCCATTGCTCTGCCCCTGTATTTAGCAACATTTTCGTAACTTGGGGACACTTTATGAAGCGAGCGTTGACTTAACAATATTGAGAGCATTGACCTTTAATCAACACTTAGATATCTAAAGCATAAATATAAAAAGCTTGGCTAGGCAGCCAAGCTTTTTTCAATAAATTTAGGCTCTTGAGTCACCTAAGGCGAGAGTTACCGCCATCCTTTTTCTGACAATACTTGCTCAAGTTCATTCAGCTCATCGAGTTCAAGCGGTGTTTTCCAAGGATAACTGTTAGTCATGCGAATCATCGCCTTAACCAAAGGGTGATCGAGAGACCAATCAACATCAGCGTGATTTTGAGTTTGGCCAATTTGAGTTTCATGAGGATGATTTAGAATCTGTGGGTACCCCAAATTAATCGCCCAGTGAAGCAGCAAGAACTCTTCGATTAACGTCTCTTTTTCATTGTCCGCGCACAACAATTCATCGGAGTGCATCGCATCTAGAAGCGCTTCTTGAAAAAGCCCTCTTATGTCCGCAGACACTTGATGGAATTTACTTAACCAATTCTGAGACGCTTTTGCCAACAAATCCTTGCTGTTTAACATTGATAGCATTTGATAGGAAAAGTCGTAAGTGTACATCGCTTCCTGTGATACCAAATTTATCGCTACGATTTTAGATGGTAAAGAGTAAGGAAGTTGCAAAATCTCGCGAATAATAGCGTGTGCTTGCCTATCAACTCTCACCGACAAAGCCACTAACACATCTTCTTTGGATTGAATGTGCTTATAGACCGAACCCATTGATAAACCAGCTTCTTTTGCTATCGCTGACATCTTGAAATCAATCAAAGAGCTATCAAGAATACACTGTGCAGCTGCATCTAAGATCAGTTTTTCTTGTTCTTCAATCGTGTGTTTGGGAGCTGGCATAATCAACCTTATTTGAACCATATTCGAATGAATGCTAAAGAATCATCTAATGTGAGTCAATGATTATGGTTAAGCTGTGACTGATCCACCTCTTATGTCAATCAATATAATTTTTAATATTTTTGTCATGTTCTATATGACTGATATATATAAATATTTACCTTTACCAACCCTCTCCACCCTCACCGTTCTCCACCTTCACATAATTGACGAACAAAAAAGTTCTGGATAGCATTGAACTTCATTCGAATACTGTTCGAATATAATTACTAATAGTTAAACTGGTAAAATCATGAAAAGTAAAAAGTCATCTTTAGTAGTTTGGGGGCTGGTGTTATCGGGCTTGGCCTTGATAATTTCCGGACTGGGCTACTTTAAGTTCAAACAAGTCTCAGCAGCCATAGAGATGGCGCAATCATTTCCAGAACATTACGAGGTTGTCTCTGCAACAAGCGTACAGCTTGCCGATCATACTCCAACAGTCAGTGTACTGGGCACAGCGATATCCCCACTTCAGTCAGACCTCTACTTTGAACTTGCTGGAAGAGTCGCGTTTGTAGGACTGCAGGCCGGTGAAAAAGCGAAGTCGGGAGAGCTGATTTTTCAACTCGATATAAAAGAAGAGCTTGCGCGAATCAAATCCGCAGAAGCTCGAGAAAAACACGCTGCATCGGTGCTGCAACGCTATAAAACTCTTCTGAACAAAAAGTCGATCAGCCAGGAGCTTTACGATCAAGCCTATTCCGATTTAGTCGTTATCCAGTCCGAAATCGACGTACTGCAAACTACGATCAACAAAAAAACTGTTAAGGCGCCTTTCACAGGCGAAATCGGTATACACAATATTAAGAAAGGTGACTACGTAACGGCAAACCAAGTACTGTCGCTGTTCACCGGTGATAGTGCAGAAACATGGGTCGACTTCAGTGTTCCTCAGTTTTATCGTGAAGTGCCTCTTGGTGCTAGAGTTCAAGTTCGCAATATCGATGGCCTCTCCTCTTCTCCATTCAAGCTTGCCACAGTAATAGCCAAAGACACTCAAATTTCTGATGAAACTCGAAGCTTAATGTATCGCTCTGAGATCGAGACTTCGCTTGCCAACTTTAAGCACAACATGCCTTTAGAAGTTAAGGTTCCAATCGCTCAAACGAGCGTTGTTTTTCAAGTACCAGTAACATCCATCAATCAAGACTCATACGGCTCGTACGTTATGAAATTGAATCCGATAGAACTTGAACCTGAGAAGTTTAGAGCGCAACGCATACCCGTAAACATTATCACTGAAGTGGATGGCTCTAAACTCATCACTGGTGACATAAAAGAAGGTGATATTTTGGCTGCTGCAGGCTCATTCAAGCTTTATGAAGGCATCTTAGTTCATGCGCGACAAGCTCAGCCAACTGAAAACTATCCGTTAGTAGCTGCTTCAGGGGAATAGTATGGACATCTTTGTTAAACGACCAATTCTCGCCATTGTGATATCTCTTGTGATCGTGATTGCTGGCATTATGGCTTCCAAGCGTTTACCTATTTCTCAGTTCCCGCAAATTGAAAGCTCTTCTCTGATTATAAAGACCGAATATATCGGTGTTTCTGCAGACGTTGTTAAAGGCTTTGTGACTGAACCTATTGAGCGTATTGCGATGAGTATTCCTGGAGTTGACTATGTTGACTCCTCAACAACGGCAGGCCTAAGTACTGTCACCGTATGGTTAAAGCTCAATGAAAATAGCACTGACGCTCTGGCAGAGTTGACGTCTAAGCTAAGCCAAATCTCATACGAACTGCCAGAGGGAGCTCAAGACCCGAGTGTATCTGTTGCGCGTGTGGATCGACCAGGTGCCACTTTTTATCTCAATGTTACTAGCTCGACTATGGACAGATCTCAGCTTACCGATTTCCTGTCTCGTGATGTAACCCCTTGGTTCTCTTCTGTTGCAGGTGTTCAAAGTGCTGACATTTTAGGGGGAAGGAAGCCGGCGATCAGAATTTGGCTCAACCCATTGAAAATGGCGAGCCTAAACATCGGCGCGGGGGAAGTGCATAAAGCATTAACAGACAACAATGTCATCGCATCTTTAGGACATGTTGAGAGTAACAGTCAAAGTATCAGTATCATGAGCAATGCTTTGCAAAAAAATGCTCAAGACTTCCGCGAGATTGTGATCAAGAAAAATGAGAGCACTTTTGTTCACCTTGGCGATATCGCTCGAATTGAACTAGGAGAAGATCGCGGTACAGACTCAGCTCGTCACAACATGAGTGAATCTGTTTTCATTGGCATTGTGACAACGCCGGGCTCAAACGAAATATCAGTGGGTGACGCTTTATACCAGCAATTAGCCAAGATCAACGCGCGTCTTCCAGAAGGTACGTCAATATCAATCGGCTATGACGGTACACAATATATGCGTGATGCTCTCAAAGAGATCGCGACGACTCTGGTCGAAACCGTCATATTGGTGGGTATCGTCATTTTGCTGCTAATGGGTTCGTTTAGAACCGCATTGGTGCCTTTGATTACCATTCCTGTATCGATTCTGGGCAGCGCTGCGGCTATGTATATGGCTGGCTTCTCTCTCAACTTACTGACCATTCTCGCTATTGTTCTGTCCGTTGGTTTGGTTGTTGATGATGCTATCGTTGTCGTTGAAAACGTGGCTAGGCACATGCGCAATGGTAAGTCTCGCTTTGATGCCGCGCTTATCAGTTCTAGAGAGTTGCTACGCCCTGTTTTTTCAATGACAGTGACTCTGGCACTTGTTTTTGCCCCTATTGGATTCGTTGATGGACTCTCTGGCGCACTGTTCAAAGAGTTTGCCTTTGCACTGGCGTTGGCTGTGCTGTTTTCAGGTATCGTCGCGATTACTCTTTCGCCGATTATGAGTGCTTATGTCTCTCCGGAAAAAGGCAAAGAAGGACCATTTACTCAACGCGTAAATCTTGTCTTCGACCAACTAGCGGGCTTTTACGAAAATGGGCTCAAAAAAGTGTTTGAATATAAGAAACCTCTGTTAACAGGTTCCGTTGTTCTATCGCTTCTCATCGTACCATTCTACCTACTTTCTCAACACGAGTTAGCTCCAGTCGAAGACCAAAGCTCCCTGTTTGTTATCTCAGAAGCACCGTCAAACGCGTCGCTAGACTATAACAATGAGTACATGAAAGCAGCTGTATCATCCGTTCAAATCGAAGGGATTGATATGATTTGGCAAACCATTACCAATTCTGGTGGCTTCAGTGGCATCAATTTTGTGCCTCATGACCAACGTTCATATTCAACCACCGAAGTTTTGCAAAGCATCTACTTCGCGCTTAAAGAGGTCACAGGGCTAAGGGTTTATCCGACTGCACCTATGCCGTTACCGACGGCAGGCCAATTCGATGTAGAAATGGTGATTCAATCGCAAGATAGTTATCAGAACATGTTGCCCTATGCCTATCAGCTTCTGGAAGCGGCGCAAATGAGCGGCAAATTCATGTTCGTCGACACGGATCTGAAGATCGACATGCCTCAGGCACAGTTAATCTTCAATCATTCAAAAATGATGGACCTAGGATTGACGACAAAGTCAGTCACGGACCAAATTGCAGTGATGGTTTCCGAACAGGATGTGACTCGTTTTGACAGCAATGGCAAAGCTTACCGAGTGATTCCGATGATTGAAGAGCACTTACTCAATGAGAGTCAGGCCATACTGGACTTACAGATAAAAACACACAATGGAGAACTCATTCCGTTGAGCAGTATTGCCAAGTTTGATGAAACCGTGAGTGTGAGAAGCGCGAATCGATTCAACCAGCTTAACGCCTTTCGCATACTCGGCGGTCTAGTGCCGGGCACGACTGCTGATCAAGCGCTTGCTGTTTTGGAAAGTAAGGCGCACGAGATTTTACCGGCAGATTATCAAATTAATTATGCAGGTAGCTCACGCCAGTTAAGACAAGAAGGTAACAGCCTATTTTCTGTTTTAGCTATCGCGATCTTCTTGGTTTATCTAGTGCTATCTGTACAGTTCAATAGCTTTAGAACGCCTCTCATTGTCCTTTTAGGGTCTGTGCCTTTAGCTCTAGCAAGTGGCATGTCATTCTCCTTCTTAGGGCTAACCACGATGAACATTTATGCACAGATAGGATTTATCACCTTAGTCGGCTTGGTGGCAAAAAACGGCATTCTTATTACTGAATTTGCCAATGATCTTCAGTTAAAAGGCTATTCAAAATTCGAAGCTATTTTAAGCAGCGCTAAGTTGAGGCTAAGACCAATTCTAATGACTACGGCTGCAACCATCCTCGGGCATTTCCCGCTAGTTTTAGTGACGGGGCCGGGTGCAGAAGCTCGTAATAGCATCGGCATCGTACTTGTAGGAGGTATGCTACTTGGCACTATATTTACTCTCTTCGTTTTGCCGGCGGTCTACTTAGCGATGGCAAAAGAACTAAAACCTACAACTCTAGTAGAACCTAGCTCAGAAGAAAGCCTAAGCAAGACTTACGCATAGTCTTCTAAAAATAGGGAGAACTTCCTCCCTATTTTGATTCCATCACTTTATTTCCTATTGAAAGGTCGATGATCAATGGACAATAAATACAACATCAATGATCAACTGCTGTTTTTGCCGAAAAAGAACAATTTAACACTGAGTAACCAACAAGATGAATCCATCATTTTGGGCGCAAATGAGGCTCGACTGTTGGAATACTTGATTGAAAATCGTCACCGCACTATTCCGCGTAAAGAGCTCATTACAACACTCTGGAACACCCGAGACATCTACGTTGACAATTCGAGTTTGACGCAAGCTGTCTCAACACTCCGAAAATCAATGAATGACTCAACGAAACACCCTATCTATATAAAAACAGTGCCAAAACTTGGCTATGAATTCATAGCCCCTGTTACTAACTTAAACCAATCAATACACAATCAAACCAAGGAAAGCGAACCACGAGCAACCACTGAATCTCAGCTGAATCAAACAGGTGAAATACAAGGGAACATATCGCCTCACTTGATTCAGTTCCAAACACAATTGGTTAGGTTCGAACTCTTTATTTTGTTATTCATCGGCGCATTAATTGTTGAGTTTTTCTTTTTCCAAGCTTGATATCTTCGACCATGCCTCTCTAATCCAGTAAAGTGAAACAACGAAATAGCGAAATAAAAAAACGGCGACTCGTTAATGAATCGCCGTTTAATCTTCTCGGAGGATTTCACTAATTCGCCCTTACATAACAAAACTTTAGTTAAGAACTAAACTAGGACGAATCAGCTCATAAAGACAATCGAGCTCCTCACCTGAGCGAAACTTTCGTGGGATCATGCCTGCTGCCATATGCGGGTGCCCTCCCCCAAAACCAATGCCTTTTTCATTCAACGCTTTCTGAATTATTTGAGCGACATTGTTTTCTGAGCACTCTGAGCGCAGTGAGATAAATGTCTTTTCACTGGTTCTTGCGGTAAGCACTATGATATCGAGTTCATCGACACTAAGAAGAAAATCTCCCAAAACCCCCAACATGTTTTTTGGACAACCTTCAGGCAGAACCGCAAACGCGGCGTTTTTCTCGCGACGCATGCTGGCAAGCATAGAATTAAACAACTGTAGCTCTTCAAACTGAACTTGGTTTCTACAAATCTTATTAACGATCGCGTTATCCGCTTTGGCTTGCAAATACGCAAGCGCCTTAAGATCAGCAGCGCCTACACTTCGAGTAAAATTGGCAGTATCAAAACTTAAACCTACCAATAATGCAGTAGCGACTCGTTTAGGCATATTTATAGAGAAATACTGGTAATACTCGACCATCATAGTGGCGGTCGCACCATAGTTTGAACGAATATCGCTATACCAAACCGACTCTGGCGCTTCCACTTGGTGATGATCGATAACGCCAACCTCTTCACCGGTGAAATCAGTGATGTTTTTCTCACCAATACAACCATCAACAACGATAATCTTGTCATCTGGCTCTAGGTGTAGATCTTCTGGCTTATGCACGGGAATCTCTAACCAATCAATGAGATTTCGCAGTGATACTCTATCTATATGCCCTTTAAAGGTAATGAAGGGGTTCAAACCTTGTGTTTTCAGAAGGTATGCCAAGGCATAAGCCGAAGATATCGCATCATGGTCTGGGAAATCATGAGCCTGAACAATTACTCTTTTGTTCGCTTTAAGCTTGTCTAGGAAAGCTTCAAATTCAATATTTGCCATTATTAAACTGCTCATAAAAAACTAGCCCCCGAAGAGGCTAGAGAGAAGGTAAGAGTTTCTAAATCTTATGAATTAATCGGTATTCGGTATTAGACAGAATCGCTTCTTCTAGTGCACCGACACCTAACGTGCTGTATCCATAAAAATTCGGTTTCGCGTTGCTACGCAAAGACTGAACGCTTTCTACCACGTTCTCATCCATTGTTAAGGCGTCTACCACTTCCGAAAGCAACTTCCTGTTCTCTTGTGACATCGGCGAAATAAACTCACTCGCACCACTGATTGATGAATACAAGTAGCCAAATTCGCCACCATTATTCTCTTCAATGTAGTAGTTGCCTGTTCTTGCAAACGATGCACGGATCTCATTGACACTTTCAATAGAACTAAACGTCTGCGCAAAAAACTCAGAACCACCTGCATGCTCTAATGTTTCTGGAGCAAAGCCTTCATTTGGGAAGACCAGATATGCGACGATCGCATTATCTCGAGTAATCGCAGAAAGGATGAAGTTATCGTCCTGGTAGTACTTAATCACATCATCCGTTGTCGCGCGCTTAATATACACAGGCGCGCCAAATGTTTGGTCTAAGATTTCGGCAGATGAACGAATATAGATTTTGTCCAACTTTCTATGGGATGGAATGTCTGTCATTTGAGAAAGACCAAAATCGAACATCTTTTCTAGTGCATCAAAGCTGTCATTAAAGCCGCCCAAAGCAATGGAAATAACGGACACTAAGCCGATAGTGCGTGCTATACCGCCCTTTTTCTGCTCTTCCAACAGAGACTCTTGAGTGTCTTGAAGTTCTTGTAACTCTTCCTGTATATCTTTTTGAATATCCTTGTTTTGCTCTTCAGACATTTTTAACCTTTGATCTCGTCGATTTTATCCATTAGCGCATCTGTACCGTCTTCAGCTTTCTCTTGAACTCGCTCAAAAGCATCCGTGTCCATGATGCTTTCAATTTCATCGCTGTAATTAAGACCAAGATAGATACCGACACCGATAAATACTAAAGCGAAAATTTTAAACATTGCTACTCTCAATTCATTAACTGGTAAACCAAGTACATGCTAATGACATGTGCTTGGTTGTTTTGCTTACCTGATTTATTACTTATACAAAGCGATACGACTGTTTACTTTCTTCAAGTAATTTTTGGTTTCGTCGTACGGCAGATTAACCACTAGCTGGTCATAGACTTGTTGAGGCGTCAGCTGATTGATAATCTTCGACGCTTTGCCAATACTGGTGGAACGGTCTTTATTGAACGCTCTAGCCACATTACCCGCACCAGTGTTATATGCGGCAATGACACAGTACAAACGACTTTCGTCATTCTTTATCTTGCGAAGATACTTACTGTTTAGGATGTCTAAATAAGCCGTACCTGTTTCTACGTTGATAACTGGTTGATACAGATCCGCCACTTTCATTGGCGCGTCGATATTGCGGACTTGTTTATTAACATCATGTCCTGCACTGGTCGGTACCACTTGCATCAAACCAAACGCAGGCACGTGTGATTTAGCATCCGGACGGAACGCCGACTCCGAGTGCATGATTGCCATAATCAGTGCAGCATCAACTTCCCAGTTTTTGCTCTCTTTCTCAGCCAGCGCACTGTACTTGCTCGCGCGTGCTTTTAAGCTATTCTCAGGAAGCTTAACTTTGTAACTGATTACCTTCTTCTGCTTAACTGGTGCCGCCGCAACGTCAACGACTGGCTTAGGCTTTACTACTTGTGGCTCTGGCGCTTTTTCGACGACCTTTTCCACAACTTTTGGCGGCTGCTTTTCTGTTGGTGCTTGGTCTAGCTTGGCAACCTCTTTTGGTACTTCAACCTTTTCTGCGGGCTTTACGACCTCAACTTCTGGCTCTGGTCGTTTAACCTCAATACCATGTTTGACACGCATTTCGTCATACAGTTTGGTTTGCGCCGCAATACGCTCCTGAGCCTTTGCCAGTAGTGCCATTTTCTTATTATGAGCACGCTGGTAAATGAAAGAGTCTGGAATACCAGTATCAGATAAAATCAGTCGTTCAGCTTGCACATCCAACTCATTCATCTGGCTTTGCGTCTGTTGGATAACGAAGTTTTTCTCTTCTTTCTCTTTCTCCAAGGAGTAAAGCACCGCGTGGTCTTCTGCTTTGAGCTCCGCTAGCTCAACGTTTTGACCAGCAACCTCAACCGGAATGTTTTTAACGAGCGCTTTGATCTCTTCGGGGCTGCTATCTTCATCAACCAATACAGATACGGTTGCAGTATTGGTTTCGTAATCAACTGAAGTTTTCACCTGATCGTCTTGAGAGTAATCCACCTGTTTAGTTTGAGATGAAACCTCACCCTCACCCCATGTCTTGATTAGATCGGTTCTGCGCTCATCGAGGTTATTGGTATATTCATCACGCCAAGCTTCGTACTCATCCAAATAAGCATTAACGTAAGCATGAAACTCTTTGATCTTGTCTTCTTGAGACTGGCTTGCTTTGGCTACAGCATTGTTTAGCTGCTGCTTTTGATCTTCTGACACAGCAAATGCCTGAGAACTGATAGCTGCCGAAATAACGACAGCTAACACGGTCTTATTGATCATTTTGTACATAGTTCACTCCCAAAGTGTATAGAGACAAAAGGCCACTCAAATGGCGGCCTTTTTCACTAATACTAATCGCGGTTCCGTTCGCGGTTATTTTTTCAATGCATCGAACGCTGCAGCAAGGTCCGCTGCCGCTTTCTCATTGTTGAATTGATCCCATAGAGCAGAATCTTCACCACCAACTTCGTCGATAACTTTGTTCATATTCGCATCGTATGCAGCTTGGTCCATACCGACTAGAACATAAAGGCCACCCGTTGGGCTTGCTTGGCTTACGATAACGCGACTGTTAGTTAGCGTTTTATTTACGACTGTCTTAGTGATGTTCTCGAATGTCTCTTGAACGTCTTCAGTCACCAGAGTTACACCTTCTGCTGCTGACGTAGAAGTCACACCTTCAGTAGCCGCTTGGAATAGGTTGCTCACGTCAGTTTCAAACTCAGCTGCAAGGTTTACACGAGCATCATTAACTGCGATTTTGCGCATAACGCTCATACCAGCTGCACTCTTCTTAGAGTAACCTTTTGCCGCTGCAGCGATATCGCTTGGAATCACGTCACAAATCCAACCCGGAGCAGATACAGTAGGTGCATCTGGGAAAGTACATGGAGCGAAGTTTTGCGCTTCCTTAACCGTCGCGTTGTTGCTCTGACAGCCAGCTAGAGCTGCTACTAGTGAAGTTGCAATAAGTAGTTTTTTCATAGATTAAAAAGTTTCCGTAACTGCTTTTTCAGCATTTTTTGCATGACATTCGAGATCTGTTAGATCACATTGAATACTAGACGCATCCACCTTGCTCATCGTGCCTTTCTTAATTTTAAGTGACAGCTCTTCGTCAATCACAACCCAAGAATACTTCTCGGTCACCGCATTGACTTCATTGTTAACTACGTAGCCTTCACCAATTGGGAAAATCTCTGTTTCACCTTCTAGATTTTTCATGGCGTTAGAAAATAGGATGTCGGCTTTAGGCTTGATTTTCTGTTTTTTACCCATAGCGATACGTACTTGCGTGCCCGCTTCACACTGACGCATCTCAAGAACTGGAGCTCTTGCCGCTAACATTTTGTTGAGTTCGGTAGAGTGATTTACAGCCTCTGCAGCAGCTTTAGCAGCCATTGAACCGTACCCAGAATCACTTACTGGGCATCGAGAGTTACTTGTTTCCGAAGACGCATAATAATCACCCTTTAGGTTGATACGTTTCATCACGTCCATGCTTGGTAACGCGACTACTTTTGCAACCGCTTCTACATCAAAGTCGTAACTACATGACGGTGGTACGACAATCGTTTTACCATCATCATTTACGTATGTACGACGCTCGCTAAAAGACGTACCTAAATCAGCATGAGTGATTTCTGTAATAATCGCGTAATCAGCAATTGGCACACCTTTCGTGTTCAAGCGACCACTCTGTTCAGCAAGCTTAATTTCGCCTTTGACTTTGTTCGCTATTTTACGATCGACAAGGTTTGCACCTGTCTCGTCGATCTGTGTCTCTAATGCATTACGCATAGCAGACTGCATCTTTTTAGATGCTGAGTTTTTAAAATCAAGTTCAACAGGAAGAACAACAACCTTGCTGTTTTCTGAAGAAGGCATTTGCACTTCTGCCGTTTCAATATTTACACGAGTATCGGGGGTGCATACCGTATCGATAGACGCACACCCAGACAAAGTTGCAAGTACAGCACTAGCCATTAACGTTTTCTTTAACATATATTCTCTCCCGAATATGTTTATTTTATTTTTATAGGACTAGAGGTTCGCTATTTAATTAAGCCCAGCGCAGTCCAAATCCCTTTCTCTTTTATTTGCTCATCAAAGTGGCGAGCGGCCCCTTCGTCGGCATATTTGTAGCTAGTTACAGAGTTTCCTGTAGAGATAATTTCACTACGAGACACTGTTTTAGATTTCTTATTTACAATTTTTATATTAGAGACCAAGGTTGAAATATACGCGTCTCCGACTTTGTTTCTTCGACGCTCAGAATCCACTTTCAACACATGAGTTTGGTTTTTATTCTTTGAAGTTGAGGTCGCGATATTGAACTCTGATAACTGGTTCCCCAAGAGTTCAATTGCTTTTCTCGACTCTCTATCCGAAGAGAGACGGATGTTAATTTGGCTGCTTAGTTTTTGGTGTGTAATAGTTAGCTGTTCAATTGCACTGATTTCAGCGTTATAACTAGGCTTTAGAGATGAAAGCATTGCGATACGCACAGAAGCATCGTGTTCAGTTTGATAAACACTGCGATTGTCTAACCACCACAGTAATTTGTCTTCGTGAGAAAGTGCATCAAGTTCGATTTGAGATTTACGGTTTAGGTCTTTTATTTCGCGAATCAACTGTTGAGTCACGAGTGATCTTTTCACTCTTACTTCGACAAACGCACCAAGATCATTCTCTTCCATTTGTACATATTCGATACCATTCAAAGTCAAGGATTCAGTCTTAGTATTAACTTTGTTGTCAACTAGACTATTTGAAAAGCCCTTACCATTAGTTTCTCGAACTGTGTCTCTCATGTAGAAAGACGACTCGACTTGAGTCCATAACTTTTCGTTGATGTTGTTTACAGCGATTTTTTTAGCATGAGATAGAGTTCGCGCTTGAGAAACTGCATAAATGTACTCGTCACTGTCTGCTTGGGGCTTTAGGTACCATTCAGGTTTTGTTGATTGACACCCAGAAAGAACAAGCAACGCGAATAGCGCTATGAAAAAGCGAACTATTTTTTTATTTGAAGACATTTGGAACCAATATCGAAAAAGTTTGTCGCAATCTTATATCCTCAAAATTAAACATTCAAACGACCAAATTTATAGTTCGATTCATATTTGAGCGAAATATGTTTATTTTCTATTGATTTCACGCATCAAATTTATACAAACCTTCCGTTAATTAACAAAAAAGACAATACAAAGTCTTGATTTTGAGACAGTTGATGTAAATTATAAATTACACAATAACCATTTATATTCCATTAATAAAAACGTGAACAAAGTCTTAAAAAAAACTGAATTTCAGTTCAAAAAAAATACATAACTTTGACTAAAAAGGTGATACTTATTCAATAAAAGTGAGACGCTGATCTCAATGATAAGTTTGATATTAACAGCAGATTTTTGCCTCTCCCCCAAATAAAGAGACCAGGCAGATACTAGAAAAAATGAAATTCCATTAATAACAATAATGTTAATAAAATCACTATCGCGGGATTTACAGGAATGAGATGACTACTTTTCACACCAATATTGATAAAAATGAAAATAAAACCCTAATTAAATGGATAATAGAAATACAGGCTAGTAGTCGATGAATAATGAGAGGATGTAGATATTGTGGGAGGATAAGTTATTTTGATTTTCTATTTAAATCGAACTAAGAAGCGAAATAAAACACTAATCAAAAATAAATCCTTATTAAAAACAACCTTCATAGACAGAAAGCACAGATACTACCTTAAGGGTAGTTTCACTTTTGTCTATGAAGAGTTTGCGCATGTCTGTCTGACTATTTTAACGCGAGTAACTTGTCCGTAAACTCAGCAAAACCATACCCACCAGGTTGAGTCATCACAACGACTGGGTGGTGTTCAAGGCGTTGCCAATAGTGCTGAATGTTTGCTACCCCAACGCTGTTGGGCAATACCTCAAACATGTATTGATCGTTCATAGAGTCACCAACATAACAACTATGTTTGAGTATTTCTTCGGGTGATAGGCCCTTTTCTTCTAAAAAAGCCGTCGCAGTCGCCTTCTTAGAATGCTCTCCATACCATGCATTGATATGAATCGAACTAGCAGTTGCATGCGCGCCAAGAGCACGGATCTTTGCAACGACCTCCTCAATAATATTCTCATCGACACGTGGGCGATTCTGACCAATATCAATAGCAACCTCACACAGTCTGTAGGATTGATCCAACGTCAACTCAAGATCTGGGTATTCGTTTAAAATTGCTAACACTTGTTGTTTAAGCTGTTGTTGTTTCTCACTGATCACGCTTAACGGCACACTTGAGCGAAGGGTAAGGAAACCATTTTTCTTTTCCATAATAAACGCGCCATTCTCACCAAGCACCGCATCAACCGGCCAAAGTTGAGCAATATGATCGCACCACCCTGCGCAGGCACCTGTTACCGCAACCACTTTTTTGCCCGCATCTCGAAGCTTTTTCAATGCGATCAGTGTTTCGGGCGGTAGTTCGCCTTTCCAAGTCAGAGTGTCATCGACATCTGTTAAAACCCAATCTACACTTTTCCAATTCTGATTTAATTCATTCGATACCGAATTCATTTTTACACCTCTAAATAATGATTAACGACACAGTGTTAAAGTAAATTCGGCAAGAACATCACCACGCTCTCTGAGAACGTCAGCAACATTAATACCGCTAACAGTGCTAGCAACAGGGGAGCCACTTCTTTAACGAAGTCGACCATACGAACTTTCAATATTGAGCAGACTGTAAACATCATGGAGCCGAATGGCGGAGTGACACCACCAATCATAATATTTACAATCACGATAATGCCGAAGTGAACCGGATTGACACCCAAGTTCAATACCGCCGGAAGCAGCAGTGGCGTTAGGATGATCATCGCTGCACCACCCTCAATGAACATGCCAACCACCAGCAGCAAAACGTTGATCAATAACAACAGAACCAGTTTGTTGTCTGTTAGCTCAATCAAAGCAGATGCAACATTGTGGGGAATTTGCTCCAGTGTCATGTAGTAACCAAAGACCATAGCGCCGATGATAATGAACATCACACTACTGGTACCCTGCACCGTCTCTCGCATAATTTGAGGGATGTGTTTGAAACTTAACTCTCGGTAGATAAACGCGCCAATAATGACACAAAGCAGAACTGCAATAGCGCCAGCTTCCGTTGGGGTAAAGAGCCCAAAACGCATTCCTAGAATAATGCCGAACGGGATCAACAGAGCTGGCACAGCCTTAAAGAAGTAATGAAGACGTTCTTTGGCTGTCGCTGGCTTCGATCGTGACGGTTTGTAGTTTCGCTTGCGAGAGATAAACCAAATGGTGACCATTAAGGACAGAGCCATCAAAAACGCTGGTACATAACCTGCGATGAACATTTGGTGCACGGAAACGTTCGCCAATAAAGCGAAAATAATCAAGTTAATGCCAGGAGGAATCACTGGACTAATACTTGAAGATGCTGCAGTCACGGCCGCAGTAAACGGTAAGTCGTAGCCGCGTTTGGTCATCTCAGGAGCTAAGATTTTTGACTGCATTGCGGCATCAGCATTGGCTGAACCTGAGATGCCACCCATCAAGGTACTCAGGGCCACGTTAACCTGAGCTAAGCCGCCCGTCTTATGGCCAATCATTGAATCGGCAAACGCGAGTAAGCTTTTACTGATCCCCGCATAGTTCATCACCGATCCCACCATAATGAAAAACGGGATTGCCAGTAACGGAAACGACTCTGCCGAACTGATGAACCTCTGCATAACCAAAGTCACGGGAATCGAATTATTGATAAACAGGAAATAGACCATTGCGGACGATATCAGAGAGAACGCAATCGGAATATTCAGTAGGAAAAGAGCAAAAAGAATGAAAATTGGAAGATAGCTTTCCATTGAGAGTACCTACTGCTTAGAACTTTTTAAAGAAGCCACATCGTCAACAATAAACTTAACAGTGTGGATAGCCATCAAAGAGAAACTGAGTAACAGCACGCCATTTATAGCAAAATAAGACATCCCCATTACTGGCGTGACTTTGCTAGAGAGCATCAAATACTGATAACTAAGAACTGACATCAAAATGTTGATGCCCAATAGGAATACCGAGACCCCTAGTTTAAAAATGCGTTTGGGACGCGTTGGTAACAGGGCCACAATCACATCCACTCCCATATGAAGTTTATGCTTGTAGCATGAGCTGATGCCTAAATAGACAGCCCAGATAAAACAGATCACTGAGAGCTCTTCGCTCCAAGGGACAACAAAGCCAAATCCATAGCGTAAAACCACGTTAACGATTACAACGAGCACTGTGATTGAAATCGCAATCGACGCTAAGATTTCTTCAAGGTTTCTTAATAAAAACAAGAGTTCCTCCTAGATTTACTCGCTATGAATGCTGCGAGCAAATAGGAATCAAGCGACCCAAAACTATTGGGTCGCTAGTGTTAACAAATGGGATTCTAATCGTTATTGAGCCGCACGAATCGTCTCAAGTTCTTTCATGATGGTCGCGTGAACACCTTCGCTCCAAGTGGGGAACTGGTTGTAAACATCTGCCGTCAGCTGGTTAAACTCTTCAGAGTTCACTTCATTAAACGTCACACCCAGTTCTTCTAGCTTCTGCTTGTATTCTTCATCAAGTTTAACCAGTTCTTGAGTGTTAGATTCAACACCCGCTTCTAGCTCTTCGTTGATAATGGCTTGCTGTTCTGGCGTGAACTTATCCCACAAGGTTGGAGAAATGTAGATGCCAACAGAGCCAAGGAAGTGCTTAGTTAGCGACATGTTCTTAGCAACTTCGTAGATCTTCGTTGAGTACATAGTCAAGATAGAGCCTTCTAGACCATCAACAACACCTTGCTGAACACCAGCGTATGTTTCTGGGAAAGGAAGAGAAGCCGGCGCTGCGCCCATAGCAGAGAGTGTGCTAATAAACAGTTGGCTTTGTGGTACACGAATACGCATCCCCGCCATATCTGAAGAGTTAACAATCTCTTTATTGGTGATCATATGACGAAAACCAAACATATAGTCCGCGTTTAATACCTTAATGCCCTTCTCTTCAGCTTGTTGCTTAAGACCTGCAACATAGTCGGTATCCATCATTGCCAAGTATTCATCGTAAGAGTTGTACAACATAGGACCCGCAAGTGCTGCAAAATCAGGAACATAATCACCAAGGTAAGTCAGATCTTCTACAGCAATCCAGTTAGCACCGTTTACTACTTGCTCTAAGTTGTCTTTATAAACAGGCAGTTGACCACCAGGGAAGACTTTAATGTTAACCGATCCATCAGTGCGTTCACGAATCTTGTCCGTGACTTTGACTAGTTCTTGCGTTAGAAGCTCATTCTGAGTGAACACCAAGCTCATATTGATATCAATCGGCTCAATCTTTGCTTCTGTTGCTGCTTCATCTGCCTGACCACAACCGACAAGGAGCGCCGCGGCTGTAATTACTGTTCCTATTAGCTTTTTCATTTTGAATCCTTTATTTTGGATGTGTTACTTCAATTGAGTATAGAAGGCTAAATTTTGGTTGAGTATGCGATTCAATTATTACATTCATATGAACATAAAAATGTTTATTTGAACATTACGTAAAACATGACATTGCCCATAAAACGTAAATTTTGTCGCTCACTTTTCATATAGGTAGTAATAAATCTGTAATGATAGAGAGGTAATGTTCACTCAACTTTCAAATGAACAAATAGACATTGACATGATCACAGGCCATCGCGGTGCAGCACTTTTGGCACCAGAAAATACATTGGTAAGTATTGAACGAGCATCCCAAGCGGGCGCCAAGTGGGTAGAGGTTGATACTCAGCTAACTGCTGATAACATCCCAGTCGTTATGCATGATGAAACCGTTGATCGTTGTACTAACGGCACTGGTAAATTATCCGAACTGACGCTCGCAGATATTCAAGCCTTAGATGCTGGTAGTTGGTTTAGTAAAGAATTCGAGGGGGTTACTATTCCTACCTTGGAAGAAGCGATGCTCAAGTGTATGGAGCTTGGGGTAACCTTAAACCTCGAATTAAAGGTCTATAACCAACACACAATACAAGCACTAACCGATGAGGTGCTTGCGGCTGTTGAACGTATTAATTACCCACTAGATAAGCTGTTGTTTTCAAGCTTCAACCAAGATGTGTTGGCTCAATGCAAAGCACACTACCCTCAAGTAAGACGCGGTTTTATCTGTGATAAGTGGGATCAAAGCAGTTTGAACACACTTCTATGCTTAGACCTTTATAGTATTCATATCGACCACCAGCTACTCGATATTTCTATCGCCAATGAGATAAAAGAATCGGGTATAATCCTCAAGATATGGACACTCAATGAACCATCGAAAGCGAAAGGATTCTATGAGATGGGTGTCGACAACATCATTACCGACATGCCGAACCAATTTTAGTGAAACACTATGGAATTAAACCAGCGCCAAAAGCAGATACTCGCCACTCTTAAATCCAATCAAGATGTTCAGATCGACCATCTCGCTGACCAGTTTGCTGTTACTACGCAAACTATTCGACGTGATGTAAACCAACTGTGCGAACAAGGATTAGCAAGACGTGTGCATGGTGGTGTGAGCCTACCGACCGCACTAACCAACACTAGCTATCGCTTTCGCACTGGCGTTGAGTCCGAAGTCAAAGACGGCATCGCAATGGCGGTCGCTAATGCTATACCGGAAGGGTCGACTGTGATGATGGGGATTGGCACAACCGTGACTCGAATCGCTCAGTATCTGCTTGCAAAGCCCGCTCTACGCGTTATCACTAACAACCTGCAAGTTGCGCGAATTTTAGAAGCGAACGAGCAGATCGAGGTCTATTTAGCAGGCGGTTTACTGCGTCGTGAACACCAAGATATGGTAGGCAGCAGCGTGGTTAGCTTCTTCTCTGATTTTGAAGCAGACATTGGTATTTGTGGTTGTGGCTCTATCACAACGAGCCACTATGCGATGGAGCATGAACAAGTTGAGGCCGACCTTTCCAAAGCCATTCTCAACAACAGCCGTGAATGCTGGCTAGTCGCAGACGCGAGTAAATGGGGTCGCTTTGCTGCACTGAAAGTCGCTGCCCTAGATCGATTTGATCGTATCTATACCAATAATCGCCAACTCCCAAAAGAGCTAAACGTTCAGCTCATCGACGATACTGTATCTGCTTAATTTCCGCCGATTATCGAGCCAGCCCACTTGCATCGCTACGAAGGAAGTGGGTGTTTTCGACTAAGAAATCAAGCAATGTACTCGCTTGAGAGCTCAATGCCCGACCTTTTAGTGACTGCACTTTCACTCGAGCTTTAGACAAGATCTCAAGATCAGTTGGCACTATCTCAATCTCTCCCGATTCAACCTCTTCCAAGACCGTTAGCTTCGGCATAAAAGTAACGCCCAGCCCAGCTGATACAAAGTTTTTCAAGGCGCTCACAGAGTTGGTCTGCAACTTTGGTGAAAGACTCACATGAGACACCTGCTCTGCATGATGAACAAGCCTACCCATACCAGTTGAGTTATCGATCAGCGCGAGAGGTAAAGCCTGCAGATCTTGCAGTGTTGTCGGTTCATCTTTCAACGTTAGAAGATGCCCTTTAGGGACGATGAGCTCTAGCGGGTGACTGCGCTCTACATGAGTATGAAGCTTAGGATGGGGCGCGGCTGCATAGGTAATCGCGAAATCGATCTGCTGATCTTCAAGTAGTTTAACCGCATCTAGCGCACCAGCGATTTCAATCGATAAATTGATATCAGGGTAACGAGTCATAAAGGTTTCCATCGGCTTGGAAACGAGATTAGTAATGAAGCCTTCTCCGATCGCAATACTGACACTACCGCCCGTTAAGTTTTTCAACTTCGTTAGCTGAGAAAGCACCGCCACTTCACTGCGTATAATGTTGCGATAATGATTAAGCAACTCATTACCAGCCTCGGTCAAATACGATTGACGGTTATTACGCTCCCACACTTTCATTTCAACTTGAGCTTCAAGTTGCCCTAGCATGCGACTCATGGCTGCCGGGTCTACGTTGAGCATTTTCGCCGCCTTGCGTAATGAGCCGTACTTAGACAACCCATTTAGATACTCCAAAGCGCGTATATTGAAATGATGCATAATAAATCCTTGTACTACAGCAATTTGCTAAGGTTCTCATATTTGTTGCTATCTGATCTCGATAAATTCTCTTCTTATCGTTGTAAGGGATAAATCTGTGCTTGAGGTCACCTAACTACTGTCGAACAGAAAAGTTATCCCAACGCTGTTTAATCGCTGCATTTTGATTGCCACAATTGTTATGATATAACATTTCAAAAATCAGCTATTATTGATGCTGTGAAATGTCATATAGCGTTAACCAATTTAGACACTGGGGATCACACCATGAACACTGAGACTACTGAACTATTTGCTGCTGATACCGAAACGAGCAATACACCTTCGTTCAGCAAAGGGAAATTACCAACAGTGCTTACAGATATCTATCAAGACAATCTGAATATGGTGGTTTGGGAGCGTGCTTTCAGTGGGGAACTGACAGAAGCCATTGAGGAGTTTGTTGCTAATAACCCGGATTTCAGTAAGTCAGTGAACGTCTCTTCTGAAAGTGCTTATCAAGAATTACAAAATTCACTCGACGACTTGCCTCCAGCTTTAGTTCAGAACATTGCTGAGCTAGTCGATATGTTCTGTTGCTTATTCGATCTCAAAGATGCTGGTGTACGCCTAGCAACATTAAACAGCGCTATGTGCCCACGCTTTCATGTCGATCGTGTCCCTTGTCGGTTGGTTACCACTTTCCATGGCACAGCAACACAATGGCTACCTAACCATGTACTTGATCGCTCTAAGCTTGGACATGGCAGCAACGGACAACCTGACCACCTATCCGGCTTATACCAAGATGAAAGTAACGTTCAACAGTTGTCGTGTGGTGACGTCGCGCTATTAAAAGGCGGAGCGTGGATTGGTAATGAAGAAACGGCATTAGTACATCGCTCACCAATGGTTTCTGCACAAGAGAATAGACTGCTGTTGACCGTAGACTTTGGTTAATGGTTGAACGCTGAAGTCCAGTCGCTTTTAGGCTTAACGTGAGTCGAATATTTTGAACAGCGAGGAAGTATAACCAACATAAAATTGGCGACTTCCTCTAAGTAGATTTAATGAGATGTTCGAGATGAAGAACGCTGCACGTGATACAAAGCGCCCCCTTTTGAAAAACATTGTGTCGGAGTCATATTGCCGATCAAGTTTCCATTGAAATAACACGCCATGACTGGTTCGGTGTTTTTAGGCATCTCAGCAACAGAAGACAAAGAAGTCAGCGCAACAGCGAGTGCGATTAGATATTTCATTTGGCTCTCCTAAGTTATCAGATTCAAAGCAACCTTTGGCAAGGTGACATTTAGATCTTAGTGCATGGAACCGTGGAGGATAAAGAAAATATCATTATTTTACAATGATTTATATTTACGCGACGTAAGTTTTTATTAGATAATTTTACGCACTGATAACAAATTAACGTAAAAAGCCTCACTACGTTGTGAGGCTTTTTATACTCTGTTTTCGTGAAGCCATTACGTAAACTGGCTATCTGTTTGATTGCTAAGCAAAGCTCAAAATACGCAGTTACGTAATGAGCGACATAAATGGAGCTCCTCTTATCCAGAGCCTTTCATCAAAATGTAATTCAGACTGATGATCTCCCCCTCAATTACATTCCATTTTACCTAACTCGACTTAGCACTTTTAACCAACCACATCACCTCATAGGCCGGTACTACAATTGTCGGTTCAGAAATGTGTTGCCCAGATAGGATATCAATACAATCTCGACTGCCTAACACATCACAAATTGATGCCGGAATATGTTGAACCGTTTCACTAAAGTTGCATATCGCCAACAGGCTTTCACCATTTTCATGACTGCGGCAGTACGCAAACAAGTGTGGACGATAGGTCTCAAGGATTTCTGTTTTCGCCTCTCCAAACACTGGGTTTTGCTTACGCAGCGCTACCATCTTTTTCAGATCTTGGCTGATTCGGTTTTGGTAACTGCCAGATTGTTCAGCAAGTTTAATCGCATCAGCAGTGATAGCGGGACGGTTTACCCAACGAGTATCATCACGTTTAAACTCATCCTCTAGATAAGCGTGGTCGTTCAGAATCCCTAACTCATCGCCTTGATAGATAAGCGGGATACCACCAATACTGAGGTTGATACTGTTTAATAGACGAATACGTTTGAGAGCAAACTCAATCTCTTGTGAATCGTCGGTTTCAATAGCTTTTTCTAACCCCGCTAGAGATGCCAATGAACCACACACGCGACAATCGCCCGTAGTTGGATTTTCTTGGAATGGCACGCCTTGAGAGAATGAACCTTCAAACTTGCCGGTATAGAACTGGTTCAAGAATCGACGGTGCTCGAAACCATTGATGCCTAACTGTTCGGCAACTGCATCATCAAACGTCCAACCGATATCATCATGGCAACGGATGTAGTTCACCCATGAACACTCACCTGAGATTTCGAAACTCTTCTTAAGCGACGCGGTTAGCAGCTCGGTTTTACGCGTAGCCAAGCTTTCCCACATCAACGCCATCATTAGCGGGTTATACGATAGCTGACACTCATCTTTATCAATGTATTGTGCCACTTCATCAGGGTGGACGATCGCCTCTGACTTAAACAGTACCGCTGGAGCAGCGATTTGTAGACAAGTATTGAAACACTGAATCAGAGTATGTGCTTTTGGGAGGCTCTCACACTGTGTCCACTTCTCTTTCCAGATAAACGCAAGCGCATCTAGGCGTAAGCCCTCACAGCCAATGTTCGCTAGGAATAGCATCTCATCAGTGATTGCATTAAACACCGCTGGGTTCGAATAGTTCAGATCCCATTGGAAGCTGTTGAACGTAGTCCAAACGTGCTTTTGAACATCATCAAGGTAAGTAAAGCTGCCACGACGCACCGTTGGGAAGATCTCACGACAAGTCTGGTTGTAGTCATTCACATCTTGCTGGTCAGTGAAGAAGTAGTAGAAATCTTCAAACTCTGGGTTACCCTTGCGTGCTTGCTCTGCCCAATGGTGCTCATCTGAAGTGTGGTTGAATACGAAATCCAGCACTAGGCTAATGCCATCATCAGACAGCGCCTCGGCGAGTTTGGCGAGATCTTTTTCTGTCCCTAACTTAGGGTCAACCTTACGGTAGTCCGATACTGCGTAACCACCATCATTGTCACCCTCAGGCGCTTTGTAAAGCGGCATCAGGTGCAGGTAATTAATGCCTAGTGATTTTAGGTATGAGATCTTCTGTTGTAGCTTTTTCAGGTCTCCTGCAAACAGGTCAACGTATACCGCCATACCAAGCATTTTTTCGCTTCGGTACCAAGTTGGGTTCTTCAATCGCTTTTCATCTAGGTTCTTCCACTTTCGCTTACGGCCAGCGAACGCTTTCGCGAGCACAACCACCAGCTTTTGTAGATGAAGGAAGAAGTCGTAGCGTTCACCATAAAGTTCATGCAATTTACTGGTCAATGATGGGAAGTATTGCTCTAGACGTTCTAGAAATACCTTCTCATCTTTTTTGGTAAGCTTTGGCAGTTCAACTGAATCCAGTACTTGGTTCAATGCCTTTTGAGCTTGTTGTTCCGATAACATTATTTGTCCCCCATTAGGCTGGCTACTTGGACATTGGCTAGGTTTAAGCTGCCGCTATCGACACTAAGTACCACGCTAGCATCGGTATTTTGGGCATAAACAAGATTGGTGAAACTGAACTCACCACCATTAATCAGGAGCTCGACCGAGCCTTTATCAATCAACACCTCAAATTGGAATTTGCTCTCGACCGGAAGATCGATACGGTAGTCGTGTGGGAAGTACTCATCAATGCGCGATTTGCCAAACTGACCACGACGCACCGAACGCACTTCAATGCCTTTTTCCGAGCGTTTAAATTCAAAGAAAGCTGGCGTGTCTTGGTACAGGTTTAAATGCAAAGTTTGCTCAGCTTCAAGCTCACAATGCGCGCTGAACTTCATTGTCTTATGTTGACTGTAAATACTTACCGCTTGCTCATCACTTGGGAAGATCTCTTGTGCATCAAGGCTTAACGCCTTATTAAGCTCTTTGATAAAATGCTGCCCGACTCTCAAACCCGCGTTACTTTCGAACAGGAACAGTTCTCGCGGTAATGCCATTGAACTACGGAAAGCGTTTGTGGGTAATTCTAAAGAATATTGATGGTTGCTCATCCATGTACTGACGATACGACGACCATCTTGTGTTGGTATGTCAGAGAAAGATTGTGTGGCGTAGTAATCACGACCAAAGTCCAGCCAAAGCACTGTTTCCGGATGATTATGGTTAGTGAAGGTTTCACCATCGAAATCCCCAATAAAGTATTGAGTGCCTGCGCCACCACAATGTGCGCCCTCACCAATGCCAACCACCAGTACCCAACGAGTTGCGTCGCTGCCTTCAATTTGCATCTCAAACAGGTCCGGACACTCCCAAGGGCCTTTACTGTGCGCGCCGTGACGATAACCAAACTCACTCACTAATCGCCAGTCTAGTAGGTTGGTTGAACGGTAGAACTCAATATGTTGCCCACACGAGACCACCATTACCCAAGCTTGGCTCTCTTCATGCCAGAGCACTTTCGGATCACGAAAGTCAGGGTTGCCACGAGCTGGGATAATCGGCGCGCCATCAGCATACTTCGTCCAAGTCATGCCATCTTGGCTGTACGCTAGAGACTGTTGTTGAATAGGGTCTTCCACTTCCGAGCCATCAGCAAGCGTCACTTTTGGTTGGATAAACGACGTGTAGAAAGCAAGTAAACCCGGCTGTTCATCCTCAAATAATCCAGAGGTATTATGCCAATCGACAATTGCACTGCCAGAGAAGCACATTCCTGACTCATCAGGTAGCAGTGCTGGGCTATGTTCTTGCCAGTGAATCAGATCTGTACTGGTTTTGTGTCCCCAGTGCATTGGCCCCCATACAGTGTCATGAGGGTAATATTGGTAAAACTGGTGATACTGGCCGTTGAAGTAGACCAATCCGTTGGGGTCATTCATCCAGCCAGATTCAGGAGTCATGTGGAGTGAAGGGCGATATTGTTCGCTCATAAGCCGATACCGATGTTGTTAAAAATATGTCTAGGTTCGAATAGGCGATAAAAAATGGAGCCTACACCTAGGCTCCGAAAAGGACCTGTTGCCGCCAAAGCCAGTCCGAAACTAGAAATACTGATAGGAGTGGTTCCCCCTGCTTGATTAACAGGGGGAGTTATGAATTTAGAAACTGTAGTTAACACCGATTAAGCCAAACGGCAGAGTGTTGTCACCTGTGTCACCGTTGTCGTATTCAATATCCACAGTCTTGTAGCTGAACTCACCAAAGACGCGCCAGTTTTTAGAAAGTGGGTAGTTAGCAGAAGCACCCACTTTTACGTAGTCTTCTTTATGCTTGTTACCTGTTGCACCGAGTTCGTTCTCAAAAGAACCAATCTCAGCAAACAGCGCAGTACCTAATTTGCCAAAGCTATACCACATACCAGGTTTAATAATGGTTTCAGTCTCAACGTTTTCGTGTGATACGCCTTTTTCTTCCCACGTGCCTTGTTGGTAACGGAAGTTAATCCAAGCGCCCATGTTATCGGCAATCTTAAAACCTAGACCCGGTTCGATTTCCCAGTAGTTAAAATTCCCCATAGCTCGGCCAACAACAGAACCATCGTCTAACGTATGACCCTCTTTACGCTTCATTTCTACTTGGTAGAGACCGTAGCCATGGACATCGAGCCAATCATTGATTTGGTAAGAACCGAAAACTTTAGCTCCCGGAACACTGCGATGGTCGATACTCTCTTGTGCATACTTGAGACCCCAGCCAATGTTGCCATTCTTGATGCCGTAACTCTTGTTTACGTAGATTTCAGTAATGTCGTTTTGATCTTCATGGTTCGCTGAAAAAAGTGTGCCGTTGTAGATGAACTCGCGAGCCATATAGAAACCAAAGTCGTAGCCTGGCAGGTCATCGTGACGGAAATTACCATTCGCAAGTGAGTATTTGACTTTACCACCTTCCCAGCTATCACCGTTCGATCGGCTACCGCTCCATTCTTCGACCTCAACGTTGGTACCGATGGTGCCATGGAACTTGCCCTCTTGCGCTTTTCGCTCAGCGTCAAGAGCAGTGAGTAGTTCGGCTTTAGAGTATTCACCTTCTAGTGCCATTAGTTTTGCTTTCAACTCAGCGTTGCTTTTTGCTTTGTCTTCGGCAAAAGCTGCACCAGATAGCATTAGAGCTAGAAATACAGAGGAAGCCACTACTGTCTTTTTCATGATTATTACCTTATTATCACTATGTTACTGTCGCTCCGATGAGGAGCAATTATTGGTACCTGCTACAACAGGCATTAATGTTCACGTTGGCATTGGCTGCAACCGTTGCTAACGCAGTAATTAGAAGCCCGCTAACCCGCGGGCTTTTTTATTATTCTTATATTGGTTAACTTGCTTGCTGCACTTGAGGTGGCAGCGTGATTAGGTCATTAAGCGTATGACCACGCTCGTATGCCTTACCTTTGCTATCAAATAGATGACATTTTTCAGCAGGGATGCGGATATTCAAACGCTGCCCCACTTCAACGTGTACTGTACCCGGAACGCGCACTAAGACTTCTTGACCGCCACGTACCAATGTCGTGTAAAGCAGTGATTCCGTGCCAAGACGCTCAAGACCTTCAACGATAACGCCAACGCCTTTCTCATCTAGGTGGATGTCTTCTGGACGAATACCTAGTGTCATTAGTGCGCCTTGCGTTGCTCCTTGAGTATTCACTTGCGCTTCAAATTTGTAGTCACCCACTTCTACATGCGCTTTTTCTTCACAAGCAGAAATCAATGTTGCTGGTAATAGGTTCATCTTTGGAGAACCAATAAAGCCTGCAACGAACAGAGTTTTCGGGAAGTAGTAGAGATCTAACGGTGAACCGACTTGCTCAATCGCACCATCACGCAGTACCACGATTTTGTCTGCAAGGGTCATCGCTTCTACTTGGTCGTGTGTTACGTAAATCACCGTCGATTTCAATTTCTGGTGGTATTCCGCCAATTGAAGACGCATGCGAACACGCAGAGAAGCGTCAAGGTTCGATAGTGGTTCATCAAGAAGGAAAAGTTTTGGGTTGCGGACAATCGCACGACCAATCGCCACACGTTGACGCTGACCACCAGAAAGTTGACTTGGCTTTTGCTTCATAAGGTTTGTCAGCTCAAGCATTTCGCCGACATCTTTAACTGCTTTTTTGATTTCGTCTGCACTTAGCTTTTTCGCCAGTTTCAGACCAAATGCGATGTTCTCTTCTACCGTCATATGTGGGTAGAGTGCGTAGGATTGGAAAACCATCCCAATACCACGATCCGTAGGAGACAGGTTGTTCACTACCTCGCCGTCTAGACACATTTCGCCTGAAGAAATCTCTTCTAAGCCAGCGACCATGCGCAGCATAGTTGATTTACCACAACCGGATGGGCCAACGAAAACCGTAAATTCACCGTCTTCGATCACTAGGTTGGCGTCTTTGATGATGTGCGCACCATCTGGATAGATTTTGTTGATGTTCTTCAGTTCTAAGCGTGCCATTGTTCTACCTACGTTCTAATTCTTTCGCCTTGTTGGGCGTATTAGGGGCAGGCAAGCTGCCCCTTTCTTATTATGTGTAAAGCTAATTTTTGCTAGCGATTTGCTTTACAGGATTGCAGCGAGTTTCATGTCAGCTGTGTCCTCGAAGCGCCATGTTGCATGACCAACACGCTCATCAGGGCCGATACCCACAACGCGCATGCCTGCTTCTTTCGCTGCGTCTACACCCGCTTCTGCATCTTCAACCACAATGCACTCGTCAGCGTTTACGCCTACTTGGCCTGCAGCGTGAATAAATACATCTGGCGCAGGCTTAGAACGCTGCACTGACCAACCATCACCGATGGCATCAAACAGCGGCGTTAAGCCAAGACGGTGTAGGATTGGACGTGCATTTTTACTTGCTGACGCCAGTGCTACCTTGATACCACGTGCGTTTAGCTCCAGTAGGAACTGCTCGATACCTGGCAGAACGTCTTTTGCAGAAATCGTGTTTAGCAGGTCAACGTAGTAGTCGTTCTTACGCTTCATTAGGTCTGCAAATTTCTCTTCGCTGATCTCACGACCATCTAGGATGATTTTTAGAGATGCTTCGCGAGAAACACCACGCAGCTGCTCGTTGATTTCGCGGTCGAAGTAGTAACCTTCTTCGTTCGCCATGCGTTGCCATGCTTGGTAGTGCAGTTCAGCGGTATCGGTAATTACGCCATCAAGGTCGAAAATAAATGCCTTACACATTGAATACAGCCTCTGTTGATTCGATTACACGTGGCTCACCCGCAACTTCGATGTTAAGTGGTTGGCCGTTAAACTCTGGACGAACAATGCTTACTCGTGCGTTGTCTACCGTTACTTCTAGACGCTCACCTTTCCAGTAGATTGGGAAGTTCACGCTATCCCACTGTTTAGGCAGGTTAGGGTTAATGCGAAGCTCGCCGCCAAGCATACGTACGCCACCGAAGCCGTATACCACGCACTGCCACATACCACCGATAGACGCTGCGTGGATACCGTGATCCGAGCTCTTCATGTTTTGACCGATGTCGATAGACGCCGCTTGTTGGAACAGGTCGTAAGACAGCTCTGGGTTACCCACATCTGACGCCAGTACCGAGTGAGTTGATAGACTTAGAGACGAATCGTGTAGCGTTTTCGGCTCGTAGTAGTTCCAGTTCGCAAGCTTAGTTTCTAGGTCAAACTTGTCTTCCTGTTGTAGGAAAAGAACCATGATGTCTGCTTGCTTAGAAACCTGCATCTCATTCACTTGATCTAGGCTGTAGTCTTGGAACAAACCACCAACGAACGGCTGCTCTTTGTACTTAGTCAGGTCAATGATCTCTTTCTGTAGGTAAGTATCGTCCTGCGGGATGATCTTATCTTCTTCACGCGGTTGCGGTAGGTAGATGTCATCTACGCGCTCTAGCCACATCTTGCGAGCTTCAACTAGGTTCAACTTGTCAGACAGCTTAGCCAGTAGCTCTGGGTTAGACGCTTCTAGGTCTTCGTAGTAACGAATCGCTAGCTTGATGTTCTCTACTGCCATGTAGTTCGTGAACGCATTGTTGTCGATGTGTTCTTTGTACTCATCAGGACCGATTACGTTACAGATACCCCACATGTTGCGGTCTTCTAGCCACTCTAGACGGCTTGTCCAGAACGTTGCTGTGTCAAACATGATCTCGTAGCCCATGTCGTCCATGAACTTCTGGTCGCCAGTGATTTGGTAGTACTGCCACAGTGCGTAAGTGATGTCACACGTGATGTGCTGCTCGATAAAGCCAGACCAGATCTTAGTCGACTTACCAGTGATGATGTCTACTGCGCCCCATACTGGCGTTACTTCTTCACCTGTTAGTGCAGATTCCCATGGGAACTGAGCACCAATGTAGCCGTTGTCTGCTGCTTTCTTACGTGCGCCGCCAAGTGTTTTAAAGCGGTACTCAAGTAGGCTGCGTGCAACTTCTGGCATTGTGTAGATGAAGAACGGAAGCATGAATACTTCTGTATCCCAGAATGAGTGACCTTTGTAGCCTTCGCCTGATAGACCTTTTGCGCCGATACCGAAGCGAGAATCGTGCATTGGCGTGAAGATGTTCAGTTGGTACTGAGCAAAACGAGTCGCTAGTTGGTCAAAGTCGTTACCACCGATGGTGATGCTCATGTTGTCCCAACGCTTGTCCCACTCAACTGCACTGTCTGCTAGTAGCTCGTCAAAGCTGCGGTCAGCGTTCATTTTTAGGTTAGTTAGCGCGTGGTCACGTAGAGCTTGTAGCTCATAGCCTTCAACATCGAACTGCTTGTCACGAGAAGTGTGTACAACACCCACTTTCTCAGTACCAAATGTCTCGCCTGCTTTTAGCTCTTGATGAATGTTCAGCCATACCTTACGGCGGTCCATCTGTAGACCTGGGTCGATCTCAACTTCTGTACCATTTACGAAGTAACGGTGAGACGTTAGGAATACGAAATCAACTTTGCTTTCTGTCGTGTGCTGTAGAAGTTCGATGAAGCGCTTGTCATAAATACGCTTCTCACCTTCGTGGAAGTGCTGAGCGCCTGAGTTTGACAGTTGAGCATCAACGCCCGAACGGATTTCGATTTTCGCATCGCTGTTCACAGCCTTAACGTGAACGTCGAACGCCATCAGGTGAAGGTTTGCTTGAGAGATAAAGCGACGGAAGCGCATCTCAAACGTTTTGCCTTCTGTGTTTGTCCAAGTGAACTCACGCGTCAGTTCACCGTTCTTCACGTTTAGACGACGAGAGTAGTTACTTACTTCGCCAGACTCCAAGTGGAAACGACGGCCATCAATGAACATCTCAATTGAGCTCATATCTGCAGCGTTTGGAAGCTCGGTCACTTCCTCTTCGTCAAACTTGTTATAAGTACCTGCGATGAATAAGTTGCGCACTTGGCCTACATACTTTTCTTCCGTGGCACTGCGTGCACCCATGTAGCCATTACCTAAACTCATCACAACTTCACATTTACCTTGAAGTGCTGAATCAAATGCCGTCTCTTCAACGATCCAGTTTTTTAGTTCGCCTTGACCAGCGGTGTAGTTCATAAACATCTTAAATATCCCCGAGAATTAACCTTTAACAGCGGAAGAAATATCGTTACCAACGAAGTAACGTTGAAATACCATAAATACAATCAGTACTGGGATTGTCGACAGGAATGCGCCTGCCAGAATCAGGTTCCAGTCACCTGCTACGCCATAAGCGTTACGTAAACTTAATAGACCAACAGGAAGCGTGAATGCGTCAGCTGGGCTGTTTATCACCACCAGCGGCCAGAAGAAGTCGTTCCATGCACCTTGGAAACCAAGGATAGTGACCGACAAAATGGCTGGCTTAGCCAGTGGCATAAAGACTTTCCAAAGAATCACGGCTGGGCTCGCGCCATCTACGATTGCGGCTTCTTCAAGTTCTTTAGGAATGTTCTCGAAGAACTGCTTCATAATCAGAACTTGCCCCGATGCCACCACCGCAGTAATCACGGCCCAAGGCGTATTCAATAATCCAATATCTTTGTAGATCAGATAGTTGGAAATAAACGTCACCTGTCCTGGAATCATCATGCTGAACAGCATGAAAGCAAAGACTGCGCGTGCTCCAGTGAACTTCAATCGAGCTAGGGCGTAACCTGCTGTACAAGCAAAGAACAGCGTTAGAATCACCTTGCCAATCGCGATGAAGAACGAGTTGATGGTCCAGCTCATGAACAAGCTCTTACCGGTATCCAAACTTACCGACTCGGTGTAAACACGAACGTAAGACTTAAATACATAACCAATAAGACCTGGCGCCGCGTTATCCCATGCTGCAACTCGACCGCGACGTTCCATCTTGCTTGGTGCTAGCGTGCTATCAATCAGCACCTGACCACGTGGCGCTTCAACGGTTAGAGGAAGCGTCGCAATTTCAGGACCACTACCTTGATAACGAACGTTGAATTCCCAAGTTTGACTTTGACCTTGCTTGGTAATCTCGTTACGACCACGTTTTTCGACATAGGTGACGTCGTCACTCGAAGCGACTAAGCGAGGTTCACTCACCACTGCGTAATCAGAAGCGAAGTCTGTCACCGTTGCAGCAGCCATACCGGTGCCTGGACGGCGACGCGGAACTTCGATAGTCGGAACTTTGAATTCCTTGCCCTCTTCAACCGCATAAGTCACTGTGAAGTTAACCTCTGCACCCGGAGCAAAACCACCGAACATAGGTGCGTTATTGCCTTGTTGACCTAACTGGTAAGCCGCACCCCAGTTACTCGGTTGAACCTGAGCAAAGCTGAATTTAAACGGCTGCTCTAGTGGGTCATCCTTCAAGCTCGCTAGGAAAGCGACCACAAATGTACCTAGCATTACCGTTGCAACTAGAATCAATGCACTGTATACCCAAGCCACTTTTGCCCAGCGGCGTCGCGCTTGAAACTTTGCAACCTGCTCCATAGATGCCACGGGAGTTGCATCATCTTTTGACGTCATGGTTTGACTAGCCATCTGCTTTCTCCTTTACTCCAAAGATTTTCTGCAGATAAACCACTGCCAATGTAATGAATGCCAATACCAATGCCGCTGCGCTCGCCATACCGATTTGTGGTGTGCCACCCGGTGGGAAAGCATTGTGGTAAACGTAGTAAGCCAGTGTGATTCGAGACTCAAGCGGAGCTGCTGAACCTAGCAGAGCAACTTGGTCGAACATCTGTAGCGTACCGATAATCGAGAAGGTCACGACAACGAATGTCACTGGCGCTAACTGAGGAATCGTAATGTTCCAGTGCTGTTGCCACTTGTTAGCCCCATCAATGTGCGCTGCTTCGTACAACTCACCTGGAATGCCTTGCAATCCCGCTAGGAATAGCAGCATGAAGGTCGGAATCGTGGTGTAGATATTCTGAATAACAATCGCCCAAAGAGTCAGTGGCATAGGACCAACGTGGTCACGAGTATTCAACCAGTTCACTTCAACCACATCTTTGGTCACTTCAACCCAACCCATTGCACTTGCAATAAAGGTTGCTAGGCCTGCAACAATCACCGAGATGATTGCCCATGCTGGGTCAAACCAACCCACTGGTAAGCCCTTCATGCGATCTTTCGTTACCAGAACAAATTGTGTCGCAATCGCGATAAGAGCAAAGCAGCTGATGTGTGGATAGTGATTCACAACGTCTGTAACAAAGCCATTTAGGTAACCGTTCTTTTGGTAGAACCAAATGAAGATCAGCGTTACCGCAGCACTGGAAAGAATGCTTGGTAGGTAAAAGGCTGTTCTAAAGAAGCTTTTCGCACGAATCTTAGAGTTAACTAGGATTGCTAAACCAAGCGCTAACACCGTTTGCACACAGGTAACGATAAGGGAGAACCAAATCGTGTTTGCCAATGACAGTAAAAATAAGTCGTCGGTAAGCAATGCTTTGAAGTTCGCTAAACCAACCCATACCGCATCACTAAACAGGTCGTATTCAGTAAAACTGAAGTAAACCGTTCGAACCAATGCATAAAGAAAGAACACCACCAAAGTCAGTACAAATGGCCCAGCTAGGAGCCATCCGTAAACTTGTTGGCGAAGACGTAAAGAGTTCATCGCTCGTCCTACTACTTAGCCGTTAATGCATCGTATTTCGCTTGAGCCATCTTGAGCGCTTCCTTTTGCGTCATTTGACCAAGCAGTACAGAGTTCAGCGCTTCGTTGATTGGAGTCATCCAAGCCGTGCCGTAATCCCCAAAGGCAAAAGGTTCAACGTTACCTTCTAGAGCACCTTTAAAGACTTGTTTCGCCAGTTCACTTTCTGAATCTTCAACCTCAAAGAATTTCGCGTCGCTTAGAGATTTACGACTAGGTAGTGCAAGACCAGAGTCCAGTACCCACTCTTGCGCTTCTTGGCTCGTTAAGATTTCGACCGCTTTTTGCGTTGCTTCTACATTTTTGCCATCAGCGTTTATGCCCCAAGCAACAGTAAATAGAAGGTTGCCGCGCTCACCTGTTTTCGGGTCGGTTGGCATTAAAGTTGTGCCGTAAGGAAGGTTTGGCGCTTTGTCGCGCAGGTAGCCACTGATCCAGTTACCTTCAAGCGCAACCGCTGTTTCTTCTGTACCAAAACAACCGCCACCCCAGCCCTGACCTAAGTCTGTAGCCAAAATACCGACTTCATCTTCAGAAACTAAGCCTGTGTAGAAGTTGAATGCACGCTCGAAGTTCTCATCAAGAACTGTCTTGCCTTCTTCATTGAATGGCTTCCAGCCTGTCGCCAATGCGAATGGAGCAAAACGCGCGTAATCAGGCATAACACAGATACCTGATACTTCATCGCCTAGTTCATCTTTCACCGCGATCAGCTTTTTACGTAAATCTTCCCAAGAATCGCTGTTAGTTGGGTAATCAACGCCGGCGTCATCAAAAATATCTTTGTTATATTGAAGCGCGATAGTATTGAAATCCTTAGCAATTCCATACTGTTTACCATTTAACGTAAACGCACTATTGAGGCTTGGAATAACTGCAGAGCTAACGCTATTTAGCGATTCGCTGTTTGCAGCGACCTTACCCGAGTTGACCAAAGTGTTAGCGAAAACTACATCAACATAAAAAGCATCTGGTGCTGTACCTGCAGACAAAGAGTTAGTTATAAACTGAGAGAAATCACCTTCGACCGCTTGGTATTTAACGGTTAACCCCGCTTCTTCAAAATCATCGGCCAATACTTCTTTTACCAAGTTGTTCAGCACAACAACGTCATTACCACCCCACCCAGCGATAGTAACTTCCGTCTTTTCAGTTGCGGTTGCAGATAGGCTTGCAGCAAGTAGGGATGCCGCCAATATTGTTTTTTTCATGTTGCCCTCAGTTCCTTAATTTCAAAATCTGAGGGTATTATGCAGAGTTTACGTAAACGCTTACGTTAAATCGATCACAGTTTCGTTTTGAGCAACGTTTGGCATGTCTATTTTAGTGATCAGGATCTAATTTAAAGCCATAATTATCCATTTATGGGACATTTACTCCTATAAAAACCTATAAAAAGTACGTAATGAGCTCTATAAATGTCACGATTGAGTAAATTTTTCGTTAGGTTATATAAAAAGGGCATATCTTTCGATATGCCCTTTTTAGGTAATAAGTAAAACTATGTGTTTATGTCGTTTCACCGAGCTTCAATGTAATAGGCACTACAGCACCAACAGGCTGTTCGCCTAATATTGCTAGCTCAAGCATTGAGGCTGCTTTCGCCGCTATCTTGTCAGTGTCTTGAACAACGGTTGTTAAAGTTTTAGAGATTCCTGGCAAGCCATCATAGCCAACAACCGAAAAGTCTTCTGGGACACGATATCCACGGTCTTTCAAAGCAGCGATCACACCAAGCGCTGTTTCATCGCTTTCACAAACAAACCCTTGGTAACCGTCGAGTTGCTGCTTATCCATCGAAATAAAGTATCGGTATGCGGCAATCTCACCTAGTGGATCATGGCCTGTCCTTAGCTCTCTGATGGGAAGTGCATTACTCGCCATTACTGACATATAGCCTTGATGGCGGAATTGATAACCATCACCGTATGTCGTAGGTGTCACGAAGCAGATATCGCTTAACCCTTTATCTACAAGGTGTTGCGTTGCCTCACGGCCACCATTAAAGTCATCAGGAGCGACCCAAAATGAACCTTCGCTCATTCCAATACAGACAAAAGGCAAGCCAAGGTCCTTACAGGTTTCGACACGCGGATCGTTAGCGGTCATACCTAATAAAATCGCACCACCCACTTGTTGTAAGTCCACCTCGCCAAAACTCACAGGCAACAAGTTACGTCCTGAGTTGCGAATAGCTGCAGAGAGAGACGGCCAAAGCATACCCAAGTAGCGTGAAGCGTAAAAATCGATAGGTCCTAGAGAAATCGCAATGGTATTTTTATGATTCCCCATGAGCTCGCGTGCCGATGTACTCGGTACGTAACCCAAATCCTTACAAATATCTAGAATACGTTTACGCGTTTTCTCACTGATGCCGGGTTTGTTATTTAAAGCTCGACTGACAGAAGCAATTGATACACCTGCGATTTTTGCAGCCTCATGTATCGTTGTTTTCTTTAAGTCGGCCTCAGTTTTCGATTCACTCACACTGGTCCCTCTGACTACAAACGTAAATTTTACGTTTATTATGTTCTTATAATCATATTTTTCAAGTAAAAATACGTAAACACAGAACGACTCATGATCACCATCACGGTTAGAACGCGTTGTTTAAAGCTTCTCAAACAACACAAGCTCAAATGCCCTTTTACAAGCAGCATTCAAGTCCACTTTTACCTATTAGTTTCAATGGCATAGGAATCTAAGACATCGGTGACGACGAAGATGACATTAAACATTAGAGACAAGTGAGAATAGAAGTGACAAGGGCAACGACGTAAAGAGAAAAGAAGGAATTTGAAGTAAATAGCTAAAGATATGTTTTTTGATATTTGCGCTTAGTTTTCTTAGCACCAAAACGACGAAAGCCTAGCATTGCTGCTAGGCTTTCTGGAATATGGCGGTGAGGGAGGGATTCGAACCCTCGATACGTTTCCGTATACACACTTTCCAGGCGTGCTCCTTCGGCCACTCGGACACCTCACCAAATTTTGTTGTTAAGCTGTGTTGCTCAACGAGGCGCTACTTTATTGATTCTGCTCGCATTGGTCAAGGGGCATTGTCAAAAAAGTTACCTTAATTAGTCTGTTCGCTTACAAATTAACTCATTCGTTTGAAAACAAACCAAATATCAACAAGATTACGCTTGTTGGTAGTAACCCGGTACGCGGAACCATTTACGACACATATCCAAGAAGTAGCCATATAGCACGCCCATGCCGCACGAAATCACTGCGTTACTGGTTACTGCTGTAACGATTTGATCAGTTGAAGCACCTACCGCGAACAAGATACCTGCATAAACTGGAGACTGGAACAAAACGTACGCAACTAAATCAGACAGGTTTTTCGCCAATGAACTGTCTGAAATTTTCGCTCCGTTACGTAACACCCAGTCACGAAAAACACCGTAAGGCCATGCGATCGCAATATTCACAGGGATAGAGAGCGTTCGTGATGCAAGAGACTGTTCAAACGACATACCAGAGATAAAAATCTCAACAATCATGCCAGAGATAAAACAGAAAACTACCATAGCAAAAGTATCCGCTGCTGCGTTACGAATACAAAATGGCCCACGAGACTTCATCGCATAAAACCCAAAATATACCACTGCCAATTCAGTGATTTAGTAACATATAAAAAGGGTAATTCAACACCCAACCAGATTATGTCACTATTAAAACACAACATTTGCAGTGATAGATTTCAAATTTAAAATAAAGTTGTAAATTTACAACCATAATTGACAGTAAAACCAGTTACTTCGACCAAAAAAACAGATCCAGCTCAATTTTTATTCAAACCGTACTTCATTTACTGTAATTTAAATACAATTATTCAACTGGAATATTAACGGTTATTGAGTTGATGAGTTCTTGTGAAGGAAAGCGCCCTTTTGAAAGCTCTTGAATGGCTTGAGTCAACAATGACGGAAGCAAAGAATCCTCCGTCGGCTCAATATGGATAAGTAGATTCTCCAACGCAAACGTTGCTAATTCTATACTTTGATCTTCAAGTGCAATGTACAGAGTCACCAAGAGCTCCTCAGTATTGTCTGGAGCTTTGATCACAGGCTCTTCATTCGACTGTGGTTGAGAGCCATGATATTGATAGAGCTTGTTAGAGAACCTAAATAGCGCATCATCAAGCTCTCGCTCATCAATGGGCTTAGCTATGATGTAATCTACCCCTGCCCCAATCATTCGTTCACGTGTCTCTTTAAAGACATCGGCAGTACACCCAAAAATAAGCACCGATGACATATCGTCAGCCAATGCACGTATCGCGGTTGTTGACTCTACACCGTCCATCACTGGCATGTGATTATCCATCAGAATCAAATCAAAGCGCTCAGAAGCCACTGCCTGAATCGCAAGTTCACCGTTTTCAACGCTCTTGCAGCTGAAGCCTTTATTGTTCATAAAGGTTTCAATGATCACCGTATTAGTGCGATTGTCTTCCACAATAAGGACTTTTAAACCTGAGTAGTTAAGCTTCGAATGCGGTAGGCTTTCGACCTCTCCGGGTTCTGTAGGCTCAATTCTCAAGTTCACATCAAAACTGGTGCCAATCCCCTCTTCACTGGTTACTTGGATGTCTCCGTCCATTAACTCAGTGATTTTTTTCACAATCGCTAACCCAAGCCCGGTACCACCAAAACGACGCGTGGTGGAAGACTCAGCTTGCTCGAATGGATTGAAAATACGTTTTTGAGCTTCTTTGGAGATCCCTATACCGGTGTCACGAACCCGAATGTTCAGGTAGGTGTTGCCATTTCGGGTAACCTCTTTGAAGTAGACTTCAACAAAGCCGCGCGAGGTAAATTTCACTGCGTTATTGAGTAAGTTAAACAGAACCTGACGCAGACGTGCTTTATCGGAAAAGTACCAACGACCAGCTGGCACTTCGGTGTAGACCTTAAATTGCAGCCCTTTCTCCGCAGACAAGGTGTAGTAGACACTGTTAATACTGCCAATCAAGGAGTCGAGTGGGAAACGGGTGTTATCCAGGTCTAACTTACCCTGCTCTATCTTAGAGAAGTCCAAGATCTCGTTAAGTAGCGTCATCATATGATCGCCGGATTCGTACAAACTGCGCAGGTGTTTCTCTTGCTCGCTGTTTAAAGGCGTCTTGAGAAGGATTTGTGCGGTACCAAGAACCGCATTCATTGGCGTTCTTATCTCGTGAGAGAGTGTTGCTAGGAAAGCCGTTTTGGCATTAGTTGATGCTTGAGCTTTTACTTTCTCAGCTTCTAGGAATACGGTTTTTTCATTGAATGTTTTTATCAGGTAACCAATCTCATCTTGGCTTTGGTAGTTAACATCTATGACGCCTCCCTCCTTGGAGCCATCAACCTTAGCTGCAATCGTGGTAATTGGACTGATCAGATAACGATTTAATAGGTAGTAGCCGGCCATCACACATAAGAGTAGGAACGGTGCGATACCCCATTCAATACTCATTACCTGCCTAGATACTTCATCAGCAACCAACAATTTGGAGTTGACGACATCGACCTGCCAATCAAACTGACCAAACTTGTGCTTACTTATGTAGATACCTTCAACCAGATTGAAATTGTGTGTCACCAATATTTGTTGGTGTTGATCACGCAAGGTAATGCCGAGATCGTACTCTTCAGCGTGGCTCTTTATGAAGTTTAGAAGCTCGGTTAACGATAAATCCACCGTCGCGACACCCGAGAACTTACCATTCAAATAGAACGGGGCTGAAGCCGTAATCATTTGAATGTGAGTGTATGGATCTAAGTAGACATCACTCCAAGATACAGTGCCGACGGGCTTTTCTGCGACGGATGCGTACCATGCTTCTTGGTGATACAGCATCGACTTAGGGTTGTTGTAAGAGAAAAGCTGGTCGATTTTCCCGTCGTCAGCTTTGTTAAAGAAGTAACTGTCTCGTTCTCGATCTGCTTCATACACATAAGGTTCTGGCCAAATACCAGCACTGATAATGGTATCGTCACTGGTCGCAAGAATCGATTTGAAATGACGAGCCAACAATTTTGAGTCAGGTTGAGCTTGTGCAAGGCCCACCAGGCTATGTAAAAAGCCCTCTGAGCTATTGAGTGGTGCCTCAATTAATGATGAAAGGATTTCTGCCCTTAAGTCTAGGTTCTGCTGGAGCTTGGCTCGTACAGGCGATTCAACAACGAAATAGGTGACACTGCCGATGATGGCAATAAAGGTCGCTAGGTACAATCCAAGCGCAACCATGCTTTTTTTCTTAAGAGAGGAACGTATCTGCATATAGTTTTATTGTTGCTTTTTTATTTAAGCTAGCGACTATATCCAGTTACATCAAGCCTTTTTAGATTGGGTTTTGATTGCGACAGCAAGATTGGTACTATAAGCACAAATTTGTTTCACCTACTATGGTACTTCAGTTTGACACTACAAGAAATTCTTGCGCTTCCTGAGCTGGAAGGCAAACTCATCACAGAACACAAAACACTTGGCTTTGTGACTGCTATGGCAGCCGCGCCGAACGTGTTAACGCCGCACGAATGGCTTCCATTCTTATGGGGCGGTGAAGAAGTTGCTCCTTTCACTGATGGCGAACAACTAGAGAGCTATATTGAGCTTATCATTGCGCTTTGGAATGAAACTCGCCCAGCTTTAATGGAAGGCAACTGGACTTGGCCACAAGCTTGTCAGTTAGATGAAGAAGAAGTAGTGAACGAAGCAACTCGTGATTTCTGTGAGGGCCTGCTACAAGGTTGGCAGATCGCTCGTGATGACTGGGAAACCTTGATGCCTGAAGACAGTGAAGACAACGCACTGGTTGGCGGCGTTCTACTTTCTATCAGCATGCTTTACGATCCAGAGACTTCTATTGCGACACTAGCAGAGCAAGGCGTTGAAGGCTTGGAGCAGTTTGAAGAGATCTTCAATGCTGTACCCGTTATGCTATGTGGCTTGACGCAACGCGGTATCGCTTTGGCTGAAGCTCAATAACGAATGACATCGAGCATGCATCACGCGGTGATGCTATGAACGAAAGAATAAAAGGCTTCCCATCGGAAGCCTTTTTTGATCTCGTTAACCAAGGATTACTCGGTTCCACTATTTATTTGTAATGGTTTGCCAGTTGAACTCTGGGATTCGTTCATCCGCTATATAAAAGAGCTTTGATCCTCCACTAACTTCAACATTCAACTCAGGATTAAGCTCGATCCCCTGCCCCTTACCGTGATCTATTGCGATCAACGTTGCTTGATAGCGCTCTTTGAAAACACTAAAGATAGGCGCGACCGTTGTTGTTTCTGCATTCTCTGGATAGTAAGTCGAGTATTGCGTCATGCCTCGTGTCGAGCTAAGCAACTCTTGGTGCAAGGCACTCGAGCCCGGATCTACAGCTGCTTTAGCCAACATTTCCGCGCCCACTGCCGGAATACACTCCGAATTTGGACAATGTTTGTGGAGCAAATCGCTCAAAGCTTCGTCTTTAAAGTAAACCAGCAAATGCGCATCAGGGTTTCGATTCGCACAGTACAGAGCTGCTGACAAAGTAATATCATCTTCTGGATTATCAATCAGGATACAGCTTGCCGACTCTATCCCCGTCTTTTCCATCTCTTTACCATCGGTGTAGCTGTTCACTTTAACGAAGTTGATCTCTCCCGGAAGAGGGTTTTCTATATCAGAACGAGTACACAACACAATTGGGCGCTTACCAGTCTCTTCATGCTGTAACATTCTTATAAGATGTATCGTTCTTTGCTCATTCCAACCTAACATTAAAATGTGGTTTTCCACTCGAATTCTCCTTTTACCCAACAGACCTGCACGCCAATATTCAACACCCTCGGTTGCGACCTTACCGAGCAAAGCAGCAAATAAGCTGAGACCTCCGGGAATCACAAATAAAATCACTACCCACTGACCAAGCTCTGTGGTTGGTGACAAATCACCATACCCAACCGTTGAAGCCGTCACGACCAGATAGTACGCGAAGGTAGTAATTGAGGACGTGAGATCGTGCTCGCCAGCAATGAACAACAATAGCCATGCCGTAAGCACATACCCTGCAAACGCGACCAGCAAGTTCTTCCCGTTTAACACGAATAGATTCGCCTGAAGCCAACGCTTGAGCTGTAACCAGATAACCATCTGCACCTCAATTAAGTATTTTGTTAATTACATGCTAGGAAAAATTCGCGATATCAACAAGATATCTGGCGTAAAAGTCGAGGAAAAAGGTACAAAAAAGCCAGCACGAATGCTGGCTTATAAACTCTGAAGATGAAGACTTTGCTTACGCGTTGCCCTTCACCTGCATGTTCAACTGCTCTGCGAAATCAAGCATGCGGTTCAATGGGATAAGAGATTTCACGCGTAGCTCGTCAGAAACGAAGATCTCGTGTTGCTCACCACCATTCTCAAGTGCATTTTCAATCGCCTCTAGGCCATTCATCGCCATCCAAGGACAGTGAGCACAGCTACGACATGTTGCACCAGCACCTGCTGTTGGCGCTTCAATCAGTTCTTTTTCAGGCACCAATTGCTGCATCTTGAAGAAGATACCTTTGTCTGTCGCCACAATCATTTGCGGATGCGGCAACTCTTTCGCTTTTTTGATCAGCTGACTCGTAGAACCAACTGCATCAGCTAGCTCAACCACACTAGCCGGAGACTCTGGGTGTACAAGAATTGCTGCTTCAGGGTATACAGACTTCATCTTTCTCAATGCATCAGCAGAGAATTCGTCGTGTACGATACACTCACCTTGCCACAGGAGCATGTCTGCGCCAGTTTGGTTAGCAATGTACGAACCTAGGTGACGGTCTGGTCCCCAAATGATTGGCTTGCCTTCAGCATCTAGGCTTTCGACAATCTCAAGTGCGATACTCGATGTCACAACCCAATCAGCACGTGCTTTAACAGCCGCAGAGGTGTTAGCATAAACCACTACAGTGTGGTCTGGGTGTGCATCACAGAACTCAGTGAACTTGTCTGCTGGACAGCCAAGATCCAAAGAACACTCAGCTTCTAGTGTTGGCATTAAGATGCGCTTTTCAGGTGTCAGAATTTTCGCGGATTCGCCCATGAATCGAACACCACCGATGATCAGTGTGCTCGCTGGGTGACGATTACCAAACTTAGCCATTTCTAGCGAATCACCTACGAAACCACCCGTCTCTTCTGCGAGTGCCTGGATTTCAGGGTCCGTGTAATAGTGAGCGATCAAAACAGCGTCTTTTTCTTTTAGTAGCTTTTTGATGTTCGCTATGTGAGCCTGCTTTTGAGCATCGTTCAATGGAACTGGCTTCGGTGGGAATGGGTAAACAGTGTCGATTTTATCTAATATATGGCTCATTGCTCTTGCTCTACGCAACTTCTTCCGAGAATTAGAGCATTCTACACAGTACAACGATTGGGATCAAAAAGGATTAGGCATAAAAAAAGGCGCTGATGCGCCTCTTTTACTAAAGAACTATAAATGAGTCTTGGCTACTTTTGCCGATGCACTGTTCGGGTATTCGGCAACCACTTGTTCGTAGTACTTTTTCGCTTGCTCAGAGTTATTATTACGCGCAGCGATATCGCCAAGCTTCACTAAAGCATCAGCGCGCTTGTTTGAGTCTTTGTAAGCTACAACAGCTGCAAAGCTCTTCACTGCCTCTTTATCTTGCTTCTTAGCAAAATAGAGCTGACCTAACCAGTAGTGTGAGTTAGGTGTGAACGTAGAATCTGGGAAGTCTGTTTGAAACTTCTGGAATGCAGTAATCGCACCCGTGTAGTCTCGCTGTTTGAGGATCATATCCACAGCGTTTTGATAAGCGGTTTGCTCATCAACATCAGTACTGAAAGTACCTTCGGCGCCTTTCGCGTCTGTTGCCGGAACAACAGCGGCAGCAGAGGCTGATGATTTCACTTCGCTTCTTACTTTATCAAGCTCGATAAACAGCTCACGCTGACGCTCTAACATCTGTTTCATGTCGTAGCTATTGCGTTCAAGTTGACCACGTAGCTCACTGATCTCAAGAGCCATGTCGTCCATTTGTTGCTGCATTTGAAGTTGAACGCGATTGCGGTTTTGTAGCAAGCGCTCTAGACGCTCGATATCGGTTTCATTCGAAGCCGCTCGAGTAGAAGAGGAAGTTGAATTGGTTGTGGTGCTATTAAGATCGGATACTGGAGCTGGTGCAGCGAGCGCGGTGCTCGCTGCACTTGCCAGTAACGAAAGCATAATGACACGCTTTGTGTTACTGAACATGAGGCTATTCCTCAATTAAAAAGTCTACTAATTAGTAAACTAGTACTGCACGACGGTTTTTAGCGTACACTTCTTCAGATTGACCAAGAAGAAGTGGCTTCTCTTCACCGTAGCTTACGATAGAGATTTGGTCAGCTTGAACACCTAGAGCTTGTAGGTACTTAGCAACAGCTTGTGCACGACGCTCGCCTAGAGCGATGTTGTACTCAGGAGTACCGCGCTCATCAGCGTGGCCTTCTACAGTTACTTTCATGTCTACGTTTTTGCTTAGGTAAGCTGCGTGAGCTGCTAGCATCTCTTCGTAATCACCCGCGATAGTAGCGTTGTCGAATGCGAAGTAGATAGTTTGAGTTTCACGTAGTGCTTGCTCTTTAAGCTCTTGCTCTGACAGTTGACCGTTTGCGTCAATTGGTGTCACAACAGTTGTGTCTACGTTGTTTTCTGAACCTGAAGTTGCTTGGTTAGTTTCAGTACCAGAAGTCGCAGATGTTGCATCATCACTTGAGCTACATGCAGTTACTGCCATCACTGGTAGTGCAATCATCAAGCCTTTAAGAACTTTATTAAGTTGCATCTTATTTTCCTTACGTTATCAAACTTAGTTTCTACAGCCGATAAATTGCTATAGATAGTTACTTGCTACAATAGTTATTACTATCAATAGCTAATTGCTTTTAAGCGTGGCTACAGAAACGGCGACCATGCTGGCGCTCTTACACGTCCATTAGTTGCCGGTAATCTAGCTTTAAAACGACCATCGATAGATACCATCGACAGTACATTTGTTTGGTTGTAAATAGAGCTATAGATGACCATACCTCCATTTGGTGCAATACTTGGCGACTCGTCTAGTAAGGTTTTAGTTAGGACCTGTACCGCGCCTGTTTCCAAGTCTTGCTTGGCCAAGTTAAATCCAGAGTTGCTGCGATTCACCATAATCAGGAATCGACCATCAGGGGTAATTTGACCACCTAAGTTCTGGCTGCCTTGCCATGTAATTCTTTGGGTAGAATTATCTGACAAATTTACATTATAAATCTGGGGTTTACCACCGCGATCAGAAGTAAAAATGAGAGACTTGCCATCAGGATGCCAGAAAGGTTCCGTATTATTGGCACGACCGCGAGTAATTTGCGTCAGTTTACGAGTTTGTAGATCAAGCGTGTAAACCTGAAGGCTGCCTGTTTTCGAAAGCACTAGTGCCAATTTCTTACCGTCAGGAGAGAATCTTGGCGCACCATTGTGACGAGGGTATGACGTCACCTTTTCACGTTCACCGGTGTAGATGTTCATGATAAAGATTTCCGCTTGACCATTTTGGAAGCTCACGTAAGCGAGTTTCTTACCATCTGGAGACCAAGCTGGAGACATCAGTGGCTGCTTTGAACGAAGAACCAGACGCTCGTTGTAACCGTCGTAATCCGCTACGCGCAGTTGGTACGGGTACTTGTCCTTATCATTCACTACAACGTAAGAAATACGCGTTAAGAATGCGCCTTTCTCACCTGTTAGCTCTTCATAAACAAGATCTGAAATACGGTGTGCGTACTCACGTAAACGTGGGCCCGGTACGGTTGCTTTTTTATTGAAAAGAACGTGGTCTTTCGAAAGAACCAGTTGGCCTTCATCGCTCAGTGCACGGCTTTGGCCATTAGTTAGCTGACCGCGAACGATATCAACCAGTTGGTAGTTCACGACGTATTGACCTTGCGCATCTTGAGTAATGCTACCTGTCAGCAGTGAATCAACACCTAGGTTTGTCCATGCATCGAAATCTACGTCCGCTTCGCTGTAGGGTGTTTGTGGCATTTTGCTGGTTGCAACTGGGCTGAATTTACCACTGCGCTGTAAGTCTGATGCGATCACAGCAGAAACGTCGTGTGGTAGTTTCTCTTTGCCTTCCCATTTAAAAGGCACAATCGCAATAGGTCGTGCAGAGTTGATACCATCGGTAATAACGAGCTCCAACGCAGCGTGTGCAAACTGACTGCTGGTCGCTATTACAAACACAAAACTCAGTAATAGTTTCTTTAACACGGGTTCGTCCTTTTACTCTGGTAATACTGTTAGGTTAATGTTTTTCAACGAGTTTACGATATCTGGGTCTTTCGGTAGTGGGTAAGACTGCACTTGGGCTACTGCTCGTTTCGTAGCAGCACATAGGCGGCTGTCACCCTCTAGAATCGAAAGGCTACCTAAAATAGCGTTTGATCCAGTTGGGATCAGTTTCAGGTTTACCCTACACGACTTTCCCCTAAAGCTATCCTCCAACAGCAGGTTTTGCTCTATGAGCTGGGTATAAATCGCACCATATCGCTGAACTTCATCACCAATAAATTGTTGTCTTGCTGAAGAGTTTTGCGAAGCCTCGGTTTCAAGGCCTGCAAATATGTCGTTAAGTGCCGCTTCTTGCTGCTTACGCTCTTCTTCAAGTCGCTTTAATCGCTCTTGCTCTTTACGTGCCTTTTCAGCCGCTTCTTTTGCCGCTTTCTCTTTCGCTAAACGCTCTTTTTCAGCACGTTCAGCGGCTTCTTTCTCTTTGCGTGCTTTTTCTGCCGCTTCTTTAGCCGCTTGCTCTTTTGCCAAGCGTTCCTGTTCTGCTTTTGCAATAGCCGCCTCTTTCGCTTTACGCTCTTGTTCCGCTTTAACTAATGCGGCCTCTTTGAGCTTGCGGTCGGCTTCAGCTTTCGCTGCGCGCTCTTTCTCTTGCTTAAGACGAACTTCTTCAGCTTTACGCTGTTTCTCTTGCTCAACGCGACGCTTCTCTGCTTCACGAGCCGCTTTCGCCTCTCTGGCTTGCTTCTCTTTCAGCTTGCGAATGTTCTCTTCTTCCGCCTTACGGTTGCGCTCTAAGCGTTCACTTTCTCGGCGTAGCTTATCAAGGCGCTCTTGTTCTTTCTTACTCGCAGCTTCGCGTTGCTGACGAATCTGCTGCGCTTGCTGGCGAACGAGCTGCGGATCAATAACGACCGCTTGAACCATTTGGCCGCTTGGCTCGGGCTCAGACATAGTAAAATCTGCACCCACAATCAGCACAACGAATAACACCACGTGTAGCGCTAGCGACACGATAAGTGGTGTACTTAAGCTATTCGATTTAGTCTTTTTTGTTTTCATGAATGCTACGGAGTTATTCCCTTATGTCCGTCAGTAGGCCAACCTTAGGCACCCCTGCTCGGCTTAATTCATCAAGTAGTAAAACAACTTCAGCATACGGCGTTGCAGCATCGCCACCAACAGCCACTGGTGAATTTGGTTTAATTGAAAGCTCCGCTTTCACTCGCACAATGATCTCTTCTAATGACAGACCATGTTGAACTTCTTCGTTGTTTACACTTAGCCCTAGTTCACCGTCTTTATTTACTTCAACAATGATAAAGCTAGCGTTATCGTCACCGAGAAGATCTTGAGCCGATTTTGCTGTTGAGGCTTGTGGCAGCTCTACGTCCACACCTTGAGTAACGAACGGCGAGGTCACCATAAAAATAATCAGCAAAACCAGCATAACGTCGATGTAAGGTACAACGTTAATCTCTGCGGTCATTTTGCGCTTTTTAGGTTGGTATCCTGCCATCGATTATTCCCTGCCAGCCATCGCTTGACGGTGAAGAATGCTGTGGAACTCTTCAGAGAATGTCGCGTAGTTATGTTCTAGCTTACCTACACGGCTGCTGAATCGGTTGTACGCCATTACTGCAGGAATCGCGGCAAATAGACCCATCGCGGTTGCGATAAGTGCCTCTGCGATACCTGGCGCAACCATTGCTAGCGTTGCTTGTTTTACTTCACCCAATGCGATGAATGAGTGCATGATGCCCCACACGGTTCCAAAAAGGCCGATGTATGGACTGATTGAGCCAACTGTTGCAAGAAACGGTAAGTTGGTTTCCAGCTCATCTACTTCACGAGCAACGGCAACACGCATCGCACGGCCAGTACCTTCCATAATGAAATCTGGTGACGCCGCGTTAGATTTACGCAGGCGTGCAAATTCGGTGAAGCCTGCGTAGAAGATCTCTTCGGTACCAGACAGCTCGTCTTTACGCTTGTTGCTTTCTTGGTATAGCTTCGACAAATCAACACCTGACCAGAACTTATCTTCAAAGGTCTCTGTGTGTTTCGCCGCTTGAGAAAGCACTTTGCTTCTTTTTATGATCATCGCCCACGAGACGACCGACATACCCATTAGGGTAAGCATTACCAGTTTAACCAGTAAGCTGGCTTCTAAAATAAGGCCTAAAATTGAGATTTCAGCAGTCACTGTTTGTCAGCTCCGTAAGAATAAAAGTCGGCATAGCCTTAGGTTTCATTTTCTGATTGTCGATACATGCTACCTTAACCATTGCTTTACACAATGCTTTGCCATCAGGATTTACGATCTCCTGACAGAATACTAGGGAAGCACGTTTCAGTTCATAAATCTTTGTAATGACTTGTAAAGCATCATCAAGGCGTGCACCTTGGATAAAATCGATATCCATGTGTCGGACAACAAAACCGATGTTTTGTTCTAAAAGGACTTGCTGAGATACCCCAATTGAGCGCAGCATCTCGGTTCGAGCGCGTTCAAAAAACTTCAGGTAGTTGGAATGATAAACGACGCCACCTGCATCTGTGTCTTCATAATAGACGGTGACAGGCCAGGTAAATGGCTTAGATGATCCCTGCAAACTCATACCACAATACAAAAACGTTAAAGATATCACTATAACTCAACTCTTTGACATTAATAGTATAACGGCATGAAATATTTGATTTGTGTGGTGAAAAAAAAGGCCATCTGTATAAGATGACCTCTTTTCGGCTAAAAACCAAACAATGCGATAAAGCCTGTATTCACGGGCATTGCGCCGCTATATGAACCTTAACACTGTTAGGTAGAGCAAAATTGTGAGTGAAGCATATGGGCTAAATAGCAATTGCCATACCCACGCTCTAGGCTTAAAACCAACCCCGAAAACCATGCTTGAACACACCGCCCAAATCAACATTGGACCGATGACCGCATTGAAACCGCCAATACTCTCGGCGTAGGCTTCAGGATCCCACATAACCAAGCCAACATGCACGAAGCCCAGTACTAGAGACAAAACTCGAAGAAGAGTCTTGTCCATAGGTTGGTGCAGCTTGGTCACTTGCTCAGTGAGATTACTCACTGTCTTTATCCATCATTTCTGAGTGCTCTAACCAAAGAGCGTTAATGATGCCGAATGCACATGCTAGAAGTACACCCAAAATCCATGCGAAATACCACATAAAATTTCTCCTAAGTTATTTCACTTCTAGCTTAGTAAGCTGAAACGTCGTTATCTTCGATGTGTTTCTTATCAAGACGACCGAACATTTTGTAGTAAGTCCAAGTCGTGTAAGCAAGAATCACAGGTACCATTACCGCCGCTACCGCAGTCATCAGGCCAAGTGTTAGTTCACTCGCTGTTGAATCCCACATTGTTAAACTGTGGTTCGGGATTAGGCTTGAAGGCATCACGAATGGGAACATCGCAAAACCAGCCGTTAGGATAACACCAGCGTTTGACAAGCTTGAGAACAAGAATGCAAAACCACCACGCTCAAAGCGAGACGCTACAACCGCTAGCAATGGCATTACCACACCTAGGATAGGCGCAGCCCACATTGCTGGGTACGTTTCAAAGTTCGCCATCCAAGCACCAGCTTGAACAGCTACTTCTTTGTTTAGTGGGTTTGAGTCAGCCATTGTGTCTAGCGTACTTGTGATCACGTAGCCATCGATAGATTGAACCCAGAAGCCGCCCGCTACGAATAGCGCAACCGCAATTAGACCCGTGATTTGAGCAACACCTCGAGCACGCTCGTGTAGTGACTCAGTCGTCTTCATTTGCAGCCAAGTTGCACCTTGCATAACAAATAGCATCAAGCTTAGTACCCCACACAGTAGAGCAAATGGGTTCAGTAGAGCGAAGAACGAACCTTTGTACTCAGACATCAGCAGGCTGTTTAGCTCAAATGGAACACCTTGAAGGAGGTTACCAAAAGCAACACCAAAGATAACTGGTGGAACTGTGCCGCTGAAGCAAAGCGCGTAGTCCCAAGCTTTACGCCATTTTGGATCTTCAATCTTAGAACGGTAATCTAGAGCAAGTGGACGTAGCCAAAGTGCTGCTAGCGTTACGTACATCGCTAGATAGAATCCAGAAAACGACGTTGCGTAAACTAGAGGCCATGCAGCAAACAGTGCACCACCCGCTGTGATTAACCAAACTTGGTTACCATCCCAGTGAGGAGCAATGGTGTTCAGCATAATACGACGTTCAGTGTCGCTCTTACCGATAACAGGAGACAGAGCTGCAACGCCCATGTCGAAGCCATCAGTCACGGCGAAACCTACCAGTAGAACACCGATTAGGACCCACCAAATAAGTCGTAAGATTTCGTAATCAAACATAATATTCCCTCACTTATACTTCTACTGAACGGCTAACTTTGTCTTCAACAGAGTTGTCGTTTTGTTCGAAGTGGTAACGGCCTGTCTTAAGGCTACTTGGGCCTTTGCGAGCAAATTTAAGCATTAGGTAAACTTCTGCAATTAGGAACACTGTGTAAAGTGCAAGAATTGCAAATAGTGATGTCCAAAGCTCGCCAATAGTCAGAGCTGATGCTGCAACGTTCGTCGGTAGGATTTCACCTACAGCCCACGGCTGACGACCGTATTCTGCAACAAACCAACCTGCTTCAATCGCAATCCAAGGTAGTGGGATTGAGAATAGAGCGGCTTTAAGAACCCATTGCTTCTGTTCGATTTTTTGACGACACGTTTGTACAAACGCAGCACCAAATACGAATAGCATGATGAAGCCACACGCGACCATGATACGGAACGACCAGAATAGAGGCCAAACAGTCGGGATAGAATCATCCGCTGCCATTTGGATTTGCTCTTCTGTCGCGTCAACCACGTTCTCTGTGTAACGCTTAAGAAGTAGACCGTAACCTAGGTCACCTTTCACTTCATCAAATGCTGCCATGTTCTCTTCAGACTTATCGCCTGCACGCAGTTTTTCTAGAAGCTCGTATGCGTACATACCCGTGCGGACACGATCAACGTGCTCGTCACGCAGATCGCGTAGGCCGGTTACCTCTTTATCGAAAGAACGCGTTGCGATGATACCCATTACGTAAGGGATCTTAATTGCGTAGTCAGTGTGCATTGTTTCTTGGTTTGGAATACCAAACACAGTAAATGCAGCTGGTGCTTCTTCTGTGTGCCATTCAGCTTCTACCGCTGCTAGCTTCACTTTCTGAACTTCACCTAACTCATAACCTGATTCGTCACCTAGAACGATTACAGATAGAATCGCAGCCATACCGAATGATGCAGCAATCGCGAAAGAGCGACGAGCAAAGGCAAGGTCACGACCTTTTAGAATGTAGTAAGAGCTGATACCTAGGATGAACATTGCACCCGTTGTGTAACCAGAAGCCACTGTGTGTACGAATTTAACTTGCGCTACTGGGTTTAGGACAACTTCAGCGAAGCTCACCATTTCCATACGCATTGTTTCAAAGTTAAATTCAGCACCCACTGGGTTCTGCATCCAGCCGTTGGCAACCAGGATCCACAGCGCAGAGAAGTTAGAGCCAAGTGCTACCAACCATGTTACTGCTAAGTGCTGACGCTTTGACAATCTATCCCAACCGAAGAAGAAAAGACCAACAAAAGTAGACTCTAGGAAGAATGCAACAAGCGCTTCGATTGCCAGAGGGGCACCAAAGATATCGCCAACATAGTGAGAGTAATAAGACCAGTTAGTACCAAACTGGAACTCCATGGTTAAGCCGGTTGCTACACCTAGAGCGAAGTTGATACCAAACAATTTACCCCAGAACTTAGTCATGTCCTTGTAAATTTGTTTGTCGGTCATTACATATAGAGACTCCATGATGGCAAGCAAAAACGCCATACCAAGAGTCAGTGGAACAAATAAGAAGTGATACATCGCTGTCAGTGCAAACTGCAATCGCGACAGATCAACAACATCAATCATGGTAACTCCTTTGTGTCGGCTGAATGACACTTGTGTGATTATTCACCGCAAAAATCCATGTTAAAACAATTAACGTGATTGTTATTACAAGTTGAAATTTGTAGCAAAAACGTACCGTTATAGTTAGATTATTGTTAAGCATGAGCTAATATAGCTGGCGCTAATATTACTGGTAAAATCAGTATGTTTCAAAAGGTTTATAGGAGAACCCTGCGTTGATTTGTATCAAATTTCTACGAGCAATTTAGAGTTATTTTTAACCAAACATGATTAAAATCACACCAATTATTAGGTTGGTAATAACGAGGCATGATATCTGTGACATGCCGCTATCACTCAATCAACATTTGAATTACAACTACCCATAAAGTATTAACAAGAATTATGACAACTTATTTCAATTTTTGTTAGCGACGTCAAATTTGAAATCAATGTTTTCAGTTTTGGAATGGCATATCGGCGACTAATATCGACTCGCGCAAAGAGTTGTTATTCTATAAAAAACTAAAAACCCCGGCGCTTATGCAACCAGGGTTTATAAAACACAACGATTAATTAACTTGGTCTGTCGATACCAAAATGAAGGTAAGCACGATCGGTAGCGATTCGTCCTCTTGGGGTTCGCTGTAGATAACCCTGCTGAATCAGATACGGCTCTAACACATCTTCAATGGTGTCACGCTCTTCACCAATCGCGGCGGCCATATTGTCGATACCTACCGGACCACCGCCAAATTTTTCCATAATCGCCAACAGAAGCTTTCTATCCATATAGTCAAAGCCCTTGGCGTCGACATCGAGCATGTTAAGTGCCTTGTCAGCAACATCTGCACAAATATGACCATTGCCCTTCACTTCTGCAAAGTCACGGACACGACGCAACAGACGGTTAGCAATACGAGGTGTGCCTCGGGCGCGACGTGCCACTTCCAGTGCGCCTTCAGGGTCCATAGATAGCCCCAAACAGTCAGCACTGCGTTGTACAATATTTTGTAGGTCGTCCACCTTGTAGTACTCAAGGCGCTGCGTAATGCCAAAACGGTCACGCAATGGCGATGTCAAAGAGCCCGCTCGCGTTGTCGCACCAATTAAGGTGAACGGAGGCAGGTCGATTTTGATAGAACGCGCCGCAGGGCCTTCACCAATCATGATATCCAATTGGTAATCTTCCATCGCAGGATAGAGCACCTCTTCAACCATTGGGCTCAATCGGTGAATCTCATCGATGAACAGCACATCGTTTTCTTCAAGGTTGGTTAAAAGCGCTGCTAAGTCGCCCGCTTTTTCTAATACAGGCCCTGAAGTAGTGCGGATATTCACATCCATTTCGTTCGCTACGATGTTGGCAAGTGTGGTTTTACCCAAGCCTGGAGGGCCAAAAATCAATAGATGGTCGAGCGCTTCATTACGAAGTTGCGCCGCTTTGATGAAGATCTCCATCTGATCACGCACGTGATCTTGGCCTTGGTAATCCGATAACGCTTTGGGTCTTATCGCGCGATCGATGACGTCTTCGTCTTTGAATACTGGGTTGTCCGGCGCTATTAGGCGATCCGCTTCAATCATAGGTCATTCCAACTCAAGAGTGACAAGCTCTTGTTCTATTTAAGTTCTTCACTGCACTCCCCGACTCTAGCTGAAGGCAAAGTATTGCGGAGTGCATTTTATGTATACAGGTAAACCGAGTTTATACCATCGATTTTAGTGCTTCACGAATCAGTTGCTCGCTTGTCATGCCATCTTTCGCTATCTGCGACACAACCTTCGAAGCCTGAGTTGGTTTATAACCAAGAGCGAGAAGTGCACTTACCGCCTCTTCTTCAGCATCGTGCGCATTCGGTGTTGAATCAATTGGAGCCGCATCCGTTGCCGGTGTAAACAGATCACCTGCGCCCCAGCCTTTGAGTCGATCTTTCATTTCTACAACCAAACGCTCAGCGGTTTTCTTACCCACGCCCGGAAGCTTAACCAACGTTGAGATATCTTCACGCTCAACACTCTGAACAAACTGGCTTGCAGTCATACCTGAAAGGATACCAAGGCCAAGTTTAGGACCAACACCATTAGCTTTAATCACTTCTCGGAACAGAGCTCGCTCTTTAACGGTATTAAAGCCATAAAGCAGCTGGGCATCTTCACGCACAACAAAATGAGTATAGATAATCGCTTCCTCGCCTACAGCAGGTAGTTCATAGAAACAGCTCATTGGCATTTGTACTTCATAGCCAACGCCACTCACTTCAATTAACAATTCTGGTGGCTGTTTTTCAATTAAAATACCGCGAAGACGTCCGATCACAACTTACTCTCTTGATGGAAAATTATTTGATGGACAGAATATAAAAGAACTGGATGCTTATCCAGTTCTTTCTATTTGATTGGGGAATTAATTAAGCGTGTTTGGCGTTTGACACCGCGCTATTCAGACTTGTGACTAATTGCTTAACGAGATCGACTTGTTGATTCAATTGAATGCCGTTTGATGCAACTTGCCCAGATACGGTTTTGGTCTCTGCGACACTCTTTGCAACTTCGGTACTTGCCTGATCGAGCTCATGCAAAGAGCCCATCTGCATGGTCATGATGTCAGTGAGCTGATTCACATCTGAAGAGATGGTCTGAACCTCGGAAATAATGCCATTCATTTCAGCTTCCGTGGTTTCGATAATGGTTCGCCCGTGCTCAACTTCTTCCTTACTCCGGTCCAGCAGTGTTCGGATCTCAATCGCAGAATGGCTACTTTTCGCAGATAGCTCACGTACTTGATCTGCCACAACCGCAAAGCCTCGGCCCTGCTCCCCTGCTCTCGCCGCTTCTATTGCTGCGTTAAGTGCCAGAAGGTTGGTCTGTTCGGCTACTGACGTAATCAGGTCTGCCACTTTCATGATCTCTTGATTACTTTGGATAATCTGACTAATGGCGTTGGTCGATGCTTCCAAAGACTCTGAGCTTTTCTGCGCTTTGACTCCAACCGCTTCACTGCGCTCTTTCAGTTCGTTGACGAAAGAGTTGGATTCCTCTAGCCCTTCCGTCATCTGATGAAGCTGCTGACTCATCTGCTCAGCGGCACTCGCTTGAGATTCACAGTTCATGTTTAGGACTTCAACTTGAGAGTGGAGGTCTTTTGACTGCTGATCAAGCTGCACTGAGACGCCTTGCAAGCTCTGTGAATTATTGTTGGCGTGGTCTAACACAACAGATAGCTGAGCTTCACTTTGGGTAGCTTGCGCAGCTACACTTTGACTCTCTGTTTTCGCAGCCTCGGCTTGCTCAATCGCAATCTCTTTCTGTCTAGCGGTAAACGCTTGCGCTATGCATATCACTACCAATGGCATGACGACCCCAGACCAGGTCTCCACCACCATTGCCTGCTCATTTAGGGCGATATTTGGGAATACTGCACCGTTCAAATGCATAGAGGTCATTACCACCGCCACACCTATCACTAAGGCACTCCATGTAAGGGCGATAATTCTAGTTCCAGATAAGAAGAAAGCGACCACCAGCAAAGGCACCCAGTAAGCTTGAGTAGAATCGACGACCCCGCCGCTTTGATAAATGATATTTAGCGCATGAACAGCCATGCCGACAAAACCAAAATTAAGAGCCAAGATTGGATTTTTCGAGAGCTTTAAAACGATGGCAGAAACCAGTTCAAGAACTATGAGGAAGATAGAGGTCGCAATTAATAGCTGTTCGCCATGTTTGCTCCATTTGATCAGACTGTAAAGTCCAACGATAAACGCAATGAAAGTAAACAGTAATAAAATGTCCGCCTGTCGTGACTCATTACTGCCCCATTGATGAGTTTTGGGTAGAAAGAGCGATCGCCACCATGTAATTGGGTTCATCGATAATCATCCTTGATTGACTTGTAAGACCTCCGACCAATGTTAGTTAATTGTTAAATAGAATGCGAACCTATTTAACAAAAACTGTTTTTGAAGTCTCATTTCATATCAAAGATAAGTAATTGATGGCGATTGGAATATCAATTGGGAGGATTAACGATAACGGCCGCGCCTTGCTGTGGTTGCTTTACCTGCTAGCGCGATCAGCGTTTTGTTGGTATTGGCATGACAAATTGCAACACCCAGTGCATCGGCAGCATCTGCTTGCGGTTTTGCTGGGAGTTTAAGCATGCTCATCACCATGTTTTGCACCAGTGATTTGTCTGCACCGCCATTGCCAGTTACGGCTTGCTTGATAAGACGAGCGGCGTACTCGTGCACTGGAAGATCTGCATTTACAGCGGCAACGATCGCACTGCCACGGGCCTGACCAAGCTTGAGCGCAGAGTCGGCATTTTTCGCCATAAACACCTGCTCGATTGCGAATACGTCCGGTTGAAACTGCGTGATGATTTCGCTAACACCCGCATAAATCTGTTTCAAGCGTCCCGGAAGCTCTTTCTCAGACATACGGATACAACCACTGCCTAGATACTGCAGGTGGCGACCATTTTGACGAATAACCCCATAGCCCGTAATACGCGAGCCAGGGTCGATTCCAAGGATAATAGACATTTTCTGTTCTTTCTTCTCGATCAGTACCGATAGTGATAAGTAGTAAGCGGAATTATGAACGAGGCATTCGCTCAGGCTTAAGGAGAAATGATAACTGGAACTCACTGTATTACGATTCAGCAAATTTGGAACCTTGATAGAAGGTACAACTTTTGCCAGCTTGCTTTGCCTGATATAAATCTGCATCCGCTCTTGCGAGTACAGTATCAAAGTTTTCAGTCGTTCGGTATTTTTCTAGCCCTGCACTGAACGATATGCTTAGTTTTACATCACCAAACATCAATACTTGGCGACTAACTGCACGATGAAGTTGAGTTACAACGTCTTGGATATCAAATTCACCATGTCTGATCAGTACTACTAACTCTTCACCACCGACGCGAAACGTGTTCGATTCACCTGCTATGTTTTGGATTCGCTTTACACATTCAACCAACACCGCATCGCCAGCATCATGGCCATAAAGGTCATTAAACTGTTTAAAATCATCGATATCTAGTACCAGAGCATATTGAAGCTCATCGATACCCTTTTGCCCGTCAACAGTTGAATACAATGCCAGTCGATTTCGCGCACCAGTTAAAGCATCATGGAGCGCTAAGGCCTTTAAATCGGTTACAGCTCTAACCCGACTCGTTTCATAAGCATGGGAAACCACCCAAATACATAGATACGCCAGGATAAAATTTGCCAATAATGTTGCAGGAATCCAATCAGTCGCACTCGCCCCTAAATAAATGACATACACTTCCAGTATCAGACACACTAGGCTCCAATAAAAACCAACTTGTTTCCCCATTGCGAGGTAAAAAACCGTTGGCAAGACAATCGCCCATACGAAAAGTGCTTCTTCAATCAGTTTGGAGTGAGTACCGAAAATAATTAGGAAGGCGAGAACAAAGCTATGAAATGCGAGAAACCATTTAGGATGACTTCGGTTACGTATGTAAAACAACATAAAAGCAGAGATAAAGAAGTAGAAGATCTCCATCACTCCGAGAGCCATAGCTTTGTGTTCAAAAATAAAGATATTCGCCACACCAAGAAAAAGCGCAGCTCCACCCAAATTCAAACACATTCCAATTAGTACTTTACGTCGAAGCTGTTCCGTCGCTTCTATATTTAAGGCGTCCATACCACTTACATTTTATTAACTTATTGAATTTCCACCCTATCGTACTCGCAAAAAAAACGCCACTCCTAGCTGGAGTGGCGTTTCTAATTAAAGAGTTAGTTAACTAAATTTACTCTTCTTCTTCTTTCTTTTCAGCAGCTTTAACCGCGATTGCTAGCTCTTCAAGCGCAGCTGGGTTCGCTAGGCTTGGAGCGTCTGTTAGTAGACAAGAAGCATTCGTTGTTTTCGGGAACGCGATAACATCACGAATGTTCTCTGTACCACAAAGTAGCATTACTAGACGGTCAAGACCGAATGCTAGACCTGCGTGCGGTGGTGTACCGAACTTAAGTGCGTCCAGTAGGAAGCCAAACTTAGCTTGCTGCTCATCAGCTTCGATACCTAGGATGTCGAATACTGCAGATTGCATTTCAGCATTGTGGATACGTACAGAACCGCCGCCCACTTCGTAGCCGTTAAGAACCATATCGTACGCGTTTGAGTTAGCAGCCGCTGGGTTCGCTTTTAGCTCTTCCGCAGTCACACCTAGAGGTGATGTGAATGGGTGGTGCATAGCGTGTAGGTTGCCTTCGTCGTCTTCTTCGAACATTGGGAAGTCAACAACCCATAGCGGAGCCCATGCAGACTCGTCTGTCAGCTCTAGGTCTGTACCTAGTTTCAGACGTAGCGCGCCCATTGCTTCAGACACAGTGTTTGCTTTGTCTGCGCCGAATAGGATGATATCGCCAGTCTCTGCGCCTGTGCGCTCAAGAATACCGTTGATCACTTCTTCGTTTAGGAACTTAGCAACTGGAGATTGGATACCTTCCATGCCTGCAGCACGGTCGTTAACCTTCATCCATGCTAGACCTTTAGCACCGTAGATACCAACGAACTCACCGTAACCGTCGATCTGCTTACGAGTTAGCTTAGCACCACCCGGTACACGAATTACTGCAACGCGACCTTTTTCGTCGTTTGCTGGGCCAGAGAATACTTTGAACTCAACGTCTTTCACTAGGTCAGCAACGTCTACTAGCTCTAGTGGGTTACGTAGGTCTGGCTTGTCAGAACCGAAGCGACGCATCGCTTCAGAGAATGGCATGATTGGGAACTCACCTAGATCAACGTCTAGAAGCTCTTGCCACATGTTGCGAACCATCTTCTCAGTTGTTGCACGTACTTCTTCCGCGCTCATGAAAGATGTTTCGATATCGATTTGAGTGAATTCTGGTTGACGGTCAGCACGTAAGTCTTCATCACGGAAACACTTAACGATTTGGTAGTAACGGTCAAAACCAGACATCATTAGCAGCTGTTTGAATAGCTGTGGAGACTGAGGAAGCGCGTAGAACGAACCTTTATGAACACGGCTAGGTACTAGGTAGTCACGTGCACCTTCTGGTGTCGCTTTCGTTAGTACTGGTGTTTCGATGTCTAGGAAGCCGTTGTCATCTAGGAAACGACGAACAAAGCTAGACGCTTTAGCACGTAGCTTGATGCGATCGCTCATTTCTGGGCGACGTAGGTCTAGGTAACGGTACTTTAGACGCTGCTCTTCTGAGTTCTTCTGGTTGAAGTCTAGTGGCAGAACGTCAGCACGGTTGATGATTTCAAGACCTTTAGCGATGATCTCAACTTCACCCGTTGCCATGTCTTTGTTTACTTGGCTGTCTGGACGAACGCGTACTTCACCCGTTAGTTTGATACAGAATTCATTACGAAGTTGGTTAGCTACTTCGTACGCATCTGCCATATCTGGGTCTACAACTACCTGAACGATACCTTCACGATCTCGCATATCGATGAAAATAAGACCGCCCAAATCACGACGACGGTTTACCCAGCCGCAAAGTTCTACAGTTTGTCCCGCCAGGGACTTGTTCAGGTTACCACAGTAATGGGTACGCATAATGAATTTCCCAATCTCTTAATAATTACTAATTTCTATGCTGTAACTAGACCGAATCTAATTACAATTCAAAGATCCATTTATACGCGGAAACTTGTCTAAAATCGACCTTTCCCACGCCTATTTGTTGTGTTTTATTCAGCTTTGACGCTTTATAGCTCACGAAACAGCCAAAGCGGCACAAATCTCGCACAAATATTCATCAACACTGAAAAAATTGCGCTAATTATATATTGAAAGTACCCAAGTCAGCAAAAGTCTCGTAGAGTGTTTTTGATTAAAGCAACCAAAACACTTTTAGATACCATGACAAGATTACCTTTAAGACTCGGACTGACTATGTGGTCGCACTCAGAGTGGCAGAGCCAATTCTATGGAAAAGGTACCAAACCTGCAGAAAGACTAGAGAAATATTGTCATGTTTTTCATACCGTTGAAGGTAATACTACCTTCTATGCGACGCCATCGATGACTACCGTCAATAACTGGCGTAACGCAAGCCACGATGACTTTCGTTTCACCTTCAAATTGCCGAAATTCATCACCCACCAGCAGCAACTCAGACACTGCCAAGCAGAGTTGAAAGAGTTCCTACAAATCATGTCACCACTACATGAACGTATTGGTCAATGGACGATTCAGTTACCTCACCAGTTCGAGCCAGAATCACTGCCTGTGCTGCAACAGTTTTGCAAACTCTTCCCGAAAGAGATGAAACTTGGCGTAGAAGTACGTCACCTTGGCTTTTTTGACAAAAGCGACGACGAAAAGCGCTTTAATCAATGGTTAGTTGAAGAGAACATCAATCGCATCATTATGGACAGTCGCCCAGTATTTGCTGCAGCGCCAACGACTGAGGCGATTATTGACGCACATAAGAAAAAACCTCGTGTGCCCGTGCATGCAATTGCCACATCTGACAACCCGATGATTCGCTTTATTGGCCAGCACGACGAACAGCCGAATCTGGAGTTTTTCAAACCTTGGCTCACTAAGCTTCCAACATGGATAGCAGAAGGGAAACAGCCATATCTGATGATCCACACTCCGGATAATGACCATGCTCCAGAACTGGCGGCAACGATATACAAACAGCTTATCGAGCAATGTCAGCAGCATCACAATATCAAGTTACCTCAGCTCTCCGAATTCCCGGCTAACAAGGGCGATACGCAAATCAGCATGTTCTAACTCATCTACAACCAAACCATTGGCAGTTTGTATTGGCAGTGAAACCTGAGTTTTCGTGACACAGTGACATTTTTTACGTAAAATACGCCCCCTTTTATTCAGCATGCGAAAGCCTGCTGATTTGCTGACTGTCGAGAGAGAACGCTATGAGCAACAAAGACACTATCTTTTCCGCTCCTATTGATAAAATTGGTGATTTCACCTTTGATGCAAGGGTTGCAGAAGTATTCCCAGATATGATTCAACGCTCCGTTCCAGGCTACAGCAACATCATTTCTGCGATCGGCATGATGGCTGAGCGCTTTGTGAAACCACATTCGAATATCTACGATCTAGGTTGTTCTTTGGGTGCTGCGACACTATCTATGCGCCGTCACATTCAGCAAGAAGGCTGTACAATCTACGCAGTCGATAACTCCGAAGCCATGGTAGAGCGTTGTAAGCTTCACGTTAACGCTTACCGCAGCGACACCCCTGTAGAAGTGATTGAAGCGGACATTCGAGAAATTGAAATTACTGATGCTTCAGTGGTCGTACTCAACTTCACGCTGCAGTTTCTTTCGCCAGAAGATCGCTTCGCTCTACTAGAGAAGATCTACACCGGTCTTCGTCCTGGTGGTGTGCTTATCTTGTCTGAAAAGTATGTCTTTGAAGATGAAAATGCTAACGAGTTACTGATTGATCTACACCACGACTTTAAGCGTGCAAACGGTTATAGCGAGTTGGAAGTGAGCCAAAAACGTAGCGCCATCGAAAACGTGATGCGCCCAGACTCGATTCAAATGCATAAAGAGCGATTCGATAAGATTGGCTTCTCTAGCCACGAAGTTTGGTTCCAATGCTTTAACTTCGGCTCAATGTTTGCGGTTAAGTAGTTAACAATTTAACGCTACAATATTGAAATCATAAGCACGTCACAAATAACTCGTACCAGAGCGTCATCCTCAAGAGCGAGGAACGAGCGAGTTGGGGATCTCAAATCCGATACGATAGAACCGAGATTCCCTATCATGTTCGTCCCTCACTGTGGGGAATGACGAATTTAATTTTTACTTTAGGGTTATCGACCCTAATTAACTCAGTGAAAAACTATGTTTAATTTTGCCAATTTTTATCAACTCATTGCTCAAGATACGCGCCTGCAACCTTGGCTGAATATTCTTCCTCAACAGTTAACGGATTGGCAAAATGCGGAGCACGGAGACTTCGACCGCTGGCTGCGTGCTTTAAACAAGATCCCACAAGGTGCACCGGATCAAGTTGACCTAAAGAACTCTGTAACGCTGACTAACGACACACCATTTCACGACGGTGAGTTGAAGAAGCTAGAAAACCTGCTGAAAACGTTCCACCCATGGCGTAAAGGTCCGTACACGGTTCACGGTATTCATATTGATACTGAGTGGCGCAGCGACTGGAAATGGGACCGTGTTCTTCCACACATCACACCATTGAAAAACCGCAGCGTACTTGATGTTGGTTGCGGTAACGGCTACCACATGTGGCGTATGCTGGGCGAAGGTGCGCGACTGACTGTCGGTATCGACCCTTCTCACCTGTTCTTAATTCAGTTCGAAGCAATTCGTAAACTAATGGGTGGCGACCAGCGTGCACACCTGTTGCCACTCGGCATTGAGCAATTACCAAAACTGGAAGCGTTCGATACGGTATTTAGTATGGGTGTGCTATACCACCGCCGTTCTCCTCTTGATCATCTAATCCAACTTAAAGATCAGTTGGTTTCTGGTGGTGAGCTAGTGCTAGAAACTTTGGTTATCGAAGGTGATGAAAACGCGGTACTTGTGCCAGTAGACCGCTATGCACAAATGCGTAACGTGTACTTCTTCCCATCAGCCCGTGCTCTAAAGCGCTGGCTAGAGCAAGTGGGTTTTAAAGACGTACGTATTGTCGATGAAAACGTAACAACGGTCGGTGAGCAACGCACTACCGAATGGATGACGCACAACTCACTACCTGATTACTTGGATCCAAATGACCCAAGTAAAACAGTTGAAGGGCATCCAGCACCACGCCGTGCCGTTTTGGTGGCAACTAAGCCTTAAGCGTTGAAAAACCAAAGACGCTGACAAGCATTTGACGAAAGAAGACTCGAAATTGGATAAAATCCACAGAGTGCTCAATGAATGAGCTATTTCGTCGAATGATAATTGGCTGTAGGCAAACATAGCCTGTCAATATGACCGGACGCTAACATTAGGATGCTTCACGCATCCTTTTTTGTGGGCTAAACTATTCAATAGTCTGAACTATTTTCTAATTTCAAAGGTTTTTATATGTTTAAGCGATTATCGCCTATTCTGGCGGTTGGTTTGCTCTCTGGCTGTACTCTCACTAACGGTGCGGCTTATCATCAAGAAACTCTGGATGCTATCGCTAAATCAGAGACAAACATCGCAAATAAAGTTCAAAACTTAGAGCTTCAACTTAGCAATCAAAGTGACTACATCGAGAGTCTAGAAGAAGAAATCATTGCTTTATCCAATGAAGTTGAAGTTCACCTAACTACTCTAGAAAAACAACAGGTCGAAGAGATCGAAGAGGAAGAAGTGATTGTCACTCGAGTCCCAGTTGTTTCAAACGAGCAACCAACCATTCTCGGTGCCATTGAAAAAGTTACGATTGAGTCAATCAAGCAAAAGTTTGATGCTCGCGTAGATACTGGCGCCACGACTTCGTCGTTGAATGCAGTAGATATCAAAGAATTTGAGCGTAATGGCAAGAACTGGGTGAAGTTTCACCTAGCTGATAAATCGCAACCTGCAGAAGATCAAAAGTGGATTGAAGCACCCGTTGTACGCTATGTGAAGATTCGCCAATCGACCAGCGACGAGACAGAACGTCGAGCTGTGATCGAATTATGGGTGAAAGTTGGAAAAATCCATGAAAAAGCGCAATTTACATTGGCGGATCGCTCTCAAATGAGTCACCCTGTATTACTAGGGCGTGAATTTATCAAAGACATCGCTCTAGTGGATGTAAGTAAAAAGTACGTACAAACGGAAGATAAATAACAATAGTAGGGTAAGCTATGACGTCAAGAATCCCATTTTATATTTCGATCGTGCTACTCATCGTAGCCGGCATTGCATTGAGTGTGTTCAGACACACGACCTACGGCGTGCCATGGACGCCAGGGGAAACCCGACAAGTGTGGGACGTTGAAGCTCGAATCGAGTTCAACGCCATGGACCAAGAAGCGAAAGTATCGCTAGCGGCTCCACACACGCAATCAAACTACACACTCATCGGCGAATCCGCTTCCTCACCGGGCTATGGTATCTCTTACGTGACGACCGACACTGGTCGTCGAGCTGAGTGGTCTATCCGTCACGCTAGCGGCGCACAGACAATTTACTACAAAACTCAATTCTTAGTTGACCCTCAAGCGCAAGTTAATGCCGTACCACCAGAAGGTGAAGTGGCAACGCCAAGCTTTGACGGCCCTGAAGAAGCAGCAGCGAAAGCCCTTATCGACCGCGCAACTCAGCGCTCTGCAGACAACCTCACCTTCACTCGTGAGCTTGTTAAAACACTTAACGATCCAGACAGCCAAAACTCAGCGCTTATCCTTAACAACATGGATAAAGTGGAAGCAGCACACAAGTTACTTTCTTTTGCTGGAATCCACTCAAAGGTTGTTGGTGTTATCGAGTTAGAAGATGGCCGTCGTCGCCAATCTATCCAACATATGATTCAGATTTGGGACAAAAACCAATGGGTGCTTTTCTCTCCTGAATCTAGCCAACAACAAGTTCAGCCAAACCTATTGATCTGGGATGAATCGAACGTTTCACTACTAGACGTTGTCGGCGGTCAAAACAGTAAAGTTCACTTCTCAATGATTGCCCAAGAGGTGACTCCAACTGAAGCGACCAACAGTAAGATCTCAGCTGACCAGCTACTGAACCTTTCAATCCACAGCTTACCACTTGAAGAACAAGCGATGTTTAAGACCATCATGCTGATTCCAATTGGTGCGCTTATTGTTGTGTTCTTACGTGTTATCGTCGGCTTGAAGACATCAGGTACCTTCATGCCTGTTCTGATTGCTGTAGCGTTCGTACAGACACAGCTGGTGACAGGTATTGTCGGTTTCCTACTTATCGTTGGTACGGGTCTAGTAATTCGTAGCTATCTATCCAAGCTTAACCTTCTGCTGGTCGCGCGGATATCCGCGGTAATTATCACCGTAATCATGATTATTTCTATCTTTACGGTTGTCGCGTTCAAGGTTGGCTTAACTGAAGGCCTATCGATTACGTTCTTCCCAATGATCATCCTATCTTGGACTATCGAGCGTATGTCTATCCTTTGGGAAGAAGAAGGTGCAAAAGAGGTTGTGCTACAAGGTGGTGGCTCGCTACTGACTGCTGTTCTTGTTTACTTGGCAATGACCAACCCGTTCATTCAGCACTTAACGTTTAACTTTATTGGTCTACAACTTATTGTCCTAGGCGGCATCTTACTACTAGGTACTTACACAGGTTACCGCTTAACTGAGCTACGTCGCTTTAAACCGCTAGCGGAGGATTAAGTTATGTTTGAACAGTTTACATCGCCGTTTAAGTTGAAAGACAAAGGCATCATGGGGATGAACAAGCGTAACCATAGTTACATTGGTCGCTATAATGATCGCTCCAAGTATCCTTTGGTGGATGACAAGCTAAAAACCAAAATCATCGCTGAACAAGCGGGTGCTACCGTACCTAAACTGATTGGTGTGATTGGTCATCAAGCGGAAGTGAAGACTATCCACAAGATGGTTCAAGACTGGCCGGGGTTTGTAATCAAACCTGCACAAGGGAGTGGTGGTAAAGGCATCTTGGTTATCACCTCTCACAAAGACGGCGTTTATACCAAGCCATCTGGTTCGACGATCGGTAAAGAGGACGTTGAACGCCACATCAGTAACGCACTTGCGGGTCTATTCTCGTTGGGTGGTAAAAATGATGTAGCAGTAGTTGAGAATTTAATTAAGTTCGATAGCTGTTTTGATGGTTTTAGTTACGAAGGGGTGCCTGACGTACGTATCATTGTATTCAAAGGCTACCCTGTAATGGCAATGATGCGTCTATCAACATCGGCTTCCGATGGTAAAGCAAACCTTCACCAAGGTGCGGTAGGCGTGGGCATTGATATTGCCACTGGTAAAGCTGTACGAGCCGTGCAATTTGACCAACCCGTCACCCATCACCCAGATACAGGCAAAGAACTTGCCCTACTGCAGGTACCTCACTGGGAAAAGTTGCTGACTTTGGCCTCGAGTGCTTGGGAAATGACAGGCCTTGGTTACATGGGTACTGACATGGTACTTGATGAGGAGGAAGGCCCAATGGTGCTTGAATTGAACGCTCGTCCAGGACTGGCGATTCAGATTGCTAACGGGGCTGGGTTACTGCCACGTCTTCATCATATCGAAAACCTTGGTACACCAGCTGAGTATCCGAAACCGGCTGAGCGTGTCGCATACGCTGCTAAGCAGTTTGGTGTACACGTCGAATAAGAGCAGCCGCGGTCAAAAGTAATAACGACATTAGTGTTATCAAATAAAACGAAAGCCGCATAGTCAGACTATGCGGCTTTTTTTGTGTTCTGTACTTTTAGGTACTTTCAAACATCACACGTGAATACTCTGCTCTTTGAATACGGGCTCTACCTTAACAGCTGCGACTTTAAACTCAGGGATCTTCGCATGTGGGTCTGTTGCTGTTGTCGTGAGACGATTCACCGGTGACTCCACAAAGTGGAACGGGATGAATACCACGCCCTTCTGCATACGCTTGGTTACAAATGCAGCGATCTCAATTTCGCCGCGACGTGTTGATACTTTCAGCATCTGACCATTGTTGATATTGAGCGCCTCAGCATCATGCACACTGATCATAGCTCGAGGTCCCGCCAAATTATCCAACCCTTTCGTTTTACGAGTCATAGTCCCAGTATGGAATTGCTCAAGGATACGTCCTGTAGTCAGTACTAGAGGATACTCTTCGTCTGGCAACTCTGCAGCGTATCTAAATGGAATCGCCTCCATCTGCCCTCTCCCACGCGTAAACTGAGTTTGGTGCATAATACGAGTGCCATCAGGGTTGTTTTTGTTACTTGGCCACTGAATGCCGTTTATCGTAATGTTCTCCCAACGCAACCCGCCATATTGTGGTGTTACACGAGCGATCTCATTAGTAATATCTGCTACTGACTGATAATTCCAATCGCTGCCCATGGCATTAGCCAGCATTTGAATGATTGCCCAATCCTCTTTCGCCTCACCCGGCGGTTTCACCGCAGGGTTGATACGCTGCACACGACGCTCCGTGTTGGTGAAATGCCCAGACTTTTCAGCAAATGAGCATGATGGCAGGACAACATCCGCGTATTGAGCTGTTTCAGTCAGGAAGATATCTTGCACCACCAGAAAATCGAGCGCCTCAAGCCCCTCAATCACATGGGCTTGGTTTGGATCACTCAATACTGGGTTTTCCCCCATCACGTACAGTCCACGGACTTCTCGATTACACGCGCCATCAATGATTTCAGTGAGTGTTAAACCGCTCTCAGCAGGCAGTTCAGAAACATCCCACTCCATCTCAAATTTCTTACGAACCAGTGGATTGTAGACCTTTTGATAACCCGGTAGGTTGTTTGGCAAAGCCCCCATGTCACAAGCCCCCTGCACGTTTGACTGACCGCGCAGCGGATTAATGCCGCCTCCTTCAATGCCGATGTTTCCGCACAACAGTTGCAGATTAGCGATAGAGCGTACGTTGTCGTGTCCAGTCGTGTGCTGAGTAATGCCCATGGAGTAATAGACGGCTGTGCGCTCTGCTGTGCCTATCAATCGCGCCATCGCAAAGATGTCTTCCGCTTTTACACCCGTGACCAGTTCCACCTTGTCGAGGGAATAACTCGGTGACATAACCTCTTGTAGCAAGGTATCAAAACCATCGACGCGTTCGTCGATATAATCTTGATCATACCAGCCGTGTTTAATTATCTGCTGCATCACACCGTTAAGCAGCATCACATCAGTCCCAGGTCTGTGAGCTAGATAAAGTTCGGCGTGGTCGGCGATATCGATGCGCTTAGGATCAGCAACAATCAATCGTGCACCGCCATGTCGCACAGCCTGCTTAATGTGAGAGCCAATGATCGGGTGTGCCGATGTGGTATCCGAGCCGATAATAAAAATAACATCGGAGTGTTTAGTACTCGGAATATCATTGGTCATTGCACCACTGCCCAGTGACGCCTCAAGCCCGGTGACTGTGGAGGCGTGGCAAAGGCGCGCACAATGATCGACGTTGTTTGTCCCCAGCTCTCGACGGATGAATTTTTGAAAAGCGTAGTTGTCCTCATTAGTCGTTTTTGCCGAAGAAAAGCCCGCTAGCGCCTGACTGCCAACCCCTTTCTTAATAGCGGAAAACTTATCGGCGACCAAACGAATGGCTTCCTCCCAGCTAGCAGGTTGTAGCCAACCATCTTTACGTATCAAAGGTGTTGTAAGTCGCTCGTCACTACCGACGAAATCAAACCCGAAACGACCTTTAACACACAACATGCCTTCATTGACTGGCGAGTTAGCGCCTTCCACATAACGAATCTTATTCGCCGATTCGTCAACATGCATAGTGAGCTTGCAACCCACACCACAATAGGTGCAAATGGTGTCGACTTTTTGTAGTTGTTCAACAGAACCTTGCTGTTTGTATCTCGCATCCACCATTGCTCCCGTCGGGCACGCTTGGACACAAGCACCACATTGAACGCAATTAGAGTCGCCCATTAGCGTCTGATTCGGACCAAAATTCGGTCTAAGTTCGGGCCTAGAGCTTGGCTTCCCATTTTGTGCACACATGAAGCTTAAGACACCATGAACATTCTGCTCTCTACACGCTTGAATGCACTGACCACAGCTGATACATCGATTGGCATCAAAGACGATGAACTCTGAACTCGCGTCAACTTCAAACTTATGTCTTGGTTGCTGGCTACTATTCCCTTGCTTAGCTTTTACTGCTTGCCAGACCGCATCATCCGTAACATCGACCTTATAATCATTGAATGTTTGCACGGCTTGGTATTCTGTCGCGTAGTCTCGCAGGTCACACTGAGTGTTCGCTTGGCAACCACACTCTAGGCAACGTTGCGCTTCTTCAATCGCATCAGCATTGGTAAAACCGAGTTCAACTTCATCGAAGCTTTGTTCACGCTGCTCTGCGCTTAGCTCAGGCATAATCTTTCGGGCGACACTTTGAATCGCTTGATATTGTTGCCGTTCAACTGCTTTTAATTGCTTCTCTTTACGTGAATTGAAAGGCTTCACTGGTAACTGTGTCATAGTGCCGCTAAAGAAACGGTCTATCGCCTGAGCAACAATACGACCATCTCCAACAGCCTCAACCGCTGTTGCTGGCCCACGTCTGAAATCGCCGATACTGAAGATATTGCCTACCCCTGTGTGCATGGTATCTGGGTTGGCATCAGCAGTATTCCAACGAGTGAGGGGAATTTCTAAAGACTCATCGATCATGAAGCTCAAGTCTGGCTTTTGGGATACCGCTGCAATCACAGTGTCGAATGCTTCTGTGAAAAACTCTCCGGTTGCTTTCGGGCTTCGTCGTCCTGAAGCATCTGGTGCCCCGAGTTCCATTCGCTCTAAACGAATCGCTTTGACGCGACCATTTTCGTCTGCGAGGTTTTCCGCAGGGTTGGTCAGAAAGTGGAATTTAACGCCCTCGTGTTCAGCTTCTTCGATTTCGTAATCTTCGGCTGGCATCTCATCTCGAGTCCGACGATAAATCAGTGTTGTCTCAGCCCCTGCTCTGACCGCCGTTCTAGCACAGTCTATCGCGGTGTTACCGCCACCGATGACCGCCACTTTTTTGCCTGTTGTATATTGGTGATCAGTGACGTAATCCTTCAGATAGTCGACACCGAGGTAACAACCCTCTAAATCGCTACCCGTATAATTCATCTCTACTGCACTGGAAGCCCCAACGGCTAAACAAACCGCATCAAAGTCTTGCGATAGACTCGACAGCGAAAAGTCTTCACCAAGCTTCTTATCACATTCAATCACCATTCCGTTACGGCACATCAACTCAATTTCTTTGTCTAGAATTGACTTTGGTAAACGATACTCAGGAATACCATAACGCAACCAGCCACCAGCTTTAGGCATCGACTCATAGACAACAACTTGATAGCCTTCATTCGCCAAATAGTAGCCAGCCGTCAACCCACCCGGCCCACCTCCCACAATCGCGACCCGCTTTCCATTGTCCGGTTTCTTAGGTGGCGTGTAGCTTTCTTGCGCTTCTAAATCGATATCCGCAGCGTGGCGCTTTAACTGACGTATCGCAATTGAGTCGTCAACTAAGTTGCGGCGACATTCAGTTTCACAGAAAGCTGGGCATACGCGGCCAATCGACAATGGCATAGGTAAGGTTTGTTTGATGACCTCTATCGCCTTCAACGAGTCGTTTTGTGCGATGTGATGCAGGTAGGATTGGATGTCAACGCCAGCGGGACAAGCCGTCTGACAAGGTGCTTCACAATCGGCATAATGATCAGACATGATTCGATTTAGCGCGCGATGGCGATGTTGACTGATTTGCTCAGATTGCGTGTTAACGGTTAAACCTTGGTAGACGTCCAGTTCACAGGCTCGTTGCATTCCTCCACTTTCAACCTCAACAACGCATAGGTCACAAGGTATCTTTTCTCCAGAGCGGTTCAACCCACACAGCGATGGAATATCAACACCGCATGTATTCGCAGCCTCGAGCACAGTTTGCCCCTGCTCGACAATGCGGTATTTACCGTCAATCACAATCTGAATCATAGTGAACCTTCCTTACACAGCATCTAAACGAACAATTAAGTAATACAATATTATTAATATTTCATAGTGGTTACTATTACCATACATTATTTGTGGTTTTGTGCGTGTGACCGCAAACTCGTTCCATTGATATTAACCATAAAATATGAATGGATTTAATGAGGGCTGTTTCGGACACAAAAAAAGCCCCTTCGAAAAGGGGCTTAGTTATCTATTGTTTGCTATTCACTCGCGCTTTTTACGCTTCTTCTATCAGTTCTTGAACTGGTGACTCTGTTCTGTTTTGAGCAAAGCCGCGCAATCCTACAACGTGTACGTGTTCGTGATCTTTAAATACCTTACGAACCAGTTTGTAGGTTGTGCCCTTTTCTGGACTGATATTCTCCGGCGCTGCAATTAGAAGTTGCATACCAAGACGGTCACACAGCTCAAACAGAGTAGAGATAGACTTCGCATCCAGACGCGCTGCCTCATCCAAGAACAGCAGGCGACATGGAACAATGTCTTTGCTGCGCAGGCGACGTGACTCTTCTTCCCAGCTTTGAACAACCATCAATAAGATAGATTGACCAGTACCGATCGCCTCACCTGTAGATAGCGCGCCTGACTCAGCTTGTAGCCAACCATCTGAACCACGGTTTACTTCAACGCTTAGCTCTAGGTAGTTGCGGTAATCAAGCAGCTCTTCACCTAGTACTTGTGGTGAGCGTTGGCCCATATCGATATGTGGGTTAACGCGTTGGAACAGTTTCGCCATTGCTTCAGAAAAAGTGAAGCGAGAACTTTCAAACAGATCTTTGTGCTGCTCCTGTTGAGAAGCAAGACCAGTCAGCAAGATCTCGTGACTCTCACGGATCTTCACATTCAAGCGAACGCCCTTAACCTGACCGAAGTAGATGTTCGATAGACCTTGGTTAAGCATTCGAATTCGGTTCTGCTCACGCTGAATCGTCTTCTTAATGATGCTTGCTACCGACTCAGAGCTGATCGCTAGGCGGTTTTCACGTTGTGTTAGCTCTTCCGTCAGTCGCGCAAGCTCCACTTCCATCTCTTCGATCGCTTCTACTGGATCATCAGTATGGATAATGTCTTGACGGATACGCTCACGTAGGTGTTGGTACACAGCGATGTAGAATAGAACCTTACGCTCTGGGTGCGCATTGTCTTCCGATAGACGCAGTGCATCACGCAGATCATCATTATCGGCAACAGCTAAACGCAGTGCACCCAAAGATTTATCCGACATAGAACGCAGTTCACCAGCCGACAGGTAAGCCAACTCACGCTTGTGTAGGCGACGCTCAACATCGTTTTCACGAGCCAAACGAAGCACTGAACACCAGCCCGCTTTTGCTGCAACCACAAAAGTGCGCAGCTCAACGTACTCTTTCTGTACTTTCTTCAGACGCTTAGCCAGAGACTTCATCTCAAGCTCAGTTGAAGTGATGGTGCGCTCGTATTCGCTCTTACGACTACGTGACGTATGCAAACGCTCTTGCAGTTCATCACGACGACGAACAGCGCGCTCTTGAGCACCTTCGTCGGCATTCACACCGTACTCTTGAAGTTCTTGTTTGAACTCTTGAACCGTTTCTAGTTTCGCTTGGTGTGAACTCTTCAGAGCCGCCAATACTTGGTTGTATTGGTTCATTTGCTCACGAGCTTGCTTCAAGCCATCACGACCTTTAGCACGTGCTTGTTCAGCTTGAACCAGTTTCGCTTTTAGCTGCTCGCTCAATTCGCTGCTCTTGTTCAGCAAATCTACTGAATCTGAGTAAGCAAAATAGTGACGACGTTCAATCAGATCAGACAGTGCAAACACCTTCGCCTTCAAGGCTTGCAGTGCTTGGTCTGCTTGCTTGTATTCCGCTTCCAGTGCGTCAAACTGCTCTGGGTCTGCATCTAGGGCTGTGACGATTTGCTCTAGGTTTTGCAGCGCTTTACCGTGATTGCTCAGGTAAGATTTCGCTTCGCCTAAACGCTCCAGTTGCGCTTCTAGCTCAGCCAAGCGCTCTGCTATGGTTTCGTCTTCTAAAATACGAACCATAGGTGCTAGCTTGTCTAAAGCGGCTAATGCTTGTTTGCTCTGTGCAAGCTGACTACGTTGCTGCTGCTCTTTCGCATCCAACTCAGCTAGGGCACGAACAATTTGGTTACGCTTATCACGTACCGATGCCAACGCCTGCTCAGGGTCAGCATTGAACGCTACATGCAGGTGTTTCGCAACAAACGTATTAAACGCTTGGTACAGACGATTTAGCTTCTGAGAGTCAAAGGCAGCTTTCGCATGGTTTTCAACGACTACATCACGCTCTTCGCGCAGCTTCTCTAGACGCTGTTCACGTGCCGCACGACCAAACAACGGGATATCTGGGAAGCGTGAGTAACGCATTTGGCGATCATTTAACTGAACGCACACTGCACCTTCGAGTTCATCGGCATTGAATGAACTGTCGTCGAATGCGTCAACGTCACCCTCAAGGATGTAAAGATCTTCTGGACAGTCTTCAAGATCCACCAGCTTCTCTTTAATACCGTCAAGATCCGATACCACGATCGCGTGACGAGCAGGACCGTACATTGCGCTGAAGTATGGTGCGTCGTCGATCGTTATATCATCGTAGATCTCTGACAGAAGTACGCCGCCTAGAGTATCTGCTAGGCCTTTCAAACGAGGATCGTTTGAACCACCAGGTGAAGCCAGACGCTCAATCTCAAGTTCGAGTTCGCTGCGACGTTTTGCCAATTGATCTTTCGCGACAGACTGTGCTTTTTCATCTTCAAGCACTTGCTGCATTTGAGTCATCACAGCTTGGCTATCTTCAAGTTCAGCGTCCGTTTGCTCACGAAGACTATCTAGTGCGTCATTTGCTGTAATCCACGCAGGTGCAATCGCTTCAAGCTTTTGAATCTCTTGATCGTGGTTATGCTGTATACGACGCTTTTCACTCTTCGCTTCACGCAACTCTTCTTGAGCATACTCAAGCGTTTCGATCTGCATTGCATGACGTTCACGTTCTTCTTCAAAGACCGCTTCATCATTCAGCTGAGTGTTGTGTTGCTTCTGGTACTCTTCAGCCAGCTCTTTTGCTTGACGCTGTTGCGCCACATCACGAACCATATCGCGATGCTGAGCTCGCCATTGCTGTTCGTTTTCAACAATGTGTTTTGCGTTGCGACCTTTATCAAGCGCTTGTTTAGCCGCTTGTGATGCTTCACTACGCTCTACCGTACCTACAATGCTCTTAACCAGTGACAAGGCTTTTTCAAACTGAGCAGACGCCGCTGACGACATATCCAGTTTATGTTTCGTTGCTAGAAGGTGTTGCGTGCTCTGTTCTTCTTGCGTCTTAAGGTCAGAAACCAGCGTCAATGCGCCTTCCGCAGTAATAGACTCATCATCCAATAACTGTTTGGTTTTCTCCAACGCTTGTACCGCTTGTTGGTACTGCAAAGCACGAGTCTGCTGAACGTCTAGGGCTTGTTGGTAATCCGCAAGCTGGGTTTTCAGGCTATCCACTTCTTCTTCAGTAATGGTCGCCTGCTCTTCAGCAAGAAGAACGCGCTCTTGCGCCTCTTCAACGACCATCATCTGCTCTTCTAGACGCTCGCTAAGCTCTTCAAGATCTTCGCTGTAACGCTCTATCTTCTCTTGTTGGCGCAGCGCTGTTTGTACAAGTTGTAGATGGTCTGAAGCCGCTTGGTAATCTTGTTCAAGCGAAGATTCTTGTTCAACTAGCAGCTCAAGCTCTTCTTGCACTCGATTAAGCAAGTTATTCTGTTCAAGCAAGGTTTCACGAGAGCCGAACAGCTCACCACGTAGCTTCATCGTCTGATCAAGCTTATTGCGACGATCGTTCGCATGGCGCATGTAGTCTGCTGCCACGTAATTAGTTGACTCTGTGATCAAGTGTTTGAACAAATCACGATCCGACTGTGTTGTCTTGATCGCTTCTAGTGTCATTCGGTTTTCGCGTAGCGCCGATTCCATATCTTGGAAGGCTTTCTTTACGCCACCGTTTTGTGGCAATAGGTAATCACGTAATGAACGCGTAATTGCACTTGAGATACCACCGTACAGAGATGCTTCAATCAGACGGTAGAACTTAGAACGGTCGCCACTGTTACGCAGCTTCTTAGGCACAACACCAAACTCGAACATTTGAGCGTGGTAATCAACGATAGAAGAGAACGCTTTAAAGTGAGCACCTTCGTACTGGGCAACTGCTGCTTTTACATCATTGAGCTGACATACGCGCGCATGGCTGTCTGATACGTTTTCAATCAGTACATCCGTTGGCTTCACATGACTTGGAAGGCCTTGAATTAGGAACGGCTTGATGTCTACTTTTTTGTCACGACCCGCTACTTGTTGAAGCTTAACCGCAAACAATAGGCGCTGATTTCGCGAGTTAACCACATCAAGCGCGGCATAACACGCACCCGGTTGTAGCTTACCGTATAAGCCTTTATCACGAGATGACTGTGAGCTACCCGCTTCCGTTGTGTTTCGGAAATGAAGCAGGGTTTGGTCAGGGATCAATGCCGTAATAAACGCGGCCATCGTAGTCGATTTACCCGCACCGTTGCCGCCAGAAAGGGTTGTCACCAAACCATCGATGTCAAAAGTACGTGCGAAGAAGCCGTTCCAGTTAACCATGGTTAGCGATTGATACTTACCTCTTTCAATCATGCTTCACCTTCTTCTTTTGTCTGTTCGTTGCTCATGATTTCGTCACCGAAAATATCTTGTTGAGCATCTTGTTCTGTCTCTTCTTGCTCTTCGTTAAGCAAGCTACCTTGGTTTGGTTCTTGAGTATGAACCACGGCTTCACCGTCACGGATTAGGCGCAGTTGTGCTTCGCGCATATCGTCACCAACGCGTACATCTGCACCAAAGCGGAATACCGCTTCACTAATACGGAATTTGCCCGTTTCACCGATTGAGATAAGCATGCCGATACGGCGTAGACGACGTAGAGACGTTCTCACTTTTTCGAACAGTTTCTCTTTGTCTAAATCAGAACCAGAAGCACGGTTGGTTGCCAGCTTCATCAGTTTCTTTTCATCAGCAAGAGCCATCAACTCTTCGAACAGCTCTTGGTTGGTGAAGATACCTTCATGAGCCAAGCGCTCAGGGCTTAGGTAAAGGAAACACAACACCTTACCCACCAGCATATCGAGCTCTGATAGTACGCTTCGACCAATCAAAGAGGTTGAACGAGGACGTAGGTAGAAAAAGCCCTCTGGCGCTTTTACCAACTCGGTATTGTAGCGTTGGTAAAACTGTTGAAGCTCCAGTTCGAAATCTGACAACAGTGCGTGATTATCTAGGTCTTCTGTTGAAATATGCTTACCTGAACGTAGCATGCTATCAAGCGCTGGGAACAATGGGTTCGCAATCGCTTTTACCAGTTTCTCTGGCATGTAATCATCAGTACTTGTTAATGACATTTGCTTGTACCTTTGCACCGAAATCGTTGATTGCCTGCCAATCAGGTTGAATCGCCTGATAGTCAGACTCTGAGTAACCTAAGCGCACCGCTTGGTCGACAACAATTCTGGCTAAATCAAAATGGTGTGTGCGAGGGTGTTCTGCAAGGTAGTCTCGCAGTACTAGGCCAAGGTCGATTGGCGTCCCTTGCTGTTTGTGAACCTTCAACATCTCAGCAATTCTATCTGAGAGGTAATCGTTCACTTGTTCAAATTCTTCGTACTCTACATCGAGTGGCGCTTGACCCATTACCTCATCGTCACGAAGCACTAGAGCCTCATCACGCAAGTCTGTGAGTTTCTCGGCATCGGCATACGTCAATAACCATGGCGCATCAAAGTAATCGGTTACCGATTGGCGCAGTCGTTGGCTGAACGCTCGGTTCTTATCCATATCGATGGCAGTACGAATAAACTTATGTACGTGGCGGTCGTAACCAATCCATAGATCGATGGCTTGCTGGCCCCAACTTGTGATTCGGTCTAGCTTCATCTGCAGACCGAATAGGGTTTCACCAACGAACTCTAGCTCGTCATCACCATAAACAATCTCTTGGATATCAAGAATCTGTGTTTGTAGCTCATCACCGGCCGCTTGTAAGGTATCTTGAAGCTCTTTTAACGTTGCAGAGGTTTCAGATAACAGAGCTTCACAGTTATTGATCGCTTCACGCCAATCTTTGTTAAGAAGGTCCGCAATCTGCTGTTTAACAGTCTGTTGCTGTTCATCCATTACACGTTGGTTAAGATCGATTTGGTCAAAGATCTCACCAACTGAGTATTTTAGGACGCCATAAACGTTTTTACGCCAGTGGCCCGGCGTTCCGCCTTTTTGTGCGGCTTCAATTGCCTTCGCCATCTCGTCAGCAACCATCGATAGTTGAATCGATAGTTTTAGCTTCGAGAATTGGCGGTGACGTAGGTAGTAATCTGAAATACCAATTGCGAGCGGCGATAGACGATAAATGCTCGCACCATCGGTAATCTCGCTGGTAAAACGGCTAATCAATTTCTGCTTTACCAGTTCATTGATTGCGTTGTTTGCGCGAAACGCTGAGGCTTCGCCGGTATCTTCGAACAGACGAGTGACAATGGTAAACGCGTCGTGCAGTTCACCCTCACCTAACTCTTCATCGAACCTTTCGTTGCTTAGTACTGCGATAGCAATTAGAAATGCCAATCGCTCAGGCGGCAAATTTAATGAAAAATCATGCTGCTTGACCCAGCCCACCAACTCATCAATTGGCTGCTCTTCGGCAGTTTGAGTCATTTCACTCATTGTGGTTCCTGTTACTGTTCTTTGTAACACCGAACAGATGTCGATGTTACGCCTTTTCTTTATAACGCGGGCTATCAGGTTGTCGACTGTAGCCTAGGAATGCGATGGCAACTCTTGTACCACATTCTCCGCTTTTTTATTCTGGTTTTTGCGCCCAAACGTGAATATAACGACCTAAAGAGAGGTAAGGCTCTTGGCGACATAGCTGCTTCTCAAGCTCAAGCACGTCTTCGAATTGATAGTCGCCCATGTACTCCATGTTACCTATGTAATCACTAAACGAGCGAATACCCGACTTTCCTTTAATCTCAAGGCCCGCCTCTTCTATCCATTGATAGACTTCTTCAGGCTTCAAACCTTTTTGGGGTTGCAGCTTAAACCGTTTTCGATGTGGCATCCCATTTAATACATGAGGAATATTGCCACAAATCACATTTTTAAGGACTAATCCGTGATGGTTGTAAAACATAATTGATGCCACGCCACCCGGTTTAACTTGCTTAAGCAGGATATCCAAAGCCTCTTTTGGATCGGCTAACCACTCCATCACAGCATGAAACATCACCATGTCCACGGGCTCATCCATATGCTGTGCAATGTTTTGAACCGGAGAGTGAATGAATCGATACTGTTCAAGCAAGCCGGCTTTATCAATATCTTGCTGTGCCAATTTCAGCATTTCAGAAGAAAGATCACACAGCGACACTTTATGCCCCAAGCCAGCTATCTTTTGCGACATCTGAGCTAAACCGCCTCCTGCATCCAAAATCTGCAAAGGTGATTCATCGGTTTTGAATGTGCTTAACGCTTGCTCTAAATCTTCCCATACGATGATCTGACGGATCTCTCCTTTGTCAGAGCCGTAAATATTTTTTGCAAATTTGTGGGCAATATCGTCGAAATTACGGTCTTCAGTCACAGCTACTTGAGTTATCATGTCCTATCGTGCCTGCTATTCTGTCACAGGAATTTCAGGAATAAAGAGGCGATGTCTCTTTTTAGTACTAAGTGATGTTTTTTCGGACTATTCGGATATGTTTGAGCTGAAAAAAGTAGTGTCTTCACTGTTGATGCCACTGCCAGCAATGTTAATTCTCGCTTTTCTGGGCTTAGCCCTTGTTATGTTCACTACAAAACGTAAAACAGGGTGCCTTATCACGCTGTCTGCATTATGTGGCATTTTCCTTATCGCGTTCCAACCCGTTTCTAGCCAACTTCTTATGCCAATGGAACGCCAATACACCGCATTCTTACCAACTACTGAACCTGTCGATTACGTGATGGTATTGGGTAGCGGCCATGTGGTGGATGACCAAATCCCGCCAACGTCTGAACTTAGCCGAACTGGCCTAATGAGACTAAGTGAAGGTATTCGCATTCAACGAATCTACCCGGGTGCTAAGTTGATTCTATCTGGCTATGGTGGTGGCACTGAAGTCAGTAACGCACGTATGATGGCCAAAGTTGCCCTAGCATTAGGCGTTGCCAAACCTGACATTATCTTGCTTGAGACAGCCAAAGATACATGGGAAGAAGCGCGTCAGGCTGCTGCGTTTGTAAAAAACAAGCGAATGGTTTTGGTGACTTCTGCAAGCCATATGCAGCGCGCTCTTAACGAGTTCCATGACGCTGGTATCAAACCAATTCCTGCGCCAACTAATTTCTTAGCTCAAGAAGGCATTGAACAGCCTTGGAACAAGTACATGCCAAAAGCAGCATACTTGGAACAAACAGAGCGCTACTGGCACGAAACGATGGGCTTAGTTTGGCAATCACTGCGCGACTGGCTAGATAACCAAAGCTCTGAAATGGACGAACCGGTTGTAATCTCCGAGCCATCGATGCTTGAAGAAGAAAACTCTACAACCTCTGGTGCAATACCAACGAGCGGCGCACAGCCAGCACTTTAATGCTGTACAACATGGATAACCATGACTAATGGCCTATGTTCTTTTCAAGCTGATTCCATAAACAAAAAACCGAGATACTGAATATCTCGGCTTTTTCAATTTTGCTTGTTGAGCATTTTAATTCTGAGCGTTAATCGCCAGCAAACATGTAACCTTCACCATGAACCGTCACAAAGATTTGAGGGTTCTTCGGATCAAACTCCATCTTCGCACGCATACGACGAATCAATACGTCAATGGTACGGTCGTTTGGCGCATCAACACGGTGGCTAATCATATTTAAGATTCGCTCACGGCTTAATACTTGGTTCGGGTATGAAGACAGCGCAACCAATAGCTCATATTCTGCTTTGGTCAATTTCACTGGCTCACCGTTTTTGCTCAGTGCGCGGCGTGGAATATCAAATATCCACTCACCAAAGCGAACGATAGATTCGTCATCCGCCTGCTCCGCCGCACCTGCTGGTGACTTGCGAGCTGCAGAAATTCGCCAAAGTAGGTTTTTCACTCGAACCAGTAACTCGCGAAGTTCGAATGGTTTAGTAACATAATCATCTGCGCCCATCTCTAGGCCTACAATTTTGTCGATGCTATCCGTGCGTCCAGTAACTAAAATAATCCCAATGTCTGATTGACTGCGTAATTCGCGAGTTAGCATCAATCCATCTTCGCCTGGTAAGTTGATGTCCAGCATAATGAGGTCAACGTTATTCTCTTCTAGAACGTTTCTCATTTGAGCGCCGCTTTCTGCTTCGCTTACTGTGTAACCCTCATTCTGGAAATATCCAACCAGCTTACTACGGGTTACCACATCATCTTCAACGACTAATACGTGATAGCTCATCTACACCACTTTTCTTATTTAATAGTTTCAGTGACTATTCTATTCATAACTAGTAACAATTCTAGTAGTACGCAAGATAAAAGCCAGAAACCTGAATTTTTTTTGATACAAGACAATCTTAAACCTTGCTATTTAACCTCCATCGCAATTCAATATAGGCATTACTACTAACGAGTGACTTTGCAATTAGCAAATACAACCGTTAGCAAGCCTTCGTACCGCAGATATTACGAAAGACGATATTAGGATTATTGAGATGAAAGAAACGAAAGCGTTCAACGAACAACGAGCTGAAATCTACTGGTGGCTATCGAGCCTGTTCGCAAAAGAGCTGACTCAAGAAGAACTGGATAACTACCACTCGGTTGAGATTCGTTCGTTTTTAACTGGTCTTGGCGACAATGAGACGCTTAAGCCAGCAATCAATAACCTAGTAGATGCGCTTAACCGATTGCAGAATCGTGAAGACGCTCAACTGGAGCTTTCGTCAGATTTTTGCGAGTTGTTCCTTAAGTCAGATAAATACGGTGCTCTACCGTACGCTTCTATTTACTTAGACAAGAGCGGCCTGCTGAACGCCAAGCCAGCTCAAGACATGGAAGCCATCATGGCGTCTTATGGTATCGCCGTAAACCAAGACCTAAAAGAGCCTGCTGACCACCTAGCCATCGAGTTGGATTTCCTTGGCAACATTATCATTCGTTCAAACGACCTCGAGAGTGAGCAAGAATTAGAAGCAGCTTTCACTGCACAGCATGAATTTGTTGAACAACAACTTCTCAGCTGGATTCCACAATTTGCAACGAAATGCCGTGAATTTGATGAGTTTGGTTTTTACGCTTGTGTTGCAGAATTGCTAGCCGCTTTCTGTAAACTTGATGCGCAATATTTGGCTGGTGAATAAATTCACTAATGACTAAAGGCACAATTTAGGTAGAATGTGACAATTCACCCAGATTTCTGGGTGAATTTTATTGCGAGTATTTTCTAGTCAGTCTAAAATTGTGACCGCAAACGATAAAATATGAAACATTCTCGAAATGCTATGCTTTAAATTAGCTAAGAGCATTTCGGTGTTAAGACAAGCCGCTCTCATTAGCGGTTTTTTGTTTTTTAGCACTTTAGTACCGAGAGAGCCCTACACATTCTAAGCTCTTGTTCTGGTAGCTTAAAACGGCTACTTGCTCCGTACTGCTGAGGAAGTAGCTATCAATAGGATAAAGCCATGGCAACTATAAAAGATGTCGCTCGCTTAGCCGGCGTATCAACAACCACCGTTTCTCACGTGATCAACAAGACACGTTTCGTAGCAGAAGCGACTCAAGAAAAAGTAAACAAAGCCGTAGACGAATTAAATTATGCACCAAGTGCCGTTGCTCGTAGTTTGAAATGTAACTCTACGCGCACAATCGGTATGTTAGTAACTCAATCAACTAACCTATTCTTCTCTGAAGTGATCGATGGTGTAGAGAGCTACTGTTACCGTCAAGGCTATACGCTGATTCTATGTAACACAGGTGGTATCTACGAGAAGCAACGTGACTACATCCGAATGCTTGCTGAAAAACGCGTAGATGGCATCTTAGTAATGTGTTCTGACCTAACGGAAGAACTTCGTGAAATGCTTGACCGTCATGCAGACATTCCAAAAGTTGTTATGGATTGGGGCCCTGAAAGTTCACAAGCAGATAAGATCATCGACAACTCTGAAGAAGGTGGCTACCTAGCGACTAAATATCTAGTTGAACGCGGGCATGAACGTATTGCATGTCTAAGTGGTCACTTAGATAAAGCGGCGTGTGTTGAACGTATCGCTGGTTACCGTCGAGCACTGGCAGAGGCAGACATTCAAGCCGATGACAACCTAATCCTTGAAGGTAACTTCGAGTGTGATACGGCTGTTATCGCAGCAGATAAAATCGCTGCAATGGAAAATCGCCCTACCGCGGTATTCTGTTTTAACGATACGATGGCGCTTGGTCTTATGAGCCGCCTACAACAGCAAGGTATTAAGATCCCTGAAGATATTTCAGTGATTGGTTACGACAATATTGAGTTGGCAGAGTACTTCTCACCGCCGTTGACGACTGTTCACCAACCAAAACGTCGTGTCGGTAAGAACGCGTTCGAAATCCTGCTAGAACGTATCAAAGACAAAGACCACGAAAAACGCGTGTTCGAGATGCATCCAGAGATCATTGAGCGTGCGACAGTAAAAACGTTAAAATAACGTAAACTTTAGAAAAATCTAATAAAACGCACCGTTTGGTGCGTTTTTTTTATTTGTCAAAAATAAAAACCCAGTTGCATATCAAGGCAACAATTAACTGAATTAAGATCACATTTTAGAATAACAAGTGTGAACCTCATTCAACAAAAAACTTTATTCTTGATTATACAGTCACGCACAGGGCAAATCACTTGAAAGGGTGAGACGCAAAGCCTCCGGCCTAACCCATTATTGGTATGGTAGCGGGGTTACCGATGGCAAAATGCAGTATTTCCTACCTTTAGTAGTAATTTACGGCTTATTGACAATTTCATTGCGACATTTTGCTAATCTCTCGGACCTGCTTATTTGGTGGCGTAATTCAAATACACCGAGATAAACAATATGGATAAACCGATACTCAAGGACTCAATGAAGTTATTTGAGCCACTTGGAAAGATAAAGTCACGCTCAATGTTTGGCGGTTTCGGCCTTTTTGCCGATGACACCATGTTTGCATTGGTCGTAAACAATCAGTTGCACATTCGAGCTGATAAGAATACTACTTCACAATTTGAACAACAGGGCTTCGAACCTTACGTTTACAAAAAACGTGGATTCCCAGTCGTTACTAAGTATTTTGCCCTCCCAGAAGACCTCTGGCAGACTCAAGAACGTATTATCGAGCTGGCAAAAGCTTCCCTTGACTGTGCTAAAGAAGAGAAACAAATCCAATCATCGGCGAAACCGACGCGATTGAAAGATTTGCCAAACCTTCGACTTGCCACAGAGCGTATGTTGAAAAAAGCAGGGATCGATACCGTTGAAAGCTTGTATGAGTCAGGTTCTGTTAATGCATACAAAGCCATTAAAGAATCTCATTCATCAAGTGTTAGCTTAGAGCTACTTTGGGCGCTTGAAGGTGCAATCAACGGCACTCATTGGTCGGTGATACCTCAGCAGCGACGCGACGAGCTCATCAGCTCTATTAATTAGGTCCAAATCACTTAATTGTAAAAAGCCACATTAATGTGGCTTTTTTTATTTTCTTTTGAAAGTTAATCTTTCCTTCTCCTGTCTAACTATACTAACTATAAGCAAAAGATTAAGGGACGCTCCCATGAGTAAGAAAATGATTTTAGGCATAATTTTAGTTGCCACGATAGTGTTACTAGCCGTTAACTTTGGTCAATACTTAACGCTTGAAAATGCCAAAGCCCAGCAGGCACTTCTTAATGACTACATAGAGAGTAACTTTGTTGTTGCGGCAGCAACCTACTTCATTCTCTATATTATGATTACCTCTTTCTCTATCCCAGGCGCTGCTGTAGTTACGCTACTCGGGGCGGCGCTATTCGGCTTTTGGACTAGTTTATTACTCGTGTCGTTTGCAAGTACCATAGGTGCAACACTAGCGTTTTTGAGTAGCCGTTTTCTACTGCGTGACTGGGTGCAAGGTAAGTTTGGCGATAAGCTGTCTACTATTAATCAAGGCGTAGAAAAAGATGGCGCATTCTACCTGTTCTCTTTGCGTCTGATTCCGGTATTCCCATTTTTCTTAATTAACTTACTAATGGGCTTAACACCTATCTCTGTAGGACGCTACTATTTGACTAGCCAATTAGGAATGCTTCCTGGCACTGCAGTTTACTTAAACGCAGGTACTCAGTTGGCAGAGATCGATTCGCTATCAGGCATCGTATCCCCTTCTGTACTGCTTTCTTTCGCACTGCTTGGCGTATTCCCAATCGCTGCAAAATGGATTATGGGTAAGTTTCGTTCGGCGCCAGTCGCGGAATAGATAAGGAAAATTGATGAAGATATTCAGTGCTGCAAACCCAACAGAGGCTCACATAATATGTGGGCTTCTAGAAAGTGAAAAAATTGCCTGTGAAGTACGTGGGGAAGGATTGTTTGGTTTAAAGGGGGAAATCCCTTTCTCTGAAGAAACAGACCCATATGTGTGGCTCTACGAGCCTTCTGATGCAACAGCAGCACTAAATCTCATCAATGCTTATAAGAAGCAACAAGATTCCATCATCTATGAAGAGTGGCGTTGTAGTCAGTGTCACGAGGTCAACGAAGCCCAGTTTGGCTCTTGTTGGCAGTGTGGCTCACCTTGCCCCGAAACATAAGTTTTGTAAAAATGAGTCCCTAAAAAAAACAGGAAGCGCAATCGCTTCCTGTTTTTTTGTATCTCATTAGATCAAGTGAACGATGCTCGCCACACTCATATTATTTGATTTGCTTCTGAATAAACTCAATAGAGCGCTGGTTAAACTCTTCGGGTTGCTCCACGTTACAAACGTGACCACAGTTGGCAATTTCCACCAGCTCACTCGATTTATGTGCCGCCACCATCTCTTTAACGGGCTTGATGAACATGTAGTCACGCTCTCCCATCAGATACAAAGTTGGAATAGGTAGCTCTCGCTCTTTGAAGTAACGCATCAACGGGTTAACGTCAGCGGTAAGAATAAACCAGCGCTTAAACTCCTTTTGACACAGCTTTTTCGCTTCGCGGATGAAAAGGTGTCTAGACTCTCGCTGACTCTTTTGTGGCATAACAATGTAAGCAAACAGGCTGTAAAGCCACATATAAGGGATAATATGTTTACTTAAGTTACCTAATTTGACCAAGACTTGAGAGCGCGTATTCAAGCGCGTTACAGCACCACCGAGTACCATTGAGCGAACACGCTCTGCGGCCAACTCAGCGACATTTCGAACAATAATGGTTCCTAAGGACATTCCAACAAAGTGCGCTGAACGAATTTTTAGGTGATCGAGCACTTTAAGAATATCGAGCGTTACCGCTTTGAATGTGTAACGGTTACTGATCAGCTCTTTTAATAAATTGTCGGATTTGCCGTGACCTCTCAAGTCAATCAGTAGCAAATTAAAGTGCTGTTTATAAGCTTTGATCTGCTTAAACCAAATGGACGAACTCCCACCAGCACCGTGGACGAAAACGACCCACTCATCACTGGTCGGGTGATTGAATGTTTTATGGAATAATAAACTCTCAGACATACCTTTCGCTTTAATTCTACTTATTTGCTTGAGCACCATTGCTAGATGCTTGGTAATGATAGCACGCTATTAAACCGATTAAGTGATAGTAGTGTCAATCATCTTATCAGCGTTCTGAATAGCTCAACCACAATTACTCCCAAAGCGTTATATGAAACTAACGGTAGCTCAACAGTTAACTTAGACGCTAACAGTGACACTTTAAAAACAAAAAAAGGTGTTCACAATGGAACACCTTACTTTTCAAATACACAAGTTACAACACGGTGTGATACATCTCTAAATAGGATTTAGCAGCATCTTCCCAGCTAAAATTCTGTTGCATTGCATAGAGCTGAACGCGGCGAACTTCTGCAGGTTTTTGTGCATAAAGCAGTAGAGAACGATGCAATACCGAGAGTAAAGCCTGAGAGGTTGGCTCGCTAAAAGCAAAGCCTGTGGCCAGTTCAGGGTTGTCATCGTAATGATTAACGCTGTCTTTTAAACCGCCTACTGAGCGAACGATAGGTAGAGTGCCATAAGCCATACTATAAATCTGATTCAAGCCACAAGGCTCAAATTCAGATGGCATTAAGAAGAAGTCTGAACCGGCTTCAACCAAGTGAGCCAACTCGTTGTTGTAAGCTTCAATAAACGAAAACTTCTCTGAATGCAGCGCGGAAAGCTCTTTAAGCTGGCTTGCTAATACGGGGTCACCTGTACCCACAATCACGATTTGCAGTTCATTCTTGAGGAACTCTTCAATGATCGGTATTAAATAGTGAACACCCTTCTGGTTAGTCAGGCGGCATACCATGCCATACACGGCGCAATCAGACTCAGGTAAACCAACTTCTTGCTGCAGCTTTTGCTTACAAGCGGATTTACCTCGAGCCATACTGTGCTTCGTTGCTTTGTATTTTCGCGGTAGATAGACATCCGTCTCTGGGTTCCATGAACCGTAATCACAGCCGTTTAGAATACCAAACAGGTCATCAGAGCGTTGTTGGAACTCTCGCGCCATACCGTGGCTTCCAAGCTCTGTTTTTAGCTCTTCAGCGTACGTCGGGCTAACGGCATTGATCTTATCCGCACACATCACACCAGCCTTTAGCATGGTGACATGGGTGTCGCTTACTGCAGCTTCAGGCACATATCGACCGTGCATTTCTGGTAAGTTCTGCAGTTCATCATAAGAGAACACGCCCTTAAAGACGGCATTGTGTATCGAAATAACACTGCGCATCTCTTTGAAGAAATCGTGCTCTTGATAGCGAGACTTCAACAGGTATGGAACAAAGCCAGTGTGCCAATCGTTGGCATGCACAATATCAGGCTGGAAACCAAGCTTTGGCAACATGTCTAAACAAGCTGCGCTAAAAAACGCGAACCTTTCACCATTGTCAGCGTAAGCTTGGTTGTTCTCAGCGTACATCTCTGGGCGATCAAAGTATTGTGGACATTCAATACCAAAGACATGAACGCCTTCAACGCTTAACTTTTTAACTTGATAAGCCGTATGAGGCCAGTGATCGAGCTCAGTCGATAGGATAACTTCAGCTGATTCGATATTCGGGATTTTGCTATATGCGGGGATGGTCACTCGAACGTCCTGTTCGAGTGTTTGTAACGCTTTAGGCAGTGCCTTGGCTACATCAGCCAAGCCACCACTTTTAATTAAACCTTCAACTTCAGACGCTACAAAAAGTACCGAGAGAGTCTTAGTAACCAACTCGTGCTCCTTTAGGGATTACTACAACACCATCTTCTGAAACATGGTAGTGCTTTTTATCTTCTTTCAGATTCACGCCGATTTGCGTGCCCGGTGCGATATCTGCATCTTTATCGACGATAACACGGCGAAGAACACAGCCCTCACCTACTTTAACGTCACCAAGTAAGATACTTTCGCTGATATCACAAGCAGATGCAATATTACTGCGGAAACCAAGTACACACTTCTCGATTCGAGAGCCGCGTACGTAACTACCGTTACATACTAAGCTATCGATGATCTGTACTCGCCCGTTTGCAGAATCTGTAAAGGTTGCCGGCGGTAGTGGCGGGTAGTAAGTGTGAAGAGGCCATTTACGGTTGTATAGAGAGAATGGCGCATCTTTTTCTAGCAAGTCCATGTGTGCCTGCCAGTAAGCGTCAATCGTACCCACATCGCGCCAGTAAACTTCCTCTTTCTCACCAGTAATACGGTTTGTGCTGAAGTCATAAACAAACACGTCACCACGTGGGAACATGTTTGGAATAATGTCTTTGCCAAAGTCATGAGATGAGCCTTCGCGATCTGCATCTTCTACCAGTTCAGCAAACAGTTCGTTCGCTTCAAATACATAGTTACCCATTGAAACGAGTGCCGAATCAGGGTCGCCAGGGATTGACTTAGGATTTGCAGGCTTCTCTTCAAAGCCGATCATACGCCCTTCCGCATCAACTTCGATAACGCCGAACTCTGATGCTTCAGCCAAAGGCATACGTAGAGCAGAAACCGTCAGCGCCGCTTTCTTCTCTTTATGGAAATCAAGCATTTGCTTAATGTCCATTTTGTAGATGTGGTCAGAACCAAAGATACAAACTTGATCTGGTTCTTCTAGTTGCATGAAGCGAAGGTTTTGATAAATCGCATCCGCCGTACCTTCATACCAACGCTTACCCGTACGCATCTGCGCAGGAATTGGGTCGATGAATCTATCTGTTATCCCACTGATATTCCAACCTTTTTTCATGTGGTGGAATAGTGACTGCGACTTAAACTGTGTCAAAACGTAGATCTTCATTAGATCTGCATTTACGAAATTGTTTAAAGCAAAATCAATTAAGCGGTAGCTTCCGCCGAATGGAACCGAGGGTTTGCTGCGAGATTCAGTTAAAGGTCTTAAACGAGAGCCTTCACCGCCAGCAAGAATCATTCCCAATACACCAGCCATTTTATTCTCCATATATTTATAGCTTGTCGATGTTGGTACTTAGTTTAGGGGTAAGCCTATGGGGGTAAGCACCAACTCTTATTTTAGGCACTTAGTACATATCCATTCATATTCAGTGACAAAATACTAAGCCAAACGTTGTTATATGTGCACTATGCTTTGCACTTGGTTTTATATACGTTATCGACTTTTCAGTCGATTTCAATTTTTAATATGCCATTCTGTGGTATGTGAAACGATTGCTTTTCTAAGTCTCAAAGCAGCTCACATTACACAGACTTTCAGAAACATTACATTAACAATGAAAACACATGCCTTCTACATCAAAATACTGATCTGCTAATTACAATATTTTAATTTAGTTACATTAATGTTAACGCTCGCAAAGAAATCATACTTTCTTTTCTAAATTATTTCATACGTCAAAAGAATTATTTTTCAGCCTTGAGACAACTATTGCATTGTGTTGCATAAAAACTCATATTCAACACAAAAAAAAGCAGCCAAACTAGGCTGCTTTTTTACTCACTATTTTTCTTTTGGCTTTTTGCGCTTATCTGTGACTTCCCATTTTCCGTCAATAAACAGCGCTGTCCAACCAGAAGGTTTGCCGTCGACCTCGGTTCGTACGTAGTTCTCTTTGGTCTTACGACTAAAGCGAACCACTGTCGGCTTACCGTCTGGGTCAGCAACAGGAGCTGTCGTCAGGTATTGGAATTTCGGCGAGATTCGATCTTTAAAGCGAACCAGCTCTTCCACTAATGGTGCACGCGTTTCACGTGATTTAGGGAAGTTGCTTGCCGCCATAAATAGACCAGAAGCACCGTCACGCAGTACAAAGTACGCATCTGAGTTTTCACATGGAAGCTCAGGGAAGTGAACAGGGTCTTCTTTCGGTGGCGCAACCTCACCGTTTTTCAGAATCTTACGTGTGTTCTTACAATCGTCGTTGGTACAGTCCATGTATTTACCGAAGCGACCGTTTTTCAGAACCATATCTGAACCACACTTGTCGCATTCAACAACAGGACCATCGTAGCCTTTAACTTTGAACTCGCCGTGCTCTACAACGTAACCATCACAGTTCGGGTTGTTACCACAAACGTGCATCTTACGCTTGTCATCGATCAGGTAAGCGTCCATCGCTGTTTCACAGATAGGGCAACGCTTCTTAGCCCGCAGTGCAGCAGTTTCAACGTCTTCCTCAAGAACATTGATAATGCCTTCTTCATCGCCAAGGTTAATCGTTGTCTTACAACGCTCTTTTGGTGGCAATGCATAACCTGAACAGCCAAGGAATACACCAGTAGAAGCAGTACGGATACCCATGTTGCGACCACACGTCGGACACTCAATATCAGTCTCTACGATGTGGTTTGGCTTCATGCCGCCCGCAGCTTCGTCAAGGTCTGCTTTTTCGAGATCACCGGTGAAGTCTGTAAAGAAGTTGTCTAGAACGCCTTTCCAGTTCGCTTCACCCTCCGCAATTTGGTCTAACTTCTGCTCCATACGAGCAGTAAAGTCATAGTTCATCAGGTCGTTAAAGCTCTGGTCGAGACGGTCAGTAACAATCTCACCCATCTTTTCAGCGTAAAAACGACGCTGCTCAACCTTCACGTAACCACGATCTTGGATCGTTGAGATGATTGATGCGTAAGTCGATGGACGACCGATACCACGTTTTTCAAGCTCTTTAACCAAAGCTGCTTCAGTGTAACGTGCAGGTGGCTTAGTAAAGTGCTGCTTAGGATCAAGCGTCACAAGTTTAAGCTTATCGCCTAGCTCAACTGATGGCAGGATAGTGTCATCGTTCTTACCCATAGGGCGTTGTACACGAGTCCAACCATCAAACTTAAGGATACGCCCTTTAGCTTTCAGAGTGTACTCGTCTGCTTTTACACTGATTGTTGTTGAATCGTATTGTGCCGGAGTCATTTGACACGCGACGAATTGATTCCAGATCAATGAGTACAGTTTGTGAGCATCAGCATCGACGCCTTTTAGGTCTTCAGACTTAACATCAACACTTGATGGACGGATCGCTTCGTGCGCCTCTTGTGCGCCCTCTTTGCTGCCGTAAACAAGTGGTTTAGCTGGTAAATACTTATCGCCAAACTCAGAGTTAATGTACTCACGCGCCATATCTACAGCTTCTGAGCTCAAGTTCGTCGAGTCAGTACGCATATACGTGATGTAACCCGCTTCATAGAGTCGCTGAGCCAACATCATCGTCTTCTTAACGCCATAACCCAAGCGAGTACTCGCGGCTTGTTGTAGCGTCGACGTAATATAAGGTGCTGAAGGTTTGCTCTTAGTTGGGCGGTCTTCACGCTTGCACACTTCGTATTCTGCTTTTTCTAGAATACTCAGCGCAGCTTTTGTCTGTTCTTCGTTCTCAGGCTTGAAAGCAACACCTGCTTTTTGAGCGACCTGAAGACGGAAATCGGTTTTGTCGCCTGTTTGCGTATCAGCATGGATATCCCAGAACTCTTCTGGAATGAACGCATTGATCTCACGCTCACGCTCTACCAACAGCTTAACGGCTACCGACTGTACACGGCCTGCAGAAAGACCACGTGCTACTTTTTTCCAAAGTAGTGGCGAAACCATGAAACCTACAACACGGTCCATGAATCGACGCGCTTGTTGAGCGTTCACGCCATCAATATTGAGCTCACCCGGAGTTTCGAACGCTTGCTGAATCGCGTTCTTGGTGATCTCGTTAAATACTACTCGTTTATATCTCGCTTCATCGCCACCGATGATCTCACGAAGGTGCCATGCGATAGCTTCTCCCTCGCGGTCCAAATCGGTTGCGAGATATACATGGTCAGCATTCTCAGCTAGCTTTTGGAGTTCAGCCACGACTTTTTCTTTGCCTGGCAGAACCTGATAGTTCGCTTCCCAATCTTTATATGGGTTGATACCCATCTTCTTGATGAGTGCTTTGCGATCTTTTTCTTTCTTGATACGAGCTTTCTCTTCTGGGCTCATACCCTTTGTTGAAACAGCAGCCGCCTTCTTGCCTGTGCTTTGTCCCGCCGTTGGTAAGTCACGCACGTGACCTACACTCGACTTAACGACAAAGTCTTTGCCAAGATATTTATTGATAGTTTTTGCCTTGGCTGGCGACTCCACTATAACGAGCGATTTACCCATATTGACACTAACGTCCTTAATCACGATGCTTCAGCACCAACAAATCAACTGTGGGCTTTTACGCATGATATTCTAAATTCATTGCTTCTTTTTTTACTATTGTGCGAGATTAAAAGAAGATCAACCGCTTTTTTCAAAATTGGATCTGATCGCTCGACAATTCAGCGACTCAGTTGAGAAAAGGGGCACAATAGGATTTGAGACTAAAGTACAATCAAACCGTACTTCAAAACGCCTGTTTTTCAAGCTTCTTATATAAACGGGGTCATACTAATCTCGTCTATGTTTCAATGGCGAGCCCTGTTCAATTATTTTTGTCATAAATCACAAAATATCGAACATAAAATCGAAAACTCCTATTCGACTTGGGGTCAGGTCATTGAATTTCTACTCTGTCGCTCTAAACTCCATCTATCCATCGTTATGAGAGAATCTCAATGAGTAAACAAGTAATCACAGAGTTCGACCTTCTGCTTATCGCAAACCAAGTCATTCAATCTCACGCTGACTATATAGAGGGAATGCGCGCAGATAGCGTTACAGAGAAAGATGATGTATTGGTATTCAAAGGCGAATACTTCTTAGACAGCAATGGCCTACCAACCGAAAATACCACCGCAGTGTTCAACATGTTCAAGTACCTAGCGCACCACCTGTCTAAAGAGTTCACACTACAACAATAGCGCTCCAATAGAAAAATAGAGCTCTAACAAAAGTGGCTTCAATTAGATCGACATAGACAGAGCCACACTACCAAATAAAAAGCTTGCCCTTGAGCAAGCTTTTTTGATTTCCAATGTACTACTGGCTAAGCATTTTCAGCTTGTCAAAGTAGTCTGGGAAAGTCTTCGACGTACAACCAGGATCGTTAATCGTCACTGGAGTATCGCTCAGCGCAACCAAAGAGAAACACATTGCCATGCGGTGATCGTCGTACGTATCGATTGCCGCATGTTTAAGCTCAGAAACAGGCTGAACAATGATGTAGTCCTCACCCTCTTCCACTTCTGCACCTACTTTACGTAGTTCTGTCGCCATTGCAGCAAGACGATCGGTCTCCTTTACGCGCCAGTTGTATACATTGCGAATCGCCGTTGTGCCTTCAGCAAACAGGGCTGTCGTTGCAATCGTCATCGCGGCATCAGGGATATGGTTGTAATCCATATCAATACCTTTCAACTGACCAACACGGGAGATAACGTAATCGTCGCCCCACTCAATCTCAGCACCCATTTTTTCGAGTGCGTCTGCAAACTGAATATCACCTTGGATACTGTTTTTACCAATACCCGTTACCTTGATCTCACCGCCTTTAATCGCAGCTGCTGCTAGGAAGTAAGATGCTGATGAGGCATCACCTTCTACAAGGAAATCTCCCGGCGCAACGTATTGCTGGCCAGTTGGGATAACGAACTCTTGATAGTCGTTGTTAATCACATCAACACCGAACTGTTTCATGATATGCAGGGTAATGTCGATGTAAGGCTTAGATACCAGCTCACCTTCGATCTTGATGGTGATTTCACCTTCAGCTAAAGGTGCAGCCATTAGAAAAGCTGTTAGGAATTGGCTAGAGATCGAACCGTCAATTGATACGGTACCGCTCTTCAAGCCCGTGCCTTTGATTTTTAATGGCGGGTAGTTTTCGTTTTCTAGATATTCAACGTCAGCGCCAGCTTCTCGAAGTGCCGTGACTAAGTGGCCAATTGGGCGCTCTTTCATGCGCGGCTCACCTGTTAATACGTACTCACCAGAACCTAAACACAGTGCTGCGGCAAGTGGACGCATCGCAGTGCCGGCGTTACCAAGAAACAGTTCTAACGCTTCTTGGCTTGCAAATGCACCACCAAGACCTTCAACTTCACAAACCGTTTTGTCATCTGACAGTTGGTAACTAACACCTAGCTTAGTTAAAGCATTCAGCATATGACGAATATCGTCACTATCCAGAAGGTTAGTTAGGCGTGTTTTGCCACTCGAAAGTGCTGCAAGTAGCAACGCTCGGTTAGAAACACTTTTTGAGCCAGGTAGGTTAACTTCCCCACTCACTTTTTGTATTGGTTGTAACGTAAGGCTTTCCATTAAATCTATTTAATCCTTGTATCACCTGACTGACCGTCTTCGATTTATTTTCAGGCGATGAATAATTCTTCGTAATTGCAGACTAACGAACTTTTTCGATGAACTCCAGAGCAAATCGACCAGAAAAACCTCAATCAGTCACCAAACCAAGTGTAACTTCAAACTAGTACGCTAGATCAACGCGAACACCGTCTGAGAAGTACAGAATTCTTACGTCATCACCGCGAGAGAAAAGCATCGAGCTGTCGACATCTTGAATGATATTGATCAGCTTATTGTCGTCGGTTTTTACCAATAACTCGACAAGCTTGTACTCGACTCGATATTGAGTATTGGCTCTGTTTCTTGCGATACCTGCGCCCGCCACTGCACCAACGGCTGTCGCGACTTCTTTACCCGTACCGCCACCAAACTGATTACCAATCAAACCACCAATAGCCGCGCCAAGTAGGGTTTCCCAACCATTGGCTTTTGACTCCACAATCTCCTGTTGAGTGATATAACGCACGGTATCAATCTCACCATACACAACCTCATTGACCGGTCGAGCTTGATTCCTGTTATAGGCTGCATTTGCTATAAGAGGCAAAAACAGTAAAATCCAAAGCAATTTCTTCATGACAACACTCCTAACGACCTTTGGTCTATGTAAATCTATAAGCGATAGCAATGACTATATACTTAACAGAGTTGGATACTACTAGTATAGAATTCCCTTCACCATTTGAAGCGCTTGATGATCCAAACGGATTACTGGCTTTTGGTGGCGATCTTTCTCCTGCGCGTATTCTCAATGCATATAGTCATGGCATTTTTCCATGGTACGGGCCTGGCGAACCTATCCTTTGGTGGAGCCCAGCTCCGCGAGCCGTATTTAATCCTAAGACATTTCAACCAGCTAAAAGTCTCAAAAAATTTCAGCGTAAACACAACTACCGTGTAAGCATCAACCAAGCGACCGACACAGTGATTGGCCTTTGCTCATCATTACGCCCCGCTGAAGAGACATGGTTAAACCAAGATATGCAGCGCTCTTACATCGAACTAGCGAAAATGGGACATTGTCACTCCGTTGAAGTATGGAACGAAGACGAGTTGGTCGGAGGTTTGTATGGCATCCTTCGTGGTGAGCTTTTTTGTGGTGAGTCGATGTTTAGTACTCAGACCAACGCCTCGAAGATCGCCCTATGGTATTTTTGCCGTCACTTCTCACAATATGGCGGACAACTGATTGATTGCCAAGTAATGAACCCTCATTTGGAGTCGCTCGGTGCAATGGAGATCGAAAGAGAGACTTTTCTAGAATCTCTGTCATTATTAAAAGAGCGTTCTATTGCAGCAGAGTGCTTTCAACCACAATGGCTCGAGGATTATTCGGAATGAGTTCAGGCTTACATCAGATCAGAATCGGATTAACCGATAATCATAGTTGTAGCTACCTACCAGAGCGGCAAGAGCGTGTGGCTGTTACTCTCGACGAACACATGCACACACCTGATAACTATGAAGTTCTATTGGCCAACGGTTTCCGTCGCAGTGGCGCAACCATATACAAACCTCATTGCGATAATTGTTCTTCGTGTCACGCATTGAGGTTATCCATTCCAGAGATACAGCTTTCGAAAAGCCAGAAGCGTCTTCTAAATAAAGCCAAGTCATTTAAGTGGGTCATGCAACCGCAAATGGATGAGGCGTGGTTTGAACTGTATAGCCGTTATATTACGGCTCGTCATCGCTCGGGAACTATGTATCCACCGAAGAAAGATGAATTTTTGCAGTTTTCTAAAAACGATTGGCTAAATACTCAATATTTACACATCTACCAAGATGAAAAATTGGTGGCGATTGCCGTCACTGATGTGATGAGTCAAAGCACCAGTGCGTTTTATACCTTTTTCGACCCTGACATCGATTTATCGCTAGGTACACTGGGAGTTTTGTTTCAAATTCAACATGCTCAACAACTCCAAAAACAGTGGCTGTATTTGGGTTATCAAATCGACGAATGCCCCGCTATGAACTATAAAGTGCGATTTCAACGTCATCAAAGGCTAGTAAATCAAGTGTGGCAAGGGTAGAATACGCCACAACTTTACATAATTTGATTTTGACGGCACAATCATCGCCGTTGAAAACCGCCAAATGTCGAAAGAGGATTAGATGGCTAAAGAAGACGTAATCGAGATGCAAGGCACTGTCCTTGATACTCTACCAAACACAATGTTCCGTGTTGAGCTTGAAAACGGTCACGTAGTGACAGCACACATCTCTGGTAAAATGCGTAAGAACTACATCCGTATTCTTACTGGTGACAAAGTAACTGTTGAGATGACTCCATACGACCTTTCTAAAGGCCGCATCGTCTTCCGTGCTCGTTAATGTCTCATTAGTGAATACGATAAGAAGCGGAGCCTAGTGCTCCGTTTTTTATTGCCTGACATTTGGCGCTTTGCCTTAACCGCTTTTATCTATCTTTCTCCGTCTCTCTTCGTATCTCGTATCTCGTATCTCGTATCTCGTATCTCGTATCTCGTATCTCGTATCTCGTATCTTCAAAACATAAAAAAACGCACGACCGAAGCCGTACGTTTTAGATTGATGTTTATAAAAGAGAATGACTAGTGCATCACTTCTTCTTTCGCACCAACGTAGCTAAATTGAAGCTCATCTTTCTTCAGCGTTACTTTCACAGTACCACCGTCAACTAAACTACCAAACAGCAGTTCGTTTGCCAGAGGCTTCTTGAGCTGCTCTTGAATCACACGACCCATTGGACGAGCGCCCATCGCTTTGTCATAGCCTTTTTCAGCTAACCAATGACGAGCATCTTCTGACACTTCCAGAGATACGCCACGAGCATCTAGTTGAACTTGTAGCTCCACAATGAACTTATCAACCACTTGGCTAATCACAGTCGGATCTAAGCTGTTAAACCAGATGATATTATCAAGACGGTTGCGGAACTCTGGAGTGAACACTTTCTTGATAGCACCCATCGCATCTGGCGCGTGATCTTGCTGGATCAAGCCGATCGATTTCTTCTCTGTTTCAGCCACACCCGCGTTAGTTGTCATCACTAGGATCACGTTACGGAAATCCGCTTTACGTCCGTTGTTATCCGTTAGAGTACCGTTATCCATTACCTGCAGTAGTAAGTTAAAGATATCAGGATGCGCTTTCTCGATCTCGTCTAGCAGTACAACAGAGTGTGGGTTTTTAATGACTGCATCTGTTAATAGACCGCCTTGATCGTAACCAACATAACCAGGAGGCGCACCAATCAAACGGCTCACCGAGTGACGCTCACCGTATTCAGACATATCAAAACGCAGTAGCTCAATACCCATCAGTTTCGATAGTTGTACTGTCACTTCCGTTTTACCTACGCCTGTTGGGCCAGCGAACAGGAATGAACCTACTGGTTTGTTATCTGCACCTAGACCTGCACGTGTAAGCTTAATCGCCTCACTCAATGCATCGATTGCTGTATCTTGGCCAAACACCAACATTTTCATACGGTCGTCTAGGTTTTGCAGAATGTCTTTGTCCGAAGAAGAGACTGACTTCTCAGGGATACGAGCCATCTTAGCGACCATAGACTCAATATCAGCAACACTAACCGTTTTCTTACGACGGCTTGCGGGAGCTAGACGACTGCGAGCACCCGCTTCATCAATAACGTCAATCGCCTTATCAGGTAGGTGACGCTCATTAATGTACTTAGCCGATAACTCTACTGCAGCTCGAAGGGCTTTATTGGTGTAGCGAACTTCATGATGCGCTTCGTACTTAGGCTTAAGACCAATAAGGATCTTAGTTGTGTCATCAAGTGATGGTTCAACAATATCAATTTTTTGGAAGCGGCGAGACAATGCACGCTCTTTCTCAAAAATACTACTGTACTCTTGATAAGTCGTTGAACCAATGCAACGTAACTTACCGCTACTCAGTAGAGGTTTAATTAAGTTTGCTGCATCTACTTGACCGCCCGATGCTGCACCTGCACCGATAATGGTGTGGATCTCATCGATGAATAGGATTGCGTCTTCTTCTTTCTCTAGCTGTTTCAGAATCGCTTTAAAACGCTTCTCAAAGTCACCACGGTATTTAGTACCCGCAAGTAGAGAACCAATATCCAATGAGTAGATAACGCTGCTTTGAATCACTTCCGGCACCTGGCCTTCTACAATTCTCCACGCAAGACCTTCAGCAATCGCGGTTTTACCTACGCCAGCTTCACCAACAAGTAGAGGGTTATTTTTACGACGGCGGCATAGGACTTGGATTGTGCGTTCTAGCTCTTTATCACGACCAATCAGTGGATCGATGTTACCTTTCTTCGCCACTTCATTAAGGTTGGTTGCAAAATTTTCAAGTCTGTCTTCTGAACTCGCCTCTTCTGCGTTTTCAGCACCAAACGAGTCAGACGATGAAGCACTATCGCCTTCATTGCTTGCTTTGGTGATACCGTGAGAAATAAAGTTAACAATATCTAAGCGACTGATATCGTTCTTCTTCAACAGGTAAGCTGCGTGAGACTCTTGCTCGCTAAAGATAGCAACCAGAACGTTGGCACCGGTTACTTCGCTACGACCCGATGATTGAACATGGAAAACAGCACGTTGCAGTACGCGTTGGAAACTAAGTGTTGGTTGAGTTTCTCGCGTTTCGTCGCTTTCTGGGATAAGAGGAGTGGTTTGATCGATGAAAACATCGAGTTCGTTACGCAAGGCGTCAAGGTCGGCTTGGCATGCCAATAACGCTTCCTTAGCCGCATCATTTTCTAATAATGCAAGTAGGAGGTGCTCGACAGTCATAAACTCATGTCGCTTTTCTCGCGCTCGAGCAAAAGCGCCGTTCAAGCTTGATTCTAATTCTTTATTCAGCATAAGTACCTCCTAAGGGAACAACAGTGTTGTTCGAACAAGTCTTTAAGCTTGCTCCATTGTACATAGTAGCGGATGCTCATTTTCCTTTGAATACATCGTCACTTGCGCTACTTTTGTTTCCGCTATCTCTGCGCTGTAAGTCCCACAGATAGCTTTACCTTCATAATGAACCTTGAGCATAATTTCCGTTGCTTTCTCGATATCTAGTGAGAAGAATCGCTCTAGGATCTCGATTACAAAGTCCATTGGCGTGTAGTCATCGTTATTAAGTACGACGTTATACATTGCCGGTGGCTTAACTTTCGTTTTTTCTTTCTCCAGTAAATCAGAGCCTGGAGCCGCCCATTCAAAGTTTCTACTCATGTTAGCTTTGCTAAGGTTATTTTTGGAAATCGGACATGTGCGATACTTAAATCTACCACATTCACCGTTTAGGGTGTACTAAGAAACGGTGTTAGAAAACGAGACCAAAAATCAAACCTATACATTGAGCCTAATCCACCATTTACCTTGCTGCAAATAAAAGATGCCTATTGCGTCGATTAACATATGTGATTGATTAAAAAGGCAGCATAAACATACGCAAAACAAATATTTGCGCCCTTAAGTTACAAATAAGTTAATAAATAGTTCAGATTCTCAGGTGTGATTTGTTATTAAAAATGATCAATTTTCTACCAATTTGCTATTGACTGTGCTCAATCATTAGCTACATTGGAGCTAAAAGGTTTTTTTACATTAAAATTTAACAACACGGAATAATTACGCAAGGCAGCGATATTTCATGTCAGCAATGTAGAAGTTCAGAACAATGACGATAATTTTCGTCGTTTCAGAATCGTATCAATGACACTTTTTAAAGTTGATATAAACAACATCAGTAACAAAATGCATGAGGGATGTATAGCATGGCTACAGGTACAGTAAAATGGTTTAACAATGCCAAAGGGTTTGGTTTCATTTGTCCAGAAGGTGAAGAAGGTGACATTTTCGCTCACTATTCAACGATACAGATGGAGGGTTACCGTACACTCAAGGCGGGGCAACAAGTCGATTACGAAGTTGAAAGCGGCCCGAAAGGCTCACACGCAAGCTCCGTAGTACCGGTAGAAACTAGCCAAACGAAGTAGTCGCTATTCATTTACTGCTCTTATCTAAAACGCCCTGTTTAAAACAGGGCGTTTTTGTATGTGCAATAAAAAACGCTCCTGACGGAGCGTTTTAAAACAAGATTTAGATTACTCTAAATAATAACTATGCATTAATCACTGCATTTAGTGTTGCGCTTGGACGCATTAGAGCTGAAGTCAGTGCATCATCAAATAGGTAGTAACCACCTAGTTCGCCTTTAACACCTTGTGCACTGTTTAATTCACCAACGATCGCTTCTTCACTTTCAGATAGCTTAGCCGCTACACTTGCAAACTCTTGCGCTAGTTCAGCATCAGTCGTTTGCTCTGCTAGAGCTTTTGCCCAGTATGCTGCAAGGTAGTAGTGGCTACCACGGTTATCTAGCTCACCAACTTTACGAGATGGTGACTTGTTCATGTCTAGGAACTCACCTGTCGCTTTATCTAATGCATCAGCTAAAACTTGAGCTTTAGCATTACCTGTTACTGTGCTTAGGTGCTCAAGTGAAGCCGCAAGTGCGAGGAATTCACCTAGAGAGTCCCAACGTAGGTGGTTCTCTTTTTCTACCTGTTGAACGTGCTTAGGAGCAGAACCGCCAGCACCAGTTTCAAACAGACCACCACCGTTCATTAGTGGAACGATAGACAGCATTTTCGCCGATGTACCAAGCTCTAGAATTGGGAATAAATCCGTTAGGTAATCACGTAGAACGTTACCCGTTACTGAGATTGTATCTAGACCTTCTTTGATACGAACTAGAGAGAACTTAGTCGCTTCAAGTGGAGAAAGAATCTTCAGTTCCAGACCATCTGTATCATGCTCAGGTAGGTAAGCATTGACTTTCTTAATCAGCTCTGCATCGTGTGCACGAGATTCGTCTAGCCAGAATACTGCTGGAGTCGCTGATGCACGAGCACGTGTTACTGCAAGCTTAACCCAATCTTGAATTGGTGCGTCTTTAACTTGACACATGCGGAAGATGTCGCCTTCTTCAACAGCTTGCTCAAGAAGTACAGCACCATTTGCATCAACAACTTGAACTGTACCAGCAGCATCTAGGATGAACGTCTTATCATGAGAACCGTACTCTTCTGCTTTTTGAGCCATTAGGCCAACGTTTGGCACGCTACCCATTGTTGTTGGATCAAATGCACCATTCTCTTTACAGAAATCGATAACAGCTTGGTAGATGCTTGCGTAGCTACGATCTGGGATCATCGCTTTAGTATCTTTCTGCTTACCATCTGGCCCCCACATTTGACCAGAAGAACGTAGCATCGCTGGCATTGACGCATCAACAATGATGTCACTTGGTACGTGTAGGTTTGTGATACCACGATCTGAATCAACCATAGCTAGAGGTGGTTGAGTCTCGTATACCGCTTGTAGGTCAGCTTCGATAGCTTCTTTCTGCTCTTGTGGCAGTGATGCGATCTTAGCGTATACGTCACCAATACCGTTGTTCACGTCAACGCCCAACTCTTCAAATAGTTGACCGTATTTCGCGAATACATCTTTGTAGTAAACCTTAACCGCATGGCCAAAGATCACTGGATCAGAAACCTTCATCATTGTTGCTTTCATGTGCAGAGAAAGCAGTACACCCTGCTCTTTTGCTGAAGCAATCTCTTTTTCAAAGAACGCAACAAGCGCAGCCTTGTTCATCACTGAAGTATCGATGATCTCTTTGTCTTGCAAAGCAAAAGCTGGCTTCAGTGTCTTCTTAGCGCCATCCTGACCAACAAACTCAATGCTTACTTCTGTTGCGCCGTCGATAGTGGTCGATTTTTCGCTACCGAAGAAGTCTTTGCCGTCCATACTCGCGACATGAGACTTAGAGTCTGCAGCCCATGCACCCATTGAGTGTGGGTTTTTCTTCGCGTAATTTTTTACAGAAAGCGGTGCACGACGGTCAGAGTTACCTTCACGTAATACAGGGTTTACAGCACTACCTTTAATCTTATCGTAAGTTGCTTTGATCGCTTTCTCTTCGTCTGTGCTTGCTTCTTCTGGGTAGTTAGGAAGTGCGTAGCCTTTTGCTTGAAGCTCTTTGATAGTTGCTTGAAGTTGTGGGATAGACGCTGAAATGTTTGGAAGCTTAATGATGTTTGCTTCCGGTGTTTTTGCCAACTCGCCAAGTTCAGCAAGTGCATCACCAATACGTTGCTCTTCAGTTAAGTAGTCAGGGAAGTTAGCAATAATACGCCCTGCAAGTGAGATATCACGAGTATCAACGTTGATACCAGAAGAAGCAGTGAATGACTGAATGATAGGCAGTAGAGAGTATGTCGCTAGTGCTGGTGCTTCGTCTGTAATGGTATAGATGATGGTTGGTTTTTCAGTAGGCATGAAATTTCCCTATAGTTCTGACAAGCTCACTCATTGTGAGAATGTTTAAATTGACCAGTAGACAGTGCTTGAGAGCAACGAAGGTCTACTCGATAGTCGTACTCTATCTTATTTTTCATACCGTTTTATGACGGCATGAACCAAATCCGTGAGTGCGTTGTTATAATAAAACACGTTGGTATAATTAAACAAATTGGGCTTTATAGTCCATTAACTTGTTCTATTTTGTGTCTTTTAGGCGCGCAAATGATAGCTCAATTCCGTTTCAGTGAAAACTTTTCAGCACACTTCGTTTACATTTTTGCAAGGTAGTTAACATGTCTACTCGCTCTCGTAGCACTTCGCGCTCTAATGGCTCCTCTCGAAAAGGCGGCCAATTTAAACAAGGCAGCAAAACCACATCGCGTTCGAATAACAAAGGGAATGAGCGCCGTTCTTCTGCTACAAGCAAGAGTAATTCATCTAGTAAGCAGCGCTATAAACGTAAACCAAACACGGATAAACCAAAAGTCGCTCTTGAAGAGCGAAAAGTGATTCTATTCAATAAACCATTCGATACGCTGAGTCAGTTTACGGATGGTGAAGGTCGCAAAACCTTAGCAGACTTTATACCTGTGAAAGATGTGTATGCAGCTGGTCGTTTGGATCGCGATAGCGAAGGATTGATGGTGCTAACTAATGATGGTATCTACCAAGCTAAACTGACTCAACCTAACTCTAAATCGCCAAAAACCTATTGGGTACAAGTCGAAGGAGCTCCAACAGAGAACGATTTAGATAAATTGAGAAAGGGTGTAGAGCTCAAAGATGGTATGACGCTACCGGCCAAAGTTGAAATTATGCCCGAACCGAGCGTTTGGGAGCGTAATCCGCCAGTGCGATTTCGCGCAGCGATTCCGACTACATGGCTTGCTATTACGATCATCGAAGGTCGAAATCGTCAGGTACGTCGCATGACGGCTAACATCGGCTTCCCTACTCTTCGCCTGATTCGTTACTCGATGGGTGGAATGACCTTAGGTGATTTACAACCTGGAGAGTGGAAAGAGGTTTAGAGTAATAGTCATCTAGGTTATCCATTAACCAAAAAGAAAAAACAGCCGCACATTACGGCTATTTTTATATAAATTTACAACGATTCACTGCGCACAGACGTAAAAAAGCCAGTCATAAGACTGGCTTTTATCATTTCTAAGTATTGCTAATTAAGCAATGATTAGAAGCTGTAGAATGCAGCAGCGAATACGTAAGTCTCTTCGTCTTTAGAAGAATCGCCAGTGTCTACGTCTTGTAGGATATCGATACCCATGTCTACACGGTCGTTAAGAGTGTACATAGCAGCGATGTTTACGCGAGACATGTCTACGTCAGCAGTACCAGCAACTTGTGAATCAGTAGAAACAGCGTTGTAACCAGCAGCTAGAGTTAGTTGCTCAGTTACTGGGTAAGAACCAGATAGGTAGTAACCAGTTTCTGTTTTACCAGTGTTTGTAGAAGTTTCTAGATCGTTAACCCAGAAGTTCGCACCTAGAGTTGCAGCACCTAGATTTACGTTACCAGATAGAGAAACGATTTCTTCGTCTTCTTTACCGTTTTCACGAGTTTCGTAACCAGCGTATACGTTGAAAGTTTCTTGCTCAACACCGAAGTAGCCGTTGTAACCAGTTTCAGCTTTTTCACGGTCATCGTCAGTTTCGAAAGTAGAAACACCGTATGCAAATGCAGAAGCTTTACCTTCAAACTTGATTACGTTGAATGCGTCAGAAGTGTCGCCTGCAGAAGAACCAAACTCGTAAGTTGTGTCACCAGCGCCATCAACTTTATCAAGAGCAGTATCGTTTTCCCAACCGAAAGATACAAGACCGAAATCAGTCTCGTAACCTAGCCATGCTTTATCTACGTCAGTAGCTGGACCAGATTGGATTGGTTGCTTAGACTCGTCAGTGCTGTAGTTCATCTCTAGATCGATTTCTAGGTAACCACGTAGACGGTTGTTTTGGTAGATAGTTGCAACTGTTACAGCTGTTGCCCAGTCATCGTATAGAGCTTTGCTCTTAGTATCGTAGTAACCACCTACACCGATAGCACCAGAAACTGAGAACTGGTCTTTGTGCATTGGGTCGAATTCGAACTCTGGCTTAGAGTTTTGAGTATCAACGTTTGCGAATGCAGAAGTAGAAGCTGCTGCTACTACTAGAGCTAATAGAGTCTTTTTCATAATAAATCCACTGCCTTTTCTAAGAATGGGAGATCCTTGCCCGGTTCCCTTTTTATTTTTTGTGATGGTCATTACCACTCTTTGTTGGTTAATCACCGTCACTAAATTTCGAGGTCTAGATTGCAAAAGATTATCCTGCGTGTCAAATAAACTAAAAACAAACCTAAAAAAAACACAAATCAAACAAATTCAATCACTTACAATTTTTTTCATCATTTTACGAGACACTTCTCGAGCAGTTTGAGCAAAAATATAATAGACCTAAAAACAACCAACACAGACAAAAACACTAAAAAAAGCATACCAAAAGAGCAAACACCAGAACTAAACACTTAAAGTGGTATTTTTTTTGATATTTATATTTCGCACAATAAATAAAATCGCTAACTTCATGAAGGTTCAGTTTTTTTTTGTGAACAAGATCTACCTTTGATTCAAAAGCAACCTATTTCGTCGAAAATGAACAGGCTAGTGAAATGTGCTACTATCGCGGCTTCGTTACTTGGGTCACAGTATGCTAACCACTAAAATTCAAAACTCTATTCGCACCAGTTATCAAAACCTTCAATCACAGTTGGAAAACTTTGTACCTAGACGTGCACAAAACTACCTTGTTGCTGAAATAGCAAAGACACTTTGTGGCCAATACCATAAAAGTAATCGCATGATTGTGGCTGAAGCGGGTACCGGAATCGGAAAATCCCTCTCTTATTTAATGGCAACCATACCTGTGGCTGTTTTAAACAATCGAAAAATTGTGATCTCTACAGCTACCGTTGCTCTACAAGAACAACTGGTCAATAAAGACCTCCCTCTATATAGACGACTTACCGATAGAGAGTTTTCCTTTATATTGGCTAAAGGACGACAAAGGTATTGCTGTGCCGAAAAACTGGCTGTGGCATGTGGTGCTGACGGCGGTCAGATGGCTATGTTTGAATCAAAGCCAAAGAAGAAAGACATTGAGCAGCTGGAAACCATGTATCGAAGCCTGGCTCAGGGTAAATGGGATGGAGACCGCGACTCATGGCCTAAGCCGATTGACGATATGATTTGGCAGATGATCGTGAGTGACAAACACAGTTGTAACAACAGTATGCCCGCACACCGAGATTGTCCGTTCCAAAAAGCACGCTCTGAACTCGACAAAGCAGATGTCATTATCGCTAACCACAGCTTAGTGATGGCAGACGCAGACCTAGGTGGTGGCGTCATTCTACCTGAGCCAGAAAATAGCATTTATGTGTTCGACGAAGCACACCATCTGCCTCATGTAGCACGAGACCACTCTTCCGCAGCTGCAAGCTTAAAAGGTGCGGCGTCATGGTTAGAGCGCTTAAATCAATCAATCAGCAAGCTTTCAGGCCTAGCAGAAGAGAAACGAGTCTATCGGTTCAGAAATGAGCTGCAAGATTCTGTTCAGCAGCTTATTCCAACCCTTTCTCAACTGAGTAAGCGCTTCGATGCTACCCAATTTGAAGACGGCTTATATCGCTTTGAACACGGTGACCTTCCAGAATGGCTTGAAAGTGAATCAAAAGATCTAAAGCAGTTGAGTCAGAAAGCCAGCCAAGCCGTGGCAAAGATTGCTGACCTTATTGCAGAAAGAGTAAAAGATGGCGAGCTCTCAGCCAAACTTGCAGAACCCGCGCTAGCAGAAATCGGTTTCTATATACAGAGAACGGAAAACCTCGCACAAGTCTGGCGCTTAATGGCAGAGCCTAAACGCGATAAAGGTGCGCCATTGGCACGTTGGTTAGAGCTAAATAAAGAGAATGAAGACGATTTCATTGTTAATGTTTCGCCTTTAGAGGTCGGTTGGCAGCTAGACCAACAGATCTGGAGCCGCTGTGTCGGTGCAGTATTAGTTTCAGCTACCATGCGGGCGCTAAACTCATTCAGCTTTTTCTGTCATCAAGCAGGTATCAGTCAAAAGCCTGAGGATGGAGTGCAATTTCTAGCGTTAGCCTCGCCGTTTGATTATCAAAATCAAGCAGAGCTAGTCGTACCCGCAATGAAGTACGAACCTCAGGATCCGCAGTTTACAGAATATCTTATCGAAATTTTGCCTAACGTAATTGAAGACAACAAAGCTAACCTCGTTTTATTCTCTTCGTACTGGCAAATGAATCAGGTTGCTGAAGGTTTATCTACAGATTTCGTTAAAAAAGGCTGGGCCTTACAAGTACAAGGTGATACTTCCCGCTCAGAAATTCTAAAAAAACATAAAGCCCTGGTGGAAAAAGGAAAAACCAGTGTGCTTTTCGGTACAGGTAGCTTTTCTGAAGGCCTTGATTTGCCCGGTGAACTGTTAGAAAACCTAATCATCACCAAAATTCCATTTGGTGTTCCAACCTCACCGGTAGAGCAAGCTCACTCAGAATACATTGAGTCCAAAGGCGGTAATCCTTTTATGCAAATTACCGTACCTGAGGCGAGTAAAAAACTGATCCAATCTGTCGGCCGACTGCTGCGTAAAGAACGAGATTCTGGTAAAGTCACGATCCTTGATCGACGCATAGTCACAAAGCGCTATGGCAAGTCCTTATTAGACTCCCTACCGCCTTTTAAACGTACGATAAAATACTAACGAGTAGGGTTGTTGCGCGCTCCTGCTAAATTTTGCTTCAGTTTGCTCCCAGCAAATTGAAAAGCAACGCTGCTGATACAGCGTATAACGAGAATAATAGCTATCTATGGAAATGATTGAACCAACCATGTTGGTCATACTTGCACTGGTTGCCTTTGCTGCCGGTTTTATCGATGCCGTTGCCGGCGGCGGCGGTATGCTCACGGTGCCTGCTCTGCTGTCTTTGGGGTTACCACCGCACATTGCGCTAGGGACCAATAAGCTCGCTGCAACCTTTGCATCGTCAACAGCGGCTTTTACTTACTACAAGAAGAAACTGTTCAAGCCTCAATGTTGGATCAACGCATTTATTGCAACTTTAATTGGCGCAACTGTAGGTACATTAGTGGTTGACGCCATCAGTACCCAGTGGTTAGAAAAAGTCTTGCCGCTAGTAATATTAGCAGCCGCGATTTATACGATTTTCCATAAAACGCCGAATGCCAATCAGAATGTATCTCCCAAGCCCTGCCCTGTTCTCAAGAAGAAACAGATTGCTCAGGGTTTTACTCTAGGTTTCTATGATGGTGTTGCCGGCCCTGGAACTGGTGCATTTTGGACAGTGAGTTCAATGGCGCTATATCGCTTGAACATTTTGCTCGCGTCTGGTTTATCGAAAGCAATGAATTTCACCAGTAACTTCACCTCCCTGGTTACTTTTGCAATTCTAGGTCATATCGATTGGGTTCTCGGATTGACGATGGGCGTTTGTTTGATGGTTGGCGCGTTTGTTGGTGCTCACTCTGCTATACACTTTGGCGCCAAGTTTATCCGCCCGGTATTTGTTACCGTAGTGAGTGTGCTCGCTATCAAACTGGCTTATGAAGCTTGGTTTGTAAACCTGTAAAAAGTTTAGATGTAGAATGTCTCACTTTAAGCAACTCGGCAAAATTCTCGACACGTTGATCGGGCATTGTAAACAAGTAGATAGCGCTCGTGGCACATACCATCAACCGCTATTCGATAGTACCCTCTTTAAATCTAGAGCCAAGGTACTGATGCCTTACGCATTAGAAACACAATCCAACTATCAACGAATTCTCTCAGAACAAGCCAAAAACCAATTAACGGCAGCAAGAGCGGCTCACCTAACTGAAAAGTTAACTAACCAAGTTGCCGCTCTCCAAAGGGAACTCGCAAACTACGACCTACGTGACGATCGTAACCTGCATAAACCACATTCCACCAATCAACTCTATAATGACCTTGCTCAACACCAAGATTGGCAGCGACGTTTAACCGCTCTTGTTCAGCAAAAAAAGGCTGTACTTGATACGTGCCCTGCCTATCAAAAAGAGCAGGCAGAAAAAGCCTGGCAACTAGCAAGTGAACGGCTAGAGCGTTGCGAAGAGTCAATGAAGAAAATACACAGGCAAATAGATTTAGAGGTTCCAAATAGAGATGAGCACTGAACAAGCCCCATCACCACTTGATAGCGCACCAGATGAGATCAAACTAGCTGTCGATCTTATCTACCTTTTTGAAAGCAACGAGATCGACCCTAAGGTTGCTTTAGAGGCGATCAAGATCGTCGAAAAAGACCTTCAAGCTAAATTAGAACCTAGCACTTAGAACGAATATTACAGGATACACATGTACCAACTTAACTTCTCTATGGCCGAGTTTGTTGAACAATACTGGCATAAACAACCAACCATCATCAAAGGCGGTTTCAAAGATTTCGTTGACCCAATCAGCCCAGAAGAGCTGGCAGGGTTATCAATGGAAGAAGAAGTCGACTCACGCTTTATCTCTAACCAAGATAATAAGTGGTCAGCGGAACACGGTCCATTTAGCGAAGATAAGTTTGGTCAACTCCCACAAAGCCACTGGCAGCTTATCGTTCAAGCAGCAAACCATTGGCATCAGGGTGCGGCTCAACTGGCGGAGTCATTTAAACAGCTGCCAAACTGGTTGTTTGACGATCTAATGATCTGCTACTCGGCTGAGCATGGTGGCGTTGGTCCTCACATTGATCAATATGATGTTTTTATCGTTCAAGGTCACGGTAAGCGTCAGTGGAAAGTGGGCGCTAAAGATAAAGGACAATATAAAGAGAGCATTCAAGCATCTGCACTTCGCCAAATTGAAGGCTTTAATCCTATCATCGACCAAGTATTAGAGCCGGGTGACATTCTCTACATCCCACCGGGCTTCCCTCACGAAGGTACCACTTTGGAGCCTTCAATGAGTTACTCAATTGGTTACCGCTCACCCAAAGAGCAAGAGCTTATCAGTAATTTTGCTGACTTCGTGCTTGCGCATGATATGGGTGATACACATCTTCATGATCCTGAGTTCAAAACGCAAAACAACTTCGGTCAGATACGTCAGTCAGACCTTGCAAGCCTGACAAAAATGCTACATTCAGCGCTAGAGCAACCGAATACAGTAAGTGACTTTATGGGATGCCTACTGAGCCAGTCACGCCACCAGCTTGATATTGTGGCGCCAGAGCCATTGTGGAAAGCGGAAGAGGTATCTAATCATCTTGCAGCACAAGGTGAGATTTACAAAGTTTCAGGACTTAAAGCGCTTTACCATGAGACAGAGACTAATGTGGCGTATATCAATGGTGAAGTAATTAAAGTTGAAGAAGGTGATAGTGCACTATTAACGTCAATGTGCAATGAATCCATCATCTCTCCAGAGCAAACATTCAGCCCATCAGCTATTGCTCTTATTACAGACCTAGTAAATAAAGGCTATTGGTTTATCGAAGAGTAGTTTGAAGAACTCATAACAAAAGAAAAGGGACACGCAAATACGTGTCCCTTTGTTGTTCTAAAGCGATAAAAGCTTAAACCTTGAATTGATTCACTAGTGCTTGTTGCTGCTGAGATAAGGTATCAATCTGATTCCCTTGCTCTTCTGATTTCGAAGCCTGTTCAAGAATTTGTGCGCTTAGATCACGAATATTCACCACGCTTTGGTTCACTTCGCCAGAAACCGATTGTTGCTCTTCTGCTGCTCTTACAATCTGGTTATTCATATCGCTAATGGCCTCAATCGAAGTAAAGATTGAGCCTAAGTCCTCAACCGCATTCTGAACGTGTAGAGCCGTATCATTCGCTAGGATGTTACCCTCTTGAATCGCTTCAACGACATCCTGCGTTCCAGCTTGAACCTTATCAATAACTTGACGAATTTCGCCGACAGACGCTTGAGTGCGACTTGCGAGATTACGAACTTCATCCGCAACCACGGCAAAGCCTCTACCCTGTTCACCGGCACGAGCCGCTTCAATCGCCGCGTTTAGAGCCAACAAGTTTGTTTGTTCTGAGATACCTTCAATCACTCCCAAAATATCAGTGATGTTAGCGTTGTTCTTGGCAAGCTCTTCAACAATAGGTACTGCGCTCGACATACGCTCCACCAGCTTCCTCATTTCTCCAGCTGACAGCTCAATCACCTGCTGCCCTTGCTTAGCAGAAGAGTTAGCCTCACTTGCCGCACCTACCGCGACCTCCGCATTCTGAACAACTAGACTTGCAGTCTGCGTCATCTCTTCTGCTGCTGTTGCCACTAAATCGACTTCTTTAAACTGCGATTCACTGCTTTGGCGGGTGCTAGAAGCCGAAGCCTTCGCAGCGCTTGTGGTATTCGCGACTTGCTCCGACGTCGCAATCACTTCTTTGATCGTTGGCTGTAGCTTATCTAGGAATCGGTTAAAGCCTTGTGCTAACTGCCCAACTTCGTCTTGTGACTTAACATCAAGCCTTTGGGTTAAATCACCTTCACCAGATGCGATATCGTCTAACCTTTCAACCACTTGACGAATCGGCTTCACAATAGAAAGTGAAGCAAACGCAATGATCGCTAAGCCAATAACAATGAACAGACCACCAGCAATGAGTTCAGTTTTAATGCCTTCACTTAGCTTGTCACTAATAATCGCATCAAGCAGATTTGCATCCGCCACGACACTGTCGCGAGGGATCTCTAACAACACACCCCAAGTTTGATTCGCTGCAACAACTGGTGCAAAAGCAAGTAACCACTCACCGTTTTCGCTCCACTGTGTCATCGTCTCGCCACCAAACATAAAATCAGTGAGTTGGTCATTGCTTGTATGCTTACTTGCGAACTGAGAGCCAGTAGGAATTGACGTGTCATCTGCGGCAATCACAGAGCCATCTAAGCTCACGACATAGATAGCACCATTGCCATCAAACAACTCTGCATCTGACTCAGCAACAATATGAGTTAGAGCGTCAAGTCGAAGATCGATACCTAAAAAGCCAATTGGCGTATCATCAATCAGAATTGGTACAGAAATCGACGAAGTTAACAGCGACTGGCCACCGCTAGTCACAACCTTAGGTGTACTAATACATGTTTGACCACTCGATAGCGGACAATAGAAGCGTTCGCTGTTTGAGTTGTCGTTGAGAATCTGCTCGGAAAGAACATTTGACAGCACGTTCTCTCCATTGTCTGCCACTTTCCAATAGGGTGCAAAACGCCCCACTTCGTTAGAACCTACGTAATCTGCATCTACATAGTTTCCGTCTTCACCATCAAGCATTTCAGGGCGAAATACCAAGTAAGCACCAAGGATTGAGTCAAAGTCTAAGACTGAACGACGAATCATCTCATCTAATGCAGTGCGTAGCTCTTCGCTTGGCGTGAAGTTCTCTTCAGCATTAGTCTTTAGGAATTTAGCACTCGCGGCTAGCATTTCAGCTCGATAGATGGCTTCATCTACATAGCGTTGGGTTTCCTGTGCATTTAACTGCGAAACCGATGCCAATAACTGCTCTGTTTTGTTAATAACAGAATCTGAACTTTGAGACTTGATCACCTGCTGATTGCTTGAAGCGTTGTAGATCGAGAAACCAATAAGAGAGAGTGAAGTGATAAGTAAACAACACCCTGCCAAGAGGGTGATTTTCCACTGTACTGAAAGTGAGCGCATTGAATATCCTTATTTAAGCCAAAAGACTTCCGTGGACCTAAAAACATACCGATAGCAAAAATGCAATTCTACTTATGTCTGTTAGACGAATAGCTTAGCCGACAATTACAGCACAAATCGGTCACATATAAAACGAAAGTTTATATAAATGTTAATAAATCGTATCTTTCCATTTTTAAATACTGATTTCCAGTCGCTTTTGTCTTGTCATGCTTAGTCAATTAATTGAATTTAGAGCACTCAACTAACGATGTTCATCACTTAGATAAATGATTGAACTCACACTATTAATAAGAGTCTTGCTTTGTCAAAGAGATAGTTTAATGAAGCCCACTTCCATATTTCACATCCTAAAACCCAGCAGTTTCGGATTATATTTTCTAATCTATATTATAGATTTTTATCTTGATCAAGTTCACATTTTTTGATTGCTAATTCGGCAGTCAAACTCTAATATCTCGCGCCTAGATTCCCTAAATACTTTATTCAGTTGGTTCTCCTTCATGGAGCGCTAAGGCTTTTTACGTTTTTAATTTTTGGAGAGATACGCAAATGTCCGCCTCGTTTCCATTAGCGAAACTTACCTTTTTAATCGCTATTCTGACAGCCGTAGGTCAAATGACTCAAACGATGTACGTGCCTTCTATTGGTCATATGGCAGGTGAGTTCTTGGTTTCTGCGTCTTCACTTCAAGCAGTGATGGCGTGTTACCTGATCCCTTATGGTTTGTCGCAATTTGTTTACGGTCCGCTTTCAGATCGCCTCGGTCGTAAGCCTATCATCGTTGCTGGCTTAGTCATCTACATCCTAGGTACCTTGGTAGCCTTATTCGCTCATGAATACGAATGGTTCTTGGCGGGTAGCTTTATTCAAGGACTGGGCATTGGTTGTGGAGGTGCGATGTCTCGTACATTGACTCGCGACTGTTTTGAGGGCGCTGAGTTGCACCGTGCGAACAGCTTAATCAGCATGTGTGTAATTTTCTCCCCATTGATGGCACCTGTACTCGGTGGTTACCTAACGGAAGCTTTCGGCTGGCGTTCTAGCTACTTGTTTTTAGCGCTGTTTGGTATCGCTGTGGTGATCACCATGATGACGAGCATGATGGAGACATTGCCAAAAGAGCGACGCAAACATGAATCGGTAGTCAACAGCTACAAATTCGTTCTGTCTGACAAACGCTTCCAAGGTTTCTTACTAGTACTGGTGGCAACATTTGCGGGCGTAGCAGTGTTCGAGGCAGCAGCTGGTGTATTACTTGGCGGTGTACTTGGCTTGCCTGCAACCACCGTGAGTTTGCTATTTGTATTGCCGATTCCAGGTTACCTAGTGGGTGCAGGCCTATCAAGTTACATCGCGCAACGTCGTTCTGAACGCCGCGCGTTGAATGTTGGCTTAGTATCGATCTTGGTTGGCTCAGCTGTGGTGCTTATCCCAGGTCTTTTTGGTCAAACAACCGCATTAACCTTAATTGGCGGTGCAACCATTTACTTCTTGGGCGCGGGTATCTTATTCCCGGCAGCAACAACGGGAGCACTTTCGCCATTCCCATACCACGCTGGTACGGGTGGCGCGATCTTAGGTGGTATGCAGAACCTAGGTGCCGGTATTGCAACGCTATTGGCATCGTTCTTCCCGGCTCAAGATCAACTACCACTTGGCGTCTTGATGATTACCATGTCACTTATCGCCATGCTTGGTTTGCGTTGGGTTAATCGTAAGCCTGATCACTCAAACGAAATGCCATTGGCTATCTAAAGTAAAACGCAAATTTTGCCTCACAAATAGAGGGACATGCCGAAAGGCGTGTCCCTTTTTTGTTACCCGTTTACCCTCGCCTGATGTCTTCCATCAATTTAATCAAACATTACTTTGATTTTTTAAAAACAATAACAGACACTTACGTTCAAAGTGTATATCAAGAATCCAATTGCAAAATATTATTATCGAAAGAACAACATCTTACCGATAACCCCGATTAGAAATGGATACTGGCATTACAACGAGTCAGGTGCACAAAAAGGATATACAGATGCGTTTCGCTTTAACCACATTAGCCGTATCGGCGGTGCTTGTCGCCGGATGCAGCAATCAAGGAATAACAACCATGAACCACCACTCTCCATCGCAACTCGTCGCTCACCAAACCCAAGCTCCCGTTGCTAAGAAAGTCCCTCATTCAATGACGACTCATGGTGACACACGAATTGATGATTACTATTGGATGCGTGATGACGAACGCCAAGACCCAGAGATCTTGCAGCACCTCGAGCAAGAGAACCAGTATGCCGAGACTGTGCTGAAACACACAGAAGCATCTCAAGAACAATTATTTGAAGAGATCAAAAGCCGAATCGCGAAAGACGACAATTCGGTACCGGTTCGTAAAGGTAGCTATTACTACTCAAATAAAGTCACAGGTAACAACGAATACCCAGTTCATTTACGCGAAAAACACTTTTTAGGAATAGACAAACAAGTCATCTTAGACGTTAACGAACTCGCCAAAGAGCATGAATTCTTCAGCATTGGTGGCCTATCAGTCAGCCCGAACGAAAATATGCTGGCCTATGGCGAAGATACACTGAGCCGTCGTATTTACACCATTAAGGTTAAAGACCTCACGACAGGTGAGTACCTAAACGATGAAATTGAAGGGGCTTCGAGCGCTATTGCGTGGCAAAACGACAACCAAGCCTTCTACTACATCAAGAAAGATCCACAAACTCTACTTGGTTATCAAGTTTACCGCCACGTATTGGGTACACCTCAAACAAGCGATGAGCTGATCTACGAAGAAGAAGACAGCGCTTACTACACCAGCATCAGTAAAAGTAAAGATGGCGATCAGGTATACATTTGGCACTCCAGTACTGAAACCAGTGGTGTTTCAATTATTGATGCCAACAATCCAAATGCAAAAGCCGAAGCTTTCTACCCAAGAGAAACTGGCATTGAGTACAGCATTGCCAAGCTAGAGGATTGGTATTACATCTACACCAACTACCAAGCGGTCAACTTCCGCTTGATGAAAGCCACGTCCGAAGGCATACATGACCGTTCAAAATGGGTTGATGTCATTCCAGCTGACGACAACGTACAGCTTGTCGATTTTGAGCTGTTTAATGATCATCTGGTTTACGAACAGCGTTCAAATGGATTGTCTACAGTGAAGGTTCGTCAACTCTCTACAGGGAAAGAGTTTCCACTTGAGTTCAACGACACCGCTTTTGCTGCGTACCTAACAAGTAACTATGAGTTAGATAACTCAAAAGTTCGAATCTATTACAGCAGCCTAACGACTCCAGGCACTTACTATGATTTCGACCTCAATACAGGTGAGGCCGAAATCATGAAACAAACGCCGGTATTAGGTGATTTCGACGCAGATAATTACCAATCAGAGCGAATCATGATAACGGCTCGCGATGGTAAGCAAGTACCTGTCTCTTTGGTTTATCGCAAAGATCTATTCAAGAAAGACGGCACTAACCCAATTTACCAATACGGCTATGGTTCTTATGGCTCAACCATAGAACCGACCTTCAGTTCAGTTCGCCTCAGCCTGCTTGATCGAGGCTTCGTTTATGCCATCGCACATATTCGTGGTTCAGAGATGTTGGGACGCCCGTGGTATGAAGATGGTAAAAAACTGACTAAACAAAACACGTTCAATGACTTCATCGATGTCACCAAAGGCCTAGTTGAAGAAGGTTATGGCGCGAAAGATAAAGTGTTCGCAGTAGGCGGTTCGGCTGGCGGCCTGTTGATGGGAGCAATCATCAACCAAGCGCCGGAGTTGTATCGAGGCATCGGCGCTCATGTTCCATTTGTTGATGTAGTAACGACCATGCTTGATGAGTCGATTCCTCTAACGACCAACGAGTACGACGAATGGGGAAACCCTAACAATAAAACCTACTACGATTACATGTTGAGTTACTCGCCATACGACAACGTGAAGGCTCAGAACTACCCGAATATGCTGGTGACGACAGGCTTGCATGACTCACAAGTACAGTACTTTGAACCTATGAAATGGGTAGCGAAGCTGCGCGAGATGAAAACAGACAACAACGTACTTGTGTTCAAAACCGACATGGAAGCAGGTCACGGTGGTGCATCAGGGCGATTTAAACGATTGAAAGAAGACGCGCTGGAATACGCGTTCTTTTTAGATTTACTCAAGACTCAATAGATTCAACGTAAACGTAAGTCGTCACGTCATTTTATGTCGCCATTTTGTCTCTACAAATGGCGACATACATTATTAAGCATGGTTAAATACGATTAACTATGAAACTCACCAAATCAAATAGTCTTTGCTGCACTATAGGTAAAGGTTTACGAGAGGTATAAAAATAAATGAAAGTAATTAGCTTCAACATCAATGGCCTAAGAGCCCGCCTTCATCAACTACAAGCGGTTATCGATAAGCACCAACCTGATGTTATTGGCCTACAAGAGATCAAAGTTCATGACGAAGCATTTCCTCTCGCTGACGTTGAAGCTATGGGCTATAAGGTTTACTTCCACGGCCAAAAAGCACACTACGGTGTTGCGATGCTGTGTAAGCAAGAGCCTATCTCTGTACAGAAGGGTTTCCCAACAGACAATGAAGAACATCAAAAACGTATGATCATGGCGACGTTTGAAGATGAGAATGGCGAAAAGACAACCGTACTTAATGGTTACTTCCCACAAGGGGACAACATTAATCACGAGACTAAGTTCCCATACAAACGCCAGTTCTACAAAGACCTAATGACTTACCTAAACGATCACCACAGCAATGACGAACAGATTGTTGTTATGGGTGATATCAACATCAGCCCAATTGATGCAGATATTGGTATCGGTGAGCCAAACGCTAAACGTTGGCTAAAAACAGGTAAATGTTCATTCCAACCAGAAGAGCGTCAATGGTTGAAAACATTATTAGATTGGGGATTTGTTGATACTTTCCGCCAGCTTCACCCTGATGTGACTGACCAATATTCGTGGTTTGATTACCGCTCAAAAGGTTTTGTAGACAACCGCGGCCTGCGAATTGATGTGGTTCTAGCAACCCCGAAACTTGCTGAGAAGTGTACTGAAGCAGGTATCGATTACGAACTGCGTGGTATCGAAAAGCCGTCTGATCACGCGCCTATTTGGTCAACATTTAAGTAAGATAATCCTATAAATCCGCATAAGTTTTATTTGGCTTATGCGGATTTTTGTACTTTACTTGGGTGATAATTAAAAACATCTAAATCAACCTCGTTTATTGGCACAACCGTTGTAATCGCGACTAACCATAAACAAGGAGCGTTGAAAATGGATGTGAAGCCTTGGAGTAGCATCAACCCTATAAGTTTAAAAAACTTGTTACCGATGACGATTGTCAGCGGCGCAATCAGCGTGCTGATGCTTGTTGTTCCTCTCTTCAGTTTACAGGTCTTTGACCGAGTACTTTCCAGCCAAAGTTTAGACACACTATTACTTCTTGCCGGCATTGCCGTTTTCCTTCTCACGACTCAAGCTCTGCTTGATGCCTCAAGAGCCAAGTACGCCCAAAAAAAAGCGGTGCAGTTTGAGTTCTTCGCCTCAAAACAATTATTCGAACAGTGCACTCTATCTCCTACCATGAAAGAGAAGAACCTGTTCAACGACATTAACGAAGTAAAGAGCTTGCTAGCTTCACCCTCGTACTTTGTTATGTTTGATCTCCCCTTCACACCTATCTTTCTCATCATAATGTTTGCAATTCACCCGAGTATCGGCTTTGTCGGTATGGCCGCTGTTATATTCATCTTGCTGACAACTCTAGTCTCACACTGGATTAAGTCGAAACATTTCAATGCCACCTATTTAAGTCAGCTAGCAACACAAAGAAAGAATGATGAGTGTTTTCAAAAGCACGACACTATTTTCAGTCAACACCAACAACAAGGCTTGGCTAGCGCCTATCAAGACGTTGTCGCAGAAAAAGCTTGGGCTAGACATAACTTAGACCAATCAACCTGTTCGCTCAGCGCTTTTTCCCGTTACTTAAGAATGGTATTGCAGCTCGTGATTATGGCCGTGGGTGCGAGTTTAGTGATCCAGAATGCGATGTCCGCAGGGGGGATGATTGCCGGGTCAATTCTTATGGCTAGAGCACTCCAACCCATTGAAATGCTATCAGGTGGGATTCAAGCTTGGAGAACAGGGTTGGATGCAAACCAAAGGCTTAAAAAGGAGTTTGTTTCCCATAAGAAGCAGCAAGAACGCACTGAGCTCGAAGAGATAAAAGGCGACCTTAAAATTAATAACGTCACTTGGTTTGCCACTGAACAAAGCACATCTCCAACCTTGCAAAACATTAAGTTCACGTTAGAACAAGGCAACAGAGTCGCTCTTATCGGCCCAAGCGGTTCAGGCAAATCAACCTTGTGTAAAATGATAACTAAAATGGTTTTGCCAACCAAAGGGGGCGTTACCCTCGATGGGCTAAACGTAGAACACTGGAATTCCACTCAGTTTAAACATACCGTCGGTTACCTACCGCAGCACATTCAATTCTTAAACGGGACAGTAAAACAAAATATCGCCCGATTTGACGACCATGTAACAGACAGTCAAATTGTACGAGCGGCGATTAGAGCTGGGATTCATGATGCCATTACTGCCCTCCCCAATGGTTACGAAACACCGATCGGCAGCTTTGGTCACCAACTCTCAGGCGGCCAGGCACAGAAACTGGCATTAGCAAGATCCATTGTGCTATCACCCAAACTGCTCGTACTGGACGAGCCCGACTCCTACCTAGACCAAGAGGGCGAAGAGTACCTCATCTCATTGCTAGAGTTAGCAAAAAAACAAACCATGTCGGTTGTGATGGTGACTCATAATCCAAGCCTACTACGTCATGTGGATTGGGTTGTTGAAATCAAAAACGGACAGATTACACGAGCAGGTCAAGCAGATAAGGTTATTCGCTCACTATTTAATGTCGCCTCTAAGGAGGTTTCTAATGGCTAATCTCAATTATAATAATAAGGGCCTTCATTTTGACGACGGGAGAAAAGTCATGTTCTCCACACTAAAAACGCAGCTCTTCATTTGGACAGTTCTCATCGTCAGTTTAGGCGGCTTTGGCGCATGGGCTTATCTCGCTCCACTCTCATCAGCAGCCATTGCCCCTGGAGTCATTATTGTTGAATCAAAACGTAAGCCGATACAACATTTAGAAGGGGGAATCGTTCAGCAGGTTCACGTTTCAGATGGTGACTTGGTCATCAAGGGTCAACCGCTTATCACGTTGAGCCCAACTAAGGCTCAAGCTTCTTTATTAAGACTACGCGCACAATGGCAAAGCGACTTAGCACGCCTTAATCGTCTGCAATCCGAGCTTGCCAATCACCCTGAAATCCAATTCGACATGCGCTTGCTCTCGCTCGGTTCTGACCCAAATGTCGCCAGCTTACTCAAAACGCAAAACAACTTATTCGCAAAAAGACAGTCCTTAAAATCCGGCGAATCGGAAGTCTTAGAACAGAAAGTTGAACAATCAAAGCTCGACCTGCAAGGTTTTCAACAGCGTTATTATGCCGGTACTCGCAGCCTGAAGTATTTAGAAGAACAAGTGCAGATGCATCAAAAGCTACTGCTTTCGGGTAACACCTCCAAATCGCGTTTGCTTGATCTGCAACGAGAACGATCACAACTGCAAGGCGATGTTGCCGATTTAAAAGCAAAAATTGGGCATTCAAAGCGCACAATCGCCGAAGCAAAACTTGAGTTGATAAATGCTGATTACACTTACGCGAAAACCTTGGGCGAAGAGATCCAAGACTTAGAACGTAAACTCAATGAAACTCGTGAAGCCATGGTAAATGCGCAAGACGTCTTAACTCGCGTCGAGATTGTCGCCCCACAAAGCGGCGTGGTGGTTGGGCTTAATATCGTCTCTGAGAATGCCATTGTACCACCCGGCGAAACGCTGATGGAGCTTGTCCCTCAGGAAGATGAACTTATCGTCGAAGCTTTGGTAAAACCTGAGGACATCGAAGCGCTGCGAGTTGGGTTAGACACCCAAGTCAGGCTCACTGCCTACAGTTTTCGAAAAACGCCACCAATCAATGGCAAACTCATTCATATTTCCGCTGACCGCATTAGCGATCAAGCGACCGGTTCTTCCGCCTATTTAGCTCGTGTCTCATTAAACAAGGCCGAGTTAAAAGCGTTAGAAAGTATCTCGTTGTACCCGGGCATGCCCGCCGAGGTGATGATCCTTTTGGAACAGCAAACACCTCTTGAGTACCTGCTCAACCCATTATCAGTGAGTGCCTATAAAGCAATGAGAGAAATTTAAACCCAAGAAAGAAGATAAAGCCAAACCTACTGCGAGGTGGGGACGGAAAGCAACAGATCTCTTTATGAGATGGCTGTGCTGCCTCTTATATCTACACGATATATTAGAGGACAATAGCAATGGCTATTCAATTAACGAACAATGTGACAGGGACGTCTGCAGAAGAAACAAATACCAACAAGGTAGCGGTCCCTAACCGAGACCAATCACAAAATGATGTTCAAGAGCCCATAATTTTAGGTAGCGATGGTTTAGACGCCATACGTGCAGGTAAAGGTAATGACATCGTCGCTGGCTTTGGTGGTGACGACTTTATTGCCTCAGGTCGAGGCTCTGATGTCGTCTATGCCGGAGACGGCAATGATGTGGTTGAATCTTGGAACCACTCCATAAATGCCAAAGATGAGGCCGGTGAACTCAGTCTGCCGGAAGCAATGAGAACTAAAGATGTAGGGATCATAGATTGCGTTGATGATGTCATCATTGCTGGGGCAGGCAATGACTACGTAGAAGGCGGTGGTAACAATGACGCCATCTACGGTGACCGCGGCGGACACACCTTCGGTGAAAACCTGATTACTAATGGTACATTCAATGTCACAGAGACTGACGCTAAAGCTGGGGGACCCGGTTTAGATGGTAGCTGGGGGACTTACGCTACCATAGAAGGTTGGGAAGCTGACAACGATAATAACGGTGTCGACGATTCTCCAGAAGGCTTGATGGAAATCCAATTTGTGCGTGTCGGGGGGGCTCCTACAGGCGAACATCCAACTGATGACGGTGATAGCGAAGGGGAATCAACACCTAGTAACGTACTGGAACTTGATTCACACAATCATGCCGGTATCGGCAGTGACCAAACCAACACCACCGCTTCCACCAGCTTTACCGTTTCTCCTGACGCACTTGGCCGTGGCGGCACTTTCCAACTCACTTTCGATTATGCCAACCGTCACCGAGGTGAGGAAACCAATACCAGTCCATTCCAAGTTCTGATTGATGGCGAAGTGGTCGCAGAATATCAAAACGACGGTACAGGCCTCGATCATAAATGGTACGACGCCAAACTCAATCTAGACTTAGAAGCCGGTGAACACACGCTATCGTTTAGAGCCATTGACAATGAGCAAACCGAGGATACCTACGGTGCTTTGATTGCCAACGTCGAGTTGTATCAATACGAAGCCAATGACTTCCTAGTTGGTGATGGTACACCAAGAGATACCGATGGTAACTGGGATCAACACTCAGAGGCTGGTGATGATTTGATTCGTGGTGGCAAAGGCGACGACATCATTATTGGTGATAGCTTTAACCCACTCTATTACGATGAAGACCAAAGTGCATTCTTCCTCGACTTCGACAATACCTACAGCGACGAAGAAGACAATTCAGTAACTCTGAGCTCAACGGACAATCTCTCAGGTTACGGGCCTGATGGAGAACCTGCGATTGTATCTGTCACCACGGGCGGTAATGTCAAAGCGGGGGGAACTGGGTATGGAGTAACTGGCGTGCCCGAAAGTGGTGTTAATGCTCAAATCGGCCTCTCTTATGATGATAACGGCGATGTTATCGGTTCTGAAATGCTCTCCGTATCTTTAGACGAGCACACCATGGCCGCTAAAGTCGGAATATCTAACCTCTATCTCAATGAAGGTGGTAGCGGCATTCACGAAACCGGCCATTGGGCGGCTTATCGCGAAGGGTTGTTGGTTGCAGAAGGAGATTTTACCGCTAACGATTTAGTTCAAGATGATGGTGTAACTTCTAGTACATCCAATAATAACGGCTACTTGATTATTTCACCCATTGATACCGGCTTCAAAGCCTTTGACGAACTGCAATTTACCGCAATTGGTGAAGTGTTTGACAAAAACGGCAACCAAGTCGCCGACGATTCTAGTGACTTCTATGTGACCTCTGTTGACTCGCTTGAACTCTCTGGAGAAGGTACTGATTACCTAGTCGGTGGGCACGGGAATGATGTCATCCTTGGCGGTCACAACAGTAACAGCACCCCTACCCTGAATGACAACGGGACATACTCTCTGTCTAACTTTTCAGGCACCTTGTCGATTACCCTAGAGAGCTCAGAAGCCGGCTTTAATAACTCTTATGGCTACTACACCATAGATGACAAAGGTGAGGTATCAATTGATGTCGTATGGGGTAATGTGCATGACGCCTTGGACAATGCCGAAGACGGCAAGCCTAGCTTTGACCTATCCATCGGTCACTGTATAGAAACCCTTGGCTTCTTCATTATTCCCGATGGTGGAGATAAGGGCGTAACCAATGACAGTGAGCTAAATTTCAATATCGCAGATCTTGAGAGCAACTCTTCAGTCAACACTACCTCTGATACCAACGCAAATATAACCGTTGTTGCCGGCAATAACTTATTGTCTGTTGTGTTTGATTCATTAGATGACGCCCCAAATCAATACAGCGGAAACCCAGGTGAAGGTAATCAGCATTTCAATGACAATCCAAATAGTGGCGATAGTGACTTCGATGACGTTGTAACCACTGTCGGTCTAGAAGCTGATAAAGAGACCCTACGCGGCGGTAAAGGCGACGACTGGCTGGATGGCGGTGCTGACAACGACCTCATCCAAGGCGGTAAGGGCGATGATAGCGTCATCGGTGGCAGCGGCGATGACATGCTCCGTGGCGGCAAAGGGGATGATATTGTCCTTGGCGGTAGCGGAGACGACACACTTAACGGTGGTCATGGCGACGATCACTTAAATGGTGGTTCTGGTGATGATGTGCTGAAAGGCGGTAAAGGTGATGATGTTCTAGACGGCGGCGAAGGCAGTGATGTCATCAAAGCAGGTAAAGGCAACGACACTGTTGTCTATGATGCGGCTGACTCTGTCATCCATGGTGGCAAAGGGTTTGATGTCTTAAAGGCAGATAATCAAGGCCCAGTTGATATAGACATGTCCAAAGGCGAATCAATCAACGGTTTCGAAGCGGTGATTGGTAGTGATGATGTCAGCGATAAAGTTACCCTATCGTTGGGCAAAACCTTTAATCAGAACTTTGATCTGGATGGAAACAGATCGAAAAACGGGGATAGCGATACTTATATCGACTCATCACCAGATTTCGAGATCGCCTCTGGAACCAACCATGTAGCTGAGTTTTTTGCTTTAGGTATTGAGGAAATAGACATACAAGATTTTCAGGGATTTAGCTTTATGTCGTCAGGTACTGTAACTCTTGAAGAAGAAATGCGAGACAAACTAGGTCTTGATGGAACAGAAGTTATCACTGCTTATAGCTTTACTAAAGGAGACAAGGAAGTAGTTATTTATACAGATGCTCTTCTAAATGAGAACTTCGACCCTATGGTTTAGCTTTATAGCGAACTGAAACCAAAGAGGCCTCGTGATAAGGCCTCTTTTTTATTTGTATTGGTTTCGACTAGAGCTGAAAATTCAATTCAGAGGCCAAGCAGATACTCCATCCACACTGATTGGCGTCTTAGCAAACTCATCAACACAATATCCTTTGCTCGAACTTGCAAAGTAAGTCAACGGCATTGGCGCTAGGCTCAGAGTGACTACTTGTTGTTTCGCTTTATCGCTAAAACTAAAGCCCCACATATCTAAGTAGCTTCTCATATCACGTTCATTAACGTAGCTTAGTGCGATCAACAACCAATCATCATTAGAGATCTGGTTTGCTTCATCGCGAGAGTAGCTATCAAAGCCGATGTTTTGCTTATTCGCATTCCATAGTTCATCACTCGACTTAAGGCGGTTAAACTCACGTTCAATCAAGTGAAGTCGACCTAGCATATGCCAGCCGTAGTCCAATACGCCCTGCTCTTGTGCCAGCATCATCATTTGAATGAAAACACGCGCGCCCCAACTCCAACTGGTTTGGTTTTGCTGCGCCATAAACGCATTTGGATCAGGTTGCGTTCGACTCTGTTGAAGCAACTCATATTGCCCTTTAAAGTCTAGACTCTGACAGTCGGATACTTTGCCTGTATCTTGATAGTATCGAGACTTACTATAGTACGAGTAATAGTTTGTCGTGGCATGTCCATCCCAGCCGCCAAAACGGAATCGACCTTTTTCTAAACCATGTCCTAATTCATGCAGGTCACCATGACCAAGTGGATGGAAAGCCCAATAAGCATCGTAAGGGTTTCCTGAGCAACCATAGCCACACGTCGCTTGGTCGGCGTTCATATGCTTAACGATATCTATCGTCTCTACTTGCCAACCTTTGCTGTCTCCATAACCATGAACTTCCGCTATTTCATCAATCCCAGGGCCTCTAAAACCAGCTAACGCGTGTGGGAAGTTGTGCATGTATCGCTCAGTCGCCAACGCCATATCATGTGGCTGATTCCAGTCACTTGAACCAATTGATGTTTGCATCTTGTCTAACTTTGAATGCACCTCAAAACCTGGAGTAATCAGCTCTGCCCAATCAAATTTCGCCTCTTCGAGTTCCGCAACAAAGCGTTCATTGTCTTCTTCGCTTCTCCACACCGGATGCTGAGCAACATTCTCGAACTTCAAGTCAACGTTGATATCATTTTTGTCAAAATGAACCTGCAATGTTCCGCCGTATGCAGAGGTCAGAGTAATGGTTTCTCCAGGTTCCACAGGATAAGTAACCGATGTTAGGAACTTAGGCCTCGCATAGCCGCCGTCTTTTGAAAACTCATGAGTTGCACCACTACGAAGTGAGTTAAATGCAATGGAAGTGCTCACATCGTTACTATCGACACGTGTCACTTTGATTGTCTGACCCGGTAGCGCATACAAACCCGCCGAGCGGAAATTGCGTTTTGATTCTAGCGTCACCGTTTTGGTAATCAACGGAACATCTTCAAAGGTTTTGGTGCTGAAGTTACCCAAGCTTGGCTGACCAGCATTCAGGGTTCGACTTTGATACTGTGCGTAATCACTGAAATAGGACCTGAGAAAATCAATTCGCTCAGTGTTATTCTTGTCCATTGGATAAGTAACACCTTGTCGATAGCTATCAGCTAGCAGCAGTATCAATTTTTCATATTGATAATCATCGTTAGCAAACAGATCGACTTTCTGTTTATCTAGGTTGTTCAAGTGAGTACGGATGGTATTCGCCGCTTGGTAAAACTCAGAATCCATCAAAGATTCGTCAGAACAGGACTTGTCATCACATAGCTTCAGGTCGACATTAAAACTATCGTCTTTCAGACGTTTTAATAGGGCTTGTTCCGCGACAATAGAGTCTAGGATCTGGTCAACGAGTTGCTTTGGGTCCCAATCTGATAAGCCTAATTTACGCCAATAATTGTCACCCACATATTGAATGCGCATTTCGGCAAACAGAGCACGACCAAGCTCCGTCATTCCACCGTCTAAATGCAAATACAACACAGGGATCTGATGTTCAAATGCGTAGTTTAAGCCTTCGACTACATCGCTTAAGTTGTCACCGTCATTCAGCTTCTGGGAAATAATCAAGAGATCAGGCCTATCCTCAAGACACGCCTTTAGTTTTCCAGCATCACAAGCGTCGTCATCATTGATCGACACTTCCGAGTTGATATTTTTTTCGATCCAATTGCGCGTCGCGCCATCATCGGGAAAGTAGTAAGACTGATCCAACTGAGCCATTACGATCTTTGTTGGCTTACCCGATCCTACCGTCCAACTAAGCAGGTTTTTCAGCCATGTCTCCATCTGCTCATTGACCGAATCAGGAAAGCGTTGCTGAGTACGGAATGGATTACTCGCGAGTGCTGCATAGCGAGTTTGCGAAGACGTGTAACCAGCAACGCCGATAACCAGCTCTTGGTCGGCGTAATTGTCATTCATTGCTTTGTTGGTTTTAAGGATGGTGTCGTTAAAACCATAAGTAGGAGAGATAATGGCAGTGTCATGAGTAGGGTCCCAGAACAACTGATTAAGGGTTTCTCCCCCCTCCCCTTGCATTAGGTGATTCTTGATCTGATTGTATTGACGATTAAGGTCAGAAACTAAAGATTCGCTTGCAGCGATAAACTCACTAGGGTCGGAAACCAAAGAAGCGTCGCCGCTCTCAAGTGCTTTCTGTACTGCCGTTTTTGGCTGAGTTGAACCATCAGAACCGCTACCTCCACCACAAGCGGTGAGTAACAATGAAGGCATTGCCATGCATAAAAATAGTGTGCTTTTTTTCATTACTGTACGACACTCTAATAAAATTGAACTGAGTGTATCTATCATTCTTTCTAAATCAATTTATACACTCAATACCAATGTGAGATCTGAACCAAGTTAACGATTTTAGATAAGTCGTAATTTATACCAATCGTAGTAAATAACTACTCACCCTAGCTTGCTAAAATGCTCGATAACTGCGTTAGAATTTTTGATTGTAGAATAACTACTTATCAAAAAATGCAGCCTTGTTCTCAAGCCTTTTTTCTGCGCTATTTCTGAACACTTACTTACTGTGATTGGTATGAACCGGAAGACGAGCGAAGGTTGGAATAAAAAACGGCGCTAAAAAGCGCCGTTTCATTAACTAAGTGGTCTTAGGTAAGCCAAGAATCGTGTCTCAGCATACTTAAATATCGCGATGATGAGAAACGTTAGCGCCATGTAGAACAGGCCGGCTGTCAAAAACGACTCAAATGGCGCGTAGTAACGTGAGTTAACCAAACGCGCTGCGCCGGTTAAGTCCATAATCGTTACGATACCTGCAACAGCTGAACCGTGAAGCATGAAGATAACTTCGTTACTGTAAGCCGGCAGCGCACGACGTAGAGCACTTGGTAGAATGATGCGACGGTATGTCTTCGGTGTACTCATGCCGTATGCTTTCGCGGCTTCAACTTCACCTTTTGGTAGGCCGTTAATCGCACCACGAATGATCTCTGCTGTGTAAGCCGAGGTGTTTAAGATAAATGCTATCAAAGCACAAAACCATGCGTTTTCCCACAGCGTATCTTTTACTGGGAAAAATTGATCCATACCGTAGTAAATCAGGTAAAGCTGAACCAGTAGTGGTGTGCCACGGAAAAAGTAGATAAATGACCACGCAGGACCATTAATCAGCATGTTATGGCTGTTACGTGCTATCGCCAATGGGATAGCCACAAAAAGACCGATAATTAGAGCTACTGTTACCATCCACGCCGTTGTCCAAAGACCACTCAGGTAAATTGGAAAACTTTCAACAATCAATGAAAAGTCCATAGTTACCTCGCGTGAATACTAAATTTACGTTCAACGAGCTTTAACAGGCCGGTTGAAACACTCGTAAAGAATAAGAAAATCAGTGCAACTGCCATGTAGAAAGTAAATGGCATCTTAGTTGAACCTGCCGCTAGCGCGCTGACTCGCACCATATCTTCTAGGCCGATAATCGAGACCAAAGCGGTCGTTTTAAGCAGTACTAGCCAGTTGTTACCAAAACCAGGCAATGCATGGCGAATCATTTGGGGAAGCAATATACGGTGAAATGCCTTCACAGGACTCATACCGTAAGCTTTTGCAGCTTCCATTTCACCCGCGTCAACGGCCATGATCGCACCACGGAACGTTTCTGCCATGTACGCACCGAAAATGAATCCAATGGTCAATACACCCGCTACAAATGGGCTAACATCGATATAGTCAGGTAGGTATGAAGTCCATTCATGGTTCGGATCGCTTGAAGTGAACCACTCGTTAAGCCACTCATTGATGGAATACAAACTGTTGTTTAAAAGGATCTGTCCACCAAAGAAGATCAACATCATCAATACGAGGTCTGGAATGCCGCGAATAATGGTGGTGTAAAGTGTGGCAATGGCTCTTGCCCATCGATAAGGTGCTAATTTTGCTAATGCGCCTAACATCCCTAGCACCATAGCTAGAAATAGCGAAAGCAACGCAACTTGAATTGTGAGTACAGCTCCATTAAGTATCGAAGCTTCATACCCTTGTAAATCAAACATAATGAATTCCAACAGAACAGCGAAAAAGTTGGGAGAGATAGGGAGAGATGTGCTCTCTCCCTAGAGTCTTCTCAGGATATTACTGACCGTATACGTCGTAGTTGAAGTATTTAGCCGCGATATCTTGGTAGATACCCTTTTCACGTAGCGAGATGATCGCTTCGTCTAGTTTCTTAGTTAGATCTTTGTCTTGCTTACGTACCGCGATACCAAAGCCTTCACCGAACCATTTTGGATCTGTTAGAGATGGACCAACAAACTCGTACGCTTCACCGCCCGCTTTGTTTAGAACACCTTCTTCAAGTGCTGATGCATCACCTAGTACCGCTGCAACACGGCCGTTTGCTAGGTCAAGGTAAGCTTCGTCGAAAGAACCGTAACGAACGATGTCTACAGTTTCACCGTAGTTGTCTGTTAGGTATTTGTCGTGCGTCGTTGCACGTTGTACCGCAATTTTTTGGCCGCTTAGGTCGTCAAAATTAAGACCAGCGCCTTTTTTCGCGATGAATTTGTTTGGAATAAGTGCGTACTTACCTGTGAAGTCGATCTTCTTCTTACGCTCTTCAGTGATAGACATTGCCGCAATGATCGCATCATATTTACGAGCTAGTAGAGAAGGAATAATACCATCCCAGTCTTGAGCAACGATCTTACATTTCACTTGCATCTCAGTACAAAGCGCATTTGCCATATCCACATCGAAGCCTTTTAGAGAGCCGTCAGCTTCTGTCCAGCTAAATGGAGGGTAAGCACCTTCAATACCAAAACGAACTGTTTTCCACTCTTTTGCTTGAGCTACGCCAGTTGCAGCAGTTGCAGCAAGTGCTGCTACCAGTAACCACTTTTTCATATCCCTACTCCTGTGATTTAGATATTTTTTAATGTTGTGTTTATAGTTTGGTTGTTGTGTTTATTACACAGCACCGCCTCATACCTTGATAGCGATACTCGCAATACGTTAATAAATCGATGAAATAAACTGTTGTAGACGTTCAGACTCAGGGTTAGTAAAGAGTTTAGCTGGATCGCCCTGCTCTTCCACTAGACCTTGGTGTAGGAACATCACATGATTAGAAACATCACGTGCAAACGCCATTTCGTGCGTTACCACCAGCATGGTTCGACCTTCCTCAGCCAAATCACGCATAACACCCAGTACTTCACCCACAAGTTCAGGGTCAAGCGCCGATGTTGGTTCATCAAACAGCATTACTTCAGGGTCAACAGCCAATGCACGCGCGATAGCGGCACGCTGTTGTTGACCACCAGAAAGGTGACCAGGGTAATAATCTTTACGCTCGTACAGCCCCACTTTTTTGAGAAGCATCTCTGCGTTTTCAATCGCTTGTGCTTTAGGAACACCCAGTACATGGACAGGTGCCTCAATAACATTCTCAAGAACAGTTAGGTGAGACCATAGGTTGAAGCCTTGAAAAACCATCGCCAAGCGAGAACGGATTCGCTGAACTTGTTTTTCATTGGCAGGAACTGATTCACCAAGGCGGTTGTTTTTCATTTGGATAAGTTCTCCGTTTACCCAAATCTCACCGGCAGTTGGCGTTTCTAGAAGGTTGATACAGCGAAGAAAGGTACTCTTGCCAGAGCCAGAGGAACCGATGATTGAAACCACGTCCCCTTTATGTGCAGAAAGCGAAATTCCTTTTAAAACTTCATTTTGACCAAACGTTTTGTGTAAGTCCTTTATATCCAGCGCTGGTACATCTTTCATGCGCTTTCTCTCCCAAGTTTGTGTAAATGCAAGGTACTCCGACCTTTTCATGCGATACAAACTAGCACCCAACGCAGTAACATGCAACAAATTATCAACCTATCATTTAGGAATAAATAGCACTTCACTCTGACTTATTATGCACTAGGTAGCGTTTTCCTCTCAATTCAATGAATAGTAGTTATAAAAAAGCCCCGATTAACGGGGCTTTTTAGTTAACAAAATGTGAAGTTCATTTGTTTGAACATTGCTATTGCTCGTTAGTTTACGCCTTGCTGATAAAACTGAACTTCACTTCCCATGATCTCGATTCTTCTCAACTTGTCGTCTGATGCCATCGAGAGTAGACCGTTCACATCATTGTAATTTGGAATAGCGGATGAAATTAGGACTTGAGGATCAATGTTGTGTGCAAAGAACTGCTTCACCTGCGCCTCACTTTCCGTGTCTAACTGAGCCAAAGACACTTCTAAGCGGTCATTGTTGTTGTCGATGTTTAGCACTTCATCGGTACTATTCATCAACACCTGACCTTTGTTCGGCGCGGCAAAAATAGTTTGATAGAAGTTTCTATTGTTATTATTCGAGGATCTTAAGTGCGTTCTCTGAATTTGATAATCTGATACCACATAGCCATCAGCACTTAAACAATAATCAGTACACCCTGTATTAGTAATAGATGCAGTCAACGCGTTCAAAGTAGGTAAAGCGACAGTCGTCCCTGCGGAATCTACAGAGTCATAGATTTTTGCATTCCAGCTACCAGAAGCCACATCAGTACTTGCCTCAATGTCAAACGACCAATTGTCGATTACAGAAGAACCATCAATCACACCATAGACCTGTCCAGATTCGTAGATGGGCTGCCAAGTGTGGATCTCATTATCTATTTCAACATCGATTTTACTTGCGTTATTCAACGTCAATCCAGTGGCAGTAAATACTGGTTTGACAATATTTTCATCCGTTGGCAAGCCACTTTGGCTACCGCTACCCTGAGAAGAATCATAGACATAACTAGCATCCATAACAGCGTAGTGACTCAGATCTCTACTTTCACCGCTGCTATGAGTATCAAACAAAGTAACTAACACGTTATGTGATGCTGGAACATCTGAATTGACTTTTATACCACTTGCGATTGTGTTGCCGTTAACAGAGTTATCAATATAACTACTTTGATAATAGCTCGTATTAACATCGACTTGGTCAACTTTTACCGCTGCATTTGCATCAACATTTACTTTTTGTGATTGTTCGCCCTGATAGCAAGAGTAAGTAGAAGAGTGTTGACGGACATTTACTGTCATGTCTGAAAGTAGCGCTTTCGATACAGTAAACATGTACACATCTTGAGTTCCTTGAATAGAACCATCAATTTCTTCAAGAGATACATAACCTCCGTCAGGAACATCGCCACTATCAATCACGAAACGACCATCGCTGTCTGCTTGATTCGTCGCAGTGATAGCACCGTTTTCGTCATGGAATAGAATGTTATAGTTAGCGGTAGCTTCATATGCCGCAATAACCTTCGTTCCATTTACGTCAGACTCATCCTGACCAATGATAGAACAGCCACTAGCTACCGCACTTCTTTCGATGGAATTTAAGCTAAGCATTTGCCACGTATATTTTGGGGTTGCAGGTGCACCGCCACCGCCACCGCCACCGCCGCCTCCGCCGCCACAGCCAACAAGTAGTCCTGAGATAATTGCCGCTAGTGGCAACATTTGTGTCTTTTTCATCTATTTCCGTCCTGTTTGTGGCAACAGCGCGCCAAAATTTAGTCTCTACGGATGATATAGCAAAAAACAAGCCAAGCATTAAAAGGCTTACTTGTTTTTCTAATAGAAATGTGACGGGATGAGATAAACGTCAAGTTGTGAAAACAAATTACACGTTTTTTTAAAGATTACTTATTGAGCATTGTCATTTTGTAGCTTTCTTTCACATAAACTCATAAAGTGATCAAGATCAATCACCCTAAAGGGTAAGCTTGTTAGACTCCTCGACACACAATAAGGCATATAAAAATGCCAAATGTTTCTTTTAACTTAGCGGCATAAGGCACGCAAAAATCGTGCAACATTGTGTTAATGAGTTATAAACAAAAGAGATGACGCAGTTTTGCGCATTTATAGAATTCATTTTTAGAATTACTACCAAATAAAAATATGAGGAATCTATGTCAGACGTTGTCAACAATGCGAACTCTGAAGTAGAAGAAAAGAGCTATCAAGAGCTACACCGCCCTGCTTCTGAATTCGAAAGCCGCTCCGACTATCTAGATCACGAGCTGCAAATCATGAAGCCTCGCCGCTTCGGCCTTAACCTTCCTGGTCGTGACTTCCGTTTTGAACTTGAAGACCTTGTTCCGGCGCTTGCTGGTACTATCGGCATCATCGCGATGTACTCTGCGGTTATGATGTCTTGGGCTGAAGGTCTGACGCAAGCTTGGGATCACGTGAACCTAGGTAAAGACTTCGCTATCGAAGTCGCTCGTGTAGAAATGCTTATTCCTGCACTACTCTTCTGTATCCTTGCTTCTGGTTTCTTCAACCCGAAAGCAAACCTTGCCGGTAACCACGGCCCAATGATCCCACTTATCGGTACCATCGCTCTTGCAGGTGCTCACCCTCTTGCATTGGCTATCCTTATCGGTGTGTTTGGTTTGATCCTGAGTCTACTCAAAGGTGGCTCTAAACTGGTTAACCTCACTTCCGAAGGTACTGCCGGTGGCTTGCTTATTTTCTTAGGTCTAACGGGTACGATGAGCCAGATCAACTCGATCCAAGCTTGGGCTGTTGGACTAGAATCTGACACAGTTGCTGCGGGTAGCATGGGTTACATTGGCCTTATCGTACTTGCTGTTACCATTGGCCTTTACGCTTTCCTTGCTAAAGTGAACAAGCGTTGGCTAGCAATTCCTGTTTGTGCTTTCACTGGTCTAGCGATTGCACTGGTTCTTGGTGCAGGTTTCGACATTAAATTCGTAACAGAAACAGGTCTTCCAAACCTAAACCCAGTTTACTGGTGGGGTTCTACTGAAGAAGGTTGGATGCTAGGTCTTCCAAACATGGAGCACTTCATTGCATCTCTACCATTTGCAATCCTTGCGGTAGCAATGTGGTCACCAGATTTCCTAGGTCACCGTATCTTCCAAGAGCTGAACTACCCTAAAAAATCTGAAAAAGTACTGATGGACGTAGATGACACAATGACTATGTGTTCTGTGCGTCAAATGGTTGGTACAGCTGTAGGTGGCGGTAACATCACTTCATCTTGGGGTACTTACATGATCCCAGCAGCGATCGCTAAACGTCCTATCCCGGGCGGTGCAATCCTACTTGGCTCTCTATGTATCATCGTTGCGATTCTTGGCTTCCCAATGGACGTTGCGGTATGGCCACCAGTGATGCGTGTTGCTCTTCTAGTTGGTGTATCTCTTCCTCTACTTGAAGCAGGTATGCAGATGGTTAAAGACAGCAAAGACTCACAAGCAGCGGGTATCTGTATCTTCGGCTCTGCGGTTGTTAACCCAGTTCTAGCTTGGGCTCTAACGATGCTTCTAGATAACAACGGTCTGATCGGTGACAAAGAGCGTCCTAAGCGTCTATCTTTTGTAGACAAGATTGTTATCCCAGTAGGTGTACTTGTTATCTGTCTTGTTGCAATGCTTGCAGTAGGTATGCTTGAAGGCCAATACGGCATTAAAGCTTGGCTGTAAGTTGGTCTGAATACTCTGACCAAACGTATCTAGCCATCACAGCTAGACTCAAATAAACAGAGTAAATTCAAAAAAAGTTTGGGTGGTGAAAGTCACCACCCCTTTTTTCTCAACTTTTTTTAGCATTTATTGATTTAGTTTAAGGTTTGCAGGATTTTTTTAGCGTAGTCTTGAATACATCGAAGTGAGACACCATTTAAAAAGTAATGACAATATATATAATCATATGAATCCGATGTGATAATACATATTGTTATTAATAAGAGTGTACTACCCTATACTGGGGCGCTGGCTCAACAGCGTTAAAGTACGTGTTTTTTCTACTAAAAAGGTAGGTATGTCATGGCAGAGCAATTTGCTAAAGCTTGGGAAGGTTTTGCTGCAGGTGAGTGGCAAAATGAAGTAAACGTTCGTGATTTCATTCAAAAGAACTACGCGCCGTATGAAGGCGACGAATCTTTCCTAGTTTCTGAAGGTACTGAGGCTACTAACAAGCTTTGGGCTTCGGTAATGGAAGGTATCAAACAGGAAAACGCAACTAAAGCACCTGTAGAATTCGATACTTCTGTTATCTCTACCATCACTTCTCACGATGCTGGTTACATTGAGAAAGACCTAGAAACAATCGTTGGTCTTCAAACTGAGAAGCCACTTAAGCGTGCTATCATCCCTAACGGTGGTATCCGCATGGTTGAGGGTTCTTGTAAAGCATACGGTGAGACTCTTGATCCAGCTGTTTCAAAAATCTACTCTGAATACCGTAAAACACACAACGCGGGTGTTTTCGATATCTACACGCCTGACATCCTAAAATGTCGTAAGTCTGGTGTTCTAACTGGTCTTCCAGATGCATACGGTCGTGGTCGTATCATCGGTGACTACCGTCGTGTAGCTCTATACGGTATCGACTTCCTAATGAAAGACAAGCAAGCTCAATTTGCTTCTCTTCAAGAGCAATTCGAAAGCGGCGAAAACCTTGCAGAAACAATGCAACTTCGCGAAGAGATCTCTGAGCAACACCGCGCTCTAGGTCAAATCAAAGAGATGGCTGCTAAATACGGCTTCGATATCTCTGAGCCAGCTCAAACTGCTCAAGAAGCTATCCAGTGGACTTACTTCGGCTACCTAGCAGCTGTTAAGTCTCAAAACGGTGCTGCAATGTCTCTAGGTCGTACTTCGACTTTCCTAGACATCTTCATCGAGCGTGATATCGCTGCAGGCAAGATCACTGAAGTTGAAGCTCAAGAAATGATCGACCACTTCGTAATGAAGCTACGTATGGTTCGTTTCCTACGTACTCCTGAGTACGATGAGCTATTCTCTGGTGACCCAATCTGGGCTACTGAGTCTATGGGTGGTATGGGTATTGACGGTCGTACACTAGTTACACGTACTAACTTCCGTTTCCTAAACTCTCTATACACAATGGGTCCCTCTCCAGAGCCAAACATCACTGTTCTTTGGTCTGAGCAACTACCTGACGGCTTTAAGCGTTTCTGTGCGAAGGTATCTATCGATACTTCTTCTATCCAGTACGAAAATGATGACCTAATGCGTCCTGACCTAGAGTCTGATGATTACGCTATCGCTTGTTGTGTATCTCCAATGATCGTTGGTAAGCAAATGCAGTTCTTCGGTGCTCGTGCTAACCTTGCGAAAACAATGCTTTACGCAATCAACGGTGGTGTAGATGAGAAGCTTAAACTTCAAGTAGGTCCTGTTGCTGACAAGATCACTGACGAAGTTCTTAACTACGATGACGTAATGGGTCGCCTAGACACATTCATGGACTGGCTAGCTAAGCAGTACGTGACTGCACTAAACAGCATCCACTACATGCACGACAAGTACAGCTACGAAGCGTCTCTAATGGCTCTTCACGACCGTGACGTTCGTCGTACTATGGCTTGTGGTATCGCTGGTCTATCTGTTGCGGCTGACTCTCTATCTGCAATTAAGTTTGCTACAGTTAAGCCAATCCGTGACGAAGACGGCATTGCTATCGATTTCGAAATCGAAGGCGATTACCCTAAATACGGTAACAACGACTCTCGTGTAGATGATATCGCTTGTGAACTAGTTTCTACGTTCATGAACAAGATCCGTAAGCTTAAGACTTACCGTAACTCTATCCCTACACAGTCAGTTCTTACTATCACGTCTAACGTTGTATACGGTAAGAAAACTGGTAACACTCCAGACGGTCGTCGTGCTGGTGCTCCTTTCGCTCCTGGTGCTAACCCAATGCACGGTCGTGATGAGAAAGGTGCTGTAGCGTCACTAACGTCTGTAGGTAAACTACCGTTTGCTGATGCACAAGATGGTATCTCTTACACGTTCTCTATCGTACCTAACGCTCTTGGTAAAGACGTTGAAGGTCAGAAAGCGAACCTTGCAGGCCTAATGGATGGTTACTTCCACCACGAAGCTGGCATCGAAGGTGGTCAACACCTTAACGTGAACGTTCTTAACCGTGACACTCTAGAAGACGCAGTTAAGCACCCTGAGAAATACCCTCAGCTAACAATCCGTGTATCTGGTTACGCTGTTCGCTTCAACTCTCTAACTGCAGAGCAACAAGCTGACGTAATCGCACGTACATTTACTGAGTCTCTATAATCTTATAGCTGACTAACACAGTAAAAATATTAGCCTCGCCAATGTGCGGGGCTTTTTTATATCTGCAAAGATATTTCGTGCGTTCTCTCGACAAAATGAAATGTTAAGTTGCGCAAAAATGTTCTGTTACATTCACTTTTTTTCCACACCAATCACTAATTTGGGGTACTATTTTGGTTCGTTACCAAAGAGTACTTTTTAATGAAGCTTGTCCGTTTTTTACCTCTACTTCTATTGTCTTTTTCATCGGTTGCCTCGGAGCGTTCTACCGTTACTTTCGCTCTCGATAACGACGGCATTTTTGGCGTTGACCAAGACTATACGAACGGCTTGTTTTTAAGCTACACATCATCAGGAATCACTCCCTACAGCTGGGCCAAACCATTAAGCCTTTCAGCTTGGGGCGCTAGCTCACTTGATAAATGGGAAATCACCGTCGGTCATAAAATGTATACCCCATCCGATATTGAAGTGACTGAACCTTTAGCCAATGATCGTCCGTATGCTGGTTTTCTCCATTTGGAATTTAATTACATCAGCCTTCACCCACAACAGGCTCAACGATTCAATCTGACTTTGGGTACAACTGGTGAAAGCGCCCTTTCTGAACAAGCGCAAAAACTCGTGCACTCGATTACCAAATCTGATGAACCAAATGGTTGGGAATTCCAGGTCGATGATGAGTTCGTCGGTAGTGTCGGTTACCTTAGCCATTTCAACCTAATGCGTTCTCGCTCTGTAGCAAATACCGATTTCGAAATATCTAACGTATCAGAAGTCAACGCTGGTAACTTTAGAAGTGACATTTCAACAGGCTTTATGCTTCGCTGGGGTACTGACCTCGGTGGTAACTTTGGTGCAGCAACCATCACCTCAGAAAATCCGTTCCGCCCAGGCATGATTGGTGCGTCAAACAGAGGCTGGTTTACTTATGCTGGTATCGAAGGCCGCTACCGCTTCAATGATATTACGATTGAGGGTGACCGCTCTGGTGTCGAGAAATATGCGCTAGAAAATGGCGAAAACCCAGCCATCTATGATGTGACTTTAGAGAACATTCAAGCAACTGCTGTAGCTGGAGTAGCTTGGTACAATCAACATGTAGGCGCTGCGTTCTCATTGACCATGAAAACCCCGGATTACGAAGAAGCTAAAGAGTCAATTTATACAACAGGTGGTGTGACTTTCTTTGCGTTCTTTTAGACGAAAAGTAACGAAAGTATTCATTTGCTAAACATAGAGATAAAGGCAATTAACTTCGGTGTTGATTGCCTTTATTTTTGGGCGTCCAAAGGGGATTGACCCTATTTTATGTACCGTTTTTGTAATAAAATAACCAACATAAATACTAATACGAGAGCAGCTCATGTCTACAACTGGTCGCATTCACTCATTCGAATCTTGTGGTACCGTCGACGGCCCAGGAATCCGCTTTATTGTGTTTCTACAGGGCTGTTTAATGCGCTGTATGTATTGTCATAACCGTGACACTTGGGACACTCATGACGGCAAAGAAGTTACCGTTGAGGAGATCATCAACGAAGCAAAATCGTATCGTCATTTTATGAAAGCCTCAGGTGGTGGTGTGACATGTTCAGGCGGCGAAGCCATGCTTCAACCTGAGTTTGTACGCGACTTCTTCCTAGCAGCAAAAGCCGAAGGTATCCATACTTGTCTAGACACTAATGGCTATATTCGTAAACACACCGAAGTGGTTGATGAAGTTCTCGACGCTGCAGATTTGGTTATGCTGGATCTCAAGCATATGCGTGATGAAATCCACCAAGATTTCATCGGTGTCTCTAATAAACGTACTCTAGACTTCGCGCGCTACTTACACAAAATTGGTAAGACAACTTGGATTCGTTATGTTGTAGTGCCTGGTTACACGGACAACCCTGAAGATGCTCGCCTGTTAGGTGAATTCATTAAAGACATGGACAACATCGAAAAAGTTGAGCTACTGCCATACCACAAACTTGGTGCTCACAAATGGGAAGCTCTAGGCATTGAGTACCCTCTAGAAGGTGTGAATCCACCAAGCAAAGAGACTATGGATGAGATCGTATCAATACTGAGTGAGTATCACTCCAACGTTAAGTACTGATCCACCAATTCTTTAGGAGCGCTTCATTTGATGAGGCGCTTTTTTTTGGCGCTCTACCTCGCCACTCATTCACGGTTTCTATTCATCTCCTCTCATTTTTCGTTACAACTTCTGTTGATCATTTCAAAAAAACGTATTAAATCCGTGTTGAGATCATGTTTCGGTAAGTAGAATTGCTGTTACTCTTACTTCAACAAACAAATTACAACATTTAGTTTTTTAGTGAGGTTCCTCCCATGGAAATGACCAATGCTCAGCGTCTAATTCTATCAAATCAATACTACCTAATGTCTCAAATGGATCCTGAGAACTCAGCTAAATACCAGCGTCTCCAAACGATTGTAGAACGTGGTTACGAACTACAAATGCGTGAACTGAACAAAGAGTTTGGTTGCCTAACAGAAGCAGAGTGTCGCGAAATTATCGACATCATGGAGATGTACCATGCGATGCAAGAATCGAACAAGATGCTTGCAGATGATGAGCGTAAAGAAGTGGACCAACGTCGTTTACAGTTCCTAGGATTTGACATTGCATCTGAAGCACAGATCGTACATTACGTGCGCTTCCTGACTGACTCAGAAGGCCTTTACCCGCAGTTTGATAAAGCGGATCACCACTTCAACAGCCAAATGCCGATGCTTGATAAGTACCGCCGCATGCTGACGACATGGCGCAACTGCCCTCGCCAATACCACCTATGTGCGACAGAGCTATCTCAAATCTTCAACGCATAGTAGATAGACAAAAATAATAAAGGGTTGCTGGTGAGCAACCCTTTTTCGTTCGATTATTTTAAAGAGAGAAAATCAACAATTAGAAGACGTAAGCTATGCCGACGTTTGCCGTAGTATTGACACCACTCTCGATAATTGGGCTCTTCTCTATATCGCCTTCTAGATTGGTGTAGCGGACACCACCCGTTACGCGAATATTTGGTGTAATGTGCATATAACCACCTAACCCAACAAAGTATTGACCGTCCCAATCTGCATCAAATTCATCTAAGTTTGTTCTGTTAGCTTCATCCGAGCTCACACCATAAAGATGATTGTTAATACGTTCGCTGTTGTAAGCGTAACCAATCGAAGGGGTAATCGCCCAACCTTTGCGTCGAATCGGTAGTCGCCAAGCCGCCTCTCCATACACACCATTATGTTTAAAACCGATGTCTGAACCAATCGTCGCTTCGAACATGCCAACCAATGTAATGACTTGATAACTTACGCCGCCTAATATCGATGCTTCACGCTCATCAAGCTTTTGAATGTCGACATTATCGGAATCATTAGGTTTAAGCGTTCTTGGGTCGTACACCGCTCTAAACACAATATTTTGAGGTGTGCCAACTGGGAATAGACGATAACCGGCACTAAAGCCACGCATAAAGAAGTGTTCTCCCTCATAACCAACCATTGGAATCACAGCTCTATTTGAAGGGGTTTCTTTATACACAGCTGGAGAGTAAGAAGCTGCAACACCTAAAGACCATTGAGATATCTTTGCTTGCACCCCAGAAGTCGCCAATAAAGTGGTACCCACCACTAACGCTTTTACCCAATTACTCTTCACTGCTAAAACCTTATTCACATCGTCTAAATAAAAACCAAAGCCATTATATGGTACGAAATACCTAAAAATCAACCATACACAGAATCAATACCCGATATTACACATTTTTATCTATCAAATAATAAAAACTGAAAATTTAAAACTCTGTTTAAAAAGGCTTCGTATAAAAAGTAATTTGTTTAAGCATAAACCCGCAGTTCGCAACATTCGCGGACATCACAATTCAGACAAAAATGTAAATAAATGCATAATTGTTAAGCAAAATTGTATAAGCGGGTCTAGGCTTAAGTTGTGGGGAGTTCGTAATTTTCAATCGCTCGTCAGTTTTGACAGGTTAACAAGGGGAATGTGACTATGAGTATTTTCGACCACTATCAATCACGCTATGAAGCAGCCAAGGAAGAAGAGCTGACTCTGCAAGAGTTCCTTGGGCTGTGTAAAGACGATAAAAGTGCTTATGCCAACGCTGCTGAGCGCCTGCTACTTGCGATCGGTGAACCAGAAGTCATCGACACCGCACAAGACCCTCAGCTCAGCCGAATTTTCTCTAACCGAGTGATCTCTCGTTATCGTGAATTTGAAGACTTCTACGGCATGGAAGACGCTATCGAACAGATTGTTTCTTATCTAAAACATGCTGCGCAAGGATTAGAAGAACGCAAACAAATTCTGTACCTTCTTGGCCCAGTGGGTGGTGGTAAATCCTCTCTGGCTGAGAAACTAAAATCACTGATGCAAAAAGTGCCAATTTACGTGCTTTGTGCTGACGGCGAGCGAAGCCCTGTTAACGACCACCCATTCTGTCTATTCGACGTCAACGAAGACGGCGACGTGCTTAAGCAAGAGTATGGCATTGAAAAGCGTTACCTACGCTCAATTATGTCTCCGTGGGCTGCCAAGCGTCTGCATGAATTTGGTGGAGACATTTCTCGCTTCAAAGTAGTGAAAGTACGCCCTTCAATCCTCGATCAGGTTGCTATCGCCAAAACCGAACCGGGTGATGAAAATAACCAAGACATTTCATCACTGGTTGGTAAAGTTGATATCCGTAAACTCGAGCACTTCTCTCAAGATGATCCTGATGCATACAGCTATTCAGGCGCATTGTGTAAGGCAAACCAAGGCCTGATGGAATTTGTAGAGATGTTTAAAGCACCAATTAAAGTGCTACACCCTCTACTAACCGCAACCCAAGAAGGTAACTTCAACGGTACTGAAGGCCTTTCAGCACTGCCATTCGACGGCATGATTCTCGCGCACTCAAATGAATCTGAGTGGCAGACATTCCGTAACAACAAAAACAACGAAGCTTTCCTAGACCGTGTGTACATTGTAAAAGTCCCTTACTGTCTACGCGTATCTGAAGAAGTGAAAATCTATCAGAAACTGCTTGAGCACAGTGAACTGTCAAAAGCACCATGTTCACCGAGCACACTCGAGCTACTCTCTCAGTTCAGCATCTTGTCTCGTCTGAAAGAGCCTGAAAACTCATCGCTATTCTCAAAAATGCGCGTTTACGATGGTGAGACACTTAAAGATACCGATCCAAAAGCGAAGAGCTACCAAGAGTACCGTGACTACGCAGGTGTAGATGAAGGTATGTCAGGTCTATCGACTCGTTTCGCCTTTAAGATTCTTTCAAGAGTGTTTAACTTCGACCAAACCGAAGTCGCGGCGAACCCAGTACACCTTTTCTACGTCATTGAGCAACAAATCGAGCGAGAGCAGTTCCCTCAAGAGACCGCCGAGAAGTACCTAGAGTTCTTGAAAGGCTACCTAGTACCTCGCTACGTGGAGTTCATTGGCAAAGAGATTCAAACCGCATACTTAGAGTCATACTCTGAGTACGGCCAAAACATCTTTGACCGCTATGTCACCTATGCTGACTTCTGGATTCAAGACCAAGAGTACCGTGATCCTGAAACAGGTCAGCTATTCGACCGAGCTTCACTGAATGGTGAACTCGAAAAAATTGAGAAAACCGCGGGTATCAGTAACCCTAAAGACTTCCGTAATGAAATTGTGAACTTCGTGCTTCGTGCGAAAGCGAACAACAATGGTAAGAACCCAGTTTGGACCAGTTATGAGAAGTTACGCACTGTGATTGAGAAGAAAATGTTCTCGAACACCGAAGAGTTACTACCGGTTATCTCTTTCAATGCGAAAACATCTTCTGAAGACCAGAAGAAGCACGATGACTTCGTCGCTCGTATGATGGAAAAAGGCTACACCGAGAAACAAGTAAGACTGCTCTCTGAATGGTACCTAAGAGTTCGTAAGTCCTCATAAGCCAAAACGTGCAGAGCTGCCTAACGCAGGCAGCTCCACTACTCACAAGAAGTAGGTTCACGACGTAAATTTGAGAGGGAGTTCTTATGGCACAATTTATTGATCGGAGGCTCAATGGTAAGAATAAGAGCGCAGTGAACAGGCAGCGCTTCATTCGACGCCATAAAGAGCAAATCAAAGAGTCGGTAGCAGATGCTGTTAACCGTCGCTCAATCACCAACACCGAGACGGGTGAGGATGTCTCTATTCCACATAAAGACATCAAAGAGCCAAGCTTCCACCAAGGGCAAGGAGGCGTGCGCGAGCGCGTTCATCCAGGTAACGACCAATTCATCACTGGCGACAAAATTGAGCGCCCAAAAGGTGGCGGGCAAGGTGGAGGTTCAGGACAAGGCGAAGCGAGTCCAGATGGTGAAGGGCAAGACGAGTTTATCTTTCAGATCTCTAAAGACGAATATTTAGATATTCTGTTTGAAGATCTCGAGCTGCCTAATCTAGAAAAAAATCAGATCAACAAAATCACCGAGTGGAAGACCCACCGATCTGGTTATCAAACCGCGGGTATTCCATCGAACATCGCTGTGGTTCGCTCACTACAACAGTCGCTAGCAAGAAGAACAGCGATGACAGCAGGCAAACGCCGTGAATTGAACTCATTGATGGAGCAACTCGACAAAGTTCAAATGACAGAGCCCGCTCAGCCTTTCGAAGAGACGCGACTTAAAGAAGAGATCGCCGAACTAAGAAAGAAAATCGAAAGCGTGCCATTCATTGACACGTTTGACCTGCGCTACAAGAACTACGAGAAGCGCCCTATCCCGTCTAGCCAAGCAGTTATGTTCTGCTTAATGGATGTGTCAGGTTCAATGGATCAAGCAACAAAAGACATCGCAAAACGCTTCTATGTGTTGCTATACCTGTTCTTGAACCGTACCTATGAGAACGTCGACGTTGTGTTCATTCGCCACCATACACAAGCGAAAGAAGTCGATGAACATGAATTCTTCTACTCACAAGAGACAGGCGGAACGATCGTATCCAGCGCTCTCAAGTTAATGGACGAGATTGTTGCTGAGCGTTATCCATCAAACGAGTGGAACATATACGCGGCACAAGCATCCGATGGCGATAACTGGGCAGACGACTCCCCGCGCTGTAAAGAACTGCTTGTGAACAAACTACTGCCAACCTGTCAGTACTACTCCTACATAGAAATCACTCGTCGTTCACACCAAACGTTGTGGCATGAGTATGAGAAGTTAGAAGCAGGCTTCGATAACTTCGCCATGAAAAACATAAAAACCGTGGACGATATTTTCCCGGTATTCAGAGAACTGTTCCAGAAAGAGACAGCGTAAGGAGGCTTTTCATGACAGCAAAATCAAGCGTTGCAGAGAAAGATAGCCCTGCGGATAAAAACAGAGGCAAGATGCTGCCAGATGGTCCTGATTGGACGTTTAACCTCTTAGAACAATATCATGTCGAGATCAAACGTGTGGCTGAGCACTACCGACTCGACACCTACCCTAATCAAATTGAGGTTATTACCTCTGAGCAGATGATGGACGCCTACTCAAGCATCGGCATGCCCATCAATTACAACCACTGGTCATTTGGTAAAAAGTTCATCCAAACCGAGCAAAACTACAAGCACGGTCAGATGGGGCTTGCTTATGAAATCGTGATTAACTCAAATCCATGTATTGCCTACCTAATGGAAGAGAACACGGTGACGATGCAGGCGTTGGTAATGGCGCACGCATGTTACGGGCATAACTCTTTCTTTAAAGGCAACTACCTATTCCAAACATGGACCGATGCGAGCTCTATCATCGACTATCTGCTGTTCGCGAAAAAGTACATTGCGGATTGCGAAGAAAAGTACGGCGTCTCTGAAGTCGAACAGCTACTCGATTCGTGCCACGCCTTGATGAATTACGGTGTAGACCGCTATAAACGACCAGAGAAAATTTCCATCGCCGAAGAGACAGCACGTCAACAAGAACGAGAGGCGTACCTGCAGTCTCAAGTGAATGAACTGTGGCGTACTGTACCGAAAAACCGCGATAAAGAGGAAGAACAGAAAGTTCGTTTCCCCAGTGAACCACAAGAGAACATTCTCTACTTCATTGAGAAAAATGCGCCGCTGCTCGAGCCATGGCAACGCGAATGTGTTCGTATCGTGCGCAAAATCAGCCAATATTTCTACCCACAAAAACAGACTCAAGTGATGAACGAAGGCTGGGCGACTTTTTGGCACTATACGATTTTGAACCATCTTTACGATGAAGGCTTGGTCAGTGACAAATTCATCCTGGAGTTCCTGCATAGCCACACCAGTGTTGTCGCACAACCGGCTTATAACAGCCCTTACTTCAGCGGGATTAACCCTTACGCACTCGGCTTTGCGATGTTCCAAGATATACGTCGAATCTGTGAGAATCCTACAGATGAAGACAAGGAGTGGTTCCCTGAACTGGCTGGCAGCGATTGGCTCGAGGCCGTTCACTTTGCTATGCATAACTTCAAAGATGAAAGCTTTATCAGCCAATATCTGTCGCCGAAGATCATTCGCGACTTTAAGCTGTTCTCGATACTCGATGATGACCGCAAAAGTGTGATTGAGGTGAGTGCGATTCATGATGAAATGGGCTACCGCATGATTCGTGAAAAACTCGCAGCGCAATACAACTTGAGCAACCTAGAACCAAACATTCAAGTATTCAACGTGGATGTGCGCGGTGACCGTTCAATGACTCTGCAATACTTGCCTCACGACCGTATTCCGCTTGATAAAGGCTACGACGAGGTAATGAAGCACCTCTATCGCTTATGGGGCTTTGACGTGATATTGGAAGAGCTAAAAGACACTGGGCATAGAGAAATCCTTGCGACGTGTCCAAAGCGTAACGATTATGGCTCGAAGATCTAACTTGGTTTCAAACCGCATCATGTAGAAAACAAGTAATCTAAACAAAAAAGCGCACTGGCCGAAACCAATGCGCTTTTGTTTTTTTCTGCAGTAACAGATAGTTATACGATTGGCTTTTGACCACGCTCAATCAGCTTCAGCAAAATATTATCTGCCGACTTACCCGCTACTCCAGCAAGTTTGTCTGATAGCTTCTTCTTCTGAACATAGTGAATCGCAAGAACTGTTTTCTCTTTGCACGCATCCACAACGATGTCATCAGAAGTGCGAATCTCGTCAACTAAACCTAGAGCGTGAGCTTGAGTACCAAACCAGTGTTCACCAGTCGCTACTTTTTCTAGGTCTAAGTCTGGGCGGTGATCGCGAATAAAGTCTTTGAATAAACCGTGAGTCTCTTCTAGCTCCTGCTTGAACTTCTCGCGCGCTTTATCATTGTTTTCACCAAACATCGTCAAGGTGCGTTTGTACTCACCAGCGGTCAGCTGTTCAAACTCAATGTCGTACTTTTTCAGTAGTTTATTGAAGTTAGGTAGCTGAGCAATAACACCGATTGAGCCAACAATAGCGAAAGGCGCTGAAACAATCTTATCGGCAATACATGCCATCATGTAACCGCCACTCGCTGCGACTTTGTCGACAGAGATAGTCAGAGGAAGACCCGCCGCTTTAATGCGATCAAGCTGAGAAGACGCTAAACCATAGCCATGTACCATGCCGCCGCCAGACTCAAGCTTAAGCAATACTTCATCGCCTTCACGAGCCACCGCTAATACCGCAGTTACCTCTTCACGAAGAGAAGCGACCTCTTTTGCATCAATACTGCCGTTGAATTCCAGAACAAACAGGTGCGGTTCGCGCTTGCTGTCTAGCTCACCCTCTTTCGCTGCTTTTTTGACTTCTTTGCCGCGTGACTTAGTTTTCTCTTTTTCCGCTTTCTTTTCAGCCTTATCACGAGCCTTGATGAACGCATCATCATGTAAATGATGCTCTAGCTGCTCAATAGTCTGTTTGTGGTGATCAGATAGGTTAGTGATTTCCAGCTCACCTTTTATCGCGCTTGATTTGCCGCCTACCGATTTCGCAATCACTAAAATTGCAATAATGGCGATTACAACAGTCGCAATCTTGGCTAAAAACAAGCCGTAGTCCAACAAAAAGTCCAATGTCATATCCCCTAATGTACGAATTAGTGTATTGTAACCATCTTGTCACGATTACCAAGAATTTCTAATCATTCCTGCGGTTATCTGTGTGATTAAACATCAATGGAATGACGAACATAAAAATAGAAGGATAAGCACAGTGGATTACCCAATCTCTACAGATGCCCTCAAAGATAAAGTAATTTTGGTTACAGGCGCTGGAGCCGGTATTGGCCGCCAAGCTGCATTGAGTTTTGCTCAACACGGTGCGACAGTGATTCTGCTCGGCCGTAACGTAAAAAACCTAGAGTTTATTTACGATGAAATCGAGAAAGCAGGCTACCCACAACCTGCGATCATCCCGTTGGACCTTAAGGGTGCAACAAAGCAGAACTACATCGACATGGCTGAAACGATCGAATCTCAATTCGGTCGCCTAGACGGACTACTACACAACGCAGGTGTGCTTGGTACTCTGAGTCCATTCGATCAAATCGAAGAAGACACGTTTGATGATGTGATGCAGATTAACGTAAAAGCTGAATTCTTAATGACTCAAGCTCTTCTACCGGTACTTAAGAAAGCAGAAGCGGGTCGTATCGTATTCACCTCTTCAACAGTTGGTCACTCTGGCCGTGCTTTCTGGGGCTCTTACGCGATCTCTAAATTTGCGACTGAAGGCATGATGCAGATCCTAGCCGATGAAGTAGAGGGTACAGCACTGCGTGTCAATGCGATTAACCCAGGTGCGACTCAAACGCGCATGCGTGCAAAAGCTTACCCAGGCGAAGATGCAAACAAGCTGAAGACACCACTCGACATTATGCCGCTGTACTTGCACTTGATGAACCCAAGTGTGACCGACGTACACGGCCAATGCATTGATGCGCAACCTAAACGATAACCGCGCAGCAATTTGAACGAAGCATAAAAAAGAGCTCCCTCGGGAGCTCTTTTTAGTCATAACTAACTTTAATCTAATTAGTGAAGCTTAAGGTTTGGACGCAGTACGCGGTTAATACGGCCTACCAACATCATCAGTGAAGTCTTAATCACGCCATGTAGCGCCATTTGGTGCATACGATACAACGAGATGTAAACCACGCGAGCGATACGACCTTCAACCATCATTGAACCTTTGGTTAGGTTACCCATCAAGCTACCAACCGTTGAGAAACGGCTAAGAGAAACCAAAGAGCCCTTATCTTTGTAGATATAAGCCTTCTGCTCACGACCATTTAGCTTAGCAATGATGTTACTGAATGCGCAGCTAGCCATTTGGTGTGCAGCTTGAGCACGTGGTGGTACAAAAGAGCCATCCGCTTGCGTACATTGTGCTAGGTCACCAATAACGAAAATATCGTCATCACGTGTCGTTTGCAGTGTATCTTTCACTACTAATTGGTTGATACGGTTTGTTTCTAAACCACCGATATCTTTAATGAAATCAGGCGCTTTGATACCTGCGGCCCAAACCATAATCTGAGCAGGGATCTTCTCACCCTCTTTAGTCGTTAGACCATCAGCGTCAGCTTGCGTCACCATAGTCATCGTACGAACGTTCACACCAAGCTTAGTCAGCTCAGAGTGTGCCGCACTTGAAATACGTGGTGGAAGTGCAGGAAGAATGCGCTCACCCGCTTCGATTAGGTTTACGTTTAGCTTGCTTGAATCTAGGTCGCCAAAACCGTAAGTACGCAGCTCTTTAACCGCATTGTGCAGTTCAGCAGACAGCTCTACGCCTGTTGCACCTGCACCAACAATAGCGATGTCTACCGTACCTTGGCCGTTCTTAGCATGCAGCTTCAGGAACTCATTGTTCATCTCGGTACGGAAACGGTGCGCCTGTTCTGGGCTATCTAGGAAGATACAGTTGTCACGAACACCAGGGGTATTGAAATCGTTCGACGTTGATCCAATCGCCATAACTAGAATGTCGTATTCCAACTCACGGCTCGGCATCAATAGTTCGCCATTTTCATCACGAAGTTCGCTTAGGGCGATAACCTTACGTTCGCGATCGATGTCGTTCAGGCTACCCATCTGGAAATCAAAGTAGTGATTCTTTGCATGTGCACGGTAGCTCAATGCGTCGACACCTTCGTCCAAAGAGCCGGTTGCTACTTCATGCAGTAACGGTTTCCAAAGGTGGCTCGCTTTGCGGTCAACCAGTGTAATCGTTGCGCGTTTTTTGCGGCCTAGGGTGCGCCCTAGCTTGGTTGCTAGTTCTAAACCACCAGCACCACCGCCTACTACGATAATTTTTGTCACGATGACAATCCTCTACAAAATAAATAAATGGGGTTCGGCTCGATTACTCCAACCGATAAATTCTGTTTTCTACTCAGTAACCTGCGTTATCGCAGTGGGAAGTTCGATTCACTTCCTATCACCGAGTTTTTAGAGGGGCTAAGACTAAAGTCATCTGCTTTAGTAAGTTCACGTGGATAAAAAAGGCTTACCTGAGAGGTGAAGCGCAAAAAATGGGCAAGTTTATGACTCGCTCTCAATTTTTTTTGATATTTATCAAAATATTTTATTACCGAACATTATATAGAGCAAAAACGTGACCGCAACTAAAATCCTTACCTTCCATGAGGTTTCGTAGAAAAAATAGTTAACGTTTGCGTCATTTTCATTCACGTTGAGAATGCGTTGAATATAAAAAAAGCAGTGCTCTGAAAAGCACTGCTTCTTGCTATCAAATTTTATAAGAAATTAAGCGTTCTTGAAGGCTTTCATCGCTTGTAAATGCTGGGAAATCTTCTTGAACTTGTGACTCTCTTTCTCATCCCAAATGATTTGATAATAGTCTTCAAGTTCAGCCGCTGTTTTGCTGTTGTCGTGAATTTCATCTTCACGAGACAGTACAACTAAGCAGCGATCTTTGTTCTTCATGCGATACTGGCTGACACACTTTGTTGCAATATCTTCGTATTCTTCTGGGCGATCAATTCTGCCGACCATGTTCTTTTCAGGTCTCAAGTTCGGGTTAAAGATCACCTGCTTGATACCACATAAGAAGCCAATACGTTCTGACCAATATCCACCTAAGCCAACACCACAAATTATCGGGTGTGGGTCATCAGACTGTTCAATCACTTTATGCACTTCTTTAAGCAAGTGCTGCATGTCGTGTTTCGGGTGAAGAGTACTGTAGTTAATGAAACGAACGTCATCGTCAATGAATTGCAACTGCAGTATTTTTTCGTGGTTGCCCGGGCTTGTTGAGTCAAAGCCGTGTAGGTAAATAATCATTGTACCTCCCTGGTAAAATGCTGGTACGTTTTGATAAATCTAACATGAAAAATAAGGTTTTAAAGTACAGATACCTGAATTTGCATTTTTCCCATCCTAAACGTGATCCTAGCTACATAAAGTGCAACTGAGTGCCCGCGCTTCATCCATATATTGTTCATCCCCCCACAACTGATGAGCCAGCAAATACCAAAGCATCGCCATCATTTTGCTGCGCGGTTGCCAAGCCTCGACGCCGTCTATCCATGCTTGAGTATCATGGATACCTCGAAACTGGCAGTATTGTTTAACGGCCTCTTCTACCGGTACGTTAGCGACCGAAATCGTCAATGTTAAATCGAGTCGAGGATCCGCTAATGCTGCATACTCCCAATCAATAATCTTAATCTCACCATGCTGACGTACAAGGTTGTAGCCACCGAGATCAAAGTGACAGAGCGAATTTTCGATTGGAGGTAGGTTAGGTGCCGAGCGCCATTGTTGATAAATAGCTTCAAACTCCTCACCTCTATGCTCTTTATCAAGTCGCAACCAATAATGGTCAACTCGAGCGGTAAAACAGAAGGGATGCAAAGGGAGTCGCGAAGTGTTAACCAAATGCACAGACACCAAGGTTCTCATTAGCTGTTGAAGTGAGAGGTCATCATGAATGGTATCCCCTTCAACCCACTCTACTAACAAACCTTGCTTATTGATGGTCATAGCTTGTGGCGCAATATGAAGCTGCTCTATCGCCGAGAGCACTTGATACTCTTCATGACGAGAAATTCCGAAGGCTTCAGTAATGGAAGTAGCGGGTCGCCAGACAAAAGCTCTCCCCTCGCCAGTTTCTATCTTCCAACAACGGTTGGTAAGGCCACCGGTTAACGTTTGTGCTTTCACAGGAGGGAAATCGAAGTAGTCATCAAGTGAGCCTAGGCTCGCATCCAGCTTTTTGGCTTCATCCCAGCAAAAAATCGCCATACTCTCTGTTCTCCCTATAAAAAAGACACCAACGTTACCGCCAGTGTCTTTTATTCTCACTCAGCCCAAGTGTAGCCTAAAGAGCCGTGCATAATGCAACACTCTATATGGCTACTGCTTGATTACAGACCCAGTAGGCTCTTAGATTTTTGCTTACGGATTTCTGTTTCATCTGCCCATTCGATTAGACCAGACTCAAGATCCATTAAACGCATTGTCATTTTGTAGTAAACGTCTTGGTCACTACCGTCGTTCTTAACGATGCTTGATAGGTTGCCGTAAAGCATGTATTGAGCGCCAACCATCTTACCGAACTGAATTGCTGAGCTTTGGTTAACAAGCTCGTCGTTGTTCTGAAAGTTCAGTTGTTCACGAACTGATTCAACGCGGTCCATATCAACGAAACGGAACTTACCTGAGTTCAACATCTTGGTACTGATCGTATCTGTGATAGATTCAGTATCGATGTGCTCGCTGGTTTTGTTCTTAATGCGCTCTACAAACACGATCGGACGCTGATCACGAGTGATGTAAGAAACCGAACCAGAAGCCATCATGCTATCAACCATTTCGCCAGCAATCGTTTGAAGGTCCGTAGAACCGAAATCGATGGTTGTGGTCTCTACAGCTTGCGCATCACCATAACTTACTTTGTTTGAACAACCGCCTAGAATTACAGCCAATCCTAATAGCGCAATGACACTCTTTTTCATTTTATTTCCTCACATATCCGAGCAGAACAACGCCCCACTCATAAATTTGGTTGGCTTAGCTGACCAGTAACAGTCGTGCTCAGCTTAACCGATAAATATTACTGTTCCCGAAACTGCACGCGGAATTGTGTCGCTTTCGGGTTCACTGAAATCTCTGACAAGGTGATGGTCTCGAAACCGCGGACGATGGCTTGCTTCCAAGGCCCTTGCTTCAAGTTCACTTCAAGACCCGCATCGTCGTACCAGTAGAATCGATACAGGATGTTTTGGTCACCCTTGTAATCGCTCGTCAGACGCACAAGTCCTCGGGTATGACCGTCAACTTGGTCGGTTCTAACGTCATCAACTAACAGTCGACTACCCAGTACCTTGTCACCAAAAAATACGTTTTGCGTTAGGCCATCAACACGTACACCTGCTGTGTTCTCCGCACAACCGGCCAAGGCTGCAACAGCCGCTAAGCTCACTAACCACTTTTTCATTACAGCCTCCCTAGCTGCTTGTGCCACATGGTGGCGTTATTCCCTTGGCGAGAAACCCAAACTAATGTGGTTTGCCCATCTCGCACATCAAACTGATACGACTTACCACCCGCTTCTAACGTGTAGTTGCCAGAAGCCGCCACATAGGTACTGCTCTTCACTTGAGCAGGTAGCGACTGCCAACTGCGAGTATCAGGTTGTTCAGTCAGCGTATTCCAAACATTGAACAACAAGTTACCGACATCATCGCCTTTGGTCGCTTCTTTACGAATTCGGTCTTTCGCGACCACTCGCAATGCTTGGCGAATAACAATACCCGGCAGACGCTCAGATAAATCGTTCTGTGCCATTGCGTCTACATCGGTCAACAAACTGCCATTGAGCGAGGTACCGTTGATGCGAATCGACGTAAATCTTTCATTTGGCTGCTTTGAATAGTATGGCAGAGCTAGAGAATATATGGCGCCTTGATCACGACTGTCATAAACCGGTAAATCTAGACGCCAGCTGTCCATTGCTTGTACAACGCTCTGCTCATCTAAGACGATCACTCGCCCTTCGCCAGATTTAAGAGACTCGGGCATCGGGTAGCGTTTCTTCAACTTCGCCAAATCTTCACGCATACCTAGGCGCTGAGCCACCAGCATAGTGCGTTCAATAACCTGTTGGTTGTCAGGCATAACCGCCAAAGCACGTCGATAATCAACATACGCACTGTTGAGGTCATTGGACGCTTCATAAAGCAGACCAGACAAGAACATCAAATAGGCGTTTTGCACTGATTGCAGCTTTTTACCTGCATCCGGGTAGTTCGAGAGAATGCTACCAACGTTAGCCGAAAGGCCTTGGGAGCGGGCATCATTTGCTGCTTGCTGCAGTTCCGCTTCACGTTGCTTCTTCGCTTGCTCTTGAACTTGGTTAGCGCGACGCATCTCAACCAATGCGCCCTCTAGATCATTCTGTTTGAGATAGTTCAGCCCAAGATAAAGATGAAGAAAGCCTAGCTCATAATCGGCTGGGGTATATTCGGTAATATTGTCATTAACTGCTAACGCACCAACGCTCGCCGCGCTGTCCGTCACCGATACCACGGCTTTATCTTGCTGAACTCTTACTGCTTGATCTGCTTGTTCGAACCAAGACTTACTCTCTGCGTATTGTTGGTCTAGTAAATATACGCGGCCTTTTTCAAGGTTATCCAAAATGTCGCCTGCGGCATAATCAGGCAATTCTTGCTGCGCTTCAGAGTAGTCACCCGCTCTTAAGGCTTGATACACACTCTCGTTTTGAGCGCTGTAGTGACTAAACAAGTTGCCCGCAGACATGCTTGCACACCCAACGGTCAATGCCGACATCATCGCGACTGAAACGAACTTAACGTACTGTTTCAAAGATTAACTCCTGCCTATCTATACCAACCAACGCTTTGGACTACAGTTCTTGCAGAAAGTTGGTATAGAAAGTCATTTTTTATTAGCTCATTAATAGTGGGCCAAGAGGGCGACCACCTACAAGGTGCATATGAATATGATAAACTTCTTGGCCACCGTGAGAGTTACAATTCACAATCAGTCGGTAACCATCTTCTGCAATACCCTCTTCTTTCGCCAGTTTACGAGCAACCGTAAATAGACGCCCCATCATCGCTTCATCTTCCGATTCAACGTCATTCGCTGTTGGGATCAGCTTATTTGGAATAATCAGGATATGACTTGGCGCACGAGGATTAATGTCACGAAACGCGGTAACTAGATCGTCCTGGTAAAGAAGGTCTGCTGGAATCTCTTTATTAATTATTTTGCTAAAAATGGTTTCTTCAGCCATGTTTTTCTCCAATAAAACATTTACTTCTAAGAGCTTTGAGTATGCGTCAAGCCACTAGAAACCTCAATCAACCTGAGCTAAAGCATAATAAAAAACAGTGTTCAAATCAAAGAAAACCCTATCAAGCGCAAAAGAATGTTATGTCGCCTATTGCTGACAGCTATTTTTGACGGGTGCGTCATAAAATGTGTTACTGGAACTCAATAGAATGCTGACACTTTTGTTACTTTGTTTTGGACCGGATTTTCGGTCTGTATTTATTTTTAGGGAGAATGGCCATGAAAGGCTCAGTGATAAAACGCATGTATGCGGGCTTCGCACTGATCATCATCATGTTTGCAATTACGATTACAATCATGATGAGCAGCATGAATCAGATACACAGTAATTTCGAAAGCGTCTCAAAATCTTCGCTGCCTCTTGTTACTCTCTCTAATCAAACCAGTGTGCAGCTACTCTCTGCAGACAAATCCTTTAAAGATTACCTCACTACACAGAATCAAGAGCGCATGACAGCAATGCGCAGTGAATTTACTCAATCACAACAAGCGTTTTCTTCTGTACTTAAAGAGCTTGAAGTAGCTAGCGCGACAAATCCTGTACTTGTAGAGCGTGTTGAACAGCTAAAACAACTCGAAGAGCGCTATTTCTCTGAAGCTGAAGAAGCGATGAACAACTACGTCGCGATGTTTGAAGCACAAGAGCAAGTACAAAAAGCATCGCGCGAATTCCAACGCCTACACTCAGAATTAACCGTTGGGATGAAAGAATATGTTGCCGATCAGAAAAGCATCTCTGTGAAGGTAATGGCGAAAAGCTACTTTATTAAGCTGAAAGACGCAGAGGTGATCACCTCTGATGCTCTAGCAAGCTCAGATGTAGAGTTAGTTCAAAGCGCAGTAAACAAAAACAAAAAAGCGGTAACCCACCTTAACTACGCATACCGTGGTTTAACGACTCAACTGCCTGAACTAAAAGGCGCGTTCGATGAGTCGGTACAAAAGTTCACCAAAGACGTTGGTCAGAAAGGCGGTGTACTTGATAAACACAATAACTACCTACAAGCGAAGAAGGCACTCTACATCAACATCGCTAACCTAGCGGTAGACGTTGACCAGGCAATGGCTGTTCTGGACTCGTTCAACGTCACTGCGGGTGAACAGCTTAATAGTTCACTGGCAGATGCAGGCGAAGTCTACGACCAAGGCCTAATGAAAGCTATCGCGATTGGTGTTGTAGTGACGGTATTCGCAGCGGCGATTGGCTATCACATTGCACATAGTGTGCGCGAACCTTTGACTCGCATTTTGCATGCACTTGAAGGGCTAACACAGGGTGATATGACTAAGCGTATCGACATTCGTTACGACAACGAATTTAGTCGCGTGAGTCGTCATATCAACACTCTTGCCGATAATCTGCATAATATTCTAGTTAAGTTAAATGAAGCATCTGATGAGCTAACTGAAACCGCAAGCATCAACCAGAAGACCTCTTCTACAACGCAAGATCAGCTCAGCAATCAGCGCGAACAGACCGCGAATGTGGCAACCGCAATGACAGAGATGTCACATTCGGTGCAAGAGGTGGCGAACAGCGCGCAGAGCTCATTAACCATGGTTCAACAGGTTGAGTCAGCATCTGAATCCGGTCGTCAAATCATGAACACCAACATCAGCACCATCAATCAGCTAGAGACTCGCCTCAATGAGTCGGTTGTCGCTGTGGGTGAACTTCAACAGATGAGTAGCCAGATTGGATCAATCCTAGATGTAATTCGTGGTATCGCAGAACAAACCAACCTACTTGCACTCAATGCCGCTATCGAAGCTGCACGTGCCGGTGAGCAAGGCCGTGGCTTCGCTGTAGTAGCAGATGAAGTTCGCGTTCTCGCTCAGAAGACCACGCAATCAACCTCTGAAATTGAAACTATGATCAGCAACCTGCAGTCGAGCTCTAAGACAGCAGGTAACGTGATTGAGAGCTGTATGAATGATATGGAGATGTCGGTTGAGCAGGCTTCCAATGCCAATAGTGCGATGGAAGAGATTCAAGCGCTTATCCTCGAGATCAGCCACATGAGTACACATATTTCTCAGGCGGCAGCAGAACAAAGTGAGACATCGAGCGACATTGCACGCAACATTGAAGATATCAACCACATTGCAGATGCTAGTTATCAAGCGATGTCGTCAATCGCTCAAGCGAGTGAGAACCTTACTATTCTTGCTAACCAACAAGGAGATTTGGTGCACCAATTCAAACTTTAGGTCCACTTTAAAGCGAATAAAGGTAAGACTTTGCTCGCACCAAATCGTTAACTGACTGAACAAGGGTAACTTTTATCAAAGGTTACCCTTGTTTTTTTAAGGCTTTGTCATTATATGAGTATTATGGCTTGCTGCTTTCCGTTACGATCCCATTTTGAGCGAGCCAATATTAAGGAATTTATATGGCTGTTCACGTTGGCATTATTGATCAAGACCCCATTAGGTTGATTACTCCGTTATTGGATAATCGAACCGTCAGTTCTCACATTGTTTTTATCGGTGACAAGACTCAAGAAGGCATGTATCTGCGCCTTCACTCTGTACTCCAAAAGCGCGACATTACCAGTGAGTTCTTTGAAATTCCTACCATCGTCAACACCTCTGTTATCAAAGAATCGATTCAAAACTTAGCCGAAGATCTCAAGGCACGTGGTCAAGAAGTCAAGCTGAACGCAAGCTGTGGCCTAAGACACCGCCTGCTTTCTGTTTACGAAGTATTCCGCACTTACCATTGGCCGATTTTCGTGGTTGAACCAAACAGCGACAAACTGTGTTGGTTATACCCAAATGGCAAAGAAGACGCACAAGTACAAGACCGCATCACCATTGATGATTACCTAACCGTGTTTGGTGCTCGTGGTGAATTTAATGATTTCGAGCTACCACCACAGCTAGATCAGAAACTCTACGAGCTAGGTGAACGCTGGGCGAGTAATGCCCTTGAATTAGGACCAGGTCTAGCAACGCTAAACTACCTAGCAACGACATGTCGTAAAGAGCAGAAACTGGACGTTGAGCTTTCAGAGAAGCAACAAGGCTATCGTGAGCTGAATATGCTGCTTACCGACCTCGTTGAAGCAAAAATCGCGACCTACCAAGACGGTATTTTGACCTTTGCTAATGAAGATGCGCGTCGTTTTTCGAACGGTGAGTGGCTAGAAACACTGGTGCATAGCACGGTGAAACAGATTCAAGATGACATGCCAACCATTCAAGACCGCTCGTTGAACGTTCAGGTTTATCGCCAACTTGGTGAGCGCGAAGTACGTAATGAGCTGGATGTAGCTTCAGTAGTAAACAATAAACTGCACATTATCGAATGTAAGACCAAGGGTATGCGTGACGATGGTGATGACACTTTGTACAAGCTGGAATCGCTGCGTGACCTACTAGGTGGCCTTCAAGCGCGAGCTATGCTGGTCAGCTTCCGTCCACTACGCCATAACGACATCACTCGTGCAGAGGATTTAGGGTTAGCTTTGATTGGCCCTGATGAGTTGAAAGACCTTAAGACACATCTAACGTCTTGGTTTGCGGCGGCAGGCGGTCACGAAGACCTAGAGTACTAAGCAAGTAAGCGACTAAGCTGTCAAAAGCTCACTTCTCACACATTAAAGGTGCATAATGCGCCTTTTTTATTTGTCATAATTTTCACTCCAACACTGATCGACAAATACAAAAAAGCCGCACTCGTAAGTGCAGCTTTTGAGGATTTAAATCAGGCTATCTTGGATGATAACTGAATTAAGCAGTATCGACGCGATTAAAGCATTTTACGCGCAGCTTCTACAACCACTTTGATTGAGCGTGCTTCTGTCTCTTTTAGAGTATCGTGATCTGGGATCTCTTTCTGTGTACGGTTGATAATAACACCCGCTACACAACCTGCTTTCAGGCCAGAACTTGCACACATAGTTAGCAGTGTTGCAGATTCCATTTCGAAGTTAAGAACGCCCATGTCTTGCCACTCTTGCATAGAACCTTGGAAACGCTTAACAACGCGACCAGAGAACGTGTCGTAACGCTCTTGACCTGGGTAGAACGTATCGCTTGATGCTGTAACACCAGTGTGAACCGTTGCGCCAGACTCTTCTACTGCAGCTTTCATTGCTGTTGCGATTTCGAAGTCAGCTACTGCTGGGAACTCCATTGGAGCAAAGTGTAGGCTTGCACCGTCTAGACGAACAGAACCCGTTGTTACAATCATGTCACCCACGTTTACGTGAGGTTGGATTGCACCAGTTGTACCCACACGTAGGAAAGTGCGTACACCTAGTTGTGCTAGCTCTTCTACAGCGATAGATGTAGATGGACCACCAATACCAGTAGAACAAACAACCACAGGCTTACCGTCTAGCTCAGCGCGGTACAGCGTGTACTCACGGTGGCTTGCTAGAAATACTGGGTTTTCCATTTCGTCAGCGATTTTTTGTACACGTGCTGGATCACCCGGGATGATCGCTAGTGTCGCACCTTGAAGATCAGCTTCAGTAATACCTAAGTGGAAAACAGCTTGAGACATAGTTTGCTCCTTGTGGCTTATTGAGTGTTCATCACTCTTATCTAAGCGCATTATAAGTTTGTGGGGTACGTGTTTACTCTAACCAAGCTATTCACAAAATGAAGTGACAATCGTCACACCTCTCCACGCAACATACACTCAAGTTTCACGAAAAACCGATTGGCATCACACTTTTACCGTAATCGACCAGCTTCGTTGCATAATAATGACGAAAAAAACGCCTCTAGTTCATAAAACGCAAATCAAACAACATGCGCTTAATAAACTAGAGGCGTCCTGTAACGAATTAGATGCGCTAATCAGCTTTTGACTTAAACCTTAGTAGTCTTAAAGCATTAAGTGTCACAAGTGCGGTTGCACCACTATCGGCAAGCACGGCTACCCATAAGCCAGTAATACCAAATAGGCTCGTCACCAAGAAGACACCTTTTAACCCCAACGCCAAAGCGACGTTCTGACGAATGTTTCTCATGGTTGCCTGTGACAGCTCAATCATAGCTGGCAGTTCAGTTAGACGATTGTGAGTCAGTGCCGAGTCTGCGGTTTCTAAAGCGACATCGGTGCCGCCTCCCATAGCAATACCTACGTTGGCAGTTTTCATTGCTGGCGCGTCATTAATACCATCACCCACCATAGCGACATGAGAACGGCGAGTCAGCTCTTCAACGTAACTCACTTTATCCGCAGGCAATAGGCTTGCTTTGTACTGCATGCCAACCACAGAGCTGATTGCCTCGGCACTGCGAGGGTTATCGCCAGTCAACATAATCGACTCTACGCCCAACTGGCTTAAACGCTCTACTGCAGTTTTGGCGTCACTGCGCAAAGTATCTTGCCACGCAATCAAACCAATGACGGTTTGAGGAAGCTCTATTGCCACTACCACCGTCTTGCCTTGCATTTCAAGCGAAGCAACCTGTTCTTGTACTGAAGAATCAAGAGCAAATGTCACTTTCGATGGTGAAAGCACCTGATAAGTATGCCCGTCGACGTCACCTTCAACGCCACTACCGATAAGAGCACGTTTGTTCTCTGATTCAGGGGTATCAATCCCCATCTCTTTAACTTTATTAACGAGAGACAGTGCTAATGGATGACTTGAGCCAACTTCAATCGCACCAACCACACGCAATAACTGTTGCTCGTTCCAACCTTGCAACGGTGTCACATCAGTAACTTGTGGTTTGCCCTCGGTCAGTGTCCCGGTTTTATCAAACGCAATGGTTTCAACCTTACCTAACTGCTCTAGTGCAGCACCGCCTTTAATCAAGGCACCACGTTTTGCCGCCGCAGCCAACCCAGACGTAATCGCAGCGGGTGTTGAGATAACCAACGCACATGGACATGCAATCAACAGTAGCGCGAGTCCACGATAGACCCAAGTTTCCCAAGGTTGAGCAAACAAGCTCGGCGGAATCACAATCACCATCAATGCCACAAACATCATTAGCGGCGTATACCAACGGCTAAATTTATCCAGGAATCGTTCTAGTGGTGCTTTGCGTGATTCTGCTTCTTCAATCAAATGAAGAATTCGGTCTATCGCATTCTCACCTTGTTTAGAAGTGATCGTGATACGAACAACCTTATCAACCACAACCGCACCCGCCATGATGGCGTTGCCTTTTACATGTTCAACAGGGACAGATTCACCAGTGAGTGCGCTCTCATCGAAGCTAGCGGCGTAAGTGATCAATTGACCGTCTGCTGGCAGTCGAGCACCAGGAGAGACTTCAATAACGTCACCAGGTTTAAGTTCCGTCACTGCAACTTCAACACGTTCGCCATCGACAATTTGAATGGCATTTTCAGGCACCAACGCCATCAATGCTTGTACACCACTGCGTGCACGGGATGAAGCAAACGCCTCTAAACGTTCACCGATTAAGAACAACAATAAAACCATGGCTGCTTCTACTGTTTCCCCCAAATACAAGGCGCCTAAAGCAGCAACACTCATCAAGGTTTCAATGGCAAAAGGAGTACCAGAACGAGCCAGTTTCACCGCTTGTTTTGCGACTGGGTAAAGTCCAAGTAAACAGGTGACAATAAACAATCGTTCACTTAAAACAGGGCTGAAATCTTTAATTAGGGTCGCGAATAACATCGCTGCGGCAATCGCAATGATTTGAAGATTTGGCTGAATGTATGATTGCCAGAAGGTCGCTGGCTCTTGCTTTTTCTTAGCGCCAACTTCACTCAAACTGAAGCCCGTTTTTTGAACGGCGGTTTCAATGGTTTCTGTGAGTTCAACTTGATCGTATTTCACGACCAGTTTTTCCGTCGCAAACAGAACCTTGGCTTCAATAACACCAGGAATAGAAGAAACGGCTTTTTCTACTTTTCGTGCACAAGCTGGGCAGTCCATACCTGAAACGAGCCAGCTTTTAGTGAGCTTGCTTTTTAGTTCGACAACTGAGGACAGCCGGTCTTCTTCTCCACTGTCTGAACCACAACAACTCTCGCCGCCAGCAGAGGGCTCAGCTGTTGCACAGCACGAAGATGTGCTGGTAGAAGCAGCAGTAATGCTAGTGATTTTAGGGCTGCCGCAGCTTGAAGCTACGGGTTTGTTTTGAATATCCGCTTTGGTTGAGCGGCACGCGGCATGTTTTGCACACATAATAAATTCTCCTTAATACTCGACTGCTGAAAGGGTTCCTAGTTGAGATAGGCTAAAGTCCCCTCCAGTACACCTGAAGTATAAACCTTGGAGTCATCTCCAAGGTCAAGAAGAAATAGTAAGAAACTGCTTAAGGTTTTGCGTCGCTCAGCTCTTTTCGGTTAGCAGAGACGTCATCAATTAATACCGCGTCATGTGAACAGAAAGGTTGAGTATTCAAACTCACAATAGAGACATCCTCTTGCTCGGTCTCAACTTCAGCGCCTTTCATCAGTTCTGCAATATGGAAGCGCAAAACGAGGACACCCAATATACCAAACAACACATTACCTAACGCTTGACCATACAAAACGCCAAGAGCACCATACCATTGAGAGCCAAGGTAAACGAAAGGCAGAGTTCCGAGCGTCGCTTTACCTAGGTTTAACGCCGTTGAATAGAGAGGTTTGCCCAAATTGTTGAACGATGTATTCGCAACAAACAGAGCACCATTAAAGGTAAAGGTGATCGCAACGTAGCTACAGAATGCCGCAACAATGATCGAGGCATCGCCTTGTAGGCTGAACATCGAAATAACGAAGTCTTGTAGGAAGTAAAGCAAGATGCAAACGGCAATGGTATAAGCGGTTGTAACAAGCAGGGAATTGTTGAGCGTTTCCTTCACTCTATCCATACGCTCAGCACCGAAGTTCTGACCAATGATAGGACCAACAGCACCAGACAGCGCAAAAATTACGGCAAAACAGACTGGCGTTAAACGGCCAATTACCGCAAACCCTGCAACAAAGTCTTCGCCATATTGCGCGATACCCGTTGTCACAATTGCGTTACCAATTGGCGTTGCGGTGTTGGTGATTATGGCTGGCAAAGCAATGGCAAGAATAGGACGAAGGTTGAAACGCCAATGAGCGATTGATGGCTTCGCTACTAAGTCGTGGCTACGAATGAGAGGATAAAGAGAGAAATACAACACGGTAAAACGAGCAATGACTGAGGCCAATGCTGCCCCTTCAATATTCCAACCAAATCCAAATATAAACAGCGGATCGAGAATCGCATTCACGATCCCCCCCGACAGTGTCGCCCACATAGAGCGCTTCGCATCACCGGCAGCTCTCAGTCCAGCACCCGCCGCCATTGCCAAAGCTAAGAATGGACCACTCGGAAGTAGAATCTGCAAATAGGCTTGTGCTCTTTCTGCGGCAAGCCCTTGTGCACCAATAGCATCCAACAGTTCGGGAATATGAATATACATTGCCGCCGTTACGAGTGAACTGATCGCAAACGCCGTCATCATGATACTGACACTAAGCTGTTTCGCGTGATCTCTATCTTTAGCACCTATCGCTTTGGAGACCAGTGCGCCCATGGCAATCGAAGTACCAATCGAAACAGAGGTAGAGAAAAACGTCAGTGTACCTGCAAAACCAACAGCTGCGGCCAATTCAACCTGACCCAACATACTGATAAACAGCATATCCAGGAGATCGACCACAAACAGAGCCATCAAACCAACAGAGCCCGCACCAGACATCACTAAAATGTGGCGCATTGTTGAACCTTCGACAAACTTGGCCGTTTGATTTGACATGAATCGTCTCCGTGGTTGAAAGCATGAAAGCAGTGAGAATTCTACAAATAACAAAAGGCGCTAGTGCGCCTTTTGTCAATTAAGATTAATCAGTAAACATAATCATTTCGAACAATGAATTATACAGGATGTTGGAAGCAATCATCTAAGTTTTTACCAATCGCTCTCAAAACGTCAGTACGAGTGATGATGCCAACCAGTCTGTCATTATCGATAACTGGGTATGCTTTTGGTTTGCCGACTTTCATTAAGTCTGCCAGCTCAATAATCGAAAGGTCTGGAGATACTGAAAGCACCTCTCGATACATACAGTCACCAACAGTGTGTGTGTCTTGGCAGAAATAGCTCACCTTCACCAACTTTTCTAACAAATCCTGTTCCGAAAGGAAGCCAATCACTTTCTCACTTTCATCAATCACGGGACCACCCATATGGTGACTGCGCATAACTTTGTCTAGCGCGAGACTTAACGGCATATCAGGAGTGAACGTCACAACCTGTAGCGTCATGTAATCTTTCACTTTAATCGAATTCATCGCTTTCTCCCTAAAAACTCTTAGCCACGTCTTATGTCGTACCTATATGTTAATTGTTGTCTAAAATCTTGATTTTACTAAATGGATTTCAACAATTTTATTGATAGGCAAAACCTAATTTATAAGAAACGTGAGGTGGCATAAGGGCTGAGGCACATAAAGCGAGTTGTAATAAACGTCAGCCATATCCTTACAAGCCATTACTTTTCGATACTTTCTTGTGATTCGAGATCCTGTAATCTTGCTTGCACACCAGTTTTTAGCCGATAAAAGACGTATGCAATATCACCAAGCTCTCTATGCTTTTGTCTATGCAGACAAAGACGGTATCGATAAAACCCTCATTGGTTACTTCAATGAAAAAGAGCGCCCATTGATGTCTAACTGCAGTGAAGAGATCACCAAAATGTCCTACGCTGCCATCGAAATCGCAGCCAAACGCGAACTAAAAATCAGACTCGTCAAATATCAAAAAGAGCATGAAATTGACTTTAGCCGTTTCGTAGAATCTTGATCAGCAGTCAGCTTCTTGGCTTTGCCAGAGTTGAAGTTGAAATAAGAGTAGAAATTGAAACAAAGGGCAAGTTCTCGTATCTTAGGCGGAGATACAGACACATCTGACTATTTCGACCATTCAACCTCGGCGCATTATGGCTTCCAAACTCCTTACTTCGATTAAATCATTCTTCAACGAAGTCTTAGACTTTCAATCCCGCATCTGGGTTATCCATATCGTAGAAGAAGCGATTACCGATCAGTCTTTCGTCATCAATGAAGATGGTTTCAAAGAACCTTTAGAATGGATGAAAAAACGCGGATATAGCGAGAACATGCTTGAACGTGTCGATAAGATGGGAATCTCTCAAATCATTGAATTGCAGTTGGGCGACATTTCGCACCGCTTGATGAGAGTAAAGTAATCGCACATAAAAAAGGCCAGCACTGCTGACCTTAATTCGTCGACTTTCAATAGCTATCGACATTCAAAGCTAACGGCGACAATACGCTTCCCACAGCTCAGAAGCACGTTTATACGCTTCTGGTTTATCGTGAGTCTCAGCAAACAATACCGCCGTCATCGTATCGACCACGCTGTTAGCCATCATCTCCATTTCGTCTTCTGGTGTGCCGAACACGCAACTTTCAGGTAGCGATAGCCCTTCATGCATGCTGCCCTTCCAATAAAAAGACTCGACCTTCTCAGGAGAACTCAACCAAACGGTTTGGCTTACCTTCGGGTTATATTCCGATTCACCATTCTGCCCCTTAAAGGAGATCACCGAGTGCGATTTATTACCGATTACATGCTCAACTTCCGCGTGTAATTGAGGGAAACCTGGGTGAAAGCTGCCACGAACACCTAATCGGCCACCACCAGGGTTAAGGGCACGAACCACGGTATTAATTGGCGTGCGTAAACCGTAACGGTGTTTCCAACCAATCATGGTTTGAGCTTCAGGAGCAAAGTTTGCCAAAGGAAGGTAGGCAATACCTTCTTTCTCTAAGATCTCTTTCGCGTGCTCAGGATTGTCAGCACGCTGCACATTCACATCTTGAAGATGCGTTTCTACATGCGTCCGGCCACTCGGTTTGTCCATATAACCGTGCATTAAAATCTTATAGCCACTATCCGCTAAAATTCTCGCAGCCAGCAAGTTCCATGGTTTACCGCTGCTTGAATCGTTGCGTTTACCGGCATAACAAGGCCAATCAATGTCTGCGCCCAAATCTGGAACTCGAGATTGGAATGCTTTAACAAAACCAGCAATCTCTTCGTTCGTTTCATTTTGTACGCGAATTAGCATCAGTAGCATCGCCATCTGGTCGTCTCCAACTTGACCACTCAAATACTCATCCATGATGCGATAGGCCTGTTCAAACGTCAGAGGTTTGCGACCTCTTTCTCCTCGTCCAACAGTACGAATACACTCTAAAATACTACTCATTGATGTCTAATTCTCTTCTCTCTAACAACTAAAAATAAGAAACCTGTTTCGATTCTATGCTACCTAGCCAATCAAGCAAAGCGCTACGGCACAATCCTTGATACTAAAAGTAAACTACTTAGTGTAAAATAATAGAATACCGTGCTAATTTGAGATTGAGTTGTATTTCTAATGACCGTTAAAAAAACACTGAGCCAGAAGAAACGTGAAGCCATCGTTGAAGCTGCTATTGCCGAGTTCACCGAAAATGGATACAAGTCCACCAGCATGGATAAGATTTCGGCGAGAGCAGAAGTATCGAAGCGCACTGTCTACAACCACTTTGCCAGCAAAGAGCTGTTGTTAGATGAGATTCTCGATAGCATCTGGATCAAAACGTTAGCCGCAACTCACTTCCCATATCAGCAGGAGCTGTCACTGGCTGAGCAACTGACTGCAATTGCCAATCAAGAACTCGATTTACTTGAATCTGAGGGCTTTATTAATCTTTCTCGTGTGTTGTTTTCTGAGTACTTCCACAACAAAGAACTCGCTTATCAAGCAATGGAGAAATACTCTCAAGCTGAGAGTGGCTTGACCATTTGGATTAAAGCAGCGCTAGCAGACGAACGCTTAATTGAACTTGACCCTCATTTCGCCTCAACTCAATTTATCGCCCTGCTTAAGTCATTCGCGTTCTGGCCGCAGATCATCGGTCACGCACCTTCTCCAGATACGGCACAACGAAACCACATTATTGACTCTAGCGTGCAGATGTTCCTAAAGCAGTATCGACGCTAATGCCGAAAACGGTTGTACGAAAGCCAGTATAGTTACTGGCTGTTCAACAACGTTCACGTATACTTCCACTCATTATTTATCTAGCAATACAACGAGTAACTCTATGATCATTTTGACGACAAACTCTGGTGATATCGAAATCGAACTGAACTTTGATAAAGCGCCAGTGACTTCTAAGAACTTTCTGAAGTACTGTGAAGACGGCTTTTATGAGGGGACAACTTTTCACCGAGTGATCGAAGGTTTTATGATCCAAGGTGGCGGCCACACCATTGATATGACTGAAAAACCAACGCGCGCACCTATCGTCAACGAAGCAAACCGCGGTCTAAAAAATGTCGTGGGTTCAATTGCAATGGCGCGTACTGATGCCCCACACTCAGCGACAGCTCAGTTCTTTATCAACCTAGATGACAATGATTTTCTTGATCACACAGCGACGACCAATGCAGGTTGGGGCTACGCAGTGTTTGGTAAAGTGATTGCAGGTATGGATGTTGTAGAGAAGATCGGTGTCGCGCCAACAACGACACGCTGGGGACATGAAGATGTACCATGTGAAGATATCGTCATTTCAAAAGTAACGATCAAGCAATAAGACTGATGCTTTCCAGTAGATGCTCTTCAGCAACTACGACATATCTATCGTCGGTGCACAGCACGAACATTTGCTGTGCACCGCTAATCAATACATCACTCACTGTTTAACACGTCAGTACTCCAACTATTGCGTCGATTAGTACAGCTAGCGTTCTCGTTTGCCCTTTACCAACGAGAACGATAGCTACGGTGGCAGGCCTTGAAACCACTTTTTGCCGCTGAGCTATTCTGCTCCAAGCTTGCTTGCAGCAGCTCTTGGTAACCTTCGTTCATCTCTAACATCAGACGCTCAAACTTTTCTGGCTTTTTCCAAACATCTGCTTTGGCTTTTCCGCCTTCACTACCCTTATCAAAACTCACCAACAAGGTTTCACCGTGCACCGTTAACTGCTGACTGGTCTGTTGCAGCGAAGACCAATCCACATTGTTCTTTCTAAGCCCGGAATTTGCCGACTTACTCAACTTTTCAATCGATTGAAAAGCGTCTTGACGAGCTTGTACCGCATCCACCGTTTGCTCAGCGGCAGCGTTAGAAACTGAAAGTGGTGACAGAGCGATAAAAGTAACAAGGGCAGCTAAAGATAATGGTTTCACGTTAAATTTTTTCATAATCGATTCTCTATTCTGGGCGAATTTTAGGGTGGTTGATAGACTCAATGAAGATTAATTTACACAGCAACAGTTGCAATTGCAACTGTTGCTGTGTAAATTAAATTCAAACCTACTTACATCAGGAATCACATTATGAAGATTTGGGACTTACCGACTCGCCTATACCACTGGCTTCAAGCTGCACTCTTCGTTGGACTCGCCGCATCTGGCTTTAATGGCCAAGGTCCGCATGTTTATCTGGGACTTGCTCTATTCTCGCTTCTGATTTGGAGAATCATTTGGGGCATAGTGGGTAGCGACACCAGCCGTTTCGCTCAATTTATCTCGTCACCAGCCAAGATCATTCGATATCTATCTGGCAAAGAATCAACCAAGCAAGGCCATAACCCACTTGGTGCATGGATGGTTGTCGCGATGATCGCAGTTCTAACGATTCAATGTTTAAGTGGGATTGTCATTGCTGGCCTATTGGATAACGTAATTGGACAATGGCTAACCGATGAAGTCTTCAACGCAATGGTCACACTTCACATCATTGCAGCACGTGCTTTGGTCGCGTTTGTAGCCCTACACCTGCTCGCTATCATCATCTACAAAATTCGCTCAAAGCCTTTAGTTTGGGCGATGATCAGTGGGCGAAAAACAATGGATTCAACGGATATACACGGAAACGCTAGCGATGTTTTGTACTTTGCCTCGAATAGAAAAGCTTTTGTCGTGCTAATTGCAGCGGTATTAGTTACGATGACAATAGTTGTAGTATCACTATTCTAGATAGGTATTCGATAATGTCTGAGACGTTTGATAGACAAAATAGTTTTGGTTGGATGATCAATGTGATCGCCAATAAAGCCTCGAAAGAGTTCGATCATGAACTGAAAAAGCATGGGCTCACCATTGCTTTATGGCCGACTTTGATGTGCTTGTGGGAAGAAGAAGGTGTCACGCAAAAAGACATTGCTATCAAGTCAAAGGTGGAGAATTCAACAACGACTCGAACTCTAGACAAACTCGAAAAGCTAGAGCTGGTTGAACGTAGAGCCGACCCTGAAAGCCGTCGCTCATTTAGAATCTATCTAACTGAAAAGGGAAAAGCGCTTGAAGAAACCCTAATCCCAATTCCAATGCGCTTGAACAAGGAACTACTCGGTGCTTTGGATGAGTCCGAGCAACAACAGATGCTTCAGCTACTGAAAAAGATGGTTGCCGATATCTAACTGGTAGCCATGATACCCCCGCTTGGATTATGCCAAGCGGTTGAGGATTAGCCCTTTCTCGACAGGCGAATATAGCAAAACAGTGCGCCAATAATCACCGCTCCGCCGGCAAGCTTTTGCAGTTCAACCGTCTCACCAAGCATGGTCACGCTTAAGATCAATGTCCATACAGGTTCAAGGATCATAATAAGCGCGGCAACCTCCATATTCACTGAGTGTTGTCCTACCGTTTGTAACAAGTAACGAATCGCTGTCGCAACCACTGCAGACACCGTAAACCAGAATATCAACGAACCGGTAATCTCAAATTCAGGCTGTCCTGTCATTGCAGCAAATACCATCCCGCTAATGCCCACCATAAACAGCTGAATACAGATCGAAGCTATAGGCTTAACATTGTTCGTTACTCGTTTGTTCATGACAAAATGCAGCGACAGCATGATTGAAGCGAGTAGAAAATAGATTTGGCTCTCTTCAAACGCCCAACCGTTAGTGAGCGTGAGCAGTAACATACCGATAATTGAGATAGGAAACGACAACCAGAACGCACGATTTGGCTTCACACGGAAAATAAGCCAAGAAACAAACGGCGCAATGATCATTGCCAGGCTGGTAATGAATGCCCCTTCAGAGAGACTGTCAGTAATCGAGACAGCATATACCCACACCTGCAGTGAGCCGGATAGAATCAAACCAACGCCCGCTATCCCCAACAGTTGAGACCAACTCAATTGACGAATCAAACGAAAACAGAATGGCAGAAGAATCAGGCTAGCAATGAAAAAACGCACACCGATGAATAGCGGCCCTGGCATCTCCAGTACCACCAGCTTTGACGCAATCCATCCAACTGCTGCCAATAGCGTTGCGCCTAATAGATAAGCTTCACCACCTAGTGCTTTTAGTTTCATTATTCCTAACCCTAAAGCTTGCTCAGATTAATGATCAACTGAGCCAGAACAAAAAAAGCAACCCCACGTAAGCAAGGTTGCTAATTTACAAAGTAAAACAGTATAAACCGTCTTTATTAATTAGGCAGTATATTCTGGATAATCCGTCAGACCTTTTTCCGCACCACCAAACAGAGTGTTAGGATCGTGCGCAGCCAATGGGTAACCATTTTGAATACGCGCTGGTAAATCAGGGTTCGCAACAAATGGACGACCGAAACCAATCATATCCGCAGTACCTTCTGCCACCGCTTCTTCACCACGTTCACTGTTGTAACGACCAGCCCAAATCAATACACCTTGATACGCTTCACGTACCGCTGTTTTGAATGTTTTTGGCGTTTCTGGGGCATCGTCCCAATCAACTTCAGCAATGTGTAGGTAAACGATCTTGTATAGGTTAAGTAACGCAGCAGCCGCTGTGTAAGTCTCTACAGGAGTCGCATCAACCGTACCATTCAATGATGTGAATGGCGCAAGGCGAACACCAACACGGTCAGCGCCAATAGCATCAACCATAGCTTCAACCACTTCACCTAGGAAACGCAGACGGTTTTCAATAGAGCCACCGTATTCATCTGTACGGTTATTCGCTTCAGAATCAATAAACTGGTTCACTAAGTAACCGTTCGCTGCATGAAGTTCAATACCATCAAAACCAGCTTCAATCGCATTCAGAGCTGCTTGGCGGTACTGTTCAACCACCATTTTGATGTCATCTTTGGTCATTTCACGCGGTTCAACCACATCAACAAAGCCCGGCTCGTCGGTACCATTATCAATAAACACTTTCACGTTTTCCGCTTTCAGTGCAGATGATGAAATTGGTTGTTCGCCACCAATGTTGTCTGGATGCGTTACACGGCCTACGTGCCATAGCTGTGCGAAAATCTTACCGCCTTTCTGGTGTACTGCATCAGTCACCTTTTTCCAGCCAGCGATTTGCTCTTGAGTATAAATACCTGGAGTCCAAGCGTAGCCTTGGCCCATTGGAGAGATTTGAGTGCCTTCAGCAATAATAAGACCAGCAGAAGCACGCTGTGCGTAGTATTCAGCCATCATCTCGTTCGCAATGTTACCCGGCTGTGTTGCACGAGAGCGAGTCATCGGAGGCATTACAATACGGTTTGCTAGAGTCAATGAACCTAATTGAATTGGTTGAAATAGTGCGTCTTTCATTTTTCTGCCCTTATTATTTTTCTAGCTGAATAAGTTCGATAGCGTAGCCATCAGGATCTTTAACAAACGCGATATGCGTTGTGCCACCAAGAACTGGTCCCGGCTCGCGAGAAACATTGCCACCCAGAGCTTTAATGTCAGCACATGCAGAGTAGATATCTTCAACGCCTAGTGCTAGGTGACCAAAGGCATTGCCCATCTCGTACTCGTTGGTATCCCAGTTGTAAGTCAGCTCGATGGTTGTTCCGCCCTGCTCATAACCAACAAACACAAGTGTGTAGCGATATTCCTGATTTTCGTGACGCTCTAGCTCTTTCATACCCAACACTTTTGTGTAGAACTCAATCGACTTATCTAGGTCAGCAACGCGAATCATAGTATGTAGGAATTTCATAGTTTCACCTTATTGGGCTCTGCGTACTCGCAGAAAAAATCATTGGCACTCGCCATTTCTTGAGGTGAATATTACGAAATAAACCTAGAGACGTGAAATTATCATTAGCTATCAATCTAATAATTTTTTGTTATCAGCAACAAATCATAGAACAGAGTGAAAGACAGACAGGGTTGGCGATTAGCTAACCAGCCGAGGACAACCAAAAAGGAGTTGGGAGAGACGACTAAAAGACCAAAGGTTTGTCGTTGGTTATGTCTGAAAGCTTGTGAGACGACCCTAAAACTTGCTCTCTAAACCAGCGATGAGCTGGGTCTGCTGTTTGACGCTTAAGCCAGATTAGATAATGAGAAATAGGTTGATACTCGAAAGGTGGCTTAAAGAGCTGTAACTTTAGTTGCGTTTGAAATTGCAATGCCAGCGATGTTGGCAGCGCTGTAACGTAATCCGACTGACTCACCAACAACATACTGCTGAATAGCGACCTTCCACGAAACACAATTTCCCTTTGCGACAAGTCGAGCGAGGTATAGTGCTCAAGGCTTCTAGCCTTACGACGCCTTCGCTCTAGCACCGCATGTTTCTCTTGTAGGAACTGTTCTTGCGTAATCTCACCTTGAATCCTCGGGTGGCCCTCCCTACAAACCACGACAAAGTCGCTTTCAAGTAATGGTACGCTTTCGATACTTGGATGATCAGGAACCACGATGTCGATCATTGCATCATACTTATTGGTCAGAAGATCTTCGTAAATGCTTTCGTCATCATCGTCTTGGTCATGAACGGCAAGTTGAAGGTTCGGATGAGGCAATGAACCAAAGTGATTGAGCAGCATCCACTGCAAATGTTCAGGGCTCGAAAGTGAAAACTTGCGATGAGAGCTTTGGGGATCAAAATCCACCATAGAGCTAAACACACCATTAAGCTGTTCAATTGGTGCTTTAACCTGCTGGTGCAACATCTGAGCATACGACGTCGGTACCACACCACGGCCTTTGCGGACGAATAACTCTTGTCCCACCTCTTTCTTTAGGCGGCTCAATGAAGTACTGATTGTGGACTGATTGGTACCCAGTTGAACTGCAGCTTTACTGAGGCTACCTTGCTCCATCACGGCAGAAAAAACCGCTAAAAGGTTAAAATTGGGGATGTCGTTGCTCATAGCTCACGCTCTCAAGGTGTTCGATATCTATATAATATCGTAATTTCGATAGGATGATATGGCGAATTAGATATTGCCTAAAAGCTAATTTTTAATGCCCCCCAGAAAGATAATTCATGTATTTCATCGATTTAAATTAAGCCCGTAGACATAAATTTCTAGAGATATAAAACAAAGTTATATTGAAAATAACTTTAAATATGAGGGTGTAAACTTAATCAGAAATAAATGACTTTAATAGAACCACATTGTCTCAAATATTATGACACTGTGTTAATGATAGGCTTATATACATATTATTTTTTAATATTAGACTTGTGCCTACTTTCAGTTAAATAATATTAAGAGCCAATAATAATGAAAAAAATAGTTCCCGCATTACTACTGAGCAGCCTTGCATTATCTAATTATGCGAATGCTGAAGGTGAGCAACTCTCTGTACAAGAAGCCGCTAAAAAATCAGCTAACCCTGTATCTGATGTTTGGATGCTCATTACACAAAATGACTACACCTTCTTGGAAAAAGAAGACGGTCACCATGAAATGCAGAACCGTTTAAGCTTCCAACCGGTTATGCCCGTCCCTATCATGGATGGCGAGTGGAACTTGGTGAACCGCATAGTCGCTAACCACTACAGTGCTCCTGGCGATCGTGAAGATGGTGATTTCTTTGAAGGTCGTACTAACGGAATGGGCGATACCGTATTCCTATCTCTTGCAGCCCCTAACCGAGACGATGGGTTCATATGGGGCGTCGGCCCAACCGTTATAGCACCAACCGGAACAGATGGTTTAACACAAGACAAATGGCAAGTCGGCCCGGCTGCTCTAGTTGCGAGGTTAGGTAAAGAAACCGGACAACCAATGAACATAGATAGCTGGAACGTGGGTGTTCTTGCGCAACAATGGTGGGATGTGGGTGGTAGTGACAGTATTACAGAGTCAACTAACCAAGCCGATATCCAATACTTCTTAAATTACCGAGTGAGCAACACGGCACTCATTGGTATGACACCCAATATTCAGATTGATTGGGAGAAAGATGGATCAGACCGATTCACAGTACCAGTCGGCCTTGGTTACATTGATATGTTCAAAGTAGGCCCTATGCCAGTACGTTGGGGTGTGGAGCTTCAATATTACGTCATGAAACCAGATGCAAATGTTGGAACAACCAACCCATCAGAATACATTCCTTACTCACCAGATTGGAACTTAAAGTTCTTCGTGGCTCCCGTTACTCTGAATCCGTTTAAATAAACACTTCAAAGAGACAAATCATCAAAATTTGTCTCTTTTTCTATAAATCCTATCAGCTGTACTTATCCGAGTTTTCTTTGATCTAAGCTAAGCAAGCTATCGAACTTTCGACAACAAGTTTGAAGCGACGCAATTTTACCGATCCCTCTCAAACTACCGATATTAACCTATCAAAATTACGATATTGTAAAATCGTAATACTAGGTAGATTCGAGTAATTTCTGTTCTTATTATCGCGGCAACGAATGAATTATTCGATAACACTTACAGAATTTTAATCAATTGCCAATTACGTATTTTTAGCACAAGACACTATGTCAGGTACTATTTAATATGGCTTGATTACAACATTGCGTTTGTAAAATATATTATTACTCTTATTGGTTTTATTGAATATTCATGAGTTAAAGGGGAAATTTATAGTCCTCTATGCTGAGAATCTGTTGCTTGGACTTTCAACATCCTAACTAATTCTATTTTGAAGGAATCGTGTATTTCCAGTGATTTACACCTTCAATTAACCTTTATGGATGTCGACAGAAGTTATCGAGTCGCTTTCTCTCTCCTTATAAAAGTAGGTTGAGATATGAATATTCTAAAAACTATTTTCCAAAAGATCTGGGCCATTGTGATGGTCTTAGTGAAGTTCTGCCTGTTTATGGCGCTGATGCTTGCAGGAGCTTGGGCGCTTGCACCACTAGGCACAATCCATTCAAAAGACATCGACTTCTCTCAGTTTAACAACCATCCCAACGAGATGATGATGAACTTCTTTCAGTCAGAGTACTTCTCTGGCTACCTTTTTGCAGTGACCATCGCGGTGACTTTGGCTGTCATCTATGGCCTTTGGCAGGTGCATGAATTAGGTGTCCATAAAGCGAAAGAACATAAAAGTGCACACGTGCAGATTGTCTTCGCCTTATCGCTTTGCGGCCTGTTCATCAGCAAAACTTTCTGGGTGATTGCATTAGTCATCGCATTAGCGAACTGGAAACATATTGGTCAATCAATCAGTGATGTGATTCGTCGCGGTATAACCCCAACCTCACCAACACCACCTAGCCCACTTCATAGTGAGCCCACCACTCGCACAGAAAAAGAGGCAGCATAATGAAAGAGATGATGATCCCATACATTCTGATTGTATGGTCCCTATTCGCGACTGGCGCACTAAAGAAAACCATTAAGAACTACACGTGGGCAGCGATCGGCGGTGTGCTTATTCTGGCGGTATTAGCGGTTATTTCGCGCCTTTGGGCTCCAGTTGATCTTACTAACTCAACCACAGTAAAAGCGCCTCACGCGGTGATGTCACCTGTGTTTGGCCAACAGATCGATGAGATCTTGGTCGATCACAACCAGCATGTGAAAAAAGGCGATGTGCTTTACACCCTAGTTGACATCAACTCGGCAGCGGATAAAGCGAAAATCGAAGCCGCAATTGTTCAGAAAGAAGAACAGATTAAGCAGATGACCCGCGATATCTCTCGCGCTGATACCTCTCCAGAGATCTTCAACGCGCGTGATGTTGAGAAATACAACTCGGATCTTCGTGTGATGAATTCACAGCTAGCCTCCCTGAAAGCTGATCTACAGAAAGTGAATTGGGCGCAAGAGAAGAAGACCATCACCGCAGAGTTTGATGGTCAGGTCTCTATCGTTAATATCGCTGAAGGTTCAGTGATGGGTAACATGCACCTCTACAACACCAGCAAGAAGTTCTTAGAGATGCGCGTCTCTGACCAAACCTATGGTTACGTTCAAGAAGGTGATTTTGCAGAGTTCTACGTTGATGCGTACCCAGGCCACGTCTTCCGCGCTAAGGTACACAGCTTTAATGCAGGTACTGGTGAAGCAGGTATTTCGCCATTCCAAGGCCCACAAAGCGTCGGTCAGCACGTAGTTCGTAACGGCAACGGTTTAGGTCGTACTGTGGTTCTAGAGATCATCGAGCCAGAAGGCTACAACATTCCAATCGGTGCGACAGGCGCAGCTTGGATCTCTGCAGAAAAGCCACACCCATTTTGGGGCTTCATCGATGTGATCGGTGCAGCAACGGTCCGCCTCCAATCGTACAAGTCGTACCTAGGTGCTTGGTAATCAGTTATTTGGTAACCAGTTGATTGGTTAGATTACTAAGTAAACCTACTGCAGTTTCGAGTTAAATAAAAAGGTGAGGCTCTTTTGGCCTCACCTTTTCTTTACTCGGCTTTCTAAACTATTTAGGGAAACTAGTGCGCTAGCGCTGCTGAGGTGTGTAGCCCCTTCTTGCGTGTCATTAGGTGGAACACCACTGGCACGAAATAGAATGAAATCAAAGTAGTCAGTACTGTACCGCCAACAATCGCAACCGCAAACGGAGGCCAGAAACCACCACCAGCGATGATCAGCGGCATAAAGCCACCGACTGTGGTAATTGTCGTTGAGCTGATATGACGAGTACACGACATGACTGCGTTAACCACTGCATCCACACTGCCTGACGATGCGTCTTCATCTAACTTAAGCTCCGTCAGAATCACGATTGCAGCATTAATGGCAAGGCCTGCGATACCGAGCATTGCAATGATCACTGTGAAACCAAACGGATAGCCGAATATCCAAACCGACAGTAAACCGAGTCCACCAGCCAGGGCTGCTACCATTAAGATAATGGTACTTAACCTGAACGAGTTGAAAGACATCACGACCACCAACACCATCAATACAACAACGACTGCTACATTAGAGATCAAGCTATTCACTGAGTGATCACGCTCGGCAGATTCACCACCAAAATCAATGGTGTAACCCGATGGAATTTCGTAGCTTTTTAGACGTTCTTGGAACTCATTAAGCACAGTTTGTGGCAAAATACCCGCCTCAATGTAGCCCTCAATCGTATTCACTCGCTGACCGTTACGACGAGTAATGGCACCGCGACTGGTTGTTAGCTCGAGCTCTGCCAAAGTTGAGACATTAATCCCCGTCGAATAGATTTCCGAGTTAATTGGCAAACGGATATTGCTTAGGTGCGTCAAATCTTCACGTGCATCATCAGCCACGCGAACACGGATTGGCACAGATTCGCTTCCCTCAATCACCGAACCACTCTCACGGCCTGTAAGTGTTGTTTGCAGTAGCACAGCAAACTGATTCAATGAAATACCATTTAACTTGGCAGTATCTTCATCCACCTTGAGCCACACTTTTGGCGTACCCGGTTGTAAAGTCTCGCGAGTATGGGTGACATGTGGAATGCCCGACAGAATCAAACGAACATCTTCACCAATCGCTTTCAATGTATCTAGGTTCTCACCGTATACACGCAGTTCTACGGGAGCCGTAAACGGAGGACCTTGATTCAGTTTTCGCACCAGAATTTGAGCTTCAGGCACCTCTTTATCTAACACCTTTTGCAACTCAGGAATCAACGCGTTAGCTTGGACAAAATCTCCGGTTTTCACCATTGCTTGAGAGAAGTAAGGCGCGTTGTTTTGCCTTGCTTGAAGGTTGTAATAGAACGATGGGAAGTTCGCACCCACCAGCCAATCAATACGCTCTACCTCAGAGTAGCGATGGATGATTTCATCGATTCGCTCAGAGGTTTGCTTGGTCGCATAAACACTCGCTTGTGGCGGCATGTACACCTGAATCTCGAACATGTCGCGATCCGAAGGTGGGAAAAACTGCTCGGTCAGTTGCGACATACTCCAGTAGCCCGTAAATGGCACCAAAAGAACTAAGGCAATAGTGATGATGGGATGGGTAACACCAAAACGCACCGATGACGAGAACCAGCGAGTTAACGCAGGAATACGAAGCCCCGTCATGTACCAGTGATGCTCTCCTTGCTTATCGACATCACTTAGCTGTTTAGGCAACAGTCGAGTTGCTAAGCCAGCAATCAAGGTATGAGAAATCACATACGACCCAATCAGTGAGAAGGATACGGTAATCGCAATGCCACCCACAAACTCACCAGAAGCACCTGGCATCAGAATGATCGGAGCGAATGCCAATACTGTGGTTAGCGTTGAACCCAATAACGGCACCCATAAATGCTTCAATGCATTCATGGTCGCTTCAGCTCGATGTTGACCTTTAAGTCGATACGCTTGAATGGTATCCACCATCACTACTGCGTTATCTACCATAATCCCGAGTGCCACAATCAAGCCCGTCACTGACATCTGGTTGATAGGTACACTGGTCATTTTCATGATGGAAAGCGTGAGCAAAGACGTTAAAGGCAGCGAAATTGCCACCAAGATTGCAGCACGAACACCAAGGGTGACAAACAGTACAATTAAGATGAGAACAAAACCGATCAACAAGCTTTCGCCGAGATCGTTTAGACGTGTCTCTGTGTAACCTTGTTGGCTAAAGAGCACATTCACATGTACGTTACTTGGTAGCTCTTGCTCAAATCTTTCTATCACGGCATTGGCGCGTGAAGTCCAATTATCGACACGTAAGTCTGGGTGCATGCGCGCAGCAACAATCACCCCCGGCTCACCATCGATAATCGCGATCTGGTCTTGTGGCGTTTTTTCACCTCGAGATACGGATGCAATATCTTCAAGACGAACGATATGACCATTGGCGTCGGTTGCAATTGGCACTTGCTTGATGCGTTCAATAGAGTCTAGCTCGGACTCAATCTCCAACCCAAAACGAGAGTACGAACTCACTAACTCTCCAGCTGAGTTCTTAGCGTCAGCCCCTTCTAGAGATTCAGCAATATTGGCACTTGAACGACCGAGCGCGGCGGCATCGGCAGTACGCAAGTTAATTTGAATCTCTTCTTGTGGCATACCGTATTCATCAACGAACTCAGTACCCGACAAGGTTCTCAAACGTTTGGCAAGCTCTTTGGCATAGCGCCCTAGAGTTAAGCGATCCGGCTCTCCTGCTCCTGTCCAGGTTAACGCGGTAATAGTGGTAAACGCATAGGTGTGGTCACTATCCAAATCCGGAGATTGTGCACCAGCAGGAAGAAGCGGTTCAACGTCGGACAGCTTGTCTCGCGCTTGTGACCAAACTGGTTCAGGCTCTGTGATGGTATCGTCCAGCTCAAGTGTCACAATCGACACACTAGGGCGAGAGGTTGAGCTGACTAGCTTCACCTCACTGAGCTCACGCAGTTTATTCTCAATAACCTCTGTCACTAAGGTTTCGACTCTCTCTGCACTCGCCCCTGGGAAGCTCGTGGTAATGTTAGCGTAGCGGTTGATGATGACAGGATCTTCTGCACGCGGCAGAGTCATGAAAGCGGAGATACCGCTCACCATCAGCAACGCCGTCATTAAGATAAGCAGTCGCGTATTGGAAATCGTCTCGATGATCTTCATGGGCAACCTACTTAGACGCCAGTTGAAGAGGACTCACGGTTTGTCCCGGAACCAAACGATGAAGACCACTTGCGATAACCTGTTCACCCTCACTAATGGCACCCGTTACGTAAGCTTGTTGGTTATTGGCAAACAACACTTGTACGCTGCGTCGCTCTACTTGGTTATCCTCACCAATCACAAACACATTCCACACTCCGCGCAGACCATCAATCAAACCAGTCAATGGAATCCAAAAACCTTGATCATCAATGCTCTCTTCAAATTGAAGATAAGCCAATTGACCTTCTAGCACCGAGGCTTGTTCAGGAAAAAGATAACGCAGCCCAACGCTTCGAGATTGAGTATCTACCATCGCACCCGGGTTAAGGAGACTCACATCATAAGACTCACCACCGACACGAATATGAGGTTGTGACAATGACGTCACTTTCTGCATTTGGTGCGCAGGAATGCCAATAAAAGCTTCTTTGCCCTCAGAAGCGAGTAACGTCAGCGTCGGATTACCTACATTCACCACATCACCCAGAGAAACAAAACGGGTCGCAATGGTTCCAGAGTACGGGGCGAGAATTGTCGACTTAATCAGTCGCAGATCGTTGGCTTTCAATGAAGCATCAATACGCAATAGGTTAGCTTGAAGAACGCGCTGCTCACTGGTTAGCGAGTCAATTTCGGCCTCCGCACTAAAGCCCTTTGCTTTCAATGAACGCTGACGCTTTAGGTTCGCTGCCACTAAGTTCAACTGAGCTTTGACTTCTTCAGCTTGTGCCTTGAGTTGGCTAAGTTCTGTTTCTAGTAACTGAGTATCTAAACGAATCAGAGGCTGGCCTTTCGTGACTCTGTCACCAACATCAACCATGATCTCTTCAACCTTGCCCGCCAATTCGAAGCCGAGATTGGCTTGCTGACCCGCTCTTACCACGCCGACATATTCACGCTGCACCGCGTAAGCGTCCGACTGCGCCAAGACGAGTGTTTCAACTGTAAGAATGGTTGGCTCAGCAGCTGGCTGTGCTTGCGTTGTTTCACCGCACCCTACAAGAAGAGTAGAAAGCGCGACAGCGACTGCGCTGCTCTTCATCAATTTATACATAATACTGTTCCTGTGCAGTATGTAGTTGTCCTATTTTTAGACTAACCAAACCAAACTAGACTGTCTAGTTTGATTGTGTTAAAAATAGGTTTCATCGTTATTGATTGATAAAAGTTTCACAAAAAGCATAATGCTTACCCTGTGACAAATGACGCCGTATTTTGCACGCCAAAGACTGGCTAATATCGAACCAACGAGACGACAGACGTGACTAAAATCATTAAAAGTGAACAGAAGAGATCGCAAATTTTAACTGCAGCAAGTGAACTTTTCTCTGAGTACGGCTACAAGATCAATATGGATCAAATAGCCAAAGCCGCTAATGTATCGAAGCAGACTGTTTACTCTCATTTCAAGAACAAAGACGTGCTTTTTGAAACATGCATGCAAACCAAATGCGCCGAGCGAGAACTTAGCCCTGATGCTTTTGATATGAATGCCACGTTGGAAGATGAATTGGTAAAGTTTGGTGTGAAATTTCAAGATTTGCTGTTAGATGAGCAATCACGACAAACCTTTCAGAATGCCGTCAGTCAATCCAGTACCCACCCAGAGATCGCCTCTATCTATCTGGAAACAGGGCCTCAAAAGACGACCAAGCTACTGGCCGATTATCTACAGGCGAAAATCGACACTGGAGATCTAACGCTGTCGACCTCTAGCTCGCCAATCATTGCTGCACGTCAGTTGCTGCTTATGTTTCATGGCAAATCGGCTTATTGGTCGTTCTTCGGGCACGACAGCGGAGAATCCGATCAAGAGAGGCTAAACTACACTCGCGAATGTGTTGCACTATTCTTGAATGGAAATCAGAACCACTAGGTTGAGATTGAAGTTCAGCGCTAACGAGAGACAGACTCTAACAGTAGTTCATAGAAGCGTTTTGCCGCAGGGCCTGTCTTTACGCCTTTTGGCAGCGTGAGATGCAGTGGGACGTGATAACCACGACCGTTTTCGACATTAAGCACGGTAAGCTTATCACTTCCTCGACTATCAACAATGTGTTTAGGCAGCCTGCAGTATCCTACTCCTTGCTCAACCGCGCCAAAGGCATGGTCGAAATTATCGACCGTAATGCGCTGACTTGATTTAAGCCAACCCACGTCTTTTTTATCTGCCAGTTTCTCTAATGAACCTAAATCTCTCACCACAATTTGTGGCAACGACGATAGTTGATTGAGTGATAGAGGTTCTTCCTTAGCTAGAGGATGCGAGCTAGTAACTACAGGCTCCATCACCGTGAAACCAAAAGCTTCCGCTGGGTAGTTAGTCACGGGCAAATTGATGATGGCAACATCGGCTAGCTCTTGGGTGACCATTTCTGTCGTTTTAGATAACGATGTCTCTATCACCTGAATCGAGGTGGTGTTGTTCTCGGCCACAAAGGTAGCCATCGGCCCATAAAGACGTTCAAGACAACATAGATGATCCACCGCCACCACGATTTCAGACTCGACTCCCTTGGCTAACTGATCACTAATCAATTCGAGCTCTCGGGCTTGCTCTAACATACTGCTCGCCCTGCGAAGTAGCGCCTTGCCATCTTCTGACAACACCGCTTTACGACCTTCGACCCGAACCAAAGAGACGCCAAGCTGGTCTTCCAGTTTCCTCAATGCATAGATCAAAGTGGTATGGCTCTTGTTCAGTTGTAACGCCGCAGCTTGAATGCTCCCCGCACGATCAATCTCGAACAGTGTTTGCCATTGGTCTAAGGTTGTCTTCAATCTCATTGGTCTAAAATCCTGACAGTTAATGACAATATTATGAACTTTTTTGTCGAATTTTTATAGGTAATATCTATCTCAACGGGCAATCAAGCCTTCAAGATTTTTGCGAAATGGCAGCTCGCCTCAACGCAATGTTTAATAACTATTTGGAGAGATAACCATGAAACTACTACAAGTCGATTTTGAATTTAATGGCCCATTTGGTGAAGAGATGTCAAACGCCCTCGTTGACCTAGCAAAATCCATCAACAATGAGCCAGGCATGATCTGGAAAATTTGGACTGAGAACGAAGCAGAAAAGCTTGGTGGCGGGGTCTACTTGTTCGAAGACCAATTGAGTGCCGAAGCCTATCTAGCCATGCACAGTGCTCGTTTAAAAGAGATGGGTGTAGCGGAAGTGCGTGGCGTGATTTTTGATGTCAACCAGCCGTTAACGACCATTAACAAAGGTCCAGTTAACAGCTAATTAAGCGATTCGCTATTGCAATGAATTGTAGATATTGAAAGACAGAAGAAGAGATACGACATGAACAATAAAACGTTTCTAAGCCTACACGGCATCATTTACGCAGGGTTTGCCATCGCCCTGTTCTTCCTACCGACCGTTATGTGGCCAATGTACGGTGTGGAGATCAATGATAAGTACGCTTATTTTCTGTCTCAACACACCAGTATCTTCCTTGGTGGCATCGCAGCAATAACCTGGTTGCTACGTGATATTGAGTCAGGAATAAGCGCTAAAAAACTTATCCAAGCCTTGGTTGTGACCAACATGCTTGGTGCCATCATCACCTTGTGTGCTGCTTTTACAGGCATCTTTGTGGGCTTTGGCTGGAGTGACCCTGCATTCTTCAGCTTCCTATCAATATTGAGTATTCGACAGTTACAGCTGCAAAAATCGTAAACTAAAAAGGAGAGCGTAGACTTTGCGCTCTCCTTTTTCTATCAAGTTACGTGTTAGTTAATCGCGTCGTGCGTGACGTAAATCAGCTCATCGGTATTAAAACCACGCTCTTTCGACATCTGCTTAAACTTCTCTAGTACCTCGGGGGCGACTTGTGGCGTTCTAGACAGCAACCATAAGTAATCCGTATCAGGACCAGAAACAAACGCATATTGGTAACCCTGTTTATCTAACTCAAATACCACATAAGAGCCGTAAAACGGACCAAAAAACGATACTTTCAGATAACCTTGGTCACTCCCTTCCACAAAATACGCTTTGCCTTCCGCTTCTTTCCACTCGCCCTTCTCTATTGAGTAGCCACGATTAATCACTTTCACGCCACCATCGTCACGCAATGAGTATTGAGCGCTGATATTGCTCAGTCCTCTTTCAAACGAATGATCCAAACGAGCAACCTCGTACCATGTACCTAGATAACTATCTAATTGGAATTCATTCACCGGTTTCACCGACTGAGGCATACCCAAACAGCCTCCCAAAAACACCACCGACATCAGCAACAAAAATCTTTTCATTCTTAATCCTTTTTAAATGCATCAACTACAAGCAACTAATACGTTAATAATAGAAAAAGGTTCAGCGTTCACCTATTTAATCAGTGAGTTAACTAACAATTATCTCATTGAAGTCACACATTTTATTTTATAAAACGTAGAATCTCGCTCATCCCATTCAGGGTGTTTCTATAATTAGAAAAATGGATTAAATAAGCGAATCATTATGAGCCTATCTTCATCGGTTATTCCTCGTTTCGGCCTACTGCTTTCCGCTCTGTTGGTTTCCATCCCGAGCAAAGCCAGCGATCTACAAGTGTTCTCCAATGCCATCATTTATGGACATTACGAATCAGACACCTTAGTTACTGAAGGTGGCGTCATCACCTTTATAGGTAATCGAGACAAGGCTCTGTCTTTTGCAGGCTCTAACGCTCCTGAAATCGACCTGGAGCAAGCTTTTGTTATGCCGGGCTTCATCGATAACCACAATCATGTATTTGAAGCTGCATCTGAAATGGGTGGCGTGTGTGAACTCGACTCAGAAGCAACGCTAGAAGAGCAGATACCTTATCTTGAAGTGTGCGCCGATGATGACTCCAAAGGCTGGCTTATGGGCTACGGTTTTTCACTCGATGCGATCATGAACCACCCATCTGATTACACTCCACTCGAAATAATCGACTCTATCTTCCCCGATCGCCCGGTCGTGATCATGGAGCAAACTTCGCACTCTATGTGGGTCAACTCTAAAGCATTGAAAATCGCTCGTATCAGCGAACAGTCGCCCAACCCTCAAGGTGGTTATTACCTCAAAGATGAACAGACAGGAAAGCTGAATGGCATCTTGCTCGACAATGCCGGAGACCAAGTCATGGAGATCGCTTGGAACAGCCAGAACGAACTGTTTGAACAGAGCTATGAAGGTTTGATGGCAGGATTGGAAGAAGCCGCAGCCCACGGTATTACCACGATTGGTGATGGGCGCATGTATTGGAAACGCGGTTGGTATGAGGTTTGGCAAGAAGCTGAACAAAACCAAGATTTGACAGCGCGAGTTTCCCTTCGACCTTGGGTTTATCCTGACATGGCGATGCCTTCTCAGCTTGAGGTATTCGAGAAGATGTATTCCAGCGATAAGTCTCGATTGCTTTTGGTCGACCAAGTCAAAATGTACAGTGATGGCATCGTAATTAATGGTACAGCGAAAACACTCGCCCCTTATCTGGACACCTATCTAACCGATTCACCTTATGGCATTAACTACATTCCACCAGAGCAGATGAAAGATTGGCTTGTGGCGCTAAATAAGATCGGCTTTAGTGCACATATCCATGCCATTGGCGATGGTGCAGTGCGCGAGTCCCTTGATGCGGTAGAGCATGTGCGTAAACTGGGCTCAGACAAACCATACACCCTGACTCATGTTGAGCTGATCGACCAACAAGACATTCCACGTTTTCGCCAACTAGGCGTCTCAGCCGATTTTCAAGTGGGCTCAGATTACGTTGCACAACATGACCATGAGTGGGCGATTGCATTCTTAGGAGCAAGACGAGCGAAGGCTATGATGAACCTCAATGCCATTCTCAGAACCGAAGCCAACATTACTCTAAGTAGCGATTGGAATGTGCACGACATTAATCCCCTCGTCGGGATTTCAAACAGTTTGATCATGGGTAAAACAGGGCTCACTGATATCTATACAACTATCGATGCCTATACGCTTTATCCAGCCAAAAGCCTCGGTATTGATGACATCACTGGCACAATCGAAGTGGGTAAATCAGCAGACTTTGCCATTCTCGATAAAGATATCACCACGCTGACAGCAAGACAGATCGCCAAAACCAAAGTCCTGATGACGGTTCTTCGTGGGGATGTTGTTTACGAATCTGAATAAGTTTTTTGAATCACACATACCAAAAGAGCCAGCATCTATGCTGGCTCTTTCTACTTTAAGTCATCTGTTATGAAGCTTGTGAATGTTCGGCTTGCTTCTGGTTGCTGTCATCCAGTGCGAAGTAAATCTTCGATACCACAATCTCTGAAATCAAGATAACAAACACCACCGCAAAGAACGCTACTACACCATTGAGTGGGCCAGTGAAACTCACCTTGTCGCCAAACAAGATATTAATCGCTTCCAACATCACGAACTTCGAACCCACAAGGATGATGTAAGTCGAGATACCTCGGTAAACCTTTGGTGCCGTACCCGGCTTATTCTTAAAGTAATCGGCAATTTTATGTTCTAAGCCAATCGATAGTTTAAGCAACAACTGAAGTAGAATCGCCGCGATGAACGAAATAGTAAATGACTCAATGTTCACGTACTCCCAATACTCGTCAAAGAAGTTGAGCACCACCAAATCCACCAGCACCGCCAAGGTATAACCAACAAATAGTCGCTGTGGTGTATTAAAGCCGTAAACCTTTTCTACTTTACTCATTCTGTACTCTCTCTTCTTTCTTGGATAACTTCGATTTGTGTACAGTCTAGCGTCAGAGATTCTTCAAAACTTACCATTTCATGACACCTCACCAAATGCATAATTCGCGCCCAATAATTTACAGACTGCTATATCAAAAGTAGATGAGTTCCTATTTTTATCGAATGAGAGACTAAAAAGAAGCGACATGTATCACTGTCGTCAAATGGCCATTATTGATTACCGTCCCTCCCTATCATGGCTGCATCAAACGAGCTCACGCTCTAAAAGTTCAAACAACACAAAGGTGCAGACTATGAAAAAGCTAATCACTAACGCGAACGTATTTAACGGTGTTGATAACAACCTAATCGAGAATGTATCAATTCTTATCGAAGACAACTTGATCACCCAAATTGGCGAGGTTGACGCTACGTTAGCCGATGAAATTATTGATGCTCAAGGTGGCACGGTAATGCCTGGCCTGATTGACGCCCACGTTCATATCACGCTATCTGCACCTTTCAATGTGATTGATACTATGACACGTGAAGAAGTCGCAATTCGCTCAGCGAAGATTTCAGAAGAGATGCTGATGCGTGGCTTTACCACTATTCGCGATGTAGCAGGTAACACGCTTGGCCTTAAGAAAAGTATCGATAACGGCTACGCGACTGGCCCACGTATTCTTCCTTCAATGGCGGCAATTTCACAAACCAGCGGTCACTCAGATTACCGCCAAAACCAAGCTCAAGAACGTTTAGCGAATGGACACGAAGACTCGCCAATGATGAAGCTAGGTGCGATGCGAGTAGCCGATGGCCGTTCAGAAGTATTGAAAGCAGTGCGTGAACAACTATTTATGGGCGCATCACAAATCAAGATCATGGCCGGTGGCGGTGCATCATCAACCTTCGACCCGCTAGATACATTGCAATTTACTTCCGACGAAATGGAAGCCGCAGTACAAGCCGCTTCAGATTACGGTACGTATGTTGCCGCGCACATCCACACCTCTGATGCGATGCGTCGAGCAGCAGAAGCGGGCGTCATGTCTTTCGAACACGCTACTATCATGGATGACGAGATAGCAGAGATCATCAAAGAGAAAGGTATCTGGGTAATCCCGTCTTACTTTACCTCTTCATTGATTGCAGAGCGTAAGATCCCACTGCCAAACGAGGAGACATATCGCAAGACAGAGCGCGTGGGTAAAGCCATGTTCAAGTCGGCAGAACTGATTAAGAAATACGACATCCAAAACATCGCGTTTGGTACTGACTGTGTGGGCGAAACCAATGTGCATGCGACCCAACTGAATGAGCTTGGTGCGATTGAGCAAGTATTCGATACCATCACTGCACTTCGCATGGCGACGTCAAACTGTGGTCGACTATTCGAAATGTCGACATACCAACACCCGTACCAAGAAGGCAAACTTGGTCAAGTGGTTGAAGGCGCTTACGCTGACCTACTGATCATCGACGGTAACCCACTAGAAGGCGTAGCATGTGTGGCTAACACAGAGACACAAAAACTGATCATGAAAGACGGCAAGGTGTATAAAAACACGCTTTAGTGTTCAATATACTCACTAAGTAATGAAACCTCTCAGGCAAGCAAGCGAACTTTATAGTCGCTTGCTTGCCTTTTTATTAAGCGCTGTTTTATTGCTACTATTAATCACAGGTTATTGATTTATGGATAAATCGGGGTGCTATAAGGATGGTATTAGAATGAGAAGTTGCTTAGTCATTGGAGGACATAACCGCACATGAATAAGGTCGTATTTAGAAACTGTATTGAAAACAGTCAACATTGGTTGGAGTTAGAAAAGCTCTTTCAAAACGAGTGGTCTGATTTTCTCTTTATAGATAGCTACAAACACGATGCCAACCTTCCGCCAGTTTTGGTGGCTATCCGAGGGAATCAAGTGATTGGTGGCCTTGCTTACTCGCATTTCAAAGAACCCCATGGTGACTCTGACGTTATCTGGCTGAATGCTCTGCTTGTTTTACCTGAATGGCGCGGCCAAGGCATTGCAAGCGAGCTAATCAATCGCGGCATCAAGCAAGTCTCTAACGCCCATCAAAGTCACCTTTATGTTTACACCAACGTGCCCGCTCTGTACCAATCACTAGATTGGTCAATCGTAGACATCGAAAGCGAGCCAAACCATAGCGTAATGAGCTTTCCTCTCCAGTCATAAATCGAGAAGAAATTGGACCAAATTAGTGCTTGTACCTAAAGGTTTTACTGTCATCTACAATTTCAATTTTGACAGGTACCGTGCCCTTCTTTACATTGCCGATTTGTGCAAATGACTTGTAAGAGAGGTCGATAACTCGGCCTTTAACAAAAGGGCCTCGGTCGTTAATTTTAACGTCGACCGATTTGTTGGTGCTTGTATTTGTCACCCTAACGATTGTTCCAAACGGCAGAGTTTTATGAGCCGCTGTGTAAGCATTCATATCATAGGTTTCACCACTGGCAGTGAGCTTCCCATGAAATTTATTTCCGTACCAAGAAGCTTGGCCAACTAACGTATGGGATTTGGCATACTCCTTTGTTTTCGAGCTGCCAACTGCCGACGTAGAGGTGCATCCAACAAGAATAATGAGAGTAAGAGCGGTAAAGAGAACACGTAAATTTTTCATACTTTGGGTACTGTTTCGATGTCGTTAATTTGGTTGTTTGTCTGAGTATAGTGACTTTCCAGTCCAAGCCACCATTTGTTAGGGCTTGGCATATTTTCACGATCGACAGTGAATTCCGTCATCATTTCGAAAGAATTTATCTGTGGAAGGTTAAATTTAACAAGGCATTGAAAACTGGTTTATTAAACTGACAATCTACAAGCACAAAAAAAGGATTGGCATCTCAACCAATCCTCCAAAACTCGCTATTGCGTAGAGTAACTTAAGCGGGCTGATACAACATAAATGCCACTACCATCGCTAAGCTTCCCCCCAAACAACGGTTAACCATCACCATCTGTTTTGGTGATTGCAATAGACGCTGCAGCATGGTGCCACAATACGCCCAAACCAACATACACAATACACCGGTCCCCACCATGATGGTGGTAATCGTCACCACTTGAATCAGGTAATCTGTTTGTGTGGTGATGAACTGAGAAAATACGGTCAGCGAAGCAATCCACCCTTTCGGGTTTAGTACTTGAATCAAAACACCAGACATAAATCCTGAGCGATTCACAGAATCTTCTTGCTCAATCTCCATGTTGGCAATAGACCACGCCATAAACAGTAAATAAGCCGCCCCAAGGTATTTCATTACCGTGTATATCTCTGGGTAAAGGGTAAACAAGCTCACCAATCCAGCGCTTGAACCCGCCAGTATGATGATGATGCCAAAAGCGTTACCAGAGACAAAAGGCAATGTTGCCGCAAATCCATATCGGCTTGATATCCCAAGCAATGCAATGTTTCCTGCTCCCGGTGTAATTCCAATCGATATTGAAAACAACAAGAACGCCAGCATTAATTGAGCGCTCATTCTTTCTCTCCTAGTTGATAAACGTTAGTGGGAGAAGAGTTTACCGATTCGAGTAGGAATTAAATTGCTATATGCGTTAGTATTAAATCAAATTTGAGCAGACTTTTTCCAAATTTATTATGAAAGTGAAAGAATCCACCAACGAAGTGCTAGATGATACGGATATTGCCATTCTTGGACATATTCAAAAAGATGGGCGCATGAGTAACAGCAAGCTCGCCGAGAAGGTAAACCTGAGTGAAACACCTTGCTGGCGTCGTTGGAAGCGTATGGAAGAGACGGGCTATATTGATGGCTATACCGCACAACTAAACCGCAAAAAACTGGGCCTTCATGTGGCAGGTTTCACCTTAGTGACATTAGGTAATCACGAGGTTGAAAACACCGAGCCTTTTGAAGAGTTTGTCGCAGTAACAGACTGGATCACCATGTGTCACTGCATTGCAGGCGGAGCCGACTATATGATTCAGGTGCTGGCAAGAGATCTGGAAGAGTATTTTGAGCGAATCAGCTCTATTCGACGAGTAAAAGGCGTCAGCGCAATTCAGTCTAACATCTCAGTGAAAGAGCTAAAGAACAGCTACCAACTGCCACTGCAAGATTAGTTGATTTCAAAATTAAAAAGCCCAGTCAGCGCTAATGCGACTGGGCTTTTTGTTGTCGTTCTTATAAGAGTATCAGACTCGCAAAGGCTTGAGCCGAGTTAGCTCCTACTCACATGGATGTGCAAGATGAATTAGCGCCAAGCCGCCCAATGACGTTTCACGATATTTCTTATTCATGTCTTTACCTGTTTGGTACATTGTCGCAATTACCTTATCAAGCGAGATCAAAGATTTACTATTACGCTTCAAAGCCATGCGTGATGCGTTAATCGCCTTCATCGCACCCATTGCATTTCGCTCAATACACGGCACTTGTACTAAGCCACCAATTGGGTCACAGGTCATACCCAGCGAATGCTCCATCGCGATTTCCGCCGCAATACAAATCTGCTCATTACTACCACCACGAAGTGCAGTTAAACCCGCAGCCGCCATAGAAGATGATACGCCAACTTCTCCTTGGCACCCGACTTCGGCACCTGAAATGGAGGCGTTGGTTTTGTACAAAATACCGATCGCGCCCGATACTGCTAAGAAGTCTTTCAGTTGCTTGGTATCCAACTCTTTGATGAAGCGATGGTAATACATCAACACAGCCGGAATAACGCCAGCAGCACCATTGGTTGGAGATGTAACTACCTGACCGCCAGCCGCATTCTCTTCACTGACGGCAAAGGCAAACAAGTTAATCCAGTCCATAATTTCCATTGGATCGTTCTCAACCGCTGCATTCGCTTCCAACTTCTTCAGTAAGTTTGGAGCACGGCGAGTAACATTCAAACCGCCATCAAGAATGCCTTCAGTTTCAAAGCCGCGCTCCATACAACGCGACATCACGCGCCAAATCTGGTCTGCCTTTTCTGCAATCGCATCCGCATCTTGGTAGGCGGACTCATTTTTCAGGATCATGCCGCCTAGGCTCATGCCATTTTTTTCTGCCTGCTCAAGCATCTCTTCAGCATTGCTAAAAGGGTACGTCACCTCAACAGACTTAGTTTGAGTGCCATTCTGGAGTTCATCAGCGGTTGCAATGAAGCCACCGCCAATCGAGTAATAGGTTTCCTCAACAATAGTATTTCCATCTTGGTCAAAGGCGGTAATCATCATACCGTTCTCATGAAGTGGTAGATTGTCCTCATGAAATAGCATGTCAGTTTTATAGTTGAAACCGATAGTGTGGCTTCCACTTAACTGCATCTCACCACTATCAATTGCTCGACGCATCGCTTCATTAGCACTAGTGATTTTGATGGTGTCTGGTTTGTTGCCGAGCAATCCCAAAATAGTTGCTCTGTCGGTGTGGTGTCCGATTCCAGTGAGTGACAGTGAACCATAAAGATCGACCTGAACACGAACCACCTCTGTGATTTTATCGGCAACTAACTGAGTGAAATGAAAACCCGCAATCATTGGGCCGTTGGTGTGCGAGCTCGAAGGCCCGACACCAATTTTGTAGATATCAAAGATCGATAACATAGAACTACCAGTAAAAATCGGTCAATTAAGAAAGAACGGCATAAAGCCAATCAGGAATAACGGTACAAGCAGCGACGGTGACTACGGCAAATACCAATAAGCCGTAATGACTTGTCGTCGGCTTGGCAAACAAGTGCTTTTGCTTAGCAATAAATTCATTTTGTTGTTGAGTAACTTCACCAAAGAAACGGCTCACGATAACGCCCAATACTAAGAAAACCACGGTGCCAATCAGTGCAAACCAAGGCCAAGAAACACCGCTGTACTTAGCCACAAAAACCACAACAACACTGCCTAGGCTGCCCGCAATCACACCTTTCTCATTCGCTTTCTTGAAAAACAGCCCAAGAATGAAAGAGCCAAGACGAATACCAACAAAGATTGAAGTTAGGCTAGCGATGGTTTTAAGCACAGACTCGTTAGAAACAGCCAGCAAGGCGGGCACAACAACCGATGCTGCGGCAACAAGACTCATTTTTCTAGCTACAGATTCGTAGTGAGCGTCTGATGCTTGTTTGCGAAAAAAGCGCTTGTAAAAGTCGAACGTTGCGACAGTTGCCATTGAGTTGTAGGTCGAGTCCAGAGTCGACATAGCCGCTGCCGATAACGCAGCAATCACCAGACCGACAATAATTGGGTTGGTATGGTTAAACACAAAGTCGAGAATCACTTCATTGCTGTTTTCAAAGCTATTGTCTTGATAAAAGACACTCAGCAGTACGCCCATTACCGCAAAAAATAGGTAGATGAAAAACGCCCCGTAACCACACAGCAGCATAGATCGCTGTGCTGTTTTCACATCTTTTGTCGCCAGCGTTCTTTGAATAATCAACTGGTTAGTGCCGTACACGCTAAGGTGCAGAAAGCTCACTGCGACCAAGCCCGCCCATAAAGTAGTATCAACGCCCAAGTCAAAATCTAGATTGATGATGTTAAGTTGTTCTGGTGACGGCATCTCGCCCGCTTCAATTTTCATTAGAAGCAAACCAAAAATCGCAATACTGCCGATAATGAGTACTGCAGACTGCAGCATGTCAGTCCATATTACGGTAGAAATACCGCCCGCATAGGTATAAAGCGCGGTGAACAAACTGATGTAAATAATCGCTTCAGAAATACCAATCGGTAGCACTTGCACCACAATCAAAGCAACGGCATACAAAATCACCCCCGCCGAAATACACTGCACGACAATAAACACAATCGAGTTGATAGTACGAGCAACAACGCCAAAGCGGTGTTCTAGGTATTCATAGATCGAAGTCAGGCCAAGCTTGTAGAACACGGGAACAAAGAAAACGACAGCGAAAAAGATGACGACCGGATAATTTAAGTGAACACTCATCGCTTCCATACCTGAGCTATAAACCCAGCCCGGCATGCCTACGAATGTCATCGCACTGATGTAGGTCGCAAGAATAGATACCCCTGCAGTAAACCAACCAAATTGCTTTCCGCCTGTGGAAAAGTCGCCACCTACGCTATAGCGCTTGTTCACTAAGTAGCTGATAAATAGTGTGGTTAACACATAAAGAGCAATCACCACAAAACTTGAGTACGTAACCATTTTGAGATTCCGTTTATTGTATTTCGCAAATCATTCGCTGCCAATATTACTTAAAATTGGATATTTTCCCTCAAAAACCCCCAATAAGTGTGAGTATTGTCACTAAGATTGACGATTAAACGCTCAAAAAGTCCCAAAACGGCAAAAATGGTGATCAAATGCGATCAAGATCACCAAAATACACAAAATGGGTACGCACTCATTTTAAAATTGACTTTGATCACGGATCTAATAACCACAAAAACTCTATTATCTCTCCCGAAACGAAGACAGCGTAGTAAACACCAATACCTACTACACTGTAATCAAAACTCATAACACCCTATATAAAATAAAGGTTTATCGGTCATGACTACGAAAAAACACATGAGCGAAGTTCCTATGATTCAAAGGGTAGCTGCTTATCTTGCAATTCTAGTAGGCTACTTTTTCTATTGTTATAACTTTGTAATTATTGACTACGTACGCCCATACATCGTTGATGCATATGACGGCATTAACTTAGCAGATACGGCTCAGTTCTATACATGGCAGTCGGTTGGTGCACTTATTGGTGCTCTAAGCTGCGCATGGGTGGCATCAAACTTTGGTAAGAAATCGACTCTTATTGTCATCACTGCACTGAACGGCGGCGCAACGATCATCAACATGATGTTTACTGACTACGCTATGTGGGCAGCCATGCGTTTCATCATCGGTATTTCTTTGGGTGGTTACTTCACAGTAGCGGTAAGCCTAATGATCGGCCTATTCACGCCAACGGTTCGCGGTAAGTTAACGGCGTTCGCATCTTCTATGTTCTCGGTTGCGCTTATGGCAATGGGTGCCTACGCAGCGTTTATCTCTAGCATTGACGCACCATGGCAGAGTCTAATGTGGGTAGGTGGTATTCCTCCTCTAGCAGCTGCGGTAGTGATGATCTTTATCCTTCCGAGCGACAAAAAAGTGATCGCTTACGGTGAAGAAGATCAAGCGAAAGCGGAAACAACAAATGCACCAGCGAAGAAAGGTTCTTGGGGCGAAATGCTTAGCGCGCCTTACCGCAAGCTAACCATCACTTGTCTATTGCTAGCAGGTCTTAACTTCTACGGTTACCAGTTCTTCTCTGGCTTCGTGACAACGTACCTAAAAGAAGTTCGTCAATTCGACGGCGCGACCATCGGCATCATCTTCTCTATCTCAGCATTCGGTTCTCTATTCGGTGCTTGGGTATGGGGTGCGATTGCAGACAAATACGGCCGTAAGGTTAACGCATTCGGTTTCATCCTAGCGGGCATCATGGCATCAGTATTCTTCGTTGCTCCAAGCGACGTGATGATCGGCAGTCTGAACATGTTGGCTATCCTGGGTCTTATCTACAACTTCGGCCTATCAGCTTCAGCAGTATGGGGTGGTTACTTCTCAGAACTGTTCCCTGCTCACCTACGTAGCTTCGGCGCAGCCCTATTCCACGGTGGTCGTATCATCGGCATGTGGGCACCAATGGTACTGGTATTCATCCAAGAGCGCAGCGACCTTGCAACAGCAATGTGGGGCTCACCAATCGTATGGATTGTGGCCGGTCTACTGTGGCTATCTCTACCAGAAACATTGAAAGGCGGCATCTTCGACAAGAGCAAAAAAGCGGAAGCGGCAAAAGCTTAATCCCCTTTAGTTGAAAGTCTCTCAAGACAAGAAATAAACATTGACCCGGCTGAGCAGTCAGCCGGTAACAAAATCCAAATCGAGTCCTGTTCCGAATGTTGACTCGACAACATAAAGAGAATGAATTATGTCTAAATATCAAGAAGCTAAACGCATTGTTCGCGAATATTTTGATGCGATGGAAAATGCAACTCACGAGAACGTTGCTGAAGTACTAAAAGCACACACTTCTGAAGACTACTTGTGGCGCGGTGTTTACCCATTCCGTGAGCAAGAAGGCGCTCAAGCTGCAGCTGACGTATTCTGGGCTCCGATGATGAAATCAATGACTCGCATGCAGCGTCGTCAAGATATCTTCATCGGTGGTAACAACGAAATCAACCCAGATGAAATTTGGGTAATGAGCATGGGTCACTTCATGGGTCTGTTCGACGCTGAATACCTAGGCATGCGCCCTACAGGCAAAATCATGAACGTTCGCTACGCAGAATTTAACTGTGTTGTTGACGGCAAAATCACTAAGACAGGCCTATTCCTAGACCTATTAGGCATGATGGACCAAGCGGGTTGCTACCCACTACCACCATCAACAGGTAAGCACTTTGTATACCCTGGCCCACGTAACCACGATGGCCTACTGTTTGAAGATGCAGCACCAGAAGAAGGCGTAGCTACGCTTGCTCTAGTGAACAAGATGGTTGATGACCTATCTGCACTTAACGACAGCGGCGCAATGGGTTGCCCACCAGAAGTGCTAGAGAAGAGCTGGTCTAAAGATATGATCTGGTACGGCCCTTGTGGTATCGGTGCATCTTACACAATCCCACGTTACCAGAAGCAACACCAACTTCCTTTCCGTAATAACTTGAAAGACAAGAAGTTTAATGGTCACGTTTGTCGCTTCGCTGAAGGTAACTTCTCTTGTTTCTTCGGTTGGCCAAACCTATCAAACACACCAACAGGTGGCTTCCTAGGTATGACTGGTGGCGAAGTTCGCGCAGACATGCAAGTGGTTGACGTTTACTACCGTGACGGCGACAAGCTATCTGAAAACTGGGTACTGATTGATCTTCCTTTCTGGCTAAAACAGCAAGGTCTAGATGTGTTCGAACGCACTTCTTCAATCCTAAACCCAACGCTGTAACCCTGTCCTATTGTCTATCTAGTCCATACCTACACTAGGTCGACATGACTGCCGAGGGCTCCTTCTCGCCCTCGGCAACCTGTTCCACTCAAAATAACCAACCTGTGCCTCACGGATGGGTGCACCCTCTGAACCATTACATTTAACGGGCTTGAAAGCACGGTGGCTTTCGACGGCCTGAATAAAGTGAAAACAACAATGAAAAAGTCGATTATTTCTGCAGTGGTCTTCGCTGCGCTTACTTCTAGCTCTGCTTTTGCAGCCCACACATTTACAAATGAAGCTGGTGACAGCTTGACCCTAGACGGCCGTTTTGACGTTCGTTACCACGACAAAGGTGGCGACCATAACGGTGAATGGAACAGCGGTAGCTCTCGTTTTGGCCTGAAAGGTAAAATGGGACTAGACAATGATTGGACTGGCTTTGGCCACGCTGAGTGGGGTTACAACTCCGGTGCCAACGGCGACAACATTTATGACCGACTTCTATACGCGGGTGTAGAGCACGATAAATACGGCAAGATCGCAGCGGGTACTAAGCAGTGGTCTACCTTTTATGATGTGGCTTGGTTTACCGATATGGGTCGTGTATTTGGCTCGCGTGGTTCTGGTTACTACAACCTATCTGACTGGGGGATTGCTTCAGGCACTGGTCGTGCGGAAAACTCCATCACCTACCGTAACAACATCAACGACAACTGGAAATATGGCTTCACCTACCAAACCACTCGTGAAGATGTTGGCCTAGCTGATGGTAAAACAGCAACACTGAAAAACGGTATGGGTGCTTCAACGCTATACACAGTTATGGATGGCCTAACCATTGGTTTAGCCTACCATCAGAATGAGTTTGACGATGTTGAGGCGGGTGTTCAGAACATCAAAAATGGCGATACTCAACGCATCGGATTATTGGGTGTGAACTACACCAATAACGGATTGTTTGTTGGCTTCACATACAGCCAAGGCTCAAACTGGGAAACCACCAGCCAAGCAGAGTTCTATGACCACCGTGGTGCTGAATTCTTTACTTACTACCACTTTGAGAATGGCCTACGCCCAACCTTTAACGTTAACTACTTAACGGACACGGACGACAATGCCAATGGTTACGAGCGTCAGTTGATTATCCCTGGCCTTGAGTACCACTTTAAGAAGAACAAGTTCTTAGTTTGGACTGAATATCAGTTCGATAATGGCAAAGACTCATACAATGGCGTGAAGTACGAAAACAGCGACGACCAGTTTGCTGCCGGTATTCGTTACTACTTCTAATATGAGTAGAATCTTCTAAGCTCTAAACAAAGCTCTGCGATGTTATCTCATTAACTCAGCAGAGCTTTTTGGGTTATACCCAGCTTATAACCCAATATAATCTCTTAAGCCTTATTTTTCATAGAATTTGATTTAATTGACTTTTTGAATACGTACCTACTTATGATACTCTACACGCCATTAATTCGGCTTAAAATGCATGGTCTATGAACTCTCCAAAACACTCCTCGGTACCGAAAGCAACCGTAACTTCAAAAGATGTCGCTAAACTGGCTGGCGTTTCTCAATCTACCGTTTCTCGTGTATTTGTGCCGGGCAGTTCGGTATCGGAAAAGACCAAGCAAAAAGTATTCGAAGCCGCTAAAGCCCTCAACTATCGTCCTAATGCTTTTGCACGAAGCCTGACTACCAACGAATCTAAATTGATTGGATTGGTCTTCCCAGATGCAGATTACCCTATCCACATGAAAACCCTGCAACTCATCTCAACAGAGCTGCAAAAACAGGGTTACTCAGCAGTACTTATTCCGTGGCAGGTGGATGCAAATGACAACCACTCGATCCCTAATATTTTCCAATATCGAGTCGATGGTGTAATTGCCGCATCTGCAACCTTCAACAAATCTCTGTATGAAGAGTGTGAAGAGTTCGATATCCCTATTGTTCAATACGCTCGTGTGGTTGAAGGCACGAAGAGCAGCCATGTTGTGAGCGACAACTATGCAGCCGGGCAGCTTGCAGCACAGCAGTTTCACAGCAGTGGCGTTACATCTGCAGTTTATCTAACCGGTAATGTTCCAACGTACACCAATGACGAGCGCGAATCAGGTTTTTGCGCTGAGTTTGAAGATTTAACGGGTAAACAAGCGCGCGTTATTGAAGCCGATTATGACTACCTTGATGCCTTAGAAACGATCAGAACTCTGTTTTCAGAACCTTCTAAACCAGAAGCCATCTTCTGTGCGACGGACAACCTCGCAATGGCGGTCATGGATGTGGCTCGTTTGGAATTCAACCTAAGAATCCCTGAGGATCTACAGGTGATTGGCTTTGATGATATCCCGCAAACACAGTGGTTGAATTATCAGCTAAGTACCTTCAAGCAAGATTTCCGACGCCTTGCGCGCGAGTCAGTGAAAATTGTTGTTAACCAAATTCAAGACCAAGAGACAAGCTTGGTTAAATTGATGGTTCCCGTTAAGTTTATTGAGAGAAAAACGACTCTCAAGTAACGAAACTGAAAGACACATTCCTATAAAAAAAATCCCGCTCATCGAGAGCGGGATTTTTGCATTTTGAGGCGGTTAGTTTCCTACACCACCAGTGTTTTCAGGTTGAGTTTCCGGTGTTTTAGGCGGCCACTCTTTGAAGGTCGCTAGGTGTTGTTGTACCGCTGCCTGTGCAGGACCAAATGCCCACATTTTCTGTCCCATCCATTTAAGGTACATACCCGACTCTTCCGCCGCTCGCTCATAAGGGTCGCGTCGTAAGTTAAACAGTAATGGTGCATTCAGTTCTTCTTTAGGGCCACTCCAACCATGGTTTTGAACCACAAAGTGTGCCTTCCAATCCCCAACTCGAACCGCTTGCAGCTTGTCTCTTTCATAGTAGTAAATCTCTTTACGATTCGATTCACCTTTTTCAGTCAGCATATCGACTTGGTTATAGCCATCGAGGTGCGCTTTAAAGCCATCGTAACCTTTGAGCATTTTCTCTTTCAGATCCGCCGGACCACCAGCTGCTGCAACAAGCGTTGGTAACCAGTCCATACCATCGAAGATGCCGTTGCCGATACTGCCAGCAGGAATCTTACCTGGCCAGCTCACAAGAGCAGGTGCACGTACACCGCCTTCCCACGTGGTACCTTTCTCACCGTGATATGGTGTCATGCCACCGTCTGGCCATGTCATGATTTCAGGGCCATTATCCGCAGTGAAAATGATGATAGTGTTATCGGCAATACCCAGCTCTTCCATTTTCGCCATCATTTCACCGACATGATCATCAAGATCTTTCATCACCACTTCTTGAAGCCCCCAACCATTTTGGCCAAGCATAGCTTCGTATTCAGGTGAAAGATGCGTCCAAACGTGACCGCGTGATGGACAATACCAAGTGAAGAATGGCTTATCCGCCTCAACCGCCCTTTCGATGAAGTTGATCGCGTGTTTATTTACTTCATCATCTAATGTGCGCATACGCTCGATAGTCAGCGCGCCATCATCCTCAATGGTTTGACCGCCTTTACCGTCCGACTTAGCGTATATCACATTACGTGGTGCAAATGCATCCAATGAACCATCTTTTGGCCAATCAGGATCTTCTGTGTATTCCATTGCATTCAAGTGATACAACCAACCCCAATACTCATCAAAACCGTGCATAGTCGGTAAAAATTCATCTCGGTCACCTAAGTGGTTTTTACCAAACTGGCCTGTCACATAGCCCATGGTTTTGAGAATTTCTGGCAGCGTTGGTGTGTCCGCGTGCAGCCCAACAGGTCCACCCGGCAAGCCCACTGTATGCATGCCCGTTCGAACAGGCAATTGTCCAGTTAGGAAAGCTGAACGCCCCGCTGTACATGAAGGTTGAGCGTAATAGTCTGTGAGCAACATGCCCTTCTCGGCAATGCTATCAATATTCGGTGTTTCACTGCTCATCACCCCGTTGTGATACGCACTTAGGTTTGAAATCCCAATGTCGTCGGTAAAGATAACAAAGATATTCGGTTTATCTTGAGCCGAGAAAGCGGACAAAGACCAGCTTCCCATAACGACCAACACCAACAAGTGAAGTATCCTTTTCATCGTTCCTTCCTTAAGCCATTTTAGACTGTTCGTTTCTAATCATTTTTATTCCCACCACGCCAAAGCCAACCTCTAGCACCAAATACACAATCAACAACCAATGTGGTATGCCATCAACCACCAAACTCAATACACGACCCGCAGCTAGCCCCAGCATAAAAATCACTAAGCTATAGAGAGCAGGAAGACGATACTTTTGGATCATTGCGCCAGAGAGCCAAAACAGCACCAACGCCAAATACAGTCCCATCACAGCCCTAAAGACATGAGAGACGTTCACCGGAGTCGCATCGATAGCGAAAAGATAATCAAGAGATACAGTCGGCGCGTAACCGTAAGAGAGGGCAATGGGTGTGAGACCGAGGGCGGCAACAATGAGAAAAATACTCTGTGGATTCATGCGATTGCTCTTTATTTGACCTGTTTCAGAAAACATAGCCTACAATCAAAATTAAACAAGTTGCATAATCAACAAGTAAGTTTCTTGTCATAGTTATTCAACTAATCATTCGCACATTGAAACGTTATAAGGATATTTGTATGGCTCGATGGAACTACTTGCTTACTCCCCTTATCTGCACAGGCTTTGTCACTGAGGCTCAAAGTAACGAAGGTCTTGATTCAACAAAACAGTTGCAACACAGCGTAGAGATCTATGCGCTGGCTCTTAACATTCGAGGCGATACCTCGATTGCAAACCTCTCAACTGATGTCGATGTTGATCCTTCGTTCATCATGGATCATCTCGACATGGGTGCTATGTTGAGGCTTGAGGGCATCTACGACAATCAATGGGGCTACTATGTCGACTACAGCTTCATGAAGTTAAGCGGTAAAGCCGACTCAATCGTTGGGAATTCTGGGTTATTGAAAGGCGAAGTAGACATCAGGCAAGGCGTACTCGAAACCAAGGGCTTTAAACGCTATCACTATGATTTTGGTTCTATTGACTACATGGTGGGTTTTCGATGGTGGGACAACGACATTGATACCAAGCTTTACTCTACCGGTGGAGGAGGTTTGATTAATAACTCGCGGTCACTGGATGAGGATTGGATCGATTATCTGATTGGGGTGCGTTGGACGCAAAAACTCAATGCTAGCTGGCAAACTCATGCGAGCCTTGATATCGGTCTAGGTAGCGATACCGACTTCACATCGGGTCTACTGCTGGGGGCGCGCTATCAAATTAATGACTGGTCCGATTTAAACATCGCCTACAAATCCACTTGGGTCGACTATAGCAACCCGGGCACCTTCAGCTACGACACTGCATCACAAGGTTTCTTAGTCGGTTGGGCTGCTCATTTCTAAGCCTCATCTTCCCTTGCTACTGGAACAGGCCTGCTTGCGGTTCATCTGGCACGCTTAATCTTTATTAAAATGGTGATCAATTCATACGATATTGAGCTCTAGCGAACGTTTAGTTTCTAGAGCTTTTTATACAAGAATTGACAGTAAAAATTTCAACAAAGCTAATAAAATCAAAAGATAGCCATCAAATAACAAATCTAAAAAAACATCGTTTTAGACCTAAAAGCATTAGGTCTAGGTATTGATAAATTTAATACTTGTTTAAACGTCCTTAATCTTTTTGAACGCTGTTTTTTATTTTAAAAGTGCCGCTAGAATCCTCTCCAGAAATTCACACACTTCGGAAGAAAAAATGAAAAAACTACACGTAGCAGCACTAACTTCTTTGATGGCAATGGCAGCCACTTCGGCATTCGCATCAAATGAGATGTATGTATTAGGTGGTGTCGCGATCGACAACAATGACATTGGTGGCGAGTTCACGCTTGGTAGTCAGATTATGCAAAGCAATTGGTACATCGAATCGTCACTGCTTCTAATCAACGCCAATGACAAGTATGCATATGGCAATAACCCAACAATCACCGTCGAGGAAGATTTGGATTCCTTACTGGTTTCCGTAACGCCGATGTACAAACATAACGTCAGCAATAACTTCGCAATTTACGGTAAGTTAGGGGCCTACCATATAAAGTCAGAAGTAAAATCAAAATACGGCGACGGCACAAGCACCAAAGGTTCAACGGTTAACTTCGGTGCCACTTACGGGATTGGCGTTGAATACAAGTCCCTAACGCCTATTTTTGGTCAATCTCAATTCCTAGCTCGCGCAGGATATGATTGGTACGAATTCAGCAGCAGTAACGACTGGCACAACAGAGATTCAACCTTTGGTATCCAGGCCGGTTTTACTTTTTAAAAGAAGCGCTACGGATAAAACACATATAGGCTTGGATAACCGAGGCTTAACTGACTCAAAGCTTATTTAACAACACACTCTTGCTTCATAAGCTTAAGGCCAATATCGAGTGTTTCGGTCCAAGCTTGTTCGACCTGCACATCATAGTGCGGGTCGAACTTTTTAACCGTATTTAGCAGCGATTGAAACCACTCATTAAGCTCTTGCTCTGAGATATTCATCCCTAAGTCTTTATGTTGCTTACCCAAGCGCTTTACCGAGTTTCTTACACTTGGTAAACCAGAAGAGTTATAGATCAAGATAATCGACGCCTTAAGCATCTTGGTTTGTTGCTCTAAGCCAACATTGGCGAATCGCTCCGAAAACCGTGGGTTATGTTCACAAAAATCACTGAGGAAAGCTTCCAAAAACTCTTGATCGATTCGACAGCGTTCAAAGCTCTCATAAAACCGTTCACTATGTTCCATGTCACTCTCCTCAATGCAATCCTCTGACTCTAATTTTAGTATATGCAACTATGACATAAAATGGGTCGCACAGACTTTATTACCATCGGGGTCACGCAAATATGCCATATAAAGTCGACGCACACCTGAATCCCTCACGCCCGGAGCGTCTTCAATACTGGTACCGCCGTTTTCCAAACCGATGCGATGCCACTCATCCACTTCTTCTGGAGATTTCGCAACAAACCCTACCGTCATCCCATTGCCGACACTGGCAGGATCACCATTAATTGGCTGGGTTAAACCCAGAACGCCATTTTCAGATAGGTAAATACAGCGACCTTTAGGATCCACTACACCTTCGCTTTGGCCTAATGCCGCTAAGGTTGCGTCATAAAATGACTTTGCTCGCGCGATACTTTCTACACCTAAAAATACATGACTAAACATAAACTAAGCATTCCTTCGTTATGGGATTGCTACCAAAATAAGAGGTTACCGAGAGCTTGTCCAGAGTGATTTGTGAACACTCATCATCCCCAAACAGTCCAATGGTTTTGTAAGCGTAAAGTGGAATAATTTTCAATTCGTTTACGTTCGGTGTTCGCAATTGAGGTATGATTTACATTCAGCTCTTACTCAACTCACAAAGACAACCCTATGCCTTCACTCTCTTTCTCGTTCATCCCCGTTGGGGTTCGTTTTATGTTGCTATCCGCATTAGGTTTCGCGCTAATGTCGGCATGCGTAAAGTATGTGAGCAACTATGGCATTCCTGTCTTTGAAATTGTCGCCGCTAGGGCTTTGGTGTCTCTCATCATCAGCTATATTGACGTTAAGCGTAAGGGAATCTCAGTTTGGGGTAACAACAAACCGTTGTTATTCGTTAGAGGAGCAGTCGGAACCGCGGCATTGATGTGTGTTTACTATGCGGTGACGACACTGCCGCTGGCAGAAGCGACCATCCTTCAGTACGTGCACCCTGTATTTACAGCTCTACTTGGTGTCCTTTTTCTGAAAGAGCGTGTTCAAACCTCAACCATGATCTGTATTGCCTTCTGCCTGGCTGGTCTATTTGTGATGGTTCAACCCAATATGAACAGTAGCATGACCAATGAACTGCCTCTGTTCAGCATCATGATGGCATTGATTGGCGCATTGGGTAGTTCGATTGCCTACGTAATTGTACGAAAGCTCAGCCAAACTGAAGACAGCTCAGTGATCATTCTGTACTTCCCTATGGTTGCATTACCGATATCAATAGCCCTGATTTGGAATGACTTTGTTTGGCCAAGCTTATTCATCACCATCATGTTGGTATTAGTCGGTGTATTCACTCAGATCGGTCAATATGGCTTAACCAAGGCAATGCAAACCCAAGCCGCTGGTAAAGCCTCAGCTTACTCTTACGTACAGATTGTCTTTTCTGCGCTTCTTGGTGTATGGCTATTTAATGAAATACCATCGATTTGGACTTACCTAGGTGGTGGCTTGATTGTGACGGGCGCACTTATCAATGTATTTGGAAAACAACTGCTCAAACCGTTTAAAAGGAGCGCATAAGCAGTTAGATATTATCCCCTTCATGTACGAAGTCGCCCTAGTGGCGGCTTTTTCTTTATCATTCCTTCTTAATTTTATTATATTTCAACTGGATAGAGTGCTATTTGTCGGTCTATAAATAACAAAGCACCGTCGTTTCAGTGTCATCAAGTTGACCAATGTTCAAACAAGTTTGTGGATTGGCTCAAACACGGTGTTCGCAATAAACATGTAACATGAAATCGTTAATGTTTTTCTTTCCACGCTAAAACCAGTAGCGAGACGCCAGTGACTTTTAAACACAATTACGACTTCGATCCGACCTACGGATACGATCTAGACCAACTCTTACAAGTTGAAGCAAGCATTACGCCAGCAGACTTCGCCTACTTTTGGCAACAGAAATATGAGCGAGCACTGCAGGTAACGCCCTATGTTAGCTTGCAAGACACTGGACGTATTGTGAATCACTGGCGTGTATTCGATTGTTACTACAACTCGACCGATGGCGTACGTGTAGGTGGTTGGCTGTTACTACCCGAGAAAGAAGAGATTCACTGCGCGGTGGTATGGGCTCACGGCTACGGCGGACTTGATGAACCAGATACAACTTGGAAGCTAAAACACACAGCGATATTAGTCCCATGTGTGCGTGGTATCAGTCGCAGCCATCATCACCCAATCTCAGACGATCCATACTGGCATGTACTGCACAACGTGCAAGACAGAGAACACTACATCTTAGGCGGATGCGTTCAAGATTTGTGGTGTGGGATTTCCGCGGTGCTCACTCTATACCCCAACCTCAAATACAAAATTGGCATGATTGGGAATAGCTTGGGTGGTGGTCTTGCTATTTTTGCTACGGCCTTTGATAAGCGCATCAAACGTTGTCATTTTCATGTACCTACTTTTGGTAATGTATCGCTACGCTTAACTATGCCGACCATTGGCAGTACACAAGCCCTTATCGATTTTGGTAATCAAGCCCTGCTTGCTCGTAACCTCCCCTATTTTGATACCTCATGCGCCGCCAAGTTTATCTCTCAACCTTCTCATTGGGGGCTAGCACTGTTCGACCCTTATGTTGCACCTCCCGGGCAATTCAGTGCCTACAACGCCTGTAAAGGTCAAAAAGAGTTGTTTGTATTAGAGGCAGGACACTTTATTTACCGAGGTGAAGGCAAACAGCGTCGTGAGCTGCGGAAGAGTGTTGAGTCATTCTTTAAAACCTTGGGGGATTGTGATGAAACGTGAGTATCACAAATGGTGGAGCCCCAACCTCAATCGCAATATGGAGCTACTGATATTCGGTCATGCAGGTGCTAAGGTTCTGGTCTTTCCAACTCGTACTGGTCGCTTCTACGAATATGAGAACCTTGGGTTGGTCGACTCAATTGCCGACAAAATCAATGCGGGGCAACTGCAACTCTACTGCGTGGATAGTGTCGATACCGAAAGTATGTACTGTTTTTGGGCGCACCCTTTTGGCCGAATGCACCGCCATTGTCAGTATGAAGAGTATATTCTCAGAGAAGTGCTACCATTGATGGCGAGTAAAAACAGCCACCCTTGTACTATTTCGCACGGCTGCTCTCTGGGTGCTTACCACGCTGCAACTCTATTTTTTAGACACCCTCACCTGTTCCAGAAATTGGTCGCCTTTTCTGGTCGCTACGACCTCACTTGGAGTACTGAGTCATTTAAAGACCTGTTTGATGGCTTGTACAACGACGAAATTTATTACCACACCCCAACCCATTTTCTGCCAGGTTTACCGCCTTCAGACCAACTCACTCAAATCAAAAATAGCGATATTGTTTTTGCGATAGGCAAGGAAGATCCATTTCTGCAGAACAACCACCAGCTCAGCCGTATCCTGAACCAAAAAGGAATTAAGCATCGAATGTATGAGTGGGACGGGCGCGCGCATCGAGGGCGTTATTGGCGTCAAATGATCCCGCTCTATCTATGATTTCCTAATCGCGGAATCAATTTGGGGCTAGGTAGGCTCAGTCAAACAGCTCTATAACAAGCTTATTGTTCTTGATCACTAAGTTCGGTTCAGCCGACTTTAACAGTGCTTCTTGAACCTTTGCTCCATCAAGCTTGTAAACAGGTTCTTGTGACAACGCCAACCCAATCATAGACACTGCGGGTTGTAGTAGATTAGATATGTTATCAGGCAACTGTTTACCACTTTCATTGAAGTTCTCTAAGCGCAACGATTTCAAATACACTTCGCCGCTCTCTTTGTCATATTCAGGAATCGCACTGAACTCAATATCGAGATCTAGTCCAATATTAGGCATATTGAATACTTGCACTTGAGCATTCGTGTTTGCATAAACTGACACGCGATCAGCGTCTGCCCGTCCAATCTTAACTTGTAACTCTTCGACCGCGACTTGCGCATACATCATATTCTCAACACCAACAGACTGGTTGATTTCGACTGACTCTTGCAAGTACTCGGTCATATCTTGCTCTGAAATACTATAGCTAGCGCAGCCTGCTAGAACCGAAAAGGCAACGGCGAGAAAGGAAAATTGTGAGACTCTTTTTATCATGAGTATCCACTCTAGATGATGACTGGGGACGTGAGTTTACCTAGAAGATGCAAAACAGCAATGTTAGGCTCACTTTGATCAAGTATAGTTTTTCATAGAGCGGCGTCTAATCTAACTGAAAAACAACCGATTATGATGATCAAACGGGAGTCACCTTGCGTATGTCTATAACGGAAAAAACAAAGCAACCAGTGGAAAAGCAATGCCTCAACTGACGATATTTTATGATGGAACCTGCCCTTTGTGCTCAAAGGAGATGAATGCACTGACGCAACAAGATACCCGTGGTCGAATAAAGACGGTCGACATCTACAGCGATGAATTTGCTCATTACCCAAACATTGACGCCAGCGCGGCCAACACGGTTTTGCATGCATTGAATGACAAGGGTGAGTTGATACTGGGGTTAGACGTTACCCATAAGGCTTGGGATTTGGTGGGGAAAGGTTGGTTATACGCGCCATTGCGCTGGCCATTCGTGAAGCCATTGGCAGACTGGTGTTATCTGCGCTTCGCTAACAACCGCTACAAAATATCTTACTGGCTAACTGGCGTCGCGCGTTGTGATAACAACAGGTGTAAAATTGACAGTGACGCCAAATGACGTCACTGCGTGGAGATTTATCTACTCAATATGCGTGATAAATTGATACTTATCTGAATCCACTTTGGTCACCCAGTGTTCTCCATTGAATGGAGCGGAATCTAACGTGAACAGATAGAAGTCGATACCCTTTTCACCCATTACGGTATTGAAGTAAGTCGCTTGTTTGCGGTGACTTTCATCCGTGTATGGGAAATCTTTTGCTGTTTTACCTTCAGTCCCCCAACTATGAACACCAATTTGCTTCAGTGTTTCGAAGTTATCAATCTTCTTCGCGCGCTGGAGAGTACGAGTTTGGCCAGCTGCGAAAAGGTCTGTACCGCCAGAGAAAACCGATCCGTTGGGTGTGACTACCGTGTGCATCTTGGTTTTATGAATCAGCAAACCTGTGTACATGTTGATATCATCATCACCACTACCACCAATATGACTATTAAACTTCATCGTCATTTCTTGACCAACATGCTTTTCCACGATGTCTTTCAATTGTAGAAACGTCGTCACACCTAATGTTGATCTATTTCGAGGATCATTCACCGGCTTAATTTCTCGATAGATATCGTCAAATGCGAATGAAGTAACAATATTCACCTTACCGTCGACTTCAGAGGCAGTTAAGATGGTAGACCCCATACTGCCTAATGCTTCGAAAGCCTCATTGTAGAATTCGATCATTACTGACTCTCGTGAGTCATCAATTTCAGATTGAATCAACGTTTTATCTTTACCCACCGTTCGCTTATTAGCTCTGCAATCAAAAGTTTTAAGCTTTGTTGTTGGCGAGTAGATATGGCAGTTTCGTCTATCATTGTAGACCGCAACATCAATGGTTTGACCATGAACATCGGCCAATCTTGTAATCAGTAAGATGTCACCAAAACCCTCTGCATACTGAACTTGTTCATATGACTTGCCGTCATAAGTTAAGCGCATACCTTCAAAGTAGTCTTCTCGATCTTCGATGATTTCGTCCAGAGCACTTTCAGTAAACTTATAATCTGCCGCAGGTTTCGCGACCTTAGCTTTATGAGTACCGCTCGAACTCGAGTTGCATCCAGCTAGCACAATCAGCGGTACGGCTAATAATAGGTTTCGATGTTGCTTCATAATTTCTCTCCAATGTTGGTATGGAGAGAATTCTATGGAACGTTTTTGTCATTAGCTGTCTGAATGATGTATGGAAATGTCGTACTGCATCATTACAATACATTTCCATGTTTTATAATAAAGCACTCGAACAAGAACAAACTATAAACTTGGCATTCATGATTTACGCTGTGCCCTGCGTTCTTAATCTAAGTCTTTCATACCAAACGGCCGAAAATTTATGACACAACATTCCATGCTCATCGTTGAAGACGACTTGAAACTTCAACAGCTATTAAAGAGTTACTTTGTTACCCAAGGTTTTGATGTGACGACATTAGATGATGGCAGTGAAGCCATTGACCACATGCTAGACCACCAGCCCGATATTGTTCTGCTTGATCTGATGCTGCCTGTCGCAGATGGCCTGACAATTTGCCGACAGACGCGTACAAAATTCCTCGGTAAGATTTTGATGCTAACAGCAAGTGATGATGACTTTGACCATGTCGCCGGACTAGAAACCGGGGCTGATGATTACGTGACGAAACCCATTAAACCACGCGTTCTTCTTGCTCGTGTTAGAAGCTTATTGCGACGTGCAGAGCCCGTTGACGCTGTCGATGAAGACAAAGATCAAATCACTTTTGGCCAGTTAGTACTAAAAAACAAATACAAACGATGTGAATTAGACAGCAAGATTGTCCAGCTAACAGACAGTGAGTTCGACCTACTTTGGATACTTGCTAGCCAGCCGGATACTGCGCTCTCCAGAGACACCCTAACTCAAGAATTACGTGGCATTGAATACGATGGATTCGACAGAACAGTAGACAACAAAATCGTACGTCTGAGAAAAATGCTTGGTGATGACCACTCCCCTGCTGAAAAGATCCAGACACTGCGAGGAAAAGGCTACTTGTTTGTCTCCACAGCTTGGGGCTAATTTGCGTTAATTCACCCAGTAGCGAAGAGAATAATGAAACGCATATACCTAGAATCACTCATCGGCCTGTTTGCTTGCTTTATGGCGAGCATCTTCGCTTATGAGGTCACCGTCTATCAGTGGACAACCGACTACGAGTTCGTGTTGTACGATTACGAGGCGTTGGCCCACCAACAGCTCATCAGTAATATCGCGACTAATCAGGGCGTTGAGGCCGCTGAAGAAGCTATTGCTCAGTTTGCCGACATGACTCGACATATCGTGACCACGTTCCCCCTTGGCCAAGGCGCACCTTCTGAGGTTGTCGAGTTTTTTAAAGCTCAATCAGATATGCCGGTGTTATTTGATGACGATAGGGATCTCTGGTTTCACTTCCCTGGATCAGATGCCATTTATCGCTATGCGCCTGATGAAGAAGCCTTTGTGCGACAAAAGATACAGCTCGAAGATGATTTGCTCTGGTTATTCTTCTCTCTCAGCTTTGTCATTTACGCGTCAGGGCACCTGTTCGTCATTCACCGTAGAGTGAAGAAGCTAGAGCGCGCAACTCTAGGCTTCGCTTCTGGCGATTTTTCGATAAGAGCGGAAACCCGTAGCGGCAGCGCAATTGGTACGCTAAATCGCTCTTTTAACCTCATGGCAGACAAAATTCAGCACCTTATCGACAGCAATCGTGCACTGACTAACGCTGTTGCCCATGAACTCAGAACGCCAGTTTTCCGCATTCAATGGCAAGCTGAACTGCTGAAAGACACACCGCTCGACCAAGACCAGAGAGCCACCATCGATAGCATTGTAGAAGACACCGAAGAGATGGAAGGCATGGTGGATGAACTGCTCTATTTTGCCAAACTTGATAACCAAAAATTGGATTTAGAAAAGAGCCGTTTTGAGCTTTCAACTTACGTCGATAAATTGATACCACGATGGCAAAAAGAGACCAAGCTAACGCTAGCGATGACGTCTCACCTCAATACTGACTATCAATTGGACGCTGACAAACATCAGCTCAAACGTGCTCTCGATAATGTCGTTCGCAATGCATTTAAGTTTGCCGAATCACAAATCGACATTCATCTTGTCGAAAAAGAGAAGTACCTGTGTATTGAGATCCACGATGACGGACCGGGTGTCGATGAAGAACACATCGCTCACCTGTTTGAGCCCTTCTATGTGGGCAATAAAGCTCGTAATAAAGGTAAGAGTGGCCATGGCCTTGGTCTCTCAATTGTTGAGAAGATCTGCCAACAACACGGTGGGTACGCAAGCGTGAAACGCAGTACAAAGCTCAACGGCGCACTGTTTACGTTATGCTTACCGAAATGTAATTCTGAGCCTGACAAACCTATACAGTAACAAAATAAGAACTTTGGAATAATTGACTCCATCAACCGTTAGCCAACACCGCTGAGTGTTGGTTAACCGAAACATGATTACTCAATGGAGAACACTATGAAAAAGCTAATTCTTATCGCGGCACTATCTATGGTAGCAACGGGCTGTGCTCAACAAACATTTGTTATGGCACCGGACGAAGCAGAAGTAACAACAGAAGCACCACAACACTTCTTTATTAACGGTCTGGCTCAAGAGAAAGAGATCGATGCTGCGAAAGTTTGTGGCGGTGCAGATAAAGTAGCAAAAGTAGAAGTTCAAGAGACGTTTGTTAACGGCCTACTACGTACAGTGACATTTGGCATCTACACACCACGTGACGCGCGTGTTTACTGCAAAGCGTAATCAAATCTAAAAAACAACTCCAAGACTTTTGACATGCAAAAAATCCCCAATCAGAGGCTAGACTGATTGGGGATTTTTATATTCGTTTGATTATTTAAGAGGGTCACCCTCTGGCAAGGCACTGTGAATCCAAACGGCAAGGCGCTTTTTAATGTCCTTACCTTCTTGCTTGTCAGCAGGGAGAGGCGTAATTTGCTTTGCATCGACTAAAAATAGATAGATAGCCTTTGCTTTTACCGACTGTGACATACTCGGGTCATTGAGCTTAAAGCCTTGCATTTCGGCTAGCTTAGTTCCGACTTCCATCGCCTTTTTAAACAGTTTGTCTTCGTTTTGTAGCTTAGTGGTTTTCGACATTTCGTCACCTTCGTGGTTACAAAGCAGTGACTTCAGTATATATCATTTATTAACGTCGACTTTTTGCATACTTAGCAGTTTCTAACAAAACAAATCTTGGTTTTGAGGAGCAATACACAGTCTCACCCTACTCACCAAAGCGGCGTGCTACGCCTTTTTCACATACTTGGCAGTCACCATCATTTCACCAGCGCCATCAAGCTTGCAGTCTAATTGGTGATCTTTGCCGTCGTTCATTCGTTTGATCACCCCTTTGGTGCCAATCTTTAACACAAGAGAACTGCCTTTTACTTTTAGGTCTTTAGCCAAAGTAATCTTATCCCCTTCCGCCAATAAGCTCCCATTCGCATCTTTGATGTTGAGTTCGTTCTCTTTCGCGACTTCTTCAGGGTTCCACTCATAAGCGCATTCAGGACAAACAAGGTGGCTTTGGTCTTGATAAACATATTCAGAGCTGCAGCTCGGGCAAGGAGGAAAAGACATAGTAATTACTTCCAAATACAAATTTATGCTACATGGTAAACGCTCTGTCTATACATAGCGAGTGGAATTGCTTAGAGCGTGTTGACCTTTCGTGGTTAAATTTTGTTCGAGATAAAAGCGTTTTAATCGCGGCGAGGGAGAAGTAGCCTAGTCATTCTAAGCAAATCTCCCTCAACAAAGAGTAAAACGCTTTTAGCCGAACCCTTTGGGCAGCGTTTGCTGGTCATTTCTACTGCGTTATTGGCTTCTCATGTAGGCTAGCTACACATCAAAGCCTCTGCCTTGTATAAATACCCAGCAACTCGCTGCAAAAACCAGCTCGAAAGATCAACACGCCCTAATAACCCGACGGGCTTGTTCATGGTTTGATCCAACCTGACAAATACCCCTAGAATAATGACAACTTTTCTTGATGCTCAGGTCTTATTTTGTCTACAATGACGCACTTTTTATTTACTGTAAGTAAGCATCATGACAGATAACACAGCAAAGCCAGCTCTACCAGATCGTCTAGCAGGTAACCCACGCAGTCCACATCACGTAGCTGAGTGTTTCGAACACCACATCGGCATTCGTCTAAACGGTAAAGAGCGCACTGACGTTGAAGAGTACTGCATCAGCGAAGGTTGGGTAAAAATCCCTTCACCTAAAGCGCTAGACCGTTTCGGTCGCCCAATGCTAATCACATTGAAAGGCACAGTTGAAGCTTTCTACAAGTAAGCTGAGAACACAAAAAAACAGGGCTCAAATGAGCCCTGTTTTTATTAGTGGAAAAGATAATCGACTAGCACCAAGTTATACAAAAGAAACACTCCCATGCTGAGCAGGATGGTGACTAACACATTGCCTGTTTTCCAGATCAACAAAAAAGTCACTAGCGCCGCGATTAAGTAAGGGTTTTCTGCACTCACCCATAACTCTTTTTCTGGAGCAAATACGATGGGTCCCCAAATCGCCGTTAATACCGCTGGGCCAGAGTAGCGAAGTAACCTCCGAGCTGAGGCGTTCAAACGAAGTGGCACTGCAGGCTCCAGAAACAAATAACGACTCACAAATACAATCGCTGTCATCAGCAATATGGTTAACCAGATCATGATGACTCTCCTTCTGTGATCGAATGACTTGAAACATTGCCATCTTTATAGCTTTCACAAAGGAAGCCGGAGAGCATACCCGCAATTGAAGCCACCATTAACGCCCCTTCGACTTGGTGAACCGTCAACACCACAGACACCAGCAATGACACCAACACGCATACAATAACCGGCATGGTATTAATCAGCGGGAATACTAGCGCAATGAAGGTCGCTGCAACGGCGAAATCCAAACCAATTTCATTCAGAGATGGAATTTGGCTACCTGCGACAATGCCGACAAAGCTCGCCAGATTCCAGAAGAGATAGAACACACCTCCAACGCCTGCCGCATACCAACGATTGAACTCTTGCTTGGATTGACCACTACAGATCGCGAACAATTCATCCGTCAGCCAGAAGCCCAACAGTAAACGCCATCGTGTCGGTAAATCACTGATTTTATCGCGCATAGAGACGCTGTATAAAAAGTGACGTGACGTAATGAACAGCGTGGTTAGTAACATGGTGCCTAAGCCAATTCCAGCCTTAAACATACCCGCCGCAACCAGCTGCGCTGAGCCTGCAAACAAAATCGCTGACATCGCCTGTGCTTGAAGAGGGTCAAGCCCCGCATCTATAGCATACGAGCCCGCCAATATTCCCCATGGAATCACCGCAATACTCAGTGGCATCCCGGCTAGCGCCCCTTTCCAAAGCTGAGATTTTCTCGTCATATTGATACTTCCATTTTAAATCTGTTAAACCTTAGGGAACAATTTAGTCAGCCTATGTTATTCGCGATTGTACAAACTTGCTCAATATTAAGCGTTATAACATCTTGATGTACTGGCCCGGCGTGTAGCCATTGGCCTTTTTAAAGTGTCGATGAAAATGGCTCTGGTCGTGAAAACCGCACTCTTGCGCCGTATCCGATATAGAGTGACCACGTTTGAGCAAAGTTCTCGCGAGGCGCAATCGAGACTGGATTTGATAAGCATGAGGCGGTAAGCCAAACTCTTTTTGGAATGAACGAACCAAATGATACGGACTCAGAGCCGCCAGCTTTGAAAGCTCTTCCAAAGAGACATCGGCCTGTGGAAAATCATCGAGAAACTCTTTAACCAACACCAGTTGTCGCTGCGTTTTGCTGTCGAGTTGAGGTTTGAGCGGGCTTTTACCATGACGACTGATAAGCTTAACTAACATGCCGTACATCAAAGTCTCACGCAGTAAGCGATTGTCCGACTCATCAATGGTATTGAAGACCAAACGCAATTGGTTAGCGAGTTCAGGGTCTTCAACCACCGCACGTGGAAAGTATGGCGCGCCGTAGTTTGGCAAATTAAGCTCTTGAGTTATTTTCGCAAGCTGCTCTGGCAGTGGGTACATTGCGCGATACGCCCAGCCGCCTTCTGTGGCCGAATGCCCGCTATGCACTTCATCGGCATTGACCAAGATAATCGCGTCTTGAGGTGCAACGTGATGACCACCCGTGCGATAAAAACGTTGTGCGCCCTGTTCAATCACTCCGAGCGTATACCCTTCATGACTATGGCGAGAGAAATTCTGCTTTTCATATTCTGCGTTCAGGATCTCAAGGCCACCAAGTTCTTCTGTGATCTTGTAATCCGCCTTTTCCTTTTTCGCTTTCTTCATCTCGCCATTCCTCAGGTATCGACATCCTCTCAATCCATCACTCTACTCTATAAGTTAAAGAAGCTTTTGTACAAAATTGCGGTTTTACGTTTCAAATATTCATCGTTTTACTCTTCATGCGACTTAAAAAGAAATCAAAACACCGTCAAAAGCTGCCATAAGCAAAACATGACTCACTTCATAACTATCTATTCGAACTGTGTATGGATAGCTAACGAGATCACGCTCCCAGAGTTGAGAATTTGCCTTTTCCTCACGCAGATAAATAATACAAATAAAAGGATAACAAGGCAGTTAGTATTATGAGTGACTCTCTACAAAAATCGATGGTGGGCTTACAAAATGGGCGTCCTACGATAGCGGTTTTAGTGGGCTCTATGACCTCCCACTACCACGAAGGCATCATGCGAGGTGCCGCCCACGTAGCAGAGCAGCGTAATTACAACATCATCGGCTTTTGTGGCGGAGTCATTAAATCGACAGACCATTTAACGCTGACGCGGGATAAGGTATTTGATCTCGTCGATATGGGGCTAATTTCCGGCGTCATCAGCCCATTCAGCTCTCATATGCGCTTTGTTAATGAAAGAGAAAGTGCAGATTTCATCGGGCAATTCTCTAATGTGCCTATCGTCAATATCGGCAGTAAAATCAGCCCCTACACCAGTATCTCAACCGATTACGAAACCGGCTTTTCAGATCTTTTTGATCATTTTGTCAACGTCCATCATTATCGCAATATCCTCTTGATCCGCGGCCCTGAGCATCACGCTTCTTCTGAGCAGAGGATGCACATCTACAGAGCCCAACTAGAAAAATACGACATCCCTTTCGATCCTGATCTTGTGCTCTATTCTGACTTAAAAAAGCGATCTGCCAAGCAGGAACTTGAATGCTTCTTGTCTGACAAAAATAAACCTATCGATGCCGTAATTACTATCAACGATAACCAAGCATTAGGAGTGGTTGAAGCTTGCCAAGAGTTAGGAATTAGGGTGCCTCAAGACTTAGCGGTTGTTGGTTCAATGGACACATTAGAAGGCGCATTTTCTGAGCCACCGTTAACCAGCATCAGAGAGCCTTTGTTTGAGCTAGGTAGAGCCGCAGCCATAGAAGTGATTGCACAGATCGAAGGAGAGCCTCCCGTTGATGAAGTTAAGATCCCAACATCGGTGGTTATTCGTGAGTCATGCGGCTGTAACACGCAAGAATTTAACCACAACCAAGTACACAATAGAGGACTTCTGAATACCGACAAACAAGCTATCTTCGATGATACCCATGAACACATTGTTCACGTGATCGCACAACATAAGGGCGCAATCAGCAGCGAGCAGGTTCAGTGCGTTCTCGATACTTTTCATTGGGCTTTAGAAAACAACGACTACAGAGATGTGTTGAAGCTTCTAAAACAAACTTTGGACGAGTCATTGGAGTCTGATGATGTTCTGTTTTGGCTAGAAGTTGCGTCGAAATTTCAAATCAATGCATTACGGTATCTTGAGCTGAGCACCCAACCCGCAAAGTTAACCAAATTCATAGCGGATCTGACGACACTCAAAAACAGGATAGAACAGACAGCGATTAAATTTCAGAGCTTTGAAACTGAATACTATCTCAACTATTTTCGGGCTATCGTCAATAATCTCAACGCTTCTTTCGACCTTGGGACTATCAAAAAGTACGCCATCGACATCTTAAAGCTTTCGGAAATGTACATATCTATTTTCAACGATATCCATGCCGAGACACTCACCGCAACCAATATCATTTCGGTTCGTAACAATCAGCCTGTTCCATCAGATAAAAAGGTGTTTAATGCTAACCATCTGATTCCCAATAATGTCGAGGCTTACAAGCAACGCTACTCTTTGATGGTGTTCCCGCTGTCGTTTGCCAACAAACCGATTGGCTTTATGACCGTCAACCTCAGTAGTCGAAAAGGCACAGCATTTGAAAACTTGCGTGCCATCATCAGTTCCGCACTGAAAAATGAAATGCTGATTCAGGATCTAAAGAAAGCGGAAGAAAGATTCAGCGATATAGCCCACAGCACTTCAAATTGGCTTTGGGAAACCAACGTCGACCATCGCTTCACCTATTGCTCGCACTCTTCAAGCGAGATCATCGGCTATCAACCAAGTGACCTTATTGGAAAATGGATTAACCAGTTCAATATTCAAGAAAGCAATAGCTACCTGAACGCAATGCAGGGGGAACAAAACCTAGTCGACGTTGAATGTTGGTTCAAACATCAGGACGGGCGCATCGTCTGTTTACTGGTATCCGCAAAACCCATCACCAAGAACGGAGCTTTCAGCGGTTATCGTGGCGTGTTTGAAGACATTACTGAAAAACGTCTACAGGAAGAGAAAATTAAAAACCTCGCCTACTCAGATGTTTTAACAGGGCTACCTAATAGAACGTTATTTCAAGACAAGCTGGATGAAACGATTCGCTTCTCTTCTCGGGATAACAAGAAATTCGCCATCATGTTCATCGACTTGGATCACTTCAAGTACATCAACGACTCAATGGGACATGCGGCAGGCGACCAACTTCTAATTAAGCTATCTGAGCGTCTCAATCAGTCACTGCGCTCTAGGGATGTATTAGCAAGATTGGGCGGTGATGAGTTCGTCATTATCCTGCCTGATATTCATACCGATCAGGAAGTCATCGACATTGCACAGAGAATATTTGAGAGCTTTAAAACCGAAATTATCGTGTGTGATAAGCCTATTTTCGTCACGCTGAGTTTGGGGATCAGCATCTTTCCAAATGATGGGCTCGATGCTGAAACGCTCCTAAAGCGAGGTGACAGCGCGATGTATCAAGCCAAGTCACAAGGAAGGAATGGCTACGCTTTCTATAACAAACAGATTGAACAGAAAAGTATACGCAGAAATACCCATGAAGTGATTCTTCGGGAAGCGATCGCCACACACAGTTTCGTGCTTCACTATCAGCCTCAAGTGTCTGTCCAAAGTGGCAAAATCATCGGCTTTGAGGTGTTAGTCAGAATCCAAAACCAAGAGTTGGGTATTGTCCCTCCTAATAATTTTATTCCACTAGCAGAGGAGCTTGGATTAATTGGACAAATTGATGAGTGGGTATTCGAGAACGCTTGTGCGCAATACCATACTTGGCAAACTCAGGGGCTCAATGATGTTCGACTTTCCATAAACCTCTCTGCCATTCAACTGCGCAGCAATGCCGTTTTAACTAAATACATCCACATTATGGAGAAGCACAAAATCAACCCGTGCAACATTCAACTAGAGATCACCGAAAACGCACTGATCGACAACGAGGATGTTGCATTGGAAGTTCTAACTGGCTTCAAAGAGTATGGTGTAAGTATCGCGTTAGATGATTTCGGTACTGGTTATTCATCCCTAAGCTGTATCAACCTCTACCCCATTGATACAGTGAAGATCGACCGCTCTTTTGTTTCAGATGCAATTGATAACAAAAAGAACCAAGCAATCATCAAGGGCACTAAGCTGATTGCCGATCAGCTCAATCTAAACATTGTTGCCGAAGGTGTTGAAACCCTATCTCAGTTCAAAACCATCGCTCAACTGGGGTGTCACGAGATCCAAGGTTATTACTTCTATAAACCTATGACCGCATTAAACGCGCAATCTGTGCTTGAACAACAAATCGAGAAAAAGGGAACGATTGAAACTCTCTAGCGAGCCAAGCTTTTGAGCGTAACAAGTACATTGTGCACCTCACGTTCAAGGTTAGGTGCACAACATACAGAGCGAATCTAAGCCAGTTCCATCACAATACGGCCGGTGATTTCACCTTTCTCCATATCAGCGAAGATGTCATTGATATCCTCTAGCTTCTTGGTTTCGGTGATCGCTTTTACCTTACCCTCAGCGGCAAATTGAAGGCACTCTTGCTGGTCTTTTCTTGTTCCGACAATGGAGCCAATAATTTTCACACCATTAAGTACCGTGTCAAAAATTGGGATTGGCATCTCTTCTGGCGGCAACCCTACCAGCACACAAGCCCCTCCACGACGTATTGAGCGATAAGCTTCTTCAAAGGCTGGCTTAGATACGGCAGTACACACCACACCGTGCACACCACCTTGGGTAAGTTCAGCGATCACTTGCGAAGGCTTGTCTTTCATAAAGTCGATACAGTGAACTGCACCCAGCTCTTTAGCAAGAGCCAGCTTCTCGTCACCGGTATCAACAGCAATCACATTCATTCCCATCGCCACTGCGTATTGGATAGCCAAATGACCAAGGCCACCAGCACCAACAATCGCGACCCATTGACCTGGTTTAACCTCAGTTACTTTGAGCGCTTTATAGGTAGTCACACCTGCACAAAACAGAGGTGCGGCATCCACATAGTTAAGCTCATCTGGCAACTTGACCACATACTCACCATGCGCAAGGCAATATTCCGCGTAACCGCCATCCACTGAGTATCCAGCATTATGTTGGTCTAGACAGAGTGTCTCTTTGCCATCTAAACAGTAATCACAATGCCCACAAGCACTGTATAACCAAGGCACGCCTACACGGTCGCCGACGTTCAAATGCTTAATCTCACTGCCAACTTCAACAATCTCACCTACACCTTCATGCCCAGGTACCAGTGGCATTTTAGGTTTCACAGGCCAATCACCATGACAAGCATGTAAGTCGGTATGACAAACACCACAAGCGTGCACCTTCACAAGCACATCTCTTGGTTTGATGTTTGGTAACGGAATATCTTTTATCTCTAAAGGCCCTTTAAATTCACTAACAACTGCCGCTTTCATATGATTCTCCATTTTCAAAAAAACACATGAGAATAATTATCATTCAATTGAATTAATCTATGTGACAAGGCTCATAACCTGTCAGTAAACTTAAAAAAATAAACCCTAAAAATAAATGGCTTATTATGTTATAACATCACAAGACAAAGTGAGCATAACTTACCCACAACAACTAATTCATTAAAACTGGTACTAACCTCTCGTAATAACCTAGCTTTGGGTAAAATTGACAATAAACCGCAAAATTGCAGACATAATTCATGAAAGCCACCTAACATCGACCAAATAAATGAAAGCTGCTATTTCTATTACTCTTCTTGTTCTTTTGACTGGCTGTACACATAACCAATCAAAAGCGCTGAACGCTAACACCTCTTCAGTCAACGTTTATGCACAATCAATGTCGAACATGCAGCTGTGCGACACCCTCTACTATGGTCGACCAAGTAACCAAACGCTGGCAGCCATTGGTGCTGAGTTCAATCGAAGAGGCTTATCTAAAACTTGGTGCGATGCCGAAGCCAACAAGCTCTATCTAACCCAAGCCCTCAATTGGCTAGCACAACAAGCCGATAGCGATGATGAACAAACCGAAAGTGACGACTCAGCCGTAATTCTGCCTGCAAATTGACCTTTTTAACCATCGATACACTCGACCAAATCGCAAAGATAGAAGAGAGCCATTGATTAAAATTTATGCCTTAGTTCACAAGGATATGCATTTACATTGATAGTTGTTAATGGATCGTTAATGATGCATATCCATCTCTAATATAAGGACATAATGAAATGAAGTGGATATTAGTTGCGTTGGTTAGTCTGTTTTCTGCGTTCACTTACGCAAAAGAGTGGAAGCAAATACGATTTACTGTAGAGGGCGCTTACCCTCCTTTTAGTTGGACAACTAAAGAAGGTAAGTTAGAAGGCTTTGAAGTCGATCTGGCCAACGCACTGTGTGATGAGCTGCAGGTAAAATGCGTAATATCTAAAACCGATTGGGATGGCATTATCCCTTCTCTGCTTAGTCGCAAAAACGACGCGATTATCGCTGCAATGACAATCACAGAAGAGCGCGAAAAGAAGGTTGACTTCACCATCCCATACGCAAAAGTACCAACGCGCTTCGTGATGGAAAACGGTCGTGAAATCAACATGGAAGACGGCAGCTTAAACGAGCTTACGATTGGAGTGCAGCGCGCAACTATCGGAGATAAGTACCTTTCTGCAATCTACCCGAACGTCGATATCCGCCGCTACGGTAACTTTGATGAAGCCTTTACTGACTTATTGAACGGACGCCTTGATACAGTATTTGGTGGCTCTATGGGTTTAAATTCTGGATTCTTAGAAACAGAACAAGGTAAAAACTATCACTTTACCGGGCCCAAATTCACTGAAGAGAAATGGTTTGGTCGTGGTATCGGTGTTGCCGTTCGCAAACAAGACGACGATTTAAAACTACTAATCAATGACGGCATCCAAAGACTGATCGACAACGGCCAGCATGCAAAAATTGCTAGCAAGTACTTCTCGTACAGTATTTACGAATAAAGCAACACTGTGACTCAATAGAACAAAAAAGCCGCTCTCTATGAGCGGCTTTGTTATGGGATAGACACTTACATGGCTGACATAGATCGCTAGCCCACTAGCTCAGTTAATTGCTGCAAAGAAGGCAGTGCCGTCATCGCACCTTTTTGCGTGGTCGCTAGTGCGCCGCAAGCATTGCCCCAGTGAACAGCTGCTTCGACCTGAGACCATGAACACCAGTCATCACTCTGAGACAGTTTGGCTAGCAAGCCACCGACAAATGCATCACCTGCGCCCGTCGTATCAATAACTTGCTCAACCTTAGTGCCTTCAATCACTCGACGTTCACCATTGTAAACCGCCAATGCACCACGAGCGCCTAGCGTCACCATGATCAGCTTGTTAGGCGCAGCATTTAGCTCGTCCAAAGCCGAATCTAGCGTTTCAGTACCGGTTAAGAACGTTAGTTCCTCTTCAGAAAACTTCACCACATCTGCCAGCTCAACAGCACTCATCACAACTTCTTTGATTTGTGATGGTTCAGCCCATACTTCTTCCCTCAGGTTCGGGTCAAAGCTGATATAGCCGCCTGCTGATTTCATTCGCTGCATCGCTTCAAGCGTCGTACTGCGAGAGGGTTCGTTAGCCAAAGCGATTGAACAACTGTGCATCCATTGTCCATATGTAAATTGGGGGATGTCTTCGATGCTGAAAAACTGGTCGGCGCTTGGCTTAACCATAAAGGTGAAGCTGCGTTCACCATCATCATCTAGGTCGACAATGACAGTAGATGTTCGCTGAGCTTCGTCCAGAAACATGCCATCGGTATTCACCTTCTCATCCGTTAGGGTTTGCTTCATAAAGCGCCCTAGCGGATCTTGCCCAGCTCGACCAAAAAAAGCAGTATCACCGCCCAATCGAGAGATGGCCACAGCAACGTTTGCTGGCGCGCCACCTGGGCATTTTAAATAACGAGTCTCGCCATCTGGAATCAAATCCACAACAGCATCTCCAGTTACCCAAACTTTGTTCATATCACTTTGCCTCTCGTAACGACGTTAAATTAAAATTCGTAGAACAGACGTACACGAGCACCGAAATCGTCTTCTTCAGCAAAGGCTGATGCATCCGACTGCTGATCCAACTTGTTGTCGACGGTTGTGTAGTATGTACCTAGAAGAATTGAAAAATCTTGTACCTCCAGTACATCACGGAAAGCGTAAGATGCATACCATGTTGATACGTTTACGTCGCCTTCAGCCCAAGAAGAAAACTCCTTATTTTCATACTCATTTATCGAGTGAATGTAACCCAATCCAAAGTTATTCCACAGTGCATTAACACCTGCTGATAAGTTGTTTTCGTCAACAGCATCTAAGTAAGCAACGTTCGCATTTACTGTCCAATCACCGCTCGTCCAGTTACCAGTTAAGCCATAACCGGTACGATCTGAGATATCCACACCATCAGCGACAATTGCGTTAGAAACGAGATTGGTTTCAATCGAAGCAGCCACTTTGAAATCACCCATTTGGTAAGCGACAACAGGGCGAACTAAAAACGAATCTTTGCTCGATTCGATCTCTTTACCGTGGTACTTGCCATCAAGGCCGCCATCGAACAAGTTAGAGCGGTCACCTAACATTGCGCCAACTTCCACATACAAGTCACCAAAGGTTTGGCTGTACATGATTTGACCGTCTGAACCGCGACCACGTGCTTCTTTTGCTTGGTATGAATATGCTGAACCGTCTGAATAAAGATCATTCGCTGTATCTCCCGAGTACTCTAGGAAGACATCTAAGCCAACAGGAAACATATCGTAAGCTTCAAATCGACCCGCTTTAATTGCCCAACCGTCTTTTTTACCAAACTCAAAGTACGCATCATCCAATGCAATATTGCCTGTGCTCTCAAACAGCGGTTGCGCTTTCACACCCACATAATGACCTTTGCTCGTGTACTTTTCGCCCGCAAACTCGATTAGAACGCGGCCGTCTTGGTTGAATTCGCTGTCATTGTTATCGTGTGACTCACGGTCTTGGTAGTTGAAATTCAACTCCACGTTGCCACCGACAGAGAAGTTACCCTCTTCAGTATCAACAATGCTGATTCCAGCGTTCGCTGACATTGCAACCATTACGGAAGCCGCCGCAAGCGACATTTTTAGTGTATTTTTCATGCTAAACCCTATATTTTGGCAATAAGAGGCCCTCCCCGACGAGGGCCTTATTTTTTTGTTTTGGAATAATTTACTGGTGGCTAGCGAGTAGCCTGTATCGCAGACATATAATGCAGTGTGCCGCTTGCCTGATTGAGAGTGACTAGAGACAACTCATCAATGAAGATTCGAGAGGTGAACACTGTCTTGCCGTTGTCAGCAAAAATTTCAATCGCTGAGTTATCGACAAAGACGCGGATGGTTTGCGCTTGCTCTAGACGCTGAGCGTAGCGAACCGTGCCATATGCTTCTGCGTGTAAGTGAGAGACCTGAGAACGGTCTAGAATCAACTCATCTTGATCGCCTCGGAACACCATCTGCTCACCTTTCTGGTTAGCCAAAGTCAGAGTGAAAGACTCATCTACATTCAGTTCCAACTCGAATGCTCGTGACGTTAGATCTAGAGGCTCAGAGTCTTCGACGTCAATTGAACTTTGGCGTAGTGCTTTAAGCTCTTTCAATGGTTTCTGGATCAGATAGTCGCCATCAATGATCAACTCACGTGGTAGCGTGAGCATATGCGCCCAGCCGTTTTTATCCGTCGGATAGTCGCTCTTTGAGTTGCCCAACCAACCAATAAGAATGCGACGTTGTTTGTTATCTAGATACGTTTGTGGTGCATAGAAATCAAAGCCTTTATCTAGCTCTCGATAGCCTTGGTTTTTGAATACTTTCGATTCAAAATCAATAGGCTCACCCACCATATAAACCACAGAAAATACGTTTTTGAGGTCATATTTGTTGTCTGAACTCACGCCCTGTGGTGAGAAGATGTAAACCCCATGCTCATCCGTCTCATAGTAGTTCGGGCACTCCCACATATAGCCAAAATCTTCTAACCCTACATCGATATCACCTTGGTGATGGTAGTCATCAATGTCGCTACCGCGATAGTAAGCGAGAGTTCCCTTTTCGTTATGACCTTGAGCGCCAATCAGCATGTGATAGTCGTTATCACGACACACCAACACCGGGTCACGAATCTCTGCGGTATATGCACTCGGATCGAAGTCAACCACGATACCTTTCTTTTCCACGTTACCTTGCTTGTCCATAATCGCGAGAACTTGAGTCGGATGACGTTGGTCGTTCTCCTTTTTCAAATTCGCCGTATAGAAAAGGTAAAGTTGATCATCGTGCGGTACACCAACTCCGGTATAACAACCATGATGGTCGTAATCTTGGTCTGGGTACATCGCGATACCGCGGTCAGTAAAGTTCACGAAATCTTTGGTCGATACGTGGTACCAGTGCTTCAAACCGTGCACAGGGCCAAGCGGGAACCACTGGTAGAAAATGTGGTGCTCGCCATTGAAGTAACTCAAACCGTTCGGGTCATTCAACAAACCGTGCTTTGGTGCAATGTGGTAGCTCGGATAAAACGGGTCAGTTTGTGTTTTGTGCTCAATATCCGCCAAATACTCCTCACTCACCTCGTGAATTCGGACAAAGCGGTTTTGACGATTAGAAAAATCCATAACAACTCCAAGAAAAAGAATATTCACTCAAATAAGTGGTGAAAAATTATTTAGGCTCTTTGTAAAGCAGCTTTGTCAGCGCGAAAGCAGAGGCTGCACCGACTAGCATCACAAGAACATACATTCCTAGACCGCCGCCAAGGTAAAGCAAAACACCTGGTAGCATGGTTGCTCCCGTACCTGCAGAGCCAATACCCGCAATCGCGCCTAAACAGCCACCTAATGCACCGCCAATACAGCCATACAAGAAAGGTTTTACGCGAGGTAGAGTAATCGCAAACATCGCTGGCTCAGTGATACCAAACAGAGCTGGCAACGCTGCACCAAACATACCGGTGCGCTTCACTTTATCTGTCTGCATCGACATCACCGCCATTGCCGCTCCAAACTGGCCTGCGATTGCAGCAGTACCCAATGGGTTGATGTAGTCGAAGCCTGTGTCTGTCACCATCGCGATCGTGATAGGCACGATGGTGTGGTGCATACCGGTTACCGCCATGAATTGAATTGCGCCGCCGTAAATCAAGCCACCAATGCCGTATGGGATTTGTAAGAAGTAGAGCACGGCTTCGGTAATCAGCTTCTCAATTCCGAGTAGGATTGGACCAACGAACACCAAACCTGCAATCAGAGAGACCAACAGAGTGATAAATGGCGTCAGAATGAGGTCCAATACTTCAGGGATGTATTTGCGTGATGTACGCTCAACTAGAGCAGCGAACCAACCCATAAACACCGCTGGAAGAATTGAACTCTGCAAACCAGTTACCGCAATCTCAAAGCCCATAAACGGAATCATCATCGCTTCTGCGTTACCGAAAGCGACATCCCATTTACTAGCTAGTTGCGGAGCCACCAACATCAAGCCCAAAACAATACCGAGCACTGGATTACCACCGAATACGCGCATCGCCGACCAAGTCACCAATACTGGGATAAAGATGAAGGCGGTATCGGTTAAAACTTGAGACAGAGTATTGAGCTGAGGAGAAAGCTCAATCCCGAAACCGTTCACCAACAACCCACGCAAACCCATCAATAAACCGGTCGCAACCAAGGCAGGAATAATAGCGACAAAGATGTCAGAGAACGTACGTGTTACCGTTTGGAAGGTACTCACTTTGTCTTTTTTCTCTTCAGCTTGTGGAGCTTCTTCAATGGCGTCGTTGCCTTTCATGATGGCAAAAACCTTACCTACAAAACCTGTCCCCAAGATCACTTGGTGCTGACCATTTTGGAAGAAGTACCCATGTACTCCCTCCGTTGCGCTGAGTCCTTCAGCGTCGACTTTTTCATCTTCCTTGGCCACAACACGCAGTCGTGTTGCACAGTGATTAAGTTGTGCGATATTGCCCTCACCTCCCAGTAAGGCCATAACTCTATTCGCTACAACTTTCGCATCTCGCGCCATAAATTTCGTCTCCAAAGAGTGCAAAGAAATAACAACCTGTATCTAACCTGTATTTATACTAATACAGGTTAGATACAGGTTGTATTTTTCGTTGTCGTTTTTTGTTATTCGTCACACTTGTTGTTTACCTGAAATGCATAAGATTGCTTACATTCAAAAACCTATAGATAAAAAAATAGCCCACAAACGTGGGCTATTCGACACTCTCTAAACTCGTGCGGTTATCTCAAAATCATACAAACTAGATTTATAGTAAACCGTTGAGTACTCATATATTTTCTGCTCTTCATAGTAGTTCTGAGATTGGTTGATCAAGATGGGATCAAGCTCTCCAACATCTAAAAATTGCTGAACTGTCACATCAGGCAACGCCGGTAATAACTTTTGTTGCGTCTTGACCATCTCAATACCGTGACGACTCAAATATTCGAACTTTGATCCCTTGAGATCGTCTTTTGTTAGGTTGGGAAGTAGTACTCGTGGGATGTAGAACTCTTCAAATGAGACGACTTGGTCGTTAACCAGCCTTAAACGACGAGCAAAATTAACGGGCTCACCAACAGAGATATTGAGTTTTTGAGCGACAAGCTCATCTGCAGGCTGCACCTCAAAGGCATCGACAATATTGGTCGCTTCTAGACCCGCACCTGCCGCCTCTTGCGCCAAACCAGACATAGATAAGAAGTCATGACGCAGTTTATTGGATTTAACAAAGCTGCCTTTGCCCTTCTCTGAAAAGATATAACCGCCATCATTGAGCTGCTGCAACGCTTTACGCACCGTAACTCGGCTGACTTTCAACAGATCAACCAGCTGATTTTCAGAAGGTAGCTTACTGCCCACAGGGTAAGTGCCTTTATCAATCTCGCGCTTTAACTCTCCCGCAACTTGGATGTACAGCGGCTGCAAATTTTTTTGCTCAAATAACTCAGTCATAATTCCATAAAAACTAAGGGGGTTCGGTTCATATTACTCAAGCTATCAAGGAATACCAAGCCTGCAAAGCGAGAGAAAACAATTTCTAACCAAAGAGATGAGGAGAAACAGAGGTGAATTGGAAGGGACCAGAAAAGCAAAAAGCCGCTCATGAAGAGCGGCTTTTTTAAAGGGTGGGAACCCAGCCACATCCCGGCACACAAGTCACTCGCTGCGGCTGCTTCCTTCCGGACCTGACCGAGTTCACGAGCTATTGTTGCGGGAGGACCAGGCCCCCATAGATTCGTTTTCTAAGAGGCTTGCCTCAAAGAGTGACTGGATTATTAAGCATCCCCGCAACCATTGCAAGCCCTTCCACCCTATTTTTAAACAATTGTGGTCTAAGTGCTTATCCTTTACTCAAACCAATACTAAATCGCAGGTAAATTGGTCATTTACCTGCGAAAAAGAGAGATAGGAAACAAATGCTGACGTTGGAGCTATTAACGCTTAGATATCGATATCTTCGTTATCTTCTGTACGAATAATGTAGTCCGTCATCCACGCAGTGCCTAGCAAGCATAACCACACAACAAATACTGGGCTCGGTACCTCAATACTCGGTGTAATCACCAGAGCAGCAAAACCCGCAGTGGGCAGTGTCCAACACAATAGCTTATTCCAACGGAAGGTTTTGAGCTTGGTCATCGCCTCCATTGACGCCATAATGCCCGTTACACACAAGGCTACTAGTGCCGCATAAGGTAAGTCGGCTATCCAGAGTGGCAATATTAGAACCAGTGACCACCAGCTATGTCGACTAGCCGGTTTGAGGTGATTAGCCGCCCACCAGATGACTATTATTGATAGGGTTTGAAGAACCGTAACCCAAGGCGTACCTTCAAGCTTACCTGCAGACTGAGTCACCATAATGCCGACTTGTAGAGTCGTGACAATTAATCCTGAAACCACAAGCACTGACAAGCTACTGTGGCGTGAGAAGACAACCATCAGCAAAGGAAACAACACCCACGCACTGACTGATAAAGTTATTGGCTGCATTGGAAGTGTCAGGCCGTATACGGTCATCGAAGCAAGCAGAGCTAAGCCTGCGACTCCTCCTTGCGGCAAAACCCATAGCGCAGGGATAACCATAGCCAAAACGGGAATGTCTCCGTCACTTAGACTAATAGCTCGGGCACAAACAACCGCTAATAGGGTTGTCACTAAGAACTGAAACGTTGAAAATACCATAGCTCTCTCCTTCTACCGATCCGTGGTATTAATGAACTAGGAATAGTTAGTATGGACCAATTTTTACCCCAAATCTTTGCTGTAATTCACCAAATTCCCTATGGGAAAGTAACAACTTATGGAGACATAGCACGTTTTTCAGGCTTTCCAGGCTATGCGCGTCACGTAGGCAAAGCTTTGGGCAATTTACCAGAGGGAAGTCAGCTCCCTTGGTTTAGGGTCATTAATAGTAAAGGCGAGATTTCGCTAAAAGGCGAGGACTTCGAGCGACAAAAGCGCCATTTAGAAGCGGAAGGCATTGAAGTGAGTGAGGCAGGGAGAATCAAGCTCAGAAAATACAAATGGCAGCCGTAACGCTGCCATTGTTCTTTATTCAGTTCGTTCTCTTAGAGAACAATGAATTAACGAACACCAACTAAACGCAAATCCAGTGATTCTGTGTTAGCTGCATCTGTGATCACAGGTGCAATTGTATCTGTTGTAAAACGCAGCTTGCTATCTACATGGATACTTGCGCGCACATTGTAACGATGGTTCGCCTTAATCTGACTAGCGTCGTACTTCAGTTCAAAAGCAAATGGGACCTGCTTGCCATCGGTTGTGAATTCTTGAGTCGCCAATACCTTTGAAGGTGCATCAGCCAATGAGATATCTTCTAGTGTTACCGTTACTAGTGCATTTTCAGGAAGTGCAATGCGCTCTCGGTAACTTACCGTACCGGTTACCATTTTCATGTTCTCTGCGACAACCTGTTGATGCGCCTCACTTTGTTCAGTGGTTTGGCAGCCAGCGAGGAAGCCAAAAGAGATTAAAGACGTTGCGATTAATAAAGCCTTTTTCATAAGATATTTCTCTCAATGTGTTTGCCGGATATAGCAAAACTGAATGCTAATTATAAGAGAGCTTTCATATTCTGTCTTGAAACCCTATGATTTATTGACAGATATTTGACTGAGTGGCTCGGTTAACCCTTTAACCTGCTCTCATTTTATTAAGAGGTGCTCTGGCAATGAGTCAACCATTAAAAGAATTACTAAGTTTACTTCAGCTAGAAAAACTGGAAGAGGGTCTGTTTCGAGGACAGAGTGAAAACCTTGGTCTGCCACAAGTTTACGGCGGACAGGTACTTGGCCAAGCGTTGTCTGCTGCGCGCTACACGGTTGAGGAAGATCGCAGTGTCCATTCGTTTCACAGCTACTTTCTGTATCCAGGCGATCCAGAGAAGCCGATTATTTATGATGTAGAGAACTTACGAGACGGACGCAGCTTCAGCACTCGCCGTGTTAAGGCGATTCAAAATGGTCGCCCTATCTTCTACCTCACCGCTTCATACCATGGTGATGCTGAAGGCTTTGAACACCAAAACACCATGCCTGAGATTCCAGGGCCGGAAAACTTTGCATCGGAAACAGAGCTTGCTAGCCATATCGCTGAGTTTTTACCTGAGAAGCTAAGAAAGACTTTCTGTGGCGAGAAGCCAATTGAGATGCGCCCAGTTACGGTTGTGAACCCTCTCAAACCGAAGAAGACTGAACCAAAGCAATACTTATGGGTTCGTGCAAATGGTGAAATGCCAGACAACCATCTGATTCACCAATACCTGCTAGCTTACGCTTCTGACTGGGGTTTCCTCGTGACGGCTCTGCATCCTCACGAAGTTTCTCTGATGACACCGAATTTCCAAGTGGCCACTATTGACCATTCAATCTGGTTCCACCGCCCATTCAAGATGGATGAGTGGCTGCTGTACGCGATAGAGAGCCCTACTGCGAGTAACACTCGTGGCTTGGTTCGAGGTGAGATCTACAACCAGCAAGGTCAACTGGTTGCTACGGCAGTACAAGAAGGCGTAATGCGCTTTACTAAGTAATTTTCGTCTAGCCTTTGCCAATAATGGTAAACCAAAACACAAAGGGCTTGAGTACTACTCAAGCCCTTTTCCATGTTCTTAATAGTTCGAATACCTATTCAGCGACTGGTACTTCTTCTTCACCCTGAACGCGAGTCTTAATCCCATTACCGGCATCGCGAATCAAGTTAATAGGTGATAACACCACCCCTTTCACTGTGCCTTCAACTGCCCCTTGAGTCGCGGTTTGAGCTAACACTTTACTCTTATCCACCAGCTCTGTTGCCTGATTCAAAATCCCCGGAACCTCTTCTCTTAACTGAGCAGACTCTTGCACAACGACAGGGATCACTTGTTCACGATAAGCTTGGCTTTCTGCCAGTACAGGCGGCACCACATCCACACGGTAACGTGTGACTTCGTTGAGAGTCGGAGGTATCACATCCGTTCTCAATACTTTAATTTCTTTCAGTACAGTAGGTACCGTCTCTGTTCTGACGTTCTTCACTTCAAGCAGAATAGATGGGATCTTACTGTCCACTGAAGCGACAGTTTGATTAACCTCATCAATGGTTTGACGCACTGCTTCTACAGTCAATAGTACTTCTGGAGCTAGCTCATCAATATGCTCGGCTAACACAAGAAACTCTTCCACTTTGAGCTCCTTGGTAACAACAGATAGGTCATCAATCACCTGTGGGTAGGTATCCACCACCTCACCTACCTTATTGGTAAAAGCGAAGATGCTGTATCCCAAATAAAAAATCGCCGTCGCCAATAGCAACTGAATGGCCATAGAGATTTTTGCTTGCATAAACGTCCTTATTTTCCTGATTAGTACCTTGAGTTAGCTCATTGATGCCTTGCGTTAACCAAAAGGTGCCCTTTCCATTAATTATAGCGGCAGTGCGGTTGTGTATTTCAAAGGTTCCATTGCAAATGTAGAAGTGACATTAGAGAGGCCATCAACACTGTTCACTAGACGCTTATAAAACTCATCAAAACACTTCATGTCTCTGACCTGAACTTTGAGCATGTAATCATATTCGCCAGCCATTCGGTAGAACTCCATCACTTCTGGGAATTCGGAGACCGTGCCGACGAAGCGCCCGTACCATTCATGTGAGTGGTCACTGGTTTTGACCAAAACAAATGCCGTAAAGGATAAATCCAGCTTCTCAGGGTTGAGCAGCGCAACGCGTTTTTCTATCACCCCCTCCTCTTCTAAACGCTTAAGACGCTTCCAACAAGGAGTCGTAGTGAGGTTAACGGCTTCCGCAATATCGTTAAGTGACAGTGTGCTGTCTTGCTGTAGCAGACGCAGTATTTTTTTGTCCGTGGCATCGATCATGTTTTTAATAAAAGCCTATAAAAGAGAAATTTTTTCTACTTAGTCATCAATATGCAGTAAATATAGCAAAGTTTTTCTCTGCAGTTCCCGCTAATTTAGTGACATAGCAAAGATAAAAATAACAACGTCAAATTTCTGGAGATACCCCTATGTGTACTGACCATAAATGGATCAACAACGCCATCCGCAAAATCGAAGCAGACTTTCAACGTTCTGCTGATACTCACCTTATCAAGCTTGATTTACCGAGTGTCGAAGGCATCGATATCTATCTAAAAGATGAAAGTACACACCCTACGGGATCTCTAAAACACCGTTTAGCGCGTTCACTTTTCCTATACGCGATTTGTAATGGCTGGGTTGGTCCAGAGACTACTATCATTGAATCATCATCTGGTAGTACTGCAGTATCAGAGGCGTATTTTGCACGTTTGCTTGGCCTACCTTTCATTGCGGTTATGCCAAAGTGCACAGCCAAGAAAAAGATTGAACAGATTGAATTCTACGGCGGTCAAGCTCACCTAGTTGATCGCTCAGACCAGATTTATGCTGAGTCTCGTCGCCTTGCTGAAGAGTTGAATGGCCACTACATGGATCAATTCACCTATGCAGAGCGTGCAACTGACTGGCGCGGTAACAACAACATCGCCAACTCGATTTTCAACCAGATGCAAATGGAAGATCACCCTATCCCAGCATGGGTCGTGATGAGCCCTGGCACGGGTGGCACATCTGCAACCATTGGTCGCTTCATTCGCTACCAACAACATGAAACACAACTGTGTGTGGTAGACCCTGAGAACTCGGTATTCCACGACTTCTTTAAGACAGGCAATGTCGACCTAACTGGTGACAAGGGCAGTAAAATTGAAGGCATTGGCCGCCCGCGCGTGGAGCCAAGCTTCATTACGGGTGTGATCGATGAGATGCGCACTATTCCAGATGCAGCAAGTATTGCGACAACGCACTGGTTGTCAGAACTGCTTGGCCGTAAAGTCGGCGCGTCAACAGGTACAAATATGTATGGCGTATTACAGCTGGCAAGCGAGATGAAAGCACGTGGAGAGAAAGGCTCTATCGTGACTCTGTTGTGTGATAGCGGTGAACGTTACCTAGACACATACTTTGATGACGAGTGGGTTCGTGAAAACATCGGTGATATTGAGCCGTTCGCGGAAAAACTCAAAGTGTTTAACCAAACTGGCGAGCTGTAAACACTCGTTGTTTAAACAATACCGAAAGGCTTAAAACAAAAAGCGGCATGAAAAGGTTCATGCCGCTTTTTTAATATGGGTCGAGTTGTTTACTCAGGCTTTTGCTTCGCTTCGAACGCGGCTAGCTGCTCTGGTGTCGCTTTCGGTTGGTGGTTCTGTTTCCACTCATCATAAGTCATTCCGTATACGCGCTCACGAGCATCATCGATATCGATGTCTAGACCTTGTTGCTCTGCCTCGGCTTTGTACCACTTGCTGAAGCAGTTGCGGCAGAAACCAGCAAGAATCATTAGATCAATGTTCTGAACATCTTTGTTGTTATCTAGATGTGCCAACAAACGACGAAAAGTCGCCGCATCCAGCTTGTCTTGTTCTTCTTGAGACAGATTTTTATATTTGAATTCAGCCACTTTACATTCCTTATTCTGTTCTATTTGTATTGAGCTCTGTTGTTATACAAAAAAAGTGTCATGCGCGCCAGACACAAGTCGTGCTTTTTCGTTGTGTATTAGAAAGTAAACGTCATCCCTTAAATATGCTTAGTATCCTTACCATCATGGCTGGTTTACCTTGCAGAGTAATCTTAAGAAATGCGTGGTATTGAGTATCAGAACAGAGGTCAACAAATCACAAACAACCGCTTGATTTGCTGATGAAAAGTGCTGACTCTAGAACTAATGATACGGTTCTACCTCGAAACCAAGACGACACAATAACATTAACAGTTCAACGCTTAGGCTCTGAGTTAACGATGTTCGAGCCATTAAAACGTTGAGCACCATTACAATGACCATCAAACCTTAGGGACTACCATGAAAAAGATTGCTGTGATTTTAAGTGGCTGCGGTGTATTTGACGGAGCCGAGATCCACGAAGCGGTATTAACGCTGCACGCTGTTGAAAAAGAAGGGGCGACATGGCACTGCTTTGCTCCTAATATCGACCAATTACATGTCGTCAATCACCTTACCGGCGAGGTAACGGAAGAGTCGCGCAACGTACTGGTCGAGTCGGCGCGAATTGCTCGCGGCAATGTTCAAGATGTAAAACAACTCGTTGCTCAAGACTTTGATGCTTTGATTGTGCCGGGCGGTTTTGGCGCAGCGAAGAACTTAACCACCTTTGCCGTTGCTCAAGCAGATTGTCAAATCAATGAAGATGTTAAGACCGCATGTCTTTCTTTTGCACAAGCGAACAAACCTGCTGGCTACATGTGTATTGCGCCAGTAATCATTCCAATGGTTTACGCTTCTCAAGCAAAGGGCACAATCGGTAACGATGAAGGCACCGCTGGCGCATTCCAGCAGTTAGGGGGCGCACACCAAGAGTGCCCTGTGGATGATATTGTTATCGATGACCAGCACAACATTGTCTCTACACCTGCTTATATGTTGGCTGGCTCTATTTCAGAAGCCAACTCTGGTATCGAGCGTTTGGTAAAAGAGGTTATCGCGAGAGCGTAACGACCAGCTGCTCATTTCCTATAATGTTCCAAGCATTAAAAAAGCTCGACTTCAATTCAGAAGCCGAGCTTTTTAACATTCAGCCCAAAGACAATCTACCCGTGTGAGGTGCGACCTACCGTATCGTGACTCAACGCTTTATTCAGTTCAGACTCAACGTGACCTGGAGCTCTTGTCGCACCTGAGATCAGACGATACATCGCTGGAATGACAAACAGAGTTACCAGTGTCGCAAAGCCCATACCGAAAAAGATAACCGTACCAACCGCAACGCGGCTCTCGTAACCCGCACCAGTCGATGTAATCAGCGGAATAGCACCTGCCAGAGTGGTAAACGCTGTCATCATGATTGGACGCAGACGACGCGCAGAAGCATCCACAATCGCTTTCTCAAACTCGATGCCACGGTCACGCAGTTGGTTGGCAAACTCAACGATCAAGATACCATTCTTAGTTACCATACCAATCAACATGATCATACCGATCTGGCTATAGACGTTCAGACCTTGGCTCATCAGCACCAAACCTAAGAAACCACCGAAGATCCCCATAGGTACGGTGAACATCACCACCAACGGGTTGATGAAGCTTTCAAACTGGGCGGCTAGCACGAGGTAAGCAACCAGCATCGCCAAGGCAAAGACCACGAGAATGCTCGATTGATTCTCTTTAAAGTCTTTAGACTCGCCAGAGTAGCTCACTGAGATATCACCTGGCAGCATCTCAATTGCTTGTTCATCGAGGAAATCAAGGGCTTCACCTAGAGTGTAGCCATCCATCAAGTTCGCCTTAATGGTGATCGACTTCTGCTTGTTGTAGTGAGACAAACGAATCGACGAAGCAACTTCTTCAATCTTAGTTAGCGTATCCAGCGTGACTAGCTCACCAGACTGGGTTCTCATGTAAATCTGGCTGAGATCATTGGCGTTGTTGAAGCTGTTCTCATCGCCACGTAGGTAGACATCGTACTCTTCACCACGCTCTACAAAGGTGGTTTCACTCTTACCACCTAGCATAATCTCTAGTGTGTCTGAGATGTCTGAAACACTCACCCCAAGTTCTGCAGCACGCTGTTTATCTACCGTCACCAACAGCTCAGGCGTTTTCTCTGAGTAGTCGATGTCAGCACCTTCCATCATTGGCGAGTCTTCAGCCGCTTGCTTTAAGATCTCAGCCCACTTTTGCAGTTCAGGGTAATCCGAACCACCAAGAACAAACTGAACAGGTTCGCTCGAACCGCCACGGAAACCTGGCATGAATGGGAAAATACGAACATCCGGAATTCCCGTCAGCGCTTTTCTCACTTGACCTAGCGCTTCTTGAGCGGTCGCTTCACGCTCATTCCAGTCTTCTAGAATCATTATCACGAAGCCAGTTTGGTCACCTGCATTACCGCCGAATGCTGGCGACTGTAAGCTGAACGACTTCAAGAACCCTTGACCTAGTAGCGGCATCAAACGCTCTTCAACCAGATCCATGTTGGCTGACATGCGGTTATAACTGGTTGCATCTGCACCACGAACAAACGCGAAGATCACACCTCGGTCTTCTTGTGGTGTTAGTTGTGCTGGCACTTGTTGCATTAAGCCGTAGCTGCCGCCCAGACACGCAATAATGATGATTGGTGCGGCCAAACGCCACACCAGAGCGCGACGCAAAACACTGCGATAGCCTTTCTCTAGCTTGCCGAAAACGCGCTCAACGAAGTGGTTGAAGCGATTCGGTTTCACGTTAGCTTTTAAGATCTTACTGCCCAATACTGGCGTCAGTGTTAGAGCAACCAGCGAAGAGAAGATCACCGACATTGCTAATAGCACTGAGAATTCAGTGAACAGCAGGCCAACCATGCCATCCATAAAAGAGATCGGCAGGAATACCATCACCAGTACTAGCGTTGTTGCAACAACGGCAAAACCAACTTCGCGCGTACCTTTATAGGCAGCAAGCAGTGGCGATTCACCACGTTCGATGTGGTGGAAAATATTCTCGACTACAACGATAGCGTCATCCACTACCAGACCAATCGATAGAATTAGCGCCATCAAGGTGATCAAGTTGATCGAGAAGCCAAAGTAGTAGGCGGCGATAAATGAAGATATCAGAGATACGGGCACGGTTACCGCAGGAATCAAAGTGGCACGTGCTTGGCCGATAAACACGTACAGCACTAAGATAACCAAACCACCTGTGATAAACAGCGTGCTATACACCTCTGTAATTGAGCGGTCAATGAAAACAGTTGAGTCGTAGTCAATGGCTAAGCGCGTGCCGTCTGGTAAGAACTTTTGAATGTTCTCTACTTCCTTATGAACAAGGTCAGCCACTTCTAGCGGGTTCGCATCCGATTGCGGCACGATACCCATGCTCACGTTAACGATACCATCACTCTTAAAGGTCGAGTTTTCGTTCTCTGCGCCAATATAGACATCAGCAACGTCTTTTAGGTAGATCGGTGAGTTGTCCGATGCACGCTTAACAACCAGATACTCGAAGTCTTCCGCTTGGGTATATGAGCGCGCAGTACGGACTGACATAACGATCGCATCGTTACGTACCTCACCGCCCGGGCTCTCAATGTTCTCGTTGCGAAGCGCTGTGGTGATATCAGTAGCGGTTACACCACGGCCCGCCATCAACTCAGGCTTGAGTTTGACGTACATAACCTTATATAGGCCACCCGAGATATCAACCGAGCTAACACCTGAAATCAAACTGAACCTATCGATAAGCACACGCTCGGTGTAGTCCGTCAGTTGGGTTCGGTCCATTTCAGTGGAGCTAAGGTTGATGTATAACGAAGCTTCACCACTACCATTGTTCTTATAAACAATCGGATCGTCTGCTTCATCAGGCAAAGAACGTTGAGCGCGAGCTACCGCATCACGAACGTCACTGACACCTGTATTAAGGTCATAACCGAGTTCAAAGGTAATTGTAATTCGTGAAGAACCATTTCGGGTTGTCGACTCGATCTCATCAATCCCACTAATACCAGATAGCTGATCCTCTAGATTGGAGGTAATCTGGCTTTCAATGATGGTCGCAGAAGCGCCTTCATAGCGAGTACTAATAGAAACAACTGGGCTCTCGATATCTGGCATTTCTCGTACGGCAAGTTTGCTGAACGAAACGATACCAAACACCACTAACAGCAAACTGAGAACCAGCGCTGCTACTGGCCTTTTTACTGAAACATCAGATAACAGCATTAGTTAGATTCCTCTTGCTGAGGTTGACGCTTTGCTGATGTTGTTACACCAAGCTCTTGTACCTGAACGCCATCGCGCATGTTCACAATGCCTTGGACCACGATCTTCTCACCAATATTGATGCCTTTTTCGATAACCACTTCGTTACCAATACGAGCACCTAGGAATACTTCCGTGCGCGTCGCTTTATTATCTTCGCCGACGACATAAACGTAACGCTTGGTACCTGAGTATTGCAGAGCCTGCACAGGGATAATCGGCGCTTCAACGGGTGGGAAGTCCATCTCAGCTGAAACGAGCATACCCGGCTTTAGATAGTCGTTCGGGTTATCGAAGTGAATACGAACACGCAGGTTCAGTGTTTCTGTGTTAATGCGTGAGTCGATACCCACGACTGTGCCTGAGAATTCAGTATCTCCCCATGCGCTTGTGCGTGCTGTTACTGTCATACCTTTTGAAAGCATCGCTAGGTAACGCTCTGGAACCTGAAGATCTAACTGCATCACAGATAAGTCATCCAGTGCCACCAATTCAGTACCTGAACTAACGAGTTTGCCGCGGCTAAAGTCGATAAAACCCACGGTGCCGGAGAATGGTGCTGAAATATGAAGGTCTTTTAGGTTGGCATTTGCTGCCGCCAGTCTCGCAAGTGCAATCTCTACACTGGTTTTCTGCGCATCAATTTCAGTTTGTGTAATAGCGTTTCTTTTTACTAAGCGCTCAAACTCGGCCAATTTACGACGTTCGTCTTTTAGATACGCTTTTGCTTCTGCCACCGCCGCTTTGGCTTTGTCGTCATCCAGTTGAACCAATAACTGGTCTTTCTTAACTTCTTGGTTAGCTTTGACATGGATGGAGTCAACTTTGCCAGAGATCTCAGAAGAGATGATCACTGATTGCTCAGCTTCTAGCTTACCAACCAGTGAAAGTGACTGGTTAACTTGATGAATATCGACCTGCTCAGTAACGACAGTCACTGAACTTGGTCCCATGCGCTTAGCAACTACGGCTGGAGACGCCAAGATGATAGATAAGCTAAGTAGAGATAAAATGGATTTATGTGTCATAACGATAGTCTGTAAGTTAGATTCGAGATCTCTATAAAGTAATTAACCGTATTCTATCAACTGATAGCAACGAATAACGTCAAGAAGTGTAAATGTCGCTAAATTATGCTGACATTCGGTAAAATATCATGCGTCTAGCCAGCTTTGATGGCCGACTAAATACAATTACTTTCGGCATTTACGGTAATTACGCACTCTATAATTTAGGACAGCAATACGGTACAGCCAGAACATATGTTCACTTACCGAGCAAAACGCGCACTTTTCGCTATCTTTGCCCAAAAAGGCAGCATTCAACACAAAACCATAAGAAAAACTCTTTACAGGTTAAACGTGTTTGCTATGATGCGCTCCGCACTTGAGAGATGCGTTGGGAAAAACATTTCTTAAGCCTATCCACTAAGAGATAGGAAAACACCCCTGGAGGGGTTCCCGAGTGGCCAAAGGGAGCAGACTGTAAATCTGCCGGCTCCGCCTTCGATGGTTCGAATCCGTCCCCCTCCACCATATTTCTTCTTAGCTCTTTAAGAGATAAGAAACCTCGATTGAATCGTTGGGAAAACTTCAATTGAGCCTATGTTAGATAGGAAACACCCTGGAGGGGTTCCCGAGTGGCCAAAGGGAGCAGACTGTAAATCTGCCGGCTCCGCCTTCGATGGTTCGAATCCGTCCCCCTCCACCATATTCTCCTTAACTCTTTAAGAGATAAGAAACCTCGATTGAATCGTTGGGAAAACTTCAATTGAGCCTATGTTAGATAGGAAACACCCTGGAGGGGTTCCCGAGTGGCCAAAGGGAGCAGACTGTAAATCTGCCGGCTCCGCCTTCGATGGTTCGAATCCGTCCCCCTCCACCATATTTCTTCTTAACTCTTTAAGAGATAAGAAAACCTCGATTGAATCGTTGGGAAAACTTCAATTGAGCCTATGTTAGATAGGGAAACACCCTGGAGGGGTTCCCGAGTGGCCAAAGGGAGCAGACTGTAAATCTGCCGGCTCCGCCTTCGATGGTTCGAATCCGTCCCCCTCCACCATATTTCTTCTTAACTCTTTAAGAGATAAGAAAACCTCGATTGAATCGTTGGGAAAACTTCAATTGAGCCTATTTTAGATAGGAAATACCCTGGAGGGGTTCCCGAGTGGCCAAAGGGAGCAGACTGTAAATCTGCCGGCTCCGCCTTCGATGGTTCGAATCCGTCCCCCTCCACCATATTTCTTCTTAACTCTTTAAGAGATAAGAAAACCTCGATTGAATCGTTGGGAAAACTTCAATTGAGCCTATTTTAGATAGGAAATACCCTGGAGGGGTTCCCGAGTGGCCAAAGGGAGCAGACTGTAAATCTGCCGGCTCCGCCTTCGATGGTTCGAATCCGTCCCCCTCCACCATATTCTTCTTAACTCTTTAGAGATAAGAAAACCTCGATTGAATCGTTGGGAAAACTTCAATTGAGCCTATTTTAGATAGGAAACACCCTGGAGGGGTTCCCGAGTGGCCAAAGGGAGCAGACTGTAAATCTGCCGGCACTGCCTTCGATGGTTCGAATCCGTCCCCCTCCACCATATTCTCTTAAGAGATCAAAAAGCCAACTCACTGAGTTGGCTTTTTTTGTATCTAACCATACTAATATCACCGTAGATTTAGCTCATACTTTGTAGACCTACAAAACTTGATGCATTCAATACTTCTAATTTTTCTTCCATTCGATATACGCGAACCTTGTTAATCGATTGATACATATCAATATTTTATAAAACAACAAGCATAAAGTCCCCTTGCGAATACTAATTAAAAAGCACAATGTCTTTTAGGCTAAGCAAGGAAAGAAACATGAGTAATCACAATTGGATGATGGTGAGTCTGTGTCTTATCGGATTAACAGCATGTGGCGGTGGAGGCTCGAGCTCTCCTTCTACTCCGGTATCGTCTGCTATTTCTACCAATCAATATCTACCTGCGCAAAATGGCGCAGCTTGGACATACAGCGACGATAACACCGGACAAAACTACAAAGTTACGAGCTCCCCAGTCACCGTACACACCGACGGCAGTGAAACATTCTCGCTTAACTGGCCACACAGCGGGTTCAAACAATCCTTTGAATATAAAGATCAGAGGCTTTATCTAGATGGCCTCACCTTTAATCAAGTCATGGTAAATGGCACCCGTTACACAGCTCAATTTGATATCTCCACAACTCCCTTTCTTCTACTTCCGGCTTATGCGGAATTAGGCGAACGGTCAGACTCGGGCTACAGCGAAGCGACTACTACAATCACTCCAGACCCGGGGCCCGCTTATACTAGCGTGTTACCAATCTGGAAAAACCACGGAATTGAGACCGTTGTGACTCAGCATGGCTCTTATGAGGCGGTACATATTGAGTTTGTTTTAGCGTTTGATGTTACGGTCTACTCTCCAACATACGGCGCAATTAGTCTTGACCAAATCTCATTGAGGCAAGAGCTTTGGTTTGCGCCGAGTATCGGTATCATCAAAATCAAGGACACCAGTGCTTCAGTTACCAATCCAACCGAACTCACACTCGATGGCTTCAATCGTTTTAGAGACGAAGATGACGAAGATGACGAAGTCACAGCGACACTGCCAGCAGCCATTGAGATTGACGAACAAAGCCCTTGGAAAAACTTACACAGTGCCTTTGGTGTTGATGCCTTTTATGGTACATGGCAAGAAAATGCCAACACCTGTTCACCAGCTCCAACAGATGATTCTCGCTATCAACTTACATTGTCTGAGCAAAGTTACATATTAACCAAAGTCACCTACCAAAATGGCGACTGTGGTGTTGAGGGAACAAACGTATTTAAAACTGAGTCCGTTAAAAGCGGTGGTTATAAGTTTATTGATGATGGACAACAATCAGATTCGGTATCACTTAGGCTCAGTGTCCAGTCCGAAACCCTCCGCGAACAACTTCCTGATAAACCTTGGGGGGATTACTACGATGGTACCAGTGGCGTTGAAGAGATCATCAGTCTCAAAAAGACTGCCGATGACCAGCTAAAATTTGAGATCTATGATTGGGGAAGTCTGCACAACCATACGTTGAACTATACCCCTTAGCTTCACAGATGACTTACCACCAACAAAAAGAGCCCTTGCCATAACAGCAAGGGCTCTTCGTTTAATCACGAAACTGGATTAATTAGCCTTGGATACCAACGATCAACCAAGGTGCATTTGGCGCAGTAAGGTCGCGCTCTAAGTGCCAGATGTCCGTAATATCTTCTTCGATACCTTCAACTGAGTCACGGTAGCGACCGCTGAATTGAAGACTCAATTGCGCCTTGCTGCCGTCATGGTCAGCACGAACAATTTCCGCATCTACGTACATTACGTCTGTATGTTGCTCACCTTCAAGCTTGTTGCGCTCTGCTTTTAGGTCTTCAAACAGACTTGGAGATACATATTCTTCAATCGTGTTCAGTTCATTGTGATTCCAAGCGCCTTGTAGGGTACGGTAGTGCTCACGAGAACCGTTAATGAATGCGGCTTGATCAAAACCCGGTGGGTAGTTATGAGGAACATCGCTTTGTGCGCCAAAACCAAAACCGCCAGCTGTGCCTTGTGATTGAGGTTGTGCTTGTTCAAAGTTATGAACGTTTGGCTGCTGTTGTGGTTGCTCAAATTTGTTCTGACCCATACCACCAAACGCTGGCTGTTGGCCGCGTTGCTGGTTCATTGAGCCCTGCTTAGCACCCAACATGCCACGTAAGAATTTAAATGCTAGGAACGCAATCAGACCCATGATCAGGATATCCATGAACTGGATACCTTCAAAAGCGCCACCAAAGAATGCCGCTAACAGGCCGCCAGCCAGTAGGCCGCCTAATAGACCACCCATTAGACCTTTTTTACTAGAGCCAGCCGCATTTGTCTTGCCAGCTTGGTCTTGCTTAATCGAGTTTGTGTTTTGCTGTTGTTGTTTAGGAGCGGGAGCCGTTTTGAAACTTTTACCAAATGACTTACCACCACCAAACTTTTTCGCTTCTGCGATTGGTGTCACCGCGACTGATACCATCATAATCGCGATTAGTGAGAAAAATCGTTTCATTCTTATCCTTTATAGGTTTCGTTATCTTTCGACTCTTTAATCATACTCGTTAACAATGAACAATGAAATATTCACAGTCGCTACACATGTATCATAATATTGCTGAGATTAATTTAACCCTTGTAGAGTAAAGCATTGACGCCCACTAGAGCGGGCGACTAAAATATTGAACGTTGTTCATTAATAGAAGTTCACCATGGCCAGAAGAAACGATCACACGCGCGAGCAATTAGTTCAGCTCACACTCGACACAGTTACTCAATTTTTAGAAGATCACTCATATCACGAGCTGAGCCTTCGAAAAATCGCGAACATGATTGGATATGTGCCAAGTACTCTTGTTAATGTATTCGGCAACTACAACCTGCTTCTTCTGCACGTTGTTGCTAAAACACTTGATGAACTGTCTGCTGAAGCGACCGTAGCGGTTGAGCAATCAAGCAACCCTCAAGATGCACTGTTTAACCTAGCCTACTGTTATCACGATTTTGCTCTTAAGCACCCAAACCGTTGGCAGTTAGTTTTCGAACACAACATGAATGGTGAAAACCTACCTCAGTGGCAATCGAACCGTATCGATAAGATGACAGGCATGCTTGAGCAACTGTTACTTGCTATTGCCCCGCATCACACAGAAAAAGAAGTACTGAAAGCAAGCCGAGTATTATGGTCTGGCGTGCACGGTATTACGCTGTTGAGTGTCGATGACAAGTTCTTCGCTTCCGAGCCAATTGATGGTAAAGACCTGATTAATAACTTATTATCAAATTACTTAACCAATTGGTAAGCCATTACAGTGGCAAATGAATAAGGTCGCAAATGAACAAGGTTCGTATATGAAGAGCAGCAGCCAATCTTCGCTGTTAACGCAACAAAGGTTCCTACCCTATTTTATTACCCAGTTTCTAGGGGCCTTTAACGACAATATCTTCAAGAATGTGTTGCTGCTGTTTGTCGCTTTCGCCAGCGTCGATACATTACCCATCTCTAGCAACCTCTTCATTAATCTGGCTGCGGGTCTTTTTATACTGCCATTCTTCCTGTTTTCTGCACTAGCAGGCGTACTCGCGGACAAATATGAAAAGTCATGGTTCATTCGTAAGGTTAAGCTGCTAGAAATCGTGATTATGTCGTTGGGTGCCATTGGCTTTATCTATGAAAGCTACGGCATTCTTTTGCTCTTACTTTTCCTTATGGGAACCCAAAGCGCTTTCTTCGGGCCAGTGAAATACGCACTGTTGCCGCAACAACTTGAACCTAAAGAGCTTGTCTCTGGTAACGCTTTAGTCGAAACCGGAACTTTCCTGGCGATTCTTATTGGTACTTTGGGCGCAGGGATTATTGCCTCTCATGAGAGCGCGAAGATCGTTGCCTCGGTGTGTATCGTTCTATTCGCTGTGATAGGTTATGGTGCTAGCTGCTTTATTCCGAATGCGCCAAGCAATGCGCCAGATATGAAAATCAAATGGCGACCAATTGCGCTTACTCGCCAGACACTAAAGATTGCTAAGAAAGACCGTCCGACTTTCCAAGCTCTAATGGCCATCAGCTGGTTCTGGTTCTTAGGCGCAGCTTACTTAACCCAATTCCCGAACTTTACCAAGATTCACCTGAACGGCACCGAGAGCGCGGTGGCTTTCTTGCTAGCCCTGTTCTCTGTTGGTATCGCTATCGGTTCATTGGCTTGTGACAAGCTTTCTAATCACCGTATTGAGATTGGCATCGTTCCTATGGGAAGCCTAGGTATTTCCTTGTTTGGATTACTGATGGCTCTGTCAGTCCCAGAGAATTTGCCTCAATTCGAATCCTTTGATCAATTTATTGTTCACTCTGATCTCTGGCCACTGTTTGCATACCTACTGCTTCTTGGTATTTCCGGTGGTATTTTCATCGTTCCGCTGTACGCCTTAATGCAGTTCAGAGCTGAACCAAACGAACGAGCTCAAGTGATTGCAGGGCTAAACATTTACAACTCTCTGTTTATGGTTGGCAGCGCAGTACTCGGTATCATCTGTTTAAGCCTGCTTGAAATGGACATTGTTGATCTGTTCATTCTATTGGCGGCAATGAATACGCTCGTGGTTCTGTACCTCTTCTATCAAGTACCTATTTACGCATTCAGATTTTTCACTTGGGTTGTGACTCATACTATGTATCGTGTGAAGCATAAGAATCTACATCACTTGCCTGAAAAAGGCGGGGCGTTGATTATTTGTAACCACGTAAGCTATATGGATGCACTACTACTGAGTGCGGTTTGCCCTCGCTTGATTCGATTTGTAATGGAAGAGGACTACGCCAAGCTGCCGCCTATTCGTCGATTCTTAAAACGTGCAGGGGTGATACCTATTTCAGCGACCAATCGACGTTCAATCCGCAATGCTTTCAATGAGGTCGAGCAAGCTCTGCATGATGGACACATTGTCTGCATTTTCCCTGAAGGGCGTTTAACGTCTGATGGTGAAGTCGGAGAGTTCATGCGCGGTATGGAGCTGATCATCAAGCGCTCTCCTGTTCCAGTCATCCCAATGGCATTGAAAGGCCTTTGGGGTAGCTATTTCAGCCGCTACAAAGGTCGAGCTTGTAAAGGCCTACCAACTCGATTTTGGACCAAACTTGAGATTGAAGCAGGTGACGCTATCGATCCAAAACAAGCTTCATGCGATGTACTGCATCAGAAAGTCGTCGAACTGCGCGGTGATTTTCGTTAGATAACACTCTGTATTACGCGAGTACTATGGCCAACGAACAAACGTTCAGTTTTTCTAAACGTTTGTTCAGTTCATTTAGACTTACTTATCGACTGTTTAAACGTATAGTGCTCTCTAACTTAACCTAATAATAAAAACTGACACCATCATGAGCTTCAACAAAAGCATCCCTTTTTACCTTGCAGCCCTTTTTTGCCTAACACCTTGGGTAAGCTCCCCGACAGCACTTGTTATCGGCTTTCTGCTCGCAAGTTTGGGCTTGGTTCCAGCTAACCTTGAAGTCGGTAAAATTACTAAGAAGCTGCTCGCCTACTCTATCGTTGGCTTGGGCTTCGGGATTCAATTTGAGAAAGCGTTGTCAGTAACTGGCGATGGGATTGGACTTATTGTTACCACCATCATCGGCACGTTAGTGATTGGTTGGTTCTTGGCAAAACGCATGGGGTTAGACCGCACAACGGGTTACTTAATCTCTTCTGGTACCGCGATTTGCGGTGGTAGTGCCATTGCCGCGGTCGCTCCAGCAATAAAGGCTGATGATGAACAAATAGGTTTAGCTTTAGCGACGGTTTTTGTTCTCAACTCGATTGCGCTATTCCTATTTCCAATGATTGGTCACGCACTAGAGCTTAGCCAACACACCTTTGGTACATGGGCAGCAATCGCCATTCACGATACCTCATCAGTGGTGGGTGCAGCATCGGCTTATGGTGAAGAGGCTTTAACAACCGCAACAACGCTTAAATTGGCAAGAGCCCTATGGATCATTCCAATTGCGTTAGTCAGTGCGATGATCTTTAAAAGTGACCAAAAGAAGATCACCATTCCCTACTTCATTTTCTTCTACTGCGCTGCTATTGCCGTGAGCGATCTGTTGCCGCAATTTGAAATGGTCTACCAAGGCATCTTTGATGTTTCCAAGCGCGCTTTGGTGGTTTGTTTATTCCTAATTGGGTGTGGTATCTCTGTTGAAAAGCTCAAAGCAGCCGGGCCTAAGCCATTGATGTTTGGTATCACGATGTGGGTATTGATCTCTGTTGGATCGTTAAGTTGGCTGTTATTCGCTTAATTTAAAAACGCCTCATTTCAAAACGCCTTAATCCAAAAAGCCTTATTCTAAAACGAAAAGCCCTCACCAATGCAATCACAGTGGTGAGGGTTCTTTGTATCTGGCTACTGCTCTTGTACTGAGGTATTGGATTGACTCTCTTGTTTCTTCATCATAACTAGCACAACCACCAAAATAAATGCGGTGAACTCAGCCAGAGAGCGAGTCAGTCCGTGTGAGGTCACTGCCTGTCCAATTTGCAGTAGTACCGCAAAGATCAGCGCTGTTTTCATAACCGAAGCCTTATTCACTAGTCCCTTAGAATTAGGCTTTATTATGATGGATAGTTATAAAGATAATAAATTCTGTTTTGAACTATTTTATCTCCAAATCAACTAACCTAGCTAAGTTGATCCTCTAACCATCGAATAAACGTCCTTACTTTAGGGCGCTTTTCAGTACCTAGCGGACAAATCAGTTCATAGCTTTTATTCGTTTCCATACTTGGATAAGGCGTAATGAGCTCACCAGTTTCTATGTACTGCTTGACGAAGTGATAGCGTCCCATCGCTACTCCAATATTGTGTAGAGCACTCCTTACTCCCATATCGCGGTGACTGACACAATAGAACTGTTCAAACAAATTTACGTCCAGCTGATGATGCTTTATCCAACGCTGCCAAACATCAGAACCCAATGCATGAATAAAGTTAATCCTATGTAAGGACTCTAAACCATCTTCAAAAATGTCATTTTCCGCCGCATAACTCGGTGTACAAACGGGGATATACTTTTCTCCAAACAGAGGTTGTCGGTACATGTCTTTTAGATTTTCAGCACCGTAATAAATCGCGATATCTAAATGGTTTTGATGAAAGTCTTGCTCTTCTTGAGAAAAGATATTGAGGTTAAACTTGGGGTATCGCTTCTTAAAGTCCGCTAGCCTTGGTAGCAACCAACTATTAGCAAAAGCTGGACTGGTACCAATATTGATTTGGCCATAAAGGTCAGTATTGTTGATGTCTTCAATCTCACTGAAAATAGAACTCAAAGACTTCGACAAAGTTCGTTGGAAACGCAGCCCTTCTTCGGTCAATTCTAGCTTTCGAGTCCCACGTACAAACAAATTAAAGCCCAGCTCCCCCTCTAGTACCTTAATACGATGACTCACAGCTCCTTGCGTTAGGTGAAGCTTTTTAGCGGCTAACGTAAAACTCATTTTTTCTGCTGCTATGTTGAAGGTATGCAGATTTCTTAGTAAAGATTGATGATTCGCCATAGGAGCCCATGCATTAAAATTTTTAATTCATAGTACTACCCAATTCGTTTGTTCGCATCAAGAAATAAGTTTCTAATAGCCTCAGTTGCTTAAAACCCTACTCCGTCCACAGTTAATACCAAATGGGCTTAGTAGGAACATTAAAAAAATTAATTACAAACTTAGGGGTAGATATGAACATACTCGGATACATGCAGAAAGTGGGTAAGGCGTTGATGGTTCCCGTCGCGACACTTCCTGCTGCAGCTATTTTAATGGGGATCGGCTATTGGCTCGATCCTGTTGGATGGGGTTCAGAGAGTATTCTGGCGGCATTTTTAATCAAGTCTGGTGGTGCCATCATCGATAACATGGCCGTCCTGTTTGCCGTTGGTGTTGCTTTTGGTTTGAGCCGAGATAAAAACGGTTCTGCCGCGCTATCTGGTTTTGTGATGTTTCTGGTCGTCACTACTCTACTTAACCCGGGATCAGTTGCGCAGTTAATGAATGTGGATGCGAATGAAGTCCCAGCGGCATTTGGCAAAATCAGTAATCAGTTTATTGGTATCATCGTAGGTATCATCTCGGCTGAGATCTATAACCGCTACTCTACAGTTGAACTGCCACAAGCTCTCGCGTTCTTCAGCGGCAAGCGCTTAGTACCGATCCTAACCTCGATTGCGGGTATGGCACTCTCTTTTGCTCTGCTTTCCATCTGGCCTGCTGTTTACGATGCTCTGATCGTTCTTGGCATTAAGCTGGAAAGCATGGGCGCAATTGGTGCGGGTCTGTTCGGATTCTTCAACCGCCTGTTCTTATCCGTTGGTATGCATCACGCGCTCTACCCTGTATTCTGGTTTGATGTTGTAGGCATTAACGATATTCCAAACTTCCTAGGCGGTGCGCAATCTATCGCTAACGGCACAGGTATTCCAGGTAAAACAGGCATGTACCAAGCTGGCTTCTTCCCTATCATGATGTTCGGCTTGCCTGCTGCAGCCTTGGCGATGTACCACTGCTCTGATGCGAAAAACAAAAACCAAGTATTCGCAATCATGCTTGCAGCGGCAATGGCATCATTCTTTACCGGTATTACAGAGCCACTGGAATTCAGCTTCATGTTCTTAGCACCAGTGCTGTTCTTGATTCACGCTGTGTTAACAGGCTTATCACTGTACATTGCAGCAAGCATGGAGTGGATGGCAGGCTTTGGATTCTCGGCAGGTTTTGTTGACCTAGTACTATCGAGCCAAAACCCACTAGCGACTAACTGGTACATGTTATTGGTTCAAGGTGTGGTGTTCTTCGCGCTTTACTACAGCATCTTCCGCTTTGCGATTATCAAGTTCAATCTACGCACTCCAGGTCGTGGTGAAGAGATGGAATCAGAGGATAAAAGTGAATCTCCGGAAGCATTGGTTAACCTAACCCAGAACTACATAGAAGCGATTGGTGGTGCAGATAATATTCTTGAAGTGGACAACTGTATCACTCGCCTCCGCCTGACAGTAAAAGACTCGTCAGTAGCAGATAGCGAAGCCTTGAAAAAGCTTGGGGCGGCTGGCGTAGTTCCAGTGGGCAAAGGTGGACTACAAGTCATCATTGGCCTAGGCAAAGTCGATAAAGTGGCGGAGCAAATGAAGAAGGCACTCGCTTAATCTAAACAGATACCTTCCTTAACAAGAACTAAGAATTTGTGATGGCTTCACCTCTATCACAACCCCCTGAAGCGCAATTACGACTAGTCACCGTGTATTGCGCTTCGTTTTATTGGCGCCTAGCTTCCTTAAGCCAGCGTGCAAGGTCAGCTCTTGAAACTTTAATACCCTGTTGATCTAGCACTGGCATACGATAATACTCGATCGGCAATTTGAATTTTTCTAAACGCCCCACCAGCTTTTCACAGAACCAGTCCTTGGTAGGTAGCTCAACACAATCAACAATGGCGACAGGGCGAAAACCAAATTCGCGGTCCTCTACCGGCACGACAATCGCTTGATTGATACCCGATAGTTTACTCAAGGCTTGCTCTATCTCTTCACAGTGAATGTTCTCTCCACCTGAAATAAATTGGTTATCTGCACGACCAATAATCAACAGCTGATCATCGACCCATTGCCCTAGGTCTTTGCTATCAAACCAACCTGTATCATCAACCAAAGGTGTTAGATTCCCCTGATAATAGTAACCGCTGGCTAGTGTCTCGCCAGCGATGTAGATTCGACCATCGTCGACTCTTACCCGCCGTTGAGGAAGCACAAAGCCCGTTGTATTACTTTCATCAACAGGTTTAGCCGTCACCGTTGATGCAGCCTCTGTCATGCCGTAACCCAACCAGGTTTTAATACCACGTTGGTTGGCTTCTTGTGCCAATTGATTTGAAATATGGCTACCACCGAGCAGCACATGACTCAATGAAAGTGGACACTCACTATCAAGCAAACGTCTAAGCTGAGTCGCGACCAGCGAGACATGAGTACAACCATCAATGTCTTGCTCTAGACCTTGAGTACCCACTTTGAGCGTCGCACCCGCCAACAGCCAGCGATAAAAAATGGCTAGCCCAGAGACGTGGTACATAGGCAAGCTGAGCAGCCAAGTATCATCAGAACCAAACTTAAAATGTTCTAATAACCCTGTAGCCGAAGCAATGTGCTGCTTAGCCGTGTGTGCTACTGCCTTTGGGTTACCAGTAGAACCCGATGTAAACACGATTGATGCAAGATCATTCGTTTCACCTAAAGGTTGTTTCAGGGGATGTAGTTGCAAGCCTAGAACCTCTTCTAAACTTGGGAGTTGGATGAGCTTTGCATCGACATTCAACGCTTCGCCATACTCGCCTGTGAATGCAACAAAACGCTCTTTCCCAGCTGAATAAAGGGTCTCTAGCTTTTGTTCTAGTTTCTTCGACGGCTGAGGCATCGTCATCGCGACCAAAACCCCAAGGTTGATAGAAGCAAGATAAGCGAGCACTAACTCACTGCTGTTTTTTCCAACAATGGTGAGTATGTCACCTTTGGATAGACCTTGCGTATTTAAGTAGGCGCTATAGCGTTCGACTAACGCATCGAGCTCGCGCCAATTTAGCGTGTGTAATGGGGTGATTAACGCGCGGCTGAATGGTGAAGCATTCACCCACTGCTGCCATAATGAATTGGTAAAGGTCACAAGCGTACCTAATGCTGAAGGAGTCAGCTCATCGCAACATGATGAGCTGAACTGATGTAAATACTACAAGGGCGTTAAGACTGCCAAATCAACTGCTGACTTTCTAACGTCTCTAGAGGTAAATCGCAGTTTGGCCAAGCGACTTCAAGTTGAGACTGGAACAGACCAATAGTGTCTAAACCCGGCACTTCCTCAGGCAAGTATTGATGGGCCAAACGAGCAATCTGCGTCAGACCAAGACTTGTCTCAATACTTGAACTCAGCACTGGCTTAATGCCTAATTGTTTCGCTCGCTCAATGATTGCAACGCAGCGCTCTACTGAACCAATCAGTGTTGGTTTAATCACCACAGCTTTAGCACCTGTGAGATCGCTAAGGTTGAAATCTGGTCGCTTCACTGCATCTTGCAGGGTTTCATCCCACGCAATCGCGACGCCATTATCAATGGCAAACGCTAGACTATCCTCCGGCTGCTGACACGGCTCTTCGATAAAGCTAATGCGCTGACGCAGCGAAGGGGAGATGTACTTTATGAACTGCTTAGCTTTTTCTGGTTTCCAAGCGCGATTGGCATCCAGTCGTAGGCTTAGGTCTGGAATTGATTCCAGGAAAAGACTCACTAGCATCCCATCGCGAATCGCTTCATAAAGACCAACCTTCACTTTAGCGACCTTCTCACCTTCCATCTCATTGAGCACAGGAATGAGTTCATCAGGGTCTCCTGTACACAGAGGAGCTGCGCGGTAGTTGCCCTGCTCTCCCAATTCACCTTCAAGCTCCATCATTGCCATCGACAAGCCAAATGCAACCGAAGGATACAGCTCTTCATAAGGCGTCAAAGGTTTGTTGTGGCTCCATAACTCCAACTGTTCTTGAAGTTGAATACCCGCTTGCTCGGTATTCTCCAAGCTAAACCCAGGTAGAGGAGAAACCTCACCTAGCGCTCGCTTGCCGTCATGCTCAAGCTCGATAACGTAACCTGTACGTTGATTCAGCTTGTTATCACGCAGAACCACACCACTATCCATAGGTAATTGATAACGATAGAGTTTAGCTGTGCGTGTAGAATTCATTGTGTTCATAAGTCTTCCTAGTGAACAAAGCATCAAAAACACAAAGAGCCGCATTGTGCGACTCAGTGTGGTAGTAGATTCGATTATGGGTTACGCGGGAACTTGTCGAAATCGGGGCGACGTTTCTCGTTAAACGCGTTTCGACCCTCTTGGCCTTCTTCTGTCATGTAGAACATCATGGTCGCATTACCCGCTAGTTCTTGCAGACCAGCTTGACCGTCACAATCAGCGTTCAGTGCTGCTTTTAGGCATCGTAGAGCCATCGGGCTGTGTTGTAGAACCTCACGACACCAACGTACTGTCTCTTTCTCTAAATCCTCTACAGGAACGACTGTGTTCACCAAGCCCATATCTACAGCTTCTTGTGCATCGTAGAAACGACATAGGAACCAGATTTCGCGCGCTTTCTTCTGACCAACGATACGCGCCATGTAAGATGCGCCCCAACCACCGTCAAATGAACCCACTTTCGGGCCTGTTTGACCGAACTGAGCATTTTCAGCAGCAATCGTGAGGTCACACATCATGTGCAGTACGTGACCGCCACCAACAGCCCAACCAGAAACAGCTGCAATGACAGGCTTAGGACAAGTACGGATCTGACGTTGGAAGTCCAGAACGTTCAAGTGGTGCGTGCCAGAATCATCTTGGTAGCCGCCGTAGTCACCACGGATGCTTTGGTCGCCGCCAGAACAGAATGCTTTTTCACCGAGTCCGGTAAGAATAATCACGCCAACTTTCTCGTCGTAACGAGCGTCAGCCAGAGCGTTAATCATCTCTTTTACAGTTTGTGGACGAAACGCATTGTGGACTTGAGGACGCGCAATCGTGATCTTGGCAATACCGTCGTCTGACTTGTGGTATTGGATATCTTCGTATTGACTGCCTACATCGCTCCAATTTACTGCTGCGTATAGTTCTTCTTCGGTGATGCCTACTGTTTTCGCCATGGTGGTTCCCATTGTTATATTCATGATCACAGCCGATATTCGGCGGTGTCGCAATCTCTGTTTATATCAATTGCTAGATATGTCGAGTGCTGTTTACATCAAGCGTTTTTACGTAATGCGTTGAGTGCGAGTTCAATCATGCTTGCTAATGCATTGGATGATCAAATTCGAAAATAGTTCAGGCTGTTCAAAATGGACATTATGCCCAGCGTGATCGACCTGACTACATTCAAAGCCGCTACTCTCCGCCAATTCAATGAATTTACGATCTTTTTTGCCACAAATGTAATGCAGCTGATGCTCACAAGATTTCAATGTGGCACGTAAATCCGGTTGCTTAGCCAGTGATGTAGATAACAACATATTTGCTACGGATACTCCAAGGTTACCACTACGCTTTATCACTAAAGTTTGTCTTTGCTCATGATTTAGTGAAGAAAAGACACTTTGCTGATACCAATCGTCTAAAACATCCTCAATTGATTGCTGTGCAAAGCGTACCGCCCATTGAGTGTCATGCACCAGGCGCTGTGCTCTTGCGTCATCACAGTCGAGTCCGAAGTTACCTCCCTCTACCACGACTTTCACCAAATTAAGTGCTTCAAACTTACCACTGGTGACTCCATACATCGCTAAGCGGCCACCCAGCGAGTAACCAATCAAAACAATAGGATAGTCATCAGGTAACTGATATTGCTGAAACTGAAATAGAACGTTTTGAACGATTTTCTCGCAGCAATGATCAAAGCCAATAGGATCAACAAAACAGCTCTTACCGTGCCCTGGCAGATCGATACACAAGCGCGGGTATTCAGACAGATATGAGTGACATGCACTCCAATCCTCTCCGCTTCCAAGTAGACCGTGCAAGAACACAAGCAAAGGTTTCTCTGATGAGGTTTGCTCAGCGGGGTAGTAAGTGGAGAAAAGCATGTCGACTCCTTAGGCTTGCGCCTCTTTTAACATTGAATTGAACTGCTTCAACAAGTGAGAGGCTTGTTCTGGAGGTGTTTTTACTTCAACCAGTAGTGTGCCCTCGCCCTGCTCAAAGTGTGAATCAATGACATCTTGATACTGAGTTAGGGTTTCAGGGGCGACATATTGCAATCGAAACTGAGCAGCCGCATGTTCAAAGCTGTACCCATGAGGCATTTGGTAGAGAGACTGCTTCTGCTGCTGAGGAACAGGGAGCAAGTCAAAAATCGCACCACCGTCGTTATTCGTCACCACGATAACCATAGGTGTCTGTGACTCACTAAGCAGTGCTAGTGAATTCAAATCGTATAGAAGCGACGTGTCACCGATTAACATCATCATAGGCTGCTGACGCGCTTTAAGTACGCCCGCTGCAGTAGCAACTAGCCCATCAATGCCTGATGCGCCTCGGTTACTATAAACTGAGCTATTCGGAACTGCTGACAACATATCGACCAGTCTCACCATTAGGCTGTTTCCAACAAACAGCGCTCGCTCTTTAAGTCTAGCCGACAAATCGACCGCAATACTGAGCTCGGTTAATTGGTCATCATTCATCAACTGTGCACGAGACAGTTGAGCAATGCTTTGTGAGGCTGACTTCAAACTATCTGCCCACCCCGCACTCTGCGCATGCAGACTTGGTAGTGATTGATAGCCCAGCCATGATGCAGGCTGAGAAACGATGTGTGTCTGAGGCAGATGATCTTGATTGATGCAATGACTATCAGGCGATATTACAAGATACTGCTCTGGCGAAAAGTGTTTAGCTTGTTGCTTGATCCAGTGATTTAAACGCTTAGACACAATACGCTCACCAAACTGCACGATGCAATCACAATCATTTAATTGCTGAGCGAATTCAGGAATTTGAAGCCAAAGATCGTAGTGCTGCCAATCGCTCGCAACGCCAGATTGAGCATCACAAAACACTGGCCAACCTAGCGACTGTGCGAACTGTTTGGCTGCCTGTGCTTCTTCTAACGCTAAAGATCCAATGACAACCACCCCACGACGCTGATAATAATCACTCGACGAGATGTTGGGACTAGTTGCGTTTAAGCTGTATGCCTTGGAAGTATATGGTTTATCACTCTCCTTCCATGCAGCAATCGAAGAGAGGTACTCATGATAAATATCTGAATTCTCTTTGGAATAAAGCGGCTCTGGATAAGGGCAATTAATATGGATAGGTCCACCCTTGGCACTCTGCTGCGCCAACAAATCACCCAGCGAGCACAGAAGCCAATTGAGTGACACTTGTGTGTTCGGGCTTGGTAGATTCAATGAACCTTCAACATGTTGAGAGAAAATACCCAATTGCTGAATAGCTTGGTTCGCACCACAATTAACTAATTCAACGGGTCTATCTGAGGTCAAAAGAATCAGAGACTCACGAGTTAATCCCGCTTCAGCTACTGCCGGTAAAAGGTTGGCAACTGCGGTACCAGAAGTCACAATCACCGCGACCTTGCTTTTGGTTGCCTTAGCTAAACCTAAAGCGAAAAAGCCTAAACCACGCTCATCAAAATGCGTGTGAATGGTGAGTTTGTTGTTGGCTTCCGCCTCAAGAGTCAAAGGCGTTGAACGTGAGCCCGGAGCAATACAGACGTGCTCGACACCGCTGCGTGCTAACTCTTCAAGCATTGTCGATGACCAGACTCGATTTAATACCGCTTGGTCATGCTTCAATGATGGTGAACTCATGATGCCACACCCAGTGGTGGGTGCTCAGAAATAAGACTTAGCAGAGTCGACATTTTCTTATTCAACTCTTGCCACTCATGCTCAGCGACCGATCCTGGCACGATCCCCGCCCCTGCGAACAACTGAACTTGATCGCCAACGATCAATGCACTGCGAATCGCTACACAGAATTCAGCGCGTTGGTGGCTAATGAAGCCAACCGAACCTGCGTACCAGCCTCGAGCAAAGGGCTCGTGTTTCAGAATAAAGTCCATTGACTCTTTGCGAGGCAAACCAGCAACAGCGGCGGTTGGTTGCAGTGTGCCGAGTAGTTGCACCCCGTTTACGCCAGCATGTAACTGCGCATGAATATGACGCTTCAGGTGTTGAACCTTGCGAAGGCGAACCAATCGAGCCTCTTTCTCAACATTCACAGAGTGCGAATACGCCTTTAAGCGATCAATAATGTCGTCTACAACATATTGATTTTCATTGAGATTCTTCTGATCTTGAGTCAGCCAGTTGGCGAGCTCCATATCAGACGATGCATTCTTGCCGCGCCCAATCGTGCCCGCGAGTGCTTCCGTATCTAGCTCAGTACCGTGGCGACTGTAGAGTCTTTCTGGCGTTGAACCGATAAAGCTATGCTTGGAGTCCAGCACCAACATGAAATGAAAGCTGTTGTGATTCTTCTGATAGCTCGCTTTTAACAGCTGAGCTGCACAAATCGGCTCATCCAAATGCACTGTCGTTTTACGCGCAAGCACCACTTTTTTGAAATCGTTATTGTCGATACCAGTGAGCACTTTCTCAACTAAACCATTCCACTCTGGTTGCTCTGGAAGGTGGTCGATATGTTCAATATGCGCACTCAACGGGGCCAATATTGCGGCATCAACAGACAGCTTCGTCAGCGCATTGATTGAGGCAACGCGATCGGGTGTCAAGTTGACGGCTAAAGACCATTTGTCATCAAATCGAATCAGCTCTATCTGCGGGAGAAAGAAAAACGATTCCATACAACGTCGATTCTTCTCTGTGTGTCCATCGAAAGAGCGACCACCCCAGATGCGTTGATCGTCTCCAAGAATCGCGTAAGCCGGTGCAGGATCAGAAAAGGTATGGATTTGTCCTAACGCAACAACCTCTTCTCGAGTGTCTCGAGATTGCCAGTAGAACTTGGGGAACAGCGGTTGAGCATGAAGCCATTCAATAAATGCAAACGGTGGTTTTTGCTTAAGAACTTCAACACAACGAACGTCGCCAGCTTGTGCATTTTGAACTCGCTCAATCAAAGCGCAGATGGTTTGTTGGAAATGTGACAAATCGACCTCGTTCACATCTAATTTATTATTATATTAGTTTGATACTTTATGGGTAGCACCTACTTAGATCAAGAATGTATAAAATCTTTTCAGTATTCCTGTGATTTTAAGCGTTTCGTCCCTCAGTTTACCTAAGCTCGGTCCAAGTTTACGAAATCCCTCACTATCACTTCTAAACAGCCACTGGCTAAAGGTTATTCGGAATTAACCGATTGTTCAGATTTTTATTCTATCAAACGTCAATTTAGGGTACTTTAATAAAGTATTTAAATAATTTTTAGGAAATCGGCAATGCAAAATATCGGGATGTCGTCAAAACTCAACAGTGTATGCTATGAGATCAGGGGACCAGTACTAAAACATGCTAAGCGCATGGAAGAAGAAGGACATAAAATCCTAAAGCTAAATATTGGTAATCCCGCCCCGTTTGGTTTTGACGCCCCAGATGAAATCCTAGTTGACGTAATTCGTAACCTGCCGACATCTCAAGGTTACTGCGATTCAAAAGGGATCTACTCTGCCCGTAAAGCCGTGGTGCAGCACTATCAAAAGAAAGGTCTGCGTAACCTAGATGTAGAAGATGTCTACATCGGCAACGGTGCTTCTGAGCTTATCGTAATGTCGATGCAAGCTCTGCTAAATAATGGCGATGAAATCTTAGTTCCCGCTCCTGACTACCCGTTGTGGACAGCCTCTGTCGCACTATCTGGTGGTAAAGCCGTTCACTACATGTGTGATGAAGAGAACGACTGGTACCCGAACCTCGATGACATGGTCGCTAAGATCACGCCAAAGACTCGCGGTATTGTTCTTATCAACCCGAATAACCCAACGGGTGCGGTTTACAGCCGTGACTTTTTGCTAAAAGTGGTCGAAATTGCCCGTGAGCACAAACTGATGATCTTCGCCGATGAGATCTACGATAAAGTGCTTTACGACGGTGCCGTGCACACTTCTATTGCAACTCTAGCAGAAGACGTGTTGATGGTGACATTTAACGGCCTATCAAAAGCGTACCGCGTTTGTGGTTTCCGTGGCGGTTGGATGTTCCTAACGGGCCCTAAACATCTAGCCAAGGGCTATGTTGAAGGCCTCGAAATGCTTGCCTCGATGCGTTTGTGTGCCAACGTACCAATGCAGCATGCTATTCAAACGGCACTAGGCGGCTATCAGAGTATCAACGAGCTTATCTTGCCAGGCGGCCGCTTGCTTGAGCAGCGTGACCGAGCTTGGGAACTGATCAACAAGATTCCAGGTGTCTCTTGTGTGAAACCAAAAGGGGCGATGTATCTATTCCCGAAAATCGACACTGAGATGTACAACATCAAAGACGACCAAAAGTTCGTACTCGATTTCTTGAAGCAAGAGAAGGTACTGCTGGTACAGGGTACTGGTTTCAACTGGCCAAAACCGGATCACTTCCGTATCGTAACGCTGCCGCATATCGAAGACTTAGAAACAGCTATTGGCCGACTTGAACGCTTCCTGTCGACCTACAGCCAAGAATAATCTTAGATTACAAGGCTTTAAAATAGTCTAGATCACTTCTATTCTTAAAAGGCTCCTACTTGGAGCCTTTTGTCATTTCAGGGAGGAAGTCTATGACCCAAAGCCATTTCTTTGCTCACCTTGCCCGCATGAAACTCATTCAGCGCTGGCCTTTGATGCGTTCCGTTTCCACCGAAAATATCTCTGAGCACTCCCTGCAAGTGGCCTTCGTCGCTCATGCATTAGCAGTGATTAAAAATAAGAAGTTTGAGGGGAACCTTAACCCTGAACACATTGCGCTACTCGGTATGTATCACGACACCAGTGAAGTACTAACTGGTGATTTGCCAACGCCGGTGAAATATTACAACCCAGATATTGCAAACGAGTACAAAAAGATTGAGGCTGCCGCCGAGCAACGCTTGCTCTCTATGCTCCCAGAAGAGTTCCAAGAAGATTTCGCACCTTTCCTGATTTCCGGTGAGGCCAGTAAAGAAGAGCAAAGCATCGTTAAACAAGCCGACACTATCTGTGCGTATCTAAAGTGCTTAGAGGAGCTAAGTGCAGGAAATCATGAATTTGAACAAGCCAAGCGCCGCTTAGAAGAAACCCTTTCACAGCGCGCCAGTCCAGAAATGGACTACTTTTTAACGACTTTTGCCCCTAGCTTCGAATTATCGCTAGACGAAATCAGTTAGCTAGGTATAAGTTGTGACAATAACTCTAAACCAATAGGTGCTCATGTGACGCTTTCAAACTCACCTACTCTATTGCTTGCCGAGCAATGGAAAGCACGCAACGACGATGAACACAAGATTCGCAGAGATGACCACAGAAGCCCATTTCAACGTGACCGAGCTCGAGTGCTTCACTCTGCCGCATTTAGACGCCTGCAAGCCAAAACCCAGGTCCACGGCACCGCCATCAACGATTTCCACCGTACTCGCCTGACTCACTCCCTGGAAGCGGCTCAGTTGGGAACCGGGATCGTCGCCCAACTAAAAAAGAAGCAGCCTGAGTTTCGAGAACTGCTGCCATCGGATAGCTTAATTGACTCTTTGTGTCTTGCTCATGATATCGGTCATCCACCTTATGGCCATGGTGGTGAAGTGGCGCTCAACTATATGATGCGTGATCATGGCGGCTTTGAGGGTAATGCTCAAACTTTCCGTATTGTGACTCAGTTGGAACCCTACACTGAGCACCACGGCATGAATCTATCAAGGCGTACTCTTCTTGGTTTGATCAAGTACCCATCGCTGATCAGCAAGGTAAAAGCCACCTCAATGCCAGAGCCAGTTAAACACCAAAGACAACTGCGAGCCAAAGATTGGATGCCAGCTAAAGGTATTTACGACCACGATAAAGCGCTGTTTGAGTGGGTACTGGCTCCCTTGTCTGAACATGACCAAGCTCTTATTCAACAACCAAGAAAATCTCACGTCGAACCGTTTGAACACAATAAGACCAAGTACAAATCTCTCGACTGTTCCATTATGGAGTTAGCAGACGACATCGCCTATGGCGTGCATGATTTGGAAGATGCGATCGTGTTGGGTTCAGTGACCAAAGCCCAGTGGATGGAATCAGCTTACCCGCAACTGTTGGAAGCCAACGATCCTTGGGTCACACGCCACCTCGATTCAATTACTGAAATGTTGTTCTCAGGTGAGCAATACCGTCGTAAAGATGCAATTGGCGGCATTGTTAACGCGTTACTTACCAGCATCTCAATCAAGCCAGTAGATGCGAGTTTTGAAAACCCTCTGCTTTCCCATAATGCCTACCTAGAACCAAGTATGGATTTAACCCTAGATAAGCTGAAGCACTTTGTGAGTGAGTTTGTGATTCAGGTACCTGAAGTTCAAGTCATCGAATACAAGGGACAGCAGATCATCATGGACATGTTTGAAGCCTTCAGTGCCGACCCCGAGCGCTTGTTACCACTGGCAATTAAAAAGCAGTGGCAAAACCACACTGAAGAGTCTCGTAAGATGAGGGTTATCGCTGATTACATCTCATCCATGACCGATGACCTCGCTCAGAAAATGCATCAACAGCTGTTCTCGGCACATACCGAGTTCTAACAAGCTAGGCTTCGCTGAGACACACCTAACTTAAGTAATTTTTCTCAAATACGCCTGGTGGCATTTGGTCGATTTGAAACTGAATCATTCGGTCAAATGCTGCAAGCAACGGGTCAAAATCACGATGAGGCTGCAGCAAGCTCAGCAAGTGGTAACCCGCCTCTACGGTAGATAGGCTGTTTTCACTCGGCGCTTTGCGAATCCGATAATTCCCTTTCAGATCTTTTGGTAAATGAAGGGTATCTAGCTGCTGTAAGTTGCTGGAGACTTGCCACATCTTAAACGCTTTCTTCCACGTCCCATCGAGCAAGATGATTCTCAGCTTTTGCTCTTCAGTACCATTCAAGCTAGACGCAGAAAGCTGTTCCACCGACACCGAGCTCTCACCTGGGTACAAGATTGCATGTTGATACTGATGGTCGTTCAACAGACGATTAAGAGCGTCGTGTTCAGAGAAGTCTTCGCCAATGAAGGTCACGCTATTTTCCAATGACAGGGATAAAATACGTGCGGTCCCCATCGGTCTGTGCTCTTCTGATGGGTGCTGAAGAATGATAAGCTCAACGTCCGATTCAAGTGGAGTGATCCACTGACAAATACACGCTTTCAAAGCCTTACGGCACTGGGGGCAATAACGAGACATGGATTTACGGTGTACCCTGCTTTAGTTTTTACTTCACTGATGTGTGTGCTGTTCCAATTTGACCCGATTCAAGCTTGGGTCGTTTGGGATCACAATGCAATCGCCAATGGACAATGGTGGCGAATCGTAACAGGAAACTTTTCCCATACCAACCTTTCGCACTTAGCAATGAACCTTACTGGGTTATGGGTGATCTGTTTTGTATTTCAACCAAGCCGAGTCAGACTCCTAGCCTACCTGTTCATTATCAGCCTATTTACCGGAACGGGACTTTTAGCGACAGATATACAAAGTTATGTCGGTTTATCAGGAACCCTGCACGGCCTGTTCGGTGTATTCGCTCTGACAGAGGCGCTGACAGGCAGACGCTCAAGTTGGTTACTGGTTGCGGGGCTAGTTGCGAAAGTCGCTTGGGAGCAGTTTGTGGGGCCTTCAGCCACCACTGGTGCACTGATCAATGCTCGTGTTGCGATTGAAGCCCACCTCATTGGGGCGTTGGGTGGATTTCTGTTGGCATGGGTTAAGGTAAAACGAAGAATATGAAGGGCTCTAACCCTTCATATTTAGCTCTATTACAGCTCGATTCTCTTTCGGTTCCTCTCAACGGTTGCTGCACCGATGCCTTTTACATTCGTTAAATCGTCAGGCTTCTGAAATGCACCATTCTGGTCGCGATACTGCACAATCTCCTGCGCTTTTTTGCCTCCAATACCAACTAACAAAGCCGACAACTCTTCCGCAGTGGCCGTGTTGATATTTACCGTTACCTCTATCCCTTCATAAAGTTCTGCTTTAGACGGGCTATCTGCCCAAACTGAAGTACTAAAGGCAAGCATAAGAGACACTAAAAGAGTGTATAGACTTTTCATTTTCTTTCCGTTCTATGTTGTGAAAACTGAACATTACTCTTTGAAAACCGACTACCGTAGTTTATTGAGACAAAAATAAAGCGGGCCACCTAAGTGACCCGCTTTGAGTTACAACTGATTTTCATTGTCGTGTAGGCTGGCTCGCAAACCTACTCTTCAAGCTATCTTTTACTGAGCTTGCTATTATTGACCTTGACCTACAATGTAGTATTCAACGTCTGCGTTCTTACGAAGTACGTTCAGAACGTTCGTCAGGTCTTGCTGGTTACCAACTCGCTCTAGCTGCGCACCGATTTGAGTGCTGTAAGCTGGGTTAATATCTGCAGTAACCTTAGATAGCTCGACAACCACAATGTTGCCGTTTTGGTCTTTCGCTTGGCCAAATACTGGTTGATCCGCTTCTGGCTTGGCAAAAGCAAACACAGAGCTTGCTAGTGGTGAGCTACGGTCAATTGTTTCAAGTTCGCTGAACGTCAGGTTGTTTTCCGCTAGTACTGCTTCGTTACCCGCTTTTAGTTCATTCACTAGTGATACACCTAGCTCAATTGCTTGTTGTTCCGCTTTAACAGCAGACAGTGCAGCAACAACTTGGTCTTGTACTTCTTCTAGTGGAAGTACAGTTTCGTCACGAGTCTCTTCAACGCGAACCACGATAACGTGTTCAGGCGCTACTTCGATAACTTCTGAGTTTAGGCCATCTTCTTTCACTTCTGGGCTCAGAATCGCTTGCATCACAGCTGGCGTCTTCAGTAGCTCAGGAGCGTCGATTTGAGAAACGAAGTCCGTTGTCTGGATCTTAGCGTTAATCGCCTCTGCAGAATCGTCTAGTGAGTCTGGGTACTCAAACGCAACCTTCTCTAGTTCAGTTTGTAGTTCGTAGAATTGGTCTACGGCTTCCTGATCCAATAGCTCTTGCTTGATTTCAGCCGCTACTTCAGAGAAAGGCTGTGCTTTAGAAGCTTGCAGCTCGTCTAGCTTGATGATGTGGTAACCAAACTCAGATTTAACTAGGCCTGTTGTGTCACCTACGTTTTCTAGAGCGAAAGCCGCATCTTCAAACGCTGGGTCCATCACATCACGTTCAATCCAACCTAAGTCACCGCCAACATCAGCGCTACCGAAATCGTCAGATTTCTCTTCTGCTAGTGCAGCAAAATCAGCACCTGCGTTTAGCTCGTCAAGAATAGCTTGCGCTTTTGCTTCATCGTCACCTTGAACAAGGATGTGACTTACTTTGCGTTGCTCTTCAGTTGAGTACTTGTCTAGGTGCTCTTGGTAGTACTGCTCAGCTTGCTCATCAGACACCTGGATTTGACCTTTCAGCGCTTCTGCAGAAAGCTCAATGTAAGACACCTTCGCTTGCTCTGGACGAGTGTAAGCTAGTGGGTTTTGCTGATAGTACTCTGAAATCTCTTCTTCTGTTAGCTCAACGCTTTTCGCAAGTTCAGCAACAGATAGCGTCACTGTGCGGATATCACGTGTTTGAGCAATCAGTCTGCTTTGAGTATCGATCTCACCTTGAAGAACAAACTCACTACCTTGTAGCGCTGTCACCAGTTGGTTGCGCATTAGGTCACGACGCATGTATTCCGCAAAGCTTTCAGGACCAAAGCCAGCACGACGAAGTGCCGCTTGGTAAACTTCTTGATCGAATTGGCCTGCAGTTTGGAACTGAGGCATCTCTAGAATCATCGTACGGATTTGCGAATCGCTGATGCGTAGGCCTAGAGATTCAGCTTGCTGCTCAAGCAGTACATCGTTGATCATGCGATCAAGTACTGATTTACGGAAAGACTCTACGTATGCAGGGTCTGCAAGCATTTGAGAGAAGTAATCGCCAAGTTGTGATTGCATACGATTACGCTCGTTTTGGTAAGCTTGTTCGAACTCACCACGACCGATTTCGGTATTGCCAACTTTCGCTGCAGCGTTGTTACCGCCACCTGTGATGTAGCTACCTACACCTGCGAATACGAATGACAGGATAATCAACCCAAGGATAATTTTTACCGCGATGCTATTCACGCCTTCGCGTAATCGATCCATCATAATTTAAGTGCTCTCCGGATATGAAGCATGGGCTTCAACATAAAAATCTTATTCACGCGATATTATCAGAAAAAGAAATGCGCATCAGTAGGATGCGCATAATTTAAATTAGTTCAATGTGCTTTGCACAATAACTGTTTACGAATGAAACATCATTTTTCAAACAGCTAACGCATCTTGCTACCTTGGCTTAACGAGCGCCTAGGTACCGCAATATTAGTTACATGCGTCTTTTAGTGCTTTACCAGCTTTAAAGCCAGGTACTTTTGCTTCTGCAATTTGGATTTCTTCACCAGTCTTAGGGTTACGACCTGTGCGAGCTGCACGAGTACGAACACTGAAAGTACCAAAACCAACAAGTGCTACTTGGTCACCTGATTGAAGTGTTGTGCCAACTGCTTCGATGAATGCGTCTAGAGCGCGGCCAGCTGAAGCTTTAGAGATATCTGCGTTTTCTGCGATTGATTCTACTAGTTGTGTTTTATTCACTGTGTTTCCCCTCTTTGTCATCTGCGACTAATTTAGGATGACGGTACGTTCCATTTTGGTTTTAATTTAGCCGAAAGCCTTATTGCAAAAGGGCTTGCGGCTTTAGTCAATTAACTTAGCGCCCAAAAAAAACGCTGACAAGCCTTTTTAGACTCATCAGCGTAATTCTTTACTTATTTTTGCTGCGCATCACTATTTTTCAGCGACAAACTCGACCCCAGACGGATCTCGTTCTAGTGCAACTTTCAATACTTCATCAATCCACTGAACAGGAATGACTTCTAAATCAGCGATTACGTTGTCTGGAATCTCTTCCAAATCACGCTCGTTGTCTTTTGGAATCAGTACTGTTTTGATGCCACCACGGTGTGCTGCAAGCAGTTTTTCTTTCAAGCCACCGATAGGGAGAACTTCACCACGAAGTGTAATTTCACCCGTCATACCCACTTCTGCTTTTACAGGGTTACCTGTCAAGCTAGAAACAAGTGCAGTACACATTGCGATACCCGCACTTGGGCCATCTTTTGGTGTTGCACCTTCAGGTACGTGAACGTGGATATCACGCTTCTCGTAAAAATCCGAGTTAATACCCAGTTTTTCAGCACGAGAGCGAACTACGGTCATCGCCGCTTGAATCGACTCTTTCATTACGTCGCCAAGAGAACCGGTTTGCGTTAGCTTACCTTTACCTGGCATTGCTTCAGTTTCGATCGTTAATAGATCACCACCAACTTGAGTCCACGCTAGGCCTGTTACTTGGCCGATGCGGTTGCTCTCGTCTGCTTTACCGAAGTCATGACGTTGAACACCTAGGTACTCTTTTAGGTTGTCCATAGTTACTGTTACAGACTTAAGATCGCTATCTAGCAGGATGTTCTTAACCGCTTTACGGCAGATCTTAGAAATCTCACGCTCTAGGCTACGTACACCCGCTTCACGTGTGTAGTAACGAATAATACCGATGATTGCAGAATCTTCGATAGTGATCTCGTTTGCCTTAAGACCGTTGCGTTTCACTTGCTTATCAACAAGGTGACGCTTAGCGATGTTTAACTTCTCGTCTTCTGTGTAACCAGATAGACGAATCACTTCCATACGGTCCAGTAGTGGGCCAGGAATGTCCATCGAGTTAGACGTCGCAACGAACATAACGTCAGAAAGATCGTAGTCTACTTCTAGGTAGTGATCGTTAAACGCGTTGTTTTGCTCTGGATCGAGAACTTCTAGCAGCGCTGAAGATGGGTCGCCACGCATATCAGAAGACATCTTATCGATCTCATCCAATAGGAACAGTGGGTTCTTAACTCCTACTTTAGACATCTTCTGGATTAGCTTACCCGGAAGAGAGCCGATGTACGTACGACGGTGACCACGAATCTCTGCTTCATCACGCACGCCGCCTAGCGCCATACGCGTGTACTTACGACCTGTAGCAGCCGCGATTGAGCGACCTAGCGAGGTTTTACCAACACCAGGAGGACCGACAAGACAAAGGATTGGACCTTTCAGCTTGTTGATACGGTTCTGTACCGCCAAGTACTCAAGAATACGTTCTTTAACACGCTCTAGACCGTAGTGGTCTTCGTTTAAGATCTCTTCTGCTTTCGCTAGATTCTTCTTAACTTTAGAACGCTTCGCCCAAGGCACACCAACCATCCAATCAATGTAGCTACGAACGACTGTTGCTTCTGCCGACATTGGCGACATCATCTTCAGCTTTTGCAGCTCTTGCTCGGTTTTTTCACGCGCTTCTTGAGGCATTTTCGACTCTTCGATCTTCTTCTTCAGAGTCTCGAATTCGTCTGGAGCATCGTCCATCTCGCCTAGTTCTTTCTGAATCGCTTTCATCTGCTCATTCAGGTAGTACTCACGCTGAGATTTTTCCATCTGCTTCTTAACACGACCACGGATGCGTTTTTCTACCTGCAGGATATCAATTTCTGATTCCATTTGGCCCATCAGGAACTCTAGACGCTCAGTCACATCTAGAATCTCTAGTACGTGCTGTTTGTCTACCAGTTTAAGTGGCATGTGTGCTGCGATGGTATCCGCTAGACGAGCGGCTTCATCAATCCCATTCAGAGACGTTAGTACCTCTGGCGGAATCTTTTTGTTTAGCTTAATAAAGCCTTCGAATTGATTGATCGCGCTGCGAACAACCACTTCTTGTTCTTTTTCGTCAAGTTCTGAGGTGACAACGTATTCTGCATCTGCAAGGAAGAATTCACTTTCTTTGAATTGGTGAATTTTCGCACGCTGCTGACCTTCAACAAGCACTTTAACTGTGCCGTCAGGTAGCTTTAAAAGCTGAAGAATCGTAGCAACGGTACCTACTTCGAATAGGTCGTCGATTGAAGGCTCATCAGTATCCGCTTCTTTCTGCGCCACTAGTAGCACTTGTTTGTTAGCTTCCATTGCCGATTCTAGGCAAGTAATCGATTTTTCACGACCAACAAACAGTGGGATAACCATGTGTGGGTAAACCACTACATCACGTAGAGGCAGCACGGGGATCTCGATACGCTCGGAACGTTCCAAGTTCATATATTTCTCTCTTCCGCTTTAACTTATAAAGCAGTATATGGGGCTTAAACGACTGGATTCAATGGAAGAATAAAAAAAAGGAGGTAATTGCTTACCTCCTTTTGGAATTTGAGTCACTAGTCTAAAAAAGACCTACTCTGCTACTGCCGCTTGGTTCTCTGAATTGCTGTAGATTAGAAGAGGTTCAGACTCTCCGTTAATCACCGACTCATCAATCACAACCTTGCTCACATCAGTAGATGATGGCAGTTCGTACATCGTTTCTAGTAGCACACCTTCTAAGATAGAACGTAGACCACGAGCACCTGTTTTACGGCTCATTGCTTTCTTAGCAATTGCGCGCAGTGCGTCTTCACGGAACTCAAGCTCAGTGTCTTCTAGCTCGAATAACGCAGCATACTGTTTAGTCAGTGCGTTCTTCGGCTCACAAAGAATTTGAATCAGTGCTTCTTCGTCTAGCTCTGTCAGTGTGGTTGTCACCGGTAGACGACCAATGAATTCTGGAATTAGACCGTACTTCACTAGATCTTCAGGTTCAACTTGAGTGAATAGCTCACCGATTGTTTTGGTTTCATCTTTTGAACGCACTTCTGCGCCAAAGCCGATACCAGAACCTGTTTCTACACGTTGTTCAATCACTTTATCTAGGCCGGCAAACGCACCGCCACAGATAAATAGGATCTTAGATGTATCCACTTGCAAGAACTCTTGCTGTGGGTGCTTACGACCACCTTGAGGCGGTACTGAAGCGACTGTGCCTTCTACAAGTTTTAGAAGTGCTTGCTGTACACCTTCACCAGACACGTCACGCGTGATTGATGGGTTTTCAGCCTTACGAGAAATCTTGTCGATTTCATCGATGTAAACAATGCCGCGTTCCGCTTTCGCTACGTCGTAATCACATTTTTGTAGCAGTTTTTGAATGATGTTTTCTACATCTTCACCCACGTAACCCGCTTCGGTTAGTGTGGTTGCATCTGCCATAGTAAATGGAACGTCTAGGAAACGAGCCAATGTTTCAGCAAGTAGTGTTTTACCACTACCAGTAGGACCGATAAGAAGAATGTTACTCTTACCTAGCTCTACGCCTTCAGCTGTTGTATCACCATTACGTAAACGCTTGTAGTGGTTATATACTGCAACTGCTAGCACTTTCTTCGCGTACTCTTGACCGATTACATAGTCATCAAGGTGCTCTCGAATCTCACGAGGCGTTGGTAACGCTTCAGATTCTTTCTTTGGAAGAACATCTTTAATTTCTTCACGAATAATGTCGTTACAAAGGTCGACACATTCGTCACAAATGTAAACAGAAGGGCCTGCGATTAACTTGCGAACTTCGTGCTGGCTTTTGCCACAGAAAGAGCAGTAAAGCAGTTTACCGCTACCACCCTCTTTGCTTTTATCTGTCATTCGCTAACCTCTTAGCCTTTACTCTCTATGATTTGAGTGTATATCAATTTGCATCAATTTGCGTTAAACAATTGCCTGTGCAATTACTCACCGCGATGATTCAGAACTGAATCCACCAAACCGTACTCTACAGCTTGTTCTGCAGACATGAAGTTGTCACGATCAGTGTCACGCTCAACGATTTCTAGAGGCTGGCCTGTGTGCTCTGCCAATAGTTTGTTTAGCTTCTGTTTGATCGTTAGGATCTCTTGCGCGTGGATTTGAATATCAGACGCTTGGCCTTGGAAGCCGCCAAGTGGCTGGTGAATCATTACACGAGAATTTGGAAGCACATGACGCTTACCTGGCTCACCACCAGCAAGTAAGAATGCACCCATCGAGCAAGCTTGCCCCATACATACTGTGCTCACGTTTGGCTTAATGAACTGCATTGTGTCGTAAATAGACATACCCGCAGTTACGCTGCCGCCAGGAGAGTTGATGTATAGATAGATATCTTTGTCTGGGTTTTCTGATTCCAAGAAAAGCAGTTGAGCCACGACAAGATTTGCCATGTGGTCTTCCACTTGACCGGTTAAGAAAATGATTCGTTCTTTTAAAAGACGAGAATAGATATCGTAAGAACGTTCACCACGGGAAGTTTGTTCAACCACCATTGGAACTAGTGCGTCCATAATCGATGGCATTGTATTTTTTTCTTGGTAGCTCATATTCTTATGTCCCTAAAATAAATGGCCCGAATGATTAAATCATACGGACCATTGTTAGCAGAATTGTCGACCGTACGTCAACCTTCTACGTCAGATATTACTATATTAAGCAGGTTGCTGATTCATTAGCTCGTTGAAGCTAACTTCTTTCTCAGAAACTTGAGCTTTAGCGATGATTGCATCAATAGCTTGCTCTTCTAGAGCAACGTTGCGCATGTTGTTCATCATTTGCTCGTTTTGCTCGTAGTAAGCAATAACTTCAGATGGATCTTCGTATGCAGTAGCCATCTCTTCGATGATTGCTTTTACTTTCTCATCGTCAGCTTTTAGCTCTTCAGACTTGATTACTTCACCAAGTAGAAGGCCAACAACTACGCGACGTTTAGCTTGCTCTTCGAACAGCTCACGTGGAAGTTGGTCAGCAGCTTCAGTGTTGCCACCGAAACGTTGAGCAGCTTGTTGACGTAGAGTACCGATCTCTTGGTCGATAAGTGCAGCTGGAACGTCGATGTCGTTTTCTTTAACTAGACCGTCGATAGCTTGCTCTTTGATGCGGTTCTTAACAGCTTGCTTAAGCTCACGCTCCATGTTCTTACGAACTTCAGCTTTAAGACCTTCAACGCCGTCAGTCGCGCCGAACTTAGCAACGAACTCTTCGTTTAGTTCTGGAAGTTCACGAGCTTCAACTTTGTTTACTTTGATTGCAAACTTAGCAGCTTTACCTTTTAGGTTTTCAGCGTGGTAATCTTCTGGGAAGTTTACGTCGATTTCGAATTCCATGCCTTTAGTTTTGCCAACGATACCGTCTTCAAAACCAGGGATCATGCGACCAGCACCCATCTCTAGTGGGAAGTTCTCAGCTTTACCGCCTTCGAACTCTTCACCGTCGATAGAACCAACGAAATCGATAGTTGCGCGAGAACCTTCTTCTACAGCTGCATCAACTTCAGTCCAAGTTGCTTGTTGCTTACGTAGAGTTTCGATCATCTCTTCAACGTCAGCTTCTTTAACTTCTACTGCTGGTTTCTCAACAGAGATGTTCTCAAGACCTTTCAGCTCAACTTCTGGGTAAACTTCAAAAGTTGCGTTGAATACTAGATCTTCGCCTTCTTTGTTTTCTACTGGTGCGAAAGTTGGTGCGCCAGCTGGGTTGATCTTCTCTTTAACGATCGCTTCGATGAAGTGGCGTTGCATTACTTCGCCCATCACGTCTTGACGTACTGCTTTGCCGTACATTTTAGCAACCATCTTCATTGGCACTTTGCCTTTACGGAAACCATCGAAACGACGGTTTTTCGCGATGTTGCGTAGTTCAGCTGTAACTGCATCTTCGATGTTAGCAGCAGGAACAGTAATATTAAGACGGCGCTCTAGGCCTTCTAGCGTTTCAACAGTAACTTGCATTATATAAAACCTCAAAACTGGCTCAGATAATCTGAGCATATGAGCCGTAACGTGCATTCCTTGGGAACGCGTGTTGTTGGCTGCATCCTTGTGTAGTGCTCTATCCGAACACCTAATTTAAAATTGAGCATTGATGCCTGAGTGATCATTCAATCAAACACCAGACTAATCAGCGATATCTTTTTTCTATGTTCTTCAGCGAAGTTCATAGCCTGTTTTACAACAAGGAAAGGTATCTCCGATTAGCCTCAGGACAGAAATTTTAGACGCGACATTCTAGCGATCTGTTTAATCTCTGTCGAGCCAATCACCTCAGCTTGATGATGAATGCTCTAAATTCGTCCGCCTGAGAGGGGCATATTCAATCAAAACACCACTCGACACATCGGAAATGGGGACAATAGCGGCTTTTTCAAGGGAATCGAGGGCTTTTTTTCCGAAAAAGCTTAAAAAGAGATCTTGCTCTTGTTTTACCCCTCAGAGTCGATAACTTTTTCAACAATCTGCGTTACAAAGCCTTAACCTATAACTATCTGTCAGGCCTCATTTTTTGAACTTTTTGTGACACTTTGAGCGTTTCAGGCACATGACACGCTTTTCTACACCGTAATACACAGCGAGATCTCTTATGTTTCAACCTTCCCGCCTACCCATTTTGCTGCTCATCACCTATGGGTTGCTGATGATTCTCGGCGGCCACTGGGTGTGGAAAATAAGTCATCAAAGTTTGCTCGAAGATCACCAATCAAAGCTTGACCGTTTCTCGGTACATATCGCCAGTCAACTGGATAAATTCGCACACATTCCAGAACTGCTTTCTAAAGACAAAGAGTTGATCGATGCGCTACATGCTCCTGATAACTCTGCACAGATAGAACTTACCAATCGCTACCTGGCACATGTGAATCAGGTAATACAAGCCTCTGACACCTATTTGCTCGACCATATTGGTACCACGATTGCGGCCAGCAATTGGAATCAAAGCCACTCATTTGTTGGTCGTAACTTTGCTTTCCGGCCCTATTTTCAGCACGCTTTTAGCGGCAAAGAGAATCAATATTTCGCCCTAGGGTCGACTTCTGGAAAGCGCGGTTATTACTACTCTTACCCTGTCTCCTATGCGGCCGAAATCATCGGTGTGATCGTCGTAAAGATGGACCTATCACTGATTGAAGCAAGCTGGAAAGGCAAACAGAGTTACTTCGTTGCTGATGACAAAGACCATGTGGTGTTTATGTCGAGTAACCCCGACTGGCTATTTAAAAGCTTGCAGCCATTGGACGATGCGCGTAAACGTGAGATCCAAGAGGGAAGACAGTTCCTTGATACCAACATTGAGAGCCTGAACTTCAACGGCGACCTTGACTCATCCACCAGCACCATTCAATCTCTTCATCCTCTGGTTCATGAGCAGTTTTTTGTCTCTTCACGCTTTATTGAACAACCGAGATTAACGGTCAGGGTACTCTCTCCTACTCATTTAGTGTGGTGGGATCTGATCTCTTATCTGGTGGTACTGAGCTTGGTGTTTGCAATCATTTATCTCGCCCTACAGCTCAATCTAAACCGCATCCATCGTCGGGTTCAGATAGACAGACTGCAATCTGAGGCCAAACAGAAGCTCGAGTTTCTAGTATTGGAGAGAACATCAGAATTACACGCAGAGGTTCTTCAACGCACCGAAACAGAAAAGGTATTGAGGCAGACCCAAGATGAGTTAATCCAAGCCGCGAAACTAGCAGTTTTGGGGCAGATGTCCGCAAGCATCAGTCACGAGTTAAACAATCCGCTCGCTGCGATTCGCAGTTACGCCGATAACGGGCGTCTATTTTTAGCCAAAGAAAAGTTCGAACGCGTTGATGACAACTTATCACGTATCTCATCATTGACTGACCGTATGGCTAAGATCAGCCATCAACTTCGATCATTTGCCAAGAAATCAAACGCGGAAGACCTATCGCAACTGCAATTGCTCCCTCTGCTTCACTCCTCTATCGAGTTAATGAAACCTCAATTGAAGGCAGAAAGAGTGGCGATATCCCCCCTTCCTGACAAGCTAGATGCGCTCATTCAAGCCAATGCTATCCAGCTTGAGCAAGTGATCATTAACCTTATCACTAATGGTATGCAGGCCATGGAAGGGCAAGAGATTAAACAGCTTAATCTCGAGTTCGAATACCATACCAATGCCAACTCAGAGCGATGTATTCAGATACATATTGACGATAACGGCCCCGGCTTTGCGCATGACACGCCGCAACAGTTTTTTGAACCATTTCATACCACCAAGAAGAATGGTTTAGGACTTGGGCTATCAATCTCACAACAGATTATAAGAGGCATAAACGGCGAACTCACCCACGCCAAAAGCCCATTAGGCGGAGCAAGATTTACTACTTGTCTGCCGTTAATTACAGAACAACAAAATAACAATAACGATTAAAGGAACCATTATGTGCCATGTCTATTTCATTGATGATGAGCCAGATCTGCGGCTAGCCAGTGAACAGAGTTTTGAACTGGCAGACATTGATGCTCAATTCTTCCCCGACGCAGAATCAGCGTTGATTGCTATCCAAGAGCATGGACTGCCTCACGTCATCATCACTGATATCTGTCTTCCCGGATTATCTGGCCATGACCTGCTGAATACCGTCATCCACAAAGATAAAGAGCTACCGGTGATCATGATTACCGGGCACGGTGACATCTCAATGGCGGTGAAATCGATTCATGATGGCGCCTATGACTTTATCGAGAAGCCATTTGCCAATGAAAGGCTGATTGAGACCACTAAGAGAGCCATCGAGAAGCGTCAATTGATCCTCGAAAACCGCGAGCTCAAACAGTCACTAAAAGCTAGCCAAACCCTCGGTCCACGCATCATCGGCGACACACCAGTTATCCAAGAGCTGCGTTCAACCATTACTCATGTTGCGGACACTAGCGCCGATATCTTGCTGTTTGGTGAAACCGGAACGGGTAAAGAGTTAGTGGCGCGCTCGCTTCACGAACAGAGCAGTCGACGTGAGCAGAATTTCGTCGCGGTTAACTGTGGTGCGGTACCGGAGAACTTGATTGAAAGCGAACTATACGGTCACGAAAAAGGCGCCTTTACTGGAGCGGAAACCAAGAGGATCGGTAAGTTCGAACATGCCCAAGGTGGTACCCTATTTCTAGACGAGATTGAATCTATGCCAATGCAGGCGCAGATTCGTCTGCTACGAGTTCTTCAAGAACGCGTTATCGAGCGTATTGGTTCCAACCAGCTGCAGCCTTTGGATATTCGCGTCATCGCAGCCACTAAAGTCGACCTCAAAAAAGCCGCTGCTGAAGGCACATTTAGACAAGATCTCTACTATCGTCTCAATGTCGTTACACTCGATTTACCACCACTACGCAGTCGCAAAGAAGACATTGCCGCCCTTTTCCACCACTTTCTATTGGTTGCTGCGGCACGTTATGGCAAAACCGCGCAAGCACTACCAAGTAGCGACCTGCACAAATTAATGGCCCACGATTGGCCTGGCAATGTGCGAGAGCTTAGAAACACCGCAGAACGTTTCATTCTGCTAGGAAAACTGGCACAACTGGGGGATGTTGTTGAGCAAGAGGTATGCTCGAGTTTGGCTGATCAAGTAGCAAGCTTTGAAAAGTCAGTGATTGAGCAAGCTTTGATCGACAACGAAGGCAGCATCAAGCTAACGATGGAGTTGCTTAACGTGCCGAGAAAAACTCTGTACGACAAGATGCAGCGCTACCAAATCGACAAAGACGATTTTAAGTAAACTCTTTCTGTCAGTTTAGTTTCTAAATTGGCAGAGATGCATGCGCTCAACCATACTTTCAGTATCCGATTCAACACCATCAAATCGAGTTATGAACGAGAAGACAACAGTTCCTGCCATATCTGATACCGTTTTGATCGACGGGCATTACGAAGAAGAGAAGCGTTCAGGGCGAGAACGACGCAAAGGTCATGCTCGTTGGAAAGGGTACGATAGAAGAAACAAAGTTACACGTCGTGAACCAAGCAAAAAAATAGATGAAGAGGTTTAACTCTTCATCTATTCGTTAACGATAACGTTGTACTTAATCGTGTTACTTAGTGATGATTTCCGGTCCCATTAGGGTCGTCGGTAGCCAAGTTGATACCCAAGGCACGTAAGTTACGATTATCAAGAACAGGAACATAACACCAACCCATGGCAGCGCCGCTTTCACCACGTTCATCATCGACATCTTCGCAACCCCTGCGGTCACAAACAAGTTGAGCCCCACTGGTGGCGTTATCATCCCTATCTCCATGTTCACCACCATCATGATACCTAGGTGGATTGGGTCGATACCCAGTGCAATCGCAATTGGGAAAACCAGCGGTGCAACAATGATTAGAAGACCAGATGGCTCCATGAACTGACCACCAATCAATAGCAGCACGTTAACCACAATCAAGAAGGTAATTGGACCAAGACCTGCCGATAGCATCGACTCGGTGATCATTTGTGGAATGCGCTCTTCTGTTAGTACGTGCTTCAGAATCAACGCGTTCGCAATGATAAACAGCAGCATAATGGTCAACTTGCCGGCATCGTACAAAGTATCTTTAGTGTCTTTGTGGACGAAGGTTTGTAGTGCTTTCACTAGCATCGGCTTTTTGTTTTCTTTGTCGGCGAAAGGTCCCATGTCTTTATAGACAAAGTTCGCGATAAAGAAGGCGTACACCGCTGCCACTGCCGCCGCTTCTGTTGGTGTAAAGATACCACCGTAAATACCACCAAGGATGATTACGATAAGCAGCAAGCCCCAACTCGCGTCTTTCGCAGCATCAAACATTTCACCCCAACCAACAAACGGTTGTGCCGGGATTTTTTTGATACGAGCAGCGATGTAGATAGCGATCATCAACATCACACCCGCCAGTAACCCCGGAATAACACCACCCAGGAACATACGGCCAACAGACACGTCTGTTGCTGCGGCATAAACAACCATTACGATCGATGGCGGGATCAGAATACCCAAAGTACCCGCATTACAGATCACACCTGCCGCGAACTCTTTTGAGTAGCCATTTTTCACCATACCAGCAATTACGATACTACCAATCGCCACTACCGTTGCTGGTGAAGAGCCAGACAGTGCCGCAAACATCATACACGCGACAACAGACGCCATTGCCAGACCGCCACGGAACCAACCGACCATTGCGATTGCAAAACGGATGATTCGCTTTGCCACACCGCCCGTAGACATAAAGCTAGACGCTAAAATGAAGAACGGGATTGCTAACAAAGTGTAGTGACCCGCAAACGCGTTAAACAGGGTTTGCGCCACTGAAGCAAGTGACGCGTCTGAGTGCATCAACAAAAACAGAATACTGGATAGGCCCAGTGAGATAGCAATCGGCACGCCCACAAGCATGAAAGCGATTACCATCAAGAATAGAAATAACATCGCCATGATTAGTCGTCCTTGCTTTTCGATTGTTGATTAGATGGCTTTGAATCTTCCGCTTTCACGGAGTTTTGCGAATCCAAAATCGCTGTCGCGTCTTCGTCACTTCCAGCTTCCACTTGAGCTTTCAGTGCATCAAGATCCTCTTCCGCTTCATGACCTGCAATCATGCGGTCAATCTTGCCTGTCGCGACTTGATAAGCAATCTGGGCAAATCGGAATGTAAGAAGCGCCATACCAATCGGTAGTGCCATGTAAGGAATGAATCGAGGCAGCTTTTCGTAGCGCTCGCCTTCGTTAAGCCAATCCGCTAAGAACTGCAGCATCTCTGGCATTGGAATATCGTCGGTTTCGTACCACGCGCGATCGGTCGCGAATGGGTACCAGTAGTTCCAAGAACCAATCAAAAGCAAGATAGAGAACGCAAGACAACAAGTGACAGCAACCAAGGCATACACTTTTCTCAGTTTCTCGGGTGCTAGGTTGATAACCACATCAACCCCGATGTGAAAGTGCTTTTTAACGCCGTAAGAAGCGCCAACTAACACCATCCACGCAAACATGAATACGGTGAGTTCCAATGCCCATAAAATGTTGTCGTTGAACGCATATCGAAATACCACGTTCGCAAAAGTTAATAGGGTCATTGCACCCAGAAAGAAGGCTATTAAAGACTCTTCAATTAAATCGGTGACTCTTCCGACTTTGGAAAATAAAGACTGTTCCATTTGAGACTGTTCCATAAAATGCTCCGCTTATAATTGTTTTAATAAAGGGCGGCGGTAGGGAGCCGCCACCCAATAGCGGTATTACTGGTTAGAAGCCAGTGCAGCTTCGATTAGATCAGAGCCGATGTCTTTCTCAAACTTCTTCCATACTGGTTGAAGCGCTGTTACCCAAGCTTGACGCTGTTCAGGTGTCAGAGTACGAACCTCACCACCCGCTTCGATGATGTTATTTTTGTTCGCTAGGTTAACTTTTGAAGACTCAGCGTTACGTGTCTCAGATACTTCCTTAACAATTGTGTTTAGCTGTTCACGTACGTCTTTAGGTAGGCCTTTCCAGAAGTCGTTTGACGTTACCACTAGGTAATCAAGAATACCGTGGTTGGTTTCTGTTACGCCGTCTTGTACTTCGAAGAATTTCTTACCGTAGATGTTAGACCAAGTGTTCTCTTGACCGTCGATAACTTTAGTTTGCAGGCCGCCGTATACTTCTTTGAACGACATCTTCTGTGGGTTAGCACCTAACTGCTCAAACTGTGCAACCAGTACATCAGACGCTTGTACACGGAACTTCAAACCTTCTGCATCTGCAGGGCTGATAAGAGGCTTGTTCGCAGACATCTGCTTCATGCCGTTATGCCAGAACGCTAGACCTTGAAGGCCACGACGCTTCATTGCATTCTTCAGCTTTTCACCAGATTCTGAGTTTTGGAAACGGTCAACAGCGTCAACATCTTCAAATAGGAACGGAAGGTCAAAAATGCGGTATTTCTTAGTGAATTTTTCAAATTTAGACAGCGAAGGCGCCGCCATTTGAACATCACCGTTTAACAGGGCTTCCAGTACCTTGTTGTCATCGTATAGCGTTGAGTTAGGGAAAACTTGCATACAAGCTTTACCGTTCATTTCCGTGTTTACTCGCTCTTCTAGTAGAGAAGCAGCAATGCCTTTCGGGTGCTTATCGGTATTTGTTACATGGCTGAATTTGATAACAATTTCACCAGGGTCACAGTTCGCAGCAGCATTGAAACTTGTGAGCGCAAGTGCAGATACAGATAGCAGGGTAAGAGGCTTAAACATTATTATTCTCCTTAGTAAACAAAGCAGCCCATCAATGGGAACTGCATGTCATCACTAAGGCAATTAGCGCGCCAACTAGCTACAATTATTTAACAACCCTTTAACCACAAGGCTTCGCGGATAATTAGACGAACCCGAGAAAAAACAGACGCATAAGTAATGGGTGGAAAATGACACATCGAATATTTGTAAATGGGTGGAAAGCCACCGAGGTGCTCGATGTTTGTGTCGCGACTATTGGGGTTAGAAAATAGAAAAGCAGCCTCTAATTAGGACTGCTTTTATTTAACCTGAGATGCTAAATCGATTAGAAATCAATTCGTCTTTCAGTCTGTGCATCAAAGAATACCGCTTTAGACAGGTCAAAATGCAGCGGTGCCATCTGCCCTACCGACACTTCAAATTCCGGTGATAAGCGACACGCCACTTCTTGGTCATTTACCTTCACCATCGCAATCGTATCTGGCCCTGTCGGTTCTAACACTTCCAACTGCAAGTCCAGTTTAGTGGTTGCCGATAGGTCATCACCTTGCTGCTCAGTAATGTGCTCTGGGCGCAGGCCAATCACCACTTCTTTGCCATCTTGTTCTCGCATGCTTTTCGGCAGACGAATGTGGTGCTCTTGATCCGCCGTACCAATAACCTTGATGATCGGGTTCTGTTCCTCATCGAGATCCACCATAGTCTTGATGAAGTTCATCGATGGCGACCCCATAAAGCCTGCCACAAACATGTTGCTTGGCTTAGTGTAGATCTCTTGTGGTGTGCCTAACTGCTGCAATTCGCCATCTTTCATTACTGCAATACGGTCAGCCAGCGTCATTGCCTCGATTTGGTCATGGGTTACATACACAATCGTGGTATTAAGCTTTTGATGGAGGCGCTTAATCTGATGGCGCATTTCCACACGCAATTTAGCATCCAAGTTAGAAAGCGGCTCATCGAACAAGTACAGCTTAGGACGACGCGCCAGTGCACGCCCCATAGCGACACGTTGACGCTGACCACCCGATAGCTGTGATGGCTTGCGGTCCAGCAATTGCTCGATTTGCAGCATTTCAGCGACTCGATTCACTTCAGCATCGATCTCGTTCTGCGGCATCTTGCGTATCTTCAAGCCGAAGGCGATATTGCCGCGAACCGTCATGTTTGGGTATAGCGCATAAGATTGAAACACCATCGCGATGTCGCGGTCTTTAGGTTCAACCTGAGCCACGTCGACACCATCAATCACTATCTCACCTGAACTAATGTTTTCTAGCCCAGCAATGGTGTTCATTAGGGTGGATTTTCCACACCCCGAAGGGCCGACAAGTATCAAGAACTCCCCCGAATCGATACTAATGTCGATGCCCTTTAACGTTTCGTTGTCCGCGTTGCGATAAGTTTTACGGATCTGTTTTAAATCTAATGTTGCCATGGGTAATTATCCTTTTACTGATCCTGCCGTTAGGCCACGAACAAAGTATTTTCCTGCGAAGACATAAACCAACAATGTTGGCAGTGCGGCGATGATCGCTGCAGCCATATCGACGTTGTACTCTTTAACGCCCGTACTGGTGTTGACTAAGTTGTTTAGTGCTACGGTGATAGGCTGTGTCTCTGAGCCTGAATACACCACCCCGAATAAGAAATCGTTCCAGATAGCGGTAAACTGCCAGATCACGGTCACCATGATGATCGGTGTTGAGATCGGTAATAAGATCTTAAAGAAGATGGTAAAGAAGCCCGCACCATCCAGTTTTGCCGCTTTGATCAACTCATCAGGAATCGAGATGTAGAAGTTACGGAAAAACAGAGTCGTAAACGCCATACCGTAGATAACGTGCACAATGACCAAACCCACGGTGGTGTTTGCTAAACCCATCTTGCCCAGTACGGTCGCCATAGGTAACAGCACCACTTGGAATGGAATGAAGCAGCCGAACAACAGCAAACTAAAGAACAGGTTTGAACCACGGAACTGCCACTTAGTGACCACGTAGCCATTGAATGCGCCGAGTAGGGTTGAGATAGCCACCGCAGGAATCACCATTTGGAACGAGTTCCAGAAATAGCCTTTTACCCCTTCACACTTCACGCCAGTACAAGCGCTGTCCCACGCTTTATACCAAGCATCGAACACCCACTCTTTGGGTACACTCATCAAGTTACCTGCCTTGATGTCTGGCAAGGTTTTGAATGAGGTCAGTACCATTACGAACAGCGGCATTAGGTAAACCAAGCAGAAGAAAAGCAGCGCCGAATAGATAAACATTCGAGCAAAGTTGATGTTGTTCATCATGACTTTTTCTCCCTAAGCTCAGAGTAAAGATAAGGCACAAGAATCGCTAGAATACCGGCTAGCATCATCATGGCACTGGCAGCACCAAGGCCGATTTGTCCGCGTGTAAATGAGTGTGCATACATGAATAGCGCTGGAAGATCCGATGAATAACCCGGGCCACCTGCCGTCATTGCTGTCACAAGGTCGAAACTCTTAATCGCAATGTGTGAAGTAATGATCACTGCGCTGAAAACCACAGGTCGCAAGCAAGGTAAAATGATTTTGAGATAAATTGTGGGTAAGCTCGCACCGTCAATTTGCGCCGCTTTAATGATCGAAGAATCGATACCACGCAGGCCAGCTAAGAACATCGCCATCACAAAGCCTGACGACTGCCAAAGCGCGGCAATCACTAAGGTATAAACCGCCATTTCAGAGTCGACCAACCAATCGAATTTAAAGTCGGTAAAGCCCCAATCTTGCATCAGCTTTTCAATACCTAGACCTGGATTCAGAATCCATTTCCACGCCGTACCCGTCACGATGAATGACAGCGCCATTGGATAGAGATAGATGGTACGAATTGCACCTTCTTGTCGGATGTTCTGGTCAAGCAGAATAGCTAAACCAGCACCCAATACGATGGCAATCACCATGAATAGGATCCCAAACACACCGAGGTTAGTGATTGAGGTGATCCAGCGATCGTTCTCCATCAGCTTTTCATATTGAGCGAAGCCAACAAAATTGAAGCTAGGTAGAAATCGAGAGTTAGTAAACGACAGCGCTGCCGTCCAGAATATATAGCCGTAGATACATACCACGGTGACCAACGCGGTCGGTGCCAGCACAATCTTAGGTAACCAATGCTGTAACCTGTCAGCAAAACTGGGCTTTGGTGCAGGCTGGCTCCTTGTCGGTTTTGGAGTCGACTCAGTCAAAACATGCTCCATAACTTTTCCTTGTTGCACAATTGAGCCAATGGCTTACCTCTCGGCACCACATCAGCATCACGCATATCAGAATTGAGGTGAAGAGCGGATAGGCTCCCTACGAACCTACCCACCCTGGGGGTTAGGGATAAGCAACATACTCAGTAACTCGTGTTCTGTTCATGTTGCTTATCAGACTAGGTTAGATAGCCGCTTTTACTGCTTTCGCTAACTTAGTTGCTGCCTCTTTAGGATCGGCATCTTTTTCGTTGAAGAAGTTAGTCACAACGTCATAGATAGCGCCTTGGGCATAGCTTGTTGTAGATAGGCCGTGAGCCATACTCGGTACAAGGTCACCAGATTCCGCACTCGCTTTGAAGGTTGCCATTGAGTCCAACGCACATTGGTCGAACTTAGACATATCCATATCAAGACGCACTGGGATAGAACCTTTGTTTAGGTTGAAGACCTCTTGGAAGTCTTTAGTAAGAATGGTTTTCGCCAGATCTTGTTGCGCTTTTTGATTCTCTTTATCGCCTAGCTCGAAGAAAGCAAAGCTATCGATATTGAAGGTAAATTGGCCGTCAGTGCCCGGAGCTGGCGCACAGATGTAGTCTTTGCCAGGCACTTTACCTGCCGCGGTAAACTCACCCTTCGCCCAGTCACCCATGATTTGCATTGCCGCTTCACCATTGATAACCATCGAAGTTGCTACGTTCCAGTCACGACCTGGAGAGTTACTGTCGATGTAGTCACGCATCTTTTTAAACTTGGTGAACACTTCCACCATTTTATCGCCAGATAGTACGTCCATATCTAGATCAACGAACGCTTTGTTGTAATCTTCACTGCCAAGTACATCAAGTGCTACGGCCTCGAAGACTGTCGCGTCTTGCCAAGGTTGACCGCCGTGCGCTAGAGGGATGAAACCTGCAGCTTTGATCTTATCTGCTGCGACAAAGAACTCATCTAAGGTAGTTGGAACCGTCACACCTGATTTTTCGAGTACTTCTGGGTTTGCCCAAAGCCAGTTAACACGGTGAACGTTCACAGGAACGGCTACGTACTCGTCGTCCCATTTCATTACTTTGGTAACAACAGCAGGAAGTAAGTCATCCCACTTTTCTTGTTTCGCGGTTGCATCGAGAGACGTTAGAAAACCTAAACCACCCCACTCTTGGATATCATGACCTTTGATCTGCGCGGCAGATGGTGGATTGCCAGATACTGCTCGTGTTTTTAAAACGGTCATCGCACTTTCACCGCCACCACCAGCAACAGCGAAATCTTTCCAAGTATGACCTTGTTCTTCAATCATCTCTTTAAGTACTGCAGCGGATTTAGCTTCACCACCAGCAGTCCACCAGTGAAGCACTTCCACTTCACCAGCTTGAGAAAATGTTGAGGCAGCAAGAAGAGATAGAGTAAGTAGGGTTTTATTGATTTTCATTATAATCTTCCATGTTTAGCGGACTCGACGCCCGGTTCAATAAAGAGTCTACTTATTCTGATTTATAAGATTGAAACAAAAGGTAAGCCCAATGTAACACAATTGTTACATTACACTTCTAGGCCGCGTGGGATATAGACTTTGGCTTCTAAGCCGCCTTGAGGGGAGTTGCGAATAATGAGATCTCCGCCATGTCCGTGCAGGATATTGCGGCAGATCCCAAGCCCTAAACCGTGTCCTTGATCGTCGGTAGCAAGCCTAAAGTAGGGTTCAAATACCAACTCAAGTTTGTCTTCTGGGATTCCTTTGCCGCAGTCCTGAATCGTCACGATTACCCACACAGAGTCGCTATTGATATCGACCTTAGCGGATGTTCCGTATTTCACCGCATTGTCGATAAGGTTAGTCAAAACACGTTTAATCGCTAACGGCTTAGCGACTAACGGCTCAACCACAATGGGCTCAAACTCTACTAAGGTTTGATGCTGGTTATGCGATTCAATAACCGAAGCAACCATGTCATTAAGGTCGATAATGGCGTTGTTTTCGTGAAGATCTGTATCTCTTACTGCTTGTAGAGCACCTTTAACCATCATCTCTAGCTCATCCAGATCCTTGTTGAACTTCCCTTTCTTAACTTCGCTTTCCAACAGCTCAGCTCTTAGCCTAAGCCGAGTAATCGGTGTCTTTAAATCATGAGAGATAGCAGAGAAGAGATGTTCTCTATCGGCCACATAACGACGAATACGCTGCTGCATGCGATTAAACGCCCGGGTTGCCGTGACCAATTCAGTCGCCCCCTCCTCGTTAAGTGGCGGCTGCTGAATATCCATGCTCATCTCGTTAGCTGCCCTTGCGAGCTTTTTAAGCGGGCGCACTTGGCGGCGAATCATTAGGTAAGTCAACACCAGTAGAATCAACGTTGATGAGAGCAGGAAGATCACCTGCTCACGACCAAGAATAGTGTCATCCAGTTTGACGTAGGGAGCTGGCAACAGTGCTGCAATATACACCCACTCATGGCTGGCTAACTCAATCTGAACAACCAGAATCGGAGGATTAAGCGGCTCTAAGGTTAAGGTATGATGGGCCCACGATCGCGGGAGATCGCTCAAGTAGATGTCATTTTTAAGCAAGCGAAGATGCTCTGGGCTAGAGAAATCGACGCGCACCGACTCCACCTTATTGAGCTTACTACTCAAGACACTCTCTATCGCTTCTATCGATGCAGTTTTTAAACGAGTATCGGGGATTGGTTCAACAATCAATGCCTCTTTATTGAAAGAGACGAAGAATCGCGTCCCGCCCATGTTACGGATTTGGTCTAACACAATGTGGCGGTATTTGACTGGCAAAGACTGAAAAAAGGTCACTGTTGAAGCAAACATGTTAGCCATGCTCGATGAGGCAGATCGAATACCTTCTAACTCTTTCTGTTTGGATTCGCTATACCAAATAGAGGTTGCAATGCCTTGTGCGATGACGACGGCTAATAAGGTCAAAAGCAAGGTTCGAGCAACCAAGGAGTTTGGCTTTAAACTTTTCAACCACTTCATACGGACTTCTTAATCAGTGCTCATAATGCACAGGTACAGCCAATATATAGCCGTTACCACGCATGGTTTTGATGTAGTGTGGGTATTTAGCGCTATCACCTAGTCGGCTTCGCAAACGACTTAACTGCACATCAATGCCGCGCTCGAAAGGCAGCGCTTCACGTCCTCTGGTCGCAAAAGAGATGGTGTCTCGGTCTAGCACTTCATTGGGGCGCGTTAGGAACAGCATTAACAGTGAAAAATCACTGCCCGACAAATCCATCTCTTCAGCGCTTTCGTTGTGTGAGATTCGGTGTGCAAGAGTATCGAGCGTCCAATCACCAAAGATGATCTGTTTAGGCAATGCATCACTTGGCTTGTCATCAACCACTTGAACACGGCGTAACAAAGCTTTTATGCGAGCCATTAATTGGCGCGGACTAAATGGTTTGGCAATGTAGTCATCTGCACCAATTTCTAAGCCAATGATCTGGTCGGTTTCATCCGACACCGCAGTAAGCATTATGATAGGCACATTGGAATTTTTACGAACGCGCTGACACAAGGTGAAACCATCATCCCCAGGCAGCATTACATCAAGAAGAATCAGATCAGGGTAACCTTGACTCTGAAGGTGAATGTCTAGTTCAGCCCCGTCTCCAACCGAAGAGACATCGAAGCCCGATTTTGAGAGGTACTCTTCCAGCAACTCGCGGATTTCTTGATCATCATCCACCACGAGAATTCGAGTATTTGTTGGCATCGCCCAAACCTATAAAATTTACAACTTATTCACATAGTCTATAGGCAGGTCGAGTTTTTGATTATTGATATGTCTGTAAAATTAGAACAATGAACAGATAGAGATCACAACTAGATAACCTCTATCTGCATTTCTAGTGATGGACTGCACTAAGACGAACAGCTGATCTCCATCTCCTTGCCCCACTCAGGAGGCAGGGCAGCCAAATATTCATAGTCAGGATGTTCGGCATATGGATCGGCGAGCACTACCATTAATGCATCAACCACACTGCTATCGCCCTCTTCCGCTTTATCAATTGCCAGTTGAGCCAGGTAGTTACGCAGTACATATTTCGGATTGATTGCACGCATCTTTTGACAGCGCTGTTCCGTAGTTTCCTGTTCCAGTTCACAGCGCGTAAGGTAACTATCAACCCAAAGTTTGGCTGCTTCGCGGTCGATGACTAGATCAATCACCTCTTGCTCAGATTGCGTATCGAGATCCGATAGCGTTCTGAAGAATCGAGGATAATCGACGCGGTTTTGCGACATCAGCTCGAACATAGACTCGAACAGGCGACTGTCTCCTTCTTGTTTTGATAGCAGCCCGAGCTTTCTGCGCATCAGCTGACTAAAGTAGCCATTCATTTGAGGTTCGTACATCTCAAGCGCACCTTCTAAATCAGCTCGCTCAATCAGAGGAGATAGCGCATGCGCTAGTGCAGACAAGTTCCACATACCAATACGAGGCTGTTGATTGAATGCGTAGCGACCTTGATAGTCCGAATGATTACAAATAAGGCGAGAATTATACTCATCCATAAATGCGAACGGGCCGTAATCAAACGTCTGGCCAATGATCGACATGTTGTCGGTATTCATGACACCGTGGGCAAAACCATTCGCCTGCCATAAAGCAATCATCTCCGCAGTGCGGTCAACGATCTGATTGAACATCGCCGCGTAAGGCTTTTCTTCGCTTAGGCATTCTGGGAAGTGCCACTCAATCACCTTATCAGCCAATAGCTTTTGCTCTGCAAGTTGATTGGTGTAAAACAGATATTCAAAATGGCCAAAGCGAATATGAGATTCAGATACACGCAATAGCAGCGCACCTTTCTCCTGCTTTTCACGGTACACTGGCGTGTCACTGATCATCATGGCGAGTGCACGTGTGGTTGGAATATTCAGACCAGCCATCGCTTCACTGCAAAGATACTCACGAACTGTCGAGCGGATAACCGCACGTCCATCCCCCATACGTGAATAGGGTGTTTTACCGGCGCCTTTAAGGTGTAAATCGAACGTTTCACCACTTTTAGCGACAACTTGAGATAAGAGTAACCCTCTTCCATCGCCAAGATCTGGGTTGTAAGCGCCAAATTGATGACCTGCATACTTCATCGCAATAGGGTCAAAGTTTTCGTTGTCGACTAAACCGGACAGTGAATTCAAGAGATCTGCATCGAGGCTCTGAGTTCCGTCCACAGAAGGAAAACCAAGTTCCGTTGCCAAAATGTTGTTCCACGCAAGCCAGCGAGAGTTCAATAACGGCGTTGGATCAACACGAGAGTAAAAGGTTTGCGGCAGTTCGACGAATCGATTGTTAAAAGAGAGATGGTCCCAAATAGACATAACGACACACTTTGATCAAATAGTAATGTCAGATTATCACAGTTTGGTAACAACTTCTGGAAAGGTTGAGTGGCTAACTACTGGGTCTTGGCGGTTTGATTGCTAAGGTAGAAAGCCACGTTTAATGTTTAGATAAGATTGAGCGATAAGATCGTGAAAAAGAGTTATTCATAACAATTTTCGAGTTGCGTAAACCTAATTAGATTAGAGCTAAAATAGCGACTAGAGAAACCGATGCGAAAAGCCAAGTACGACCGATAACGCCAAAATGAGAGTGTTGAATCATTTCTTGATGCTGCATGAATGCGCTCCTTAACTATATATACCGTGTATATACAATATATCGACAAGCAGCCGAAATCGGCAAGCACATTAATATTAACTTTTTATTACAGCATCAAGAAATTTACGTAACAATTGAGATTTCTTATGCTTTAAGCACGCGTTGTAGTCGATAAAAGCGCTCCAGCACCAATAAATACACCACCAGTCACTCGATTAAACATCTTGGCTCGGCCCTTCGCAAACAACCAGTTAGATGATTTAGCTCCAAGATAGGCATACATAAGTAACCAAGATAGCTCCATCACAGCGAAGGTCGTCGCAAATACGACAAACTGAGGAAACAATGCTGCTGTTGGGTCAATAAACTGCGGGAAAAGAGCGGTAAAGAACAAGATAGCTTTAGGGTTACTCGCTCCTACAATAAAACCGCTTAGGTAATGTTGTAGGTAAGTGCCTTTGTTTTGCTTACTGCCTTCCTCTCCTTGTTCATCAAGCTGATAACTCTGTTGATTTGAGCGCAGTGACTTCCAACCTAGATAGATAAGATAGGCAGCACCCGTCCATTTGATGATGTTAAACACTACCTCAGATGAAGCGATGATGACGCCAAGCCCAGTAAAAGACAGGGTTAAGATTGAGGTAATCGCCGTTAAGCTACCAAGGGCGGTAAAAACTGAAAGCCTAAAACCTGATTGCACCGCCTTCGTCATACACAACAAAGAACTTGGTCCTGGTGATGCTGTTAGCACCAATACGGCAAGAAAGTAATAAACCCAAATATCAAAACTCATCGTGAATCCTCCGTAACTCACTAGAATATATAAAAATTGCTATCCAATATGAATCAGATGTGCAACTTGATCAACTTCACCACGTTGCTTTCTCTATCGCTGAACGGGACTTACCTTCGCGAAAACCTTCGCCATACGGTGTAATCATCCACCCTAAAGACAAATAACAAAGTCTTTATTCAAAGATAGGGATAAACCAAGCATGACTCGCCAAAAACAAAAAAGCCGCACTGTTCAGCGCGGCTTTAGATTCGTAGTTCTGCTAATTAGTCTTTGTAGATAGAGAACTCATCAGCGTGCTCAAGCATCTGAGCGCGTGTGATCATGAATACGCCGTGACCACCATTTTCGAACTCAATCCAAGTGAATGGAATGTGTGGGTACTGTTCCATCATGTGAACCATCGAGTTGCCCACTTCACAGATAAGGATACCTTCGTCTGTTAGGTAATCTGGTGCGTTAGCTAGAATGCGACGAACCAACTTCAGGCCGTCAGTACCTGCAGCTAGGCCTAGCTCAGGCTCATGAGTGAACTCATCTGGCAGGCTGTTCATATCTTCTTCATCCACGTATGGTGGATTCGATACGATCAGGTTGTACTTCTCTTTTGGCAGATCGCGGAACAGATCCGAACGGATTGGGAACACTTGCTGCTCCATACCGTGGTCTTGAACGTTCTGCTCAGCCACTTGCAGCGCGTCAGTTGAGATATCAATCGCATCCACTTCAGCTTCAGGGAATGCGTGTGCACAAGCGATAGCAATACAGCCACTGCCAGTACATAGATCCATGATGCGAGTCGGCTCTTCAGTCAACCACGGCTGGAATTGCGCTTCGATCAGCTCACCGATTGGAGAACGCGGCACTAGTACACGCTCATCAACGAAGAACTCAAGGCCACAGAACCACGCTTTGTTGGTTAGGTAAGCAGTAGGTGTGCGCTCATTGATTCGTTTAATAACGCGCTCAACGATACGTAGACGCTCACTGCTAGTTAGACGAGAGTTCAATACGTGCGAAGGAACGTCAATCGGCAGATAAAGGGTTGGTAAAATAAGTTGTACCGCCTCATCCCACGCATTATCTGTGCCGTGACCATAAAATAGGCCCGCTGCATTAAAGCGGCTAACAGTCCAACGAATCACATCTTGAAGCGTGTGTAGTTCTGATACCGCTTCTTCTACAAAAATCTTATCCAAAATCATCTCCGAAAAGCGCTACAATACTGCTAATTACGTTTCAATTTAGAACTTATAACCTGATGAGCAAAAAAGACACCGATCTCGATGACGATTTCGCCCTGTTCAGTGAAGCAGTAAAGGGCGTTAAAAAGTTGCAACAGGATACCATAATCCAGCAGCCAAAAAGAAATACCAAACAAAAAGAAATTACGCGAACAGCCAGACAAGCCAGTGACAGCGAGTTTTATTTTTCGGACGAGTTCATCCCTCATCTAAGTGAAGATGGCCCAACTCGTTACGCGCGTGATGATGTGTCTAAGTACGAAGTCAAAAGGCTGCGTCGTGGCGTCTATGTGCCGGATGTCTATCTCGATATGCACGGCATGACTCAACAAGAAGCCAAGCGTGAATTAGGCGCCATGATTGCTCACTGTGTTAAAGAGGGCGTTTCTTGTGCTTCTGTGCAGCACGGTATTGGCAAGCACATTCTAAAAGAGAAAGTGCCGTTGTGGCTTGCGCAGCATCCGGATGTGCTTGCGTTCCATCAAGCTCCATTAGAGTTCGGCGGTAACGGTGCACTGTTAGTTCTGCTCTCTATCCCTGAGAAGTAACACCTTTAATTGCAATCAGCGTTAATCCGCAAGGATGCATAGCTACACTCATTCAGTTACAAAGAAAAAGGCACATCCGACGATGTGCCTTTTCGTTATTCGACTTTTGGCGAATAGCTTAGTTTGGAGATAACCGATTAAGGATTAATATTCCAAGCTAGCTCACCTTTTTTGGTCTCTAAATCAAAATCGATACAGACCAATCCCGACGTTGGGAACATAGGTGGCGTCATACCAGTGGCAAACTCTGCCGTTAAATACCCGACCAATGGCAAGTGCGACACAAACAACACACTCTCTAGGTTCTCAACCTCAGCCATCGCAATGGTGTAATCAAAAACTTGGTCGGACACACCATAAGGGGTGATGTCTTCGCTCGTTTCTACCTTATTGCCAGAAAACACTTCAGAGATCTCTAACCAAGTCTCCTGCGCTCTCAAGTATGGGCTAACCAATACTTTATCAAAATGAGTTACGCCTTGTTCTGCGGCAGCTTGGGCTACTGCAAGCGATAACTTCTTACCACGCTTTGTGAGCGCACGCTCTGCATCTGTGTTTGCAAAATGCTCTGCTTCACCGTGACGCATAATGAATACTTTCATGTTCTATCCTGTCTATGTAGCCGTTAAAAGCTTAGCAATCAATCGACCGCCTGAACGCTACTTAGGGGTGACTCTAAAGTTATAGAAACTTTGTTCGTTGTAAATAATTATACCAAGTCACTTGCCAAAGAGTTCGACTTTCTTAACAATCTTATTAAAAGAAAATAAATCACTGATAAAAATCGATAAAATCGATTTCAAAAGCAACAAAAAGCTCTTCATATCCCAAAATAGGATTACAAGGTTTGCACCGATTTACATCGGGTACATAATTTAAACACTACCTTCTCTGGAGACACGCGTGTGCATCTAAGCCCAAACGACGAACACCAATACCGCTACTTAACGCTTAATAATGGCTTAAGAGTGTTGCTTGTTCATGACCAGCACGCTCAAAAAGCCGCCGCTGCATTAGCGGTCAATGTCGGGCATTTTGATGACCCAAGTGATCGAGAAGGTTTAGCTCATTACCTAGAGCATATGCTTTTTTTGGGAACTGAAAAGTATCCAAAGGTCGGAGAGTTCCAGAGTTTTATTAGCCAACATGGTGGCAGCAATAATGCTTGGACTGGCACAGAACATACCTGTTTCTTTTTCGATGTCGAGTTAGATGCGTTTGAAAATGCGCTCGACCGCTTCAGCCAGTTTTTCACGGCTCCGTTATTCAATGAAGAAGCGCTAGACAAAGAACGCCAAGCAGTTGATTCTGAATACAAAATGAAGCTCAACGACGACTCGCGACGCCTCTATCAAGTAACCAAAGAGTTGGTCAACCCTGAGCACCCTTTCGCCAAGTTTTCTGTCGGTAACATTGAAACGCTCGGCGATAGAAACGGGCAAACAATTCGCCAAGAGATCCTGGACTTCCACCAGCAACAATATTCCGCCGATTTAATGACGCTAACCTTGTCGGGCAATCAACCTCTCGACCAAATGCAGAGCTGGGTTGAGCAAAGATTCAGCGGCATTGTTAATCATCAGCGACAAGGGAAGAAAGTCAACGTTTCGATTGTTGGTCCAGAAAGCACTGGCGTTCAGGTGTTTGTAGAACCGATTAAAGAGATTCGCAAACTGATACTGACTTTCCCGATGCCAAGCATGGATGAACATTACAGCATTAAGCCTCTCTCCTTCTTTGCACATTTATTGGGCTATGAAGGTGAAGGCAGCCTGATGATGCAGTTGAAAGAGAAAGGCTGGATCACTTCGCTTTCTGCTGGCGGTGGAGCCAGTGGCAGTAATTACCGTGATTTCACGGTGAGCTGCTCTCTCTCTGTAGAAGGCTTAACGAAAGTTGATGAGATCACCCAAGCGGTATTTCAATACATTAAGCTGATTGAAAAAGAAGGCATGCAAGAGTGGCGATATCTTGAAAAGCGTGCTGTTCTCGAGTCTGCATTCCGCTTCCAAGAGCCTGCTCGTCCAATGGATGTCGTTAGTCACCTTGTGATGAACATGCAGCACTATCCAGAGCATGACGTGGTCTACGGTGACTACAAAATGGAATGTTACGATGAAGCATTGCAGCTCTCTTTACTCCAGCATTTCACCGTCGATAACATGCGTTCAACGCTGATTGCTCAAGGACTTGAGTATGATCGCCAAGCGAAATGGTACTTCACGCCTTACTCAGTGCGACCTTTCGCTAAAGAGCAAAAGCAATCTTTCCAATGCATTAACCCTGGGTGGGAGTTTGAATTACCGGGTAAAAACCCATTCATCTGTTACGACCTAGACCCGGCTGAGCTTGAAGAGAAAAAAACTCATCCGACTCTTCTACAAGAACTGGACGGGTTTAAATTGTGGCACCTACAAGACACAGAGTTTCGAGTGCCAAAAGGCGTGGTGTACGTCGCGATCGATAGCCCTCACTCAGTGGCAAGTCCTAGGAACATTGTTAAGACGCGATTGTGCGTCGAAATGTTCTTAGATTCACTCGAAAAAGAGACATATCAAGCTGAAATTGCCGGAATGGGATACAACATGTATACCCATCAAGGCGGCGTGACACTGACGATTTCGGGCTTTAGCCGTAAGCAACCACAGCTTCTAAATATGATTCTGGAGCGCTTTGCTTCTCGCCAGTTCAGCCCTGCTCGCTTTGACACGATTAAGAGCCAACTGCTTAGAAGTTGGAGCAATGCGTCGCAAGATCGCCCTATCTCGCAGCTATTTAATGCAATGACGGGGTTACTACAACCCAACAACCCACCCTACTCGGTGTTAATTGAAGCGCTAGAAACCATTGAAGTTGATGAACTTTCTTCATTTGTCCAAGCAATTTTAGCTGAGCTACATGTCGAGATGTTTGTTTACGGTGATTGGCGTAAAGACGATGCCTTGCAGATGGCGGAATCACTGAAAGATGCTTTGAGAGTCAAAGACCAAGCATACGAAGAGTCATTGCGACCACTGGTTATGCTTGGAGAAAATGGTAGCTTCCAGCGTGAAGTGGTGTGTAACCAAGATGATTCCGCAATTGTGGTTTACTACCAATGTCCTGACATTTCACCACAGAGTATCGCACTCTACTCTTTGGCTAACCATTTGATGTCGGCAACCTTCTTCCACGAGATTCGCACTAAGCAGCAGCTCGGTTATATGGTGGGAACTGGCAACATGCCGCTCAATCGCCACCCGGGTATCGTGCTGTATGTACAGTCACCCAATGCCGCCCCTGTTGACCTGATTTCATCCATCGACGAGTTTCTTAATGCGTTCTACATGGTGCTGTTAGAACTCAATGACTATCAATGGCACAGCAGTAAGCGTGGGCTTTGGAATCAAATATCGACACCTGACACAACGTTGCGTGGTCGTGCTCAGCGCCTTTGGGTTGCGATTGGTAACAAAGACACCGACTTCAACCAGCGTGAACGCGTGTTGGAAGAGCTAAAAGAACTATCACGTAGCGACATGATTCGCTTCGTGGTCAACCAGCTCAAGCCACGCACCGCTAACCGCTTGGTTATGCATGCACAAGGCAATGCCCATCAAGAAGAACCATCGCTCTCAATGGGCGTCGAGATTGGTTCTATTGAAGAGTTCCAGCTGCGCCCGAAAGATACTGAGCTCGGTTAAATAATTACTCTGTATGACTCAAAGGTTGATGTTAGCGCATCAACCTTTTTTGATCTGCCTAGCGCTAAAAGAGATCTTCTACCACGCTCCTTCGTCGCTTTTGGAGATGACGTCATTTTTTCACGAACTTTTGCCGTCACTCACGAGAAGGAGGAACGATTGAGTCGGGAATCTGCTTACTGTGCACACCAAACAAAAAAGCCCGCATCGTCAATGGATGCGGGCTTTGTCATGAATTTATACCACTCTACTTATAGAACGGCTCATCCAGACCAGCGCGAGTCAGTAGGCCATCACACGGTGCGAAACGATCGCCGTACTTCACGGCAAAGTCGTTCATCATCTCAACCAGCGACTTCACGCCAATTTGATCCATGTAACGGAACGGACCACCTAGGAATGGAGGGAAACCGATACCGAAGATAGCACCGATATCACCATCACGTGGGCTGCGAATAATGCCTTCATCTAGACAGCGCACCGCTTCATTTAGCATTGGCAGCACACAGCGCATCGCGATGTCGTTATCACTCAACTTAGGATCTGGCTGAAGCTTCAGAAGTTTGTAGACTGACTTGTCGACTTCTTTCTTCTTACCTTTGTAAGTGTAGAAACCTTTGCCACTCTTGCGCCCTTTACGGTTGTCGTTCAATAGAACATCGAACACATCAGGACCTTGGAAGCGGTCACCCAACTCATTCACAAGGATCGGCATGATTTTCGCGCCGATATCTACGCCCACTTCGTCTAGTAGAGTGATTGGCCCTACTGGGAAGCCGAAATCAAGCAGAGCACTGTCGAGTTTTTCGATAGGCTCATTCGCCAGCAGAAGGTGCGCAGCTTCGTTCATGTATGGAGCTAGGATACGGTTTACGTAGAAGCCCGCTTTATCTTTCACAACGATAGGCGTTTTACCTTGCTTCTTCGCTAGAGCAACTACTGTTGAGATAGTCTGATCTGACGTTCCTTCATGAGGAATAACCTCAACCAATGGCATTTTTTCTGCAGGGCTGAAGTAGTGAAGACCGACAACATTCTCTGGACGCTCTGCTTTTTCTGCAATCTTATGGATTGGTAGAGACGAAGTGTTAGTGGCAAAAATCGTTTCTGGCTTCGCATTTTCTTCGATATCCGCGACCATTTTTTGCTTAAGATCCAGATCTTCGAATACCGCCTCGATCACCACATCAATATGGTTGAAGCTAGTAAAATCGATGCCACCTGATAGCTGTAGCATTTTGCTTTCTAAACCAGCACGGCTCAGAATGCGGCGTTTCTTCTGTTTGTTGAACAGCTTGTAGTTGTAATTCAAAGCGTTCAGAACACCATCGTTCGAAACATCTTTAATACGGACTGGCACCTTAGCTTTAGCAACACTTACGTGACTGATACCAGCACCCATTAGGCCGCCACCTAAGACACCCACGCGGTTAACGCGATTTGGCTCAGCGTCGGCACCATACTCCTTCTTCATCTCTGTTGTTGCGAAGAAAATTGAGCGTAGGGCTTTTGATTCGTCACTCATTACTAGCTCAGAGAAACGCTGCGCTTCATATTTCAAACCTTTATCAAAACCGTTCTCTAAACCATTACGAATCACGTCAAGAATCGCGTCAGCTGCTGGGTAATTACCACGTGTTTTTTGATTCGTTTTCTTGGCTGCTTGCTCGAAAATAACCTTACGACCCAGGCCGTTTCGAGAAATCAGTTTCTCTTTCGTCGAAGCTTGGCTCTTCGACGCAAGGCGTTTGCCCTTCTTACTACCTGAATTCTTCTCAACTAAGTCTTTCGCAACTTTAAGTAGGATAGTTTCAGGCACACAGGCATCAACAACGCCTAGCTTCTTCGCCTTTTTCGCACGTAACTGCTTACCCGTTAAGATAAGGTCCAGCGATGGCAATAAGCCGATTAGGCGAGGCAAACGCTGAGTACCGCCAGAGCCTGGCAATAGGCCTAATTGCACTTCTGGTAGACCTAAACGGGTTTTGTCTGAATCAGTACAAACTCGGTAGTCACACGCTAGCGCAAGCTCTAGGCCACCACCTAAACAAGGGCCGTGAATCGCTGCCACTACCGGATATGGTAAGTCAGACAGTTCTTGGAACATCTCCTGACCTTGTCTTGCTAATGACTCAGCTTCACTGGCGCTGGTGCACGCGTCTAGCATTCGAACGTCGGCGCCAGCAATGAAATTGTCAGGTTTTAAGGAATGAACAATCAGGCCTTTAACGCTGCTCTGCTTCTCTTTGAGCTGTTCAAAGATACTCTTCATCTCTTCAGCAAAAGCGGCCTGTAGCGTGTTCATTTTTTCATTAGGAACATCAATCGCCAACCAAGCGATGTTTTGGTCATCAATACTCAGCGAGAACGCCTTATCTGTTGACGCTGGAGTTGATTCATTATTGATAGCGACTTCGTTTTCTGTGTTCACTTCAGCATTATTAGACATTACTCTACCTCCAAGATCATTGCTGCACCAAGACCACCAGCGGCACACGCTGTATTCAACGCTAAACCACCACCACGACGTTTCAGCTCACGCAGAGTCTGCGTCATCATACGGGCACCGGTTGCTGCAAATGGGTGACCATAAGCGATGGAACCACCAAGAACGTTGAACTTGTCCATATCGATTTCACCAATCGCTTTACCTCGACCAAGGTTTTGCTGAGCAAATTCATCACTTGCAAACATTTTCACGTTCGCCAAAGCTTGTGCTGCGAAGGCTTCGTGCATATCGATAAGCGTAAGGTCAGACAGCTCCAAGCCTGTATTCTCTAGCACTTTTGAGGTCGCATAAGTTGGGCCCATTAGCATGTCGGTTTCAACACCGATTGCTGAGAAAGCAAAACCACGAATGTAGCCCATCACTTCTAAGCCAAGCTCTTTCGCCTTACCTTCACGCATTAACATAACTGCTGCTGCACCGTCGGTCAGTGGTGTCGCGTTTGCTGCCGTTACACTGCCGTATTTACGGTCAAAGGCTGGACGCAACTTCGCGTAGCCCTCTAGCGTCGATTCATGGCGAATGTTGTTATCTTCTGAGATGTACTTCTTATAAGGTGCTGGGAAAGCTGTCATCACTTCATCTTGAATCTTGCCGTCTTTCCAAGCTTGAGAAGCAAGAGAGTGTGAACGGTGTGCTAGCGCATCTTGTTCTTCACGCGTAATACCGTGCGTTTTTGCCATCTGTTCAGCCGTTTGTCCCATAGACAGGCCGGTAGAATACTCAGCAACCGCTGGCGGAACTGGCATGAGATCTTTCACTGATAGGCTTTTGAGTATTTTTAGTTTTTGGCCTAGCGTTTTGGTTTTGCTCAGAGCAAGAAGGTTAGCCGCAAGTTTCTTCGACACACCAATCGGCAGAACAGATGACGAATCTGCACCACCCGCAATACCCACATCAATCGTTCCAGCCATGATACTTTCTGCAACGTTAGCCGCTGCTTGAAAGCTTGTAGCACAGGCACGAGTCACACTGTAAGCATCAGTGTGAATGTTCATTCCTGTACCCAACACAATTTCACGTGCGATGTTTGGCGCTTCTGGCATTTGAACCACTTGGCCAAATACCACCTGCTCGATAAGTGCAGGGTCAATATCTGTTCTCGCAAGCATTTCGCTCACGACCATTTTTCCTAGATCTACCGCAGGCACTTGACTAAATTCTGTACTTTGGCGAGCGAATGGGGTTCGTAATCCAGCGACAACGGCAACACGCTCTCCCGAACGAGTTTTGACTTCCTGTTTGCCCATGGTTTCTCCTTAAGTTTGAGAGGTCTGACCTGACGCATTGTAAAGAAGTTGTTAATTTAATCAAACAGCCGTTTAAATAAACGTGACACGGGTAGAAAGCGCTCAGTGATAAGAAGTGTGATATTGAATCGAACCTTTCGGATTATTAAGGCTCAAATAAACGCTAAACTAAAAGCAGGAACAATCATTTGCAACGCATAAGAATTTTGTTGCTTATTACGTTCTTGAGGCAAAAAAAAACCACACAGAACTGTGTGGTTGGAATGTTTTAAAGCAATTAACGTTACGCCAATTGAAATAATCAGTTTCCTGATTAGGAGAAAGTAAAGTCAGCCTTCAAAAGGAAGTGTCGTCTTGCTCAACATGTTAGCCATAAAGACTAACTAGACGACAAGATGTACTATAGCCTGTTCGAAGTCTTAGATTTTGAAGTAGATCAATTTTAATGTGATTTTACGATCTCCAATCGATTACAGCATAGAAAACAAAGCACAACGAACAAAGACACTCTATCCACAGAGCAAATATGGAGGCTCATGTGTCGATAATAAAAATGTTTGGAAAGAAAACTGCCAAGCGTCCGGTCAACTCTGATATGGACAAACAAAGAAAATACGAAGCGCTCGTGCGTGCTTATCATCGCGACCTGTTTCGCTATGCCTATTGGTTATGCAAAGACAAAAGCATTGCCGAGGATTTAGTGCAGGAAACTTGCCTACGGGCATGGAAGTCATTAGACAGTCTGCAAGATGAGAAAGCAGCGAAATCTTGGTTAATCACGATTTTACGCCGCGAAAATGCTCGACGCTTTGAACGCAAACAGTTTGATCTGGTTGATATTGATGACCACGGTAATGATGCTAAAGTCAGTGACGACCCGCATCACCAGCACCAGTGGCTACAAGCCCAGATCATGAAATTAGACGTTGATTACCGTGAACCACTCTTTCTTCAGGTGATTGGTGGGTTTAGTGGTGAAGAGATCGCTGATGTCTTAGAGCTAAACAAAAACACGGTAATGACACGATTATTTAGGGCGCGAAACCAGCTCAAAGAGATGCTGGATTCAGAAGAGGCAGAAAGGGGGCAACATAATGGATGATTTAGAATTCCGTCGTCGTATATTGTCGGAACCGAAACAACGAAATCAAGACATCATGGATGCTGCAGCAAACAGTGAGGCCAATAGTAAATTCTTGGATGATGTTCTTGCTCTCGATAAGCAAATTCATTCAGCCATGAACGTGGATGTTCCTGACGATCTTGCCGATCGCATCTTATTCAACCAAACATCTTATGAAGAGAGTAAAGTGGTTAAGCCTACTTTTGCTCGCCGTGCTATGGCAATGGCCGCATCTATCGCTTTTGTCGCAGGTCTTCTTGTCGGTCAAGTTAATTGGGGTAACGCGTTTGTTTCTCCTGCACATGCAAGTTTAGCTGACACCGCGTTAAAACACGTGGTCACTGAAAAGCCGTTTGTTGAAGTGTTAGATGAGAACGTATCATCTGCCCAAATCAATACCAAGATGAACCCATTTGCGTTCCAATTCGATGATACCTTCCCGTATCACGTTTATTACCTGAACCACTGTGGCTTTGGTAAATCCAACGCAATGCACATGGTATTCCAAGGTGAAAAAGGCAAAGTAACACTGTTTTTAACTGGTATACCTTCAGACAAAAGCCAGAACTTCGAAGAAGACGGTATGTCTGGTTCTATCACCCCTATCGATGACAGCAGTTTGATACTCGTTGGCATGGAAGGTGAAGATGTCGACAAAATTGCAGAAAAGCTATCTAAAATGATCAAACCGATGAGCTAATCTGCTAGTCAAACGCCCGTAAACACTGAGCCCAGCACTATATCACTGATATTGCTGGGCTTTGTTTTATAAATAAAGCCACAACCATTCACAAAAAATATAGCGCTAGAGTTAAAACTCTAAAAAACAGCGTTTCCTACCATTTTCGTGTCAGATAGGCGTCATTTCCGTAATTTTATGCTCAAATTTTTCAATGGTCGGATTTGTATACTCTATACTAACGCTTAGGATCAGCCCCCATTGAGCAAAAGCTCAAATAAATCGCCCTGTAGAGGCGGATACATAAAGGAATTAATAAATGACAAACAACACGCGTCTGTTTAAAAAGTCTCTTTTAGCAGTAACAATTACGACAATTACACTCGCCTCTTCACAAGCAATGGCAGCAGGTTTCCAACTTAACTCACAATCAGCAACAGGCCTTGGTCGTGCATTCGCTGGTGATGCAGTAATCGCGGACAACGCATCTGCGATGGCTCGCAATGCGGCAGCACTTGCTCTTTTCGACCAAACTGAACTGTCTCTAGGTTTTAATATCATCGATTCAGAGGTTAAGGTTAAAGGTTCTGAATACATTTCACCTTTAGGGTCTCAATCTGTTGAAGATGCAACAAACGACGCAACTTCAGTCGTACCAAACCTTTACATCGCAATGCCTATCAACGAAAAATTTGCTGTCGGCTTCGGTGCGTATTCTAACTTTGGTACAACTAATGAGTTTGATGACAGCTGGGGTGCAAAAACAGGTTCTGTAATCGGTACTACTGTAGTTCCTGGCGCCGATGCATTTGGTGGTACAACTAATGTTACTTCAATGAACCTATTGTTCGCTGGTTCATATCGTATCAATGACCAATGGAGCATTGGCGGCGGTATCGACGTTATTTACGGTGAAGGTGAATTAAAACGCCAATCAGAAATGAATATTGTCGGTGGGGGTGGTGCTACTGTTACCGCTGACTTAATGGACGTAGATGCATCAGGTTGGGGTGTTGGGTTCAACTTGGGTGCGGTTTATGAGTTGGACGAAAACAATCGCTTTGGATTGAGCTACCACTACAGCCCTGAAATTGAAGTTAGTGGCACAGTATCGTACCAAGGCAATGGTAACATTGGCGACCTAAAGATTCCTCTACCTTCAATGGCAGAGTTTTCTGGTTACCACCGCATCGAGAACACTAAATTTGCCGTTCACTACAGCATTCAATACATCAGTTGGAGTGACTTTGATGCACTTGTAACTACAGATGGAACAAACATCAAAGATTACAAGTGGCAAGATACTTACCACTACTCAATTGGTGGTACCTACTACATTAACCAAAACTGGGAAGCTCGAATCGGTTACATGTTCGATGAAGGCGTACAAGACTCTCTAACTTCAGTTTCTGTACCAGATTCGGACCGTCAATGGTTCTCTGCAGGTGCAAGCTACCACTTCAACAAAGATCAAACGCTTGATCTTGGCTTTACTTACCTAGTAGGTGAAGACGTTAAAGTTGAAGATACAATTAACGGTGGTGCAGCAAACGGTGGTCTAACTTTAAATACCACAACGAAAGCAACCGCAATGCTGTTCGGTGTTCAATACACTCATAGATTCTAAGCACAAAGCACAAAGCACAAAGCACAAAGCACAAAGCACAAAGCACAAAGCACAATATGAAATTTAAAGGGTCGCTATTAGCGACCCTTTTTTATTGCTGAGACTACACAACAATCTCTCAATTAAGCGTACACCTGTATACTCTAACGCCTTTATATCACTACAAGTGTACGCTCAAAATTCGTAACACCCTCGAAACATTCAGTTTTTTTAGCTGCAATCAGGTCATTTTTAATCATTTAATACCTAAAACAGTGTTTTATTCGAATTTCATTTTTAAAGTAATAGCTCTAAAAGTAAAATCACTGACCTTAATACTTATGATTCAGCGAACATAATAATGAAAATGAATAAGACTCTCCTATCTGCTGCAGTGGCAGTTGGTTTACTTTCTACATCTGGTGTAACACACGCTGCAGGCTTCCAACTAGCAGAATACTCAGCAACTGGCCTTGGTCGTGCATACGCAGGTGAAGCAGCAATGGCAGACAATGCAGGCGCACAATGGCGTAACCCTGCGATGCTTACCTACCTAGAAGGTACACAGGTTTCTGTTGGCGCAATCTACGTTGACCCAAATATTGATGTAAGCGGTGAAGTAACACATGCACACCCAGCACTAGGCTCAACTAATGCATCTTCAAATGATTTCGCTAATGATGCTGTGATTCCTAACTTCTACCTTTCGCATCGCTATAATGAAAAACTTGCGGTCGGTTTAGCTTTTGGTACCAACTACGGTATGGAAACAGACCTAGGCAAAGACTTTGCAGCTTCTCACTTTGGCAACGAAGCAAGCGTCATAACTAAAGAAGCAAATGTAAACATTGCATACCAACTGAACGAAGCTGTAAGTATTGGTGGTGGCGTACGATACGTGATGGGTGAAGGTAGCTTTGGCGCTACAGCGCCTGAAAAGAATGCAGTTGGTGTTGATCCTGGTACAGGAATGCCTATCTCAGTACCAGCAGGTACTACACTAAAATACATGGAAGGTGACGATACTGCATGGGGTTGGCAAATTGGTACGGCTTGGCAAATCAACGAAGCACACCGTATCGGCTTTTCATACAAATCTGAAGTTGACCTGAAGTTAGAAGGACATGCAGAAGGTCTAGGCTTCGGTCTAGCTGGCGGTCAGCGAGATACTGGCTACATGAACCTTGCACTTCCTGCTACAGCAGAATTAGCAACCTACCACCAACTTTCAGATAAACTAGCGATTCATGTTAGCTTTAACTGGACAGACTGGAGTTCGTTCGAAAAACTTCAAGCTGAATTGGACAACAATGGTAGCCACACAGTAAAAGTTGAAAACTGGGAAGACAACTACCGTTTGGCACTAGGCGGTACTTATCAGTTAAATCAAAAACTAACTCTTCGTTCAGGTATCGCTTACGATACGTCAGCTGTTAGTGACAAAAACCGTACAATCACTATCCCAGAAACCGACCGTACTTGGCTAAGCATTGGTGCAGGCTACCAATGGTCAGAGCAACTATCTCTGGATGCAGGATTTACATATATTCTAGCTAAAGACGCTCCGATCACAGAATCTCGCGGCTACGCATCAGATGATCAAGCTGAAGCTATCGGTGGTAAGTTTGTTGGTGAAACCTCAGGCAGCATCTGGCTAGTGGGTGTTCAAGCGAACTACCGTTTCTAGGCTATTTGAATACAAAGCAAGATCAAAAAAGCTCGGTACTTACCGAGCTTTTTTATATCTACTGACTTGCTAAGGCTAATCGTTAAAAGTCTTCCAAATAGCCATCAATCAAATCTTCCTCTTCTAGGTCGACCTCTTCTGGCTCAATTTCTGCCTTAAAGTCACGACGTTGAATATATATATCACGCGTCAGAGCATAAGGGTCTGGAGAATCTTCAAGCAACGCTTCTTGAGATACGAGTTGAGCACGCGACTCCATACCTTCTAGTGCCCACTTACCTAAACCTGCCCAGAAATTCAATAACGAGAGTGGCACATATAGACCATCGACCTGATCTGTCACTTCACGGGTGGTCACAGGACCATAACCCGGAATCATGAAGTATGGACCATTGCCAACCCCATAGTGACCGATAGCGTCAGAAAACGATTTATCATCGTATTTGGTGATGCCCGCTTCACTCGCAATATCGATCAAACCAACCAAACCGAAAGTGGTGTTAATCCAAAAACGGTTGAAGTGATCCAGCGCTTTTTCACCATTACCCATGATCAAGTTATTGACCATACTGGCTGGTTCATCCAAGTTCGCTAGAAAGTTAGAGATACCGGTACGTACCGGAACTGGTGTGTAGTTAACGTAAGCAAGAGACACCGGGCGTACTAAATAAGGATCAAGATACTCATAGTTGATATCCCACATAGCACGGTTGAAGCCTTCAAAAGGGTCATTAGGATGCGATTCAGCTTCATATTCCGTCGTCACTTGGCTATCTGATTGTGCGACTTCTTCATCGGGTACACTCGAACACCCAACTGTCATGCTTGCAATAAGGAGTAAACCTGAAAGCCTTAACGTACTTATAGACATAACACCTTTTCCATAAGGAATATTAATAATAAAAAAGGCCAGCAATCGCTGGCCTCAATTGTTTGCGTAAGTCTATAACGTTTCACAAGAAATCGGAATAGCCACGCTTGTGCAATTCGCTTATTAATACTGTTGATCAATACTCAGTGTTACTGGAGACCCTAACTCTACCACTTCACTTTCACCGTACCAATCACCTTCGCGAGTCGCAACGTTGCCATCTGTATCAAGCCTAGCGCGAACCATCAGGGATTCAAGGCTGGACAGCTTGATGCCTTCCATCATGCTATTACCATCATCCAGTACAACGGTACGAGGGAATGCACTTAGCGGGTAGCGAGCTGCGGCAACTGGCATAGGAGAACCATCTGCTCTATGTACTGACACGATAAGCACAGCATTAGGATCAGCATTAACTTGCTCACCTAGGTTCAGGGTTACAGCAACACTTTTACCTTCCGCTACGCCCATCAAGTTGCCCATTTTCTTCTGAGCACTCTCGATGCTTCGCGATAGCATCTCGTAACGGCTATCTTGAGGACCGATCATCTGTTGCATGATGCTCCAGTATTTCACTGCAGACGGATAGTCTTGACGTTCAAATGCATCAAACGCTAGCAGTGAGAATACACGCAAATCGACGTAGTCTTTCTGTACCAAACGGCTTAGTAGCAGGCGTGCTTGGTTCTGTTCAGCTTCGTCTGGAGATAGCATTAACGCCTGCGCAAAACCTAACTGAACGTCTTCGTTATTTGGCTCAAGCTTGTAAGCTCGCTCCATTGCATCGATAGCCGTTTGTGCATCGCGATTCGCAAGAGCGATACGACCCAACAATAACCAACCTGTCGAATCTTTAGGCTGATAGTGCAGCCGTGTACGAAGTGCAAGCGTTAAGTCTTCCAACTCATCGTCTGTCAACGCACTGCCCTCTGCAGACATCAACTTCTTAGATAGAGCCGGTAGATTTGCACTCACTTGCTGCCAGTGCTGAACCTTGTCCATCGCACCAAACTGAAAGTACATACCATAACTAAGCGCGATTACCATCAGCACAGACGGCACGACCACAACAGCTGTTGAAATCTGTGTCTTCTTGTTCGCTTTTTCTGCTGGAATATCATCAAGAAGAGACTGCTTAAGATCAGCAATCAGCTCTTGTTGGTTATCAACTAAACCTTCTTCCGCTTCAACTTCTAGCTCATCTAGACGATCTTTATAGAATGCCTTGTTCAATTCATCACGAAGAGCTTCATCGTTGTTGGCTTTCTTGTTCACAAATGGCAAGACAATCAACACGACAGCAGCTAATGAAAGGATAATTGTAGAAATCCAAAATAGAGTCATTACTTCTTGTCTCCGTCGTTCTCTTCATCGAGTAACGCTTTTAAACGTGCTTCTTTGTCTGCATCCCAATCTTCATTTGACTCTACAGCTTTCGCTTTCGACTTTCTGCTGCGCAGTACAATCAGCGCGAAACCAAATACCACAACGGCAAATGGACCAACCCATAGGATCGATGTTGCTAGCGTTAATGGCGGATTGTAGGTAACGAAATTGCCGTAGCGTGCGATCATGTAATCAATGATCTCTTGCTCAGACTTGCCCTCTTTCGTCATCTCATACACTTTTTGGCGAAGGTCGACTGCCAGTTCTGCATTCGAATCACCAATGGTGTTGTTTTGACATTTTGGACAACGCAGCGTGTTGCTCAAGTTTTTGAACTGCTGCTCTTGTTGCAAGTTATCAAACTCATGGATCTCAATCGCCGCAGTAGCTGTTAAAGAAATAGCAAACGTTGCTAACAGCGCAACCAGTGCGTGTTTAATCATTTTGCTTCCTCCAACAAGTCTTGATACATAGGCTCAAGCGTTGATGCCCAGTTAGTTGGGTTTACATCACCAACGTGGCGGTAACGAACAACGCCGTTCGCATCAATCAGGAAAGTCTCTGGAGCACCATATACGCCTAGATCTAGGCCTAACATGCCATTGCCATCGAATAAACTGATTAGGTAAGGGTTACCAAGCTCATTCAACCAACCTACCGCTTTTGTACGATCATCTTTGTAGTTCAAACCAATGATCTTAACGCCTTGTGCAGCTAGCTTGTTCAAGTAAGAGTGCTCTGCGTAACACGTTGGACACCATGTAGCCCAAACGTTTAAAAGCAACGGCTCACCTTTAAATACAGCTTGGTCGTACAGTTTGCCCGGCTCCGCTAGATCTTCTAGACGGAACTCAGGAACCTCTTTGCCGATCAATACTGATTCAAGCTTAGTCGGGTCATCGCCCGACTGGTTGCGTACAAGCTGAGTTGCAAAAATGACAGCCAATGCCATAAAAGCAATCAATGGAATGAAAAGTATCTTCTTATTCATTAAGCCTCCTGCTTCTCGGCTGTCTTTTTCGCTGGCTTGCGGAAACGGTAACGACGGTCACTGATCGCAATAGCACCACCAATCGACATGATCAGAGAGCCAGCCCAAATCCAACGAACGAATGGTTTGTAGTAAACACGAACAGCCCAAGATTTATTGTCATCTAGACGTTCACCCATCGCAATGTACAGGTCGCGAGTCACACCGCGATCAATCGCTGCTTCAGTCATCATAGACTTAGCTGTGGTGTAAAAACGTTTCTCTGCGTGCAATGTGTTGATGTACTTACCATCTTTTGTGATTTCAAAATCAGCGATGTAGCCATCGTAGTTTGGACCATCTTTGTCACGAACACCCGCAAAGTAGAAATCGTACTCTTCAAGTTGGTAGTACTCACCTGGAGCCAAACGCACATCACGCTCGATGCTGTAGTTTTGCACCATAGCGATACCGATAACGGTAACGGCAAGACCAAGGTGACCCAACATCATCGCCCAGTGGCTGCGCTGAATCTTAGTAACACCCGTCCAGAAACTATGGCGGTGCGTCGCACGTTCATGCAGCTCGAAGCCGTGCATGAAGATGATCCAGAATGCCATTACCCAGCCTGCAAACGCAGTACCGCTGAAGTATTCAGCCAATACGCTAACCATCAACCAGCTCAAACCAAGTGACAGTACGCCAGACACAACCATTGGTTTGACAAGCTTAGACAGGTTGTCACGCTTCCAACGGATCAGTGGACCGATACCAAGTAGGAACGAGAATGGAATCATCAACCAGAAGAACAGCATATCGAAGAATGGAGCACCGATAGATACTGAACCAAGACCAATCTGCTTATGCACAAGCGGTAGCAATGTACCAACTAATACAACCACAAGCGCTGCGATAAGTAGCACGTTGTTCGCAAGTAGTGAGTTCTCGCGAGAAACGAGGTCAAAGTTACCACGAACTCGTACTGCTGCGCCTTTCACCGCGAACAGAAGCAATGAGCCACCGATAACAAAGACTAAGAAGCCTAAGATAAACATACCGCGAGCAGGATCTGAAGCAAAGGCGTGAACCGATACCAAGATACCTGAACGAACGAGGAAGGTACCCAATAAGCTCAACGAGAATGCAGAGATTGCTAGCAATACTGTCCACGCTTTAAATGTACCGCGCTTTTCTGTGACTGCTAAAGAGTGCATTAGAGCAGTACCTGCCAGCCAAGGCATGAATGATGCGTTTTCTACTGGATCCCAGAACCACCAGCCGCCCCAGCCTAGTTCGTAATAAGCCCACCATGAACCTAGTGCAATACCTAGAGTTAGGAATAACCATGCCGCGATTGTCCAAGGACGAGACCAACGCGCCCATGCCGTATCCAAGCGACCGCTCATTAGAGATGCAATTGCAAAAGAGAACGCTACCGAGAAGCCTACATAACCCATGTAAAGCATTGGTGGGTGAATGATCAAACCTGGGTCTTGTAGAAGCGGGTTTAGGTCACGACCATCAACAGGGAAGAATGGCAAGGTACGTAGGAACGGGTTCGAGGTCACAATGATGAACAGCAAGAAACCGACAGTAATCAGACCCATGATCGCCAGAACACGCGCTACCGACTCTTGTGGCATACCACGGCTAAACACCGCTACCGCAACAGTCCAACCTGCTTGGATTAATACCCAAAGCAGTAGTGAGCCTTCGTGTGCACCCCATACTGCCGTAATACGGTAGTACCAAGGTAACTGGCTGTTGGAGTTACTCGCTACATATTGGACAGTAAAGTCATTGGTGTAGAACGCGTAACATAGAATAAAAAACGAAATCGCTAGGAAAATGAACATACCCCAAGAAAGTGGGCGGGCACTGTTCATCAACAAAGTGTTATTGCGAGCTGCTCCGTAGAGTGGGAGCACACTCAGCAACAATGCCAATCCTAGCGATAGGATCATGGCAAAGTGGCCGATCTCGGCTATCATTTAGCACTTCCTTCTTTTTGTTCAGTCGAGTATTGCAAAGGCTCGTGTGTCTTTTTCATCGCTTCAGCGACTTCAGAAGGCATGTACTCTTCATCGTGCTTAGCTAGAACTTCAAACGCTTCGATAGTCGTCGCATCTTTTAATACGCCCTGAGCAACAATACCTTGTCCCTCACGGAAAAGATCAGGAAGAATACCATCGTAAAGAATGGTTACCTTAGGGCCAACATCCGCTAAGTCGAAGCTTACGCGCAAAGATTCGTTATCACGCTTCACAGAGCCAACAACAACCATGCCACCAATTCGCAGGCGTTGGCCTACTTCTGGCTTATGGCCGTCTTTACCGTTTACCAATTCCGTTGGTGTGTAGAACAGATCCATGTTTTGATTCAGTGCATAAACCATCAAACCGACAGTCGCACTAATACCAATAAAAATAGCTAGGACAATGCCCAGTCTCTTTTTACGCCTTGGGTTCATAGAGTGTTCTCCATTTTTTTCGCTGCATCGATTCGCGCCTGGCGATCAACTTTAGCTTGTACTTCATTGAGCAATTGCTTACCACGACGAACGCTAACTACTAGCAGGATGATCATCGCAAGAAAAGTGATTCCGAATGCACTCCAAACGTAAGAGGCGTAACCGCCCATCGCGAAGAAATCACTTAGAGATTCAAAATACATAATTACCTACCCCGATTACGCTTTTTCGGCCGCTAGTTTGCGGACCCACGGACGATGACCTTCTTTGCTGATGATTTCGTTACGGAAACGAACCATCATCACGGCGCCGAAGAAGAATGCAAAACCGAAAATATTAAGAAGCAGTGGCCACAACATATCGCTTGAGATCGATGGCTTATCGAACTTAGTGATCGTCGCACCTTGGTGCAGTGTATTCCACCACTCTACTGAGAAGTGAATAATAGGTAGATTAATCACACCGACAATAGCAAGAATACCTGCTGCTTTTGCCGCTGTTTTCTGATCATCAAAAGCGTGGTGCAGAGCGATAACGCCCAAGTACAAAAATAGTAAGATCAGTTCTGATGTTAAACGAGCGTCCCACACCCACCAAGCACCCCACATTGGCTTCCCCCAAACTGCACCAGTCAAAAGCGCAATAAAGGTAAATACAGCGCCGATTGGAGCCATTGCCAGTGATGCCATATCCGACAATCTCACCTGCCACACAAGGCCGATAAAGGCTGCAATCGCCATCGACATGTAGACACCCATCGACCAAATCGCAGATGGAACGTGAATGTAGATAATTCTAAAGCTATCGCCCTGTTGGTAATCTGAAGGTGCAAATGCAAGCCCCCAAACGGTACCAACGGATAGACACACTAGTGCTAGAACTGAGAACCATGGCAGAAGCTTACCAGCAAGCTGATAAGAGGTTTCCGCTTTGGCATAGGGATGGAGCCATTTCCACATGTTGTAATCTCACTCTTACTTCATATTACTTACAGCTGTTAAAGCTATAGTTATTATAATTTATTTACGGTTGCTTTCCGTATGGCGACTCTAGGAGTCCAATGGTGTCAATTAGTTCACACCTAAATCTGTTTAATTAGTTCACGCTCACACGTAACGCGGCACTAATAGCAAAAGGCGTTAATGTCATCGCACCCATTAGCATCGCGCCTAACACAGCCAATTGACCGTTATACGCAACACCTAGTGCTGCCGCATCAATTGCTGAGGTCGCAAAAATCAAAATTGGGATATAAAGCGGTAGGATGAGCAAACTCAGCAGTACGCCCCCTTTCTGTAACCCAACCGTCAGTGCAACACCAATAGCACCAATAAAACTCAACGCGGGCGTCCCTACCAGCAAGGTCAACACAACTGAAAGCCATGTATCAAAATCCAGCGATAGCAGAACAGCCAAAAGCGGACTAATTAAAATTAATGGTAAACCAGTCAATAACCAGTGTGCTATGACCTTGGACAATACTACCAACTGCAACGGGATGGGCATGAGCATCATCTGTTCTAGTGCTCCATCCTGAAAATCATCACGAAATAGACGCTCTAGTGAAAGCAGAGCTGACAACAGAGCAGCAACCCAAACGATCCCCGCAGAGATACGTGCAAGAAGGTTAGGCTCGGGGCCAATACTCAATGGAAACAAGGTGATAACGATAATAAAGAACCACAACGGGTTAAAAATATCGGCCTGGCGACGAAACGCAATTAGAAGCTCACGTCGGATAATCATTGTCATTGAAGCGATCATATTATTCACCCAGCTTTATTTTTCTTAGTTTCGGGCTGTCGGCGAACATATCTTGGTGCGTTGTTAGTAACACAATTCCGCCATTGTCTGCATGTTGTGAAAACAAATTCTCGAGAACTTTCACACCCTGCTTATCGATTGCTGTTAGTGGCTCATCTAAGATCCACAGCATCTGCTCACTCAACCACAAACGAGCCAACGCTACTCGGCGCTGCTGTCCTGCAGACAACTGCCCTGCTGGCACATCTTCTCGCCCTGCCAAACCAACTTGCGCAAGAGCGCCGTACAGTTCTTCCTTGCTTGCTTTGCCACTGTGAATAGATTGGTAAAAGCTTAAGTTCTCGTAAGCACTTAGCTCACGCTTAACACCGGTTTGGTGGCCAAGAAACAGTAAATTTTGATGATAAGCATCGCGATTGGACTCTATTGACTGGCCATCCCATGAAATAGTGCCTTCGTCTCGATCGCCTAACCCGGTGATGATCCTAAGTAGTGTCGTCTTGCCTGTACCATTTCTTCCCTCAACTTGAACGAGTTCGCCAGCTTTGAGTTGAAAAGACAAAGATTCAAAGAGAACTCTTTCGTCACGAATAGCGGTTAAATTTGAGACTTCTAACATAGGAAATATAGGTCCAATAATAAGAGGGGTATAGTAGCACACCATTATGGTGACAAAACAGGAATAGGTCTTTGCGAAAGAACAAACTCAGTAAGAAACTGTTAACGCTGTGTCAAAATTTACACATTTTATGTTTAATACATAATATCTCAAAGATACAAACACTTAGACACAGCGTTCTATAAGTAAGATTTCCAATTGGTAAACGCCAAAAACAAAAAAAGAAGCCTGAGCTTCTTTTTGGATTCGCGTTTCGCGCTTAACTTATTTTTAGCGACGTGGTGGCTTACGGCGATCGTAAGACTTAGGCTGCTCATCATAAGATGATGGGTTGCTACGAAGAGATGGGATCTTCTCTTTGCCTGCTAATTTATTCTGCAGAGACATCATTAGCTCAGCTTCTGCTTTTGGCAGTTCACACTCTTCGATAAGCTCGTTTATTCCAGCGCCAAGTTGAACCATTTTGGTCGCTCGAGTGTAGAGTCTACCGTCTGTATCGGCATGCTCTAACTCAACAATACGCTCATTTAGATGCTTAATCACATCTTCTTGCTCTGTCACTTTCTGGCCAAGACCAACCACAACAGAACGCACCTCTAACAGCTGCTTGCTCGATTTTTGAAGCTCTTTTTCCAAGCTACGAACCTGCGCGCGAGAGTGGTCGAGCTGCTTTTGTAGGACACTTTTCACTTTGCCCAACAGCACAACGATAAATAGCGTAAAACACCCAACTCCAATAATCAGTGCAGCTGGGCTTAAGGGAAGCGCTTCAAACATTACAGGTGAGCCATCTCATCCCATTCGTCTTCGCTTAGTAGCTTGTTCAAATCAACTAGGATCAGAAGCTTACCGTCACGGTTGCTCACACCTTGGATGAACTTAGCACTTTCATCAGTACCAACGCTTGGCGTAGTATCGATTTCAGAAGAACGAAGGTAAACAACTTCTGCCACGCTATCAACTAGGATACCAATCACTTGGCGCTCAGATTCGATAACAATGATACGAGTGTTGTCAGTGATCTCGCCTTGCATTAGGCCAAAGCGTGAACGTGTATCGATAACTGTTACAACGTTACCACGTAGGTTAATAATACCCAGTACGTAGTCTGGAGCACCTGGTACTGGAGCAATCTCACTATAACGAAGAACTTCACGCACCTGCATTACGTTGATACCGTAAGTTTCTTCCTCAAGTTGGAATGTCACCCATTGAAGTACTTCATCATTGGTTTGATCTTTTCTTACTTCAACTTCACTCAATTGAGACATATTCAATCCTCTTGCCGCCGTTACCGGCTCACTATTATTAATCTAATGCTTTTACATCTAACCCTGCATTTAGCATGGCGATCAATGCTTCAACATGAATCAAAGCACACATTTTTTCTTTAACCATACCCGCGAGCCATGGACGTTTTCCTGCCGTTTCTCGCCAGCGTACTTTATCTGTATTTAAGAGCTCGGTACCTTTGAGCTCAGTGCTCGCCAATCCCCACATGCTCTCACCAAGCATCACTATATATTGATAGTTTTCTTTGTATTCGTCACTGGTTAACTTCTCAGACATCACCCATTTTGCGGTATCGACCACATCTAATTGACTATCTCGATTAGATTGAAGGCCTAAATACCAAGCTGGGCGACCAATAAGATGGCTCAACTCTTCTAAACGGTGTATGCCACCAAGTTCATCCAGTGGGACTGCAAAAGTCACACCATTCACATCAAAGTAGAGTACTTGGAAGTCTTCACTACGAACTGTGCTCTCCCACGAAGTGAAGTTACTTGCCCCACCCGCTTGAGTTTGGAGCTCAACTTCTTGCTCTACCTTTTCTAAATCTTCCTGTACGGAAACCGTCTCTTCAGCGGCTTCAACACTCGGCTGATAAACTGGTTCACTGAAGACTTGAGGCTCTGCTTCCGCGACCGTTTCAGCTACATTTTCAAATAGGGGCTCTTCGATATCCCAGCTTTGAATCTCTTCTTCAGCTTGTTGCTCTACCACTGGTGGTTCTGGCGTTTCCACTTCAAGAGTTGGCGAAGCCACTTCCATCTTAGGTGCCAAATCCGTTTCCACAGGCATATCAACAGTGGTCGTCGAATGGATCGCAATTTGTTGCGTGTTCTGATCCATCAAGTCGTCGAGGTTTAGCTCTTCAACGACATTAGTCGACTCCAACTGGCTCAGTAGCTTTTGCACGTCCTCAAGATTTGGGACCTCAAACTCTGCCGAGCGAATCTCGGAGTAACTCGAATATTCCGCAAGTTTTGGCTCTGGCTCTGGCTCTGGCTCTGGCTCTGGCTCTGGCTCTGGCTCTGGCTCTGGCTCTGGCTCTGGCTCTGGCTCTGGCTCTGGCTCTGGCTCTGGCTCTGGCTCTGGCTCTGGCTCTGGCTCTGGCTCTGGCTCTGGCTCTGGCTCTGGCTCTGGCTCTGGCTCTGGCTCTGGCTCTGGCTCTGGCTCTGGCTCTGGCTCTGGCTCTGGCTCTGGCTCTGGCTCTGGCTCTGGCTCTGGCTCTGGCTCTTTAGGTTGTTGTTCTACGACCTCGTCGTCAACCCAAATTTCTTCGGTTTCGAAGCTTTCATCAAGCAAAGCCGTGAAATAATCATCCAGGGCTTGTTCGCTCGATAAGCTGCCTTGCTCGATAGCTGAATCTTTACTGGAGCTCATTAATACCCAGCCTCTCGAGGTAAATAAGCAGCTGCTTATATGCAAATACACCACGACTGCCAGATGCAAAATGAGACGCTGGTAAACGCTTCAAACTTGCATCCCTAAACTTGGTGTCGATCGGTACTGCTGATGTCCACACCTGATTTGGGTAGTCATGCTTTAACTGAGTTAATGTTTGCAGCGACGCCTTGGTACGCTTGTCGTACATAGTAGGAACAATCGTTACCTTAAATGGCACTTTGCGAGACTTCTGCATGATGGTCAAAGTACGGATCATTCGTTCCAGACCTTTCATAGCCAAGAACTCGGTCTGCACTGGGATCAAAATGCGATCGCTTGCTGCTAACGCGTTCACCATCATCACACCAAGAATTGGTGGGCAATCAATCAACACGTAATCATAGTCATCTTTCACCGCTGCAAGTGCGCGCTTTAATATCAAGCCCATCCCGCTACGGTTTCCCATCACTCTGTCTAAGGTCGCCAAAGACATGTGCGCAGGAATGATATCGATACCTTCAACCTCTGTTTGCAGAGTCAAAGGTGCCACTGTTTCAGGCGTAAACTCACGCAACTGAAACAGGTCAAACAAACTGGATTCGACCGTATCTGAGTCGTAACCCAGATACGTCGTCAGTGATGCATGTGGGTCAGTATCTACTAACAAAACTCGATGACCTTTTTGGCTCAAAAGCCCAGCTAAAGTCACCGTTGTTGTAGTTTTACCTACACCACCTTTTTGGTTTGCAACACTCCAAACAATCATGATGCGCTACCTAAGCTAAGCCAACTTCAACCAACATTCTCTCGGCGATTCGCTCAAGAGGAAGGTCTTCAGTTGAAATGCCCGCTTTAGCAACCGCTTGAGGCATACCATATACAACACAGCTGTCTTCATCTTGTGCCCAAATGGTTGAACCTGCAGACTTAAGCATGCGTGCACCCTCACGACCATCTGCACCCATTCCGGTTAGTACCATAGACAGCACTTTGTCGTTATAGATCTTCGCCGCAGAGCCAAATGTCACATCCACACAAGGTTTGTAGTTCATGCGGTCGCCACCATCGATGATACGCAGTCGGGCTGAACCCGGACGGCCATCTATCATCATCTGTTTGCCGCCTGGTGCTAGATAAGCAACGCCAGGTTTTAACATGTCGCCATCTTGAGCTTCACGCACTTCAATCTTACATAAGGTGTTCAAACGACTCGCAAATGCTGCGGTAAATGTTGCCGGCATATGCTGAATCAACACAATTGGATGCGGGTAATTCGCAGGGATACGCGTCAGAATCTTCTGAAGTGCTACAGGGCCACCCGTTGATGTACCAATAGCAGTCAACTGATACTTCTTACCTGATGCGCGGAACTTGGCTGCCGCTGGCTTAGCAGGTGCAGCTGGTTGGCGCAACGAAGAAGCTGCAGGTGCTGCCGTTGATGCAGCTGGCGTCACTGGGCGAGAAATCGAAGCTGTACGTCTTAGTAGCGCACGCTTTGATGCGATCTCAATAACACGTTGTTGTAGCAGTGAAACTGCCTCATCACGGTTTCGAGCAATGTCTTCAAACTTTTTCGGCAAAAAGTCTAGAGCACCTGCATCCAACGCATCCAGTGTTGCCTTCGCACCATCGTGTGTTAACGAAGAGAACATTAGAATCGGCGTTGGTGTTGCAGCCATGATTTCACGGACGGCAGTAATACCGTCCATAACTGGCATCTCAATATCCATTGTGATGACATCAGGTCTCAGCCTTTTGGCTTTTTCGACCGCTTCTTTGCCGTTTACGGCAACGTCAATGACTTCTAGGCGCGCTTCTGAATTGATGATCTCGCTTACTCGACGACGGAAAAAGCTTGAATCATCAACGACTAATACTTTAATCGCCATATTTATCCTTAAATTAAATTCTAGACGCTGCTGCGTACTGCTTCAGTAGATCTGGTACATCTAAGATAAGAGCAATATGACCATCACTGGTGATCGTTGCTCCCGCCATACCTGGCGTGCCTTGTAGCAAATTATCTAGAGGTTTAATTACCACTTCTTCTTGGCCGATCAAAGTATCAACCACAAAGCCAACACGTTGACTTCCGAGTTGTACAATAACCACGTGACCATGGCCTTTACGTAGCTCAACGATGCCTGCTTTCGGTGCTAGCCAATTCTGTAGATAGAATAGCGGGATCGATTTTTCACGAACGATGATCGTTAGCTGACCATCAACTACGTTTGTACGGCTAAGATCTAAGTGGAAGATCTCGTTTACTGATGCCAATGGCAGTGCGAATGGGTGACCAGCAACACCAACCATCAATGTCGGTAGAATTGCTAGCGTCAGTGGAACCTTGATTGTGATCTTAGTTCCCTTACCCATTTCTGAGTCGATATCGATAGAACCGTTCAGAGTATTGATTGCAGTTTTTACTACATCCATACCTACACCACGGCCAGAGATATCTGAAATTTGTTCTTTACTTGAGAAGCCTGGAGCAAAAATCAGGTTAAAACACTCTTTGTTCGAAAGACGAGATGCAGCATCTTCATCCATCAAGCCACGTTTCACCGCAATTGCACGAAGCTTATCTGGGTCCATACCGCCGCCATCATCAACGATAGCCAATTCGATATGATCACCCTCTTGTGAAGCAGACAGAATCACTTTACCAGTACGAGACTTACCCGCAGCAACACGTGCTTCAGGCATCTCAATACCATGGTCAACCGAGTTACGAACCAAGTGAATCAATGGATCCGCAAGAGCCTCTACGAGGTTCTTATCGAGATCGGTCTCTTCACCGCGCATCTCAAGTACAATGTCTTTCTTAAGGCTACGAGCCAAGTCACGTACAACGCGTGGGAAACGGCCAAATACTTTCTTAATTGGCTGCATGCGCGTCTTCATTACTGCACCTTGTAGGTCTGCAGTAACGACGTCTAAGTTAGAAACAGCTTTCGACATTTCTTCGTCGTTGCTGTTCAAACCTAAGCTCACTAGGCGGTTACGTACCAACACAAGTTCACCAACCATGTTCATGATGGTGTCAAGTGTTGAAGTATCAACACGTACCGTTGCTTCCGCTTGTTGCTTCTTAGCGGCAGGTGCTTTTGCTTCTGATTTAACAGGCGCTGGCGCTTTCACCGGTTCAGGGGTTTGTACCGCTGTAGGTGCAGCAACAGGCTGAGGCGCAGTTGCTACTGGAGCAGGAGCTGGCTTCACTTCAGCTGGCTTGGTAGCTGCATCTAACTCTTCTGCTGATGGGCCATTACCTGAACCATGCAGTTGATCGAGCAGTTTTTCAAACTCTTCATCCGTCATCAAGTCGTCGCCATCTGCGCTTGCAGAAACTGAGGCAACTGGTGCTGCTGGCGGTGGAGGCGGTGGCGCTGCGCTCGCGTTAGACGGGCTGTTACCTGCACCATGTAATTCATCGAGCAGCTTTTCAAACTCATCGTCTGTAATGTCACCGCTATCTACCGCAGGTGCTGGCGCTGCTGGTGCTGCTGGTGCAGGAGGCGGTGTCGCGTCTGCGGCTGCAGTTGGTGAACCACCCTTACCGTGCAGTTCATCTAGCAGTCTTTCGAATTCATCCTGAGAGATTTCATCGACTGATGACGCATTAATATTGGTATCAGCTGGCGCTGCAGGTTCAGGTGCAGCAACAGGTTCAATGACAGGTGCTGGGGCTTCAACTACAGGCGCAGGAGCAGCAGCAACCTCATCTTCTGATTCTGGTTTACATAGACGATGCAACTCATCCAGCAGAGATTGTTCTGCAGGCTCTAAAGGCTCTCGGTCTTGAACCGCTTGGAACTGTACGTTAACGGTATCCAGTGCTTGAAGCATGGTATCCATCAAACCTGCTGTAACGTTACGTTGGCCATTTCTTAGAATGTCGAACACATTCTCGGCGCCATGACAGGTATCAACCAGTTCAGTAAGTGCAAGGAAACCTGCACCACCTTTCACGGTATGGAAACCTCGGAAAATAGCATTTAGTAGATCTTTATCATCTGGGTTATTCTCAAGTTCTACTAACTGTTCAGAAAGTAGCTCAAGAATTTCACCCGCTTCGACTAAAAAGTCCTGAAGAATGTCTTCGTCTAATTCGTAGCTCATACGTTACCTTTAAAATCCAAGACTGGATAACAAGTCATCGACTTCATCTTGAGATGCCACTGCGTCTGCTCTCTCTTCAGGGTTCATGATTGGCCCTTCAGGTTCGGTTGACGCTTTTTTATCGGTCTCTTTATTTTGGCTAGCTTGATCCGCACCAAACACGGTCAGGATCTCAACTAAGCGGCCCTCAACTTCATTTACAAGAGTGATAACCTTACCAATGATCTGGCCAGTTAAGTCTTGGAAGTCTTGAGCCATCAAGATTTCAGTCAGTTGTCCGCGCAGTTCGGTGCTATCACCTTCTACTTGAACAAGTAATCCATCAATGCGGTGACATAAAGCTTTAAATTGTGCCAGCTCAATGCGGCCATGCATCAGTTCATTCCATTGAGGCCTTACTTGAAGTAAACACTCATGTAGGTTGTCTGCGATTGGCATACAACGATCGACCGCGTCCATCGTTTTATTTGCTGCGACTTCCGTTTTATCAATGACATATTGAAGGCGATCCCGAGCGTCTGGGATTTCATCATTTGCGATAACACTAATGCGTTCATCGAAATTGAATTGTGTCAAAGAGTCATGGAGATCGCGGGTCAGAGAACCTATTTCTTGAAGCATTGGGTTGTCTTGAAGACCAACATTCTCTTCATACATGCTTCTAACAAGAGAATCAGCTTGTTGCTGCTCATCGTTTTCAAGCAGCTCTACTAATTTTTTTGCTTGTTCTAATGAAATCATCCTGAATTCGGCCTTACTCCGCATATACTACGACGCTTCAATCTATGGGAAAAACGGGAAACCAAAAAGTTAATGCTCCCCCAGAAGCGCCTAAATCTTTCTCTCTGAGGCTTATAAGCGCTCAAAAATCTTATCTAGTTTTTCTTTTAGCGTTGCAGCAGTGAAAGGCTTAACAATGTAACCATTAACACCCGCTTGCGCTGCTTCAATGATCTGCTCGCGTTTCGCTTCTGCAGTGATCATAAGTACAGGCAAGTGCTTCAGCTCCGCATCAGCACGGATGTGCTTCAGCAAGTCGATACCTTGCATCCCAGGCATGTTCCAGTCAGTTACCACGAAATCAAATTCGCCTTTTTTCAGCATAGGAAGTGCGGTTAGACCGTCATCTGCTTCTTGAGTGTTGTTGAAACCTAAGTCACGAAGTAGGTTTTTAACAATACGGCGCATCGTTGAAAAATCATCAACAATGAGAATTTTCATGTTTTTGTTCAAATTAGCCTCCACTGAATAAAAATCAGTGTTGTTAGTCGTTCTGTGTCCAGGCACTTAACTTAGTGCGCAGACGCTGCATAGATTGGCTCAATATCTGGCTGACACGAGATTCGCTGACACCTAATACTTCCCCAATCTCTTTTAAATTGAGTTCTTCGTCATAGTAAAGAGATAGGACTAAGCCTTCTCTTTCTGGAAGTTGTTTTATTGAATCGATCAAAGCTTGTCGAAACGACTCATCAGCAACTCCCTGAAAAGGTAAGTTATCTTGAGAGTCTTCATTCGGAGATATTACATCATCTGAGACGCCTAAATCTTCGATTCCGACCAACTTTGAACAATTTATATCCGTTAAAGCGCTGTGATACTGCTCTAAAGTCAGTCCCATGTGCTTCGCGATTTCAGCATCGCTTGGATCTCGGTTCAAAGTCGCTTCAAGTTCAGCAATGGCATTGCTGATTTCGCGGTTGTTCTTATGAACCGATCTCGGCACCCAGTCGCCTCGTCGGATATCATCCAGCATTGCACCACGAATTCGAATACCAGCGTAAGTTTCAAAACTCGCGCCTTTTGAACCATCGTAGTTCTGCTGTGCTTCAATCAAGCCGATCATACCAGCTTGAATCAAGTCATCCACCAATACATTAGGCGGCAATCGCCCCAACAAGTGATGAGCGATACGTTTAACCAGCACAGAATACTTCTCGAAGAAGGCTTGCTGCCCATCGAGGTTTCCGCGTTGATTGTAGGTAAGCGCTTTATTCACCAAATGGTTCCTCTGCATATGTACTGCGATTTAACAGACGTTCCACGAAAAATTCCAAGTGACCACTTGGTGTTTTCGGAATCGGCCAAGTTAACGCTTTATTCGCCAATGAGCTAATTGCTAACGCAGCCGGAGAGCGTGGGAACGCATCCACTACGATTTTCTGTCTCTTGACTGATTGACGTACTTTATCATCTAGAGGTATACATGCTACGAGTTCGAGGCTCACATTCAAGAAACGCTCTGTGACAAGCGTCAATTTTGCAAATAATTCTCGCCCTTCACGGTAACTTCTGACCATATTTGCGACAACTTTGAATCGCTGAACCTGATGTTCACGACTCAAAAGCTTAATCAAGGCATATGCATCAGTGATCGAAGTTGGTTCATCACAAACGACTACAACAACGTCCTGTGCAGCTCTTGAGAAGCTCACAACCATGTCAGATATACCAGCAGCTGTATCGATTAGCAAAACGTCCATTTCGTCTTCTAGCGTACCAAACGCTCGAATCAGACCGGCGTGTTGCGCATGCGATAGTTCGGTCATGCTCTGAGTGCCTGACGTCGCTGGAATAATCTTAATTCCGTGTGGACCTTCCACAATCGCGTCTTTTAGCTCACACTCACCTGCCAATACGTGGCCTAGGTTTCGTTTAGAACGAATACCTAACATGATGTCTACGTTAGCCAGGCCTAAATCGGCATCCAGCACCATAACCTTCTTGCCCTGACGTGCCATACAGATAGCCAGTCCAAGAGTGACGTTAGATTTACCCACACCACCTTTACCACCAGTTACCGCAATAACTTTGGTCAAAGAAGGCTTTGTTAAGCGACGGAGGCCGCTAGCTTGGTCATGTATCATATTTTCAGTCATATTTATCCGCCGCCTAGAGTCCTTCAGAATCGCTATTCCAGTAGTGAGGTTCATTCTCTGTCGATTTCTCGAGTAGCTCATTCGCCTTAGCAATCATGTACTTCGGTTGAGCAATAACGATATCTTCAGGAACTCGTTGACCATTTGCGATGTACGCAACTGGTAATGCATTTTGTATTACTACACTGATGAATTCACCCAAACTTAGCGATTCATCTAGCTTAGTTAGGATGCATCCCGACAGCGGGATTCTTCTAAAGTGTTCTATCGTCTCTTGCAGAACTTTGCGCTGCGCTGTAGCCGGCAACACCAAGTAGCTGTGAATTACGGAACCACTCTCTTGCATCAGTGTGTCTAACTGCTCAGACAGGCGAACATCTCTCTGTCCCATGCCTGCAGTATCAACCAGAATTAGGCGACGGTTACGCAGTTGATATATAACATCGGCCAATTCTTTAGAATCTTTAGCAACTCTTACGGGACAACCCATAATTCTTCCATATATTGAGAGTTGCTCATGTGCACCAATTCTATAGGTGTCGGTAGTAACGAGTGCAACATTGTCTGCACCGTACTCCATTGCAGCGCGAGCAGCGAGCTTCGCAACGGTTGTGGTTTTACCTACGCCCGTTGGCCCTAAAAGAGCCACAACGCCACCACGTTTAAGAATATCTTTCTGGGTTACTGTGATCTGATCCGCCACCAGCGCCAACAGTGCTTTCCACGCTCGCGCAGGCTTGGTGTCTTCAGGGATATAACAAGCCATTTGGTCAGCAAGCTCTGGAGAGACACCCATACGTTCAAGTCGTTTGATCAGCATTGCGCGTAGTGGTTCACGACGCTCGACCTCTTGCCACATCAGTCCAGAAACTTGATGCTCGAGCAGACGACGAATTGAGGTCATCTCTTCACGCATCGTTTCCATTTCAGAATCTGAGTTGCGTGACGACTCTGGCTCACGTCCACGGTCGTAGCGAGTTGGGTCTAAGCGATGCGGTGGACGCTCAACACGGCGATCTTCTGCAATTAATTTTGCAAGGCCAGACTCATGAGAAGAGAACGCTGAATCAACATTGTGTTTGTTACCCGATTGTCGGTTTAACAACGCAGATAACGAATCTTCATTTTCCGCACGGTGTTGAGACTCATCCTCTGCGCCATGGCTGTACTGCTTAAGCATATTCGCAAAGCGTTTAGTCATTGAACGGCCGCTCTCTGAGCCAGAACCGCCAATACTCACTTTGTCATCATCAAGCTGACGCTGACCCGATTTTGGTGCCGCCATTTGCGTATACTGACTCTGCGAAGGCTGAGGCTTGTTAAGTCGTGGCGCCGCTGCTGGTTGATTAGACTCACCATCAATAGCTGCAACGATTTCAACGCCACCTGCGACCTTTTTGTTAGACATGATCACAGCATCGGAGCCAAGTTCTTCTTTCACTTGGAGCAACGCTGTTCGCATATCTTTTGCAAAAAATCGTTTAATTTTCAATTCAATAGTCCGTTCTTATTACGCGGATTAGTTTCCAACAGCTTGTACGATTCGGATCTGCTTCTCGTCTGGGATCTCTTGGTAAGAGAGGACTCGTAAGCTTGGGATCGTGTTCTTAACAAACTTGGCTAATGTTGATCGCAATACACCAGAAGTAAGCAGTACCGCTGGTTCTCCTTTAAGCTCTTGCTCTTGGGTTGCCTGACTCAGTGACGTCTGTAAACGCTCTGCCAATCCAGGCTCAATTCCTGCAGATTCACCACCGGATGCCTGCATTGTTTGATGCAAGATTTGTTCCAGCTCAGGAATTAGTGTTATAACAGGCAATTCTGGTTCTATCCCATTGATTTCCTGAACAATTAGTCGTTTCAGAGAGATGCGAACTGCAGCTGTAAGAATGTCAGGTTCTTGACTCTTGCCCGAATACTCCGCCAAAGTTTGTACGATAGTGCGCACATCTCGAATCGGAATCGCTTCATTAAGCAGGTTCTGAAGCACTTTAACCACCACTCCCAGTTGCAGTTGGTCTGGTACAAAGCCTTCCACCAGCTTGGGTGCAGAGCGGCTGAGCATCTCCAATAGATTTTGCACTTCTTCATGACCAAGCAGTTGTGATGCGTTATTAGTTAACAACTGGCTCAGGTGAGTCGCCAATACTGTTGATGAATCTACGACGGTATAACCCAGAGCTTGTGCATGTTCACGCTGCTCTTCACGGATCCACACCGCTTCTAGGCCAAACGCTGGGTCAATGGTTGGTTCACCATCGATCATGCCGTAGACCTGGCCAGGGTTAATCGCCAGTTCCATATCGGGCTTGATCTCAGCCTCACCGACTGCCACGCCCATTAGAGTAATTCGATAGCTGTTGGGGGTTAATTCGAGATTGTCACGAATATGAACCGCTGGAATAAGGAAACCAAAGTCTTGAGACAGTTTTTTACGTACACCTTTAACGCGTTCAAGCAACTCACCGCCTTGGTCTTTGTCAACCAAAGGAATCAGACGATAGCCCACTTCTAGGCCGATGGTATCAACAGGCTGAACATCATCCCAAGATAGCTCTTTTTGCGCCGGTGCTTCGCCACCTGGCTCCATCGCAGCAGGCAGTTTCGGTTCTTTGGCTTTTTGCTTCTGCTTTTTATCAATGAAATACGCACCAGATCCTGCTGCTATCGCTAGAGTCAAAAACGCAAAGTGAGGCATACCCGGCACAATACCCATCACACCAAGGATCGCCGCGGTGATCATCAGAGCTTTCGGGTTGTCGAACATCTGGAACACCAGTTGTTGTCCCATGTCTTCATCGGTATTCTGACGAGTTACCATCATTGCTGCTGCAATCGAAAGCAATAGCGATGGAATCTGTGCAACCAAGCCATCACCAATGGTTAGCAGGGTGTAGATCTCGATCGCTTCACCAAAGCCCAGACCAAACTGCGCCATACCGATGCTCAAACCACCGATAATATTGATGAAGAGAATCAAGATACCGGCAATGGCATCACCTTTAACGAATTTTGACGCACCATCCATTGAGCCGTAGAAATCGGCTTCTTTGGTTACTTCAAAACGACGAGTACGCGCTTGCTCTTGGTCAATCAACCCCGCATTCAAGTCGGCATCGATTGCCATCTGTTTGCCTGGTAATGCATCCAAGGTAAAACGCGCACTTACTTCTGAAATACGACCAGCACCTTTGGTTACAACCATGAAGTTAATGATCATCAAGATCAAGAAGACCACCAGACCGACAGCGTAGTTACCACCAATTACCACGTTACCGAATGCCTCGATAACGTTACCGGCCGCATCTCCCCCTTCATGACCATAGAGAAGAACCACACGCGTTGATGCTACGTTCAATGCAAGTCTTAATAGCGTTGCGATAAGCAACACAGTAGGGAAAGCGGCAAAGTCGAGAGGTCGTCGGGTATAAACCGTTACCAGTAGCACCACCATTGCCAACGCGATATTAAAGGTGAAAAACATATCCAGTAGGAAAGCAGGGATCGGTAAGATCACCATAGCGAGCGTCGCCAAGACCATGACTGGCGCACCTACAGCTGGCATCGCGCGGTTTGGTAGCTTGGGTAGCTTATCCGAGAAAGGTAAGGAGAATTTCATAAATCAGGACTGCATCGCTATCTTTGATGCCACTGCGAAATACCGCGACATCAGGGTTATCAAATCAGCATTGGTATAGCAAGCACCATACCAGTGTCGAGTCGTCAATTTATCGACACTGCATCATGACGACATTGATTTTCGTTAACCGTCATTATCCGCATTCACTCGACTGAGCTCAAGTATTTGATCTAATGACGTAACTCAGGTGGGATCGGCATATTAGATTGTTGCAGTTTCGGGCGTTCACCGCCACGTTTACGGTACTGCTTAAGCTGGAAAACATACGCAAGCACTTGCGCCACCGCCGTAAATAAGCCGTCAGGAATTTGTTGTTCAAGCTCTGTTGTATGATACAAAGCACGCGCAAGCGGCGGTACAGGTACGATATAGATATCGTGTTCACGTGCCACTTCACGTATCTTCATCGCCATATGATCAACGCCCTTAGCAACAACAACGGGCGCCTTGTCTTGGTCTTGCTTATAACGCAGCGCAACTGAGAAGTGCTCTGGGTTGGTGACGATAACATCGGCTTGTGGAACGTCCGCCATCATACGACGCTGCGCAGCTTCACGTTGAAGCATACGAATACGCCCTTTCACCTCAGGCTTACCTTCCGTATCTTTGTATTCGTCTTTCACTTCTTGCTTGGTCATCTTCAACTGGTCAGCGTGTTGCCAAATTTGAAATGGAATATCGATAGCCACCACGATGAGCAGCGAGCAACTGATCAACAGGATGAAATTAAGCAGAATATCGAGCGCGTGAAAGATGTTTTGTGGGTAGACATCCATACTCAGCTGCATCAAATCGCCTTGGGAGGCTTGAATCAGATAGATGGCCATGCCCGACACCAGAGCCACTTTAAGGATCGACTTAATCAACTCTACCCAGCTCTGCATACCAAACATTCGCTTGATACCACTGAGTGGATTCAACTTAGATGCTTTGGGCATTGCGGCTTGCATTGAGAAGCTGATCCCGCCGACACCAGCAGCACCAATAACGGCAGCAACAAACAGAGTAACCAGAATGAGAAGCAGCGGAAACAGCAAATTGACCATCGCACCACCCGCTATTTCTAGCAATTTAGTGGTGTCAAAGATTTCTTCACGGCTGAGAGAAAACAGACGTTGCATCGCTTCGAACAGTGCTTTGGCCATAGATTCACCAAACCACATTAAAGCGACGGCTCCGATAATTAATACTGACGCTGACGCGAGCTCTTTTGACCTTGCAACCTGCCCTTTCTCTTTGGCCTGTTGCAAGCGTCTGGGCGTGGCCTCTTCTGTGCGTTCTTGACCGTCTGACTCTGCCAATTCAGCCTCCTGCTATTAAATAGGGTCTATTGACCTAACAATCCAACCGGATCAAGCGACAAATTTGCTGTTCGCCTTGCATCCAGAACAGTTCATAGTGACCGTATAGGCCGCCCAAGATGTACCAACATAATAGCAAACCAACCAACAACGCAAACGCGAAACCGAGCGAGAAGATATTCAATTGTGGCGCGGCACGCGTCATTACACCAAACGACAGGTTAATCGTAAGTAGCGCAATAATGCCAGAGAGTGACATCGCCAACGCTGTTTTGAACATAATACCAAGCCACAGAGCTAGCTCTCTAAAATCAACAGCAGTAAGCGACCCACTACCAATCGGTAGAGTTTTAAAGCTAAACACCACCAGCTGTAGCATCTTCAGATGGCCGTCGGTGACCAAGAAAAACATGGTCGCGAGGAACATAAACAGCTGACCAAGAACTGGAGTGTTTTGTCCATTGGCCGGGTCAACCATCGAGGCAAAGCCCAAGCTCGATTGCATACCGAGAATCTGACCCAGCATTACGAATGTCTGAATCATAAACTGGGTCACAATCCCCATCGCAATACCAATTAACACCTGCTCAAACAGAGTCAAAAAGCCCTTAAACGAGAGTAGTTCAATATCTTGAGGTACCGCAGGAATGGCTGGCATCACAGCAAAAGTAATCGCGAGGCCAAGATAGAGACGAATTCGAGGTGAAACAAAGCGCGCCCCGGTTACCGTCATCACCATCAACATTGATGAGATACGAGTATAAGGCCAAAAATAGTTCGCTAACCAATCGAGAACAACGGACGCCGGGTATTCCATAGGCGTTAGTACAAGACTTGCGGCAGACGCTCAATGAGTTCGAAAAAGAACTCCATCATCATCTGCGTCATCCAGTGCGCAAACAGCATCAGAGCCAAAAGCGTCACAATCAGACGGGGTAAGAAACTCAAGGTTTGTTCGTTAATTGAGGTCGCGGCTTGGAAAATTGCCACAACCAGACCGATTAACAAACTCGGGATGATGATGGCACATACCATGATGAGTACCATCCAAAGTGCATCCCTAAATAACTCGACAAATATCTCTGGATTCATGTTTCCCCCAGCTACAAGGCAAAACTGCCGGCAAGGGTGGAGAGTATCAAGTTCCAGCCATCAACCAATACAAACAGCATCAGTTTGAATGGTAGCGATACGATCATTGGCGAGAGCATCATCATACCCATTGCCATCAATACCGAGGCGACAACAAGGTCGATGATCAAAAATGGTAAGAACAGCATGAAGCCAATCTGGAATGCCGTCTTAAGCTCAGAGGTGATAAACGCAGGTATCAGAATCGCCATCGATACGTCTTCTGGGTTTTGCACTTCAGCGCCTGAGATCTGAACAAAGGTCTCTAAGTCTTTAATTCGAGTCTGTTTTAGCATGAAGGCTTTGATCGGCTCCTGAGCCACATCAAATGCCTGTCGAGCGGAGATTTGTTCATTCAAGTATGGCTGAACGGCTTGTTCATTTACCTGATTGATCACCGGAGACATGATAAAGAAGGTTAAAAAGATAGCGATACCAATAATCACTTGGTTAGATGGCGTCTGTTGTAGACCCATCGCCTGACGCAAGATAGACATCACGACTACGATACGCGTAAACGACGTCATCAAGATAACCATAGCCGGCAAGAAGCCCAGCATGGTCATTAGTGCCAGAATCTGAAGGTTAATCGAGTAGTCTTCGCCACCTTCATCATTGGTAGTCATGGTAAAGGCAGGAATACCTCCACCGCTACCAGTGAGGCTACCTGTGGTAATGGTTTGAGCTGACGCTTGGTCCTGCTGCATTGTGCTGACCGTAACGGACTCAGATCCTGCGATGTTTGCTGGAATTGGTCCATCTTCGGCTTGCGCCATTGCAGATTGGCTCAACAATAGCGACACCATCAGCATGAGAGTGATACATACTGATGTCAGAGCTGAAGTGAAATTATGACTCGTTGAGTGAGTAAATCCGTTACTTATTGGCATCTTTCTTTATTAGCTGAGAGAGTTGATTTGAAAAGGTACTTTTTTCCAACATCTCTTTTGATAAAGGCTCTTCAAGCTTTGAGATTAGCTGAATCGATTGGCTGGTAATGCCAACCAAGAACTGCTCTTCTCCCGCTTGAACAATCGCGATACGCTCTTTAGTGCCTACCGGAATCTGGCGAATAATCGACAAACCTTGCTGATTGGTCATCGCAGGTACTTGCATACGCTTAAGAAGCCAAGCAAGAAATAAAATGAAGCCTATAACCAAAATTAGCGACCCAAATGTGGTCGCTAAATCGAGGTCTGGCGCGGCAGCAAATGCATAAGAAGGGGCCATGATTAACCCCATCACCAGCGCTTGAATCCGCACTGCCATTAACGCAACTTCTTAATACGTTCTGTCTGGCTGATTACGTCGGTCAAACGAATACCAAACTTGTCATTGACCACAACCACTTCGCCATGGGCAATCAAGGTTCCGTTAACCATCACATCCAAAGATTCGCCCGCGATACGGTCAAGTTCAACTACTGAACCTTGGTTTAATTGCAGCAAGTTACGGATACTGATTTGCGAACGACCGACTTCCATAGAAATAGTCACCGGAATATCCATGATGGTGTCGAGCTTACGACGCTCATCTTCAGAGATTGGCGAGGAAGAATCAGTCAACTCATCCAGTGGTGCCGCTAACACGTCGTCCACATCAATCGAAGGTGCCGACGGATCTTCACCAAGTGCGGCAGCCCATTCGTCTGCCAACTTTTGATCTTCACTAGGTTCCATTACCAAATCCTATTTTCGTACTTATTATTCGTTGTCTTCATCATTCTCAAGCTCAGACATCAAGTCTTTACCCAAGAACGCAAGGTCTGTTTTAACCACGTGTGGTCGTTCAATCTTCTCTGATATCTGTACGGCCAGCTTCTCTCCAGAGCGCCCCATTTTCACACGATATGTTGGGAGCTCTTCAACAAACATGGTCGCATGTTCTGGCATGTCCATTGGGATGACATCACCTGGACGTAACTCCATTAGGTCACGTAGCGAGATATCTTGCTCAAGAAGGTTTACACGGAAGTTAACCGGTACATCCATGATCTCATCGCGCAGAGCGGTGCTCCAACGCACATCGGTTTCCATCTTATCTGACTGAACACCGGCATCGAGCAATTCACGGATTGGCTCCACCATGGAGTACGGCATAACAACGTGGAAATCACCACCGCCGCCATCGACTTCAATATGGAATGAGCTCACAACGATCACCTCAGTTGGGCTCACGATGTTTGCCATGCTTGGGTTTACTTCTGAATCTAGATATTCAAACTCAACGCCCATCACTGGAGACCACGCTTCTTTGTAGTCTTCAAACACAATTTTAAGCAGCAGTTGGATGATACGACGCTCAGTCGGGGTAAATTCACGACCTTCAATCTTGGCGTGGAATCGACCATCACCACCAAAAAAGTTCTCTACCAGAATGAATACTAGACGGGCTTCCATGGTGATCAGCGCCGTACCTTTCAGCGGTCTGAAGCGCACCATGTTAAGACTGGTCGGTACGTACAACGTATTTTGGTATTCACCAAACTTCATCATTTGTACGCCGTTAATCGAGACTTCTGCCGTTTTTCTCAACATATTAAACAAGCTGATACGCATATGACGCGCAAAACGCTCGTTAATAAGCTCGAGGGTCGGCATTCGACCACGGACGATTCGATCTTGAGAGGAGAAGTCAAAGTTGACGGCATTATCCGACTCAGTCTCTAAGACTTCTTCTACCTCTTCAACATCATCTACGCCGTGTAACAGCGCATCAATTTCGTCTTGGCTTAATAAATCGGTCACAGATTACCTACTGAATCACAAAGTCAGTGAATAACACTTTTTCAATAACAGGTTGTCCAACGGCCTGAGTCAGGCTCGCCTTGATATCTTCTGTCGCTTTATCGCGTAGCTCGATGCGCCCTGTTGGTGAGCGTAACTGGTCTACAGTCGCAGAGGCAAACGTAGCCAGTAGAGTACTTTCAACCAATGGCGAGTGGTAACGAGCAAGCTCTTCATTCTTGCTGCCTCGCACCATTAATTGCGCTTTAATTTGAACCAGACGATCCTTTTTGTCTCCAGAGACATTAAATAGGAACGGTTGTGGAATATTTACATAAGCGACAGGTTCAGCTGCAGTCACTGGCGCCTGCGCTTCGGTTTCGGCTTCCGCTGTGCTGTCGTCAGAGCCCATTAAGAAAAATGCTGCGCCACCACCACCTAGTAGCAACACGACTACGGCAATAATAATGATCAGTAATTTACTTTTGCCTTTGGGTGCTTCTTGTTCTTCTGCCATGCTTATCTCTAATTCTTCGTTAAAACCATCTAACTGTCTGATGTGCACCTAATATTAGGCGTAATAACTAATTCCATCACGCTTTGACGCGACATTCAATTCAAGATTGCTGCTGCTATCAAGGTTTTCGTCACCTTGTCCATCATTTGCACTTCCTGAGCCTGATTGTCCACCACCTTCACCGCTGTTGTAGCGATCTTGTCCTTGCCCGGTACTTTGTTGCTGCACCGATGAATCAGCAAGCTGCATACCTTGCTGAGCAAGCATCTCACGTAGCCTTGGTAATGTCTGCTCAATCACGTCACGGGCTTGCTGGTTGGTCACGGTAAAGTGAACATTCGCCACATCATTGTTCATTGTCATGCGGATCTTTAACTGTCCAAGCTCCGGCGGGTCCAATCGGATATCCAGATTCTTCAAATTCTTAGACATCATCATTTGAACTTTTTCAGCCACTTGCTCATTGGCGAGCTCTTTAGTCAGCTGAAGTGGAGCTTGTTGTGCCGCTTGAATTTCTGCTCGCGTCGGTGCTGAACCGACTGGTGTTGTCCCTTGTGCACCTGCCGCTGAGGCTATTTGCTGAGCAAAACTGCTCTCTTTGCTGTCATCTTTGCCTGCTGCTCGCCCCAAACCTGCCAGCGCTGCAGCTCCTGAACCTGCTTTTAGAATGGCATCCTTGGAAGCGGCCTTAGCGGCTAACATCTCTGTGCCCATCGGATTAGCCGCAACATTATGTGCAGCGGCAAGGTTAAGATCTACCGATGATGCCTGAGCTGAAACTGGTGCAGATGCTGCATTAGATGCTTGTTGGGCTGCCGCTTGTTGAGTCTGTTGCATTTGAAGCGTTTGAGCTTGGTTTGACTGAGCTAGCGCTGCTTGAACTTTATCTGCTGCCACATTCTGTTGCATTGCATGCTGAGTTGCACCTGCTGCAACTGCCGCTGTTGCTGCCCACTCTTCGAGGTTATCCGTTGCAACTTCTGACGATTCCACCGGTGTATCCCAATTGATCGTTGCAGGCGCTTGGCTATACAGCAGACTCGCCTGCTCAACTAACTGCGTACGCTGCTGTTGAAGCACGACTAGTTCAGACGACGCTTTTGCTAAAGTGGCCTTTTCAGCATCAGAAAGATCCTCGCCACTTAGCTGTTTGGTCTCTAGTTCATTAACAACCACTTCAGTCGCTTCAATTTGGGTATTTAATTGATTGATGGCTTGAGTATGCATTTCTACTTCAGCCGCCAATTCCAATTCAGCTTGCGTCAACGGTTGTGACGATTGAGAAAGCTGAGAAGCAGAGTTCATGGTGCTTTGCTCTGCTTTTACTAACTGTTCGATCTGCTCTGGAGTCACGCCTTGCTGCATCAACTGTTGCACTTGCACTTGATCGAGTTGAGACACGGGGGCGCCGTTAGTCATCATGACTACTTTTTGTTCCAGTGCGGCCAACTGTTGAGAAGTTTGAGCATCAGTCGTATTCACTTTGGACACAGTATCCGTTTGTAAAACTGCTTCACTACCGACCGCGCCAACTGAAACACCAGCAGGGACACCTGCACTCATCATCGCCATATGCTGAGGCTGTTGAGTCGCTGCCGACACACCGACTGGAGTAATAGGACCAGTATTAGACGCCAAGTCAGCCTTAATCGCTTGCGACGACTGAGCATTAAAGCCTGTCACCGGTGTGGTGGCTGCTTGAGGCAAAGCTTTGCCGTTTGTTGAGGCTTGTAAGGTTTTATTTGCCTCATCCAGCTGGCCGAGCAGTTTATTGCCTTCACTCATTGCTGCCGAGGCCTTACTTGCATCCGCCGCGTTTGGAGCAATATGTTTTAGTTCTGACGTATTCGTTTGAGCTGATCGAGGCTTGTCTGTCTCCACTGAAGGCTTTGATTGCGACTCAGTACCTTGCATTTTTTGAACAGCAGAAACGCCTTCAACAGGTGCCTGCTCTTTGGCTGAAGCAGCTGTAGATTCACCCGATTTCTGCGCACCACTCTCATTCGCCGCTGCCTTATTGGAGTCAGCCGCTTTACTCTCTGTTATTTGCTTACCGTCAGTGATTGCTGGTTTATCGTCGCTCTCGCCTTTTAAAAGTGCATCTTCACTCTGTGACGCTGTTTTTGAACTGGTCGCTTGTTCGTCGCCATCGACCTTCTTCATTGTATCCGCGACTTTCTCAGACTTTTCAGCATCACTAGAGTCAGAGGCCACTTTCTCTGCATCGTCTGACTCACTTGCTTTGCTCGCTTTACTTGGCTCAGCCTTTACCTCTTCACCCAGACCCAGTGCATCTTTGAGGGAAGCGAAGAAACCTTTAGATTCACCGCCCTCACTCGTTTGTGCTGAAGATCCGCTTGGCTCCAGCAATGAAGTGGCTTTGCTAGTGACTGAATTTGAAGAAGGACTAACATTCATATGTACAAGCTCTATCTAATCGCTTTGACGCCAAGATACTTGGAACGGCAAAAAGAAAGTGAAGCTCCGAGCCCTAAAGACTCAAGAGCGTAATAACAGAACTAATGAAGCAAAAAACATGCCTGAGAGAACAATACTGTGAGAAATGTCAATAAAGTGTGAGATTGAGGGAAAAACTAGCGACGTTGTCGGCTGTATAACAGAGTCGAAAACTCATCCATCTGTTTCTGCTCACGTTGGTCTTGCAGCTTCGCTTTTTCTTTCTGCTTCTTTTCCATTAACCATTCGTATGACTTACGCTGTTTGCGTAGTTCCATCCAATACTCTTGGCAGTTATCAACCTGGCTCTTGAAGTGCCCCTCTGCCTCTTTTTGTTTGGATAGCGTGTCATCTAATTGAGTAAGAAATCGATTCAGGTGTCCATATTGGCTCGCTGTTAGCCCAGCTTTACCGCGATCGACTAATTGCTGACAATAATCCAAGCGGTATTTCTCAATCTGTGCGACTTGTTCGTAATAAACTTGCAGCTCAGCATTGGCTTTGTTGAGTGCCAACACCGCCTGATTCTCTTTCTCTTTTGCTTGCTCTAGCAAGAATTCAAGTGCGTTATCCATTAGCAAACACTCTGCTTAGTAAACACTGTCATATCATTAACGATCGTCACAAAGCTAACCTCCCAACACGTGTTTCAACATATTGACACACATATCGTAAGGTACCGTCTCTTTCATTTTCTGCTGCAGATACTCATCAAGTTTCGGCTTAAGCGTAAACGCACTATCAATCGCAGGATCCGTCCCCGGCTTGTAGGCACCGATAGAGACCAAATCTTGGTTCTTGCGACAAATCGACAGTACCTGTCTTACCGCTTTCGACATCAGAACATGCTCTTCTGACGTGATTTGTGGCATAACACGACTCACCGACTTCTCTACATCAATCGCAGGATAGTGACCGGCATCAGCCATTTCACGCGACAATACAACGTGACCATCCAGAATCGCACGCGACGCATCGGCAATCGGATCTTGGAGATCATCACCTTCGGTCAAAACCGTGAAGAATGCGGTTATTGAGCCTTGCTCGTCACTGCCATTACCAGCGCGTTCAACCAACGCAGGCAATTTAGCAAACACCGATGGCGGATAACCTTTGGTGGCTGGCGGCTCCCCCACAGAAAGCGCAATCTCACGCTGAGCTTGCGCAAAACGGGTCAGTGAATCCATCAACAACAGAACATCAAGGCCTTGGTCACGGAAGTACTCCGCCACTGTAAGCGCCGTTTGACAGCCCTTAAGTCGCATCAAAGGTGACGCATCGGCAGGAGCGGCTACGACAACCGAACGCTTACGGCCATCCTCACCCAGGATCTCTTCAATAAATTCTTTAACTTCTCGTCCACGCTCACCAATCAGACCCACGACCACCACTTGAGCGGTTGTACCTCGAGTCATCATTCCAAGTGTCACCGATTTACCAACACCAGAACCTGCAAACAGGCCAATACGTTGACCTTTGCCTACGGTAAGAAGGCCGTTAATCGCTTTTAGGCCAACATCCAAAGGCTCTGAGATAGGCTTACGTGCCAATGGGTTAATTGGCTCGGCATTGAATGAGGCGCGGTTTTCGGTATAGAGCGGGCCTAACCCATCTAATGGGTTACCCACACCGTCAATCACGCGACCAAGCAGTTCCATACCAACTGGAATACCACTCTCACTGGTCATTGGTGTAACGCGAGCACCGGGCAGGATGCCTGTGATTTGCTCGCTCGGCATTAAGAAAAGATTGTCTCCAGAAAAGCCGACTACCTCAGCTTCCATATGTCCGGACATAGTTTCGACTAGACAAAGACTGCCGATCGGCGCCTTACACCCTGTCGCTTCTAAGGTAAGCCCAACCACACGGACAAGTTTGCCCGAGGCGATAGGACGAGATTTAAGACCTTCTACCTTGTATTGGCCAAGGCGTTCTGCAAGCGCTAACACTATTCGTTACCTTGATGACGATTCACGCCACAAAAATTTTGAATAACCTGACGCACACGATCTTCCATTCGGTAGTTCACGCTCGATTCACCCGCTTCGATCTGTACATCACCGCGATTCAACGCAGGTTCTGATGCTAGCGTCCAGTTACGGCAATCCAATTCTGTTTCACCATAGGCTGAACGAATGATGGTGACATCTTCAGGGTGCAGCTTAAGCGTGATCGCATGACCTGAGATAGGTAGAGACTCGACCGACTCTTTCACGGTATCAAGAATGATCTGAGGGTTGGTCTGTACTTCAACATGCACCACCTCTTTAACCATGGTCAGCACCATATCGACGAGCTGTTTTTCAACCTGAGCATTCATCAGCTCTAAAGGTTGAGCAAATTGGTTGGCGAGTCCCATAAAAATTGCGACTTGCTGCTGAATATACTCTTGCCCAGCAGTCACACCTTCAAGCTTACCCGCTTCGGTACCTTCCGCATGACCTGCAGCAAAGCCTTCTTCTTTGCCTTTTTCATAGCCTTGCTTGAAGCCCGCTTCTTGACCTTGATGCAGCCCCTCTTGATAGGCTCCTTGCTTGATTAGCTCGATCTGCTCTTCGGTCAGCACCAACTCTTCGTCTTCAATCGCTTCTTCTACGGTTGGCATCCAGCTTGGGTCGTAGTTGAAAGCCGTCTCTTTCGCTTGTTGGTGCGTATCAGACGTATAATCAGGCAGCCCCCACTTTTGAGGTTCCGCTACCGTGTTGTCCTCATCGGGACGGAAAAAGCCGCGCTTTCTATCACCTGACATAATAAATACCTATCAAATAGACCAAGAGTCTACATAACCATACTTCAATCCATAGAGTTTAGAACGCAATGGGAAGTTGAGAAGCGAGCAAGAACAAGCCGTTCTAGCACACCGTTTATGTAAACGAAAAATAACAATGAAATCGATAAAGAAAAGCCCCATCAGTGTGGGGCTTAGTCGTTTCTAACTTATAGGAACTCGTCGGCACCACCAGACAGCATAATCTCACCACTGTCGGCCATTTTCCTCGCAATGCCCAAGATCTCTTTCTGAGCAGCTTCAACATCCGATACTTTCACTGGCGGCATCGCCTCGATATCGTCTCTCATCATATCGGCAGCACGTTTAGACATGTTCTTGAAGATCTTCTCACGCAGACCTTCATCTGCACCTTTAAGTGCTTTCTGAAGAACATCTTGTGGTACATCACGCAGCAACTTCTGAACACCTTGGTCGTCGACTTCGATAAGGTTCTCGAATACGAACATAAGATCTTGAATCTGAGTTGCCATGTCTTCGTCTTGGTCGCGGATTTGATCCATCAACACGCCCTCGACGTTGTTGTCCATGTAGTTCATGATCTCTGCCGCTGCTTTCAGGCCGCCAATCTTAGCCGCTTGAGCACCAGCTTGACCCGCAAACTGTTTCTCCATGATTTCGTTCAGCTCAGCCAGTGCTGACGGTTGAACTTCTTCAAGGTTCGCAATACGCATCATCAGATCTAAGCGAACACGCTCAGGGAACTGCGACAAGATCTCTGCCGACTGATCCGCCTCTAGGTACGAGAGTACGATAGTTTGGATCTGCGGGTGCTCATTGATGATGATGCTCGCAACCTGACGAGGATCCATCCACTTCAATGAATCCAGACCTTTCGAACCGGTACCCAGAAGGATCTGATCAACAAGGTTATTTGCTTTATCTTCACCCAGAGCAGCCACCAGCGCATTACGCATAAAGTCTTCGCTACCCATACCGATATTAGTGTACTTCTGAATATCGTCTAGGAAGGCACGGTGCACTGCGCCTACTTTCTCTTGAGAAAGGTCAGCTGCACGCGCCATCGCACTACCCACACGCTGAACCTGTTTTGGTTCAAGGTGTCGAATAATACCCGCAGCATCTTCTTCGTTAAGACTTAACAACAAGATCGCTGCGCGTTCGTCACCAGAAATTGATGCGATATCGACGTTCGCAACTTCTGCTACTTCTCCACCTTCACCTTGTGGAACAATTTCGTTAGCCATCTGCCATCCAATTCTTAACTACTTGAGCCGCTAGCTCTGGTTCATTTGCTACCAGAGCACGTACTGCTTTCAACACATCTTCATCTTTATGAAGGTTTGGTAAGTCAATGCTTGAGCCAAACTCGAACAGTTCCCCACCTTCAATATCGCTGCCAATCAGGCTAGTCTCGCCATCGGCACCAATCGGCAGTCCATCAGGACCGTATGCTTGTTCATCAGTGTCTTCAGCTGGGTTAAGCAGTTTCTTCATAGCTGGGCGAACCAGTACAAGAACGACAACAATGATGACGAGTGCACTTGCAAACCAACGAACCCAATCGTTGAAGTTCGGGTGTTCCCAAATAGGCACATCTGGCAACACATCAGTCACTTGCGGTGCAAATTGAACGCTCAATACATTCAACAAATCACCACGGCCTTCATCAAAACCAACCGTACCAATCAGAACTTGTCTGATCGCATTAATCTCAGTTTCACTCAGTGGTGTGTGAACTACTTCACCGGTATCTGGGTTCACAGACTGACGGTTTTTAATCGCGACTGAAACCGTTTGACGATTAACCGTGCCGCTCTGCTTACGTTCATGGCTGATGGTAGTATCAAGTTCAAAGTTGCGTGTTGCTTCTTTATGAACCGAGCCTTGCCCCATTAGCGAGCCATCTTTCATTTGTGCCACATCTTGTGGAATCGATGCATCCGCCGGCGGTTGGTTACTCAACGCACCCGGTACACCTGCCACGGTGTTACCGTTGTTGTAATCTTCTAGCGTGTACTCGCTGCGCGTTGCAGGAGTATTTGGGTCAAAACGCTTACGAGTCTGCTCGACAGCACTGAAATCAAGTTGAATGTCTACTTGTGCGGTGTAGTTACCAAAACCAAGAATTGGAATCAATACAGAGTCAATCTTTTCACGAAGTGCCTGCTCTTGATTACGCTCTAATTCATGCTCTTTACGGCGAGCCGCTGAAGCTGGGTCTTGAGAACCAGAGCTTAGTAGACGACCATGTTGGTCGGTCACGGTAATTCGTGACGTTTTCATTCCAGGGACAGCACTAGCAACCATGTCCACAACAGAATCTACTTCTTGTTGCTTGAGATTGGTCCCCGTTTTAAGCGTCAAAAATACGGAAGCTGATGCTTCTTGATTGTGACGAACAAACACACTCTGTTTTGGTAGCGCCAACAAAACTTGTGCCTTGCGCACCTGTTTCATCTGTTCGATCGCTTTCGCTAGTTGACGCTCACGGCTTAACTTTAAACGCTCTTGTTCAAGACGTTGAGATACGCCAAAGCCCATATCCTGCATTAGGATATCGTCACCTGCGTTTTTCTCTTGATTCAGACCGGCACGCACCATATCCAGCTTCAGTGAGTTATATTCGCTGGCCGGAACCGAAATAGTATTGCCTTCTAATGAGTATTCGATTTTTTGCTGATCAAGGTAATCAAGCACTGGGATCAGTTCTTCAGTCTCATACGCGCCTAGCGGACGCATTTCTGGCTCTTTCACCCAGAAAAACAGCATCACGATTAATGCGACACATATAGAGATCGAAAGAACAAGTACAACCTGACGCAGGAGATCAAGATCACCTACTGCCATGTCGAACTTCGATGAACTGCGCTCACCTAGATCGGGATTTTGCCCTTCGTTATCTACGTCTGCCCCTGCAACGAGTGCATGGTCATTCGCATCACTAACGGCTAAATCTGTTGTTTGACTATTTTCTGCCACTATCTACTACCTAACACTATACCGGCATATTCATCAGCTCTTTGTACGACTCAACCAGTTTGTTCCTGATCTGAATCGTCGCTTCAAAAGCCACACTAGATTTATTTCGAGCAATCATTACGTCGGAGAGAGAGACACTCTCATCACCGCTATCAAAACGCGTTTGAAGATCTCCTGAGGTTTTCTGTAACGAGTTCACGTTATTGATGGCTTGCGTCAACATATTGCCGAAATCTGCACCAACCGTTTGTCCAGTCGCCGCCGGACGCGTGTTTGCAGCTTCGACCATCATTGCCTGCATCTCGCCTTGTAAACCATCTATTCTCATTTACTACCTCAGAGTCAAAATTATGACTTTCTTTGTTGCTGTACTATTGATCGAGCAATTAATGTGCCACTGTCTATAAAAAGACAGTGGCAGAGTGATTAAATATCGTACTCTATGTCCACATTCAATGCAGGATTAATCGTATCTTAGTTTGGGATATCTATCCCAGCATCACGCATTTTCGCCAATTTATAGCGTAGAGTACGCGGGCTGATGCCCAATTTCTCGGCCATATCTTTACGACGACCATTACAAGCGATCAGCGTCTCGAGAATAATAGCGTACTCTTGATCACGCAGTTCGTTGCCCAATCCTTCGCCTGCGGAGGAGACTTTAGTAACAGGGTTGGCTTCGGCGATTGGTTTAACATCTGGCGTTGCGACATCGTTACCTTCAACAATTTGCTGTAGGCCACTGGCATCTTGCCAATCTACACCTTCAAGCAAAATATGCTCTCCGGAGATGTTAGCTTGTTCGCTCAATATTAGCGCACGCTGTACAACATTGTCTAATTCTCGTACGTTTCCCGGCCATGGATAGCTCACCAGCTTGCCTATTGCATCAGCCGAAATCGTTGGTACAGGCATCCCTAGCTTGGTGCAGTGACGTTCAATTAGATGCTTAGCTAGTGGCTCAATATCTCCCTTGCGTTCACACAGTGGTGGCCAAGAGATTGGGAATACATTGAGTCGGTAATACAAGTCTTCACGGAAATTACCTTCCGAGACATACTGTTTTAAATCACGGTTACTGGTTGCCAACACACGTACGTCAAGCTTAATGCTCTTACGGCTACCAAGGCGCTCTACCTCACGCTCCTGCAATACACGTAAAAGTTTCGCCTGAAGATTAAGATCCATCTCACTGATCTCATCCAGCAAAATTGTACCACCCTGTGCCTGTTCAAACTTACCCGGACATGCTTGAATCGCACCAGTGAAGGCACCTTTTTCATAGCCAAACAAGGTTGCTTCAAGCATATTGTCAGGAATCGCAGCACAGTTAATCGCAACGAATGGACCATCTTTACGGTTAGAAGCGTTATGGATATAGCGCGACATCACCTCTTTACCCGAACCACTTGGACCTAGAACCATCACATTGGCATCGGTTTTAGCAACCTTGTCAGCCAACATTAATAGCTTAAGGCTCTTCTCATCGGCAACCACAGCATCGCCGTTGTCATCAGACTTGACCGGTGCGTAGCGGCTCACCATATTCAGAAGGACTTCTGGTGCGAATGGCTTAGCCATGTAATCAATCGCGCCTTCTTTCATCGCGGCAACGGCATCTTCAATGTTGGCGTAAGCTGTCATCAATAGCACTGGCAGATTCGGCCAGTTCTGTTTGATATTTCTTAATAGGGCTAATCCGCCCATGCCCGCCATCTGGACATCGGATACGACGATATCAACGGAGTTAGACTTTAACTTGACCAGAGCACCTTCCGCGCAGTCCGCTTCTAGCCATTCGTAGCCAGCGAGCGCGAGCGTATCGACCAAGGCTTCACGTAGACCTTCATCATCTTCTACGATTAACACTTTGCTTTGAGCCATGTGATTCTCCAGTGTAAATTCAGTTAAAACTTAAATACTTTCAGCAGTAGAGGCGCGTTCTAGTGGCAAGCACATCGTAAAGCATGCGCCATCGCCCTCTTCTGATATTAATTCTAATCGCCCTTCATGAGCGCGGCACACCATCTGTACCACAGCCAAACCAAGACCTGTGCCTTGAGAGCGCGTAGTGAAAAACGGCTCCATGATCTTTCCTTGCAGCTCTTTCGGTACACCAGGGCCACTGTCTTGAACCGAGATCTTAAGCTCGCCGTTCACCGGTCGGAAAAACACATCGATTTGCGACTCTTTACCCGCAATCTGGACGGCATTGAGAACTAAGTTACTTAAAGCAGAAGCAATGGCATTGGCATTACCAAACATTTGCGTCTCTTCACCTTCGACTTCTTGGAAATAATCGATGTTGTTGGTCTTGAGTGCCGTCTCTACCATTGGCTGATATTCAGCGACCAATTCTGACACCGTAAATGGCTTCACCACTTTGTTATCACCACCTTTAGCGAACAACAGCATATCATTAACCTGCTTCTCAAGGTCATGCAGTCTATCCATAAGCTTAGTTTGAAAGCGCGTTTTTGTGGCAGGTGGCAAATTTGGCGCAGCTAAATTAGAAGCATAGAGCATCGCACTGGACAATGGTGTACGAACTTGGTGCGCCAAAGAGGCAACCATTCTTCCTAGTGAAGAGAGTCTTTGAAGATCACTCACACGCGATTGAAGCAGTCGAGTTTCTGTCAGATCGGTAATCAAGATCAGCTGACCAGTGGCTGATGCTGAGATCGCCAAACGAACTTTACGTCCATTTTTCAGTGAGATTTCGTGGCCATCATCGTCTTTGGGATCAAATGCACTCTGGATCACAGAGAACCACTTCTCTCCCACCAGCTCGACACCTAATATGCGGTGGGCTTCAGGGTTAGCTTCTCTAACTTCACCCTGAGTATCCAACAAGATAACGCCAGCAGGCATCACATCGAGTACTTGCTTGTATCGCTCAACTTGCTGCTCAACAGAGTCTAAGTGTGATTGGTTTTCTGGTTGGTCAGATGCGTGCATATAAAAAATTGGCCTCAAATACTAGAATAGCCTGACATGCACCACACACATCAGGCTATTCGCTATATTTATCACATAGTTAAGCCGTCAACAACTCGGCTATCTCTGATTAAAAGGTAGATCAGGGTTCTCCACGAGCTACCGTATTCAGTAGGATTTATCGCTGCAAATTGTATTTGCGCATTTTCTCAACAAGGGTTGTACGTCGCATACCCAACATGTCTGCCGCACGAGCAACCACACCGCCTTGAGCTTCCAAAGCTTGATTGATCATATTCACTTCCAAATCAGCGAGTAACTCTTTTAAGTTTACGCCTTCTGGTGGCAGCTCTTGAGGGGCATTGGCGTTATCATTGAGATCATCTTGTTGATCAAAACTGAAGTCTTCAGAGAATAGATCCGCTAATGCGTCGCGCTCTTGCTCTTCTTCCGACACAAAGCTATTGAACTCTGGTTGGAACTCAGGGATATCACTATAGCGATACTTAGTTGGCAGATGGTTCACATCAACCAAGCTGTTTGGATACAGAATAACCATACGTTCAACTAGATTCGCCAACTCGCGAACGTTGCCTGGCCAATCATGTTCCATCAAAGAATTAACAGCACGCGGCGTAAAGCAGATCGGCATGCTGCCTTCCGCTTCCATACGCGTCATCAGCTCTTGTAGCAACAGCGGTATATCTTCTTTACGCTCTTGCAGTGCAGGCATCTCGATTGGGAACACATTCAATCGGTAGTAAAGGTCCTCGCGGAACGCTTCATCATCGATCATGCTCTCAAGATTGCGGTGTGTTGCTGCAATGACACGTACATTAGCTTGCAGCGTTGCGTTGCCGCCTACGCGTTCAAAACAACGTTCTTGCAATACGCGTAGCAGTTTTACCTGCATCGCCATTGGCATATCGCCAACTTCATCCAGGAATAAGGTTCCACCTTCCGCCAGTTCAAAGCGGCCTTTACGCGCGGTAATCGCACCGGTAAATGCCCCTTTTTCGTGACCAAAAAGCTCACTCTCCAACAAGTCTGGTGGGATAGCACCACAGTTCACAGGAACGAAAGGTCCACCACGGCGTTTTGAATGGTAATGAATGTTACGTGCTACAACCTCTTTACCCGTACCCGACTCACCTAAGATCAACACGTTTGCTTCGGTAGAAGAGACTTGCTCGATGAGGTGACGTACCTCCTGAATACCAGAGCTTTGACCGACTAGGCTGCGAAACAGAGTATTTTTGCGTGCTGATGAGACGACATTAACGCCTTTGCGGCCTAAGAAGTCTTTGCAATGCCTTAATGCATCACTAAGTTGCGGGTAATTGAGTGGCAGTTCTAGCTCGCCAACATAGTTGGTTAACTCATCCACAGAATAGTTGTGCTTGCCCATCACTAACAAGGGGATATGGTTAGCGTTGATAAGCTGTTCATTGAGTAAAGATGTGAAGCCGTTGCCCTTAATAGAGCCAATAATGCACCCCGCCCACTGTTGAGACCAGTCGACCTTGTGTGCTTGTTCAGAGCTGACAACTTCGCAGCCCTCTCCTACAAACTCTAATATTGTGCTTAAATTGTGACGCTCTTGAGCATTATCGTCTACGACAAGCAGTTTTGACAAACCTTGCATAAGTAGGATGTATTGCCTTTATTATTGGTGTGATGCGGAAAACATTAAGCAACGTAATCTATAAAACAGAAAAAAGTATCATTGATAAGATTAACGATAGACAAATTATGAAAATCAGCAACGAAAAAAAGCCATTAGGCTATCTAATGGCTTCTATTTTATTTGATTAAAAAAATAAGGCAACCAACCAATTAACTCATGTGAGATCGGTTAGAACTTTGAATTTTCTCTAAATACCCACTTCAGCAGAGGTTAAATTGTGATATTCATTCGGGATCTGGTCCCAAGCGCTCTTAATCTCGCGGATGATATCAATCACATCATCAATAGGTTGAGGGTCATTTTTGTGATTCGCCGCAGAAATTTGAGTGATCATAAACTCATAAAGTTGATCTAGGTTTTTAGCGATATCACCACCATCGTCCATTGATAGACAGCTACGAAGGCTAATAATGATGTCTAACGCTTTACCCAGACGCTCACCCTTAACAGGAATATTCCCTGCTTGCATCGCCGCCTTACCTTGAATAAGACGTTCGATAGCACCTGCCATCAACATTTGAACAATTTTATGGGGTGAGGCAGCAGTAAGCTGACTATCCACTGATACCTTTTTATATGCCTGTAAAGAACCGCGCATAGTAAACCTCTTCTATAAAAACTTTTTATACTGTTGAACTGATTTGTTTCCGTGGCGGTACTTCTTCAAGTCTTTGCCGACTCGTGTCGTTTCCGTTTGCATCAATTCAACCAATTTTCTTGTTCTCGTAATGGCATTGTACCATTCCGAGCTTTGCTTAACGTCGGGGTGTGAATCCAATAAATGAAGCACGTTTTGCAACAACTGTTCTCTGTTATCGACAAGCGTCATTATTTCTTCAGTATTAATTTCACTTATTTCGAACTTAGCCATAATTTGTTGATCTAGTTCACAAAGCTTCTGAAGTTCGTTCATCATCTATTAGCCCAACGCATTCATCATACTGCCCAACTGGGACTGCATTTTGCCGGTCGCTTCTTGCATCGCAGTAAAACGAGCGTGGGTGCGACTTTCCAACCCTTCCATGCGGCGATCAAGTGCCGCTTGGTCATCGACCAAACGATAGTTCTGTTCAACCAAGCTTCGTTCACGTGTTCGAATTGAGCCTGTTACACCTGTAATGCCTTGAATGGCGTCTTCCACCTTTTTGGCAAAACCATTGTTACCACCAAAAAAATCACCCAACTTATCGAAGTTGTTGTTCAATTGGCGGTCCAACATGTCGTAGTTGATTTCGAGGGTACCTTGACGAGTTGTGGTGATACCAAACTCAGTTAGGGAACTGATATCCGGCGGCGCATCTTTAATGCTGGTTGAGAACACACTTTTCAAACGTGAGTCTGCGTTTCTCACTGTGCTATCACCTGCCAATGGTCCTTTTTGACCAGTGGTCGGATCGACACCCGATAGGCTCTGTGACACTTGGTAGAACTGATTGTATGACGCAACAAAGGCTTCAATATCCTGACGCACACTACCACGGTCATACTCAACACCAATCTCTGCAGGAGCTTTATCTTTCGGTGTTTTGCCTTTTACTGTGATGTCGATACCCTCAATTGCATCTTCAATCACATTGTTGTTACTTGAAAGCTGAGCCACGCCATCCAATACAACCATGGAGTCTTGGCCCGCTTGAACCTCAGTCATGCCACTATAGGTATCAAAAGATTGCTGCGCTTTCTCTAGATCCGCTTGAGCTTTATCGATTTTTTCTAGGTGCTCTCGCTCTTCTTGAGGCAGTTTTGAACGCTCAATCTCTTTAGCTTGTTGTTCAGTAATCTCGCCCTTGGCAACACGTTCTGCTAGCGCTGCCTTCTCTTCAGCGGTTTTCTCTTCGATACGAGCTTGCTCAGCCTCAAGCTTTTGCTGGGCTTCTTTCGGTGTCACGTAAGAGTCCGTCAGTGTACCCGACGCTGCGTTGGTCCAACCTGGAACATCTGGCGCCTTCTCTATCGCTTTCTCATCCAGTTCCAACTCAGGCGTGTAATAGGAGTCAAGTAAGGTGCCTGATGCAGTTTCTGTCCAACCAGGGATATTGTCTTCTGGCATAACAGAAGCCGATGCCTTCGCTGCATCTAACGCTGCTTGGCCAGCTGCAGCGGCTGCCTCTCCAAAAGTTTGACTGCTTGGATCTTGAGCGAGTTCTGAATCAAGCGGTAGGTTTTCAGAATCAGACGCCTCTTGTGGCACAGGGTTGCCATCAGCATCTAACTCTTGTGGTGTTTCAGTTGCCGCTTCGATAGGGGCAGTTTCTTGCCCTGGAGCAGGCTCTGAAAGGATCTCTTGAGCAGCGAGACGTGCCGATTCTAAGGCTTTTACGCGCTCTTCAAGAGTTTTGTATTCAAGTTTTTTGAGGGGATTATCCGACTGAGCGTCAACATTAATGCTGATCTGTTGCTCCACACCAGATAGGTTTGACGCGACGATAAGGCGAGGACCCTCAACGTCGTTGATGACCGAGGCACGAACACCTGGGTTATTACTTGCGCCATTGATACCTCGTACAACGTCGATAAGTTTCGAGCGCTCACCGACTTGTACATCAAAGCTCTTCTCACCAAGCGAAACCTGCAGCTTACCTGGGCCAAATTTCATGTCTTCCGATAGAACATCAGAAGCCACTTTATGGCTTTGGGCAAGCTGCAACACATCGATGGCATATTTGCCTGCAATTGCATCCGTAGTAGCGGTTGCAGACACAACTCCGTCATCGGTACTTTCAACTGTTCTCACAGCGAAAGCTTTTTCCTGACGAAAGTTCGTCATTAAGTTCTTCATCGAATCAAGCGATTCTCTGAGTCTTCCATAGGCACTAATGCTGGAATCGATTCGCGTTCTTTCATTGTCGATACGTTGCTGCTTAGGCACACGCTCCGCATCTACAATTTTGCTGACCATGGAGTTGATATCCATGCCAGACGACATCCCAAGTGGGCCTAAACTCATCAAATCACCTCAATAATACGACTTAAACCTTCGCCTCCAATAGCCCGCTATTTGAGGTTTGGGCCGCTAGGCGCCTTAAAATCTCAAGCATTTCTTCATCTGGTATTTGGCGAATAATATCACCTGTTGTGGCTTCGTATATCGTCACCACATCTCTACCTGACTCTTCATCCACTTTAAAGGCGACACCCTTGTTGATAGAAGAGATAAACTCATTCATCTTCTCTACCATTTTAACGCGCTCTTCTTTATTCAGCTCTTGTCTATCTTGAGCTAATTGAATCGCCGCTTCAGTAGCATCCTCTTGCGATTTCTCTACCTTATCTTTGGGTGCAACTTCTAGTGGTTTAGAAACACTCGGCGCACTGCTACCTTCATCGAATGCAAATTTAATGCCATTAGGTGAGCCATAAGGCTGGACGTTCGATGCGCTGGATGATATTTCCATGACACTCTCCTTCCGACCTTAAATGAGCCATGGCATTAGAGCCCTACCAAGGTAGACCTCTATTGCCGCCTACTAAGTAAGCTTAGCCCAATAAGCTTAGAGCTGCTGATGGCGATTGCTTCGCTTGAGCTAGGATTGAAGTACTCGCCTGTTGTAGGATTTGAGACTTCGTCATAGCTGTCGTTTCTTTCGCGTAATCAGTATCTTTGATACGGCTCTTAGATGCATTAACGTTTTCGTTGATGTTATCTAAGTTGCTGATTGCGTGATCAAAACGGTTTTGGAAAGCACCCAGAGAAGCACGTTGGCTGTCTACAGACTTAAGCGCACCATCAATGATAGATACAGCTTCGTTAGCGCCCGCTACAGAAGTTACGTCGATATCGTTAACAGTTACTTCTTTACCGTCGCCAAGACCTAGCTCGCCAGATAGGCTACCGCCAAACTCAACATCACCTTGTACTTTTTGGCTTGAAGCGAACAGTTGTAGTTTGCCGCCTTCACCGACAGAAGCTTTAACGTCTTCACTTTGACCGTTAATGTAAGTCGCAAGTTCTTCAATATCGTTACCCGCTTTTGCAGAGATATTTACTTCTTTCTCTTCACCAAACTTGTCTTTGTACTTCATCGTTAGGTCAGAACCTGCCGCTACTGTCCAAGAAGAGTCCTTACCTTCTTCAACTGTGTAGCTCTTACCACCCATGTCTTGAGTGTCAGTACGCATGTTACCCATAGATAGCATTACAGCTTCACCAGAATCCGCACCGATTTGGAAAGATTGGCTACCGTAAGTACCGTTTAGAAGCTTGTTACCACCGAAAGATGTTGTTTCAGCGATACGGTTTAGCTCGTCGTTAAGCGCTGTTACTTCTTCTTGGATTGCAACACGTTCAGCTTTGCTGTTTGAACCGTTTGCAGATTGTAGAGAAAGGTCACGCATACGTTGCAGAATGTTTGTAGACTCATTCATTGCACCTTCAGCCGTTTGTGCAATAGAAATACCGTCGTTCGCATTCTTCACAGCCATGTCTAGGCCGCGGCTTTGAGACGTTAAGCGGTTCGAGATTTGTAGGCCTGCAGCATCGTCTTTTGCGCTATTGATTTTATAGCCAGAAGACAAACGCTCCATTGATTTTTGAGTACCTTCAGCCGCGCCATTTAGGTAGCGCTGAGCCGTCATTGCAGACACGTTAGTGTTTACATTAATTGCCATAGTTGATCTCCTTTAGGCATTTCTGATGCACGCCAGTGACTCTCACCTCACATAAAGCACACATCAATATTGTCTGATGTACCGCTGCGTCTCTCACCTCACATTGGCACATCTCATTTCTCTCAATCCCTTTAACGGCGCTTTGATTAGAAGCTTTAACAAAAAAATCGATTTTTTTGGTTTTATTTTCAATAACAAGAGAAAGTGTGATCGTAGTTCAATTAATCGGGCGATATTCGCTAAAGTTTCAACTATTGATGGATTTATAAGCACATGGTTACTTATTAATTTGCTGTAAAGCGTCGATATTTAACTGCGTTTGATATTGAGGTGGTGGTCATCACCTTTTATCAAAGAAATAGAACGCTTCCTTTACAAGTGACAGTGGACTCCTTTATCTGTACCTGATCAAGACTGAGATCCCTGATGCCTCGTTCTACTCGGCTCTGGGATGACGGCTTGGGGCTAACTCATTTATGACAAGAGCCATTAATAAACGCGTAAAGTGATAACCTTACATACCTTGCTTTCTTCCAATAGAAAGCCCCCTGATACCTCGCTCTACTCGGCTCTGGGATGACTATTTAGGACATTTAGAGTTAGTTACAAGTTGCCTATTTATCGTCATTCCCTACCGCGAGGAACGAGCGAGATAGGGAATCTCTCTCGCCACCAACGACACAATCAGGTATCCCAAAACACTTTACCAAACACCAAAAACGCGAAAACCCAGCCGAAGCTGGGTTTGTTTAGCGCTCATCTCTCACCACGAGCTAATTTGTGGAAGGGGCACTGACAAACGCAATGCCACTTTTATTCGATTAACCTAGAAGGCTAAGTGCTGAGTTCGGTGCTTGCTTCGCTTGAGCAAGAATCGAGCTAGACGCTTGAGAAAGAATTTGCGACTTAGTCATTTGCGTCGTTTCTTTTGCGAAGTCTGTGTCTTTAATACGGCTCTTAGATGCATTCACGTTTTCGTTGATGTTATCTAAGTTATTGATAGCGTGGTCGAAGCGGTTCTGGAATGCACCCAGCTCTGCACGGTGGCTATCTACGTACTTCAGTGCAGCATCGATGATAGCAACAGATTCTTGTGCGCCACCTACCGACGTTACGTCAATAGTATCAACCGTTACTTCTTTACCACCTTGAATGCCAAGCTCACCTGCAAGACCACCAGAGAAGTCTACGTTGCCGTCTACTTTATTGTTACCTGCGAACATTTGTAGCTTGCCATCTTCAGTTACAGACGCTTTTACAGAGTCTTGTTGACCGTTGATGTAAGTTGCTAGCTCTTCGATGTCGTCGCCTGCTTTTGCATTGATGTCGATTTCTTGAGCTTGACCAAAGTTATCTGTGAACGTCATTTTTAGGTCGTTAGAGCCTGCTTGTACGTTCCAGTTTTTGTCTTTAGCGCTTTCAGTTTGGTAGCTCTTACCACCCATTTGAGCGTTGTCTGAACGCATGTCTTTCAGCTCAAGCATTACGGCTTCACCGTTGTCTGCACCGATTTGGAAAGACTTAGTGCCGTGTGTACCGTTCAGAAGCTTGTTACCACCAAAAGAGGTAGTTTCTGCGATACGGTTAAGTTCGTCGTTTAGTGCTGTTACTTCTTCTTGAATCGCTACACGCTCAGACTTAGAGTTTGAACCGTTTGCAGATTGTAGAGAAAGGTCACGCATACGTTGCAGGATGTTTGTTGTCTCGTTCATTGCACCTTCAGCAGTTTGTGCAATCGAGATACCGTCGTTCGCGTTACGTACTGCTACGTCTAGGCCGCGGCTTTGTACGTTCAAACGGTTAGAGATTTGTAGGCCCGCAGCGTCATCTTTTGCGCTGTTGATTTTAGAGCCAGAAGCTAGACGCTCCATAGAAGTCTGTTGAGCGCTGTTTGCGTTGTTTAGGTAACGTTGCGCAGTCATCGCTGAAACGTTGGTATTTACATTCACTGCCATGGTGATTTCTCCAATTGATTTTCCGGTGTTGCGGTTTCCGACGTCTCGGAAAACCAAGTAGTTCTCTCAAAGTTACTTTTAATAACGGCGCGAATTTGTATAGCTTTAGAAAAAACTTCAAAAAAAACCAAATAATTTAATAAACTCAATAAAAACAAATGGATAAATAAGATTTTTTTATTCTACAAAGATCTAAAGTTCACATTTGAAAATTAGAAGAGTTCAACTATTGGGCACTTCAACGGTGGATTTTGGGAAAATTTAAGAAAAGAGACGTTTAATGATCGTGCAATTTTTAACCAGAGAAAATTTTGGCAGGGTCAGGATTCAGAAAGAAAATGAGTGAAGTATGTTAAAAAGCGGGAAAGCTAAAAGGAGAAAAACAGGAGCGCTAGAAAGGAAAAAGCCCCTTTTCCTTTGAGAGAACTGGGGCTAGGTGGTGGCCAGAGCCTGTGTGGAGATCATCGAGAAATGAACACATTCTGACTTACCGTTGCATCCTTACCGTAAAAATGTAAAGCAGGTGAGAGATGAGAGAGCTAAACACTCAATAGTAAGTATGCTTGCCAGTTTTCCTTGCTGTATGGCCCACGTCTGGACACGAACAGCAAGGTCAACCAATAACTATTGCAATAGTGACATTGCAGAGTTAGGCAACTGTTTTGCTTGAGCAAGTATTGAAGTACCTGCTTGTTGCAGAATTTGAGATTTCGTCATTTGCGTTGTCTCTTTCGCAAAATCGGTATCTTTGATGCGGCTGTTAGACGCATCTACGTTTTCTTGTACGTTCGCCAAGTTGTTAATACTGTGGCTTAGACGGTTTTGCTTCGCACCCAGATCAGAACGCTGTGAATCAACATAAGTCAGAGCTGAATCGATGATGCTGATTGCATTCTGTGAGCCTGCAACCGTCATTAGGTCGATGTCTTGTACCGTCGTTTGACGACCTTCACTCTTAAGGCCTAGTTCAGAAGCCAAGCCACCAGAGATAGACATAGAACCTTGTTGTAGGTCTGGTTCAGCAACGAAAACTTGTAGACGACCGTCATCGGTTACCGACGCGTTGATCAAGTCAGACTGACCATTGATGTATGTCGCTAGCTCTTCGATGTCATCACCTGATTTGGTCATCAGCTCAAGCTTTACTTCTTCACCAGACTTGGTCACGAATTCAAGCTTAAGGTCACGAGCATCTGCTGGTACTTCCCAGTTCTTGTCTTTACCGTTCTCTGAGTCAAACGTCGTACCACCCATGCGGAAGTCATCAGCACGGATGCTGGTCAACGCCATGATCATCGCTTCACCAGAGTTAGAACCGATCTGGAAAGAGGCCTCTCCGAACGAACCGTTCAGTAGTCGACGACCACCAAATGAAGTTGTTTCAGCAATACGGTTAAGCTCATCTTGAAGAGCCATAGACTCTTCATTCAGTGCTGTACGTTCAGCAGCCGTGTTAGTACCGTTTGAAGATTGGATTGCCAAGTCACGCATACGTTGTAGAACGTTAGTAGACTCATTCATTGCACCTTCAGCCGTTTGAGCAATCGAGATACCGTCATTAGCATTTCGCATTGCCACATCAAGACCACGCGACTGTGCCGTTAGGCGGTTAGAGATCTGCAGACCTGCTGCATCATCTTTCGCGCTGTTGATCTTATGGCCTGATGACAAACGCTCCATTGAAGTTGCGAGGTCATTAGACGCTTTATTCAAATAACGCTGCGCTGTCATTGCGGAAACGTTAGTACTTACATTAACTGCCATTTTGCTCTCCTTATGAGTTCGCAAGCTTTCTGCGAAGCGGCCAGCTTTACTCTCATATGGATAAGCACTGACCGTATATTACTTGCTAAACCCTAAGTTAGGGTTTAAGACCTGTATAAATCATTTCTGACTTACATAGATACAAGTTGTGTGCCAATTTTTAAATTGACGAAAAATAAATTTATTTCATTCAAAAACAATCACTTAAAAACAACCTAATCGTCTACTTAACCTATAGATTATTGTTATGTAATCTCTCTAACCTGTGTGTTGCCGCTTTTTGCCGCTTACATTGCTTACATTTCAAAACGAGTAAGAAAGCGGCAATTTTTAGAACCCTCTCGCACTTACGGCATTGCACATAAGGCATAAAGCAGAGCTCAATTCATACGACTAAACGTTAGATGTAATTAAACAGGGTCAAATCTTTCGTTTTACCAAAGGCTTGTTGAGAAGCCTGCAGTGCACGAGAGTTCTCATTGAACTCAATGATCGCCTTTGAATAGTCCAAGTCTTCAAAGTTACTTTTGGCTTTCGCCAGTGACAACTTGAAGTCCTCATGTTGCTGTTCTTGAATATCCAGTGTGTTCAAACGCGCACCAACATCTGTACGAGCCTTAGTTAAATGGATAAAAGCAGCGTGAAACTCTTCTGTTGCCTGATGCAGCTGTGCAGTCGCAGATGAGTCAGAAACTGACGACTCTGCTAATGCTGCAGCATCACGAAAGGTATCAAATATCGAAAAGCTTTCTCTTGGCTCTAGCACAATCGAATCACCCTTAGTGATTTGACCGCGCAGCTCAATGTGTAGGCCTTCGTATTTAATCCCTTCGGTTGGATCAAAATCTTTTGCCGCGACAACACTGCCATCTTTCTCTAGTTGATAGGCGTACTTACCGTTCTGCATATCAACGAAAGTGACTTTGTAGGTCGCAGGATCCTGAAACTCACTGTTTGTCGCACGCTCTAGAAGCAGTTCAGATGCCGATTGCAGCTCATACGTAGGTTTGTAGTCACCAAATGGATTGTCGATCTCCATGAACAGCTTGCTGCCCGGATCGTTCATTGGCATTTCAAAACTACTGGCCACGCGCATCTTGCGTTGATAATCATCACCGCCGTAAATCACGTTACCTTCATTGTCGCGAAAGAAGGGCTGATTCTTCAGCTTAGTTCCAGCAAAGGTGTAGTTACCCGACTCATCTTGCGAGTTCGCCATGTATAGGAAGTTATTGGCAATCTCTTGCAGCTCACGCTGTTTTGCCAAGCGGTCTTCAGGAGACAACGCACCGTTGATCATCTCCATCACTGTACGTTTCGCTTCATCAGCAAAGCCTTCAGAGTTAGAGATCAGCACTTCGTGGTGCTCCAAGCGGTTTCTCACCAAAGTAATGGCATCTACATACTGCTTAAGCTGTTCAGACTGTTGCCCGATATTCTGCAAGTAGTGAGTCGCTAGTGGATCATCACTAGGCGACTGTAATTTTTTACCCGACGCCAATTGCGCTTGGTTATGATGCACCTTGTTCTCTTGACGACGCAGATCGTTTTGAACCGACTGGTAATTATGGAAACTGGAGATGCGAGTTAACATGGTTTCCTCCTATTACCTTAGGGCCAAGATGGTATCGAAGGTTTCATTTGCCGCCTGCATAATACGCGACGATGCCATGTAGGCTTGCTGAAACTTCATCATGTTTGCCGCTTCTTCATCTAGATTCACCCCAGATATAGAAGCAATTCGTTCTTGTGCTGACTGCTTTTCTAACGTCGCAATCTCACTAAGACGATTAGCGGTCGACGCCTTCAAACCTGTATTGGTATTCAGGTTGTGATAAGTATCAAGCAGAGTCGATTCACCTTCATCCAACGACTTGTTAGTCTGAATGTCCTGCATTTTCCGCAGGTTGCCGTTGTCACCTTCTGAGGGTACAAGGTTAGCGGTAAACTTATCGTTGGCGATGGCACCAGATGTCAGTTCAAAAGTCGTCCCCATTACGGTCACTGGACCAGATGGTGGATACGGCTGTGGCTGCATCAATACATTGCCTTTGGTGTCCGTCACAGCAAATTGTTCACCACGTGGCGAGACAATCACCTCAAATTCACGCAGCTGTCCTGCGGCAAGGATCTTAAATTCCGCATCACCTTGGGCAAAGGTTGTCGAGGCTTCATAGCTCTGTGCCGCAATATCTTTAGGATCATTGCTTTCGATTTGCATCTGGGCGGCAAAACTGCGCGTTGGTCGCAGTAGAACCTTTTCACCTAATTCAGGTGGATTGCGGATCTCAACACGCATACCATCTAGATAGAAAGCACTGCCACTCGAGTCAGTGGTAACTTTAACGGTTTCACCGCTCGGCTTAGTGACCACATAGTCACTGCCGTCGTACTTTAATCCGTACTCTCCGCCTTTAAGCGCATTGGTGTTATCAATAAACACCGCCACATCGGCTTGCGAATTGCCGCTCGTCACTACGCGCGATTTCGCCACCAACTCTGAGTTCACATCGGTAAATAAATTGCGACCAACATTACCGTTAAGGTCTAGACCTTGGCTTTGTAGTTCGTTGACATGATAAGAGAGCGCTGTAGCCATACGGCCTAACTCGTCCATCACCTCTGGAATGTGTTCGTCACGCATATCCAACATCGAACCAATTTTGCCGTCGATATCTGCGCTAGTAATCGGCTTTATCGCCTTGCCTTCAACAATCGCTAAGCGTCGTTGATGGGCATCAGGCAAACCATCAACCAACTTCAACTGGCTCGCCTCACTACCTGAAACTAAGGTATGACCGTTACCAATATGGACGTTGAAACCTTCTGCATTTGAGCGTGGTGTTACCGTTACTTTGGTGTATCCAGACAGCTCATTGATCAGCTTTTCATGCTGGTCGCGCAGGTCATTATGTGGACCTGGAGTACGCATCATCAGGCGCTGAACATCACGAATCTCGATTGCGAGTTGGTTAACACGCTCGATACCCATGTCCAATTTTTTGTTGGCAACATCCGACTGCTGACGAATCGTTTCGTGGAATTCATTAAGAGTCTGAGAAATGATCCCCGCCTTCTCGAGAACTACTTTACGAGCACCGATATCATTCGGTGTATCAGACAGGGTTTTGATCGAGTCGAACCACTCGTTCATGTTCTCTGGAATTTTTTTAGAGGCTGTAGACGACAACATACCCGAGAGCATATCGATGTTACTTTGGGTGTCATTCTTATTAGCGGCATTAGTTGTCGACAGGTTTAACTCATTAACGGCAAACTGATCCCAAGAGCGGCGAACATTTTCCACATGCACGCCCATGCCATAGGTTTGGCCACCATATTGGCGCGGATCATTAACACCTTGAATTACAGATTGTCGGCTATAACCCTCTGTATTCGCGTTAGAAATGTTATGACCTGTGGTGTTTAACTGTCTTTGAGCAGTAAGCACACTTTGTGTACCTACATTCAACAGATCTGACGCCATAATGCCCCCAAAAAACCTAATAAAATCAGCAAAAACTGATTAACCTTACGTCTAAAAAGCAATTTACGTGCCAAGCTAATTATCAGCAGCTAAAAGAAGAAAGTCGGATGATAAAATGGGGAGTAATAGAAAGGAAAAGAGAAACACATAAAAGAAGAGCCCACCAATTGGCGAGCTCTTTGTGAATCTAGTTCATCTGGTCGATCTTAGCTTTAACTCTCAATACTTTGTCGGCGTAGTTAGGGTCAGTTGCGTATCCTGCGCTATGAATGCCTTTGATAAAGTTTTCTGAGCTGCCTTGATGTTGAAGCGCTGTTTGGTAACGTGGATTCTCATTTAGGAATTTCACGTAGTCGTTAAAGCTCTCTTCAAAGTTAGCGTATGAACGGAATGAAGCTTGCTCTTTCACCGCTGTTTTTCCGTGGAACTCTAGGGTTTGAGTCGCTACCTTATCGCCTTTCCAGCTTCTGTCAGCCTTGATGTTGAATAGGTTATTACTGTTACCCAAAGAGTTTTTCACCATCTTAGAGCCCCAACCTGTTTCTAGAGCGGCTTGAGCAAGAAGCAGTGAAGAGTCGACACCCAGAGCACGCGCTGCTTTTTCAGCATACGGACTCATTGAAGTGACGAAAGATTCTGGCGAGTCGAACGAAACAGGTTGTGCCGCCACTTTTGCCGCACTCTCTGGACGTTCTGTTCTATCAACTTTCTTAGAGTACTTAGGACGCTCAAGCGCTGGGTCAAACCCTTCTTGGCGTACTTTCGATTCTTGTTGGTCTGTGCCTTGTCCTGCACTAAGCTGAGCGACAATCATATCCGCCAAACCTAGCGAACCCGATGCACTTAACTCACTCGACATCTGATCATCAAGCATCTGACGATAAAATTGTTCATTCTGGCTGTTGAGCATGTCTGACTTGAAGCTAGAGTTTGCATCACGCATCGACTTAAACAGCATAGAGGTAAAAATAGATTCAAACTGTTTTGCTGCTGCTTTAAGTGCTTCTTGCTCACTGCCCTCTTCACCATTGACCGCTTGCTGACGAAGTCGATCAAGACTGCCGATGTCGTGAATAAAACCGATGTCGTTGTTGTTCTTAATCATGACCCACTCCTTAGATAATGATCAACTGACCTTCAATCGCACCCGCTTGTTTCAGTGCTTGAAGGATTGCCATTAAGTCAGAAGGAGCCGCACCCACTTCGTTGACCGCTCTTACAAGATCGTCCAGAGTCAGGCCAGGTTCAAACTTAAACATCTTACCGTCACCTTCCGTGACTTCGATGTCTGAGTCTGGAACAACAACCGTTTGTCCACCAGAGAAACCATTTGGCTGACTAACGTTTAAATTCTCTTTAATCGCTACCGTCATACCACCGTGAGTCACAGCTGCAGAGCGTAGGCGTACATGCTTACCGACAACAATGGTACCTGTACGAGAGTTAACAATGATTTTTGCTGAACCTTCTGCAGGGTCGAACTCAACATTTTCAATCGCAGATAGGAAAGCTACACGTTGGCTAATCTCACGCGGCGCACGAACTCGAACTGAGGTCGCGTCTACAGCGGATGCCATCTGTGGCCCAAGGAAGTTGTTTACCGCATCTGCCATACGCTGAGCAGTGGTGAAATCAGATTCAATTAGGTTAAAAGTAATGTAGTCGCCACGACCAAACGGAGTTGGAATTTCTTGTTCAACTGTCGCACCACTTGAAATGATACCGACGTTCGGGTTGTTGCCGACAATCTTAGAACCATCGTTACCTTGAGCACTGAAACCGCTCACGACTAGGTTACCTTGCGCAACGGCATACACTTGCCCATCAAGACCTTTCAGGAAAGTTTGCAGTAGCGTACCGCCACGTAGGCTTTTTGCTGAGCCGATAGAAGAAACAGTAACGTCAACGGTTTGACCTTGCTTAGAGAAAGCAGGAAGCTCGGCAGTAACGATTACCGCTGCCACATTTTTCGTTTTTGGCTTAGTGCCGGGTGGCAATTGGATGCCAAAATTTTGCAGCATCGCGTTAAATGTTTGATCTGTAAAGGGTGTTGTTTCGCCAGTACCCGGCAAACCCGTAACCAAACCATAGCCAACCAACTGGTTACTACGAACACCTGCAACTTTTGCCACGTCTTTGATACGAGCGGCATGAGCAGTGGTGGCAAGAAATAACATGCCGAAAAGTACAAGTGCTAGCTTTTTCATGGGAGTAACCTGTCTCTATTGCTCTGATTTATATTAAGTTTCTTCTAAATCCAATGCCGCTTGTTAATGGTCAAACAATCGGCACTGTCATTATCGCTATAGAGCTACATTAAAAAATCGTGCCAAGAATCCAGGCTCTTGCATATCTTGCTGCACACCAGTACCAGAATATTGAATTCGAGCATTAGAAACACGGTTCGAAGCGATAGTGTTATCAAAGCCAATATCGTCCGGGCGAATAGTGCCGCTTAAACGGATGTACTCATCGCCGGTGTTTAGCGTCATCCATTTCTCACCACGTACCACTAAGTTGCCGTTAGCCAACACTTCAATCACTTCCACCGTAATGTAGCCGCTGATGCTGTTACTTTGGTTAGCCGATGCGTCACCAGCAAAGGTGTTGGTGTTGCTTAAATCGTAAGAGAAGTTGTATTTATCAATAGTCAGCTCTTGTCCACCTACAGCCAATGGCTCCATTGAAGAGTCATTCGACTTAGACATGTCTGCGTTGGCTTTTTTGGTCGCACGCGTGTTCTCATCAAGTGCCACTGTGATGATATCTCCGATACCGCGTGGCTTAGAGTCATCGTACATGCTGCCAATATGGTTAACGTTAAATAGAGAACCGGTCGCTGCTGCGTAGTGTTCTGGTTTTTGCTTAGGGTGAATTGGGGCCCAAGCAGGGTCGCCCGCGACTGGGTCAGTACGACCACGCAGTGTGTCCACGATACCAGAGCTCTCATCACTCGACTTATCACCCTCTACCGCATCGACCACGGTCGTGGCGTTTTCTTGTTCTGGCGTTTCGATAGGATCCAACATGGTACAACCGGTCATCGAAGCTAACAGGGCTAAACAAAAAATACGTTTCATGGTGATACTCTCTTAGTCAGCAGTAGGGACAATTACACGTTACTTAATCTAACGATTAAAGTTGTTGGTTAACAAAGCTCATCATCTTGTCTACTGACGAGATAACTTTTGAGTTCATTTCGTATACACGCTGAGCTTCAATCATGTTTACCAGCTCTTCGGTTACATTTACGTTAGAGGTTTCCAACATTGATTGACGAATGTTACCTAGGCCGTCAAAACCCGGTACACCCTCTTGCGGGTCACCACTTGCGCCCGTTGGTAAGTAAAGGTTTTGACCAACTGGCTCAAGACCACCAGGGTTTACAAAATCAGTGATCGTAATCTGACCAACGACAACGTTGTTTTGCTCACCACGAATACGTACTGAAACTTCACCATCGTTACCGACAGTAATCGAAATTGCATCTTCAGGAATAACAATTTCTGGTTGCAGCGGGTAACCCTGACCCGAAGTTACGATTGCGCCGTCGCCATTCAATGTAAACTGACCATTGCGGCTGTAACCTGTCTCACCATCTGGCATTTCAACTTGGAAGAAACCATCACCTTCAATCATCATGTCTAGGCTGTTGGTTGTCGTTTGTGCGTTACCGTGAGTGTGCACTTTTTGCGTTGCTACCACTTTAGAACCGGCACCCAACATCAAACCACTTGGCAATTCAGTGTTTTGAGACGATTGACCACCCGGTTGATTGATATTTTGATAGAACAAATCTTCAAATACGGCACGGCTCTTTTTGAAGCCAACCGTTGATGCGTTGGCAAGGTTGTTCGAAATTGTTGAGATATTGGTTTGTTGGGCGTCTAAACCAGTTTTACTTACCCATAATGCTGGATGCATAGTAATTTCCTTTAAATTCTATTAGCTCATACGAAGCAGTGAATCAGACGACTTGTCCATCTCTTCTGCTGTGCTCATCATCTTGACTTGCATTTCAAATTGACGCTGTAGGTCAATCAAGCTTGTCATCTCACCGACGGCATTCACGTTACTGCCTTCGATGGCACCAGTCAGCAGCGTAACGGCTGCATCAGCTTCGTATGCCTGATCTGGGTTTTTCGAACGGAAAAGACCATTCGTATCTTTAAATAGGGTTTGATTATCTGGGCGAACCAATTTAATACGATCAACAACGGCAAGTTCTTCAGCTGGAGCGCCTTGAGGAATCACCGAAATCGTACCGTCTGTACCAATTTCTACCTTGCTTAATGGAATTGGTAGGGTAATAGGTGCGTCGTTTTCACCAAGAACGAGATGACCACTGCCGTTAGTCAGTAAGCCGTTCTGATCAATCTTGAGGTTACCATTACGGGTTAAACCTTCACGACCTGAATTGTCCATAACGGAAATCCAGCCATCACCTTGAATGGTTACGTCTAAATCACGGCCGGTCGTCACAACGCTGCCTTGTTCAAAATTATGACCCGGGCGCTCTGTCATGCTGAAGACACGTGTTGGCATACCTTCACCGTACGCTTGCATTGAACGAGCTTGTGCTAAGTCAGCACGAAAGCCTGTTGTACTTACGTTGGCGAGGTTGTTGGCACGTAGCTGCAAAGCTTGCATATTTTGCTTTGCGCCACTCATGGCTAAAAACAGTGCGCGATCCATAATTTTGCTCCAAAAAATCATTATCTAGAGCCAATAAAGCAATCACTGTGCCAACTGTGAAATAGTGTTTATAATCATAGTGTTAAGTCGATAAAAGGAAATTAAAGAGATCAAAGTGATCCTTTCTGCCAGGGGGTGGCAAGAACAAACTTTACCGCGCGGCAATTGAGGCGGCAAATAGATAGGTAAGCAACAATACCCAATTCAAACGGATTGAATTGGGTATTCGCAGATGATTCAGACCAAGAAGGTATTAACGAATCTGAAGAATATTTTGCTGTAGTTGGTTGTGAACTTCTAGAGAACGCGAGTTCGCTTGGAAGTTACGTTGAGCAGAAATCAGGTCAACCAGCTCTTGAGTCATATCTATGTTCGATTGCTCTAGTGAACCGTTGTTGATGCCACCAAATGAACCCTTGTTCGATTCACCCCAGATTTTATCACCTGAGTAGTTAGTAGAATCCCACTGAGTGCCGCCCTTCTTATCTAGGCCTTGCTCGTTTGGAACACGTACTAGACCTACACGACCTAGCATTACGTTTTCACCGTTTGAGTATGTACCTAGAACACTACCGTACTCATCGAAGTCGACCTTAGTTAGAAAGCCTGTTGTTGCGCCGTCTTCATCGAATTTCGTCAATTCAAACGGTGCCGCAAACTGCGTCGAAGAGTCTAGACCAAAGTTCAGTGTTTGAGTAACGTCCGCGCCGTTTAGGTTCATCGGTACAGCACCCGCACCTAACGCTTCCGACACAATTGGTTGACCGTTGTTTAGGCTCGCAAGAGTACCGTCGTTGTTAAAGCGCATAGTGTGACCAACATGGCCCGTCGCGTTTGTCGCATCACCACCAGCAATATTCAATGGCTTCTCGCCTTCACTATCAGTCATAGTGTAGTAAGTCTGCCATGTGTTCGGCTGGGTTTGGTCTTTTAAGTAGTAAGTGGTTAGCTTGTAAGACTGACCCATAGAGTCGTAGACCGTTGAAGAGGTCGCACGGTTGTAGGTATCTGCATCATTGAAGTTAAATGCAGCTGGGTCTTTAAGATCACCGTTTGCAGGCAGGTTTACACCTACTTCAATGTTTTCAGTCTGTTTTGGCTTACCAAATTCAGCTGGAATAGACAGTGGCTTCGGTGCGTAAGAAAGAACTTCACCCGAGTTTGGATCAACATCGTAACCTAGAAGAAACTCATCGTTAGAAGTAACCATGTAGTTATCTTTGTTTAGGTGAAATGCGCCATTTCGTGTTAGTTCGTTAATCTCAGGTACCATGCGGTCTTTTGCCACAGCGAAGAAGCCTGTGCCACTTACACGTAAATCCATTGGGTTGTTCGTATAAATACTTGAACCTTCATGGAACTGCTGCGCCACTTTATTTGCTTGAGCACCGCCACCTGGAGTGGTTTTGCCGTTCGTAAACAAAGAGCTTGAGTAAACATCACCAAACTCCGCACGCGACTCTTTAAAGCCAAATGTGTTTGCGTTCGCAATGTTGTTACTTGTTGTGTTCAGATCTAATTGAGCTGCGGATAGACCGCTTAAAGCTACATATGACATTCCAATATTCTCCTAATCTATCTAGCTAGCATATTCACTCTATCAAGAGCTACGCTTTGCCAACTTCTAGTACTTCAGCAAGTCGTACTGGCGATGTGAAACCAGCCAGATTGAGTAGTACGTTGCCATCACCTTTGCCAAGAAGCACACTGTTCACATTCGCATACGTTGATACTTCGAACTCTGCGCTCTCACCATCCAGTAAACCAGCCGCTTTCACGTTGTATTTACCAGCAGGCAATGGGTTGCCGTCTTCGTCTTTTCCGTCCCATTCAACACGTGTGTCACCTGCAGGCTTAGAGCCGACATCAAAGGTACGGACCAATTGGCCCACTTCGTTCTCAACACGGATCATTAAGTTATCCATAGCTTGAGGAAGTTTTACCATTGCCGCCATGCCGCCATCGCCGGGTTTCACACCTGCCGCACCAGGAACTAACACATCACGCCCTACTAAAGATGAGGCCTGAAGTGCTTGGTTAGATGTCATTGATGAATTCAAGCTTTCAAACTGTGTATTCATCTTGCCAATGCCATCTACGGTCGCAAATGAAGCCATTTGCGCAATCATCTGGTCATTGCTGACCGGCTTAAAAGGGTCTTGCTGAGCAAGCTGCTTGGTCAATAACGATAAGAAGTCTTCTTGTTTAAGATCTTGCTTACCTGTTGTTTCATCAGGCTTTTTGCTGTCTTGAAGATTTTTAAGCTGATCAACATAGGACAAGCCGCTTTGACCAACATTATTAATTCCGGCCATATGCTACCTCCTTATCCTTATTGACCCATCTGCAGCGTACGCAGCAGCATTTGTTTACTCGAGTCAGCAACCTGTACGTTTGTTTGGTACGCACGTGAAGCTGAAATCATGTTTGCCATCTCTTCCATAACATTAACGTTTGGCTTGTAGATGTAGCCTTCGTCGTTTGCTAATGGGTGATCTGGGTTGTACTCCGCGCTAAGCGGTTTATCGCTTTCTACGATACCTAATACTTTCACCGGCACGGTATGACCGCTATTGCGTGCCTTACTTAACTCAGCGCCGAACACAGCATGGCGTGCCTTGTAAGTCTCATCAGCTGAGCTACTTACACTGTCCGCGTTAGCTAGGTTACTTGAGGTAGTGTTTAGACGAACAGATTCAGCACTCATCGCAGAACCAGTCACATTGAATACATTAAATAAGCTCATCTAATTATTCCCCTTTAATCGCTTTAGTTAAGTTCTTGAATTTACTTCCTAAGAAGTCTAGAGAGGCTTGATGCCTGATTTGGTTTTGCATGAACAAGTTTCGTTCTAAATCCAAATCCACCGTGTTGCCATCTCCTGTATCAGGTTGAGTAGGAATACGATACTTAGTTTCCCCATTCACCGTCGTTGAGGCAGAAATATGCCGACCGTCCGTGCGGCTAAGACCAATACTTGCCCCAGAACTTGCCGCCTGCAGTGATTTCTTAAAGTCTAATCCTTTTGCTTTATAACCAGGCGTGTTTGCTTGCGCGATATTGGTGGAAAGCACCTCAGCGTTGCGCTCACGTACACCAACTGTGTGCTGGTGAATGCCTAATGCGTTGTCAAAAGAAATAGCCATGTAAACCTCAACTCAAGAACTGACTGTTATGAAATAACCAAAGCAATATGTATACCAACTTTTAAAGCCAATAGAACAATGAATGCTTTTTATCGGTCACTCGCTGTTAAACTTGCAATATACAAGCCAAGAATAGAGTAAATTGGAATGTCACTCTGATATAAAGATATACCGAGCGAGACAAAAAAGAAAACCCAGCACAATGGCTGGGTTTGATAAGAAAAACTGGAATGTCTTTACTGTTATTACGACTTGAGCTTATAGATGATGCCCGGGTTACAGCGAACCATCTCAAAACGGTCTGTCAGACCAGTCAAAGACTCAGACGCACCCAACAGCAAGTAGCCACCAGGATTAAGGCTGTTAGCCATCTGGTTTAGCACTTTAGACTTCATGTCTGGCGAGAAGTAAATCAGTACGTTGCGGCAGAAAATAATGTCGAATTTACCTAACAGCGCGTAGCTGTCCATTAGGTTTTGCGGACGGAAGTTAACCATGCGCTTCACATTATCTTTTACCTTCATACGACCATCGCCCGCGTCTTCAAAGAAGGTACGGCGACGTTCAGGCGACAGACCACGGCCTAACGCAAGATTGTCATAGATACCAGCACGACACATATCGAGCATGCTCGCAGAGATGTCTGTTGCTGTGATCGAAACATTTGGCAGCATACCCGGCTTACGTGCTTGAGTCTCAAGCACTGTCATTGCCATTGAGTACGGTTCTTGACCAGAAGAGCTTGCCGCAGACCAAATCTTAATTGGACGCTTATTTGCCGCTATTTCCGGAAGGAGTTTATCCGCAAGCACGGCAAACGGGTAAGTATCTCGGAACCAAAGTGTCTCGTTGGTCGTCATGGCATCTACAGCTGCCACGCGCAACTCGCGGTTTCTACCCGTTACTACATCTCTCAATAGATCTGACAGAGACGCCAGTTTAAACTTTGCAACTAAAGGACTAAGGCGACTGCGTACAAGATATTGCTTGCTATCACCGAGTACAATGCCACATTGAGATTCTAAAAAGCGGCTAAAATCACGATACTCTTGATCACTAATTGTTATAGCAGTCATTAATGTCTCTTTTCTATTTAGTTAATGCGGACTTCACCGCTGAACCAAGCTCATCTGGGTTAAATTTCGCGATGAATGAGTTTGCACCCACACGCTCAACCATGGCCTGGTTAAATACGCCACTCAACGAAGAGTGTAAAATTACATACAAGTCTTTTAGTTCTGCATGGCGGCGAATTTCTGCAGTCAGTGTATAGCCGTCCATCTCTGGCATCTCGATATCCGAAATAACGAGAGAGATCTGGTCGTAAATACTGCCTTCAGCCGACATCTGCATCAGCTTCTCGTACGCTTCTTTACCATCTTTAACGGCAATAACTTCGAAGCCGATAGACTCGATTGCGCGCTGTACCTGCTTACGAGCAACGGTAGAGTCATCCGCAATGAGAATGCGTCGAACAAGTGGTTTCTCTTGCTCAACTTCTGCAATCTCTTCAGCAATTTTGCTGTCCATTGTTTCATCAACAGGAGAGATCTCTGCAAGAATTTTTTCTACATCGAGAATTTCAACCAGTTCATTATCGATGTTAGTTACCGCAGTCAGGTAGTTCGCTTTACCTGCGCCATCAGGTGGCGGCAAGATAGATTCCCAGTGCATGTTGATAATACGCTCAACAGAGCTCACCAAGAAACCTTGAATAGTACGGTTAAACTCAGAAATTACAACAAAACACTTTTCTACGTCTGTTGTTGGGCGACCGCCAATAGCTAAGCTTAAGTCAATAACTGAGATGGTTTGACCACGAATGTGCGCAACACCCTTCACCAGCGGGTTCAAGTTTGGCATTGAAGTCAGCTTAGGACACTGTAGTACTTCTTTAACCTTAAATACGTTAATACCATAGCGCTGACGCCCCATTAGGCGAAAGGTTAGTAATTCTAATCGGTTTTGACCGACGAGTTGCGTACGCTGATTCACTGAATCCAGAATACCCGTCATGAGCGCATCTCCATATCAAACTTTTTTGATTAAAAAGTGTTAATCTACTACAGGCTACGAACCATCAGAGAAACAGAATGACGTATCATAACTCAAATCTGCAACCATTTTCCATAACAACATGTAGAGCTTTTTTTAAAATTGTCGCTAAGTTTATCGGCATTATATCAATATTGTTTAGTTTTTTTGCACAAGGTGCGACATCAGAACAAATTGAGGCGATTCAAACCGCAGCTGAGCAACATATTCTCGACACGGTTGAGCAGCCAATGGGCGGTGAACTCTTGGTTCAATCTGCCAATGTAGACTCAAGGATAAAAGCTACAGATTGCCCTATTCCCTTGGAAACCAGTGCCTCTACCGCCACCAATACTCGCAGTAGCATTACCGTTCTTGTGCAATGTGTTCCTGATGAATGGCGAGTATATGTTCCGGTTCGACTCTCTATATCTGCACCACTAGTCACTGCAACAAGAACCATCGCGCGAGGCGAGATAATCGGTCAATATGATGTCACAACCGCCATGATTTCACTTAACAAATTTCGCCGACAAGGTTACACCCTTCCTGAACAAGTCATCGGAGCTAAAGTAAAAAAGAACCTGCGCCCTGGTGATGTTATTGAGAGAGGTGATATTTGCGTCGTTTGTCGTAATGAGAAGGTTATCATACAAGCTGTCAAAGGTGGCATGACCATTACCACAAAAGGCACGGCATTAACGGATGGTTCAATGGGAGACCAAGTAAGAGTGAAAAATGATAAATCACAACGTATAATTGAAGGAATTGTTACCGATATGTCGGAAGTAACCGTTCATTTCTAATAAATGAGTTGGAAGCCCCCTCTAATAAGTTAGAGGAAACCCGTTTCGACATGAGAGATTTGTTTCTTTGTTAACACGTTATCCTGCCAAAGTGGTACTCTGTTAGCGATTTCAACAATCGAGTTAAAAATCTCTAAAGTAATCGAACCAGCGGTCGATAGTGACAGTACAGGTTCCCATATTCGTAGATAAAGGCTCAACTATGGCAGGCATTGATAACATTCGTTCAGGCCAAACCCTAACGACAACTAACCGCTCTACAGCGCGTACTGATACAAGCAGTTCGCAAGCGTCGAGCTCTGAAGTATCGGCAAAGCCCGCAAGCAAAGATGCGGTGTCACTTAGCCAACAAAGCAAAGCAATTGGTCAAATGCACCAAGACATGGCCGCACAACCAAGCTTTGACCAAGTAAAAGTCGCAGCGATTAAAGAAGCAATCGCAAATGGCTCATACACTGTTGACCCAGAAAAACTGGCTGACAACATGATCAAATTCGAGAACGAGCTTAAAGGCCTATAAGTTCGTTTTTCGTTCAACTGACTATAAGCTCGATTAGGTTTTTGTATGGCGGCACTCGCAGATTTAGTTAATTTTCAACTTCAAAGCGCCCAAGCTCTCTCTGAACTGCTTAGTTCGGAAAAGAGTGCCATTACCAGTAGAAAATCGAGTGAGATTGAACGTATTGCTAAAGAAAAAGTCGTGCTGGTTGAGCAACTGAGAAGTACAGACCAGAGAATAGCAGCGCACACTAATGTGGCCGAGTTGAACGAAAAGCCAGAGCTTATCGAACTCGTCGCCAAAATTCGCTCTATCATTCACGATTGCCAACAAGCAAACCTTGTTAATGGTGAAGCACTTAACCGCGCACACCTGAGCTTCAACAAACTCAGCAACATGATGCAACAAAGCCATGGAAAAATAGGCATGACGTACAATGCCGGTGGGCAAACGCATACCATATCTACGTTAGGAACCAACGTAAAAGCGTAGCTCTATTCTTCCCTTTGAGTAACAAGCTCCGGTCTCAGCAATCAAAAATAGCGTAAACCATCGAAAATAAAAAAGCGGCAAGTATCCAATACTTGCCGCTTTTTGCATCAAATCTAGTAATTATGTCTGCCACTTGCCATCTGGAAAGCCAGCAGCAGAATACAGTATCAACCGAGTGACATTAGAAAAGTGTTTGTTGTCTCTTTTCTGGTACGGCTTGAACTTCACCGTAATCACGCAGTTTGTCCATTTTCTTAATATCAAGCTGCAACTCGGTCACATAACTGTCACCCACTGGGTAGCTGCGTACCACTTCTGCACCTCGAATAACACCATCAACCGCACCGGAAGTCAGCTCAGTGCCTAGACGTTGGTCTTCAAGCTCAGCGCGGCCACTAACACGCATGCCATATACTTGCTCTGCCAGTTCACGGTACGCATCAATCTTTGAAGCTCGCATTGCTCGAATACGTTTCTCTTCGTCGTTACGCCCTTTTTGTTCGCTAATACTTGCGTAGCCAACCGCCACCAAGAAGTCGTCTGGTCGCATGGTTTGCAGTGGCTGACAGCCAACAAGTAACAATGCTGCGATTAAAAATATCACCTTCTTCATGACAGGCTCCTATGGACGAAGAATAACCGTATATGGCTGCTTAATAGTTGGGTCCGAGCGAATGATCACGCCATCTTGAGTGCGAATGCTGTTCAATGTGTCTAGGTCACGACCAATGCGGTCTGCCGGTAAGAAACCTTGCGCCGTTGCAACAACGATACGCGTTTGCATACCTACGACACGAGCATTAACTAACACACCACCCTCTTGGCGCAGCATAGTACCAGTCAATACATACTGAACATCCTGCTCTTGTGCCAGATCTTTCCAGTCTCGACTCAAAGCGAAGTCACCCTGTTGAGTCACCTGAATCGAGCCAGTTGTCTTAAAGTCTACCACTTTAAAGCCGCGACGCTGAAACTGATGGATAAAGCCTTCAGAGACTGAGTTGCCTAGCCAGTTGGTCGAATCCATATGTTGCAGGTCAACAAACGAAGTGACGGCGATAGGCGTACGCGCCGACACACTGGTGTTAGACATAATCAAGTCTTCAGTCATACTCTCAACGAAGAAGTCCATAGTATGACGTGGGCTATCCATTAACATAAACTGACTACCAGCGTACTCAGACTTACCGTTATAGATAGGCGAATAAGCACATGATGTAATTAGCATTACACTGATTACTACAAGCCATTTTTTCATTGTGTTATCTCCAGATGTTTTAGTACCAGACTGTGCAACCTATTCTCACCACTCTTTCCTTTAATGGATTACAATGTTGGAACAGTCTTTGCTTTTGATTAATTGTTCACATTAATAAAAGCGGCACTCAAATCAGCAATTCGCTTCTGATAATTTGTTAAGCAATATTTATACCCAACTGGTAACGAATAGATGAAAAAAATATTTTCCACACTATTTTCAATAGTTTCACTGCTCACTATGACCTTCAATGCTCATGCATCATGGTTTGAAGTTACCGGTACAGCGGCGATCGTTGCGTCTGAAGATGCGGCAAGAGTTCATGCACTTGAAGATGCCATTTACAAAGCAATGCAGTTCTCAGGGGGAGATATTGGCAGTATCGCGAACCTAACCCCTTATCTACAAGCAGGACAAAAGGAGTATCAATTCACTAACCACGAAGTGAGATACATCCTTGTCGACAAAGAGAGAAAGCGCAGCGGCAACATCATGATCACCGCTCGCATCGATATTTATCCTTCGGCAAATGGTTGCCATGAAAGCCAGTACAAGAAGACATTTTTGGTCGGCAACGTTGACCTTGCCTCTCCACAACAGGCGGTAATGGGGCGTGTCTACAATATTGGCGATGACTTCAGCCATGTGATAAACCGTCAGCTATCTCAAGAGTCGCGCAGTTTTGTTTCTGTTGGTACCACTGATTACGAGATAGACCGACGCCAGCCAGAAACGTTAAAAATGATCGCGCAAGACCATGGAGCGCAATACGTGATTGGCGGCACCATTACCGATTTAACGGCAACTATCGAATCTAAACTCCTGCAAGACGATATAATTAACCGTCAATTCGCTTTAGAGATGCAAGTGTATGACGGCAAAACTGGTCATCAAGTTTACAACCGCAGTTACCGCGAGGTAGCAAAATGGCCATTTCCGAAAACCAGTGAAGTGGATACCAAGAGTGCGCGTTTTTGGGCATCAACCTATGGCAGCATGATGTTGCGAGTAAGCCGAAGTATCATGCTCGACTTGGAGTCGGAAGTGTCTTGTAAAATCACCCTACCAGAAGTGGCTGCAGTCTTTGGTAATACAGTGACGATGGATCTAGGTCGTTTACACGGCGTTCAACAGGGCGACAAGCTACAGCTGTGGCACACAGGCTCATTTATCGATCAAAATGGTTTGCCGCGTAACAAGGTATCTAAGAGTGACATCACCCTTACCGTGACTCGAGTTTATGAGAACGAAGCAGAGTTGACCATTGAGCAGCCTAACTTAGCAGGCAGCATTCAAATTGGCGACGTAATGCAGAAGATCATGTAAGCCATTAAGATATATAGCAAAGCCCTGAAGTAAAATTCAGGGCTTTATTTTTTCCGCTCAATTGGTTTCTGTTTTTCTGATATTTGGCGTAATCTTACTAATAACATAACCATCAATTAGTAAGCTATGAGTGAGAATAACCTGATTGGAGCCACCGGTTACCGCTTCATTTCAAAAGGCAAAACTGCATATAAGATCCATATTCACACACCTGACGATACTGTGCTGCATCGGTCGGTGGGGTTCGTGCGTCTTGGAGAAGAGAAAGCGCTCAAAAAAACCATAAAGCTTCGCGATGAACTTGGCAAACAGCTATGGGGAAAATTCTGGGGCAAGGTGCTCAAAGACCCATACCTAATGACGCGGCTACCACACAGCCTAGAGCCTAAAATTGTCTTCAAGCCTAATCCCACTCAGAGCGATCCTAAACATCGCGACGAATGCTATATCGCCAAGTGGCGAGTGTTTGCCGAGAACGGTGAATATAAGTATCGAACTAAGGTCTGCTCAATCAGAAAACATGGCAGACTTGCCGCATACAGCCAAACCAAGCGTGCTCTATTAGAGGCACACAAAGATGTGATTGACCTGCTTGTGTTTATGGGACGCCTAAACAGTATTGATCTCAAATAGTCACGCCTCTCTGTAGATAGCTATGTGTCTACGAAGCCGTTGTATTCTCTACCCGCAATAAAAAACAGCGACCGAAGTCGCTGTTTTTTCATATCGATGTTAAGTAACTAAGACTCTTGGCACAATTCCGCCAAAGCAGACAAGCGTCGCTGAGACTCTTTCACATACGGATTCGACTCATCCCACGCGTAACCAGCCAAAATAGAACAGACCATCTGCTTAATCTTGGGATTAGGTTTCTCATAGAAAATTACATCCTGCAGCGAACCTGAATACCAACCTTCTACATAGGTACGGAATGTATCCACCCCTTTCATCAGAGGCTGCGCATACTCTTTGTCCCAATCCACTTCTTCGCCATTCACATGTCTTGCAACGCAATCTACAGCGTACTCGGCAGACTTCATCGCAATGGTCACACCAGAAGAGAACACTGGGTCGAGGAACTCGCCAGCATTACCCAGCAGAGCGTATCTGTCCGTCGCTAGGTGCTTCACATTTGCTGAATAGCCGCCAATCTCGCCAGCAGGATTAGAGTACTCCGCTTGGCTTAGAATATTGACCAAACCCGGCTCTTCACTGGCTACCTGCTTGAGTAAGGCAATCTTATCTTCAGGGTAGTTTTCAAAGAAACTTGGTTCACCCACTACACCAAATGAAGAGATACCATTACTGAATGGGATTAGCCAATACCAAACGTCAGGGTTAGTTGGATGGACAGAAATAAGGATCTTTTTTCTATCGTACTCTAAGCCATGTTCCGCCAAGTCAATATTATCTTTGATATGAGTAAACACTGCCTTACGAGGAGGTAAACTAGATGGCTCTTCTAGGTTTAACATCTTAGGCAGCACACGACCAAAGCCACTGCCGTCTAATACATAATCAGCCTCGATTTGGTACGCGTCTTCCCCTTCAGGTTGAACATCCAAAATGGCGTGCTGGTCAGTAAAACGAATATCGATAAGCTCGTGCTGGTAATCGATAGCCACACCCTGATTTTGTGCCTCATCGGCAAGTACTTTATCAAAAGTGCCTCGCTGAACTTGAAACGTAGTACCAGGCCCCTTGGAGAACTTGTCTTGGAAATCGAAAGCGGTATATACCCCACGCTTTCGAAACGCAGCCCCATCTTTGTATTGGAACTGGGCAGATTTCACAGCATCAGTCATTCCTGCTTGTTCAACGACTTCCATGCAAGCTGGCAATAGACTTTCACCAATGGAAAAGCGAGGGAAAACGCTCTTCTCAATCACACGAACCTCCACCCCTTTTTTATGAAGTAGAGCCGCGGCAATCGAGCCCGAAGGCCCTGCACCGATAACCACAACTTGAGTCTTTATTTTTCTCATGACTGTCATCACCAAAATTAAGCGTTAAGCGGCTTTAAGTTCAAGGAGTGTATGTCCTAGCCCGATATCATCGGTACGAGTGACCACTTCAAATCCTGCTTCAGCAACAATCTCTAAGAAATCTTCGCTGCGATAGAAACGGCTATTGCCGTTGGCTAAACAGGTGAAATACAGCGATGTTGCATTCAAGCTATAAGAGGCTGCATCGTATTTTTGCGCATCCCAGAATAGTTCCAGAATATAAACGGTCGCCTGCTCTGACATATGTGAACGTACACGTTTAAGAATGCTTAAGATCTCCATCGGAGAGAAACAATCTAAGAACTGACTCATCCACCATACATCTGCGCCAGTCGGCAAGGCTTGCTGTTTATCCAGCATATTCGCAGGATAAGGTGTGATGCGATCTTCAAAGCCTTGTTCTTTGGCATTAGCCATTGCCATCTCTAATTGCTGCGGCAAATCCACAATCGTGATTTCAACATCCGAGTCATGCCCACAACACTGCAGTGCCCACTTCCCCGTGTTACCACCAATATCCACCAGCGATTTAGGCTGCTTTTCGAAGACTTTTTCCAGCAAAATCGGAAACGAGCGATCAGAATAGAAATGATCAAACTTAAACCAGCTCTCTTTCGCCTGTTGAGGCAATTGAGATAAACCTTGATAGATAGTCTCCCACTCGCCTAATTCTTTCAGCCCCGCAGGCGTGCCCTTTTGAATGGCTTCGGTTAAGTGCATCATAGCGGCATAACAAACATCCGCCGTAAAATCCATATTCGCTTCAGTCATGCCGTCATGCAGCAGATAAAAACCAAGATTTGCCAATCGATAATTTGGCTTTTCCCACAACACAATGTGCGCACTTAACGCCATATCGAGTAGGACTTTAACACCGTATTCGGATACGCCAGTTTTAGCTGAAATATCGCTAGCGTCTAAACCTTGTTCACCCGCCTCATCGAGGGCTTTTAATATCCCTAAGTCACGCAATGTGCGCGCAGTGTGGAACACTATCGGCGCAAAAGAGAGCTTTTGAGCCTCTGTTTTAGCCTGAAGTGCATTGAATGGATCTAAATTATAATTGGACACAAAAAACCTAACTTATTTGTTCTAAAACTATTCAGCCGCCATTTGCGCTAGCTTTCGTTTAATATCAACGTTCAGGTTGTTTACCCAACGGTTGTAGTTGCGATGAATCTCGCCGTCGTCATATTTTAGGTTCTCTGACTCTACATATAGAATCGAGTAGAACTTATCGCTGTAAGGAATTTCAACCACCGCGTGATGAGAACGGACATATAGCTCTGCACGAATAAGACCAGGCTTCACTTCAGAAACTAGCCAGCCGCGATCAATCGCCGACTCATAAATCGCTGATTTTACCTGTTTACTTTGAAGATTATGTGCAACTGGAGTATCCTCAACGTTCATAACTGGCTGTACACGACCACAACCTGCGAGAACCAAAACGAATAACATCGAAGCTGCAATTTTGAATAATTTCATTGTATTTCCTTACCTATATTTGTCTTTATCTCGCATAGTATTTAATTAGACCCAATTCAAATCAATACTCTATGTCAAATCAATCTCATTTAATGTCGTTCAATATTGAAAAGTGGTGTGCGAATTCGCCGGGGCTCATGACTCAATCGGATTGGCAGACATGGAGTACGACAACGCTGTGGCCTGAAGACACAACCACTAACTTCAAAGCCATTCCTCCTATGATACGCCGCCGCATGAGTTTGCAAAGTAAGCTTGCTGTGCAAACCGCATTGACCTTGCTTGAAGACAACGATATCCATTTCTTAGTCTTTGCAAGCCGTCATGGTGAATTGCACCGAACCGCTACATTGATTCAATCCATTCTCGAAGGTGAAGATGCCTCTCCAATGGCCTTTTCCCAATCAGTGCACAACACAGCAGCTGGGTTGACGACGATTGCCGCTAAGGCCCCGATTCCTCTAAGTTCAATCGCTTCTGGCGTCGACACATTTCATAGTGCATTGATTGAAGCCTATCTCTATTTAAGCCAGTACCCTGAACATAAAGTCATGGTCATCGATTTCGACCAGCCCCTGCCTGAGCTTTACAAAGAGTATGAAACCCAAGTGTATTCTGATTACGCGCTAGGGTTGGTGCTAAGCCAAGGGAGTGCGTATTCTCTCAACAGAGAAACCTCAAATGTTGAGTCACAGGAAACTCCTCTTCCACAAGGTTTGCTATTCCTCCAGCACTACCTAAACAATCAATCAAGCTGGCAAATCTCTGGCAACCGTCAAACTTGGTCGTGGGTTAAGCATTGTGAATAAGCTGAATCAATATTGGCGAGTATTCGCCACAGGACTGTGCTTTTCGATCTTTGGCCTAGGTGGTTTAGTTCTGAGTTTTATCATCCTGCCTCTGTTTGCGATCACCACACCCAATACCATTCAACGTGAGCTCAAAGCGCAACGTTTAATCCGTTTTACGTTTAATGCATTCTGCCGAATCATGAAATTCACCGGTGCCATTGATTACCGAATTGATGGTATCGAGACTCTACAGAAAGATCGCAACTGCATCATTGTTGCCAATCACCCAAGTCTCATTGATTACGTTCTTATCGCATCTCAACTGCCTCAGTGTGATTGCCTAGTTAAGGCCGCGATTTGGGAAAACCCGTTTATGAAACGTATTGTAAAAGCTGCGGGATATATTCCTAATCAAGCGCCTGATGATTTACTTGAACGTTGTGAAGAGCGTTTTTCTCGTGGCAACGTATTACTGGTTTTTCCTGAGGGAACACGAACAACTCCCGGCATCACACCATCTTTACAGCGCGGTGCAGCGCAAATTGCTACTCGAACTGAGACCGATTTACGTGTCATTCACATCACGGTAACTCCTTCATTTCTCACTAAAGAGAAGAAGTGGTACCAAGTTCCTTCGACGAAACCCTTTTTTCATGTCTCAGTCAAAGGTAAAATAGGAGTGACACCCTTTATTGAGAGCTCAAATAATTTAACTTCTGCGGCAAGGCGCTTAAATCGGCACCTTGCGGAAAACATTTTTCCAGAGCAAGAATAATAAGAAGCCTCTCAACACACTTTTGATTTGGGTAAATGTGATTCTATTCGTTCGCATGTACTCGCATTTAATATAGACAAGTAGGCCAAAGTGGAAACATTACATAACGAACTAAAACAGCTGATCATTGATGCTCTGAACCTTGAAGATATGAGCATTGATGAAATTGAAACTGAAGCTCCACTGTTTGGTGATGGTTTGGGTCTAGACTCGATTGATGCGCTTGAGCTTGGCCTAGCAATTAAGAAGAAATACAACATCGTGATTGACGCTGATGATTCAAACACACGTCAGCACTTCGCTTCTGTTGCTAATCTAGCAAACTACATCACATCTCAAACGAACAACTAGAAAGATTTCCTTATGACACAAGCAAACCAACAAGAAGTATTTAATCAGGTTAAAGATGCGCTTATCGAGCTATTCGAGCTAGATGCTGAAGAAATCACACCAGAAGCACACCTTTATCAAGATCTTGACCTTGATAGCATTGATGCTGTGGATCTGGTTGTTCACTTGCAAAATGTAACAGGCAAAAAGATCAAACCTGAAGAGTTCAAAACAGTACGCACCGTGAATGACGTGGTTGAATCTGTCGTTGAACTTCTCAAGGACGCATAGTGCGCCCCCTGCTGACTTTATTGTCGGCACTGATCATCTTCTCCTACCCAATAGCCGTTTACTTTGGGCTCAATAAATTTGGCCTGCAAGCGGTAGGAGGCGTATTGGCCACCGTGTTTCTCGTAAGAATCATGACCGGTGGTCAAGCTAAGATCAAAGAACTTAAACACCTTGCTTGGGTGAGTGGTGGCGCAGGTTTAACGTTACTACTGCTAGGCATGATCTTTAAACAGCACGGTTGGCTCACCTACTATCCGGTTATCGTCAATCTGTGTATGTTCACTGTATTTGTCCTGAGCCTCACTCAACCTCAAACGATTATTGAGCGCCTTGCTCGATTACAAGAGCCAGAACTGCCACAAAGCGGCATCGACTACACAAGAAAGGTGACCAAGGTGTGGTGTGTCTTCTTTGTGCTCAATGGTGCCATCGCACTCTATACTTGTTTCCAATCTCTTGAGTTGTGGACACTTTACAACGGCCTAATCAGTTACCTGCTAGCTGGTGTTTTGTTTGCCGTCGAGTGGATAGTCCGACAACGCGTACGCCAAAGCTAAAATTATGAACCAAAGTCCCCGCTATACTTCTCTCGCTCAGCTATTCCAAGCGGACAGATCTCTAGATTCCGTTATCTGCTTTGATGACAAGTTACAGATCAGCTGGCAAGAATTTCACCATGATGTAGCGAAACTTTGTGGTCTGTTATCCGATTCACCGGCACAACGTACCGCTATTTGTACTCAAGACAGTTACCTATTCACTGTCGCATTTATGGCTTGTGCTTTATCCAGCAAGCAGATTGTGCTGCCGGGTAATTATCAGCCGGAAGCGCTATATGAACTGCGCAGTGAATATGACCTGCTGTTGGTTGATGAAAGTATTCAAGCGGTGAACAACACCAACGTACTGCTCCTATCTAACCAACTCTTTGATACTCAAACGAACGATACCATCAATGAGTCTATCGATCTTGGTGCAGTCAAACTGGTTCTATTCACTTCAGGCTCAAGCGGCACGCCGAAAGCGATACACAAAACACTGCAGCAACTTGATATTGAGATTGCAGAGCTCAGTAAAAACTGGCAATCGATGCTGACAGGCAGCCGTGTTCATAGCACGGTCTCACACCAGCACATCTATGGTTTGTTGTTTCGTATCTTGTGGCCGCTCTGTTCATCCGTACCTTTTTCGCGCTTCAATTTAGAGTATCCAGAGCAGATCGTTTCACATGCCGACTCACAAATGGTATTGGTCAGCAGCCCTGCGCTTTTGAAACGTCTTTCAGAAGAGCAAAGTGCGAAGCCTCTGGTGGGTGTTTTCTCGTCTGGTGGTCCACTTCCATTAGAAGCAGCTCAACAAGCTCGCACTCTATTTGGTGAACTGCCTATCGAAGTTTTTGGCAGCACAGAAACAGGCGGAATCGCCTACCGCCAACAAGTTAATGCTCAAACCCCTTGGCAACTCTTTTCATGCATTAAAGCTGAGTTGAACCAAGAAAATTGCATCAAATTGCTGTCGCCTTATATTGACCGAGACAACTGGTACCAAACGGCTGATGAGTGTGAAATGGTCTCTAACAACCAATTCATTCTTAAAGGACGTACCGATCGAATCATTAAAATTGAAGAAAAACGTATCTCTCTGGTTGAAGTAGAAAAGCGCCTTGAGCAGCTGTCGTGGATTAATGAGTGCGCCGTTATCCCATTTGAAGAACCAAATCGTTTGATTCTTGCCTCTGTTATCGTACTTTCCGATGAGGGAAAACAAATGCTTAACAGTGTCGGTAAAGGCAAGTTTTGGTTACTATTACGCAATGAGCTTAGAAAGTGGCTTGAACCCATTGCGGTACCAAGGCGTTTTAGAGTAGTTGAAGAGATCCCGCTCAATAGCCAAGGAAAGCGACTCACTCCGCAGATAGAACAAATCATAAACGCGCAATAGTTCGCCTTAAGCGACGTCATTAAAACAATAAAGTAAAGCCAGTGTTATGGACAAAAGAAAGCCAACCATCTTACAGATTGAGACCCAAACAACGGAGTCGACACTCACCTTTAAAGTGGACGCCGATTTAACCGACTTTAAAGGCCACTTTAAGGGCTTTCCTATCCTGCCCGGCGTCACTCAGATTGATTGGGCACTCGCCTATGCGATCCAGGAGCTGGCTGTTCCATCTCAATTTAAAGGCATGGAAGTGATCAAGTTCCAAGAGCCCATTTTACCCGATGCGACAGTCACATTGACGTTAAAGTGGGACTCAGACAAACAGAAACTGGCGTTTAGCTACACGTCTGATAACGGCGACTGCACTCACTCATCTGGCAAAATGAAGCTGGGAGAAAAAAGTGAATAGCGTGGCGAGCATTGAAACCAAAACAAGCTACCAAGCCTGTTTTTTGATTCCCTGCTATAACCACGGCTCAACAGTGGCAGCGGTTATTGAATCCCTTAAAAACTATGCACTACCCATTATTTTGGTCGATGACGGGAGCAATACCGAAACCAAGCAGCACCTAAAACCATTGGCTGAGCTTGATGACGTAACTTTGGTGACTCTAATCGAAAACCAAGGCAAAGGCGGCGCAGTCAAAGCGGGAATTGAACGAGCTCAACAGCTGGGTTTCAGCCATGCCATTCAGATTGATGCTGACGGTCAACACGATCTAGAGGCTCTACCTAAACTTCTCGAAAAATCGCAAGCATCGCCTACTCACCTTATTTCTGGGCACCCTATCTATGATGACAGTGTGCCTAAATCACGTCTCTACGGACGTTACGCGACGCATATTTGGGTGTGGATAGAGACCCTGTCTTTCTCAATCAAAGACAGCATGTGTGGCTTCCGAGCCTACCCGATTGCTGCAACGCAAGCTGTACTCAATAAATATGATGTTGGCTCACGCATGGACTTCGATATCGAAGTACTGGTGCGTCTTTACTGGGAAGGTTGCGATATTGATTTTATCGACACTCGCGTTATCTACCCTGAGGGCGGTATCTCGCACTTTGATGCACTGTGGGACAACGTAAAAATCAGCTGGATGCATACTCGACTGTTTTTCGGCATGCTACCACGCGCCCCAAAACTGATTACCCGTCACTTCAATAGAGCAGAAGAGGAAAGCACCAGCAATCAACCCCATTGGTCACGCACTCAAGAGCGCGGAACAGTACTGGGTATCAAACTGCTGTTGATGATCTACACCCTGCTAGGACGCGGTGTCTTCAATCTGATCCTCAAAGGCGTGATGCATTACTACCACCTAACAGGGAAACGTGCACGTGAAGCTTCTGAACATTATCTACATACATTGAAGCTCTATGCTGAGCAGCACAATATTGATCTGCCAAGTAACCTAACCAGCTACCATCATTTGCTTTCGTTTGGTCACACCATGCTGGATAAGCTTGCCGCTTGGAAGGGAGACTTCTCAGTTGAGAACCTAACAATTCACGGCCAAGACCAGTTTGAAAATATGGTCAACAATGAGCAAGGTGTGGTTATCCTAGGCTCTCACCTTGGTAATATCGAACTCTGTCGCGCACTCGGTCGTAGACACTCAAACATTAAGATCAACGCACTGGTCTTTACTGAGCATGCCGAGCGCTTTAATTCGGTAATGAAAGCGGTAAACCCAAACTCTGACTTAAACCTTATTCAAGTCAGCTCAATGGGACCTGATACGGCCATCTTGCTTCAACAGAAGCTTGAGCAAGGCGAGTGGATCGTGATTGTTGGCGATCGTACCTCCACCAGCAAAGAGAGTCGCTCAGTATGGGCGGAGTTTTTAGGACAAGAAGCGCCATTCCCACAAGGACCATTTATGCTTGCTTCTGTTCTTAAAGCGCCCGTATTCCTGCTATTTGGATTGAGAGACGATAGCTGTAAAAAGCCTCACTTTAATGTCTACTTTGAACATTTTAGCGACAAAATAGTCTTACCAAGAAAGACACGTGAACAGACATTGCAAGAAGTGGTGCAGCAATACGCTGACCGACTTCAGCACTACACACTGAAGGCACCCCTTCAGTGGTATAACTTTTTTAATTTTTGGACATTGAGCAATCAGCACCATGACGAAAAAGAATCAAAATAGCATCACATTTGGTGCAGAACGCCTAACGATCGAAGACGTTGTTGCGATCTCTCAAGGTGCTTCAGCTAGCATGAACACCGACCCAGCCTTCACCTCTAAGATTGACCGAGGCGTGGCATTTCTTGAGCGCCTTCTTAAAGAAGAAGGGGTAATTTACGGTGTAACAACTGGCTATGGTGATTCGTGTACCGTTGCTATCCCACCTAACTTAGTGGATGAGTTGCCTCTGCACCTGACTCGTTTTCACGGCTGCGGCCTTGGCGACATACTCACTCATGATCAAGCGCGTGCGGTATTGGCGACACGCCTTTGTTCACTATCCCAAGGCGTGTCAGGGGTTAGCCATGACTTGCTCAACCAAATCGTTACTCTGATCAACAATGACATTGCACCGCGCATTACTCAAGAAGGCTCTGTAGGTGCAAGCGGTGACTTGACGCCACTCTCCTACCTAGCGGCTGCGCTCATTGGCGAACGTGATGTGTTGTACAAGGGTGAAGTGCGACCAACGAGCGATGTATACAACGAACTAGGCATTACACCGATTAAGCTGAAGCCAAAAGAAGGCTTAGCGCTGATGAACGGGACATCGGTAATGACAGCGCTTGCATGTATCGCCTACAAGCGTGCTGAGTACCTATCTCAACTATCGACCAAGATCACCGCCATGGTATCAGTAGGTATGCACGGCAATGACTTCCACTTCGATGAAGCGCTGTTTGCTGTGAAGCCTCATCCAGGCCAGCAACAGGTTGCCGCTTGGTTACGTGATGACTTGCAAGCTGATCGTCCGCCACGCAATAGCGACCGCCTACAAGATCGCTATTCACTGCGCTGCGCACCGCACGTTATTGGTGTAGTGGAAGATTCACTGCCGTGGTTGCGTCAAATGATTGAGAACGAACTCAACAGCGCTAACGACAACCCAATCATTGATGGCGATAACGAGCGTGTATTGCATGGCGGTCACTTCTACGGTGGTCACATCGCAATGGCTATGGATACGTTAAAAACTGCAATCGCTAACCTTGCTGATCTGCTTGACCGTCAAATGGCGCAGTTGATGGATTACAAATTCAACAATGGTCTGCCGTTTAACCTAACGGGTGCTCAAGGTGAGCGTAAGCCAATCAACCACGGCTTTAAAGCAGTTCAGATTGGTATCTCAGCTTGGACGGCAGAAGCGCTAAAACACACTATGCCAGCAAGCGTGTTCTCTCGCTCGACCGAGTGTCATAATCAAGACAAAGTCAGCATGGGCACGATCGCCGCTCGTGATTGCTTGCGAGTACTAGAGCTGACTGAGCAAGTTGCAGCAGCTTCACTCTTAGCAGCAACACAAGCGCTAGAGCTACGTAAGCGTGCCAATGAGCTCGACGAACACCACATGAGTGACAACTTGAAGCAGATCCGTGACCAAGTGATGCAAGAGTTTGAGTTTGTTGTTGAAGATCGCCCATTAGAAAGCGATCTGCGCTTGTTCATCCAGCGTATCCAACAACAGCACTGGACACTGTACTAAGCCGCCTAACTGTATTGACGAAAGAGCCAACTATGTCTGACATCCTTCATCCACTTTCAGCTGAGGTTACCATTGTGACCTCATTCCAAGACGCCGACCCAATGGGCGTTATCTATCATGGCAATTACTTCCGTTTTTTTGAGGAAGCAAGGCGCATCATGATGGACAAGCTAAAGTACAACTACCATGAGATGAAGGACTCAGGCTACATGTGGCCGATCATTGATACTCGTGTGAAGTATGTTAAGGCGATCCCATTCAACCATGAGATTACAGTGACTGCACGACTCACTGAATGGGAAAATCGACTGCGTGTCGACTACGAGATTCATGATGCAAAGACAGGCCAAAGAATGACTCGCGCTCACACTATGCAAGTTGCTGTCGCAATTGAGACAGAAGAGATGTGTTTTGCATCTCCGAGCGCTCTCACCGACAAAGTAGAACACTGGCATCAATACGGTTGCTTGATTGAAGAGCGCTCATTTACTGCTACTAAAGAGAAATCTTGTCATGAATCCGCTTAGCTTTCGTTCGTTGACCTCATTAACAACCTATACCCGAGTGTTGTTGTGCTGCTTTCTGAGCTTGTTCATTACTGCTAATGTTTGGGCTGACTCAGAAGGAGTAGAAGTAAAGACACTTGCTGATTTACAGACAACACTGAGTCACCAATCCATCATTCGTGGCGACTTTATTCAAACTCGCACGATGGAGATGTTCGATCAGCCGCTGTTATCACAGGGTTCCTTTCTGCTTGATAAAGCAAACGGTCTATTGTGGAACCAAGCCACACCATTCCCTGTGCATTTGGTTCTGACTGACAATAAGCTTAGCCAACGCTTTGGTGAGCAACCTGCGCAGGTGATCACCGACAAAGAGAACCCGATGGCATTTTACTTCAGCCATATATTTCTTTCGGTGTTTCATGGCGATACTCAAAAACTGACCGAGCAATTTTCCTTGGATTTTTCACCAAGCGACGCAAATACAAGTTGGACTCTCTCGCTAACGCCAAAACATGCACCAATGAATGCCGTTTTTGAGCGCATTATTTTGCAAGGGAAAAGCGACATTGAACGCATCGAACTCAAGGAGATTCGAGGCGATAGCACGCTAATCGAACTCTCTAACTTCAACCACCAACCACAAAGACTCACGGATGACGAAGCACAGCAGTTCCAACTCTAAATTTGCCTTAACCTGGCTTATCCTCGTCATTTTTTTTAGCGGATTGTTAATCAAACAATTCGCTTTTTCTTCTGCAGTACCGATTGAAACCAATATTCTGAAGTTACTTCCAAAGAATCAGCAAGATCCTTTGGCAGAGCAGGCTTTCCAGCAACTTTCAAACTCAATGAGCGAGCAGGTGCTGTTTTTAGTCTCTTCCGAATCGGCCAAGCAAGCGATCGCTGCTGCTGCAAGTTTTGAAAGTGGTTTAAATCATGACATGTTTGCCAACGAGTCCCCGCTGTTTTCTAAAGTTCAGGGGAAAGTCAGTGCCAATACGCAAAGCCAATGGAGTGATTTCTATTTTCAGCATAGAGCCCAGCTCCTCACAGAACAGCAGAAGCAGACCTTAGAGCATGCGCCAGAGAACCAAGTTCAATACGTGATCCAATCTTTGTACAACCCGTTTTCAGGAGTGACCGCAACAGAGTTGTCACTGGATCCATTTTTACTGTTCCGTGATTACATTGGTGAAGTCGGCAAGACCACCAGTAACTTTACCCTTCAAGAGCACTACCTAACAACGCAGTCCGCAGGGCAAACTCATGTATTGATAACCGCCACTTTGGCTGGGTCTCCATACAGCCTGAGTACGCAAGAAAAACTGCCGCTAATAGAGTCGATTGAGCAAAATATCGAGAAAGAGTTCGGTGTTGAAATTTCCCATACTGGCGTAGTGTTTTATGCCGACTATGGGACCAAGAGTGCAAAATCTGAAATCAATACCATTGGTCTTGGCTCCTTAGCCGGGATCATAATTCTGATTTGGGTGACATTCCGCAGCGCCCTTCCCCTCGCCTTGTCATTAATCTCTATCGGCACTGGATTGTTAGTTGCGTTGGCTAGCACGGTCGCTATTTTTGGCCAAGTGCACCTATTCAGTTTGGTGTTTGGCGCGAGCTTAATCGGTGTCTCTATTGATTACTCTTTCCACTACCTTACCGACAGGTTGGTCGCAGGGTCTCGCTGGCAAAGTGATAAGGGGTTGCAACATATTTTAATGGCGATAAGTCTAGGCTTAGTGACTAGCTTAATCGGCTACTTAGGATTACTGATTGCCCCGTTTCCTGGTCTACAACAACTGGCGATGTTCTCGTCTATTGGCCTATTTGCTGCCTACGCGACTGTAGTTTGTTGGTATCCGCTGTTAGCTAAACGACCAAGTAAAGACCGACCGCTACCTTTGGCTTCTCTACTGAATTCATGGCTTCAGCTTTGGAACAAACCAGCCCTGCGCTACGCATTGCCAACACTCATTGCCGCGGCCAGCATCGTCGCATTGACCCAGATTCAATACGATGATGACATTCGTCAGTTGCAGGCAATGCCCGATACACTAAAGGCGCAAGAGCAAACCATCACATCAGTATCGGGGATTGGCAGCAGTCAATCGATGCTATTGGTGACCGCTGGTAACAATCAAGCGCTGCTTAAATCACTGCAACGCCTTGGAGGTAAGCTGGATCAACTGGTCAGCAATGGGACTCTTTCTGGTTATCGAAGTATCCACCAGCTCCTGCCGACGACTCATGAACAGAAGCTCAACTATCAACTGGTCAGTGAGTTGTATCGAAATCAAAGCCAATCTCTGCAAAGCGGATTGGGCTGGGCAAGCTTTCCTGAACTCCCTGCGTATCAAGAGATCACGGTGACCAACTTCTTACGTTCACCAGTGTCAGAACCCATGCGTTCATTGTGGCTTGAGCCAATCAATGGTCAACAAGCCGCAATCGTGCTGCTCCAAGACATTCATGACTCGCAGCGTTTTGACGCGTGGTTAAACAGTAAAGAGACTCAGCTTTTAGGCATTAAGTACCTCAACAAAGCGGATGAAATCTCTTCACTATTTTCTGAGTATCGAGTCAAAGTACTGGAGCTACTGCTGGTAGCACTGGCTGGTATTGGGCTAGTTCTAGGTTGGCGCTATGGTCCTAAAAGAGCCATCATCATGCTACTACCATCTATCATTGCCGGAGCTGCAGGGCTTGGCGTTACTGCTGCTGTCGGCTCAAGCATCAATCTCTTCAATCTACTCGGCCTAATTCTGATCTTAGGTATAGCTATCGATTACACCCTATTCTTTGCAGAGCAAAGGAGATCGCTTGGCACCCTACTCGCGATATCGCTCTCTGGGATTACCACTCTCCTCTCTTTTGGATTGTTATCCCTAAGCCAGACTCACGCTATTCATAGTTTTGGTGTCACGGTGCTCACGGGTATATTTGTGGCTTGGTTACTGTCTCCAATGGCGATAGGAACTGAAGGTAATCTGGCGAAAAGAAGGACAAAATAATGGTTCTACCGCATCTTAAAACATGGCGATATGCGATGAAACTCGGGGCAACCTTTATACTGGCTATCACTTTTAGTGCTTGCTCTCTTGGTCCGCAGAATACTCGCCAAGCCATGGTCACTATTGACGAAAGCACACAAGTTGCGCTTCCTAAGCCCATACAGCTCGGCTATGAATTAACGGCGAGCCAATTGATTGCGGCGAGCTGGGGTGAAACACAACAACAGCTACCGGTACAACTGCAAGTTAATCAAAACAAGGTAGTACTCGCAGGGTTCTCCTCTTGGGGCACCCGAATTTTATCTCTTCAGTATCAAGATGATACAATCGAGACGCAGGTATTAACCGGGCTAGATGACACCCTACCAGCACCAGAACAAGTACTGTTCAATCTCATGCTAACGCTATGGCCAATCGAGGCATGGCAGAATTCGATGAGCGACATAGGTTGGCACATTGTTGAAACAGCCAACCAGCGTGTCGTATACGATGGGAACAACACACCTATCATCGAAATCCGCTACTTTGCGACAGATGAACAACAGAAAGTAGAGGGAGACATTGTGTTTGAACATCTCACACAGGGTTATCGCATCAATATCCAAACCCTAAGCTCAAACCTAACCACTCCAGCAACGAAGAACGAAACACTATGACGATTTACATTCATGCTTGTGGTTTTCACTCCGCTTTGGGAGCCAATCACGACGAGATTCATCAGCGCTTACAAAGCGGTCTAGGCTCTAATATGGTGGAAGCACTCGACGTGTTAAATGATGGGCAGCCAACTATCGTCGGGCGAGTTGAAGGTGAGCTTCCAAGCATCCGCGCACCTTTTGAGGCTTACAACTCGCGTAACAACCGTCTTGCCTTATCTGCTTTATCGCAAATAGAGTCAGAGATCGAGCAAGCTAAAGCCAAATATGGCCATGAGCGAATTGCCGTTGTCATAGGGACAAGTACATCCGGCATTTCAGATGGCGAACTCGCTTTCACTGAGAAGTTAGAAAATGAACAATTTCCTCAGTCATTCCACTATTCCAAACAAGAGCTCGGCAATATCAGCGAGTTCGTAAGCCACTATTACGATCTGCAAGGTCCAAACTACGCTATCTCTACCGCCTGCTCTTCAAGTGGGCGCGTGTTTTTGAGTGCTAAGAGACTACTCAACTCAGGCATGGTCGATGCTGTCATTGTTGGCGGTGTCGACACCCTATGCAAACTAACCTTAAACGGCTTTCATGGCTTGGAAGCATTATCTAACGAGCATTGCCAACCGTTCAGTGCTCAGCGTAAAGGTATCAATATAGGCGAGGCAGCGGCCTTCATGTTGCTGAGCAAAGAGACACCGAAACAGCCATCCGTCGCGCTGCTCGGTTGCGGCGATAGCTCTGACGCTCACCATATTTCAGCTCCACACCCAGAGGGCAATGGTGCAGAGCAAGCAATGCTAAAAGCACTCAGTGATGCCGAGCTAAAGCCAGAACAGATTGGCTATGTCAATGCCCATGGCACAGCAACGCCACTCAATGACTCTATGGAAAGTAAAGCTATCTCACGCGTCTTTCCAAACAAGGTACCAGTGAGTTCAACCAAGCCACTGACAGGTCACACTCTCGGGGCGGCCAGTGCAGTAGAGGCAGCCATCGCATGGCATATCCTTAATTTCGATTTATCGCTTCCCTTACAAAAATGTCAGGATAAAGCTGAAGATATCGATATTGATTTGGTAGACTGTTGCCAAAAGCTCAAATCAAAAAACATCTTAAGCAACTCGTTTGCCTTTGGTGGAAATAACATTAGCCTGATTTTTGGTGTAGTAAATGACTAATATACCTTCGGTAGACCAACTTCTTCCCCATGATGATCCGATGATTCTTATCGATAGAGCGATCAAGATTGAAGAACAAGCGATTCACTGCCAGGTGGATATTGGTGAACATCATCTATTCTACGATTCAGAATCTCAAACTATGCCTGCTTATGTAGGTATTGAGTTTATGGCGCAGTCTGTCGCTGCATGGTCTGGATATCATGCATTGAATCAAGGCGAGCAGCCTCCCATCGGTTTTCTTTTAGGTTCGCGTCGATACAAGTCGCTTTGCGACCATTTTACTAAGGGTCAAACCTTAGATATCTATGCAGAACAATTGATGGAAAATAGCGGCATGGCGGTGTTCACAGCAAAAGTGGAGCACCAAGGTGAGTTGGTGGCTCAATGCCAACTCAATGTTTACGTGCCAACAGAAAAAAAATTACAAGAAATGAAAACGAGGAGCCAGTCATGACTCGCCAAGTATTAGTCACCGGTGCCAGCAAGGGTATTGGTAAGGCCATTGCTATTCAACTTGCCAAAGATGGCTTTCACATTGCCGTTCACTACATGGGTGACAAGCAGGGTGCTCAAGAAACTCTAGAGCAAATTGAATCAGAAGGAGGCTCAGGCCGCCTGATTCAGTTTGATATCAGTAACCGTGCACAGTGCCGAGAGACACTTGAAGCAGATATTGCCGAGCACGGTGCTTACTACGGCGTAGTAAATAATGCGGGAATTACTCGTGACACGGCTTTCCCTGCTATGACAGAAGAAGAGTGGGATGGCGTTATCCATACCAACCTAGATAGCTTCTACAACGTACTTCACCCTTGTGTGATGCCGATGGTTCAAAAGCGCAAAGGTGGTCGAATTGTCACTCTAGCATCTGTATCTGGCATCATGGGTAACCGCGGTCAAACTAACTACAGTGCAGCGAAAGCGGGTGTTATTGGTGCAACCAAATCGCTAGCGCTAGAACTGGCAAAACGCAAAATTACCGTTAACTGTGTCGCACCGGGTCTGATTGATACAGGTATGGTTGATGAACATGTGAAAGAGCACGCGCTACCACAAGTTCCATTACGCCGCATGGGCGAGCCGGAAGAAGTCGCGGGCTTAGTGAGCTACCTAATGTCTGATATTGCCGCTTATGTCACTCGTCAGGTGATCTCGGTAAATGGAGGTTTAGTATGACCCGCCGTGTAGTAGTAACGGGGATGTCAGGTGTTACAGCCTTTGGCAACAACTGGCAAGAAATAGAACCAAAACTAAAAGCGTGCGAGAACGCGACTCAGTACATGCCAAGCTTTGAGCAGTATGATGGTCTCAATACCAAACTCGCTGCGCCGATTGACGATTTCCAACTGCCTAAACACTACAAGCGTAAGCAAGTACGTGGCATGGGTCGTGTATCCCGCCTAGCAACGGTAGCGACCGAGAACGCGCTTGAGCAAGCTGGCTTAATTGGCCATGACGTATTAACCAACGGTGAAACTGGCATTGCTTACGGCTCTTCAACCGGCAGCACTGATGCGGTTGGTGCTTTTGGTGTCATGCTCAACGAGAAATCGACACGAGCAATTACAGCAACCACATACGTACAGATGATGCCGCACACTGCTGCGGTGAACGTAGGTCTGTTCTTTGGCCTACGAGGCCGCGTGATTCCTACCAGCAGCGCATGCACGTCCGGAAGCCAAGCCATCGGTTACGCTTATGAAGCGATCAAACATGGCTACCAAACTGTGATGGTCGCTGGTGGTGGTGAAGAGCTTTGCCCAACAGAATCTGCGGTGTTCGATACCCTTTTTGCAACCAGTTTGAAAAACGACACACCAAAGAAATCGCCAAGCCCATACGACAGTGAGCGCGATGGTCTGGTAATTGGTGAAGGTGCAGGTACTCTGATCCTTGAAGAGTACGAGCATGCGGTAGCACGTGGCGCTAAGATTTATGCTGAAATCATCGGCTTTGCGAGCAACTGTGATGCCGCCCACGTGACCCAGCCTCAAATGGAAACCATGCAGATCTGTATGGAAAAAGCCCTTAAAGATGCAGATCTTGCTGCAGACAAAATTGGTTATGTTTCAGCACACGGCACCGCGACAGAGAAAGGTGACATTGCCGAGAGTAACGCGACCGCGAACATCTTTGGTGAAGTGCCCATCAGTTCACTCAAGAGTTACTTTGGCCATACGCTTGGCGCATGCGGTGCGATTGAAGCTTGGCTCAGCTTAGAGATGATGCACGGTGGTTGGTTCAGTCCAACGCTTAACCTTGAGAATGTAGATGAACAGTGCGGTAAACTTGATTACATCACGGGTCAAGGTCGCGAGTTAGATGTTGATTACCTGATGAGCAACAACTTTGCCTTCGGTGGTATCAACACCTCTATCATCTTTAAGAAAATCTAGGTTCGATAATGAAGAATGCATTAATCCTATTCGCTGTAGCGCTACTGGCTGGTTGTAGCGCACCTAAATACTCTGGAAACGCCCTGCCAGAAGCAAATAACATTGAAAACATCACCATTGTAGAAGATACCAAGACGCGCACTGTGTTTCTTGATTCCATGCTCGACTGGTGTTTAAACAACCAAGTGAAATGTAAGGTTGTCGCAGACGGCTCTGAACACAAACCAGAAGAAGTCACACTAGACTATGTCTCTCGCTGGAGCTGGGACTTTAGAACCTTCGTTGCAGACGCAAAGATCTCGGCTTATCAAGGCCAAGAGCGCGTGGGTAACGTTGAGTTTAAAGCGCCAAATAGTGCCAACTTATCTAAGTTCGGCGACGATATGGAACGCATCAAAGCGATGATGGACATCTTATTTGATAAGAAGACGGCTCAAGAAGCGACTCAAATGATTGCCGATGAGAAACTGTAATTTTAAAAGTTTCAGTTAAACAAAAAGGGTCAGTAACCAAGTTACTGACCCTTTTTTGAATCTAGCAATCGCTCAATTAAGCGTTAGCTTCACGCTCTGCGATGAACTCAAGAGCCATCTTGATGCGAGCGATTACGCGCTCTTTACCAACAAGCTCCATCACAGCATCAACAGAAGGAGACTGACCGCCACCTGTTACTGCTACGCGAAGTGGCATACCGATTTTACCCATGCCGATCTCTAGCTCTTCACATACTGCAGCAATCACACCGTCTTTGATGTTTGCTGTTGTGAACTCTTCAAGTGCTTCAACTTTAGCAAGAGCAAGCTCTAGTGGGCCTTTAGCAACACCACGTAGGTGCTTCTTCGCTGCACCCGCTTCAAACTCAGAGAAATCTTCGTAGAAGTAACGAGATTGCTCAGCAAGTTCGATAAGCGTGTTACAACGCTCGCCTACTAGCTTGATCACTTCAGTGATAGCTGGGCCATTGGCTGTATCGATCTTCTGCTCGTCTAGGTGCCATTGCAGGTATTTTGCAACGTACTCAGGCTCAGAAGTCTTGATGTAGTGGTTGTTCAACCAAAGTAGCTTTTCAGTGTTGAATGCAGACGCAGACTTGCTGATTGCATCTAGGCTGAATAGGTTAATCATCTCTTCTTGAGAGAAGATCTCTTGGTCACCGTGAGACCAACCTAAACGTACTAGGTAGTTGTTTAGTGCGTTTGGCAGGTAACCTTCATCGCGGTATTGCATTACTGATACAGCGCCGTGACGCTTAGACAGTTTCGCACCGTCATCACCTAGGATCATTGCACAGTGAGCGAACGTTGGAACTGGCGCGCCTAGTGCTTCATAGATGTTGATTTGACGAGGTGTGTTGTTGATGTGGTCTTCACCACGAACAACGTGTGTGATACCCATGTCCCAGTCATCCACTACTACTACGAAGTTGTAAGTAGGAGCGCCGTCTGTACGACGAATGATTAGGTCATCAAGTTGGCTGTTAGCGATTTCGATGCGACCACGAATTTGGTCATCAAATACTACGCTGCCCTCTTTCGGGTTGCGGAAACGGATAACGCACGCATCACCTTCTTTTGCTGCTGCGTTCGCTGCAACAACTTTAGGGTGGTTTGCATCGTAGCGAGCCATCTCTTTGTTTGCTTCTTGCTCTGCACGAATTTCATCAAGCAGCTCTTTAGACGCGTAACATTTGTACGCTTTGTCTTCAGCAAGTAGCTTATCAACCATTTCGTTGTAACGATCAAAACGCTTAGATTGGAAGTAAGGGCCTTCGTCCCACTCCATACCCATCCATTGCATGCCCTCTAGAATTGCATCTACCGCTTCTTGAGAGTTACGCTCCAAGTCTGTGTCTTCGATACGTAGAACGAATTCACCGCCTTGGTTTTTAGCGAATAGCCAAGAGTAAAGTGCAGTACGTGCACCACCAACGTGAAGATAGCCAGTTGGGCTAGGAGCAAAACGAGTTTTAACCGTCATTTAAATACCTTGATTGTGTAGGTGATCAGTTCAGTGTCTGGTGGATAGAGCGCTATTCACCAGTCCTAAAATTTGGGCGCTATTTTATCACTCCCATCCAATTCTACAATCGGTAGTGAGCGATAAATACTCGGTTCTTAATAGAAACCTTGCCTCCAAGTTGAGTCATTATAGCAACAGACGCCCACTTCCACGTTTCAGTTAGCTCTTCTCAACAACATTTTAAGAAATAATGTTGACCTTCCCCTTACGGTAAGGTTTATGTTTAGCCATAGATGAGAATTGGAGTATCACTATGAACCATTACATGACCCCACTGAGCGGCTTAAACTGCATGGGTTGCGCGAAAAAAGTGCGTAATCTACTCGGTGACGTTGAAAATACCAACATCAACGACCTGTCTCCTACTTATATTGATGTAGTTACACCTTTAAACTACCGCGAGATTTCAGAGCAAATCGGTACGCTAGGTTACTCAATTGGTCATCAGTGGCACCTATCTCTGTCTGGCTTGAGCTGTGGCAAATGCGTCAACAAGCTCACAATAGCTCTGCAAGAACACCCGCAGATTAGCTCATTCAATGTTTCTAAAACAGAACTGACACTAACCACCCTGCTTTCTGAGGATGAGGTTATCGAGTGTGTAGAGTCAGTTGGTTATCAAGCAAGCCCGTATTCAGAAGATGCGGAAAGCGTTGAAGATAGAAAAGAAGCCAACTCAGAGAATATTCCGGTTCTGGATGCATCAGAGCAAGCACACTCTTATCACCTAGTTTTACAGGGCATGACCTGCGCTAGCTGTGTCTCTTCAGTCGAAAAAGCGCTTAAGTCCGTCGCTCATATCGAACGAGTCCAAGTCAACCTCGCCGAGCAAACCGCGCTCGTCTTTAGTTCGAGCAGCCGTGATCAGATAGAACAACCGCTTCTGCAAGCCGTAAAAGATGCAGGCTATCAAGCGGACTTTGTTGAAGATGCGCAAACTCAGCAAGAACAGCAGCAACGACAGCATGCAAAACTGCAGCGATCGTTGCTGATCAACTCGATCTCAGCGCTAGCTCTAGGTGTACCTATGATGGCATGGGGTGTATTCGGCGGTAGCATGATGATCGAAAACACCAATGACCAGATCGGTTGGGGCTTGATGGGTTTCATCTGCTTGGTACTGCTCGCGACCTCGGGTCGACAGTTCTTTATCAATGCGTGGCAATCTTTGCAGCATAAACGAGCAACAATGGACTCTTTGGTCGCGCTCGGCACTGGTGCTGCATGGTTGTATTCAATGTTGGTCGTCATCGCACCGAGCTGGTTCCCTCAAGCATCGCGTCATGTCTATTTTGAAGCGAGCGCAATGATCATCGGTCTTATCTCTCTAGGTCACTATATTGAGGCCAAAGCTAAGGCTCGCACAACTCAATCGTTGCAGGCGCTGATCAACCTACAGCCTCAACAAGCGACCGTGATTATTGATGGCAAAGAGCAGCCTATTGCCGTAGAAGCTATTGAAGTCGGTATGCAGATCCGCGTTAAACCCGGTGAAAAAATGCCGATTGATGGTGTAGTTATCTCAGGCGAATCTTATGTCGATGAGTCGATGCTTACTGGCGAACCTCTACCGAACATTAAGAAAGTTGCCGATAAGGTATCAGCAGGCACCATTAATGGTGATGGCACCCTTGTAATAGAAACGACGGGTACGGGCTCGAGCACCATGCTTGCTCGTATTATTCAGATGGTTCGCCAAGCACAGAGTACCAAACCAGCGATTGCCAAACTGGCCGACTCTATTTCCGCGGTATTTGTACCTGTTGTTGTCGCTATTGCCGCCATTGCAGCCGGTATTTGGTTTATTTTCGGTCCTGAGCCAAGCGCAAGCTATATGTTGGTTGTCTCAACCACCGTACTGATCATTGCTTGCCCATGTGCGCTTGGGTTAGCGACGCCTCTGTCAGTTACCGTAGGCGTAGGTAAAGCCGCTGAGCTTGGCATACTGATTAAAGATGCCGATGTACTGCAATCTGCAAGCAAGGTCGATGCGGTAGTTTTCGATAAAACCGGAACATTGACTGAAGGTAAACCTCAAGTACAACAAGTCTTTAGTTACGACATCAATGCAACAGACCTAATGACTCTCGCCTACTCCCTAGAAGTTGCTTCTGAGCACCCACTTGGTAAAGCGATCTGTCAGCACGCGCAGTCTTTAAATCTTGATATCCAGCCAACGTCAGAGTTTGAAAACCTACGCGGCCAAGGCATAAAGGCTAAGATTGATGACCAATTGGTACAAGTGGGATCGCTAAGCTTTATGAAGAACCTCGGTATCCAACTTGATATTGCTATGAGTGCGATTGAAGCGTGCAACAAAGCTGCGTGGACCCCTATTTTTGTCTCGCAAAACAATCAACTTAAAGGCATTATCGGCGTCTCTGACACATTGAAAAGCGACAGCAAATTAGCGATTCAACAATTACAAGATCGTGGCGTTCATACTGTGCTGCTTACTGGTGACAACCAATCGGTCGCTCAAGCGATTGGCGCTCAATTAGGAATTGATGATGTCATCTCCGACGTATTACCAGACCAAAAAGCGGAACATATCGTGAAGCTGCAACAGCGCTATAATCAAGTTGCTATGGTTGGCGATGGTATTAATGACGCCCCTGCACTTGCTCAAGCCGATGTTGGTATCGCAATGGGCAGCGGCAGTGACGTAGCCATCGAAAGTGCTCAAATGACACTGCTTAATTCGTCACCGGTTTCAGTCAACAACGCTATTGAGTTGTCGCAGGCCACGGTGAAGAACATGAAACAAAACCTATTTGGGGCATTTGTTTACAACTCGCTAGGCATTCCAATTGCTGCGGGTGTGCTTTATCCATTTTTCGGGTTCTTATTGAGCCCAGTGGTAGCGGGAGCAGCGATGGCTCTCTCTTCCATAACCGTTGTAAGTAACGCAAACCGCTTACGACTATTTAAAACCACAGATAATAAAAACCAATAAGATTATCTTCATGAGGTACACCATGATTCGTAAAGTTTTGACTATCACAGCGCTTACTTTTATGTCTGGCCAAGCATTGGCTGCTAACGTTCTTAACCACAAGTCCCCATACTGTGGCTGCTGTACAGATTGGACCGTTCACATGCAAGAAGCTGGATTTACGGTGACAGAAAAGCTCCATGACAACATGAACGCTGTTAAACAAAAACTAGGCGTAACACCAGAGCTCGCCTCTTGCCATACAGCAGAGATCGATGGCTATGTATTTGAAGGGCATATTCCAGCAGATGACATCAAAGCTTTCTTAGAAAACCCACCACGCAACGCAGTTGGTCTTGCCGTTCCGGGCATGCCAATGGGTTCGCCGGGTATGGAGTATGGCGATCAGAAAGATGAGTATTCGGTATACGCTTTCAACGAAAAAGGTCAGGTATTTGAGTACCGTCACTACAAAGGAAACTAACCTTTCCCTGCGCTAAGGCAGATCAAACGAGAAGTCTCAGCACCTAAAACGAAAAATAGAGCCTAGTAACTGCAAACCCAAGACTGGGTGTGCAAACTAGGCTCTTTGCTTTGGACAGTAAAGCAAATTTTTATAGCATCAACCGGGCTGTTGATGCCAGATTCCCCTTCTACTTTCGGCTATGCAGAAGAGACGGCAAGACCATCACCTTGCCGCTCAAGCTCAATTAGAAGCCGTAAGAAGCACCGAATACGAATGCGTTGTTTTGTTTAGAGTCACCATTAGGGAAATCTACACCATTCGCTTGGCTACGGAATTCAAAGTAAGGCTGAACGCCTTGACGAGTCCAAGTCGCACGTAGCTCGTGATCCATCGCTTCCGACTCAATCATGTAAACGTTGTTGTAGCTTACTGCTAGGTCTTCGTTCACTGTGTAACCGATGCGGTTATCCATGCGGTAGTCTGTGTCAGCATTCGCAGATGTGTCATCGATGTGTGCACGTGTACGGTTGCTGATTGAGATGCCGTTGTCAAAGTTGTAACCGATCTTAACTAGCGGACGGAATTGAATGCTTTCACCCGCAGAGAACAAATGTTGGTAGCCCGCCGCTACCCATAGGTTGTCAGTAATATTAAAAGATTGCTCACCACCCACGGTAATACCAGGAGTTGTATTGCCTGCACCGCCATTTTCAGACTCAAGTTTACCCAGTTGGATACCATCAAACTCAGTGTAAACTGTTAAGCCACCTAGAGAGTTGTCAAACGTGTGGCCTGCCTCTAATGTAGAAGTCATGTCAGAACCGTGAATACGACCGTCATCATGTAGCTGAATGTTACCTGTCACGTAAGAAGAACCAGCAAAAGCGCTAGAAGCGAAAGCAAGAGATAGAGCACTTAGAGCGATAATTTTTTTCATAGTAAACTGCCTTAGTTTGATTTTTTCAGCGGCATATCTTCGGTACATCATTCACCTTCACCGCTTGAGTAATGGGTTGCCTCCCTGGCATGAAATCTATGTTGCTCGAATTAATTTGCGTTTCAAAATAAAAGAATCACCCCAGTGATCTCCCTCACCGTCAAAAAACAATAAGTTATTTTTAACTTTAATTTCAGTTACTTACAAAAAGTAAAAATAGATAAAAACCATGCACACAATGTAAAAACCGTTTTAGATCACATAAATACGAAATCTTCAGACGATTTTGAATCGCTCTATCACACTGATTTGAGACTTTTTTATAGCAGACTTATTTTTTATCGAAAATAATGAGATCTCCATCACCATGGTTATAGATCAGACCAAAAGCATAATGTTCAAGGAATAATCGAACCTCACAGCCCAGCTTTAAGCTTCCGGTTCAACCAGCAACAAAAAAAGCTCCCTATAAGAAGGGAGCTTTGTTATTAAACTGAATTATCTGTTTACTTTACCGTGGTCACTCGACTTGCTCGCTCACCACTTTCCGAGATAGAGCGGATGTAAACTTCACCTTCAACACTTGGTCTCTGGTTATCGTTGTACGTTAGCCAGGTTTCACCGTCTGCAGAGTATTGCAGTTCTACACCTGGGAACTGAACGTTCATCGCCAGTTTACCTGACTCGATTTTTGCACCCGGAACTGGTAGGCGGTAATCAATGCCCGCTTTTTCTAACTTAGCCAGTTCACGTTGGCCAAGTACGTTCGCAAAGCGGTTGTAGTCTTGGTTTAGCGCAACTTTGTCTACTAGGTTAGAGCTTTGCGAGTATTCAACACCCACTTTGTAGTCGTTTTCCCAATCAGCACGGTGCCATGCACGCTCAGCTGCTGCTAGTACGCGAGGGAATACCATGTACTCATATTGCTCATCGTTGCGTACTGTCTCAGACCAAAGCTGTGCTGATAGGCCATAGAATGGTTTCGCTTCGATTTCACCTTTACCAGTAAACCCGTTACCATCGCGATCTACCGATGTTTCTGCGTTCTGAGGCATGTTCTCTGGCGCAAAACCGAACATCTTACGCGTATCTGTTGCACGCGTTGCCCAGTAATAACCGCGCTCTTTTGCATCGACTTCGTATGGCATGTCCATGTAGACGTAATCTGGGTTCGAAACGATCACGTCATAACCTTTCTTAGACCACTCGTATACAGATGATGTACCGCCCCAATATAGAACGTCCCAGAAGTTTACGCGGGTGTTTTCGGTAGCAAACGCCTTTTCACCTTCGCTGTATTTCAGGCCATCTTGCCAAGCTTGGAAATTTGAAATGCCCTTCTCTGCCACAATCTTCGACACTTCTTCAGCAAAGTGGCTTGGTAAGTGACCGAAGTCGCTCACTGTCCCGTCAGCAATCAGAGTCTGACATTGCGGAGACTGTGCGAATGGCTTGTCCTGCTTAGACAAATCGATGTTACCCTTCCAACTCACTTTATCTTCTGCGTTGATATCTTGCAGACCTGCACCAAGCTTAATGTTCTTGGCTTCATCACCACCAAAGTGCCATGTGGTTAACGGTGTGCCAGCTTCTTGGTGCATTGCTGCCACTTCTGAAATCACCTTATCAACAAAACGAGTTGATGATTCCATACATGGGTTGATGAAGCTTTGCTTGTTGTAAAACTGAACCGTCGTTACATTCGATGTGTCTTGAGGGTCCATCAAACGGTATTCGTTCGCTTCTGCTTCTTTACCTTCTTCCATTAGACGGTCGTAACGCGCTTCCATTGATACCACTGCTGCACGAGCGTGTGCTGGCATATCGATTTCAGGAATTACTTCAATGTTACGAGCTTTCGCGTACTTCAAGATATCCACGTAGTCTGCTTTGCTGAAGAAGCCAGAGCCAAAGTTATCCGTGGTTGAACCAGAACCAAGCTGAGGCAGTAAACAGCTTTTCTCGTCCAAATCAAAACAACGGTTAGCGCCCACTTCTGTCAGCTCAGGCAGACCCGGGATTTCCAAACGCCAGCCTTCATCATCGGTTAGGTGAAGGTGTAGTTTGTTCATCTTGTACGCCGCCATTTGATCTAGCGTAGCAAGAATTGCGTCTTTAGAGTGGAAGTTACGAGCCACATCCACCATTACACCACGGTAATCAAAGCGCGGTGCATCTTGAATAGAAAGCAGTGGTAAAGATTCAACGTTCTGGCTGTCTATTAGGCCAAAAATAGACTGAACCGCGTAGAAAGCACCCGTTTTGTCGAATGCTGTAATCGCAATTCCCTCTTTCGAGATGCTCAAGTCATAAGCACCAGACTTCGCTAAATCACCCTTAAATTGAGTAGGAACAACAGCAACACTTACAGGAAGGTCGCCACTCACATCTAGGTTTACCACATCTGCACGAGCTTCTAATGCCGCAAATTGTTCAGCATCAAAAGCGTCTTTTGGTAGAGCAATGCCACCAGCAATGTCGACGTTACCTTCTACAACCTCTACAGACATCGGTGTAGGCAATAGCGTCGTTGAAACATCTTGAGCGACAAGATCTGCGTTCTTTTCAAAGCGCGTCACCGCAGTCGCCATTACATTGTTGTCATCGGGAGTACGTTTTAGGTTATTGCCTTCAAGGCCAGTCACGAAAGACGCAACATCTTCAGTGTTAAGAGAAGCGATCATTTTTGGTTCTGCGTTTGGCGCGGTTACAAAAGCACCCGGCATAAAGTCAGTTTCAAATAGCTGCCAGTATTCGCCAACCAGTGGAAGGACAACTTCTTCGCCCGCTGCAAAGCCATCAAACTGATCTGTAGGTTCTAGTTTATGTAGGTCACCCGTTACACGAGTAATTTTGAACTGCTCATTATCAACATCTAGGATTAAACGAATGCTGTGGAAGTAGATAGCCCAGTCTTTAGAGTCAACCGCTTCACCTTGGTTAACCAGCGTCATGTTTACCTTATTACAAGATGCCCATTCAGCGCCTAAATCTTGACATGCAAGGCCTTCATTCGCGCCATGATTTGTCAGCACCTCATATTGAACATCAAGATTGTCTGCCAACGTATTTACGACTTGTTGCTCTGTCGATTGTGTAGCAGCACACCCTGATAGACCGGCCAAAACTGCGACTGATAGTAAGTTTCTCTTCAACATCGTATTCACCCATAAGTTAAAATTGAGTGGAAGCAAATAAGTGCGCCTCCAAAAGATGAATTCACTATATGACGTTATTTTTCGCCGTGAATTAAATCAGAGCAAGAAAGTGATCGACTTCAAACACGGGCAAAGGATAAAAAACATAAAAACTTTAAAATCATAAACTTACAAAAATCGAACAATCCGTCATTTTTGTTTTGACGTAAATATTGGGAATCACTTCACAGATTCTAGGTCGAAATTGATAGATTACTCACCGTATTTCACTGTGGTATTTTTAAAGTCAAATCAATGAGCGGATTTTTTATCGCTATAACGTGATTAATCTCTAATAAAATTACGTTAAAAACCAACGTCAAAATGGATTTTAACGAGCGACTACAATGAATTAAGGAGCCAATGTGCGCCAAATACTCAGCTTTATTGTTCTCTTCTGTACAGCATGCTCAACGGCCATTGCAGAGCCTCTGTTTTGGCAGGCGAAAAAAGGTCAACTTGAATTCATCATTTTTGGCTCTGTGCATGCCGGAGATGAATCTATGTATCCACTTCCTGAGCCAATCAATGATGCGCTTAAGCGTAGTGATGGGCTTATCCTGGAGGCTGACCTCAAACAATCCGGAGGCTTAAAGTACCCTTCAACGACAATAACAACCGCTGACGTGCTCGATGGAAATCAAGAGACACAATTTAAACAGATCGCCAAGTCTCTCAACTTGCCTCATCAACAGTTATTACTCTCACCACCTTGGGCTTCAGCGCTAACAGTGCAAATGAAGCAGTTTGAACAGTTAGGTTATCTACCGCAGTTTGGTGTTGACGCTCATATTGCAGCTCTTGCAGAGAAGCTTGATAAACCACTCATTACTTTAGAGTCGCTGCAATTTCAGATTGATTTGATTGCTCAAGGTAAAGAAGGCGGCAAAGACCTATTGCTAAGCTCCATTGAAGAGTTCGATGAAACAGGCAAAGCAACCCACTGCTTAATCGATAGCTGGAAAACTGGAGACACGAAAAACCTAGAGCATATTGCGGAACAGGCCGCCATATCACCGGAGCTAACCGCAGCGTTTCTTACCGATCGCAATCATGACTGGGCTAATAAGCTGAGCAATAAAAATTGGAAGTTAGAACAAGATGCAACGTATTTAGTTGTGGTTGGCGCGATGCACCTCATCGGCGAGCAAAACCTTATCGAATTGTTAGAAAAACGCGGTTTTGACATTGTTCAATTGTCGAAGAGCGAACAAGCGCAATGCAGTGTGGAATAAGGGCTATCGTAATCATTCACTTAGTGATGACCTTTTCATTATAAAATCATTACCTGATTGACCTAATCCTCACAATGAATAGCGCCGTCGTGGTGCTATTATATTGCGCTCGATTTAGACAAGGCATAACGTCAATGAAATCCATTTTCCTAAAAACTACATTGAGTCTTTTTATTTTTCTACCGGCCATCGTCTCCGCCAAAGAGACTTGTCATATTGAACAGTTTCAACCTGTAGACATTCAACCGGAGATCAGTGGTGGTGTATTAGATAAAGAGAGTGGCCAGTTTCTTATCACTCAAAAACCACCAATGCGCTGCGCCACTGTGACCTTCTCTACATCAACAACGCGAAATCGCATTGCAGATCAGATGAGCAACCATTTTGAAGCCACCTACTTCGACAACCAAATGAGTCCTTCACACTCCATTACGTTCGACGAAGATGCGGTTAAGGCGGGTTATATTCGTGTTGGCCCGAACAACCCAGTCGAGGCTTATGTCTGCTTTGAAACATCAGAGACGCCAATTAAAGACATCACATGTGACGTGAAATAGTACGCATGATTAGAAAAGAGTAATTTGAAGGGTTGGCCTGCTAAGTCAGCCCTTTTCTTTATGCAATGGAAGGAGATTCCCTACTCGCTCCTTCGTTACTCTAGGGAATGACGTATAACTAGAAAGTTATAAGATTTCAAATGCAAAAAAGCCGTAGCCCCTATCTATTACAAAAAGAGGGCTACGGCTTTCTTTCATGTATTCAGTGAAGAGCTTATTTTGAACATCAGGCGAACCCCATTTGGGTTCTATTCCTTTTCCTACACCCTAAAAACGACGAAAGCCTGCTCATTGAGCAGGCTTTCTAAATGTGGTCGGTGAAGAGGGATTCGAACCCCCGACCCTCTGGTCCCAAACCAGATGCGCTACCAAGCTGCGCTATTCACCGAGATATCTAACTGGCTCATTGCCTGTCGATGGAGCGTATAATACGGAATCTGAGTTTATCCGCAAGCGCTTTTTTCATTATTTCCTTCAATATTATACCGTTCGAACAAAAGACAACCAAGCACGATGAGAATGTGACCAAATACACACACTCGCCAACAAAGATTTAACTTATGCAACAGGATTGATCCAGATCAGTAAAACGATAGGTTCAGTTAATAGAATTATACGTGTCACATAACTTTGAGGTATACACATGGACTTTTGGCTAGATCTCCTATTTGGTAATGCAGTGGGACTATCTTCAATGATAGTAATCTTCGGGGCTCTTGGTCTCATGATGTTTTATGGAGGCTTCTTCATTTACAAGGTTATGACCGACAAATCTCCTCACTAGAGTCGCCAAGCCTTAATCACCAACCTGTTTAAGTTGGGACTTAAAGATGCTTTGCACCGGAGCTGACTAATATTGTCTGCTCCGGTTTTTTCGTTTTTGAACCACCCCATAACTTAGGTATACTTTCTTTATCCCTCTCCAACTTGAGATAACCACTATGTCTCATGATGACGACCTAGATCTATTCCAACAAATGATGGGCGACGTTAAGCGTATTGACCAAGATACCGCGGAGCATCAAAAAGTTCACCGAGTCACCGAATCTCACCTTGCTAAGCGCGAAGCGGCAATGTGGCTCTCTGACGATGAAAAAGATTACCTATCTTTAGACTACTCTCCGATGTTGAAACCTGAAGATATCGTGGAGTACAAAAAAGATGGTGTGCAAGATGGCGTATACAAAAAGCTGCGCTTAGGAAAATACCCAATTCAAGCCAAACTAGACCTGCACCGAAAAACGCTTAAGGATGCACGTAACGAGATCCTCTCTTTCTTGCGTCAGTGTCTACGTATGGATATTCGTACTGTGATTATTGTTCATGGTAAGGGTGAACGCTCTAACCCACCAGCAATGATGAAAAGCTACGTCGCAAACTGGCTATCGCAGATTAATGACGTGCAATGTGTTCACTCTGCGCAGCAGTTCCATGGCGGCACAGGCGCGGTGTATGTGATGCTAAGAAAAAGTGACGAGAAAAAGTTAGAAAACCGAGAAAGACATCAAAAGCGCATGAGTTAGCTCAGAAAATTTAATTCGTGCTCAAGCTCACACTAGATGCTAAAATTATGCGCAGTTAAAGATACATACTCAGAAAGCAACTACTCGGTAGTTGCTTTTTGTTTACCTATATTCCGTTGTGAAACGCTAAGAGAAAATCATGTCACAAGAATCCCAAGCGAAACGCCTCAATAAATACATCAGTGAAACTGGCTTTTGCTCACGCCGTGAAGCCGACAAGCTGATTGATGCCGGCCGTGTCACCATCAATGGTAAAACACCAGAAATGGGCACAAAAGTCCTACCCGGAGATGACGTAGAGATTGATGGCAAACCTGTTCGCTCGAAAGAGAAGCCTATCTATATCGCTCTAAACAAGCCAACCGGTATCACTTGTACTACTGAACGTGATATCCCAGGGAACATTGTCGACTTTGTTGGCCACCATAAACGTATTTTCCCAATTGGTCGTCTTGATAAACCTTCAGACGGTTTGATTTTCCTGACCAACGACGGCGATATCGTCAACAAGATCCTTCGTGCTGGCAACAACCACGAGAAAGAGTACGTAGTCCGTGTTGATAAGCCAATCACAGGCGATTTCTTGAAGAAAATGGCGTCAGGCGTACCAATCCTAGATACCGTTACCCTGCCATGTAAAGTGGAAAAAGAGACCAAATTCTCTTTCCGTATCACCCTAACGCAGGGCTTGAACCGTCAGATTCGTCGTATGTGTGAAGCCTTAGGTTACGAGGTATTCAAGCTACGTCGCGTGCGTATCATGAACATCTCACTTGATGGTATCCCTAATGGTAAATGGCGCTACCTAAGTGATGACGAGATCGCTGAAATCTTAGCAATGTGTGAAGGTTCAGTGAGCACAGAAGAAGCGTCGAAACTGAATGCTAAAGGTCAACGCATTCGCAAAGCAACCGATGCGAAACTGTTTGATAGCCGAGAAGAGAACCAAGGCTCTAGAGCGCGTCGCAATCAGAAAGAGAACCGCCCACGCACATTCAAAGGTAATAATGCCGATGAATTCCGTCATGCGCCAAACTCTAAGCGCGGTAAACGTCCATCTAACGGTGACGACCAGCAACGTGGTGAGCGTCAACGTACGAATCGCCAAGACCAAGAGCGTAGTAATAACCGTGGTAAAGCGCCTTCTCGTCCTCATAGCAAGCCGACAAACGCTCGCAGACAAGAGACAAACCAAGCGCCGAAGAAACGCGTTGGCGGCACATTAAGCCTCAAGAAGTAGCAAGCTGAATAATAAAAATGCCCACTAACTCTAGTGGGCATTTTTGTATTCGAAGAGAGTATGTTGAATCGCCTACAGACACAAATCAACAAATTGAGCTCGAGTCAGTTTGGCAAGGTCGCTTGGCGCCAACTCAATCTCTAAACCTCGTTTCCCCGCACTGACACAGATAGTTTCTTGAGGCTCTGCACTGGAATGGATGAAGGTTAGTAGCGCCTTCTTTTGACCAAGAGGGCTAATTCCACCAACAACATAGCCTGTTGTCTTCTGCGCAATCTCTGGGTTGGCCATCTCGGCTTTTTTACCTTTGGCCGCTTTTGCAGCCAATTTCAGGTTCAGCTTCTGGTCGACAGGAATCACGGCTACTGCGAGATCTTTGGCAACACCATTCAAGCAGAAAAGCAGTGTTTTAAAGACTTTCTTTGGGTCTTGCCCCAACGCTTCCACAGCCTCTAACCCATAGCTGTCATGACTTGGATCGTGGTCATACTGGTGGATGGCATGAGTAACTTTTTTCTTCTTTGCAAGATTGATGGCCGGTGTCATGGTTTTTCCAAATATCAGATAAACAAAAAGCGATGCCGAAGCATCGCTTTAGTTAAAATTATCAGGCGCTGAGAGTCAATCTAAACTCTCGATTTACCTAATTATTTGTAAACCATTTCACCAGATGGTGCGTACGCGTTTACGTCTACTGGGCTGTTTGCTTCTAGGTACTCTTTCAGTACTTCAGCGTCAACAAAACCTGTGTTTACGTAACCTGGGTGACCCGTTAGTTTAGGGTAACCGTCACCGCCCGCAGCGTTGAAGCTTGGTACAGTGAAGCGGTACGTTTCGTCTAGACGAAGTTGCTTACCACCGATGAATACGTTAGAAACCTTGCCGTTTTCTACTGTCATTGAGATACCAGCGAACTGAGCGTAAGCACCAGAATCAATTGGTTTCGTTGCAACAACATTTAGGTAATCCAGAACTTCAGCACCAGTCATGTCAGTGTAAGTTAGGATGTTTGCAAATGGTTGAACCGTTAGTACGTCTTTGTACGTTACTTCACCCGCTTCGATAGAATCACGAACACCACCAGAGTTCATCACAGCGAAGTCAGCTTTAGCACGCTCCATGTGAGATGTTGCGATCAGACGACCAAGGTTTGTTTGTTGGAAACGAACAACGTTACGGTCACCTTCAAGCTTGCCATTTGTTTCAGCAATCTTAACTTCAAGCTGTGCTTGGCCTTGCTCTTGGAACGGACGTAGGAACTCTAGTAGTTCTGGATCTTGTGCAATCTCATCTTGGATAAGAACACGTTGTTTCTTACCGTCGATCTTAACCTTCTTCTTCAGGTTAACTGGGATCAGGTCGTAGCTTACCATCTCTAGTTCGCCGTTACGGAATTCGTAATCAGCACGGCCTACGTATTTACCCCACTCGTGAGCTTGAACGATGTAAGTACCGTTTTGTACGTCTGGCTTACATTCGTCACCTGGCTTGAAGTTTTTCTTCGCAACGTTCGGGCCTTCCATACATACAGGCTCTTGAGAGTGGCCACCAACGATCATGTCTAGGTCACCTTCGTTTAGGTAGCGAGCTAGAGCAACGTCACCCGGTGCGTTAACACCACGTTGACCGTTTTCGTAGTGACCCATGTGAGTTACTGCGAAGATAAGATCCGGTTTTTCTGTCTCTTTAAGCTCAGCAATCAGCTCTTTCGCTTCTTCTTTCGGGTCACGGAAGTCGATGCCAGCGATGAACTCAGGGTTACCGATCTTAGCCGTATCTTCTGTCGTTAGACCAATAACAGCGATCTTGATGCCTTGCTTTTCAAACATTTCGTAAGCTTGGAACTTGCGCTCACCTGTCGCTTTATCGTAGATGTTTGCAGATAGCATTGGGAAATTTGCCCAATCGATCTGTTTAGCTAGCACGTCTAGAGAGTTATCAAACTCGTGGTTACCCAATGCCATTGCATCGTAACCGATCTTGTTCATGCCTTTGAAATCTGGTTCAGCATCTTGTAGGTCTGACTCTGGAACACCAGTGTTGATGTCACCACCAGATAGAAGCAGCACGCTACCACCTTCTGCACGAATCTCTTCACGAAGCTCGTCGATTAGAGTCTTACGAGCGGCCATGCCGTACTCACCGTATTTATTCTGCCAGAAGCGACCGTGGTGGTCGTTAGTGTGCAGAACAGTTAGCTTGTAAGTTTTATCGTTTTCCCACTCTTGAGCTGGTTGAGATGCACAACCTGCAAGAGTTGCTAGGATCGCAGCACTGAGTGCTGTCTTTAGAATAAGGCGTTGCTTCATTGTCATACCTTTGAACTTTTTTGGGGAATCCACTGCTTTAAAATCATCCAGATTAAACGGACGCTTGTTTGGCAAACGTCGTTAAAGGATAGTAAAACTTGAAGTAGTTTAAATTAAGAAGGTAAACCTAACAGAGTGATTTCATATTTATGTAGGATAGATCACCTTAATCAGCTTTCGATTGTGTAACAAACAAACAAAGTTGCATTTCAGTCAATAAGTGATCACAGGCAAACGTTTTCATGCGTTTTCGAACCATTTGTGATATTGATTAACCAATCAACAAGTTAAGGTAACTTAAGTTAAATTTATAATTATTATCAAACACTTATTGTTACGATATAACATATCAAACATCATCGTTTCAGTCTGAATAACGAAAGTTTATCTATACAATCACACAAACCATAGATACAAAAAAAGCCGGCTCAATGCCGGCATTTTGTTCTTTAATTACGACTATTTAATGTCGATATGATCGAAACCTTTGATCAAATCATCAAGTGCTTTCATTTGTGCTAAGAACGGCTCTAGCTTATCCAATGGAAGTGCCGAAGGACCATCACAACGTGCTTGATCTGGGTTCGGGTGCGCTTCAATAAATAGACCAGCGATACCTGTCGCTAAACCTGCTTTTGCAAGTTCAACCGTCTGCTCACGACGACCGCCTGATGCCGCACCTGAAGGGTCACGCATCTGCAGTGAGTGAGTCACGTCAAAGATGATTGGGCTGCCGTTTGATGCTTTTTTCATTACACCAAAACCAAGCATATCGACAACCAAGTTGTCGTAACCCATGCACGAGCCACGCTCACAAAGGATGATGTTTTCGTTACCACACTCAGCAAACTTATCAACGATGTTACCAACTTGACCAGGGCTCATGAACTGAGGTTTCTTCACGTTGATTACAGCGCCTGTCTTAGCCATCGCTTCAACTAGGTCAGTTTGACGAGCTAGGAACGCAGGAAGCTGAATCACATCAACGACGTCTGCTACTGGCTGTGCTTGAGCTTCAGTATGAACATCCGTGATGATTTTCACGCCGAACGTATCTTTCAACTCTTGGAAAATCTTAAGACCTTCTTCCATGCCTGGACCACGGTAAGAATGTACAGAGCTGCGGTTCGCTTTATCAAAAGACGCCTTAAATACGTAAGGGATACCAAGCTTCTCAGTCACTTTTACGTAGTGTTCACAGATCTGCATCGCTAGATCGCGAGACTCAAGAACATTCATACCTGCAAATAGCGTAAATGGCTTGTCGTTTGCAATTGGCATATCGCCAATGTGAACTGTTTTCTGTTCCATCATATTCTCTCTAGATAATTATTAATTAGTGAACCACAACGACTTTTTCGTTCATCGCGTTCACTTGAGATTTAAGTAACTCAGATGCAGGGTCATCTGGGCATTGGTCAATAAAATACTGATAGTCAGTCGCTGCGATTTGGTGACAATCAAGTTGCTGATAGATAAAACCACGATCGCGAATTTCATACGGGTCATCTGGCACAAAAGTCAGCGCCAAGTCGGTACACTTCAGTGCAAGAGTATAGCGCTCTTCTCGCAGCAACGCGCTTTTCAACAGTGCTAACCACTTACCGATAATAGTTGGGTGATCAGCAACTTCAAGATGTTCGCTTTTCACTTCAGCAAGCGGGCCATCATGACCAATCAACCAAGCACGCAGAGTTTGCTGCCCAACATACTCACCATTGTAAGGGTTGATGTAGACAGGAGCTTGATCGTACCAAGTGACCTTGAGTAGGAACTGCGTTGGAAAAGAGACACCATCAACAGGGAAACCCAACTTACGTCCTAGGTACAAAAAGATAGCACCTAAACTCACAGGCACGCCCTTCTTGCGCTCTAACACCTTATCAATAAACGCATTATCTGAAGAGAAATACGCCTCTTTATCTCCAGCAAAGCCCCACTCATAAAAGAAAAGGCGAATAAAAGATTCAAACTTTTGCTGTTCGTCTGTCTCATGCACCAATGCTTGTTCAGCATCACTCAGCAGTCGAGCCAGCTCTAGCTCTGCCCACTTGTCTTGAGTCTCAGGGTTTACCGCTTTATTTAAGATCAAAGCACCTTCCACCAGCTCTAACTGGTCAAAGTCTTCGTCAAAAAATTCGTACATAGATAATTAACCGAAATACTAAGATAACTAACCTAAACAGGGAGATAATTAGCCGAAGAATGTTGGAACTTTAGTCACAGCAATCTTACCTGCCATCGCCAACCAGCCTAATGCGCCGAAAAACGAAAAGGTTCTAAGCAACTTGTTTTTACCGAACTTAAGCGCAAAGAAGCCCAGTGCGATGTATGCCATAACACAAGTCAGTTTCTCTGTTAGCCAAGGCGCTGCTGGGGTAAACGGAATAAAACCAGTAATAAAGATCAGACCAATACCAGACAACAGCAGTAGTGAGTCGTTGATATGTGGGAAGCGCTGCAAGAATGGATGCTTAAGCATTGGAGAATTTGCCATCATAAGCGCGTAGCGAACTGACAGTAGTAGAGCGCTAAGCCCAACCGTCAATAAGTGAAAATGTTTTAAACCTTCGTACATGATATCCCTTTAATTTCTTTTATTGGCGTTTTATCTAACACCGACACTAAGGTAGATAGCGTCCCAAAGTGACTCTATCATTGCCGCCATAGTCTTTTTCTGTCATGACGTCTAAATAACCCAAGGCCTGCATGATCTCGCGAACCGCATCTCCTTGATCGTAACCGTGCTCAAATGCCAACCAACCATCTGCTTCTAGATAGTGGCGAGCATTGTCGGCAATATACTTGATGTCAGCTAACCCTTTCTCTTCCGCAACCAGCGCTGTGATAGGTTCGAAGCGCACATCCCCTTGAGACAGATGTGGGTCATCCTTCTCGATGTAAGGTGGATTCGATACTATCAATGAAAAGCGACTGTTTTCAGATAACGGTTCAAACCAACTGCCATTTAAAAAAGTGGTGTTGGTGATGTTAAGACGCTCCGCATTCTCGCTAGCGAGTTGTTGCGCTTCAGGACGCAGGTCAATCCCAGTCACATTGCGGTTAGGCATCTCAGATGCGAGTGCCAACGCAATCGCCCCTGTCCCTGTCCCTAAATCGAGGATGTCACCTGTCTTACCGAATGTTTTATCCAACGCGACTTCAACCAAACGCTCAGTGTCAGGTCGAGGAATCAAGGTTGAAGGAGAAACTTTCAAAGGTAACGACCAAAACTCTCGCTCACCGACAATATACGCGACTGGTTCTCCGGTGAGCCTGCGCGTTAGCAGTTCATTGAAATGCTGTTCTTGTTCGAGAGTCAGATGTTTTTCTGGCCAGGTAAGAAGATAGGAACGAGGTTTATCAAGCGTGTGGCAAAGCAGCACAGCGGCATCAATAGAGGGCGAAGTATTCTCGCCCTCTTGAAGCTGTACGATTGCTGCTTTTAATGCACTTTCAACCGTATAGGCAGATTGCATAGGGTTTAGTTGTTCTCAGCTAGCGCAGCAAGTTGGTCAGCTTGGTGCTCTTGCAGTACTGGATCAACCAGGCTTTGTAGGTCGCCTTCTAGCACTTCGTTCAGACGGTAAAGTGTTAGGTTGATACGGTGATCAGAAACACGACCTTGTGGGTAGTTGTAAGTACGGATACGGTCACTACGGTCACCCGAGCCTAGTAGGTTACGACGCGTGTCTGATACTTCAGCAGCACGACGCTCTTCTTCAGCTTGTACAATACGCGCAGCAAGAACGGCCATCGCTTTCGCTTTGTTTTTGTGTTGAGAACGCTCGTCCTGACACTCTACCACTGTACCTGTTGGCAAGTGAGTAATACGGATTGCAGAGTCTGTGGTGTTAACGTGCTGGCCACCCGCGCCTGATGCACGGAAGGTATCAATTTTCAGGTCTGCCGCTTTAATTTCTGGAAGATCCGCTTCTGGGATTTCAGGCATAACAGCTACTGTACACGCAGAAGTGTGTACACGACCTTGAGATTCTGTCTCTGGTACACGCTGAACACGGTGACCGCCTGACTCAAATTTCATCACGCCGTAAACGCCTTCACCGCTTACTTTAGCGATCATCTCTTTGTATCCGCCTTGCTCTGAGTCATTGCTGCTCATCACTTCAACGCGCCAGCCTTTCTTCTCAGCAAACTTAGAGTACATACGGAAAAGGTTACCCGCGAAGATACCCGCTTCATCACCACCGGCACCGGCACGGATCTCTAGGAAACAGTTACGCTCGTCGTTTGGATCTTTTGGTAGCAGTAGGATTTGAAGCTCATCAGTCAGGCGCTCAATCGCCTCTTTTGCTTCTTTAATCTCTTCCTGCGCCATTTCACGCATCTCTTCGTCGTCTTCTTGTGCCATATCTTCGGCAGCTTCTAGATCGTCTTGCGCTTGCTGGTACGCTTGGAAGCACTTAGTCACTTCTTCTAACTGAGAGTACTCTTTCGATAGTGCACGGAATTTGTTTTGATCACCGATCACATCTGGATCACCAAGCAGGTGCTGAACTTCTTCGTAGCGTTCAACAAGTGTTTCAAGCTTTACTAGAATCGAGGCTTTCATATTCGTCTTATCTTTTTGGAGGTCTAAATTTATTGAGGGTCTTCTAAGCCCAAACTCTGTCTAATGACCGTTAATTTCGCAGGTTCTCCTTGCTCAGCTGCACTTTGTAGTGCGCGTGTTGGAGCATGGATCAATTTGTTTGTGAGCTTATTACTCAGCTCAAGTAAGACTTTCTCAGGATCACCGCCCGCAGCCAGTGACTGTAAACTCTTACTTAATAATTCTTCTCTGATTTCATTCGCTGACTTTCGATACTCACGAATGCTATCCACCGCTTGCAAAGAACGCATCCAGCTCATAAAGGCGGCGCTCTCTTCGCTTACAATCGCTTCAGCCTGAATCGCTTCAACCTTGCGCTGCTCGATGTTGCCATCAACAATCGACTGTAAGTCATCAACTGTATATAGGTAGGCATCATTAAGATCGCCCACTTCTGCTTCAACATCACGAGGTACCGCAATATCAACCAGCAGCATAGGTTGATGTTTTCTCTGCTTAAGTGCGGTCTCAACCATACCTTTACCGATAATCGGCAGAGGACTTGCTGTTGAGCTGATCACAATGTCCGCTTTATTAAGGTGATCTGGAATCTCATTCAAGCTGATCACCTCAGCACCAAACTCTTCAGCTAAACCTAAAGCTCGCTCACGAGTTCGGTTGGCCACAATCATTTTAGTACAGCCATTAGCAGAAAGGTGTTTTGCTACCAACTCGATGGTTTCACCGGCACCTACTAGCAGTACCGTTGAGTCTTCAATCGATTCAAAGATGTGCTTCGCCAATGTACAGGCTGCGTAAGCAACAGAAACGGCGCTACCGCCAATCTCAGTCTCGGTACGAACACGCTTAGCGACAGAGAATGACTTTTGGAACAGCTTCTCCATCGATGCATCAACGGCTTTCTGCTCACGCGAATCAGAGTACGCTTGTTTTACCTGTCCGAGAATTTGAGGCTCACCCAATACTAAAGAGTCTAAGCCACATGCAACACGCATTAGGTGTTTAATTGCCGCTTGCTCTTCATGGATATAAAGGCTGGGTTTAAGCTCTTCTGGGCTAACGTCATGAAATACTGATAACCATTCAATCAGCTTATTCTTAGCCGCACTCTTAACGTCACAATACACTTCTGTTCGGTTACAAGTGGACAGTATGACACTTCCATTCACGTGTGCATTTGCGTTAAGTTGCCTTAGTGCATCAGATAATTTATCTGGACCAAACGCTACTTTTTCTCGCAATTCAACCGACGCTGTATTGTGATTGATACCTACGGCAAGCAAAGACATGTATCAGAAGTTCTCGATCAGGGTTTAAAAACAGGATGCCGAATTTTACTTGATGCATGGCTCTATTTAAAGGGTAAGCAGTATTTGTTTTCCTGAGTTCGTGAATTCAATGCTATAGTTGAAGCGTTTTTTCGATATTATTGAACAAGTTGTGAGCAAACATGGATAGATTTCGTAAAATTGCCTCTTTAATTTTTTTCTGTCTGATCGTAGCAGGTTGTGTTTCTGTACCCGAACAACCGACCAGTGTGGAGTGGCAAGCACATCAGCGACAACTGCAAGAGATCCAATATTATCAAGCAACAGGCAAGCTTGCTTATATCTCTCCCGAAGAGCGCCAAAGCCTCAATTTTTTATGGAAACACTCTCCAAACTTCAGTCAATTACGGCTGACCACGTTCTTAGGTCAAACGGCACTTAACCTCACAATCAACGAGTACGGCGCTAAAGTCGTTACTTATGATGATCAAGTATTTACCCATAGAAGTGCATCTAAACTGGTTAAACAGCTAACTGGGCTGGCGATCCCCGTTGATCATCTACCACAATGGCTACTCGGTAACCCTGATGAAGCAGACACCTACTTATTGAACGCCAACAATACAGTAGAAGCGCTTTCTAAGCAGATCGATGGCAAAGCTTGGCAGCTCAACTTTGACCGCTATCGCGATGTCACTTTAAGCCAAAGTATCGATAGCCAAAACGATACCGTTGAAAAGGTACTGCCTCTTCCAACACGACTCTCATTTAAACAAGATGAAAATAAGATCAACATTGTGGTCTCTAAATGGACACTCGATAAATGATTTCGACACAAACTCATTGGCCGTCACCGGCTAAACTGAACCTTTTTCTCTACATAACTGGTCGTCGCGACAACGGCTATCATGAATTGCAAACCCTGTTTCAGTTTGTCGACTTCGGTGATGAACTCAGTATCACAGCTCACCAGCGCTCAAACCAAATCACTATTTCACCTCAAATTCCAGGTGTCGCTACCGAAGATAACCTAATCTGGAAAGCCGCTACCGCCCTTCAGCAATATGCCAATACCAACTTCGGCGCTGATATTGAACTCAAGAAAGTTCTGCCTATGGGTGGCGGTATTGGTGGTGGTTCATCGAATGCGGCAACTGTGTTAGTCGCATTAAACTACCTATGGCAACTCGGACTTTCTGATGATCAGTTAGCAGAGATAGGCTTAAAGCTAGGCGCAGACGTCCCTGTATTTGTTCGTGGCTTCTCTGCTTTTGCTGAAGGTGTAGGTGAGCAGTTACATCCAGCGACCCCTGAAGAGAAGTGGTATTTAGTGGTTAAGCCTCAAGTGAGCATAGCAACTGCGGACATATTCACACATCCAGAATTAACCAGAAATACGCCGAAGCGAGAGCTAGCAACGCTTCTAGAGCAAGAATACGTAAACGATTGCGAAAAAATTGTACGAATGCTGTACCCAGAGGTTGATAAGCAACTTTCATGGCTGCTACAATATGCGCCGTCGAGATTGACCGGCACCGGTTCTTGCGTTTTTGCTGAATTTTCGAGCAAAAACGAAGCAGAATCTGTACTGGCAAAACTGCCTGACAACGTCTCTGCATTTATTGCTAAAGGTCGAAATCTTTCACCTTTAAAAGAGACGCTGGCTGAATACCACTCAGCCCACCCACAATCTAATTAAAACTGGACGCAACCCTGAGGTTTCCACCGTGCCTGATATGAAGCTATTTGCTGGTAACGCAACACCTGAACTAGCCCAACGTATTGCTGATCGTCTATACATCTCTCTTGGCGATGCTACTGTAGACCGTTTTTCTGATGGCGAAGTCGCTGTTCAAATCAATGAAAACGTTCGTGGTAGCGATGTATTCCTGATTCAATCAACTTGTGCACCAACCAATGACAACCTAATGGAATTGGTGGTAATGATTGACGCAATGCGCCGCGCTTCTGCTGGCCGTATTACTGCTGTAATCCCTTACTTCGGTTATGCCCGTCAAGATCGTCGTGTACGTTCTGCACGTGTGCCAATTACTGCAAAAGTTGTTGCAGATTTCCTTTCTAACGTTGGCGTAGACCGCGTTCTTACTATCGACCTACACGCAGAGCAAATCCAAGGCTTCTTCGATGTACCAGTTGATAACATCTTCGGTACTCCAGTTCTTCTAGAAGACATGGCTAACCGTGGCCTAGAGAACCCAGTTGTGGTTTCTCCTGACCTAGGTGGTGTTGTACGTGCTCGTGCAACAGCTAAAGCTCTAGGTGACGTTGATATCGCTATCGTTGATAAGCGTCGTCCACGTGCTAACGTTTCTGAAGTAATGAACCTAATCGGTGATGTTGAAGGTCGTGACTGTGTTATCGTTGATGACATGATCGACACAGGTGGCACACTATGTAAAGCAGCTGAAGCGCTAAAAGAGCGCGGTGCTAAGCGTGTATTCGCTTACGCAACTCACGCTGTATTCTCTGGTGGTGCTGCAGACAACATCAAGAACTCTGTTCTAGACCAAGTTATCGTGACTGACTCTATCTCACTATCTCCTGAGATGGCAGCAACAGGTAAAGTAACGACTCTTAGCCTATCTCGCATGCTTGCTGAAGCGATTCGTCGTATCAGTAACGAAGAGTCAATCTCTGCGATGTTTAACTAAGACTCACAACTCTACCCATAGAGTGATGCGTTTAAAAAGCACTTCGATTGAAGTGCTTTTTTTATACCTGTCGTATATTGCGCTAAGGTTAGTGTCATAAGTGAGGTTCTCGAGCAGAGACAAGTTCTCCACTGCTCGCACCTTTTTCATAAATTGTGATATCATACGGCGCTTTTTGAAATCCCGAGAGAGATCCATACCTTGAGCCAACAAATAAAACTTCTCGTTGGACTGGCAAATCCAGGTCCAGAATACGCCAAAACTCGCCACAATGCGGGCGCATGGGTAGTTGAAGAATTAGCACGCGTACACAACGTTACACTAAAGAATGAAGCAAAGTTCTTTGGTCTGACCGGACGCATTATGGTTCACGGTGAAGATCTTCGCTTGTTGATCCCAACAACTTACATGAACTTATCCGGCAAAGCCGTTGCGGCATTGGCGAAGTTCTACCAAATTAAACCAGAAGAGATCATGGTTGCACACGATGAACTCGATCTCCCACCTGGCATTGGTAAGTTCAAGAAGGGTGGCGGCCACGGCGGTCACAATGGACTCAAAGACATCATCAGCAAGCAGGGTAACAATAAAGAATTCTACCGTCTTCGTTTAGGCATCGGCCATCCGGGACATAAAGATAAAGTTGCAGGTTATGTATTAGGCAAAGCTCCGCAAAAAGAGCAAGAGTGTATTGATGCCGTTGTTGACGAATCAGTACGCAGCCTAGACATCTTATTAAAAGATGGCCTATCAAAAGCACAAAATCGCTTACATACGTTCAAAGCAGAATAAGGTTTATATCATGGGTTTTAAATGTGGCATCGTTGGTCTACCAAACGTTGGTAAGTCAACTCTGTTTAATGCACTAACTAAAGCAGGTATCGAGGCAGCAAACTTCCCGTTTTGTACCATCGAACCAAACACAGGTATCGTTCCAGTACCTGATCTACGTCTAGATGCATTAGCGAAAATTGTTAATCCGCAGAAGATCCTTCCTACAACGATGGAATTCGTTGATATCGCTGGCCTAGTTGCTGGTGCATCTAAAGGTGAAGGTCTGGGTAACAAATTCCTAGCAAACATCCGTGAAACTGACGCAATTGGTCACGTAGTTCGCTGTTTTGAAAACGAAAACATCGTTCACGTTTCTGGCAAAGTATCACCAATCGAAGACATCGAAGTGATCAACCTTGAACTTGCACTGGCTGACTTAGACAGCTGTGAGCGTGCAATTCAACGTAACGCTAAGAAAGCAAAAGGCGGTGACAAGGACGCTAAGTTCGAAATCACTGTTCTAGAAAAACTACTACCAGTTCTTACTGAAGGTGGTATGGCGCGTACAGTTGAGCTTTCAAAAGAAGAAGCGGCAGCAATTGGCTACCTAAACTTCCTTACACTTAAGCCAACAATGTACATTGCGAACGTAAACGAAGACGGTTTCGAAGATAACCCGTACCTAGACGCAGTTCGTGAATACGCAGAAAAAGAGAACAACGTAGTTGTTGCTGTATGTGCAGCTATTGAATCTGAGCTATCTGAACTTGAAGACGAAGATCGCGAAGAGTTCCTAGCAGACATGGGTATCGAAGAACCAGGTCTAAACCGTGTTATCCGTTCTGGTTACGAACTACTTACTCTACAAACTTACTTCACTGCTGGTGTTAAAGAAGTGCGTGCTTGGACTATCCCTGTTGGTGCAACTGCGCCACAAGCTGCAGGTAAGATCCACACTGACTTCGAAAAAGGCTTCATCCGTGCAGAAGTTGTTGGTTACGACCACTTCATCGAGTTTAACGGTGAGAGCGGTGCAAAAGATGCAGGTAAATGGCGTCTAGAAGGTAAAGACTACATCGTTAAAGACGGCGATGTTGTTCACTTCCGCTTCAACGTATAAGTTTTATTAGTAACTTATTGCCAAAGGCCAGTGTTCTCACTGGCCTTTTTTGTTTTCTCAATTCAATGATTTCTATTCATATCAAAATTAACTTCGCCAAAATATCGGGTTTCAACCCCATTTTTTGATCACAAATACGCCTCTTTGTCTAAAAAGAAATCGAACAGGCATTTATTCGTGATTTATTTAAAAAAAAAGTTGACGGGTTTCACTCAACTACGCATAATGCGCCCCGTTCCCAACGAAGCAGCAACGCTTCAAAACGGAACGACAATTTGGAAATGGCTACTTAGCTCAGTTGGTTAGAGCACATCACTCATAATGATGGGGTCGCAGGTTCAAATCCCGCAGTAGCCACCATTTCCTAAATACTTTCCTCTTAAATGAGTTAGAGTCTTTAGGAAATATGCGGAAGTGGCGGAATTGGTAGACGCACCAGATTTAGGTTCTGGCGCCGCAAGGTGTGAGAGTTCAAGTCTCTCCTTCCGCACCATATTTGAGATATCTTTTGATATCAATTGTTGGGCTATCGCCAAGCGGTAAGGCACCGGCTTTTGATGCCGGCATTCCCTGGTTCGAATCCAGGTAGCCCAGCCACAAATTAAAGTGTAATTATCTTTAAAAAGGTAATAGCATTGAAAGCGAGTTTAGTTTATATTGTCTCGCTCTCAGATGGCTACTTAGCTCAGTTGGTTAGAGCACATCACTCATAATGATGGGGTCGCAGGTTCAAATCCCGCAGTAGCCACCATTCTTTCATTAGAATGAAAAATACAACGTGATACTGATTTTACCAATTATCGGTATGACTACAGAATTGATGCGGAAGTGGCGGAATTGGTAGACGCACCAGATTTAGGTTCTGGCGCCGCAAGGTGTGAGAGTTCAAGTCTCTCCTTCCGCACCATTATTCTTCTTCGGAAACGAAGAGCGTGTGATTGACACATAAAACAATCCAGTTGGGCTATCGCCAAGCGGTAAGGCACCGGCTTTTGATGCCGGCATTCCCTGGTTCGAATCCAGGTAGCCCAGCCACTAACACAACGTTATTGAGATTCACCAATCATCTCCTTAACTACAGATTGATGCGGAAGTGGCGGAATTGGTAGACGCACCAGATTTAGGTTCTGGCGCCGCAAGGTGTGAGAGTTCAAGTCTCTCCTTCCGCACCATTATTCTTCTTCGGAAACGAAGAGCGTGTGATTGACACATAAAACAATCCAGTTGGGCTATCGCCAAGCGGTAAGGCACCGGCTTTTGATGCCGGCATTCCCTGGTTCGAATCCAGGTAGCCCAGCCACTAACACAACGTTATTGAGATTCACCAATCATCTCCTTAACTACAGATTGATGCGGAAGTGGCGGAATTGGTAGACGCACCAGATTTAGGTTCTGGCGCCGCAAGGTGTGAGAGTTCAAGTCTCTCCTTCCGCACCATTATTCTTCTTCGGAAACGAAGAGTGTGTGATTGACACATAAAACAATCCAGTTGGGCTATCGCCAAGCGGTAAGGCACCGGCTTTTGATGCCGGCATTCCCTGGTTCGAATCCAGGTAGCCCAGCCACTAACACAACGTTATTGAGATTCACCAATCATCTCCTTAACTACAAATTGATGCGGAAGTGGCGGAATTGGTAGACGCACCAGATTTAGGTTCTGGCGCCGCAAGGTGTGAGAGTTCAAGTCTCTCCTTCCGCACCATTATTCTTCTTCAGAAATGAAGATATCTCGAAAGAGAAACAAGTTGGCTACTTAGCTCAGTTGGTTAGAGCACATCACTCATAATGATGGGGTCGCAGGTTCAAATCCCGCAGTAGCCACCATTCTTTCACTAGAATGAAAAATACAACGTGATACTGATTTTACCAATTATCGGTATGACTACAGAATTGTTGCGGAAGTGGCGGAATTGGTAGACGCACCAGATTTAGGTTCTGGCGCCGCAAGGTGTGAGAGTTCAAGTCTCTCCTTCCGCACCATTATTCTTCTTCAGAAATGAAGAGCGTGTGATTGACACATAAAACAATCCAGTTGGGCTATCGCCAAGCGGTAAGGCACCGGCTTTTGATGCCGGCATTCCCTGGTTCGAATCCAGGTAGCCCAGCCACTAATACAACGTTATTGAGATTCACCAATCATCTCCTTAACTAAAAATTGATGCGGAAGTGGCGGAATTGGTAGACGCACCAGATTTAGGTTCTGGCGCCGCAAGGTGTGAGAGTTCAAGTCTCTCCTTCCGCACCATTATTCTTCTTCGGAAACGAAGAGCGTGTGATTGACACATAAAACAATCCAGTTGGGCTATCGCCAAGCGGTAAGGCACCGGCTTTTGATGCCGGCATTCCCTGGTTCGAATCCAGGTAGCCCAGCCACTAACACAACGTTATTGAGATTCACCAATCATCTCCTTAACTACAAATTGATGCGGAAGTGGCGGAATTGGTAGACGCACCAGATTTAGGTTCTGGCGCCGCAAGGTGTGAGAGTTCAAGTCTCTCCTTCCGCACCATTATTCTTCTTTGGAAACAAAGAGATCTCGAAAGAGAAACAAGTTGGCTACTTAGCTCAGTTGGTTAGAGCACATCACTCATAATGATGGGGTCGCAGGTTCAAATCCCGCAGTAGCCACCATTCTTTCATTAGAATGAAAAATACAACGTGATACTGATTTTACCAATTATCGGTATGACTAACGAATTGATGCGGAAGTGGCGGAATTGGTAGACGCACCAGATTTAGGTTCTGGCGCCGCAAGGTGTGAGAGTTCAAGTCTCTCCTTCCGCACCATTATTCTTCTTCGGGAACGAAGAGTGTGTGATTGACACGTGAAACAATCAAATACAACGTTATTGAGATTTACCAATCATCTCCTTAACTACACTATTTGCTAGAAAATAAACTAGCGATGCGGAAGTGGCGGAATTGGTAGACGCACCAGATTTAGGTTCTGGCGCCGCAAGGTGTGAGAGTTCAAGTCTCTCCTTCCGCACCATAATTAGAGACCCAGCTTTTTAGCTGGGTTTTCTTTTATCTGAAATATACAAATCTGCTAACCATATCACCAAGTATTTCCCCTAGATTCATCACTTAGTTACCTTTTTGTAAGACAATGTCGGCTCCACTTTTACATCGAGTATGACAGCGCTATGAGAACTCTCCCTTTAACCATCGGTTGCTACACAGAAGATCCAAATGGAAGCCAAGGTGTATATCAAACTCAGTTAGATCTGGAAACAGGTAAGCTGAACCCTCCACAACTGATCGCAAAGTGCATTAACCCCTCTTTTGTTGTCTCTACAAAGCTGGGCATCTATACCGCATCTGAAATCGACCAACAGTCCCAACCTCAGCTATTTCACATCTCAGAGACAGATTCAAACGTCCCATCCAACTCTGGGTACATATTGGGGGATCACCCTTGCCATATCTCGATAGATCCTAACCATAAGTTTGCCATCACCTCTCAATACTCTTCTGGCACATTCGATATTTTTAGTTTGGGTATCAATGGCAACATCGATAAACGAATTAAAACGCTAAAAATGTCAGGTTCAGGCCCTAACCAAAATAGGCAAACAGGGCCACATGCTCATCAGTCGCTGTTCTTGACGCACTCGCCACAGTTTGTCACCGTTGATCTTGGCGCCGATCACATCAACTTCTACTGCTTCGATGAGGAGCAAGAGGAGTTTTTGGAAGAGCCAGTACAATCTATTCAAGTTCCAGCGGGCAATGGGCCTCGTCATATGGTTTTCACTAAGGCTGAAGACAAAGCCTATGTTGTCTGTGAGCTATCTGAAACGATCCTAATGCTAGAGAAGACCGTTGGACGTTGGCATATTATCGAGGAGGTGGATGCGCTTCCTAATACAGAAAAAGGAGAAGCGGCCGCAGCGATCAAGCTATCGCCAGATGAGCAGCATCTTTATGTCTCTTGCCGGCATCAATCAAGGATCAGTCACTTTAAACTCGACCCAGTGAATCAAAAGCCGGTTTTTGTGGATAGCTATCGTACTGAAGGTAGCTTCCCTCGTGATTTTCATATTACCGATGATGGAGAGTGGCTAATCGCGGCAAATCAACACTCCAACAATCTCACCTCTTTCAAACGCAATAAACTAGACGGCTCTTTAACCTACAGCGGTCATTCTTTGGAAGTGGGTTCGCCGGTTTGTGTAACACAACAAATATCGTGAGTAGCAGATACAAAAAAGGAGAGCATTGGCTCTCCTTTACTTCTTTAGCTGTACGAGACTATAAACTACAGCCCCAAAGCATACTTCAATACTTGGTTTTTAATTGGTCCAGAGTTCTCTGCAAGCTTTAATGCTGCATTACGAACAAACTTAAGTGGGCCAAGATCATTACTAAACGTCTTGTAGAAGAAGTCCATGCCACTCTGCATGATTAGGTTATCTCCTCTTCTTTTAACCTCGTAACTTCTTGCGACAGAGTCAGTTAACTCACCCTGCTCTTTAGTTAGGCCAATTAGAGCTGCCACATCTTTAAAGCCCAGGTTAACCCCTTGCCCAGCGAGAGGGTTGATGGTGTGTGCAGAATCTCCGACCAAGATGCAGTTGTTTTGAGCATAACGTTGAGCATGTCGACGGGTTAATGGGAAAGAGCCCGATTGAAGCACTTTAATATCACCCAGCTCCGCAGGGAAATGACTTAACACTTCTGCACGCAGCTTCTCTGGACTCATTGCTGACAATTGCTTAATACGTGACGGCTTGTCGTACCAAACCAAAGAGCCTTGCCCCACTTCCTTACCCTCTTCCGTAAGCGACGCCAAAGGTAAAAAAGAACGAGGGCCACTTGGTAGAAATTGCTGCCAAGTAATGTCTTGCTGAGGAAGCTCCGTCTCGACATTGATCAGCATACAGTGTTGGCGGTAATCCCAAGCCGTGATACCAATTCCCGCTTGCTGACGAACAGCCGAATTCGCGCCGTCTGCACCAACAACCCATTTAGCTGATAGACGCAAGCCCGACTGCAACACCACAGTGTTCGTTTCACCAAATTCAATGGTATCGAGCTTTTCTGGGCATAGCAGTTCAATATTGTCATAGCGTTCAAACTGCGCCCACAACCCAAGTTGGATAAGGCGGTTTTCGACGATATAGCCCAGTCGAGGTAACTCTAAGGATGCAGCGTCAAATCGCGTACGGCACTCTGGATGCTCCCAAGTCTCTAAGCGCTTATATGTGCAAACTCGCATATTCTCGATTGCATCCCAAGCACCTAGCGAATCCAGCAGATCCACAGAGGCTTGAGAGATCGCAGAGACACGAATGTCCATAGGTTGTGTCTTTTCGAAAGCTTGCGGAGCAAATCCCTCGATTACTGCGACACGCATACCTTGCTGCGCAAATCCGATAGCGGTCGCTGCACCAACCATACCACCGCCGACTACCACAATATCGTAACTGTTCATATTTTGTACTTATCAGTTTGATTCAATGACTGTTTTTGATTGTACGTTTTCACAACTTACTTGTAACCAAAAACCTTAATCTCAAAATGGATAATCCCTTGCTGCGTATAGTGTTTCTCGAAATAACGAACAATCTTAACGAGAATAAAAACCACTACATAAGAGATTTTGCTAGACCACTAGTCAGTCGGTTTTGAAACCAGTACAATACGCCGCTTGCTGTTAGGGTCGCGCTATTTTAGCCATATTTAGAAGCTATAATAGAGACCATAACCGCGGATTAACACTGGGCGATTTGCTCCCTTAAATTAAACTAACGATCGAGCGAACAAAACATGAGTAAGAAACTGCTAATTAAAACTTGGGGCTGCCAGATGAATGAATACGATTCATCAAAAATGGCTGACCTGCTAAATGCCGCAAATGGCTATGAGCTAACAGAAGTACCTGAGGAAGCAGATGTACTACTACTGAATACCTGTTCTATCCGCGAAAAAGCGCAAGAGAAAGTATTCCACCAGCTTGGTCGTTGGAAAACGCTAAAAGACAAAAAAGACGGTGTTGTGATCGGTGTGGGTGGCTGTGTAGCGACTCAAGAGGGCGACCACATCCGTGAGCGTGCGCCATACGTTGACGTAATCTTTGGCCCACAAACACTGCACCGCCTACCAGAGATGATCAAACAATCTCTGAGCGATGAAGCGCCAGTAATGGACATCTCTTTCCCAGAGATCGAGAAATTTGACCGTCTACCAGAGCCACGCGCTGAAGGTGCAACAGCATTCGTTTCTATCATGGAAGGCTGTTCTAAGTACTGTACTTACTGTGTTGTACCTTACACTCGTGGCGAAGAAGTTAGCCGTCCAATGGATGACGTGCTATTCGAAATCGCACAACTTGCAGACCAAGGTGTACGTGAAGTAAACCTACTAGGCCAAAACGTAAACGCGTACCGTGGTCCAACGCACGAAGGCGACATCTGTTCATTTGCAGAACTACTTCGTCTTGTAGCTTCTATCGATGGTATCGACCGTATCCGTTTCACAACGAGCCACCCACTTGAGTTTACTGACGATATCATCGCTGTATACGAAGATACGCCAGAGCTTGTGAGCTTCCTGCACCTACCAGTACAAAGTGGTAGTGACCGCATCCTAACGATGATGAAGCGTCCTCACACAGCTATCGAATACAAGTCGATCATTCGTAAGCTACGTAAAGCTCGTCCTGATATTCAAATCAGTTCTGACTTTATTGTTGGCTTCCCTGGTGAAACAGCAATGGATCACCAAGCAACGATGAAACTGATCAAAGACGTAGATTTCGATATGAGCTTCAGCTTTATCTTCTCTCCTCGTCCAGGTACACCTGCTGCAGATTACCCATGTGACGTGCCTGAGCAAGAGAAAAAAGAGCGTCTATACGAACTACAACAAGTGGTTAACTCTCAAGCAATGCGTTACTCACGCCTAATGCTTGATACAGAGCAACGCGTTCTTGTGGAAGGTCCATCTAAGAAGAACCTAATGGAGCTTCGCGCGCGTACTGAAAACAACCGTGTTGTTAACTTCGAAGGCAGCGCAGACCTTATCGGTCAATTCGTTGATGTGAAGATCACTGATGTATTCGCTAACTCTCTACGTGGTGAACTGGTTCGTACAGAAAAAGACATGGACCTACGTACTATCATCTCTCCAACTCAGATGATGGCGAACACCAAACGTGAAGACGAGCTAGGCGTAGCAACATTTACGCCGTAAGCGAAACATCTAGATTCAGCACAAAGCTGAACTACAAAGCTTGAAATTACCTAACTAAGTGACCATCTTAGAAATAGGGAAATCGCCACTAGAAGCCCGGTCCCAATCGGGCTTCTTGCTCTTTGTTTATTGAAAAGAGTGGGTGGCACAAAATGAGAGGCTAATTTGAGCAATAAAATCGTTACCCTAGAGATCAATCTAGAACCAGCAGATAACCGTCGCCTTGCAAGCCTATGTGGCCCATTCGATGACAACATTAAACACCTCGAACGCCGTTTAGGTGTCGAGATCAACTACCGCAGCAACTTTTTCACTATCGTCGGCAAGCCTCACACGGCTGCAGCTGCGCTTGAGATCGTTAAGCGTCTGTATGTTGAGTCTGCTCCGGTGAAAGGTAATATTCCAGATATCGAGCCAGAGCAAATCCATCTGGCGATTAAAGAGTCAGGTGTCTTAGAACAAACAATTGAGTCAAGTATTGAGCACGGCAAAGAAGTGTTCATCAAGACTAAGAAAGGCGTGATTAAGCCACGTACGCCAAACCAAGCGCAATACCTAATGAACATGGTCACTCATGACATCAGCTTTGGTATTGGTCCTGCAGGTACAGGTAAGACTTACCTAGCGGTGGCAGCAGCAGTAGATGCTCTTGAGCGCCAAGAGATCCGTCGTATTCTACTAACACGTCCAGCAGTTGAAGCTGGCGAGAAACTCGGCTTCCTTCCTGGTGACTTAAGCCAGAAAGTCGACCCTTACTTGCGTCCTCTTTATGACGCACTGTTTGAGATGCTAGGTTTTGAACGTGTTGAGAAACTGATTGAGCGTAACGTGATTGAGGTTGCACCTCTTGCGTACATGCGTGGTCGTACTCTGAACGATGCCTTCATCATTCTTGATGAAAGCCAGAACACCACGGTTGAACAGATGAAGATGTTCCTGACCCGTATCGGCTTTAACTCACGTGCGGTAATCACGGGTGATATCACCCAAATCGATTTACCTCGTGGTGCGAAGTCTGGTCTACGTCATGCAACAGAAGTACTGAGCGAAGTCGATGACATCAGCTTTAACTTCTTCATGTCAGAGGATGTGGTTCGTCACCCAGTTGTTGCTCGTATCGTTAACGCGTATGAGAAATGGGAAGCGAAAGACCAAAAAGAGCGTAAAGAGTTTGAACGTCGTAAGCGTGAAGAGCGTGAGGCCAAACTGCTTGAGGCTCAACAGCCAGCTGAGAAACAATTAGCAACACAAAATAGCTCTGTCGTTGCAGAACAAGGTGATAAATAGATGTCTATTGAACTAGACCTGCAATTAGCAGTCGAAGATGAACAAGGCTTACCGACTGAGCAAGACATTCAGCAATGGTTGGACAAAACCATTCCACAATTCCAAGAGAATGCGGAACTGACCATTCGTATCGTTGATACGGAAGAGAGCCACCAGCTGAATCATGAGTATCGCGGAAAAGACAAGCCAACCAATGTGTTGTCTTTCCCGTTCGAGGCGCCTCCGGGCATTGAGCTCGATCTTTTAGGTGATCTCATCATTTGTCGCCAAGTGGTAGAAAAAGAAGCAGAAGAGCAAAACAAGCCTCTGTTAGCACACTGGGCTCATATGGTTGTACATGGCAGTCTGCATCTGCTAGGTTATGATCATATCGAAGATGATGAAGCTGAAGAGATGGAGTCACTCGAGACAGAAATCATGCAAGCTATGGGATACGAAGACCCTTACATCCTAGAAAAGTAAACCGATTCTAGGAAGATAGGTTGCAGAGAAACAGCAGCTCCACGAACCTTGAAACACTATTGGTATCTGAGTTGTTATGTGTGCTATCACACTTCTGATAGCGTTATTTTTTGAGAAATCATGAACGAAGGTAACCCCCCCACTTCTGAGGGAAGTAAAAAATCTGAAGGTCCGAGTAGAAAGTCCTTCTTTGAACGCCTAGGCCAACTATTTCAAGGCGAGGTAAAAGACCGCCAGGAGCTCGTAGATGTAATCCGCGACTCTGAAATTAATGACCTAATTGACCACGACACTCGCGACATGCTTGAGGGTGTAATGGAAATCTCTGAGATGCGCGTACGTGACATCATGCTACCGCGTTCTCAAATGGTCACAGTTGAACGCACCGATGACTTAGATACATTGATTGCGTTGATTACTGATGCTCAACACTCTCGCTACCCAGTGATCAGTGAAGATAAAGACCATGTAGAGGGCATTCTTTTAGCGAAGGACCTACTTAAGTATTTGGGTTCAGACAGCGCCCCATTCGACATTGAGCAAGTGATTCGTCCTGCGGTTGTTGTTCCAGAAAGTAAGCGTGTTGACCGCCTACTCAAGGAGTTCCGTGAAGAGCGTTACCATATGTCTATCGTTGTCGATGAGTTCGGCGGTGTATCTGGTCTCGTAACCATTGAAGATATCCTCGAAGAAATCGTTGGTGAAATTGAAGACGAGTTCGACGATGAGGAAGAGTTAGACATTCGTAAGCTGAGCAAGCATACCTTCTCAGTAAAAGCTTTAACCACTATTGAAGAGTTCAATGATACATTTGGAACGACCTTTAGTGATGACGAAGTGGATACTGTTGGTGGTATGGTGATGACAGCCTTTGGGCACCTGCCGACTCGCGGTGAAATTGTAGAAATTGAAAACTACCATTTCAAAGTGACCTCTGCAGATAACCGCCGTGTGATTCAATTACAGGTGACTATCCCAGACGAGCAACCTCTTCCAACTATCGAAGAATAACAACTTCTCTCTAAAGAGATGACATAATTTAGATGACTAAACCATTTATTCATCGCCTACTACGGCCGCTTGCGGCCGTTTTTGTTGGCGCTATCACAACCCTTGCGTTCGCTCCCTACTCCTTCTGGCCTATCGCCATTCTCAGCCCAGCTATTCTGTTAATCCTATTGCACAAGCAAAGTACCAAGAGTGCACTGTGGACAGGTTACGCGTGGGGTTTTGGTCAGTTTGCTACTGGCATCAGCTGGGTCTACGTCAGTATTGACGGCTTTGGAGGCATGCCGCTAGCCGCAAACCTATTCCTAATGGGCTCGCTTATTGGATACCTCGCCATTTATACGAGTCTATTCGCATGGGCACTCAACCGCTTCTTCCCTAACAATAACCTCACTCGCTTTTTCCTTGCTGCACCTGCCTTATGGTTAGTGACAGATTGGCTGCGCGGCTGGGTTATGACAGGTTTCCCGTGGTTATGGCTTGGTTATAGCCAAATAGAGTCTCCTCTTGGCTCATTTGCACCGATTGGTGGTGTGGAACTGATTACCCTAGCCGTTATTGTTTCGGCGAGTGCACTGGCTTATACGGCGATTAATCGAGCCTGGAGCGTGGGGTTGATTCCTGTGGTTTTATTGAGTGCAGGTTTTGGCATTCGAAACATTGACTGGGTGACACCGAATCCAGACAAAACCACATCAGTCGTACTCATTCAGGGGAACGTCGACCAAGACTTGAAATGGTTACCAAGTCAGCGTTGGCCGACCATGATGAAGTACACAGACATGAGCCGTGATAACTGGGGTGCAGATATCATCATCTGGCCAGAAGCCGCAATCCCAGCATTTGAGGTTGAGATACCATCCTTCCTTCGCAACCTTGATAGCGCGGCGAAGATGAATAACAGCTCAATCATCACTGGTGTGCTCAATCAGTCGGAAGACAAAAAGTACTACAACAGCATTCTCTCTCTTGGGGTAAATCCATATGGAGAGTACAGCTACGACCCAAATGAGCGCTACCACAAACACCACCTACTTCCGTTTGGTGAGTTTGTGCCGTTTGAAGACATCTTGCGTCCACTGGCGCCGTTCTTCAACTTACCAATGTCGTCGTTTAGTCGCGGTGATTTCATTCAGCCAAACATCGTGGCGAATGGCCGCCACCTAGCACCTGCACTGTGTTACGAAATCATCTTTAATGATCAAGTTCGTCAGAACGTGACCGAAGAGACAGACTTCATTTTAACGCTCTCTAACGATGCATGGTTTGGCAGTTCAATTGGTCCACTACAGCATATGGAGATCGCGCAAATGCGTGCTCTAGAGCTTGGCAAGCCGGTTATTCGCTCGACTAATAACGGTGTGACGGCGGTAACTGACCACAAAGGCAAAATCGTTGAGCAAGTGCCTCAGTTCGAGACTGCGGTGTTAACGGCAGAACTTATCTCTACCGATGGTCAAACACCTTACCGCATTGTCGGCACGTGGCCACTTTACGTTTGGGTGCTATTGAGCTTAGTAGTCGGCTGGCGTTTGAGAGAGAAAAGCTAGGGTCGAGATTCGAGGCAAAACTTTAAAGGGTTGGCCTACTGGGTCAACCCTTTTTGTTTATGTCGGAGGGAGTACTATGGCTTGAGCGCTTTACGACTGAAACCTTTACCGCCACATTTGATGCATGGAATGATGGTAGTTGGGTGGTTGTATTCTGTTTGGTGACCACAATCGTCACAAATCAGACGACCTAAACCGATCACCTCTCCTGCTTGATAAAGCCCTTGATGCTCCAAATCTTGGAACAGCTCTACCCATTCCACCTTGGTTCGGTCGGTGATTTCCAGCAAGCCATGCCAGATAGAATCTGCAATCATCAAGTAAAACGGTCCGCTTTTACTCTCTTCGTAGTTTTCAGAGAACTCTTTTAGATCCGATTTAACGTAAGCCGAGATCAAGGATAACTCATCTTTCGTCATATCATTCGCGGCTTTTGCAAGCTTGCCTGATGTTTCAATCTTATTGTTGATCTCTTCAGGGCTATGCTTAAGTGTTTCAATGACATCTTCCACCAGCTCTTCATAAAGTGCTTTTTTCTTTGGCATAAGTCCTCCTCAAGATTGCAGACCTAAATCAATACCCGAGATAATGAGAGTATGACAGGTATAGCTATTGTTGTAGTTCGTTCCTTTAGGTATTCTATGACGATCTATTGAAGTCTGATCAAACCAGACTCACAAATTCCAAGATAACCGGACATCATCGATGCAAGAACAATACAATCCGCAAGAAATTGAACAAAAAGTTCAACAGCACTGGGATAACAACAAGACCTTTGTTGTAAGTGAAGACCCAAATAAAGAAAAATTCTACTGTCTATCCATGTTCCCATACCCAAGTGGTCGACTGCACATGGGTCACGTGCGTAACTACACAATCGGTGATGTGGTATCTCGTTTCCAACGCCTACAAGGCAAAAACGTAATGCAGCCAATCGGTTGGGATGCATTCGGTCTACCAGCAGAAAACGCAGCGGTTAAGAACAACACGGCTCCTGCGCCATGGACTTACGAAAACATCGAGTACATGAAGAACCAGCTTAAACTTCTAGGCTTTGGTTACGACTGGAACCGTGAATTCGCTACTTGTACGCCTGAATACTACCGTTGGGAGCAAGAGTTCTTCACTAAGCTTTACGAAAAAGGCCTAGTGTACAAGAAGACTTCTTCAGTTAACTGGTGTCCAAATGACCAAACTGTTCTTGCAAATGAACAGGTTGAAGACGGTTGTTGCTGGCGTTGTGACACGCCTGTAGAGCAAAAAGAGATCCCACAGTGGTTCATCAAAATCACTGAGTACGCTCAAGAGCTACTAGACGATCTAGATAACCTAGACGGTTGGCCTGAAATGGTTAAGACCATGCAGCGCAACTGGATCGGTCGCTCTGAAGGTGTAGAACTTAAGTTTGAAGTGAAAGGTCAACAAGACCTAGAAGTTTACACAACACGTCCAGACACACTAATGGGTGTGACTTACGTAGGTATCGCAGCAGGTCACCCTCTTGCGGCAGTAGCAGCTGAGAACAACCCAGAGCTAGCAGCCTTCATCGAAGAGTGTAAGAACAACAAAGTAGCGGAAGCTGAGCTTGCGACAATGGAGAAGAAAGGTATGGCGACTGGCCTTACTGCGATTCACCCATTGAACGGTCGTGAAGTTCCAGTTTACGTGGCTAACTTCGTACTGATGGACTACGGTACTGGTGCTGTAATGGCAGTACCTGCACACGACCAACGTGATTACGAGTTCGCGACTAAGTACGGCCTAGATATCATCCCTGTGATCAAGCCTGCTGACGACAGCGAGCTAAACATCTCTGAAGAAGCGTACACTGAGAAAGGCGTACTATTCGATTCAGGTGAGTTCGATGGCCTAGAGTTCCAAGCAGCGTTCGATGCAATCGCAGCGAAGCTTGAAGCAGAAGGCAAAGGTACTAAGACAGTAAACTTCCGTCTACGTGACTGGGGTGTATCTCGTCAACGTTACTGGGGCGCTCCAATCCCAATGGTAACGACTGAAGATGGTGAAGTTCACCCAGTACCAGCGGACCAACTACCAGTAATTCTTCCTGAAGACGTGGTAATGGACGGCGTAACTAGCCCAATCAAAGCTGACAAAGAATGGGCGAAGACAACGTTCAACGGCGAACCTGCTCTACGTGAGACAGATACGTTCGATACGTTCATGGAGTCTTCTTGGTACTACGCGCGTTACTGTTCGCCACAAGCTGACGACATTCTAGATCCAGAAAAAGCGAACTACTGGCTACCAGTAGACCAGTACATCGGTGGTATCGAGCACGCATGTATGCACCTACTGTACTCGCGCTTCTTCCACAAACTACTACGTGACGCAGGTTACGTAACGTCTGACGAGCCGTTCAAGCAGCTTCTATGTCAAGGCATGGTGCTAGCGGATGCGTTCTACTTCGAGAACGACAAAGGCGGTAAAGAGTGGGTTGCTCCAACTGACGTTGCTGTAGAGCGTGACGGTAAAGGCCGTATCACTTCAGCTAAAGACAACGAAGGCCGTGACGTAACACACTCAGGCATGATCAAAATGTCTAAGTCGAAGAACAACGGTATCGACCCACAAGAGATGGTAGACAAGTACGGTGCTGACACAGTACGTCTATTCATGATGTTTGCTTCACCAGCAGACATGACACTTGAGTGGCAAGAGTCTGGCGTTGAAGGGGCTAACCGCTTCCTGAAACGTGTTTGGAAACTAGTAAACGAGCACGCATCGAAAGGCGCAGCAGAAACAGTAGATACCTCTGCACTTTCTGGTGACCAAAAAGCACTTCGCCGTGACGTTCACAAAACAATTGCGAAAGTGACTGACGATATCGCACGTCGTCAAACGTTCAACACTGCAATCGCTGCAATCATGGAGTTGATGAACAAGCTAGCGAAAGCACCACAAGAATCAGCACAAGACCGTGCAATCCTTGATGAAGCACTAAAAGCAGTTGTTGCAATGCTTTACCCAATCACTCCTCACATTTCTTACGAGATGTGGACAGCTCTGGGTCAAGAAGACATCGACAACGCTGTATGGCCGACACACGATGAGAAAGCGCTTGTTGAAGACGAGAAGCTAATCATCGTTCAGGTTAACGGTAAGCTACGTGCGAAACTAACAGTACCAGCAGATATCTCTAAAGAAGATATTGAAGCGCTAGGTCTAAACGATGAGAACGTAACTAAGTTCACAGACGGCAAGACTGTCCGTAAAGTGATTTACGTACCAGGTAAGCTACTGAACATCGTTGCTAACTAATCATTCGTCACATCGTGACTGATTGGTTGAGTTAACACTCACAATGCGATAGGAATTAAAGAACTTAATTGCTACTTCGCAGTCAATAGACAGGGTGCATCCCACCCTGTCTACTTATTTAAACGCTTTTACATTGGTTAATACCAGCACGGTTACCCCCGAATTTAAAGCCTTTAAATAAGTAATCCATTTTATGAGAGCCATCAAATAATGCGCCTGATTTCACTGTCTTCGTTAAAAGCTACATTCGTTGTTCTAACTGTCAGCCTACTCTCAGCCTGTGGTTTTCACCTACGTGGTGACTACTCTGTACCAGAAGAGCTGAACAAGATCTCAGTATCCAGTTACGACCAATACAGTACCTTTACGCGGATGGTGAAGAGTCAGTTGCGTATGAGTAACGTGGAAATTGTTGCGCCAACTAGCAAAACACCTAACCTTCACCTACTAAGTGAAAGCGTTAATGAGCGTACACTCTCTCTATACCAAAACACTCGTGCTGCTGAGAAAGAGCTGACGTTCAATGCCTCTTACCGAGTGACGATTCCTGAATTAGGCGATAAAACGTTTACCACCAGCGTAACTCGTAGTTACCTAGATAACCCGCTAACAGCACTAGCAAAATCCGTTGAACGCGACATGATTGAAGATGAGATGCGCAAGCTAGCTGCAAGTCAGATCCTGCGTCAAATGGCGCGTCTGAAAGCCAACATTGCCGCGAATAGCATGAACCTTGAAGACCTAGAAGAGGTTCAGGTTAAAGAGCTAGAGAAGCAGTACAACATCAAGAATGTTGAGGTAACTCCAGATTCAACTGAGTCTGCTCAATAAGGTTAACTGATGCGTATTTTTGCAGACCGCTTATCAGAGCAGTTAAATAAGCAGCTTAGCCGCGTTTATTTGATCTTTGGTAACGAACCGCTATTGCTTCAAGAAAGCCGCGAGTCGATTCAGAAAGCCGCTAAAGATCAGGGCTTTGAAGAGCGTCATCGCTTTGCTATCGACAGCAGCCTAGATTGGAATGATGTTTACGACTGTACTCAAGCCCTGAGCCTATTTTCGAGCCGTCAGCTGATCGAATTAGAGTTGCCAGAGTCTGGTGTAAATGCTGCCATCGCGAAAGAACTATTGGCGCTATCAGACCAGCTGCACGAAGACATCATGTTGGTGTTGATCGGAACCAAACTAACCAAAGCACAAGAAAATGCTAAGTGGTTCAAAGCACTGTCGAGCCAAGGTCACTGGGTAAGTTGCTTAACACCTGACGTTGGCCGCTTGCCGCAGTTTGTTCAAGCTCGCTGTCGCCAAATTGGTTTACAGCCAGATGCCGAAGCCACTCAGATGCTGGCTCAATGGCACGAAGGAAACCTATTTGCATTAACCCAGAGCTTAGAGAAGCTGGCACTGCAATATCCTGATGGCAAGCTAACCTTAGTTCGACTTGAAGAGTCACTAAGTCGTCATAATCACTTTACCCCATTCCATTGGGTAGATGCTCTGCTTGCAGGTAAAGGTAATCGAGCCCAACGTATTTTGCGCCAATTAGAGGCGGAAGGTGTGGAAGCGGTGATTCTTTTACGCAGTATTCAACGAGAGTTAGCACTACTACTTCAGATGCAGCAACAAATGCAACAGATGCCCATCGGACAAGTGTTCGAGAAACACCGTATCTGGCAATCAAAGAAACCCCTTTATAACGCAGCGCTAACACGAGTCTCAGTGACTCAGTTACACTCTCTGTTTGCACTGCTTACTCAAGCTGAATTGCTATCTAAAACCCAGTATGAGCAATCACCTTGGCCACTCATTCACCAATTGAGTGTTGAGTTTTGTATCCCCTCGGCTTCAATCCCCTTTCCCGCATAAAAGCGTGATATGATTTTGAGTCGCAAAATTAAGATTTAAGGAACACCCTGTGTTACGTGAAGAACTAAGAGATTTTCTTGCAGATAAAGCCGACGACATGAAAGCAGAGTCGATCATCACCATCGACGTTGAAGGTAAATCCAGTGTGACAGACTACATGATCGTTTGTACTGGTACTTCAAAGCGCCACGTCGCTTCTATCGCAGAACATGTCGCAAGTGAAGTGAAAAAAGTCGGTCTAGAGCCGCTAGGTATGGACGGGGAACAAGAAGGTGAATGGGTTGTCCTAGATATGGGCACCAGCATGCTTCATGTGATGCAAGCTGAGCAACGCGAGCTGTACCAACTAGAAAAGCTGTGGGGCTAATCTGTGAAGATCCAATTAATTGCCGTTGGCACCAAAATGCCAAAATGGGTTGAAGAAGGCTTTCAAGAATATAAGCGTCGCTTCCCACACGATATGCCACTGGAATTGGTCGAGATCCCAGCGGGCAAACGCGGCAAAAATGCTGACATTGCACGTATTCTGCAAAAAGAAGGCGAAGCAATGCTAGCAGCGGTACCAAAAGGTAGCCGTATTGTGACGCTCGATATCCCAGGTAGAAAGTGGGATACACCGCAACTTGCTGAACAACTAGAAAGCTGGAAGCTGGATGGACGCGATGTTTCTATCCTTATTGGTGGCCCTGAAGGGCTTGCTCCAGCATGTAAAGCGGCAGCTGACCAAAGCTGGTCTCTGTCGGCTCTGACTCTACCGCACCCTCTTGTGCGCGTTATCATGGCAGAAAGCCTGTACCGAGCTTGGAGCATTACAGCTAATCACCCGTATCACCGAGAATAAGCGTTAATGTTACGTAAACGTAGCCAGATCCGTGATTACAAAGAAGAAGCACGACTATTTGCTAGTCGTGCTTTTATTGCGTTTATAGGCATTGTAATCATGATGGGCATTTTGGTTGCCAACCTGTACAACATTCAGGTCAACCAATACCAAGACTATAAAACTCGCTCGAACGATAATCGCATCAAGGTTGTCCCAATCGCACCAACGCGCGGTCTAATCTATGACCGAAATGGTGTATTACTGGCGGAAAACCGCCCGGTATTTAACCTTGAAATCACCCCTGAGAAAATAAAGAACATGGATGACACCATTGCGCGTCTCCAAGAACTTTTAGAAATCAGCCCAGAGCGAGTCGAAAGATTTAACCGCGATCGCCGCAATACGCGTCGCTTTAAATCGGTTCCTATCCTTACCCAATTGACCGAAGATCAAGTAGCTGTTTTCTCGGTAAACCAGCACAAGTTCCCAGGCGTTGAGGTTACGGGCACACTCAAGCGTTTTTACCCATATGGTGATGTGCTCACGCACGTGATTGGCTACGTATCGCGCATTAATGACCGCGATATGCGTCGTCTGGTTCGTGAAGAGAAAGACGCAAACTACCAAGCGACCCGTGACATCGGTAAGTTAGGTATCGAGCGCTATTACGAAGACATACTTCACGGTACTGCCGGCTATCAAGAGGTTGAAGTAAACAGCCGTGGCCGTGTTATCCGTACATTGAAGTTTGTACCCGCAATTCCGGGCAAAGATATCGTGTTGAACCTAGATATCGACCTTCAACTTTACGTACATAAACTACTCGATGGACGTCGAGGTTCAGCGGTTGTGCTTGATCCAGACGACAACGGCGTACTTGCCATGGTCTCTAGCCCAAGCTATGACCCGAATGCATTTGTGCACGGTATCTCGTCCAAGGGTTACAATGCCCTACTCAACGACAAAAACCGTCCACTCGTAAACCGTGCAACTCTGGGTATCTACCCACCAGCATCAACGATTAAGCCTTTCATTGCGGTAGCCGCATTGCAAGAAGGCGTGATCACACCAAACACTACCCGTAACGATCCGGGTTACTGGAAGATCCCGAACTCAAAAACCAAACCATTCCGAGACTGGCTGCGTTGGGGACACGGTACCGTTGATATCGTGAAAGCGATAGAAGAATCCGTGGATACCTTCTTCTATCAAATCGCCTTTGATATGGGCATCGACCGACTATCAAGCTGGATGATGATGTTTGGTTTTGGTGATTACACGGGTATCGATATATACGAAGAGAGCAAAGCCAACATGCCGACGCGTGATTGGAAAATGGCTCGTCACCGTGTGCCATGGTATCAAGGGGACACCATTCCAGTGGGTATTGGACAAGGCTACTGGACAGCAACACCAATGCAGATTGCTAAAGCAACATCGGTGTTAGTCCATGAAGGTGAAGTCATTGCTCCGCACCTACTGCGTGCCACCATTGAAAACGGTCAACCACTTGAGACGCAATCGCTGTCTGATATCGAAACGTATCCACCAATTACTGGTGTGAAACAACGATTCTGGGACATAGGTAAAGAAGGTATGAAGCTGGTTAACCACGGTCGTAAAGGTACCGCTCGTCGCTCTTTCCAAAATATGTCTTATCTGACTGCGGGTAAATCTGGTACCGCACAAGTCTTCGGATTGAAAGAAGATGAAGAGTACAACGCTGATGAAATCGCAGAACACCTACGTGACCACGCGCTCTTTACTGGCTTTGCGCCGCTGGACGATCCAAAAGCGATCGTGACCATCGTACTTGAGAACGCCGGTGGTGGTTCTTCAAACGGTGGTCCTGTTGTGAGACGTATCTTCGACCATATAGTTTTGGGCGACGAATATAAGAGTAAGGCAACACAATAATGAAACTCGATCTCTCTACTGGTCAAAATCGCGCCCTATTTGAGCGATTCCATATCGATTTGCCACTCCTACTTGGCATCTTAGTGCTGATGGGATTTGCGCTGCTGATTATGTACAGCGCAAGTGGTCAAAGTTTGGCGATGATGGATCGCCAAGCGATGCGTATGGCATTGTCACTCGGAGTGATGATTTTCCTCGCGCAAATCTCACCACGAACTTATGAAACACTGGCTCCGGTTCTGTTTGCAGGTGGTGTTGTACTGTTGCTCGGGGTGCTGTTCTTTGGTGAAGCCTCCAAAGGTGCTCAACGTTGGCTGAACTTCGGCTTTATTCGTTTTCAGCCGTCGGAGTTACTCAAGCTCGCTGTACCACTGATGCTGGCTCGTTACATTGGTAAGCGTTCACTACCGCCGACATTCCAAACGCTGGTCATCTCACTGGTGATGGTGTTTGTACCCACCATTCTTATCGCTAAGCAGCCCGATTTAGGGACATCAATCTTGATCGCTGCATCCGGTATTTTCGTGATTTTCTTAGCAGGGATCAGCTGGAAGATCATAGCGAGTGCGGCTGTGGCTTTAGGTGCATTTATCCCAATCCTATGGTTTTTCTTAATGCGCGAATACCAAAAGGTTCGTGTACGTACTCTGTTTGATCCGGAGTCCGATCCACTCGGTGCCGGCTACCACATCATTCAAAGTAAGATTGCAATCGGCTCTGGCGGCATTTCAGGTAAAGGTTGGCTACAAGGAACACAGTCTCAATTAGAGTTTATTCCGGAGCGTCACACCGACTTTATTTTCGCTGTCATTGCCGAAGAATGGGGCATGATCGGTATCCTATTCCTACTTGCTATCTATCTATTCATTATTGGCCGCGGTCTGATTCTCGCGAGCCAAGCTCAAACAGCATTTGGGCGAATGATGGGCGGTAGTATTGTTTTGAGCTTCTTTGTTTATATTTTCGTAAACATCGGCATGGTAAGTGGCATTCTTCCTGTGGTAGGTGTACCGCTACCTCTTGTTAGTTATGGTGGTACTTCGATGGTTACATTGATGGCAGGTTTTGGTATTTTGATGTCAATCCACACTCACCGTAAAGCATTCTCTAAGGCGACTTAAGTGATATTTAACGCAATGAGCTATTACGCAAAGAGCAGTTACACAAAGAGCAAGAACGCGATGAACAGTAACGCGCAACACGCCAATAAGTCATCACAGCTTAAACAGCTCGCATTGATGGGTGGCTTAGTGGTGTTGATGAATGGCTGTACATCATCACCAGATTCGCAATCGGGTCGCTATGACATTAACGATGATATTGCTCCTGATGTGCCTATATCGGTTGAGCATTTAGAAGATGCACACCCAAAATATGAGCCATACAGTTTAGGCGGTAACAGCGACTACACTTTGCGCGGCGAAGATTACAAAATCGTTCGCGATAGCAAAGGGTTCACTGAAAAAGGCAAGGCATCTTGGTATGGCAAGAAGTTTCACGGCCACCTTACCTCTAATGGTGAAGTGTATGACATGTACTCAATGTCTGCCGCTCACAAGACATTGCCAATTCCAAGCTATGTGAAAGTGACCAATACCGACAATAACAAGAGCACTATTGTTCGAGTTAATGACCGAGGTCCTTTTCATGAAGGCCGCATCATTGATCTAAGCTATGCAGCCGCGTACAAGCTAGATGTAATTCGTACCGGAACGGCTAATGTTGAGATTGAAGTGATCACCGTTGATATCCCAACCGACGAGAATAAGAAAGCGGCGCTGCCACAATACATTATTCAAGTTGCGACTTCTCAGCATCAAGATCGCAGTGAAAAGCTCGCTAGTGAACTGAGTAAAGAACTGTCGGTCAAGACGTTTCTTCAGCCAGTAGATGACAAATACCGACTGATGCTTGGGCCATTTCATGACTATGCTCTGACTCAAGAAAAATTAGAACAGGTTAAGCTTATGGGTTACCCGTCAGCTTATATAAAGAAGCACACCTTAACTCGCTAGTAATCTTACAGAAACTTCTGACAATCACTGCACTGGTTTGAAATAGTGATTCTGTTAAGATATGGATAGTTAACCAAATAATTGCATTCAAAATGAATAAATCTAATAAACTTATCAAATCGATTTTTGCTACTTCTGTTGCGCTTTCTGCAACGCTAGCTTCTTCGTCATTCGCCGCGCCTATCGTTGTTCCAGACGCTCCACAAATTGCTGCTAAAGGCTTTGTTCTAATGGATTACCATTCAGGCAAAGTATTGGCAGAAAAAGAGATGAACACTCAGCTTTCTCCAGCAAGCTTGACCAAAATGATGACCAGCTATGTTATTGGTCAAGAACTTGAGCGTGGCAACATCAACCTAAATGACGACGTTGTTATTAGTGAAAACGCTTGGGCGAAGAACTTCCCAGACTCTTCAAAGATGTTTATTGAAGTAGGTACAACGGTAAAAGTGGAAGAGCTTAACCGCGGTATCATCATCCAATCGGGTAACGATGCATGTGTTGCTATGGCAGAGCACATTGCTGGCTCTGAGGATGCATTCGTTGACCTAATGAACGCGTGGGCTAGCTCTATCGGCATGAAAGACACGCACTTTGCGAACGTTCACGGTCTAGATAACCCTAACCTATACTCAACGCCTTACGATATGGCACTACTAGGTCAAGCGCTTATCCGCGATGTACCTGAAGAGTACCGCATCTACTCTGAGAAAAAATTCACTTACAACGGCATTACACAATACAACCGTAATGGCCTGTTGTGGGACAAGAGCATGAATGTGGATGGCATCAAAACTGGCCACACAAGCAATGCTGGTTACAGCCTAGTAAGCTCGGCAACTGAAGGTAAAATGCGCCTTGTTGCTGTTGTAATGGGCACCAAGAATGCTAACGCTCGTAAGACAGAAAGCAAAAAGCTACTAAGCTACGGTTTCCGTTTCTTTGAAACTGTTGCACCGCATACTGCTGGTGAAACATTCGTTGAAGAGAAAATTTGGATGGGTAGTAAAGATACGGTTGCTCTGGGTGTTGATGAAGACACATTCGTAACCCTTCCTCGTGGCGAAGCGAAGAACCTAAAGGCGAGCTTTGTTCTAGAGAAAGAACTTGAAGCACCGATTAGCAAGGGTGACCAAGTAGGTAAACTGTTCTACCAGATCGATGGTCAAGACGTTGCTGAATACCCGCTACTAGCGCTAGAAGATGTCGAACAAGGCAGCCTATTTAGCCGCCTATGGGACTACCTAGTTCTTCTGTTCAAAGGTTTATTCTAAGGCCTCAGAGTAACGGTCAATAACAGTAATCGCATGATCCTGTTGACTATTTACTCATAACCCTTTTTCGGGTTTGCCTAACAAGCTAACAAAGGCCGCACTCAGCGGCTTTTGTTGATCTTGAGTTCAGCGATATTTACCAGTAATATTCCGCTCTTATTAATCGAGTCAATTGACCGAATACGCTTTTCTGGGTATTTTGCCCAACAGCGAAGTACCTACCATTTTGGAGCTAATCATGAACATCAATTCTGATGCAAAACTTAAAGACCTTTTAGAGTTCCCTTGTTCTTTTACTTACAAGGTTATGGGTTACGCGAAACCAGAACTGCCTGAACTTGTACTGGAAGTAATCCAGCGCCATGCTCCTGGTGACTACAGCCCAACAGTGAAACCAAGTGCAAAGGGTAACTACCACTCTGTTTCGATCAACATCACAGCTACGTCGATTGAGCAGGTAGAAACGCTTTACAAAGAACTTGGCGAGATCGACATCGTACGTATGGTTCTGTAATCCTAGATTACACAATGATCACAGCGGCTTAGAGCCGCTGTTTTCATTTTAGGCACCCCCGTTTTTGCTGCTTTTATTCAACTTAATTTTCAAGAAATACAAAGAAAGTTGAAAAACCTTGCAGTCCGTCTGTAGTTAGAATCAAATTTCGCGTTTATAATGCGTTCACTTTATTAATCCTTGAGGGAGTCCTACTTTGCAAAATAAGCTAATCGTAAAAAAATTAGGTCGCCAGGATTATGAACTCGTATGGAAAGCCATGCATGAGTTCACCGATACGCGCACAGATGACGACGTAGACCAAATTTGGTTAGTCGAGCACAACCCGGTCTTCACTCAAGGACAAGCAGGTAAAGCAGAGCATGTACTCAATGCTGGCGACATCCCTGTCATTCAAAGCGATCGCGGCGGACAAGTTACCTATCATGGCCCAGGCCAGTTGGTTGCTTACTTCTTGATCAACATTCGTCGTAAGAAATTTGGAGTGCGAGATCTTGTTACTCATATAGAGAACCTCGTAATCAATACTCTGAAAGCATACAATATCGAATCAGCTGCTCGACCTGACGCTCCGGGTGTTTATGTCGATGGCAAAAAGATATGTTCTCTAGGCCTACGTATTCGACGTGGCTGCTCGTTCCACGGGCTAGCACTTAATGTCGATATGGACCTGTCACCGTTCCTACGTATTAATCCGTGTGGTTACCAAGGTATGGAAATGGCTCAAGTCAGCCAACTGGGTGGCCCTTCGGATCTAGAGAGCGTTGAGCAACAGCTAATACAAGAGCTTGTCGAACTACTCGGCTATGACCAAGTAGACATTCAAGCCAACAGTAACACTACAGCAGAAGCATAAAATCATGAGCAAACCAATCCAAATGGAAAAAGGCGTTAAATACCGCGACGCCGATAAAATGGCATTGATTCCAGTAAAAAACATGCCTACCGAGCAGAAAGAAATCCTGCGCAAGCCGGAGTGGATGAAGATCAAACTGCCTGCTGATAGCCAGCGCATCCAAGACATCAAATCTGCAATGCGTAAGAACAACCTTCACTCGGTATGTGAAGAAGCGTCTTGCCCTAACCTGGCTGAGTGTTTCAACCACGGAACAGCAACCTTCATGATCCTAGGTGCTATCTGTACTCGTCGTTGTCCTTTCTGTGACGTTGCCCACGGCCGTCCAGTTGCTCCTGAAGCGGAAGAGCCTCAAAAGCTAGCAAAAACCATCCAAGACATGAAACTGAAGTACGTTGTAATTACTTCTGTTGACCGTGATGATCTACGTGACGGTGGTGCAAAACACTTTGCAGACTGTAACCGTGAGATCCGCGCACTAAACCCAAATATTCGTATCGAAACTCTGGTTCCTGACTTCCGTGGTCGTATGGACGTGGCGCTTGATCTAATGAAAGACAATCCGCCAGATGTATTCAACCACAACCTAGAGACGGCACCTCGCCTATACCGTAAGGCGCGTCCTGGTGCGAACTACAAGTGGTCATTGAACCTACTGAAGAAGTTTAAAGAGCAGCACCCAGACGTTCCAACAAAATCGGGCGTAATGATGGGTCTTGGTGAAACAAAAGAAGAGATCATCCAAGTACTGAAAGATCTACGTGAACATGGCGTGACAATGCTAACCCTAGGCCAATACCTAGCACCTAGCCGTCACCACTTGCCAGTTGAGCGTTACGTGCCACCATCTGAGTTTGATGAACTGAAAGAGATCGCTCTAGAGCTTGGCTTTACACACGCCGCGTGTGGCCCGTTCGTACGTTCTTCTTACCACGCGGATCTACAAGCACAAGGTATGGAAATTAAGTAACTCGCGACTTAACTTCTCTATATTTGAAAGGCGCAAACCCTATGGTTATGCGCCTTTTTCTTAGCTGCACTTTAGTGCCCAAATTCACTCAACTCTCCATAAAAACACAAACTGCATATCCAAACATACCGATACTAAAAAGCCGCTCTTAACCAAGAGCGGCTTTCATATTTAGCGTGTTGCATTAATCGTTGGTAGTATCGCTAGTAGATTAACCGAAAGAGGCCCAGATAACCGTTATCACCAGTACAGGGCATACAAACTTAACGTATGCAGGCCATACTTTACCGAACCAACCTAATTGGAAGTCAGGGCAGCCCTGCTCTAGCTCTTTTACCTTAGAAGCTCGGCTCCATACCCAACCACCAAACAGACAGAACATCAATGCTGCAATAGGTTGTAGATACTGAGTAGCAATCATAGCCACTAGGCCAAATAGAGCGCCAAAGTTGTAAACAATAATGACACTGAACAACGCGATTAAGCCACCAATAACCCAACTCGTCGGTGTACGTGCCGTGTTAAAGCGCTCGCTCACTAGAGAAACAGGTGCCTCTAGCATAGAGATAGAAGAAGTCAGTGCGGCAATAGTCAGCAATAGGAAGAAAACAATCGCAAAGATCTGACCAAGGAAGCCTAAGCTATCGAACATCAAAGGTAATACCGTAAATACCAGAGTATCTGAGCTCAATAGTGACCCATCCTCAGCGTAGATTTGTACACCCTTTTGCATCGCAACAAACATGGCTGGCATCACTACAAGACCAGCAATAAAGGCAACGGCCGTATCCACTAAGGTCACGTTCATCGCCATCTTCGGCAGGTTCTCTTTCTTACTTAAGTAAGAGCCGTAAATCAGCATCGAACAGCCACCAATGGTCAATGAGAAAAAGCCTTGTCCCATTGCCGCTAGAATCAGTTTTCTGTCCCACACCTTTTCAAAATCAGGTACAAGGTAGTGCTTAAGCCCTTCAAGCGCACCTTGCTGAGTCATGATGTAGACAAACAAGAGTGCGAACAGTACAAATAGCGCTGGCATTAAACGGGTCGACCATTTTTCAATACCTTGCTTGATGCCACCTTGTACAATCAAGATTGTCAGCACGTAAAACAACACGGTACCGAAGACATTGCGCTCTACACTAAAACCTTTGAACCACGCTGCAATCTCAATCAATCCAAACACATCGGCAATCGCGCCAAATAGGAAGCAGATCAACCAGCCACCAACGATGCTGTAAAAGCCTAACACTGCACTTGGTACACTTAAGCCAATCCAACCTGTCAGTGCACCGACTTTTTTCGCCAGTGGGTTTGATGTCAGTGAGCGCATACTGTCCACTGGGTTAGCTTGACCATGACGACCAATCGCCATTTCAACCACCAGCATTGGGAATGCGACTACAAAGATCAGCACCAAATACACTAAAAGAAATGCACCGCCACCATTGCTAGCAACTTGTGTTGGGAAACCCCAAATGTTTCCAAGGCCAACTGCAGCGCCCGCTGCTGCCAAAATAAAGCCTAAACGAGAGCTAAACAGCTCTCTTGATGAAGAAGATTGTTGGTTCATACTGCCTGCAAAATACCAATGAACTAGTTTACTAGTACAATAATCAAAACCACTAATCCATGCAATCTATAAATGATTAAAATGCTTATTTATAAGAAAAAACCAAACAGTAAGACTGTAAATTTTAATATACATGGAATTACAAACCAAAGATAAACAACAAACCATTAACAATCACTACTCCGCATCTTCATACAACAAGCACAAAAAAGGGCACGCGAGGTGCCCAATCGAAGGTTCAATTTACTGCCAGCTAGTGCTAAATGGTAAACACTTGGTAGTCTTTCAAATTCGGGATCTTTTCATGCAACGACTTTTCTTGCTCAGCCATCTCATCAAGTGAGTCACAAAATGCTTCCGCTTCTTTCTCTACCTGTTGTGAGTGCTCCTTAAAACGCTCTTCGATCTTCAACTTTAGCTCAGACATGCTGTCCGCCATCTCAGTTAGGTTAAGACCGCCCTCTTGCTTCATTTTTTCAGACATGGCATTAAAAGCGCTTGAAATAAACTCTTCGTTAAAGATCTCCATCGCCTTGTCAAAATCTTCACTCCAGCTATTCGCCATCGACTCAAAGCTCTCAGCAGGAAGCACTAAGTCGCCATCTTTATAGTAACGAGATTCCATCTCAGCAAAGAAATCACTCATTGATTTTTTCACGTTATCAAACGCTTCTGGCGCATCCAAACTTACTGCAATGTCGTCGATAACATCGTTTGCCAGTGCTAATCCCTCTTTCGCCATTGCCTTGGCTTGAGGTAAGTATTCACTCATGCTTTCACGGTAGCGTTCTATCGCTGCTTGCTGATCTGCGTCGAGCTCAACCTTTTCACCATGAATATAAAGATCATTGCCATCAAGCACGGCCGTATCACCATTTGTCTGGTGGATCTCAACCGTCTGCTGATCAATTCTCAGTTCATTTTTCAGGTCTACACGGCACTGAGCCGAATAAGCAGGGGCACTCGCCGCTGCCAACACCATGGATAGTGATGCAATTAATACGCTCTTTTTCATAACATCCTCACATACATTGCTGTACTAACTATACATTGAGTGATTCACCCAATGTCATGGAAAGGTTTAGAACTTAACAAACCGATACAATTTCATAGATAAAGTGGCTGTCTGCGACACTAAACTCCACTTCGTCACCCACCTCTTTTCCCATTAAAGCGGCACCTAGAGGAGCGTTTGGTGTCAGTATGGCTACATCTTTACCATCCCACACCACCGACAAACCTCCAACTCTTGGCCCGATAAAGAAGTACTTAACCTTATCTTGTTCATCGATAACAGAAAGAAAGCTGCTCATCGCTATGCGTTCTCCCTCTCTCAGAACTAAATCACGATAGCACTGAATATCCTCTTCACACTCTTGGACTCTTACGGCCTGACCATGTGCGAGGTAAGATGCCTCTAGTGCCAGAGTATCGTACTTATGTTCTGGTACGGTTTCTTCGTCGGTCGCTGCATCAATCGCGCGCTGCGTTGCTGACTGAGCAATTGCAAGCCGAGATTCAAGCTGCTGGAGAATTATTTGTCTAAGCTCGGATTTATTCATACTTTTGAAGTGCTTTTCTTTAGGAGCTACAGAATAGAATTAGGTACAATCTGGTGCAAGCGCTTTGAAACGGAAGTTTCTCGGCCAACAAGATTGAGCAGGCTTAGCAGCACACCACACAGATTAACCGAGCACATTTATGATAGAACAGAAGCTAAAACAGGTCTTTGGATTCGACTCACTGCGTCATGGACAGAAGCAAGTTATTGATAATGTTCTTGCGGGCCAATCGGCAGCGGCTATTTTTCCGACCGGATCAGGTAAATCCCTCTGTTATCAGCTTCCTGCTCTAGAGCTGCCTCATCTCACCTTGGTGATTTCCCCTTTGCTTGCACTGATGAAAGACCAATTGAGTTTTCTGCACAGTAAAGGGATTGCTGCTGCGGCCATCGAGTCGAGCCAAGACAGACAAACTACTCAACAAGTGATGCAGTCCGTTCGCAATGGCGAAACCAAAATCTTGATGATCTCGGTTGAGCGCCTCAAGAACGAGCGCTTTAGACAATTCATCTCACAGGTACCTATCTCGCTTTTGGTAGTCGACGAGGCGCACTGTATCTCAGAATGGGGTCATAACTTCCGACCTGACTATCTCAAGCTACCCCACTATCAGAAACAGCTCAACATTCCTCAAGTTCTGTTGCTGACCGCAACGGCGACAACGGGCGTGATTCAAGACATGCAGACCAAGTTCAATATTGCGCCAGAGAGTGTAGTGGTCACTGGTTTTTATCGTAAAAACCTCGACTTAGCGATTCAACCTTGTGAGCAAGAGACAAAGTTAGAAACCCTGTGCAATGTGGTCAATCAAGCGCCACAATCGCCGACTATTGTGTATGTTACGCTTCAACAGACGGCAGAGAATGTCGCTCAAGCCCTGAGAAATGTCGGCATTAATGCGATTGCCTACCACGCAGGCCTCAAACCCGAAAACCGCGATGCCATTCAGCAGCAATTTATGAACGATGATATCAACTGCATCGTTGCGACCATCGCCTTTGGTATGGGTGTCGACAAATCAAATATTCGCCGCGTGATTCATTTCGACCTGCCTAAGTCGATAGAGAACTACTCCCAAGAGATTGGGCGTGCCGGTCGTGACGGACAAAACTCCGAATGTATACTGCTCGCTAATAAACACGGCCTCAGCACACTAGAGAACTTTGTCTTTGGCGACACACCCGATAACATCGCGATTCAAACCGTACTGAAAGAGATATACGCTTGTCAGCCCTCTGGTAATACCTACGCTACTCAGTGGGAAATCATGCTCAATCAGCTCTCTCGCGAATCCAATATTCGTCAGCTGCCACTGAAAACCTTACTGGTATACCTCGAGATAGAGGACATCATTGAGCCCAAATACAGTTTCTTCGCTGATTACAAATTCAAGTTTGTTCGACCAAAACCACAGATCATAGACCAATTTCAGGGAGAGCGTCGTGCGTTTGTTGAGTCGATTTTCCAATGCTCACCGCAAGCTCGTGTTTGGTGCCAAGTGGACTTCGATGCATTGTGGACGCACTTTCAAGCAGACAGGCAGCGCGTGGTCGCAGCAATCGACTACTTTAATGAACAAGGTTGGATTGAGTTAGAAAGTAAGCAGATTACCGATGTGTATGCAGTACACAATACCAGCGAAGATCCAAATGAGGTCGCTCAGCGTCTATCAGCACTGTTTAAACAGAAAGAGAACAATGAGATTGGCCGTCTCAATTACATGTTGGATTTCTTTGAATCAAGCAGCTGCCTGAGTTCAAAACTAGCCAATTACTTTGGTGACATCAATGCACCACAAGAGTGTGGACACTGTTCAGCGTGTCGTGGCAACGTCGCCAAACTACCTGGTGTACCGTTAGAGGCGATTGACGAGGGTGACCTTCAAGCTTGGGTAAATGAATTCATAAGCAGTAGCCCACAATGGGTAACTGATGAAGCAATTACTCGCTTCCTGTCGGGTATTGCCACACCACTATCCACCAAGCTGAAAGCTAGCAAGATGTCTGGATATGGCAAGCTTGAGCAACACCCTTTCCGCGATACCCTCGCTCTAGTTCAACGAACTCCAAGATAGTTCAACAAACACTGAGGTAACACGTTAATCGCCAACTAAGCTATTTTTGATCAGAAGAAGCTTAGCTGGCGCATCTGATCTTTGGGTTGCAGCATGACACTTAACCCCAGCAAACGAATCTCACGTCCTTGCTGACGCTTTAGAATCTCACTCAACAGCTCTTTGAAGTACTCGAGATTCAACGAGGGTTGAATATGCTCAATGGTAGTTTGCTGAAAATCCGCAAACTTGAGCTTAATGCCTTGCTTGGTAATAGACTTGGTTGGGCTCGCCTTCTCCAGTCGAGCTTCCAACTCAGGAAACAAACGCTCTTCAATCACCTTCCAGCACTCTTGATAGGTTGAGATGTTTTCACTAAAAGTGCGCTCCACACCAACCGACTTTCTTTCTCGCTCAACCACCACCTCTCGATCGTCAATGCCATGACTTCTCTTCCAAAGCGAGGCGCCTTGTCGACCAAACTTAGACAACAAGGATCGATAATCTGTCTGTTTAATATCTTTACAGGTATAAAAGCCCGCTTGATGAAGCTTCTCGATACTCACTTTGCCAACGCCAGGGATCTTCTCTAATGGCAGTTCATCAATCACCTCTTGAACCTCTTGGGGAGGGATAACAAACTGACCATTAGGCTTATTCATATCCGACGCAACCTTTGCCAAAAACTTAATCGGCGCGACGCCTGCAGACGCCGTTAGCTGGAGTTCATTCCAGATATCACGGCGGATAGCTTCGGCAATAAAAGTGGCTGAACCATGGCACTGCTCTGAGTCAGTCACATCGAGAAAGGCTTCATCCAATGAGAGCGGCTCAATGATGGAGGTGTATCGAGAAAAGATGGCTCGGATCTGCTTAGAGATTTCCTTATAGACCTGCATCCTACCCGGTACCACCAGCAGGTTTGGACACAACTGCAATGCCTTCGCCGTTGGCATCGCCGAACGAATACCAAACTTGCGCGCCTCATAGTTACAAGTACTGAGTACACCGCGCTGCTTTTCGTGCCCGCCGACAGCTAATGGACGATTCCGATAAGAAGGGTTATCACGCATTTCGACAGCCGCATAAAAACAATCCATATCAACATGGATTATCTTACGCACTCTCTCTTTATCTGAACCACACATGACCAAACCACTCGCCAAATACTGTATTAATAACCAGTATAATCATTTATTCGCCGAGAACAAAGTGTTCATTGATTAGCTAATCTTTCGCTTAGTCACTTGTTAACAGTTCTGGTAATATGGTTAAAAAGTATTTACTCGATAAGTAGGGAACACTTTTGACTGAAAAAATACTGGTCGTTGAAGACAGTCGAGCCTTTAGAAACTACCTTCACCAGCAGCTAACTAATAGCGGTTATGCAGTGACACTTGCCGAGTCAGTGCAACAGGCTAAAGAGATACTTGAGCAGGAAACAGACTTTCTGTGTGCGGTGTTGGACTACTGTCTACCAGATGGCCAAGATGGCGAAATCGTCGACTTGGTTCTTGGTTACCATCAAAAAATCATCGTACTGACTGCCATGTTCAGCGACGCCCTACGCGAGCAGGTACTCGCTAAAGGTGTGATTGATTACATTCTTAAAGACAGCATGGCTTCAGTAACGTATTTACTGCCACTAATTCAACGCATTACCAACAACAAAAATCACAAAGCTCTGGTTGTCGACGACTCTTCAGTGGTACGCCGCTACATAGTGCAGCTCCTTGAGCACCAATACATCCAAACTGTTCAAGCCGTTGACGGTGAACAAGGGTTAGCCCTACTTCAAAACGACCCCGATATTACGTTTGTCGTTACCGATCATGACATGCCAAATAAAGATGGCATCACTATGATTCGTGAGATTCGTCAGCACTACACACGTAACGAACTGGCCATCTTGGGGCTGTCCGCGAGTGACGATCGCACGCTAACCGCTCAGTTCCTTAAAGCGGGTGCTAATGACTTTCTCTATAAACCATTCAATCAAGAAGAGTTTTTCTGTCGCATTCACCAACTGCTGGATATGAAGGAAGCGAACAATGAGCTGTTCCGTCATGCCAATGAAGATGCGTTGACTGGGTTATGGAACCGTCGATTCTTATTCAATCAAGCTTGCAAGGGCTGTGAAAAACGCAACATCGCAATGATGGATATCGACTTCTTTAAAAAGGTTAATGATACCTACGGTCACGACGGCGGTGACGCGGTACTCATTGCTGTCGGTCAAACCATCAAATCCTTCTTCAAAGATGATGTGGCAGTTCGCTTTGGCGGGGAAGAATTTTGTATTCAAGCCTGTGGATCGTTTAGAGACTTCATCGTACGTCTAGAAAAGATGAGAATTGCGATTGAGCAACAGGTCATCGCTCACGACGATCAGAAAATTAAAGTCACCATGAGTATTGGTGTGACTAATATAGAATCCGACCTCGATAGCCAAATAAAAGCGGCTGATGAACTCTTATACAGAGCAAAAGAGCAAGGTCGTAATCAATTGGTATTTGAAAGAAACGACTAACTGTTACTAGTGTTCAATAGCTTTTAGTAATACATGCAGACAGTTATTAATAGAGAATCACTACAAACAAAAAAGCTCAAGGTTTCCCTTGAGCTTTTCTTTTATCAGCAAAACCTGCTTAAGCGATACGGTCTTTTTCCCATGCTGCTAGCTTCTCTTCACGCTCAGCTAACTTCTCAGCACGGTAAGCCTCACGAGCTTCACGTTTCTTACGTGCATCACAAGGTTCAGGACAGTTACATACCTTATCAATACCAACAGCACCAAGGCCGCCACAACTGCCTTTTACCACTTTCTTCTGGATGATGTAGCCAATCGACATTGCTGCGATAACTGCTAGAAAAACGCCAAATGTAATAATAAATGTGTTCATAATGCTCTCGCTACCTTATTTCTTTAAGTATGGCTTGAACGCTTCAGAGGCGATCTCTTTAAAGCCATCGGCTGTTTTAACCACCATAAATGCTGGAATATTATGTTGATTCGCGATTTCCATACCTTTTACCTCACCTAAGACCATAAGGCCAGTAGATAAGCCATCTGCAGTCATTGAAGATGGGTCTAATACGGTTACTGACACCACTTTGTGGTGAATCGGTTTACCGGTTTCTGGGTTGATAATGTGCGAGTAACGAACACCATCACGCTCGAAGTAGTTTCTGTAATCGCCAGATGTTGCAATCGCCATATCACCTGGTTCAATGATCTCTTGAATTGTACGCTCTTCAACGCTTGGCTTTTCAATCGCAATGCGCCAGCCAACATTTTCACGGTTCAGACCTTTAAGGCGAATCTCACCACCGACTTCAACCATGTAGTTGTGGATACCAATAGAGTCTAAGTAGTCAGCCAGTACATCCACGCCCCAGCCTTTCGCAATCGTTGAAAGGTCAACGTAAAGCTTTGGCAGGTCTTTCGTCAGCTTGTTGCCCTCAACGCTTAAATGGTGGATACCAATTTTCTGTTTGCGTGCAGCCAACTCTTCATCTGTTGGAACCACTTCAGGGCGAGCTTCTGGACCAAAACCCCAAAGGTTAACCAAAGGCCCAACCGTCACATCCAATGCACCTTCAGTTAGACCGTTCAAACGAATCGCTTCTTTCACAACAATTGCGGTTTGTTCAGATACTTCGAATGCATCGCCACCTTCATATTGGTTGAAGCGGCTTAGCTCGGAATCTTTGCGGTACGTTGACATCTGATCGTTCACCTCTTCAAGAAGACGGTCGATCTCTGCATGCACTTTATCCGACGCTAGAAACTCATCACTATTGATATACTTAATATTGTAGCTCGTGCCCATGGTCGGGCCGTTCAAATGTACCTGTTCACGTGGCTTTTCACAGCCTGCTAGAAACAGTAGAGAAGTTAATGCAACAAGCCAAATTCTCACTTGCTTACTCCCATTATTGTTAGTGATTTATATAAGAAAGAACAGTGTCTGCATAGTTGCCAAATATGCTTTCTTATATAAGCCGTTGTATGGTGAACACAGCTTAGAAAAACAAATGGCTGACTCCTAAGAGCCAGCCATAATATCAGTCACTTAAGTGGATTAACCACCAAAGTCATCTAGAAGGATGTTCTCATCTTCTACACCAAGATCTTTCAGCATGCCGATAACAGCCGCGTTCATCATCGGTGGACCACACATGTAGTACTCACAATCTTCAGGAGCTTCGTGATCCTTCAGGTAGTTTTCGTACAGTACGTTGTGGATGAAGCCTGTGTAACCATCCCAGTTATCTTCTGGCATTGGATCAGACAGAGCACAGTGCCAAACGAAGTTATCGTTTTCAGCTTGTAGGCCGTCGAAGTCTTCTACGTAGAACATCTCACGCTTAGAACGTGCACCGTACCAGAAAGACATCTTACGAGTTGAGTTAAGACGCTTAAGCTGATCGAAGATGTGTGAACGCATTGGCGCCATACCAGCACCACCACCAACGAATACCATTTCAGCGTCAGTGTCTTTCGCGAAGAACTCACCAAATGGACCAGAGATAGTACACTTGTCGCCTTCTTTAAGAGACCAGATGAACGATGACATTTGACCAGGTGCAACATCAGGATTATTAGGCGGCGGCGTAGCGATACGCACGTTCAGCATAATAATACCGTGTTCTTCTGGGTAGTTAGCCATTGAGTATGCACGGATGATATCTTCATCAACCTTAGACTCGTAACGGAACAGGTTAAACTTGTCCCAGTCTTCGCGGTACTCTTCTGGTACATCGAAATCAGAGTATTTGATGTGGTGAGCAGGAGCTTCAATCTGGATGTAACCACCAGCACGGAAAGGTACTGATTCGCCATCAGGGATTTGCAGCTTAAGCTCTTTGATGAAGGTTGCTTTGTTATCGTTAGAGATAACTTCACATTCCCACTTCTTCACACCGAAGATCTCTTCAGGAAGTTCGATATCCATGTCAGTTTTCATAGCAACTTGACATGCAAGACGTTCACCTTCGCGCGCTTCACCTTTAGTAATGTGGTCAAGCTCAGTTGGAAGGATGTCGCCACCGCCTGATTTAACTTTTACGCGACACTGACCACAAGAGCCACCGCCACCACAAGCAGAAGATACGAATACGCCAGCACCAGCTAGAGCACCAAGCAGTTTACCGCCCGGTTGCGTCGTGATTGCTAGAGTTGGGTCATCGTTTACAGCGATAGTGATGTCACCTGTAGGTACAAGCTTAGATTTAGCGAAAAGAATCACTAAAACCAGTGCAAGTACAATGATGGTAAACATCGCTACACCAAGAATAATGCTTTGCATTTGTTATTCCTTATTTCTGGGTGCTTACCCTACAGTTGAACACCAGAGAAAGACATAAAGCCTAACGCCATTAGACCAACACTGATGAACGTGATACCAAGACCACGAAGACCAGGAGGTACGTCAGAGTACTTCATCTTCTCACGGATACCCGCAAGTGCAACGATAGCTAACATCCAACCCACACCAGAACCGAAGCCGTAAACAACAGATTCTGCGAAGTTGTAGTCACGCGTTACCATGAAAGATACACCACCAAAGATTGCACAGTTAACTGTGATCAGAGGTAGGAAGATACCTAGTGCGTTGTACAAAGGTGGGAAGAAACGGTCAAGAACCATCTCTAGGATTTGTACAAGTGCCGCGATAACACCGATGAATGCGATGAAGTTAAGGAAACTTAAATCGACACCTTCAACAAGCGCGTTCTCTTTTAGAATGTTCGTGTAAACAAGGTTGTTTACAGGTACAGCGATTGTAAGTACTACAACTACCGCAACACCAAGACCAAAAGAAGTTTTAACTTTCTTAGATACCGCTAGGAATGTACACATACCTAGGAAGAAAGAAAGCGCCATGTTTTCGATGAAAATCGATTTAACTAGCAGACTAATATAATGTTCCATGACTACCTTACCCCTTCGCTTCTACTTGCTCTGGCTTGAACGTACGAATCGCCCAAATCAAGAAGCCGATTAGGAAGAATGCAGAAGGTGCTAGAAGCATCAAGCCGTTTGGCTGATACCAACCACCGTTGCTCACTAGAGGTAGTACTTCCATACCAAATAGTTTGCCTGAGCCTAAAAGCTCACGGAAGAAACCTACAGTGATAAGAACGAAGCCGTAACCAAGACCGTTACCAAGACCATCGATTAGAGATGGGATTGGCTCAGACTTCATTGCGAATGCTTCAGCACGACCCATTACAATACAGTTAGTAATGATTAGGCCTACGAATACAGATAGCTGCTTAGAGATATCGTATAGGTATGCTTTAAGCACTTGGTCTACCACGATTACTAGTGATGCGATGATCGCCATCTGAACGATGATACGCACACTGTTAGGAATGTGGTTACGGATTAGAGATACAGAGAAGTTAGACAGAGCAGTAACGAACATTACCGCGATAGTCATAACAAATGCTGTTTCTAGTTTAGTGGTTACCGCAAGAGCAGAACACACACCAAGAACCTGTAGCGCGATTGGGTTGTTGTCCAATACTGGCGCTAAGATGCTCTTTTTAATATCTTTTGCACTAGACATTAGTTCAGACCTCCGTCACGAACTTTTGCTAGGAACGGACCAAAGCCCATTTCACCTAACCAGAAGTCAAATGTATGTTGAACACCAACGCTAGTTAGTGTTGCACCAGAAAGGCCATCAACACCGTGCTCAGAACCTTCAGGAGCGCCACCTTTTACAACTTGGATAGCTGGCTTGTGGTTTTCGTCGAATAATTTCTTACCAACGAATTGAGCACGCCATGTTGGGTTCTCAACTTCACCACCAAGTCCTGGAGTTTCACCTTGCTCGTAGTACGTGATGCCAGAAACTGTGTTGCCATCAGTCTCTACCGCAACGAATGCGTACATCATTGACCATAGGCCGTTACCGTGAACTGGGATGATAACTTTAGTCGTTTCTTCACCAGATTTAACTAGGTAAACCGTACCAGTGTTAGCACGACGAAGGATCTTAGCTACGTCTTCTTCAGCTGAAAGCTTGATAGACTGAGCTGGATCTTTTGCCGCTTTACGTTGGTCGTATGCAGCCGCATCGCCGTCAACGAAATCACCAGTAGCGAAATCAACTAGACGAGGTTCGATGTTCTCTGCGTATAACGCAGGAATGTCGCCTGCTAGGTCGATGCCTGCAACTTCTAGGATCTTAGTTTGCTGATCAAGAACTGCGTTAGCTTGTTGCTTAGGTTTAAGAACAACTGCAGCTGTTGAAACGATGATTGAGCACACTAGGCTCAATGCGATAACAACAAACAGCGTCTTTTTAATGCTATCGTTATTACTTGCCATAGCGAGCTAGTCTCCGCTTAATGTTCTTCTCGATTACAACGTGGTCAAACAGAGGAGCAAATAGGTTTGCGAATAGGATCGCAAGCATCATGCCTTCTGGGTATGCCGGGTTAACAACACGGATCATTACACACATTGCGCCGATTAGGATGCCGTACCACCACTTACCTTTGTTAGTAAATGATGCTGATACTGGGTCTGTTGCCATGAAGAACATACCGAATGCGAAGCCACCTAGAACTAGGTGCCAGTGCCAAGGCATGCTGAACATTGCATTAGTGTCAGAACCGATCACGTTGAATAGCGTAGACACAGCGATCATACCGATCATTACACCAGCAATGATACGCCATGAAGCTATACGCATGTATACGATCATCGCAGCACCGATCATAAGTGCTAGAGTCGATACTTCACCGATAGAACCTGGGATGTTACCAATGAACGCATCCATCCAAGTGATTGCTTCACCAGATACAGTGTTCACTAGAGCGCTACCGCCGCCTTGAGCCCATTGGCTAAGTGCAGTTGCACCAGAGAAACCATCCGCTGCAGTCCATACTACGTCACCAGAAATCTGTGCAGGGTATGCAAAGAATAGGAACGCACGGCCAGCAAGTGCAGGGTTAAGGAAGTTACGACCCGTACCACCGAAGATCTCTTTAGCAACAACAACACCGAAGGTAATACCTAGTGCCGCTTGCCATAGAGGAAGTGTTGGCGGAACGATAAGTGCAAAAAGGATAGAAGTTACAAAGAAACCTTCGTTAACTTCGTGCTTACGCACCATACAGAATAGAACTTCCCAGAAACCACCAACGATAAATACCGTTGCGTAGATAGGTAGGAAGTAAGTCGCACCTAGCAGCATTTTACTGCCAACACCTGCATCGGCTCCCAAGGAAGCGCCAAGCATTTGAGTCAGCCAGTAGTGCCAGTTACCATCGATTACAGATGCTAGTTCAGCGCCTGCGTACATGTGGTTAAGTGCAGCGATAGCTTGGCCACCCGCGTTGTACATACCCCAGAACATAGCTGGGAATACCGCGAACCAAACCATAATCATGATACGTTTTAGGTCAACGCTATCACGAACATGCGAGCTCTTCTTTGTAATAAGACCTGGCGTGTAGAACACAGTTGCCGCTGCTTCGTAAAGCGCGAACCACTTCTCGTGTTTACCACCTGGCTCAAAATGATGCTCGATGTCTTCAAGAAACTTTTTAAGGCCCATGAAAATTACCCTTCCTTCTCAATCGTATCTAGGCATTCACGAAGTAGTTGACCGTACTCGTACTTACCTGGACATACAAAGGTACACAATGCTACATCTTCTTCATCTAGCTCTAGCGCACCTAGAGCTTGAGCACTATCAACGTCGCCTGCACATAGATCACGAAGCAGCAGAGTAGGTTCCATATCTAGAGGCATTACGCGCTCGTAGTTACCAATTGGAACCATTGAGCGATCACTACCGTTCGTTGTTGTTGTCATGTTGAACAACTGACCTTTGAACAGGTGACCAAGGAATGAACGAGTAACAGAGAACTTGTTCTTACCAGGCATAGCCCAGCCGAATAGCTCTTTATCACGACCTTCACGTAGAACAGAAACTTGCTGATGGTAACGACCAAGGTAAGCGTGAGGACCTGTTGCTTGAGTACCAGTTAGTACTGAACCTGAGATCACACGAACTTCACCTGGCATCAACTCGCTGTCCGTAAGCTCATCAAGGCTAGCACCAAGTTGAGTACGAACTAGACGTGGGTTGTTTACTACTGGACCAGCCAGAGAAACAACGCGATCTGTGTAAATTTCACCCGTTAGGAAAAGTTTACCGAACGCGATAACGTCTTGATAGTTAATGCTCCACGCTACGTTTTGTGCATTTACCGGATATAGGTAATGCATATGCGTACCTGCAAGACCTGCAGGGTGTGGGCCATCGAAAACATGTTCTTCAACATTAGACTGAGACGAACGAGGTAGGCTTGTGCCTTTTTTACAAACGTAAACCTTGCCGCTCGTTAGAGTTGAAAGAATATCTAAACCAGCAACGAAAGCATCAGACTGCTCGTTAATGATCAATTCTGGCTCAGCAGCTAGAGGGTTCGTATCCATAGCAGTTACGAAAATAGCCTGAGTTTCAGAATCAACAGCTGGAACCTTGCTGAACGGACGAGTACGCAGAGCGGTCCATGCGCCAGACTCAACAAGCTGAGTCTTAACCGTATCACGGTCTAGACCTGCTAGTTGGTTAGCTTCATAGTTATTGAACGTGATTTGCTCATTGCCTGCTACTTCAATCACTACTGATTGAAGAACACGCTTAGCACCACGGTTCACTTCAATAACTTTACCGCTTGCTGGAGAAGTAAATACAACACCCGGGTTCTTTTTATCTGCAAAAAGAACTTGGCCTTTCTTCACTTCATCACCAACGCGAGCATGCATCGTAGGACGCATACCAACGTACTCTTCGCCAAGCAAGGCGACTTTAGTGATGGACTTACCATCATTAATCACCTGGGATGGAGTTCCTGCAATAGGAAGATCCAAGCCCTTCTTTATTGTAATCATACGCACTTGCACTACTTTATCGGGAAAAAGATTCTTTTAATTGCGTAAATTCAGGACGGTTTTTATGCGCCCTTAGACACGACATTAGAGTGTCCGGTTTTGGTAAAAATAAGGCACCAAAATCGCAACATTATCTTAATAAACTCATCACAAAAATGAGGTGAGATTTATCAGGTGCCGTATTCTAGCATTTTTTGACGTCTTGATGCCATGACCAATAACTTGAATAAGGGCTATATTTGGTGAGAATTGAAGCATATGGACTCTCAAATATGAATAATTTTGACGAGCCGCACAGATAAAAAGGCATTTTAATAGCGTTTTAAACAAGAGATTAACACTCTGTCACAAACTAATATTTTTCCGATTATGTTGAAACACTGTTAATAAAAACATTACTAATTATGGGTATTTTTAATCGTTCAAGGTGACATCAACTTGGTCAATATAACAACGAAAAACCGATAGATTTGGCGATAAAAAAGGCGGCCAATGCCACCCTTTGTTTATCTGTCTACTTTACGACTTGCTGCCGCCCATACACATAGGGCTGTCTGGCACGCTATCAAACTGCTTCTGCCATTCATCTTTTGTATAAGTATGAATGGAGAGCGCATGGATATGATTCGCTAATTCTTCAGAGAGCACTTGGTTAACCGCGCGATGGCGTGCAATCAAACGCAGTCCTTCAAACGCATCACTCACTACGACCACCTTAAAATGGCTTTCAGAACCTGCTGGAACATTGTGCATGTAGCTTTCATTCACGACGTTGAGATGTGTTGGCTCAAACTCATTATGCAGTTTCGTTTCAATGACTTCTTGGATCATCATGATTCCTTTATCGGACTCTTATTATTCACTATCAAAACAGTATAAACCCAAAGCGGGAGACTGTCTGGCTCTTTAATACATGACACTCTTGGGAATGTAGAGTTTTTTCTATCTTGTTTAGTCTGCTTTTGAGAGAATGTCGCGGTTATTTCTCACATAAGTATCTAAGTAATGAAAACCGAACTTACCCTACACGACAGAACCCTGACTCTACATCGTTTCCCTAAACGTTCTAGTGAAACCCTACAGGCGTGGGATGCTGGTGATGAATACATTATCAACCATGTCGAAGAGATGAACCTAGGACCTGGAAAGCACATCCTGATTCTCAATGATCATTTCGGTGCACTATCCGCTTGGTTCTCACAAGATCATGACGTAACGATGATGAGCGACTCTTACATCTCTCATCGCGGCGCACTTAAAAACCTGCAACGCAACCAATGTAATCGCGTCCAGTTTCTCAATACCATGGACGACATCCCAGTTGGCGTTGATCTAGTATTGATGCAGCTACCAAAAACCAATCGACATTTAGTGTGGCAGCTAGGTCAATTGCGTCAGGCTCTTCCTGAAGGATGCCAAGTGATTGGTGTCAATAAAGTGAAAGAGATTCACACTTCTACCCTCAACCTATTTGAAAAATACCTCGGCGAAACCAAAACCTCTTTGGCGAAGAAAAAACACCGCTTGGTATTCTCATCACCTAACTGTCAGCCTATTCACAAGGTTGAGCCATTCGTTGAATGGGACGTTGATGGGGAAGATATCCGCCTGAAAAATTTACCAAACGTTTACTCAGGGGAAGCACTCGATCAGGGCGCTCGCTATATGCTTGAGCACATCCCGCAAGATCCTGAGCTTCGTCATATCATCGACCTAGGTTGTGGCAACGGAGTATTAAGTGTTAAAGCAGCGCAACTGAACCCACAGGCTCGCATTACCTGTGTTGACGAAAGCTTTATGGCTGTAGAATCTGCTAAGCAGAACATCCATGACAACATCGGGGACGAAGGCAATTTCCAGTTCATCGCCAATAACTGTTTAGATGGATTCAAGAAGAACAGTACCTACTTGGTTCTGTGTAACCCTCCTTTCCATCAACAGCAAGCGATCACAGATCATATCGCATGGCAGATGTTTTGTGATGCAAAGCATGTTCTTAGCAACGGGGGCAAATTAATTGTTATTGGCAACCGACACCTCGGATACGATGTAAAGTTAGCGAGATTATTTGGCAAGGCGAACGTCGAAACGCTTGAATTGAACCAAAAATTTGAGATATTACAAGCAACAAGAGAGCCCGCTAACTTTAATAAGTAGCTGTGGTATTGCGCGTACGGGAAAAGTGCCGTGCGTCTCGTGTGGAATTAGAAAGGATATAGGAATGAAAAAACTGATTTTAGCAGCTTCTATTATGGCATTGACGGCGTGTTCAGCGCCTCAACAAGAGCAGATCAACCTAGCTCCAGAAGCTTCTCTCAGTAATAGCAACCTAGTACAAGGCAAAACGTACACTCTAAGCAGCAAAGATGTACGTGCGGCACAATACGTCGCACTCGTGGATAGCGGCCGTTCCAACATTCAACCTATTCATGCTAAGCAGAACATGCGTATCTCTCTAGAGAACGTATTAGCTCAACAGCTAGAATCAAAGGGCTTCCGAGCAAGCGTAAATAGCGAAAACTCAGTTGTTCTTGAAATCCAAGAAGCCTTAGTTACCGTTAAACACACCATCATGGAAAACCAGATGGATGGTAAGGTGACACTTGAAGTGACGGCTGAAACACCAGAAGGCAAGCTAGTAAAAACCTTTAATGGTACCGCAGTTCGCACTGGTGCATTAAGCGCTTCAAACGAAGACATTGCGCTGGTTCTAAACGATGTTATCAATCTAGTCCTGACCGAAATCGCTAACGACCAAGAACTGCAAACTTACATGAAGGAGCGTTTCTAATGGGTCGTATTCTAACTTCTATTACCCTAGCTATGCTAAGTGCAAGTGTTTGGGCAGGTCCAAAAGTGGCTGTTGAAACCACGCTGGGTAATTTCACGATCGAGCTTAATGAAGAGCAAGCGCCAATCAGCTCAGAAAACTTTCTGAAGTACGTAGAAGATGGCAGCTATGTCGGCAGCCAATTCCACCGCGTGATCCCAGGTTTCATGGCTCAAGGTGGTGGTTTTGATGAAGAGATGAACCGTCTACCTACTTATGCGCCAATCAAAAATGAAGGCAGCAATGGTCTACAGAATAAAACCGCGACGATAGCGATGGCACGTACCAACGCGCCACACTCTGCAACTCGTCAGTTTTTCATTAACTATTCTGACAACACCTTCCTAAATGCTGGTGCTGGTAATCCAGGCTATGCGGTATTCGGAGAAGTGACAGAAGGCTTCGATGTAGTTCAGAAAATGGCTACCATCCCAACTAAACGCGTGGGCCGCATGTCTGATATCCCAGTCGACCCAATCGTGATTACAGCCGTTAAAGTCATCAAATAACCTCCTCTCACGCCCTTAGCTCATTAAGGGCGTTTTTCTATACAAGGACGCCCTATGTTATCAGGCTCTTCTTCTCTTTCATGGATGCAAACCTTCCGTAGCTATTTAGATAAGCGTCTACTCTGGGTGTTTATGTTGGGTTGTTCCAGCGGTTTTCCTTGGGTATTAATCGGCTCAAATATGTCAGGTTGGCTGAAAGACGCCGGATTAACTCGCGCTGCAATTGGTTATTTCGGTAGTGTATTCGCGGTCTACGCCATCAATTTCTTGTGGGCACCACTAGTAGATCGCGTCAAACTGCCAGTGCTTCATGCAATACTTGGACAGCGACGCAGCTGGATATTTTTCTGTCAAACCATCGTCTTAATTGCCACCCTGTTCATAGCTGGTGTCAACCCTGCCAACGACCTAATGTTTACTTCAATGTTGGCTCTGGGTATTGCGATTGCGTCTGCAACTCAAGATATCGCCATCGATGCGTTTCGTATCGACACCTTCCCTAAATCTGAAGCATCGAAACTGCCGCAAGCCTCTGCAATGGCGGTCGTTGGTTGGTGGACAGGTTATTCCTTGCCAGGTTATCTCGCATTTATTAACGCTGACGCAATTGGATGGAATGGTGTCTATTACGGTATGGCTGGCGTAGTGGTAGTCTTAATGTTATTCACATTACTGGTTGGAGAACCGAAAACAGAACGTGAACGGCTGCAAGAGCAAGCTCAACAACGTCACAATAAAGTGGTCGATTCGAAAATTGTCGCTTGGTTTACCGTAACTGTGATTGAACCATTTTATGACTTCTTCAAACGCAATGGCGTGCAGGTGGCAATTACTCTACTGTTATTTGTGTTCTTGTTTAAGATTGGTGAAGCCTTCTTGGGCCGTATGTCTATCACCTTCTATAAAGAGATAGGCTTTAGCAACGAACAGATCGGTCACTACTCGAAACTGATTGGCTGGGGCGCGACCATATTCTTCACATTACTGGGCAGTGTCTTCAACGTGAAGTTTGGTATTGTGCGAGGACTCATGATCGGCGGTATTGCGATGGCGGGCAGTAACCTGATGTTTGCATGGATTGCTAAAACAGGGCCTAGTGAAACCCTATTCCTCGCGACTATTATTGTCGATAACTTTACAACGGCCTTCTCGACAGTTGCGTTTGTTTCATTTTTAACCTTGTTAACTGGGCAAGCATTCTCGGCTACGCAATACGCACTCTTAGCGTCACTCGGTAATTTCGGACGCACGACGTTAGCCTCCTTTAGTGGTGAGCTTGTCGATTACCTTAATGATTGGTCGCTATTCTTTATTATTACCGCGCTAATGGTGATACCAAGCCTATTAATGCTTTACTCTCTTCGACACTTCTTCGCTCGCTTACTTGAAGAAGCACGCCAACAAAAATAGTAGTAATTAAACTCATAGTGATAGAAGAGGGCCTATTGGCTCTCTTTTTATTTGCAGCTCAACTTATTTGTATTACTTATATTGCAATGTAAGCTTGTTTAGGACTAAAAATGTAGTGTCAATTCATTTTATACCATTTATGTTGATAACAAGATTTAGATCACCAGATACTGCAAAAACGTTTGCTTCGTACATCAATTATTCAATTTATCTATAAAATATGCAGCAATCGCTAAATCAATAAAAAATTGACAGCATCAGGTTGCATTGCACTCTCAAAGTTCCCTTATTTAGATCATTTGTGTGACCAAAGTCACCATTTTATTTCCAGTTTGCATCCATTCTCACTTTTAATTGAGAGCAAAATCGCTATCATGCTCGCCATTCGGACATCACTAACACGCATGGATTAGCGAGTTATTTATTTTTAACAGAGAGAGTTCCCTTATGCGTAAATCACTTTTAGCTCTTGGCGTAATTGCAGCTGCGACAGCTATCCCAGCTCAAGCAGAATACTTATACGGTTTCGGTAGCATGTACGCTGACTACCAAGTTTGGGACCAAGGCTTCGGCAACGACAACGATAACTTCGGTGGTGACATCTCAGATCGTAACCAAGCGGTTATCGGTATCGAAGGTGGTGCTGGATTTGACTGGGGTCAAATCTACGGTTTCTACGACTACGAAGGTGTTGATCGCTCAGGTGATGACCGCGGTGCTTCAACTAAAGGTACTATCCACTACAACCTAATGGACACTAAAGTTAGCCTTTACGCACAAGTGTACAACACTGACACGGATGCTGGCTTCCATGAACAAAACCGTGTTCTAGGTCTTGGTTACACAGGCCTTGGTGGTGACGGTTGGGCATTTACTCCATTCATCGGTGCACACCAAATCAACTCTGGCGATATCAGTGGCTCTAACGGTGGTATGCTAGGTTGGGTTGGTTTCTACAACACTGACATTGCAGGTCAAAACTTCACATTCTCAACTTGGGGTGAATACGAATTCGCTCGTAACGATGAGTACTCTGCGGTACAAGGTGGTGACTGGGGTCTAAACGGTAGCATCAACGCACTTTGGAACTTCCACGAAAACTGGTCAACTGGTGTTCTATACCGTTACACAGTTAACAAACTAGCACGTGAAGATTACCAAGATCTAATTATCTACCGTCTACAATACAACTTCTAATATAAGTTGAATTAAAGATTGAATGAAATGGCACCCTCGGGTGCCATTTTTTATTGCTTTCATATTCTGCAACGCTATCCTGAGCACCTATCTGATAAAACTAGGTCGTATTGTGAATATTACTGTTGTCGGCCCGGGAGCCGTTGGCTCACTTTGGGCAATTAAACTTCATCAAGCTGGTCATAACGTATCAGTGTGGAGCCGCTCTACTCAAACCGACTACCTAATATCACTCGATGACCAAGCTGAAGTTCGATTCGACAATAATAATCAAACGAAGCTTGCCGATAGTGATCTTATCTTAATTACGGTAAAAGCTTGGCAGGTGGAATCTGCAATACTGCCGATTATTCCTCATATAGATAAAGATACCATTCTTCTGTTCATGCATAACGGTATGGGCGCAGTAGATAACATCGCTTCACATATTGAACCATTCCCGGTAGTTCTCGCTACTACAACTCAAGCCGCTTATAAAAGTTCACCAACTCAGGTGCATCATACTGGACTGGGCAATACCCAACTTGGTGGCTACAACAGTAACGGCAACCAATGTGCCTTCTTGGTTGATGTACTCAATCACGCCCTACCCGACGTTGTTTGGAACAGCAATATCCATCAAGCGTTGTGGAACAAACTTGCGGTAAATTGCGCGATTAACCCTTTAACTGGTCTTGAACAGGTTAAAAATGGTCAACTTGCTGAAGAGAAGTATCAAGCCGTAGTCAATGACATCGTTGCTGAAGTCGTTGAAGTGATGACAGCAGAGAATCTACCAACCTCTATCGAATCACTCAGCTCAATCGTTCAACAAGTTATCCAAGCTACTGCGGCTAACAACTCATCGATGAAGCAGGATATGTTCTATCAGCGAAAAACTGAGATCGACTTTATTACTGGTCACTTACTCAATACAGCTCGTAAGCACGGTATCGCAACGCCAGGCAATCAAGCGCTCTTTGACCGAGTAAAACAACAAGAAGTGCTTTGGCATAAATAGACAGATATATTTTGCCCCCACGATCAAGCAACTCACGATACAATAAATAGAGGCGCTAAGTTCAGCGCCCTATCCAAACTCAACTCTTAGGTAATCTTAGATGCTAGACATCCAACACATTCGCAATCAATTTCCTGCGCTCACCCAACAGGTTAATCAACAGCCTCTGATCTACTTAGACAGTGCTGCGACGACCCAGAAACCTCAAGTGGTGATCGATGCGATTAGTGACTACTACTCTAAGCAGAATGCCAATGTTCATCGTGGAAGCCATAGCCTTACAGCCAAAGCCACCAGCCAATTTGAGGCCGCGCGAGATAATGTTGCTCAGTTTATTGGAGCAGCTTCAAGCAAAGAGATCATCTGGACTCGCGGCGCGACTGAAGCTCTTAACTTAATTGCCCAAACCTACGCTCGAAGCTCTTTAAAACCGGGAGATGAAATTCTAGTTAGCGAACTTGAACACCACGCTAACATTGTTCCGTGGCAGATCGTCGCTGAGCAAACTGGTGCAAAGGTAATTAAGGTACCAATGACCAGAGAGTGCCAATTTGATGTTGCTGCTTTTGATTCTCTGTTGAATGACAAAACTAAAATTGTCGCACTGGCACAAGTCACTAATGTAACGGGTACGCGCCAGCCTATCGAAGAGGTAATAACAAAAGCACACTCAGTCGGTGCGATCGTGGTTGTCGATGGTGCGCAAGGGATTGTTCATGAGCCTGTCAATGTGACTGAGCTTAACGCTGATTTCTACGTATTCTCAGGACACAAGCTTTATGCACCAGCAGGGATCGGTGTGCTTTATGGCAAACTAGAATTACTAGAGTCGATGCCGCCTTGGCATGGCGGAGGAAAGATGGTTGAGCGTGTTTCTTTTGAGGGCACGACCTACTCTGCATTACCCGGAAAGTTTGAAGCTGGAACACCTAATGTAGCAGGTGCGATTGCATTAGACGCTGCTATTCAATGGCTAAGTCAATTCGAACAGCAACAAGTCGAGAAACATATCCATCAACTGGTCGATATGACCTACCAAGCTCTGTCGAAATTGGATGACATCAAAGTGATTGGTTACCAACCTAACTCTAGTGTGGTCACATTTATTATGGATGGCGTGCATCATCAGGACATCGCGACTCTGCTCGATCAACAGGGCATTGCGGTTCGTGCGGGGCACCACTGTGCTCACCCATTAATGGATGCATTGGGAATTAAAGGCACGGTGCGAATTTCGTTTGGTATTTATAATGATATTGCGGATGTTGAGAGGCTAATCGCTGCGATAGAAAAAGCGGTGGATATGCTTTAGCGAGTAAGCGAGTAAGCGAGTAAAATATAGAAAGGGTTGGCTTAGATGGCCAACCCTTTTCGTTACTATTCAACTACGAAGCAAGCTGCTTAATCTGCTCAACAATCGCTTTTAGACCATTGCCACGTGAAGGGCTTAGGTGAGCGATAAGACCAATTTTCTCGAAATAATCATCGATATCGAATGCTTGGATCTGCTGTGACGTTTTGCCATCAAAAGCTGCCATCACAAGAGCAATCAATCCACGAACAATACGCGCATCAGAATCTGCACAGAAATGCCAAACATCCCCGTCTTGCTGAGCCACCAACCACACTTGGCTCTCGCAGCCAGCCACAGTCACTTGCTCGCTTTTCAACTCTTCAGGCATTTGAGGAAGTTTTTTTCCCCACTGAATCACTTGGCGATAGCGATCTTCCCAGCCATGAAACGTTGCCATTTTCTCGACAATATCATCACTGGTGATCGTTGCACCAAAAGGAGAGTCAGGAAATGAATGCATCTGTCGCTCCTACTTCTTGTACTTCTGAATTAACTTTTCAACGATGCGCGATACTGCAACAAAGCCAAAGGTTGCAGTTACCACAGTCGCAGCGCCAAACCCCGTCGCACAATCCATACGTTTAGGGCCTTCAGCTGTCGCTTTTGCTGCGCATACACTGCCGTCAGCTTGTGGGTATTTCAGCTGTTCAGTTGAGAATACACACTCAATACCAAACTTGCGTGCAGGGTTCTTCGGGAAATTATGATGACGACGCAATGTATCTTTCAGCTTCTTCGCTAGTGGATCTTGAATCGTCTTTGTTAAATCAGCAACTTGAATCTGAGTTGGGTCAACTTGACCACCAGCACCGCCGGTTGTGATCACCTTAATCTTATTGCTTCGACAGTACGCCAGCAGAGAGGCTTTTGCTTTCATGCTATCAATCGCATCCAAGACGTAGTCGAAATCTATAGTAATGTATTCAGCTTGATTGTCGGGACCAATAAAGTCATCAATTAGATTTACTTTACACTCAGGGTTGATCAACTTAACACGCTCAGCCATCACTTCAATCTTGCTTTGACCAACCGTACCTGTCATCGCATGGATCTGACGGTTAATGTTAGTCACACATACATCATCCATATCGATCAAGGTTAGCTCACCAACACCAGTACGAGCCAAGGCTTCAACAGCCCATGAACCAACACCACCGATACCAACCACACACACGTGTGCCGCTCTTAAGATTTCAACTTCGCTATTGCCATACAGGCGACGAGTTCCGCCAAATCGTTGGTCATAATTTTCAGAAGCTGGTGTGGTCAATTCACGCATTGTTGCCGCCAATTTATTACATTAGAAAAAGAAAGAGTGCGTTTTATACGCACTCTTGAATAAAAAGTCTAGGGGATTAGCCGATGTAGTTCAACGGGCGACCTTACTCTGCCTTTTCAGGTGGCAACGCCCATGGCGCTTCAGTTGCACTGCCGTTTAAGCCAAGTTTCCAAACGCGACCAAAGTGCTTGTAATGTCCCGCTTCCGTACCTGCTCTAGCCCCCATACCATGATAGAGGTCTAGGTGGTTCTGCTTCACCGCACCGCCAGTGTCTAGCACCAGCAATAAACGAAGTTGATGAGCTCCACTCCAGGTGCCGTCTGCATTAAGCAGTGGAACTTCGGCTAAGATAGGCGTACCCATAGGCAGGATAGAACGATCACCAGCAACTGCAGCCATTGGTAGCAATGGAATACCAGCACTACCCATCACCGACAAGTCTTCATTCGCTTGGAAGAAAACAAAAGAAGGGTTCTGCTCTAGAAGCTCTTTTACGACTTCTGGATCATTTTCCATCACCCACTCTTTAATGGCTTTAAGAGACATCTTTTCACGAGGCACCAAACCACGCTCAATCAGCACCCGTCCGATACTGACATACGCTTTGTTATTTTTACCTGCATAGGCAAAGTACTCGAGGGTATCATCATCGCCAAAGTGCACAAAACCACTGCCCTGCACTTCCATCATGAAAGGATCGATACGATTCGCGGCATAGCCAAGTTCTAGCCCTAACCCATCTAGTGCACCATCGTAGATTTCTGCACGCGTCGGGCACTCTTCGCCGCAGTTAGGTAGTGCATAGACAGGGTATCGATACTCTTCGTTGGGCTCGTGACGGAGTTCCATAACAGGTGAGAAATAGCCAGTAAATAGAACATTACCTTGCTTATCTCCTCCCCCCAGTTGCGCAGCCTGCACACCATAATTCGCAAGATCTTGTGGATTGCCACTCTGCAGGGCCCACTCGTTTAACTGTTGATAAAGTGGCTGATAGATTTTTGCCATCGAGGGAGATTTAGAAACCACCATCTCAGCTTGTTCAGAGAAAGCAGTGTAGTCTCTAGGGGTGTTGGTTTCGATTTGCTCAACCTTATTTAAGGTACGAGGAAATTCATCATCAAGATACTGTTGAGCACGGTCTGTCGGTTGTGCACAGCCGAATAGTACAGAGGCCGAAACCAGAGGGAGCCATTTTTTAATCACAAGAATCATCCTAAAATTTCTATGAAACGAGGATGACAAAAACGGCTGAATAACACAATCTAAGTTTGTAAGAGTTTACAGTAAGATAACCTAACGAACGGAATGGTCGTTATAACCTTTTAGGCGAAAGACAGGATTGTAGTATGCATCAGAATCGAGCCTCATCTCGGTATTGTCCGAGTTAACCATCTTGAAGCGAAAAGTCTTCCCTGCAGAGCGATACTCAAAATAGTTTCCATCAAAGCTAAAATCAGTCGCAATCACAGAGCCAGCTACCGTCACACCTCGCTCATTCAATACGAACTCATCGGTGGCGTAATGTGCAACATTCTGCTCCACCCAAGTGCCGTAAATCATACTCTTAGGTGTTGACGCAGCCTGCATGCGAGCAAAAACATCTTGATACAAGATCACCACAGCTATCGAACCTATCAAAGCTAATAGCATTAAGCTGCGCTCGACAAACTTACGTTTAAAGTTGGCGTTTTTCTGCTTATCAGCCTCGCTATACAAGCTCTTGGTGATGTCGTCGATTTTGTTCTTACTTACTGGGGCTTGCATAACTATAACTACTCAATTTGAAGCAACTGACATTTTACACTTATTAAGATTACGGAATAAAGTATTCTTAAAGATACTTTGTTCTTTATTCCAAAAATATTCTTGTTTACATTTGAATAAAAATGTTAGATTTAAGAATAAATAACCAGAATGGATTCTCTCTGTGAAATTAAGAAGCACCGCCTTAGTTAAAGGCTTCAGACAATCGACCTCCTACGTTAATGCTCACCGTGGAAAAACCATGGTTATCATGCTGGGAGGCGAAGCGGTGGCCGATCGCAACTTCGGTAATATTATCAATGATATTGCACTACTTCACAGCCTAGGTGTAAAAATTGTTCTGGTTCATGGCGCCCGCCCTCAAATAAACGAACTGCTCGCCAAACAAGATTGCTACACACCGTACCACAAGAATGTCCGTGTTACTGATGAGTATGCATTGGGCGTAGCGATGCAAGCCGCTGGACAACTGCAACTTGCGATCACTGCTCGATTATCGATGAGTTTGAACAACACCCCAATGGCCGGTACTCAGCTCAATGTCATGAGTGGTAACTTTGTCACCGCACAACCTCTCGGGGTTGATGACGGTACTGATTATTGTCATAGCGGCAGAATCCGTCGCATTGATATCGAAGGGATCAACCGTACCCTAGACCAAGGCTCGATTGTTCTGCTCGGCCCTATTGCCAGCTCCGTAACTGGCGAGAGCTTTAACCTTCTTTCCGAAGAGGTCGCTACTCAAGTCGCGATTCGTCTCAAGGCAGATAAATTGATCGGGTTCTGTTCTGAACAAGGGGTTATCGACACCGATGGCAATGTACTCGCAGAGCTGTTCCCAAAAGACGCCAAGCAGATACTCGATCGTCTCACAGAATCTCAAGACCCAACTCTAGATATGGGCAGCGGTACACAACGATTCTTGAAAGGTGCCATTGCTGCGTGTCGCGCAGGTGTACCACGTTGTCACCTAATCAGCTATAAACTCGATGGTGCACTGATCCAAGAGCTGTTCTCGTTTGATGGTATCGGTACTCAAGTGGTTATGGCGAGTGCTGAGCAAGTAAGACAAGCTCAAATCGATGATATCGGCGGTATCTTCGACCTGATTCGCCCTCTTGAAGAACAAGGCATTTTAGTTCGTCGCTCTCGTGAACAACTCGAACAAGAGATTCACCGCTTTACCATCATCGAGAAAGATGGACTGATCATCGGTTGTGCTGCACTTTACAGTTACCCTGAAGATCATATGGCAGAAATGGCGTGCGTTGCTATTCATCCAGATTACCGAGATGGCAACCGAGGACAACTGCTGCTCAACTACATGAGACATCAGTCTAAATCCCAAGATATCGACCAGATTTTCGTGCTGACGACCCATAGTCTCCACTGGTTCAGAGAACAAGGCTTTTATGAAATTGGTGTCGATGAGCTACCAATGGAGAAACAGGGGCTCTACAACTATCAGCGCAAATCAAAAATACTGGCGTTGAATGTATAAACAGGATGTTTTGTTCAGAGTTTAGGCACCAAAAATTTAAATTTAGTGCCTTTTCTCACTTTCGATAAAAATTGATTGCAAATGTAATCGATTACTATATGAGATTTATAAACTATGCACTTTTATTCACACTGATAATTGTATAGAATTTGGCCGATTTACATTCTCAGTAAACATTGATTGGAATCGTCTATGCCTCGGCATAGGGACTTGCACGGATTGCTATAACTTTAACATCGCAGGCTTAAACTTTGGCTATGCCCGTTAATAACAAAAAGCAAAAAGAGCATATTGATATGAGAACCGTTATTTGTAATTCGCTACAAAGCTTTTGGGATATGGCTGACAACCAATTTCTTGAAGGGTTAGATGTCCACTGTGTTTTTCCAGTGACTGACAACTTGAAGGAGTTTATCTTGAACTGCCAAGCAAAATACAAGATAAACCATATCTCTTTTACGAGAGCATTTCTGAGTAAAGACAGCTAGGTCTAAACTCAAAAGAAGCAACCACGGACGGCTGCTTCCCATCTTAAAATTACCTTCCGCTAGATTTCACTGCGCCCCAAACGCACCGCTAATCCGCTCACACGCTGAGTTTTCACCTTAATACTTCGCTTAAACACCGAGCTATCACTAAACATCATCAAACGAGACTTTGCACGTGTTACTCCCGTATAGATAAGCTCTCGCGTCAAAATCGGGCTGAACTCCGGTGGCAGTATCATCATGGTTAAATCAAATTCACTACCCTGAGATTTATGGATTGTCATCGCATAGGCGGTTTCATGCTCAGGAACTCGGCTAGGAAGTACCGCTTTGACACTTCCATCAGGCAGCTCAAAATAAACCTTAAGTCTTGGCGATGAACCATCTTCGGTAACGGTGGAATCCAGCATACAGAGGCCAATATCACCATTATACAAACCGAGGCCATGGTCATTACGCGTTACCATCACAGGGCGGCCGTGATACCAAAGTTCTTCATTGTGCGGTTGAACTAAACGCCTCGCCGCTAATGCTCGTTCAATGCGTTGATTTAACCCTGAAACACCAAAATCACCATCTCGTACTGCACAAAGAAGTCGACATTGGCTGAAAAGATCGAGCGCTTGTTTGGCGCGCTCCTCTTGCTTCTCACCTTCAGCTAACGGTGGGTGAATACAGTTTAAATAGTTGCCGTATTCGTTAACCAGCGTGCGAAGCATCAAGTTGTAGCTGTCACTAGAAAGCGAGTGATGCACAATATCGGCAAAGCCTTTATTCAATACCACATCGACTTGCGCGGCCGAACCTGCATTAATTGCCTTAGCAAGTTGACCAATACCAGAGCGAGCATCAAAACGATAACTCTTTTGCAGCATACACAAACTATCAGCGACAGGTGGAGCACTCACTACATTGTGCGACTTAGATTGTCTGCTAGATAAAGAACTAAAGCTGGTCAGCTCAGCAATCAAGTTCCCTTGAGGCGCACTGTAACCATGAGCATTGAAAGCGCAGATATCGCCCAACACCGCACCAGCTTCAACCGAGGCTAGTTGGTCTTTGTCTCCCAGAAGAATCAAGCGCGCATGTGGAGGAAGAGCATCCACCAGCTTATACATCATAGAGAGGTCGACCATCGAAGCTTCATCGACGACCAGAATATCCAAATGCAGTGGGTTTCGACGATGATGTCTAAACTCGGCGCGATTCGGAATGGCACCAAGCAAGCGGTGCAAAGTACTCGACTCTGTTGGAATGTTCTGTTTGACGATAGGCTCAACAGGTAGCTGATCAATCGCCTTACCGATTGACTCAGTCAAACGCGCTGCCGCTTTACCTGTCGGCGCAACCAATTTAATGGTAGGTGTTTTGCCCAAGTTCAATGACTGCTCTACCATCGCAGATAACAGTTTTGCCACGGTGGTGGTTTTACCTGTACCAGGCCCGCCCGATATCACAGCAAAGCGTCGACTTAGAGCTACCGCTGCTGCAACTTTTTGCCAGTTGAGGCATACCGACAAAGGCACTAACTCATCCAGTGCACTAAGGTCAGAAACCTGACGTGCATCTGTTACAACTCTATCAATCTCATTCCAATTCAGTTCGGATTCTGAGATAACATCTAAGTGATCGCATACCAACTGCTGGCGCAACACTTGCGAGCTTTGACCATTCGAATCAGCTTTGGCCAAGGCATTAAAAAGAAAGTGATAGCTACGAGCAAATAGCTGATTAAGTGTTTGTGTCAGCGCTCGCTTCTGCTCCAAATTAAACTCCACTGGGTGGCTCAAGCGATTTAAGGCCTCAGCCAATACCACCTCATAATTCCAATAACGCTGGAGATAGACACGCTGCCCGTCAAACATGAGTGGCTTAACGCATTCAGTACTGGTGCCAACCAGACTTGAGTTGCTCAAAATAGCAGACCAATCAATGTTCAATAGTCGTTGATTAAGCTGTAGTGCTGCTTCGCCATAAAGGCCAAGTAACTGCGCTAAATCAGCGGGTATATTTGACTGATAGTGATCACTCACTGTCAGCTGCATACAGATATGGCCTTTACCTAACTCATGACTCACCACACCTGCAAGAAAGCCAAGCTGCTGTGCGGTACCGGCCTCTTGCGAGTAGCCACTCGCTTGCTGAGCAATAAAGCGAGCAAATTGATAATCGAGCTGGCGAATGGTGCCTTTGTCTGCCAATAGCCGCAGCACATCCATCAATGGCGCTTGGTGTAAATCAATGGGTGTCATTATATAAGCTCCATCTGTCCAGCTTGGTCATCATTCGATTGAGTTGTTTGGCGATCGACGACCTTGCCGTCAATCAATTGATCCATTTCATTGAGCATGGCTTCACTTGGTTTAGCGGAAAATATTCCTTGCTGAGATTGTCCATCCATACCACGTAAAAACAGATAATAAACACCGCCAAAATGCTTTTGGTAGCTGTAATTAGCAATTCGACTGCGCAGGAAGCGGTGCAGAGCTAAGGCGTAAATTTGATACTGCAAATCATATCGGTGATCGGCCATGGCACCCTTAAGGGCGTCTCCATGATAAACCGCCACATCATCACCTAAGTGATTTGATTTCCAGTCAAGCACGTAGTATTTGCCTTCATGTTCAAACACCAAATCAATAAAGCCCTTCAACATGCCTTGCACAGTGTGAAAACCGAGGTCGCCAGCTTTCGCCGAAAGAGGATCATGATACTGAATAACACGGTTGAGTTCTGAGGATGCTAACACCTCAATGGGCAATAAAAACTCCATCTCAACAAGTCGCTGAGAAGCATTTTTCTCGCTTAACTTAAGCTTTTTACCATCTAAAGCGGTGTTGAGCACGGTATCAACCAATTGCTGAAGAACCGGTAACCACTCAAGCTCATACTGTTCAAGTTCCAGTAAGTGAGTGATCACTTGAGTATTGTGCTCGCTGATCGCAGGCTCGGTAAACTCGACCTCTTCAAACAGGGTATGCAAAAACGTACCCGGTCTTGCTCCTCGAGGGAAAGTAAAGATAGAACGCTCTGGCTCAATCAGCTCGCCTTCATCCTGCTCATCGGCAGAATCAATATCAAAGCCCGATACCTCCATCGTCGCATCATGACCTGAGCCATGACTGCCTTGCTTGACTAACCCAGAGTAACTGGTGATACGCCACGCACGGTCAATCGACGCCTTCAACTCTTGAGCTTGGAGATCAGGTTGTGGTTCTGATTTAGCTACAAAAGGTTGCTCATGCTGCGTAGGCGTTTCGCTCAGCGTAATACTTTGATTAACACTCTCTAAACTCGCCAACGCTTGCTGTAGTTCAGCAATGCTGCACTCTTTCCCATTTTGAACCAGATAGCCCATTGCGCTCAAATGCACACCCGTCGGCTCTTTGGTTGAGCGCCCCTTGCGCAGTGGTGCCATACCAATAAAGCAGCCGTAAACAGCACGGGTTAGCGCTACATAGATCAAACGTAAGTCTTCCGCTAAGCGTTCTTTGTCGGCTTGCGCTAACGCGCCATCACTGGCTGTGATATCAAGCACAGTGGTGTCTGTAGCGTGGTCGTAATATTTACCTTCGCTCGCTTCACGGTAGCTTGCTACAAACGGTAAGAACACTAAGTCATATTCCAAGCCTTTGGATTTATGGATAGTAACGATTTGCACCAAGTTTCTTTCTGACTCTAGACGTTGAATGTCATCTTCACTGCCACCCAAACCATTCTGCGCATCGATGATCGCTTCCGCGAGCCAGCGCAACAGTCCATAGTCACTGTCGAGCTCTTGTCTCGCTTGCTGGAGCAATTCTCCAATGTGCATTAAATCCGTCAGTGCACGCTCCCCGTTCTCCTCTTCCAACAATCGCTCAGCTAGGTGGCGCTTACTCATCACCGCGCGTAACATCGGTAGCACACCGCGCTGTAGCCACAGCTTTCGGTACTCACGAAATTCATTAACCGCATTTTCCCAAACAACCTCATCATTGTTCAGTTGGTCTAACGATGCCGCATCAAGGGCAAACAGCTCAGAAGCCAGGCAAGCACGAAGAGCTCGGTCATTTTCAGGAGTTAGTACCGCTTGCAACAAACGTTGAAGATCTTGAGCAACAAGACTGACAAAAACACTGTCTCGGTTAGAGAGATAAACACTGGCGATGCCTTGCTCTGCAAGAGCCGTCTTAACCAAACGCCCTTCACTACCAGTTCGCACCAATACAGCGATATCACCCGCTTGAATCGATTTTTGGCTGTTGCCGTTATCAAGAAACGCTTGCTGATCTTGAGAGGCGGTCAATATTGTTTGAATTTGGCTAGCAGTCGCTTCTGCCATCGCTGCGTGATATTCCCCTTTAGGTAAAGGCTTGTCTTCCGCCTCTTGCAACCAAAATGTCACCGCAGGTTGAACTTCGTCACCAAGTGTCCATTGACGAAAATCTGCACTTGGACTCGAAGCGACAGGGAGAAACGGAATATCTTCGTCATAGATAAACGGACTATCAGAGTTGCTAAACACCTGATTTACTGCACTTACCATATCTGCACTTGAACGCCAGTTAGTGCCGAGAGTGTAGTGGGCACTAACTTGGTTACGCGCTTTGATATAAGTAAAAATGTCTGCACCACGGAAGCCGTAAATCGCCTGCTTCGGGTCACCGATCATAAACAAACCACATTGTGGGCTATCCAGATAAATACGACTGAAGATGCTATATTGCAGAGGATCGGTATCTTGGAATTCATCGATCATCGCGACCGGATAAAGAGCGCGAATTCGTTCAACTAACAGTGACTGCTCATCGACATCAATCGATGCTGAGAGCTGGGTAAGCAGATCGTCAAACGAGAGCCACTGCTTCTGCTCTTTGGCAGCGGCAAGCATGGTTCGACAATGGGTAATCGCATGCGCCAGTAGCGGCGCTTTCATATCCGCAGGCTGTGCTAAGAAGGTATCGATCGCCTCAAAAACCTCATGACAAGGAGCCGTGCCTTTCGGCGTTTTTTCATTCAGCGTCGATTGAGCAAACTTCTCGAGTTTATCTGGGTAATGATAATCGTGTGTCTCACTTTGCGCCCAAGTCGTTACCGCCTCTAACCAAGTCGGCAGTGACTTTTTAGTGTAGCTGCGTTTGTTAACATCTGAGCCCGAGATAATGGGTAGGAAGTCCTCTTGCGATGCCTGCCATTGTGCTTTGAGCGCTCTGATTTTGTCGAGATTGCTATCGTGAAGAGACTGCAGATCACCAGACATCGCCTCTACCGTTAGCTTTAACGACGCGCCTGTCAGGTAGCGATTCACATCCGCTAACAGAGCAGAAGGTGAACCCCAGATATTACGTACTTCGCCAGCCAACTGCAGCGGTAATGGGTAGAACTGTTTACGCCAGTAATCCGCCACCACTTGTGCTTTTAGATGACTTTCGTCGGTCACAAACTCATTGTCAAAGCGACTGCCCGACTCAAAAGCATTTTGCGTTAGCATACGTTGGCAGAAGCCGTGAATGGTGTATACCGCCGCTTCGTCCATCTGCCTTTCAGCATTAAGCAGGATTTTGGCAGCCCCCGTATGATCGTCAATGTCTTCAAGTAAAGGGGCAATCACAGGATCGTTACTCTGACCGCGTGAGAAAGCAATGCGCGCATCGTGAATACGTGCACGGATACGATCTCTAAGTTCAGCTGTTGCCGCTTCAGTAAAGGTCACCACCAAAATCTGATCAACCGTTAGTGGTTGCTGGTGTCGACTCGGCTCTTCACCGTTTACGCCAACCTCTGATGTACCGTGACCAAGCAAAAGTCGCAGATACAAGCCAGCTATCGTGAAGGTTTTACCCGTACCCGCAGAGGCTTCAATCAATCGCGCCCCATGCAGAGGAAACGTCATGGTATTAAGCGCTTGTGGCGTGATAGCGAGATCACGATTTGTGGTAGTCATACCGAGCTGCCTTCTTCTTAATTATTCTGTTACAAATGTGACCTAGTCTCAAAAACGTCATTCAAATCTGGTCTAGTACCAATATCTTATTAGGGAGTGCGATCTCTCTCACGGATCAATTTGGTGCACGTCGTTACTATGCGCCCACGAGTTCAGGCAAGCGATTACTTTTTCGCCGCCAAAGAACCAAAAGAATAATGGTCCCTCTGACCTGTGGCCGTACAGCGAACGCCCTACACTAATAATGATTTACTGGCGGCCACTTTAATTCCTGTGCTTTTCATTCCCAGACTTCTCAGCACTTCTCTTATCTGGTCTATACTCATTCCAAAATCGTAATAAGCTTCCCATATGCATCGGCCTAATTGGCATTGGTTGAGCGATCTTGACGATCGCCCTAGGTTACTCCTGATCATTGGGATCATTCGCTGCAAGACGAGCTGCTTGCATCACTAGCGTAGAGTACAGCCTTGCTTCCGCCGCCAATGTGTCATCCCACTTTGGCCAAATACGTGAGATGTAGCTGTCGCGTCCTTCACCGGTAAACGCGTAACTATCATTAAAGGTATCCGCCATCTTCTTCAGAGACTTCTCTTCATCATCAACCCATTTGCCTCGACTGAATCCTGCCTCAACTCCTGCTAAGGCCGTTTTAGGAAAGTATGGAAGCGGTTGAGTCATACCTTGATAGAACAGACGAACGAGCTCGCCTAAAGTCTGCTTTGCAGTTTGAACATCACTCAGAGGGCTAAGCGTAAGATGCACCACGCCCTCCTTCTTGTCGTAACCGATAATATGCGTCGTTTGTGGATTGCCCATCACATTGCAACACAGGTGATCAATCCAAGCGGCCAGATAGTCTTGCGCGCGAATTTTACCACTGCGATAACGCACTAGACCCGATTGATAGTTGTGCGTTAGCCAACCTATCAACTTGACCGGTTTTCCTTCGCCGAGGCTGTCTATCGTAATATTGACCTCTAAATCTTCTTTAGGTGCGCCAGTAACGAACTGGATCTCTTTGGCTAGCTCCTCGGCTTGCACGCGATTGGTCTCAAACTCAATGTCACCAAATGCCCCAACCGGCAAACGACCTTGAGCTTTCTGCTTAGCGACAAAGTGACAGATGGCTTCATCCGGCGATTGATGGTTATCAATCAATACTTGTAAGAGTGCATTTTTGAGTTGATAGCTCTCTAGACCATTCAACACAAACGGCTCATCGTCTTCCATCACTGGTAACGGCGGCTCAAACACCACCTTTAAACGGCGATTAAAGAAGTATTGAACAGGTAGACGCCAAAAACGCTGTAACTCGACCAGATCAAGCTCGAGTGGGTAAGTTGCTCCCACAAGGTAGTCTTCTAACGCACGGTTGAATTCACCACTGCGCTCACCAGCTCGATTTGCCGCAGGCAGCCACTCTTTAGCGTAGCTTAGCTGCGTATCGTCTTGATCCGGCATGAAAGCACTCGGGCTGAATGGCGTCATGGTGTGTTCAAACATCTGCGCTTGACTTAGCTTACGCCCGGATTCATCGCTTCCCAGAGCCTCGTCACCCTGTAGGCAGTAGTTCTGTTCGCAGTATTCGATCAGCTCAGACACCAACACTGACGGGACGCGCTCTGTGTTATCTTGAATAGAGCGACCAACATAACTGATGTACAGGCTCTCTTGCGCCGATAACATCGCTTCTAAGAACAGGTAACGGTCATCATCACGACGAGAACGATCACCCGGACGAGTGCGACCATTCATTAAGTCAAAGCCTTCTGGTGGCATAGAGCGTGGATAAACACCATCATTCATTCCCAGCAGACATACCGTTTTGAAAGGAATCGAACGCATCGGCATCAGAGTACAGAAGTTCACTTGTCCTGCTAAAAAGCGTTGGCTGATGCGTGCCCCAGAGAGTTTATTGTTCAGGTACTGATAAACGATGCTTGGTGATAAATCTTGCTCAAACAAAGCATCATCAAGCTGTTCGTTAAGTTGCCCAAGAGCATCACGAATCGACTTTAATACCACTTCGCCCTCAAGCTCGACACTGAAGAAGTCATCGATCAAGTTAAGCAGAGTCTCACGCCAACGTTCAATCGATTGTGACTGATTGAGGCGCTGTCGATAATGGGTAATGCGATCAATAAAGTGCGCGAGCTTACCCGCAAGCTCTGCGCTCATGCCTTGCACTTCATCGTATGCAGCAATCGATGAGTCAGTGGTTTCAAATAATCCTGCAGATTCAGACATCGCATAGCCAAGCAGCATCCGCTGAACACCGAACAGCCAAGTGTTTTGTTGAGTCTCGGGGAGGTTAAATTCTGTTGCGGTACTGCCATCAACACCCCAGCGAATACCCGACTCTTCAACCCACTGTTTAGCTTGTTCGAATTGATATTCATCGATATCAAAGCGCGCCATCATCGCCGGAATTTCAAGTAGTTCAAGCAGCTCTGAAGCAAGGCAACGACTCTTAGGCAGAGCCACCAGCTGCATGAATGCGGTTAAGATTGGGCTTTCTTGATCGGCCGTTCTATCCGAGATGGAGTAAGGGATGTAACGCTCACCCGGAGCATTACCAAACACCGCTTGAATCGCAGGGCTGTAGGCATTGATGTCCGCTACCATTACGATAATGTCGCGTGGTTTCAGGCTTGGATCGGCATCGAACATCGCCAGCAACTGGTCGTGCAGCACTTCCACTTCACGCATTGGGCTATGACAAGCGTGAACTGTTAACGAGCGGTCACCAAGTACAACACTCTGCTTGTGTTCACTCGAATCGAGGATGTGATCATCTTGATGCTCTTCTAGCTCCAAAATATCGGCTTGAAGCTGATGCAGCAGGCTATCGCGCTCAACATCAATGAAAAATTCATGCTCTTCACACTCAGACTGGGACAATAAAAACAGATTGTCACGACCAAGTTTACCCATCGATGCCAGTAAACTATTGCCCACGGCTTGGCTGGTATGCAGTTCATCTTCTACATTAGCTTCAAGGCCATCTTTTAATGGTGAAACCTCTCCTTCTAGCTGAGGCGAGCCCTCGACCAAAGCAAACTGCTTACGACGCTGTGCTTCCACTCTTGCCAGATACTTTCTGTCTCGAATATCGCCCCAGTAGTGCTGACATGGATTCGTAAACATCAAGTGGACATCAATGTGTTCACCCATTGCTTTGAGGGCATCCATATAGCGCGGTGGTAGTGATGAGATACCAAACACAAACAATCGCTTAGGAAGATGGGAAAGCTGATCTTTCTGCTGTGCGAGCGCTTCAATAAAGTCATGGTACAAGTTACCACGGTGATACTTTGATTGGCCTTGGGATAGTGTTTGCTCGTACAGAGCTTTCCACAATATCGGCTGCCATGGATGTTCTTGTTGACCATCCGCGTCTTGCAACTCAGCCACAGGCTCACCTGCTTCCCAAGCCGCCATCCACTCAGGTCGGTACACCAAATAACCATCAAAAATATCGGCAATTTTCTCAGCCAATTGGTACAGCTTGGAGCTATCGGTGTCGTTTTCCAAATAACGCTGCAGCGGCAAAAAATCAGGATGGTCGAGCTTAGCGGGCAGAATACTCATCAGCTTCCAAGTCATCGCCTCTTTGTTAAAGGCACTGCGCTTGGGAACATCTGGAAGAACTTGGGTAAACATCTCCCAGATAAAAGTTGCTGGCAGAGGAAAATCTATGTTTGCGGCAACACCAAACTCTTTCGCCAGCTCCATTTTAAGCCACTGAGACATACCCGGGCTTTGTACTAAGATCTGCTCTTTGTCGAATGGATTAGCCAGAGGATCACTTTTGATTAAGTGAACGAGAAGAATTTTTAAAGTATCAACTTTATTGGAATGGTAAACAGTAAACAAAGTGCACTCACACTAATCTTGCCACAATATACTGCCAGATTAGCATAAGTGCTGAGTTTGGATGAGCAATATAAGCTTATGAAATACCAAAAGCTTAAGGTCTGTTTATCTTTTGAACGACCACCAGTTATAAACGACCTTTTGCAACGCTCATTAAACGGTGTGGTTTATAATTCATGTAGTAACGTGCGGCTACATAACCTACGACGAGCGTTGCGACCATTAGCTCTAAGTAAGCCAAATTGAACACTTGGTTGATGTACTCACCTTCAACACCCACATCCTGCATCCAAGCCGCTACCTTAAACAAGGCTGTCGCACCAATGACCATAGGGAAAGTGAACGCCGCATAGCCTGGGCTGAATGGTAAACGAAGCAATTTAAAAAACGCTACGTAGATGATGAATGTCATTAAAATTGCAATTCCGAACAGCAGACCAATCACTACTGGCGATGGGTTTGCAGATACAGTGAGATAACCTGCCAAAGAGAGGCTTGCCGGCGCAGCTAGGATAGCGATTGTTGGTTTGGCCGCGTCTGGAATCTCGTGACGGAACATCAAACGATACACCATCATTGGTAGCATCACAGCGTAAACACCGAGACCGAAGAGCAATACTGCATTCGCCACTGGCTCAAGTACAGGGTTCCCCGAAAAAGAGACATCCGCAACCACAATGCCAATAGGTGGCACAAACCAGCTTGGTACCATATGGTGAATCTCAAACTCTTTAGCGCGATGGTACAAGAAGCTCACCAAGAAAATCACATGCAACCCTACAGAGAGAATCCACACCAGTTCTCTTAAAAACACAGAAATCGGGTCTAACGATGCCGATACCACCATACAACCCATCGCAAAAGTCGGAACAACACTGCCTACAACAGGGTGTGCAAGATCTTCACGCAGCAAGTGACCGTGAATCAAAAATTTCACTGCCAAGATTGCTAGAAGTACACCCGCAATCCCAGCACTCACCCACTGCACTAACCCAGGAGTTTGCAATAAGCCTTGAGATACCAGTACCCCATCCCAACACCAACCAAGGCTGGCAATAGCAAGAGCCAGTCCCGCCATAGGAGTCGGTGCGCCAGTTAATCTGTATTTTAGTCGTTGAATCATGTCAGCCTCTCTTCATCCCATTCACTTATCTGTGAACTCATCAGCTTGTTGAGGCCATAATACGCTTGCGGTTTGTTAAGTTATATCCAATTATATATAACACTTGTTCAGGTTTTCTAAACATCAAACCACTCAATCACAGGCTGATAAAATTTCGATGGCTAATATATCAATTAAACAGCTCAAAGTATTTGTCACCATCACCCAACATTCGACGATGACTGCCGCTGCCGAGGCACTCTTTTTATCAAAAGCGGCTGTCAGTATGGCTTTAGGTGAAATGGAGAAACAGCTTGGGCACTCTCTGTTTGATCGCGTTAACAACCGACTGATCATCAATCAAGAGGGACAAAAATTACTGCCTCTTGCTGATGAGATACTACATCGAGCGGCCAGCATTGATGAGCTGTTCAGTGATGACCAACCCTTAAGTGGTTTATTAAAGGTTGGCGCCAGTGACACCATAGGCAATCAAGTTGCACCGTTTATCCTCTCTGGGTTTCGTCAGCAAACCCAGCATCAAGAGCAGAGTCTGTTTATCTCGAACAGTGCTCTGATTTGCCAAAAGCTGGTCGATTACGAACTCGATATCGCGCTGATCGAGGGCAAAACCTTGCACCCCGAACTGCTCACGAGCCAATTTAGTAGCGACGAAATGTGCATTGTTGCTAGCCCCGATCACCCGTTGGTAGACTTCGATACCGTTCCACTGCGCGAGCTTGAGAGCAGTCACTGGATACTCCGTGAATCTGGCTCCGGTACTCGAGAGTTCTTTTTACGAACAGTAGCACCACGCCTTGAGCACTGGTATGAATCATTCGAGCTTAATACCACCGAGGCGATCATCAACTCAGTATCGGCCGGACTAGGCTTAGCTTGCCTCTCTAAGCTCGCAGCAGAGCCCGCTATCAAAGATGGTCGAGTTAAGACATTGAATGTACCACTGGATATGAAGCGTCGATTTTGGATGCTAGTCCACAAAGACAAATATCAGAGTCCACTTCTCAAATCCTTCATGAGTTATTGTGAAGAGTGGGCGACACATCAAGATTGATACTTCTATCAAGGTTGGCAACTGGACTTTTAGTCACTAAAACTGTATAAAAAGCCAGTAAAATTTATCAAACTTAGAGGATTAACCATGGCTGTTATCGTCAAGTACGTGGTGGAACGCAACGGAGAAGAGAAAATGACTTTTACCTCTAAAGCCGAAGCTGACGCATACGACAAAATGCTGGATATGGCTGATGAGCTTTTTGAACTGTTAGGCAAAAGCGAATTAGTAGAAGACGAAGGCAAGCAAGAAGAGCTTGCAATGTACCTTGCGAAGAACAAAGAAGAAGTTCTTTACGCACTTGGTGCTAAGCGTAAACCAGCACCTAAGAAAGCTAAAAAGCTTGAAGCGGTTGAAGACGCGGAAGAAGACGCAGCATAACTCGCTGATACCTCTGCTAAAAACGTCAATGACAACTCTGAACAGAGTATGCAGTTGGCGTTTTTTTATACCTATCGAAATATAATGAACCGAGTTTATAGTTAAAATTGCTCTAAACATTCTCTTGCAATAAAGTGTGATTGAGATCTAATCTATATGCCATCAGGTGATGGGGTTCCACCTAAGCTTTCTAGCTTCAACCGCCCGTTCATATCGAACCGTGCTAATGACTCCTACAGAATCGAAAACAGGTAATCCTGTTGGTAGTATCGTTATACCCGCCACTTTACGAGCTTAGTTTGCTCTTTTTCCTTGGTGTCACGATACGCAAGATCTGTAGTGAAATTAGCCACACCTCTTCCAACATGTCCTGTTTTCTCAACGTCCGAGGTCTTCATCGACTCTATAAGTGAGAAAACACTATGCAATACTCATCTGAAATCCAAAACATGTGCCCGATTCAACGCGGCGACCTTCATGCATCTGCACCCATTCCAGTTGAAGGTGCTATGGTAAGCCCGAAAGACGTAATTGCTATCTCTGGTTTAAGCCATGGCGTGGGTGCTTGTGCTCCACAACAAGGCGCGGCAAAACTGACTCTTAACGTCAAAAACGGCATCATCGAAGAAGCACTCATCGAAACGATTGGTTGTTCAGGCATGACTCAATCGGCTGCAATGGCCGCAGAAATCCTCACAGGAAAAACCATTCTCGAAGCACTCAATACCGACCTTGTATGTGATGCAATCAACGTCGCGATGCGCGAAATCTTTCTTCAGTTTGTTTACGGTCGAACTCAATCGGCATTCTCTGAGGGCGGCCTCGAAATTGGCGCGGCATTGGAAGATTTAGGACAAACACAACGCAGCCAAGTCGGCACCAGTTACTCGACAACCGCCAAAGGGGTGCGATACATGGAGCTAGCAGAAGGCTACGTGACTCAGCTTGCGTTGGATGAACACAGCGAAGTGATCGGTTATCAATACCTCAACCTTGGCAAAATGATGAAAGCCATGAATCAAGGTACACCAGCTGCTGAGGCCGCTGAGCTGGCTACTGGCACCTACGGCCGCTTCGATGAAGCCGTAAAAACCATCAATCCACGTCAACACTAATCGCCAAAGAGGAACCTGACTATGAACACACTAAATAATCCATCAGTAACTCGCGTATTGGCTGAAATGAATCTAGAGTCTCTCGACCAAGCTTATCAATACTGTTTGGAGCACGATGTTGACCCGAAAGCTCTCGTGATGGACACCCAGCCTATCGCTTTCGATAGCGCAACCGAAGCCTACACGCTAGGCACAGCCCTAGCGCTGTATCGTCACGCTGAGACCGCAGAACAAGCAGCAAACATTATTGGTGAAGCGCTCCAAGCCTATACCAAGGCAGGCAGTGTCGCAGAACAGCGCCAAGTTGGTATTGGCCACGGTGCACTAGCGGCGCGTTTGCTGAATGAAGAGAGTGGCTGCTTTGCCTTTTTGGCGGGTCATGAATCTTTTGCCGCTGCAGAAGGTGCAATTAAAATCGCACTTAACGTCAATAAATCTCGCACTAAACCACTTAAAGTAATTCTAAATGGTTTGGGCAAAGATGCCGCTTATCTTATCTCTCGTATCAATGGCTTTACCTACGTGCGCACTCAGTTTGACTACCAAACTGGCAAGATTATCGAGACAGAGCGCCGCCGTTTCTCACACGGCCCTCGCGGAGAAATCCTATGTTACGGTGCCGATGATGTTCGTGAAGGAGTTGCTATCATGCATCGTGAACAAGTGGATGTAAGTATCACAGGTAACTCAACCAACCCTACTCGCTTCCAACACCCCGTTGCGGGAATCTACAAAGCGGAACGCACTCGCCAAGGCTTATCTTATTTTTCTGTGGCTTCAGGCGGTGGTACAGGTCGCACTTTACACCCAGATAACGTAGCAGCAGGCCCTGCATCTTACGGCATGACAGATACCATGGGTAGAATGCACGCTGACGCCCAGTTTGCTGGTAGCTCTTCTGTACCTGCCCATGTGGCTATGATGGGTTTCATCGGTATGGGTAACAACCCTATGGTAGGAGCAACGGTGGCACTAGCGGTCGCAGTAAGCCAAGCCGCTTAGCCTCTACAACGAATATAAAAAAACAACAATAACGTGAAACAGATAGCCAGCGAACATGCTGGCTATTTTTTGTTCTCAACATGGTCTACTATCTATTCTCAGATGAGTAACACAAGTTAACTCCATCTTTATTAAGGGAATAATATGAAAGAGCTGATCATCCACACCATTACTGTCTTCATGGGCTTTTTTGCCATCATGAACCCAATTGCCAATACGCCAATATTCTTGGGGCTCACCGGAGACAATGACCGTGAGACAGTAAAATCCATCGCATTTCGCTCCGTTTTCATAGCCTTTATCATCGTCAGTACCTTTGCGATTTCCGGCAAGCTAATCTTCGATCTTTTTGGTATCACACTATACGCACTGAGAATCACTGGTGGGATATTGGTGTTCTTGATTGGCTTTCACATGTTGCAGGGCGATTCCACACACAGTAAAGCCAAAGAAAAAGTTCACTCTGACGCCCAACAAGATGCAGCTCTGAGTATCGCAGTCTCCCCTCTAGCCATGCCGATCCTCGCAGGACCTGGTACGATAGCGACCGCGATGAACTTCGCCAGCACCGAAGGGATTTATGAAACCATCATAACCATCGTTGCTTTCGGCCTACTCTGTACACTCACCTATATTCTGTTTGTGTTTGGCGAACGCTTCGTTAAAGCCGTTGGTCCGAGTGCACTGAATGTGATTACCCGAATGATGGGTCTAATCCTGGCGGTTATTGGTATGCAAATGCTAATTGAAGGCATCGAACAAGCCTATAAAGCGCTGTTTGTATAACGTTGAGACCTTTCGAAGCGAGTATGTAGGCACAAAAAGAGAGCAAACTTCACTTTATCTGGTTGCAGAAAAATATCTCTCAAAAGACAAGCAATATCATTTTACAGACTTTCTCCCCATGCGCCCTTTCATAACGAGGGCGCTCTCTTTATGATGAACGCAATTAAATTAACTTTTGCTACCCAAGCTGCTCACCACACGAACAGTAAATGGAGAGATAGCAAAATCAAGACTCAACACATGGAGATTCAACATGGCTTACTTTTCACTAGCCTTTGGTACGGCAACCAAAAACCGCTACAATAAAATCATTGAAGCGTTCTTCCCTAACCCACTTCTAAACCCAAGCGATGCTCTTGTAGCCGCTGTTGCTGAAGTTGCAGGTTACACTGAAGGCAACCAAGCTATCGAAATCTCTGCTGCACAAAGCGCAGAACTGGCGAAAGCATTCGCAGCAAACGACGATGCAGCAAACGCATCTTTTGCAGAAAAAGCAGCATCATCTGAGCAACCACTTGTTCTTGTTGTTCTTGCTACAGACGAGAAGCCAGCTTCAGTTGCTGAAGGCTTCCTTAAGCTACAACTTATCTCTAACCGCCTAGTGCAACCACACGGCACGGTACTAGATGGCATCTTTGGTCTACTGCACAACATCGCATGGACAAACGAAGGCCCAATCGATCTTCCTGAGCTAGCAGATCGCCAAATCGAAGCTCGCCTAGCAGGTCGTGCTCTGTCTGTAGATTGCGTAGACAAATTCCCGAAAATGGTTGATTACGTAGTACCAGCAGGCGTTCGTATCGCTGATACGTCTCGCGTTCGTCTAGGTGCACACGTAGGTGAAGGCACTACAGTTATGCACGAAGGCTTCATCAACTTCAACGCAGGTACAACTGGCGTGAGCATGGTTGAAGGTCGTATCTCTGCAGGCGTGGTTGTTGGTAACGGTTCTGACATCGGTGGCGGCGCTTCTATCATGGGTACGCTATCTGGCGGCGGTACGGTTGTCGTTTCTATCGGTGAAAACTCACTGCTAGGCGCAAACGCTGGTCTTGGTTTCCCTCTAGGCGACCGTTGTACTGTAGAGTCTGGTCTGTACGTAACTGCTGGCTCTAAAGTACGTATGCTTGACTCTTCTGGCCAAGAGGTTGAAGTAGTTAAAGCTCGCGACCTAGCTGGCGTTTCTGACCTACTATTCCGTCGCAACTCAGTGACTGGTCAAATTGAATGTCTTGCTAACAAATCAGCTGTTGAACTAAACAGCGAGCTGCACAGCAACAACTAATCTAGATGCTAGAAAATACGAAGCCGCTGGAGTTAACTCCAGCGGCTTTTCTTTTATTTGTAGAAAATGGACAACGTTACACTTTCTCAGCAGCTAACTGTTCTAGAGCTTGAATCGAGGTTTCAGAGACCAATGCGCCATCAAGGTAATAGCTGACATTATCGCCATCACGTACGCCCATCAGCACCGCCTTTTCACCATCGTTGTAAGTGATATCCATACGAATAGTGTTCTCATCAATTTGCTGCATTTCACCGAACTGAATCTGACGTTGATAAGTGATTGGAGCGACAGGCGCCTCTTTGAGAGAGTCATCCAGGCTGTCGTTCACATCAATCATGGTGTCAACTTTACTATCAAATATATGTGGTGCACCTGTTAGTGGGTTTTTACCTGTCCAAAACTCTAATGAGTTAAACACGATGTAGTCCGCTGCGGTTGTTAACGCATATACAGGTGCCAGTAAGAAGTTGACCCCAGCACGCGCATAACGGTTATCCACGACTTCCACGTTAAACTTCATCAATTTTCCGGTAACGGCGTTACTGCCGACACACCCAGCCAAAGACATAACAACGGCGGCCACTGCAACTGCTTTTGTGATTGTTTTCATAGTTCCCTCTTGTGCCATAGTGATTGGTTCAGACTCGTTATCTCTAGCGACGAACTACTGACATGCCTCAAGGTGAGATACAGGCCTAACAATTTGATTCCACAACTTTTAGCCTAGTGCAGTTTTTTAGAACAGCAAACCGCAAAGAAAAACTTTTTACTCAGCTTGGGAAAATTTAAATAAAAAAAGCGCAGGTCTTTCGACCTGCGCTTTGAACTTTTCCCGATGAACTTAGCTGGTGTGCAATACACAACCAAGATGTGTATTAAACTAAGGCAGATTAACCTAAGTTCTTACGTGCGTTTTGGAACATACGCATCCAAGCGCCGTTCTCGCCCCAACCTTCAGGAGACCATGAGTTCGCTACTGTGCGGAACACACGCTCTGGGTGCGGCATCATGATAGTTACGCGGCCATCTTGAGTCGTTAGACCTGTGATTGCGTTTGGAGAGCCGTTCGGGTTGTTCGGGTATTGCTGAGTCGCGTTACCGTGGTTATCCACGTAACGAACTGCAACTGTGCCTGATGCTTCAATCGCTGCTAGGTGGTCAGCATCACGCACTTCTACGCGGCCTTCACCGTGAGACACTGCGATTGGCATACGAGAGCCTGCCATGCCGTCGAAGAATACAGAGTCAGATTTCTGAACTTCTACTAGGCTAAAACGAGCTTCAAAACGCTCAGATTCGTTACGAACGAAGCGTGGCCACAGATCGGCACCTGGGATTAGTTCTTTCAGATTCGATAGCATCTGACAGCCGTTACATACACCTAGGGAGAAGGTATCTTCACGCTGGAAGAAACCTTCAAACTGGCTACGAGCTTGCTCATTGAACAGGATAGACTTCGCCCAACCTTCACCCGCACCTAATACGTCACCGTAAGAGAAACCACCACAAGCCACTAGACCGTTGTACTCTTCTAGTACCGCTTGACCGGTTAGAATATCACTCATGTGGATATCCGTTGCTTCAAAGCCGGCACGGTCAAATGCTGCTGCCATCTCAACGTGAGAGTTAACGCCCTGCTCACGTAGGATTGCCATCTTAGGCTTAGCACCTTTCGCGATGAATGGCGCTGCGATGTCTTCGTTCACATCAAAGCTTAGCTTAACGTTTAGACCTGGGTCTGAGTTATCTTTCTTCGCTTCGTGTTCTTGGTCAGCACATGCTGGGTTGTCACGTAGACCTTGCATCTTATGCGTTGTCTCAGCCCAGATAGTACGTAGTTCAGTACGGTTACGCTCAAGAACTACAGTGTCACCAGAAGTAATCACTAGCTCATCAGACGCTTCTACAGAGCCAATTACGTGTGAACATGCTTCAAGGCCGTTTGCAGCTAGCGTAGAGAGTACAGCGTCTAGGTCATCGTTCTTAACTTGAAGTACCGCACCTAACTCTTCGTTGAATAGTGCCGCTATTGCATCTTCGCCCTTCTCTTCTGAATAAAGGTCAGCAATGTCCGCTTTAACACCACAGTGACCTGCGAATGCCATCTCAGCAAGAGTAACGAATAGACCACCATCGCCCTTATCGTGGTAAGCGACTACTTGGTCGTTTGCTACTAGAGTTTGAACACCCTCGTAGAAACCTTTTAGCTGTGCTGCGTTGTCTACGTCTGCTGGCTTATCACCAAGCTGCTTGTAAACCTGTGCTAGAGCTGTCGCGCCTAGACGGTTTTGACCGTTACCTAGGTCGATAAGAACCAGTGACGTGTCACCCTTGTCAGTACGAAGCTGTGGAGTGATTGTCTTGCGTACATCTTCAACACGAGCAAACGCCGTGATGATTAGAGACAGCGGAGACGTTACTTCTTTCTGCTCGCCGTTCTCTTCCCACTTAGTCTTCATCGACATTGAGTCTTTACCAACTGGGATAGTCAGACCAAGCGCTGGACATAGCTCTTCACCTACCGCTTTTACCGCTTCGTAAAGACCTGCATCTTCACCTGGGTGACCTGCTGGAGACATCCAGTTCGCAGACAGTTTAATGTGTTTGATATCACCGATGTTAGTCGCTGCGATGTTAGTGATTGCTTCACCCACCGCTAGACGAGCTGAAGCACCGAAGTCTAGTAGAGCAACTGGTGTACGCTCACCCATCGACATCGCTTCACCGTGGTAAGTGTCGTAGCTTGCAGCTGTTACTGCACAGTTTGCTACTGGCACCTGCCAAGGGCCAACCATTTGGTCACGAGCAACAAGGCCTGTCACCGTGCGGTCACCGATCGTGATAAGGAATGTTTTTTCTGCAACCGTTGGAAGACGTAGAACGCGATCTGCTGCTTCGTTTAGCTCAATACCATCACGGTTAACTGCAGGGTTGTTCGCTTTTAGCGTCTTCGCATCACGGTGCATCTTAGGCGTCTTACCAAGAAGTACATCCATTGGCATATCGATTGGCGTGTTATCGAAGTGTGAATCTTCAAGTTTAAGCTCGCGTTCTTCTGTTGCGATACCAACAACTGCGTATGGTGCGCGCTCACGCTTACAGATTGCATCGAATACTTCCATATTCTCTGGCGCAACTGCCATTACGTAGCGTTCTTGAGATTCGTTACACCAGATCTCAAGTGGGCTCATGCCTGGTTCATCATTTGGTACATCGCGCAGTTGGAAGATACCACCACGCTCGCCATCGTCTACAAGCTCAGGAAGTGCGTTAGAGATACCGCCCGCGCCCACATCGTGGATGAATGCAATTGGGTTCTCGTCGCCAAGCTGCCAACAACGGTCAATAACTTCCTGACAACGACGTTCCATCTCTGGGTTTTCACGCTGTACAGATGCAAAATCTAGGTCTTCTGCTGATTGACCCGATGCCATTGAAGATGCTGCACCGCCACCAAGGCCGATGTTCATCGCAGGACCACCAAGTACGATTAGGCTTGCACCTACTGGGATCTCTTTCTTCTGTACGTGCTCGTCACGGATGTTACCCATACCACCAGCAATCATGATTGGCTTGTGGTAACCACGAACTTCTTCACCTGCATGAGAGTTCACTTTTTCTTCGTAAGTACGGAAGTAACCCAGTAGGTTTGGACGACCGAATTCGTTGTTGAACGCCGCGCCACCAAGTGGGCCTTCTAGCATGATATCTAGTGCGTTAACGATGCGACCTGGCTTACCGAAGTCTGTTTCCCATGGCTGTTCAAAACCTGGAATACGTAGGTTAGATGTCGTGAAACCAACAAGACCAGCTTTTGGCTTACCACCAATACCTGTTGCGCCTTCGTCACGGATTTCACCACCAGAACCCGTAGAAGCGCCCGGCCAAGGAGAGATAGCAGTTGGGTGGTTGTGCGTTTCCACCTTCATTAGGATGTGCGCTTTCTCTTGGTTGTAACCGTACTGGCGAGTTTCTGGGTTCGGGAAGAAACGGCCTACATCAGAACCTACCATTACTGCTGCGTTATCTTTGTATGCAGACAGTACGTTTTCAGGCGTCGTTTCGAATGTGTTCTTGATCATCTTGAACAGAGACTTCTCTTGCTTCACGCCGTCGATAGTCCAGTCAGCATTGAAGATCTTGTGACGACAGTGCTCTGAGTTCGCCTGTGCAAACATCATTAGCTCGATGTCAGTTGGGTTGCGATCTAGCTTGTTTACGAACGCATCGTAAAGGTACTCAATTTCGTCATCAGCAAGAGCAAGACCAAGGGTTACGTTTGCAGTTACTAGTGCTTCTCGACCGCCATTTAGTAGGTCAACATCAGCCACTGGAGCTGGCTCAGCTACTTGGAAAAGCGCTGCTGCTGAATCAAAGTCTGTAAAGATAACTTCCATCATACGATCGTGCAGGATAGCTTTTAGCTCAACAAGTTGAAGCTCAGAAAGCTCTGCCGATGATTCGATGTAGTAAGCGGTACCGCGCTCAAGACGTGCGATCTTATCTAGACCACAGTTGTTTGCGATATCCGTTGATTTTGAAGACCAAGGCGAAATAGTGCCCGGGCGAGGAGTTGCTAGTAGAAGAAGACCTTCTGGTGCGTGCTCTTCAATTGTTGGACCGTAAGTCAGAAGTTTTTCTAGTTTCTCAACTTCTTGATCATTTAGGTCGGCAGTTAGATCTGCAAAGTGCGCAAATTCAGCGTAGATGCCTGTAACAGGTAGGCCAAGTTCACGACAAAGCTCTAAAAGCTTGTTAACACGAAATTCAGATAGAGCTGGGGAGCCACGAAAAATTCTCATGTGCTTAGGTCTCTTATGCAATTGATTAAGGTGATATTGGAATAAATTCAGTGGGTTTTAGGAGTAACCTAACTGTTTTTCTTCGAACCTATGCCGATTCCACCTCTCTGTTGCGGGCGCATTATATAGCAATTATTTTTGTGACGTAACCAAAAAAGCAACCGTTTGCGTCATTTTTTTCATGTTTCTTGGCAATTGTTACTTTTGCTGCATTTCTAGCCACTTTTACTTCCGTTTACCCAAAGTCACTTTGCCGGGAGTAAACGGTTTGATATAAAGGGAAGTCACTTTTTTGAGATTTCATTTTGATGCATACATTTACGCGCTTTTTTTCATCCAAACTTCTTCTCATCGCGATCGCCATTACTGGTTTAGCAGGTTGTCAAATTGAGTCGGAACCGAAAAGCGACTTGGAGCAGATCCGAGAGCGCGGCGTATTAAGAGTTGGAACACTCAATAACCAGCTCTCTTACTATATCGGCCCAGATGGCCCTGCGGGTTTGGATTATGAATTGGCTCGAGAGTTTGCAGAGCAGCTCGGCGTGCAACTAGAAATGAAACCAGCATACCGTTTGTCTGGCTTATTCCCTGCTTTGCAAAAAGGTGAAATCGACCTTATCGCAACAGGACTAACTCAGAACAATGAGCACACCCGCGGCTACCGTGCTGCACCAGCTTACTATTACGTAAGCCAACAAGTCGTGTACAAGAAAGGTCAATGGCGTCCGCGTAACCTAGAACAGCTGATTGAATTTGAGAACAAACGCCAAGCAGAGTTCATTGAACAACAAAACCAAGAGCAGAATGAAGAAAACAGTGAGCTAACAACCATCAACGACAGATTGGCTCCTGCTCTTGTTGTGATTGAAGAGTCTCACTTCGAACCAACTCTAAACCAACTTCAACAATCCAACCCTGACTTTATCTACGAGTCGGTTGGTAATGCAGATATAAACGATCTATTAAGACAGGTTTCTAAGGGTGAGCTGAGCTTTACCGTTGCAGACTCCATTGAGCTATCACTGGCACAACGCCTCTACCCTGACCTGGCACTTGCGTTCGAGTTAACGGAAGACCAACCTATCTCTTGGTACTTAAAGAAATCGGAAGATGAAAGCTTGTATGCGTTGCTGATTGAGTTCTTCGGTAATCTTAAACAGTCTGGTGAACTCGCAACTCTAGAAGAGAAATACATAGGTCACATTGGAAGCTTCGATTACGTAGACACTCGCGCCTTCATTCGAGCACTTGATAGCAAACTACCGAAATGGTCACCACTATTCCAAGAGTACTCGCAAGAGTTTGACTGGCGCTTGATTGCCGCATTGGCTTATCAAGAGTCTCACTGGAATCCTGTTGCGAAATCTCCGACAGGGGTGCGAGGCATGATGATGTTAACCCTACCGACCGCCAAGAGCGTGGGTGTGACAAATCGTTTGGACCCAAAACAGTCGGTTCAAGGTGGTGTGGAATATCTGCGTCGTATCGTTAACCGAATCCCTGACTCCATCAAGCAGCATGAGAAGATCTGGTTTGCTCTTGCTTCCTATAATGTTGGCTATGGGCATATGATGGATGCGCGTCGACTCACTAAAGCACAAGGTGGCGATCCGGACTCTTGGAGTGACGTAAAAGACAGACTGCCTCTACTAAGACAGAAGAAGTACTACAGCCAAACCCGCTACGGTTATGCTCGTGGTGACGAAGCCAAGAACTATGTAGAGAACATTCGTCGTTATTACCAAAGTATCATCGGCCACGTAAATAAACGTACCGAAGAGGAGCGTGAAGCAAGTATGGAAGACCTTATCGTGATTCCGCCGCTTGCGATTTCAGGAGCAGACTCAACCATCAGTGGTGCGGTCTCCGCAGCCGAAGCGAGCGACACAGTACCGAGCGAAGAATAGAACGCAGTTCACCATCAATGAAAAAGCCACACATAGGTGTGGCTTTTTGCTGTTTGTCTTGAAGATAATACTAACCGAGCTTCTCTAATACCTTTTCGCACAAAGTCTTCAAAGCCAACAATTCATCCAGCTCCAAGGTCAACTTGCACTTCATCGCATCAGGAACAGATCTCGCCTGAGTTTTTAGCTCTGCTCCACTCTCTGTCAATTTGAGCACTCGCACACGCTCATCGTGCTCACAACGGCTTCGCTCAACAAACCCTTTGCCTTCTAGCCTTTTCAAAAGTGGCGTCAAAGTACCCGAGTCTAAATGCAGTCGTGAGCCAATGTCTTTCACACTGGCACCATCTTGCTCCCAAAGCACCATCATCACCAAATATTGAGGGTAGGTTAAATCCAACGCATCCAATAACGGGCGATATGCTCGAACCATAGCATTCGCTGCACTATACAGAGGAAAGCACACCTGATTATCCAACAATAACTGATCATCATTACTCATATCGTTCTCTACTTCTGGTTTGATTGGCGCGAACACTAAAAATAAATTGCGCACAATATAGTTGCATTCACGGTTTATTTCGATATAAAATTGCAAGAAATTAAATTGTGCGCAACTTAAAATAAAAAGAGAATCGATATGACAACACTCTACACAACTCAAGCAACCGCTCTTGCTGGCCGTAATGGACAAGTGAAAACTGACGATGGTTTACTAGAGCTAGAACTGGCTTACCCAAAAGAGATGGGAGGCACTGGGCTAGCTACTAACCCGGAACAGCTATTTGCTGCAGGTTATTCAGCTTGTTTCTCAAACGCTATCCTGCACGTTGCTCGTGAAGCGAAAGTTACTCTAACCAAAGCACCAGTGACTGCAGAAGTTGGTATCGGTCCAAATCAGGCAGGTGGATTTGCGCTTACCGTAAGCCTTGCAGTCGAGCTAGACCTCCCACAAGAACAAGCTCTTGAGTTGACTCGAGTCGCTCATCAGGTTTGCCCATACTCAAACGCAGTCCGTGGCAACATCGATGTTGCAGTGACTGTAAACGGCGAAGCAATCTAAACTCTCTCCTAACTAAAAAACACCGGCTAATTGGCCGGTGTTTTTGTTTATGAAGGGAATGCCTATTATCTCACTTGGCGAAAAGCTAACCACTCTCTCAATTCAGTCTGCTATCACAATCACTCAACCCGATTTTGCTACTTGAAAAGCCTCTTTGATTGCCATACATATGAAGAATAACTAGGGCGTGTTGTCATTAATTTGCAACAGAACTGACCTATAAGGTGGGTGCCGTTGAAGTGGCGCTGCAAACTAACATACTCAAAGAGCTTGTATTGGGTATATTTAATCTTAACTCTGGCTGCTAAACACAGCTGATATTGATAGTGGGAGGCCGTTAAAAAAGATGAAACGTAAGTTACGCTCTAAACGCCTTTATAAAACCGTAGTGGCTAACCGCCGTAAGCGCATGCTAGCCAACAACAAGAAGAAGATCATCTGGCGAAACCGAGCTTTCGTACAGATGCTTTAAACTGAAAAAACATCATCAGCAAGCATCTAATTCAATCTCGAAATGTCACTCTGACACCTCAATTCGAACAGTATTGGATGTTTGCTAGAATCGAAAGCCGCTGATTATATCTACCTAAAAGTAACGCGCCGTTAAACTAGCTCCCTTCTTGAGCGTCTTTTGCTTGCGCTAACTTCTGTTGCTGCTTTTTCTCTTTAATCTCTTTACGACGCCTTTTGAAAAACGCCTGTAGTTGAGATCGACACTCCTCTTCCAACAAGCCGTGTTCTACGTCTGCATAATGGTAAGACGCTTGGCTATCGAACAGATTCAATACTGTACCAGCAGCCCCTGCTTTCAAGTCTGGTGCTCCAAAGACAATACGCTTCACTCGGCTATGAAGAAGAGCGCCTGCACACATAGGGCATGGCTCTAATGTTACATAGAGCGTGGTATCGAGAAGACGGTAGTTCTCTAATGTTTGACCCGCCTTACGCAGGGTTTCAATCTCAGCATGCGCGGTCGCATCATGGCTACCAATCGAACGGTTCCACCCTTCTGAGATAATTTCACCATCTTTTACCAATACTGCCCCAACAGGCACTTCACCTTCGAGCTCAGCTTGATGTGCTAACTCCATAGCGCGGCGCATAAAGGCTTCATCTTGCGATGTAAATTGATGGTCAGACAAAAGAAACTCCCAAAAACAAAAAAGGCATGCGCTGAGCATACCTTTATTTGAACATCATCGAAAATGGAAATGTACTATTCGGCTACTTCTTGCTCTAACGGTAAGGCCTTAACCTTCGTGATTCGGTTGTTCTCTACGGCGACAATTTCAAATGACCATTGTTGGCACTGCACCATTTCACCGACGTCTGGTAAGCGGCCCATGAGCCAAGTGATCATGCCGTTGAGTGTTTGAAAGCCCTCTTCCTCACCTTCTAGTTCAGAAAGGTCTAACCGATTCTTAAGCTCGCTGATCGGAATCAGACCATCCACCAGCATGCCCTGCTCTGTTTGCTCCGTCCAAAGGTCATTCGGATTACTAGACAATTCACCCGCAATCGCTTCAAGCACATCGTAATGGGTAACCAAGCCTTGAACATCACCATACTCATCGACGATAAACGCCATCTGCGTACCTGACTCTTTGAAGTAGCTCAACAAACGTAAGCCTTTCATCGACTCAGGAAGATAAACAGGCGGTTTGGATAACCCCATAATTACCTGCAGACTCAATTGATGACTGTTGTTCAATAACGCCTTTGCTGACACTGTGCCTAGCACCTTACTCATGCCTTCTTGGCACACAGGGAACACACTGTGTTTAGAGCTTTTGATCTTTTTCAGCAGCACCTCAATTGGCTGTTCGATATCAAGAAAGTCGACGTCGCGACGAGGTGTCATCAATGAGCTCACCAGTCGATCATCTAACTGCAGGATATTTCGGATCATCTCTTGCTCGCCACGCTCTATGACGCCCGTATCTGAGCCCTCTTTAACCAAAGCATAGATATCATCCTCAGTGACGCTATCTTCGCTACCATTGCGTCCCATAAGCTTCAATATCCCCTCTGTTGAGGTAGACAGAGCGAACACAAATGGCGTGGTGAGCTTAGAGAGCCAATGAATTGGCAGAGCAATCAATACCGCGATGGTTTCCGCTTGTGACTGCGCAAAACGCTTGGGTACGAGTTCGCCAATGACAATCGCAAAGTAAGTGATACCAACAACCACAACCGCAGTCGAGAGTATGTTTGCCTGACTTGCGTCCAGTCCCCACAACTCTAATTGCACAGCAAGTGGGGCTGATAGTGTGGCTTCACCGACAATACCGCTAAGCAAGCCAATAACCGTGATACCAATTTGGATTGTAGAAAGGAACCGCGTTGGGTTTTCTTTTAGGTCTAGAGCGACCTGTGCAGAACGATGCTTTTCAGCTAAACGCTTTAAGCGACTATTTTTTGCTGCTACCAATGCAATCTCTGACATGGCAAACAGACCATTTAAAACAATTAACCCTACCAGAAGCAGAATTTTCATGATGAATGGGATTTCCTAATTTGTACCGGCCACCAAATAGCCGTGATCTGGAGTATAAGCTGAGTACCTTGCTTTTTGATACAAAAAGTTTTGGATATAAAAAGATTGAAAAATAGAGCGAAAAAAGCCCACACTTTTCGGTGCGGGCTTAGGAATCAATAAAGCTTAATATCGCTTAGTTCAATCTTACATTGTGTAAGTGTATGGTGCTTGAATACCCAGTGGGATACCTAGTGCCCAGTAACCTAGTAGGAAGATTGACCAACCGATCAGCATTGCGATAGAGAACGGCATCATTAGAGAAGCCAATGTACCGATACCTGTCGACTTAACGTAGCGTTGACAGTAAACAACAACCAGTGGGAAGAACACCATTAGTGGAGAGATGATGTTAGATACTGAATCGCCCACACGGTAAGCCGCTTGAGATAGCTCTGGAGAGATACCAACCGCCATTAGCATTGGAACTAGGATTGGACCAATCAGAGCCCATTTAGCTGATGCAGAACCAACTAGAAGGTTAACGGCTGCAGTTAGAAGGATCATACCAACAACTGTCGCTTCACCCGGTAGGTCCATCGCTTTCAGGCCTTCAGCACCGTAAAGCGCTAGCATTGTACCGATGTTTGATTGACCAAATGCAGATAGGAACTGTGCACAGAAGAACGACATTACAATGTATGCGCCCATCGTTGCCATCGTGTCAGACATCGCTTTGATAACATCATTGCTGTTCTTAAACGTACCCGCAACGCGGCCGTAAACGATACCTGGGATGATGAACAGGATGAAGATCAATGGAACGATTGACTTCATTACTGGTGCAGAGAACGCCGTCAGCTCACCTTCAGGAGAACGAAGTGCAGAGTTTTCTGGGATAAGAGCCGCAACCAATAGTGCGATACCAGCAACCATTGCCCAACCCGCGTATTTGAATGCTTTAGATTCAATCGCAGTGAAGGTACCTAGATCCGGTGCTTCTTCAGCATCTTCATCAACTGGCGTGTTCGCAAGACGAGGTTCAATGATCTTCTCAGTTACGTACCAACCGATACCAACAATGATGATTGAAGATAGACCAGTAAAGAAGATGTTCGCTAGTGGGTTGATCACGTAGTCTGGGTCAAGAACGTTTGCCGCAGTTTGAGTGAAGCCAGCTAGTAGTGGGTCGATACCAGAAGGGATGAAGTTTGCAGAGAAACCACCCGATACACCAGCAAACGCTGCCGCAATACCCGCAAGAGGGTGACGACCCGCTGCGTGGAAAATGATACCACCTAGTGGGATAACCAGTACGTAACCTGCGTCAGCTGCTGTGTGAGAAACGATAGCAACTAGGATTAGCATTGGTGTTAGAAGTTTAGCTGGCGTGAAGTTCAGCATCTTCTTTAGGCCCGTAGTAATGAAGCCTGAAGAGTCAGCAACACCAACACCTAGCATAGCTACCAGTACGATACCTAGCGGTGCAAAGCCTGTGAATGTCGTTACCATGTTTGCTAGGAAACTCGCTAGAGCCTCACCAGTAAGTAGGTTGTTGACTTCTAGAGCATCACCCGTACGAGGGTTAATTAGATCGAATGAAACATTCGACAAAAGAGCAGATGATACCCATACGATAACTAGTGCCCAGAAGAACAGGATCGCAGGATCTGGGATCTTGTTACCGGCGCGTTCAATGAAGTTTAGAAAGCGATCCATACCACTGATTTTTTCAGGAGCAGGTGCTTTATTTACTGCTTGGTTACTCATGGTAACTCCATATGTGATGTTGTTTTATTTAGGCCTAATATAGTTGTTGACCAGGGCCTATTGGTACAGCACATATTCTATTAAAACCACCCCAAAAAAGCACAAGATTCCACCTAAAATTCCATAAATGGAGATATATTTTGCAAAAATACCATATAGCAGCAACAAGATAAAAACACAAAAAACACCATTCCATATACAGTTTTTTAACTAGCACGTAAACAATGTCCGAGGAGTGAAAATTATCAATATTGAGGCGATAGGGAAAGGAGTTCGGTTAAACGTTTGCGTAGTGAATCAGTCAAATTCACTGTATTTAGAGAGCATAGTTTTGAGCGTTATACGTTGCGTCTGACTCATTCGATCTTGCCATGCAACGGTGATAGTAATGTTGCGCAGAGCACTCGACAAAGCACCATCGGCATTTTCAACAGAACAACTGAGTGAGTATTCAGAGCCTGATAAACCAGATAACGGATTAGCACTATCGGTGTTGAGACAGTGATTTGACTGATGAAGTTCCGAGAAACGAATCAACCCCACTGCCTCACTAACATTGTTCGCCCGTGTACGGTAATACTCCAATTGCCTTTCAGCAAAATGCAGTGCTTCCACACTCTGGATCGCATAGTCCGCTTTCTGCTCAGTATAGGTCTGTAACTTGACCATACCTAACGCCGCCACGCCCACCAACAGAAAAGAGATAAGCACTTCAAGTAAGCTAAAACCGCTTTGGTTAGAAGTCATTCCAAGAGCCCTTTTTCCATTGATAGATTGACGGTGGATCGGTTGGGTTCGCACTTGAGCGATAATAGAGATCCATATCCCCCACGATAGTCGATACCCCGCCCTTTACGTCAAAGATAAGTCCACCAGCGGGTAGCCCTGAGGCAAATTGGATCCCTACTGTTTTTTTCTCCACCGTGGGATCATTCAGTGGTTTAACAAACGGTGTAAACGCACTGGGTGTCGAAGAGGTGGTTATCGACTCCCAAAAGTCATCAATACGAGATTTGGTTGTGCTATCGGCGTAATCGACAAGGTGATAAATCACGCCGTTATATGTCATCGCACCATTCAACGCAAAAGCGCCGTCGTGAATCACCAGTAGTTGAGCATTATTAAGATTGGCTGCTACTGAGGCGTTGATATGACAGTTGCCCTCAATCCAAAGCCCCTTTGTTTGCCCGGCAGTGAAATGATTCATGATTTCACTGCCACAGTCGGTTGGGTTGAGCAGTTGAATTTGCCTAAACTTGTCCGAATCTTGCGAGAGTTCGAGAATGTTCTGCTCTGTTTTTGGTATGCCAAAGAACGAGTAGAATGGGTCAAGAGTCGGGTCTGGATTGAAGTCTTTCTTGAACGGCGCTGGATTGTTTTTTTGATAGTAATCAGGTGCGTAGATCGAATAGGTTGTGCCTGTCGCGCCTTTGGCTATTTCAGTTTTGTAGTCGGGGTGACAAACACCGTCAAAGCCAGAGAATGGGCCATCAACACTTGGATCTTTCACTTCTAAGCCTAATACCTGCCCTGAGTCACCATGGGTCGAGTCATATTGATAGGTAAAAAGGTCGCCAAAAGCGATGCTGATGCACTCATGCTCATTGCCATTGATTGGCGTCTCTTTGGCTGTTGGTTGGAGGGTTAGAGTACCAATCACCTCGATAGGACCCGTGGATTGAATCGCCCCAGCTCCGAGTAAAGAGCTATCCCGCAAAGTTTTAGTGACTCGATAACGATCAAGAGCCGCTTCGACAACATGACTACCACTTACCGTGCCATTACGCGTAGTGATCTTTGGTTGCTGATCGTAGGGACTACACCAATCGATAAACTCCGAAGGTTGAGACGATGGCCCAACGATATCTGAGACTTGTTTACCCGTTTCGCGTAGATAACTAAACGTGCACTCCAATCCCCCCTCCGCTTGCCAGTGATCTTTGCGCGCTTGAACCTCATTTTGCGCGCGCTTGATTTGATAGTAAGTGGTTTTGAAACTGCCAAGAGAAACAATCAGCACACCAACTAGCAGAATACTCACTAACAACAGCGTGATCGCTCCTCGTTGCTGTTTGCTCGTCATTGCCAATTCCTTTGTACAACGGATGTCATCACTTTCTGGCTCTGATCCGCATTCACTAACGACGCCTCAAGCGTCACGTCGACCCTTTGCGAACTCGCCTGACTGCTCGATAGATCTTCTACAGATACCGAAAACGCATCTACCTGAATTTGTCGCTCGAAGAACAAGCTTTGACACGTCATCGTTACATCTCCGCTTGTATTGCTGAATGGCTTTTCATCGATAGCCAAAATATCTGTAGATTCCCCTAGGCAGTAGTTGAGCTTGTTGTCTTTGAACTGATAAACAATGTTTCGGTAAGCAGACGAGGCACTATTTTGCAGATACACAAAGCCAAGATAAGCCTCATCGGCACTGACTTGCTGGGTATAAATTGTATTTGATGCCCCAGACAACTTTAGCGATTGGCCAGCATCGGCGTTATATCCAGCACGCCAAATCTCTTCTTTCATCATTTGAGTCGTGGAGAACAAGTTCTGTGATAGGAGCAGCTCTAGGCTTTTCTCTGAGCTGAGTCGCTGGTTAGTGATGAACACACTACCAATCGTCCCGATTACAATCACACCGATTGCAGAGGCCACCATCATCTCAACCAAGGTACTACCTTGAGCAGACTTAATTGCAGATCTCATAACCATAGTGACCAATACTATTGCGTCCATCGCTGTTTGGATCGCTACTGCAAACCCGAATGCGCCCTGTTGTGTTTGATGCTTTAACCGAGAGTTCTTCAGACGGTGCACTCACCGAAGCCATAGTGACGTTGCCGTTGATAAAACGCCCCCTTACTCCGTCAATCGAGATTGAATTCTGATTTAAAAAGCTGAATGACACTTTGATATCTCGATAGGCTGAGCCATCAAGATGCATCACCACATTATCTGGAACATACGAAGCGGTAGTACTCACCACCAAATCCCACTCACCCTCTGAATCCTCAATTGCACCTAACGCATCCGAAACCAAAAAGAGCAGGTGCAGTTCTTGATTACGGGCAATCGCTTCCGAGCGCGCAGTCACCAAGAGGCCATGAACCTCAGGGGCGAGCCTTTGAAGTTTGGAAGACGCCAACAGAGAGCTAAAACTCGGGGCAGCCGCAGCCAACAGTACTGAAAGTACCACGACAGTGATCAGCAGCTCTAGAAGCGTAAACCCGCGAGTCATTTCCCAAATCCTTATGTAATAGATTGCGTAAGCATATTTAATCTTGCACCGATGCTATCACCGAAGAAAAATAGCCTGACCAGTGAAAAGGAAGTCCTCGTGATGATTCGAAAAAATATATGCAACAGCAACAACATACGTTTACAAGGAATGACATTGATCGAGTTATTGATTGTGGTTGCCATCATCGGGATCTTGGGTGCTATTGCCTATCCAAGCTATACCAATCATGTTTTAAGCGGTCATCGCGCCGCTGCTATCTCCGACATCGCACGCATACAACTAGAGCTAGAGGCGAGTTACGATAATGGTTATGACTGGAGTAGTATCATCTCAGGGAGCAATTGCTTAATTTGCGACACAGACAACTCACGCTTTTCATTCAGTGTTGCCAGTTCAGCTTCGGCGGCTTATACGATTACCGCCACACCACAGTCAGATGTTGGGCAAGATAAAGATGATTGTTTTGATGGAGTTAGCCCCAAAGTGCTGACCCTCAACAACGCCAATATTGAATACCCAGAGGCTTGTTGGATGTGAAGACGGTATTAGGCAAACAGAGATAAGAAGCTAGATTTGAGGTACAAAAAAGCCTGCTACATGAGCAGGCTTTCGATTTTCGTCATTAAGTTAAAATATCAATAACTTAAGAGTTCAATCACCTAAATTACTTAGTTAGGTCATCGAAGAAGTTTTTCACGCCGCTGAAGAAACCTTCAGACTTAGGCTTGTGCTTACTTGCCGCTTCGCCGCCACATGTTTCTTCAAACTCACGTAGAAGTTCTTTCTGACGAGAGCTTAGCTTAACAGGTGTCTCAACCACTAGCTTAACGATTAGGTCACCCACACCGCCGCCACGAACGCCTTTCACGCCCTTGCCACGCATACGGAACATACGGCCCGTTTGTGTCTCTTCTGGCACCTTAAGGTTTACACGACCGTCCAGTGTAGGAACTTCAACTTCACCGCCCAGAGCAGCCATAGAGAAGCTTACTGGTACTTCGCAGTAAAGGTTATTGCCGTCACGTTCAAAGATGTTGTGCTCTTTTACATGAACTTGTACGTACAGGTCGCCTGCTGGAGCACCTTGCTCTCCCGCTTCGCCTTCGCCAGATAGACGGATACGGTCGCCCGTGTCCACGCCAGCTGGAATCTTAACGTTAAGTGTTTTGGTCTTCTGCTTACGACCTTGGCCATGACAAGAGTTACATGGGTCTTTAATGATCTTGCCTTTACCGTTACACGTTGGACACGTTTGTTGAACCGCAAAGAAGCCTTGACGCATTTGAACTTGGCCGTGGCCATGACACGTGCCACAAGTTTGCGCAGAAGAACCTTTCTTCGCACCGCTACCGTCACATACGTCACACTCAACTAGCGTTGGTACTTCGATCTCTTTAGATACACCACGAACTGCTTCTTCTAGAGTCAGTTCCATGTTGTAGCGTAAGTCTGAACCACGTTGTGCACGTTGCTGACCGCCACCACGACGACCACCACCGAAGATATCGCCAAACACATCACCAAAGATGTCACCGAAATCACCATGACCGCCGCCAAAGCCACCGCCACCGCCCATACCGCCTTGTTCAAAGGCTGCGTGACCATATTGGTCGTAAGCGGCTTTCTTTTGAGAATCGGTAAGGATCTCGTACGCTACTTTTACTTCTTTAAACTTTTCTGCTGCGCTTTCATCACCCTGGTTACGGTCTGGGTGGAACTTCATTGCTAAGCGTTTGTACGCCTTTTTAATATCGCGCTCTGATGCATCACGGCTAACGCCTAATACTTCGTAAAAATCACGTTTTGACATGTTCTAAGTCACCAAATTTATTGCCACTACCAAATTACTTCTTTCAGTAGCTTGTGTATCAATCTAGATAAAGGTTCGAGATTCGAGATTCGAGATTCGAGATTCGAGATTCGAGAGCCATTATCTAGATTGACAGCCTAAATACAAATTTACGGGCGTGAGAGTTACCTCTGACGCCCGTATTAATAAGTCTTCGAGACAAATTTCTAAGCAGATAGCTTGAGTTCTAGGAGGAAGCGCGCAGCCTACGCTAGTAGGTGAGCACTTCCGACAACGAAATCAGGCTACTCTGCGACGAAATTATTTTTTGTCGTCTTTAACTTCTTCAAACTCAGCGTCAACAACATCGTCGTCTTGCTTAGGTTGCTCACCTGCTTCAGCACCAGCTTGTTGAGCTTGAGCTTGCTGTTGAGCGATTTCCATTAGCTTCTGAGCTGCTTGCATAAGTTCTTGAACTTTAGCATCGATCGCTTCTTTGTCGTCACCAGACTTAACTGATTCTAGAGCTGCGATAGCTGCTTCGATCTTCTCTTTCTCGTCTGCAGGTAGAGCTTCACCAGCTTCTTCTACTTGCTTCTTAGTACCGTGAATCATTTGGTCAGCTTGGTTACGTGCAGTTACTAGCTCTTCGAACTTCTTGTCCGCTTCTTTGTTAGCTTCTGCTTCTTGTACCATTGCTTCGATCTCTTCCTCAGACAGACCGCCTGATGCTTGGATAGTGATCTTCTGCTCTTTACCAGTCGCTTTATCTTTCGCAGATACGTTTAGGATACCGTCAGCATCTAGGTCAAAAGTTACTTCGATTTGTGGCATACCACGTGGTGCTGGTTGGATACCTTCTAGGTTGAACTGACCAAGAGACTTGTTGTAAGTCGCTTGCTTACGCTCACCTTGTAGTACGTGGATAGTTACCGCGCTTTGGTTGTCTTCAGCTGTAGAGAACACTTGATCCGCTTTTGTAGGGATAGTTGTGTTTTTCTCGATTAGCTTAGTCATTACGCCACCCATCGTTTCGATACCGAAAGATAGAGGAGTAACGTCTAGAAGTAGTACGTCTTTAACGTCACCAGCTAGTACACCACCTTGAACTGCAGCACCCATTGCTACTGCTTCGTCAGGGTTCACGTCTTTACGAGCTTCTTTACCGAAGAATTCAGCAACTTTAGCTTGAACCATAGGCATACGAGTTTGACCACCAACTAGGATAACGTCAGTGATTTCGCCTACAGATAGGTCAGCATCCGCTAGAGCAACTTTTAGAGGCTCAAGAGAACGTTGTACTAGGTCTTCAACTAGAGACTCAAGCTTCGCACGAGTCACTTTGATGTTCATGTGCTTAGGACCAGTCGCATCAGCAGTAACGTAAGGTAGGTTTACGTCAGTTTGAGTAGTAGAAGAAAGCTCGATTTTCGCTTTTTCTGCTGCTTCTTTAACACGCTGCATTGCTAGTGGATCAGTCTTAAGATCGATGCCTTGCTCTTTCTTGAACTCGTCTACTAGGTAGTTGATCATGCGGTTATCGAAGTCTTCACCACCTAGGTGAGTGTCACCGTTAGTAGAAAGAACTTCAAATGTCTTCTCGCCTTCAACTTCGTCGATCTCGATGATAGAGATATCGAAAGTACCACCACCAAGGTCGTATACTGCGATAGTGCGGTCACCACCTTGCTTGTCTAGGCCGTAAGCTAGAGCAGCAGCAGTTGGTTCGTTGATGATACGCTTAACGTCTAGACCAGCAATACGGCCAGCATCTTTAGTTGCTTGACGTTGTGCATCGTTGAAGTAAGCAGGAACAGTTACAACAGCGCCAGTTACTTCTTCACCTAGGAAGTCTTCAGCTGTTTTCTTCATCTTCTTAAGTACTTCAGCAGATACTTGAGGAGCAGCCATTTTTTGGCCTTGCGCTTCTACCCATGCATCACCGTTGTCAGCCTTAACAATGTTGAAAGGCATGATTTCGATATCGCGTTGTACTTCTTCATCTTCAAAACGACGACCGATTAGACGCTTGATAGCGAATAGTGTGTTTTGAGGGTTAGTAACAGCTTGACGTTTTGCAGGTTGACCAACTAGCGTCTCGCCTTCTGTGTATGCGATTACTGACGCAGTTGTGCGTTCGCCTTCCGCATTCTCGATTACGCGTGGTTTGTCGCCGTCAAGAACAGCAACACAAGAGTTAGTAGTACCTAAATCAATACCAATGATTTTACCCATCAGGCTATCTCCGAAATAATTCTATTTAGTTTTTGCTATACCCACATATGTGGGGGTGGTTACCGGGGATTCAACCCCGACACACAAAATTAAAGTGCAAATGTAATTTGCTTTCGTATGCACCATAGATAAGGGCGGCAAACTGGTTTTCAAGGGAATAGGTAAAAAAAATCTATTTTTTTCTCCATCTTTTTTCATCAAGGTAAAAAGTGAGCGATCCCTTGCCAGTTAAGGCTCTAAAGTTGAGAAAGCTTCGCATTTAACACCACATTAAAACCTCAGCCATATTCCTCTTTCCATAAAAAAGACCTTCATATAGAAGGCCTTTTAAAATAAATATTTATTGAGGATTACTGATTTAAGACCAGTTGATAAAAACTGGCTTTGGTGTAGTCGCCCGCATCCATACCGCGCCATTCACACGCTGAGCTCGACTTCTTCGTATTACATTGATTATAAGCGCCCGCTTTAAAGTACATCCAGTCCTGACCATAACCTAAGTCAACATCATGGCCTTGATATTTGCCCGCCGCTAAATCTACTTCGTATGTTTTCACTACTGGTGAGTCCGAGTTTGGATTCTTAGTGAACGTTAGGTGCATAATGGTATCTTTGATATCGACATCGTAAGAGAAGAGTTCCCCCAGCTTAATGCCATCAACTGGGTCTGCACTGCCCTTCTTCAGGTTGTATTTACCAAATACATCGTGGCGAATATCTTTACGCAGCTTCTTACCATTTTCATCTTTGGCATTCTTTAGCTCTTTTGGTGGGTTTAATTCGTAGTTCCACGTTAATGAACCATGCTCATGTTCTGGCAATTTACGATAAACAATCTTCAGTGGTTCATTGTCTGAACCGTGGATCTGACCAATCACGACAGAGAACGCACCTGTCTTTTTATAGTTGCCACTGGTACTCACTTGGTCAACCGACAGTGTTGCCGTCATCTGGCCACCAATTGAACCATAATCCTTGGCATTGCTATGGCTCGACACCACGAAGTTGTTGTCTGGCGCAGCGTAGTCATCACCTAACATTGCACGCAATTCGCTTCGGGTGTTCTTACTATTTGGTGTAGTTGGTGCTGTATTTGGTGCAACAAACACCATCGCACCAGTCTCTTTATCTGTGTAGAACCATTCAGGGTGGACATAAGGTGTCTCTACATTAGCAAGCTCACTCTTGGCGATCTCTAAGGTTTTGCCTTTGCGAGGGCCTTCGGTAGTCAGCTCTGGCAGATTAATTTTCCATTTAGAAAGGTCAAAGTTTTGCGCTGGCGCTTTTGCAGGATCAAGATTGAATTGGCTCGCCATATCAGTATCAGCGGCAAGAGCAGGTGTCGCCAAAACAGCAGCAGTAATTAAGCTAAGGTAGGACAACTTCATTTTATTTTCCTTAATGTCGTCTGAATGTAGGTTGCCAGAGAATATAAAATACTATTGTATTATTATATGTGATCAATATTAGATATTTACAGAGCCGTGAATCATTTTGATGTTGTCATTCACAAAACTGACGAATGGTCTTTCCTTACCTTAATCTCTATTCAGATTTTCAGCTCGCTATCGCACCGCTTCTATCGGCAAACTGCAGACGAAAAAAAGCGAGGCACTAGGCCTCGCTTTTAGGATTCAGTTCAGAGTTTTCTGATTAAGCTTCTGCTTTGTTCAGCTCAACTTCTTTGTCTGCTTCTACACCGATTTCGTCTTCAGACTTAGCAACAATTGTGTTTACTGCTGTGTCACCAACTACGTTAGAAGAAGTACAGAACATGTCACAAATACGGTCAACAGCTGCAACGATTGCTAGACCTTCTGGTGGTAGACCTAGTTGGTGCAATAGAACACCTACCATTACTACACCGCCACCTGGAACACCACCAGCACCGATAGACAGTAGCAGGATAGTTAGACCAAGAGTAAAGATGTCTGCAGTGTTGATTGGCTGACCAAATGCGTTAGCTACGAACATAGTTGCTAGTGCGATGTAGATAGATACACCAGACATGTTCATTGTTGCACCTAGTGGTACACCGAAGCCCGCTACAGATTTAGAAACATTCAGCTTCTCAGTAAGAGTACGCATTGTTACAGGGATTGTCGCGTTCGAGCTTGCAGTAGATAGTGAGAAAAGAATTTGCTCACGAGTTGCACGTAGGAACTGTTTTGGAGAAATGCCTGTGAACGCACCAACCATTGCTGGGTAGAAGAAGAAAATCCAGAACACTAGCATTGCAACAACAAGTGCTACGTAACCTGCTACCGACATTAGCGTGTTTGCGTCAAGCGTTGCGCCTAGTTGAATCATAAGAGCGAATACACCGTATGGCGCTAGGCTCATTACAAGGCCGATAAGCTTCATCATGATTTCGTTAGCCATCTTGAACGTCTTGATAGCTGGGCCACCACGAGAATCAAGAGCTTGGATAGCAAGACCAGTTAGAATCGCCATGAAGATGATTTGAAGCATGTCGCCGCTTGCGAACGCTTGTACTGGGTTGCTAGGAACAATGTTCACAACCAGAGAGAAGATGTCTGGAGTTTCAGTTGTTGTTAGAGCAATCGTCTCAGAAACCGTACCCGCTAGGCTAGCACCCGCACCCGGTTGGAAGATCAAACCGATAGTTAGTGCAGCAGAAATCGCGATGATGGTGTTGATAATGTAAAGAGCAAAGGTTTTACCACCAAGACGACCAAATGAACGGATATCTTTCAGTTCAACGATACCGCAAACGATAGATACGTAAACAAGTGGAACAACAAGAAGTTTAATTAGTGAAACGAACATACCACCAGCGCCTTCCGCAGCACCAAGTAGGTAAGTGTCAAAGATCGCAATACCGCTGAATAGGTACTGAATTGCAGTACCGATAAGTAGGCCGGCAAACAAACCTACAAATATTTTACTTGAGAGCGATTTATCCATCGTTTATCTCCAGTCTGTTATGTTTGAAAAATGTACTTTTATAGTTATATATACGAGTGATATCTCGATATGGCCGGAGATTTTACATATCAAGATAACAATTGAAAGTATTATTTCACATATTAATTACAAATGTGACATCAGAGCAATTATTTAAAAACAACTAGTTTCATAAAATATTACACTAACCACCTGAAATCGCTAAAATAAAAAGAACGACATACTCAAAACGATTTTTTTGCCTATTTATTGGCCTGTCGCTGTTTTAAACACAAAAAAAGAGAGGCCGAAGCCTCTCTCTGTTTTTCACATGGTTCAGTGATTTATTTTGAAACCATAACCATTGCTGGACGAATCACACGACCGTTTAGCTCGTAGCCTTTCTGCATTACGAACATTACTGTATTTGGCTCGTGATCTGGGCTCTCTTGAATCGACATTGCTTGGTGAAGCTCAGGGTTGAATGCTTCGCCTTCAGGGTTGATCTCTTTAAGACCAAACTTAGCCACTACGTCTACAAACGTTTTGTGCGTAAGCTCAACACCTTCAAACAGTGGCTTAACCACTTCGTTGTCAGCGTCTGCAGCTTGCATTGCACGCTCTAGGTTATCGATAACTGGTAGCAGCTCTTCAGCAAACTTGTTTAGAGCAAATTTACGCGCTTTATCGATCTCTTGCTCAGTACGGCGGCGCATGTTTTCAACTTCAGCTTTCGCACGTAGAACAGAATCTTGCTGCTCTTTTACTTTCGCTTCGCTCGACAACAAAGCTGCTTCTAGTTGAGCGATCTTTGCTTCTTGCTCGTCAGCAGCTTCTTCAGTTTGCGCTTCTGCTTCAACTTTCTCTGCCTCAGCAATGATCTGATCTAGCTCTTCTTCCGTTACTTTGTTTTCTTCGTTGCTCATGATATCTCCAGAATTCAGTTTTCTATGCCAGTGAGCGGCGTATTAGCGCCCGATTTGATATAAAACACTCGCATAGTCATTCAACTTGCCTTTATTATGGGGATGAAGAATTTTGATTCAAGCCTAATTCGTTTGGAAACCTTATGAAAAAGCCATTTGAAGTCATCGCCATCATTGGTAAACCTCGAGATCAACAAGCAATTCAGACTCATAGAGAGCTGTATCAGTGGTTAAGTGCTGAAGGCTATCAAGTGTTTGTTGACGACAGATTAGCCAGTATCTTAGACGATATCCCTAAAGAACGATTCTCTAGCTTAGTCGAACTCGGAAAGCGAGCAGATTTGGCGGTGGTTGTAGGCGGTGATGGCAACATGCTCGGCGCTGCGCGAATCTTGTCTCGATTCGATATCTCAGTGATTGGTGTAAACCGTGGCAACCTCGGCTTCTTGACCGATCTTAACCCAGAGAATTTCCAATCAGCGTTAACTGATGTGCTTAATGGTGAGTTCATGGAGGAAGAACGATTCCTACTTGAAACCGAGATCCATCGTCATGGTCAAATAAAAAGCCACAATGCAGCCCTTAACGAAGCAGTACTCCACCCAGGTCAAGTGGCTCACATGATCGAGTTTGAAGTCTACATTGATGATAGCTTCGCCTTCTCACAACGCTCAGATGGCTTGATCGTATCAACACCCACTGGATCTACTGCCTACTCACTGTCTGGTGGTGGCCCGATCCTGTCTTCAAGTTTGAATGCTATTTCTTTGGTGCCGATGTTCCCGCACACCCTATCGAGCCGACCTTTAGTCGTTGATGGCAAGCGCCACATAAAACTGATCGTCTCCCCAGACAATCGCGGCACTCAAGAAGTAAGCTGTGACGGCCAAATTTCTCTACCAGTTTCGCCGGGCGACGAGATCCATATCTACCAAAGCCCGAACGTCCTTAAGCTGATCCACCCTAAGGATTACAGCTACTACCACGTTCTACGAAACAAACTCGGTTGGTCGAGTAAGTTGTTCTAAGCACACACCGAAAAAATGAAAGGTTAGCGAGATGCCAGCCTTTTTTATTACACAGAGATTCCCTACTACGCTCCTTCGTCGCTTTAGGGAATGACGTGAATCATTCGCAAGCAACTAAAACCAATGTCATTCCAGAACCGAGGAACGAGATGTCTGGAATCTCACTACGCATCAACTTCAAACAAAAAAGATTCCCTACTGCGCTCCTCCGTCGCTATAGGGAATGACGTAAGTCGTTCGTAAAGCACCAAAGCCACCATCATTCCAGAAACGAGGAACGAGTTGTCTGGGATCTCACTACGCATCAACTTCAAACAAAAAAGATTCCCTACTGCGCTCCTCCGTCGATATAGGGAATGACATAAGTCGTTCGCAAAGCACCAAAGCCACCGTCATTCCAGAAACGAGGAACGAGTTGTCTGGAATCCATTCATCCGGAGCAATTAAATCTTTTCATATAGCTCTAACCAATCAGGATTTAAGCTACTAATTAAGTTCTCTTTCCATTGACGATTCCACTTCTTCAATTGTTTTTCGCGCTCTATAGCATCTCTAAACTCGTCAAAAACCTCGAAATAAACTAACTTGTGGACGTTGTACTTCTTAGTGAAACCCTCCACCTCTCCTGTCTTATGTAGCCAAACCCTTCGCTTGAGGTTTCCAGTAATACCAATATAAAGAACGGAATGAGTACGATTAGTCGTTATGTAAATAGCAGGCTGCTTCATAAGCACTTCCATGTGTTTTTTTTCAAGCTATCAGAAACTTTCAAATCAAAAGTGCTAGATAAGTACTAACTAAAACCCAAAAAGATTCCCTACTACGCTCCTTCGTCACTTTAGGGAATGACATGAGTCACTCGCAGACAACTAAAACCAACGTCATTCCGGAGCTGGGGAACGAAGTGTCTGGAATCTCAATACGTATTAACCTCACACGAGAGAAGATTCCCTACTACGCTCCTTCGTCGCTTTAGGGAATGACGTGAATCATTCGCAAGCAACTAAAACCAACGTCATTCCAGAACCGAGGCACGAGGTGTCTGGAATCTCACTACGCGTCAACTTCAAACAAAAAAAGATTCCCTACTACGCTCCTCCGTCGCTTTAGGGAATGACGTGAATCGTTCGCAGGCAGCTAAAACCAACGTCATTCCAGAAACGAGGAGCGAGTTATCTGGAATCTCTTTTCGCAAATAGACATCAATATCAGGCACCTACAAACGAAGTTTGATTTGATCGAACTCACAAAAAATATTCACCTGTTCACTTTACTGTATAAAGAAACAGTATATACTGAGCTTATATACAGTATTATTCAGTTATACAGGTAAATAAAAATGCTGGCTCATCTAAGTGTTAATAATTTCGCTATTGTTAAGTCTTTACAGCTAGAACTTTCTAAAGGCATGACAACCATCACCGGTGAAACGGGTGCGGGTAAATCTATTGCTATCGATGCGTTGGGCTTATGCCTTGGTGGTAGAGCTGACGCAGGCATGGTGCGACAAGGTGAAGAAAAAACCGAAGTTAGCGCCGCATTTTTACTGGATAACAACTTACATGCGACTCGTTGGCTAGAAGATAACGAGCTACTGGATGGCAGCGAATGTATCCTTCGCCGTACCATCTCGAAAGAAGGCCGTTCACGTGCCTTCATTAATGGCAGCCCTGTTCCGCTCTCACAACTAAAATCATTAGGACAGCTGCTTATTAATATCCACGGTCAGCACGCACACCATCAGTTGATGAAAAGCGACTACCAGATGGCGATGCTTGACCAATATGCAGGCCACCTTAACCTGCTGAAGTCGACTCGCAACGCGTACCAAACTTGGCGTCATGCGGATAACCACCTAAAAGAGCTGCGCGACAACAGCCAACAGAATCAAGCACAGAAACAACTGCTTGAGTACCAAATCAAAGAGCTGAACGAGCTCTCACTTGGGGAGGAAGAATATGAAGAGCTTGAACAAGAGCACAAACGCCTATCCAACAGTGGTGAGCTTGCATCAACCTGTCAGCAAGCTATCGAGCTTATTTACGAAGGTGAAGAAGTTAATGCGCTTGGTATTCTGCAATCGGCCAATCACTCCCTAATTCAGCTGGCTGAACTGGATGAAAGGCTGGCTGAGCTGCCAAACATGCTCTCTGAAGCCATCATCCAAATTGAAGAGACCAACAGCGAGCTAAGAACTTACCTTGATAGCATCGATGTCGACCCAGGTCGTATGGCATTTGTAGAAGAGCGCTTCTCAAAAGTCATGTCGATGTCACGCAAACATCACGTATTGCCGGAAGAGCTTTATAAGCATCACCAAGATCTACTTCAGCAAATTGAAGACTTAGACTGCTCTGATGAAAAACTGGATGAGCTGGCTAATGAAGTTGAACAGCACTACCAAGGTTTTGTTGCTAAAGCGGAGAAGCTACATAAGTCTCGCGTGCGCTACGCCAAAGAGCTCAACAAACTGATCACACAAAGCATGCACGAATTGAGCATGGAGAAAGCGCAGTTCGCGATTGAGGTAAACAACACTAATACTCACCCATCGCCATTGGGTATGGACAACGTGACCTTTATTGTTTCTACCAACCCGGGGCAACCAATGCAGCCAATTGCTAAAGTGGCCTCTGGTGGTGAGCTATCGCGTATCTCATTAGCGATTCAGGTAATCACCGCTCAGAAAGTCGATACCCCTAGCCTGATCTTCGATGAAGTCGATGTTGGTATCAGTGGCCCAACGGCTGCGGTCGTTGGAAAAATGCTGCGTACTTTGGGTGAATCGACACAAGTTATGTGTGTGACTCACTTACCTCAAGTTGCAGGTTGTGGTCACCAACAACTGTTCGTTGCTAAGAGCACTAAAGCAGGAAAAACAGAGACACAAATGCACACGCTTGATGAGCAACAACGTATTTCTGAGCTTGCAAGATTGCTTGGTGGCAGCCAGATCACCGATTCAACGCTCGCTAACGCAAAAGAGCTGTTAATCGCCGCTTAGATTAAACTTTCGCCAAATACCTGATAGTTTTCTGAAAAAGATTGGCAATTTTGCAACTTATTTCAAAATTGCCAGTCATATTAAGTTCAAAGCGCAAGGAGCTTTTTACTTCTTGCTGGAGCTTGTTTATTATCAGGCAGTATTTTAGCGAAGAAAGATCTCAGACTATGCGAATTAAGAAGTGGTTAGTTGCAGTTCCACTTGCACTAACAATGTTGACCGGTTGTTCTCTATTAGAAAAGTTGGTTTATCGAATTGACATCAACCAGGGTAACTACGTTGAACAAGAAGCTGTCGACCAACTGAAATTTGGTATGACTAAGACACAAGTTCGTTACGTTATGGGCTCACCAATGCTGATTGAAAACGGTTACCCAGACACTTGGTACTACATTTACCATCACCAAAAAGGCCACGAAGCTCCGATCCAGAAGAACCTGATTGTTAACTTTGATGCAACGGGAACACTGGTAACCATCAACGGTGACTTTGAAGCGAGTGATGAGTTTTTCGAGAGCCTTCGATAAAACCGCTAAATGCCCCAGATACTAAAAAGCCTGCAACACTGCAGGCTTTTTGCTATTTGAATGTATAACGAACTACTTGGTTGCGGCCGCTTTTGCTTGTTCAGCACGCTTACGACGAATCTCTTTTGGATCAGCCAGCAGTGCGCGGTAAATCTCAATGCGGTCTTTATCACGAACCGTAGCATCCAGTTTCACATTACGGCTGTACACACCAACCTTATTCTTAGATAGGTCTATCTCAGGGTAAAGCTCAAGTACGCCAGACTGGCCGATGATCTCTTCTACCGTCGCGTTCTTGTTCACCACCAGTGTAAATACACGCTGCTCATGTGGCAGAGCGTAAACCACTTCAACGTGGATCATGTCTGATTCAATGCTCATGCTTAGTACACCTGCTTCGCACGCTGAGTAAAGGCGTTCACCATATTGCTGGTGAGCTCATTGAAGATCTTGCCGAAAGCCATTTCAATCATGCGGCTTGAGAATTCAAACTCAAGCTTAAGTTCCACTTTGCACGCTTGATCATCCAAAGGAGTAAAGTACCAACCGCCCTGCAGCTTCTTAAATGGGCCGTCCACCAGCTCCATTAAAATCTCTGCACCTTCCGCGAGGCGATTCGATGTTGTAAATGTTTTGCTAATACCAGCTTTCGATACATCAACCGAAGCCACCATTGCTGAATCTGAAGATTCGATCACACGAGAACCAGAACAACCCGGCAAAAACTCAGGATAACGAGCAACATCATTGACCAAGTCAAACATCTGGTCAGCACTAAATGATACTAATGCTGAACGAGTAACCTTTGGCATATAGACTCCTGTTAAAGACAGCGTTACATTAAACAAACCACAATTTTAATGGTATTGAGCCAGAGCGCAAATAAAAAGGATTCCCCATCTTTCGCGCAATCCGTATAATGAGGCCATTATGGCAAAGAAAAAATCAAAATCAAAAGCGGGTAGTAATACCATTGCGCTAAATAAGAAAGCTCGCCACGAATATTTCATCGACGATGAGATTGAAGCGGGGCTTGAGCTACAAGGCTGGGAAGTAAAATCCCTACGTGAAGGCAAAACGAACATCGCAGAAAGCTACGTCTACATCCGAGACGGTGAAGCATTCATCAGTGGCATGACTATCACTCCACTAACACAAGCAAGTACGCACATTGTCGCGAACCCAACACGTGTCCGTAAACTCCTAATGTCGAGAAAAGAGCTCGACAACCTATTCGGTCGTATTAACCGTGAAGGCATGACGCTAGTTGCAACGTCGCTATATTGGTCTCGCTCTTGGGCGAAAATCAAAATTGGCGTAGCAAAAGGTAAGAAGCTGCACGACAAACGTACTGATATGAAAGAAAAAGATTGGGCTCGCGATAAAGCACGAATTATGAAGAGTAATTTGCGTTAATCTTGAGCACTTGAACTGCACAGTGCTAGACAGGCATAGCTTTTCTGGTACTATGCAAGAACACTTTGGGGCTGATTTAGGATTCGACAGGAATTTTGCAGTCTGAGGTGCATGCCGTGGGGCGGTTGGCCACGTAAAAAGCCGCAAAAAAATAGTCGCAAACGACGAAAACTACGCACTAGCAGCTTAATAACCTGCTCAGAGCTCTCTCGCCCTAGCTTCCGCACGTAAGACGGGGAATAACGAGAGATCAAACCCAAACGCGCTAGCCCGGATTTTCCCACCTGAGAGATGAACGGCGAATTATAATTCAGGTTAGCCTTTAACTAGCGTGTCGGTTCGCAGGTTACTGGTGAATTTAAAGATCGACTAAGCATGTAGTGCCAAGGATGAATGGTTTCTGGACGCGGGTTCAACTCCCGCCAGCTCCACCAAACGTTTGGAAAGGGCCAACTCGCAAGAGTTGGCCCTTTTTGTTTGTCTGGAATCTAGTACCGGTTACTTCTTCTTACCCAACACATAGTCTTCATCACTACTCACAAGCGCACCGTATTTCAGGAAGTTCTTGCCTAGAATCATGCTGTACTCGAAGCGAGAGCGGTCTTGTAGGTTTACTTTCACCTTCTTCTCTAAGTCACCGAGTTTGACGTCCATCTCCACCACAGGGCGAATGTTTACCTTCTCCCCCTTCTTGGCCTTAATGCGCATCACATCAATCACTGGCTTAACAAAATCTTGTTTGTCACCCTGCTTGTTTTGATACGTGAAGCTCACCATATCTTGTCCGTCTTTCTTGAACCGTTTTATGTTTATCGCGTTCATCGAACTCACGTCTGCACCAGTATCTAGCTTAGCGGGGAATGTCATGCCGTTGACTTCAACAAGCTCAACATGTCCAACTTTAAACAGAGGTTCCGCGTTCAAAAGGTAATCGGCGCGGGTGTTAATATACACCCCCTCTTTCGCCATTTTTTTGCCAAGGATGAAGTAAGGTACCTTTTCACTCATGTCGAGCACATCCAGTGCAAACTCTCGCTCACGGGCCTCGCCAGATACCACAAACTCAGCGCTGACGACTGGACGAACATCATCGCCGACTCTCAATTGCTTGATCACCTTCTTAGACACTTTCTGTTGCTCGCCATTGGCATCTGTCAGGAAGAACTCGACCTTAGCTTCATCACCCGCCCCCGATACTTCAAAGCTTTCCACTTTCAAGAGTGGTGTGCTCACAGTGAATGAAGCAACGGCTTTGAGTGGGAAACTATCCAGCGTGATGTCCTCTTCAGGCGAGATAATCAAAGGCTCGTCCGACTTAGTCGCATCTTGGAAGCTCTCGGCACCACTCGATAGTAAGTTTTCGGCGTTACTGTTGATCATGAAGTGCTCGCTGGCGGTCATGGTGCCAATTCTTAGCTGAGAATCACTACCTGAACGATCGCGCAGATACACCAAAATATCTCGCGTGGTGTCTTTACCCAACTCAACAGGAACATACACCAAAGACCTTTGTTTACCGCCTACATTGAGCATACGCACCAGTGGTAGGCTCATCTCTTGTTTCCGGCCATCGTTACTGACCATATCAAAGGTCACTAGATTGCTTTTCTTATCAACATCAATCTCTTCAGCATGTAGATTGCTGTAGCGGTTCGAAAAAGAGAAGCTTGCATTCACTGATAAGCCATTAATGGATACCACTTCCTTTCTGCCTACAACGGTCGCCTTTTCTTGCTCCTGTAGATAATCGTAACCCGCAAACACCAATGCATTTTCGGCCAAGAAGGTTTTACCGATCAAAATGGGCGCAGAAAAGTGGCTTCTATCGGTGAGGTTAACGTCTGTCTTAAGCTCTTGGTCTGCGATTCTGAGCGACATTTTGATGGTTGGGCGCAGTATTGGTGTACTGCTTGTTCGACTGCGGATCATGCTTACACGCTCTAACGGTGCCTCAATCAGCTCCAACTCCCCTGTTCGAGGGTTTTGAATCTTAAACGATACCTGTGTCTCAAAAGATTCGAAGGTACTGGCATCCCAATCACTATAGGCCACGTCGCCATTGTTCAGCACCTCTTCTGTCAGCGCTAGCATCAGCTCTTGGTCTTTTAGGTTTTTGTAATCTGGGTGGGTACTGGTTACTTGAATCTCTTCCGCATGCATCGAAGTGGTTTCCGCGCCTGTGTCGATTTTGCCGATAAAGGGAATATCACTAAGCCCTTCCACTTTAGACAGGTAAACATTCTCGGTACGACCAAGCACCGACTTGCCATCAAGCTCGTAGGTTGGATTTTGCGTGGTAGGTGAAGTGTCAGTTGTTGCCATGGAATAGTGTGAAAAAACGAGTGTACTTAATAGAGTTAAAGCCAAAGGTATCTTTTTCATTAGTTGTTCCGTTGTCATCAGTTCACTAATAATACTGACGTTTTAGCTCAGAGTTCCCGCGTCAGCAGTGGTTCTCACATAACGTTTACGTGGTGACTTTTTCAATGACAAATCGATGACTTAACCGGGGTTAACCTCATCAATTATTGACTTTAGAACAGACCATTTTCATGAAGCATTCAACTAACAATGCAGGTTGATACCTAATGAAATCCACTGAAGACAAGTCAGCCTCTTTAAACGAATCAACTAAAAGTATAGAAGCTAAATCATTATTCCTTTTAAGTATTTATATCACCGTTTTATAAACTTAGCATTACAATCCCTTAATTTCTTTGGTAGTATCCGCGCCGAATTTAGTTAACTGAATGTTGTGATGCATATATCAAGAAATACGCAAATAAAACAAAAGGTAATGGCGATTTACGTCATTGCTGCTTTGCTGTTTCAGATATATTTATTAGCCACGATGGCGCTCAACCCATCACAAGTTAATAACAAGAACTGGCTGTCAGAAGCGCAGGGAGAGAAGATCTTGCTGTGTACCGCTGAAGGCTTTAAATGGGTCGATATTAATGAACTCATCGAAGATAACGCGATGTCGCCACTGCCTATCGGTGAAATCCATGATCCGCTCAAGTTTCAATGTCCTCTGCTAGAGATGTGTCAATTCTCTATTACCATGATCGCAATGGTGCTAGCGGCGTTGGCGGTTTGGTTATGCAGAATCGCGACTTCATTCACTCCATATCACCATGTTCAAAGCTACCGTAAGATTTACCTCGCGTTAGCGCCTAAGCAATCCCCACCCTCGACTTTCGTCGCGTAATTCGGCGATCTCGCCATACGCCTATTTTTTCTAACAAAGCACTGATCACCGCCTTTGATTCAACTGGCGGGACGTATTTGCACGCATTCAATCTGTCGTGCAAAAGAAAATAATAAGAAAGGAAAGTCTATGTTCAACCAAATCCCAGCGACGAAAGCGCTCGTTACCGCTTTTGTCTGCACTACTCTGTCTGCTTGTGGTGGTTCAAGCTCTAGCCCATCAACATCGGTAACCCAGCAAGATGTCACTATCCAATTTGCCGCAAAAGTCGGTACACAAGACATCGAATGTAAGCTGATGGATACCACTACAGTGGGTATCGATAACACCAATCCAGAGTTTAAAGACGTACGCATGTACATCTCTAACCTCGAGCTGATTGATGACAAGGGCGAAGCAACGCCAGTCAGCCTCAAGCAGGATGGGAAATGGCAATACCAGAACGTTGCCCTACTGGATTTTGAGACGGGTGCGGATAGCTGTGCCAATGGCAATGAAGCACTCAACCACCAAATCACAGGTCAAGTTCCCGAAGGTGATTACACAGGGGTACGTTTTACACTCGGCGTTCCTACCGAGCTCAACCACTACGGTATTGATGGTGACGACGCGGTATCACCACTGGATGTGATGGGCATGAACTGGAGCTGGCAAAACGGCCACAAACACCTGCGTATGGATGTAGATGGTTGGAACATTCATTTGGGGACCACAGGTTGTGAAGTGGTGGATGCTGGTTCTGAGATTGTTGATTGTGCCGACTCTCGACCAAACAGACCCACTTACCAACTCGACAACTTCAATCATGAGTCCAGTGTGATTGTGTTTGATTACCAAAGTTTAGTCGCGAGTAACGACATTACCTTCAACACTCCGGGGACGCCTCCGGGCTGTATGTCTTCAAGTGCTGATGCCGACTGCCAAGGTATTTTCGATAAGCTTGGATTAGACCTGACTACTGGGGAGTGTAGCGCAGGTAACTGCAGCACCTCGCAATCTTGGGTGTCGGTGGAGTAATCGCTATGTCAGCAAACCTGAAGCGAGGTTTGCTGGCATCGCTTGCGATCGTCATGTTCGTAGGCTGTGGCAGCGAATCAAGCTATACCGTTACCCCAGAAAACACCACCAATCCATTTGGTTTTGACTTCCAAACAGGCTCTCTCCCTCAACCGAAAGAGCCTGCAGATAACCCTGCAACTGAAGATAAGTTTCAGCTAGGTCGACACCTATTTTATGACACCAAACTGTCTGGCAATCAGACCATGTCATGTGAGTCTTGCCACCAGCAGGCATTGGCGTTTTCTGACGGATTAACCGTACCCACAGGTTCAACGGGAGAGGTGTTGCACCGCAACTCTCAAACCTTGACCAACATTGGCTACAACGCCTCTTACACGTGGGCAAACCCTATCTTGAAAGAGATTGAGCAACAGTTGGTGATCCCGCTGTTTGGTGAGTTCCCCGTTGAGATGGGCATCAACGATTCGAATCGAGAGGCGATCTTAGAGCGTTTTCGTACTGATGTGGATTATCTCAACCGCTTTAATGCCGCCTTTCCTGATGACCAAGACGCGGTGACGTTTCCAAATATCATCAAGGCGTTGGCAGTGTTTAACCGAGCTCTGATCTCCAAAGACTCAGACTTTGATAAGGGCACCATGAGTAGCTCAGCCCTGCGCGGACAAGATCTGTTTAACAGTGAAAAGATGGAATGTTTCCATTGTCACAATGGCTTTAACTTTAGCGACTCAACTCTGCACAGTGACTCGGTATTCGTGTCGCGCCCTTTCTTCAATACTGGGTTGTACAACCTAGATGATGAGGGTAGCTACCCCATTGAAGACAACGGCCTATTTACCGTGACTCAAAACCCACAAGACAAAGGAAAGTTCCGCCCGCCAACACTCAGAAACGTCGAGTTTACCGCCCCTTACATGCACGATGGCAGCATCGCGACCCTAGCGGAAGTTCTAGATTTCTATGCCAACGGTGGCCGCAATATCACTTCGGGAGAGCATCAGGGCGATGGTAGAAACAACCCGAACAAGAGTGAGTTCGTCAAAGGCTTTTCGCTAAGCCAACAAGAGAAGCAGGACATGCTGGCCTTCCTCAATGCGTTGAGTGACGAGGTGTTTATCTCTAACCCGCGTTATTCCAACCCATTTGTACAAGGAGCTGCGCAATGATCGTTTCGAAAACCACTCTTAATAGAGCAATCACCGCATCGCTAGGAGTGCTGATGCTCACCGCTTCCGTTGATGCTGAAACTGACACTGTAGATAACATGAACCTAAGTGAGGTAAATGTACAAACCAATGTGTTTGCCCAATTCGGCTACTACCAAACTGACCGAGATTCGGCTTACATCATTCCGGGGGTACTAACCGACACCAATGCCTTCCACTACGAAGAAGGCTTGCAGTTCATGCATGGTGAACTGGGGTTTCTGGCGAGCCTCGATGACGTGCTCGCGACCAAACTAGTCATCGGCAGCCATCACGGTGAAGCCGTTGAGTTGGAAGAGTTGTGGCTCCAACCCTATCTACATCAGGATTGGACCCTGCGCCTTGGCCGTCAGCTGAGCGAGATTGGCTTGTACAACAGCACTCATGAACATGACTGGCGCTTCTTAGATGCGTCGTTAACTCAGCAGGCTTTTCTGGGGACTCAATACTCCGATGATGCGGTTCAAGCGACCTACGCACAAAACCAGTATGACGTTACTCTGTGGGTCGGGCGTGGCGATGCTTTCCCTGCGCAATACGATACAGATTCCGCATCACCCGCTGCGTTCGGATTGCATACACAGTGGCATCACTTGCGCAGTGACTATCAGCTCAACCTAATCGCAAGCCTTGCCTACTTCAAAGCCTACCAGCGACAGGCGGACGCTTCTGATAATCACGGTCATGCTCATCCAACCGACATCAATATTATGTTTGATGGTGACACGACGCTGGCATCTTTCGGCGGCAACCTTCAGTGGGGCGCATTGAACTGGCAACTTGAGTGGATGGGGCAGCGCCTTGAATCGACCCTCACCGATTCACAGCAGATTCGCTCAGAACTCGATGCCTTTCAACACGGCATAACTACCCAACTCAGCTGGCAGTTTGAAGACATTGAAGTAGCCGCTCGTTATGACTGGCTAACCACCGATAATGACGTCACCCAAACCAGCAGCGAATTCGAACAAGCACTCGATGCCAATAGTCACAACCCGCAACGCATCAGTGCTATTGCTAACTGGCAAATTGCACCATTCCAGCTAGTGCGATTTCAAACCAACTATGAATCCATTACTCAACAAAACCAACTGGCCTTTTGGCTGGTGTATCAGGGCAACCTGACTTGGTAACCGATTATTAAAAACAAGAGAGACTATTATGAAAAAACAGCTCAACACTTTGATTCTATTTATCGCGACGCTTTTTAGTATCAATGCCACAGCCCATGAATACACCGCTGATAGCATTCAAATTGATCACCCTTGGAGCCGTGAAGCTCCGCCTAATGCCACTGTGATTGCAGGCTTTTTCCAGCTCAAGAACCTAGCGACAAAGGATGACTTTTTGATCAGCGCATCGACCCCTATCGCAAGTCGCGTAGAGATTCACACTCATGAGATGTCGGACGGCATGATGAAGATGATGAAAATCGACAACGTGCGCATTGGCAGCATGAAGACGGTAATGTTCAAGCCGGGCGGCTATCACTTAATGATCTTCAACCCAAACAAGTCTTACAAAAAAGGCGAACGTTTCCCGATGACCCTACAATTTAAGAACGCTGGCAAAGTAGAAGTCGAACTCGCGGTTGAGGAAAACGCGCACGTGCACCGTCACCACTAATGACTAGTCACTAACCACTAGCGACGAGCTAAAAAACAAGCCCCCTTGTGTTTCTTACAGTAAGGGGGCTTGTTGTATTTCAATAGGCTAAAGGAATCAGCGCTGCATGATGAGAGTCACTTGTCCGCCGTGATCAGTATTCGACAACAGGGTTTTGCCATTCAAATGCGCGGTAAGTTCGTAGATCAGCAGCATCCCGATGCCAAAACCATCTTGCGGTTTGATGCTATCAATGTCGCCATTATTAAATGCTTGAATGATCGGTTGTGGAAAGCCACGCCCGTCGTCGCTGATCTTCACAACATCGAAATATGGGTAGTTAGCGTAAACAATCTTGATGTTCTCACGCGTGTAACGGCATGCATTACTGAGAATGTTGAATAACAATATCTTGAGTACTTTGCGATCTGTGGTGATCGTTTGATCGCAGTTAACCAGCTCCAACCCTTTTTTGTTGCTCAGTGCGGAGAAAGTCTTATGTACTATGGCTTCAAAGTTCGCCTCTTCTCTAGCTAGTGGCACCTGCTTATTTAAGATCTTCAGCAAGTGGAGGCTGTTTTCACACAACATGTTCAGGCTTCTCACCTGCTCATCGAGCTTGGTTAGCAAAAATGCATCGCTGTTGTGGCTCTCGACCAACATGTCACTGGTTAGCTGGATCGATGAGAGTGGGGTTCGAATATCATGAGGCAGTGCCGCAAAGATCATCTTTTGACGCACCATCAAACTCTCTATCGCTTCCGCCATTTGATGTTGATTGGCAATCAGTGTTTTCACGGCTTCAGGACCCGTTTCATCGACATGAGCCTTAAAGTCGCCGCGCGCATAGTGTGCAGATAAATGATGAAGCGATTTAAAGCCATTGGTCCAAGTGCGCAGCGACAAGATTAAGATGATCAGCGTACACACAAGCTGCAGGACATCTTCCAAAATCTCTACCAGCTTGATATGACGAATCGCAGGATCGTTATTGTAAGCTTCGCTGTTAAACGTTCCTAAAATCTCTTTATCGCCGCGTTTCTTCGCCAGTGTGTACTCACCCTCATCGACCCTTTGCATCTCCCCCGTCGAGACATCGCATTGGAATAACCAAACTGGAGTCTCTTCTTCAGGTTTGCTGGGAACGAGCGGCTCAAGAAAACCGTTCAACACCATCTCTAAGCGACGAAAGTTCAGATCTTGTTGCAACTGTTCTTTGTACGGAGCCAGTAACACCAACGACAGCATGGTGCTGATCAAATAGCCCAAGATCAGTGAACTGATGATCTGACCGATAAAGGTTTTCATCGAACCACAACCTGATAGTTAAGGTAGAAACCGCGGCTGCGTTTGTTTTTGATCAGCTCCATATCTGGCAGGTAGGCGCTGAGCTTTTTACGCAGGGTCGACACTCGCATGTAAATAGAGCGGTCTTCAATGTGATAAGGGAAGCCGTGAATATGCTGGAAAAGCTCATGTACTGGCATAGGTTCATCGGCTTTCGCCAACAACTCAAGGAGCTCAAATTCGGAGGGAATCAAAGGAACCGTAATGTGCTTAAACTGCAATGTTGAGTTTCTAGGGCACAGCCTAAATATCAACTCTTCTTCAACCCGAGAGTGAATACTTGGTTTCTGCTCTAGGATCTTTCGGATACGCTCGCGAAGTGCATTGGTGCGAACTGGCTTGGTGATGTAATCATTAGCCCCAATTGTGAGCGCATTGGTTTCTGTGATCTCATTGTCATTGGCGGTCATGATGATCACTGGAATGGTCGAGCCTTGTTGGCGCAGGCTCTCGAGAACACTTAACCCGGAAGTGTGTGGGAGTTGGATATCAAGCAATACCAACTTAGGCGCTTGATCCATAATTATCTCAGCGGCACCTTCACCACTGCTTAAACAGTCAACCGAATATCCCTCTACATTTTTCAAAAAGTAACACAGCATCTCCCTAAGCTGCAGATCATCTTCCACTATTAAAACGTCAGACATTGAATATTCTCTACTTAAATTAGTATTAATAACCAACCTAGCCAGTAAAGCTAAAATCTCACAAAAGCAAAGCTTTAACTCTCTTACATTATAAACGTTTTTCGTCACGGCAACGTTTGCGTTGCTCTAATGGGGGCAGTTTAAGGCCAAGAGGTGAATTACTCTTTAAGATAATGTAAGCCCCTCTATAAAAGAAGGGCTTAATAATTGATTTACAAGAGAACTCTTGTCGTCAAAGTCGGCGTTCTAACACCGAGATTGATTAACCTTGTTTTTTCGCTAGCTCAACAGCGGCTGCAAGGTTTGGCAATGTCGTCAGTTCTGGTACACGTTGTACAAGAATGATCTTATTGTTTTGATCCGTTACCACGATGCTGCGCGTCAGTAGGCCAAGCTCTTTAATCAGCGCGCCAGTCTTCTCACCAAATGCATGCTCTACCGAATCCGACAGGTACTCAACACCCGTTAGCTCATGCTCAGAAATAAAACGCTGCTGCGCGAATGGCGTATCTGCACTGATCGCGTAAAACTCGATATCTTTCAGTGACGCTTTATTCTCATTCACAAACTGAGAAAGCTCTGCCGCTTGCTGAACACATACAGGAGTATCAACTGACGTCAGTAAGCTATAGATCTTCACTTTGCCGTTGGTTGCGCTGGTATCGAACGGCTTAAGGTTTGATGTCATTAGCTGAACAGAAGGCATGTAGTCGCCGACTTTTATACCTTCACCAGCAAGATGAAACTTGTTGGTTTTCTCTAGCGTCACGATCTCGCCTGAACCTAGGTTAGCGTGCTGCTCTGTCACTTGAAACTGCGCTGAAGCAGCACTCGAAAACAGAGCAGAAAGTGCCATAACTAACAGTGACTTTTTCATGTTAAGCACCCACTACTTCAAGAACCGCTTGGTAGTTAGGCTCTTCTGTGATTTCAGAAACTAATTCGCTGTGCATCACTTTACCTTCTTCATCAACTACAACCACTGCGCGAGTTGCTAGGCCTTTTAGTGCGCCTTCATTCAGGTTCACACCGTAGTCTTCAGTGAATGTTGGAGAGCGGAAGAAAGAGAGATTTTGCACTGAATCGATAGACTCAGATGCGCAGAAACGGCCCGTTGCGAATGGCAGATCTGCCGAGATGTTCAATACAGCTACACCTTCAACACTTGCTAGCTTTTGGTGGAACTCACGCACGCTTGCCGCACATACTGGCGTATCGATGCTTGGGAAGATATTCAGTACCAACTTCTGGCCTTTCATCGACTCAAGAGTAATGTCTGCAAGCTCTGCTGAGCATAGTGTGAAGTTTGGTGCTGCTTGGCCTGCCTGTGGGAATGAACCAGAAACAGATACCGCTTCGCCTTGAAAAGTAATTGACATGATTTACCTTCGAAATATTTATTATTAAGTTAGATAGATAAGATTGAGCGACTTATCCACTTCTATTCTATGGTGCTTATTGGCTATAAAAAGTAAGGGCGACTAAGCCTAGGTAAGTCGCGATATACGCAGGAGCGACATAAAAAAAGATTAGAGTTCCATCTTCATCGGCTATGCGCTCTTTTATGGCTTTGACACCCGCTTGTGGAAGCAAGGCGTTCACCAATCCCCCAAAAATTGAGGTGAACGCGCTAATTACTGCTTTTTTCATCGAACATACCTGCGAACAACGCTGAGCTTAGGTAACGCTCACCCGAACTTGGAAGCACCGTAACAATGTTTTTGCCGCGGTATTCGTGCATATCGGCAATGCGATTCGCCGCGACAACTGCTGCGCCAGAAGAGATCCCCGCAAGAATGCCCTCTTCTTTCATGAGACGATTTGCCATATCGATCGCTTCTTGAGAAGTGACACGCTCTACGTGGTCGATAAGGGTGAGGTCCAAATTACCGGGAATGAACCCAGCGCCAATACCTTGGATTTTATGAGGCGCAGGTTGAATCTCTTCCCCTGCTAGTGATTGAGAGATAACAGGAGATTCAGCAGGCTCAACCGCCACCGAAAACACCGGCTTTTTCTGATAGTTCTTAAGGTAACGACTCACGCCTGTGATGGTGCCACCGGTACCTACGCCCGCGACAAACACATCAATTTGGCCTTGAGTGGCATCCCAGATCTCTGGCCCCGTGGTCTTTACATGAATCTCTGGGTTGGCAGGGTTATCAAACTGCTGAAGGAGTAAGTATTTGTTTGGATTGGCATCGACGATCTGCTGCGCTTTCTCTATCGCGCCTTTCATGCCTTTCGCTGCCTCGGTCAAAACCAAGTTTGCGCCCAAGGCTTTCAACAACTTGCGGCGTTCTAAGCTCATCGATTCCGGCATAGTCAGAGTCAGCTTATAACCACGCGCTGCAGCAACGTAAGCCAGTGCAATACCCGTGTTACCGCTGGTCGGCTCAACCAACTCAATCCCCGGTACTAGCTTGCCTAGCTTCTCCGCCTGCCAGATCATGTTGGCGCCAATACGGCACTTAACACTAAAACTTGGATTGCGTGATTCCACCTTGGCCAGCACACGTCCGTTGCTAACGCGATTCAAGCGCACCAACGGAGTACCACCAATGGTGTAGGAGTTATCTTCTGCGATGTTGTTTCTCATAACGACTGCTCTTATTGATAATTAGAGCAACAGAAAATACGTCTCGCGGGTGGTGAAGATAACTAATGGCTGTTAAGGCACTGTAAGTGGCCTTTTTTAAAAAATGAAAAGAGTTAATCAGATAGCGGCTGCCAATAGACAATTTCGCGGGTTCGACCTTGCAGATCTTTGTCTTCCCTCTCAGGAAAGGAACTCAGTATCTCAGAATGCAAAGCGCACAGCATTAAAGCGAACGCGTCAATGAGATCATCAGGCGCCACTTTCGATTTCTTGGTGGTTGCTACTTGGTGCTTGAGCTTATCGATATGTTGAGGTAGATATCGCGCCAACAAGTCGAGTCTTTGCTGCTGGCCTTCGACGCTCTTTTTCGAGTGCTCTAACGGCGCACCATTTAGAGTGGCAAACACTACCTCTGGGTGGGATTCTCTCAGATAGAGTTCAGAGTGAAGATTGAGTAACGCATCCACCTCGCGCACTTTTGGCAGGATGTACCAAGCCTGTTTAGAGAGCTTACGCCCACACAATTCGAAGTTCACCTCACAAGCCTGAGGGTAGCTTTCAGCATAAGCCGCTTCACGACAAGGCACAGGGAACACCGAAGCTCCGCGAGTTCTCGTTAAGTATTTTCGGGCTGCTTTGTCACACAACCTATCTGGCGTTTCGGAATCACTAAAGCCAATTGGAATATCAATCAGAGTGTGAGCATCACGCAACTGTTCTGTTATATCAGAGAGCTCAGCGACCACTTCAAGCTGCACCTCATCGTGCTGACAACTCCAAACCACCCACCCCGCTTTGCAGGCATCAATGCCGATGTGTTTCATTAACTTAATCTTTCCAAACGCTTACTTTTGTAGGCTCCATTGAAGCACGTTTATTAGTCTTAAAGTAGTGAAGTATTCAACGATGATGAGTGGGTATCCAACGGATTCCAAAGTAAATGCCCAAAACGATACACGCGACAGTGGTAAAACCAGCAGGAGAGAAAATAGGCATCGCCACCAACAGCTGAGTATCATTACCGCCACCAGCCATAACTGCCCCTAACCCCATCAATACACCAGCCAATAAGTGTCTTACGGCTTGGCGAAAAGAGAGCAATCGAAATTCAAATGAACGTGTCCATACTGCCGCTGTAACCATACCAACCAGTAAACATAAGATTAAAATGAATCGCTCTTGTTCAGGCCAAAGATTGGAATCACCTGACCATAAAGCACCGCTCACCGATTTAAGTAAACCGCTTGGAGTCCAGTGCGGCTCATAGATAAATACTAAGCCTGCCATCAAACCAACACCTAACATCGACAACCATAGCTTACGATTCTTAGCCCCCATAAAAAAACACGCCACGGCAATGGCTAGCGATGCACCACCTAATATGAAATAACGAGTCTGCTCGCCTATAACAAAAACCTCTCCCTTTAGCTCCAGAGGCAAAATAGGGACGAACAGAAGCCAAGCAATAAACCAGCCCATAATGGTCACCAACATGACTGTTTCTCCCCGCGCCAATCGGCTCACAGTAGAAACACCGCACCCGCTGTTCGCTGCTGCACCAATACCAAATAACACACCACCGCCCAACGAGAAAAAACTCGGCCAGAATCCAATAGTCGAACTTTGAGTTTCAGAAGTTAAACCCACAGACATGGATACCCAAGCGAGTGTGCCACTCATCAAGATGGCCACTAAAAACATTGGCGATCCTTTTTGCGCTTTTTTTACTCCTCTCACCATGCACAGCCCAGTACTCTGAGCGAGATAACCAAGCAAAAAGATGCTTACTAAAGATAAGAAAAACAGCATTACCGGCTTCCCTCTTATGGTTGCTTTTACGACACCAGTTCGTTAAATATAGGTGATTAAACAGCATATAAAGGCATGTTATGTCGTATGAACTCATCAATTGGTACCAAACCAAACATGTCGATTACCTGGGCGAGAACCCATTAAGCCCGAAATCTGAGGATCAACTACAGCATCTGCAAAATGAGATAATTCACCCACTTCAAACCCAGTTCGGCGCGGTAGATATTACCTACGGCTACACCAGCCACTCTTTGCTTCGTTGGATATTGAAGAACAGCCCAGGTGACATGGCTCCAGACATTGACCAACATGCTTCCATGGAACTCAACGGCAAAGGCAAGCGTATTTGTAAACGCGATGGCGCGGCCTGCGATTTCTATATTGAAGGCTATGAAAACCGGATGGATGAAGTCGCGAAATACATTTGCACTTACCTAGCGTTCGACCGGCTCTACTTTTATGGAAAGAACAAACCGATTCACATCAGCATTGGCCCTGAAAACAGCCGATATGCACTGATTAGACAAGCACGAAGTGATGGGCTTCGCGTAAATACGAAAAGTGCAAAAGGCAGCGCCACACAGAACTTATTCGATGACTTATAATCGAAGAAACACCTAGGAGGACAAGGAATGAACGAAGAACTGTTTGCTGAGTTGGTGGCAAAAATCAAAGTGGGGAAACAATTGCCGGATGCCGTTTACCTTCACAGAGACGCCTTTAATGCCCTTCCGAACGTTCTCACTCAATTCATTCCTGCCGTGGCAAAAGCCGTTAGCTTAGAAGACGACAACTGGAACCTAGTTAAGCTATTCAAGAAAGAGTTCCGATTATCCCTGCTTCACTACCCTGACTTTTACACCGATTCTTACCCGGCTTTAAAACAGAGCTTAAACGTCGACCTCTCTAAACTCAGCCATAAAATTATGAGCTACGAAGGCTCTGATAACCCTCCGATTTTGCACCGTAAAGAGACCATGATTCTGCCCGACAGCGAATACTTCGAGCACTTCACCTCTCTAACACAAGAAGGTGAAAATGCGGGGCTGTACGAGAACAGTCGCTTGATCGGATTTAAGCGCTCTTGGGATAACTTGATTGCACGCCATGGCTACGAACTTGTCGATGGCCGCCTGTTTCGTAGCTCAGCAATCTCGCAAGTAGAAGACGCAGGCATAGACAGACACAGAACAGCACTAGTGCGACATGAGTTATCTGCACCGATGAAAACCTTGGTAAAGCATGGTTACTTGGAAGGCTCTTATTCTATTTTCGACTACGGTTGCGGCCGAGGTGATGACTTACGAGAACTTGAAGCGCACGGTTTAGATGTACTTGGTTGGGACCCTAACTTTCAACCGGATAATGACAAGGTTAATTCCAGCATCGTTAACTTAGGCTTTGTACTTAACGTTATTGAAGATCAAGATGAACGATTAGAGGCTTTATTAGGAGCTTGGGAGTTAGCCGATAAATTCTTGGTGGTGTCTGTGATGCTGGCGAACGAGAACTACATTGCGCAGTTCAAACCCTATAAAGATGGGGTGATCACCTCTCGTAATACATTTCAAAAGTACTATGCGCAATCTGAAATAAAAGCATACATAGAGAGAAACCTTCAAGAGGACGCCATTACCGTCGCACCCGGTATTTTCTATATATTCAAAGACAAACTTGAAGAACAGCAATACCTACAGAGTAAGTACAAACGACACCACAAGTGGCAGCAACTGACTTCGCCAGAACCTATCGAGGCAAAAGATAAAGCCAAGCTGCTTATCACTCAGCATCAAGATTTGTTCAACAGTTTTTGGAATACCAGCTTAGAACTAGGTCGTATTCCTGCCAACGACGAATTTGAACACTCCGACAAAATCCGAGAGCTAATCGGCTCACACAAAAAAGTGTTCAACTTACTGCAAGAAATGTTCGATACCCAAGAGTTTGAGCAAGCAGAAAAGAGTAGAAAAGAAGACTTGTTGCTGTACTTTGCGATGGGACTGTTTGAGAAAAGAAAGCCTTACACCCAGCAGCCAGAGCCACTAAAGCGCGATATCAAAGCGCTATTTGATGATTATAAAACTGCCATTAACCTGGCTGCCGAGTTACTGTTTGCGATTGCCGATACCGACTTAATCCAACAGCAATGCGAGAAAGCACATAACCAGTTACCAGCCAGCCTTCTGAACGACGGGCACTCATTGATTCTGCACCGAGACTTTATTGATGACTTACCTTTACTGCTGCGAGTCTACGTAGGCGCAGGGCTACAAATGTATGGTGAGCTGGATGAAGAGATAGACCTTATCAAAATTCATATCACATCCGGTAAGCTCACCCTAACCGCTTATGACGACTTTGAAAAATCGGTTCCTTTCTTAGTCGAGCGCATAAAAATCAAGATGGCCGAGCAAGACATCGACTTCTTCGATTACGTCAATGAAGAACGCAGGCCGCCACTGCTGAATAAGCACCTTTACATGCCAACCGAACACGAGAACTACAAGAACCAACAGAGCTTCGATAAACGATTAGCGAAGCTCATAGAGTTCGAATCAAATGAAGAAACGCAAATGATGAGAGCAGAATTTGAAGTGCTTTTAGGTAAACACAACAAAGAAATCAAAGGGTTTACTTTAAATTCAAAATAGTCCTTTTCTAGTGCTAGAAAAAGCCGCGCCTGCCATAGAATTATGAACTACATACCTGTAAAATACCCAGCCTATTTTGGCATACCTATGTAATAATTCTCATAGAAAAGACTAAGACATAACAAACTCAAAGCTTAGTTTGTCAAAATATGACATACCAACTATGGTTTATGTCATAGACAAATAACATAACTTAGAGCTAACTATGCAAAATCAAGATTCAGGCTACTGCTACTCCTTTCCCGCTGTTAGAGGAATTCAAGCTGGACGTCCATTTTATATTGCGACGTGTCCTCTTCGAATTATTCCAAAAATTTTCAGTTACAACGAAGATGATGTTCCGCCAGAGCTAAGAGCTCAAAGAACTTTGAACAAAACTCGTATACCTGAAATGGTGAAGTATCTGCTCGATAATCCTAAAGAATATGTTTTCTCCGCACTAACGGCTTCTGTGGGTGTTGATATCTCATTCCATGATCACGAAGGAGCACCTAACTTAGGGACACTTCAAATCCCAATGGATGCGCAGATCCTAATTAATGATGGGCAACACCGTCGTAAAGCAATTGAAGAAGCACTGAAAGAAAACCCAGATCTAGGCCAAGACAATATCCCGGTCTTGTTCTTTATCGATGAAGGCTTGGGTAGAAGCCAACAAATGTTTGCAGATTTAAACAAATACGCCGTCAAACCGAGTCCATCTCTTGGCACTCTGTATGACCATAGAGATGAAAGTTCAGAGCTTGCGCGTGAATTAGCAACCAAAGTAAAACCCTTCATCGGAATGACTGAAATGGAGAAATCCAATATTAGTCCTAAGTCGAACAAACTATTCACTTTAAGCAGCATAAAACAATCTACTCGAGCGCTTTTAAGTAAAGGCCCGAAGGATGGCTTCAGTGAAGAAGAAAAACAATTAGCACGTGAATTTTGGGAAGAAGTCACGTGTCATATTAAAGATTGGCAAATGGTGATAGACAAACAAGTATCACCAGCACAGCTGCGCCAAGAATACATTCACGCACACGGCGTTGGGCTGCATGCAATCGGTGTTTTAGGTAAACACCTGCTTTGCCAAGAACCAAAGCAATGGAAAGAAAAGCTTCAACAGCTGGCGAAGGTGAACTGGTTAAAAACCAACCCTGAATGGATTAAGCGCAGCATGAACCATGGCAAACTGAGTAAATCCAATATGAATATTCAGCTTACTGCCAATGCACTAAAAATTGAACTTGGGTTACCACTAACCCCAGAAGAAAAAGCTCTAGAGAAGCAGTTATCATGATACACGAGCTAAAACTGGCAGAAGATCTCGCCGAAGAATATCAAGAATTCATCAACGCTGAAGAGTTCGCAAATAACAAACTCAGCCATTATATCGCTGACGTGCAGCGTGTTTACTGCGCCGACAATCGCCCTTGGGTAATTGGTTACAGTGGTGGTAAAGACTCATCAGCAGTTATGTCACTGGTTTATATGGCACTCCTTGGCTTAGAGAAAGAGCAACGTCATAAACCAGTATTTGTCGTTTCATCGGACACCTTGGTTGAGACTCCTGTCGTTGTAAACCATATAAAAGACTCTTTAGCAGCGATACAAAAAGGCGCTAAACGCGACGACCTGCCAATAAGCTGTCACAAAGTGGTACCAGAATCAGACCAGACGTTTTGGTCTAGCCTTCTTGGTAAAGGTTACCCAGCACCAACTCGCTCTTTCCGCTGGTGTACAGAGCGAATGAAGATCGATCCGGTTAGTGACTTCATCAAAAGCAAAGTATCTCAGTTTGATGAGGTAATCGTTGTATTGGGCTCTCGTAGCCAAGAAAGTGCTTCACGTGCTCAAGTTATCGCTAAACACAAAATTGATGGTTCTCGTTTAGCTCGCCATACAACATTAGCCAACGCATTCATTTACACGCCAATTGATACATGGGCCGTCGATGATGTTTGGAAGATCTTACGTTTATGTCGTTTAGAAACAAAAGAAACTCCATTAGGCACTCGAAACATCTGGAAAGATGACTACGACCTAGAATGGGAAAACCCTTGGGGTGGCAAAAACCTAGTGCTTTGGAATCTTTATAAAGATTCTTCAGGTCAAGGTGAGTGCCCAATGGTAATTGACGAAACAACACCCTCTTGTGGTAACTCTCGTTTTGGCTGCTGGACATGTACGGTTGTAACGAAAGACCGTGCGATGGAAAGCCTTATCCAAAACGGTGAAGAGTGGATGGCTCCTCTTCTGGTGTTCCGAAATAAGTTAGCAATGACAACGGATCCAGCAAACAAAGAAGAATACCGAAACCACAAACGCAGAACCGGCAAAGTGAGCTACCAATACGCTAAAGAAGGTGAAGATATAGCGAGCGAGCGAAAGCACGTACCGGGCCCTTACTGGCTTAAATACCGTCGCCAATGGCTTCGTGAACTTCTAGAACTAGATAAGAAGTTTAAAGCTGAAGGGCGAGAGATTGAGTTAATCACAGTTCCAGAACTGCATGCTATTCGCCAAGAATGGATTCATGATCCAAATGAGCCAGACTGGGATGACTCTCTACCGACACTTTTCAAAGACGTTTATGGTTATGACCTAGATTGGGTATACGACGATAACGCGAGTTTTGGTAAAGATGACGCACAGCTAATTCATGAGCTATGCAACAACTTCGATGTTGAACCCGAGATGATCATGAAACTGATAGAGTTAGAAGTTTCTATGGAAGGTTTAAGTCGCCGTAGCGGTATTTCAAACAAAATCGCATCGCTATTGAAGCGAGACTGGGGAAGCTTGGAAGAGATTAAACAAAAGCATGCTTCTCTGCAGAGCAAGGCTGAGTTTGATATTCACCAAAAAGAAATTGAGCGTTATAACGAACAGCTTGCTGACCTAGATAAGCAGCTTCAAAAAGAGTTTTAAATACTGAAATGTTGATTACAAAACTAACTTTAAACAACTTTCGCGTGTTTCGCGGTGTGCATGAAATCGACCTGCGCCCTGCTCCTGCTCGTCTAAGTAAAAGTGGCCCTATTGAAGGAACCGAACGACCAATCATTCTGTTTGGTGGTCTTAACGGTGCTGGCAAAACATCGATTCTGACAGCAGTACGACTCGCTCTTTTTGGCCGTCAATCATTTAGCCAAGTTCTGTCAAATGGTGAGTATGTTGATGCCCTATCCGAGCTTATTCATAAAGGTGTCGGCCATGGTGGCGTTCAAGATAACGCATCTATTGAGCTTGAGTTTAAATACAGCCAAAACGGTGAAGAGAACACTTATAAAGTGATTCGCGTTTGGAAGCGCGGTAAAAAAGATAACCTGTGCCTTGAGAAAGATGGTATTCAAATTCCTGAGTTGAACTACGAGCAGTGCCAAGGCTTTCTTAATGAACTTATTCCAACTGGTATCGCTGACTTATTCTTCTTTGATGGAGAAAAAATTGCAGAACTGGCTGAAGACGAATCTGGAACAGTTCTGAAAACAGCTGTACGTCGACTACTAGGTTTAGATGTAATCGCGAAACTCAAAAGCGACCTAAATATCTTCTTGAAAAAGCAAGGTTCCGGAGCTTTAAGTCAATCTCTTAAAGAAGAGATGAATGCATTAGATGAGCGAAGAATTGATCACGAACGTAAAGCTGAAAAGCTTCGTGGTGAGGCTGATATTGTTGATGCTCAAATTGAGCTAGTATCACGCGATATTCTTAACTTGGAAAACAAGCTTTCCCAGAATGGTGGTGCTTGGGCAAAAACCAGAGAAGATGAACAACATAAAGTTGAAAGCTTGCTTAAAGAGAAAGTAGAGCTTGAGAAACAGATTCGTATGGAAATGGAAACCAACCTTCCATTCTCACTTGCTCCGAAAGCAATGCAAAGGCTTCAAACTCAGATCAAACAAGAGCAACAAGTTAAGAAGAAGCAGAACTTTGGTAATGAGCTAGATTCCTTCCTAGAGACTCTATGCTCAAAATATCCAAGCTTTGATACCGAGATGGCGCAAAATGCAATCGCAGACAGCTTTAAAGCACATATTGGTGAATTCGATTCAACTGAGCTTCTTTTGGATATCTCCGATCGCCAAGCGAACACCATCGACTACCAGTTATCCAGCCTATCGCAAGATTCTTTCTCTCGTTTTAATAAGGCACGAGTACGCCTTCAAAAAGTCGAAGAAGAGATCGACAATGCTTCAAATAATATCGCACGAGCACCTGAACAGGAGCAAGTACAAGAGTTGTTTGCAGATGTCCGCGCATTAGATAAGAAAAAAGAAAAACTGATTATCGAATATCATGATTTGCTGGAAAAGGCTAAGCGAGAACTTAGACTAGCTTTAGAAACAGCACGTCAAATTCAAAAGCTGCACGATAAGCACAAAGACCAATCGAACAAAGATCAAAGTATTAGTAATGCGCAAAACTCAATCTTATTACTCGATAAGTTTGGTGAACAGCTAACTAAAGCGCGTGTGAACCAGTTAGAAAATGAGTTCGTTCAGTCATACAAAAAGCTTGCTCGTAAGGAAGATTTACAGCTCACAGCTTCAATCAACCCAGCAACATTCGATGTTGAATTGGTTGATGAGCACGGTATTAAGATCAACCGTAAGGCGATGTCCGCCGGTGAGAAGCAGATCTACGCGATCTCAATTCTAGAGGCTCTTGGCCGTACATCTGGCCGTAAACTTCCAATCATCATTGACACACCACTAGGTCGATTGGATTCACATCACCGTGACAAACTGGTCGAGAACTATTTCCCAACGGCAAGCCACCAAGTTGTAATTTTATCTACCGATACAGAGATCGATAGAAACTACACAAGCCTTATCCAAGACGATATTGCTCGTACTTACGAGATCTGTTTCGACGGTACAACTAAGGCTTCAACGTTGAAAGAAGGTTACTTCTGGAAAGAATCGATTAAGGAGGCCGTGTAATGCTACCGAACCGTATGAACTTAACCCGCTCTACCGAAGAGCAGCTTAAAAAGTTGAAAGGCTATACTGGTATCACTCCAAACGTTTCAGCACGTATCGCTTTCTTCCGCTCCATCGAAAGTGACTTTCGATACCAAGGACAAGAAGCTAAATTAGATGGCTCACTGGTGTTAGATAAGTACACATGGCTTGGTGAAACGGGTGAAGTGACTGAACTCATGTTGAAGATGTACTACCCAGAGCTTGATACTAAAGGGCATCAACAAGCTTGGGCCGCACATGTGGAGGATGGTATCGCTTCAATACGAAATCATAAAAATACGCTAGATTTTTCAATAAAAATTTAAGTCTTTGGCTAACTTAAGTCAGGTGTAAATTTACACCTGACTTCTCGTCTGTAAGATGATGTAGGATCACTTTAGTTTTTATCTGTAATTCATTGACTGTATATTAGGCTGAAAAGAAATATTTTTATTTCTAAAGCCAATTATTTTTAAAATACATTCGCAGGAATTTCAATACTTTCCGACTCTTGGTTAATTAAATAAGTAGCTTTTTCCGCTATCGCATTAAGCAAAGTGTCCGTGCCAAAAGCATCTGTAGGATTATCTGCTAACCACCCTGAAATCTCATACATTCCAGCGTTCACATAGTCTTCAAATATTTTCCAACACTGCCTGTCTTCTTTTAGTATATAGGGGTCTTCAGTTTCTATTAATGCAAATAAATAGACTAGACCTTCCTGCCTATTATTAAAAAAAACTGAATCGGGAATTTCCGGCCCATTATTTTCCACTTTAATACGCTCTCTTTGGAAACCAACCAAGGCTGCAAAAACAGCTAAATCCATATATGTGCGAAAAGTTTTCTTCTGTGTCTTAGCATCCCTATCATCACAAAACTGCCTACATAAATCAGTATATTTTTTGTCAATGTAAATTGTAGCCATTATTTAACCTTTACTATAGTTGACCCGTTGAAAGTAGAATTATATTCGGATTGATTGTATACATTATTATTAATATGTATTTCATCTAATGGTTTATCATTTCTATGAGATTTTTTATGAGAAACCAGAATATACTCACTTCCAACCTTGTCTTCGATTGTTTTACCGACAGTCCCACGCCAATGAGATGAAGATAGCAGTAGAACAAGTTGTTCTGAGTTTTCAGGTAAAAATTTTGCTGTTGCTTCTCGATAGGTTTCATCGAGTTCGCCAAATGGAGCGTCAATGATAAAAGGAGCAACTGTACCTGGTTGCAAGAATTTACCATCAGCTTTACTTCTCTGCTCAGCCATATTTATCAAGGCTGATACAAAAGCTAAATTTAGCAATAGTTTCTCACCTTTACTTTTAGCAACTATATTTCCGTCTTCTCTTACAAGTTCAAAGTTAAATGTATCAGAAACCCTAACAGAATAGTCTTTTCGGCTAAAAGTACTAAGAATTTCATTTACGTCTTTTGCAATAAGAGATTTTGAATCCTTTTCTGTTTCTCTTAAATTTCTCTCGCTGAGATCTGTAAGTTGTTCTACAAATTTAATGCACTTATGCAAGCTGTAACTCTCTGCACCATTAGGTAGTTGTTTCTCAACTTCTTTTTTGAGGGATGCAATAGAGCTTTGTAACTCGGCAATTTCTTTGTTTATTAATCTCTGAGATGCAGAAAAACGTGTTATTTCATCTTTTACATTCCTTTCTTGAGAACGAAGAACCTTTAACTTGCTATCATCGATTTCATCTAATTCTATATTTAATTGAGTTATACCTTCTTTAGAAGATGCGATTAGATTGTTAAATGACTTAACTGAACGTCCTACTTCTAAAAAGTTGTCAATAAAGTCTCTTGACTTATTCCCAATAGTTTCAGCAAAAGAACGAGCCTTCATTATATTTTGTTTTATCTCTGCAGTATTTGCGTGATCTAATAAAGATAATATCGCATTATGCTCTGGCGAATCCGGGCATACATCTCGACCACAAATACACCTAGCAGATGAAACTATATCTTTTACCAAAGTTTCATCATAGGGTGCTGGTACCTTTCCTGTAAGTGTTGTAGTATCAATGAAATTTAAACTTTTTTCACTAATATCTAACCCGAAGACGCGCCATCCATACTCACTAATTAGTTTTTGTCTTCTTACCTGCTCACGCTTTAGATTTTCTTTATGGCTATATAAAGAATTTTCTGCTGATTTTATTCGATTTTTAAGTTCCGTGGCATCTGCAACTTTGCAACTTATTATCTCATCATCAATTCTCTGTCTTTCAAGTTCAAGTTCACTTAGTCTATCCAATATATCTTTCTGTTGTGACTTCTTAGTTGTAAGCGTACTAGTGTTTTCTTTTAATTTATCTTGAATCTTTACAAATTTAGCATTGGCATTATTTACCTTCGTTAATTTTGAGTTCCATTTTTCTTTAATTTGACCAAAATCTTCAATAGCTTGTTCAGCTAGTGTAAAGCCTAGAATATCCCTAATAGCTTTTCTAAAATTCCCCTTGTTGGACTGTAGTTGTGAAATTCCTTCTCCGTGAAATAGAAAATACTCTGCCATATCTTCAGGAATTACGCTATTTAGAAACCGTTTATCACTTCTAATCGGTTCATAACTACCCGCACTTACAGCGAATAGACTTAATTTGGATGTGCCTATGGTGCTATCAAATGTTCTACTTGCACTGTAGGTATTACCCTCATGAAAAAACTCTACCTCAACATCACATGTAGTAATTCCTTCTTTCGTAGCATCTAAATTTACAAGCTCTTCTTGTTTTTCAAAATCAGCAGTAAACTTATCGTAAAAACACCATAAGATACTGTTAAGTATAGTGGTTTTACCGACACCATTCTCGGCATGGATTAGAGTGACGTTTTTTTCTCTGTCCGTTGAAAACTCAATTTTATTGTCATTGCCATAAAACTGGCGAAAGTTAGCTAATTTAATTCTTTTTATCTTCATTATTTAAGCTCTCGATGGCCTTTAGCAAAATTTTCTCAATCTCTTCTAAACGTGCAGATTTGGTAGTATGTTCTATACCAAATAAATACTTTTTTTCTGCTCGAATGACTTCATTGATCGTTTTTTTATGTACACTCAGGTCGATATCTAATAGTTCAGGAGATTCCTTTACCTGATTCAAAAAACCTTTTACTTCTTCAAAATTCATAATAAATGATCCAGATTTGCTTTGTTTATACTTAATAAAGAAAAATCATCTACTCGCTGTTTTTCTTGTTGCATCATAGATGTGAAGCAGTTTATATGATTCCTATTTTCAGGTGGAAATGCGACAAAGTCATATATTACAGCCTTATCTTTGCCTAAAGACTTTCGAAGCACTCTTCCGCGCCGTTGTATATACTGACGTTCATTGCGCGTGCTAGCCATAATAAAGGCTTGGGTACAAGCTGGAACATCGATGCCTTCGTCTAGAACACGTTTCGATACTAAAGCATCTATCTCTGTGTTTTTAAAACTATTCATGATTTTTTTTCTCAATGACAAAGACTGTTGACTAGTAAACTTAGAAGTTCTCCAGCCTCTTCGGTGTAATATTTGAGTTACTTCATCAATAGCATACTCATCATCGCCAACATCATTTTCATAACCACCTTCACCGCAGTAAAATAGCGTATGTGATATGATCTCCTGCCTAGACACTAAGCTTTCAAGGGCTTGTAGCTTTGATGTTAAGTTTCCTAGTAAACGTGTCCGATTTAAATATAGATACATCAACGCATCCTCATTTATCGGTTTACCGGATTCTTTAGTAGCTTCTAGTTTGGCTATACTTGACGTTAGATGTTCATATTGATCAGCTTCTTCATCATTCATTTTGCAGATAACTGGATGATAGTCGTATGGGCATAATACACCATCTTCTATGGCTTCTTTTATGCCGTATTCTGTTACTATTTCACCATAATAACTTTCTAACAACTCCTGCTTATCTACTTCTCTTTCGCTCCAAGGAGTCGCTGATAAACCTAGTCTCAGCCTAGCACTAGGAAACTTATTTAATAGCTTCAGATTTGCATGGTTATGGCATTCGTCACCAACAAACATGATTCGGTCTGAGTTGATTTTATTTACTTCTGCTAGAAATGAAGGGTTGTCTCTCAAAGTATCATTTACAACGACTAATGCTAGGAAAGCAGGTTCAAGAGACAAATTAAACTCTGATATTCTATTCTTAAGCTCCTGTAACCACAGGCTCTGAGATTTGTAACATAACAATGCATGAATATTGAATGCTTTCATCTCCTCATACCATTGCTCAGCTAAACCTTGATAAGGAACCGATACAATTAAACAAAACCCTCGATTAAAGGCTTGGTGATTACTTAATACCGTACTTGCATGCAAAGCAGTGACTGTTTTTCCCGTTCCTGTAGCTAATTTCATAATTCCATGATAATGGTTTTCCGCCCACGCTTTTAATGCTATCTCTTGATGTGTTCTTAACTGATATTTATGTCGCCCTATATATTCCGGCAACTTCGGTAGTTCTCCGATTTCTTCTTGAGAATCTTCTAATATCTTCGTTTCTATTCCTTCAAGAGCTTTAATTATTTGAGAAGCACATTTCCCAGAATGAAATTCTGCTAGTCGTTCTATAAACTCCTTACTCGCTGGTATTATTTTGGTTACAGGCTGGTTATCGTTCCATAATTTTTCAAAGCGTTCTTCAATATCTATTCCATAGAGATTATATATTTCTTCATACCAGCTAAAATATGCATTGATTGATTCTGAATTCAGATCGTCAGATAATGCATTCTCGGTTTCATTTGCTGAACCGATAAATGCAACTTTTTCTCCATCGGAATCAGCGATTATACCTATTTTTTCGTGGTACATACCTCTAGGTCTTAGAGCAAAGCGAATTTGTAAACGTCCACTGGATACCAGAAAAGACAAAGCATCCAAACGCCTACATTCAAGGTCATCTTCTAGGTTTAGGAAGAATTCCGAAATTTGTCTTTGTATTTCCGAATGCTGGCTATTAAGACCTACACCTCTTTTAATTGCTTCAAAATCCTCAACACTAACAGGGTACCCAATGATTAAACGCATATCTCCGCCAGAGCGCAACAAAGGGGCAAGACCTCGTGCAGCTATACTCAAAGATGCTGAAGAAAAAAAGCCAACCGCACGGTAATAGCATTGAGCATCTCTCAATGCTGGAATATAGAAGTCTTTTACAATTGAGCTATTCTCAGAAGAATAACTGACCTTTAACCCTGCTCTAATTAGCATATACTCGCCCCAAATATTTTTTACACACGTGGCCTTTGAATTTAACTAAAATATATATCTACCTAATAATTAAACCTTTTTTCTTAGCCAAACATGCTAAAGCACATAAAGGGGCAATTATATCTAGGTATCCTCGCTGGTATGTAGCTTCAACTAACGTCCCTATTTCATCACCATACCTCTCTGTGACACGAGTAGCATTGCGAATATGTATTTCCTTTCCGAGACGACCTAATTGCTTAAACTCCGTCATGTAAGCAATTATTTCTGGTGAGTGATTTAATTTTGAGTCATACCATTCTCTTAAGGTAACTACTTCTGCATTTCGCTTTGCTATTTCTACTTCCTCAATTCTCGCTAACACCTCAGGTGTTTTACGAATGCTAACTTTTTTGCTATTCATAAACTGGCAACTCCCAAAACGCCCTATCGCGCATCTTAATTATCTTCTTAGCTCCATCAATGTATAAACTGTAGTGTTTCTCTAGCTTATTGATGGTTTCCATCAGCTTCTCTTGCTCGGCTTTCTCGTTTACACCAAACATTGCTTTTAGCTCTTGAGGGCGAATCTTCGCTACACGGTGAATTACCCAAGTAAGCACATAACTTGAGTAGTCATTTTCACCAGTTTGGAAGTGAGTAATATCTTGTGTAGAAAGAATCACACCAACACCGTATTCACGGCCTTCCTTCAAGATCTTACGTAAGCTTGGGAAGTTCTGAGACATGAAGTTGTCAGCTTCATCCACCAAAATCATCTTAGTGATTTGACGGAAGTCGCCCTGCACTTCTGGCTTACCCTTCTTCTGCATCTGTGAGTAGAAAAGGTCTAGCGTAAGTGCAACGACAAGGTTTTGGATCTCTGCTGGGTAACCCGCAAGTTCAACTACTGTGATGCCATCAACCAAGTCATAAAGGCTCATACACTTGGTATTGTCGTCTTCAAAGATCTCTAGCTCGTATAAGCTCTCAAGTGCCGCGTATAATGAATCTTCATCTGGGTCTGTTTCAATAAACAAGTCCCATACTTGTGAGATTGTTGGAGCTGGTTTTGACCAAGTGCTTGGATCCGCTTTGCGAATACCCGTTAACTCATACGCTTCCCCCACCAGCTTACGCAAGCGCAGTTGTTGCTTTTGACCTAAGCCAAACGCTTTACCCATGGTTTCCGAGAAACCACGCGCGGTATGCACTGGCAACATTGGCGTATCACCAAACAAGCTCAGTGGGTTGTACGGCAGTTTGTGAAGGTTAAACTTCTTACCCGCTGTCGCCTGTTGGAACTTATCGTCTACATAATCGGATTTGTAGTCGAAAATAAGCATACCAATAGGTGCACCATTTACGTTATCTGCTTGGTTGCGGTAAAGCTGGGTGATCACCGACTTGGTAAACTGAGTTTTACCCGTACCCATGGTGCCGATAATACCGGTATTGGTATTCATGAATTTGGCAGTATTGGTTGGCTCCCAGTTCAGTGGTGCTTGTGTTAGCGCATTATGACCAAACAACACGTTTAAGTTGCTGTTAGACTCAACCTTCATAGGCTCAACTACTGGCGATACTTGCTCTTCAACAACCGGCTGCTCAGGCTGCACTGATTCTGTAGTTTCAACCTCATCAGACTCCACCACTACAGGCTGTGATTCAGCTTCAGCGAGTTTTTCTAATCGAGTTTCACCATTCAGCACATACTCACTTGGCACGTGGCAAAGTTTCACCACATCTAATTCGTTCAACACTTCTTGCAGCGGAGTTTCCACCAGACCAGGAAGTAGCCCCATAGGTAGGTCGACTTTTAACACCCCTTCCATCATTTGGTAGTCAGGTTGTAAACAGCCAGCCCCTTCAAGGTGGCTGACCACAAAGCCTTCTGGGTAATCTGCGATTTGGCCAAGTGAGTAGTCGCCTCTTAGCCACTCTTCTTTGTTAGCCAGCAAAGTGTCGAAGTAATCATCAGCGAACACCTTGTATAGGCGATACTTATCAACTTGCATCAACACTTGGCGCATAAACAAACCACGGTATAACTTGCTCGCTAAGTCTTTGTTACCTAGTAAGTCTTGGCTTAAGTAACGCAATAGCTCTTTCGATTGTTTAACGGCTTTATTGTAATTTGGCACCGAACCCGTTTTCACTTCGACAGGTAGCAGGTACATGTCTTGGTCTTTGAAACCAACCAGCAATACATCGTCAGAAATTTCGCCTTTCTTGTAACCTTGAACGTTACGGGAGAATTCGCTGTCAGACATCTTCAGACCAATATTACCCGATACGCGAATCATCTCGGCAACGGACAGCGGAACCCATGTAATGTCTGAATCATGCACTAGGCTGGTCACAAACTTGTAGGCACCAATCACGCCTTTGCGCTCTTTATTGATGGTTGGCGCACAGGTCATCATTTTCAACAGCCAATCACCGTTGAACGCGTTGAACTCATTGATTTGGCCGCCATCTCCTTGCTTGATGACTTTCTCAAACAAACCGCGCTGTGCAGTAACGGTGATTGCATCGTAGCTAGAAGAACTGGTGTACTGATCTGAATAGTGAATCAATACTACATCTTCATTACTGTGGAAGAAGTCTAATGTCACTTTCGGATCAATAATGGTCGTCCAGATAGAGCTATCGTATGAACGTTCCAGTAAGCCTTTAAAGTCCTCACTGACTGCTAAGGCAACTGCATTTGCACCGTGATATTGAGTATTCGGTTTGAGTGCAGGCTTTAATAGAGCACCAACATACTTCGCCATCATCAAGTGTGGGTGGTCTTGGTAGTCCGTACCTTTCAATCCAAAGCCCGTAAAGTACGAACCTGATTTACTTTCAGAAGCATCACCTGTTAGTAGGCCATCACAAGCAATACCTGATGCCATGTCTTCTATCGCAATATCTGAACAATCAACTTTGTCGTTATTACGGAAGAAAGAAAGGTGTGCGTATGACTGGCCATCTTTCTCTGCCTGAGCATTCGTGAACTTACTGTACGTTAGACGAGTACGAAGGATGTCGATAATAGTATCGGCAACCTCACGCACTTTACCTTTGTTGAGCTCTAACCACTCTTTTAGTTCATCGTAATTGGCTGTTTCTGCGAATCGGTCAAACGCATTGAACGCTAGCTTATCGTCATACAGGTTAATGTGAATCGATGCAGACTGCTCTTGATTGCTACGGATGTAATCCACCAGCCCCATAAACAGCTCTTCAGCACTGTCTTGGTTCACCGCATTAACGATAATGCTCTTCTCAGAGCCTGTGAACAGTTGGCTGAATGCAGTTTGGAACTCATCGATTTTCTCTTTTACCAGCTTACGGACGAATGTAAGAGAACTTTTCTCTTGAGGGACGCTCTTGATCCAAAACGCGTTCTCTTTCACCTGCTGGTTGTAGGAAAACTCATGTTTAGGATGGTAAACATATGGCAGCAAACCTTTTGGCGACAAGCGTTCAAAGGTGACATCAGGAAGCTGAGCAAAGCTCTTATCATCACGAATCGCACCTCTTAGATTGAGGTAATAAGCCAAAATCAGCGGATGGAAAGGCGAGTAGTATTCTTCGTCTTCAGATTGCACCAAACCGATTTTCAACGCTGATTTCTGTTCTTTTGTCAGCATGCTACCCGTTGGGATTGCTTCAAAATACGCTAAGCAAGCATCAACTGTATGTTGGACGAGTGTTGTAAACTCATCGCCCCAAGATGCCAGTGATGGTGTGCTACGGCGTTGTTCTAGGTAATCAAAAAGCTCAACGTAAGAGGAGTGAATAGCATCATCAATCGCTTGCAGGTCATCGAGCTTAATTGCCCCAGAATCCGCAATAGACACGACTTTGTTGTTGATGAACTCTTCTTCCCAACGCAACAGTTTTAAACGGACACCTGGAACAACAAACTCACTGTTATCAATGCCGACTTTGCCTTTTTGAGAATAAAACTCACCGTTGTATTCATCTTTGAAAAGCTTGTGGTAACGACCTCTATTAAGCAGTAAGGGTAAACTCAATGAATCAGTCGCTACTGCACCTTCAACATTAAATTTGAGCTGGTTATCACCTGATTTAACGGCAAAATCTATTTCATCAGCTTCATTAGCTAATGCTTCAAAATCCACGAAGGCGTAGTCTGCAGCATCGACAACCTGCTTGGCATCAAGCAGTGAATATGCGCTGCCTTCGTTGGCTCTGATTTGTAGTTTGTTCTCTTCCATATTCAAGGTTAAACGCTGCTTCGCTGGTGCAGGCTCTACCAAGAAGATGTTTTTGAATGGCTCAATATAGAACTCGCCTTTACGAACCACTAAACAACGGAAGTTATAAACCTCAGATTTATTCTCGCGCTTTAGAGCCAAGTTAAAGAACAGCGGTTCATGCTTGTACGTACCTTTCAAACTAGCTCGTGTTGTTTTCAGACCATTCAATGTGGTAATCACTTCTTCATTATTCAGCGCTTTTGCTGGCTGAATTTTGAACTGGCTTTTATCGAGATTACTCGCACCTTGGAAGATCAGCTTCAGTTCAAACTCATTAACACCTTCATCTAACTCGATGATTAAGTGGCGATCACGCATGCCTGCTTTGGTCTCTGCACGATTACGAGCTGTGATGGTCATACCGTCGCTAGCCTGCTCCTCTTCAAGAACAAGCTGCTGCTGAGCATTGCGCTTTTTCTCTTGTAGGAATGCTTCGAACTCAACGTCTTTCCATGCATCCGTTTCTGAGAAGTTCTCTTTAATAAATTTCTCGCCGAATGATTTCAAGCGGTCTTGAAGCTGACCACCAAAGTGTTCAACTTCAAAAGAGAGCTCTTCGTATAGTGCACGGTTATCTTCTAGGCGTTTTTTGATTTGCTTAGGATTGCCGCTCATTTCAGCTACGAGCGGATCTTCAAACATGCCCAACTCATTGAAGCGCAAGTCACCGTCTTCAACGGCTTTGTATAGAGACTCAAAACCAAACATGGTTGCGCCATCTTCTAAAATGGCATCGAATTGATCATCAAGCAGACAGTTAGACACATCGCGCCCTTTGTCTTGCTGATCGATTAACCCTTTCATTGCCGCTTTGATCTTTGATGCGCTCCAAACTTGTCCCACTTGAGCCAAGTCTTCGGCAGAATTTATCAAGGTATCAAGCAAGCTGTTGTGGATCACAACTAGCGCGCAACCTTTTAAGTAGCCAGATTGGCTCGCCACTTCGTCGCGTAGATGAGAGATGTAGTTTTCAGTGAAGCCTTCGAACTCTGCTGGGTTTTCGCTATGAATCACAGGTACGATTTTGCAACCTGACAGTTCAATGAATCGCAACTTGATATCGTTAGTCGCATCAATGCTGTTTTCAGAATGAGCCGTCATCGCCTTATACAAGCGCATGCTATTTTCATTATCTGGCGACTTAAACTGATAACGGAAACCTGCCTTGATGTGTGTTTCAGCATCCGCTAAAAACTGCTCTACTAGAAAGGTCTCAAATTGTTTTACGGACATAAACTGCGTCTCCACTATCACTCATGCGCTCTACGTTACCAATGCGCTCATAGAATTTAATTAGTTCTTGTTCTGTTTGTTTATCAACGAAAATGCCACGTTGCTCAAAGGCTGTGATCAGTTCGTGGAAACGGAGTTTGTCCTTTTCTCCAACAACTAGGTTGGTCAATAAGATGATGTAGTCTTGGTTAAGTACTAATACTCGACCACTGCGACCTCGGCTTTGAATAAAGTGAGACGCTAAGTACTTTTCTACTTCTGACACATACTTCTTGTTGATATTGAAACGCTCACCAAAGCTAAACTGTGCGGATGCTAGTTTCATTATGTTACCGAGCCAGTCGAGCGCCAGTTCAGATTCATCTAGAGTCGTGTCTAGATTACGCTGTGATTTAAACGCTCTGGCAAAGTTTTCTAGTTGTTCTTTTAGGTGCGTCGATTTCGACTCTTGGATACCCTTCGATATCTCCCACAGGGGTACTTTTATCGCCTTCTTATCTCCAACACCCGGCTGAAGTAGCTCAAGCATCGTCAGCATAGGAAATAGTCGAGTGGCTGACTCATTAAACAGCTTATAGCCATGATTCTTAATATGAGTACGCTCATTACTGGCACGCTCATGATCCATAATGAAATAGAGAGGCTTCGCTACTGGCTCTTGACCACTGCGCCAATCTGTTAGCGCTAAACTCAGCTGCGCTGTGTATGCGAAACCATAAAAAGACAGGAACGACTCTATTTCACTAAGCAGATACTTAGGGCGACTTGCCAAGAATTTCAGGTCGTCACGGAATGCTTTCGAAAGATAAGGTAGATATGGCTTTTCGCTCGCTTGCAATGACGAGTCAGACTTCATTTTTCCACGAAGCGTAGAAAGCATTTCACGTTCAATAAAGTTTAATTTGGCATCAAACTCTTCTACACGCATGTTCTGAAGTAAATTGGTGTACATAGAAGCAACACGTGAATCACCCGCTGCAAATTCACCTTTTTGTGCACGGAACAGAAGGAGTTCAGGGCTCACAGTAAAGATGTCTTTGTTTTCAAAGTACATCTCTTTTAGCACTTGCCAAAACTCTTCTTCACCAAGCTTTTCTTCAAACGCGCTTTGGCAGTCGGCCACAAACTCGTCGTAGCTATAGCCTTCTACCTTTTTACGTAGAAGCCCACGCAAAACCAAACCTATAACTGCATCAAAGTCAAAATCATTGCCTTTGGTTCGAATAGGTAAGTAACTGCTTAGGCTGTTTTTATTCGGCACACCTTCCGCAGTTTGTGGCAACGATTGGTTAAATGGTTGGGTGTAATTATCCATTGTCATTTTATAAACCACTCACTTCGAAATATTCATCATCTTCATTCACGATCTTATAGCGCTTATCGTTTTTCAGAATAAACAGAGTATTCTTTTCGTTCGCTACCGTGATGATCTGCTCAATCACTTCATCCAACAAAAGCACCGCATTTTTATCATGCTTATTCGGACGGTACCCTTGGTTGATTTTTTCCAACAACTCCAACAAGTTAATACTTATCGGCATTGGCAAAAGTGAATGATCGTCGACTCGAATATGAGCGTTAAATGAGCCTATCTTGCTCACCGCTTGTGTTTTAATCGATGAAAAATCAGGTTTTACTTCAAGTTCAGCCGCTGTTTTAAAGCCGTTGTATTCAGAGATAAAAAACTGGTCTTTATCAAGTGATGGCGAATTGCGGTTACAGTAGCGATGCACAGCTGAAATGAGAGTGTCTTTATAGAACTTATTCAGCTCTTTCTTCTGCTTTCCTGAACCATCAAACTCACGGTGAAGCAGCCAGATGTTTGCGTATTGATCGACCAAAGAGTTATCAAAGTCTGCTTTCAGCTCATTAATGTAATCATTCGCAAATTGCGCTTCGTCTTTCAACAGGTAAACCATGCGTAAGTATGAAGCAGCAGTGAGCACATCAAATACACCTTGTGCTTTCACCTGATCTTTAAGTTGTGTAAAGCCTTCATCTTCAATTCCCAAACCAAACTGAAGGACGAATTCGTCGATTTTACGAGTGTGAATATTGCTTGGGTCAAAGCTTTGAATATGCTCTAAAAGCTCGTTATCTGAGCCAGAGAATAGATTGTCAAACAGGTAGTCATCGCCCGCTAAGATCTGGTACACAAAGTCCAGCAACGCTCGCGCCGTTAGGAACTGATCTTTGATTAAGCGAGCTTTCAGTAGCAAAGAAATAATATTCTTCTGCACAGATTCTAGCCCCAGCAACGCATAGTTCGCTGTGAGCTTGCTGTGACCTAGCTTTTGAACTTCACTGTCATAAAGTGCGTAAAACGGGTTATCTAACGTTGGCTCAGTTAAACGAGCAAGAAACTTGGCTGCAAAGTCAGAAGTGCTAACTTCATGCCCCAGTGTGAATTTCGGGTATTGTTCGAAATCTAAGAAAATGTGGTTCGTTGGAATATCGTCCGTTTTGTTTTCCAAGAACGCTTTTATCGAAGCTTTAATATCGTCATGTTGCTCAGCACCTTCCTCAGCATAGTTGCCTAACATTCCGATATTAATGCCAACAACAAGTGGCTTTTCATTTCCTTTGAACTGTGAGAATCGCTCATCTAACGCATTAATTGCGGTTTGATTTGGATTGAAGCTGTGTGTCGCATCAAGATGAAACTCATGTGTCGCTTTGTGCTTCTGGCTGTATTGAGTCAGGATCTCAGACTTACCGTCACCACTACTACCACACAAGAAGATGATGTCATTTTTCTTTGAGGACAATAGCGACTTTTTAAAGTCGACTTCGATGTCTGTAGTGATGTACACATGGCTCTTATAGTCAGCCAGAAGATCTTGATTTTGCTCTCTTTCTGTACTTACCGCGTAGGGCGATGATTTAGAAAGTATGCTGAGGGCTTTTTCTAAGTTCAAAGGAATCTCTTCAAAATTTGATTAAACGGACTTATTTTGTGGAAATAAATAGTATCAAACACTGCAAAGTAACGGTACTTACAACCATAAAAAATGGAAAATATGGATGATTTAGCACCTCGGTATGCAACATGTTTATATAACACGCTTTGTAAGTAATATTGCGATTAGTATTAGAAAAGTATGATTTAACTTACATTGTTTTACTTATCGCGACTCAACTTTAACGGACGAGTATGTACTATAGCCACGTTAAAAATGTACGTATATTCTGTACGCATCAACATGTATCATTTTCAGGCATTAGGTACCGGTATGGCAGTTAAGTGGGATCAGCTAATACGCTTCAAACTGATTGAGGTAGTGGCACTATGGGAAGGTAGAGTTACGACCAATCATTTATGTAACTCTTTTAATATTAAGCGCCAACAAGCTTCGCGAGATATTAAGGCTTACCAAGACCAGTTTGAGATGCCACCTTTAATCCATGATCGCAGCCTCAAAGGTTACCGACCAATAGATAGCTTTATTCCAAAGTTCACCAAAGGCACACCCAACGAGTACTTATCGTTATTGCACAAATATAACGATGAACATGTTGATGGCTTTGACCTAAAAGACTTGGGGTATGCCGATTCTATTGTGCTTTCCGTACCAGATAGGCATGTAGCCCCTGTTATCGTACAAAAATTACTGCAAGCCGCACGTGAAAAACGCCGTGTTGATATCGAATATGTGTCGATGGATAACCCTGAAGGTCGAGGTAGAAACATCATCCCTCACACAATTGTCTTTGATGGATTTAGATGGCACGTAAGAGCGTATTGCGAGGAGAGAAGTGCCTACTTAGATTTTGTGTTAAGCCGTTTCAGAGGCGTACCCGAGCTACTTGATGAAGCTGATATAAATCTAGAGGCAGACCTCGATTGGGATACTCATGAACAGGTAGAGGTTATCGCTAATCCAAATCTATCTGTCGCTCAACAGGAAGTGGTGCGCGCAGATTACAACATGGATAAAAAGCCGTTAATTATCTCATGCCGTCGAGCTCTGATTAAATATCTAATCAAACGTTTAGATGTTTGTGTCGACAAAAGAAAGCTCGCGACATCACCGAAAAAATACCAATTAACCGTTGCAAATCCATCAACCATTAAACGTTGGCTAATTTGATTTCCTATATCTAGAAGCCCATTGCGACCTATAGACGATGACTAAACTGACTGTAGATACTTACTCTAAAATCGATGTACCCTTCAACTCACGCCACACCTGCTGGTTCTGTGGGGAGCCGTCAAGTGATTGCTTAGAGTTCCCTAAAGCTGCCGAGTCTATCGCCAAACTCGAACACCCGCCATTAGCAATTCCTGCTTGTGGTGAATGCCAAAGTATTAGCTACTCCAAAAACGTAACTTCCATTTGGGTACTGAGAGATAAAATTAAACAGGCGTTAATCAACAAGTATGCTAAACATCTCGGGATAGGTGAGAACTGGACAGAACAAGAGTTACTAGACTGTGAGTTCTCTGGAGCAATCTTGGGTGGCTTTGGCAAAAGTGCCTGGAAAATGTATCAGATCGCGAAACAAAGGATCGATTACCAAGGTTGGCCTTTAGCTATTGATACTATCCCTCTCAATGTTTATGACGAATCTGCTGGTTTTGAGTTTGATGGCACCCGCTACGCCAACGTGTATTCATGTATCGATTACTTCGTTAAAGCCGTCGGGGTAAACAAAGAGTTGCTCACCCAGTTGGTTGATATCGTTACACCAGCTCGATTTGGCTATGCATTACGAATCGCTAAACTTAATAAAAATGCTTCTAAAGCAGCCCGTTTAGATATCGTAGATGAAGTGCTACAGCAAGAATCAGAACAAGAAGAAATTGAGCTTGAAAGACAACACTCCGAGCTAACTTTTGATGAGGACGCTGAAGAGGTCAACATCTCTGGCACCATCGCACCTAAATTTGCCATCCAATGGGCTTTAGCACATAAAGTGAAAGACTTAGATCATCTGTGTTCACTCGAAGATGACTACTTCGATTACTTTGAACACCTTGGTGGCCCAGCCGCTTTTATGTCTTATAACGGACTTCAGTTGTATCTAGAATCTCGTGAAGATCCTGTCTGGGTAGAAAACCAAGATCCAAACAAAGACCTATGGGTTCAAGCACATAGCCAGTGAACACGTGTGTGCTGATACCCTAGATTCTTGGCTGCGGTTTTATATACATCTCTCACTCTTGATGTCTGCCGCTCTCAAAATGTTGCAACTTGGTTAAATAGAACTGAAGCTCTAATCTTCTTCAACGGTTTGAATACTGCCAATGTGCAGTGGAAAGGAGTCGGCTGTGCTTACTGTTCTTCGTCTTATTTTGGCTACGGTGTTTGTGGTTACCACAACACTGAGTGCGCTTGTTTTCTGTCTGTTTAGCCCTAAAAACCCTAAGCATGTGTATTTCTTCTGTCGCTGGTTCAATCAACTACAAAAGATTCTTGGCCTTACAATTATTCAGCGCGGGCTAGAGAACGCGCCAACGCCGAAAAACAGCGTGTACATCTCGAATCACCAGAGTGTGTTTGATTTCGTTACCGATCCGGGAATGCTAAGACCGCGCACCGTATCACTGGGTAAACGCGATCTATTGTGGATCCCATTCTTTGGCGTTTTGTATTGGATCACGGGTAACATCTTGATCAACCGTGAAGACAAATCCAAAGCCAGAGATACGATTAAGCAAGTAGCTGAGGCTATTCACCAAAGAGACCTATCGGTATGGGTTTACCCAGAAGGTACTCGTAGCAAAGGCCGTGGACTCTTGCCTTTTAAAACGGGCGCGTTCCGCATGGCGATTGAGGCAGGTGTGCCTATTACCCCAATGTGTACCAGTACCACTCACAACAAGATTGATTTGAATCGCGCCAACAACGGCATTGTGATCACTGAAATGCTCGAACCTATCGATGTGTCGGATTACGAACTGGGTGATGCCAGAGCCCTTGCTGATCACTGCCACACTTTAATGGCGGAAAAAATCGCTCAGCTTGATGCAGAAGTCGCGCGCTTAGAGGCTGAAGCCAGTCCAAAGCTCGATACACGTAAAAGTTCTACCCAATAGTAGAGTCATATCTCGCGACAATTGGGCTGAGTGAAGGCTCAATTACATTTTATCGCTCGCGGCCTCGCAACTCTCGTCGCTGCTATTTTCTTTGCCCGTCCCGATTAACACAATTGAGGTTGGCTTTAATAGGAGCAACGAATGCAGGTTATTCATCACGGTGGTAAACATACAGTTACGGGCTCTTGCCATGAGCTTAGAGTGGAAGACCAAGCAATACTGATTGATTGTGGTCTGTTTCAAGGCGCAGATACTCGCCCATTAGAAGTTGAGTTTGAGACTCAGCATCTAAACGCTTTGCTGCTGACCCATAGCCATATTGATCATATCGGTCGCATTCCATGGCTGCTGGCGACTGGCTTTAATCAACCAATCATATGTACCAAAGCGACGGCCGCCATTGCCCCACTGATGATTGAAGATGGTCTGAAACTGCAAGGCTTTAGCCACCGTCAGCGAAAGCAAATCCTCAAAAGAATTCACTCACTAATACAGCCTCAAGCCTACCATCAGTGGTTTCCAATTCCGCGAGCACCTCACCTCCACAAGCAAAAGGATCATGGTAGGCCAAATACTCTTTATGCTCGTTTTCAACCCGCGGGGCACATACTTGGTTCGGCTTATATTGAGGTTAAATTGCCCAGTGAAGAGGTCGTGGTGTTTTCTGGGGACCTTGGCCCAAGCAACACTCCTCTACTGCCCGATCCAGTGTCACCTGAACGAGCAGACTATCTATTTATTGAATCGACCTATGGTGCGAGCAATCATTCCAATATCTCTGAGCGTGCAGAAACTCTAAACCGCATTATTGACCACTCATTGGAAGATGGTGGCGCAATCCTTATTCCCGCCTTTAGCGTTGGAAGAACTCAAGAGCTACTGTTTGATATTGAACAGATGATCGAGCAGCGCTCTCTGAGTCGCCAACTGCCCATCATTCTTGACTCGCCAATGGCACACAAGATCACCCGCTCCTATCGTCAATTCAAAGAACTATGGGGAGAGGAAGCGAAACAGAGATTAGCAGCACACCGCAATCCATTGGCGTTCGAGCAGTGCATTACGATTGATGATCACCGAGCCCACAAGAAACTGGTCAACAGACTCAAATCGACTGCAGAGCCTGCAATAGTCATTGCTGCATCGGGGATGTGTCAGGGTGGACGAATTATGAATTACCTATCGGCTTTACTACCCGACCAGAGAACTGATGTGATTCTTGCGGGTTACCAAGCCCATGGAACATTAGGTCGTGCTTTGCAGCAAGGGGAAATGTCTGTAGAGATCGACCAAGCTCATATCTCAGTGAATGCACACATTCATACGATGTCTGGTTATTCCGCTCACGCGGGTCAAAACGATCTTATGCGCTTTATCGAGGGTATCACTCCCTCACCAAATTCTATCCATTTGATTCATGGTGAGCCAAAAGCTCAGACTGCCTTTGCCAAACTACTTAAAGGGCGTGGGTATAGAGTGTCATCATTCTAAGCAAGTCCCCCTCAACAAAGAGTAAAACGCTTTTAGCCGAACCCTTCGGGCAGCGTTTGCTGGTCATTTCTACTGCGTTATCGGCTTTTCATGTAGGCTAGCTACACATCAAAACCTCTGCCTTGTAGAAATACCCAGCAACTCGCTGCAAAAATCAGCTCGAAAGGTCAACACGCCCTAGTTCAAGAGGGAAGAAACGAGGTGTCACAATGGCAGATTTGTCTCACCAGTTCTGCGATGGCCAATACTATGCTCGACTGCACCTTTTGGTTGTGACGGTCAATGAACATGGTCAGCATCTCTTCCGGTAGGCTGTTGGCTGCTTGCTGATCGTAATCGATAGGCATCACGCTTTGTACCACGTGGACTTTCTGCAGCTCTTCAATCACATCTGGGTCGGTAAAGTAGATGCTGCTTTGTGGCGTGTCTGCCCACTCTTTCAGGGTCACAAAACGCTCTACATCTTCATAGATTTCACGGTTAATCATACCAAGTCCATACAGCAGCTTGCTGCGAACCATCACATCCCCTAAAGGACCTTGATTCTTAAGCAGAGGATCAACCACAAACTTCACGGCGTAATCGTCTTTATAGAAGATAGTTTGCATTAACACGCCAATAGTATCGTCCAAGGCATGATAGGCCGCTAAGAACACCGCACTGGCGTCCTCAGCAGTCGAGATCACTTCCAGCAGTTCTGCTTCATTAGGCAAGTCGATGGGCTCTATGGTCTTTGAAAGCATGGCACTTTCTGCTCGCGTGTTTCTCATATTTACCTCTAAGCCTAAGGTGACGTTGGTCTATCGCTGTGAGAACGTCGTCATTTTAAAGTGATTAGTCTGACGTTCGATTTGAAAAGCGTGGTCGACCTGTTAAGTAGCCTTCTTCCTGCTCAGCTTCCGTACTTTGCTCTGTTTTTAGAATCAGTGATGAACATAAGAACGACACTAAGGTTGAGATAGCGATAGAAAGTGCGACACCCAACATTGATGATTTAGGCGCCATCACCAAAATAGCGAAGATAGAACCCGGAGAGGCTGCCGACACCAAACCCGCATCAAACAGGACCAGTGTTGTCACGCCCGCCATACCACCAGCAATCAAAGCGAAAATCAGGCGAGGCTTCATTAGCACGTAAGGAAAATAGATTTCTTGAATGCCGCCGAAGAAATGGATGATGGATGCACCACCAGCTGTTTGTTTAGTGCTGCCTTTGCCAAACGCCATATAAGCCAATAACACCCCAAGACCTGGGCCTGGATTAGACTCAATAAGGAATACTAACGACTGACCATATTGTTCAACCTGCTGGATTCCGATTGGTGAGAAAACGCCATGGTTAATCGCATTGTTGAGGAAAAGAATTTTCGCCGGTTCCACTAAAATAGAAACCAAAGCCAGTGAGCCAGTGTCGACCATGGCCTGGACACCTGCGGCCAACATAGTCGAAACCACTTTTACAGCAGGTCCAACAATCAAAAAGGCGACGATGGCACACATCATTCCTACGATGCCCGCAGAGAAGTTGTTCACCAGCATCTCAAAGCCACTGCGAACCTTGCCTTCGATGGCTCGGTCAAAGCGTGCAATCACAGCTCCACCTAATGGTCCAATGATCATCGCTCCCATTAGCATCGGAACATCAGTGCCAACAATCAGGCCCATTGTTGCTATAGAACCGACAATTGCGCCCCGCTCTCCCCCAGTCATTTTACCGCCGGTGTAGCCAATCAACAGTGGAATCAAGAAGGTGATCATTGGGCTAACCATCGAAGCCAGAGCTTCATTCGGCCACCAGCCCGTTGGTATGAAAAGTGCGGAGATCAGTCCCCAAGCAATAAAGGCACCAATACTAGGCATAACCATGTTCGCAAGAACACGACCGAAACTCTGAACTTTGATTTTTGAACTTGGGGAGAACATATAGAACCTGAAACACATCTGTAACAATCAATGACTCTGGTAAAATCTGCAAACTTAGGCAAAATATCCTGCAATTATCTGAGATTCATACCACACCCACACATTGTGATTTTGATCACACAAAAACTCAAACTCGGCAATCTAAATGTGATTTATAGATCACATTAATGGAATGACCACCGATAAGTTTGCGTATTAAAACCACAATACAACGCCAACCTGATGTATCTATCAGCAACTTGTCAGAAAGTTGAAATTTAATTCCAAACCCAATCACATCATGAAATTCTATTTTTCCGAGAGAGATCTAACTAAAAAGATGCATTAAATTGCATTTCTATGTCGAATGGCAAACGGAAAAATAGAACTTATCGTTAACAAAAGCCCTCAAGAACATGCGATATATCACACTATTAAGCTTAGATAGATAAATAATTTAACAAGAGCATTACATGTGAAGTATTGTGTTGTACGAAAAACAATCATAAGTACAACTAACAGGGAAAAATACTCATGCAGTCATTCGTTGATTTTTTGAATGGAATAATCTGGAGTCCGGTACTGATTTACTTGTGTCTAGGCGCAGGTTTGTTCTACTCCATAATGACCCGATTTGTTCAAGTTCGTCACTTCTTTGAAATGTGGCGTTTGTTGTTATCTGGCAAAAGCTCAAGTAAAGGTATCTCATCTTTTCAAGCACTTGCCGTTTCGCTTTCTGGGCGCGTAGGTACAGGTAATATTGCTGGTGTTGCTGCCGCAATCGGTTTCGGTGGTCCTGGTGCTGTATTCTGGATGTGGGTTGTTGCCTTCTTTGGCGCGGCAACTGCGTTTGCAGAATCGACACTGGCTCAAATCTATAAAGAAGAAGATGAAGGCGAGTTCCGTGGTGGTCCAGCTTACTACATCGAAAAAGCGATGGGCCAGAAATGGTACGCGTGGATCTTCGCTATCGCGACAATCTTTGCTTGTGGTGTTCTACTACCAGGCGTTCAGTCAAACAGCATTGGTAATGCGGTAGAAGCTGCGTTTGGCACAGGCGACATGATCGAAACAGCTATCGGTACGTTCAGTTTTGCTAAAGTTTTCACTGGTACTGTTATTGCGATCATCCTAGCGTTCATCATCTTCGGTGGTGTTAAGCGTATTGCGAACTTCACGCAAATCGTGGTTCCTTTCATGGCGCTAGCTTACATCGTGATTGCTTTCGTTATCATCCTTCTAAACATCGGTGAGGTGCCACGCATCTTCGGTATGATTGTTGGTGACGCATTTACGCCTATGGCTGGTGTTGGTGCTGCTATCGGTTGGGGTGTAAAACGTGGTGTTTACTCTAACGAAGCAGGTCAAGGTACTGGTCCTCACGCTGCAGCGGCTGCAAGTGTTGACCACCCAGCACAGCAAGGTCTGGTTCAATCTTTCTCTATCTACATCGATACGCTACTAGTATGTTCAGCAACAGCGTTCATGATTCTTATCACTGGTGCATACAACGTACACGGTGGTGCTGAAGGCGCATTCCTAGTACAGAACCTAGCTGCAGATATCGGTGCGAACGGCCCTGTATTTACACAGCTTGCAATCGAAAGTGCTCTACCAGGTGTTGGTAAGCCATTCATTGCGTTCGCTCTGTTCTTCTTCGCGTTCACAACTATTCTTGCTTACTACTACATTGCAGAAACGAACATCGCGTACCTACGTCGTACTATTAAGATTCCAGGTATGATGTTTGCTCTGAAAGCGGTTCTTATCACTGCAGTATTCTACGGTACAGTGAAAACCGCCAACCTTGCATGGGCAATGGGTGATGTGGGCGTAGGTCTGATGGCTTGGCTAAACATCGTCGGTATTCTGATTATCTTCTTCATGTCTAAACCAGCTCTGAAAGCGCTGAAAGACTACGAAGAGCAACAGAAGAAAGGCGTAACTGAGTACACATTCAACCCAGTTAAGCTTGGCATTAAAGGTGCGGATTACTGGGAAGGTAAATACAAGCGTAAGACAGGCAAATCGCCTGAAGCTGAAACAACTGACAGCAAGCCAGTTGAGCAGCCATCTGCGTAAGTAAACTCCTGGGCTGAATAGATACTGAAGGCCTATTCAGAGATAAGAAAAAAACGGGTTAGCCATTTCGGCTAACCCGTTTTGTTTTCCTGTCTCTTAAGAACTGTTCCCAAACAACGGTCTTAAGCTGCGATCTCTTGCGTTGCAACTTGCGGTGCTTTCTTCTCACCGATTGGCAGTACTGTGCGACCGTATTCGTTGTTGATCACTTGAGCCATTGCAAAGTAGATAGCAGAAGCGCCACAGAAGATACCTTCAAAACCAGCGATAGTACCGATTAGTTCACTACCAGTGAAATCACGAGCTGCTAGCAGGAAGAATAGAATCGTTAGAGAACCGAATACCACTTGCTTCGCTACTGGGTAGCATAGAGAGCCGATGAACATGAAGCCTGTGAATACGCCCCACATTAGTAGGTACCAACCCATGAAGCTTGCTGGGCTTGCTGGTAGACCCATGTAAGGCATTACGATCAGACCAACCAGTGTCAGCCAAAATAGACCGTAAGAAGTAAACGCTGTCGTACCGAACGTGTCACCACGCTTAAAGCACATTGTGCCGACAATCACTTGGCTCAAACCACCGTAGAAAATACCCATAGCTAGGATCATCGAATCGATCGGGAAGAAGCCAGCGTTGTGAATATTAAGAAGAATAGTGGTCATACCGAAACCCATTAAGCCAAGTGGCGCTGGGTTAGCTAGTTTGGTCGACATTGCGAATTTACCTTTATCAAATAGGGGGTTAAACAAAACCAATAAAAATTGTAAGAAAATTTTAATCCATAAACCGTATTTGAGGTAATCCAGTTATCGAAAACTAAGGTTGAGTAAATGATCCTATGGAATATTAGTTTCATATTCAGGGCTTAGTATTCATGTTTTGTATGTGTTTTTTAGATGCGAGTGAACGAGATTCGGGATGCGAAAAGCGTGTTTAGATTCGAGTAAACGGGATTCGAGATGCGAAGAGCAATAGAGAGCGAGCTTTTCGCCACTCGCTTATTCGCATCTATCCGATTAATCGTCATTCCAGAGTCGAGGGACGAGATGTCTGGAATCTATTAAAGGCAGTCGGTATACCCAAAGGAAAGAGATTCCCTACTGCACTCGTACCTCGCTATAGGGAATGGCGGAGGGTGTTGTAGATGCTAGTAAGTGAGATGAGAGATACGAAGAGCAATAGAGAGCGCGTTTTTCGCCACTCGTATACCGCATCTATCCGATTAATCGTCATTCCAGAATCGAGGGACGAGATGTCTGGAATCTATTCAAGGCAGTCGGTATATCCAAAGGAAAGAGATTCCCTACTACGCTCGTACCTCGCTCTAGGGAATGACGGTGAGAGTTTGAGGTACCAGTGAACTAGATACGAGATGAGGGGTACTAAGAGCATTAAAGAATGCGCTCTTCGCTACTCGTTTATTCGCATCCCGAATCTGCCCCTCACCCCAAAAAACCGAGCGTATGCCCGGCTTGTTTAAACGTAATTAGCTCAGCAAGTACTGAATTTACTGACAACTAATCTCATCCCAGAACCAGTTTGATTGGACTGGGCTCTCCCAAATACCGGGGCCGTTTTTCGCAATAAAGCACTTTCCTTGGTATGTCACCTTCTCACCGTCACTTACCTGAGTAACACCCGGCTCCCAAGCAGTAAATTCACTTGGAACGACTGGTGGTTCAGTGACAGGTGGCTCGACTGGAGGGTTCGTTACCGGAGGCTCAGTCACTGGCGGGTCTACGGGTGTTGGATCTGGATCTACTGGTGGCGTTGGTTCGCCAGAGATCAACTTCCAAGGTCCGCCAGCGGAAGGCTCATCGCCTTGTGTCCACCACTTCGCTTCATAGGTTGCGCCATTAAAGATCACCTGATCGCCTGTGTTGTACACCTTATTGGCATCCCAATCATTACCACCCGGGTTGGTTCCAGGATCTACCGGGTCTAACTTCTCGACTACACGAACTTCTGGCCAGCTCGCATGAGAGCCATAAAAGTTGGTCACACACTTCTCGTAATCACCCGGTACTAATGCAGAGTAAGCGGTTTGGAAGCCAACTAACTCACACTCAAATGAAAAGCCTTCTGGGCGATCGGCGTAGTATTTCCAGTTACCATCCCAGTTGGTATAAAGCACATCTGTCGCACCATTCAGGTTTAAGCTGCCGTAAGGCGTCTGTTGCCAGCAAGTATTCTTCTCGTCTGCTTCAATTGGGATTTGATAGTGTTCAGCTAGGCCTTCCCAGTAACGGATACGATTCACTGGCTGGCCTTTATTCTTGTTCTGCTCACCACACTCAATACCACCGTTGATTACGTTGATGGTAGTTCCGAAGCCATAACCAATTCCCGCATCGAGCTCACGCTGAGAAGGTGTCCAGGTGCGGTCGATAACATGCAGCATCGCGGGCTTAGGCGCTTGAGGCGTTAGGAAGAACCAAATCGCTGAAGCTAGGTTCAACCATGAGTCTGCAACTAAACCGGGGTTATTCAAAAGCACTGTTGCATCGCCATCGAACATTACCTCAGAGAAGGCACCATAGTTAAAATGGTAAGAAAGCTGTTTCGCGCCTCGCCCGAAGTAGCCCTGCCCCGCAGCGCACGGCCAACGCGCATTCTGCCAATCATTCTGACCACAGCCTGTGGTGTAACCCTCTTGCCCTTCAGACCAACCCATTTCGCGCACGTGCACTAAGGCTTGCTGCCACTCTTCTAGCGCTAATGGATTATCAGAGGTGTTGTCTATTGCGATGTGACCGCCTGTCTCTTGAGAGAAATGAGCAAAAGCCGTGATGATGGATTTCTTACAGATGGCATCTGAATCGCGGCCATCTGTGTATTCACCACAGAACGCAGGGAACTTACCAATCGCGCGCAGGAAACGGGTATAGGTGTATTCTGGTGCCGCCATTTGCGTTAGGAAATGCCACTCGCTTTGCGGGAACACACGCTCAACGCGTTTTACGTTGTCAGGGTTGGAAGGTGAACTGGGCTCAATCGCTTCAACAATCGTATTGGAGCGAGTTTGCAGTGCTTGAGACCAAATCGCATACATAGGGTCAGAAGCCTTGGATTGCTCTACAGCTGCAAGGTCGGCTCTCGACACAAGATAGCCAGTAGGGTTTTGTGGATCGGGTTGGATATTCATGGTTGGTTGGCTATTGGTCGCCGCATGGCTTCCACCAGCGAAAATGCTACCGCCAACGAAAAGGGCACTCAAGACGAGCGCTATCGGTTTCACCTTTAACATAGTTTGTTCTCTTATAAGTAACGTCGATAAGAGAGTATGTGGCACGATGAAAAGGCTCTAGTGCCGAACGGTTAAATCGAAAAGAAGTGCGAGTCGCTTACTAACAATTTATAAATCACTTCATTTTGTCTCAATCGTTATGGGGAGTGGCTCCAAAAAAACAAAAAGCCCCGAACTGAGTTCGAGGCTTCTAGAATCTAAGACAAATTTGTCTCGATTACATCAATAGAGAGAGATTATTCCCACTCGATTGTTGCTGGTGGCTTACCAGAGATGTCGTAAACAACACGTGAAATGCCGTCAACTTCGTTGATAATACGGTTAGAAACCTTACCTAGGAAGTCGTATGGTAGGTGTGCCCAGTGAGCAGTCATGAAGTCGATTGTTTCTACAGCACGTAGAGACACAACCCAATCGTACTTACGGCCATCGCCCATTACACCAACAGAGCGAACTGGTAGGAATACCGTGAACGCTTGAGATACTTTGTGGTAAAGGTCAGCAGCGTGAAGCTCTTCAATGAAGATAGCGTCTGCGCGACGTAGTAGATCACAGTACTCTTTCTTGATTTCACCAAGAACACGAACACCTAGACCTGGACCTGGGAATGGGTGGCGGTAAAGCATGTTGTATGGAAGACCAAGCTCTAGACCGATCTTACGTACTTCATCTTTAAACAGCTCACGTAGAGGCTCAACAAGGCCCATTTCCATATCGTCCGGAAGGCCACCAACGTTGTGGTGAGACTTGATTACGTGCGCTTTACCAGTCTTAGATGCTGCAGACTCGATTACGTCTGGGTAGATAGTACCCTGAGCTAGCCACTTAGCATTCTTCAGTTTCTTAGACTCTTCGTCGAAGATGTCTACGAATACGTGACCGATGATCTTACGCTTCGCTTCAGGATCGTTCTCGCCTTTAAGCGCTTCTAGGAAACGGTCTTCAGCGTTAACGTGGATGATGTTTAGACCAAACTTGTTGCCAAACATATCCATAACTTGCTCAGCTTCGTTCAGACGAAGTAGGCCGTTATCGACGAATACACACGTTAGTTTGTCGCCGATTGCACGGTGAGCAAGCATCGCAACTACTGATGAATCAACACCACCAGATAGACCAAGGATAACTTCGTCGTCACCTACTTGTTCTTTAATACGTGCAACTGCATCTTCAATGATTGAAGCAGAAGTCCAAAGGCCTTCACAACCACATACATTAAGAACGAAGTTTTCTAGCATTTTCATGCCGTTCTTAGTGTGCGTTACTTCTGGGTGGAATTGAACGCCGTAGTATTTCTTCTCTTCGTTCGCCATTGCTGCGTAAGGACAAGTGTCTGTTTCACCTGTTTTAACGAAGTCAGCTGGGATTTCTACTACTTTGTCACCGTGGCTCATCCAAACATCTTGAGATGCTTCTAGATCAGCAAACAGTGCAGATTCACCTGTTACTTGTACTGCTGCGTAGCCGAACTCACGCTCAGTAGACGTTGCTACTTTACCGCCAAGTTGCTCAGCCATAGTTTGCATGCCGTAGCAAATACCGAATACAGGAACACCTGAATCAAATACGTACTGAGGTGCACGTGGAGAATTCTCTTCCGTTACACTTTCAGGGCCACCAGAAAGGATGATGCCGTCTGGGTTGAATTCACGAATATCCGCTTCTTCTACGTCCCAGCTCCAAAGTTCACAGTAAACACCGATTTCACGAATACGACGAGCAACTAGCTGCGTGTATTGAGAGCCGAAATCTAGAATTAGAATACGTTGGTCATGAATATTTTTAGTCATTGTAAGCAGTCTTATTGGCTATGTGATGAAACGGAGGCGAGTTTACTCACCTCTCATTAACTCTTCAAGAAATAAAGCAAACGTTTTCGTCAATTTTCTCTTACTCAATGTTTAATCACTATATAGATAGAGAAAAAACAGAGCTAGATAAAACAGTGTGCCTCTAATGGGCACACTATAAAACGTTTAAAGGAGGCGATTAACCTAGACGGTAGTTAGGCGCTTCTTTAGTAATTTGAACGTCGTGTACGTGAGACTCTTTCATGCCTGCACCAGAGATACGAACAAACTCTGCTTTAGTACGCATATCTTCTACTGTTGCTGAACCAGTTAGGCCCATGCTTGAGCGAAGACCACCCATTTGTTGGTGAACGATCTCTTTTAGGCGACCTTTGTATGCAATACGACCTTCGATACCTTCTGGTACCAGTTTGTCTGCTGCGTTGTCAGACTGGAAGTAACGGTCAGAAGAACCTTGAGACATTGCGCCAAGAGAACCCATACCACGGTAAGACTTGTAAGAACGACCGTTGTAAAGGATAACCTCGCCCGGTGCTTCTTCAGTACCAGCGAACATAGAACCAACCATCACACAAGATGCGCCAGCTACGATTGCTTTACAGATGTCACCAGAGAAACGGATACCGCCATCAGCGATAACTGGGATGCCGTATTCGTTAGCTACTTCTGCTGCGTCTGCGATTGCTGTTACTTGAGGAACACCAACACCAGTAACGATACGAGTTGTACAGATAGAACCAGGGCCGATACCTACTTTCACTGCGCTTACGCCAGCCTCGATAAGTGCACGAGCACCTGCACCCGTTGCAACGTTACCACCAATGATCTCTAGATCTGGGTAAGCTGCGCGAGTTTCGCGGATACGGTTTAGGACACCTTCAGAGTGACCGTGAGAAGAGTCGATAAGTAGAACATCTACACCAGCTTCAACAAGAGCAGCAACGCGCTCTTCGTTACCAGCGCCAGCGCCAACAGCGGCACCAACACGTAGACTGCCGCGCTCATCTTTACATGCGTTTGGCTTACGTTCTGCTTTATGGAAATCTTTTGCTGTGATCATACCGGTTAGTTGGAACTCATCGTTTACTACCAGTACTTTCTCAACGCGTGCTTCGTGCATTTTCTCTTGCACTTCTTCACGTGTTGCACCTTCTTTAACTGAAGCTAGACGCGACTTAGGCGTCATCACTACGTCTACTTTCTTAGACAAGTCTGTTACGAAGCGAACGTCACGACCAGTAATGATACCAACCAGTTCGTTTGTTTCAGTAACAACTGGGAAACCAGCAAAGCCGTGCTTCTCAGTTAGAGCGACAACGTCAGCGATTGTTGCATCAGGGCTTACTGTTACAGGGTGAGAAACCACACCTGCTTCGTAGATTTTAACCTGACGAACCATCTCAGCTTGTTGCTCGATAGACATGTTCTTGTGGATAAAGCCAATGCCACCTTCTTGCGCGAGTGCGATAGCCAGACGAGCTTCCGTCACGGTATCCATCGACGCAGAAATCATAGGGATGTTCAGTGAAATGTTTTTAGTCAACTGAGTGCGAAGATCAGCTGTGTTTGGGAGAACAGTGGAGTGTGCTGGCACAAGTAGTACGTCATCGAATGTCAGCGCTTCTTTGGCAATTCTTAGCATTTGCAATATCTCACAATTGAGGGGTAGAAAGAAAAATCCCGCTTCATCGTTTCGCATAATGAAGCTCTTAGGATTAGATATTGCGGAGGGATTATACGCACGGGGAAATCGCTTGGCTACACATTTTTGTATTTTTTATTTGCATTTACCCCCTTGATATGTATTATATTGCCGCTATCTTCCATACTCACGCCCTGTGAGATACGACATAAGACCGTCCTACAAAGATAGCGCCTCTATGACCAATCCAAACATCTTTACTGTTTCTCGCCTCAATGCAGAGGTTCGACTTCTTCTTGAAAATGAAATGGGTATTGTCTGGCTCGTCGGAGAGATCTCCAATTTCTCAGCGCCTGTCTCTGGTCACTGGTACCTCACCCTTAAAGACTCTCGTGCTCAGGTGAAATGTGCCATGTTCCGCGGTAACAACCGCCGAGTGACATTTAAGCCTCAGAACGGTAATCAAGTATTAGTTAAAGCCCGCCTGTCTCTTTATGAGCCGCGTGGTGACTATCAGCTGATCATTGAAAGCATGCAGCCTGAGGGCGATGGTCGACTTCAGCAAGAGTTTGAAAAACTCAAGATGAACCTTGCTGCGGAAGGTCTGTTTGCTCAATCAAGTAAGCAACCTCTGCCAGAACACCCTAAGCGTGTTGGTGTCATCACTTCGAAAACGGGCGCCGCTCTCTACGATATCTTGGACGTACTTAAGCGTCGTGATCCATCCTTACCTGTCGTGGTTTATCCAACCATGGTTCAAGGCGAAGAAGCTTCGATTCAGATCGCCCAAGCGATTGGACGCGCCAATGAGCGTAATGAATGTGATGTGTTGATTGTGGGCCGTGGCGGTGGTTCACTGGAAGACCTTTGGTGCTTCAACAACGAGATTGTTGCACGCACCATTGCCGCAAGCCAGATTCCAATCATCAGTGCCGTCGGCCACGAGGTGGATGTCACAATTGCTGACTTTGTTGCAGATATGCGTGCACCAACGCCATCGGCGGCGGCTGAGTTAGTGAGCCGTGATAACAGCCATAAAGAACAGGCCTTTGCGGCCAAGCGTGCACGCTTAGTCAGCGCGATTCGTCACCTATTGATGAAGCAAGCACAATCAACACATGCGCTTAAGTTCCGCTTAGAGAAACAGCATCCAAGCTACCAGCTGCAAAAACAAAGCCAGCAGCTTGATGACCTAGACATGCGTCTGCGCCGCGGGATGACTCAATACCTTAAGCAGCATCAACAGCGTGTCGAGCGTAAGCAACATCAGCTTCAGTTGAACTCACCAGTTAAGCGCTTGGGCGAACAAAAACTGCACCTGCAACGCTCTGAGCAAAAGCTATTGGATGCGATGGATAAGACACTGCTAACCACTCGCCACCAGCTCGCCATGGCCGCAGAGAAGTTAGAAACAGTAAGCCCACTCGCGACACTTAAGCGTGGCTACAGCATAACTCATTCAGCCTCTAAACAGACGGTCTCTTCAATTGAAGATGTGAATGTTGGCGAAGTAATAAAAACGCAAGTTGAAGATGGTGTGATTGAATCGCAAGTCACCCAAAAGATTGTAAAAGCATAAGTAACTAAGCAGCACTAAACTAGAAAGCCCTATCAGATTTGATAGGGCTTTTGCTTATGGGGGAAATTATCAGAAGCTGCGAATAACTAGCTTGTCTTCTCTGGCTCTTTAAGAGTGAGCATGCCTTCAGTCACGATAAAGTTGATGATGGTGTCTAGGCCTTTACTCTCTTTAAGGTTGGTAAACACAAACGGCTTAGTTGGACGCATACGTTGTGTGTCTTGCTCCATCACTTCTAGCGACGCGCCAACATAAGGTGCCAAATCAATCTTGTTAATCACCAGCAGATCCGAGCGAGTAATACCCGGGCCACCTTTACGTGGGATCTTCTCCCCTTCTGCAACGTCAATTACATAGATGGTCAGGTCGGCCAGCTCTGGGCTGAACGTCGCACTCAGGTTATCACCACCACTCTCAACAAACACCACATCAAGATTTTTGTGCAGTTTAGCTAGCTCCTCAACGGCTGCGAGGTTCATTGACGCATCTTCACGAATCGCAGTGTGTGGGCAGCCGCCTGTTTCAACACCGATGATACGATCAGGTTCTAAAGCTTCGGCTCGAGTTAGGATCTTTGCATCTTCCTGGGTATAGATATCGTTGGTTACGACCGCGATATTCAGCTTGTCGCGAATTGCTTTACACAACACCTCAAGCAGTGCGGTTTTACCAGACCCAACTGGGCCACCGATACCAATTCGAAGCGGTTGCTTATAACTTTCCATAGTCTTATTCCTTATATTCTTTCCACTACATCGTTGCGCTATGAACGAAATAGTCTTGTGTATTGTGTTTCATGCAGTGAGCTGGCAATCGAGAGCGACGGCGTGAAACTACCAATCATCCAATCTTCAATTTTTTGCGCCTGATTGAGCACTGCAGGAAATCGCTGTGTGACATTCAGTAGTGCTAGCTGACCATCGGTTTGACCAAGTGGTACTAGCTTCACGCCTGCAGTGACCAAGTTCTCTAACCAACTCCACAGGTAGCCTTGCTTTAAGTCCTCTAAGCTGATTTTCCAATGCCTTGCCGCTATGCAGAATCCCAACAGTTGATTAGGGTGCGATTGAATTGAATCCATGACAGAGACATCAATTTCCAACCGCTTAAGCAGCGTAAACAGAGCCAAACCACGCTGTTTCTCCTCCGCGCGCAGTTCGCTGGTTTCCCGGCTTGCGTACAAAAAATCACACCAGTACTCAACCTGATCGAGCTCGCCTTGTTCTAGTGCCAGATAGAGTCGATCGATAATTGGCAGCTCTAGGGTGGCGACGCTTGAGTTCGCCATGTAATTCAGCCACTGCTCCATCGTATCGCGATTGGTCACCCACCCTGCTTCCACGGCATATTCCAGCCCTTGAGAGTAGGTGAAGCCACCGATTGGTAATGAAGGGCTAATTAATTGAAATAGGCGATAGCTCGCGAGATTCGCTGTTGCTTGCATGCTTATCTCCCTAGGGGCAATTTAGGCGGCCATTAAAAATAGCGCGCTTAGCGAAGCCACACCCAGTGATGCCCATTTTGAATACAGCGCCTTGCCGGCAACATAGCCAACGCCCATCAACCCCAAAGCACTTACGCCCATGCCTGCCGCGAATTGTGTAAGGCCAGACGCAGCTTCAACGCCGTGGGCGTAACCATGGAAGAACAGGAAACCGATTGAAACCGCCAGTACGCTGTTAACCTTGGTCGTTGAAGGTGAAAAGACATGCCATAGACATAGGCTTACGACAAATAGAGAAGCGATAATCGCAGGCTCAACCACGACAGAGAAGCCCATTGCTTGACCGACCAATAGACCCGCCATAAGAGAGACAAGACCGCCACCGACTAGAGCGGATTTAACCTTGTTGGAATAAGAGAGCGCACCAATCAACATGCCAAATGCCACCAGCATAATGAGATGGTCGACGCCGGTAACAGGGTGCGTTAGACCTGAGAAAAATGAGTGAGAGCCGTGATCATGTCCAGGGTGAGCCAAAGCCAAAGTTGGTGTTGTTAGCGAAGCGATTGTTAGTGTCGTTAAGCTTGCAGCGTGTTTAAAGTTCATCGCGTAATCCTTGCTTTATTGTTATTAATATCTTTGTTGTATCTATCAAAAGATGAGTTTCAAATGACTCGATTAGTGATGGTGGTGATGACCGCCAGAGCGCCCACCATAAGCCCCACCTTCTGGTTCAAAAGGTTGTTTTTCGGTTGTTACTATTGCACCTAAACCCTCGACCATTTCATCCAGTACATGGTCGTGCTGGTAGCGAACCCAGCCTGCCTCTACTTGTAGGGGAACATGTCGGTTACCTAGGTGATACGCCACGCGCGTCAGTAGATGCGCATCATCGCAATACACCGTAGAGACGGTTTCCGGTGCCGCTTTCACTTCGACCGTTAAGCCACACTCACTGGTGAGCTGTTCGCCTCCACGTAGGATGTGTCCGCGAGGAAGAAACAAACCAGCATCACGGCCATCATCGAGCGTCACTTTAAGACGACTCTTAATACGACTATCGATCGGTAGGCTCAAAAAGCCATCGGGAGCCGTGCTCTGCTCTGCTTGAATTTGAGTTAGTTCAATCATGTTATTACTCAACCTCCATATGAGATTCATAGCCTTGTACAAGGCATAGAATTAATATCCGAGCTCTTAAAACAAGAGTGTTCAAATCAGGAGCTCTCTAAAATAATTTTTCGTAAAACCGTTCTTTTCTGAAACAGCTGCTCTCAAAACAACTTTTCTTTAAAACAACTTTTCGTTAAAACAAAAAGTAACGCTGTGCCATCGGCAGCTCTTCAGCCGGCTCACACTCAAGCAGCTGGCCATCGGCTCGAACTTGATAGGTTTGTGAATCGACTTCGATCTTCGGCATCCAGTCATTGAGCTTCATATCTGCTTTGCTGATGTTGCGACAGTTGCTGACTACTCCAATTAGGCTCTTCAGCCCAAGCTGCTTATCAATGTTTTGCGCCTTGGCTTCTTGAGACACAAACAGCATTGAGGTGTTTTGACTTGCCTTGCCCGAGCTACCAAACATAGAGCGGTAATGCACAGGCTGTGGCGTTGGGATGGAGGCATTAGGATCGCCCATCGGTGCCATCGCGATCATGCCGCCTTTCAGAATCACACTTGGCTTCACGCCAAAAAAGGCTGGTTTCCACAACACAAGGTCGGCCAACTTACCTTGTTCAATTGAGCCAATTTCATGCGCCATGCCGTGAGTAATGGCAGGGTTAATGGTGTACTTTGCAATATAGCGACGCAGACGGAAGTTATCGCTGTAGTCTGAATCCTCCTCTAGGCTGCCACGCTGCACTTTCATCTTGTGCGCGGTTTGCCAAGTACGAGTGACCACCTCGCCCACGCGTCCCATTGCTTGCGAATCCGATGCGATCATCGAGAAAGCGCCAAGATCATGAAGAATGTCTTCGGCAGCGATGGTCTCACGACGAATACGAGACTCAGCAAATGCGACATCTTCAGCAATCGACGGAGAAAGGTGGTGACACACCATCAGCATATCTAAATGCTCATCAACCGTATTAACCGTATAAGGCCTTGTTGGGTTGGTTGATGACGGCAATACATTCGGTTCACCTGCAGCGCGAATGATATCGGGCGCATGACCGCCACCGGCTCCTTCCGTATGATAGGTATGAATCACGCGCTCACCAATTGCACCGAGTGTCGATTCCACAAAGCCTGATTCATTCAAGGTGTCGGTATGAATCGCCACTTGTACATCCATCTCATCGGCGACACTTAGGCACGTATCGATCGAGGCGGGTGTTGTCCCCCAGTCTTCATGCAGCTTCAAGCCCACCGCACCCGCAGCCACTTGCTCTCGTAGTGCTTCTGGTTGGCTAGCGTTACCCTTGCCGAGTAAGCCAAAGTTCATTGGATATTCGTCTAAGGCTTCCAACATACGGTGCATGTTCCACGGACCCGGCGTACAGGTCGTGGCATTGGTACCGGTATTTGGCCCAGTACCTCCACCAATCATAGTAGTAACACCAGACGCCAACGCCTCTTCAATCTGCTGCGGGCAGATAAAATGAATGTGTGAGTCAATACCACCAGCCGTCAGGATTGCTCCCTCACCGGCTAAGATTTCAGTGCCCGGGCCAATCACAATATCAACACCCGGCTGTACATCTGGGTTACCGGCTTTACCGAGCGCCTGAATGCGGCCATCTTTAATCGCAACATCGGCTTTTACGATGCCCCAATAATCAAGTACAACGGCATTGGTGATTACAAGATCTGGCGTTTCTGCACTCACGCGCTGGCTCTGTCCCATGCCATCACGAATCACTTTACCGCCACCAAACTTCACTTCGTCACCGTAAACGGTGTAATCCTTTTCTACTTCTAGCCATAAATCGGTATCTGCAAGACGCACGCGGTCGCCGATTGTTGGCCCAAACATCTCGGCATATGCCTGTCGGGATATCGTCGCCATTATCAATCCTTTGTTATTTTGTCTCTTTGACGGTTATATGCTTTGGGTAGTGTTGACCGTTAAAGCTTACCCATCACTTTTCCTTGGAAGCCGTACACTTCCCTTGCACCTGCATAGCTCACCAGCTCCACAGTTCGCGACTGGCCTGGCTCAAAACGGGTTGCAGTGCCAGCAGGGATGTTCAGGCGATAGCCCTTAGTTAATTCTCGTTCGAAAATCAGCGAAGGGTTCGCTTCATAGAAGTGATAGTGAGAGCCTATTTGAACCGGACGGTCACCAATGTTGTTGACCTTAACTGAGACAGTATCTCGCCCTTCATTCAAGATGATGGTGCCGGGTGCGGTCTCTATCTTTCCGGGTACAAACCCGCTGTAGTTTGAATTGGAACTGGCCATTGAGCTCTCCTTACACAATCGGTTCGTGAACAGTCACCAACTTGGTGCCATCAGGAAAGGTGGCCTCGACTTGCACATCGGGGATCATAGAGGGAATGCCCTCCATCACATCATCGACGGTGAGAAGAGTACGCCCAAAATCCATTAACTCGGAGACGGTTTTTCCTTCTCTCGCACCTTCGAGAATGGCACTGCTGATCAGTGCGATGGACTCTGGATAGTTAAGTTTTAAGCCTTTGTCTTTTCTCTGCTGCGCGAGCATACCTGCGCAGAAAATGAGGAGTTTGTCTTTTTCTCTTGGTGTTAATTCCATTTACTTGCCCACTGTTCGTCTAGATACTTAGCTCATTTTCCTTCTGAACTAAGTTAATTTTTCACACAGCAAGCGAAAAAAAGTACCGAGGGCTGGAAGTCTACCCTCGGTACAAAAATGGGCAGGTCGCTAAGTCGCCCAAATCCTTGGTAAATCAGGGGTGGAGCCACAAAGGTGTGAGCGCGTTGCTTGCCATATCTGTCCAAAGGCTTGGAGTATGTCTTCACTCCAATGACCTAAAGCCCGGATCACAATCAACCCTTCAATTTGTGTCGCGCCCATAATTAATGAGGACTTACTCGATGAACCAAAATGAACAGGTTGCAGTGAAGCTTGCTGTGTAATAGATAAGAGCAAGCTCTGTACCAACTCTAAATCTTGTGGCTCATCCGCGGTAATATAGAAAGTCCCCATCATCGGATAGTTTAATAACCCCATATTTATCATTAACTTATCACCACCATGAAAGTTAAAACCTTCGGTAAGCAATTTCTTGTTATCTAAATAGATTTCGGTTTTCCCAACCAGATGTCCTTGCTCAAATCCCTCATTTTGTGCAGGCCGACCAAAACAGTGCATCTCCCAACCCCAAAACTGTGCACCTTTTTCAAGATAGATTTCAGTGTCTAAGCGAACATGCGCATCGGGGAAAAAGATGTTCTCTTGTGGCATCCACTCAAGGCGCGCATCTTTAGCGACGTGCAGCATCTGTTTCTGCTTTGCGTACTTAGCGTTAGAACGATAGAACTTGGTAGCACCCGGTGTTGTGATCAGAGTGTGCGCTCCACTTTCTACTGAGATATCAATATTTAAGGTATCCCCTCCCACAACACCACCCGGTGGATGCAGCAGGTAGCTGTGACAGGTTTTGCCATCGGGATACAGAGGTCTCTGCACAGCAAGAGGCCCCAACTGATAGCGGTGCTTGAGTACGGTTTTGTCACCACGGTCTGCAAAGGTAAGATTCAAATTGGCTTGCCAGCCGTCTCTCACATCTTCTTCAATTGCCATCCCAAGTGGCTGCGCGTCTTCCAAGATCGCGTTAAGTACATCGCTCATACCGTGAGATACTCCTTTATCAATTTTTCATCGAGGCCTTCCATTTCGCCTTCTGCTACTTGTCGGCCTCGGTCAAGAATGCAAAAACGATCGCCAACCTTGCGAGCGAACGGCAGCTTCTGCTCAACGAGCAGTACCGTCAGTCCCATCTTTTCGTTGAGCATCCGGATAATGTCGCCAATCTCCTGAACAATATTCGGCTGAATGCCCTCGGTCGGCTCATCCAGAATCAGCAGCTTCGGATTGACTACCAAAGCTCTACCGATCGCAAGTTGCTGCTGTTGACCGCCAGACAGATCGCCTCCGCGACGATGTAGCATCTCTTTCAATACCGGAAACAGATCGAAGATAAACTCCGGGATCTTGCGATCGCCTTTGTCACGGATAGGCAGTCCAACCTCTAGGTTCTCTTGAACCGTGAGCATAGGGAAGATTTGACGCCCCTGCGGCACATAACCAATTCCCTGTCTTGGACGCTCTTCTGCATCGGTTTTCAACAGAGATTGTCCAGAAAGCGAGATGTCACCACTTTCAACTTTGACCAACCCCATAATGCACTGCAACAAGGTGGTTTTACCGACGCCATTACGACCCATAAGTACGGTGCACTTGCCTTCTGGAATATGCATATCTAGATCCCACAAGGTATGGCTTTCACCGTAATACTGGTTAACGGATTTCACTTGTAACATCTTATTCTCCCAGATAAACCTGTTTCACTTGTGGATGCGCTTGCACTTGATCCATGGTGCCTTCCGCCAATACATGACCTTGGTGAAGTACCGTCACGTGGCTGGCAATCGAGCGCACAAAATCCATGTCGTGCTCAACCACCACCACCGAGTGCTTGCCTGCCAGTGAGTTGAGCAGTTCAGAGGTACGATCCATCTCTTGGTGAGTCATGCCCGCCACAGGCTCATCCACCAGCAACAACTTAGGGTTTTGCATTAGCAGCATGCCGATTTCCAACCACTGCTTCTGACCATGAGACAAGTTGCCCGCAAGGTTGGTCGCTTCTTCGTGCAAGTGAATCAATTCAAGTACAGAGAGCAGCTTATCTTTCTGCTCACCGTTCATCACCGCAGTGAAAGTTCCCCACACTGAGCGCACGCCAGACATTGCTAGCTCTAAGTTTTGCCACACAGTAAGGCACTCAATCACAGTTGGCTTTTGAAACTTGCGCCCAATGCCCGCGTTGGCAATTTCAGCTTCATTCATCTTCAAAAGATTGATGTTAGAGCCGAGCCATACCTCTCCTGTATCGGGTTTGGTTTTACCGGTGATGATATCCATCATGGTGGTTTTACCCGCTCCATTCGGACCTATGATGCAGCGCAGTTCCCCTTCCTTGATATACAGATTCAGATCATTGATCGCCTTGAAGCCGTCGAAGCTTTTATTCACCCCCTCCACATACAGCAAAATGTTATGGCGAGTATCAATCGCAGGGTGCACATCTGGCTTGAGATAATCGAAGACTTGATCGCGACGTGTCAGTGCGCTCACCGAATCTTTCAGAGAGTTCAATGTACTCATGCTGTCACCTCCTGTGGTTTGATTGATGAGCCACCCGTATTGTCTGAACTAGGGTTGGAAGGCGTGTTATTCGATGAATCATTATTAGAAGAGTCAGGTTTTGACGCACGGGTTTTCTTGCGCAGTTGCTGCCACTTATCGCTGATAAAGCCAATCACACCTTGTGGTAGGTACATGGTCGATAGGACAAACAGACCGCCCAGAGCGAATAGCCACACCTCTGGGAATTCGACCGTAAACCAGCTCTTGGCATAATTGATAATAAGCGCACCAACAATCGCACCAAACAGAGTGGCACGACCGCCCAAGGCAACCCAAACCACGACTTCGATGGAGTTAAGTGGAGCAAATTCACCTGGGTTGATGATGCCAACTTGAGGCACATACAGAGCACCTGCAATGCCTGCAATCACCGCCGATAGCACAAATACCCACAACTTGATGCCATCAACGTCATAGCCCATGAAACGAGTACGAGACTCAGTATCGCGAATAGCCAGCGCAACACGACCTAAACGGCTTGTTACCACCATACGACAAACGATGTAGCTAACAATCAACGCTAAGCCCGTGCATACGAATAGACCAATTTTGGTCGCGTCGCTCTGCAGGCTAAAACCGACAATATCTTTAAAGTCAGTCAGGCCATTGTTACCACCAAAGCCCATCTCATTGCGGAAGAACGCCAGCATCAACGCATATGTCAGCGCCTGCGTCATAATCGAGAGATACACGCCCGACACTCGTGAGCGAAATGCTAAGTAGCCGAACAGGTAAGCCAACGCGCCCGGCACTAACAACACCATCAAGCAGGCAAACCAGAACTGATCAAAACCGTTCCAGAACCAAGGTAACGCCGACCAATCAAGGAACACCATAAAGTCAGGTAAGATAGGGTCACCATACACCCCACGATCGCCAACCTGACGCATCAGATACATGCCCATCGCATAACCACCAAGAGCAAAGAATGCCCCGTGTCCAAGGCTGAGAATGCCTAGGTAACCCCACACCAGATCAAGCGCCAACGCCAACATCGCATAGCTCAAATACTTACCCATCAAAGAGACGGTAAAGGTCTCAACATGAAGTGGGTGCCCGCTTGGCAGTAGCGTATTGGCCATAGGCACCAATATCACCGCAGCAAGAAGCACGAGTATGGTCAACTGACCGCCCTTATCACCTCTCAAGGCTGAGAGAACAAAAGATTTCGACTGCATAATGTTCTCCTTAACCTTCAGCCGCGCGCCCACGCTGTGGGAATAGCCCGCGTGGTCGCTTTTGAATAAATAGAATGATGAAAACCAGTACTAAGATCTTAGCGAGAACCGCGCCTGCCCAAGGCTCTAAAATCTTGTTAAACAGGCCTAAACTTAAACCTGCCACTAAGGTGCCCCATAGGTTACCGACACCGCCAAACACCACTACCATGAATGAGTCGATGATGTAGGCCTGTCCCATGTTCGGGCCAACATTGGTCAATTGAGAGAGAGCCACACCCGCAACGCCTGCGACACCAGAGCCTAAGCCGAAGGTCATTGCATCTACACGCTCAGAGCGAATACCCATAGCACGAGCCATTGCACGGTTTTGAGATACGGCACGTACCTGCAAGCCAAGTGGCGTTTTTTTCAGAACCATAAGCAGTCCCATAAACACCAATGCACAGAACAAAATGATATAGAGTCGGTTATAGGTCAGTGACAACATCGGATTTAGCTCAAGCGCACCTGCCATCCACTCTGGTGTACTCACAGAGCGGTTAAGCGGCGAGAAGATACTGCGAACCGCTTGTTGTAGGATCAAGCTGATACCAAATGTCGCAAGTAGCGTTTCGAGTGGGCGACCGTAAAGATGACGAATAACAGAACGTTCGATAAGAATGCCAACTAACCCAGAAACGATGAAAGCAACAGGAATCGACAATAGCAGCGCAGTACCAATATGGTTTGGCATCAACAGTTGCAGAACATAGGTTGTGTAAGCGCCTATCATGATCAGCTCGCCGTGAGCCATATTAATCACGCCCATGACACCAAACGTAATCGCCAAGCCAATGCCTGCTAAGACCAATACAGAGCCTAGGCTCAAACCGAAGAAGACAGTTTCAACGCCTGAGTAGAAAGCTTGGCTCTGCTGATATTGATCGAGCGCGCGCTCAGCCGCATCAATGATCGCGGGTTCACTCTCTTTACTAAGCAGTGAATTAAGCGTTTTAAGCACCACGGATTGCTTGAAGTCACCGAGTGTTTCGATAGCTTCGATACGCGACGCTGCATTAGCTTGGTTGTCTTGAGAAGTATGTACCGCCAATAGCAATGCCATTAAATCAGCGACACGATCATTCTCTTCGCTAGGCTGCATTAGCTCAATACGCTCTATGATGGCGCGATCTTTGGTACCAAGCAGGTTGTTGACCGATTGATAGCGGATGTCTGAATCTTTGCTATTAAGCCCCATTGAGGCGATTTCAATACGTAAGATTCCACGCAGTTTGTTGTTTACGCGAACCTTTTTAAATTGCTTAGTCGACTCAACCGCCAGAGTCTCATTACTCCATGCAGATTGCGCCTGAGTGGCTGTTTTGATCCCTTCAATCAAATACAGCTGTTTGTAGTAGTCGCTCTTTCTGTCACTCACATAGTAGAGCGTGCCATTAAGCCAACTGGTCAAGAGTGGTTTTGCAACGCCTTCCGGTTGCGAAGCAATGAGCCATTCAATGGCTGACTCTTTCTCTGACGTTTTTTTACCAACTAGCGCCTTGGTAAAGCTTGCGTTGTCGGACACATCGGCCCACGCAAACTGTGCACTGACGACCAGAAGCAGCAGTGCCTTAAACACGTTTAATACGTTTTTCATTTATTGTTCCTTAACCCACCAAGCACGTTTTTATTCAAGCCACGTTTACGCAGCCTATTGTTATAGTTCCTTGGAAACTGATTGCTGCTTGGATACTCATCCTGATTTGGGCGCACTAACGAAGGCGCCCTCGGCGAAGTTGACTGAAATGCCAAGGGCGCACGTATCCAGGTTTGCTTAGTTGCTACCTGAACACTTCTTCGTTTCTACGTTGAAAGCACCACACGAGAACGGCTTAGACCAGCTAGAGTACAGCTTGGCTGATTCCGGTAAGTAACTTGACCATGCGTCACCCGCCACAAGGCCTGTGGTTTCCCAAACAACTTCAAATTGACCGTCATCTTGGATCTCACCGATCAGTACTGGTTTAGTGATGTGGTGGTTAGGTAGCATGGTTGAGTAGCCACCTGAAAGGTTAGGAACTGAAACACCAATCAATGCATCTTGTACCGCTTCTGCATCCGTGGTGCCCGCGTTTGTCACAGCTTGAGCCCACATGTTGAAGCCGACGTAATGTGCTTCCATTGGATCGTTAGTCACGCGTTTTTCGTTCTTGATAAAGGCTTGCCACGTCTCAACAAACTCTTCGTTGGCTTCAGTGTCCACACTCATAAAGTAGTTCCAAGCTGCAAGGTGACCAACCAATGGTTCAGTATCCATGCCCGATAGCTCTTCTTCGCCCACCGAGAAGGCAATCACAGGAATGTCTTCAGATGAGATGCCTTGTGCGCCCAACTCTTTATAGAATGGAACGTTCGCATCGCCATTAACCGTTGAAACTACAGCTGTCTTTTTGCCTGCATCGCCAAATTTCTTGATGTCAGAGACAATAGACTGCCAATCAGAGTGACCAAATGGCGTGTAGTTGATCATAATGTCTTCTTGTGCGACACCTTTCTCTTTCAGGTAGGCTTCAAGGATCTTGTTGGTTGTGCGCGGATAAACATAATCGGTACCCGCAAGTACCCAACGCTCAACTTCGAGTTCTTCCATCAAGTAATCCACAGCTGGAATTGCCTGTTGGTTTGGCGCAGCACCCGTATAGAAAACGTTTTTCGAAGACTCTTCACCTTCATATTGAACTGGATAGAAGAGAATACTGTTGAGCTCTTCAAACACTGGCAACATGGATTTACGAGAAACCGATGTCCAACCACCGAACACCACATCGACTTGCTCTTTTTCAATCAACTCACGGGCTTTTTCAGCAAACAATGGCCAGTTTGACGCAGGGTCAACGACAACAGGTTCAAGCTTTTTACCCAATAGACCACCTTTCTTATTCTGTTCATCTATTAGCATCAGAACCGTATCTTTTAGTGTGGTTTCACTGATCGCCATAGTGCCCGACAAGGAGTGTAGAACCCCTACCTTGATCGTATCTTCCGCAGCAAGAACGCTTGCTGAAGAGAAAGAGAGTGAAGTACATAGTGCAGCTAACGATAATTTGAACACCTTGTTCATAGTTGTTACTCCATAATTGTTTTTTATTATCCAATTACAGAGCTACAAGAAGGGTGCCAAGCTATCTATAAAGCTAAAAATAAAATAAACAATTGATTTTTAACAACTTAAAATTATTAAGAGCAACTATGGTGCAAATTGCACTATGTGTACTGATTCATGGTGGTGCAGTTGTCTGAGAAATGAACCAATATGAAACATGACCGCAATAAAAAAGCCCAGCTCGTTAAGAGCTGGGCTTAAAAATTGAAACATATTTTAGGACGAGACAGTATTTTAGGGCGAGATAAATAGAGTAGACAGGTTGTATCTGGGTTAAGCCGTCGGCTTAAACTCAAATGTCACTCTCGACTTAGACTTAAGCTCATTACACTTATCGTTACAGAAGTAACTAGCCGCACCGCAGGCCTGAAGCTTCTCAAGTTGGCTCTGACAATCTGGACAGTAACCAATCTTAGTGAAGTGCATTGAACAGTTTTCGCAGTGGTATTGCCCGTCCCAACCTAATTCAGACTGACACTGAGGGCAGATATTTTCGCTCATATCGCATTCCTAAATCATCAACTATGGCTAACTCTACGCTTAGTGCACTTTCGATTGCTTGATTTGATACATGTTCTTGTCTGCTTGCGCGATCAAACCACTCAAACCATTGGGATTTTTCTCAAACGCCATTCCAACACTAACCGAAAATTGAGTACCATCGATGTACAACGCCTCTTGCAGCGTACTGTTGAGCACTCGATAAGTTTGGGAGAAACTCTCTTCCGAATTAAAACAAGAGAACACTACAAACTCATCTCCACCATAACGCCCTACTTTGGCGCACGCTGTCGTCGCGTCGTCCAGAACCTTAGCCACTCTCTCTAGAATTTCATCACCGAAACGGTGCCCATAGGTATCGTTGATCGACTTGAACTTATCAACATCCACAAACATACACCCCATGATCTTTTCACCAAAGCAGCGCTTTTCCAGAACTTTCTGAGCTTCAAAAAGTAATGCTCGACGATTAAGGCATCGAGTTAACGAATCACGAGTCGCATAATATTGCAGTTGATCCTCAAGTTCATATTTCTCTAGTGCAACAGAGTAGAGTGATGCTAGTAGCTCTAGTATTTCAACTTCGAACTCATGGGGCTCAGAAGGACATTGGCTGTAGATAGCGAAAGTGCCAAGGACATGGTCATTGGATGAGAGGATAGGAACCGACCAACAAGCATGTAGATTCGCTTGCTGAGTCAAAGGTAAGAAAGCAGCCCAATTGGGGTGTTGGTTAATATCCGAAACGATAACAGCTTTCTTACGCGCCGCCGCTTCCCCACACGAACCGATACCTTCGCCAATTGAAACACCCTCAATTTTCTCATTATAAAATTGAGGCAAGTTTGGGGCATGTTCAAGATGCAAGGTCTGTGTGTCGGGATTGAGCATTAAAATCGAAGCCATACGCTCGCCGAAAAGATGTTCGGTGAGCTGAATGATCTTCTCATTCAACTCTTTGCGATCCAACCCCAGTGCGAGTCTGCGCAACAGGCTGTTTACGGAGCGATGTGCTTCCAATAAAAAATCTTTTTCCATTCACAAAAGCTTTATTAAGTGTATTGATAGCAACCCGTTCTTATGCAAGTTTACTTTTTACTCAATAATAACACACTAAGTAACCACGACACACAACTGAAGATCATAGGTTGATCTTTCGCTTTATCTATTTTGATCAGCGATCTACCCCAAAAAGAATATTTATATCACCACATACCGAAAGCATAAGTTACATGTGCTGCATTTGGATTTTAAACAGCACATAAAACCAATATATACTTAAATACGTCACCTTTGCAGAATATCCAGATTCGATCTGTGACTAATTATCCTCGATTTACATGCGTCTGCATTTCAATGTGTTGGTCATCAAGCTTAGTTAATTTCACGGCCAAGTTGCCAAGCTCAGCTGTACTATTGATATGAGCACCACCACAAGGGATTGAAATTAAAGTACTTTCATTTTTCTGCCATTGCCAGTAACGAGAATCTGTCAAACACTCACCATCCAGTTTCATTGCAACTGGACTTTTTTGCTCTAACCAATCAGCGATCGTTTGATTGACTGCGATTTCAATTTCAGAAAGATTTTCGAGCATATTCGCAACATTGAGACCGCGTTTTTTGAGAGTTTTGCCTAAGCGGTATTTGTCGGTACATAAATCAGGAGTTACAAAGCTGGTAACTTGGGCATAGCTGTTGAAATCGTAGTGACCTAATGGGTCTTTTCTGTCTGCATCTTTACGCCAGTATTGCTCAGCAAGTACCTGATTTAAAGCAAGGTATGCGACGTGTCCTGCACTGTGTCCACGGCTAAGGCTGTCTTGATAGTCTTGATCGACGTGAAGTTCAACAGGCTCACCAACTTCAATCGCTTCTGAAGAAGCCGGTAGTTGATGCACCACAACAAACGCCCACCCCTCTGTATCTCGCTTAACAGGAATATCTTCTGCAACGAAGAGTTTTCCAGTCGATTGTTCTATCGCTCCAACCAGACAGTCTTCTACCTCTATCTGCTGTTTATTAATAACAATGTAGCCACGGTCTGCAGGATGATCAGGCCAAATATGGCTGACTGGGTGAAATGGGGTTTTATCAACAACAAGGTACGTTTTCTCTGCTTGCTGCTCTAAGTATTGCGTGGTGGCGGTTAGGCTCCAAGTTTGGTGACAAAACTGAGTGATGGTTGGATTAATTTGAATCGATGTGGTCATGTTTTTTAGTTCTAATGAATTTTGCTTAAAAAAATACCCGAGCTCGGCTCGGGTATCAAATCAGTTATAAAGGTTACTTACGGCCTTTCATCATGCTCATCATGCGCTTACGTTTACGCTCTTGAGAAACAGTTAGCTTGTTAGTCTTACCTTCAAACGGGTTCTCACTGTTCTGGAACTGAATACGAATCGGTGTACCCATGATCTCTAGAGAACGACGGTAGTAGTTCATCAAGTAACGCTTGTACGAATCTGGTAGTTCACGAACTTGGTTACCGTGGATAACCACGATCGGTGGGTTGTAACCACCCGCGTGCGCGTACTTAAGCTTCACACGACGGCCACGAACCATTGGCGGTTGGTGATCATCAGTTGCCATTTTCATGATACGTGTTAGTACCGATGTACCTACACGTGTCGTCGCTGACTTGTAAGCTTCTTGAACAGACTCAAACAAGTGACCAACACCTGTACCGTGTAGTGCAGAGATGAAGTGGATACGTGCAAAGTCAACGAAACCAAGACGACGGTCTAGCTCTTTCTTAACGCGCTCTTTCACGTCGTTGTCTAGACCATCCCACTTGTTTACTGCGATCACAATTGAACGACCTGCATTCAAAGCGAAACCTAGTAGGCTCAAGTCTTGGTCAGAGATGTTTTCACGAGCATCAATTACAAGTAGAACAACGTTAGCGTCTTCAACTGCCTTCAGCGTTTTAACAACCGAGAACTTCTCAACCGTTTCGTTGATGTTCTTACGACGACGTACACCCGCAGTATCGATCAGAACATATTCACGCTCATCACGGCTCATAGGGATGTAGATAGAGTCACGCGTCGTGCCCGGCATATCGTAAACAACCACACGCTCTTCACCTAGGATACGGTTAGTTAGCGTTGATTTACCTACGTTTGGACGACCAATGATCGCAAGCTTAATTGGTTGATCTTGAAGGCGCTGGAATTCTGCTTCCGCTTCTTCTTCAGTGAAATCAACTTGCTCAGCTTCTTCATCTTCAAATTCAGTCAGATCGCTCACTTCACCCGCTTCCGCTTTTAGCGCTTCTGCGAATGGGTTTAGTGCTAGATCGATAAGCGCTGTTACACCACGACCATGAGCCGCAGCAATTTGATACATGTCTTCAACACCCAGTTGCCAGAAGTCCGCACTTGCTGCATCAGGGTCGATACCATCAACCTTGTTTACTACTAGCATTGAAGGCTTTTCTAGCTGACGAAGGTGCTTCGCGATAGCAATATCAGATGGTGTTAGACCAGCACGGCCGTCTACCATGAACAGTACAACATCAGCTTCATCGATCGCCGCTAATGACTGTTCTGCCATTTTTGTTTCAACACCTTCTTCAGTACCGTCGATACCGCCGGTGTCGATAACAATAAATTCGTGTTCACCAAGCTGAGCTTGGCCATATTTACGGTCACGCGTTAAGCCAGGAAAATCCGCAACCAATGCATCGCGAGTTCGAGTCAATCGGTTAAACAACGTAGACTTACCTACGTTCGGACGCCCTACTAGAGCAACAACAGGTACCATAACAACCTCTACAATTTCTTTTCTTAATGTAGTTATAGGTAAACACTTGTTCGCAAGTTTAAACTCTTACCTATAACCACACGCTTTATTAATTTTACAACAACAAAACGGCCCCTGGCTGTTACCAACCAGGAGCCGACTGTGAATTATATCACGCTTTTATTGGCTAATCGTCAGTTTCTTTACATCGCCGTTGCGAGTAACGACAAGGTAACCGCCAGCTAGCTCAATTGGTGCTACAGCAAAGCCACTGTCATCCACCAGCTGCTGGGCAACAAAGTCGCCTGTTGCGCGGTCTAGCCAGTGTAGGTAACCTTCTGTATCACCTACCACGACGTATCCGTTAATGATAGCAGGTGCTGTCAGTAAGCGATTTTCAAGCAGAGATGTACTCCAGATCTCTGTACCACTGCGCGCATCAACCGCAGCTAAGTGATCGTTATCTGTAACAACAAACAGACGGCTGCCATCACTTGCCAAATCAATAGCAGAAGAGTAGTTGCGTTTCCACACTGGTTTGCCTGAACGTAGATCAATCGCAATCAGTTGGCCATTAATACCGACAGTATAAAGCGTGCCACCCAGGACAACTGGAGAAGAGTCAACATCAACAAGACGGTCGATTTCAGTCGCGCCTTTTGGTGTGCCTACTGGTTGTTGCCAAATAAGCTGACCACGGTCAACGATAGCAGCAGCCAATCGACCATTTGCCGTTCCCCAGAACACACCGCCAGATACTGTCACAGGTGCACTGTCACCACGCAGGGTTAAGCTAGGAACCTCAGTACTGATGGTCCACTTTTCCTCACCTGTAGCTTGGTCAAGCGCCACCATCATGCCACGGCTGGTGTGAACCAAAACCATGTTGTTTTCTGTTGCAGGTGCCGCTAATACTTCACCATTAACAGAAACACGCCATAGCTCTTCACCGGTCTCTTCATCAACAGCGATCATCTCGCCATTTTCAGAGCCTAGGAAAACCTTGCCGTAGCCCGCTGTCAAACCACCAGAGATACGTGCAATCACGTCTTTCTCTAGATCGTTTCTCCAGATCTCTTTACCCGTTTCTGGGTCAAGCGCTTTGATCATGCCATCGCGGCTAGCAACAAACACTTTGTCGTATGCGTATTCAGGCGTGAGCTTTGAGAAGTAATGACCAACGCCATCACCCACTGAGTTAGACCACTCTTGAGAAGGCGTAAATTCACTCGTTACAGTTGGCACTGGTGCCATGATAACGGTGTCTTCTTCACCCGCACAGCCAGCAAGTAGCCCTAGAGCTATCGCACACAGTGTCGCTTTGGGAAACATCTTCTTCATTCAAAGCGCCTTATTTAGCTAAGTCGTCAAGTTTGATTTGAAGCGTTTGGCTAGCATCAACAGCTTGTTGTGCTTCAGTATAAGCCGCATATGCAGCATCGCTGTCGCCTTTACGCAGTGAGATATCACCACGCAGTTCAGCAACACGACCCTTCCAAGATTCATCAGTGATCGCCGCTAGTTCGCTAAGAGCTGCGTCAAACTCACCTTGCTCAGCTTTTACACGCGCTACACGGTAGCCTAACAGAGGAGCTAATGCCGCGTCTTTTGTCGCTGATTGTGCCCACTCAAGCTGCTCAAGCGCTGCTGCTAGATCACCCGCTTCTACTTGTACTTTTGCCAATTGCATCGCCGCAAGTACAGAGTACTCCGCGTCTTTGTTGCTATCGATGAACGCTTGGATATCCGCTTGTGCATCTAGGCCTTTTGCATCCAGTGCAGAAATAGCTGTGGTGTAGCTTTCAGAAGCTGCTTCACGTGCCTGGGTAACCGAGTCTTGGTAATAGCGCCAGCCAAATAGACCACCTAAACCAATCACAGCACCAAAGATTACAGCCTTGCCGTTCTCTTTCCACCAGTCTTTAATGGCTTCAACTTGTTGCTCTTCGCTATCGTAAAGTTCCACTTCCTGTCCTCTTTGATTCTTTTAAACGCCAGCAAACAGCTGGCGTTGAATATTCATATTGAGCGTTTGGTTGCTCAGCGGGCGACTTAGATTAGTGCTGCTACTTTTGCAGCAACGTCTGCTTGGGCAACAACTTCTTGTTCACCACCAACCAGATCTTTCAATACCACTGTGTTGTCTGCTACTTCGTTTTCACCCAGTACCAGTGCAACTACAGCACCCACTTTATCAGCGCGCTTAAATTGTTTCTTGAAGCTACCACCACCGAAGTGGTTCATTACACGAACGCCTTCAATGTTGTCGCGCAGTTCGTTCGCCAGTTGCATGCCCGCAATCATGGTGCCTTCACCTGCTGCAACCATGTATACGTCAACGCTGCGACGTACTTCTGTTAGCTCTAGAGTCTCCATCATTAGAACAAGACGCTCTAGACCCATTGCAAAACCAACGGCATTAGTTGCTTTACCGCCTAGTTGCTCAACTAGACCGTCGTAACGACCACCGCCACATACAGTGCCTTGTGCACCTAGGCTGTCAGTGATCCACTCAAATACTGTGCGGTTGTAGTAGTCAAGACCACGTACTAGACGCTCGTTAACTTGGTATTCGATACCCACAGCATCAAGAAGTTCACACAAACCTGCAAAATGTTGCTGTGACTCTTCACCTAAATATTCAGAAAGGCGAGGTGCATCACCAAGAATCGCTTGTACGTCTGGGTTCTTAGTATCTAGAACACGCAGTGGGTTTGTGTGCATGCGACGCTTACAATCTTCATCCAGAACGTCGATGTGTTGCTCTAAGAAAGCAACAAGCGCTGTACGGTAGTTTGCACGGTCTTCAGTAGAACCGATTGAGTTCAGTTCTAAACGTACGTGCTTGTCGATGCCTAGCTCACGCCATAGACGTGCGGTCATCATGATAAGTTCTGCGTCAACGTCTGGACCATCTAGACCAAACACTTCCACACCACATTGGTGGAACTGACGGTAACGGCCTTTTTGAGGACGCTCGTGACGGAACATTGGGCCCATGTACCACAGACGCTGTTCATCACGGTTGATAAGGCTGTTTTGGATACATGAACGAACACAACCCGCTGTGCCTTCAGGACGTAGAGTTAGGCTGTCACCGTTGCGATCTTCAAAGGTGTACATCTCTTTTGAAACTACGTCAGTCTCTTCACCAACAGCACGGCTAAATAGGTTCGTCTCTTCAACGATCGGCATGCGTACTTCGTTGTAGCCGTATGCGCTTACTACGCTTTTTACTGCGTTTTCTACTTTCTGCCAAAGTGGTGATTGAGTTGGAAGGCAGTCGTTCATGCCTCGGATTGCTTGGATATTTTTAGCCACAATTTTTTCCGTCATTCTTCACGACAAGGTGTGCCTAAACGCTTCACCTCATCGTGTTGTATTAATCTTCTAGGTTCTTTAGGTCAATGCGATTGGATTTATCCATCACAGACGCTTTTGCTCTGATCTTTGCTTCTAGCTGATCGACAAGGTCATTGTTGTCGAAACGCTCTTTTTGACGCTTACCGTCTTCGTAGAACGCACTCTTACGAGCACTACCCGCAAGGCCTAAATGCGATACTTCTGCTTCACCAGGGCCGTTCACCACACAACCGATGATCGATACATCCATTGGTGTAATCACGTCTTCTAAGCGCTCTTCTAATGCATTAACCGTATTAATAACATCAAATTCTTGGCGAGAGCAGCTTGGACAAGCGATAAAGTTGATACCGCGCGAGCGAATACGCAAAGACTTAAGAATATCAAAGCCAACTTTGATCTCTTCAACAGGATCTGCAGCTAGAGAGATACGCAGCGTATCACCGATACCTTCTGATAGAAGCATACCTAAGCCAACAGATGACTTCACCGCACCCGCACGAGCACCACCAGCTTCAGTGATACCTAAGTGTAGAGGTTGATCGATCTTCTGTGCTAATAAACGGTATGAACCTACCGCTAGAAATACGTCTGATGCTTTAACACTGACCTTAAACTGATCAAAGTTAAGACGATCAAGAATGTCCACATGGCGCATTGCAGATTCAACGAGCGCTTCTGCTGTTGGCTCTGTGTACTTCTCTTGAATGTCTTTTTCTAGAGAACCACCGTTAACACCAATACGAATCGGGATATTTTTATCGCGAGCACAGTCAACCACAGAGCGAATACGGCTCTCATTACCGATATTACCTGGGTTGATACGTAAACAGTCAACGCCGTACTCTGCTACTTTGAGAGCGATACGGTAGTCGAAGTGAATGTCTGCGACCAAAGGTACAGATACTTGCTGTTTGATCTGCTTGAACGCTTCTGCTGCATCCATCGTTGGAACAGAGACACGTACAATGTCAGCGCCAACATTTTCTAGCGATTTAATTTGAGCAACAGTCGCCGCAACGTCTGTTGTTCGAGTATTAGTCATGGATTGCACAGCAATTGGTGCACCATCACCGATCGGCACGTCGCCCACATAAATACGGGTCGACTTGCGACGAATAATAGGAGATTCGTGTTGCATATTAACTCTAAGGTAAGGTTATTCTAGCTACTTTGCCTGAAGTATACCCAGAAAGGTCGACAGGTTCACTCGCAAATGTCATTGAGACGGCTTCTGGAGCGCCAATAACCACTTTATACGGAGTTTCACCTGATAAATTGAGTGATTGACCTGCTTTTTTAATGCCCGTCGACAGCGTTCTGCCAGTCGCGTCTTTCACTTGAATCCAGCAATCAGAGCTAAATTGCATTACCAACTCATTAGATACAGGCTCTGGTATTACGACTTCTGGTTCAGCAACTTCTGTCTCTACAGTAGCCACTACAGGTTCCGCAGGTACTTCCACCTCGGGAGCAACGTCAGCTGCAATCGTTTCTGTTGCAACACTGGCTTCTGCCATTACTTCGCTGTCCACTACTTGAGGCGCTTCAACTACTGGTGTTTCAGCTTCAATCAGATCTAGAGAGGTAGTGAGTTGGTCGTCACTGAGATCATCGACTACGACTTCTTCTGCAGTTTCTTCAGCTACAAATGATTGAGAAAGCGTGTCTTGTTGCTGGTTTTGCCACCACCAAAGTGAAGAGATACCAGCAATAACCGCGAAGATGCTCCAAGTTAGCAGCATAATACGACTGTTGTGCTTCTCCGTTTTGGTTTTGCGCGAGAAGCTCATCATCTCTTGTTCTTGATGCTGAACATCACCAGCGTGATCTAAAGCTTCTAGAACCACTTTCTCATCTAAATTGACGTATTTGGCATACGAACGCACGTAACCACGCATAAAGGTGGCGACTTGGTCTGAATCAAATTGGTTGTCTTCAATCTGCTGAATCAAGCTAACGCGCAGCTTTAAGCGAGAAGAGACTTGCTGTTGGGTTAAACCTAACGACTCACGTCGATTTTTAAGGATCGTACCAGCTTCCAATACAGGAGCTGCCGCTTCTGAAGTTTGTGTATCTTGTTCTGTGTTCATAAAGTTGAACTTCTAAATATTATCGTCGGTTGTCGAGAGCCATTTTTTATTGTCGTTTACGCTCAATCTTACAACCCACTCTTTGTGGAATTTGTCCTGCAACTCGCACCAAAAACCTTTTGAAATCGAAAACCACGCACTGCTATGCAAAAGGGTTTTCTCAGGCAGCTATCTGTTCAATGCCAACCTAATAAATAGACATATTGATGGTTCGAGTAGCAAGTAAGCACTTAAACTGAGTTTAAGCTGATTTAATCATAAGCTAATGCCATGACAAGGCAAAAACACTTTCGACAAAATTTACCGTTAGCTCATGGTTTTGTACAAAATTTAACGAAAAATGTAAAAAAGCGTGGCGTAATGAACAGGAAAACGGTGATAAACGGTCAAAAACAAACAAGCCAGAAGTAAACTTCTGGCTTGTTATTAATACGAAGAGCGGATTAAAGCGCTTTTACTGGAATAGTTTCCGCAGCGGCTTTTTGCTTAGTTCGTTTGGTACGGTCGATAACATCACCTACCAACTGACCACATGCAGCATCGATATCGTCACCACGGGTCTTACGTACTGTCACTGTGTAGTCGTATTCCATCAGTGTTTTCTGGAAACGGTCAATACGAGAGTTGCTTGGTTTCTTGTAAGGTGAACCTGGGTATGGGTTGAATGGAATCAGATTGATCTTACATGGCGTATCTTTCATTAGCTCAGCAAGTTCACGAGCGTGGTCCATATCGTCATTCACATGATCAAGCAGCACGTACTCAACAGTAACTTTACCGCGGTTTGCGTTTGAAGATGCAATGTAACGACGAACCGATGCTAGGAAGTCCTCGATATCCCAACGGTCATTGATTGGCATGATTTCGCTACGTAGCTTGTCATTTGGCGCATGTAGTGAGATTGCTAGTGCAACATCAATGTTACCCGTCATTTGGTCAAGGCCAGATACAACACCAGAAGTCGATACCGTTACACGGCGCTTAGACAGAGCAAAACCAAGATCATCTAACATGATTTCTAATGATGGCATTAGGTTCTTCATGTTAAGTAGAGGTTCACCCATGCCCATCATTACTACGTTCGTAATTGGGCGGCGACCTGTCTCTTTCTCAAGACCGATCTCACGAGATGCACGCCAGATTTGGCCAACAATCTCAGATACTTTTAGGTTACGGTTGAAGCCTTGTTGTGCAGTAGAGCAGAACTTACATTCAAGGGCACAACCCACTTGTGATGATACACACAGCGTCGCACGGTCACCATCCGGGATGTATACCGTTTCAACGTCTTGATCGCCAACACGCATTGCCCATTTGATTGTACCGTCAGAAGAGTGTTGAGCTTCAGAAACAACAGGTGCAACAATCTCACAGCGACGTTGAAGTTTCTCACGCAGCTTTTTGTTGATGTTGTTCATGTTTTCGAAGTCATCGACACCGAAGTGGTACATCCACTTCATTACTTGATCTGCTCGAAAAGCTTTCTCATTCAATTCTTCTGTGAAAAATTTACGAAGACCTTTACGATCAAAATCGAGTAGATTGACTTTAGCTGTGGTCATGGTGCCTCTCAATGACGGAACAATAATTAAGGGCGCGAATTGTACAGCCTTTACGCATCTTCAACAAGGGTTGTAAAACCCTGTGTTTACTAAGACATTCAAAGTTAAGTGATTAAAATTTACACAGCCACCTTTCATTACTTGCAATTCTTGAAATAAGAGCGAGATTCCCGACCACGCTCCTTCGTCGCTATCAGGAATGACGGGCAACTAACCCATTCCTTTCTCGTCATTCGAGAATCGAGGGACGAGATATCTGGAATCTCCAGCAGCAAATAGAGATTCCCGACTACACTCCTTCGTCGCTATCGGGAATGACGCTGCAACTAACCCATTCTCTTCTCGTCATTCCAGAATCGAGGAACGAGATATCTGGAATCTCCAACTACGTAAAACCCACTTACAAAAAAGGCCTCACCGTAGTGAAGCCTTGAGAATCGTTAACCCATTGCTTATTCAGCAGGACGTGGGCAAATTTCAGATTCAGGGAAGAAGAACTCAATCTCGCGCGCTGCCGACTCTGGGCTGTCGCTGCCGTGTACTGAGTTGTAACGCATGCTGATTGCGTAGTCTGCACGGATAGTACCGCACGCCGCTTCTTCTGGGTTTGTTTTACCCATTAGTTCGCGGTAACGACAAATTGCATCTTCGCCTTCTAGTACCTGAACCATGATAGGACCAGACGTCATAAACTCTTTAAGAGCTGGGAAGAATTCTTTGCCTTCGTGTTCCGCGTAAAAACCGCTCGCTTGCTCTTCTGTTAAATGCACCATTTTAGCTGCAATGATTTGTAGGCCCGCTTTTTCAATGCGGTGGTAGATTTCGCCGATCAAGTTACGTTTAACAGCATCTGGCTTAACAATTGAGAACGTTCTTTCTAGAGCCATAGGGGTTCCTTCACTTCATTTTTGTTGTTATTTAAAACGACACCTGCCCTCATTGATTGAGTTTAGGTAACAATCAGGCAGCCGATAGCTGCCTGATTTTATAATTATTTTGCTTGCTCGATAAGTAGACGAGCCAGAGTGCGAACACCCATGCCTGTCGCGCCTGCTGCCCACTTATCACTTGGTGATTTACGGTATGTACCCGCGCAGTCCATGTGTAGCCAGCCTTTCTTGTAGTCATCAACAAAGTAAGACAAGAATGCCGCTGCAGTACTTGCACCCGGAGTGTAATCACCAGTGCTGATGTTAGATAGATCAGCAAAGTTTGATGGCAGCATGCCGCGGTGGAAGTCAGCCAATGGAAGTGGCCATAGACCTTCTTTCTCTTGATTTGCTGCAGTTAGCGCTTGGTGAGCAAGCTCATCATCAAAGCTCATTAAAGCGTGGTAATCGTTGCCTAGAGCATTCTTCGCCGCACCAGTCAGCGTTGCACAGTCGATGATAAGCTCTGGATTTTGCTCACTTGCGTACATCAGACCATCAGCGAGTACCAAACGACCTTCCGCGTCAGTATTCATGATCTCTACAGTGGTGCCATTTTTGTAGGTAATGATATCGCCAAGCTTAAGAGCACGACCCGAGATCATGTTCTCTGCACAACATAGGATAAGCTTGATACGCTTATTCAAGCCACGCTCGATTGCTAGACCTAGGCCACCGGTAATTGTAGCTGCACCACCCATGTCTGCTTTCATTGCCGTCATGAATTGGCCTGGTTTGATGCTGTAACCGCCCGAATCGAAAGTAATACCCTTACCAACTAGACACGCAAATACTGGCGCGTTTTCATCACCCGTTGGGTTGAAGTCTAGTTGTAGCATTGCTGACGTGCGCTCAGAACCGCGACCGACAGCGTAGATGCCTTCCCAACCGTCAGTAAGTAAGTCTTTGTCTTTAACGATCTTCGCTTTTACAGTGCCTTCTGGCGCAATAGATTTGATGTATTCAGCAGCCATCGTTGCCAGCTGACGCGGTGCAACTTCTTCTGCCGTTTTGTTGATGATGTCACGAGTCCAGTCTGTCGCGCGAATACGAGCTTCTAGCTCAGCTTGGTCCGCTTCTGGTAGCTCGCCCCACTCTAGCGTGGTTTGCTTTTTAGGACCGCGATAACCTTGGTGGAAAGCCCAAACGCTCTCCAGATCCCAACCTTCGCCTTGCAGTGAAATGAACGAAATACCTTGTCCGTCAAGTTTACGACCAGCACGTTGAACTGCGCCTAGATCGTGGCCTCCTGCTAGGTGAACTGTCGCACCTGCTTCTGAAAACGAAAGGATAGCCTTGTCTCCCCACTGAGGCTGGGCAGGCTCTTGACTTAAAAATACTGACATCTGTGTAGACATGATTTCTCCTTGTCTTTGAACCACGTTACCTTAGTGATTCAGATTATTTTTTATTAGCGAACTGATGTTAGCATTATGTAGGAGTAAAATGTCATTTTGATAAAAAAACGGACCATAAGGTCCGCTTTTTTTAGTAAGAATTGTTAACTTGGCTGTGTTTTCAGAGAGCTTATCTCTATCACCAAGTTAAAAATGAGCGTGGGACGTTAGTCCATCTCATCCATCCAGCATAGAATGATGGCCTCAAGGATCTTCTCATTCGAGTGATTTGGTTCATCATCGAAATCTTCAAGATCTAATATCCATTGGTGCAGATCGGTAAAACGTACCGTTTTTGGATCCGTATCAGGGTATAAGTCGCATAGTTCAATCGCGATATCTCGCGAATCAATCCACTTTAAGCTCATATCATTTCCTTATTAGTTAAAGGCACTCATGCACCTCTAATACACTATTATTCTAAGCCAGTTTTACTAAAAACTTCGCCATTTGGCTTGAGTTTTAGTGATCTTCAGAAGCTAGGTTTAGCGTGTATTTTGGAATCTCAACAACGAGATCTTCGTCCGCAACTTTTGCCTGACAACCTAGACGAGATTCCATCTCTAGACCCCATGCTTTATCTAGCATGTCATCTTCAAGATCGTCACTCTCTTCTAGTGAATCGAAACCTTCACGAATCACAACGTGACACGTTGTACATGCACACGACTTTTCACATGCATGCTCAATACCAATGCCTGCCTTTAGTGCAACATCAAGTACCGTCTCGCCAGTTTCTGCTTCTAGCACTGCGCCTTCTGGACATAGATCTTCGTGAGGTAAAACAATAATCTTTGGCATGTTTATCTATTCTCTAACTATTAAATATTATCGACTGACTGACCTGACAGTGCAGCACGAATTGATTTATCCATACGACGAGAAGCAAAGTCTTGGCTCGCTTTGTCTGTATTCTTAATCTCTAGCTCAATGGCATCAACGTCATCACCGTTACGCTTTTCGATCAAAGACTCAATCGCTTGTAGTAGCTGTTGTTTCTCTTGTTCGTTAAGCAGGTCGTCGCCATCAGCCTGCATTGCTGCAATTAGACCTTCAATCACACGATCCGCTTCTACACGCTGCTCAGCTAGTGCACGAGCTTGCATGTCTTCTTTTGCGTATGTCATTGAGTCTTTGAGCATGTTAGCCACTTCATCATCGCTTAGACCGTATGATGGCTTAACTTGGATTTCCGCTTGAACGCCCGTGCTCTTTTCCATTGCTGTCACAGACAAAAGACCGTCTGCATCCACTTGGTAAGTTACGCGAATATGCGCTGCACCCGCAGCCATAGGCGGAATACCTTTAAGAGCAAAACGAGCTAATGAACGACAGTCATCAACCATCTCACGTTCACCTTGAACAGTATGAACCGTCATTGCCGTTTGACCATCTTTAAAGGTCGTAAACTCTTGCGCACGAGCAACAGGAATAGTGGTGTTACGAGGGATGATCTTTTCTACTAGACCACCCATGGTTTCGATGCCCAGTGAAAGCGGGATTACGTCCAATAGCAGCATTTCAGCATCTGGCTTGTTGCCCGCTAGGATATCCGCTTGAATTGAAGCACCAATCGCAACCACTTCATCAGGGTTAATGCTCGTCAGCGGTGTGCGACCAAAGAAGTCACCGACCATTTCACGAACAAACAAAGTACGAGTTGAACCACCTACCATAACAACTTCAAGCACTTCATCCGCGTCTACATCAGCATCTTTCAATGCACGACGACAAGACATCAGAGTTTTCTTAACCAGTGGCTTGATAATGTCGTTAAACTCATCACGAGTCAGGGTTCCATTCCAGCCAAGAACTTCGACGTCAACTTGCTCTTCTACAGAAAGGCGGATTTTTGCATCCGTCGCAGCATCTAGCAGAACACGACTTTGTTCAGCAGTCAGCTCAATCAAACCGGCTTGCTGTTGGAAGTGCTCAGCGACTAAATGGTCAAAATCGTCGCCACCCAGCGCAGAGTCACCACCTGTTGCTAATACTTCAAATACGCCTTTTGATAGACGCAGGATAGAGATATCAAACGTACCACCACCTAAATCGTATACCGCAATCACGCCTTCTTGACCTGAATCTAGGCCATAAGCAATCGCAGCAGCCGTCGGCTCATTCAAAAGGCGAAGAACATGAAGACCTGCCAGTTGCGCCGCATCTTTTGTACCAGCACGCTGCGCATCATCGAAGTATGCTGGAACAGTAATTACCGCACCTGCAAGTTCACCGCCTAGCGTAGACTCGGCACGTTGACCCAAAGTACGCAAGATATCAGCCGATACTTGAATTGGGTTCTTAGTGCCTTGTTCAGTACGAATAACTGGTAAGCCATTATCGCTCTCTTCAAATTGATAAGGCAGTGATGGGTAACGCTGCTGAATATCAGCCAATGAACGACCAATAAGACGTTTCACTGAAATGATGGTGTTCTGTGGATCAGTCTGTGCACAATCACGAGCCTCTTGGCCAGTAGTGTGAGAATCAGCTTGATAGTGAACCACAGAAGGCAAAATTGAGCGGCCTTGAGCATCCGCTAAAGTCGTCGCTTCACCACTGCGAACCGAGGCAACAAGAGAGTTGGTGGTACCTAGGTCGATACCCACAGCCAGCTTATGCTCATGCGGTGCTGAGCTTTGTCCTGGTTCTGCAATTTGAAGTAATGCCATGAGGATTCCTTTTATCTAGTCGCTAGTCGAGCAGGTGATCTTCGACTTGTTCTATTTCTTTCTTGAGTTTTGCGATGAATTTCAGTTTACGAACACTGTCGGCGGCTTCTTCCCATGCGGCTTGATCCAGCTGTTGCTCGATCTGCGCAAGGTGTTGTTTGTACATTTTGCCGACTTTAGTATCGAAGTCGAACAACTCGTCAGCACCATCTGGGCTTGCTGCGATATGCTCTAATTCTTCACGCAGTTCCATCTGCTCCATAAGGAACATGGGATCTTGCATGGTTTGCTGTTCACCACGAATATCAACGCCATTCTGCACTAATAGGTGCTCTGCGCGACTAATTGGGTTCTTAAGTACCTGATAAGCGTCATTGATTTGAGAAGCTTTTTGCACCGCTAGCAAGCGATCACGCTCGGAGGCAGTAGCAAAGTTGTCTGGGTGAAATTGACGCTGCAGATCTCTAAACTGAGAAGCAAGAAGGCTACCATCCAGTTGAAACTGAAGTGGTAGCCCAAATAATTCGAAATGATTCATGTAAAGGTGGTCCTAATTTTAGGCCCTGATGCAGAGCCTAATTGTACGTTGCTTACAATCGATGCGCTTACAATAGATGCTTAGCCATTGAAGCACTTATACATTAAAGCTCTCACCACAACCACACTCGCCTTTCGCATTTGGGTTGTTGAATTCAAAACCTTCGTTTAGGCCTTCTTTTACATAATCAAGCTCAGTGCCATCTAGGTAAACCAAGCTCTTAGGATCAATGATGACCTTAACACCTGAGTGCTCAAATACTTGATCTTCTTCATTAAGTTCGTCAACGAACTCAAGTACATATGCCATACCTGAACAGCCAGTGGTTTTTACGCCCAAACGTAACCCGATACCTTTACCTCGGTTATCTAGGAATGCTTGAACTCGGCTTGCCGCCGTCTCTGTCATGGTGATGGCCATACTACAACCTTGTTTTAATAATTTGAGAACTCAGTGGGAGTGCAAAACGCACTCCCTAATATTACTATTTTTTTGCAACGATTCGCTACGGGGTACGATTAACGTTTCTTTTTGTAATCCGCAACGGCTGCTTTAATTGCATCTTCAGCAAGAATCGAACAGTGAACTTTCACTGGTGGAAGCTCTAGCTCTTCTGCAATTTCAGAGTTTTTGATTGCTGCTGCTTCATCGATGCTCTTGCCTTTAACCCACTCAGTAACTAGTGAGCTAGATGCGATTGCACTACCGCAACCGTATGTCTTGAATTTTGCATCTTCGATAATACCTTCTGGTGTTACCTTGATTTGCAGTTTCATTACATCACCACATGCTGGTGCGCCAACCATGCCGCTACCTACACTTGGATCTTCTTTATCAAACGAACCTACGTTACGTGGGTTTTCGTAGTGATCAATTACTTTTTCGCTATATGCCATGATAGTTACCTCGTATCCTCTATATCCGTGAGATTAGTGATGTGCCCACTCAACAGTGTCCAAATCAATCCCTTCTTTATACATATCCCATAGAGGAGACATGTCGCGTAATTTGTTTACTGCTACACGAATCTGTGCGATTGCGTAGTCAACTTCTTCTTCCGTTGTGAAACGGCCGAATGAGAAACGTACTGAGCTGTGTGCCAGTTCATCGTTCAGACCAAGAGCACGTAGAACGTAAGATGGCTCTAGGCTTGCAGATGTACATGCAGAACCAGATGATACAGCTAGGTCTTTTAGAGACATAAGCAGAGACTCACCTTCAACGAAAGCAAAGCTCACGTTTAGGTTGTGCGGAACACGCTGGTCTAGGTCACCGTTTACCGTTACTGCTTCAAGGTCTTGAACACCTTTCAGTAGACGCTCACGTAACGCTAGTGCGTGGTCGTAATCTTTCTGCATATCTTGTTTAGCGATAGCACACGCTTCACCCATACCAACGATTTGGTGTGTCGCTAGTGTACCAGAGCGGAAACCACGCTCGTGACCACCACCGTGCATTTGAGCTTCAAGACGAATACGAGGCTTACGACGAACGTAAAGTGCACCGATACCTTTAGGGCCGTACATTTTGTGAGCTGAAAGTGAGATTAGGTCAACTTTAGTCTCTTGTACGTCTAGTGGAATTTTACCCGCAGACTGAGCCGCATCAACGTGGAAGATGATCTTGCGTGAACGACATAGTTCGCCGATTGCATTGATATCTTGGATAACGCCGATTTCGTTGTTTACGTGCATGATAGAAACAAGCACTGTATCTTCACGCATTGCAGCTTGTAGCTTGTCTAGATCGATGATGCCGTTTGATTCTGGCTCTAGGTAAGTTACCTCGTAGCCTTCACGCTCAAGTTGGCGACATGGATCAAGAACCGCTTTGTGTTCTGTTTTGCACGTGATTACGTGCTTACCTTTCTTCTCGTAAAAGTGCGCAGCACCTTTAATAGCAAGGTTGTCAGATTCTGTTGCACCAGACGTGAATACGATTTCACGTGGATCTGCATTCAGGAGATCGGCAATTTGCTCACGAGCATTATCTACTGACTCTTCTGCTTGCCAGCCGTAACGGTGTGAACGAGATGCTGGGTTACCGAAGTTACCGTCCATCGTCATACACTGAACCATTTTTTCAGCAACACGAGAATCAACTGGGCAAGTAGCTGAATAGTCAAAGTAAATAGGCAGTTTCATTTTCTACTCCAATGTAAAAACTGACCGCTAAGAGCGGGCATTAACACCGTGAGGTGCTGCACTAATCGTTGTAGTGCTCGTATTTTTATGTGCAAAACCATTATTAACCGCAAGATCGATGTCTTGACGATCAGAAATTTCTAAAACTTCGTTGTCTTTCATTAGCTCACCGAGCGTAATGTCGTTTAAGAAGCTGCTGATGCGGGAGCTTAGATCACGCCACAATGTGTGCGTAAGGCAACGTGTGCCACCTTGGCAATCACCACGACCATGACACTTAGTAGCGTCAACCGATTCATCAACGGCGGCAATCACTGTTCCGACAGCAATGTCACCGGCTTCTGCGCCCAAGCGGTAACCACCACCAGGACCGCGCACACTTGCCACTAGGCCAGCTTTGCGCAACTTAGAAAAAAGTTGTTCTAAGTAAGATAACGAAATACCTTGACGTTCAGAGATGTCAGCCAAAGGTACAGGGCTTTTTTGCGAATGCAGTGCTACATCTAGCATAGCTGTGACCGCATATCTTCCTTTAGATGTAAGTTTCATATCACACCGTATCCACATTGTTTATGTGGTTGGAATCTTCCCATACCCGACTAAATTGGTCAAGTATTTAGTTGACTATTTTAGTCGGGTATTCACCCTTACGGAATTTGTGGGTACTTATTCGCCCTTTTGAGACTTCTCAACCGAGGTCAAAATACCACGAAGGGTATTAATTTCTTGGATTTCAGGGCGTGCACGGCTAAACAGACGACGAAGTTTATTCATCACCTGACCTGGTTTGTCCTTAGAGATGAATTGGGTATCAGTTATCACTTTTTCAAGGTGCTCGTAGAACATTTCGAGCTCTTCGTGACGTGGGTACTCATCTTCAGCTTGTGGAGGGTACTGGCTCGCCTCTTGATTTAGGTGCGCAACACGAACTTCATAGCTCAATGTCTGTACCGCCATCGCTAGGTTTAATGAGCTGTACTCTGGGTTCGCTGGAATACAAACGTGGTAGTGACACTTTTGTAGCTCTTCATTTGTTAAACCGGTACGTTCACGGCCAAAGATCAGCGCTACTGGGTGTTTTTGTCCTTCGATAGCGAACTTCTCACCACACTCACGTGGTTCTAGCATCGGCCACTCTAGCGTGCGAGAACGAGCACTTGAACCTACAACTAGGCCACAATCTTTTACTGCTTCTTCTAACGTCGATACGATGACCGCGTTCTCTGCGATGTCACCAGCACCTGCTGCCAAAGCCATTGTTTGCTCATCTACTTCACACTGAGGATCCACCAATACTAATTGGCTTAAACCCATAACTTTCATCGCACGAGCGGCAGAGCCGATATTACCCGAGTGAGAAGTACCAACGAGAACGACTTTTACATTGTCTAACATGCTATATGACACCACTTTAAAAATAATCGCGAGATATTAACACATCACAAAGTAAAATGGTCAGACCCTAACAGGAATGTGATTTCAAGAGTTCAAAAAATAACCACTTCCCTTTTGCAAAAACTTTGGTATACTCGCCGCCGCTTTAAATCGTTCTTTAACATCTTGTGGGAATTTCCATATGCATCCAATGCTAAACATTGCTATTCGCGCTGCGCGTAAAGCAGGCAATCACATTGCTAAATCTCTAGAAACAACTGATAAGATCGAAACATCTTTGAAAGGCAACAACGACTACGTTGTAAATATTGCTAAAGAAGCTGAATACATGATTATTGAAACAATCAAAGCTTCTTACCCAGAGCACAGCATTGTTTCTGAAGAGAACGGTCTTACTGAAGGTAAAGACTCTGATGTTCAATGGATCGTTGACCCACTAGATGGCACGAACAACTTCGTTAAAGGCTTCCCACACTTCGCAGTATCTATCGCTGTTCGCATGAACGGCCGTACTGAAGTTGCGTGTGTTTACGACCCAATGCTAAACGAGCTATTCACAGCTCAACGTGGTGCTGGTGCTCAGCTAAATAACGCTCGTATGCGTGTAACTCAGCTGAAAGACCTACAAGGTTCTATCCTAGCTGCAGGCTTCCCATTCAAAGCTAAGCAACACTCTGAATCTTTCATGAAGATCATCTCTGGTCTATTCGTTGATTGTTCTGACTTCCGTCGTACTGGTTCTCCAGCACTAGACCTATGTTACCTAGCAGCTGGCCGTGTTGACGGCTACCTAGAGCTAGACCTAAAACCATGGGATATGGCTGCAGGTGATCTAATCGCACGTGAAGCAGGCGCAATCCTGACTGATTTCGCTGGCGGTACTGACTACATGAAGTCTGGTAACGTTGTTGCTTCAAGCGCACGCGGTGTTAAAGCAATTCTTAAGCACGTTCGTGAGAACGCAAACGAAGGTATGCTGAAGTAATTCAGACCTTTGATAAGCTCTAACTTCGATAACGACAGTTAAGAGACAGAATTTTAAAGCCTCGCTAATGCGAGGCTTTTTTGTAGATTCTATCCAAAATAATAAAGTATTCGTTCAAATACTCCCAGATCTCCTTATCTGGATTCAGCTAATAGCTCACTCTGCTCAGCAGGTTTGGAGCATCTAATTGCCATTTGCAATGGCTCATTTCAAACGAACCCGGGTACAGACCTGTTATTCGAATAAAACCATCTCGAGTTGTAAAGCTGATACACAACACAGGTTTGCTCTGATTAAGACTTGGGTATATGTAACTCAATTGCTCGCTATCGAGGCGTACGTAGTTGGCGTAGTCTCTGTTCGAACTCGATCCAAGATAAGGTACCAGTTCGATATCATGATATTTGCGCTCTAGGTAAGCGTAGTTATTCCCCCCTCTAGCAGCGGTATCGGCTACAGACAGGTTATACATGTGTCCACTTCCACTGCCGTATCCAGCCACAACACCGCAACTGTTAGAACAATTAGAGTCTATTGCATCATAATAAGACAGAGCATACGTAATATGTTGTTCATCACCTTTAGGTTGGTAACCATATTCACTGGTTGATTCACCGTCACAACCCACTAACAACATTGTTGCTAGTACACCTATCGCCGTCGCTCGAAAGCTCATCTTTATCACCTTAAACATTCATTTGAAATCGATTAATGATTAACCTGAATGTTAAAGCGTCTCTGTTTACCCCTGCTAAAAACGCAGTTTAGCTGAAGTTAAAGCGTAAATAGTTGTTATATGATGGCTTTGATTTGATTCAAGACCCAGTGAAGAACGACATCGGATTTAGGCACTTTTCGATAACTGAGATAAACAGGAATTGAGAGTTGCTCAGTAAATGGTAGTGAATGAATAGAGAGATTCAGCTCATTTCGCAACATCTCTGCATGGCGCTTAGTTACGACGCACACCAATTCACTCTTAGAAACCATATATAGCGAAGTGAGCAATGAGTCCGAGGTATAGACGATATTACGGTTCTCTACATTGCCGGAATATAACGAATCTAAAATGAAAGGCTGCTCTCTTTGAGTGTTCCAAGCAATAAAATCCAATTCCAGAAAACGGGACTCATCGAGCATTGCGTCTCTTTTCGGATGATTTTCAGAACACACGGCGACGAGTTCATCTTCAAACAATAAGGTATTTTCGAATCCACTGAGCTCAACAGGTTGGGTGGATATCATGAAATCGGCTTTGCGTAGGCGCAGTTCATCTAACCACTCATCTTGAGCGACAAAGTTGGCACGGTTGGTCAATGAGAGATCAAAGTTAGAATGAGATATCGCGTTTAATAACTGAGGGTAAAAGAGAATATCGCCATCTTTGTGGCCAAAGTAGGTAATCACTCGCTTAGATTTTCTTGGGTTGCGCAGCGCTGTTGACTCAGCAGCTATCGCATCGACATGAGGTTTCACCGCTTGATAGAGGCTCTCACCTTTACTGGTCGGAACAAGGGTATTGCCAGAACGAACGAATAGAACCTCATTATAGAACTCATTCAGTTTAGAGATATTTTGGCTCACCGCTGATGGCGTAATTCCAAGCTGCTTAGCCGCATTGGAGACGCCTCGCTCTTCATAAACTGCAATAAAATACTTCAATGAATTCAGATCCATAAACCGCCTCCCGTATCTTCTCTTCCACTGTATATAAAAAAACCGCTAGTTGCCTAGCGGTTTTTTTGGGTTTGTAAATGTCATTCAGCATAGCGCCTATGGCATTTCGTCAAACTCTTCGCCTTCTTTTTCCACTTGAGGTGGCATTAGGTGTTCACGAGTGATACCCAACTTCATTGCTAGTGCCGAAGCAACATAGATAGAAGAGTAAGTACCTACTGTTATACCCAGTAGAAGTGCTGTAGCGAAACCGTGAATCATCGCGCCGCCCTGTACAAATAGAGCGATAACTACGAACAAGGTTGTACCAGAAGTGATCAATGTACGGCTCAGTGTTTGAGTGATTGAGCTGTTCAAGACTTCAGGCGCTTCGCCTTTACGCATCTTACGGAAGTTTTCACGGATACGGTCGAATACAACAATGGTATCGTTGAGTGAGTAACCGACAACCGTTAGCAAGGCCGCTACGATAGTTAAGTCCACTTCGATTTGCATCAAAGAGAAAACACCCAGCGTGATGATAACGTCGTGCGCCAATGCGAGTACCGCACCTGCAGCCAGGCGCCACTCAAATCGTACCGATACATAGATCAAGATACAGATAAGAGAAACAAGGATAGCTAGGCCACCCGCTTCTGTTAGCTCATCACCTACGTTTGGACCAACGAACTCGATACGGCGCATTTCAACTTGCTCACCTGTACCTTGTTCGATAGCTGATAGGATCTGATTGCCTAGCGTTTCGCCCGCCACACCTTCACGTGGACGTAGACGAACCATAACATCACGAGCAGAACCGAAGTTCTGAACGGTCGCATCACCAAAGCCTTTTGCCTCTAGTGCCGAACGGATGTTTTCAAGGTTCGCTGGTTGCTCAAAACCGACTTCAATCAGGGTACCGCCAGTAAAGTCTAGACCCCAGTTCAACGACTTGGTTGATAGAGTAAAGATTGCTGTACCAATCATTAAGATAGAAAGAACAAAAGCTACCTTTGACCAACGCATAAAGTCGATCAATTTGTCTGCTTTTAGAATCTGAAACATATTAATTCCTAGCCTTAGATCGACAGTTTGTTTACACGCTTACCGCCATACATCAGGTTCACGATACAACGTGTACCTACGATAGCTGTAAACATAGAGGTCAGAATACCGATAGACAACGTTACCGCGAAGCCTTTAATCGCACCCGTACCAACAGCAAACAGAATAATTGCTGTTAGAAGCGTAGTGATGTTGGCATCGGCAATGGTGCTGAATGCGTTCGCATAACCTTGGTGAATCGCTTGTTGTGGGCTACGACCTTCACGTAGCTCTTCTCGAATACGTTCGAAAATAAGTACGTTCGCATCGACCGCCATACCAACCGTCAGTACGATACCGGCGATACCCGGTAGCGTCATCGTCGCACCAGGGATCATCGACATCACACCGATAATTAACACCAAGTTCGCCATTAGCGCTACGTTAGCAATCAAGCCGAAGCGACGGTAGTAAATAAGCGTAAATAGCATTACTGCAACCATACCCCAGATCATCGCCATGATACCCATGTCAATGTTCTGCTGACCCATAGATGGACCAATGGTACGTTCTTCAACAATCGAGATAGGTGCAATCAGAGCACCGGCACGTAGAAGAAGTGCAAGGTTGTGTGCTTCAGCAGCAGAGTCGATACCCGTAATACGGAAGTTACGGCCTAGCGCAGATTGAATCGTTGCTTGGTTAATCACTTCTTCATGCTTAGTCAGAATCACTTTGCCTTCAGGCGTCTTACGACCGCTGTCTTTGTACTCTGCAAATACGGTTGCCATTAGCTTACCGATATTTTGACGAGAGAACGCAGACATCTTGCTACCACCTTCGCTGTCTAGCGAGATGTTAACTTGAGGACGACCATATTCATCAACACTTGAGCTTGCGTCTGTAATGCTCGAACCGCCTAGGATAACGCGCTTCTTAAGAACAACAGGGCGACCATCACGGTCTTGCTTGATTTCGCTACCTGCTGGTGCACGACCTGCCGCTGCTGCAGCCAGATCCGCAGAGCTATCAACTTCACGGAATTCAAGCGTTGCAGTCGCGCCAAGAATCTCTTTTGCACGAGCTGTGTCTTGAACACCTGGTAGCTCAACTACGATACGGCTTGCGCCTTGACGTTGAACTAGCGGCTCAGCAACACCCAATTCGTTAACACGGTTACGAAGGATGGTGATGTTCTGCTCTACAGCGTAGTTACGGATCTCTTGAAGACGCGTTTCGGTAAAGTTAGCAATCAGAGAGAAACGACCATTCGACTCAGAATCAACGAAAGTCATATCTGGGTGCAGAGACTCTAGCAACGTTTTCGCAGCTGCAAGTTGCTCCTCGTTACGTAGCAATACTTCAACCGCATCTTTGCCAGATGGACGGATTGCACGGTAACGGATTTTCTCTTCACGAAGTTCGCTACGGAAAGCTTCTTCTTGTTGGCCCACCAGCTTTTCCATTGCAGCGTCCATATCCACTTCCATCAAGAAGTGAACACCACCACGTAGATCAAGGCCAAGCTTCATTGGTGCCGCACCAATTGATTCAAGCCAGTCTGGAGTTGAAGCCGCTAAGTTTAAGGCAACGATAACATCTTCATTCAAAGCTTCAGTGATCACATCACGCGCACTGATTTGAGTATCGGTATCGTTAAAGCGTACAAGAATAGAACCGTTTTCTAGAGCAACGGATTTAGTAGGAAGGCTCTCGGCTTCAAGAGCTTTGGTGACAGTATCCAGCGTAGACATATCTACAGAGGCGCCACGCGCCCCTGTAACTTGAACTGCCGGATCTTCACCGTATAGATTTGGAAGTGCGTACAACGCAGCGATAGCAATGGTAAACATCACCATCAGGTACTTCCATAACGGATAACGGTTTAGCACAGCGAGGATCCTCTAGCTGTTTATAGAGATTTCAGAGTACCTTTTGGTAGCACTGCTGTAACGAAGTCTTTCTTGATCACTACTTCGTTGTTTGGGTTTAGTTCGATTGCAACGTAGTCGTTGTCTTCAGCGATCTTAGTAATCTTACCGATTAGACCACCGCTTGTTAGAACTTCGTCGCCTTTACCCATAGAAGCCATTAGGTTTTTGTGCTCTTTAACACGCTTAGCTTGTGGACGGTAGATCATGAAGTAGAAGATCACCGCGAACATACCTAGCATGATTAGCATTTCAAAACCGCCGCCAGCTGGTGCACCTTCTGCTGCTGCATGTGCTTGAGAAATAAACATTAAAACATCCTCTATTTATATTTTCGTAATTGTTTGTCTTATTGGGTTGCATCCCTTTATTTTCAAGCCCCATCCCTATGAATAGAGACGGGGCTCGCAAAAGAAATACTAAGATTCTTTACCCAGTGGTGGAACTTCACGTCCCATTCTTGCGTAGAACTCTTCCACAAACTCTTCAAAACGGTCTTCATCAATCGCTTTACGGATATCAGACATAACACGTTGGTAGAAGCGCAGGTTGTGAATCGTGTTCAGACGCGCACCTAGGATTTCGTTACAACGGTCTAGATGATGTAGGTAAGACTTGCTGTAGTTCTTACAAGTGTAACAGTCACACTCTGAATCTAGTGGCGTTGTATCCGTTTTATGCTTCGCATTACGGATCTTGATCACACCTTCAGTCACAAATAGGTGGCCGTTACGTGCATTTCGCGTTGGCATTACACAGTCAAACATGTCGATACCGCGACGAACACCTTCAACTAGGTCTTCAGGTTTACCTACGCCCATTAGGTAGCGAGGCTTATCTTCAGGCAGTTGAGGACATGTGTGCTCAAGAATGCGGTGCATGTCTTCTTTTGGTTCGCCTACTGCTAGACCACCAACCGCGTAACCGTCAAAGCCAATTTCGGTTAGGCCTTTAACAGAGACATCACGTAGGTCTTCGTACACACCACCTTGAACGATACCGAATAGTGAGTTCGGGTTTTCAAGTTTGTCGAAGTGGTTACGTGAACGCTCAGCCCAACGTAGAGACATCTCCATTGAGTCTTTCGCTTCTTTGTGTGTCGCAGGGTAAGGCGTACACTCATCGAAGATCATCACGATGTCTGAACCTAGATCTTTTTGGATTTCCATAGACTTTTCTGCGTCCATGAAGATCTTGTCACCGTTTACAGGGTTACGGAAATGCACACCCTCTTCAGTGATTTTACGCATCGCACCTAAGCTGAATACTTGGAAGCCGCCTGAATCGGTAAGGATAGGACCTTGCCAGTTCATGAAATCGTGCAAGTCACCGTGCATTTTCATGATTTCTTGACCAGGACGTAGCCATAGGTGGAATGTGTTACCCAGTAGGATTTCAGCACCTGTGTCTTTTACTTCTTCAGGAGTCATACCTTTTACAGTACCGTAAGTACCTACAGGCATGAATGCTGGTGTTTCAACGGTACCGCGTTCAAACTGAAGTTGACCACGACGTGCACCAGCGTTTGTTTTCTTAAGTTCGTATTTTAATTTCACGAAGCCTCCAATATGCCAGAGAAACAATCTGACTGTTAATTCAGAGCTTAAGTTCGTCTTAAGACTCTATGAGGAGCGGTCGCGGATTCCTTGCGAGAAAGAGGCTGATGCTCAACCTCTCTCCTAGCCTACTGCTAGCACCCGTAAATTCTATTTATATCGCTTATTACTGGCTAAAATTAGCTTGTTTTTTTGTTGATGAACATCGCGTCACCATAGCTGAAGAAGCGGTACTCGCTCTTCACTGCATGATCGTAAGCACCCATCACATTATCGTAACCAGCAAAAGCACTCACCAGCATGATCAGCGTTGATTCTGGCAGGTGGAAGTTAGTGATCAGACAATCCACCAGCTGATACTCATAACCAGGGAAGATAAAGATCTCTGTATCACCAAAGAATGGTACAAGCTCAGTACCTTTCTTCAGAGCATCTTGCGCAGCACTCTCAAGAGAGCGAACTGATGTAGTACCAACAGCGATGATACGGCCACCACGAGCTTTTGTTGCCGCGATTGCATCAACCACTTCTTGTGGTACTTCAACATACTCAGCGTGCATGTGGTGATCGTTGATGTTGTCCACTTTTACTGGTTGGAATGTACCCGCACCAACGTGAAGGGTCACATAAGCAAACTCAACACCTTTAGCTTTCATGTCAGCCATTAGCTTGTCATCAAAGTGAAGACCTGCCGTTGGTGCAGCTACCGCACCCGGTTTCTCATTATAGACAGTCTGGTAACGCTCTTTATCAGCATCTTCATCTGGACGATCGATGTAAGGTGGCAGCGGCATATGACCAACGCTGTTCAAGATATCTAGAACGCTCTCTTCAGAAGTAAAACGAATCTCAAACAGTGCATCATGACGTGCGACCATCTCTGCTTCATATTCATCGTTCTCACCCAAGAACAACTGTGTGCCTGGCTTTGGTGATTTTGAACAACGAACGTGTGCAAGAATGCTTTTCTCATCCAACATGCGCTCTACAAGCACTTCTAGCTTACCGCCCGAAGCCTTGCGACCGAAAACACGTGCAGGGATAACTCGAGTGTTATTGAAGACCACTAAGTCACCTGGTTCAACCAAGTCTAGAACGTCTTTAAATGAGCCATCATTTAGGTTACCCGTATTGCCATCTAGCTTTAATAGGCGGCTTGCTGTGCGCTCCTCTTGTGGGTAGCGAGCAATGAGTTCATCGGGTAGGTCAAAGTGAAAATCTGAAACTTGCATTCTTCTAGTCTTGTTTAGTTGGATGAGGTCAATTTAGTAGACGACACAAAGCCGCGACTAAATTTTTCGCAGTGGGCTAGTATAGGCGCACGTGACGCAATAGCAAGGTTTTGAGTACCTGATTATTGTAAATAGGCGTAAAAAATCGACTCGAAATCGTACATGACTTTAACGACATTTGTTGCATAAAAGTCACCCAATAATGAGTTAGCTCTCAGATATTTTTGAGAGATAAATCTATAGTAGAAGCAGTAAAATAGAATAATAAGGAGGTCCGTATGATCAAGGTTGAAGACATGATGACTCGCAACCCTCATACCCTATTACGCTCACACTCACTCGCCGATGCTAAACACACCATGGAAGCTTTGGATATTCGGCACATTCCAGTTGTAGATGCGGACAGGAAACTGCTCGGTGTCGTTACCCAACGCGACGTCCTTGCCGCTCAAGAATCCAGCCTACAAAACATCCCTCAAGCTCAATCTTATACTCTCGCCACACCTCTCAATGAAATCATGCACAAGAACGTCATGTCGGTTGAACCGAGAGCGGGATTGAAAGAGTCGGCTATTTATATGCAAAAGCACAAAGTGGGCTGTCTACCCGTTGTAGAGCATGGTGAATTGGTTGGTATCATCACAGACAGTGACTTCGTGACCATTGCGATCAATCTACTGGAGCTACAAGAAGAGAGTGAACCTGAAGAGATTGAGGTGTAGTACACTCTCTTTAAAGCGGGCTTATTGTCTAAGTTGAATTCAACAAGCTTGATTCCGTTCATCTCGCTCGCTGAATTTTGATAGATGACAGACAAAAAAATGAGCGGCTGGATTGGGCCGCTCGAAGGTCAGGGTTTCATGCGTTCCTGTAAACAGTAAGGAATCTTGTTATTGCTCGATCTGGTTTTCATTCTTATATAGGTAGGCGGCCTTCCTACTTATTGCTTCATTTATCACTGCACTCCTTGATTTCACATCGTGCGCCTTTGCGCAGGTAAAAAGGTTTGGGCTTCATTTCGGGAAAATAACTTAAGGGCTAGGTGAAAGGGTACCTAATCCCTCAAGCTTGCCTGTGGCGTAAGGTATGTCTGCTTTGGTTTTTATGTAGCAAACATACTTCCCTGTTTCGACACTATCTCTATCAATCTAAATACGAGCTATAACGCTAAGAACGTTTGTAACTCAAAAACTACATTTTGCGTCGACAAGCTGATTAATATTATGGGGGATTGCTCGTCGATATATGTCTGCTCCATGCTGCTTTCGCTTATTACCATCTCCAAATTTGCAATCGATTACAAGTAAGCGACAGCTAGACATAAGTCTTAATCTTCATGCAGTTAATCTACCCCAAACCAAAGTAGAGCAAAAGGTCTAAAGTTAATAAAAAGTTAAATTCAAAGCTTTATATCGTTGTGATCTAAGTGGCTTTTTCACAGCTTACTCTTCGAGGATTTACGTAATTTTATTACGTTGAAAATTTGAGCAACGCCCAGTTTAAAACAACCGTTTAATTTACAGTAAACGTGAGAATGTCGTTAGCCTTCAACCACTGGCAAGCATATGCATCAAGGAAGTTAAACAGGGAGCCAAAAAGGATGTGTGAAATTAAGCGTGTGAAATTTCACAAATGAATGAAAGCTACTTAACAAGCTCTCAATGATTTGCCGTTGAACATAATCATTTCAACAGAACAAAATACTAAAAAGCACACCAAATGCAGTGTGCTTTTGTTCGAGCTATCTGGAAATCTAACTTAATACTTATTGCTATCGTGAATACAAAAAAGATTAAAGTAATTCCGACACAACTTCTGCCAGCTGATTGAATGTGCTAACTCGTGAAGAGCTAGGGCGCCAAACCAAGCCAATATGGCGATGAGCTTGCTGCCCCGGCGCATCAACAACCACTAAGTTCTGGTTCTCAATCAAGCCATGATCGATCGCCATCTGAGGAATGAATGTAGTGCCTAGACCATTCGCTACCATTTGCACTAGCGTGTGAAGGCTGGTTGCAGAGAACGGGTTGATCTTCTCTTTGGCAGTCAATTGACATGCCGACACCGCATGTTCCGTTAGACAGTGCTCTTTTTCTAAAAGGAACACTGATTCATCTGGAAGATCTGCATATTTGATTGGCGTGCGAATCGCATCCGCTTGATTGCGACTGATGATCATTCGAAACGGGTCACTGCCGACAATCTGACTTTCCATTCCATCAATATCGACAGGCAATGCCAATATCAAGACATCTAGTTCACCTTGACGTAAAGCAGCCAACAAATTCGTAGTGGTATCTTCACGCAGCAACATGTTCAATTCTGGGAAGCGAACATTGACCTCTTGAACGAGATTACATAGAAGAAAAGGGGCAATCGTCGGAATACAGCCCACTTTAAGCTGACCTTGCATGTCGCCGCCTTGGCATAGTCGCCCTAGCTCAACTAAATCTTGCCCTTTAGCTAATAGCTCGCGCCCATGCTCCACCACCTGCTCACCAGCATGAGTAAACACCAGTGGGCTCTTCTTATCTTTCTTTTCGTATAGAGGACACCCAATCAACTCTTCAAGATTTTGTATACCTTTACTTAGAGTCGATTGACTCACGAAACAACGCTCAGCGGCATCACCAAAGTGACGTGTTTCATGGAGTGTCACTAGATAGTGAAGTTGCTTAAGACTTGGCCATTTATTCATGAAATTACTTTGTAATATGAGTAAGATAAATTTGAGTCTACGCTTCCTGAACGGTCGATAGACTTGGAAAGGACAAAGAGAAGGTTTATCGTTTTTTTCGATGAACTCAATCTATTTAATTCGCTTTTTTCTATAGTACCGATTGTACTATAGTTTGTCGCGTAGAAACGGAGCCCAATCAAAGAAGTGTTGGGCCAACTAATTTTTTAGGAGATTCCAAAATGGTACTAGTAGGTCGTCAAGCCCCTGACTTTACTGCAGCAGCTGTTCTAGGTAACGGCGAAATCGTTGATAACTTCAACTTCGCAGAATTCACAAAAGGTAAGAAAGCGGTTGTTTTCTTCTACCCACTAGACTTCACATTCGTTTGTCCTTCTGAGCTTATCGCTTTCGACAACCGTCTAGAAGATTTCCAAGCTAAAGGCGTTGAAGTAATCGGTGTTTCTATCGATTCTCAGTTCTCTCACAACGCATGGCGTAACACTGCTATCGAAGATGGCGGTATCGGTCAAGTTAAGTACCCACTAGTAGCTGACGTTAAGCACGAAATCTGTAAAGCATACGACGTTGAGCACCCAGAAGCAGGCGTTGCTTTCCGTGGCTCTTTCCTAATCGACGCTGACGGTCTTGTACGTCACCAAGTAGTTAACGACCTACCACTAGGCCGTAACATCGACGAAATGCTACGCATGGTAGACGCACTAAACTTCCACGAGAAGAACGGTGAGGTTTGTCCTGCACAATGGGAAGAAGGTAAATCAGGTATGGACGCATCTCCAAAAGGTGTTGCAGCATTCCTATCTGAGCACGCAGACGACCTAAGCAAGTAATTACATTCTTAAGCCCGACTCAACACGGGTGAATGGTTGGATGCTCTCTTAGTAGCCCAAGGCACAAGAAGCGTAAAGCAATAGCACAAAGTGCAACGCCAATCAGTTAAGAAGTAAAGTCTTTATAAAAAGCCCGAAGTTCACGCTTCGGGCTTTTCTTATGTTGGTGGCAAATCTTCTAATCCACTTATCTCGAGCCTCTAAATTGAGGCAACGGTTATCTAAAAGATTTACCCCAATTTCGTCCCTTTCCCCTCTACCCTTTCATTACCTACTATTGCTATCATCCAGTCATCCTCTCTTCGGAATGAAAGAATGAAACCTGAATTAGAAGTATGTATCGACAACCTCGAATCCCTTTACCTTGCTATAAAAGGTGGTGCTGATCGCATAGAACTGTGTTCATCTCTCGCCTTAGGCGGACTCACCCCAAGCTTCGGCTTTATGAAAAAAGCGGCACAGCTATCTTCAATTCCTGTTTACGCAATGATTCGACCAAGGCAAGGCGACTTCATCTTCGATGCAGAAGACATTGAATGCATGCTAGAAGATATTGAAGCAGCCTCTATCGCTGGGCTAACAGGTGTTGTTCTGGGAGTCACTAAGTCCGATGGCTCTTTGGATATGAATACTTTAGAGAAATTGACCCAAAAAGCGAAAAGCCTGAATCTCGGCATGACTCTCCACCGAGCAATTGATGTCTCTCCAGACTATAAGCTTGCTCTAGAACAAGCGATTCAACTTGGCTTTGAACGAGTACTGACTTCAGGGCTCGCGCCAACGGCCGAGAGCGGAATAGAAGTTTTAGGCGATATGGTTAAGCTTGCTAATGGTCGCATCGATATAATGGCCGGGGCTGGTGTTAATGCTGAAAATGCGTCACTTCTTTTACAATCATCGAAGGTCAATGCACTGCACCTATCAGGGAAAACCACTCGTAATAGCTTAATGAATAGAACGTCAGAGGCAAAAATGGGAAATCAGGGTATCGATGATTACCTGATTCCTGTTACTAGCTCAGAAAAAATTCGCGCCGTAAAAACCGTTATCCTCAATCACAATTAATTGTTTAATAAAGCTTTACCGAGTAAGACTGGTTTATCTATTAGAGTCGCGTATATTGTATAAACCAGTCAATGATGCTCACGGACAGATATGGCAAAGGATTTATTTAGTACGCTCGATCTTAACTTGCTCAGAACGTTTTTAATTGTTCACCAAGAGAAGAATACTCGCAAGGCCGCCGAGCGACTGTTTGTGACTCAACCCGCTGTGAGCCAAGCATTGCAAAAGCTTAGGCATCATTTTGGTGATGACCTGTTTGTGAAAGTTCATGGCGGTCTACAACCAACTCACTTTAGTGAACAACTTGCGAATGAACTTTGGCCTCATATGGATGGGATCAGTAACGCAGTGAACTCCTCTTATGGCTTTGATCCTAAAGAGATTGATTATCCAATCAAAGTTGCGCTATCGCCTGTGGTACTAGCCTGTCTGTCTGGTGCTCTGTATAAAAACATCACCCAACAAGCCCCCAACTGTAAATTAGAACTTGCGAGTTGGACGACCTCATCGGCAGAAGAAATTCAAAAAGGCGATGTTCTGCTCGGTATCGCTTATCAGCTGCCGTACATTTCCAAAGAGGTTTATGCTCAAAAGCTGGTTGATATAGAAGGAAGGCTATTTGTTCGTCAGGATCACCCACTAAAACAAGCGAAAGTAACTCCGCAAGACCTTGCTGGCTACGAAATCGCATCTCTAGTTACGCCAGGCTGGAATGATAGTTTTAGCCAAGCCTCCAAAATACTAGAAGCTCAATCAATACCCCATCGTGTCGCTTTCCGTTCTGAGATGGTATTAGCAATCATAGATGTACTGATGAATTCTGATATGTACATGCCACATTCAAACCTGTTCCCCATTCATAACTACCCAAACCTCAGAGCCATAGATGTGGATGTCGAAGACGAGATAAAAATGGTTGGCGTCTATAGCCATATCCATATCAAAAACCGTAACAACCCACTTCTAACTTGGTTAAATAACGTTGTTCTAGATGCTCTGAAGGAGCAGCTTAATAAGTAATGCTTATTTTACTTATTAAAAGTGCTATTTAGCCTAAAAATAATACACTGTTTAATATTTACTCCATCGACACGGAGTCAAACAATTAAGCCATAGTAGGGATGCTCAATATTTATCTTATTGAGAGTGTATTCAATGAAAAAATCAATTATTGCGGTATCTCTAGCTAGCGCATTTTCTTTCAACGCTTTTGCACAAGCGGAAATCCAAAATCCAATTTGGAATCAACCAACTAACCCAATCGAAGCTGTACCTGAACAACCTGTACTCCCTGAGATCGACAATAGTGTTCCAGGTGTTCCAGACCGTCCTCAGCCACCTGTACACGTTCAGCCACCAATTGAAGCAGCACCTGAACAGCCGGTTCTTCCTGAAATCGACAATGGCGTACCAGGTGTTCCCGATCGCCCTCAGCCACCGGTTCACGTTCAACCACCAATTGAAGCGGCGCCAGAACAACCACCTATCGATAACACTCCGCCGCGCCCACAACCAGAGCGCCCAACGAACCCAATCGAAGGTGTACCATCTCAACCACCTGTAGATAACTCACCAGAACGTCCTACTCCAGATTATGGTGATACGCCTGACATCTCAGGTCCAACTGAAGCTGAACGTACTTCTGCGCTAGAACTTCAATTCCAAGCTATGGCAGAAGAGTACAATCAGAAATTTAATGAGCACCAAGAACAGATGGATGGTATCCGCGCAAGCTTACACGCCGTCACTAACGCACGTCCATTTGTGACTAACGGCGAGTTTGCAATTGGTGCTGGTGTTGGTTTTGCAGGCTCTAAAGAAGCGATCGCTCTAGGTGGTGCTTATGGTATCAGCGAGCAACTGAGCGTATCAGGTACATTCAACTACGAAACCTCAGGCAAGTATTCATCATCAGATGTATCTGGTGGTGTGGGTGTTCAATACAACTTTAAGTAACACTCTCTCCCCTACTAAGGATGGTGGGGGAACCCTTTCAAGGATCATTTAGCCAAGGTGGGCTTTGATTAGTAGGTAATTTATGAAACTCAGAAATATCGTTCTCGCCCTCTCTTTTTTAAGTGCACCAATGGTTCACGCAAGCAGCCTTCACCTTTCACCTGAACTCAAAATTGGCGCTTACCATGGGTTTGGTATGCAGGCAGGTATTACTGATGTAGCTAGCTTCGATGCGGTTTATCTCAGTTATTCTCATTTATGGTATGAAAGCGATCGCTACGATGAATCTGTTGACTCATACCGACTAGGTATCCAACAGAGCTATGGCTCAAAAGGTCTTCACGGTTTTCAAGCTGAAATCGGCTTTGCCACTTATGATGGCGATAAAACACGCTCGGGCGTTATCGAGAACAAATCAGCAACTGGTTTAAGTATTGGAGGGGCTTACGTTTACCAAGCAACGTCAATGCTAGCACTTAGAGCGGGAGCCGATATGAATATATTCGACCATAACAAAACTTATATCCCTTATGACACCACGATTAACTTAAACCTTGGTGCCATCATTACCTTCTAGGATAACAATTCAGATTCTCAGACTATTTCAGTGCGTCATCTAGGCTTTGATTTCCTAGATGGCGAACATCTTTTCCTTTCACAAAGTAGATGATGTACTCACAAATGTTTTGGCATCGATCACCGACACGCTCAATAGCGCGAGCCGACCACATCACTTGTAGAATGTTGGGAATATTCTTCGGGTCTTCCATCATGTAGGTCATCAACTGGCGAATCACCGCTTCATATTCTGCGTCGAGCTTATCGTCAAGCTTGTGCACTTCCGCTGCCGCATCGACATCCATACGCGCAAAAGCATCAAGCACCTGATGCAACATCGCGATTGCATGGCGGCAAAGTGGTTCTAGGGAAACATGAAACTTCTGATTCTTAGTCGAAGGGATATCAATCGCACCCTGCGCAATCTTAGAGGCCACGTCGCCAATACGCTCAAGATCAGTAATGGTTTTGATAATCGCCATTATCAAGCGGAGATCTTTGGCTGTTGGCTGTCGCTTAGCAATGATTCGTGTACAGGCTTCATCGATCGACACTTCCATCGCATTGACCTTGTGATCATCACGGATCACTTTCTTAGCCAATTCTATATCGTCTTTATGCAGCGCCTGCATTGCAAAAGAGAGCTGCTGCTCCACGAGGCCGCCCATAGTTAGAACATGAGTACGTATAGACTCAAGCTCCACGTTAAATTGTCCAGATATATGACGACCGAAATGCATGTCAGCTCCTAAATGATGATTTGCTATAGATAGAGATAGCAAACTTAACCGTATCTTCCTGTAATGTAGTCTTCTGTTTGATTTTTCAATGGCGAAGTAAAGATTGAGTCGGTATCTGAGTACTCGATCAACTTACCCATATGAATAAACGCGGTGTGGTCACTGACTCGCGCTGCTTGTTGCATGTTGTGAGTCACAATCACTACCGTGTATTGCGTTTTAAGATCGTTAATCAGCTCTTCAATCGTCAGAGTAGAGATAGGATCCAGTGCCGACGTTGGCTCATCCAGTAACAGTACTTCAGGTTCAATTGCCACTGCACGCGCAATCACCAGTCGCTGCTGTTGACCGCCAGACAGACCAAATGCGTTTTCATGTAACCTGTCTTTCACCTCATCCCACAAGGCTGCTGCACGCAAAGAGCGTTCAACCGCATCATCAAGATCTCGGCTGTTACTCATACCTTGCAGACGAAGGCCGTAAACCACGTTCTCATAGATCGATTTCGGGAAAGGATTCGGTCTTTGAAAAACCATACCTACGCGTCGGCGCAAGGTGGCAACGTCCACTTGAGGGTCATAAACATTATGACCATAAAGCTTCACTTTGCCAGAGACTCGACATCCTTCCACCAAATCATTCATTCGGTTAATGCAGCGCAACAAGGTCGATTTGCCACAACCCGATGGCCCGATAAACGCAGTCACCTGCCCTTTAGGGATCTTCATTGAGATGTCGTCGAGCGCTTGGCTCTCTTTATAATGAAGGTTGAGCCCCTCAATTGAGATAGCTGTCTGCTCATCCGTCAGATTATGAACATCAAGTGGGGCGTAATAACCCAAGGTTTCATTAATTGAAAACATCTAATCTTGTCCTAAGGTTCGGTACTTCTCACGCAAATTGTTGCGAATATTAATCGCCGTCAGGTTTAACCCTACAATCACGGTAACCAAAAGAAACGACGTGGCGTACACCAGAGGTCTAGCCGCTTCTATGTTGGACGTTTGAAAGCCAACATCATAAATATGGAAACCTAAATGCATGAACTTACGATCTAAATGAACGTATGGAAACTGCCCATCAACCGGAAGGCTTGAAGCCAGCTTCACCACACCCACCAGCATTAACGGCGCAACTTCGCCAGCAGCACGCGCAATAGCGAGAATCAACCCTGTAATGATCGCTGGGCTCGCCATCGGCAATACAATTCGCCACAAGGTTTCGAACTGGGTTGCCCCTAACGCTAACGAACCGTGACGAACGGCGCTAGGAATTCGTGTTAAACCTTCCTCTGTCGTCACAATAACGACAGGCAGTGTTAAAACTGCCAAGGTCAATGAAGACCATAAAAGCCCCGGGGTACCAAAGGTCGGAGCCGGTAAACGCTCGGCATAAAACAGCGTATCAATCGAGCCACCTATGGTGTAAACAAAGAAACCTAAACCAAATACCCCATAAACAATCGAAGGAACACCGGCTAAGTTGATTACCGCGATACGAATCAAGCGCGTGAGTGCATTAGTCTTTGCATACTCATGGAGGTAAATCGCAGCGATAACACCAAGAGGCATCACCACGATCGACATCAAGATAACCAACAGCACTGTGCCGAATATCGCTGGGAAAACTCCCCCTTCAGAATTCGACTCTCTTGGATTTTCCGACAAGAACTTCCAGATCTGTTTGAACCAGTGCGTTACTTTCTCAGCATAGTTCATCTGGTTTGGATACCAGTAATCTAAGATATGGCTTAACGGAATCTCGACCTGCTGCCCAGTCATATCTTCAACAATAAGACTTTCTACGTTGAGCTGTGTTCTAAGTTGTTCCAAGCGCAGTTCAGCATCATCAAGTTGTTCATTGAGTGCTCGTCGCGTGTCCTCATAACTTTTCAAATAGCTATCACTGACCGTCTCGTTCAGCTCTAGTTTGCGCTTTTCAAGCCTTAGCTTCTCTAGCTGCCAACTGATCCCACGGATCTCTTGATTTACAATCCGCGACGTCTCTTCACGAAGTACATCGGCAAACGCAAGGCCATCTTCTAAGGACTGGTCAATATCAGTCACACTCGAGCCAGCGGCACTCTCAAAACGAACCGGTTTACCAAAGAAGTAACCACCGCGGCTACGCTCAATCACCGCCCACTCTTTCGGCTCTGTTGGCTGTTGTAGATTGATGTCTAAAATCGATACGAAATCTGCAGGATACAACTCACGATTCGCCACTTTAATGCTTAGGCGTTTCACTAACCCAGTGGCAAGCTGCTGCTCAGATAGATGTTCTTGAGACTGAGGGATCTGGGCGATGGGAATGTATTTGTTCTCATAGAGTTGACCGATAAGGCGATCCGGAGAACCATTCAATTCGACTTGTGACTGCACTGAATCGTCAAGTTGCCATTGGTAGAGTGGTGCTGGCCAAAAGTACGTAAGCCCTTTCCAACCAATTAGTAGCATCAAACCAAGTACGGAAAGCATACTGATACTAACCGCACCACCGGTCAGCCAGATCCAAGGAGAGCCTGACTTAACCCAGTTCAATAGAGATTTAAATTTATTGGCCATGAATACTATGCTGCCCCTTTAACACTATAACGCACGATACTTGTCGCGCAGTCGTTGTCTTACCCACTCCGCCAAGAAGTTTACGGCAAAGGTGAAGACAAACAGCAGCAACGCAGCTAAGAACAATAGGCGGAAATGGGAACCACCGACTTCAGATTCAGGCAGTTCAACCGCAATAGTCGCAGACAGAGTTCTCATCCCCTCTAAAATATTCCAATCCAAAATAGGCGTATTGCCTGTTGCCATTAGAACAATCATGGTTTCACCAACAGCACGCCCAAGCCCCATCATGATCGCAGAGAAAATGCCTGGACTCGCAGTCAGCAACACAACATAAATCAGTGTTTGCCATGCAGTAGCGCCTAAGGCCAATGAACCGTCTGAGAGATGCTTAGGCACAGAGAAGATCGCATCTTCCGCGATAGTAAAGATGGTAGGAATAACAGCAAAGCCCATAGCAAAACCAACCACCAGCGCGTTTCTTTGGTCAAAGCCAATGCCGTATCCAGCAAGGAAAGTACGAATATCCCCACCGAACAAAACAGCCTCAATCTGATTCCCGAGTACAAACACGCCAACGATGGTAACAATTAACACAGGAATTAAGATCAGTGCGTGCCAACCGTTAGAGAATCGACGAGTAAAACCTTTAGGTAATACGTACCAAACCAACCCCGCCAACAATGCACTTAACGGCAGCGCTACCATTAACGAGAACACCGCGGTGAGGTGGGTTTCGACAATAGGTGCAAACCATAAACCAGCTAAGAAGCCGATAATCACCGTAGGTAAAGCTTCCATCAACTCAATCGACGGCTTCACCACTCGGCGCATTCTTGGAGACATAAAATACGCGGTATAAATCGCGCCCAACACCGCTATCGGTGTAGCAAAAAGCATCGCAAACAGCGCGGCTTTTATGGTACCGAAAGTGATCGGGATTAAACTGAATTTCTCTTCAAAGTCATCATTCGCTGATGTCGACTGCCACACGTAAGCCGGTTCTGGGTAGCTTTCGTACCATACCTTCTGCCAGAGCGATGAGAGTGAAATCTGCGGATATTCATTGTCGACCGCTGCCACTCGAATTTCACCGTCTATCAAAGCTACCAGGTGCAACTCATTAGCAGACATCGCCGCCAACTCAGGTGACTTATCAAAAGCACGCTCAAACAGAGACAGTTTTTCACTGGTCGTGTAATGGCTTTGCAATGTGCCGTTTTCGTAAAAACTATAAAAGCCTTTGCGATAGGTGTCCGGCAGAATGAATTGTACTTCTTCAGCTAACTGAAAATCTCGAATATGAGTTAGGCTACGCTGCTTATCCTTTAGCACGTCAAACCATTGTGACACCTGACCATCGTTATGTGTCACAAGCAACGAATAAGCACCAGACAGAAGATCAATCTTCTTCACCGCATGCTTTTCATCACTCAAACTCAAATCCACCAGCTCCCTGACCGAAAAATGGTGCTGATTGAGCGTCAGTACCGCCAGTTCGGAGTCTGATCTTAAGTAAAGCGTTTTGCCATCAGGCGTCATCAAGATCTGATCTTGTTGACTAAACTTACTAGAGAGCCATTGACTCGCTTGCAGACGATAATTGCCTTGAAGATCGGCTTGGTACCATTTCACCAACAAACGCTGATCAGTCAATTGAGCAGTGATGGTCAGCTGTGAGCCATAACGTGAGAAAGCAAAATGTTCAATCTCAGCTCCGTTACTTTCTGTTGCCGGTAAGAAACGTTCAATCGTCTTTAGGCGTTGAACTTTAGGTTCAGCAACACTGTTTGGTTTGTAAAGCGGCGCACTGAATTCAGGGGAGAAAAAGGTAATGTCACCACTTTTCGTAGCAAAAGCGAACCAGTTTTCTGCAGGTGTGTTTCGAGCGAACGCAATAGGGGCATCGATGACCTGCTCAGAAAAATAAGAGTCTGAGTTTTGTGTATCTAAGTCCCAAAACTGAACTTTACCTGAGTTTTCAATAGTAAAAGCGTGTTGCCCGTACTCATCAACCGAGAGCGCAACAGCATTATTCACAGAGAGAGACTTGCGAGTGTCGCTCACCTGAATATCAGCATCAGAAAATACCGGCAATATAACCATAGCAAGGTAGATAAAGATAAGGACTAAAGCTGCCAGAACACTTACCCCGCCGCACGTCACAGAAAAGCGGACAAGACGGTCTTTCAACCATCGTTTCTTGTCTTTTTCTTTCAGTGAAAATTGGCTAGGGGTCATCTTTCTGTCTACCTTTTTTGAGCTAATATCATAATATTTCGATTAGATGACAATTATATTACAGGTCACATTAAATAACTGAAACTAGTAGCAACTTTTGCATAAACTTTCAATTGCAATAATACCGTAACAAAATGAGCATACGCTGCTTATTTTTTATAATTTAAGCCCCAAAAAACACGTCAGTCAATCGAGGAGAGTCTTAATGAATGCGGAAAAACTCTACATAGAAAAAGAACTTAGCTGGCTCTCTTTTAATGAGAGGGTATTGCAAGAGTCCGCAGACAAACATGTTCCATTGATAGAGCGTGTCCGATTTTTGGGTATTTTTTCCAACAATTTAGATGAGTTTTACAAAGTTCGCTTTGCTGATGTCAAACGTCGAATCTTGATTAACCAAGAACGCGGTATTAATGATAATTCAAAGCACCTCTTGGCTAAAATGCAAACCAAAGCACTAAAACTCAATCAAAGGTTTGATGAACTCTACAATGAATTGATTTTAGAGATGGCAAGACGACGCATCTTTCTCGTCAATGAAACACAACTCAACGAATCTCAGATAAAGTGGATCCGAAAGTACTTTCGTAAAGAGATCCTCCCTCACATTACTCCACTGTTGATGACCGATGAGATCGACGTATTACAGTTTCTGAAAGATGAATATGCGTATCTCACCGTTGAGTTAGAAAAAGATCAGCAATCGAGTTATGCCCTGATCGAAATACCGACCGATCACCTTCCACGTTTCGTCAAAGTGCCAGAGCCAAAAGGCAAGCGCCGTAAGACCATCATTCTGCTCGACAATATCATTCGTTACTGTATTGACGACCTTTTTAAAGGGTTCTTTGAATACGATAGCCTTAATTGTTACGCCATGAAAATGACCCGTGACGCTGAATATGATCTGAGTTTTGAGGTCGAACATAGCTTGCTAGAGCAGATGTCTGAAGGGGTTGCGCAAAGATTGAGTGCCATGCCGGTACGATTCGTTTACGAACACACAATGCCAGAGAACATGCTCAGCTTCTTGTGTGAAAAGCTTGGGATGTCCAACTACGACAGCTTAATTCCGGGTGGGCGCTATCATAACTTCAAGGACTTTATTGCCTTTCCAAATATGGGGCGAGAGTATTTAGAGAATAAGCCTCTGCCGCCAATGAAGTGCGCCGACTTCGATCACCACCACAACACCTTTAATGCGATCAAAGAGAAAGATATCCTGCTCTATTACCCTTATCACACCTTTGATCATATCACTGAGTTAGTTCGCCAAGCGTCGTTCGATCCTAAAGTGATCAGCATTAAGATAAACGTCTATCGAGTAGCCAAGAATTCGAAGTTATTAAACTCGATCATTGATGCGGTACACAATGGGAAAAGCGTTACGGTAGTGGTTGAGCTGCAAGCTCGATTCGATGAAGAAGCCAACATTGAGTGGGCGAAAGTACTTACAGAAGCAGGCGTGCACGTTATCTTTGGCGCTCCCGGTTTGAAGATACACTCAAAGCTAATATTGATTAGCCGTCGCGAGGGGGAAGAAATCACTCGCTACGCGCATATCGGTACCGGCAACTTCCATGAAAAAAATGCACGCATCTACACAGACTTCTCATTACTCACAGCCGACCAAGACTTGGCCAACGAGGTGCGAAACGTTTTTGGTTACATCGAAAACCCATACAGACCTGTTCGCTTCGACCACTTAATTGTTTCTCCGCGAAACTCTCGTAAAAAGCTCTACCGATTGATCGATGGTGAAATTGCAAATGCCAAAGAAGGCAAGAAAGCGCAGATCACCTTAAAAGTGAACAACCTAGTGGACAAAGGTCTGATCAATAAACTCTATGGTGCGAGCAGTGCTGGGGTGAAAATCCGCATGATTATTCGCGGTATGTGCTCTTTAGTACCTGGGGTCGAAGGCATTAGTGAGAATATTGAAATCATTAGCATTATTGATCGCTTCCTTGAGCACCCTCGCGTCATTATCACTCACAATGATGGTGATCCTCTGGTTTACATCTCTTCTGCCGACTGGATGACTCGAAATATCGATCACCGTATCGAAGTCGCTGCGCCAATCCGTGATGAACGTTTGAAACAGCGTATTATTGATATTGTAAATATCCATTTTACCGATACAGTTAAAGCAAGGTGGATTGATAAAGAAATGAGCAACAGCTACGTTCCACGCGGTAACCGTAAAAAAGTTCGCTCACAAGTCGCCATCTACGATTACCTAAAGCAGGTCGAAAAGCACACCAGAAAAGCCAGGGAAACAAAGCCAGACGATGAGCAAAACTAACGATGCTTCCTCTAAACAAGAATCAAATACTTCCCTAGATGCCATCTCACTAGAGGCGGCATCTGTGCCAATCCGAAATGTCGCCGCCATAGACTTAGGTTCCAATAGTTTCCACATGGTGGTTGCTAAGGTCATTGGCCAAGAACTGCAACTTGTGAGCCGCCATAAACAACGCGTGCGCTTAGGTTCAGGCCTAGACAGTCAGTCCAACCTTAGCAACAGTGCTATGGAGCGAGGTCTTGAATGCTTAGCGATGTTTGCAGAGCGCTTACAAGGTTTTGAGTTAGATAACGTTCGTATTGCCGCGACTCACACCCTTCGACAAGCAAACAATGCTCATATCTTTATTCAGAGAGCGAGAGAGATCCTTCCCTTTCCGATCGAAGTGATCCCTGGCCAAGAGGAAGCTCGTCTCATATATCTTGGCGTCGCGCACACCCAACCTGAGTCAGACTCTAAACTGGTAGTTGATATTGGCGGCGGCAGTACTGAGCTGATCATTGGTGAAGGCTTTGAAGCCAAGCTTGTCAACAGTAAGCAAATGGGTTGTGTGAGCTTTACTCATCGCTACTTCGCCAACAACAAACTCTCCTCAAAAAACTTTGCTAAAGCCATCATTGCTGCGCAACAGCGTCTCGAATCGCTGGCGGGACAATACAAGAAGCAAGGTTGGGAAGCCGCTCTAGGCTCTTCTGGCACGATCAAGGCCATCAAAGAAGTCTTAATAGGTCTAGGCTATGAAGATTCAATCATCACCGAGAAAAGATTAGAGCACCTCATCGAAACTCTGTGTGAGCACAAAACGATTGAAGATATCGATATCAAAGGTTTAACTGTTGAACGACAACCAGTGTTCGCAGCGGGTGTCGCAATTCTAACAGGGATCTTCAAAGCTCTATCGATCAAGGAAATGCACTTTTCAGACGGTGCCCTCCGAGAGGGTCTGCTGTATGAAATGGAAGAGCGCTTTCAACGCTCTGATATTCGGATGCGTACCACTGAAAACTTAGCGCTAAAGCATCAGGTTGACTCAGAACATGCAGCACGGGTTAAGGGACAAGCATTAGAATTCATCCATCAACTGCAAGACTCACTCGGCGTCAAGAAAAAAAGTCAGCTGTTTGATCTACTAAGCTGGAGTGCCCTACTCCATGAAGTTGGCCTAAGCATCAGCTTTCAAGGGTTTCATCGCCATTCAGCCTACATCTTAAAGCATACCAATATGCCAGGCTTCAACAGCGAGCAGCAGTCTGTGATGGCTACTTTGGCTCGATTCCAACGTAAGTCTTTAAAACTCCAAGAGATGCCCGAGTTCAACCTGTTCAAAAAGAAACAGGTCATAGGTTTAATACGAATTTTAAGGCTAGCTATCTTATTGAATGGGCAGCGGAATGATGCACCGCTGTTAGATATAAAGATCGTTCTGGTAGATAAAGATCACTGGAAACTTAGTTGTGACAACCCTGAATGGCTAACTGAAAACAAGCTCCTCGCAGCGGATTTAGCGCAAGAGCAAGAGCTATGGGAGCAAGCCGACTGGCAGCTAAGCTTCAATAACAATGGCTTCGACAACGATAGTTTCGATGATAAATAGCGTCGATGATAATATCGAAGCCAAGCGTTCATAAAATGGCGCGATTACAGCCCAACTTTAGCGAGCTCTTGTTGGGCAAATTCTCTTGGAATCGCAACATAGCCATCCTTTTCAACCAACTCCTGCCCTTGCTTAGAGAAGACGAAGGTTAAGAACTCTTGCTCAACTGGTGACAAAGGCTTTTCTGGGTGTTTATTGACGTACACATAGAGGAATCGAGACAATGGGTAATCGCCATTGATGATGTTTTCACGCGTAGCATCAACATAATCATCACCTTGCGTTGCCACGGGGATCAATTTAACCCCTGCAACTCGATAGCCAATGCCTGAATAGCCGATACCACTGATTGATGATGAGACCGACTGCACCACAGATGCGGAACCCGGCTGCTCATTAACACGATTTTTAAAATCACCACCGCATAGCGCATTCATCTTAAAGTAACCATAAGTACCTGAGACCGAGTTTCGTCCAAACAACTGGAATGGGTGTTTGGCCCAAGCTTGGGTAATGCCTAGGTCTTGCCAGGTTTCGTAGGATTGATTAGCACCACAACGCAGTGTTTGAGAAAAGATCCCGTCAATCTGGCGAAAGTTCAGCCCTTCAATAGGGTTGTCTCTATGAACAAAGATACCAATCGCATCGATAGCCACTTTAAGTGCGGTTGGCTTATAGCCATGCTCTCGCTCAAAGGCTTCAATCTCGCGCAGGCGCATTGGTCGGCTCATTGGGCCTAAGTGTGCAGTGCCTTCAGTCAATGCCGGAGGAGCGGTCGAGGAACCAGACGCTTGTACCTGCGCATTAACGTTTGGATAGTACGTCTTAAACTCTTCCATCCAGAGCGTCGTCATCCCGGCTAAGGTGTCAGAGCCGACGGATAACAAACTTCCCGAAATGCCATGTACTTTCTCATAGTCAGGCAATGATTCCGTGGTTTGCTCTGAACGAACAATGCCACTCATGGTTAGGGTGGCAATTAAAAGGCTAGAGACAGACAATTTTCTCATCGATTGACTCATTAAACAGTTAGACGACTTGGTAGCGTAAAGGAGAAACGACTACCAACGCCAACTTCACTCTGTATTTCGAGATGTGAGTCGTGATGGCTGAGTGCGTGTTTTACAATAGCGAGTCCGAGACCACTACCACCGGTATCCCTAGAGCGAGCTTTATCGACACGATAGAAGCGCTCGGTCAATCTGTGTAGATGTTGAGGTTCAATACCATCACCAGTATCAGAGACATCCAAGCAGGCACCTTGACTGGTTTGGTACCAACGCACCTTCACCGTGGCACCAGCAGGAGTGTATTTCACTGCGTTGTAAACAAGATTAGAGATAGCACTACGCAGTTGATCTTCATCGGCGAGAACGCGCAAGCTCTTATCGATATCAAACTCAAGCTTATGCTCTTTATCACCACTCAAACTGGTAGCCTCTTTTTCAAGCACCTCCAGCATTGCAGGGACATTCACCACCTCATCCAACTCATGCATTGGCGCAGCTTCGATCTTAGATAACGTCAGCAATTGGTTCACTAGGCTATTCATGCGATTCAACTGCTCTGTCATCACACCATGTGCTTTGCTCCACATTGGGCCGACAACCATATCCGGTTCTTCAGTCATCTCAAGGTAGCCTTGAAGTACTGTCATTGGCGTGCGCAGCTCATGAGAAACATTAGCAAAGAAGTTACGACGCATGCCCTCAAGCTGTTTAAGCTGAGTCACATCACGTACTACCATTAGATGCTCACCTTCAGTGTATGGCACGATACGCAATTCCAGCATACGCTCCACATTCAATGGCGACGGCATCTCCAACGGTTCAGAGAAATCTTGTTTATTGAGGTACTTAATGAAATCAGGAGTACGAATCAGGTTCGAGATAGGCTGACCAGAGTCATCTGGCCAACGAAAGCCGAGTAAGTATTGGGCAAGCTTGTTGCACCAGACGATGTTGCCTTCACTACGAAATACAACAACAGCATCAGGTAGAGATTCCGCACCATTTCGGAAGCGGCGAATTAGATTGGTTAACTCTTTGCGCTTACGACGCTGTCTCTGCTGCATACGGTAGATACCGTTAAACAAAGACTCCCAATTTCCAGAACCTGAAGGTGGTGTTAAGCGCTTTTCATCCCACAACCATGCCGAAAGACGCATTTGGTTATGAAGATGCCATGCCAGCTGCAGTACTGTAGCAGCCAACAGTAACCAAGGCAGGTAGCCAAATATCCAGCCAACTATAAACCAAGGTGCGTAAAAAAAAGCCAGCTCCCAAGCTAGCTTCTTCCAGGTTAACTTTTCAACCATTCAGGACTCCGTAAATCGGGCATCGAAGCCATATATTAAGCTTTTGTAGAGAAGCGATAGCCAGCACCGCGAACTGTTTGAATCAGTTTATCGTGACCTGCGGCTTCAAGTGCTTTGCGAAGGCGACGAATATGTACATCCACAGTACGGTCTTCTACGTAAACGTTGGTACCCCAAACGTTATTCAGTAGCTGCTCACGACTGTATACACGCTCTTGATGCGTCATAAAGAAGTGCAGCATCTTAAACTCAGTAGGTCCCATATCAACAGGGCCATCACTCGCGGTAACACGGTGAGATACAGGGTCAAGTTTTAGACCTTGTACGTCAATCACATCTTCTAGGGCTGTTGGCGTCACACGACGAATCACTGCTTTCAGACGAGCGACCAGTTCCTTTGGAGAGAATGGCTTGGTGATGTAATCATCAGCGCCCACTTCTAAACCACGAACCTTATCTTCTTCTTCACCACGCGCTGTCAGCATTACCACAGGGATGTTGCGTGTTAGCTCTTCACGCTTCATATGCTTGATGAAATTAATACCGCTACCACCCGGTAGCATCCAATCTAGTAATACTAGATCTGGGAAAGGTTCACATAGCTTGTTCACCGCTGTATCGTAATCTTCAGCTTCTACTGCTTGGTAGCCTTTTTGTTCAAGCACAAAACACAACATCTCACGAATTGGTGCTTCATCCTCAACGACCAGAATCCTTCTCGACATAATTGAATAGCCTTTGTATTTAATCAACGCATTGCATTATCAGAGTTAATTATGACACTTTTGTGACCTTTGAAAACAAATTTTAATATAACTGTCTCAATCGCTTCACTTTAGAAGTTTTGATACCGAATTAACGACAAATTCGATCAAATCCCCTATGATGGACCACTTCTAAAAAGGTATGAGAAAAAGTATATGTGGTTTAAAAATTGCCTAGTGTATCGCTTCAATCGTGATATTGAGTTCAATGCAGACAAGCTAGAGAAGCAGCTAGAAGAATTTCGCTTCACACCTTGCGGCAGCCAAGACAAACAGAAGTTTGGTTGGGTTCACGCTATGGGTAAGCACGGTGACATGATGACGCATGTTTCTGAAAACCGCATTCTGATTTGTGCAAAGAAAGAAGAGAAGATGCTACCCGCTTCAGTGATCAAAGAGACACTGAACGCTAAAGTAGAAGCGCTTGAAGTAGAATCAGGCCAACCAGTGAAGAAAAAAGAGAAAGACAGCATCAAAGAAGACATCATCATCGATCTTCTTCCGCGCGCTTTCAGCCGCAGCAACTTCACTTACGCTTTGATCATGCCAAAAGAGGGCTTCATTGTTGTTGATGCAAGCAGCTACAAGAAAGCCGAAGACGTATTAGCATTGCTACGTAAAACAATGGGTAGCTTACCTGTTGTGCCTGCGATTCCAGAGCGCGCGATTGATGAAACTCTAACAGAATGGGTTAAAACAGGTGATACTCCACAAGGCATCAACATGCTAGATGAAGCGGAGCTTAAATCAATCCAAGAAGATGGCGGCATCGTTCGTGTGAAGAAACAGGAACTAGAAGCTGACGAGATCAAGAACCATATCGAAGCCAATAAAGTTGTCACTAAGCTTGCTGTGAACTGGCAAGATCGTATTGAATTCATTCTTGGCGAAGACGGCAGCATCAAGCGCCTGAAGTTCAGCGATGATCTTAAAGACGAAAACGACGACATTCCACGTGAAGATCAAGCTGCACGATTCGATGCAGACTTTTCTCTACTGTGTGGTGAGTTCAGCGCTTTCCTACCGAATCTATTTGATTCTTTAGGTGGCCTACCTCACCCTGAAGCGTAATCAAACTAGGCTCTCAAGGCCAACTATCTTGAGAGCCTGATAGGGTCTGTTGACCTTTCGCGGTTAAGTTTTGTTCGAGTTAGAATCGTTTTAGGCGCGGCAAGGAGTATGTAGCCTAGTCACTCTAAGTAAATACTTCTTAACAAAGCATAAAACGATTCTAGCCGAACCCTTCGGGCAGCCTTTGTGGTTCATCTCTACTGCGTTATCGGCTTTTCATGTAGGCTAGCTACACATCAAAGCCTCTGCCTTGTAGAAATCTCCCACAAAGCGCTGCAAAAATCAGCTCGAAAGATCAACAGACCCTAATACCCCTGCTTTTATTATTGTCTTCTACCCTAAATAACTAGTGTTGGATCTCATTTTAGCGTAAAATTTGCGCCCCTTTGATATCACTTGGTGATGTCAACCTGACTTGAGATCAGATTAGAGAAAGAAGCAATGACGACACAAAAACCATTTGTACCTGAACTATTATCACCGGCAGGAAGCCTTAAAAACATGCGTTACGCATTCGCCTACGGCGCAGATGCAGTTTACGCGGGCCAGCCACGTTACAGTCTTCGTGTTCGTAACAACGAGTTTAACCACGAAAACCTACAAATTGGTATCAACGAAGCTCATGCTCAAGGCAAAAAGTTATATGTTGTATGTAACATTCAGCCGCACAACTCTAAACTAAAAACTTTCATTCGCGACCTTAAACCAGTTGTAGATATGGGCCCTGATGCCCTAATCATGTCTGATCCTGGTCTTATTATGATGGTTCGTGAAGCATTCCCTGAAATGCCAATTCACCTTTCAGTTCAAGCTAACGCTGTTAACTGGGCAACTGTAAAATTCTGGGCTACACAAGGCGTGGAACGTGTAATTCTATCTCGTGAACTATCACTTGAAGAGATCGAAGAAATCCGTGAACACTGCCCAGAAACAGAACTAGAGATCTTTGTTCACGGAGCACTTTGCATGGCCTACTCTGGTCGCTGCCTACTTTCTGGTTACATGAACAAGCGCGATCCAAACCAAGGTACTTGTACTAACGCTTGTCGTTGGGAATACAAAACAGAAGCTGCAAAAGAAGACGAAAACGGTCAAATCGTTGAAGCAAACCCTACAGGTGTTGAGATTCAGGATGTTGAAGTTCAAGACGAACGTCCAGACAACACAATAGGTCTAGGTAAACCAACAGACGAAGTGGTTCTACTTTCAGAGTCACACAAGCCAGAAGAAAAAATGGCTGCGTTTGAAGATGAGCATGGTACTTACATCATGAACTCAAAAGACCTTCGTGCAATCCAGCACGTTGAACGTCTAACGAAGATGGGTGTTCACTCACTGAAAATCGAAGGTCGTACTAAGTCTTTCTACTACTGTGCACGTACTGCTCAAGTTTACCGTAAAGCTATCGATGACGCTGTAGCAGGCAAGCCATTTGATGAAAGCCTAATGGGTACACTAGAGAGCCTAGCGCACCGTGGCTACACTGAAGGCTTCCTACGTCGTCACACTCACGATACTTACCAGAACTACGAGTACGGTTACTCTATCTCTGACACTCAACAATTTGTTGGTGAATTCACAGGTAAACGCCGTGGCGACCTAGCGGAAGTAGAAGTGAAGAACAAGTTCCTAGTTGGCGACAGCTTAGAAATGATGACGCCGAAAGGTAACGTTGTTTTCACACTAGAGATGATGGAAAACCGTAAGTCTGAAGCAGTAGAAGACGCAAAAGGTAACGGTCACTTTGTATTTATTCCTGTGCCAGCCGATCTAGACTTAGAGTACGGCTTGTTGATGCGTAACTTGAGCGAAGGCCAAGACACACGCAACGCATCAGGTAAGTAACTGTACTTAAAAAACTGAGAAGTAAGCAATGGCTCTGCTAATAACTGACAAGTGCATTAACTGTGATATGTGTGACCCTGAGTGCCCAAATGGCGCAATTACTATGGGTGACACGATCTTTGAGATCGACCCTGATCTCTGTACTGAATGTAAAGGTCACTACGAAAAGCCGACGTGTCAGTCTGTATGTCCGATTACAAAATGTATCATTACAGACCCGAATCACATCGAAACCGATGATCAACTTCTAGAGAAGTTCGTCATCATTCAAGGCCTCACCTAAAACTAAAAGGTTCAACTTAGCATTAAGTTGAACCTTTTTTTTAACCTGATTTCTCTATCGGGTAGATGTTGCAGAACAAGTCCTTCTCAAATTGATACTCCAACCGCTCTCTCCAATTGGATGCTTGAGAAACATGTACAAGATAAAAGTTCTCTCGACTTGTGTCGGTTACGAAGGCCATCCCATATTGCATCAACTCATAATGCACATCGTTAATAAATCCAGGGTCTACGCGCTGTCGCCCCGTTAAGCTATTCAAATCTTCTCGTGTTAAAGAAACACCAGAAGCCTCACTGCTAAATCTATGCCTTAACCACTCAGAAAACTCCTTCGCACAAATCATTGTCATGGTTTTGTCCTCGAATTACATATCGACGGGTATCAAGACTCTAATTCTTATATACGGCGTGTAAGTCCTATTTGTCACCCCAAAAACATTCTTGTTATGACCCAACTATGCCACTTCGACTCTGTTTTTGTTTTTGTCGGATTGTGAAAGATTAAATATCAAACGATATTCTTATTTACTCTTTACTCACTCTAGACAAAAGTGTGACATTTCTCCAGTTTCTGATCCTGTTCAGAAACCGGTAATTTGGCTTGAAATGTTTAATTAGCGATTACAGTTGAACAATATTCCGGCATCACCTTTTTTTTCTTTGGTTTTGATTTAGCAACTTTCGTCGGTGGAGGTACAGGTATCTGTTTAGGCGCCCAACTCGCTAACTCATAACCACAACCATCACCTTTCGGTGGAGCTATTTGCTCGACACAGCTAGTCGCGTCTTGCGGACAATGTAGACGAACATGAAAATGAGAATGGTGGCCCCACCAGGGCCTTATCTTTCCAAGCCAATTGCGCTCATCATCTTGCGCTGATTCTTGATTGCACAGTGTTTGTTTTATCACAGGATGAACAAATATACGGGCTACATTAGGATCTTTTGCCGCGTATCTAAGTACCTCAAAGTGATTATTTTGCCAGTTTGAGGTGCGTAACTTGTAGTTAGCTAAGTCAACTACACTGACTGGTGTAGGTACCGCGAGTTGATTCAGTGAGAGGTTGTTATCATTCAGTCTTAACCAGATATCGATGTCTAATCCTGTTTGATGGCTTGAGTGTCCTGAAGAGAAGCGGCCACCACGTGGAAGTGAAATATCACCAATCATGAGTACTTGGTTAAGATTATCGTTAACGGTTTTTCCAAGTGCTTCTACAAATCTAATCGCATCTGTATGACCGTAGTATCGCTTTCTTTGAGGACGTATAACCTGATAACCCACACCTTCCAGAGGTAATGCCTGTGCCCCATCCAAACACCCGTTGGCGTAAGAGCCTATTGAGCTGGTTTGATTGCGTGTAGGGCTATCTACACCTTCCCATTGAGTTGGGATCGCTTGTGATGGCATACAGAGTAAGAGTGATAAAAAAACACTCCCCCATTTCATTTGCATTCCTAACTCCTCTCACCACTCTTACTATAAAGTCAGCCCATGATTATGAGCATAGCTGAATATCATAAAAACAAAATCTAACAACAAACTTATACGAGCAAAATTGGGCTCTGAGATCTTTCTTAGTTGATAAGAAGGTAATAGAGGTGGGGTATTCAGTTCGTAATGGTAAGAGCCGATTTAAATCTATAGAGGGAGGGAGAGGTTTAATTGTAACAGCAGGAGCACTTCTATCACTTGGAAGTAACGATATACCCTAGCACCAAAAAGTAAAAAGGCGCTAGTCATTCAGCTAGAGTTTTGAAGATGGCAATAGAATACGAAAAAAGCCTCAGCATTTCTGCTGAGGCTTTCGAAGATGGCAGGGATGGAGAGATTTGACTGGGCTGGCACTCCAGTTCCCACACGCGCTATCTTGAATATAACGAGAATACACTGCTTTGAGTCTCGCGTAACGGTTCAACATTACAAATACGAAAAAGGCTCTAGTCTTTCGACTAGAGCCTTGAAAGTGGCAGGGGTGGAGAGATTCGACTGGGCTGGCACTCCAGCTCCCAACACGCGCTATCTTGAATATAACGGGAATACGCTGCTTTGAGTCTCGCGCAACGGTTCAACAATACAAGTACGAAAAAGGCTCTAGTCTTTCGACTAGAGCCTTGAAAGTGGCAGGGGTGGAGAGATTCGAACTCCCAACACGCGGATTTGGAATCCGCTGCTCTGCCAATTGGAGCTACACCCCTGTAGTTGTTTTAAAGACTTAACTTTGTCTGAATAAGTGGCGGAGTGGACGGGACTCGAACCCGCGACCCCCGGCGTGACAGGCCGGTATTCTAACCAACTGAACTACCACTCCGCAGTGGACTACTTGTCGTCGCTGACAAGTCGTTCATAATTTAAAGCCTGGCGATGTCCTACTCTCACATGGGGAAGCCCCACACTACCATCGGCGCTATTGCGTTTCACTTCTGAGTTCGGCATGGAATCAGGTGGGTCCACAACGCTATGGTCGCCAAGCAAATTCTTAAAATTCGGAAAGCTGTTTCTTGTTCTCTCAAACTCATTCAAGCGTTTGTATCTTATGAGTCCATCAAAACCCCTTGGGTGTTGTATGGTTAAGCCTCACGGGCAATTAGTACAGGTTAGCTCAACGCCTCACAGCGCTTACACACCCTGCCTATCAACGTTCTAGTCTTGAACAACCCTTTAGGACGCTTAAAGCGCCAGGGAAGACTCATCTCAGGGCTCGCTTCCCGCTTAGATGCTTTCAGCGGTTATCGATTCCGAACTTAGCTACCGGGCAATGCCATTGGCATGACAACCCGAACACCAGAGGTTCGTCCACTCCGGTCCTCTCGTACTAGGAGCAGCCCCCTTCAATCTTCCAACGCCCACGGCAGATAGGGACCGAACTGTCTCACGACGTTCTAAACCCAGCTCGCGTACCACTTTAAATGGCGAACAGCCATACCCTTGGGACCGACTTCAGCCCCAGGATGTGATGAGCCGACATCGAGGTGCCAAACACCGCCGTCGATATGAACTCTTGGGCGGTATCAGCCTGTTATCCCCGGAGTACCTTTTATCCGTTGAGCGATGGCCCTTCCATTCAGAACCACCGGATCACTATGACCTGCTTTCGCACCTGCTCGAATTGTCATTCTCGCAGTCAAGCGGGCTTATGCCATTGCACTAACCTCACGATGTCCAACCGTGATTAGCCCACCTTCGTGCTCCTCCGTTACTCTTTGGGAGGAGACCGCCCCAGTCAAACTACCCACCAGGCACTGTCCGTAATCCCGATTCAGGGACCAACGTTAGAACATCAACACTACAAGGGTGGTATTTCAAGGACGACTCCACCACATCTAGCGACGCGGTTTCAAAGTCTCCCACCTATCCTACACATGTAGGGTCAATGTTCAGTGCCAAGCTGTAGTAAAGGTTCACGGGGTCTTTCCGTCTAGCCGCGGGTACACTGCATCTTCACAGCGATTTCAATTTCACTGAGTCTCGGGTGGAGACAGCGTGGCCATCATTACGCCATTCGTGCAGGTCGGAACTTACCCGACAAGGAATTTCGCTACCTTAGGACCGTTATAGTTACGGCCGCCGTTTACCGGGGCTTCGATCAAGAGCTTCGACCGAAGTCTAACCCCATCAATTAACCTTCCGGCACCGGGCAGGCGTCACACCGTATACGTCATCTTACGATTTTGCACAGTGCTGTGTTTTTAATAAACAGTTGCAGCCACCTGGTATCTGCGACTCTCGTCAGCTCCATCCGCGAGGGACTTCACCGATAAGAGCGTACCTTCTCCCGAAGTTACGGTACCATTTTGCCTAGTTCCTTCACCCGAGTTCTCTCAAGCGCCTTGGTATTCTCTACCCGACCACCTGTGTCGGTTTGGGGTACGATTCCTTACAATCTGAAGCTTAGAGGCTTTTCCTGGAAGCATGGCATCAATGACTTCACCACCGTAGTGGCTCGACATCGTATCTCAGCGTTAATGAAGAGCCGGATTTACCTAACTCTTCCGCCTACGTACTTGAACCTGGACAACCGTCGCCAGGCCCACCTAGCCTTCTCCGTCCCCCCATCGCAATTGTAAGAAGTACGGGAATATTAACCCGTTTCCCATCGACTACGCCTTTCGGCCTCGCCTTAGGGGTCGACTTACCCTGCCCCGATTAACGTTGGACAGGAACCCTTGGTCTTCCGGCGAGGGAGTTTTTCACTCCCTTTATCGTTACTCATGTCAGCATTCGCACTTCTGATACCTCCAGCAGCCCTTACAGACCACCTTCAACGGCTTACAGAACGCTCCCCTACCCCGCACACTAAAGTGTGCAGCCGCAGCTTCGGTGTATAGCTTAGCCCCGTTACATCTTCCGCGCAGGCCGACTCGACCAGTGAGCTATTACGCTTTCTTTAAATGATGGCTGCTTCTAAGCCAACATCCTGGCTGTCTGAGCCTTCCCACATCGTTTCCCACTTAGCTATACTTTGGGACCTTAGCTGGCGGTCTGGGTTGTTTCCCTCTCCACGACGGACGTTAGCACCCGCCGTGTGTCTCCCGGATAGTACTTACTGGTATTCGGAGTTTGCAAAGGGTTGGTAAGTCGGGATGACCCCCTAGCCTTAACAGTGCTCTACCCCCAGTAGTATTCGTCCGAGGCGCTACCTAAATAGCTTTCGGGGAGAACCAGCTATCTCCAGGTTTGATTGGCCTTTCACCCCTAGCCACAAGTCATCCGCTAATTTTTCAACATTAGTCGGTTCGGTCCTCCAGTTGATGTTACTCAACCTTCAACCTGCCCATGGCTAGATCACCTGGTTTCGGGTCTATATCCAGAGACTGAACGCCCAGTTAAGACTCGGTTTCCCTACGGCTCCCCTAAACGGTTAACCTTGCCACTGAATATAAGTCGCTGACCCATTATACAAAAGGTACGCAGTCACACCACGAAGGTGCTCCTACTGCTTGTACGTACACGGTTTCAGGTTCTATTTCACTCCCCTCACAGGGGTTCTTTTCGCCTTTCCCTCACGGTACTGGTTCACTATCGGTCAGTCAGTAGTATTTAGCCTTGGAGGATGGTCCCCCCATATTCAGACAGGATATCACGTGTCCCGCCCTACTCGATTTCACTGATTATGATGTGTCGGTTACGGGGCTATCACCCTTTATTGCGAGACTTTCCAGACTCTTCACCTGCATCATTAAAAGCTTAAGGGCTAATCCAATTTCGCTCGCCGCTACTTTCGGAATCTCGGTTGATTTCTCTTCCTCGGGGTACTTAGATGTTTCAGTTCCCCCGGTTTGCCTCTTGTTGCTATGTATTCACAACAAGATACTTACTTATGTAAGTGGGTTTCCCCATTCGGAAATCCCAGACTCAAAAGGTTTTTACTACCTAATCTGGGCTTATCGCAAGTTAATACGTCCTTCATCGCCTCTGACTGCCAAGGCATCCACCGTGTACGCTTAGTCACTTAACCATACAACCCGAAGAAGTTTCGAGTTGATGATAAATCACCAAGGTTTTTGGTTGTAATAAGAAGGGTTAGTTCTTATTACGTGTTTGCCGGACTCAATGGTGATTCAAATTAGATTTGAATCGAATACAAGACACTTGAATGTGTTTGTGTTGTGTTTATCCAAAAGATAAACATTGAGAACTTTTAATTTGATTTAAATAACTTGTTATTTAAATCAGTCAGCTTTCCAAATTGTTAAAGAGCTAATCACTTCTTAATGAAGTAACCATTTTTAAAGATTCTTAAGGAAGAACACTTAAAGATGGTGGAGCTAATCGGGATCGAACCGATGACCTCTTCGCTGCCAGCGAAGCGCTCTCCCAGCTGAGCTATAGCCCCATCTGGAAAAGTATTTCCTTACTCTAACTTTCTAAACCGTATCAATCTGTGTGGACACTTATCGTGAACATCTTCGTATAAGGAGGTGATCCAGCCCCAGGTTCCCCTAGGGCTACCTTGTTACGACTTCACCCCAGTCATGAACCACAAAGTGGTGAGCGTCCTCCCCGAAAGGTTAAACTACCCACTTCTTTTGCAGCCCACTCCCATGGTGTGACGGGCGGTGTGTACAAGGCCCGGGAACGTATTCACCGTAGCATTCTGATCTACGATTACTAGCGATTCCGACTTCATGGAGTCGAGTTGCAGACTCCAATCCGGACTACGACGCACTTTTTGGGATTCGCTCACTCTCGCGAGTTGGCCGCCCTCTGTATGCGCCATTGTAGCACGTGTGTAGCCCTACTCGTAAGGGCCATGATGACTTGACGTCGTCCCCACCTTCCTCCGGTTTATCACCGGCAGTCTCCCTGGAGTTCCCGACATTACTCGCTGGCAAACAAGGATAAGGGTTGCGCTCGTTGCGGGACTTAACCCAACATTTCACAACACGAGCTGACGACAGCCATGCAGCACCTGTCTCAGAGTTCCCGAAGGCACCAATCCATCTCTGGAAAGTTCTCTGGATGTCAAGAGTAGGTAAGGTTCTTCGCGTTGCATCGAATTAAACCACATGCTCCACCGCTTGTGCGGGCCCCCGTCAATTCATTTGAGTTTTAATCTTGCGACCGTACTCCCCAGGCGGTCTACTTAACGCGTTAGCTCCGAAAGCCACGGCTCAAGGCCACAACCTCCAAGTAGACATCGTTTACGGCGTGGACTACCAGGGTATCTAATCCTGTTTGCTCCCCACGCTTTCGCATCTGAGTGTCAGTATCTGTCCAGGGGCCGCCTTCGCCACTGGTATTCCTTCAGATCTCTACGCATTTCACCGCTACACCTGAAATTCTACCCCTCTACAGTACTCTAGTTTGCCAGTTTCAAATGCAGTTCCGAGGTTGAGCCCCGGGCTTTCACATCTGACTTAACAAACCACCTGCATGCGCTTTACGCCCAGTAATTCCGATTAACGCTCGCACCCTCCGTATTACCGCGGCTGCTGGCACGGAGTTAGCCGGTGCTTCTTCTGCAGCTAACGTCAAGAGATGCCGCTATTAACGACACCCCTTCCTCACTGCTGAAAGTACTTTACAACCCGAAGGCCTTCTTCATACACGCGGCATGGCTGCATCAGGCTTGCGCCCATTGTGCAATATTCCCCACTGCTGCCTCCCGTAGGAGTCTGGACCGTGTCTCAGTTCCAGTGTGGCTGATCATCCTCTCAGACCAGCTAGGGATCGTCGCCTTGGTGAGCCATTACCTCACCAACTAGCTAATCCCACCTAGGCATATCTTGACGCGAGAGGCCCGAAGGTCCCCCTCTTTGGCCCGTAGGCATTATGCGGTATTAGCCATCGTTTCCAATGGTTATCCCCCACATCAAGGCAATTTCCTAGGCATTACTCACCCGTCCGCCGCTCGACGCCGTTATCGTTCCCCGAAGGTTCAGATAACTCGTTTCCGCTCGACTTGCATGTGTTAGGCCTGCCGCCAGCGTTCAATCTGAGCCATGATCAAACTCTTCAATTTAAGATTTTGTGACTCAATGAATACTGATTACATTCCCCATTCGTTTTAACAAAAAGCTTACGAATAGTGACTGTGAATTGACTGTGCTCTAAATTAGCTTTCACTTTAAAAAGTGAAATCAAACAGCTCAAGGCTGTACCAATTCGAATTGGTCACTCAGTTCATTGAAATCAATTGATTCCGAAGAATCTGTTTGCCTTTGCTTTTAAAAGCGAAAACAAACTTAGTGATATTCATCAACGAGTGCCCACACAGATTGATAGGTTTAAATTGTTAAAGAGCTTACTTCTAAAGTTCCGCTTGGAGCCTCTCGAAGTGGACGGCCATTCTAGCGAATTAGCTTTCAGTGTCAAACACTTTTTATCGCTAATTTTTCAAAGCATCTTAAATGCTTAATACCGTCTTAATTGCTTCGTTCAAACCGCTTGGTTATCCCTGACAACGGAGGCGCATTATAGAGACAAATCCGTTCTGCACAAGAGTAAATTCGAAATAAAATCGCTTTTACGAACCGTTCGAACACAAAGCAGACAAAACGTGCAAAATAAAAGCGAACTAAGCCATTTTGCTCAGTTCGCTCTTGTAATCGACCTAGTTTTTATTGATGAGCAACGATTCGATCGTTATGGACTAACAGCTGAACTTTTTTGTCCGGATTAACCTTGCCTGCCAATATCGCTTTCGCTAGCGGGTTCTCAACACTCTGTTGAATCGCTCGTTTTAATGGTCTTGCACCATACACTGGATCAAAGCCAACTTGAGCAATCAGGTCAAGGGCCTTCTCGGACACTTCCAACTCATAGCCATTATCTTCCATTCGCTTGCTTAAATGTTTTAGCTGTATAGAAGCAATCGACTTAATGTGTTCTTGTCCCAATGGATGGAACACAACGCTTTCATCAACACGGTTCAAGAATTCCGGCCTGAAGTGCTTACTCACCACTTCCATTACTTCATTCTTGATTCCTTGGTAATCCAAAGCCGAGAAGTTTTCTTGAATTCGCGAGGAGCCAAGGTTCGACGTCATAATGACAACTGTATTTCTAAAATCGACAGTTCGACCTTGTCCATCAGTCAGGCGACCGTCATCAAGCACTTGAAGTAGAATATTGAAAACATCAGGGTGTGCCTTTTCCACTTCATCTAATAGGATCACCGAATAAGGCTTACGTCTTACCGCTTCAGTTAAATAGCCACCTTCTTCATAACCAACATAACCAGGAGGAGCACCAACTAAACGAGCAACAGAGTGTTTCTCCATGAACTCCGACATATCAATCCGAACCATGGCGTCATCACTGTCGAACATAAAGTTCGCTAGGGTTTTACATAGCTCTGTTTTACCAACACCTGTCGGACCTAGAAATAGGAATGAACCAATTGGTTTGTTTGGATCAGACAGGCCTGCCCTGCTTCGGCGAATTGCATTGGCAACTACTTCTACTGCTTCAGCCTGACCTATAACGCGCTTATGAAGTACCGACTCCATTTGCAACAACTTCTCTTTTTCAGCCTCAAGCATCTTAGAAACGGGAATACCGGTTTGCTTTGACAACACTTCGGCAATTTCAGTATCCGTAACCTTGTTTCTAAGAAGTGTCATCTCTTGCATTTCTGCTTGCGTAGCTAGGTCTAACTGTTTTTCCAATTCAGGAATACGCCCGTACTGAAGTTCAGACATACGGTTTAGATCACCCGCACGACGGGCAAAGTCCATATCCATACGAGCCTGTTCTAGCTCTGACTTAATATGTTGGGTGCCAGATAGTGCCGCTTTTTCTGCATTCCACACTTCTTCTAACTCAGCAAATTCACGCTCTTTCTCAAGCAGCTCGTTTTCTAAAGTTTTAAGACGCTTTTCACTGGCATCATCATTCTCATTGGTCAGCGCTTGCTGCTCAATTTTAAGTTGAATGATTTTACGCTCGAGCTTATCCAAAGATTCCGGCTTGGAATCGATCTGCATACGGATACTTGATGCTGCTTCATCAATGAGGTCGATGGCTTTATCTGGTAGTTGACGATCTGAGACGTAACGATGCGAAAGACTCGCCGCCGCAACAATCGCAGGGTCAGTAATCTCAACATGATGGTGCAGTTCGTAACGCTCTTTTAGACCACGCAGGATTGCCACGGTGTCTTCAACCGTTGGTTCATCCACCAGCACTTTTTGGAAGCGACGCTCTAATGCCGGGTCTTTCTCTATATATTGGCGGTATTCATCCAACGTAGTAGCACCAACACAGTGAAGTTCGCCTCGAGCCAAAGCCGGTTTCAGCATGTTGCCCGCATCCATAGAGCCTTCACCTTTACCGGCACCAACCATGGTATGAATCTCATCTATAAAGAGGATGACGTTACCCTCTTCTTTCGATAGTTCATTGAGAACTGCTTTCAAGCGCTCTTCAAACTCACCACGATACTTAGCGCCAGCGACCAATGAGCCCATATCAAGTGACAACACTCGACGACCACGCAGACCTTCTGGTACTTCATTATTAATGATGCGCTGAGCGAGCCCTTCCACAATGGCCGTTTTACCTACGCCAGGCTCACCGATAATCACAGGGTTGTTTTTGGTGCGGCGTTGCAATACTTGAATGGTGCGACGGATTTCGTCATCACGGCCAATTACAGGATCGAGCTTGCCTTGCTCTGCACGCTCGGTAAGGTCTACCGTAAACTTCTCCAAAGCTTGGCGTTTGTCTTCGGCGTTTGGATCATCCACTTTCTGACCACCGCGAATCTGCTCTATAGCTTGAGATAGCTTTTGCTCAGTTAAGCCAAGCTCTTTAAGCAAATTACCTAACGGACCACGGTCTTCAATTGCTGCAAGTAGGAAGATTTCTGAAGAGATATAGGTGTCTTGACGCTTTTGAGCCACCTTGTCACACATGTTAAACAAGGTGCCCATCGCACTTGATAACTGTACATCACCACCGATGCCACTCACTTTTGGTACGCGATCAAGGATCTCGCTCAATTTAGAGCGCAGCTGAACAACATCAATATTCAACATTGTCAGCAACGGACGAATCGCACTACCATCTTGATTTAACAGTGACACCATTAGGTGTACAGGTTCGATATATTGGTGATCACGACCTAATGCGAGAGACTGAGCATCAGATATCGCAATTTGAAATTTACTGGTGAATCGATCGAGACGCATTCCAACCTTCCTACTTATAGATATGTTTATCTTATGAATAGAAGATGGATACGGTATCAGTCATTTTCAAGGGGAAGGGAGTGAACTATCACACAGAAAGTTCACTGTTTTTGCGATTAATCTAGCCAGATAAAGGTGGCTTGACGACCTGTTATTCCATCGCGGCGATAAGAGTAAAAATTATCAGGGTCTGCGTAGGTACACAGATTGCAATCATACACTTGGGTCACCCCAATATTAGCAAGACGTTGAGTTGCTAATTGAGACATATTAGCTAGCCACTTCTGAGTATCTGGTTTCACTCGAAATGCCTGTTCGGCCTTTACATCAAAACCAACAAAAGCATCCAAGACATCTTGGCCCACTTCGAAAGCCTCTTGACCAATAGCAGGCCCTAACCAAGCCAATAAAGGATTACTGTCATCAATATTAGAGAACTTGGCCACGGCGTATTCGACAATCCCACCCGCTAAGCCACGCCAACCAGCATGAACCGCGGCAACTTGTGTGCCCTTACTGTCCGTTAATAGCACTGGCAGACAGTCTGCAGTCATCGCAGATAACACAACGCCTTGTTGAGTAGTAAAACTGCCATCTGCATCCAGAATCTTGGAAGTTGGCTCAAACACTGAAACAACATCTGTTGAATGAGTCTGGTTAAGCCAAACAGGTGCACTCGGCATCTGAGATTGTTGCTGTAACCAGTCTCGATTCTTTTGCACCAGATTAATGTCATCCCCAACGTGACTACCCAAATTCAGACCTTGATACTGAGCCTGCGAAAAACCATCGACTCGAGTTGAAGCAAAGGCTTTTACATTACTTGGAGCGTTCCAGTTCGGGATAATCATCGTCATGGTTAGATGTCGTCTTCTTTATTGTCTCGTGCGTCAACGCGCAACGCTTCTGCCATCACAATCATATCTTGTGGAACAGGAGCGTGGAATTCCATCTCTTCACCAGAGATTGGGTGTTCAAAACGAAGCATTACCGCGTGAAGCGCCTGACGATCAAATGAACGGATCATTTGCGTTAGTTCCTCAGAAGCACCTTTAGGAATTCGCGCACGACCACCGTATGCCAAGTCACCTAAAAGCGGATGCTGTAGGTAAGACATGTGTACACGGATTTGGTGAGTACGACCCGTTTCAAGGCGAAGACGAATACGCGTATGCTCACGGAAGTGTTCAGCAACACGGTAGTGAGTAATCGCTGGTTTACCCAACTCATTCACTGCCATTAGCGTACGTTTTGTAGAGTGGCGACCAATCGGTTTTTCAACCATGCCACCCGCTGTCATTTTACCAATCGCAATCGCTTCATATTCACGAGTAATACGGCGTTTTGATAGCGCTCGAACTAAACGCGTTTGTGTTGGTACTGTTTTCGCAACCACCATTAGGCCAGTGGTGTCTTTATCAAGACGGTGAACAATACCTGCACGCGGTACTTCTGCGATTTGTGGGTAGTGGTGTAGGAGCGCGTTTAGCACGGTTCCATCCGGCGTACCTGCACCTGGGTGTACAACAAAATCGCGAGGTTTGTTGATCACCAATAAATCGTCATCTTCGTAAACGATATCCAAAGGAATATCTTGTGCTTCCCAGCGCTCTTCATCTTCAAGTTCAGCTTGTAAGATGATCTCTTCACCGCCCATAACCTTGATACGAGGTTTAGTAACAACTTCGCCATCCACTTGGATTTTGCCGTCAAGAAGCCACTCTTTAATGCGAGAGCGAGAGAAATCGGTAAAGAGTTCAGCAACAGCTTGGTCTAAACGTTGACCTAACTGGCTGCTTTTTACTGTGTCTGTTAATGTGATCTGCTGAGCCATATCGAACTTTTTTAAAAACCGTGAGACTAATACCCATTAGTATGGATAAAATAGATTAATTGCATCATTGTATCTGTTACTGGTTAGAAAGTAACGGAAGCGAACAAAATATTTAAATTCAAGGAATCGACGCCTGACATGAAACACCTCACTTTATCGGGTCTATTAGCTGTATCACTGTTAGTTGGTTGTAGTAGCAGTGAAGAGATCGTCCCAGATGTACCGCCATCGGTTCTATATTCTGATGCACAAGAATCTCTACAAAGTGGTAGCTGGTTATCTGCGATTGAAAAATTAGAAGCGCTAGACTCTCGTTACCCATTCGGTGCGTACTCAGAACAAGTACAGCTAGACCTTATCTACGCTTACTACAAGAACGATGACCTAGCGCTGGGATTGGCGACTATTTCACGATTCTTACGTTTAAACCCAACGCACGAAAAACAAGACTGGGTTCTATACATGCGCGGCTTAACGCACATGGCGCAAGACCGTAACTTCATGCACGACCTGTTCAACATCGATCGTAGTGACCGTGATCCAGAGCCTGTGAAACTTGCTTTTGCGGACTTTAAGAAGCTACTGGAACGTTTCCCTGCAAGCCCTTACGCGGAAGATGCACAAAAACGTATGTTCGCGCTGAAAAACCGTTTAGCTGAATATGACTTAGCAACGGCTGATTTCTATCTTCGTCGTGAGGCGTGGATTGCTGCAATCAACCGCACACAAGAGCTGCAGAAAACTTATCCAGATACCATAGCTGCACGAAAATCTCTAGCGATCCAGTTAGAGGCTTACAAGCAACTAGGCCTTGAAGATGCTGTAGCAAGAACAGAACAGTTGATTGAGCTAAACCCTCTTCCGTAACCAACGTTCTATATCTAATTGATAGAAAAGCACACCTCACATGGTGTGCTTTTTTTTGGACTGCGTGTGGTAAATATTGATGAATTAACAATCAAAAGGTATCTTTAATGAGTAACCATTAACAAAACATCAACATGGAGCGTGGATGTGAGCAGGTTGTTATTACTGATCTTGATGGTGGTTTATGTCCCCATCTCAAATGCCTTAGAGCTATCCCCCTTGAGTAATGAGCCATATAAAGGCGACCTTAATACACTCAGTAAGAAAGGGATGGTTCGAGTGCTGGTTTCCGCCGATTTAGGTTTCTACTTCATAGAAGATGGTAAGCCAAAGGGCATCATCGCAGAGATGCTTTATCACTTTGAGAAGAGCCTGAGAAAGAAGCACCCGTATATCAATGTGCAGATCATTCCTGTACAGCGTGATGATCTCCTTCCCTCACTGCAATCTGGTCACGGTGATGTTGCGGTCGCTAACCTCACTATCACTGAAAAACGACTTCAGGTAGTCGACTTCTCTGCGCCAATGATCAAAGACGCTAAAGAGCTAATCATTACCGGTAAAGACGAAGCACCTCTCGAAGATCTATCTCAATTAAGTGGTAAAGAAGTGTGGATAAGGGCTAGTTCAAGTTACTTTGAAAGCGTTCAACGTGTGAATAAAGAGTTGGACGAGATGAACCTCCCACCTCTATATGTCCACTTCATTGAAGAGACACTGCAAGACTACGAGCTTATCGAACTGGTCAATCAAGGCTACATTCAAGCAACGATACTCGATAGCCACAAAGCCAAGTTATGGACCAACGTGATGGACAATATACAAGTTCACCATGAACTGCCGTTGCGTGAAAACAGCCAGATAGCTTGGGCACTGCGCAAGGAAAGCCCTCAACTTAAACAAGAGCTCAACAAATACGTTCGCCAAGCTCGCAGTGGAACTTTGCTGGGGAACGTCATTTATCAAAAGTACATCGATGATACACGTTGGCTGAGCCGAGCACTTAACCCAAACAAGGTTGACCGTGTTGCTAAGCTCTCTGGCGTCTTTGAAAAATACTCGACTCGTTATGAATTCGACCCATTGATGATGTCTGCACAAGGGTTTCAAGAATCAGGGCTGGATCAAAGTCGTGTTTCTCACAAGGGCGCTATTGGAGTCATGCAGGTACTACCAAGTACTGCGAAAGACAAAAACGTCAACATTAGGAATATTCATAAGGTCGACAACAATATCCATGCTGGCGTGAAATACATGCGCTTTATCAAGGACCGCTACTTCAGTGATCCAGAAATATCACCAGATAATCAGCTCTATTTTACTCTCGCTGCCTATAACGCTGGCCCCGCTAAAATTCGTAAAATGCGCTACCTTGCAAAAAAGCATGGCTACGACCCTAATGTCTGGTTTAAGAATGTTGAGATTATGACGAGAAAATACGTGAGTCGCGAACCAGTAACCTATGTCACCAACATCAATCGTTACTTTGTAATCTACAAACAGCTAGAGGCAATTGGCGCAATACGTGGTATTGGCCCTACCGCCGCCAATAAACCTAAGTAGACAATGGCGATGTTAGTAAAACTGAGGACAAGTTCACGGCTCCATTAATTTGTCCATAAATACCAAAAAGCCGCTTGAGATAGTACTCAAGCGGCTTTTTAAATTTGACAGGTTTTCGGGGAACATCTTGGCGTGATATAAGTCACAAAACAACACTGTTCAATTATTCACCGCACACCTTTTAAAGGCTGTACGATTTCCCTAAAAACTGCAGTAATTTTTAGCGAACCCTTGGTTTCAATTTATCCTTTTTATTATTGATAACAAGCATTTTTCTCGAAAAGCGTGACAATTTTTGCGTGAGATCACATTTGATTTCAATCCTAAAAAACCACCACCAAAACAAGATCTAGATCACATTCTTTCCCATCCAAAAACGTAATCTGGAGTTAACCCATGAGGGATACAACAGAGGAAAACTTCTATGAAAATGAACATCACTGGTAAGAATATCGACATCACCTCTGCAATCCGTGAGCACATAGAAAGTAAATTTAAGAAGCTAGAAAAATGGCAAGTAGACATCATCGGCTGCCAAGCAAGCTTTAGTGAAGAGCCTAACAAGAAGAAGAAATTTGAAGCGGTAATTACCGTACCAAAAGGCAAGCTTGTTGCTTCATCAATCCACGATGACCTATACGTTGCCGTTAATGAGGTTGAACAAAAGTTAGAACGACAACTGAATAAGCTAAGACACAAACCTGAAGCTCGCCGCGCTGAAAAGCCTCAAATTGAAGAGCTAGAAGCTGAAGTAGAATAATAGAAATAAAAGGATTCGAAGATAGCGCCAATACGGCGCTATTTTTTTGCTTGACGCTTGTAGCTCGCTTGCTTATTGTGTTTAAACATTCAAAAAACAAACCATTTTTATGCACACTCAAACTCTGTTTATTTTTGACTTCTTTTTCCTTCCGTAAATCGGAGGCTAAGTCGTTTTAGAAAAACAAGTCAAAAACGAACAGAAAGCCTCCCACTCAAGGGAGGCTTTTTTATAAGGACCCATTTATGACTGACCAACCCATTTCGCTTGATGAAATTCGCCTTCGCTTAAATGATCTTGATGATCAACTTCTAAGCTTACTCTCTGAACGCCGCAAACTCAGTATTGAGGTAGCTAAAAGCAAAGTAGAAACATCAAAGCCAGTTCGAGATGCCGTTCGTGAACAACAGCTACTAGTGAAGCTGATCGGTAATGGAAAAGAGAAGTACGACCTTGATGCTCAGTACATCACTAAACTGTTTCACACCATCATTGAAGATTCCGTACTTCTTCAACAGTCTTACTTGCAGAATCTTGCTAACCCACAAAGTCGTAAGCCTTTAGCTCGTGTCGCATTTCTGGGTTCAAAAGGGTCATACTCACACCTTGCAAGCCGTGAATACTTCAGTCGCCGCAACACCGAGCTAATCGAGCTAAACTGCAATCACTTCAAAGAAGTCACATCCACGGTCGAGTCTGGTCATGCTGACTACGGTGTGCTTCCGATTGAGAACACCAGTTCAGGTTCAATCAATGAGGTATACGACCTACTTCAACACACAACGCTTTACATTGTGGGTGAACTATCACAACCGATTGAGCACTGCTTAGTTGCGAAAAAAGATATTCGCCTAGAAGACATTACGACCCTCTACTCTCACCCACAGCCACACCAACAGTGCAGTGAGTTCTTGAGTCGTTTAAAAGGAGTAACTCTAGAGTCTTGTGCGAGCACCGCTGACGCAATGAAGAAGGTCAAAGACCTTGATGACGACACTGTTGCTGCGATCGGTAACTCTTCAAGCGGTAAGCTGTACGGCCTTCAGCCAATTCAAGGCAACATTGCCAACCAAACCGAAAACCACACTCGCTTTATCGTAGTTGCGCGTAAGCCCGTTGAAGTATCAACCCAAATCCCAGCGAAAACGACTTTAATCATGTCAACTTCGCAAGAAGCGGGCTCTCTAGTGGAAACACTACTGATTCTTCAACGCTACGGTATCAACATGACTAAGCTAGAATCGCGTCCAATTATGGGTAATCCTTGGGAAGAGATGTTCTATGTTGACCTAGAAGCGCACCTAGATTCTGACAACATGCAGCAAGCAATTACCGAACTAACGACAATTACACGTCATCTGAAAGTCTTAGGCTGCTACCCAAGCGAGAACATTAAAGCGACACAAGTTAAGCTTCCATAGCTTGTGAACTAAAGCTTTCTGACAGAAACTTGTTAACAAAATGCTCACTTAGTTAAAAAATAGAATAAGTAACTGCTGACTTATTAGTATAGAAACCGTACAATCACCCTGTTAAGAGGTGATGTATGCGTTTTTTATATTCATTCGTGAGTGGCTTACTTATTCTGTCTATGCCATATCTTGCACAGGCAAAGAACGACCCGATCCTCACAATCTTCAACTGGCAACACTACCTTTCTGATCACGTCATCGCTCTATGGCAAAAAGAGACGGGCGTTACCATCAAACAGGTGTACTTCGATAGTGACACCAAGCGCGACAATACCATTAATCAATTAACCCGCAATGATATTGATATCGCGATTCTCGATGAGGTTTCGGCTCGCAACTTCTCTCGTCAAAACAGGCTCAATAAGCTCAGTGATAGCCCGCTGATTACTAATCAGTCCCATATTCCTGAACTTTGGCGTAACCAATGTGGTGCTCATGCTGTTCCTTATTTTTGGGGCACTATCGGTCTTATCTACCGTAAGGATATCTTCCCTACACCGCCCACTAGCTGGAACGATATCCTCACACCAAAGCCCGAGCATCAAGGGCATTTAGTGATGCAGAGCGATTACAGTGATTTGCTACTTCCCTCCCTGTTCGTGCGTGGCGTATCGGCTCACACCACCAACAAAGAGGTGTTGAAAGAGGTATATCAAGAGCTCGTGGCGCAGATCCCGTATGTAAAAACCTATGAATACTTGTTGACCTATGTAGAACAAGAACCATCACGAGCGAAAGACATCCATCTTGCGATGGGCTACAGCGGGGATGAAACAACGTTACAGACTTTTACGCCAGACTATGAATGGGGCTTTCATATCCCTGACGAAGGTACTATCTTGTGGGTTGACTGCCTTGCAATATTAAAAAGTGCACCTAACCCAGATTTGGCCGCGCGCTTCTTGAACTTTCTCCATCGCCCAGATATCGCAGCACTCAATGCTCTCGATTTGGCGATGACCACGACTAATAGTCAAGCGCATCAACACGTACCCCCCTACGAGAAACAGAATTTAGCCCTCTACCCAGACCAAAACTTGCTCGATAAGGCGCAGTTCTACTCTACGTTGATCAACACATCGATGACCCTTCGAACCAGAATTAGCCATGCTGTTATTCTTCAACATCGACAACTCAACGATGATGATTAGGTCGTTTCCCCAAACTGTTTTCGTTTTGGTTTCTGTTTGTGCATTGGCATTATTTCTAGGGCTCTATATCCAAGACAACACACTGTTCACTTCACAGTAAACTATTAACAAAATTGCAATTGATAGAAGACTCACCATTAATAACATAAACTTTAGAACTAAAATCATTAATAATGTTGTGAAAAGTCATGAAGCTAAGCACTAAAATATTACTTCTCATAGCTCCCGTGATTCTTTGTAGCGCTGCCGCTTCTAGTTACATCATCTACACAACTCAGAAAAGCAGCTTTATCAAACGCGAAGACAACGCCCTCCAGCTGAGTATGGAAAAGCTGGCCGGGCACTTTCGTCAATCTCGCTCGTTTCTCAACAGTTATTCTTATACCCTCACTAAAAGCGACATCGTTAAACGCTATTTCTTAGGTGGTGACAATCCTTATAGAGAATTAGAACTCATCGATAACTTGCAGCAAACCATTCAACTGCTTCAAGATGGCAACGAGAGTTTTACTGGCCTGGCATTGTTGGACGGCAATCGAAACCTGAGTTATTACGCAGAGAACAGCAGCGATCCATTTGCGGAAATGGATCCAAAGATTCTTAAATACATCAATGACAAGTACTTAGAGACGTCAGCTACCTCAGACATCAGCTACACGCAAAACTCACAAGGGGAAGGTATCTTAGTTCGCTATGAGCTTCTCGATAAACGTACCATCTCGACACCACTGAGTTATCAACTGGACGACGTTTTCTTCGTGGTGGTTTCTGTTTCTCTCGATAGATTCAACGCTCTGCGCAAACAGATAGAGTTTGAATACCAAACTAGCCTGTTTTTCTCTTCGGCTCCCGTGGCACCAGAAACTGAATTAACACAATCAGTGAAATTAGCGCCGAGTCTCTACGTCACGGTGGATCCAGCCAAATTCTTACTCGACAACAAACTACGCTCAATCTGGAATGAGATTAGCTTCTCTTTCGGGCTATCCGCATTGGTAACGGTTATTTTGTTGTTGATGCTACTTTCTCGCAGCGTGATTAACCCAATTGCAAGGTTAGATCGCCAACTTAGACAAGTGGAAAAACGCCAAAGAGCAAACATTGAGCGTCAGAGTAGCAACGATGAAATCGGTCGTCTTTCTGAACGATTTTACGATATGTATCAAGAGCTTGATGATACATACCAGCAAACTAAGATATTGGCAGAGAACGATCCTCTGACCAAGATTGCCAATCGTCACCAATTTCAATCGTTCGTCCAACGAGCTTTACCAGAGAGTAATCCCACCAGCAATACTTGGATCCTCTACTTGGATCTCGACAACTTTAAGTTCGTTAATGATAAGTATGGACACCAAGTCGGTGACTCTATCCTGATCGCATTTTCAGAGCGAATCACGGCATTATGTAGCGAGTATCAAACTAATCACTTTGCTCACTGTATGCCTGCTCGTCTGTCCGGCGATGAGTTTGTGGTTTTCATCAACGCGCCTGCGGTATCAGGTGACATTGATCGCGCCTTCTCAGAGCAACTACTGGAACCACTGCAACAGGGCTTTGTAACTCGTGCTGGCAATTTTCCTATCACGGTTAGCATTGGCGTTGCGACTTACCCAGATGATGGCGTCGAAATTGAGAAGCTACTGTCGAGTGCCGATACCGCGATGTATCAGGCAAAGCGTGCAGGAAAAAACCAGTCAGCCTACTATTCACGTGACTTAGACAAAGTCATTCAGCGTCAAGCTAACATCGAGCGAGCACTGCGCGATCAAAACTATGATGAAGAATTCAGTCTCGTGTACATGCCCTATATGAACGCGCATGGGGACACTGTTGTCGGTTTCGAAGTACTGCTTCGTTGGCACTCAAAACAGTTGGGATTTGTCGCTCCCGACGAGTTTATCCCGATTGCTGAGCAAACTGGGCTATTCGAACAAGTCGACAAATGGGTAATTGAGCACGCCTTTAGCGATTTCGACCAACTACAATCTCAGTTTGAGCGCCCCGTTCAGCTATCAATTAACCTCTCTTCTGCCGGTATTGAATCAACTCACTTAGCCGAGTTTATTGACCACCACGCAGATGCGAACAATATCCCTCCGTACTTAATTGATTTTGAAATCACTGAGACGTTTGAATCAGGCTCGCAAGGCTTCCCGTTGCTTAATGAACTGTCTCGAATGGGCTACATGTTAGCGATCGATGATTTTGGCTCTGGTTTCACGTCTATAACGCAACTGGTTCAGTACCCAACTCAAAAAATAAAACTGGACAAAGGTTTCCTAGAGACCTTGATTGCAACAGACAACCAGAACATAGTAAAACCCGTCATTGAGCTATGCCACGCACAAGGCAAACAAGTAACGGCCGAGGGTATTGAGACACAAGCCATGCACCAGTGGTTAGTTGAAGCAGAATGCGACCTTTTACAAGGCTACTATTTTGGCAAACCAATGCCACTAGAAGAGCTCGGTGTGTGGTATAAAAGCCATAAAACCCGATGGGGTGAATCAACGGCAACAGCGCTAACAAAATAACGATAAGAAAGAGAATCATGAAAACAGTCATTATCGCGTCACTCAACCCGGCTAAAATCAATGCAGTGAAAAGTGCTTTTGAAGCGGCTTTCCCTCAGCAAGAATTTGACTTCAAAGGCGTCAGCGTTGCGAGTGGTGTTGCAGATCAGCCGATGAGCAACGAAGAGACCTACCAAGGTGCCGTCAACCGTGTTTGCAATGCAACTCAAGCTATCGCAGAGGGCGATTTTTACGTCGGCTTAGAAGCAGGGATTGAAGGCAATGTAACCTTTGCTTGGATGGTGATTGAATCTAACGGTCAACGTGGCGAATCTCGTTCTGCTAGCCTGATGCTACCGCCGCAAGTTATTGAGAAACTTGCACACGCTAACGAGCTTGGTGATGTTATGGACGAGGTGTTTGGTACCGACAATATCAAACAGAAGGGAGGCGCGATTGGATTGCTTACCCATAACCAACTCACACGAAGTTCGGTTTACCATCAAGCGCTGATCTTGGCTCTGATCCCATTTGTAAACCCGGAACACTTCCCAAGCCATTAACCTGTAATAAAGCGAAACTGGCGACACTGATAACTATATGATAGAAAGCAAAAACGCTAGCCGAAGCTAGCGTTTTTTTAGATTGTACTGGCAAGTAGACGCACTTACTTTAGCAATAGCTGGGCAATCTCTTGCTTTTCTTGTTCCGATTTGGCTTTTAGCTCATTCGAACCGCGAGTTATGGTTGCAACACCAACTCCCAGCATTTGACTGATTTGTCGCTGAGACAGATCGCCCTTCATCAGTTCACACAGAATATTTACGCGAGCGACTAAAGCTTCACGCTCATCAGGGGTCATCATCATGGTCAGTAGTAGCTCATGCTGATCATTTTCAGCGGCACTCTTTACTAAATCCATCAACTCTTGCCAATTACTGTACTCTGGTTGTGATGCCATATCCTTACACTTATCTCTTGTTGTCATTCTATTAAACAAAGGCAGACGCGCTGCGACTGCCTTTTAATGTATACCGAAACCCTATAGTGAATCCAATTTAAAAAAGAATTCCATCAGTAATCACTGGTTTAGGTTTGACGGTTAATATTTTGCATCACGCTCATGGGCTGCTAAGAACTGCCCCTGCTCACCCAAAATATCTCGATAGTAAGTTTCGAACATCAAGATATTTTGTACGTAACCACGCGTCTCTTTAAACGGAATCATCTCGATAAAAGCAAACGCATCCAACTTGCCCTCACTACGAGAGCGCCACTGTTTTACTCGATGTGGACCCGCATTGTAAGCCGCTAAAGCGAAGATACGGTTGTTGTCGTATTGATTCAGCAAACCATCAAGGTAATGACTGCCAATCTCAATATTCTTGCCTACGTTATACAGGTCCTCACGTCCTTGATACTTCAGCTTATACTTTTTAGCCGTGTATTTGGCAGTCGCAGGCATAATTTGCATGATCCCGCGTGCACCAACCGGAGATTGAGCCTCGCTGTCCAGTGCACTCTCTTGACGCGCTAACGACATCAAGGTCACAGGGTCGATGTCATGCTTCTCAGCGTAGAAGTTGAACCACCACTTATGCGCGACAGGGAAGCGTAATTCCAGGTTGTCCCACATTTTGGCAGAAATGCTCGCCGTAACCGTTAGGTGATTCCAACCTTGACGAGAGGCGTACGCAGCCAGCATGGATTTCTGCTCTTTACTTGAGTTTGCCAGTAACCAACGCCACTCACTCTTAGCCGCAGCAATTTTATCGCGTGTAATAAGCTCATCAATACGCACCAACGCAGTATCAAATGGCTTTACAACTTGCGAATTATACGTCAATGACGACGTTTCATAGCGCACTGGTTTATCAAGCTGTTTTGCCGCAGCAACACTGTAGAAATTACGTTGACCAAGAATATCAGTGAGTCGTTTAGTTCCCTCAGTTTCTTGCCCCGATGCTAGCTCAGCTCGTCCACGCCAGTACTGCCAACGAATCGAGCTTTGGTGTTTATCATCTAGCTTGCTAATCCAGTGCTGCAAACCTGCCCAATCTGCATGTTGAATCGCAAGGCGAGCACGACGCTCTATTAATACTTGTTTAGAAGATGTCTCTATTGCTTGATCTCGCCAAGCCATCATCTCCTCAGAGTCGGTATTGATCAGACGAAACGCGAGGTAATCCGCCAGTTGCTGAGTCTTCTCTTTAGAAAACTTCTGGCCTTCGATCACTTTATCAAATACCTTCTGTGCCGCTTTGGCGTCTTTGCGCGCTAGCTTCTGGAAACCGAGCTCAGTCTGTTTTTGATAGAATTCGTTCACCTTGTGCTTTTTAGCAAAACTCGCCACGCTCTCTGGCTTACTAAACAGGGCTTTCATCTCTTTGCCTTGTTTGGCTGCCTTGTCGCTATCAAACTGCTTAAGTAGATAATTCATCAGCTTGCCGTTACGCTGTTCGAAAGCGAGCAACAGCCTATCAAGAATCAACTCATCACTGCGCAGCCCCGCTTTATCCCAGGCCGAAAACAGGGGATCACAGCTATCATCGATACCATTACCACTCAGCCATAGCTGCTTCGCGCCCTTGTAAGCTAGTTCATGGTTTCCTTGCTCATAGTGTGCTCGGTAATAGATACACTGATACTTTTCACCAGTCGGTTCTTGAGTTTGAAACTCCAGTATCGTCGACCACTTTTTCTGAGACTCTAACGACGCCAAATATGGTGCTCGAATACGATTAGAGAATGGAAGACCTCGGTTACTCTCGATAAATGTTTCAACCTCTTGCGGAGTTCGCTTACCCAGGTCAATCAAGAAGGCTCGGTAATCCGTATATGGCGTCAAAGGGTATGTTTGAATTTTAGAACGCAACTTGGCATATGCCTTAAGGTCACGCTTATCCAATACGTCTTGTGCTTGGTCGTATGTATCACGCTGCATTTCTAGCTCAGAAGCACGGCTCGCCAAAGCCTCTGGAGCCAATAGAATAGAAGGCAAAACTACTGATGCAGCAACAGCAATTTTTCTATTGAGAAGTCGGAAAAACATTCGCTCTTTCCTTAGTGCGTGTTTGAATACGTGACGGCTATTTACGCCCTACATCACATCAAATGTAAAGAGTTTGAGTGTAAATATTATTAAAGTTTAACACTTCACCTCAAAAGCGTTTGAAATCTGCTTTTAGTGAGATTTTTGACAATAAATAGCCAAGATTTATCCCTGAAAAGCCTTTTCATCTCGGGGAGTAACATCTTTGGACAGATTGGTATAAAATAATCGTTTATTTTGAACAATAAGTAGGAACGATCGGCAATGGCTGAATACGTATATACCATGTCGCGAGTGAGCAAAATTGTGCCACCAAAGCGTCAAATTCTGAAAGACATCTCTCTAAGCTTTTTCCCTGGTGCCAAAATTGGTGTTTTAGGTCTGAATGGTGCAGGTAAATCAACACTGCTACGTATCATGGCCGGTATTGATACAGACATCGATGGTGAAGCTCGTCCACAGCCAGGTCTAAACGTAGGTTACCTACCCCAAGAGCCTGTTCTTGATGAATCTAAAACAGTTCGTGAAATCGTTGAAGAAGCTGTTTCAGACGTTGCTGGCGCAATGAAGCGCCTAGACGAAGTATACGCAGCTTACGCAGAACCAGACGCTGACTTCGATGCGCTAGCAAAAGAGCAAGGTGAACTTGAATCTCTTATCCAAGCAAAAGATGGTCACAACCTAGAGAACGCTCTAGAGCGTGCAGCAGATGCACTTCGTCTTCCTGAGTGGGATGCTAAGATCGAACACCTATCCGGTGGTGAGCGTCGTCGTGTTGCTATCTGTCGCCTACTTCTAGAGAAGCCAGACATGCTTCTACTAGACGAACCAACCAACCACCTGGATGCAGAATCGGTAGCGTGGCTTGAGCGCTTCCTAGTGGATTACAACGGCACTGTTGTGGCAATCACCCACGACCGTTACTTCCTAGATAACGCAGCAGGCTGGATCCTAGAACTTGACCGTGGTGAAGGTATTCCATGGGAAGGTAACTACACTTCTTGGCTAGAGCAAAAAGATGCGCGTCTACAACAAGAAGCGTCTCAAGAGAAAGCTCGCCAGAAGACCATCGAGAAAGAACTTGAGTGGGTTCGTCAAAACCCGAAAGGTCGTCAGTCTAAATCTAAGGCGCGTATGGCTCGTTTTGAAGAACTACAAAGCGGCGATCGTCAGAAGCGTAACGAAACTAACGAGCTATTCATCCCGCCAGGTGAGCGTCTAGGTGACAAAGTTATCGACGTGAAGAACCTGACTAAGTCATTCGACGGACGTGTTCTTATCGATGACCTATCGTTCAGCATGCCTAAGGGTGCTATCGTTGGTATCATCGGTGCTAACGGCGCGGGTAAATCAACGCTATTCAAGATGCTAAGCGGCACAGAACAGCCTGATTCAGGTACTGTTGAGCTAGGTGAAACAGTGAAACTGGCTTCGGTTGACCAATTCCGTGACAGCATGGATGACACGAAGACTGTATTCCAAGAGATCTCTGAAGGCGCTGATATCATCAAGATCAACAACTTCGAAATCCCAGCTCGTGCATACTGTTCTCGCTTTAACTTCAAAGGTTCAGACCAACAGAAGATCATCGGCGAGCTTTCTGGTGGTGAACGTAACCGTGTTCACTTGGCTAAGCTACTTAAGACTGGTGGTAACGTACTGCTACTCGATGAGCCAACCAACGACCTTGATGTTGAAACACTACGTGCGCTAGAAGAAGCACTACTAGAGTTCCCTGGCTGTGCAATGGTTATCTCGCACGACCGTTGGTTCCTAGACCGTATCGCTACGCATATCATTGACTATCGTGATGAAGGTCAAGTTAACTTCTACGAAGGTAACTACAATGAATATATGGAATGGTTGAAGAAGACTCTTGGTCCTGAAGCAGCTGAACCACACCGTATCAAATACAAGCGTGTAACTAAGTAAGTTTCGCTTGTAATTTATTCTAAGGCCGCTAAATTAGCGGCCTTATATGATACGACATTCCAAACCTATAGATGAGGAAGTATCTATGATAGAAAGGCGTCGATTTTCAAGGATTGTTTATCAAGTCGCTACCAAATTAACCCAAGATACCTTAGTGGTTGATGGCACGATACAAGACTTGTCACTACAAGGCTTACTGATAGATTGTGAAAACCATCATCAATTAGACCATCACTTGCCTGTTCAACTTAGTTTTCAATTGACAGACAGTGATATCGACATTCAACTAGAAGCCTCTATTGTCTCTACCATCAATACCTCAGTGCGCTTACGCATAGAGCATTTAGATATTGATAGTATCAGCCACCTTAAGCGCCTTGTGGAGCTGAACGTTGGCGATGATGAGTTACTTTATCGAGAAATAGAACATCTAACAGATTTAGGCGAAGAGTCTGCCGAATAGAGCACGCTCTTCGAATCATTTTTATTTAATACGTCATCATGTCTCAGAAAATTTCGATTACTGTTCCTTCTAGCCAAGGGGAGCAGACATTTTACTTCGGCCGTAAAGCCGTGCTCATTTGCACCTCTGCAATCTTTTCCGTTCCCCTTTTAATTAGCGGTGCAATCTATCTACATTACGATGGCCAGCAAAAGCTATCTGCATCTGAGCAGCACGCCTCTGAACAGGCACATGATGCACAGAAGCTGATCGAGACTTTGATTGTTGAGAAAGACAATATGGAGTTTATGTACGATGAGCAGATTGAAACCAATCACTCATTAGCACAAGCTCTAACGGAAAAAGAAGGCACTATTCAACTGCTCGGCAAGCGTGTATTCGATGTTGAGTCGGTACTTGGCCTTGCCGATGAAGAACTGGTTAACGATGAGACCTCTCTTGAAGAGCGAATCGACGCTGCGGCCATTGACTCGGCGGTACGTGCAACCATGTTCCGCTTAATCCCTAACGATAGTCCAATGGCTTATCAGCGCATCTCATCATCATACGGGAGTCGTATCAACCCTATCACAGGCAAGCGTCATACTCACACCGGTATCGATCTCACCTGTAAGCGCGGTGAAGATATTCTTGCACCTGCTGACGGTGTCATTGAAACCGTGCGCCCGAGTAAGAAAGGCTTTGGTAACTTCCTGACCATGCGCCACTCTTTTGGCTTCATGAGCTCTTACGCTCACCTGCAGAAGTTTAAGGTTCGCAGCGGTCAGTTTGTGAGTAAGGGGGATGTGATTGCGAGCTGTGGTAACTCAGGAAATTCAACAGGCCCACACCTGCATTACGAAGTACGATTCTTGGGGCGCTCTTTGAATCCACAATACTTGATGGACTGGACGCCAGAGAACTTTAACTACGTGTTTGAGAAAGAGAAGAAGGTGAAGTGGGGGCCACTGGTTCAGCTGATCGATAATGTTGTACGTCTGCAAATCAACCTGACTAACGTGCCTTACACCAACTCGTCGATTGAAACCGTATCGAGTGATGAGACCAAGGCAAAGGCAACACTCGCAACCAACTAAGGCTTAACAGCTTTTAGCCTATGATGATCTTTTTACCTACAATAGGCCAATTACTTTTAAATCAATGATAGTTAAATAAAAAAGAGCCGCCTAAATTAGGTGGCTCTTTTTCTATCTATTCTTGACTCAATATTATTTGAGCTAACTCCAGCGCAGGCTAGCCACGATGAATCGAGTCATGTGCTTGCTTAAGAAGACTTTGGCTCTCTTGCAAGAACTGCTGAGAGTAATCACCAAACCACTCGCTCACTTCGTTAAAGCTTTCCACGAATTGAGCTTTATCTTTGCCTTCCAGAATCTTCAGGGCTTCACCAAAGCAGTGGTGGAAGCGGCGAATCATTGCGATGTTCTCGTCTGAAGAGAGAATAATATCCCCGTACAGGTTCGGGTCTTGGGCAAACAGACGACCAACCATCGCAATTTCAAGACGGTAGATTGGTGAACTCAATTGAAGCAGGCGATCAATATTCGGGTTCTCTTTACTTAGGTGTAGGCCGTAAGCAAATGAAGTAAAGTGGCGCAGCGCTTGGATTAACGTCATACCGTGATCGTGTTCTTGAGCATCCATGCTGCATAGGCTTGCACCCCAGATAGCGAATTGCTCTAACAACCATTGGTAGCTTTCTTGACCGCGGCCATCACTGTAAACAATCACCTGCTTCGCAAGGCTTGGCACATCCGGGCCGAACATTGGGTGTAGACCAACGACAGGGCCTTGGTGAACCGCTAACATGCGTTGCAATGGCTTAGACTTGATCGATGTTAAGTCACACAGAATACAGTCACTTGGCAAGTTGCCCAGCTTATCAATCACGCCTTCTGTCAGATGGATTGGAACAGTAACCACAACAAGACCAGCATCTTTCAGCAACTCATCAGCCTTGTCCCAGTCTTTACTACCTAGAACTTTTACATCGTAGCCAGATAGCTTGAACATACGCCCAAATAGACCACCCAGCTGGCCGTTACCACCGATAACAACAACTGAACGCAGTTCAGGGTTCAGACACTTAAAGCCCGAATCCTTTTCACTTGCGTACGACTCACGCATAGTACGACGCAGAATGTCTTCAATAAGCTGTGGTGGCACACCTAATTTTTCAGCCTCTGCACGGCGAGATGCAAGCATCGCTGCCTCACGCTCAGGCACATAAATCGGTAAACCGTGCTCGCTTTTCACCTCACCTACTTTCTCAACCAGCGCCAAGCGCTGGGCAAGAAGCTCTAACATCTGTTTATCGACAACGTCAATTTGGTCGCGTAATTCGTTCAGTTCAACGGCCATTCTTCTTCCTTTCTAATCCTTAAGCCTCGATTTATGCTGGCACTAGCCTTTTAGACGATTTTCCAAGAATGGGACTAGTTCCGTGTGTGCACGCTTCAATAGTGCCTCAGTTGAATCCCAATTGATACACGCGTCGGTAATTGAAACGCCGTATTTCATCTGATCGAGAGGAATGTCAGAAGATTGGTTGCCCTCGTTAAGGTGACTTTCAATCATCAAACCAATAATTGATTTGTTACCTTCACGAATCTGGTGGATTACGTCTTCAGCAACCAGCGGTTGACGACGGAAGTCTTTGCGAGAGTTAGCGTGGCTACAATCAACCATAAGTGCAGCACCTAGACCTGCTTTTGATAGCTCTTCTTCACACTCATGCACCGAAACAGAATCGTAGTTAGTCTGCTTACCACCACGAAGGATCACATGGCCATTTGGGTTACCTTGAGTTGTAAGTAGCGCAACTTGACCTTCACGGCTGATACCCATGAAACGGTGGCTTGAAGAAGCCGCTTGCATCGCGTTAATCGCAGTACCTAGGTTGCCATCAGTACCGTTTTTGAAGCCGATTGGCATAGATAGACCACTTGCCATCTCACGGTGAGTTTGAGACTCAGTCGTACGAGCACCGATCGCCGCCCAGCTAAATGTGTCTGCTAGGTATTGTGGGCTGATTGGGTCAAGAGCTTCAGTCGCTAGTGGGATTTCCATCTCTGCCAATTCAACCAGCAGTTCACGACCAACGTGAAGACCATGCTCGATATCAAATGTGCCGTCTAGATGCGGGTCATTGATTAGACCTTTCCAACCAACGGTTGTACGCGGTTTTTCGAAGTACACGCGCATTACGATGTACAGTTGATCACTTAGCTCTTCAGAAAGTGCTTTCAGGCGTTTTGCGTACTCTTTAGCAGCTTCAACATCATGAATCGAACAAGGACCACACACCACTAGCATACGGTGATCTTTCTTGTGGATGATGTTGGCGATAGTTTGACGAGACTCTTGAATAAAACGACGAGCATTATCACTCAGAGGTAATTTTGCTTTTAACTCGTCCGGAGTAATCAGTACCTGTTCGTCGATGATATTGACATTGCTTAATTCACTTTTCTGCATAACTCAACCTGTATTCTTTTCTTTACACCCAAGCAACCAATATGGGCTAACAATCTTTGAAAACTAAAATAACAGCTATAGAAACGATTGCAAGTGTAAATAATAAAAAACATTTAATGTAAAAATAAATTTACACCCGGGATTTATGGAAAGAAAACAAGAAAAGGGTTAGAAATCAGTCTTTATAGATACAAAAAAGGCGATATTTCTCATATCGCCTTAGCAAAACTTAAAAAGTGTCTATTTATTGCCCGTTATCTAAAACACGCTTCATCTGCTCAGAAGCCTCTTTCCATCGAACATCTGACTGTAGCGTTGAAAGGTCGAAGGTGTGTTTTTTCAATAAAGAGTGTGCAAGGGGAACACTTTGTATCTCTAGGTTATCTAAAGCCTCTATTTGTGCATCTCGCTTATTACACATCAACACCATGTTACATCCAGCATCCAAGGCAGCTTGCGCTCTTTGTGCCGGACCACCCATGATCGCCGCACCTTCCATCGTCAAATCATCAGAGAAAACTAACCCTTGAAATCCAAGTTGTTTTCTCAACACCTCTTGTAGCCAATAGTGTGAACCGCTGGCTGGTTTATCATCATAGTGAGAAAAAACCACATGTGCAGGCATCATCGCATCCAAAATGCCCGCCTCAATTTGAGCCTTAAAGATCGCCATGTCAGTTTCAAAGATATCTTCTCTTGGATCATAAGGCGTCTCTAGGTGAGAGTCTGCAATCACACCGCCATGGCCTGGGAAGTGTTTGCCCGTCGTAGCCATTCCGACGCTTTTCATCCCACGGATAAAGGCGCTACTGTGACGAACAATAGTATCGATGTCCTCACCGAAGGCACGATTGCCAATTGCTTTGCATTGATGACCTTTGTCCAATACTGGCGCGAAGCTCAAATCGATATCATGAGCCACTAATTCTGCTGCCATCAACCAACCAGCTTGCTCAGCCAATTGTTCACCGTTGTTGTGTTTGGCGAACTCTTGCGCCGCAGGAATAATTGAGAAACCATCACGAAAGCGTTGTACTCGGCCGCCTTCTTGATCGACACCTATGAGAATAGGTCGTTTAGCCGCTTTGCGGATCTCTCTGGTTAGTGCCGCTAGCTGCTTGCTGTCATGATAGTTACGAGCAAAAAAGATCAACCCACCCACGGTTGGGTGCTCAAGAATTTCTCTATCTTCAGCAGTGAGCTCGTAGCCTTCAACATCTACCCACAACGGTCCCATATTTATCCCTTACTAAGCCAAAATTGATAATCTTCACGAGGTTATTCCGTTTGAATTTGCATTACAATGTTTTTAATTCACGGTCAGAAGAGTTTAGGAATGGATCATAAAGAGCTATACATCGGGGTTATGTCTGGGACCAGTATGGACGGTATCGACACCGCTTTGGTCAGTATCGACGACCAGCAAATTAGGTTGATTGCCCACGACGAATTCCCTATGCCCGAAGAGACAAAAAAACAACTACTCGATGTCTGTATCGGCCAGCAGACCAACCTGATCGCGATAGGCGAGCTTGACCACCAGCTTGGTCATTTATTTGCAGATGCGGTTCTACAGCTGCTATCAAAGCATGATATCTGCGCCTCTCAAATCACCGCAATTGGCAACCATGGCCAAACCGTATTTCACCAGCCTAGTGGGAATCACCCATTTACTATGCAGTTAGGTGATGCCAATATCATTGCGACTAAAACCAATATTGATGTTGTAGCTGATTTTCGTCGCAAAGACATGGCGTTGGGTGGGCAAGGAGCCCCTTTGGTACCTGCATTTCATCGAACCATATTTGAGGCCAAAGAGAGCAGCGTAGTGGTACTGAACATTGGTGGCATATCGAATATTTCAGTACTTCAACCAGACAAACCAACGCTGGGTTATGACACAGGCCCGGGCAACATGTTGATGGATGCTTGGATAAACAAACACTGCGGTAAAAAGTACGACCAAGATGGCGAGTTTGCTCGCAGTGGCCAAGTAAATTCGGCGCTACTGAATTTACTGCTTGAAGAAGCCTACCTTGCCGAGCTACCACCAAAAAGCACAGGGCGAGAGCTGTTCAATCTGCCGTGGATGGAAAATAAATTAAAGGCATTACCAGAAATATCGGAACCCGATGTACAGCGCACGCTTTGTGAGTACAGCGCCACCACCATAGCTAATGAAGTCGTGAAACATCAATCTGGCTCATCCCCTGCTTTATATGTATGTGGTGGAGGTGTCAGAAACCCACTTTTGATGGAGCGCCTTGCGAAGCTGCTTCCTGACTGGCAAGTGAGTTCGACTTCCGCTAAAGGAGTCGATGCCGATTACATGGAAGCCATGGCATTTGCATGGCTGGCTCAACGTTACGTACATAAGCTACCAAGCAACCTTCCCGAGGTGACAGGAGCTTCACAAAGCGCTTCTCTTGGCGTGCTGTACCGCGCAAACTGACCATCAATAGAGATTAGATTTAAGGATATTTATGAGTAACGACGCTCTTATTTCAGCACTATCACACTTAGTCTCTGAGGGTAGAAACCCTGAAACCATGGACATTGATCTGCTCTCCTCTCTGGAAGTAGTAGAGAAAATCAACCAACAAGACAAACAGGTACCACTCGCCATCGAAAGTGAGCTACCACAGATAGCCAACGCAGTTGACCATATCGCCGACGCCTTTCGTAATGGCGGTCGCCTTATCTATATGGGCGCTGGCACCAGTGGCCGACTCGGCGTACTCGACGCTTCAGAGTGCCCGCCGACATTTGGTGTTTCCGACCAGCTCGTTATCGGACTAATTGCAGGAGGCCCAGAAGCGATATTAAAAGCGAAAGAGGGAGCTGAAGACTCACTCACTCTCGGTGTTGAGGATCTTAAAGCCATTCACTTTAATGCCAAAGATGTCGTCGTTGGCATTGCAGCGAGCGGTCGCACTCCGTATGTGATTGGTGCGCTCAAATACGCCAATGAGATTGGCGCGACCACGGTGTCACTCTCTTGTAACCCTGATTCACCTATCGCTCAGTTGGCTAAAATTCCTATCAGCCCAGTGGTGGGCCCTGAAGCGCTCACTGGCTCGACCCGTCTCAAATCAGGCACTGCTCAAAAACTGGTGCTCAACATGCTGACCACTGCCAGTATGATCCGCATTGGCAAAAGCTATCAAAACCTAATGGTGGATGTTAAAGCCACCAATGAGAAACTAGTGGCGCGCGCTGCCCGTATTGTTATGCAAGCCACGGATTGCGACAAAGAGGTAGCAAGAGAAACGCTTGAGAAGACCAGCTACGACGTGAAACTGGCAATTTTAATGATACTCACCGGACTAGACCTAGAAGTCGCGAAGCAACAACTTAAGAAACAAGATGGATTCCTTCGTAAAGCGGTTGAACATAACCAGTCTAACTAGCAAAGGCTGAATACAAAAAGCACCGACGAATCGGTGCTTTTTTGATGATGTGTGTCAGCTTAGTGCTCGTTTGAGAATTCATCCCAGCCCCGTTGCCACTCCATACGAAAGCGCTGCGCATCTTCAGTACCAGAACAGACACCTTCATAAACCTGACCAGAAAGACCGATCTGATAAGCATGATTAGGGTTACAGTATTCACTGACACCTTGGTAGTAACCTTCGCTGTATGCGGCTTGATCGACAGCGCCCAGCTTGCTCATCTCAGAATAGGAACGCTGAGTATTACCTCTTACGCCATCACGGTAGCCAATCTCTTGCCAATTTCCCTCTGCTGCTAAGTCTTGTACGTTTGTCGCGCAGCCTGTCATACCTAGAGCCAATAGCAAGGCTACGGTTACTTTCTTCATTGGAATCCCTTATCTTCTTATTATTCATTAGGTGCTATCACTAGCCGACGTATCTCGATTCTCCGCTTAACCCGCTAAAATGTCCACTGCTTCCCCTAAGTCGCCGCTTAGTTCGAGACAAAACCACTTAACCTGACACCCAACCGCTTAACCTGGCACCCAACCGCTTAACAAAGCTGAAAACCACTCAACCAACCACAGCGCCACTTAAATCGCTATACGACCACTAACCTCTTAAGCACAAGCTTCTCGCCAACTGCTCGCTTATTATCCACCCTGACTTAATTAATACATTCAGGGATAACAGATTATGATGTGGTTTCTAACCTGTGTTGCGGCACTCATCGGCGGTTACTTTCTTTATGGCACTTTCATTGAGAAGGTGTTCGGCATAAACGAAAAACGCCAAACTCCGGCTCATACAAAACAAGATGGTGTGGATTACGTTCCAATGTCGACACCAAAGGTTTACCTTGTGCAACTGCTTAACATTGCAGGTGTTGGTCCAATCTTCGGCCCTATCATGGGTGCCTTATACGGCCCAGCAGCAATGCTATGGATCGTGCTAGGTTGTATCTTCGCAGGTGCCGTACACGACTACTTCTCAGGTATGTTATCTATCCGTAATGGCGGAGCTTCGGTTCCAACCATCACAGGACGTTACCTAGGCAATGGCGCAAAACACTTTATGAATATCTTTGCCATTGTTCTGCTTCTTCTTGTGGGCGTGGTATTCGTATCAGCTCCAGCAGGCATGATCACTAACCTAGTAAACGACCAAACTGACTTCGCGATGTCTGCAACAACGATGGTTGTGGTTATCTTCGCTTACTACATCATCGCAACAATTGTCCCTGTTGATAAAATCATTGGTCGCTTCTACCCACTGTTCGGCGCACTACTTATCTTTATGTCTGTTGGCCTAATCACAGCAATTGGCTTCTCTGATGAACACCAAATCATGGGTGGTTTTGAAATCAGCGACATGTTCACTAACATGAACCCGAACGACCTACCACTTTGGCCTGCTCTATTCATCACTATCGCTTGTGGTGCTATCTCTGGCTTCCACGCAACTCAGTCTCCACTAATGGCGCGTTGTATGGAAAATGAGAAGAACGGTCGCTTCGTATTCTACGGTGCAATGATTGGTGAAGGCATCATCGCTCTTATCTGGTGTGCTCTTGCACTATCGTTCTTCGGTTCAGTTGAGTCACTATCTGAAGCAGTAGCAAATGGTGGTCCAGGTAACGTGGTATACAGCGCTTCATTTGGCCTACTGGGTGTATTTGGCGGTATCCTTGCTTTCCTTGGTGTGGTTATCCTACCAATCACTTCTGGTGACACTGCATTCCGTTCAAGCCGTCTTATCCTTGCTGAATACTTCAACATGGAACAGAAGACACTGCGCAACCGCCTACTGATGGCGCTACCGCTGTTCGTTATCGGTGGTATCCTGACTCAAGTCGATTTCGGCATCATCTGGCGCTACTTCGGTTTTGCTAACCAATCAACAGCAGTAATGATGCTGTGGACAGCGTCAGCTTACCTACTACGTCACAACAAACTGCACTGGGTAACGACAGTTCCAGCAATCTTCATGACGTCTGTGTGTATCACATTCATCCTGAACAACAGCCAACTTGGTTTCGGTCTACCAATGCAAATCTCAACTATCGTTGGTGTGATCAGTGCTCTGGGTGTTGCGGCTTACGTAATCAAGATTTCAAAAGGCAAAGGCGAAACTGACCTTGCTGATGAAGAAAAAGAAACAAAAGGCGTAACAAAAACAGCCTAGCTTATCGGGGTCAAACCCCTTCGCTTGCTCCACCTTAAATTAAGGTTGGAAACTCTACAAAGCCCATCCTAGTGATGGGCTTTGCGTTACTGGGTAGATGGCCCTTAAACTATACCTATAACTAATACGGTATTACCTAGTGCTTAAAGCTTATGTCGCTTCGCCTTAACCCATGCAGAACTTTTTATTAGTGGATATATGGAACTGATTCTCTCGTTACTTCAACAAACCTGTGTCTATTTGGTATTGGCTTATATGATCAGTAAAACACCGCTGATCCTGCCACTGCTGAGTATCTCTTCACGACTCAGTCATAAAGTCAGTTGTTATATCCTGTTCTCACTGTTCTGCATTATGGGCACTTACTTTGGCTTGCAGATCAACGATGCCATCGCTAACACGCGCGCAATGGGGGCGGTAATGGGCGGCCTGTTTGGTGGGCCTGTAGTTGGCTTTGCCGTCGGTTTAACTGGCGGTATCCATCGCTACACCTTAGGTGGATTCACAGACCTTGCATGTGCCATATCGACCACCGCAGAGGGCCTAATCGGTGGCTTACTGCACGTCTATCTGGTGCGTAAGAACAAAGCGAGTCAGCTGTTCAATCCGATGGTGGTGTTTTCCGTGACCCTGTTTGCTGAAATCATTCAGATGCTGATTCTATTGGCAGTCGCTAAGCCATTCGCCCAAGCGTACGCACTGGTGTCTGACATTGCAGCGCCAATGATCATTGCAAACTCAGTCGGTGCTGCGCTGTTCATGAGCATCATCCAAGATAGAAAAACCATCTTTGAAAAATACTCTGCGACCTTTTCGCGCCGCGCACTGACCATTGCCGAGCGTTCGGTTGGTATTCTTCATGGCGGCTTTAACTCAGACAACGCACAAAAGATTGTCCGTATTATTTATGAAGAGACCAACGTTGGCGCAGTGGCAATTACCGATAGAGAGAAGATTCTCGCGTTTGTTGGTATTGGCGATGAGCACCATATCCCTAATACTCCGATCTCGTCTCAAAGCACTTTAACGGCAATGGAGAAGAACGACATCATCTACTTAGATGGTAAAGAGAACCCATATCAGTGCTCTCTCTCAGCAGATTGTAAGTTAGGTTCTGCTTTGATTATCCCACTGCGTGCGGGGAACGAGGTTGTCGGAACCATCAAACTCTACGAACCTAAGCTTAAACTCTTTTCGACCATCAATATGTCGATGGGCGAAGGTATCGCTCAGCTGCTATCGAGCCAGATTCTGTTTAGCAACTATCAACAACAGCAAACCTTGCTGACGCAGGCTGAAATTAAACTACTGCATGCGCAAGTCAATCCACACTTCTTGTTTAATGCTCTGAATACCATCAGTGCAGTCACAAGGCGTGAACCAGATAAAGCGCGAGAGCTGATTCAGCATTTATCACACTTCTTTAGAAGCAACCTCAAACAAAACATCAACACCGTCAAACTGAAAGATGAGTTAGCGCACGTTAATGCCTACCTCACGATCGAGAAAGCACGTTTTACCGACCGCTTGGAAATTGAATGGGATATTGATCCCCTACTTTATGAAGTTGAACTACCAAGCTTTACCCTTCAGCCTCTGGTTGAGAACGCCATTAAGCACGGGATATCTAATCTTCTCGAGGGAGGTAAAGTGAAGATCTACAGCGAACTCTATCAAGGCAACTACCGAATCACCGTGGAAGACAACGCAGGTAGCTACGAAAAGCCAAGTAGCGACCATGTAGGCTTAGGTATGGAGATCGTGGACAAACGCCTAACCAATTTCTTTGGACAAGACTCAGCTCTAAAAATAGAATCTCAGCCACAGCAATTTACGCGTATGAGCTTTATCATTCCAAAGGCGCTGTAACGCGCGATTCAACATAACAGCGTATACTGACACAGTAGATTGGAATTAAGGTATTTGGATGTTAAAGGCATTAGTCATAGATGATGAGCTGTTCGCTCGTGAAGAGTTGATTGAGCTGCTCACTGAAACAGAAAAAGTGGATGTGATAGGTCAAGCGAGTAATGCCATCGAAGGGCTAAAGCAGATCAACCACCTCAAGCCAGACGTCGTTTATTTAGACATTCAAATGCCGCAGATCACCGGTATCGAGCTACTGAGTATGCTCGACCCTGAGAACATGCCCTACGTGGTGTTCGTTACCGCTTACGACCAATATGCGATTCAAGCCTTTGAGGATAACGCCTTCGATTACCTCCTCAAACCGGTTGAACCATGCAGACTAAACAAAAGCGTTTCACGTTTATGTAAGGTGATTAAGCAGAGCCAACAACCGCCTGAACAAGACATCAATGCTATTGCGCCATCACACTTGGAGCAGATTCCGTGTATCGGTCACAACCGCATTGTGATCATGGCAAGCCAAACGGTCGAGTGCGCCTATTCTGACCTGAGTGGTGTTCACGTTCGCAGCGCGTCACAAACCGCCTCTTCTCAACTGACTCTAAAAGTCTTAGAAGAGAAAACCGATCTGATCCGTTGTCATCGCCAATATTTGATCAACATAAAGGCGATCCAAGAGATCAAGCTTCTGGAAAACGGTCTTGCGGAGATCATCACTCTAACTGGCTTTGAGGTACCTGTTAGTCGTCGCTATCTGAAGACTCTCAAAGAGCAGCTTGGTATCCACTAACCTTTTCATTCAATGTACTTCAACTCACTTACAACAAGATCAAAAAAGCCAACCGCAAAGGTTGGCTTTTTAGTTCAAAACTTTCATCAAACGCGATGATTAATCAACTTGTTTAATCTGAAGCTCTTTTGGTACTTCGAAGAACATGTTCTCTTCGCGGCCTTGGATCTCTTCGATACCTTCAGCACCTAGCTCGCGGATACGATCTAGAATTTGATTAACCAGTTCTTCTGGCGCCGAAGCACCCGCCGTCACGCCGACCTTCTTTTTACCTTCAACCCACTCTGGTTGAATGTCTTCTGGGCAATCCGTTAAGTAGCCTGGAGTACCGAGCTTCTCAGCCAGCTCTTTCAAGCGTGTTGAGTTTGATGAGTTCTTAGAACCAACAACAATCACCACATCAACATCGTTCGCCATATCACGAACCGCATCTTGACGGTTTTGTGTTGCATAGCAGATATCGTCTTTACGTGGGCCTTGGATCTCAGGGAACACGCGACGCAACTCTTCGATCACATCCGCCGTCTCATCAACAGACAGTGTCGTCTGGCTTACATAGTGAAGGTTGCTTGGATCTTTGACCACTAGCTTTGACACATCTTCTGGTTTCTCAACCAAGTACATGCCACCAGTATCGCTCGCGTATTGACCCATAGTGCCTTCAACTTCAGGGTGACCTGCGTGACCAATCAGAACCACTTCCATATTTTTACGGCTCGCACGAGCCACTTCCATATGTACTTTGGTTACCAGAGGACAAGTCGCATCAAAAACCGTTAGGTCGCGCTCTTTAGCTTCTTTACGAACCGCTTGAGACACACCGTGAGCAGAAAAAATAACAATGTTATCGTCTGGCACTTCATGAAGCTCTTCCACGAAAATCGCACCGCGTTGTTTCAAACCTTCGACAACAAAACGGTTATGCACCACTTCATGACGAACATAAATCGGTGGTTGATACAATTCCAGTGCGCGTTCTACGATACTGATCGCTCGATCAACACCGGCACAAAATCCACGCGGGTTAGCTAACATTATTTTCATTTTATTGCTCAGTTCTTTTATTGCGAATCGCTTACAGCGCGACCAAGATCATTCTACAGTTCGCGTTTAGCGAAGCGGGCATTCTACAGGGAAGCGCAAAGACAGTGAAGCTTCGAATTGTTGGCAAAGATGAATCGCCGTCTATTCTACCGCTAAGATATTAACGTCAAACGTCACGTCTTGGCCTGCCAGTGGATGGTTAAAGTCCACAGTGACAGAGTCGCCAGCAATGTCCGTAATGATGCCTGGAATTTCCATACCATCACGACCAGAGAAAGCCATGATAGTGCCGACTTCAATCTCAGTGTCGCCAGCAAAACGTGCGCGATCCATGTGATGAACATTATCTGGGTTAGGCAAACCGAACGCATCTTCTGCCTTTAAATCAATCGACTTTTGCGTGCCTGCTTCTAGTCCTAATAGGCACTGCTCAAAGTTCTCACTCAAGCTACCATCACCCATTACAAATTTAGCTGGCTTGCCCATGTTTTCAGTACTGTCAGCAACGGAACCGTCTTTCATCTTAATCGTAAAATGAAGTGTTACTGCTGAGTCATTCTTAATTGCTGTCACGTTACTTTCCTTGGGTTGTATCAATTATTATTTTTCCTCACAGAGGATAAACAAAAAGCGCCGCCGGAATCAACCGACAGCGCTTAGGGCTATTATATTCTGTGAGTCATTAAGTGACTTGTAGAGCTTATTTGCTCTCATCCTTTTTGCGGAATCCATCTAAGATGATCATCGCAGCACCGATACAGATACCCATATCAGCAAGGTTAAATGCAGGCCAGTGGTATGTGCCCCAGTAGAAGTCTAAGTAATCCACAACAAAGCCGTGAACAACTCGGTCAAATACATTACCTACCGCACCACCAATGATGATTGCATAAGCGATGTTATTCCACTTCTCTGTCGCCGGCAGTTTGCTCATCCAGTAGGTCAGCATACCCGTGACTACAAACGCAATACCTGTGAACAGCCAACGTTGCCAACCACCTTGATCGCTCAGGAAGCTGAAAGCCGCACCGTAGTTATGAACATACAAGAAGTTAAAGAATGGCAGTACCTCAATACGGTTTGCCCAGCCATAACCCATGTTGTCCATCACAAACAGCTTGATGCCAATGTCCGCAAGAAAGACCAATAAAGCCAGCCATAACCAACGTACGCCCGACTGCTTTAGTGAAAAATCACTCATGCTTATTCCTATAAATCTATGAACTTCTCTATTCTATACAGCGAGATGCACACATGAAAGACCAATATGGTGGTTGAAACTCCATCCGCTTTGATGTTGCGCGCCACTGCATAAAAATGACCAGCCGTATCGTTCGGCATTTTATCCCAGCTAAAAATAACCCCAGTAGATACTGGGGCTATAAAAACTAAGCAAAGTTCAATTAATTGATCACTGCTCTAAATTATTGGTGTTGTAACAAGGCGACAAATTTACGAAGCTCCTGAGCATAGTTGTCCTATGTGATGGAGTGAGTAAATGCTGTCAACACAGTTACAATGCCAAGAATGACGAGCAATTATGCGAACTTACGCACTTCACCTTCACCAGCAACGTTAGTCACACAACGACCACACACTTTCTCGTGACCTTCGATTGTGCCAACGTCTGGCGTGTGGTGCCAACAACGGTCACACTTCTCGTTCTCTGTCGCTGCAACTTCAACGAATAGACCTTCAAGGTCTGTCGCTTGTGCTGCATCGCTCTTCTCGCTTAGAGGCTTAACAACAGCAGCTGAAGTTAGAAGAACAAAACGTAGTTCGTCTTCTAGCTTGTTGATTTTCGCTGCTAGTGCATCGTCTGCGTACAGAGTCACTTCAGCTTGCAGTGCGCCGCCGATAGTTTTCTCTTTACGAGCATCTTCAAGAAGCTTGTTCACTGCGCCACGAACAGATTGGATTTCAGTCCAGAATTCGTTGCTTAGCTCTTCGCCTTCCGCTAGACCAAATAGACCTTCGAACCACTCACCTGTGAATACGAACTTGTCACGTTGACCTGGCATTTCGTTCCAGATTTCGTCTGCTGTGAACGACATGATAGGTGCCATCCAACGAACCAGAGCTTCTACGATGTAGTAAAGCGCAGTTTGACAGCTGCGTTGAGCGTGGCCGCCCTTCTTAGCTGTGTACTGACGGTCTTTGATTACATCTAGGTAGAAAGAACCCATCTCGATAGAACAGAACTGCATTAGACGTTGAGTTACACCGTGAGTGTTGTACTCACCGTATGCTTTCACGATCTCTTCTTGTGCAGCTTGTGCGCGGCCTACAGCCCAACGGTCTAGTGCCACCATCTCTTCAGCTGGAACTAGGTCTGTTTCTGGGTTGAAACCGTTCAAGTTCGCTAGGAAGAAACGCGCTGTGTTACGAATACGACGGTAAGCATCTGCTGAACGCTTCAGGATCTCATCAGATACCGCTACTTCACCAGTGTAGTCTGTAGAAGCAACCCATAGACGCAGGATATCTGCACCTAGCTTGTTGGTTACATCTTTAGGTGCAACAACGTTACCGATAGATTTAGACATCTTACGGCCGTTACCATCTACTACGAAGCCGTGCGTTAGCACTTGCTTGTATGGCGCTTCGTCTTTCATCGCGATAGATGAAATTAGAGAAGATTGGAACCAACCACGGTGTTGGTCTGAACCTTCTAGGTATAGGTCAGCTTTGTTGCCGTTGTACTCTTCACGAGCGTCCACAACTGAGTAGTGTGTTACACCTGAATCGAACCATACGTCCAGCGTATCCAGTACTTTCTCGTACTTATCTGCTTCTTCGCCTAGTAGGTCAGAGATTTCTAGATCCCACCAAGCTTGAATACCTTTCTGCTCAACAAGTTGAGCAACTTGCTCGATAAGCTCAAGCGTGTTCGGGTGCAGTTCTGCTGTCTCTTTATGAACGAACAGAGCGATTGGCACACCCCAAGTACGTTGACGAGAGATACACCACTCAGGGCGACCTTCGATCATACCTTCGATACGGCTTTGACCCCACTCAGGCATCCACTCAACACCCTTGATTGACTCAAGAGCTTTAGCACGCAGGCCAGCTTGATCCATCGATACGAACCATTGTGGTGTTGCACGGAAGATGATTGGCGTTTTGTGTCTCCAGCAGTGTGGGTAGCTGTGCTCATAAGCGTGGTGATGTAGTAGAGCGCCTTTCTCTTTCAGTACTTCAAGTACAGAGTCGTTCGCTTTAAATACGTGTTGACCAGCAAATAGCTCCGTGTCAGGTAGGTAAACACCGTTTGAACCTACTGGGTTTGCTACTTCTAGACCGTACTTGTTACCAACCGCGAAGTCTTCTTGACCGTGGCCCGGTGCAGTGTGAACCACACCAGTACCTGAATCAGTTGTTACGTGATCGCCAAGGATCGCAGGAACAGTGAAGTCGTAGAATGGGTGGTTGAACTGAGTTAGCTCAAGATCAGCGCCGCTTGCAAAGCCTAGGTTATGGAAGTGCTCGATACCCGCACGATCCATTACGTCTTTAGCTAGCTCAGAAGCAACGATAATACGCTGTGCAGCTTGATCGCCATTCGCTTCTACTTGGATTAGAACGTATTCAAGATCGTCACGTAGACATACTGCACGGTTTGCAGGCAGTGTCCATGGTGTTGTAGTCCAGATAACGATAGAGATATCGCCTTGGCCTTCGTGACCTTCAGCTAGCTTGAATTTAGAAACTAGCGCAGCTTCATCAGCCGCTGTGAATTTCACGTCGATTGATGGGGAAACTTTATCTTTGTACTCAACTTCCGCTTCCGCTAGAGCAGAACCACAGTCAGTACACCAGTGAACAGGTTTGAAACCTTTCAGTAGGTGGCCGTTGTCTGCAATTTTACCTAGAGCGCGGATGATGTTTGCTTCAGTGCCGAAGTCCATAGTGCGGTATGGCTTGTCCCACTCGCCCATGATACCTAGACGTTTAAAGCTCTCTTTTTGACCTTCAACTTGGCCCGCAGCGTACTTACGACACTCTTCACGGAACTCAGAAGCAGAGATCTTCTGACCTGGTTTGCCTTTTTTCTTCTCAACCATCAGCTCGATTGGAAGACCGTGACAGTCCCAACCTGGGATGTATGGAGCATCAAAACCAGACAGAGTCTTAGATTTAATAATAATGTCTTTAAGAATCTTGTTTAGCGCGTGACCAATGTGAATATCGCCGTTCGCGTAAGGAGGGCCATCATGCAGTACGAAAGATTTTTTACCTTTCTTCGCTTTACGGATTTCGCCGTAAAGATCTTCTTTGTACCAACGCTTAAGCATTTCTGGCTCACGATTTGCCAGATTACCGCGCATTGGAAACCCTGTTTCAGGTAAGTTCAGGGTATCTTTATAATCACTCATCGATTCTTAATTCCGTTATATTGGGCGAAGTTAGACATTATGTTAATCGGTGGAATCAACCGATTAATTCTTTAGCTGACGCAGCCACACCCTTGCTGCTTCAGCATCCAATTCTATTTGATTCTTTAGTGCGTCGAACGATTCAAACTTTTTCTCGTCGCGCAATTTGTGCAAAAGACGTACTTCTAACTGTTTACCATATAAATTGGCTTTAAAGTCAAAAAAATGCACTTCTAGTTGCTGACGAACTCCATTTACGGTTGGTCGTTGTCCGATATTTGCAACACCACCGACAGGTGAACCATCGATGTCGACTGCTTCAACAACATACACCCCAGAGACTGGAGAGACACAACGTTTAAGTGGGATATTCGCCGTTGGGAAGCCTATAGTTCTTCCCAGTTTACGCCCATGAGACACACGACCACTGATACTGTAATCACGGCCTAACATGGCTGCGCTAGAGGTTAAATCGTCAACCGCCAGAGCATTGCGTATTTCAGTGCTACTTACACGCAGCTGGTTTAAGCAGAAGCTTTGGGTACTAACCACCTCAAAACCATACTTTTCACCCGCTTCTTTAAGCATAGCGAAATTGCCGGTGCGACCTTTACCGAAGCAGAAATCATCACCCACCACCAAAAACTTCACACCAAGTTTGTCCACCAACAGATCTTTAATAAAAGCATCCGCCGATAGGTTCGCGAAGTAGTGGTTAAAATTGACACACAATAAACGGCTAATATCCAGCTTACTCAGCTGCACGAACTTATCTCTTAAACGAGTTAAACGTGCAGGGGCTTTGTCACGAGCAAACAGTTCCATAGGCTGAGGCTCAAACGTCATCACGACAGAGGGTAAGCCCAATGCCGCAGCTTGCTTGGATACCTGGCTCAGTACTTCCTGATGTCCTAGATGTACACCGTCAAAGTTGCCTATGGTTAATACACAGCCGTGATGCTGCGCTTTAATATTGTGAATGCCTCGGATTAGTTCCATTACGACCAGCTAAAATCTGTTATTTGCATCATTCATTGTGTGAAACCGACGGATTATATACTAATCAGTATTACTCTGTCGCTGCTTTTAAATGTTTTACTCGGATACCCAAAGCGAACACAGAGACAATATAAGCAAAGCCGCCAAGTGCAATCAAGCCAGTGAGCATAAGCGCTCGGTAACTGAAGCTCCACTCTAGCCACTGTTGCATACTCTCTAGTTGCCATAAAATCACAGCAACCATTGCGCCACCCGCAAGTAATAGCTTTCCGCTAAAGACTAAGGTTGTTTTCGTTAAGTGGTAAACACCAGCTAAATGTAAGCCTCTATATAGCAGTGCCATATTGACAAAGGCCGACAGCGCGGTCGCAATCGCCAAACCTACGTAACCATAGAAATAAGCAAAGATGGCATTAAACACCATATTGCTAACCATTGCGATAATACCGTACTTAACGGGAGTTTTAGTGTCTTGGCGTGAGTAATAACCCGGCGCTAGCACCTTAATCAACATGAAGTTAAGAAGACCCGACGCATAAGCGACCAGAGACATCGAAGCCTGCTCTACGTCATGAGGGCTAAACTCACCACGCATGAACAGCACCATCAACATAGGCTTCGCTAGCACAATCAAGCCGAACATAGCAGGAATACCCAGCAACAGAACCATGCGCACCCCCCAATCCATAGTATGAGCAAAGCCCTCACCTTGTGCATCGACATGTTTACGAGATAGCGCAGGCAGAATCACGGTTGCGATAGCAATACCAAACAAGCCTAATGGAAACTCTAAAAGGCGGTCAGAGTAATAAAGCCAGCTGATAGAGCCTGTAGCTAGGAAACTGGCAATAAAGGTATCAAACAGCAAGTTAATTTGGCTAACTGACACACCAAACAGCGCAGGGATCATCAAAGTACGGATCTTAACAACGCCAGGATCGCGCCAACCCCACTTAGGCTTAACTAAAACGCCCTCTTTAATTAAAAAAGGTAATTGGAACAGAAACTGAACCAAACCGCCTAAAAAGACACCAATCGCCAATCCAATTTCAGGTTGCTCTAGATTCGGCGCAATGAACAGTGCAGAGCCTATGATCATGACGTTCAAGAACACAGGTGTAAAAGAAGAGACCGCAAACTTACCTAAGGTATTAAGAATCGCCCCAGATAAAGCAACGAAGGTAATGAACCATAAATAAGGAAAGGTGATTTTGAGCATCAAACTGGCTAACTCAAATTTATGAGCCGACGGGCCACCATTAAGCCAGTCGATAAACCAACCCGCACCAAATAGCGCTGTAATGGCACCAGAACCAATCACACCAACAAGAGTGACAATTGAGACCAGCACTCCGAGCGTACCAGACACCCTAGCTATCAATTCGCGAGTTTTATCTTTATCTCCCGCAGCGTGGTACTCAGTAAGAACAGGAACAAAGGCTTGTGAGAAGGCGCCTTCAGCAAACAGACGACGTAGGAAATTAGGGATCTTATTGGCGAAGAAAAAGACATCAGCACTGGCCCCAGCACCCATCAAATTGGCCACGACAACGTCGCGCACAAGTCCCAATACACGGGAAACAAAAGTCATCGCACTTACTATCATGCCTGACTTTAATAGTCGTTTACTCACAAAAACCTCTGACACTGATTGATTAGTTCTAAGCGAGGATAAATACTATCCGATCGTTAGAAGCATATTTATTAGCATTGGTCTAAAAATGCTGTTAGAATCCCCGCCATCTTAACCGCGATAACCTTTCCATTCCAAAATTTGTTTGGCTACGATTGGTTTTTGCACAAATCATTTGACAATTAAGCGCAAATGAGGGATAGTCCTCGCCCTTAAATTGTCACCGAACTAAGTTTTTGGGAGTTAGACCCTTGGCAAACAGTAAATCTGCTAAGAAGCGCGCTATCCAAGCTGAGAAACGTCGCCAGCACAACGCTAGCCGTCGTTCTATGATGCGCACTTACATGAAAAAAACTATCGCAGCTATCGCAGCTGGCGATAAAGAAGCTGCAACTGCTGCTTTCGTAGAAGTTACACCACTTCTAGACCGCATGGCGACTAAAGGCCTTATTCACAAGAATAAAGCTGCTCGTCATAAGTCTCGTTTCGCTGCTGCAATCAAAGCTCTTTAATAGATACTTGATTTCAAAGCAAAACGAAAAAAACCGGCCTTGGCCGGTTTTTTTATGTCTGCGATTTGCCGTTTTCTCTTAATGGTCGTGATGACACACATCCATGTGTTCTGAAACTCACATCCAACACCGCTCTATTTCTTACAATAGATACCATGCAGTAACGTAATCATTGCCTTCACCTCTTCACTACTCAATGTGTAGTAAACCGTTTGAGCTTGTTTACGTGTTTCAACTAAACCATCTCGCCTTAGCCATGCTAAATGTTGCGATAAAGCCGATTGGCTCAGCTCTAACATACTGCACAACTCACCTACCGATAACTCGCTATCATGTAATAGACACAAAATCTGTAGGCGGCGCTCGTTAGCCATCGCTTTCAACAACACAACGGCTTGTGCCGAGTTTTTCTCCATTTCTTTCAAGTTCATAGTTTGGCTCCCTACTACCTTCAACGCCAACTACGGGCTATCAGTACTAATTACGGCATATTGTAGAGTTATGATAATCGATATCAATTCATTAACAAACTAACTCACTCGAACAAATTACTAAAATCTGCGTCACATACATTTTTAACTGCCGGATGTTGGATCATCCTCTCAGCAAAAATGACATAGTACTCTTCTTTCAGCTCATCAATACCACCCAACATCTGTAGCGAGGTATCCTCTTCTACTTCAGATAAGTAGAGTGTCGGTGCTAAGAAAATGGCATCGTGGTGATAACGCGCAAAGGCTTTCATTAATGCGGCATCATCAAACTCGCCCAAAATATCCGGTTTTAGACCCTGTCTATCAAACCATTGCAAAACCTTACGCCCCATCGAAGTGCGGCTACCTGGTATTAATAGCTTTCTCTGTTCGAGTACTGCAGGGAAACTGACATTGTCGACCTTACCTGTACAGAAAAAGCTCATACCACTCTCACCCAGTTTCTTACTGAATAACCCTGGGCTCTGGCTTGAGTCAACTGGGCAGTCGGATAAGATCATATCGAGCTTATGTTGAGACAGCTGTTCTAATAGCATTTCGTGGGTCGATTCAAAACAGCGTAAGTGGATACTGTTATCTTCAGGAATGGTCGACATTAAGATCTTACTGACAAGCCTTTTTGACAGCGCATCTGCAACGCCGACATCAAACAAAATATTGGAGTGTTGGCTGTAATTAACGATATCCAGCATCTCATAGCTCAGACCAAACATACGATCGGCGTATTTAAAAACCAGTTGGCCAAGTTCTGTTGGCTCGACACTTCGTCCATTACGTTTAGTAAGCTTGCCATCCATCCGCTCTTCAAGAGCTTTAATTTGCCCGGTGACGGTTTGAGGCGTTAAGAAGAGCGCTTCAGCTGCTTTAGTGATTGAACCTTGCTTGCACACCATCCAGAAATAATAGAGGTGGTTGTAATTAAGATGCGACATGATTAAAGCCGTATAGAGTTATGTGACACTCTTTTATAGCAAATATGACACCTCGCCTCAATAATTTCGGTTTTTACACTTGTTAGGCACAAAAACCAATACATTTACCGAAACATTAAGATTCACACTGTCATATTTGATGATAGAAAATCGATTTTTTTTCATTTTTTTCGATCAAGTCCGCAATAAACCAAAGGATATAAAAACCCTACAACACAAAAACTTAGATCGATACAATCAGCTGTCAAAATATTTAAACAGCAAATCATCACAAAAAAAAGCCGCACCAATAAAAATGTAATATTACTGAAATATTTCCCCTCTAACATCACGCTCAGATTAACTAACAGACCAAACACAGACTTTAACGGTCCATGGAGAAAACATTATGAACCAAGCTACTACTGCAGCAGCGCCAATCTCGAGCACTACTCGCTGGCTACGCTGGGCTAACTTGGCATTCATGCTTTACCTACTACTTCTTTCTGTATCAATGGTAGGTACTGGCTTTAAATGGGCAACAGGCGAGCAAGCAAAGGTTCTTTTTGAATTTGCTTCACACCCAGTTGCAGGCTTAATGATCGGCTTGGTTGCAACAGCACTTATCCAATCATCAAGCACCGTGACATCTATTATCGTTGGCTTAGTTGCGGGTGGTTTACCTGTTGAAGTTGCTATCCCTATGATCATGGGTGCAAACATCGGTACAACGGTAACTAACACGCTTGTAAGTCTTGGCCACGTTCGTTGTAAGGACGAGTTTAAGCGTGCGTTTGCAAGTGCAACGATTCACGACTTCTTCAACCTACTAGCTGTAATGATCTTCCTACCGCTAGAGATGATGTTTGGTATTCTTGAGAAAGTATCTCACTGGTTGGTATCGCCAATGCTTGCAACTGGCGACATGAGCATGAAAGGCCTGAACTTCATCAAACCAATCACTAAGCCTGTAGTAAGTGCAATCAAAGAGCCACTATCTACATTCGGTGATACTGTAGGTGGCGTACTACTTATCGTTCTTGGTATCGCAACTATCTTCGTTGCTATCACAGTGATGGGTAAACTAATGAAGAGCCTAATGGTAGGCCGCGCTCGTGAAATCCTAAAGAACGCTATCGGTCGTGGTCCACTTCACGGTATCGCTTCTGGCTCAATCGTTACTGTTCTTGTTCAGTCTTCTTCTACGACAACAAGCTTAATGGTTCCACTAGTAGGTTCAGGTGTTCTTAAAGTACGTGACGTTTACCCGTTCACTCTAGGTGCAAACATCGGTACGTGTATCACAGCACTACTAGCAGCAACAGCGGTATCTGGTGAGTTCGCAGTATTCGCACTACAGATTGCTCTAGTACACCTAGTGTTCAACATCATGGCAACAGTATTCATCTTTGGTATTCCGTTCCTACGTGAACTACCAGTTAAAGCAGCAGACATGATTTCAGACATGGCTGTGAAGAATAAAGCAGTCGTAGCAGGTTACCTAATCGCTGTTTTCCTAGTGCTACCAGGTTCTATCCTAGCGCTAACTGCTTAAGCAAAAAGTCCATCGCATAATCAAAGCCCGCAACGAGAGTTGCGGGCTTTTTTGTATTTAAGAGCGGATACGAGATGCGAGTGAACGAGTGGCGAAGAGATAAAAGCAAACATGAGATTCGAGTAAACAAGTGGCGAAGAGATAAAAGCAGATACGGGATGCGAGTAAACGAGTAGCGAAGAGCCCGCAGCGGATTAGGTGTGATCGAGCAACGAAAAGCATTAACTGTGATTCGTCATATTTAGTTTCTAACGTTTCGCTCACTCAGATTGAACACGTTCTTTGTATCCCTAATCTTGTCTACTCGTATCCGCTCTTAGCTCTTCGCATCTCGAATCACGTTTACTCTTATCTAAAAGAACCGTCATTCCCTACAGCGAGGGACGAGCGTGATAGGGAATCTTACAGACGTGCAACGAAAGAGATTCCCTACTCCTTCCTTCGTCAGTCTAGGGAATGACGGGGCAAAAGCAGATACGGGATGCGAGTGAACGAGTAGCGAAGAGCCCGTAGCGGATTAGGTGTGAGCGAGTAACGAAAAGCATTAACTGTGATTCGTCATATTTAGTCTCCAACGCATCACTCACTTAGAATGCGCTTGCTCTTCGTATCCCTAATTTCGCTGACTCGTTTCCCCCTTAGCTCTTCTCATCCCGCATCTCGCTTACTCGTATCTTTCCGCTGCCCTTCAGATACAAAAAAGGCTGCACCATGGCAGCCTTTCAAATCGTTTCATGAGCGAGTTATACCGAGAATGGGTACTTAATTGCTTCGTGGCACTCGTAACCTTCTACCCAGAAGTCGTCCAGTGTTACCCATGTTTCTAAATCTTCTAGAGACTTAATCTCAGGGTTAATGTGGAAGGTTGCTGGTGCTAGAGGTTCACGCTTCAACTGGATATCACGCATTGGCGCAAGCTGGTCTTCGTAGATGTGAGCATTCACTAGCTTGTGATAAGCCACACCCGCTTTCTTGCCTGTGATTTGCGCCATAATCGCTAGGAATACGTAAACCTGAACCATATTGAAGTTAAGGCCTAAAGGTACATCGCAAGAGCGCTGTGTGCTGTTCAGGTACAGAGTATCACCGAGTAGCGAGAAGTGATGGCTGTACATGCACGGACGAAGACAACCCATGTGGAATTCGCCAGGGTTGTAGAAGTTTAGGATCTCACCGCGGTCATCAACACCACGCGTTAGGTCATCGACAATCTTCTTTAACTGATCGATGTGCCCGCCGTCAGGCCTTGCCCATGCGCGACCTTGAACACCGTAAACACGGCCCATATCATCTTCACCTTTACGGTGAGGGTTGTTCAGCCATGCCTCATTGAGGTTTGCGTTCGCGTCCCATGTTTTGGTACCCAGCTTACGAAAGTCTTCCGCGTTATCATAACCACGGATGTAGCCTAGCAGCTCAGCGACTGCCGCTTTCCAAAAGCTCTTACGCGTCGTCACAAGTGGGAACTGGTTGTTGCCAACATCGTAAGTCAGGTCTGCATTGATCACCGTTAGGCAGCGTTTGCCTGTACGCTCGTTTTCAATCCACGTGCCTTCATCAACGATTCGCTGACAGAGTTCTAAATACTGCTTCACACCAATTCCTTACTTCGTTTGTTGTGGGACTTCATCTTTGTAGTGACCGCGCTTGTAAGCCCAAACCACCATAAGAACACCGATAATGACCATAGGTAGAGACAGGATTTGCCCCATCGAGATAAATCCGCCAAACAGACCTAGGTGAGCATCAGGTTCGCGCACGTATTCTACTAGGAAACGGAAGCTTCCGTAACCCGCAAGGAACAGGCCAGAAACCGAACCTAATGGGCGAGGCTTCTTAATAAACCAGTTCAAGATGAAGAACAGGACAATACCTTCAAGCGCCATTTCGTACAGTTGAGATGGGTGGCGAGGCAGCGGACCACCATTCGGGAATACGACACCCCATGGCACATCCGTCACTCGGCCCCACAGCTCGCTGTTCATGAAGTTACCTAAGCGCCCCATACCCAAGCCAAACGGCACCAATGGCGCGATCATGTCGGCTACGCCAAAGAAGGTTCGACCGTTCTTTTTCGCATACCAGAACATTGCAGTGATAACGCCTAGCAGACCACCGTGGAATGACATGCCGCCAGTCCATACTTTAAAGAGATACAGAGGATCCGCTAAGAAAAGGTCGAAGTTGTAAAACAGCACGTAACCAACACGGCCGCCGATGACAACCCCTAAGAAACCAGCAAACAACAGATCTGATACTTGCTCACGAGTCCAGCCGCTGTTTGGTTGGTCTGCACGACGATTAGCCAGCCACATCGCAAAGACAAAACCGACAAGGTACATCAAGCCATACCAACGAACAGAAATTGGCCCTAGTTCAATCAGAACAGGATCGATATTGGGGAATTCGATAAAACCCTGAGACATATTTAGCTCTCTATCTAATATAAAAGAATTAGCCAACGGCTAAGAGGAATACACTACAGCAGCATGGTTGCGGCTATAAACATTAAAAAGACGGCGAACACTTTCTTTAATACGGGCGTTGGCAGTTGTGTTGCTAACTTAGCACCAATGCGAGTGGTGAGAACCGAAGTACAAGAGATAGCCACCAGCGCAGGTACGTAAACATAACCCAAGCTGTACGCAGGCAAAGATTCAACCGACGAACCGTGCCAAATAAAGCCAATCATACCTGATATAGCAATCACACAACCGCAGACCGACGAAGAGCCGACCGCCTTGCGCATCTCAACTCCATGGTGATTGAGGAAAGGCACAGACAATGAACCACCACCGATTCCAGCTAAGCTCGAGACCACTCCAATACCGCCACCGCACGCGACCGTTTTTGCTGGTGCAGGCATAGTCTTTTGACTGCGAGAACGTATCGACAGCAGCATTTGTAATGCCAGTAGCAACACGATGATGCCAAACACTTTAGGTAGATATTGAGACGGAATCGAATCGGCAATAAAAGAACCCATAAAGCCGCCAACCACAACGCCAGGCATCAACCACTTCACCACGAACATCTCAACATTGCCAAGTTTAAGGTGGTTCAATGCTGAAGAGCCAGAAGTGACAATAATGGTCGACAAGGAAGTTGCCAGCGCCATTTGCATCGCAATCTCTTGAGCGATACCCGCCTTAGGCAGTAAGAACAACAATGCAGGGACTACCAATAAGCCACCGCCAATGCCCAATAAGCCAGCCAATACACCAACGACGGCGCCAAGGCCCGCTAGCAAACCAATGAGTTCGTATGACACGTTTAATCCTATTTTTTGCCCGCTCTGATAAAGCCGGTAAATTCACGCTGTTCGAAATAGGACAGCATCATACTATAGATGTCACTGCCGTACGGCTGTACAAGTGCATTATTTGCTAAATCTTGTAAATCACTCAATGAGGACTGACGTATCAAATATTTGGTTCTTGCCACGTTCGAGGTGTTCATACTCAAGGTTTGATAACCAAGACCGATCAATAACAGCGCGCCCATCGGGTCACCCGCTAACTCACCACAGATACACACCGGCAGTTGATACTGCTTACAAGTATCATGAATCTGCTTGAGCGCCATGATCACTGCAGGGTGCATGGATTCATAGACATCAGAGACACGAGAATTGTTCCGATCAACCGCCAATAAATATTGGGTTAAATCATTGGTACCGACAGATACGAAGTCGACACGGTCAGCAATCAATGGCAACAAGTAGAGCATTGACGGAACTTCAAGCATTATTCCGATACGTGGCATACGAACACGCTTATCAAGCTCATGCACCTCTTCGTAAGCCTGCTCGATAAGCTGCAATGCATCATCAAGCTCGCGAGCACCAGAAATCATCGGCAGAAGAATGCTGAGGTTCTGACTACCACAGCTGGCTCTCAGCATGGCTCTTAGCTGAATGATAAAGATATCTGGATGGTCGAGCGTGAATCGAATACCACGCCAGCCCAAGAATGGGTTGTCCTCTTCAATCGGGAAGTAAGGCAGAGCCTTATCACCACCGATATCCAGAGTACGCATCACCACTTGTTTATCCGGGTAACTCTCGAGTACCGATTGATACTGCTTTACTTGTTCATCTTCGGAAGGAAAACGCTGTTGCAGAAGGAAAGAGATCTCAGTTCGATACAAACCGACACCATCAACCCCTTGATTGAGCGCGATGTTGGTATCGGCACTCAAGCCAGCATTTAGGAGAATCTCGACCTGATGATCGTCTTGCGTTTTGGCTGGTAGGTGAATATCACGGTTCACCATTGAAGAGAGTTCAGTCTCTTCAAGGATCAGCTCTCGGTACTCTTTCAGTAGATTCTGGGTAGGCTCAATGAAGATCTCGCCACTGTAGCCATCAACAATCACCTGCTTGCCATTCACATTAGCAAGATTAAGAGTCACCCCCATCACCGATGGAATGCCTAATGCTCGTGACAAAATCGCAGCGTGAGAGTTAGCCGCACCTTCTAGCGAGATCACCGCAAGCAGCTTCTCTTTCGGGATCGAAGCCAACACAGAGGCGGTGAGTTCACGTACAACCAATACGATAGGCTTCTCTAAAGAACGCTGCTCTTGCTCTGAGTTGTGTAAGAAATAGAGCAGACGCTGTCCAAGCTCTCTAATGTCTTGCGCTCGTTCACGCAGATAGAGATCAGACATACGAGCAAAACGACTTGAGTAGCTCTCCACCACTTGTCTCAGTGCCCAATCGGCTTTATCCCCTTTCTGAACCTGTGCCTTGAGATCATTTCGCAGCATAGGGTCATTCAAAAGGTGAGTAAACAGGTCGAAAATCGCCAGAGCGTCTTTGTTAATATCACTGTCTAAACGCTTACGCATGCGCTTAAAGTCATTCAGTGCGTTCTCAACTGCGACCGCTAGCAATTCATGTTCGCGTTCGATATCAAGCGTTGAAGCAGGGTAAACATCGGTTAACTCTGGCTGGGTGTTATCCCACCACAACTCACCAATGGCGACACCTGATGAAGCAGCGATACCTTTAGTCGATGGTTGATCTTGATGCTCAAGCAGCCACAGACCTTGCGTTTGCGCGTGAGCGACAATGACCGCCAGCTGTGCAGAGAGAGTAACGAGAAACGACTCCTCCATTTCACTGAACAAGCGTGGTGACTTTTGCTGAATGACCAGAACCCCAAGCACTTGCTTGCGGTGAATGATAGGAGTACCAAGAAATGAGTGATAAACATCTTCCCCGAGTTCTGGGAAAAACTTATAAGCAGGGTGCGCAGAAGCTTGCGCTAGGTTGATAGGCTCAGCACTGCGTTTAACCAAGCCGACTAAGCCCTCGTTAAACCCAATATGGATGCTGTTCCCTTCAAAAATGAGGCCTTGAGTTGCCATCAACTCAAGGCGCTGCATATCATTGTTGGCTAAGTACACAGTGCAGCACTCAGTCTGCATCGCGCTGCACGTCTCTTTAACTAAAATATCCAATGCGGTTGAGACATCTTCAACCCTAGATACGTGTTCAACTATTTCCCTTAGTTGACTGAGCATGCTTAACCTCTACGCTGTTTGCGTTTTCCTTTTATTTTTCGCTCTTTAAATGGCATAGCTAAAGAAGCGAACTCTTTCATTGCACGACGATAAACATCTCGCTTGAAAGAAACAACTTGTCGAACTGGGTACCAGTAACTTACCCAACGCCAACCATCAAACTCAGGTGTACTTCCGCGCTGCATGTTAATACGCGATTCATCGCAGTCTAAGCGCAGAAGAAACCACTTCTGTTTTTGTCCAATACAGACAGGTTTTGAATCCCATCGAACCAGTCGTTTGGGTAGCTTATAGCGTAACCAATGACGACTTGTCGCGACGATCTTTACATCCTTTTTGGTAAGGCCAACCTCTTCATATAACTCACGGTACATTGCCTGTTCCGGAGTTTCACCTTCATCGATTCCCCCTTGAGGGAACTGCCATGAATGTTGCCCGTATCGTTTAGCCCAGAAGACCTGACCATGGTTGTTACAGATTACAATACCAACGTTTAATCGGTAACCATCGCCATCTATCACTGGCCAACCTCTATTTAAATTTTTAATTACACTGATTTTTCCACATATCCCCAAGCGGAGCAAACTTCGTGACGTGATTAGGGCGATATTTATGAATAATTTCTTAAAACTGGATAACTTTTGCTCATAAAATAGTTACCCACACAATAGTGAGACATAGACCACATTTATTCACCTTTTCTGTGAATAACTATGTGAAGAATTCACCGCAAACGTTTTTTTTAATCCATACTTTCGTCAACAACCAAAACAAGCTGCAACCAACCAAAGTAAATAAAACATAATAATCATGAACTTAAAGAAAATATCACGCTAAACAAAAATTACATTTTTCAAATGATCTTTTAAAAACTCAACATGGTTAAAGATCAACCACCCTTAGCTTTATCCACACTCATCACTAAAAGATTCATTTTGCACGCCATTTAGCAAGCATTTTATCCCCTTAAAACCCCTGTTTATTTATCCATTAGTTTGTTTTTATTGGATTTTAGCCTCTCAGCCTGTGGATAACCGTAGGATTGATCCGTAAATCGCCACTGTGATCATTTATTAACCACACTGCATTTTCAGTTGAATCTGATAAAATCGGCGTTTTACCAACTCGAAGTCTTATGAAACCTGAACCACAAACTGAAGCTGAGCTGCTAGACCGAGCCTACGCCATTGCCGGTATGACCTTTCAAGAACTGGCAGAGGAAGCTGAAATGACCATGCCTAAAGATCTTAAGCGAGATAAAGGGTGGGTTGGGCAGCTATTGGAGTGGCACCTAGGCGCCCCCGCTGGGAGTAAACCAGAGCAGGACTTCGCGCATCTAGGTATTGAGCTTAAAAGCATTCCGATCAGTTACAGTGGCAAGCCATTAGAGACCACTTTTGTGTGTGTGGCACCTTTGATGGGCGTTCAAGGCCTGACCTGGGAAACCAGTCATGTTCGCAACAAGTTATCCAAAGTTTTGTGGATCCCAGTTGAGGGAGAGCGTGAGATCCCGTTGGCAGATCGTCACGTAGGATCACCACTGTTGTGGACACCAAGTGAAGAGGAAGAAGAGATTCTCAAGCGAGATTGGGAAGAACTGATGGAGTTGATCGTTTTAGGTAACGTCGAGCAGATCACTGCACGTCACGGTGAAGCATTGCATCTTCGTCCAAAAGCAGCGCACAGCCGAGTCTTAACTGAGGCGTACGGCGCGAGTGGCAAGCCAATTAAGACCAAGCCACGCGGCTTCTATCTGAGAACTCAGTTTACTCATCAGCTACTGACAAAACACTACGCTTGATAACGAGCTACTTTGCAACTACTTGTGTTTAATGTGGATTAAGCGCTAACTCTATATCGCAATAGCGTTGACTTGGCTCACTACCAAACTCGTCATACGTGTTGTGGAGGCGTAAATAGGCCTTATCGAAACCAAGTCTGAGGAGCTCCTCTTTGACTTGATCAAGTGATCCAAAATGTACTGGTTCTCCACCTTGCTTCACTGGCTCTAATTTATGCTTATATTCCACTGCTAGTAGATACTCTGGGATATCGGAACACCCGATAACATAAACCTTAGGTGTTCGATAAGAGTCTTTGTGATCGCCATGCAACCACATATCTAGTTGATGCTTTTGCATACCTCACCTCCCTCAATATCTTTAGCTTAGTCGAACTGCTTTTGTTTGCTAAATAACCCTTTAAAAAATATGCAAAGAGGAGCCTATTGCTCCTCTTTTTAGCGGTACTGATTCAGAGATCTCCCTCCGACGCCATAACCAGCACCTATTTCATTATCCTAGGGAGTGACAGGTGCCATCACTCCCTCTGATTACGTCAGTATTCGCGCACTTAGAACACGACGAAGGTGACGAACACGACGTTCAATAGTGACAGCTTCAGGCTCTGAAAATCCGATTGGTCGTCCATCGGCTTCTAGACCGATATCTTTAAGTAAGTGTGCGTTCTCCCATGGAAGATCGTAAGCACTACGACGAACTTTCCGTTTCCAGGCTCGCTCTTCATGACGAAGATCGGCGCGAATAAGGACTGTGGCTAATTTTAGGTAAACTGAGTGACGCATAATGAATTCTCCAGTAGTGGAATTAAACTGGGGAAAAATAGCGTGAAATAAGAGATAGAGATGTCTTAGCTGCTATTTTTCCGCAGCCAAGTAAGGATACGGATTAATTAGTTAGATTTATCTTGGGTGTTGCGATCGGCCATCACTGATAGACGTGGCATAGCGGCCACCATGTCAGTGCTAGGATCAAACGACGCGCAAATGTGCTGAATAAAATCGAAATGTTTCATTTGCGCCTCCAAGCTAATTAATTAATCCAAAAAGATGTGATTCGAATGCTTTTGGTTTGATATTAAACCATTGCTTTCACGGTTAAATTCTATCCAAATGAGAACATTATTCAACCACTTATCTATTAACAATCTGAAAACAAAGCATTCACCTAAAATCATAGTTGCATATAACATCAAGCATAAGATATTCACTATGATTATATAAATCTGTAGAGCTTATCTCTGTTCAAACTTTTCAGTCAGATAGAAAGCTTCGACCAAAAACAAAAAAAGCCACGCAGTGCGTGGCTTTCAAATAATGGTATTGCTTAGACTAGTCCTTCAGATATCAGGCTGTGCTTATTGAGCAAGCGATACATGGTAGCGCGTGAAACACCCAACTCCTTGGCTGCCAACGAAACCTGCCCCGCGTGCGACTCTAATACGACGATCAAGGCATCACGCTCAGAGCGCTCTCGGATACTCTTCAAGCTGCGTTTCTCATCTTGTTGCTTTGGTAAATCAAGATGCTCCTCATCAATAATGATCGAGTCAGACATCAATACCACACGCTTAATTTGATTCATCAACTCACGCACATTGCCTGGCCAATGATAACGAGACAATGCAGTGGCTGCCGACTCTGAAAAGTTCTTAGCCTGTGCGTTGAACTCTTTGGAGTAATCATGCAAGAAGTGGTTTGCCAAGATAGGGATATCACTGACACGTTCCTTCAAGCTAGGGACATGGATTCGCAACACATTAATGTAATGATAAAGCTCCTCGTTAAAGTCCCCTTCAATCAAGGCCTTTTCTATATCTGAAGAGTTTGAGGCCAGAATACGCACGTCCACTGAGCGCAGACCTTTTGAGGTCTCAACCTTACCATCTTGCAAAAACTTAAGCAGGTTCATCTGCTGATTTCTAGGCATGGCTAAGATATCGTTAAACAGTATCGTTCCACCATCCGCTTCTTCGAGCATACATGGGGTATCACCTGTTTTACCTGCCAAGCCAAACAGTTCACTTTCGATTCTTGACTCTGAAAGCGCACGACAGTTCACAGTCAAGAAAGGGTGCTTAGCACGAGAAGAGTGTCTGTGAATTGAACGGGCAACGGTCTCTTTGCCTGCCCCACGGTCTCCTGAAATCAAGATACTAACGTCTGTCGGACCAATTCGCTTAACTTGGTCTCTCAGTCGTTTGACTGCTACAGAGTCCCCTAAAAGCCCCATATCACTGTTCAAACCGTAATTTGGCCACACCTTCTTCTCAAGCTTTAACATGCCTAACTGGTGCCCTATCGTGCTAAGTAGCTGAGCATCCGGGATCGGAGTCGTGAAGAAGTCGATACAGAAATTCACGATAAACTGGCAGATAGTGTCTGAACTTAATTGTGATTCACGAATCAGAGCTAACCATCTTACCTGTTTGTTATTACTCACTAAATTAGCGACGCCATTAAGACTAAACTCATCATGACTTAGATCAACGATCCCAATACAAGGACCGGTTTCCGTAAAGAGTGCATCTGCCTTTCGTAGGTCAGCACACTGAGTGCATTGCCAACCCACTTGTTCTAATACAGATAACCAAGGCTCGTACGCACCACCAACGACGATAAGAGAGCCTGGTAAGGAATCCATCTTAAATTGAGTTCCCATCCTTCTTCCTTATTCAATTTTCTATTTATTTGGCCGAGTACTAACTATTGCTCTTCCCTATATATGGGAAATTCACTGCGCAAGCAAGTTCATATTCACGCCAAAGACGTTTAGTAGTGAGACTATCTAAGATTCTTCGTCTCAATAGTAAGACTATGTCACAAATAATGATTTTTCGAACTCAGAGTGCGGAGTAGGTAAGGTTTTGATACGCCTAGAAATAAAAAAGCCACCCGAAGGTGGCTTTTAGAATTCACGCTAAATGCGAAAGCGAAAGATTACGCTTGTGGACGCATCGCTGGGAATAGGATCACGTCACGGATTGTGTGCGTGTTAGTGAACAGCATTGCTAGACGGTCGATACCGATACCTTGGCCTGCTGTTGGCGGTAGGCCGTGCTCAAGTGCTGTGATGTAGTCTGCATCGTAGTACATTGCTTCGTCATCACCTGCATCTTTCGCGTTAACTTGCGCTTTGAAACGCTCGTCTTGGTCTTGTGCGTCGTTTAGCTCTGAGAAGCCGTTTGCTACTTCACGACCACCGATAAAGAACTCAAAACGGTCTGTGAAGAATGGGTTGTCATCGCTACGACGTGCTAGAGGAGAGATGTCCGCTGGGTAACCAGTGATGAACGTTGGTTGAATTAACTGAGGCTCAGCCGTTTCACCAAAGATCTCTTCTAGAAGTTGACCACATGTCCAGAACGTTTCTACTTCTACGTGTACAGATTTCGCGATAGCTACCATCTTCTCACGGTCTTGTAGATCTGCTTCTGTTAGCGCTTGGATCTCTGCGTGCTCTGGGTTGTAGTGCTTGATTGCATCAAACATGCTCATGCGAGCGTACTTGCCACCGAACTCTACTGTTTCGTCACCGTAAGGCATAGAAGTAGAACCAAGAACGTCCATAGCCGCTGTGCTTAGCATCTCTTCAGTCAGATCCATTAGATCTTTGTAGTCAGAGTACGCTTGGTAGAATTCCATCATTGTAAATTCAGGGTTGTGACGTGGCGATAGACCTTCGTTACGGAAGTTACGGTTGATCTCGAATACACGATCAAAACCACCCACAACTAGACGCTTCAGGTAAAGCTCAGGAGCAACACGTAGGTACATGTCGATGTCTAGTGCGTTGTGGTGAGTGATGAATGGACGAGCAGTCGCACCACCAGGGATCACGTGCATCATTGGCGTTTCAACTTCTAGGTAGCCTTTTGAGCTCATGAAGTTACGGATTGAAGATACAAGCTTAGAGCGCACGATGAATGCGTTGCGAGAGTCTTCGTTCACGATTAGATCAACGTAACGCTGACGGTAACGCATCTCTTGGTCAGTCAGGCCGTGGAACTTCTCTGGAAGTGGACGAAGTGCTTTAGTTAACAGCTCGTAAGACTCCATGTTCACGTAAAGGTCACCTTTACCTGACTTGTGAAGTGCACCTTTAACACCGATGATGTCACCGATATCTAGGCCTTGGTATTTCTCTTTAAGCTCTTTTTGAACATCTTTCGCAGCGTATGCTTGGATACGGCCAGATGTTTCTTGAATTGCTAGGAATGGACCACGCTTAGCCATTACACGGCCAGCGATTGCAACAACGTGGTTTAGCTCTTCTAGCTCTTCTTTAGTCTTTTCACCGAATTCCGCTTGAAGGTCGCCAGCTAGGTGCTCACGACGGAAATCATTTGGGTGACCGTTTGCTTTGCAGCTCTTGCGGATATGATCCAGCTTGCTACGACGCTCGGCGATCAACTTATTCTCTTCTTGTGCGTTTTCGTTTTGAACAGCATCAGTCATTTTCGATGTATCCTGTCTTTCTTTATGAAAATTGTTTTTCGGTGAAAAGCTTACAGACCTGATTTCAGGCTAGCTTCAATAAATTTGTCTAGGTCGCCATCAAGAACCGCTTGAGTATTGCGGTTTTCAACGCCAGTACGTAGATCTTTGATGCGCGAGTCATCCAGTACGTAAGAGCGGATTTGGCTACCCCAACCGATGTCAGATTTAGCATCTTCGTTCGCTTGCTTCTCTGCGTTCTGCTTTTGAATCTCTAATTCAAACAGTTTTGCACGAAGCTGCTTCATCGCTTGGTCTTTGTTCTTATGCTGAGAACGGTCATTCTGACATTGCACCACAGTGTTGGTTGGAACGTGAGTAATACGAACCGCCGATTCCGTGGTGTTTACGTGCTGACCACCCGCGCCAGATGCACGGTATACGTCAATACGTAGATCAGAAGGATTAATGTCGATATCAATGTTGTCATCAATCTCTGGGTAGATAAACGCAGAAGCAAATGACGTATGACGACGACCGCTTGAGTCAAATGGAGACTTACGAACCAGACGGTGTACACCCGTTTCTGTACGTAGCCAGCCATAAGCGTACTCACCTGAGATGCGAACCGTAGCCCCTTTCAGGCCAGCAACTTCACCCTCAGAAACTTCAATTACTTCGGTCTTGAAGCCTTTCGCTTCAGCCCAACGCAAGTACATGCGTAGCATCATTGAAGTCCAGTCTTGCGCTTCTGTACCACCTGAACCTGATTGTAGGTCGATGTAGCAATCAGATGCGTCGTGATCGCCTGCGAACATACGACGGAACTCTAGCTTCTCTAGCTTAGCTTCTAGCTCAGCCAGTTCAGGTTCGATCTCGTCAAATGTCTCTTGGTCTTCTTCTTCAACCGCTAGCTCAAGTAGACCTTCCACATCCTCAACACCTTGGTCAAGTTGGTCGATAGTCTCTACCACAGCTTCCAGTGATGCACGCTCTTTACCCAGTGCTTGCGCACGCTCAGGCTCGTTCCATACATCCGGTTGTTCTAGTTCTGCGTTTACTTCTTCTAGACGCTCTTGTTTAGCGTCATAGTCAAAGGTACCCCCTCAGGATATTTGTGCGCTCAGACACATCCTGCAGACGGTTTTTGATTGGATTGATTTCAAACATTTTAGCTCATCATTTATGAGTAGAATTTAACCGAAGAATTGTACTCAAAAGTGTGACGGAGATACAGGAATTTTTAGATAAGAAAGTCGAACAATCGCTGATGAATGCGCAAAAGGAAATCAGCGAGATAAGAATGGGGTTAACATGAGGTTAAAAACAACAATAACGCGCCCCAAAGGAGCTGGGGCACGCGTTCAATTTTGCTTTTAGCGTAAACGAATTGGTCGCTACTTAGCTTCGATATTGTCGATCATCAACTGCAGAGATTGATTGCCGCGGAACTCATTGATATCGAGCTTATAGGCAAGGTGCACGGTTTTAACCGATGCATCTGGCCAGCGACGCAAATCGACATTAAAAGCAATACCATCAATCATCACATTGGTCGGGTGACCTTTGTAAAGTGGCTCCAGCATCAATTTCAGGTGCTTCTCACCGACTAGCTTTTGATGAAGCACTTTAAATTCACCATCAAAGATAGGTTCTGGGAAGGCTTGTCCCCAAGGACCACCAGCACGCAAAAACTCAGCGGTATGCATCGAAAACTCTTCAGGAAGCAGCTCTCCATCCGACAAGATAATGCCTTTGAGTGCCGTTTCACCAAGATCTTGTTTGACCGCTTCATCAAACAGTTTGCTAAAGCGTTCGAAATCTTTTTCCATGATGGTTAAGCCTGCTGCCATTGCGTGGCCACCGAACTTAACAATCAGACCTGGGTTCTGCGTATCAATACGGTCCAGAGTATCACGCATGTGCAAGCCAGGAATCGAGCGACAAGAGCCTTTAATGCTGCCCTCTCCACCATCAGCAAACGCAATCACTGGGCGGTGATATTTATCTTTGATGCGTGATGCCAAAATACCAATCACACCTTGGTGCCAATCACGTTGGAACAGTGCTAAACCACACGGTAGATCTGCTTCGCCAAACTCCAGACGTTCACAGAAAGCGATCGCTTCCTGCTTCATGCCCTCTTCAATCTCTTTACGAGTTTGGTTCAGGCCATCCAACTCACTCGCCATACGACGCGCCGCGTGGATGTTATTACTCATGAGCAGTTCCACACCAAATGACATGTCGTCAAGGCGTCCAGCAGCATTGATACGTGGCCCAAGAGCAAAACCGAAATCAGACGCAACCAAACGACGAGCATCGCGCTTCGCCACTTCAATCAACGCCTGAATTCCCGGACGCGCCTTGCCTGCACGAATACGCTGTAGGCCTTGGTGTACCAAGATACGGTTATTCTCATCAAGAGGGACAACATCAGCTACAGTGCCAAGTGCTACGAGGTCAATCAGTTCCATAAGTTTCGGTTCAGCCATGCCTTGCTGGGCAAACCAACCGAGTTTTCGCATGTGAACGCATAGCGCCATCATCAGGTAGAAAGCAACCCCCACTCCTGCCAGAGCTTTAGAAGGAAACGCACAACTCTCTAGGTTTGGGTTGACCATGGCATCCACCATCGGCAACTCATGTCCCGGTAAGTGGTGGTCGGTAACAAGTACATCTAAGCCTTTCTCTTTGGCAAAGCGCACCCCTTCAATCGATGAGACACCGTTATCCACGGTCATGATCACTTCCGCGCCAATCTCAATCGCCTGCTCTACCACTTCCGGGCTCAGACCATAGCCGTCTTCAAAACGATTTGGCACCAAGTAGTCAACGTTATTACTGCCAAGCATACGCAGCGCCAACACAGAAAGTGCAGAGCTGGTCGCGCCATCCGCGTCAAAGTCGCCCACGACAATAATGCGTTTCTGCTGCTGGATAGCTTTGAATAGCAACTCAACTGCCGCATCGATCCCGCCAAGCTTTTGGTACGAGTGTAAGCCTTTGGCTGCCGTCTCTAACTGAGCTGGGCTATTGATTCCACGACTCACGTAGATACGTTTGAGTAGTTCTGGCAAATCAGCAGGAAGAACGGAGGTATCGACTTCAGGGCGACGTTGTATCTCAATCATGACCTATTCGGCCCAAACCAAGTTGGGCCATTCCTTATGTGTAAATTTGGAAATGCGTGTTGCTAAGCAGCGAATTACTGCTCTAAGCGTTGGATAAGTTGCGCAGGAGGCAGGTAGCCACTCACAAGCTCACCACTTGGTAAGAAGATAGCTGGCGTGCCGCTGATACCAAGCTCGCGACCTAATTGGTATTGCTTAGCAATCACAGATTTGGTTTCAGACGTTGCTTTCGCAGAGTCTGGCATTTGACGATTCACTTTCGCATCGTGCATTGCCGCTTTCGGGTCATCTGAACCCCAGATAGCCGCCATTTGGTTAGCGACTTGGCCAGTTGCCCCTTGACGTGGGTAAGCCATGTAACGAACCGTAATACCTAAATCGTTATAGCCCTGCATTTGGCTGTGTAAACGCACACAGTAACCACAGGTGATGTCTGTGAAGACCGTAATCGCGTATTTTTCATCATCCGCTTTGTATTCGATGGTCGAGTCTGCCATCTCTGCAATCTTAGCTGCATTGATAGGAGCCTGACGCTCCGCTAATACGTCGCTGAATTTGCCGTTCTCATCCAATGAGTAAAGCGTACCTGCGATAAAGTGATCACCCGATGGAGACGAGAAAATAATACCGCTATTGGTTTGAACCTCGACGAGACCATCGATATCCGATGGCACAACATCCGTCACTTTGACGCCAATCTTTTCGAAACGCTGAGTCAAAGCCTTAATATCGTAAGCTTGAGTGGGTGCTGCCTCTACTGCAGTCTTAACCTGCTCAACATTCTCTTCAGATGCGTTACAAGCAGTGATGACAAAAGGCAGTGCTAATAGAGGAAGACGGCGTAATACGCTCATTAAGTTCACCTTAAAATTATTTGAATCTAAGCTCGTGGGTGGTGCTGAGCATGAATTTGCTTCAGTCTTTCCGTTGCCACGTGAGTATAAATTTGGGTTGTCGATAAGTCACTATGTCCCAATAACATCTGTACGACTCTGAGATCGGCGCCATAGTTCAGTAAATGTGTTGCAAACGCATGTCTTAACACGTGCGGAGACAGCAGTTCTGTATCTATACCTGCGATCACCGCGTAGTGCTTAATACGGTACCAAAAGGTTTGTCGGGTCATCTGCTTGGCACGTTTACTCGGGAAAACCACATCCGAGCTATTCTCTCCAAGCAGCTGAGGACGACCTTGCTCAATAAAGGTTTCGATCCAGTCTACGGCATTCTCACCCATTGGAACCAAGCGTTCTTTACCACCTTTACCAATAACCCGCACCACACCTTGTCTTAGACTGATGTTCTCCATCGTTAGGCTGACCAGCTCAGTAACACGAAGGCCGGTTGCGTATAGCAGCTCCAGCATCGCTTTATCTCTAAGCTCAATTGGGTCGTTCGGATCTGGAGCATCCAGTAAGGCATCAACCTGCTCTTCACTGAGATCTTTGGGTAAGCGCTGAGGCAGCTTTGGGCTCACCAATAAAGCGCTCGGGTCGTCTGCCCTTACCTTTTCACGATGCAGATATTGAAATAGACGACGAATCGCCGACAGCATACGTGCACGCGAAGTCTGTTTAAAGTTCGCATCGACCAACCAACTCTGATAATCCTGCAAGCCGGATAAGCTAATGAAGTCCAAGCGATAATTATTCTTTTCCATCCAATCAAGTAGCTTGGCAAGATCCGTACGATAGGAGGTGAGCGTATTTTCCGAAAGCCCTCTCTCCATCCACATCGCATCTAAAAATTGTTCAACAAGACCATGATCGGCGTTCTGCCCTTGAGGCGACTGCATAGCTATTCTCATCATATTGGAAACTGTTTTGAGATTAAGCTACAGACCTGATGAAAGCTATAAAAATTACGACTTGGGCGGATAATCGCTGCAATCGAATTCAATTTATGGTTAGAATTCGCCATCTCAAAATAAAAATCGAACACATGCTATGAAAATTGGACTGTTTTACGGCTCAACCACCTGTTACACAGAAATGGCTGCAGAAAAGATTCGCGGCATCATCGGCGAAGACTTAGTCGACATTCACAATGTAAAAGAGACGCCACTTTCATTGATGGCCGACTACGACCTACTGCTACTGGGTATCTCAACTTGGGACTTTGGTGAAATCCAAGAAGATTGGAATGAAATCTGGGATGACCTAGCAACCACACCAGTAAAAGGCAAAGTCGTGGCACTGTTCGGACTGGGTGACCAAGAAGGCTATGGCGAATGGTTCCTTGATGCGATGGGTCTATTACACGACGAACTAAAAACCGTAGGTGCGGAGTTTGTTGGATACTGGCCAAACGACGACAGTTACGAGTTTGAAGCATCAAAAGCCCTAACAGAAGACCAATCACAGTTTGTAGGCCTTGCTCTTGATGAAGACTCACAATACGAGCTGAGCGATGAGCGAATCGCAGCTTGGGTTGAGCAAGTTCTGGTTGAATACAGCGAAAAGATCTAACTCATCAACCACTCGCTATCACGTGAGTAATGAGCATTAAAACCAGCGAATGTAAAAAGGCCCCGCGACTAATCAGTCGCGGGGCCTTTTCTATTTAGTTCGAAAACAGATTAACTCTCAGAGATTAAACCGTCTCTTCAGCCATTTCTGGTGCTGTCGATTTACCTACGAAGAACATGCAGATGATAGCTGCTGTTGTTGGTAGTAACCAACCCATACCAATTTCAAACAGTGGTAGCATCTTCAGTGCAGATACATCTACACCCGCTACTTTCGCTGCATCAATCAGAGCGAACAATAGAGACACTAGGATAACTACACGGTATGCCATTTGAGGGTTTGGTAGTTTCTTGCGTAGGAAAGTCAGTGCTACCAATGCAATCGCTACTGGGTATAGTGCAAATAGAACCGGTACTGACAGCGAGATAAGCTGAGCTAGCCCAACGTTAGCAACCGTAGCACACGCTACACCGTTGATGATTACCCAAGTTTTGTAAGACATCGGTGTTAGAGAGCTGAAGTACTCAGAACATGCAGAGATAAGGCCGATAGCCGTCGTCAAACACGCTAGCAGTACAATCACAGACAGAACGATCTGACCTGAAGGACCAAATAGAGATTGAACGTATTGGCTTAGAACCACACCGCCATTATCTGCACCAGAAGCTACCGCAGCACTTGTCGCGCCAAGGTAGAATAGCGAGATGTAAACAAACGCTAGACCCGCAGCCGCAATACAACCTGCGCTGATCAGGTACTTAGTTGTCGCTGCACGATCCGTGATGCCTTTGCTACGAATCGCATCCACGATCAGCATGCCAAACATCAGAGAACCGAAAGTATCCATGGTGTTGTAACCTTCAAGGAAACCTTTGGTTAGAGGTTGAGTTAGGTAATCACCGTGTGCTGCAACGATCTCGCCTTGTGGGTTAACAAAAACAGCAATCGCTAGAATCACTAGACCAATGAATAGTGCCGGCGTCAGTACCTTACCAATCACATCGATCAGTTTACCCTGTGACCATGCAAAGAACATCGCAATCGCAAAGAATGCAATCGAGAAGATCGTTAGGTGTGCTTGAGCTGCATCGATGAAGAACGGCTTAACCGCCATCTCGTACGCCACTAGGCCAGTACGTGGCGCTGCGAATGCTGGGCCGATGATGATGAAGATCAACACCGCCATGATCGTCGCTGCTTGTTTTGGAAGATCTTTAGTTAGATGGCCCCAAGAACCACCAGCAACCGCGATAGCAACAATCGTAATTAAAGGGAGACCTACCGCAGTTAAAAGAAAACCAGACATCGCTGGAATGACATTTTCGCCCGCTAATTGACCGGCGAGAGGTGGGAAAATGATGTTACCCGCACCTAAGAAAAACGCAAAAAGCATAAAGCCCAATGCCATAATATCTGTTAGTTTTAGACTCTGTTTCACAGATAATCCTTAATTATATTTTTGAAATGATGTTGTGCTTGCGTGAATGTTACAGCTAAAAACTGCCATTCAATCTATAAAATAGTCGCGCATAATGACGAAACACTCAGTCAGCTGCAAGCTACCGCAGAAAAACACCATATTAATTTGCAATTTCATACGAAAAGCAGTTTATTTCACTAGTTTTGAAAAATTAGCCACAATTATAAACTACTCATAAGTTGCAACAATTAAAACCAAATCAGAACAAAAGCCTGTACAAAAGATCAACAACAAAGCTAAATAGTTAAAAATTCCGGTACCTGCAGATTTATGAAAGAAAAAACGCTAGAGACAAAAAGCTTTAATTTTAAACAGTTTTCTATTTATGGTGGGCAGAGTGGAATGCCTGTCAGCACCGATGGCGTACTACTGGGTGCATGGACAAAACTTAGTCGCCAACAAAACGTTCTGGATATTGGTACCGGTACTGGCTTGTTAACACTGATGCTGGCGCAGCGTTACCCTTCGGTAAACCTTGCAGCAATAGATATCGACCCTGACGCCATTCATGCCGCTAAGATTAACTTCGACCACTCCCCTTGGAGCGATCGTCTACAGCTCTATTTTGGTAGCGTGCTAGAGGTTGAATTACCAGAGCAATTCGACGCCATCATCTGTAATCCACCCTACTTTAATTCCGGAGAGCAAGCAGCACATAGCCAACGCGCTACGGCTCGTCATACCGCCAGCCTTGACCACAAAGCGCTGGCTGTACGCTGCTACGAACTCACGACCGAATCGGCCACTGCGAGCTTTATTCTGCCGATGGTTGAAGGGGAACAGTTTATTGAGCTCGCCAAACAGGGTGGATGGCACTTATCGCGCCGATTGGATGTGAGAACCACCGCCAGAAAGCAGCCTACACGTCTTTTGTTTGAGCTATCTAAAGATCCCGATGTGCAACTCGACCACCAGCAGCTATTAATTCACGATCAAAATGGTTACAGCGAGGCGTTTATCGCCCTAACCCAAGATTTTTATCTCAAGATGTAGCAAATACCATGTGATCCTAATCACTAATGCTTCTATAATGTCCGACTACTCTTTTTTATCGTCTGCCAACGACGTGCAGACACATTTATTGCTTGTGGAGAAACAACAGTGATCAGAACCTTTGCAGAACTCGATCTAGAACAAGAGCTGCTTAAAGCAATCGACGAGATGGGTTACGAACGCCCAACACAGATACAAGCTGAAGCAATCCCACAAGCGTTAGATGGACGAGACGTTTTAGCTTCTGCACCAACAGGTACTGGTAAGACTGCATCATTTGTTCTACCAGCACTTCAATACCTACTGGACTTCCCACGTAAGAAAGCGGGCCCAGCACGTATGCTGATCCTAACGCCGACACGTGAGCTAGCAATGCAGATCGCAGACCAAGCTCGTGATCTTGCAAAATACACCAGCCTTAATATCTTCACCATTACTGGTGGTGTGATGTATCAAGAGCACGCGGATATCCTAGGCACGACTCAAGATATCGTTGTTGCAACTCCAGGTCGTCTAATGGAGTACATCGAAGCAGAACGCTTTGATTGCCGTGCTATCGAATGGCTGATCCTAGACGAAGCAGACCGCATGCTGGACATGGGCTTTGGTCCAGTCGTTGACCGTCTATCTGCAGAGTGTCGCTGGCGTAAACAAACGCTACTATTCTCGGCAACTCTAGAAGGTAAAGGCGTTGAAGGCTTCACTGAAGATCTACTAAACAACCCAGCAGAGATCGATGCTAAATCTTCTCTACGTGAGCGTAAAAAGATCACTCAGTGGTACCACCGCGCAGACACAGCTGAGCACAAGCTGGATCTTCTTAAGCACATCATCACTGAACAAGCAGAGCGTACTATCGTGTTCCTAAAAACACGTGAGCGCCTAGCGGACCTTCGAGCTCAATTAGAGAGTGCACAGATCCCATGTGCTTGGATTCAAGGTGAAATGCCACAAGATCGCCGTAACAATGCGATTGCTCGCTTCCGTGATGGCACTGTGAATGTACTACTGGCAACTGACGTAGCAGCTCGTGGTATCGACCTACCAGACGTGAGCCACGTAATTAACTACGACATGCCACGTACCGCTGACGTTTACCTGCATCGTATTGGCCGTACCGCTCGTGCTGGTAAGAAAGGTAATGCTATCTCACTAATCGAAGCGCACGACCAACCAATGATTGAGCGTGTTGCGCGTTATACTAAAGAGAGCATCAAAGAGCGCTTCATCGAAGGTATGCGTCCTACACACAAAAAACCTGTCTTCAAAAAGAAGAAAAAGGTGAAGAAGGACGATAAGAAAGGCGCAGCTAAAAAAGCCGCTAAGAAAAAGAAGAAGTAGCCGCTTTGGGTCACTCATTCGGTGACCTAACCCACTCTACAGAATAACAAAAGCCCCTGATAGCAACGCTGTCAGGGGCTTTTTAGTCATTGAGATAAAACGAAGATTAGTTCTGTTCTTCGCGCTTGAACACTAGCTCTTTTGCGTTCGACTCTTCTTCTACAAAGTAGTAGCCCGCAGTGTCAAATTTGGTTAGCGCTTCAATTGAGTCCACTTTGTTCTCAATAATGTAGCGAGCCATCATGCCACGTGCTTTCTTAGCGTAGAAGCTGATCACCTTGTATTGACCATTCTTGCAGTCTTTAAATACTGGCGTGATCACCTGACCATCTAGGTTCTTTGGTTTCACTGCTTTGAAATATTCATTCGATGCGAGGTTGATAAGCACATTATCGCCCTGAGCGTTTAGCGTCTCATTGATCTTGTCAGTGATCAGGTTGCCCCAGAACTGGTAAAGGTTAGTACCACGAGCATTCGCTAAACGTGTACCCATCTCTAAGCGGTAAGGTTGCATCAAGTCCAACGGCTTAAGCAAACCATACAGGCCTGACAACATGCGTAGGTGCTTTTGTGCGTATTCGAAATCCGCGTCCGTCAGAGTTTCCGCTTCAAGCCCGGTGTAAACATCGCCCTTAAATGCCAGAATAGCTTGGCGAGCATTCTCTTGAGTGAAGATTTCGCTCCACTGCTCAAAACGCGCCACGTTAAGGCCGGCAATCTTATCGCTCACCTTCATTAGCGCCGAAACATCTGCAGGCGTTAGTTTACGGCACTCTTCAATCAGCTCGGCAGAGTGTTCAATAAACTCTGGTTGAGTAAACTGCTCGGTAGCCAATGGTGATTCATAATCTAATGTCTTTGCTGGTGATACGACAACTAACATAACTTTACCCTAATCGGTTATCTAACTTTATGCTTGATAGAGTATAGAAAAAACATCAATTTGTCTTTATGACTCTTCCTATTACTTCGATAGATAAACACCTATTCCACTAATGTCCACACAATAAAAAAGGCTAAGGTATCACTACCTTAGCCTTTCAATTTGAGAAACGATGGACGCTCTATATTGCTCAGCGTCGCATCATAAGACTACTTCTTGTTGCCGTCCCAAATACCATCTTCTAGCTGAGACTTAAGCTCTGGGAAATCGTTCGCATCAAATGTTGGAACTTTACCCGCGTCTAGTTGACGGTTGTAATCTTTCGCAAGCTTAATCACGATACCGGATAGCAGGATAATCGCTACCAAGTTAACAATCGCCATTAGACCCATAGATACGTCAGCCAATGCCCATACTGTTGGCAATGTTGCCATTGAACCAAACATAACCATACCTAGAACGATAACACGGAAAAGCACTAGGCCTTTCTTGTTGTTGTGCTCAAGGAAGATTAGGTTTGTTTCAGCGTACGAGTAGTTCGCGATGATTGAAGTGAAAGCAAAGAAGAAGATCGCTACCGCTACAAAGATACCACCCCATGAACCTACTTGTGCTGTTAGTGCACGTTGAGTCAGTTCGATACCTGTTACTTCACCATGAGGAACGTATTCGCCCGACATTAAGATGATCGCAACTGTTGCTGAACAGATAACGATAGTGTCCATGAACACACCTAGCATCTGAACGTAACCTTGAGACGCAGGGTGCGGTGGGTAAGGCGTTGCTGATGCCGCTGCGTTTGGCGCAGAACCCATACCTGCTTCGTTCGAGAATAGACCACGTTTGATACCGTTGATCATTGCTTGAGCGATTGCGTAGCCTAGACCACCCGCTGCTGCTTCTTGCAGACCAAATGCACTCTTGAAGATAAGAGCCAAGACTTCTGGCACTTTCTCGATGTTCGCAAACATGATGAACAGAGCAATAGCAAGGTAAGCTAGCGCCATGATCGGTACGATGATTTCAGCAGTGCGTGCAATCTTACGGATACCACCGAAGATAACGAATGCAGAGATAACCACAATCGCAACACCTGTGTAGCTGCGCTCAAAGTCAAACGCTGTGTTCATAGCGCTTGCAATCGCGTTTGCTTGTACCGCGTTGAAAACAAGACCGAATGCAATGATTAGGAAGATAGAGAATAAAACCCCCATCCAACGCATGCCTAGGCCTTTCTCCATGTAGTATGCAGGACCACCACGGTAGTTACCGTCGTTATCGCGCGTTTTGTACAGCTGAGCCAGTGTGCTCTCTGCAAACGACGTTGCCATACCTAGCATCGCAATTAACCACATCCAGAAGATAGCACCTGGGCCACCAGCAGTAAGAGCAACAGCAACACCAGCCATGTTACCTGTACCAACACGAGCAGCAAGACTAGTACAAAGAGCTTGGAAAGATGAGATACCAGCGCTGTCTGCTTTACGGCTGTTCTTCAGAACAGAGAACATGTGGCCAAAGTGGCGGAATTGAATGAAGCCTAGTCGTACGGTGAAGTAGATACCTACACCAACGAGCAAGTAAACTAAGATTGATCCCCAAAGAAGATCGTTCATTAAATTGATTAAATCTGTCACGTGAACCTCGTATTGAGTTTAAGCACCGATCATGCTTCCTAGCCTTCCTCTTAATCGCCTATGCCTCTGTCAATGTTGTGTCGGCATTCGTTGTTATGTTCTTGCGGCGATTGAGACTGTAAATGTCGCTTCATGCATCCATTTTACGTATCAGTGTATTTTTGACGGGCGGATAATGCAGTGAGATTTAGCAAAAATCAATATGCAAAAAATCACATATAAAAGTGACATTTCACTAAAAAATCACCTTTTGTTAACACAAACCGCAACAACAACACCTCATAAAAGTCACATTATCGGGACATAAGCTCAACAATGGACAGTATCTCTCCTTAACCTGAACAGCATCCCATAAAATAACCATCAGCCTAGGTTTTACAAGGTATAGTGAACAATCACCGTTTTTGGAAGTATCAAGTAAAACTCCTACCTACCTCATTGATAAGTGCTTGGTTGCATTGTAACGAAAGGAGCATAAGCTTCGCACAATGAATTAACATTCTCAGACAGTGAATTTAATCGTTTTCCTAAGTTTGTTTGCCTAATTTTTGAACACAAATATGAGCCGCATGTGTGATGGTAAGTCAAAAAACCACACGAAACCTTCATGAATATGAAACAAATGAGAAACAAATCAAAGTTATGGTGGCATTAATTATGGTATTTAATGGGTCCGAAAGGACTATTCCCACGGAAGGAGATATAGCTTATGGATAACTTTCAATACGATGAAATGACTGAACTTGATCTACCTCGTGCAACGCAGAAAGCGCGTTCAAAGCCTCTAAAGCGTAAATGGCGTGAGATTGAGGAGATTAACGATCGTCGACGCCTTCAAAAGGAACTCATGGACATGAATCTTGGCTTAGATTTCGACCTCGACGATATTAAGCTTTAATAGACACGATAAATAAAATAAAGGCACCCAACTGGGTGCCTTTTCTCTTTCTACAACTATTATAGAGAGCTAAACACACTCTTCTTCACTTTGGCGAACTCGAATCGCCAACTGACGGTACTGATCGGCAATCGTGTCACCAAAGACAGGATCATCCTCTGGTTGTTGCCAAAGCTCTTCAACACTACGCCAGTCTTGCACCGAAAAAGCTCCGACAATAATCGGTAGAATAACTTTCTCTTCATATTCCATGTGCTTTCGCTGCGCTTCTATAAATGCTGCAAGCTGATCAATAAACACCTGCTGAGGAACCACCGCATCTTGAAGAATCATCTCAACCACATCTAAGAAGTCAGCGGTCTTCTCCGCCAACAGCTGATGTTCAAGTTCCAGATCTTCGATGGCCTGCTGTTTACCGTAATGTTTTAAATAGTGACGGTAGATAATATCTTCTTTCGGGTGATGCACTTTATCTGAGTGGTTCATTAAATAGTGCACCACTTCCGCCACTAGGCTGTAGTTTATCGCTCGCTCTTTCTGTAGAAGCTCAAGTTTGGTCTTTAAAATCATGAGCAGACGAGCCATGTAACCATGCTCTCTTCTTATCCTTTCTATCATCATAGTATTGCACTCCATTACACCTACTCTTTGTAAGTGTATATGAAGATAGGATAATCTGGTTTGATACTGCTCAGAAAACCATCAAACTAGACGTCAAATGGTAAACACCAATCAATTGCAGGCAAGTTTTGTGACTTCAACAGCTGATTGGTTTGAGAAAAGTGCTTACAGCCAAAAAAGCCGCGTCGCGCAGAAAGTGGAGATGGATGCGGAGCACTCAAGACAAAATGCTTATTCTCATCAATAGCTTGCCCTTTCTTCTGAGCATGCGCACCCCATAATAAGAAGACAATCGGTTCATTGCGTTCGTTAAGTTGCGCGATGATATGATCGGTAAACGTCTCCCAGCCACATTTAGCATGCGAATGTGCCTTACCCTCTTCTACTGTGAGAACAGTATTAAGCATCAATACGCCCTGCTTCGACCATGACTCAAGATAACCGTGTGTGGGTGGCTCAAAACCCTCAATATCATCGGCAAGTTCTTTATACATGTTGCGCAGAGAAGGTGGGATCTTAACCCCAGGCAGTACAGAAAAGGCCAACCCATGCGCCTGCTGAGCACCGTGGTATGGGTCTTGCCCAAGAATCACCACACGCACATCTTCAAAGGGCGTCATATCAAAGGCGCTGAATACCTGATCTTGGGGTGGATAGATGACCTTACCATCTCGTCTTTGCTTTTCTACAAAGTCGTTGATGTGCTGAAAGTAAGCTTGGCTCTGTTGCTGACGAATAATCTCTTGCCAAGTCTGCGACGAACTCATTGAATTGCTCCCGAACTATGCCACTCAAGTAACGCTAGTAAATGACACAAGCGAGTTGCTCAGATAAAAATAGCGGTATGAGTGATAACTGTGACTGTAAAGCCTAGTTATACCTCATACCGCTATTAATAGACATCATTGTCCAAATTCGCAGATAGAGATTCATCGATACTCACCGCTGAATAAAAAGAAGGGAATCACGATTGACCTTTCTGAGGCGTTCGATGATGACCGTGACTGTGAATATGACGATTCGGAGTCGGCAAGCGTGGGGTCGCATGAATCGTCGAGACATGAAGATTAGCTTTAGGTGTGTAAGTGGTCGAATACATAATGGCACCCTCCTCTATTACATAGTGAAATACATATTCATTAAACACTATGAAAGAAAGGTGCCAACAATCTCATTTAGCCACAACTTTTTTAAGGTTTACTGTTCTCAATGATCACTCTGCGTTCACAGATGCGTGGTGGTACATTCTAAGCTGTTGAATTTCCTCTTTCCAAATCGAAGAATCGATCGTTTCTAGGATCAGCGGCATGTTATCAAAGCGCGAATCACTCGCGATATACTCGAAACACGCCCAACCAATTTCCCCTTGCCCTAGCGAATGGTGTCGATCGACACGGCTTGCGAACTCAGCTTTTGAATCATTGATGTGCATTGCTCTCAGATAGTGCATACCAACAATACGATCGAACTCAGCAAAGGTCGCTTCACAAGCTTCCTTGGTTCTCAAGTCGTAACCGGCTGTAAAGGTGTGGCAAGTATCTAAACAAACACCCACTCGAGTTTTATCTTCAACCTGATCGATGATTTCCGCTAAGTGCTCAAACTTCCAACCTAAATTAGTCCCTTGCCCAGACGTATTTTCAATCACGGCGATCACATCCGGTACCGCGCGATGAGCAATATTGATAGACTCCGCGATGCGCGCCAAACAGTCACTTTCAGAAATTTTCTTTAAATGACTCCCAGGATGGAAATTAAGTAGCGTCAGACCAAGTTGGTTACAACGCTCCATCTCATCAATAAACGCCGCGCGAGACTTTTCGAGCTTCTCCTCTTCTGGGGCACCTAGGTTAATCAAATAAGAATCGTGAGGAAGAATGTGCTCCGCGCCAAAACCCAACATCTTGCAGTTGGCTTTAAATGCACTGATGGTTTTTGGCTCCAAAGGTTTTGCCGCCCACTGTCTCTGATTCTTAGTAAATAGCGCAAATGCGTTGGCGCCAATTTCTCGTGCACGCATCGGAGCTTGATCGACACCGCCAGCCGCAGAAACATGAGCACCTATGAATTTTTGGCGAGAGTTTGGGGCGTTTTTTTCCAGAGAATTACTGTTTGTCATTAAATCACTTCACACTTACAGAATGGCGGATAAATACTTGTTTATATCCGCATCAGTTCAATAAAAGCCCTATTTTTGTAGTAAATTTACAACAAAAATGACCGTTAAATATTTTTTATAGTTTAAAATATTTTGTAACTATATTGTTTTCAAAGCTTTTATTGATTTAACTCAAAATAATCACCATTAAAAAATTAAGGTTTTTGGTTGTTTTTTGACTTAAATCAATATTAAACTAGCTAAAAATAGGTATATATAAGCCAGCTCAACAAAATTCGAAAGTTAACACCATAAATCAAACCACATTCAGTGGACTAGGAGATAGTGATGATCCAAGGTATTCAAATTACTAAAGCAGCAAACGACGAACTACTTAACTCAATCTGGCTACTAGATAGCGAAAAGAACGAAGCGCGTTGTGTTGCAGCAACTGCTGGTTTCGAAGCTGACCAAGTTATCCCAGCTGCTGATCTAGGTGAGTACGAGAGCCGTGAAGTTGCAATCGAAACTGCACCTCGCATCGAAGGTGGTCAACACCTAAACGTAAACGTTCTTAAGCGTGAAACGCTAGAAGACGCAGTTGCTCACCCAGAGAACTACCCTCAGCTGACTATCCGTGTATCGGGCTACGCTGTGCGTTTCAACTCGCTAACGACTGAACAGCAACGTGATGTTATCGCACGTACGTTCACTGAGTCTCTATAATTTAGAGCTTAAGCGTAACCAAATTTAAAAAGCTTGGTCATTACTGACCAAGCTTTTTTTATGTCTATCATTTACGGCGCATTCCTTTGGGAAGGATCTTTGCGAAACGCTTTGGCTAACGTGGTAGGGTCGAGTTTATCTCGCTGCTGAGCAGCCCCTTTTGCCCACCACACCAACTGGTGCAGAGTTCGATTCATGTATTCATCCCATTGATCCTGCTCTGATACATCCGCCACACTTCCCTCTTCATTGAAAACTTGCTGCGCTCTAGGTAGATGAATCATCGCCGACACGGGTAAACATCCTAGCTCTGATAAGAAGGTTCTCATCGATACCGCTGCGCGAGCGCCTCCCCACTGCCCCGCAGAATAGGTCACTATCGCACTCGGTTTATAAGAAAACAGCGAACTCCCAAAATGATTCAGAATATTTGCTAGTGCTGGGCTCATCGAGTGATTGTATTCAGGACTCACCATCACATAACCATCAGCTTGTTTTATCTTCTCCGCTAACTCACTTAACGAAGCTGGCACCTGGGAGCGTCGGTAAGAAAACTCCGGCTTGAATATCGGCCCGAGCTCATAATCAAGAGGGTCGATGATCTCCACCGTGTGCTCAGGGTAAGTTTTATTCAAAAGCTTCAAACACGCCTGACTGACTCGCTCCCCCACTCGTGCAGGTTTCGGTGGCGTGCTTTCTCGTACTGAGCCTAGAAACACCAAAAAGTGCATACCTTCTCCTCGTATCAATAGCCAATAAAAAAGGTGAATACCCATGGCACTCACCTTTTCGTTTAATCTAACAAAACCGTCATTGGTTTGTCATTGTCATACTCTTATCAGAATTGGCGTATTCAGAACTATGGCTGAACTCGACGCAATACTTCTTTAAGAGCATCAAAGTCATTCGCAAGGTCTTCAGACAGCAGCTCCATCGCAGCGTGTTTCGCTAGCGGACCTGGCAGATCGATGTCTGAGCCTAGAATGTCATCAACCACTTCTTTGAATTTAGCCGGGTGAGCCGTACATAAGAACAGGCCTGTTTCACCGTCTTGCAGCTGCTCGTCTAGTAGACGGTAAGCGATAGCACCGTGTGGTTCACATAGGTAGCCTTGTGCTTTTAGGTCACGTACTGATTCTGCGCTCTGCTCATCAGATACTTTACCTTTACCCAGTGTATCCAAGCCCCAACCTTTCAGTTGGCAAAGCTCTTCGATACGAGGCCAGTTGTTCGGTTGGCTCACATCCATTGCGTTTGATGTGGTTGCAACAGTCGGCTTTGGAGCCCATTCGCCCGTTTCTAGGTAACGTGGCACTGTGTCATTTTCATTGGTCGCAGCGATGAAACGCTTCACTGGTAGGCCTAACGCTTTCGCCAATAAACCCGCAGTTAGGTTACCGAAGTTACCGCTTGGTACTGAAACCACTAGGTTTTCACGCTGCTCTTTAGTCAGTTGAGAAGCCGCTTCAAAGTAGTAACAGATCTGCGCCATTAGACGACTGATATTGATAGAGTTCGCTGAATTAAGACCGATCTCTTCACGCAGTGCTGCGTCATCAAATGCTTGCTTAACCAGTGCCTGACACGCATCGAAGTCACCGTCGATAGCAACAGTGTGGATGTTTTTACCTAGTGTACAGAACAGCTTCTCTTGCAGTGGGCTGATCTTACCTTTCGGGTAAAGAATCACAACGTTGATGTCTTCCATACCGTAGAACGCGTGCGCAACGGCTGCGCCCGTATCACCTGATGTCGCCGTAAGGATGGTAATCTTGCCGCCGTCTGAAACAGCTGCTAAAGATTGCGCCATAAAACGGCCACCAAAATCTTTAAATGCTAGCGTTGGACCGTGGAACAGCTCAAGTGCGTAAACGCCATCTTTCACTTGGTTGATAGGTGCAGGGAATTGGAATGCTGCATCTACCATTTGATCGATCTGCTCTTTTGGTAGTTCATCACCAATCAGTGCCGATAGGATCTTTGCGCTACGAGGGACAAAGTCCTCTGCAAGTAGTGCATCGATATCATCAAACTTTGGTAGCTCGGATGGGAAAAATAGACCTTGGTTACGACCTAGACCTTGGCGAACGGCTTGGCCAAAAGAGACTTGTTCATCATTTTCTTTGATGTTGTACAGCTTCATAACTCACTTCCTGTAACGATCGAGCCTTGCTTGTCCAAACGACAAACATGGACGAATCCTTCTTCATTTTGTACGTAATTTTGTTCTAGCCAGCGTGCAACACGCTCAGCGACATCTTTTTCTTTGCAAATGCTAAATAGGGTCGGACCGCTGCCGGAGATTCCCGTAGCAAGCGCTCCCGCTGACAACGCGTATTTACGGGCGTCAGCAAAACCTGGTAGCAGTTTCTCACGATATGGTTCTGCGATCACGTCTTTGATCATTTTTGCAGCAAGCTCTGGCTGACCAGAGTGGCAAGCGTGAATAAAGCCCGCAAGGTGACGACCATGAGCAATGATATCTTGGCGACGGTATTGAGATGGTAGGATCTCTCGCGCTTCAGCCGTCGATACCTTAATCCCCGGATAAGCCATTACCCAGTACCAGTCATCAAAGCAAGGAACTTCTTGGCTGATAATACCCAGCTCTTCCAACATCAATTGCACGCCACCAAGGTAACATGGAGCCACGTTATCGTAGTGAACGCCACCTGAAATCTTGCCTTCCATCTCACCCATTAACGCAAGCAATTCAGTCTCGTCTAGTGGCTGACCATGGAAACGGTTCAAAGCGTCCAGTGCGGCAACAATCGAACATGCACTTGATCCTAGACCAGAGCCAATCGGCATGTTCTTTTCAAGTGTCATCTCTAGTGGTTTAAGAGCAACACCCTTCTTATCGATTTCACGAGCAAACACTGTCCAACAGTCGTAAACAATGTTCTCTTTTGCTTCTGTTGGCAGCTTAGAAACAAAGCTGCCTGCTGTTTTTAGAGAGAATGGTTCATCACCTGCTTTAACCATCACTCGGTCACCAAGCAGTGTGCCATCGATAGGCGACACAGCTGCACCAAGGACATCAAAACCAACGCTGACGTTACCGATTGAAGCTGGAGCGTAAACTACAACATCCATATCACTTGAACTCATTCTTATACTCCTAATTTCCAGCCAAGGGTACGCATTACATCAGAGAATACACCCGCTGCTGTTACCTCAGTACCCGCACCGTAACCACGCAGTACTAGTGGGATTGGTTGGTAGTAACGGCTGTAGAATGCTAGCGCGTTCTCACCATCTTTAATCTTGAACATTGGGTCATCGCCATCAACTGCAGCGATGCGAACCTTACATTTACCATCGGCAATTTCACCCACATAACGCAGCACTTTGCCTTCTTCAGCCGCTTTTGCTGACTGCTCTTGGAAGTAAGCATCCGCTTCTGGTAGACGCGCCATGAACTCTTCTACGCTACCTGAGTCATCAAAACCTGGTGGTAGTGCTTGGTCAACTTCTACATCTTCAAGCTCTAAAGCCATACCCGCTTCACGCGCCAAGATAAGGAGCTTACGCGCCACATCCATGCCCGATAGATCGTCACGTGGGTCTGGTTCTGTAAAGCCGTTATCTTTCGCGATATTAGTTGCTTGGCTCAGAGTCATACCTTCATCAAGCTTACCGAAAATGTAAGATAGAGAGCCCGATAGGATACCGTTAAATTTCTCAAGTTCATCACCCGCAGAGATAAGGTTCTGCAAGTTCTCGATAACCGGAAGGCCAGCACCTACTGTTGTCTCGTACATCAACTTACGACGTGAGTTTCGTGCAACTTCACGAAGTTGATGGTAGTACGCCATGCTTGCTGTGTTTGCTTTCTTATTCGGTGTAACAACGTGGAAACCCGCCGCTAGGAAATCAGCATACTGGTTTGCAATCGCTTCGCTTGAAGTACAATCAACCAGTACTGGGTTAATGATGTGGTTACGTTGAACCAAAGCAGCAAGACGCGGCAGGCTGAACTCTTCTGTTGCACTGTTCATGCGGTCACGCCAATGCTCTAGAGGTAGACCTTCACTATCAAGCAGTAGGCCTTTACTGTTTGCTAAACCACATACGCGGATAACAATGCCTTTCTCTGCCAATTTACCTTGCTGACGCTTAATTTGATCCACCAGCTCGCCACCAACGCCGCCAACACCAACAACGAAGACATCAAGGAAGTGTTTAGAGTTAAATAGGTTTTCGTGACACGCTTTAATCGCTTCTGAGATTTTATCTTCAGGAATCACTGCAGAGATTGCTCGCTCAGAAGAGCCTTGTGCAATCGCGACGATGTTTACGTTCACTTCTGCCAGTGAAGAGAAGAATTGAGAAGCAACACCGCGTGAAGTACGCATGCCGTCACCAACCAAAGTAACGATAGCTACGTCATCCATGAACTCTACTGGCTCAAGTAGGCCATCTTTCAGTTCAAGCTCAAACGCTTCAGACAATACTTGTTGCGCTTTCTGCTTATCTGCAGATTCGATACAGAAGCTGATGCTGTACTCAGATGAGGATTGAGTAATAAGAACAATTGAAACGCCAGCAGAAGACATTGCACCGAATACGCGGCTCGCCATGCCCACCATGCCCTTCATGCCTGGGCCTGAAACGTTAACCATTGTTAGGTCACTCAGGGTAGTGATGCCTTTGATCGCTAGGTTGTCTTCGCCAGTGTCTTGGCCAATCAGTGTGCCCGCACCTTGAGGGTTAAAGCTATTTTTGATCAAGCAAGGAATGTGGAACTGAGCAATCGGTGCGATGGTTTTCGGGTGAAGAACAGAAGCACCAAAGTATGAAAGCTCCATCGCTTCTTGGTAGCTCAATGACTTAAGAAGACGAGCATCATCAACAAGACGAGGGTCACAGTTATAAACGCCGTCTACATCCGTCCAGATCTCACAACAATCAGCACGCAGACACGCTGCCAATACCGCTGCTGAGTAATCAGAACCATTTCGACCTAGTGTAACTAGCTCACCTTTTTCATTACCGGCAGTAAAGCCAGGCATAATGTTAACGTGTCCCTGAGGAAGAGGATTTTGACGGAAGTTCTGCGTAGAGACATCAACATCAACCATCGCTTCTAGGTGATCACCTTTCGCGTATAGGTACTGAACCGGGTCGATAAGATTCGCTGGCTGACCTTTTGCTTCTAATACAGCCTTCATTAGCTGGATAGAGATACGCTCACCTTTACTGATGATGCGCGCATTAACATGGTTAGGACACATGCCTAATAGGTCAATACCGTTTACAAACTGACGTAGTTGAGTCAGTGATGTCTCAACTTGCTCTTGGAAAGCCGTCCCATCCACGCCCGGAACCAATGCTTTGATGTCAGAAAATAGTGCTACAAAAGAGGACTCAATCTCTTTGATTTGAGATTCCGCTTCACCATGTTTAAGTGCCGACTCAATCACCGCAACTAACTTGTTCGTTGTTTTGCCCGGTGCTGATAGCACGACCGCTAGCTCTTCTTGCTGGGCATTATTAGCGATGATATCCGCCGCTCTCAAAAAACGATCGGCGTCCGCTAATGATGAACCTCCAAACTTTAAAACTCGCATCCCTTCCTCTCCATAAGTCGTAAAAATGGTATAAAAAAAGGCCTGTATCTTGTGGGATACAGGCCTTTATTTGTAAATCCGTTAGTTAGCAGCCTGCCCCAACAATTGTAATGTCGGTAATAATAATGGTTGTGGTCATTACTAGGTGGCTTGAGTGCTGCATATTCAATTCTCTGCGTTTGCTTATCTCTACGTGTATCAAGTTTTGCTACATCTCGTCAATGAAAAGTTACTTTTTTTTCGCATTCACGACATTTTTCATAGTAAGACGTTATTTAGAGCAGAAAGTAGCCATGAAATGCAAGGCATAAAAAATGAACAGAGTTTGCTCTAGATCGCAAAAGCAACCTGTTGCTTATTAATTCTGAGCAAAAAGGTATCTGGTTCGTACAGCTAACCACCAAGATCTGTGCTTTAATTAGACGACAAGCGTATATAACAAATAATAACGACATCAGGAGTGGGAAGTGAAAAGATTACTATTTCTTTTAGCCTTTGCTATGCCTGTTATTTGTAACGCGAATTCGTTGCCTCTCTTACCGAGCCAACTCGACACCTCTGCACACAAGTTTTTTATCTCTAGCCAAAGTTCAACCAATGAATCATTCGATGTTTGGAAAGTCGACAGTGGCTACTCATACTCGGTGTTTAAGAACGTCGATCTGTTCGTAGGTGCTCGTATCAATAGCGATGCTCTAAGGCATGAAAATGGATTCCTTAGTGGCGTAAGCTATCAACTGAGTGATCGCATCTCTTTCAACAGTACCCTGCATACCTACAGTAATGAAGAAGATGTTGAGCAAGGAAAAGAAAAGTCGATTGCAGCTGAAGTGACCAGTCGAGTTCAACTGACCGATAACCTGGACCTGCATGCCACCCTCGATTACGAAGAGTGGCAGCAAGGTGTGGAAGTTGGGATTGGTTTCCGTTTTTAAGCAGATTGCTGGTTCTAGGTCACCTCAACTTCCAATCTGTTTCCCGTTTCCACTTAAAAATCGCTAGCTACGGGTTGATCAGAAGCTCTGAAGAGAGGAGCACTCCGTTCCAATCAGCATAGATGTAGTCACCAGGCTGAATCAGTTGGTTATGAATCGTCAGCGTCACATTCACTTGGCCACTGCCACGTTTCTCAGTTTTGAACGGTGAAGATCCTAGAGCTTGAACACCAAGATCCATCTGCGACATCATGCCGACATCACGGATAGCGCCATTAACGATCACGCCTTCCCAGCCATTCTCAATCGCCAATATGGCAAGTTGATCACCCAGCAAGGCTTTTTGGCAAGAGCCGTTTCCATCGACTACCAGTACCTTACCTTTTCCGTCACCTTCTAACACATCACGAACCTTAGAATTATCGTGATAGCAACGCACTGTTACAATTTCGCCCCAGAACGCAGCACGTTGGCCGTAGTTCTGTAAAGGGAGATTGAGTAGCGTCACTTTGCTTTCGAACTCATCACATAAGTCCGGTGTTATATCGTGCATATATCCTCCATGAGCGAGACAGGCAGCCCATGCCGCGAGTCCCATGCTTAAAGTAAAAATAAATCCTTTGTTTTCAATACGTCTATAATTAAAAGACAGCTTATCGCTTCCTAGGTCCCACAGCCTACTCTTGATGTAGGTAAGTGTGACTATGAAAGCAAAATATACGAGCCAGTGCGAATAGCCATTCCATATTTATGGCTATTTAATCATTTATAGTGTTGATTAAGCAGTAGCTCATACTAATCAAGTTTGATACCAGACAGCAATTGATATAAATCAACAAAGTGAATGGAATTAACATTATCGCGTTGTTAGCATGCTGTTAACATTATAGAATTCTCAGCAATCACTAACAGAATGATTAAAAGGCGTACTGGATTTACGTTATTGGCAATACTTCAAGGAAGGCAGACAGCTGGAAGTAAGTGTATTTTTGAAAACTTTGAGTTATCATCAAAATTACATTACCTGTATGTTATGTTTTTGCCTAGAATTTATTCTATTAGCACAGTTTCGTCACAAATTTAGGTACCGCCAAAATGCAAACCCCGCAGATTCTTATCGTAGAAGATGAGCAAGTAACTCGTAACACTCTTAAGAGTATTTTTGAAGCAGAGGGATATGCTGTTTTTGAGGCTAGCGACGGTGAAGAGATGCACCAAGTGCTGTCTGACAACCAAGTGAACCTTGTTATCATGGACATCAACTTACCTGGTAAGAACGGCCTTCTACTTGCTCGTGAACTACGTGAGCAAGCAAATGTTGCGCTAATGTTCTTAACTGGTCGTGATAATGAAGTAGACAAAATCCTTGGTCTAGAAATTGGTGCAGATGATTACATCACTAAGCCTTTCAACCCTCGTGAACTGACTATCCGTGCACGCAACCTTCTGAACCGTTCAATGAGCACAAGCTCTGTTCAAGAAGAGAAGCGCAGCGTTGAGAAGTACGAATTCAACGGTTGGGTTTTGGATATCAACAGCCGCTCTCTAGTAAGCCCAGATGGCGAAGGCTACAAGCTGCCTCGCTCTGAGTTCCGTGCACTACTGCACTTCTGTGAGAACCCAGGCAAGATCCAAACACGTGCAGATCTTCTTAAGAAGATGACTGGCCGTGAGCTTAAGCCACATGACCGTACAGTAGACGTAACTATCCGTCGTATTCGTAAGCACTTTGAATCAGTATCTGGTACGCCAGAAATCATTGCTACGATTCACGGTGAAGGCTACCGTTTCTGTGGTGATCTAGAAGACTAATTCACACCATCACAGTGAATAGAAAAAGGGAGAATGCTCAGCATCCTCCCTTTTTTAATACCCGTTTCACGCGGCACGAATAGCATGCCGGAGCACGCTATTCTTGATTTACGAAGCGCTTATTTAGTAAACCGTATCCACTTTAACGTCTTTCTCAACTAGCCACTTCACCGCTTCACCATCTTTCAGCTCCACTGCAACATCAACAGGTTGTTCGCTGTCGATCTCTAGCTGCCACACAAACGCCACTTCCCATTGCGTTTCATTGTGCGTTCTTAGGTCTAGGTCATCACCAGTAATAAGTAGCGTGTCCGCGCCCTGTTTAACAGTGACACTCTCAACAGCCAGTGTCGCTGGTAATTGAGAATCTGATTCAAGGTAAATGGCACCATGCAGTGTCTTATCTTGTGCTTCACCAATGGTTGGCATCTTATTTAGCCAAAGATTACTTTTCATCGTGATGGTCGTAGTAGAAACTTCGACTTGGTTGTCTTGTTGCCATTCTACTTGTGGTGCAGAACAACCCGCTAATGCCACGACACAGGCGGCGAATGCTAATTTTTTCATTATTCTTCTACCTTTGATTTAACCAACTCTTTAAGACTTCAATGTCGTTCTGATATTCGTTGTTAATTTCATCGACCCAATCTGAGATGTTCTCCCACCATGCAGGTAGATCCGGTGATTGCGCTTTTTGCGCCACTTGTTGAATTCGTTTCAAACCAATTGAGCCCGCAGCACCCTTGATCTTATGTGCTTCTGAAACGATATTGGTTTGGTCTTTTGCCACCATGTTTGAGTTTAGGATATCCATGTAGTCAGGCATCATATCTTCAAACATCGCAATGCTATCAAGCACAGGCTTAGGGCCAACAATATCAACATAAGACTCTAACATCTCAATATCAAGCAAGCTGGTGTCTATGGACGTAGTTTTCGGTTCCACCACTTGTGCCTCTTCAATCACTTGTGGTTTATCCGGTTGCTCGCTCTCTATCAGCTTAGCAATCACATCTTGAATCGCTTTCACAGATAGCGGCTTGCTGATGGCATCATCCATCCCTTTGTTGAGGTACTCTTTCTTGTTGTTAAGCACATTGGCCGTCAACGCTACCAGCGGTGGTAACTCTGCGTACTTCTCACGATAGTACTTAGCGATATCAAAACCGGTCATGTCTGGAAGTTGAATATCTAGCAAAACCAGATCAAACTCTTGCGGGTTGAACGCAATCTGTGCCTCTTTACCGGTCATGACCACCGTCACTTTGTGACCTAAACTCTCAAGCAGCGAGCGGGCAACCGTAACATTGAGTTCAATGTCTTCCACCATAAAGATATTCAATTGCGACTGCTTTCTTGGCGTCTTCACTAGAGCTTGAGTATCGTGATTAACAGGTACACGAATCGAGACTGTGAAGGTACTGCCGAAGCCCTCTTCACTGCTTACGGTAATATCGCCGTCCATCATGTTAATCAACTGCTTCGAGACGGCTAATCCAATTCCCGTCCCAACGGCATGCAAATTATCAGAGCCGGATTTCACTTGGTAATACATCGCAAAGATCTTGTCGATTTCACTCTCTGGAATACCAATACCGGTGTCTTCCACTTCCATCGTGATATGCGCGAAGTCATCTTCGATATCCGCACTCACCGTCATTACCACACCACCATCTTTGGTGAACTTCATCGCGTTACTAACCAGATTCCACAGCACTTGGCGCAAGCGAGTACCATCAACTTCTACTGCTGTTGGCAGATCAGATAATCGTTCGAGGTCGAATCTCAATCCTTTCTGCTCCGCCATCAATGCAGAGATGCTCTCCATCTCAGAAACAAAGTCTTCAAAGTTAATTGGCGTCGGGAAGAGCTCAAGCTTGCGTCGGTCGAACTTATCCATATCGATAATATCGTTAAAGATATTCCCAAGCGTCACAGCGCTAACCTTAATAGTCTGCATATGTTTACGCTGCTCAGTCGTTAATTGACTATCGAGTAGCATGCGACTTAAACCGACAATACCGTTAAGCGGGGTGCGCAGCTCATGGCTGATGGTTGAAATGAACGTGGTCTTATCGCGACTAGCTTTCTCAAGCGACTCTTCGTGTTCTTTACGCTCAGTGATATCACGTCCAAAACCCACCAAGCCAAGGTGACGACCATCTTTGCTGTAGAAAGGAACCTTACGCAGTTCGAAGTAGTTCTTGCGCCCATCTGGGTACTCTAACCACTGCTCATAAGTGACAGCTTGATTGTCAGCAAAGACCTTCTCATCGGTCTCAACCACTTGCTGAGCCACCTCTTTGCTGTAGACATCCCAAGGTGTTAAGCCAACCAAGTCTTTCTCTGTTTTACCTGTCAGTTCTTCAACGGCTCGATTGCACCCAGAGAATACGCCATCTTCGTTGCGGTAATAGATAAGGTCAGGAGAAGCATCAATGAAAGAACGCAAAAGAGCGGTTCGCTCCGCCAATTCAAGCTGAGTGCGTTCGCGTTGAAAGACTTCGTTCTCTAGGTCATGCATTGCTTCAGCACGCGCCTCTTCAGCCTTTTCACGCTCTTCAATCTCTTGGTTAAGCTTCTCGATATTGAGCTGTAATTTGTTGTTTAGCTCTTGGTCACGCTCGCGCATGTCCCCAAGTTTAGAGACCAATTTAGCGAGGCGTTGACGAGACTCTTCCAGCTGATCAACAACGACGGAGAGAAAATAAACAGCCCAAGGAGTGATAACCAAACCAAAGAAGACAGAGCGGACAATATCGATATCATCGACATTACCTTTGAGAGCCAGAGTGATACCAACTTGAACCACGACCGCGAGTGCGACCAGTGCTAATGCGAGGAGAATAGAGAATCGGACAATTCCCAGCTTTACGAGAAGATCAACGTAATACTGGGCGAGATTTTTCATGGGTTTCATTTAGCGCTCCATGCGATAAGACTAGCAATATTCTACCCTGTTTAGACAAGGGAGGTAAGCTAGCCACATCACATGCAACAGCCATGCGGGCATTTAATTACGCTTATCTTGGTGTCTGTTGATGGCTCATAAACCCAAGGTATGAAGACGCCCTGTTGAGCTAGGATGAACACTGGTTTGATTACGTCCATCCGCTTTAGCTTGATAGAGGGCACTGTCAGCCAATGCAACCGCCGATTCCATCTCATCATCGAGCGTTGGAATGTAAGAAACCACCCCAATACTCACTGTCACCCACTCAGAAACCAGTGACTTTTCGTGAACAATGCCAAGGCTTTGAATCTCATCATGAATACGTTGCGCGACTAGCTGAGCACCTTCAGTTGCAGTGTTTGGCAGTATAAAGGCAAACTCTTCACCACCGTAACGCGCAACACAGTCAGACGATCGGTTCAGCACTCGTTTAAAGGCTTTTGACACCTGTATCAGTGCATCATCACCTTGTTGGTGACCATAGAAATCGTTATAACCTTTAAAGTAGTCGATATCACACAGCATGATGGTGAGTGGCTGCCTTTCTCGAACATGGAAATGCCACAAGGTAGAAAGTTGCTCATCAAAACGGCGGCGGTTAGAAACTTGAGTCAGGCTATCTAAGAAACTCAAGCGCTCTAGCTCTAAGTTCGCCTCTTCTAGTTTCTGCTCTGCTAAGTAACGCTCTGAAATATCACGCGCCATGATCAGCACACCGCTAGTGCTTGATGCTGGATCTTTAAATGGAGATTTCACCACATCGTACCAAGTCTGTTCACCATCACTTGAGACGACCTTATCGATGTAGCGCAGTGATTTTCCTTGATGAAGCACTTGATGATCAGAATCTGAAAGGCGTAAGTACATGCTGTTTGGCACAACGTCTTGTAGGCGCTTGCCGACTAAGTCACTCACCTCAGAAATCCCTAATGCGGCAACAAACGGCTTATTACACGCCTGATAAACCATATTCTCATTGAAGATGCCGATCGAATCTGGGCTAGCCTCTAAGATGTTTTGAAGAATGGTGTCTCTCTGTGCTAACGCCACTTCAGTGTCTTTACGCTTTTCCATCTCATCGCGCAGTTGTTGCTGCATGTCATGCCAATCGGTCACATCATGGCTGATGGAGAGGGTACCAATCCTCTCCCCATTTCCATCAATCAACACACTTTGATAGGTCTCAAGCAGGCAGCTCTTTCCTTCTTGATCGGTCGTCCAGCTGCGTTGGCTGACTCGCCCTTTTAATGCGCCACTCGATACACTCAGCGTGCCCTCTTCTAGACGACCATGCCAAAACTTCTTAAACGATCGGTTACTCGCCACGAGATCGCCCTTTTGATCTTTTACATAAATCAATTCAGACAGCGAATCCAAAGCGGTACGAGCAACATTAAGCTCTCGCAATTCTTGAGATTGCTCTTCACTGGAGTGTTTATGCGGCGTTGCGTAGAGCATCCATACACGTTTACCGCGAAAGATCATCTTGCGCCCTAGCATGTTGACCTTGCGAGATTCGAACTCAGACAACGCCCACATCAGGCATTGTTCAAAAGAGTGGCTACTTTGATGATTAGAAAGATTTTCAGAAAAGGTTGTTTGACAGTCATTGGTTGGGTAGCGGAAATGAGTACCCATCTGACGGATACCCAATAATTGCATAGCCTGACGATTCGCATGCACGATTTCGCCACTCTTAACATCGACCATACACAAAGGTGCAGGCGTGGCGAGCAGCAGATGTTCGATATGCGCTTGATAACGGGAATAGAGATACCAGCCGAACAAGGTAAACAGCAGAAGGGTAACAATAAACGATCCATAGCAAATCGCATTGTCCCACAACCAAGTCATCAATGGTTCCATCTACCCTCTGTCTATATACATCTCTAATAAGGGCCGATCTTATCACTAATTGATCTTTTTATCTCTACAAGCCGCTGTAGGTTAATTCGGTGTCGGGTTTAGCTGTGGCAAAGTGTAGACAAAAGCCTCGCCATTCTTGCAGCCTTGAGCGCCACTTTTATCTAGCGAACGACCAATCTCGGTCATGGCGAGCCAACGGTTCTCACACCACAATGGCGACAACAAAGTTGGTCTACGCGCTGCAGAAGAGACTCGATGATAAATCACCTCAGCCGGAGTACGCTGAATCATATCCGTAGCAATATCGACATACTCTTCTAAAGATGGTGCCTCTAACTTGCCGGCTTTCCACGCTTTAGCCATAGTGCTGCCCTCAACAATATGCAAGCCGTGCAGTTTGATTCCATCCGTACCAACGTTTAAAACACGATCTAATGTTTCAAGGTTGTCAACTTTAGTCTCTTTAGGTAAACCAACGATCAAATGGGTACACACCTTGATACCTAATGCCCTAGCACGCTTGGTGATACTCTCATAGATAGCGAAATCGTGACCACGGTTGATACGCTTTAACGTTTGATCATTTGCGGTCTGTAGTCCCAATTCTAACCAGATCTCGTAGCCTTGTTTTACATAACCAGCGAGCAGATCTAATACGGAATCCGGCACACAATCAGGGCGCGTTCCAACACACAATCCAACGATATCAGCACCCGGTGCTTTAAGCGCCTCTTCATACATATTCTTCAACACCTGAACTTCTGCATAGGTACTGGTGTACGCCTGAAAATAAGCGAGATACTTTTTAGCTCGTGCAATTTCGCCCGCTCTATCGTTGAGTTGAGCTGCAATACTTTGGACTTGAGTCTCTTCGTCTGCAAACGACGCAACGTTACAAAAAGTACAGCCTCCTCGCCCTATCGTTCCATCACGGTTAGGACAACTGAAACCACCATGTAAAGTCAGTTTATGGACCTTTTCGCCATAGCGACGCTGGAGATCTTGACCAATCGTATTGACCAGTTCGTGTAATTGCATGAGAGGTGCACCAAGCTAAATAAGAATGAATATCAATTTCATCTATGAAAGTTAATTACAGGATTTCATAAATTAAGCCGGGCAGCTTACTGAAAAGCGTTTGCGAGACACCTAACAAATATCAATAAAAATGCAAAAAAACGGCTCTATTTGCCTAATGTTGCACAAATGTTATGCAAAAAATTCAATTCAAAACGAAAAAAATGGTCTACATCGTTCAACTTTCATTGCAATTATCCTTAACAAAATTGTAGGATACTTACACATATTGGCATTTTTTGAGTATTTTATTACAGCTCAAACTTGCTAATAAATCGGTGTTATCCAAATCCCACCTATATAAACCACTAGTTTGTGGTCAAAAAAAAACGGATATCACTAAGGATTGTTTTTCTCGCAAAATTTTTCCTGCGAGAGACAGAAAGGACTCAAACCGCCAACACAGGGCAGGTTTAGACTCATAAATATAAAAGGACAAGGCTGACGAAGTGCAAACTAGTTACGCCTAGATTTAACTGGAAGGATGTATCTATGGTAGATCAAGAGCAGAACTCACAGGGTCTGTATACTCCTGAATTGGAGCATGACGCTTGTGGTATCGGTTTTGTAGCTCACCTCAAAAACCGTAAGTCTCATGAAGTAGTGACCCAAGCACTAGATATGCTAGCTCGAATGGAACACCGTGGTGGCCAAGGCTGCGATCCGTGTTCAGGTGATGGCGCAGGTATCTTGCTGCAAAAACCACACGAGTTTCTACTTGAAGAGACGGTAAAGCTGGGTATTAAGCTGCCATCTTTTGAAAAATACGGTGTTGGTGTTGTACTTTTCCCTAAAGACGAACACAAACGTGCACAATGTCGCGACATTCTGGAACGCAATGCACAACGCCTAGAGTTAGAAGTGATCGGTTACCGTGTGTTGCCAACTGATAACTCAATGATCGGCGCAGATCCACTGAGCACAGAGCCTCAATTCGAGCATGTATTTATCTCTGGTGGTCCAGGTCTCACACCTGAAGAGCTAGAGCGTAAACTGTACGTTCTACGTAACTACACGGTTCGAGTATGCCTTGAGAGTGTGTCTAACATTGGTGATGACTTCTACATCAACTCTATGTCTTACAAGACGGTTGTGTACAAGGGTCAGCTAACCACTGAACAAGTACCTCAGTACTTCCTAGACCTACAAAACCCAACGATGGTAAGTGCTCTTGCGCTGGTTCACTCTCGTTTCTCTACCAATACATTCCCTCGCTGGCGTCTAGCGCAGCCTTTCCGTTACATCGCTCACAACGGTGAAATCAACACAGTTCGCGGTAACCTGAACTGGATGAAAGCCCGTGAAGCGATCATCGAATCTGACCTGTTCACTCAGGCAGAGATCGACATGCTACTGCCTATCTGTCAGGAAGGCAGCTCGGATTCATCTAACTTCGATATGGCACTTGAGCTCCTAGTTCTATCTGGTCGCAGCCTGCCACACGCATTGATGATGATGATCCCTGAAGCATGGCAAGAAAACAAAAACATGGATCCAACTCGTCGCGCGTTCTACCAGTACCACGCGAACGTAATGGAACCGTGGGATGGCCCAGCATCTGTATGTTTCACTGACGGTGTTCAAGTAGGTGCAACCCTTGACCGTAACGGTCTACGCCCTTCTCGCTACACAGTGACCAAAGATGACTTCCTAGTAATGGCTTCAGAGTCTGGTGTTGTTGAAATCGAACCAGAAAACGTTGAGTTCCGTGGTCGTCTACAACCAGGTCGTATCTTCGTCGCTGACCTAGAGCAAGGTCGCATCATCTCTGATGAAGAAGTGAAAGACGGCATTGCATCAGCACAACCTTACGAGAAATGGGTTGAAGAGAATCTACTGAGCCTGAAGAAACTGCCAGATGCGAGCAACGAATTCAGCCAGCCTTCACCAGAGAAACTTCTGCACAAGCAACAAGCGTTTGGTGTCAGCTCAGAGGAAGTTAACGAAATCATTGTACCTATGGCGAAAGACGGCAAAGAGCCACTTTCTGCAATGGGTGCCGACTGGCCACTAGCGATTCTTTCGCACCAGTCACAACATCTATCAAACTACTTTAAGCAGCTGTTTGCTCAGGTAACTAACCCACCTATCGACCCGATTCGTGAGCGTATGGTTATGTCTCTGAACACTTACCTAGGTAAAGATCAGAACCTACTGGCCGAGTCTCCAGAGCACTGTCAAAAAGTAGAGCTTGAGTCGCCAGTTCTATCTAACTCTGAACTTGAGAAGCTACGTGCTATCGATAACGAGCACCTTCAAGCGAAGACGCTAGACATCGTATTCCAAGCAAGCGAAGACGAAGGCAAACTAGAGCGTGCACTTAAGCGTATCTGTCAGTACGCAGAAGATGCCGTTATCGATGGTTACTCAATCATCCTTCTAACAGACCGCGCGGTTAACTCGAACCACGCTGCAATCCCAGCAATGCTGGCGGTTGGCGCAGTTCACCACCACCTAATCCGTAAGGGTCTACGTGCGAAGTGTGACATTGTGGTTGAGACAGGTGATGCTCGTGAGACGCACCACTTCGCAACTCTGATCGGTTACGGCGCAAACGCAGTGAACCCATACCTAGTTATCGAAACTATGGTTGACCTGCAGCGTACGAAGAAGCTTGATCCGGAAACAAACATTCGCGAGCTGTTCGAAAACTACCGTAAGTCAATCAATGGCGGTCTTCTGAAGATCTTCTCGAAGATGGGTATTTCAACACTGCAGTCTTACCACGGTGCACAGATCTTCGAAGCATTGGGTATCAGCAAGTCTGTGGTTGATAAGTACTTCACAGGTACAGTTTCACGTATCCAAGGTCTAACGATCGATGATATCGCTAAGGAAGTTCTAGTACGTCACCGTATCGGCTTCCCGACTCGTGAAATCCCAGTACAAGTTCTAGATGTGGGTGGTGTTTACCAGTGGAAACAGCGTGGTGAAAAACACCTGTTTAACCCTGAGACTATCTCACTGCTACAAGAATCAACGCGCAACAAAGACTACGCTCAGTTCAAGAAATACGCGAAAGCGGTAGACGACCAAGGCGATAACGCAGCAACACTACGTAGCCAGCTAGACTTTGTTAAGAACCCAGCAGGTTCAATTCCGCTAGAAGAAGTAGAACCAATCGAAAACATCCTTAAGCGTTTCGCGACAGGTGCAATGTCATTCGGTTCTATCTCTTACGAAGCACACTCTACACTAGCAGTTGCGATGAACCGCATCGGCGCGAAATCGAACTCTGGTGAAGGTGGTGAAGACCCAATGCGTTTCGAGCGCAAAGAGAACGGTGACTGGGAGCGCTCTGCAATCAAACAGGTTGCTTCAGGTCGTTTCGGTGTGACGTCTTACTACCTAACGAACGCAGACGAGCTACAGATCAAGATGGCTCAAGGCGCGAAACCAGGTGAAGGTGGACAACTACCAGGTGATAAGGTTGATGACTGGATCGGTGCAACACGTCACTCGACTCCGGGCGTAGGTCTAATCTCGCCACCACCGCACCACGATATCTACTCAATCGAGGATTTGGCTCAGCTGATCTACGACTTGAAGAACGCAAACCGTGCTGGCCGCGTTAACGTGAAGCTAGTATCGGAAGCGGGTGTAGGTACCATCGCATCAGGTGTAGCGAAAGCGAAAGCCGACGTAGTTCTTATCGCTGGTTTCGATGGCGGTACAGGTGCATCACCAATGTCGTCAATCCGTCACACAGGTCTACCTTGGGAGCTAGGTCTAGCAGAAACGCACCAAACGCTTCTGAAGAACGGCCTACGTAACCGTATCGTGGTTCAATCTGATGGTCAGATGAAAACTCCTCGCGACCTTGCAGTAGCAACACTTCTGGGTGCTGAGGAATGGGGTGTAGCGACAGCAGCGTTGGTTGTTGAAGGCTGTATCATGATGCGTAAGTGTCATAAGAACACCTGTCCTGTTGGTATCGCAACACAAAACAAAACGCTACGTGAGCGCTTCGACGGCCGCGTAGAAGACGTAGTGACCTTCTTCCAGTACATGGCTGAAGGTCTACGTGAAGTGATGGCTGAGCTTGGCTACCGCACTATCGATGAGATGGTAGGTCAATCGCACAAACTGAAAGTGCGTGAAGACATCCAACACTGGAAATACAAAAACCTAGATCTGTCTCCTGTGCTTCACATTGAGCAAGCTCGTGATGAAGATGGTGTTTACAACCAAACACAGCAGAACCACAACCTAGAAGAAGTTCTCGACCGTAAGTTGATTCAAGCTGCGATTCCAGCACTTGAAAAAGGCGAAGCCGTAGATGCGGAATTCCCTATCATCAACACGGACCGCTCTGCGGGTACCATGCTGTCGAACGAAATATCAAAGGTTTACAAAGACGCAGGTCTACCTCAACCAATGAACGTGAAGTTCAATGGTTCTGCAGGCCAATCTTTCGGTGCTTTCCTTGCTAAGGGCGTGAAGTTCGAAGTGGAAGGTGATGCGAACGATTACTGGGGTAAGGGCCTATCTGGCGGTACGCTAGTACTTTACCCAGATGCGAAATCAACCATCGTTGCTGAAGATAACATCGTTGTAGGTAACGTATGTTTCTACGGCGCGACCTCTGGTGAATCATACATCCGCGGTATGGCGGGTGAGCGTTTCTGTGTACGTAACTCAGGCGCGAAAGTGGTTGTAGAGGGTGTTGGTGACCACGGTTGTGAATACATGACTGGTGGTGTCGCAGTAATCCTTGGCTCAACAGGTCGTAACTTTGCGGCAGGTATGAGTGGCGGTGTGGCTTACGTTTGGGATAAGTCTGGTGACTTCGAAACTAAGCTAAACCCTGAGTTGGTAGACCTAGATCCAATCGAAGAAGAAGATCGTGAACTACTGAAAGAGATGCTAACTAAGCAGGTTCAATTCACAGGAAGTGAAGTTGCTCAGTCTTTCCTAGACAACTTTGAAGTAAGCCTAGCCTCAATGGTTAAGGTTATGCCGCGCGACTACAAAGCGGTACTTCAAAAGCGTAAGGCTGAAGCAGAGCAAGCACAAACGGAACAAGTGGAGGCAGTATAATGGGTAAGCCTACTGGATTTTTAGAGCATGGTCGTGAGCTTCCAAAGAAGCTCGACCCATCAGTTCGTATCGAAAACAACAAAGAGTTCGTACTTAACGAAGAGTTTGGCGACAAGATCAATACTCAAGCTTCTCGTTGTATGGACTGTGGTGTCCCTTTCTGTCACAGCGGTTGTCCGATTGGTAACATCATCCCAGAATTTAACGACGCGGTTTACCGTGACAGCTGGGAAGAGGCTTGGAACATTCTAAGCTCTACCAACAACTTCCCTGAATTCACAGGTCGTGTGTGCCCTTCTCCTTGTGAGAGCGCTTGTGTTCTTGGTATCAACCAAGACCCAATCACTATCTGTAATATCGAGAAGACGATTGTAGAAACTGCGTACCGTGAAGGGTACGCAAAACCTAAAACACCTCGCTCTCGCACAGGTAAAACGATCGCGATCATCGGTTCAGGCCCTGCAGGTCTTGCAGCAGCTGAGCAGCTAAACAGTGCGGGTCACTCAGTGACGGTATTTGAGCGTGATGAGAAAGTGGGCGGCCTACTGCGCTTCGGTATCCCAGACTTCAAACTGGGCATGGACGTGATTGATCGTAAGATCAACCTGATGGCTGAAGCGGGTGTTGAGTTCAAAGTAAACCAACACATCGGTGTTGATGTGAATGCACAACAGCTTCGTCAAGAGTTCGATGTGGTACTGCTAACAGGTGGCTCAACGGTTCCACGTGACCTTCCAGTTCCAGGTCGTGAACTGAAAGGCGTTCACTTCGCAATGGAATTCCTTGGTCAGAACAACCGCCGCGCAAATGACATGGATCTTAAAGGTGAAGAAATTCACGCGAAAGACAAGCATGTTGTAGTAATCGGTGGTGGTGATACGGGCTCCGACTGTGTGGGTACGTCTAACCGTCATAAAGCAGCAAGCGTTACTCAGGTTGAGATCATGCCGATCCCACCAGAGAAGCGTCCTGCAAACATGCCTTGGCCTCAGTATCCAATGATCATGAAAACAACGACTTCTCACGAAGAAGGTTGTGAGCGTCACTGGAACATTCTGACTAAAGAGTTTATCGGTAACGATAAAGGCGAAGTCACTGGTCTACGTATCGCAGACATCGTTTGGCAAGATGCTAAGCCTGGTGAGCGCCCAGGGTTTGAAGAAGTAGCAAACTCAGAGCGTGTTATTCCATGTGACATGGCATTCCTAGCAATGGGCTTCCTACACCCAGAACCAACAGGTGTACTTGCTCAATTGGACATCAAACTGGATGATCGCGGCAACGTAGCAACTGACGGCTTCGCAACCAACCAAAAAGGTGTGTTTGCAGCGGGTGATATGCGTACGGGTCAATCTCTGGTTGTACGTTGTATCAACGAAGGTCGTGAATGTGCTATTGCTATCGATGACTTCCTAATGGGCAACTCAAACCTAGAAGCGAAAGCAGACTCTTTGATGCTTTCTGCATAGAATTTTAATAACAATTCCTTCCAAACTTTTGGCCAACACTCTGTGTTGGCCTTTTTTGTTTCTGCAATACAGTACGCTTGTTATTTATCTATTTATCCATTTTTTATGAATTAAGACGAAAAAATGACATGTAACAACAATGATTAATAATCATTATCAACTGGGTTAATAAGTCTAGAAAACACGACAAAACAATAGAAAAAATCACAACTTGGTCATTTTTAGCGCGCATTTACAGATTAATTAACTATTCAAAATCCCCCTAGCTAGAAAACCAACTACTTGCTATCAATTTTTTAACATGATAAGTATGGAGATCGCTTTAAAAGAACAAGAATCGTTCAAATAAGAAAACCAACATTTTCTGCAGGAGCAGTCTAGTTGGTTTCCCCATTCGATGTTGTGAAAGGCTTCACTCACGATTGGGATATAAGCTGAGGCTTCGGCACTGTAGTGATACATGCCAAAGGAACCCGCAGTCTCAACTGCAAGCAATCAAGGAAATGATCGAATGAATCAGGAATATCGCTCGCTTTATGACCGCGAGCATGAACACTCCAGCTGTGGGGTGGGCTTCATCACCGATAAAACTGGTGAACAAACCCATCAACTGCTGTCTCTGGCCCACCAAGCTCTGTGTACTATTCCACATCGTGGAGGTATGAATGCAGAAGGTATTGGTGATGGCGCTGGGGTCAACATTGACCTGTCGATTAACTTTTATCGTCATCTACTCAAATCCTCAAACCTTGAGTCTGGCGACTTTGGTGTTGCGAACTTCTTCTTTCCTTTCAATCGTGAACACCATGCTCAAGCAAAACAACTCATAGAAGAAAATCTATCTAAGTATCAACTGGATATTGCGCTATGGCGAGAGGTCCCTATCGACCCATCTGCGGTTAACGATGCGTCACGCCAAGTTCAGCAATCGATCCAGCAAGTGGTATTTTTAAATGGTGACTTGTCTCGCAACGCAGATCTTTTCGAACATCAGATCAACCTAGCGTTGGGTGAAATTGAATCTGTAGGCTTCACCGATGATGCTCTATCTGGTTTCTATCCACTGTCGATGAGTTCAAAAACTCAGGTTTACAAAGGACGTCTAAACTCGTGGGAAGTCGTACCCTACTTTAGTGACCTCAGCCACCCTGAGCACCACATCACGACCCTATTCTTCCACACACGTTTTTCAACCAACACTGCGCCAGCTACCATGATGGCTCAGCCTTTCCGTCGTATGGCGCACAACGGTGAATTGAACACGGACAAGAAAAACCGACTCAGTGAAGATGCCATTGCACGTCAACAACAGAAGCGAGTGATCTTTCCAAAAGGTCAGTCAGACTCAGCTCGACTCGACCAAACACTGGCGCGCCGCGTGGTTGAAGATGAGCTAGACATTGTTACCGCTGTATTGGCGATGATGCCACCAGCATGGGAAAACGATGAGCGTCTCTCTCCTGAAGTGAAAGCGATGCTTGAGTACTTCAGTCTTTCTGAAGAGAAAAACGATGGTCCAGCAGCTCTCATTTTCTCCGATGGCCAAAAAGTCGGAGCTCGATTAGACCGACTAGGACTGCGTCCACTGCGTAGTGTTGAAACAGACCGCTACCTTGCAGTGATGAGTGAAGCCGGTCAGATCGACTTTCCTGCAGAAGAGATTGTGCGCTTTGGACGAATTCAAGCCGGTGGCATGATCTACTTCGATCATGCGACAGGTCGTAGCTACGAGACCAACGAGATCCTCGAAACTCTGGCTAAAGAGCGTAACTATGGCGCTCTACTTGAGTCGGCTCGTATTACCCTTGGCGATCTTGAGGCAGCATCTTTAGATAGCGTGACTGAGAACGAAAACTTCAGCGCCTACAGCCGTCATGTGGCCTACTCTCTGAACCAAGAGAGCTTTAAATTCTTCCTCGATCCTATGATCGAGCACGGCGCTGAGAAGATCACGGCGATGGGCTTTGGCCTAGCACCAAACGTGCTGACCGATGAAGAAGGTGGCATGTCTAAGTACTTCAGCCAACGTTTTGCACAGGTCACCAACCCACCTCTCGACTCTTTACGTGAATCGGATGGTATGACGCTGCGTGTCGCTCTTGGTGCGAAGCCTAATTTCAGCCCAAGCGAAACCGTACAACTGGTTCTCAACTCGCCAATTCTACAACCTCAACAACTTGAACAAATTTTCTCGCAAGATCGAATCAAAGTTGAAACATTTGATGCCCTTTTCAATCCAACTTTAAATAGCAGGGAAGATAATTCCGCGCGCGTTGAGGAAGCACTTACTGAACTCTGTGACCAGATTCAGGCTTCGGTTGAGAACGGCACCAATATTGTGGTGCTGAGCGATAAACAGATTGGCAATGGTAAGGCTGCACTACCCGCGATTCTTGTCGCTACCGCCGTCAACCAAAGACTTATCAAACGCGGTCTACGTTTCGATGCCAGCGTGATTTATCAAACGGGTCAGGCAGCAAGTAGCCATGACATCGCCTGCCTATTAGGTTTTGGTATCTCAGCCGTCTGCCCTATCTCTGTCTACCACCGCGCCAAAACGCTATGTAACAACCAATCGATTGAGCAAGGCTTAAAGAACTTCCAAAAAGCCTGTGAAAAATCGCTGATGAAGACCATGGGTAAATTTGGTCTTTGTACGGTAGAGAGTTATATCGGTGGTGAGTTCTTCGAGTCTAACTTCCTTGATACCGACTCAGAACAGCTCAACAGTTTCTTCCCGAATATCAGCTCGCCAGTTGGCGGTGCACAGTTTGATGATCTCGCGTGGAGCTCAGCAAAGTGGCATTTTAAAGCCCTAGCGATCAACGAAGAAAATCAGATCCCGTTACTGGGTCTGTTTAAAGAACGTCAAGATGGCGCTGGTCATAGCTTCGGTAATACCGCGGTTCGTGAATACATCAACATGACGCAGGAAGAGGTGCGCTACGTTGATCCTGTTGCTGAGCAAGCGCTTGAATCCACCGTCGCCACCAGCGAAGATATCGCCTACAAGCAGACTGGCTATGAGAAACTCAGCTCTAAAGAGATCGATAAGTTCCAAGTAACACCTGCTTATCACGCCTTTGCTGACAACTTGTATCGTGAGCGTGAAACTCGCCCTGCAACACTGCGTGATATCTTATTACTGCCTCTGAACTTCAATCAGGCGCAAAGTGCCGATGAGTTCTCTCACCTGCTCGACCGCTTCCATTTTGAAGGCAACGTAAACTACTTGTGGTCAGGGCTAGAGGTGCAAGCTTCTTCAGACGTCGCGAATCACTTCATTCTGACACTCAACAACCGAGAGCTGGTTAACTCACTACGAATTGCGATTGAGACCACTTGGTCAGATAAAATTGAACATGTCGCAGTCGTCAATGAAACCATCGAGCTCACTGCTAAGCCCGTTCTTGAATCCTTCTTATCTCGCGTTAAGACGACAAAGCAGCCAATTGCCCTTGAGCAAGTCGAACCCGCTCACCTTATTACGCCAGCCTTTGCTTCTGGCGCAATGAGTCACGGTGCCCTGAATGCCAACGCTCACCAAGCCGTTGCGCAAGGCACTAACATCGCTGGCGCGATGAGTAACTCGGGCGAAGGCGGTGAACACTCTTCTCGCTTTAACTCCATCAAATCGAGCAAAATTAAACAGTTTGCTTCAGGTCGTTTTGGTGTTTGGGTCGGCTACCTTGCAGATCCGCAGCTTGAAGAGATCGAAATAAAGATCGCACAAGGGGCGAAACCAGGCGAAGGTGGTCAGCTGCCATCACCAAAAGTAACGGTAGAAATTGCCGCTGCGCGTGGTGGTACGCCGGGTGTGGAACTTGTCAGCCCACCGCCCCACCACGATACCTACTCGATTGAGGATTTAGGCCAACTAATCCATGACGCTAAAGCCGCACGTGTACGCGTGATAGTTAAGCTCGTATCGTCTGAAGGTATTGGTACCATCGCCGTTGGTGTAGCCAAAGCTGGCGCAGACATCATCAACGTGGCGGGTAATACCGGCGGTACAGGTGCTGCTGCAGTAACCAGTTTGAAGAATACTGGCCGAGCTGCAGAAATCGGTATCGCCGAGGTGCATCAGGCTCTAAGTGAAAATGGCCTGCGCGATAAGGTCATACTGCGTTGTTCAAACGCACACCAAACCGGTATCGACGTGATTAAGTCTGCCATCATGGGTGGTGACTCGTTCGAGTTCGGTACCACAGCACTGATGATGCTCAAGTGTGTCATGGCTAAGAACTGTAATGTTAAATGTCCAGCCGGCCTGACGACCAACCCAGAGCTGTATCAAGGCGATCCACGAGCCCTTGCTCAATACTTCCTAAACGTTGCCCACGAGGTTCGTGAGATCTTGGCTCGCCTCGGCTACAGCAGCTTGCAAGAGATCCGTGGTAAGAGTGAGCTGCTTCACCTTGCTAACCACCACAGCATTGTTGGTAAACTCAATGTCACCGGCCTACTGCGCGAAGTCGACCTTGTTAAGGTTGCGAAACCCGTTTATCTAGAAGCTGACTTCACGCCAGATGACAACCTTATTGAACAGTTACTCGCTGACTACTTTGAACAAGAAGAACGCAACATTGTTCTGGATGCGGGTAAGCTCAATAACCGCAACAAATCAACAGGTGGTCAACTCTCTATCGACATCGAGCGTGCACTGAACTACCAAAGCAAGGCGCTACAACACCCAGCAACACTCACAGCGGCTAATGGTCGTCGTTTCTTTGATGCCGAGTCTATCGTTGTGAAAAGCCACGGCAGTGCCGGTCAAAGTTACGCTGCATTTAATAACAGCGGTCTGGTTATGGAGCACACTGGTACCTGTAACGACGGTGTCGGTAAAGGCTCAAGTGGCGGTCATATTGTGGTTCGCTCGCCAAGTCAACGTAAACTGAAAGCAGGCAACAACGTCCTTATCGGCAACTTTGCACTGTTTGGCGCAACTGGCGGCCAAGCCTTTGTTCAAGGCGAAGCGGGCGACCGTTTTGCAGTACGTAACTCTGGTGCTGTTGCTGTCGTTGAGGGGGTTGGTGACTTCTGTTGTGAATACATGACTAACGGCTCAGTGATCAACCTTGGAGGCTTTGGTAAAGGCTTCGGCAACGGCATGTCTGGTGGTATTGCTTACCAGTACGACATCGACGGTCAATTCGTAAATAGCTGCAGCGCCGACTCGGTACTCACCGTGCCATTGATTGAACAAAACCCGGGATATGAAGAAGCACTTAAGTGGCACCTAGAACAGCACGTTCGCTTTACTGGTTCACTCAAGGCGCAGCGTATCCTCAAAGATTGGCCGACCAGTCGCACCTTGTTCACGCTTGTGGTTCCATTTGCTCTGCTACATAGCCAACACCCAGAGAGTATTCTGACCTCTCACACGCGTAAGCAGATGCTGGAAGAACTCATCCAAGGCCAAGCCAATAACCTGATCGAAGCGGTGCATTTTGCCTACCGTGATCAAAAGGCTCTGGCTAATGGATTGAGCCCACAATATGGCGATATGGATACACCACTCATCTGTGATCTATTAACCCACAGTGGCGTGCTGCATCGCGCTCACCAACTCGCTAAAAACAGCGCCGGTGATGCTCAAGTGATCCAACGTATGTTTGAGCTGAAAGATAAAAAGCTCTACGACCAACTGCTTAAAGACGTTAAGGAAGCGGTCTCGAACTACAGCGACGATGAACTGTCAGTACTGCTCGCTAACAAACGCATTCAAGACTACAAGGCGTCACTCGAGAGACGCGATGTGTGGGATACCCACAGCCGCGGCACAACTGTGTGGATCATGGCGAGAGAACAAGATATTAGCAAAGAGATGAAAGCGATTGAGCCAATCAATCAGCGCCTAGCAACGCTCTACTGCTACACCTTTGCCGATGTGATCCGCGAGCAGATCGAACAAGCAGAACAAGAAGCCCATACTCAAAATAATAGGGTCTACAGCTAGGCAACAAGCACGTTCAGCCCTATGAGCATAGTTTTGTTATGTGATTAGGGTGAACGTGAGCAGTTAACAACGCTGTAGATTCAAATATGACGAGTATTATCGCCTAAGGGATAGGCGAAGTATTAGATAGGAAGAAAAATGAAAGTACCTCATTTGCCACAAGATATACCATTTAATGAAGACCAAAAGACTTGGTTGGCGGGCTTCTTTTCAGGCCTTCATTCACGCCTTTTGGTTAAAGAAGAGTCCGTTGTACATGCGGAGTCTAAGCCTCAAGTAAAAGGGCTAACCATCCTCTATGGTTCACAAACAGGTAACGCAGAGAGCGTTGCTTATGACACTGCAGAGAAAGCTAAAGAGTACGGCTTAACTGCCACCGTTCAAGATATGGATGACGTTGACGCGCAAGTCTTTGTTAAGTCATCGCGTATTCTGATTGTCACCAGTACCTACGGCGAGGGTGAACATCCAGATAATGCAGAGACTTTGTGGGAAACCATGAGCAGTGACAATGCACCTCAACTTAGTAACACCTACTTCTCGGTTCTGGCTCTGGGTGACACCAGCTATGACGATTTCTGTTTGGCAGGTAAAGAGTGGGATGAGCGATTGGTTGAGCTTGGGGCAACACGTGTAACTGACCGTGTCGACTGTGACATCGACTTTGAACAACCTGCAGAAGAGTGGATGATCGCTACCCTACCAGCTATCGCAGCACAGGGGGTGGATAGCGAAGCGGTATCTGGCTCATCACCGGCAGCAAAGCAAAAATCCAAATACGGTCGTAAGAACCCTCTGCAAGCAACACTTAAACATAAGCGTATGCTGACCAAACAAGGCTCAAGTAAAGAGATCGTACACTATGAGCTTTCACTAGAGGGCTCGGGCGAGTTCTACAAACCGGGTGATGCTCTTAATGTGATCCCAGAAAACCAACCTGAGTTAGTGAGCGCGCTACTCGATCACTTCCAGTTCAGCGGTGATGAGAAGCCATCATGGAATGGCGAAAACCACAGCTTGCGTGAGCTGTTCACCAGTTACCTAGATATCCGAACGCCATCAAAAGAGCTAGTCAAAGCTCTTGCAGAAGCAGCCAGCGATCACCGAGTGATCCAGATGTTAGGCAGTGACGATACCAGTGCACTGAACGACTTCCTATGGGGTAAAGATATCCTCGATCTTGTAAAAGCTTATCCAACCGTGTCGTTGTCACTGGCTGAGATTTTATCTTTGCTAAGACCAATTGCACCACGCGCTTACTCGATCTCATCAAGCTTAAACAAACATAACGATGAAGTTCACCTCACCATTGGCAGCGTGCGTTATAACAGTGGTGAACGAGACTACAACGGTACTTGTTCGACATGGCTTGCAGACCTCGTTGAAGAGGGTAAGAAAGTCCCTTGCTACTTTGCACCAAACAAAAACTTTGCAGTTCCTGAAGATGATAAAGCGCCAATGATTATGGTAGGTCCAGGGACAGGTATCGCGCCATTCCGCGCTTTCCTTGAAGAGCGTGAGGTGCAAGCGTCTCCTGGTGACAACTGGTTGATCTTTGGTGACCGCAATAGCGCTACCGATTATATCTACCAAGAAGAGATCGAAGCTTTGCAACAGAAAGAGGTACTGACGCGACTTGATCTCGCGTTCTCACGTGACCAAGAACAGAAGGTGTATGTACAAGATAAGATGCGCGACAGCGGCGCTGAGCTATTTGCTTGGCTAGAGCGTGGCGGGTACTTCTTTGTCTGTGGCGACGCCTACTACATGGCGAAAGACGTCGATAAAGCACTGCATGAGATTGTTGCTGAACATGGTCGTCTCGATGATGATGGCGCTAAAGCGTACGTCAATCAGCTCAAAAAACAGAAACGCTACGTCCGTGATGTTTACTAGGTCTTTTGCTATAGGTCTTTAAGTTCTAGCTAACACATTAAAAATAAAAGGATCTCATTAGGGATCCTTTTTCCTTTTTAAGTCATATAATTAACCCTTAGTATTATGACGATCATCAATGGGTAAGCCGTATACTCCCATTAAAGACAAAGGAAAAAACAATGAAAAAAATCGTCTTGCTCTCCACCCTTCTTATCGGCCTCGCAGGCTGTAGTCAAGGAAATCAAACAATGGAAGACAGAACCAACAACCCATGTGGCGACAAGCCTAACTGTGTCTCAACTCAAGACTCTCGTGAACAACACAACATTGCTCCATTTACTCTCGCTGATGGCGTCAGCCTGTCTCAGATTGAAGCGGTCATCTTGCAGCAGCCTAGAACCAAAACGGCCGTAAAGAATGACGATTACTTACGTGTTGAATTTACTAGCAAGATCATGCGTTTTGTCGATGACTTAGAACTCAAAGTTGAAGGCAATAACCTTTTGGTTCGTTCAGAGTCTCGTACCGGTCACTCGGACTTTGGCGTGAACCGCAAACGCGTGGATACCTTACGAGCAGAGCTGACAAAAGCTGGGCTAATTAAGTAATCATACCCACTATTTTTGATACCGAAGAGAAGTGCACAAGTGCTGTCGCTTGATGCTTCTCTTCCATGCTACAATTTCACCCTATTGTAAAAACAACCTTATTAAGAGACTACACATGAAAATCGGCATCATTGGCGCAATGGAGCAAGAAGTTGCGATCCTAAAATCAGCAATCACAGAGATGACAGAAGTGAAAAAAGGCGGCTGTACCTTTTTCTCAGGTCAGTTAAATGGTGTTGATGTTGTGTTACTGCAATCTGGTATTGGTAAGGTAGCGGCTGCGGTAGGTACTTCTATCCTGCTAAGTGAATATCAACCAGACGTGGTTTTAAACACTGGCTCTGCAGGCGGTTTTGATTCAACGCTTAACCTAGGCGATGTGGTTATCTCTACTGAAGTTCGTCACCACGATGCAGACGTGACAGCATTTGGTTACGAGATCGGCCAAATGGCAGGTCAACCAGCAGCATTCCAAGCAGATGCAAAGCTAATGGACGTTGCTGAGAAAGCACTAGCACAAATGGAAGACACACACGCAGTGCGCGGCCTAATCTGTACTGGTGATGCTTTCGTTTGCACGGCTGAGCGCCAAGAGTTCATCCGCAAGCACTTCCCATCTGTAGTAGCAGTTGAGATGGAAGCATCTGCAATCGCACAAGCTTGTCACCAATTCGAAGTACCGTTTGTTGTCGTTCGCGCCATCTCTGACGTAGCAGACAAAGAGTCACCAATGAGCTTTGAAGAGTTCCTACCGCTAGCAGCGAAGAGCTCTTCTGAGATGGTGATTAAGATGGTAGACCTACTTAAATAAGTCACTCAAGATGCAAACACTGTTTGATCAGGTATTTGCAAATGGCGTGCTCCTCGTTATGTGGGGGGCACTGCTCTTTCATTTAATCTTACCGATTCCTCACAGCGCTCACCCAGTTACTCTCTGGCACAAGTTCGCTGAACTGCTCGCTGACAAGGTAAACAACAATCGCAACTACTCGCAGAGCTTAATCTCTGGAACCTTAGCTTGGTTGTTGATGTGTTTTCCTGCTCTCATTCTGCTTATCGCCCTCAAGCCTCTGATGTGGCAGCCGCAACTATTTGAACTTGCCCTTCTGTTGCTTGCCATCGATTGGCGCAACAACGAGAAGCTTGCAAGCCAACTGATTCGCGCACTCAGTCAGGATAATAAGCCGCAAGCACGCAAACTGCTCGCGCCTGTGGTTAATCGACAAACCGATACGCTGTCTACATTGGGACTTGGAAAAGCCTCTGCCGAAACTCTGATTATGGGTTACGGTCGCAACGTCATCTGCGTGCTTTTTTGGTACGCCATTGGTGGAGGCATTGCGGCGCTCATGTATCGTTTGACCGCAGAGTTGGCACGCGCTTGGTCACCAAGCCGACAACGCTTTGCTCCATTTGGTTCAAGCGTAGTGAAAGTGGTCGCGGTTCTAGAGTTTATTCCATTACGACTGTTTGCCTTGATGATTGTGGTTGGGCACAACGCAAGTAATACCTTCTCGATGATGCTGACTCAGAGTCGTTCTTGGCCACTGCCAGGCCCTGCTTGGCTTATCACTTCAGCGGGCAATAAACTCGAACTATCCCTGGGTGGTCCAGCAATCTATGACAATGTTAAAGCGGTAAGAGCCAAACTGGGTGGTCGAATTGCACCATCAGCGCTGCACTTAGCCCAACTGCAAAAAATGCTCGCTTGGCGGATATTGGCGTGGCTACTGATTCAAAGTGCTCTATTACTGATTATTCACCAAGGGATTTAATGTGAAGTTTTCTTTCTCTTGTGCAGCTATTTCTGCACTTTCACTCTGTTTATGGCAATCCAGTGCACAGGCAGAAACTCATAGCGAAGCAAAGCGTGTCGTTAGTCTTGCCCCGCACGCCACAGAGTTGGCTTACAGTGCTGGACTGGGTGACAACTTGATTGCAGTGAGCGAAAGAAGCGACTACCCACCCGAAGCTGATAAACTGCCTAAGGTCGCCAACTATCAAGGGATAAAAGTCGAAAAGATCATCGCGCTTCAACCCGATCTGATTCTGGCTTGGCCCGCAGGCAATCCACCGAGAGAGCTTGCGAAGCTCAAACAATTTGGCTTAGAGATCTACTACTCACAAACCAAGAGCCTAGACAGTATCGCCAGTAATATTGAGCACCTCAGCCAATATTCTAGCAACCCTAGCGTTGGACTCAGCAACGCCAAAGCTTATCGGGAACAGCTTGAGCAGCTCAGGGCTAAGTATCAAGACGCCGAGCCAGTTCAATACTTCTACCAGTTGAGTGAGAAACCGATCATCACTGTTGCACAAGGTCATTGGCCAAGTGAGGTCTTTGATTTCTGTGGCGGCCAAAACATTTTCGAAGACGCTGCGACCTCTTACCCGCAAGTGAGCATTGAACAAGTGGTACTGAAAAAGCCTGAGGTTATCTTCACCTCTCGCCATGCCATTGAGAACGGCACCATGTGGAGCGATTGGGGTGATGAGATCCCAGCAGTTGAAAAAGAGCAGATTTGGTCACTCAATTCTGACTGGATAAACCGCCCTACAACACGAACACTACAAGCTATCCAACAGGTGTGCGATTACTTTGATAAAGCACGTCAAAATCGCTAACTATTTGATGCGATTTTTCGTACAATTCGCCGTATACCTGTCCCTACAATTTAAACTTTAAGAGCATCAGTATCATGGACTCCATGCTGCTTTACTTTATCGACTTATTCGGTACGGCTATTTTTGCCATCTCAGGCGTATTTGTCGCTGGCCGCTTGAAAATGGACCCATTTGGTGTCGCCGTTCTAGGCAGTGTGACTGCTATTGGTGGCGGTACTATTCGCGACATGGCGTTGGGTGCGACTCCCGTATTCTGGATCACCGATACCACGTATCTGTGGGTTATCCTTATTACCTGTCTGCTGACAATGATCATCGTAAGACGTCCGAAACGTCTCCCATGGTGGATTCTGCCTGTGTGTGATGCTATCGGTTTAGCTGTGTTTGTTGGCATTGGTGTAGATAAATCGTTGAGCTATCAAGACTCAGCACTGGTTGCGATCATCATGGGTGTGATTACTGGCTGTGGCGGCGGTATTATCCGCGATGTACTGGCTCGAGAAGTACCAATGATCCTACGAAGCGAAGTGTACGCAACAGCATGTATCATCGGTGGTGTATTCCACACAACGGCTCTTAGCATGGGACAAGACTCCGAGACAGCTTTCCTAGCCGGTGTCTTCTCTACCCTATTGATTCGTCTAGGAGCAATTCGATGGCACCTATCTCTGCCAACATTTGCCCTCAACAAATAGTACTCTAAGCGCTTGAACCTCATAACAAAAATCAAAGGCTCTCCGGAGCCTTTTTTGTGCCTGTCGATCCTCTTCCGTCACTCAAACTTGCTCTTAGCAAAACAAAGCAGATTAAATAAAGTTTTTTATTTACTTAGTCATTTTTTGAACTATATTAGTAAACAAATAGCTTTATAAAGTTATTTATTTACTAATTAGAGAACACTGGAGGTTCCCATGCAGGCTTATGTTGAACACGCAAATATCACCGTCAGTAACATTGATGACGCCATCCAATTTATCCAAACCGCGATCCCTGAATTTAAAGAGCGCCACCGTGGACAAACAAATTATCGCTGGTGCCATATCGGTACTGACGACAGCTACATTGCACTTCAAGAGGTCGTTGCAAGAGAGCAAACCGATCGCTCCCCTTATCTAGACGTAGGCATCAATCACATTGGTATCGTTGTTGATGACGTTGATCGTGTTCAGAAACGCTTATTAGCTGCTGGTTATGAACAGAATGATATCGGAGAGGACAATCCGTTTCGCAAGCGCGTCTATTTTTACGATGCAAGCGGTGTTGAGTGGGAGTTCATTGAGTACCTTACTCAGGATGCTGAAAACAAAAATCGCTACGAGGATTAACCAATGAGTCAGATCGGTATTGTTTTCTTCTCTAAGTGTGGTGCAACGAAAGCTGTCGCCCATGCCCTCGCCGAAGGTGTCGAGGCTCAATCTCAATCCGTCACCATGATTGAGGTGCTACCCAGTGAAATTGTAGAGGGTCGCTACATCAACGAACAGAAGCTCAAGCGACTTGGAGAGTGCGATGCAATTGTATTTGGCTCCCCAACTTACATGGGTAGCCCAGCGGCGCAATTTAAGGCATTTATGGACGCCAGCAGTGAGCCCTACTGTGCTAAAGCTTGGCGTAATAAATTCGCCGCAGGCTTTACCACGGGCGGCAGTCTCAATGGAGAGCAACAACAAACACTATTGAGTTTCTTCACACTGGCGTGTCAGCATGGAATGTTATGGATTGGACTCGATGCCTCTAAGCATACCGATGATTTAGGCCTCAATCGTACAGGCTCTAACATCGGTTTGGTGTCGAGTATCGATGATGGGGAGGAGAGCGTTAATGGCAATGACCTACTCACTGCTCGATATTACGGCACCAGAATCGCAACGCTAGTTCAAGAACTGACAAGTAAAGAGTAGAGCCCAAGGTCTGATTGAGATAAGTTGGGGGGTATTATTCCCAACTTTCATCAATAACTCTATGCTACTTGAAGGTATTGAAACACTGCTGGTGCTCAGCAAAGCAAAAACCATGAGCCGCACTGGTAGCTTGTTGTACATCAGTCAATCTGCAGTCAGCAAACGCATTGCTAATTTAGAAAAGAAGTTAGGTAAAAAGCTGATCGAACCCAATGGGCGACAGATTAAACTCTCTCCAGATGGCGTTGCTCTTATCGAGAGTATCGGCCCTGCGTTTAATGAGTTACGCGGACTGATCTATGAACAGCAAGAGCTAGAAGACACCACGCTAATCACCTTAGATAGCTCTAAATCACTGATTGCTGGCTACTTAGGTAAAATGATGGGCGACTTTATCCAACATGATAAATACATCACCATCACCACCAACCACACACCACGGATCATAGAACGAGTGCAATCAGGGAAAGCGACTCTGGGGTTGTGTGCCGGGGTACTTCCCCCTCATCACGGATTGATGACCTTTCATCTATTCGACGAACCATTCTACATTGTGAGTTCAACACATTTAGAGTGTCTACCAGAGCGTGTCATCACTAATGACATGACCAATCCAGCCAATAGCTATCAATTGTCCGTGCTTGAGAAGTTTGGTGTTAAACCGCTAATGGAGATGGATGCTTATACCGCAGCCGCACAGCTGGCGCTTGGTGGAACAGGCCCTGCACTGATTCCTCTATCAATCGTCAAAACCCTCAATATTGCCCCTCAATATCTGTTTAGTTTTGAAGAGCTCAAAAACTTGATTCGCCCGATTCACATCTGTGTGCGACCAAATAGCTATCAATCACCGCGAGTTAAAGCACTGATAGAATCCATTGTTGATGCTGTTCCCAAAGCAATTTAGAAGCCATCAACATTGACATCACAATCACCAAAGGACGAATCCACTTTTGTCCTTTAGTGACCACTACCTTGGCACCTAATTGTGCACCAATAAAGCCACCAACAGCCATCACTAATCCAAGCTCCCAGATTGGTAGGCCAGCAATAATGAAGAAGATCAGTGCGGCAATATTCGATGTAAAGTTCAACACTTTGGTGCGCGCAGTCGCATCAACTAAAGAGAAGTGACCAATTGCGACAAAGCAGACCGTGAAGATAGAACCGGTACCCGGTCCAAAGAAGCCATCATAAAAGCCCACACCACCACCAACACACAGCGCAAACATCGCCTCCGAGATACGTTGCTTCCCTTCGCTGCTCTTAGTTTGTGGGGCTAACAGGAAATAGAGTGAGATCGCAATCAGTAGCAGTGGGATCAAGCTAGTGAGCAAACTCGCATCGATGTATTGGACTAACTCGGCACCAATCGCGGAGCCGATAAAGGTACACAAGATAGCGAAACGCATCTCTTTGATACTCACGATACCATTGCGCACAAAGTACCAGCTTGCGGAAAAACTGCCGAACGAGCTCTGCAGTTTATTGGTCGCCAATGCTTGAGTCGGCGGAACGCCTGCGGCCAGAAGCGCTGGGAGTGTCAACAGTCCACCACCACCAGCCATCGCATCAATAAAGCCTGCAGCTGTCGCCACAAAAAACAGTATGGCTAGAATCTCAATGGTAATGTCCATGTGTCTCACTCCTTAACGTTGAGAGCACAAATTACCACTGAAATAAAAATGAAAACAACGAAACACAAGACAGTGACCTATTCCATTTTTTCATCGTTACTTTCACGCTCTTAGTTCGTACACCTCACATAAAAAAGGCCGCTCAACTGAGCGGCCTTTGCGACATTTATATCCGTTTAACAGCGATTATGCTTCAGAAGCTTTAACCTGAGCGTGTAGCTCTTGTACTGAAGTTACCGTTGTTTTCGCGTCAGCTGTGTGAGCCATACACGTTGCAAACGCTGCGTTTAGCGTTGTTGTGTAGTTCACTTTCTCTGCTAGAGCACCACGACGAAGTACTTTAGAGTCTTCAATCGCTTGACGGCCAGCTGCAGTGTTCACGATGTAGGTGTACTCGTTGTTCTTGATACGGTCAAGAATGTGAGGACGACCTTCGTGTACCTTGTTCACTAGACGTGGGTTGATGCCCGCTTCGCCTAGGATAACCGCAGTACCGTGTGTAGCATCTAGTTGGTAACCTAGCTTAGACAGCTTAGATGCTAGGTCAACAACACGCTCTTTATCACCAGCGCGAACAGAAAGTAGCGCACGACCACCTTCAGGGTAAACATTGCCACAGCCTAGTTCTGCTTTTGCGTATGCTTCTGCGAACGTTGCACCAACACCCATAACCTCACCTGTAGAGCGCATTTCTGGGCCTAACAGTGGGTCAACACCAGGGAATTTGTTGAACGGTAGTACTACTTCTTTAACAGAGTAGTATGGTGGGATGATTTCTTTAGTAAAGCCTTGGGCTTCTAGAGATTGACCCGCCATAACACGTGCTGCAATCTTAGCGATTGGCGCGCCTGTTGCTTTAGATACGAACGGTACTGTACGCGCTGCTCGAGGGTTCACCTCGATTAGGTATACTTTGTTGTTCTTCACAGCAAACTGCGTGTTCATTAGACCGCGAACACCTAGCTCGAATGCTAGCTTTTCAACTTGCTCACGCATTACGTCTTGGATTTCTTGGCTTAGCGTGTATGCAGGAAGAGAACATGCTGAGTCACCTGAGTGAACACCCGCTTGCTCGATGTGCTCCATGATACCGCCGATAACCACACGCTCACCGTCACAGATAGCATCGATATCGACTTCAACTGCGTCGTCTAGGAAGCTATCTAGTAGAACTGGAGATTCGTTTGATACGCTTACTGCTTCGTTGAAGTAGCGACGTAGGTCTTGCTCGTCGTATACGATTTCCATCGCACGACCACCAAGTACGTAAGAAGGACGTACAACCAGTGGGTAACCGATTTCACGAGATTTCTCTACCGCTTGCTCCATCGTCGTTACTGTCGCGTTTTCTGGCTGTAGAAGACCTAGACGGTCAACTGCAACTTGGAAACGCTCACGGTCCTCTGCACGGTCGATTGCATCTGGGCTAGTACCGATGATTGGCACGCCAGCTGCTTCAAGTGCGCGAGCCAGTTTCAGTGGTGTTTGACCACCGTACTGAACGATAACGCCTTTTGGCTTCTCAACGCGAGCGATTGCTAGTACGTCTTCCAGTGTTACTGGTTCGAAGTACAGACGGTCAGACGTGTCGTAGTCCGTTGAAACTGTCTCAGGGTTACAGTTAACCATGATAGTTTCGTAACCATCTTCACGTAGAGCTAGTGATGCGTGTACACAACAGTAGTCAAATTCAATACCTTGACCGATACGGTTTGGACCGCCACCAAGAATCATGATCTTGTCTTTGTCTGTTGGGTTCGCTTCACACTCGTCATCGTAAGATGAGTACATGTAAGCCGTATCAGAAGAGAACTCAGCCGCACACGTATCAACGCGCTTGTACACTGGGTGGATGTCGTATTGGTCACGTAGACGACGGATTTCGCTTTCCGCAACACCTAGAATCTTAGATAGGCGTGCATCAGCAAAACCTTTACGCTTCAGCTTGTTAAGCTCGTCTTTGTTCAATCCAGCAAAGCCTTTCGCTTTAAGCTCTTGCTCAAGCTTAACGATGTCTTCGATTTGAACTAGGAACCAACGGTCGATTTGCGTTAGGTTGAATACGCCATCTACAGACATACCCGCACGGAATGCATCCGCGATGTACCAAATACGCTCTGCGCCCGCTTCTTTTAGTTCGTGACGAATTGTTGTTAGTGCGTCTGGCGCATCTAGGTCAACCATTTCGTCAAAGCCAGTCGCGCCAACTTCTAGGCCGCGAAGTGCTTTTTGTAGCGATTCTTGTTGGTTACGGCCGATAGCCATAACTTCACCAACAGACTTCATTTGCGTCGTTAGACGGTCGTTAGCACCTGCAAATTTCTCGAAGTTAAAACGAGGAATCTTAGTTACTACGTAGTCGATTGTTGGTTCGAATGATGCTGGTGTTGCGCCACCCGTGATGTCATTTTGCAGTTCATCTAATGTGTAACCCACAGCCAGTTTCGCTGCAATCTTAGCGATTGGGAAACCTGTCGCTTTAGAAGCTAGAGCAGAAGAGCGAGATACACGTGGGTTCATCTCGATGATAACCATACGGCCATCTTTCGGGTTGATACCAAACTGTACGTTTGAGCCACCTGTTTCAACACCAATCTCACGCAGTACCGCTAGAGATGCGTTACGCATCAGTTGGTATTCTTTGTCTGTTAGAGTCTGTGCTGGTGCAACTGTGATTGAGTCACCCGTGTGGATACCCATTGGGTCGAAGTTTTCAATCGCACATACGATGATACAGTTGTCCGCTTTGTCACGAACCACTTCCATCTCGTACTCTTTCCAACCGATTAGAGATTCATCGATTAGAAGTTCGTTTGTTGGAGAAAGGTCTAAACCGCGACGACAGATCTCTTCGAACTCTTCTTTGTTGTATGCGATACCACCGCCAGTACCACCCATAGTGAACGATGGACGGATGATACAAGGGAAGCCAACCATATCTAGAACAGCGTAAGCTTCTTCCATGGTTTTCGCAGTGTCAGCACGTGGACACTCAAGGCCGATAGACTTCATCGCCTTATCGAAACGAGAACGGTCTTCCGCTTTATCGATAGCGTCAGCCGTTGCACCAATCATCTCTACACCGAACTCTTCAAGAACGCCGTGCTTCTCAAGATCTAGTGCACAGTTAAGAGCCGTTTGACCACCCATTGTAGGTAGAACTGCGTCTGGCTTCTCTTTCGCAATGATGTTGCGAACAACTTCCCATTGGATTGGCTCGATGTAAGTTGCATCAGCCATATCAGGGTCAGTCATGATGGTCGCTGGGTTCGAGTTAACTAGAATAACTCGGTAACCTTCTTCGCGAAGCGCTTTACAAGCTTGAGCACCAGAGTAATCGAACTCACATGCTTGGCCGATAACGATCGGGCCAGCACCTAGAATTAGAATACTTTTAATGTCAGTACGTTTTGGCATTGTCTACTACTCCGAATTACGCTGTGTGCTGTTTAATTAGTTCAATGAAGTGGTCGAAAAGCGGTGCCGCGTCTTCTGGACCTGGGCTCGCTTCTGGGTGACCTTGGAAGCTGAATGCTGGCTTATCTGTGCGGTGGATACCTTGTAGAGAACCATCAAATAGCGACTTGTGCGTTGCACGTAGGTTTTCAGGCAGCGTCTCTTCATCTGCAGCAAAACCGTGGTTTTGTGAAGTGATCATCACAACATCACGATCTAAATCTTTAACTGGGTGGTTTGCACCGTGGTGACCAAACTTCATCTTCACCGTCTTAGCACCCGAAGCTAGCGCTAGGATTTGGTGACCAAGACAGATACCAAAGATTGGTAGACCTTTCTCTAGGAATACTTTTGTCGCTTCAATCGCGTAAGTACATGGTTCTGGGTCACCAGGGCCATTTGAAAGGAAAACACCGTCTGGGTTCAGTGCTAGAACTTCTTCCGCTGATGTTTCAGCTGGAACAACTGTTAGGCGGCAGCCGCGGTCAACAAGCATGCGCAAGATGTTGCGTTTTGCACCGAAGTCGTAGGCAACAACGTGATATGGCAATTCTGAGTCTGCTTTCGCTTCAGGAAGTCCACCCGTAAGCGTCCACGAACCTTGTTTCCATTGATACGCTTCTTTTGTTGTAACTTCTTTCGCAAGGTCCATACCTTTTAGGCCAGGGAATTCTTTAGCCTTAGCCAGCGCTAGAGCCTCGTCGATGTTGTTACCCGCTACGATACAACCGTTTTGAGCACCCTTCTCGCGAAGAATACGCGTCAGCTTACGAGTATCGATATCAGCGATACCAACAACGTTTTGCGACTTTAGGTAATCAGAAAGGGATTGTTCATTACGGAAGTTAGAAGCGATAAGAGGGAGATCGCGAATCACAAGGCCTTGAGCGTGGATTGAAGAGGATTCTTCGTCTTCGGAATTGGTTCCGGTATTGCCAATGTGAGGGTAAGTAAGAGTTACAATTTGTTGAGAATAGGAAGGATCAGTGAGGATTTCTTGGTACCCCGTCATCGAGGTATTAAAAACGACTTCACCAACAGCAGAACCGTCTGCGCCAATGGATTCACCGTGGAATACTGTCCCATCTTCTAGGACTAGCAATGCTGACTTTTTCAAGACAACCTCCAGAAATAAAAATGCATTAAAATTGATTTAATTTGCAAATCTACCTTCCTGCAACACCCAAAACTGCGTGTTTATGGAAATTAGACAAATTGGCGGTATTTTAGTGATGCCCGTGATTTGTGTCAACATTTAACGCAAAAGAAATTAAACATTTGTAGCCACTTATCCAACTTTCTCTTTTAAAGCTTCAAAAGTACTAGTTTTACAGGGGTGACGAGGGGAAATTGAGATTTTTTCAACTCTCGTTATCATTTCACTCTAAGTTAGAGTGATAGAAATATTGATAAGAAAGCGCAAACGTTAAATAACAAGAGGAAACAAGAAATAAAGGCAATCTCAAACAAAAAACAACCAAAACAAGACAAAAAACACAATAAACTAAGCGTATTTCCACCACCTTAGTTAAGTTTAATTATCATTAGAATTGGCTAAATAAACAAAGCGCCGGCAATTGCCAGCGCATAATTATCTATTTACAGTTCGTTCAAACCAAGCACATCTGTCATGGTATAAAAGCCTGCTGGCTTGCTATCCAACCAAACCGCCGCCTTTATCGCACCGTTAGCAAAAGTCATACGATCCGTTGCTTTGTGGGTAATTTCGACACGCTCACCGATATCTGCAAACATTGCTGTGTGCTCACCAATGATGTCGCCGGCACGAATGGTTGCAAAACCGATCTCATCTTTAGTGCGCTCACCGGTAATGCCTTCACGAGCCCAAACCGCAACGTCATTCAGATCATTACCCATAGCGCCCGCGATCGCTTCGCCCATACCAATCGCAGTGCCTGATGGCGCATCGACTTTATGACGATGGTGCGCTTCAACAATTTCAACATCACAGTAATCACCCATTACTTTTGCCGCTTTCTCAAGCAGCTTAAATACTAGGTTCACACCAACACTGTAGTTAGGAGCCATAACAATTGGCATCTCTTTAGACGCAGCGGCAATCACTTGTTTCTCTTCTTCAGAGAAGCCGGTTGTACCAATCACGAGCTTTTTGCCATGCTTCTTGCACAGTTCAATGTTCGCTAGAGTGCTGACAGGCGCAGTAAAGTCGACGATCACGTCAAACTCTTCTACCACTTTTGCTAGATCATCAACTAGGGCAACCTCAAAACGACCTTCACCACACAGCTCACCGATATCGACACCGACCAGCGATGACTCTGGGCGCTCTGAACCAGCACCAACCGTCGCATCTTTGTTTTGGTGAGTAGCTTTCACCAAGTTACGGCCCATGCGACCTGCTGCTCCTGCAATTGCAATTCTTACCACTGCATTTATCTCCATTGTTTGGTTTGTCCCCTGCATACATTCGCAGAACGACTCAAGTTCACTATCTCTTTAAACTAACAACAATCTCAGACTCAGGCTAGCCCTTACGAGTACTCTTTTACTACACGCTGTAAAATCGGCACGTTTGCTTCTGGGAATTCGTAGTTTGGCAATGCTTCAATAGAAACCCACTGTCCTTGTTGTCCTTCTTTGCCATAAGGCTCCTGCTCGAAAGCAGTAACACAGATGAAATCAAATTTAAGAGACTTTTCTGGATAATCAAACTCTAGGTGTTCAAACAAGCTCTGCTCTGTCACTGTAATTCCGATCTCTTCATCTAGCTCACGAACCATGGCTTGTTCAATGGTCTCGCCCTCTTCAACCTTACCGCCTGGAAACTCCCAAAAGCCACCTTTGTGTTTGTCACTCGGACGTTTGGTAATAAAGATTTCCGATTTATCCTGATTGAAGATAATGCCCGCTACAATATGGATTCTTTTCATTGATGGTGTTCCTTCTATGTCTCTACCGTCATTCCCTACAATGAGGAACGAATTAGATAGGGAATCTGCTCTTTTGTTAGTTCGAAAGATCCCCGACTCGCTCGTCCCTCACTCTCGAGGATGACGCTATCGAAACCTTATTATTTTCACATACAAAAAGAGCCGCCTAAGCGACTCTTTATATTCTATTTGTCAGTTTTATGAAGCTAAGTTGTAGTGCTTGAGAGCAAGGCGGTGGCACGGAGCTTACGACTGTAAGTGAGTACCACCAACGCAGCTATCATGCGCTACAGCAACGATTCATTAAACTTACGCGATTTTACCGTGACATTGCTTGTACTTTTTGCCGCTGCCACATGGACATGGCTCATTACGGCCAACTTTGCGCTCATCACGTACAACTGGCTGATGCCCTTCTGCTGACTCTTCACCATCAGATAGTTGGTTTTCAGCTGAAGCGTGTTGAGCTTGTGCACGACGCGCAGCCTCTTCCGCTTGAGCTTGACGCTGCGCTTCCATCTTCTCTACTTCTTCTTGTTGTTGAACTCGAACTTTCGAAAGGATAGTAATCACGTCAGATTTAAGCACTTCTAGTAGACCTTCAAACAGCTCAAACGACTCGCGCTTGTACTCTTGTTTCGGGTTCTTCTGTGCATAACCACGTAGGTGAATACCTTGACGAAGGTGATCCATTGCCGCCAAGTGCTCTTTCCACAAACCATCAAGAGTTTGTAGCATGACAGACTTCTCGAAGTTGCGCAGAACTTGTTCACCGACCACTTCTTCTTTCTGTTTGTAAACATCAACAGCCATGCCTAGGATGCGTTCACGTAACGCTTCTTCGTATAGCTTATCGTCTTCGTCTAACCAACCTTGAATATCAAAGTCTAGGTCGAAATCGTTCTTCAGACGATCTTGAAGACCTGGGATATCCCACATGTCTTCTAGTGATTGCGGCGGGATGTATTCATCAATAACCGATGTGAACACGTCTTCACGGTTGTGTTCAATCATCTCGCTGATGTCTTCAGAGCTCATTAGCTCATCACGCAGTTCGTAAACCACTTTACGCTGATCGTTCGCTACGTCATCGTATTCTAGAAGCTGTTTACGGATATCGAAGTTGCGACCTTCAACTTTACGTTGTGCTTTTTCGATAGAGCGAGATAGCATCTTAGATTCAATCGCTTCACCCTCTTCCATACCGCTCTGGATAAGACCAGCCATACGATCAGATGTAAAGATACGCAGTAGCGAGTCTTCCATTGATAGGTAGAAACGAGAAGAACCTGCGTCACCTTGACGACCAGAACGACCACGTAGCTGGTTATCGATACGACGAGATTCGTGACGCTCAGTACCGATGATGTGTAGACCACCAGACTCTAGTACTTTGTCATGAACCACTTTCCAATCTGCTTTGATCTTGTCGATCTGCTCTTGAGTTGGATCTTGTAGTTTTTCAACTTCTGCTTGCCAGCTACCACCTAACACGATGTCGGTACCACGACCAGCCATGTTAGTTGCGATAGTCACTGCACCTGGCGTACCTGCTTGCGCTACGATTTCTGCTTCTTTTTCGTGGAACTTCGCGTTCAGTACGTTGTGCTTAATTTTGGCTTTTTTCAGAGCGTTCGACAGCAGTTCAGATTTCTCGATAGAAACCGTACCAACCAGCGATGGTTGACCTGCGGCAACGCGCTCTTTGATGTCTTCAATGATGGCATTGAACTTGTCAGCTTCAGTACGATAAACCACGTCAGGCATATCGTTACGAACCATAGGCTTGTTGGTTGGGATAACCACTGTTTCTAAGCCGTAGATCGATTGGAATTCGAATGCTTCTGTATCTGCCGTACCTGTCATACCTGACAGTTTTTCGTATAGACGGAAGAAGTTCTGGAAAGTGATCGAAGCCAGAGTTTGGTTTTCGTTCTGAATCTTAACGCCTTCTTTCGCTTCAACCGCTTGGTGCAGACCTTCAGACCAACGACGACCAGGCATAGTACGGCCAGTGTGTTCATCAACGATAACCACTTCGCCTTCTTCAGTAACGATGTAGTCTACGTTCTTCTCGAACAATACGTGTGCACGCAGTGCTGCATTAACGTGGTGTAGTAGGCTGATGTTGGTTGGAGAGTAAAGCGTGTCGCCTTCTTCCATTAGACCATTTTTCACCATTAGCTCTTCAACAAATTCCTGACCGTTTTCAGTCAGGTGAACCTGTTTAGACTTCTCGTCCATGGTGTAGTGACCTTCACCACGGTACTCTTCTGAATCTTCTTTATCTTGAAGTTCTAGGTGAGGAATCAGTGTGTTGATTCGAGTGTAAAGATCTGAGCTATCTTCGGCTGGGCCAGAGATAATAAGAGGAGTACGAGCTTCATCGATTAGGATTGAGTCCACTTCATCGACAACTGCGAAGAAGCGTTCACGTTGTACACGGTCTTCCGCGCGGAAAGCCATGTTGTCACGTAGGTAGTCAAAACCGAATTCGTTGTTTGTGCCGTATAGGATATCCGCTTGATAAGCCGCTTTTTTCTCAGGTGGAGCCATGTTTGGTACGTTAACACCAACGGTCATGCCTAAGAATTCAAATAGAGGACGGTTTGTCTCAGCATCACGCTTCGCTAGGTAGTCGTTCACCGTTACAACGTGAACACCCTTGCTTGGAAGTGCGTTTAGGTAAGCAGGTAGAGTCGCTGTTAGTGTTTTACCTTCACCAGTACGCATCTCTGCGATTTGACCAGCGTTAAGAACCATACCACCAATCAGCTGAACGTCGAAGTGACGCATGCCGTAAACACGCTTAGATGCTTCACGTACTGTTGCGAATGCTTCTGGCAGAAGTTGGTCTAGTGTTTCACCTTTGTCTAAGCGCTCACGGAACTCAACAGTTTTTGCTTTTAGCTCTTCATCAGACAGAGCCTCAAACGTTGGTTCGTAGTTATTAATTTCTTTTACAATCTTTCTAAGGCGGCGCAGTGTTCTGTCATTGCGACTGCCAATTACCTTTGTCAGCAGCTTAGTAATCATGTGCTTGGAATCTCTTCGTTCTCAGATCGTCCGCGATCTATTTTAAATGCCGTCAGTCTCTACCAGTTGTGAACTAGTGTTAGTTACGAACCAAGGATACTGAGATAAATCTAGTACCTCTGATATTGTGTTGGAGAGTAGAGTTTTCAAGGCTTGAGTTAAAATTATTGGCATCTAGTGTAAGTAATTTTCACCTCAACGACCATTTATGAGGTCATTTGTTTGATGTGGTTTGAACTTTTATTACCAATTGCCGATGGAATAAACAACCTCAAGGCTAGCCTAACGCTTATTCCAATGCTTTATCGCACTTTAGCTTTATTACAGATACAAAAAAACCAGGCGCATTGCCTGGTTTTTAAAATCTTTGATTGCAGTTTTATGCTAAAACCATTCCTGGTTCTGCAAAGGCAACTGGTGAGCCTGCTTCTTCTTCGAATGTTGCCCATTCCCAAGCTTCTGCATCAGCAAGAACTGCACGTAGAAGTTGGTTGTTTAGACCGTGACCCGATTTGTATGCACGGAACTCACCAATGATAGCGTGTCCACACATGTAAAGGTCACCAATCGCATCCAGCACTTTGTGAGTAACAAACTCGTTATCAAAACGAAGACCTTCTTCGTTAAGAATACGGTACTCATCAAGCACGATAGCGTTATCAAAGCTACCACCTAGAACTAGGTTCTGAGATTGTAGGTATTCGATGTCACGCATGAAGCCGAAAGTACGAGCGCGAGAAATCTCTTTAACAAAACCTTGTGAAGAGAAGTCAAACAGAAGACGCTGCTCATCAGCTTCAATCGCTGGGTGGTTGAAGTCGATCTCGAAGTCCATACGGAAGCCGTTAAATGGTACAAACTCTGCCCACTTATCACCGTCTTCAAAGCGTACTGGCTTTTTGATACGAATAAAACGCTTCGCTGCATTTTGAGTTTCCACACCAGCTTGCTGGATTAGATACACAAACGGGCTTGAACTACCGTCCATGATTGGAATCTCAGGAGCATCTACTTCAACAATGATGTTGTCGATACCCATACCTGCTAATGCTGCATTCAAGTGTTCAACCGTTGAAATACGCACACCTGCATCGTTTACAAGCGCTGTACACAACATAGTGTCACGAACTGAAGCTGGATCAGCTGGGAAATCTACAGGAGGGTTTACATCGGTACGACGATATACAATGCCTGTATTTGCAGCTGCCGGGCGAAGAGTAAGTGTGACTTTACGACCAGAGTGGAGACCCACACCAGTTGTTTTCACAATTTCTTTCAGAGTACGTTGTCTGATCATCTGCCTGCCTCTTATCAGTGCTACAAATCACGGCCAGTATTTACCGACCGCGAATTTTACCACTAAATTGACTATAGTCAAATATTGGTTGTTTGTTAATCAGCCTGACGTCGTAAGAATGCTGGAATATCTAAGTACCCACTCTCTTTTTCTGGCTTAGGTGCTGCACTTTGGCTAGCGCCTGTACCTGAAGAAACAGGTGACGTTGTTGGCTGTGGTTTCACTTGAGGTTTAACCTCAGTTTTTTCTTGCAATGGCTGTGCCACTTTCTCTTCCACTTTTGGTGTAGCTTGTACTGCAGCTTGTGGTTGAGGCGCCGAAGCCACTTTTGCTTTACCACCAGCAACTAACGTAATGTCTGGCTTTCTCTCAGTGCCAATACCTGTTGCTACCACAGTTACGCGGATTTCGTCCGTCATATCTGGGTCTAGAGAAGTACCGATTACTACTGTTGCATTATCAGAAGCAAAGGCCTTAACTGTGTTACCTACGGTCTCGAACTCATCTAGACGCATATCTAGACCAGCTGTGATGTTAACAAGCACACCACGAGCGCCCGCTAGGTCGATGTCTTCTAGTAATGGGCTAGAAATTGCCGTTTCAGCCGCTTCCTCTGCACGGTCTTCGCCTTTCGCGATGCCGCTACCCATCATTGCATGACCCATTTCCGACATTACAGTGCGTACGTCCGCAAAGTCGACGTTAATCATGCCAGGGCGAGTAATTAGCTCAGCAATACCTTGAACCGCGTTCTTAAGAACATCGTTCGCGCTTGCGAATGCTTCTAGTAGTGTTACACCACGACCCAGTACTTTCAGTAGCTTCTCATTTGGAATCGTAATCAATGAATCCACATGTTTAGAAAGCTCTTCAATACCTTGTTCAGCAAACGCTAGACGCTTTTTACCTTCGAAGCTAAATGGCTTAGTTACAACAGCGACTGTTAGTACGCCCAGCTCTTTTGCTACTTCAGCAATCACTGGAGCGGCACCAGTACCTGTACCACCACCCATACCAGCTGCGATAAATACCATATCGGCGCCAGTTAGAACTTCTTTAATTCTTTCTCGGTCTTCGAGAGCTGCATCACGGCCAACTTGTGGGTTTGCGCCAGCGCCCAGACCCTTAGTGATGTCACCACCAATTTGGATCACGCTGCTCACGCTAGTTTTGCGAAGTGCTTGAGCATCAGTGTTTACGCTAATGAACTCAACACCTTCAATTGACTCACGTACCATGTGCTCAACAGCGTTACCGCCACCGCCACCAACTCCAACGACTTTAATTACTGCATCGTCAGACATTTCCATCATCGGTTCAAACATGTGTTATCTCCGTTTTTCCTGCAACTCAGGTTAAAACTCTTTTTGTATCCAATTACGCAATTTACCGAACAAACCTGTCATCGAAGGCGCGCTACGCTTTGGTTCGCTGTAATCGCCTTCATCGTTTATTTGGCAGTCTCTTGCGTAATGAAGTAAACCAACCGCCGTAGAATGATACGGCTCTTTAACATAATCGGTTAAGCCACTAACTTCTAACGGCTTACCCACTCGAACTTGATTGCGGAAAACGCGTTCCGCACACTCTACTAATCCTTCAATCTGTGCAGCACCACCAGTTAAAACTACACCGGCAGCAAGATGATGTTTAATACCCTCATCTCTTAACTGTAGTTGAACAGTATCAATAGTTTGGTTAACAAGCCCCATTAATTCTGTATAACGTGGTTCAATCACCTCAGAAAGTGTCTGTCTTTGCAAACTACGAGATGGTCGACCACCAACACTTGGGACGTTAACTGAGTCATCCTTGCTTACGAGTTCACTCAGAGCGCAACCGTGGTTTACTTTGATCTCTTCGGCATCACTTACGGGTGTACCGAATGCGAAGGCAATATCACTGGTTACTGCATTTCCTGCGTAGGAAAAGACTTCTGTGTGTCGCAGTGCACCACCGGTCCAAATGGAGATATCCATCGTCCCTGCACCAATATCAACCACACACACTCCAAGCTCTCTCTCGTCTTCAGTGATTACCGCATTACTTGAGGCAAGCCCTGAAAACACGATCTGCTCTACTGTGAGACCACATCGTTCAACAGCTTTAATAATGTTTCTCGCCATATCGCTGTGGCAAGAAATCAGGTGAACACTCACTTCCATTCGAACCCCAGATAAGCCAAGTGGGTTCTTAATTCCCTCTTGGTAATCGATGGTAAATTCTTGTGGAATCACGTGCAGAATTCTCTGCTCGTCACCTATTTTAATTGATTTCGCGGTATGGATTGCTCGATCCATATCGTCTTGTGACACTTCCTCATCCGAGATGGTGCCCATGCCTTTTTCAATTCGGCTTGCGATGTGCTTACCCGATAGTGAGATAAATACATTGCTGATTTGGCATTCAGCCATCAGTTCCGCTTGATCAATAGCACGCTGAACCGATTTCACTACCGACTCTAGGTCGTTAACACCGCCTTTATCCATACCTCTGGATGGGCTCTGCCCAGATCCAATGATATTGATTTGACCATCAGGCAGTACCTCACCTACTAGAGCTGATATGGTTGCAGTGCCTATATCAAGACCAACAATTATGTTGTCATCTGCGGCCTTAGTCATCTGTACTCTCTTCTAACTCTTGCTCTGGAAACCAGCCTACAGCGGCTCCCGTATCATACCTGAGGTCGATGTAGCTCACTCGATTCGCTTTATCACCTAACTCGTTATAAAGCGAAATAAAGCGCTCAACACGCTCATCTAAAGAATCTTTACCTAGCTCTAGGCGAATGCCGTTGTCTAGGATGATTTGCCATGCTCTACGTTCATTCAGAACCAATGAAGTGACACTCAATCCCACGCTATTGATCAGCGGGGTAATCTGACGCCACTTGGCGATCACTTCTTGACTCGAATCTTGAGGGCCATAGAGTTTGACTCTGTCACCTTCAAGTTGGCCTATATCTCCATTAAACACATCGCCATTTTCGTTTAGCAGCATGTTGCCGTTCCAAATCGCGGCAGCTTGATGCTCAGTCAGAAAAACTTTAATCGTGTCAGGCCATTGCTTACGAATAGAGACAACAGATACCCAAGGAAGTGCCTCTAAACTGTCTTGTAACACATCAATGTCTTGAGACATGAAGGTTCCAATATGTTCAAGCTGGCTAAACGCATGCTGAACATCACTGGCGGAGACATATGTTAAGTCGCCTTGAAGTACAATTTTAGAGAGGGGCAATCGTTGATCGTCCCACATCCAACTCAGAGTGGTATAGAAAAGAAACCCAATGAAAAGCACTACCAAAATCAGAAAAGAACCACCAAGGGCGTGTTTCTTTAACGATGGTAAGCTGAATAGGTGGCGGTTTTCGCTGAAAGTACTTTCTACCAAAACCCGCAGTCCCTGTCGTTGGTTCGCAATTCTATTCCCTATCTTTTCGTAATAGAGGTAAAAGCACTTACTTTAACCTATGAATTATACTGAGCAAAATCAAACTATCAAACGTTGATAATCAGATTTTTGGTTAAATTTGGGTCAAGCGCAAGAAGTGAGCGCTCGACCACAGTATGTGAGAACTTATTCTATTAAGCGCTCTGCATTTTATTAATGTCTAACTGCAGCGCTTCAAGCTGTTTCGCTACACGGCCAACATCGCCTGCGCCTTGTGTTAACACGAGGTCACCACCTTGGATAACATTGGCTAACGTCGAAGGTAGCGCAGTAATGTCTGAGACAAAAATAGGGTCGATTTTACCGCGGCCACGAATGGTTCGGCTCAACGCACGGCCATCAGCGCCAGCAATCGGTTTTTCACCTGCTGAGTAGACATCAAGCAAAATTAAAACGTCAACCTGCTCAAGAACGTTAGCAAAATCATCGAACAGATCTCGGGTGCGACTATAACGGTGCGGTTGGAATATCATAACCAGACGCTTATCTTCCCAACCACTGCGTGCTGCTTGAATGGTCACGTCGACCTCAGTTGGGTGATGACCGTAATCATCTACCAGCATTGCCACACCTTTACCAGTTTCGTATTCACCTAAGTGATCAAAACGGCGACCAGTACCCTGAGTGCCAGCCATTGCTTTCAGGATTGCTTCATCGCTGATGTCATCTTCTGTAGCTACAGCAATCGCAGCTGATGCATTCAATGCATTGTGGCGTCCTGGGATGTTAAGTGTGATATCCAAATTCGCTTTGCCTTCACGAACTACCGTGAATTTGCCTTGTTGACCTTCTTGGCGGTAGTTCTCAATACGCACATCAGCATCTTCAGAGAAACCGTAAGTGATCACTTGGCGACTTACTTGAGGGATAAGCTCACGTACCACTGGATCATCAACACACATGACAGCCTGACCGTAAAACGGCAGGTTGTGTAGGAAGTCGATGAAGGTCTGCTTTAACGTTTCGAAGTCACCACCGTAGGTATCCATATGGTCAGCTTCGATGTTGGTCACGATGCTTACCATAGGTTGCAGGTGTAAAAATGATGCATCACTCTCGTCAGCCTCTGCAATCAAGATGCGGCTTGAGCCTAGACGAGCATTAGTACCCGCACTTTTTACCAGACCGCCGTTAACGAAGGTTGGATCAAGACCCGCTTCAGAGTAAATCTGTGTAACCAGAGCCGTCGTGGTTGTTTTACCGTGCGTACCAGCCACGGCAATACCATGACGAAAGCGCATTAGCTCTGCGAGCATCTCTGCACGACGTACAATCGGTGTGCGTGCTTCACGAGCCGCAACGATCTCTGGGTTCTCTTCGTTGATTGCAGTCGAAACAACCACCACACTTGCGTTAGCAACATTACTCGCTTGATGGCCAATGTAGACCGTTGCACCCTTGCTAACCAAACGCTCTGTTACTGGGTTTTGAGCAATATCAGAACCCGTAATCTGGTAGCCTTCGTTTAGCAAGACTTCAGCAATCCCGCTCATACCTGCGCCACCAATACCGATGAAGTGGATAGATTTCACTCGGCGCATCTCTGGCACCATTGCACGGATCTGCGCTAAGTCTTGCGTATGTTCAATCGTCATCAAATTTATCTCGTTATTTTGCTAAAGCTTGAATGGCTTTAGCGACGGTCACATCAGCGTCCAGCTTCGCCGCTTGGCGTGCCTTTGTTGCCATCGTTTTTAATTCATTTCTGTCTAGCTGAGCGATAGTATTCGCTAGCTTTTCTGCCGTTAGATCTGGCTGTTCGATCATCAACGCAGCGCCGCAATCAACTAAGTGATCGGCATTAAGCGCTTGCTGGCGGTCTTTATGCATGAAAGGCACAAAGATAGAGCCAACACCTGCAGCAGAGACTTCAGACACTGTTAACGCACCTGAACGACACACTAATAGATCTGCCCATGCATAGGCTTGCGCTACATCATCAATAAATTCAGTCACTTGAACATTGTTCACAGAATGAGAATTATATTGTTCAATCACTTGCTGTTGATTGTTTTTGCCTGCTTGGTGCATCACTGTGAAGCCTTCACCAAGCTGGCCCAAAGCCACTGGTAAGGTATCATTGAGGATCTTGGCACCTTGGCTACCGCCCATAACTAGGATACGGATATCACCGTCACGTTGCGCCATGCGCTCACTTGGCTCAGGCAATGCAACAACATCTTCACGTACCGGGTTACCCACAACATCCGCGCTAGGGAATGCGCCCGGGAACGCTTGAAACACCTTTTTCGCGATCTTAGATAGCCATTGGTTGGTTAAACCGGCCACTGCATTCTGCTCATGCAGCACTACTGGAATACCCGATAACCAAGCTGCGATGCCACCTGGACCACTCACATAGCCACCCATGCCAAGCACCACATCTGGCTGCCACGCCTTAATGTGTTGCTTTGCTTGAAGTATGGCATTAATAATTTGGAAAGGCGCTTTAATTAACTTAGCGATGCCTTGGCCTCGCAGCCCTTTCACCTTAATGAAATCAATCTCGATACCGTGCTTTGGCACCAGATCCGCTTCCATACGATCAGCCGTACCTAGCCAGCGAATCTCCCAACCTTGTTGCTGTAGCTTTTTAGCGACCGCTAAGCCTGGAAAAACGTGACCGCCGGTACCACCAGCCATCACCAATAATCTTTTGTTCTTTTTCATGCTGTTACTATTCATTTAGTTCGTTCTGATGCTCAGCATCCTGTTGTTCTATTAGGCGACATTCATGGTCAATCCGCAGCAACATAGATACCGCGACTGACATGATGATCAAGCTGGAGCCACCATAACTGATCAGTGGAAGAGTCAGGCCCTTGGTCGGTACGATACCCGATGCCGCACCAACGTTAACCAAGGTTTGGAAAGCAAACCAAATACCGATGCCAAAAGCGAGATAACCGCTAAACACCTGATCGTTTTCAAAGGCTTTCTTACCAATAAAAATCGCTTTGAAAACCAGACTGAAGATCAGCATCAATACCAAGGTCACACCCACAAAACCGAGCTCTTCGGCAAGTACAGCGAATACGAAGTCGGTATGCGCCTCCGGTAAGTACTCAAGTTTTTGAATCGAGTTGCCTAAGCCTTGCCCCATCCAATCCCCACGACCAAATGCCATCAGAGATTGTGTTAACTGGTAGCCACTACCAAATGGATCATTCCAGGGCTCCCAGAATGAAGTCACACGTCGCACACGGTAAGGCTCTATCACAATCAAGCCAACAACCGCAGCCACACCAGCAACCATAAGAGCGATAAACTGCGACAGTTTTGCACCGGCAATGAACAGCATGCCAAACAGAGTCACCAGCATTACAACCACCGTACCTAAGTCGGGCTGGCCGAGTAGCAACACTGCAAAGGCACCAAACACCATAATGGGTTTAGCAAAACCACCGAAGAAGGTCTTTCTCACTTCGTCTTGCTTACGAACCAAGTAACCGGCCATGAAGATAAACAGCGACAGTTTTGCCACTTCGGCAGGCTGGAGATTGAATAACCCCAAAGGAATCCAACGCGATGCGCCGTTCACCGACTTACCAACAGCCAATACCACTATCAACAAGAAAAAGGATAATCCCAGTAGATACATACTGTATTGAAGCCAGCGCTTCATCGGGATTTGCAATATCACACTGGATACTCCCAACGCGAGCAGCAAAAAGATCGCATGGCGGAACATAAAGTGAAAAGGCTGATCGGTTAAACGAGCACTGATTGGGAACGAAGCAGACGTCACCATTACCAACCCAGTCAGCATCAGCCCAAGCGCGATCCAGACCAATTGACGATCATAAAGCGCCTCTGGCGTAGAGCGGTTAAGCCATTGCCAAATTGAGTGGTTGAGCTGTCTCACTTTCTGCACTGGGTTCCAGTCCTTTAACGATTATGCGTACTTTTGAGCAAGCTCGGTGAATGCATCACCTCTTGCCATGAAATTACTAAACTGATCGAAGCTTGCACACGCAGGCGACAACATCACCATATCTCCCGCTACTAGCTTTGGTGAAACGGTTTCGATAATCTGCTGCATGGTGTCAAACTTTTGTGCCGATGGATGCAGAGGCATAAACTGGTCAGCATCTTCACCAAAACAGCACAGTTTAACGCGTGCGATATTGTTAAGTACCGGTGCAAGTTCACTGAAGTCTGCCCCTTTACCCACACCACCGACTAACAAATAAAGTGTTCCTGCGCACTCTAGACCAGACAAAGCCGCTAACGTGCTGGCAACATTGGTCGCCTTAGAATCATTAACCCACTTCACATCGCGCTTGTCTGCGACGACTTGGCAACGATGAGTCAGGCCGTTATATGCTTTCAATGCATCAAGACTGTTGGCGTAGTCGATGTTTGCCAGTTTGAGTAGTGCCAAAGAAACCAAGGCATTTGATACATTGTGTCGACCTACCAGAGTGAGGTCTTGGCTGCGAATAACTGGCGCACCATGATCAATGAGCCACTCTTCGCCATCAATCACATCAACGCCGAACTCTTGGTTATCAAATCCGAAGCTTACGACCTGTTGTGAATCCAGTGGATAGGTTTCGCGATCATCACGGTTTACTAGTGCGTATTGCGCATGTTTGAAGATACGGCGCTTAGCATCACAGTAGTCGGCCATGCCTTGATAGCGATCCATGTGATCTTCAGAGAGGTTCAAGAACGCTGCTGCCGCTAATTTAAGACTTGATGTGGTCTCTAACTGGAAGCTCGACAATTCTAAGACATAGAGCTCGGCATCTTGTTCAAGTAGATCCAGAGCTGGTACACCGATGTTACCACCAACGCCCACCTTAAGACCTGCAGCTTTGGCAAGCACACCGGTAAGATCTGTCACAGTGCTCTTACCGTTGGAGCCCGTGATTGCCACGACAGGCTTCTCAACTGCCCAAGCGAATAATTCAATATCACCCACAACAGCACCACCGCGTGCCAACACAGTTTGAATCTCTGGTGTTGCCAGTGCGATACCTGGGTTTGCAACGACAAGGTCGGCTTGTGCTAACCATTCGTTTTGCCAACTCCCAGAATGCAGAGCAACACCATCAGGCAGTGACTCTTTGCCCGGTGGATTATCGCGAGTGTCGATCACTCTCACCGTGCAGTGAGGCTGATATTTTACAAGATGTTTAACGACAGAGAGCCCGGTAATACCGAGCCCTACAACCACTACATTTTGAATATTTTGCCAAGGTTCCATTTAAACAAGACGCTCTTAATGTGGATAAAGCCCCGTATTAACGAGGCTTAAAGTGGAATTAACGAACTTTCAGTGTCGCTAGACCAATCAAAACAAGAACCATTGAAATGATCCAAAAACGCACGATTACACGCGGTTCTGGCCAGCCTTTCAGCTCGTAGTGGTGGTGAATTGGTGCCATACGGAAAATACGCTGACCGCGTAGCTTGTAAGAGCCTACCTGTAAGATTACTGATAGCGTCTCCATTACAAATACACCGCCCATAATAACCAGTACCAACTCCTGGCGAACCAATACCGCGATAGTACCTAAAGCACCACCGAGTGCTAGAGAGCCGACATCGCCCATGAATACTTGCGCTGGGTAGGTGTTAAACCATAGGAAACCAAGGCCAGCACCGACAATAGCGGTACATACAACAACCAGCTCAGACGTAAACGGGATATATGGAATATGTAGGTATTCAGCAAAGTTAACGTTACCCGTCGCCCATGCAATAACCGCAAAGCCAGCAGCTACCATTACCGTTGGCATGATTGCTAGACCGTCTAGACCATCTGTTAGGTTAACCGCATTACTGGTACCCACGATAACAAAGTACGTCAACACAATGTAGAGTAAGCCAAGCTGTGGCATCACATCTTTGAAGAAAGGTACTACTAGCTGAGTCGCTGCTGTATCTTGACCGTGTGCGTACAATGCAAACGCCACAACCAGCGCAATCGCTGATTGCCAGAAGTACTTCCAGCGAGCAATTAGGCCATCGGTGTTCTTACGGACAACTTTACGATAGTCATCAACAAAACCGACCGCACCATAACCGCCAAGTACTGCCATCACAGCCCATACATAAGGGTTAGAAAGATCTGCCCACAACAGGACAGTAATGATGATCGCAGCCAAGATCATCACCCCCCCCATGGTTGGGGTACCGCGTTTGCTGAAGTGAGATTCAGGACCGTCATTACGAACAACTTGACCGATTTGCAGCATTTGTAGACGCTCGATTAAACGAGGTCCCATCCACAGTGACAAGCATAGAGCCGTTAAAATACTCGCGATTGCTCGAAACGAAAGATATTCAAACAAACGAAAAAACGAAAAGTGTGGCTGTAGCAGCTCTGCAAGCCAAATAATCATGAAAAGTTCTCCTTTAAAGCAGCGGCAATTTTACTCATTCCTGCACTGTTTGCGCCTTTAACTAACAGTGTGTGCGACGCATTATTTGGCAAGCTTAACTGCTGCTCTATATGTGCGATCATCGCTTGATGCGTGGCGAAGTGAATGCCGTTGCAGACCTCACTGATCACCTTTGTATCATCACCGTAAGTGAGTACATGCTCAAAAGCGAATGGGGCAGCATATTCACCGACTTGACGGTGAAGTGCAAGGCTTTCATCGCCTAATTCAGCCATATTGCCTAAAATCAGCCAACGCTGCCCTTTAAAGCTCGACAACAGTTTTGCCGCCGCCTTCATCGCAGGCACGCTGGCATTGTAACTGTCGTCAATTAGCTTAATTTGTTCACTCAGCTGTTGAACCTCAACGCGGCCCTTTACTGAGTTTAAGTTTTTTAAACCAGTCTGAATGTCATTCAAACTCGCACCAAACTGGATACTTAATGCAGCTGCACAAAGCGCATTTGCCACATTATGTTGACCTATGATACCTAGCTCAATAGCGATACCCCCTTGTGGGGTGTGCATTGTAAAACAGGCTTCGCCTTGCTCATTAAGCTCAACTTCATCGGCAAAGTAATCGGCCTCAGGGTTTACATCTGAAAAGGTAAGCACCGACTTATCTACCAAGACTTCTTCCCAATATGCACCACCATTACTCTCTAAGTTGACGATGGCGGTATCACCAGCAGAGAGGCCTTGGTAAATTTCACCCTTGGCTTGCTTAACACCATCCATTGAGCCAAAGCCTTCAAGGTGCGCTGCGGCAACATTATTTACCACCGCCACTTGCGGCTTCACAAGTTGTGTCGTGTAAGCAATCTCACCGATGTGGTTAGCACCAAGCTCAATCACAGCGAAGTCATCACTTGGCTCGCTGCGCAGTAACGTCAGAGGTACCCCAATATCATTATTGAAGTTGCCCGCGGTAAACAGTACTTTTCCGCGCTGTTGTAGAATGCTAGCAACCATCTCTTTGACGGTGGTTTTGCCACAACTACCTGTGATAGCCATGGTTGGCACTTCACATTGAGCATGTACCCATGCACTCAACTGACCCAACGCAAGTTTAGTATCCTCAACAACCACTTGAGTAATATTTAGGTCAAGTTTTCGTTCGACTAACAACGCGCTGGCTTGTGCTTCGACCGCTTGATGGCAAAAGTCATGCGCATCAAATCGCTCGCCAACCAAAGCCACGAACAGAGCACCACTTTGAACGGTACGTGTATCTGTAGATACCGAATGAATCATGGTCGCCTTCCCTGCTTCCGCTGATTCAATTAGTTCACCATTAACTGCCTGACAGACCTGTTCTAGTGATACATCAATCATTGTGAATACCTAATAATTGCAGTGCTGACTCTCGGTCAGAGTAGTGCACAGTTTCATCTTTTAATACTTGGTAATCCTCATGGCCCTTACCTGCCAGTAGGATAATGTCATTGTTACCAGCTTGCTCAAGGGCAAACTTCACCGCTTGATAGCGATCATGCTCAACGTATGCGGTTTGAGGCTGCTTAAGCCCCACCAGCATATCTTTGACGATTTCCGCCGGGTCTTCGCTGCGAGGGTTATCATCAGAGATAATGATCTTGTCGGCGAACTGTTCCGCTGTCTCCGCCATCATCGGACGCTTGCCTTTATCTCGATCGCCACCGCAACCAAAAATGGCCCATAAGTTACCAGAGCAATGCACGCGCAGTGCAGCTAATGCTTTTTCCAGTGCATCAGGCGTGTGCGCATAATCAACCACAACCTTGGCTTTTTGCGGCGCTTGGAATAGTTCCATACGGCCGATCACAGGCTGTAACTTGGGTGCACTATCAACCAGTTGTTGTTTATCAATACCTAAAGCAAGCAGTGTTGCGAACGCCACCAAAACATTAGATGCATTAAATTGACCAATCAAAGGTACCTGCAGCGACCCCGTGCCCCACGCACCATCGAAATCCATGCAGATGCCAGTTTCAGCATAAGCCACGTTTGAGGCCCACACTGCATTGGCACAGTCAGAGATTGGACTCAGCGATACTGCTACGGCATCGGGTAATTCTGATAACCACGCCAAACCCACTGGGTCATCGGCATTAATGATGGCGTGCTGGCAGTGATGCTTGGTAAACAGACTCTGTTTGGCTAACGCGTACTCTTCCATCGTGCCATGATAGTCAAGGTGGTCTCGACTCAGGTTGGTAAAAACACCGGCTGCGAATTTGAGTGCTTTAACACGGCCTTGAACCAAGCCGTGTGATGAGATTTCCATTGCAGTATAGGCCGCATTTTGAGCCGATAATTCACTCAAAGTACGTTGAATTTCAATCGCGCTACCCGTGGTATTTTTTGCGGTTTGCAGGTCGTCAAGAAAACCATTCCCTGTCGTGCCCATAACACCAGAGCGCTGACCAACTAAATCAAGCCACTGAGCGATAAGTTGAGTAATTGTGGTTTTGCCATTGGTGCCTGTCACGCCAATCAGCTGAGTCGCATCTGATTGATAGACACGACCAGCCAGAGCAGAGAGCTCTTGATTCAGATCTTGGACATGAGCGATAGCGACGCCATTACGTAACTCAACACTGCCATGAACATGCTCTTCGCACGCTTGAGCAATGACAGCGCTGGCACCCAAGTCGATGGCTTTGTCGATAAAATGGCGTCCATCAACAGCATGGCCAATAACAGCAACGAAAATGTCCCCCGAACTTACCGCTCGGCTATCTAACTCAAGGTGCGTGACCTCGACTTCCGCTAGTTCAGCGCAGTCAAATGGCCCCCAAGGGCTCAGTAAGTTAGACAGTGTTAGGCTATTACTCATATCGAATCCTGATTCGTTCTATTCTTGAAACTTGTTTTCATCAGCTGGCACATTAAGAATTTGCAGTGCACCCTTCATGATTTCTGAAAATACCGGTGCAGCAACAGAACCGCCGTAGTAGAGATCGCCTTGCGGCTCATTCACCACTACAACCAGTGATACGCGAGGGTCGCTTACAGGTGCTACACCTGCAGTAATCGCAATATACTCATCGCTATAACCACCCGCTTCCGCTTTACGAGACGTACCTGTTTTAGCCGCGACGCGATAACCCGGTACCGCCGCGCGCGTTGCTGTGCCGCCTTTTTGGGTTACCCCTTCAAGCATCTCTAAAACAAGCTGCGCATTGTCTCTATCAATGATCTGCTTAGAAAAATCTTGCTCGTTGTTTTCAATGATATGGATCGGCTCGTACACACCTTTATTCGCCAGTGTTGCGTAAGCATGAGCCAATTGAATTGGGGTTACAGATAGGCCGTAACCAAAAGATAGGGTGGCAATTTCAAACTTTGACCAACGGCGTCGATTTGGGAAGATACCTGTTGTCTCACCGACTAAGTTCAAGCCAGACATTTCGCCAAGACCAACTGAACTGTAAAGCCCCAGCAGCGCTTCCAACGGCATATCCAATGCCAGCTTCGCAACACCGATGTTACTTGACTTCTTGAGGATCATGGCTAGGCCAGCCTTACCGACTTTGGAGGTGTCACGCACGCGGCTACCGCCGATTTGCATGATGCCATTTCCGGTGTTTATCACGGTGTCTGGAGTCGCAGCACCGTTCTCTAGCGCTGCCAATACAACAAATGGCTTAACGGTAGAGCCGGGTTCCATCGCATCCGTCAGTACTCGGTTACGCATCTTAAAGCTTTGCAGGTCGGCTCGGTTGTTTGGGTTATACGATGGCGCATTGACCATGGCTAACACCGCACCGGTTTTGACATCAAGAAGAATCGCCGAGCCAGAGGTTGCTCGGTGATCGGCTACCGCTTGCTTGATTTCACGATAGGCAATCGCTTGTAAACGTTGATCTATGGTCAAGGTGAGAGGTTTACCTTGCTCACGCTCTTCTAAGGCAATATTTTCAACCACACGCCCATAGCGGTCTTTACGAATCGTACGCTTACCCGCTTCACCGGTTAACCACTGGTCATAACTGCGTTCAACGCCCTCTAAGCCGTGACCATCAATACCCGTTACACCGATAAGGTGTGCGCTGATTTCGCCCGCAGGGTAGTAGCGACGAGATTCCGCTTTAAGGCCAACGCCCACCAGCTTAAGATCGCGAATATACTTCGCCATCGCTGGGCTCACTTGCCTCTGGAGGTAGATAAAACGACGCTTTTTATTGGCTGAGATCTTATCGATCATCGATTGACGCTCTAGCCCCAATACATCCGCAAGGGCATACCAACGATCAATCTGCGCGAGGCCATCTTTATCAAAAATGGTTTTCGGATCGGCCCAGACAGCCTCAACAGGGACACTGACAGCGAGAGGTTCATCGTTTCGATCAGAAATAATACCGCGCGCAGAAGGGATCTCTTTGACGCGAACCGAACGCAGGTCACCTTGGCGAATCAAGTTATCGGGTTCGATGATTTGAATGTAAGCAACACGTGAGACAAGTGCTGCAAATGCGAGGAAGACAAACGCAATAACAAGGTTAAAGCGCCATTTGATCAAGATAGGATCGGAGTCCTTTTCATTCACTGCGGTTGCCTTGGAAGCGGCTGCTTCAGCTTTCTTCGCAGATGCTTTTTCCTTTTTAGCGGTCATTTCAGTGAGATCACAACTTCTTTGTCTGAGTCTGGACGCTTCATATCAAGCTCTTTAATTGCAGAGGCTTGAACTCGGCTGTGTTCGGCGAGTGCGGTCTCTTCAAGCATCAGATTTCGCCACTCGTCATCTAGCTGCTCGCGCTCCACCAAAGCCATGTCTTTCTTAGTAATGGCTTGGCGAGACATGTGTGTAGTAAGAACAACCGCCATAGCGCTCGCGAAGATAGCAATGAGCAATAACAGCGGGACACGGCCCACTGAAATCAGATCAAAGAAGATAATCTTGGCTAGGTTTGGCTTAGCGGTCTTCATTAATTACAGCTTTTCGGCTAGACGAAGTACTGAGCTGCGCGAACGCGTGTTTTCATCCACTTCACTCTTTGAAGGCTTAATCGCTTTACCCACAGGTTTAAGAACTGCACTGCCTAGTGCTTTAATTTGCTCTTCAGTAAGAGGTAGACCGTGTGGTACTTGTGGGCCTTGGCTCTCTTTACGGATAAAACGTTTTACCATGCGATCTTCTAGAGAGTGGAAGCTGATGACTGACAGACGACCTTCCGGAGCAAGAATGCTGGTTGCACCTTTTAGTGCAGTCGCGATCTCATCCAGCTCACTATTGATATAAATACGAAATGCTTGGAATGCACGCGTTGCTGGGTGCTTTTTCTCTTTAAAACTCTTTGGTGCGACATCCGAGATAAGCTTCGCCAGTTGACCTGTGCGCGTCAGTGGTTCGTTCTCTTCGTTCTCACGGTAAGCCACGATGCCTTTAGCAATACGGCGGGCATGCTTGTCTTCACCAAACTCACGGATAACCCAAGTGATGTCATCTAGCTCTGCATCCATTAGCCACTGTGACACAGGCATACCTGAAGTTGGGTCCATTCGCATATCCAATGGGCCGTCTTTCATAAAGCTAAAGCCGCGCTCTGCATCATCCAATTGTGGTGAAGACACACCTAAATCGAGAAGCACGCCGTCTACTTTACCCACTAGATCGTAGCGCTCAGCGTATTCCGCCATGCCAGAGAATGGGCCATGAATAATAGTAAAACGCGGGTCATCAATTTTTTGTGCTTCAGCGATCGCTTGTGGATCGCGGTCGATACTAAATAGTCGTCCATTCTCGCCCAGTTTAGACAGGATTGTACGGCTGTGACCACCACGGCCAAAAGTACCGTCAATGTAGGTACCATCAGGTTTGATCGCCAGTCCGTCAATTGATTCGTTAAGCAATACTGAAATATGTTTGAACGCTTCTGTCATAGTCTTCTCAGTGAGTGGATTAAGCCTTTAGTTCGGCTACAAATGATTCTGTTAACGTTTTAGTGTACTGATTTCGCACGTTATCTCCACTACATTGTGTGTAGCGAGTTGGGATTTTTAACCCAAGTCTTTACAAGAAAAGCGGATTTTAAGGAAATCTAAATAATTTACGTCAATATAAAGCAAAAAACCCATCACTACTGTTAAGTAATGATGGGTTCTTGGAATAGGTGGAGTCGACATATAAGCCGGGTTCTGTTCCGCTTGCGCGGTAGTAGCCATTCGTCTAGGCCAGCAATCGCTCACTGGCTCAAGCAACCTACCCGCCTCCTTACGCGAGCAACGCAATGTGGAGGCCTATTTGGTCTTGCTCCGGGTGGAGTTTACCCTGCAACGGACTATTACTAGCCGTCCGGTGCGCTCTTACCGCACCCTTTCACCCTTACCTGTGCCTTAAGGCCATCGGCGGTCTTCTCTCTGCTGCACTTGTCGTGGGCTTGCGCCCCCCAGGCGTTACCTGGCACCCTGCTCTATGGAGCCCGGACTTTCCTCCCCTTTGTCAGTCTCCCGAAGGACGTCAACGCCAGTCTCCCAAAGGACTTCAGCGTCAGTCTCCCGAAGGACATCAACAAAGCAGCGACTACCCAGTCAACTCCGAGGGCGGATTGTATAGAGATTAAAGAGACGTGTCTAGCGAGATCACAAATATGATGCAATCAGGGTGTTAACTGGTGGGGAATTGAGCGAAAGAGCGGATACGAGTGACGAGATGCGAAGAGACTGAGGAGTAGATACTGGTGGCGGGATGCGAGATTCGAAAAGATCTAAAAGAAGATAAGAGTAGTGAGGTTCGAGATGAGAAAAGAGTTAAGAACAAAGTAGAGATACAGATAAACGGCTCAGTACTGGCTTATCTGTATCTGAATTGTGTAACTAAACAAGTATTAGTTATCTAGGTGCTCTAGACCCCATTTGTAGAGTGCGTTTTTCTTCAGGTTGTAGATCTCAGCAGCCATTGCCGCCGCTTTCTTTAGTGGTAGCTCTTTAGTCAGAATAGCCAGAGTACGCGTTGCTTCGTCCGGTAAGTCGGTTGTTGCTTCTTCGCGGTGACCGTGAATCAATAGCACCATTTCACCGCGTTTGCGGTTAGCATCTTCTTCAATCCACTCAATCAGCTCGCCCAATGGCATACCTTGAATGGTTTCGAAGGTCTTCGTTAGCTCACGCGCTAGTACAACTTCACGCTCCGGGCCTAAGATATCTAGCATATCCTGTAGAGAATCTGAGATACGGTGTGGTGACTCGTAGAAAATACAAGTACGTTCCGCTTTCGCGATCTCAAGGAACTTATCTTTACGACCTTTACTCTTAGGTGGTAAGAAGCCTTCAAAACTGAAGCGATCCGAAGGCAAGCCAGACGCACTTAACGCAGTGATGACAGCACATGCACCTGGAAGTGGTACAACTCTCACACCAGCCTGACGACATTGTGATACAAGGTGGTAACCTGGATCACTGATTAAAGGGGTTCCAGCATCTGAGACTAATGCGATAGACTGACCCTCTAATAATTTTTCTACTAGAACTTGCGCCTTAGTTTGCTCATTATGGTCATGTAAGGCGAACGTTCTGGTGGATATATTGAAGTGAGCAAGCAGCTTACCCGTGTGACGTGTGTCTTCCGCTGCAATAACATCGACGCTTGATAATACTTCAATTGCTCTTTGAGTGATGTCTCCCAAATTTCCGATAGGAGTCGGCACAATATAGAGAGTTGGGCTCTCTGTGAGCAAGGTTTTGTTATCTGTCATTTGTTTACCATCACTTCAACGATTAATATAGATACAAATTTATACGGAATTAAAAAGAACTCATGGCAACAATGAACCATAAGAGACTCAGTGTACCACGCTTACTAACTCCAATTGCATTAGCAATTTCATTGGCGGCTTGTTCTTCTACGCCACAAGCCCCGACGCGTGTTGATATTACACTTGATCCGACACAATCGACAGAAAGTTATATGATGCAAGCCGACAGCAGCCAAGGCAGTCTGCAAAATGACTGGCTGATCATGGCACTTAAATCGTCGGTGCAAGCGGGCAAAACCGATCAAGCGACTTTGCTGATCAAGCGTTTAGCAAAGCAACCACTCACAGAAACCCAACAGGCTGAGTGGCAATTAGCGCGTGCGCAACTGCTGTTCAACAATCAACAGACTGAGCAAGCGTACCAACAACTGAATTTCCAACCGTGGTGGAAGCTACCGAATGAGCAGTGGAAAGACTACCACAACCTGCGCGCTGATATTCTTGAGGTATTGAATCAATATTTCGAAGCGAGCCGTGAGCTCACCAAGCTTGAAGAATTTGATGACAACCAAGACCAACAGTTGATCGCTGACCGTATCTGGCAAAACCTCAGCAGCTACTCGCAATATGAAGTGCTAGCGCTGAAAACGGCGCCAGACGAAGACGTCTTGGCCGGTTGGTTACAGCTTTCTATCTATTTGAAAACTCTTAACGGTAATCTGCCTGAGCTGCAAAGCACACTACAAGATTGGTTGGCAGATAACCCGTATCACCCAGCAGCGAAGTATACACCGCAAGCGATCACTGACATCTTAGCGCTAGAGATCAGTAAACCAACCAGCACTGCCCTGCTACTGCCTTTGACTGGTAAGTACAGCAAGCAGGCACAGTTGGTTCGTGATGGCTTCATCTTTGCGATGATGAACGATAAAGAGCGTGAAGAAGACGCAACGCTAACGGTTTTAGATACCAACACGCAAAGTGCAGAAGAGATCAAACAAACGCTGGTTGATAATAAAGTCGACTTTATCGTCGGCCCACTGATTAAGAGCAATATTACTAAGCTGCAGGAAGCTCAGAAAGGTCACGAAGATGCCATTCCAGCTCTTGCACTGAACATTCCCGATCAATTAGAGGCAGATACTAAGCTCTGTTACCTTGCGCTATCACCAGAGCAAGAAGTCGCACAAGCTGCTAAACATCTCTTCACGCAAGGTTACAAATACCCACTTATCTTGGCGCCGAAAGGCCGACTGGGCGATCGTGTACAAGAAGCCTTCAAAGAGGAGTGGTCGAAATACAGCAGTAACGAGGTCGCGACCTCTTTCTTTGCTGATAAACGCCAACTGCAACGCAATGTGAATCAGATATTTGGTCTGCAAGAGAGCCAACAGCGCATTGCTCAGATGGATAACCTGATTGACTTGCCATTAGAAACGGAACCACGCAGCCGTCGCGACGTCGATGCGGTATACATCGTAGCCAAGAACTCTGAGCTCACGCTGATCAAACCTTTCATTGAGGTAGCTATTAACCCGGATGCGAAGCAGCCTGCGTTATTCTCGAATTCTCGCAGTAACAGTGGCGACAAGCAGTATGAAGACTTAACCGGCGTTTTCTACAGCGATATTCCTCTGCTTGTAGAGGGTAAAGGCGAGCTAAACCGGCAGCTAAACGAGCTTTGGCCATCACACTCTAATGGTCAAAAACGTCTACAAGCACTAGGGATGGATGCGTACTACCTAATGGACGCACTACCACAGATGAAAGCCGTTGAAGGACACAGTATTTCTGGTGAAACCGGTGTACTGACCATCGACAATAACTGTGTGGTACAGCGTCAAATCAGCTGGGCTGAGCATGGGGCTCTTTAGCCGAACCAAACTGATACAAAAACTCAACGCCCACAGACAAGTGGGCGATAGATACGAACGCGTGGCCAAAGAGCACCTCGAAGGCCACGGACTCTCTTTAATAGAGCAAAACTTCGTAGCAAAATGTGGTGAAATTGATCTTATAATGCACCACAAACAGACTATTGTGTTTGTTGAGGTCAAATACCGAAAACAGACACGTTATGGGCATGCAGCAGAAATGGTCACCGCCAGTAAGGCGAAAAAGCTGATCAACACAGCCAATTTATGGCTGATGAAGCAAGGCATGTCGGTACACTCGACTAACTTCCGGTTTGATGTTGTGGCTATTGAAGGGCCAAGTGAACAAATCAACTGGATAGAAAATGCAATTACCCAAGGATAAACATGCTAGATAGCATCAAAGAAAGTTTTACAGAAAGTATTCAGATCCAAATCGCGGCAGCAGAAGCCCTGCCAGATGCTATTACCCATGCCGCTCAAGCCATGGTTGCAACCTTGCTTAATGGTAATAAGATTTTATGTTGTGGTAACGGTGGCTCAGCTTCGAACGCACAGCAGTTTGTCTCTTGCCTACTTAATCGCTTTGAAACCGAGCGCCCTAGCCTGCCTGCAATGGCGCTAACCGCCGACAACACTACGCTAACTGCAGTTGCAAACGACTACCACTACGAAGAGATCTTCTCAAAACAGGTACGTGCTTTTGGTCAAACTGGCGATATCCTTCTTGCTATCTCGACCAGTGGTAACAGCAAAAATATCATCAAGGCGATGGAAGCGGCAGTAACCCGTGATATGACCATCATCGCTTTTACCGGTAAAGACGGTGGTGAGATGGCAGGTCTTCTAGGCGAACACGATGTAGAGATTCGAATCCCATCACATCGCACCGCTCGCATCCATGAAGTTCATATGGTCACACTACATTGCTTGTGCGATCTCATTGACCAAGTCCTATTCCCAGCTCACGAGGAGTAATTGGAGTAACATGAAGTTTTCTATTGTTAAGTTGCTCAGCGTTTCACTGCTGACGCTATCATTGTCTGGATGTGCTGGGCTGTTCATTGCCGGCGCAGCAACGACAGCAAACCTGGTCACCGATACTCGCACCACCAAAGAGATTTGGAATGACAACAATATCGAGTTCGAAGTTGCAGCCATCACTAACAAGGCTCCATATCGCGGTAATGTTCGAATCACTGCCAGCTCTTACCGTGGCACAGTGGTACTGATGGGACAAGCATCAACAGAGGCAGAGCGCCGCTCATTTGAGAGTGAAGCAAGAAAAGTAGCTGGTGTGAACAATGTCCATAACCAAGTACGCGTTAAGCCACCATTGAGCGTAAGTGAGATCAGCAAAGACAGCTGGATCACGACCAAGGTAAAATCCGCTCTACTAGCCAATGCCGAACTGAATGGCATCAAGGTTAAAGTTATTACCGAAGATGGTGAAGTGTTCCTACTTGGTCTTGTAACTCGTGAGCATGCTGATATTGCAACCGATGTTGCTCGTAATATCTCTGGGGTCAAACAAGTCATTCGAGCATTCGAATATGGTGATGAGGCAACGGTGAAGGCTGAAGCGGCCGCTGAAACTGAAGCAGAAACTGTCGTGAACTAACTTCATCCAAGTATATAAACTCCAATAAAAATCGAATTATAAAAAAAGCAGCGAATCATCGCTGCTTTTTTAATGTCATTCGGTTACTTGATAACTCGGAGGCTTGGTCGGCCTTTAGTTGGGCGCGGTGGTTCAGGCTCAGGGTCTGAATCTTCCGCATCAACTTCAACCTCTGCCGTTGCAACACTCAGTGAAGGACCTTGCTCCGGAGCTTCAAACGGCCCCTCTTCAATGCCTTCTTCAAGCACATCCATGTAAGCCTCTTCAGGCTCAAACATAGTACCAGCGCCATTTTCACGAGCGTAGATCGCTTGAACAGCATAAAGCGGTACGATCACAGAGTGAGGACGTCCACTGAAGCGGGCACTGAATGTCACCGCTTCGTTGCCAAGCTCAAGATTGCCTACCGCACGAGGAGCAATATTCAGGATGATCTGACCATCTTGAATAAACTCTTCTGGTACACGAACACCCGGCAATGTTGCTTCAACAACAAGGTGTGGTGTCAGTTCGTTATCAACCAGCCAATCATAAAATGCACGAAGCATATATGGACGGCGTGGCGTCATCGTTGAGATATCCATAACGATTAACGAGCCAGTCGCATCTCGCGCTCAGCTTCTGTTAGAGAAGCTAGGAATGAATCACGCTCAAATACACGGTTCATGTAAACTTTCAGTTCTTTAGAACCCGGGCCAATTAGCTCGATACCTAGCTCAGGAAGACGCCATAGTAGCGGAGCAAGGTAACAATCGATTAGGCTGAATTCTTCGCTCATGAAGTATTCGTACTCTGCGAAGATAGGAGCCAGAGTTAGTAGGTCGTTACGCAGTTTAGTACGTGCTGCTTCAGACTCTTCTGCATTGCCTTTTACAATCTTCTCAGCAACTGAGTACCAGTTACGTTCGATACGGTACATCATTAGACGGCTGTTACCACGAGCAACAGGGTAAACAGGCATCAATGGTGGATGAGGAAAACGCTCATCTAGGTATTCCATGATGATTTTTGAGTCGTATAGAGCCAACTCGCGATCAACTAGAGTGGGTACTGATTTGTACGGGTTCAGTTCAACAAGCTCTGCTGGAAGATTATTTTCATCAACCAACTCAACTTCAACACTTACGCCTTTTTCAGCAAGAACAATGCGCACCTGATGGCTATACATATCAGAAGCACTTGAGAAAAGAGTCATCACAGAACGTTTATTGGCAGCTACAGCCATGGAGCCCTCCAGTACACTTTAAATAAAAACAATGGAGGCCTAAGCCTCCATTGTACATTAACATAATTTGGGAATTAGCACGGTATTATAGCACAATTAGTGCACATCACGCCAATACTCTTTCTTCAGTAGAATCACAACGATAGTGAACAATACTAAGAAGGCCATTACCCACCAACCTAGAGCGTGACGCTCAAGTTGAACTGGATCGCCAGAGTAAACTAGGAAGTTAACCAAATCACGTACAGCTTCGTCGTACTCACCTGAACTTAGTTCACCAGAACCGTCAGTTTCAGTACCTACAACTACCTCTACCTCTTCACCATCTACGATGTGAGTTTCGTAGATTGGCGTTGGGATACCTTGTAGCTCTTCAAGCACATGCGGCATACCAACACTTGGGAAAACAATGTTGTTTACGCCAAATGGACGAGATGGGTCTTCGTAGAAAGTACGAAGGTAAGTGTATAGCCAGTCTGCGCCACGAACACGAGCAACCAGTGTTAGATCCGGTGGCGGAGCACCGAACCAGTTTGCCGCTTGCTTCGCAGGCATTGCGTTAACCATCAGGTCACCAATCTTCGCTTCAGGATCGAAGACTAGGTTCTCTTTCATTAGATCCACAGGGATCTCAAGGTCGTTAGCAACTCGCTCGTAACGCTGGTACTGCGTAGAGTGACAGCCAAAACAGTAGTTCATGAACAGCTTAGCACCGTTTTGCAGTGAAGCTTGGTCCGTTAAGTCATTGTTCGCTTTGTCTAGCGGAACATTTGCGCCCGCTGCCATAGCTAATGACGGCAACATAGCAAATAAAATTACAATCCATTTTTTCATTTGAATGTCACCCTTTCTGGTAATGGTTTCGTCGCTTCATTCTTACTGTAGAACCACAGTAGTACGAAGAACATGAAGTAACCTAAGCTAAATACTTGTGCAAGTATTGTGTACGTTGGTGTTGCTGGAAGCGCACCAAGAATACCAAGCGCAATAAAGCTTATTGTGAATTGGATGATGTTAATCAAATGCAGTTTGCTACGGTAACGGTACGAACGTACTTTACAACGGTCGAACCATGGCAGTAGGAATAGCACAACAATAGATGCGCCCATTGCTACAACACCTAGCAGCTTATCAGGAACCGCACGTAGGATTGCGTAGAACGGTGTGAAGTACCATACCGGAGCAATGTGCTCAGGAGTCTTCAGCGGGTTCGCAGCTTCAAAGTTAGGCGGCTCAAGGAAGAATCCACCCATTTCTGGGTTGAAGAACAGCACGTAACAGAAGAAGAACAAGAAGCCAGCAACACCAACCATATCTTTCACAGTCCCGTATGGGTGGAAAGGAATAGAGTCAATGATGTCGTATTTCTTCGTGTAATCCTTGTGGAATGGGAACTGAGTTTTGTAGTCGTCGCCCATTGTGCCTTTAGGAAGCTTAGTCTCGATACCGTCTGGGTTGTTCGAACCTACTTCGTGCAGTGCTAGAACGTGAAGAACGATAAGCAGCAGAAGTACGATTGGCAGAGCAATAACGTGTAGCGCGAAGAAACGGTTAAGCGTTGCACCAGAGATGATGTAGTCACCACGGATCCAAAGCGTTAGGTCATCACCGATAACTGGAATCGCACCAAACAGAGAAATGATTACCTGAGCACCCCAGTATGACATTTGACCCCATGGTAGTAGGTAACCCATGAAGGCTTCAGCCATTAGCACTAGGAAGATCAACATACCGAAGATCCAAAGTAGCTCACGAGGCTTTTGGTAAGAACCGTAAATCAGACCACGGAACATATGCAGGTAAACAACAACGAAGAACGCAGATGCGCCCGTTGAGTGCATATAACGCAGTAGCCAGCCGTATTCTACATCACGCATGATGTATTCAACAGATGCGAACGCACCTTCACCAGATGGTACGTAGTTCATTGTTAGCCAAATACCTGTAAGGATTTGGTTAACCAAAACTAACATTGCTAAAGAACCAAAAAGGTACCAAAAGTTAAAGTTCTTAGGCATTGGGTATTCAGATAAGTGCTTTTTATAAGCATTCATCGCGGGTATACGTTTCTCTACCCAATCTAGTAGTCCTTGCATTATGCATCTCCCTCGTCAATACCGATCAGGATCTTGGTGTCACTTAAATACATATGCTTTGGCACAACAAGGTTTAGCGGTGCAGGTACGCCTTGGAATACTCGACCAGCCATATCAAATTTCGAACCATGACATGGACAGAAGAAACCAGACTTAACACCTTGTACTTGTTCTGCGAAAGAATCAGGTAGGTAAGTTGGAGAACAACCTAGGTGAGTACAGAAACCAACCGCAACAAAGAATTCCGGCTTAATTGAGCGGAACTCATTTTGAGCGTATTCAGGTTGTTGTTCAGCTTCCGATTGAGGATCTCGAAGTTGACCACCAATGGTTTTCAAGTTTTCTAGTACCGATTCAGCACGGCGTACAACCCATACAGGTTTACCTTGCCATTCGACACGAACCATTTGGCCAGCTTCTAATTTACTGACTTCCACTTCCACCGGCGCGCCCGCAGCTTTCGCTTTGGCACTCGGATTCCATGATTTAATAAAAGGCACGGCTACAGCAGCAGCCCCTAAACCACCAACAACGGCTGTTGTTGCGGTTAGGAAACGCCTGCGACCGTTATTTAAAGGCGCGTTGCTCATCCAAACATTCTCCCATTTGCTCCTTTTGGATTGAAATTATTCCGCTTAAAGAGCATGGCTAACAAAATACGTATTTAGTTCTATTTATTGACGGCAAATGATAAATAAAACCCTACTTTTTGACAAGATAAAGCTACCTTTTTGTAACAATCATGAGGCAAAGCGCACATTGGGTTACAAAAGCTATCAAAATATAAGAAATTGGAAATAAAACGAGGGGGGAAAAGCATTTAGCGGGGAGTAGAAAAACAAAAAGCCCGGCATATAGCCGAGCTTTGAACCACAATTCCAGTAATAAAACTGGGAGCGTGTATTTTCCGGTAAAGGAAAATTAACGCTTAGAGAATTGAGGTTTACGACGTGCTTTACGTAGACCAACTTTCTTACGTTCAACGCAACGAGCGTCACGAGTAACGTAGCCAGCTGCACGTAGAGCAGGACGTAGAGTTTCATCGTACTCCATAAGAGCGCGAGTGATACCGTGGCGGATTGCGCCAGCTTGACCAGAGATACCACCACCAGAAACAGTGATGTATAGGTCAAGTTTCTCAGTTAGTTCAACTAGCTCAAGAGGTTGCTTAACAACCATGCGAGAAGTTGGACGACCGAAGTAAACATCAAGGCTACGCTTGTTGATTACGATCTCACCAGAACCTGGTTTGATGAAAACACGAGCTGCTGAGCTTTTGCGACGACCAGTGCCGTAGTATTGATTCTCTGCCATTTTCATAATCCCCAATTAGATGTCTAGTACTTGTGGTTGTTGAGCAACATGGTTGTGCTCAGCACCAGCGTATACTTTTAGCTTACGGTACATAGCGCGGCCTAGAGGACCACGTGGTAGCATACCTTTAACAGCTAGTTCAAGAGCCATCTCTGGCTTACGGTCGATCAGCTTTTCAAAAGTGATAGACTTAAGACCACCAGGGAACTCAGAGTGACGGTAGTAAACCTTACCCTTAGCCTTGTTACCAGTTACAGTAACTTTCTCAGCGTTAACAACGATGATGTAATCACCAGTGTCTACGTGAGGAGTGTATTCAGCTTTGTGCTTACCGCGTAGGCGAGAAGCGATTTCACTTGCAAGACGACCTAGAGTTTTACCTTCAGCGTCTACAACGTACCAGTCGCGTTTTACAGTTTCTGGTTTAGCAACGAAAGTTTTCATGCTAATAATTACCTATTAAAAAAATTTACACTTAAGGAATACTGAGTATTCCCACTGTCTAAGAGTCCCCATTCATCACCCCTTCGAGTGTTGGAAAACTCTTGGCATAACGTGATTTAACTCATCGTTAGAGGCCCGCAGTAACGGTAGGTCGCAGGATTATAGAGAAGAGCGAAGAAAAAATCACCTCTTTTTGAACAAAATCACGATTTTTTTCTTCCATTTTCTTAATAAAGAATTCCCCGCCTAACTTAGGTGCTCTTTTGCTAGATAATCATGGCTCTGCATTTCAATTAAACGTGACTGACAGCGTTTAAATTCAAACTCTAACTGACCATGAGTGTAGAGTTCCTCTAGCGCAACTTCGGCAGAAATAATCAGCTTTACATTACGTTCGTAAAACTCGTCCACTAAAGCAATAAAGCGTCTGGCTGCGTCGTCAGAGGTCGCATTCATCTGCTTCACTTCAGCCAGTAACACCGTGTGATAGATCTTAGATAACTCAATATAGTCATTCTGGCTGCGCGCAGATTGGCAAAGTTGAGCAAAGGTGCCATGCAAAACACCATCACTCGCTTCAACCACATCCAGTTGACGATGGTTAACCTCAATCTGAGTTAATACCTCTTTACCCTCACCGACTAGCTGTTGGTAATAGGTACGTAAATTAATATCCGCTTGTGCATCTAACGGGTAGTGATAAATTTCTGCCTGCTCCAATGTACGTAGTCGGTAGTCAACGCCACTGTCTACATTCAAGATTCGACAATTTTCTTGGATCAGTTTGATCGCAGGAAGAAAGCGCGCGCGTTGCAGGCCATTTCGGTAAAGGTCTTCAGGTGGAATGTTTGAGGTCGCGACCAAGATAACGTTGCGAGCGAAGAGCTCTTGGAAAAGAGTACCCAGAATCATCGCGTCGGTAATGTCAGAAACAAAGAACTCATCAAAACAGATAATATCCGCTTCTTGCTTAAACTTATCGGCGACCAACGGCAAAGGATCACTTACCTCTCCCAGCGCTTTGAGTTCATCATGAACTCGGTACATAAAGCGGTGAAAGTGGACACGCATTTTACGTGATGTTGGCAGAGCATCGCAAAAGGTATCCATTAAGTAGGTTTTACCTCGCCCTACTCCGCCCCAGAAATAGAGCCCTTTTGGTGGCGTAGGCAGTTGTGGTTTTTTACCCATTAACTTTTGAAAACGCGTCAGCTGTGGCACTGGTGCATTTTGGTATTCTTGGAATTGGTGGAACAATTGGTCTAGTGCCTGTACGGCTTGCTCTTGGGCTGGATCTCTTTGAAATCCATGTTCTTTTATATCTTGTTCGTATTTTTTAACGGGATTCATGACGACATTTCCACAATGAAATCGATATCAACCAGAGAAGGAAAAAGGGCTTCAACAGTACAATAGGCGGGGGCTCAGCGCTGTATGTGCAGCTTCAAACTGATAGCTAGCGCACACGCATTTTTCTTTATACTGCTGCGTTCTCATAGTACCATGAAGCTGCATTATGTGTAACTAAGCAGTAACAAACATGTTAAAAAACAACAATAAGGAGCTGTTATGCCTTGGATGTATGCCGTTGGCGGTTTACTAATCGGAATTATCTTAGGGGTTGCTATTTCTCGCCTCACGACTCCTGAGTACAAGAAGCAAAAGAATGTTCAAAAAGAATTAGACACAGCAAAGTTTGCACTAGAACAGCAACGCCAAGAGCTTGCCGATCACTTTGCTAAAACAGCTGAAATGTTGGATACCTTAGGTAAAGACTACACCAAGCTTTACCAACATATGGAAAAGACCAGCGCTGAGTTAATCCCCAACTTACCAGAGCAGGATAATCCATTTGTAAAAACGGCTGCTGCACACTCAGATAAGTCATCAGAGAAAGCAGACAGCAAAGTATCAACTATTGATGAACAACCAAAAGATTACGCCAATGGCGCAACCGGTTTGTTCAGCGATGAGAAGAAAGAGGTCATTGAAGCACCAGAGGTTGTAACAGCGAAAGCTTCTTAAACAACTAAATTCAATGAACTTTACAAAGGTTTTTGAGTCATAACCTTCACTTGGGTCGTATAACACTTGGCAATAGTCCAACTTTATGTGTGTTACAAGGCCTTAACTAACGAGGAGTTTATGATGAAAAAACCTTTGCTTGCTTTATCGGTACTGACTTTAAGCTTAAGTTCCATCATCACACCGATTCAGGCAACTGCGGCACTACCATTAAGTGTCGACAACCAACAACTACCTAGCCTTGCACCGATGCTTGAAAAAGTTACCCCTGCAGTAGTCAGCATTGCTGTTGAAGGTAAACAAGTTCAACGTCAACGCATTCCAGAACAATTCCAATTCTTCTTTGGCCCAGAGCAAGCACAAGAGCGCCCATTCCGAGGTCTAGGCTCTGGTGTAATCATCGACGCCAAGGAAGGACATATCGTTACCAACTATCACGTTATCAATAACGCTGACGAAATCCGCGTAAAACTGCATGATGGACGTGAATACGATGCCGAGCTGATTGGCGGTGATGAAATGTCTGATATCGCCCTACTCAAACTCGAAAAAGCCAAAGACCTGACCGAGATTCGCTTCGCCGATTCCGACAAGCTTCGCGTTGGTGATTTCAGCGTCGCTATCGGTAACCCATTTGGTTTAGGTCAAACAGTGACATCCGGTATCGTCTCTGCACTAGGTCGAAGTGGCCTCAACCTTGAAAATTTTGAGAACTTCATCCAAACCGATGCGGCTATCAACAGCGGTAACTCAGGCGGTGCACTGGTTAACCTTAACGGTGAGTTGATCGGTATTAACACCGCGATTCTTGGTCCGAACGGTGGCAACGTAGGTATCGGCTTTGCGATCCCATCTAATATGATGCGTAACCTAACCGACCAAATCCTAGAGTTTGGTGAAGTGAAACGAGGCATGCTTGGTGTTCAAGGTGGCGAAATCACTTCAGAATTAGCCGAAGCTTTGGGTTATGAATCAAGTAAAGGGGCATTTGTGAGCCAAGTGGTTCCAGACAGCGCTGCAGATAAAGCTGGCTTACAAGCAGGCGACATCATTGTGGCCATCAATGGCAAGCGCATTGATACCTTTAGTGAACTAAGAGCTAAAGTCGCGACTCTTGGCGCAGGTAAAGAGATAGAACTTGGTGTCGTTCGTGATGGTAAAAATAAAACCTTCGACGTGACACTTGGTGAATCAACCAACAGCAAGACTCAAGCAGAGAAGTTGCATGAAGGCTTAGCAGGTGCAGAGCTGACCAATACCAATGACAGCGATCCGGTGAAAGGCGTGAAGGTTTCAAGTGTAGCCAAAGGCTCACCAGCTGAGGCATACCAACTTCAACCAGACGACATCATTATTGGCGTGAACCGTCAAACGGTGAAGAACCTAGCGCAGTTCAGATCAATTGTTGAGAAGAACCCTGGTGTATTGGCACTCAATATCCAGCGTGGTCCAAGAACCATTTACCTAGTGATTCGCTAACAATTAGTCACCATTATTGAGGGCAGGTTGAACAAGTTCGTATAGAACTTAATCAGCCTGCCCTTTTATTTAGATGAATCAAAATGCTATGCTTCACAAGTAACTCAAACTGGTCACCCATGTGTGGAGGCTCAATACCTTACCTGTCGAAGAGGGAAACATGCTGTCCTTTCTATTTCGTTCTATTTCCCTTGGATTAGTATCAGCACTGATTATTCTTGTGGCTTTCCCACAGCTAAGACCTAACTTCGTCTCTGAAGCGGCAAGTAAGCAGGTAAGCAACATCGGCTCACTGCAACTGTCATTCAATGATGCAGTTCGACGCGCAGCGCCTGCGGTCGTCAATATCTATAGCCGAAAATACGATGAATCCGATCGTAATAAACTGCTCACTCAGGGTTTAGGCTCTGGCGTTATTGTCAGTGAGAAAGGTTACATCATTACCAACTACCACGTGGTTGCTCAAGCAGACCAAGTTGTCGTCGCCCTGCAAGATGGTCGCGCTGCTGCCGCACAGTTAGTGGGTTCAGATAAAAGAACGGATATCGCCATACTACAAGTCAGTGGTGACAACCTTCCTGTGATTCCTTTGAATCCAAATTACGAGGCTAATGTCGGCGACATCGTGCTCGCGATTGGTAACCCATATAACCTAGGCCAGACGACTACGTTTGGCATTATCTCCGCGACTGGCCGCTCGTCGATCAGTGCCGACCGCCATCAAGCCTTCATCCAAACCGATGCTGCAATCAATGAAGGTAACTCGGGGGGTGCGCTCGTCAACTCGCAAGGTGAACTGGTCGGTATTAACACCGCCTCTTTCCAACAAGCGACAGACATGGAAACCTATGGTATCTCATTTGCTATCCCTTATGGGTTGGCCAACAAGATCATGCAAAAGATCATCGCCGATGGCCGTGTGATCCGTGGCTATATCGGTATCGATGGACAAGACATCAATTCGGTTACTTCTCGCTTACTGGGCAACAAAAACATTGGTGGAATTGTGGTACTAGGTATCGACCCTGCGGGTCCTGCTGCTGATGCTGGATTCGAGGTTCAAGACATCATCATCAGTATCGATAACACCAAGATCAATGGACGCCAAAGCGTTATGGATATCGTTACCGACCTAAGACCTGGCACAGTGGTCGATGTGGGCATACTTCGTCAGGGTGAAAGCAAAACCCTTAAGGTCACAATTGCGGAAGATAAGCGCTAGTTAAATTAGACAGATCTACGACTAACACAAGTAGATTGCGAACAACAAAAACCCAGCTCAAGGCTGGGTTTTTTCTTATCTATAAAGCTGTTTATTTGAAACTAAGATTACTCGTCACTTTCGATATCGATACGAGTAACGCGCTGTAAGCCTCTTGGTAGCAGTCCACCACGACGGCCACGCTCACCGCGGAAGTTATCAAGGTCAGCCGGCTTCAAGCCAAGCTTACGCTTACCTGCATACAGCGTCAGCGTTGTCCCTTGAGGAATAGCCATTAGGTGTGAGACAAACTCTTCACGCTCTTTGGCCTTCGCTGATGGGATATTGATGATCTTGTTACCCTTACCTTTACTCAATTGAGGCAGATCTTTAATTGGGAACAACAACATACGACCTTGGTTAGTAATCGCCAGGATCTCGTTGGTCTCTAGATCTTCAATCGGACTTGGTAGCATCACTTCAGATGCCTGAGGCAAATTCACCAGAGCCTTACCGCTCTTGTTCTTCGACAACAGGTCACTACCTTTACACACGAAACCGTAACCAGCATCTGAGCCCACCAGCCATAGCTGATCGTCTTCACCCATCACAACTTGTCGGATCGAGCTGCCAGCATTGATATTCAAGCGACCAGTAATCGGCTCACCTTGGCTACGCGCCGAAGGCAGAGAGTGAGACTCAAGTGAGTAGCTGCGGCCATCACTGCCGAGGAATACTGCTTGTTGGTTACTCTTACCACGCGCACTCGCAAGGTATTTGTCACCCGACTTGTAGTTCAAGCCTTCTGGATCCACTTCATGCCCTTTCGCATGACGAATCCAACCTTTCTCAGAAAGCACGACTGTGATTGGTTCACTTGGGACAAGGTCGCGCTCTGTCAGTGCTTTCGCTTCTGCACGCTCAACCAGTGGAGAACGACGGTCATCACCGTACTTATCTGCGTCCGCTTGAATCTCTTTCTTAATCAAAGTGTTCAGGCGACGTTCAGAGCCCAGTAGCTTCTCTAACTTTTCACGCTCTTTCTCTAGCTCATCTTGCTCGCCGCGGATCTTCATCTCTTCCAGCTTAGCAAGATGGCGAAGTTTGGTATCTAGGATTGCGTCTGCTTGAATCTCTGTGATACCAAAGCGCTCCATAAGCACTGCTTTAGGATCGTCTTCAGTTCGGATGATCTCAATCACTTCATCAAGGTTGAGATAAGCAACCAAAAGACCTTCTAAGATGTGTAAGCGCGCTAGTACTTTATCAAGACGGTGCTGTAAACGACGACGTACTGTTGTACGACGGAACTCAATCCACTCTTTAAGGATCTGAACTAGACCTTTAACTTGAGGGCGGTTGTCTAGACCAATCATGTTCAAGTTAACGCGGAAGTTCTTCTCAAGATCCGTTGAAGCAAACAGGTGGCTCATCAGCTGATCGCAGTCGATACGGTTCGAACGAGGCACTACAACGATACGTGTTGGGTTTTCGTGATCCGATTCGTCACGCAGGTCATCTACCATTGGTAGCTTCTTAGCACGCATCTGGTTAGCTATTTGCTCTAGAAGCTTAGCGCCCGATACTTGGTGAGGCAGAGCCGTGATAACAATATCAGAGCCCTCTTTGTGCCAAACCGCACGCATCTTGATGCTGCCACGCCCCGTTTTGTAGATCTTCTCGATATCTGATTTCGGAGAAATAATCTCAGCTTCGGTTGGGTAATCAGGCCCTTTCACATGCTCCATCACTTCCGACAGTTCCGCTTTCGGGCTATCGATCAGTTTGATGGTCGCATCGGCGATCTCACGCACGTTATGTGGCGGGATATCTGTTGCCATACCTACCGCGATACCAGTGATACCGTTAAGTAGAATATGAGGCAGGCGCGCTGGCAGCATTTGCGGCTCTTTCATCGTGCCGTCAAAGTTTGGTTGCCACTCAACTGTGCCTTGGCCTAATTCGCCAAGCAAAACCTCAGCAAACTTAGACAGTTTCGCTTCGGTATAACGCATCGCAGCGAATGATTTCGGATCATCCGGAGCACCCCAGTTACCTTGGCCATCTACCAATGGGTAGCGGTAAGAGAACGGTTGTGCCATCAATACCATGGCTTCGTAACACGCCGAGTCACCGTGTGGATGGTACTTACCCAGTACATCACCAACGGTACGTGCCGACTTCTTGTATTTTGAAGCTGCTGACAAGCCAAGCTCAGACATCGCGTAGATAATACGACGCTGTACTGGTTTGAGGCCGTCACCAATGTAAGGCAATGCACGATCCATGATCACGTACATTGAGTAATTTAAATAGGCATCTTCGGTGAACTTGCGCATTGGCAATTGTTCAACGCCATCAAAAGTAATTTCGTTAGACATTCATTATACCTCGGCCAAATCACCATTGTTTTGTAGCCATGAACGGCGATCATCAGCACGCTTCTTACCTAGCAGCATGTCCATCATTTCGTTGGTCGCTTCACTGTCATCAATCGTTAGCTGAACCAGACGACGAGTATTTGGATCCATGGTGGTTTCGCGTAGCTGAAGTGGGTTCATCTCACCCAGACCTTTGAATCGTTGTACGTTGATCTTGGCTTTCTTCTTCGATAAGCGCTCTAGCACACCATCTTTCTCATCGTCATCAAGGGCATAGAACACTTCTTTGCCACAGTCGATACGATACAGAGGCGGCATAGCCACATAGATATGACCTGCTTCAACCAAAGAGCGGAAGTGACGAGTAAACAGAGCACACAGCAGCGTCGCAATGTGTAGACCATCCGAGTCCGCATCGGCAAGGATACAGATCTTACCGTAACGTAGGCCAGACAGGTCATCGTTGTCTGGGTCGATACCCAAAGCCACCGAGATATCGTGTACTTCTTGAGATGCAAGAACTTGGTCAGCCGATACTTCCCACGTGTTAAGAATCTTACCACGCAGTGGCATCACTGCTTGGAACTCACGGTCACGAGCTTGTTTTGCTGAGCCACCCGCCGAGTCCCCTTCCACGAAGAAGATTTCAGTGCGGTTTAAGTCTTGAACTGAACAATCTGTCAATTTGCCTGGTAATGCAGGGCCTGATGCCACCTTCTTACGTACCACCTTCTTGCTGGCACGCATACGACGGTGCGCATTGGCAATACAGGTTTCCGCTAGCTGTTCAGCCAGTTGTGGTTTTTCATTAAGCCACAAGCTGAACGCATCTTTTACAACGCCAGACACGAACGCAGCGGTTTGACGAGAAGAAAGACGCTCTTTCGTTTGGCCTGCAAACTGAGGATCCTGCATCTTCACCGATAACACGTATGAACAGCGATCGAAGATGTCATCACCGGTTAGCTTAACACCACGCGGCAACAGGTTTCGGAATTCACAGAACTCACGCATTGCATCCAATAGACCTTGGCGTAGACCGTTTACGTGGGTACCACCTTGCTTGGTTGGTACTAGGTTCACGTAACTCTCAGTGATCATCTCACCACCTTCTGGCTGCCAGATCACCGCCCAGTTTGCCATTTCGGTTTCTGCAGTGAACTCACCGATGTACGGCTCTTCAGGTAGTAAGGTATAGCCCTTCACACCCTCTGCCAGATAGTCTTTAAGACCATCTTCGTAGAACCATTTATGTTCTTCGTTGTTCACCTTATCGCTAAAGGTGATCTCTAGGCCGGGACATAGAACAGCTTTCGCGCGCAGGTTGTTCACCAAGCGCAGCACAGAGAATTTAGAGCTGTCGAAGTACTTTGCATCCGGCCAGAAATGTACTGATGTACCGCTGTTACGCAGGCCACATGAGCCCGTAACAGTTAGGTCGGTAACAGCAACGCCGTTTTCAAATGCAATTTCATGGACTTGACCATCACGACGAACGGTAACTTCAACGCGCTTCGAGAGTGCATTTACCACAGAGATACCTACACCGTGTAGGCCGCCTGAGAACTTATAGTTATTGTTTGAGAACTTACCACCTGAGTGGAGCTTAGTTAAAATCAGCTCAACACCTGAGATGCCTTTCTCTGGGTGAATATCGACAGGCATACCACGACCATCATCCACCACTTCTAGAGATTGGTCAGCGTGCAAGACCACTTTGATCTTCTTCGCGTGGCCAGCCAATGCTTCATCTACAGAGTTATCGATAACTTCTTGGGCTAAGTGGTTTGGCCTTTCAGTCTCGGTATACATCCCCGGACGGTGTCGAACCGGGTCGAGACCTTCAAGAACCTCGAGGTCTTTTGCATTATATTGTTCAGTCATAATACGGAGTTTACTCAAAAAATTTACGTCTGTTCGCTGGGCTCTAATTCGATATAACCGTGTTAGTTGCCGTGAACCCTCACAGCAGAGCGAACGAGCGAAAGTATTGGGGAATATAGTCTGGAAGCAGGGGTTTGATGTCAAGCACGTTCAAAAACTATGACACCAAACTATGATATTTCACCACTGACAGATGAAATAACAGGCAAAAAAGATAAGATGTTGCGGCTGAAGTTAAACCTTATAAGGCTAGAAATTCAATTATCTTTTGAGGGTAACGTTCAAAATCGACAAAGCTGTGGTCGCCGCCCTCTTCTACAGTCTGCTTCGCTCCTTGAAACTTAGCCACCGCTTGGCGGTAATCTAAAACTTCATCTTCTGTTTGCTGCAATAACCAAAAATCACTTGGCTCGGAAATAGAGACCACATCGAGCTGCTTGAGCTCATCAATGTGTTTTTCCTCTAAAACATAATGTTCATTGGTGTATGGGTTAACCTGTTCACCGAGGTAGTCGGTCAACAACTCATAAGGTTTCACTGCTGGATTAACCACAGCCGCTTTAAACCCATAATGCGCATTTAGCCACGTCGACAAATAACCACCTAACGAACTACCCACCAGCGCAATTTGGTAGTGCTCTTTGTGCTCTTCGACAACGCTCTTAAGATACGCTGCTGCCAGAGCGGGAAAGCTAGGAAGTTGTGGCGTCATTACCTTGATATCAGGACGATGCTCAGCACAGTACTCAGCCATGACATTTGCTTTGTGTGAACGCGATGAGCTATTGAAACCGTGGATATAGAGCAACATTGAAGGCTTTGTTTGTGGCGTAGCAGCTGACATTAGTAACCCTCGGCGTTGAAGTCAGGGGCAAATGCACCGCGCTCAAGTCGACGTACTTCTGTCGTAATCTCACCGTTCGGCTTCAATTCAAGCTCTCGCCAGCCAGGGCTGAGCGTATCAAGCGCAAAGTCGTCTGAATTTGGCTTGAACTGAACACAAGTCGATGGCGTCGCCATAACCTGTACACCTAGGTGCTCACGATTCATGTCTTGATGCACGTGGCCACATAAAACACCACGAACATTGCTGTGTTGTGATACGACATCCCAGAACTGATCAGCATCTTTCAAACAATGTTGATCAAGCCAAGCACTACCAACCAGTAGTGGGTGGTGATGCAGCAAAACTAATGTGTGCTTTTGCGGGTATTCCGCTAATTTCTGTTCTAATAGATCAAGCTGTTGATCGCTTAAGCGACCATGTGGCACACCGACGACTTGTGAGTCGAGCAGAATCATCTGCCAATGTTCTCCCAACAGCACGTGCTCAACACACTGTATTTGAGCTGATGGGATAACGCTGCCCATATTGGGTTTATAGTCGTGGTTACCTGGCAACCAGTAACAAGGCTTCTCTAAAGGCTGAATGCCAGCCTCAAATTTTTGGTAAGACTCTGCGCTGTGATCTTGAGAGATATCACCAGTCGCCAAAACCGCTTCATATTCATAACCTTGGTTCACAATGCCATCGACAACAGCACGAAAGCTATCTTCTGTGTTGATGCTCAGCAGGCTGCCATTACTTGGCGCAAAGAGGTGCGTGTCGGTCAGTTGCACTAACTTAATGCTGCTCTCATCTAATTTTGAAGTGTGTGATAATTCCAAAATAACAAATCCAGATACGTTACTGTTAGATCTTCAAAGTATTCAAACGTACGCTAACTCAGCGTAATAGGTGTGCGACTGATCCCATTTTTTAAACAAAACGATAACCATTCGCCAAGAAACTTATTGAGTTGAAATTTCTCGTCTTTTTGCAAAAGTTTGGTGTTTGGGTAGTCGTATTTCGCTTTGACTCTTGAGAAGTCCCCACTGGCACACACTTCTGCAACACGAGCGTCGTGATATAGCCTGACAGACATTTTTGGCAAAGGGAATACTGGCATCGCATCACTCTGACATATATCTATTAATGTGGTGTATTTTGTGACCTCATTCACTGTCAATTGATACACCATATTAACCGCTTGATAACAACGCACGTCGCCGACCTGATGTCCCACAGGCAGCAGCGCATTCAATTTCGCGTAATTGGTCTCATAGACTCGCATCAATTCAGCAAGATCAACATGATACGGCTTTTTCACCGCTATATTTGGCATAGCGTTACTCTTTCCACTTTGACTGTAAATTTAGGTAGTTCAGTTGCAACCATTGCAAAGCAATAATAGTAGCACCATTTTCGAACACACCTTGCTGTACCAGTTGATAAGCTTGTTCACGACTCATAACCTGAACGCGAATGTCTTCACCTTCGTAGTCAAGCCCATGGACACCTTTCGCCGTGGTCGCATCAACACAGCCAACCATTACATCCAGTTTTTCAGAGCAACCACCCGATGATGGGTAGTATGAAGTGATCGGCAAGACATGAGTCACTTCAACACCGGCCTCTTCGACCGCTTCTCGACGAGCAACTTGTTCCGGAGATTCATCGGTATCGATAATTCCCGCGACAATCTCATATTGCCAAGGGTTCTCGTGCTCAAGGGCACCAACTCGGATCTGCTCGACGATCACTACTTCATCTCGAATAGGATCGTAAGGTAACAGTGCAGCAGCATGTCCACGCTCAAACATTTCGCGCTCTATCGGCTTACTCCACCCGCCTTCAAACAACTTATGTCGAAAGGTGTACTTAACCATTTTGAAAAAACCACGAAAGAGCGTTTCTTTTGAGACAATTTCCACATCTTGTGGAGTAAACTCATGTTGTTGATTGTCATACTGTTGCATTTAACACCTCACTAAGTGATCTTTATAGTTTACTCATTGTACGAGTTAACTACCAAGGTCTAGGTTCAACTTTTTATACAAAATTTATAATTAAATTTAAGTATCCGAAAATAAATATTGCACAAGTGGACAGTTAAATGTAAAAAAGTGCAAAGTTTCGAGTAAATTACCACCAAACTGAGTTAAACTCTGTAAAGAAAAATTCTATTAAGGCAGGAATAGGAAAATGAGAAAACTGCTTCCACTATTTATCAGTGCAGCAATTGGCAGCCTGAGTTCATCAGCTTTCGCTGATACGCTAGCCGAAGTATATGACCAAGCAAAACAAAACGATCCAACACTTCTTCGTTCAGCTGCGCAGCGTGATGCCGCTTTTGAAGCAGTCACTTCTAGCCGTAGTGCACTACTACCGCAAATCAACCTAACTGCGAACTACGACATCAACCGTGGTGACCGTGATTATGATGCAGGCAACAGCGCCAACCTCGACAATAACAATTGGGGTGTTGGTGTAGGGTTCACGCAAGAGCTTTACCAACGCTCTTCTTGGATCACACTAGACACGGCTGAGAAAACAGCACGCCAAGCTGATTCAGCTTACGCGGCAGAGCAGCAAGGTCTAATCCTTCGTGTTGCGACGGCTTACTTCGAGGTACTGCGTGCACAAGATAACCTTGAGTTTGTCCGTGCAGAGAAAGCTGCCGTTGCTCGTCAATTAGAGCAAACTAAGCAACGCTTTGAGGTCGGTCTATCGGCAATTACTGACGTACATGACGCGCAAGCGCAGTACGATGCAGTACTGGCAGACGAAGTTCTAGCTGAAAACACACTGACTAACAACTACGAAGGCCTTCGTGAAATCACAGGTCAAGAACACTCTAACCTAAGTATTCTTGATACTGACCGCTTCTCAGCAAGCAAGTCTTCTGAGTCTGCTGTAGCGCTGGTTGAGCAAGCTCAAGAGAAAAACTTAAGCCTATTGGCTGCACGTATCTCTCAAGACATCGCGAAAGATAACATCTCGCTAGCAAGCTCTGGTCACCTTCCAAGCCTAACGCTTGATGGTAGCTACTCACTAGCAGATCAATCAAATAGCTCTGATGATTACGATCAAGACAACCTAAACCTTGGCCTAAACCTAGTTGTGCCACTATACACTGGTGGTAACACGACCTCGCTAACTAAGCAGGCTGAATACAACTACGTAGCAGCAAGTGAAGATCTTGAAGCGACTTACCGTAGTGTTGTTAAGGACGTTCGCGCGTTCAACAACAACATCAGCGCATCGATCGGCGCACTACGTGCTTACGAGCAATCGGTAGTTTCAGCTCAATCTGCACTTGAAGCGACAGAAGCAGGTTTCGATGTAGGTACTCGTACTATCGTTGACGTACTTGATTCAACTCGTCGTCTATACGATGCGAACAAGAACCTATCTGACGCTCGTTACAACTACATCCTAAGCGTACTACAACTGCGTCAAGCGGTAGGTACACTTAGCGAGCAAGACATTGTTGACGTAAACGCAGGCCTAAAACCAGCGAGCTAATCACTCAATACATTGTCTGATAGAGAGCGAGCTTATCGCTCTCTAGATATTCAAATATAAAAATGCCGCTCATTGAGCGGCATTTTTATTTATCGGATATCAAATCAATTAAGGCGCTTATCCACGACCACCTTTGATCGCTTCAATGATCTCTGTGGTTGAGCAGCCATCTTCAAAGTTCAGAACTTTCACTTCACCACCTGCAGCAATCACTTCTGCACCACCAGCAATCTCTTCCGGCTTGTAATCACCGCCCTTAACTAAGATGCTCGGCAGCACTTCAGAGATTAGACGCTGTGGCGTATCTTCAGAGAAAGGAACAACCCAATCTACCGCACCCAAACCAGCAAGAACAGCCATACGACGATCAGTTGGGTTTACAGGACGACCAGGACCTTTCAAGCGTTTAACCGACTCATCAGTATTCACAGCAACAATTAGGCGATCACCCAGCTCAGCTGCGTGGTTCATGTAAGAAACATGGCCCGCATGAAGAATATCAAAGCAGCCGTTAGTCATAACCACTTTCTCACCTTTAGCGCGAGCTCGTTTCACCGCTTCAATCAGAGCAGCCTCTGAAATCACGCCGTAATCTGTATCTTGGCTACCGTGTACAGCTTCTGCTAGCTCAATCATAGACAGAGTCGAAGTACCTAGCTTACCAACAACAACACCTGCTGCTGCGTTTGCCAGTGCACACGCCTCATCAAGTGGCTTACCTGCAGCAACAGAAGCCGCAAGTACCGAAATAACCGTATCGCCCGCACCAGTCACGTCATACACTTCTTTCGCTTGTGTCGGCAGGTGGAACGGTTCTTGGCCCTTACGCAGTAGCGTCATACCGTGCTCACTACGAGTCACAAGTAGCGCTTCAAAATCAAACTCTTCAATCAGAGCTAAGCCTTTCGCCACTAGCTCCTCTTCAGATTTCACTTTACCTGCAACTAGCTCAAATTCCGCCATGTTCGGCGTCAGCAATGTTGCACCACGGTAGCGTTCAAAATCCGCACCTTTCGGGTCAATAAACACAGGAACGTTTGCTGCACGCGCTTTCTGAATAAAGCTCTGTACATGCTCAAGCGCGCCTTTTGCATAATCAGACAGGATCACAGAGCGCACGTTCGGTAGCGCTTGCTCCATACGAGATAGAACCAATTCAGGGTCAGTGTTCTCAAATTTGTCTTCAAAATCCAGACGAATCAACTGTTGGCCACGGCTCATCACACGTAGCTTAGTGATGGTTGGGTAATCTTCTAGCTCAACAAAATCACAGTTAACTTTAAGTGCACTTAGTGTGTTCTTAAGTACTTGTGCAGGCTCATCTTTACCCGTCAAACCAACGATGTGCGCATGGCCGCCTAGTGATGCAATATTCATTGCCACGTTCGCTGCACCACCTGGACGCTCTTCGTTATTCTCTACTTTTACTACGGGTACTGGCGCTTCTGGTGAAATACGACCGGTAGGGCCATACCAGTAACGGTCTAGCATCACATCACCGACAATCAACACGCCCGATTGGCTGTAGTCAGGTAGAATAGGTTTCATTAGGGATCTCCAAAAATCGAATCTGGATAGAGTCTAGCACACTGATAGTAGTGGCTAAACCATAGAAAAAGACAATGAAGCGGTTTGATTCACCGCTTCACATTCTAGACAGTCGAGTTGATACAAGGTTCCCGCTATTCAGCGAGCATCCACTGCTGCCAAGCCTGAGTGACGAGAGCTCTCTCTTGCTCAAACTTATCCATTGCCACATCAGCATCGAGGTTAAGTAGGTTACGGTGATGAATTTCATCACGCAGTGTGGTGTAGGCGTGAGTGAGTGCCATTGCTTGTGGTTCTTCCATAATACCCTGAGACATCAAGCTCTCGAAGATGCGCACATTATCACACCAACGTGTCAGCTTTGGTTTCTCATGGCTGTATCTCAGTACCAGATATTGAGCAAGAAACTCAACATCGGTTATGCCACCATTGTCTTGTTTAAGCATAAAGCGATCGCTTTTCTTACCGCCGAGGTGGTCACGCATTTTTTCGCGCATCTTAACTACCTCTTGCTTGAGGCTTTCACCATCACGCTCAAGACACAACACCTCATGACGCGTCTTGTTAAACGCCAATGCCAAAGGCTCATCACCATAGATCATACGTGCGCGAGTCAATGCCTGATGCTCCCACGTCCACGCTTCACTGTGTTGGTACTCGTCAAAAGCATCGGTTGGACTTACTAATAAGCCTGATGCACCAGAAGGTCTCAGGCGCGTATCAACCTCATAAAGAATGCCTGAAGCAGTGCGTGTCGAGAAGATATGAATAATGCGCTGTGCTAAGCGTAGATAGAATTGACGACCATCGATCTCTTTCTTGCCGTCGGTATAAACATGCACTGGACAGTCATGCATGAAGACAATATCCAGGTCTGAATTGTAACCTAGCTCCCAACCACCTACTTTGCCATAACCAACGACCGCAAAGCCGCGTCCATCACGGTCTTTAATGTGTGTTGGCTCGCCATATTTAGCCGATACCTGCAGCCAAGCTTGATTCACACCCGCTTCCACAATCGCCTCTGCGAGATAGGTTAAGTGATCACTCACCTTCATTACAGGCAACACACCTGCAATATCCGCCGCCGCGATTCTCAAGATACAGGTCTGCTTAAACTGACGCAGCCCCTCCATCTGCTGCTCCATATCATCCTCAGGAATGCGCGCCAGATAATCACGCAGCTCAGTTTTGTAGGACTCTAGTGGCACAGGGTTATACAACTGCTGAGGATCAATCAGTTCATCAAGCAGGATTGGGTAACGCCCTAGCTGTTCTGAGATCATTGGACTCGCGGTACACAGGCGTACCAACTGAGTCAGAGCCGCTGGGTGCTCATCGAGCAATTCAAGGTAAGTCGTTCGCGTGACGATTTTATGCAACAGGTGCAGCACACGCGACAACCCAAACTCTGCATCTTTATTGGTATATAAAGCTTGGAACACTTTCGGCATCAAACGGTTAAGAACTTCACGACCTCTTGGGCCTAACGTTTTCTTTGCGAGATCAGCCTTGAACTGAATGATGGTATTAGCGGCTTTCTGAGGGTCAACGGCATCAATGTCTGTCTCCAAGACATGCTCAATCACATCTGGCTTATGTGCCATATCCCACAGCTCACTGAAATGGCTCGCGATTGGATTCGCTTCCTCTTCTTCCACACCGATAAGCTCTTCAAACACCACATGAACGTTAGCCATGTGTTGACGAGTCTCATCAATCAGTGCTTGCCAGCTTTCAAATTGCATAGCTACCGCCAGTTGGAGCTGCTCTTGCTCATTATCAGGCAGTGTTTGAGTCTGCTTGTCGGACATCGCTTGCAGCAGGTTCTCTAAACGACGCAGGAATAGGTAAGCATCTCTGAGGTGTGCAACTTCACCGGAGTCTAAAAGCTTCAAGCTATCGATGGCTTCAAGGGTGTTCAATAGGCCACGGTCTCGCAAGCTTGGTTCACGACCACCACGAATCAACTGGAAGACCTGCGCAATAAATTCCACTTCACGAATTCCGCCAGGGCCAAGTTTAATATTGTTGGATAAGCCGCGACGACGAACCTCGCTACTGATCATCGATTTCATTCGACGCAAAGATTGAATAGCACTGAAATCAATATAACGACGGAACACAAACGGGCGCAGCATTTGGCGTAGCTCTTGATACTCAGGGTACATCTCACTCCCCATGACCCGAGCTTTCACCATGGCATAGCGCTCCCAATCGCGCCCTTGTTCTTGATAGTAATCTTCTAGCGCAGCGTAACTCATGACCAATGGACCGCTTTCACCAAATGGGCGAAGTCGCATGTCAACGCGGTAGCAAAAGCCGTCAAAGGTTTGTTGGTCGAGCGCCTTGATAATGCGCTGTCCAAGGCGCGTGAAAAACTGCGCATTAGCGATACTGCGGCGTGAACCTTGTGTCTCGCCGTTCTCTGGATAGGTAAAAATAAGGTCGATATCTGAAGAGAAGTTCAATTCTCCTCCGCCTAACTTACCCATGCCGATGATCAGCATAGGTTGAGCTTCTCCCTGCGCATTACAAGGTGTACCCCACTCTTTGCAACAGATGTTGTATTGCCACTGATAGGTTTCAAAGATCATGGCTTCAGCGAGCATTGAAAGGTGGCTGAGGCTCTGCTCTAGAGGCCAAGACGCGGTAAAATCACGCCACGCGATATAAGACATTTCGCGATTACGAAACTGACGCAACACACGCTGACCGCTCATCTCATCTTGGCATTCAGTCAGCAGGGCTGCCAACCTCTCTCGATAGCCTTCGGCACGCTCTTCACACTCAAGCATTGAAGGCAGCACTTTTGCTAACTCAGTGTCACGCTGCAAGCAATCGCCGACAAAACTGCTCAGCCCTAAAACGTAGTTAAGTTGCTCTTGATATTGAGGAGACCAAGTCGAAATCGCTTCGCCTTGATGTTCAAGCAGGTTTTCTAAAGCCGATTGAGAGTGCTGAGTAAGTGAAGCAGGCAATTGCATTTTTCTTCCTTGTTTGACTAAGCGCATACTGTCTCTATTTATATCAAACTTAAGCCAATAAAAAACGCCCACATCAGGAATGTGGGCGTTTTATCGGATTAGAAACAAAACCTAAGCGTGTAAAGCCTACTTAGACCTTGAATTGCTTGATCTTACCATCCAGCTCTTCAGCATTGGTTTGCATTATTTGTGAGGTCTCAAGAAGCTCACCGACCACTGTGACTGATGCTTCCACCAGCTCACGAACATTGGTTAGATTGACACTCATCTCTTCGGCGACGCTACTTTGTTGACCAGCTGCTGTCGCGATTTGGAAGTTCATATCATTGATTTGGTTTACTTGGTTCACGATGCCATCGAGCTCTGAGCCTGCGTTGGTGACCAAATCAACGCCTTCAGCTGCTTCGACAACACTCTTCTCCATCAACTCAACCGCAGAATTAGCACTGGTTTGCAGATGAGTGATCATATCTTGAATTTCGACCGTGGCTTGTTGAGTGCGTTGCGCTAGGTTTCGAACTTCATCGGCAACAACCGCAAAGCCACGACCCGCCTCGCCAGCACGTGCTGCCTCGATTGCTGCGTTCAATGCAAGAAGGTTAGTCTGCTCAGAAATACCTTGGATAGTACCCACTACGCTTCCAATTGAGTCCACACGCTCTTCAACTTGGTTTACCGCCGCCGCTGATGCTGCGATATCAGTCGAGAGCTCACTCATCTTAGACACAGAGCCTTGCACAAATTTTTGACCAGTCAAAGCTTGGCCTGATGCTTGTTCCGTGAGAGAAGAGGCATTCTGTGCGTGCTCAGCCACCGTTTGAACCGTTGATGTCATCTCACTCATTGCAGTCGCTAGCTGATCAATCTCGTTGAACTCTTCCTGCGCTGACTCTTTGGTTTCTGACATACTGATCGTCATCACCTCGGTCAGTGCAAATAATTCATCAGATGAAGCCACTTGCGTTTTAATCATGTCATTCAGTTGAACGCGAGTTTTCTCTAGTTCACGAGCAACATCACCGTACTCATCTTTACAGTCCATATGGATTGGCACTGACAGATTTTTATCCGCCATCGTTTTAATGGCTTCACTCAGATACTGAGTCTGGCGCAGCATTACACGTGCCGCTGCCATCAGAAGAACCACAAACACCACAATCATCAAGCCAGTTTGCCAAGCCACTTGTACTAGGTACGTTTCGTAGTGCTCTTGTGCTACTTGTGCGTTGTTCGTTGCTGCAAGCAGTGAATCATGGAATGTGCTTGCATCCCACAGCTGCTTGGCAATGATCAAAATGGTACTGAATACCATCAGCATGATCATTTTTGGAACGAGACGAACGTCAGAGATTACCCTTTCCCACGGCTTGAATGACAGTTTGGTCATTGTCAGTTCTCCATTAAGTCTTATATATTGGACGCTTCCATATCCGCGCAATAGCAACGATTTGCTAAAGATTGCGATTTATTTCGAGCTTCGTATGAATGTTAGATAGTACCAAAGACACACCCAAGCCAATGAGCTTATTATCACTGATTCTCTCTTTCTTAGCGTTATTTGTGATCTCTGGCTTATTGTTCGCACCTATCGATAGCGAATCTAAACAAGTTCTTATCGGCCTCGATTTTATAATCTGTAGTGTTTTTCTTCTGCAGCTCACTATTGATCTGTTTCGAGCGGAAAACAAAACCTCATACTTAAAAGTTCACTGGGTAGATTTCCTTGCCAGTATCCCGATGATAGAACCACTACGCTTCGCACGTATCTTTCAGATATTACGGGTTATTCTGGTTTTACGCTCAAGCAAACGTATTTTTAGAGAGCTGTTTCGCAATCGCAAAGAAACCACACTCGCCTCCATCATTTTATTGCTAGTGCTGTTGCTCACCATTGGTGCTGGCACGATTCTGCTGCTTGAGCATAAACAGCCAGGGGCGAACATTACCACTGGCCACGATGCACTGTGGTGGGCGTTTGTGACGATTAGTACCGTGGGCTATGGCGATCACTACCCTGTGACAAACTCAGGAAAACTGGTTGCCTCTTTGGTGATCATTTGTGGTGTGGGTGTATTCGGTATGATCTCGGGCTTAGTGACTTCACTAATTACAGAGCCAACCGATTTACAGAATCAGAAGCTGGAAAACAAAGACAAAAAACTCGACCTTATTCTGGAACAACAACAGCTCCTTGAACGGTTAGATAAGCTAGAACATCAGATAAAAAAATAGGGCGCAATGCCCTATTTTCATGTTCTATTTGGTTTTTATTAGTCTTGCCAATATGGCTCAACTTCAACGCTGATCTGACGCGTCTGCTCCATAGCATGCAGGATAGATACCTCTTGGCGAGCCAACCAACGCTCCAGTTGATCCTTTTCATCCCCTTCTAACTTATCAGTTAGTGGTGCTAGTGTTCTTAGCATCAACAGGTCATCAATACCCTGGATCATATCTGCCCACGGTAGACGGAAGCTATTACGTTCATCAGCATCGTATAGGCTGGCAAACCCAACACCTGAGTATAGGTTGCGCATTAGGCGGTACTGCTGATCGATGTAAGCTTGGCTGGTCATGACACGTTCAGGCGGGAAAGCTTCCATTAACTCAGCCCAAGTGCGATCTAATTGCTTAACCGAGAACCACTCAATGCCACGAGCCATTTGTTCACGCGCTTTCTCATCAAGGAATGGCTGCCAACCGCGCGATAGGATCCAACGGCTCAAATCAAGCAGCAAACCTGTATAACGCGCAGAGCTCAAAAGAGTGAGTAGTTCTTCACGATCTGGAAGCTGCTCTTGCATCTCTTTAAGTTCAGCCACCAAGAACTTACGAGCATCTAGCTTACGTAAAACGTGGCCTTTATCTTCTAGCAAATCTTCTAGATGGTCGTAGCTCTTAAGCCACTCCAGTTCTTGCTCTAACCATTTAAGCTCTTGGCGGAGGATCGCACTCGCACGACGCGGGACAATACCACCATAAATAGTAAAGGTTTGACGGATAAAACTCAGAGAATGGCTGATCTCATGCAGTGCTTCAATTGACTGGCGCTCAGTGAAGATCTGCTCATGGTAGTGCCAGTGAGACAAAGCGTGCTCTAGTGACTGAATAAAGCAAGATTCAACCGTGTCGTGCTTATCAGTATCCACCAACGCCAAAGGTTTAACTTCATCACCTTGATAACCCTGCGCCAAGCGATAGCCTTTTGCTGCTTTGCTCAGATTACCCAAACGCATCCCGCCTTGTTCACAGAACTGTCGCGACAGTGTGAATAGTGCATCAGCCTGTCCAGATTTAAGCTCTAACTCAACCTCACAGATTGGCTCTTGTTTGTCACCAGACTCAACAAAGCCTTGGTCAAACGCCACCTCAATCTGACTGCCATCAGGCATCCCCACCAGCCATTGTTCGCGAGTGAAGTTAGTCGAAAAAAGAGGAATCAGTTCAGATTGCAGTATCTCGATATCCTTACCGTCTGGCCAAATATCGCCAGGGTGAAGAGATAGATTCGGTTGATTGCTATCGTGCTCCGCATTGTACTCTGGTCTCTGGTGCAAACCTGCAACCACACGACCCGCTGTTTTTACGGTTTGTACAAATACGTCATCAAAGCGTCGAATGCGCAAGCCAGTATCGTGCTCACGTAGCCAGTTGTCCGGCGTATCAAAGTAGATGTTACCTAGCTCTCGACAACTGTGCTGAAGTACCTTCGTTTCAGCAATTTTATTGCGTAAAGTCTCTGAAAATTCAGGAGAAACAAAAAACTTCAGTTCTATCTCGGTTTCCATAGTTATACCTTTCTGGGAAGATAGGAACAGGATATTGCCAATTTTAGAACTCGGCAAGTCAGAAATATCGCTCATATGATGATCTAAAACAGTTTTAATGAGAGATTGATTAGGTTAACATGCGCGACTTTATAGCCATCGCTTAACATTTCACCACGAACATGGTGTATGTTTTTTTTAAGGTTATTATTTATTAGGTTGGACAACCATGCCAGTAAATACAATTATGGGGTTATTTGCAAAGTCCCCAATTAAACCTTTGCAACGTCACGTTGTGTGTGTGAACGAATGTTGTTCTCACCTAGTTAACTTCTTTGAAGTATCTTCAAAAGGTGACTGGGAAAAGGCAGCTGAAATTCGTGCGCAGATTTCTCATCTTGAAAAAGAAGCAGACGTACTAAAACGTGAAATCCGCCTTAAACTTCCTCGCGGTTTGTTTATGCCGGTTGATCGCACCGATATGTTGGAGCTATTAACTCAACAAGACAAACTTGCAAACCTAGCGAAAGACATCGCTGGCCGCGTTTACGGTCGTCAGCTTGTCATTCCTGCTCCTCTACAAGAGAATTTCATCGCTTACGTTAAACGTTGCCTAGATGCAGCGAACCAAGCACAAAACGTAATCAATGAACTAGATGAATTACTTGAGACTGGCTTTAAAGGCCGTGAAGTAACACTCGTTGCTGAGATGATTCATCAATTAGATGTAATCGAAGATGATACAGACGCGATGCAGATCGAGCTACGCCAACAACTAATGGCAATTGAAGCAGATCTAAACCCTGTCGACATCATGTTCTTATACAAGATTCTTGAATGGGTCGGTGGTATTGCAGACCAAGCGCAGCGTGTTGGCGCTCGTCTTGAAGTAATGCTTTCTCGATCTTAAATCAAACGTTAACTATATAACGAAGAGCACTTTTTAACCAAAACCACTTATGCGTTGAGTATTTCTCTCGCTGAGCGGTTTTTTGCGTCTAAATTTGCTCCGCTTGTTATCAAACAACTAGGTATTACGATGGATATCCTTGCTAACTACGGCACTGTCCTGATTCTTATTGCAGCAGCTTTCGGTTTCTTGATGGCTATTGGTATTGGTGCGAATGACGTTGCGAACGCAATGGGCACTTCAGTAGGCTCAAAAGCTCTAACCGTTAAACAAGCGATCATTATCGCAATGATCTTTGAATTTGCTGGTGCTTATCTTGCTGGCGGTGAAGTTACCGATACTATCCGTAAAGGTGTTATCGAGACATCTCTATTTGCACACCAACCTGACGTACTTGTATTCGGCATGATGTCAGCACTACTTGCTGCTGGTACATGGCTACTACTTGCTTCTTACATGGGCTGGCCTGTTTCAACAACGCACTCAATCATCGGTGCTATCATCGGTTTCGCTTGTGTGTCTGTTGGTACTGAAGCGGTCGATTGGGGCAGCGTTCAAGGTATCGTGGGTAGCTGGATCATTACGCCTGTTATCTCTGGTTTCTTCGCTTACGTTATCTTCGTAAGTGCTCAGCGCCTGATCTTTGATACTGAGAACCCACTGTTCAACGCTAAGCGTTTTGTTCCTGTGTATATGTTCATCACAACAATGGTGATCGCGCTAGTAACAATCAAGAAAGGTCTAAAGCACGTTGGTCTTCACCTAAGCAACACTGAAGCTTGGGTTTGGTCTGCTGGTGTTTCTGCGATTGTTATGATTGGTGGCTACCTATACATCCAGAAGAAATTCGCTAACCGCGAAGAAGACCACAGCTTTGCTGGCGTAGAAGGTATCTTCTCTGTTCTTATGGTTATCACAGCGTGTGCGATGGCATTTGCTCACGGTTCAAACGACGTAGCTAACGCGATTGGTCCACTGTCTGCTGTTGTATCAACAGTTGAACACATGGGTGAAATCACAGGTAAGAGCACCATCGCATGGTGGATTCTACCTCTAGGTGGTTTTGGTATCGTTGTTGGTCTTGCAACACTTGGCCATAAAGTAATGGCAACAGTTGGTACTGGTATTACAGAACTAACACCAAGCCGTGGTTTTGCAGCTCAACTAGCAACAGCATGTACCGTAGTTCTTGCTTCTGGTACTGGTCTACCAATCTCAACAACACAAACACTTGTTGGTGCTGTATTGGGTGTTGGTTTCGCTCGCGGTATCGCAGCTCTAAACCTTGGTGTAGTACGTAACATCGTTGCTTCTTGGATTGTAACATTGCCAGCAGGTGCACTGCTTGCGGTTGTATTCTTCTACGCAATTCAAGGTATGTTTATCGGCTAACCCTATTTCAGGGGCTGAATGCACGTCAGAAAATTGTGAGTTTCAGTAACGATATGTAAATCTCATGTCATTATTGACTCAAATACACAGAAAGGGAGGCTCAGCCTCCCTTCTTTGTTGCACCCTACCGAGAAACTAAATACTATCTGCTAACTGAGGCTGACTTATTGCCCACCCCAATTGAAATCGTTAAGGGATTTACTGTGAAAAAACTGATTAGCTTCGTTTTGTTCGCAATGCTTGCAGCCCCAGCTGCTTTTGCACAAGACCGTTATATTGCTGATAAACTATTTACTTATATGCACTCTGGCCCAAACAATAGCTACCGTATTATTGGTAGTGTCGATGCCGGTCAAAAAATCACATTCCTACAAGCAAATAAGCAAACTGGTTATACCCAAATTCAAGACAACCGTGGCCGTAAAGGCTGGGTTGAGAGCAAGTTTGTCACTTCTCAAGAGAGCATGGCACTGCGCATGCCTAAGCTAGAAAAAGAACTAGCAGAAGTAAAAGCTAAGCTGGCGAACGCACGTCAAAGCGCAGATAGTGAAAAAGCGGGCCTAATCAGCTCTCTTGATTCTCGCAACTCGCAAATTTCTGAGCTAGAGCAGAACTACAGCGAAATCAGCCAACAGCTGACAAGCGTTCAAACTGAAAACCGCGAACTACGCGCCAAGTTAGACACGCAAAAAGATGACCTACTGCTGAAGTACTTCATGTACGGCGGCGGTGTAGCAGGCCTAGGTCTGTTGTTTGGTCTAATTCTTCCGCACCTAATCCCGCGCAAGAGAAAATCACCAAACGGTTGGGCGTAATCGCAACAAATCAAAAAAGGAGCACTCATGTGCTCCTTTTTGTTTTTCTAATGTTCAATCTCCGCAGCGATCAACCTTGCCACTCATAAAGCGCTGGAATTTCGATAGCCTGCTCTTCAAACTCCACCACGATAGATTGCGGCTTCACTTCTATTAGCTGCACTTCAGGAGTTATCCAGTCCCCTTGTACCACCTCTTTGTTATTGATTTTAACCCAGCGCCTCTCTGCACTGCTTGAGTACATATGCGTTTGCAGGTTCAGGCTCGGTAAACGACCACTCAAGCTCTGAGTATGCGACTCCAACTGGACAGTCGGCTGAGGTCGGTATTGGTCAATGTCCACCTCAGGCGGTGAATCACTGTTATCAAGAATCGACTCAATCTTGAGGGCTAACTCTGGAGACAGCTCGGTAAGATCCAGTCCTTGTAACAGGTCACCTTCCATCGCTTCATTGCCTGCAAGACTAGAGCTTTGCTTCACTTGCGGATTGCTTGATTCAGCAGGCGATTGTTGCGGTTCACTCTCGAAATCAACCTGAGCCAATGCAGAGTCGTCTTGTTCGTTCGATACTTGTGTCTCTTGCTCATCGCTGTTAACCGTTTCAGCGTTAACCGATGCATCGTTCATTTGACGAGGCAAAGCTTTCAGTTCACCCGCCTGAGGTGCAGGGCGAATACTAAACAGCTCAGAATCAATGTCACTCACCACCAACTCAACGCCGAGTTCTGGGGCTTCTTGAGCAGGAATCGACTCTGGCGTGACCACACTTACTGACTCAGTTAGTGCAACTGCACTTTCTTGCTCTTTAGAGGTTCGCTCTTGATAAAGCAAGCCTCCCGCAACAAGTAATGATGGTACCAATAAGATCAATAGGCTCATCGCGATTGATGCGCCGCGATGAGAACGCAACTTAGGAGTTTGAGTCGACACCAGGTGCTGCTGGAACCCGGGCATTTCCGATTTTTGTAAACGGCTCATTGTTCGAGACATTACCCTCTCTCCTCATCAATGCTCATCAGGATAGGTGAATCTAACTGAGCGATTCGTTGTAGACGCGCAAGCGTTCTTTTCCCCGCAATGCCATCAACTGACATTCCTTGCCAGATCTGAAATGCTTCGACCTTACGCTTTAGCTCGTCATCAAACAGCTCTTGCCCCGTTACATTTTCTCCTAATGCTTCAGACAGTAGCAGATCAAGCATCGCTACCGCTTCTCCGGAATCCCCCTCTCTAAGTGTCTCTCTCAGAGGTTGTTTCCATATCGCAACATAATCGCCCTGCCACAAGGCTTCTAATGCTGAAATAGGTATTTGAACTAAAGATTGATTCACTAATAATTCAACCGACTTGTCAGAAAGACCATACAGCACTGCATGATAAGACTGTTCCTCAAAGGTCAGGTTTAATACTACTGGTGAGTTGAGTTGAATCAGTTCACGCAGTGTCGCTTGCCCTTCAACACACACAAACACACTCTGTGGTTCACTCAAACATAAGCCATCTCGAAGTGAAGATTGATAACCCCACAACTGATACAGGTCTTGGATAGCAGAAGCTCGACTTGTGCCCTGCGTGAGCTGTTGAGCAATATGTTCAGGTAACAGAGGAGCTGTTGTTTCAGCTTGAATCTCTATGGGAGCCTGCATCGCCGTTTTAATTTGAGGTTTAAGGTCAGACGCCACCTGTTCATTGACAAGCCACTTATCGATGTTTTGCGGTAGGTACGTAAACGTCCCCCAAGCGAGTCCTAAGCCTAGCACGCTCAACGCGCTGTATTGCACCTGTTTCGGCCAAACTGCCGACTGCTGTTTAACCGGCGCTTGATACACCTCAGCTTGGAACGACATGATCTGCTGACACGCTTGCTCAACGGTAGCTTGAGATGGTGTTTTTTCGCCTTGATGAAAGCTCAATTGAAGGGCTTTGTCACACACAAGGTTAATCAATCTCGGTATGCCATGGGTGTATTGGGCGATGGATTTCACTGCGCGATTAGAGAACAGCATCTGCTGTGCACCAGCTGTCTCCAGTCTAAACGCAATGTACTTACCCGCCTCTTGGGCATTGAGAGGCAGCAGGTGATAACGCCCTGTGATACGTTGTGCTAGCTGTCGAAGTTGATTGGTTTGCAAATGTTGCTGCAGCTCGGGTTGCCCCACCAGCAGCACTTTCAATAATTTACGGCTGTCTGTCTCTAAGTTAGTCAGAAGGCGCAGCTGCTCCAATACATCAGCGGCGAGATGCTGTGCTTCATCAATCACCAGCAGGGTTTGAATCCCCTGCTCATGGCTGTCCAACAAGAAACTATGAATAGCCTGACTCAGCTGCTTAAGTGAAGCTTGCTCTGGATAGTCAATCTCGAACTCATCACACACCGCTTCGAGCAGCTCGATGTTAGAGAATGTCGGATTCAGTATAAGGCCTGCTTGAGTTTGATCATCCAAAGATGCCAACATCGCCTTAGCAACGGTCGTTTTACCAGTTCCCACTTCACCTGTCAGCATGGCAAAACCACCACCGTCACCCAATCCAGCTTGCAGGTTCTGCATTGCTTCCTGATGACGCTGACTTAAAAACAAGTAGCGAGAATTTGGTACAATCGAGAATGGCATCTCTACGAAGCCAAAATATTCCTTATACATGGGCTGCCCTATAATTACGATAAATGGAAATTACCATTGCTCGCCATAAAGTCCAGCAGTGATAAAAGATTTCGAGGTGATAAGTTGCAAAACTACGATGGCTTACCAATACACCAGAGCCTAAACAGATATTTAGTAGGTGGTGCAGTACGCGACCAATTACTGGAAATTGCAAGCTACGACAAAGATTGGGTTGTCGTCGGCAGTACGCCGCAGCAGATGGAAGAACTTGGGTTTACCGCCGTTGGTAAAGAGTTTCCAGTTTTCTTGCACCCAAAAACTAAAGAAGAGCACGCACTAGCACGAACTGAGAAAAAGTCTGGCTCTGGCTATACAGGTTTTGAGTGCTATTTTGCACCTGACGTTACCCTCGAAGAAGATCTCATGCGTCGCGACCTAACCATCAACGCTATCGCACAAGATGAACAAGGTACACTCTACGACCCCTATCATGGTCAACAAGATCTAGAGAACCGCGTTCTAAGACACGTCTCAGACGCCTTTGTCGAAGATCCACTGCGCGTGCTGCGTGTGGCTCGTTTCGCCGCCAAGCTTCATCACTTGGGCTTTACTATTGCGCCAGAAACACTAGAGATGATGCAACGTATCGTTGAGTCTGGTGAATTAGAACATCTAACAGCAGAACGAGTCTGGCAAGAGTGGCACAAATCACTGAGCACACCACACCCTGAACTCTTCTTATCAACCTTAAGAGAATGCGGTGCCCTAGCCGTGGTACTCCCAGAATTGGATGCGCTATTTGGCGTCCCGCAGCCTGAAAAGTGGCATCCTGAGATCGACACTGGTATTCACACCTTGATGGTTGCTCAGCAAGCAGCACTATTAAGCTCTTCACTACCCGTTCGTTTTGCAGCCCAAGTTCATGACCTTGGTAAAGGCGTTACTCCGCCAAGTGAGTGGCCAAGCCATAAGATGCACTGTCATACGGGCCTCAAGCTGATCAAATCCCTATGTGAACGAGTACGTGTGCCGAATGAGTTTCGTGATTTAGCGTTGCTTGTCTGTGAACAGCACTCCAACATCCATCGTGCAGGTGAGCTCAAGCCATCCACCTTCCTAAAGATCCTCAACAAATTTGATGTGTGGCGCAAACCTGAGAGACTCAATGACATCTTGCTCTGTTGCCAAGCAGATCATGCCGGAAGAAAAGGATTAGAGTCTGATCCTTATCCACAAAAGCCTCGCTTTGAAGCAGCGTATCAAGCTGCATTAGGGGTCGATGTTAAAGCCGTGATTGCCGATGGTTTTAAAGGTAAAGAGATCCGAGATGAGCAAGAGAAGCGCCGTGTTCAGGCTATTGAGCTCGCTCTAGCAGCCGCTTAGAAGTAGCTAACTTGTATCATTGATTTGAACAACAAAGCCCGCTGAATCCGCGGGCTTTGTGCGTTTTGAACTTTGAGTTGGAGCTTATTGCATCATCAAGAAAGCAAAAAGACCACAACCTAGAATCAAGCGGTAGATAACAAATGGCGTCATACCCATTCGAGAGATTAACTTCAAGAAGAAGTGAATACAGATATAAGCGCTGATGAAAGAGACCACAATACCCGTCAACAATGTACCAACATGGATTGGATCACCACTAGTGACTAGCTTAAGACCTAGGTAACCGCCCGCTAGCGTGATAATAGGAATCGACATTAGAAAAGAAAAACGTGCTGCGGCCTCACGGGTAAAGCCAAGGTACAGCGCAGCAGTAATAGTTGCGCCTGAGCGAGACGTACCAGGGATCATCGCCATAGCTTGCGCCAAACCAATGAATAGCGCCTTCTTCCAGCCCGCTTGATACTCATCGTCACGCAGTGCTGAGTTCTTATCTACCCACCATAACAACAAACCAAACACGATGGTCGTGGTCGCGATAACCCACGCACTACGCAGGTAAAGCTCAATGATGTCTTTCATCAACAGGCCAAACACACAAGCAGGAATAGTCGCTAAGATGATCATCCAAGCCAATTTCGCTTCTTTGCTTCGATCACCTTTGAACACTGAACCAAAAAACGCATTCAGTAGTGAGATAACCTCTTTGCGGAAATAGATAACTACTGCCGCCAATGTACCAACGTGTACCGCCACATCAAATGCCAAACCTTGGTCTTCCCAGCCAAGTACAGCTGAAGGAAGGATCAAGTGTGCAGAGCTTGAGATTGGCAAAAATTCGGTAAAGCCTTGCACCAACGCCAAAATAAACGCTTCAAAATAACTCATTTCTAACCTTATAAATTTATAGTTCTATATCTACAACAGAGAGGGAGTCTAACTGCTCCATTTTCTGCCATATTTCACTGACGGTTCGTCCATCCTGGGGGATTACCCGAGCAGGACAGAGGTCATATAGTGGTTGTGTGACAAAAGGATATTTAAAGATATCACTGCGAGGAAGTTGAGGTTTTTGAGAAGAAACCACATCACCAAACAACACGATATCGAGATCTAAATTGCGGTCTTGCAACTTATGGGCATCCTTCGCGCGCCCGTATTTAAACTCAATTTTACGCAGCTGTTGTGAAAATTCGGTCAATGACAACAAAGTATCGAGCTCAATCACGAAGTTATAGAACGGATGGCTATCAAACCCCACCGGTTCACAGTGATAAATCGAGGAGCAACGCAGATTGCTCCCCAAAGATTGCAGCTCTAGCCAAGCGGCCTTGGCATGTTTGTCACGGTCGATATTGGTGCCGACCCCGACATAAGCAATGGTCATGCTTGGCCTCGTTCGATGACCACACCTACAGCTTTCGCTTGAGGCACTGCGCCCGGCTTCGCCAGACGGATCTTGATCCATGGCACTGAGAATTGGGTCATGATCAACTCAGCGATCTCTTCTGCAACACGCTCAACCAATAGGAAGCGACCATTTTCAATGTGCTCAAGCACCGCCGTGCTCACCTTTGAATAATCTAAAGCATCGACCACGTCATCACTTTTACCTGCAGGACGGTTGTCGTGAGCCATCTCTATATCAAGCACCAGCTTTTGCTTAATTTCTTGTTCCCAGTCATACACACCAATTGTTGTGATTACTTCTAACTGTTCGATGAAAACTTTATCCAGTGCCATTAGTTGTCCTTTTAGAGGTCGGATACCCAAAAATGGGAAAAAAACGTATTATTTGCCTAATTCAGGATATGATATCAATTACTCTTGGATTGAGCATTATTTTCGCACCATTAAGGACAGACATGACTCCATTGGCACTCATTATGATCATTGCAGCCTATCTATTAGGTTCAATCTCAAGTGCGGTCTTGATATGCCGAGTCGCGCGTCTGCCCGATCCTAGAACCGTGGGCTCAAATAACCCCGGTGCTACTAATGTATTGCGTATCGGTGGCAAGGCCGCTGCAGCCTCTGTATTGCTGTGTGACATGCTAAAAGGGACGATTCCTGTCTGGCTTGGTTACTTCCTCGATATTGACCCCATCATTCTGGGTGTTGTCGCGATTGCCGCTTGTTTGGGCCACATGTACCCAATCTTCTTCCACTTTAAGGGTGGCAAGGGCGTTGCGACTGCCTTGGGTGCCATCGCGCCTATTGGTCTTGACCTTACCGGTATGATTATGGGCACTTGGCTACTGGTCGCTTTCCTCTTCCGTTACTCATCCTTGGCTGCGATTGTGACTGTGTTAGTTACTCCGTTTTATGCATGGATGGTAAAACCACAGTACACACTTCCTGTTGCCATGTTGTGCTGCTTGATCGTACTGCGCCATCACCAAAACATTCGCCGATTACTCGACGGCAGCGAGCCAAAATTAGGACAAAAAAAATCGGCGTAATCGATATAGATTACGCCGATTTTTCATCATTTCGTTGGTGACTCAATTACGCCAACAGATGTTTATCTAGGAAACTCGCAAGCATCTCATTTACAAACTCAGGCTGTTCTAAGCTGCTAATATGACCTGCATTAGGGATCACAGCCAGCTCGCTACCTGCGATGCAATCATGCATTAAGTAAGATTCCAATACTGGGCGCGGTTTGTCTTCTTGGCCTACGGCAACCAGGACTGGCAGAGCAAACTTCTCAATCGATTCAATCATATCACGGCGTCCGAACACGATACGCCCAATGCGTGCGACCTGTTCTGCATGCTCACCATTTAATTGAGATAAAAACTCTGTGAAGCCTTTCACTAGCTCAGGGCTATTTTGCTCTGCTTGATTAGCAAAGAACAATGGAAAAACCGCTTCAACAATTGGTGGTGGAACCATTTTTGTTTGTGCGATGGTATCTAGCATCGAGAAATACTTAGCATGTGCCACTTCTGGCTCTAGGCCAACAAAGGTATCCATAAGTACTAAGGTTTTCACGCGAGACGGCGCTAACTCCACCAACTCAGTCCCCCACATGCCGCCTACCGATAGGCCAACAATTGAGAATTCCTCAACACCCAAATGATCCAACAGTGCCAAAACATGTTGAGCATAATCTTTTAGCGTGCGCATTGAGCTTGGCGCTGCATCAGATTGGCCGTGAGACCAAAGCTCAGGAACAATACAACGGTACTTAGATTTCAGAGCCTCTACCTGAGGTTGCCACATTGCACTATCCCATAGGTAGCTGTGACCAAACACTAATACAGGCCCTTGCCCTTCATCTAGGTACGCCATGTTTTGGTTTTCAATAGTGAAATTGTTCATTTTCTTCCCTAAGTCATATAAAAACGGCCGCTACTTCAGCGACCGTTTAATTATTCAGATTCGATTACTCAGCAATTGGCTCAAGCTGATCGATAGGCCAGCGTGGTGTCGCTTGAACAGAAAGATCAGCCACCTCACCGTTCTTAAGACGCTGCATACCTGCATAAGCGATCATTGCACCGTTATCGGTACAAAACTCAGTGCGAGGGTAGTAAACCTCACCACCAATCTTCTTCGCGAGCGCTTCAAGTTCTGCTCGTAACTGCTTGTTTGCACTCACGCCACCAGCAATTACTATACGTTTCATACCTGTCTCCGCCAAGGCACGCTTACACTTGATTACCAAGGTGCCACAAACCGCCTCTTGGAATGCGTATGCGATATCTGCGCGAGTCTGTTCGCTATCGTCGTTGTCACGAATGGTATTAGCTGCAAAGGTTTTTAGGCCTGAGAAACTCATATCTAGACCCGGACGGTCAGTCATTGGGCGCGGGAACTTAAAGCGACCCGGCGTGCCCTTTTCTGCCAAGCGAGAAAGCAGTGGACCGCCTGGGTAATCTAAGCCCATCAGCTTAGCGGTTTTATCGAAAGCTTCACCAGCTGCGTCATCAATCGACTCACCCAAAATGCGATATTCACCAATACCTTTTACTTCAACCATCATAGTGTGACCACCCGATACCAACAGCGCCACAAATGGGAACGGTGGTGGGTTATCTTCTAGCATAGGAGCAAGCAGGTGACCTTCCATATGGTGTACTGGCACTGCCGGCACCCCCCACGCGTAAGCAATACTGCGACCGATCGTAGCACCAACAAGCAGCGCACCAACCAGACCAGGGCCCGCTGTGTAAGCTACGCCATCAATATCTTTAGAGGTTAAGTTTGCTTCTTTAAGAGCTGCTTTAATCAGTGGGATGGTTTTCTTCACGTGATCACGTGATGCCAGCTCAGGAACAACACCACCGTAATCGGCATGCAGTTTTACCTGGCTGTAGAGTTGATGAGAAAGCAGACCTTGCTCATCATCATAAATTGCGATTCCTGTTTCATCACAAGAGGTTTCAATACCAATAATGCGCATAATTTTCTCGGCACGCTTTCATCTTTAATGGGAAATTAGCGCAATATTACCCTGCCTAAGCTCAGCAAACAAATATTGTACAGACTATAATCGACAAAGTGCTTTACAAAGCCACTGTGATCGGATTAAAATTCCGCACCATTTTTGATCAAGCTGGTTAAGACTGAATATTTAAGTTCAGTTCACTAAGTTACCAGCGTTAACGAATAACCCCTGAGGTGAAAGGCATATGCCAGTAGTTAAAGTACGTGAAAACGAACCGTTCGACGTTGCACTACGTCGTTTCAAGCGCTCTTGCGAAAAAGCAGGTATCCTTTCTGAAGTGCGTCGTCGTGAGCACTATGAAAAACCAACTACAGTTCGCAAACGCGCTAAAGCAGCAGCTCAAAAGCGTCACGCTAAGAAGCTAGCTCGCGAAAACGCACGTCGCGTTCGCCTGTACTAATAACTTAATCCATAAGGACTGAGTTATGGCTCTTATTGAACAACTCAAAGAAGAGCAAAAATTAGCGATGAAAGCCAAGGACAAACCGCGCCTTGGCACTATCCGTTTAGCTCTTTCAGCTATTAAGCAACGTGAAGTTGACGAACAGATTACTCTGAGCGACGACGACATCCTTGCTGTTCTAGTTAAGATGGTTAAACAGCGTCGCGATTCTGTTGCTCAATATGAATCGGCTGGTCGTCAAGATCTTGCTGACGTGGAACAAGCAGAAATTGCTGTACTTGAAGGCTTTATGCCTCAACCGCTTACTGAAGAAGAAGTGATTGCACTACTAGATAGCGCAATTGCAGAAGCTCAACCTGCGGGCATGCAAGACATGGGTAAAGTAATGGCTATCTTGAAACCACAAATTCAAGGGCGTGCAGATATGGGTAAAGTTAGTGGTTTAGTTCGTTCTAAACTCGCTTAATCCCAAATCAAATTGCAACAAGCCGTGCAATCCTATGGAACGCACGGCTTGTTTGTATCTGCTACCTATTCAAACTATATTATCATCACTCTCAGTTAGTGCATTTTTCTAAGGTTTTATGGCTGGAATTATCCCACGTAGTTTCATTGATGACCTCCTCGCGCGTCTCGATATCGTCGACATTATTGACGCACGCGTAAAACTTAAGAAAAAGGGCAAAAACTACAGTGCTTGTTGTCCGTTTCACAACGAAAAAACTCCCTCTTTTAGCGTAAGCCAAGAAAAGCAGTTCTATCACTGTTTTGGTTGCGGCGTTCACGGCAACGCTATCGACTTCATCATGGAATTCGAACGCCTCGAATTTGTTGAAGCCATTGAAGAGCTTGCGAGCTTTCTTGGCTTAGAAGTCCCTCGAGAGCAGCGCAGCGGTGCCATTTCAACTCAGCCGCGTGCCAACACGGAGCAAAAGCGTAATCTATATGACTTGATGGGGGGTATTAGCCAATTTTACCGCTCACAACTCAAGCTATCAGCGAGCAAGCCGGCGATTGATTACCTCAAGAATCGAGGTCTGTCGGGCGAAATCGTACAGAAGTTTGGGATTGGTTACGTCGCCGATGAGTGGGATTTAGTTCGTAAGAATTTCGGTCAACAAAAAGAAGCGCAGGACATGCTGGTCACGGGCGGCATGTTAATCGAAAACGAGAAAGGTAACCGATACGACCGTTTTCGTGGGCGCATCATGTTCCCGATTCGCGATCGTCGTGGTCGAGTGATTGGTTTTGGCGGCCGTGTTCTTGAAGACGGCACACCAAAGTACCTCAACTCACCTGAGACTCCGATCTTCCATAAAGGCAAAGAGCTATACGGTCTTTACGAAGTCTTACAGGCTTACCGTGAGCCACCTCAAGTCTTGGTGGTTGAAGGTTACATGGATGTTGTCGCACTAGCACAATATGGCGTAGATTATTCCGTCGCCTCGTTGGGCACTTCGACAACCGGTGATCATATCCAGATGTTGTTCCGTCAAACCCACACGGTTGTGTGTTGTTATGATGGTGACAGAGCGGGTAAAGAAGCCGCTTGGCGCGCACTGGAAAATGCTCTCGAGTATTTAAAGACCGGAAATACCCTGAAGTTTCTGTTCTTGCCAGATGGCGAGGACCCAGACAGCTATATTAGACAGCACGGCAAAGAGGCCTTTGAACAACTGGTTCAAAACGCAACGCCACTTTCTACTTACTTGTTCGACAACTTGATTGAGATTCATCAATTAAACCTTGGAACAACTGAAGGTAAATCGGCGTTGAGAGCCCATGCCAGTGCACTGATCAATAAAATTCCTGATAGCTACTTCCAAGAACTGCTCGAAAAGTTACTGGATGAACGCACTGGGTTTGATAATCAGCTAAGACGAGCTAGAGTTCATAACAAGAGCTCTAGTCCGCAACCGCATAAAGAGCTTAAACGCACCCCTATGCGAGAAGTGATCGCTTTGCTTCTACAAAATCCGAGCTATGCTGATATGGTACCGGATTTATCGAGTGTTCGAGACTTACCACTACCTGGTTTAAGTTTATTCGTTGAGGTACTTGATAAATGCCATACTAACCCCCATATCAACACCGGCCAGTTATTAGAGCACTGGCGACACAGTAAACATGAGGCACTTCTGTCTCGTCTCGCGAGCTGGGAAATCCCCCTCGATGATGACAATCAAGAAGATATATTCTTAGACTCATTGGACAATATTCTTGCCCAGTGCGTAGAAAAGCAAATTGAAAACCTGCAGGCCAAAGCAAGAAGTGTCGGTTTATCAGCCGAAGAAAAAAGGGAGCTGCTAGCCTTGATGCTAGATTTAAAAGCGTAACCCTGATTGATTAGTCAGCATTGATAAAATTTGTTAACATTTATGGTTTGCATCTAAAAAATGCAACGTCCTTCACCAGACCTGAAGTTGGATATCATCTATGGATCAAAATCCGCAGTCACAGCTAAAATTACTTGTTATTAAAGGCAAGGAACAAGGCTATCTGACCTACGCCGAAGTAAACGACCACCTACCTGCAGAAATTGTTGATTCTGAACAGGTAGAAGACATCATTCAGATGATTAACGACATGGGTATCAAGGTTGTAGAAACCGCACCTGATGCCGATGATCTAGCCCTAAATGATGACGATACCATCACAGATGAAGATGCAGCCGAAGCGGCAGCAGCTGCGCTTTCAAGCGTAGAAAACGAGATCGGCCGTACAACTGACCCAGTACGTATGTACATGCGTGAGATGGGTACTGTTGAGCTACTGACTCGTGAAGGCGAAATCGATATTGCCAAGCGTATCGAAGATGGTATCAACCAAGTTCAGCTTTCTGTTGCTGAATACCCTGGCACTATCCCATACATCTTAGAGCAGTTTGACAAAGTTCAAGCTGAAGAGCTGCGCCTTACCGATCTGATCAGCGGTTTCGTTGACCCAGATGATGATGGTACGGCAGCACCAACAGCGACGCATATCGGTTCTGAGCTGGCAGAATCTGATCTTGACGATGAAGATGCTGAAGACGTAGATGACGAAGATGACACCGAAGAGGAAGAAGAAGATACAGGTATCGACCCTGAGCTTGCTCTTGAGAAATTCACTGCACTTCGCACAAGCTTCCAAAATCGTCAGCTAGCGATCAACGAATACGGCGCAGAGAGCCCGAAAGCTGTTCTTGCAACAACTATGATGCAAGACGTGTTCAAAGAGTTCCGCCTAACGCCAAAACAGTTCGATTACCTAGTTAATGAACTTCGCACTTCAATGGATCGTGTACGTACTCAAGAGCGCCTAATCATGCGCCAAACGGTTGAGTACGGCAAAATGCCGAAGAAATCTTTCATTGCCCTATTCACAGGCAATGAATCTAGCGAAGCATGGTTAGATGAAGTACTTGCTTCAGACAAGCCATATGCAGAGAAGATCAAACGTAACGAAAGTGAAATCCGCCGCTCTATCCAGAAACTGGATATGATCGAGAAAGAGACATCACTAACAGTACAAAGCATTAAAGACATCAGCCGTCGCATGTCTATCGGTGAAGCGAAAGCTCGCCGTGCGAAAAAAGAGATGGTTGAAGCGAACTTACGTCTAGTAATCTCGATTGCTAAGAAGTACACCAACCGTGGTCTACAATTCCTGGATCTAATCCAAGAAGGTAACATCGGTCTGATGAAAGCGGTAGATAAGTTCGAATACCGTCGTGGTTACAAGTTCTCTACTTATGCTACATGGTGGATCCGTCAAGCTATCACTCGTTCGATTGCCGACCAAGCTCGTACTATCCGTATTCCGGTTCACATGATCGAAACGATCAACAAACTAAACCGTATCTCTCGTCAAATGCTGCAAGAGATGGGTCGTGAGCCGCTACCGGAAGAGTTGGCTGAGCGCATGCAAATGCCGGAAGACAAGATCCGTAAAGTACTGAAGATCGCTAAAGAGCCTATCTCAATGGAGACACCAATTGGTGACGACGAAGATTCGCATCTAGGTGATTTCATCGAGGATACGACTCTAGAGCTACCGCTAGATTCTGCTACGGCAACAAGCCTACGTGGTGCTACGAAAGACGTTCTAGCTGGCCTAACGCCTCGTGAAGCGAAAGTACTACGCATGCGTTTCGGTATCGACATGAACACTGACCACACTCTAGAAGAGGTTGGTAAGCAGTTCGACGTAACTCGTGAACGTATCCGTCAGATCGAAGCAAAAGCGCTACGTAAGCTGCGTCACCCAAGTCGTTCTGAAACTCTACGTAGTTTCCTAGACGAGTAATCTCTCACGAGATTTGGCTAGCTTTTAAGCATATAAGAAGAAAGGTGAGCTTTAGCTCACCTTTTTTGTATCTATATGATTTAAGTGGCTAAGAACTAAGCGCAATTGCCCCCTTTAGTGGCTAGACACCACCCATTGCATCCCCTATAATCATTGCCCTACGGCCCCTTAGCTCAGTGGTTAGAGCGCACGACTCATAATCGTTCGGTCCCCAGTTCAAATCTGGGAGGGGCCACCAAATTTAGAAAAGCCAGAACAGTTCATGCTGCTCTGGCTTTTTGCTTTTCTGGACTGCACAATTTTTTCTATCCCTTGCCCCAACTGTTGCACCTTCTAATTTGCAGCACCTTTGAGTCAGTTTCCTCAATACTTCTTCACAACACGGTGTATTCAATCACTTACCTGTGACTTGATTTGCGTTTTTTTGTTTGAAAAGCCGGCACTATGAAAGGTCACTATTCAATCAACTGTTCAGGGAAGACACATGAAAGACGAAACTCTCTCGATCCACTTTGGCTACGAGACTGACCCGACAACCAAATCTGTCGCTACACCTATTTATCAAACGGTGGCTTACGAGTTCGATGATGCTCAGCACGGCGCGGACCTCTTTAATCTCGAAGTTCCAGGTAACATCTACACCCGCATCATGAATCCAACCAATGATGTGTTGGAAAAACGAATGGCAGCGCTTGAAGGTGGTATTGCAGGCTTAGTGGTGAGTGCGGGTAGTGCTGCGATCAACTACGCAATTCAGACTTTGGCGCAAATGGGCGACAACATTGTTTCTACCCCTCAGCTATACGGTGGCACTTACACCCTGTTTGCACACATGCTGCCAAACCAAGGCATTGAAGTACGCTTTGCCAAAGACGACAAACCTGAAAGCTTAGCTGAGCTCATCGATGAGAACACCAAGGCGGTTTACTGTGAAAGTATTGGTAACCCTGCTGGTAATATCATCGATCTAGAGCGTGTCGCCGAGCTTGCCCACGCCCAAGGTGTTCCTGTCATCGTCGACAACACAGTAGCAACTCCAGTGCTATGCAAGCCTATCGATTTTGGCGCGGACATTGTTGTTCATTCATTAACGAAATACGTTGGCGGCCACGGTACCACGCTAGGTGGTGTGATTGTCGATTCAGGTAAGTTCCCTTGGGCGGAGCATAAAGATCGCTTCCCAGTATTCAACCAACCCGAGCCGTCTTACCATGGCGTGGTATACACCGAAGCCTTTGGTGAAGCTGCCTTTATCGGCCGAGCGCGTACAGTACCGCTGCGCAATACAGGTTCAGCACTTTCACCAATGAATTCCTTTATGCTGATGCAAGGCTTAGAGACCTTATCACTGCGTATGGAACGTCACACTGAAAATGCCCTCAAGGTTGCTGAGTACCTCAAGCAGCATGACAAAGTGAGCTGGGTAAGTTATGCAGGCTTGCCAGACTCAGAGTTCTACCCATTGGCAGAGAAATACATGCAGGGCAAACCTTCCGCTATTTTGTCTTTCGGCCTCAAGGATGGCTATGAAGCTGGCGTTCGCTTCTATGACGCGCTGCAGATCTTTAAGCGCCTGGTGAATATTGGTGATGCTAAGTCGCTAGCATGCCACCCAGCTTCAACCACTCACCGTCAGTTAAGTGAGCCAGAACAGAAGCTAGCAGGTGTATCTCCAGAGATGATTCGTCTATCTATTGGTATCGAGCATATCGACGATATTCTTGCCGACCTAGAACAAGCATTAAACGCTTAACACTACGTTTCTATAGCAAACAACACCATAGGCCAGCATGTATGTGCTGGCTTATTTGTTGAGGCTATCGTTCTGTGATTAGCATATCAATTAAGCAATAACGATATCTTCCCTACTTCCCACCTTCTATCAGAATATCTTTCTGCATAAGAGAGACATATCTCCCCCAAACATCTTCATACCTAACTTAAACTTGAACGAAACGACTGCCACCGCTCACTTATCATCACATCAGCTTGATTGACCTTGCCGAGATAACTCGGGAATCTAAGTTAAACCTATAATAATGACAGCCGATAATGGGAACCTCATGACGACTCGAAACAAAATTCTCCCCCTAATCAAAGCAGCCTCAGTGGTGCTGCTCGCAACCGTTTCACTCTCCGCACATGCCGCAGAAAAAGTATATCGCTTAAAACTCGCAGAAACATGGGGACCGAATACCCCAATCCTCGGTGACGCCAGCAAGAACATGGCTAAGCTAGCTAATGAAATGTCTAACGGTCGACTGCAGATCCGCATCGACTCAGCCAATAAGCACAAAGCGCCGCTTGGGGTGTTCGATATGGTGAAGTCGGGGCAATACGATTTAGGCCACTCAAGCTCTTACTACTGGAAAGGTAAGGTACCAAACACGCTCTACTTCTCTTCAATGCCATTTGGCATGATGACTACTGAGCAGTACGCATGGTTTTACCAAGGCGGTGGCATGGAGCTGATGCAAGAGGTGTACGCGCCACACAATCTACTGTCGTTCCCTGGTGGTAACTCCGATATTCAGATGGGTGGCTGGTTTAAGAAAGAGATCAACTCAATCGAGGACCTTAAAGGCTTGAAGATGCGCATTCCAGGCTTTGCTGGCGAAGTGTTCGCTAAGGTTGGTGCGAAGCCAACCAATATTGCACCGGGTGAACTCTACACTTCTCTAGAGCGTGGCACGATTGATGCGCTCGAATGGGTTGGCCCTGCCTTTGACCTGCGTATGGGCTTTCAAAAGATTGCACCTTACTACTACACAGCTTGGCATGAACCGGGATCAGAGACTCAGTTCTTAGTGAACAAAAAGACTTGGGATAAGCTACCAAAAGACCTTCAGCTCATTCTAGAAACCTCTTTCCGAGTGGCAGCCTTCGATATGTATACCCAAGCGCTTGATGCCAATGCTAGCAGCTGGGCAACCATGCAATCTGACTATCCAGACATTAAGGTTCGTGACTTCCCGCCAGAGGTGCTACAAACCATGCGAGCTGCCACAGATGAGCTTCTTGCTGAGCAAGCCGCGAAAGATCCGTTAGCGAAGAAAATCATCGACTCTCAAGCTGACTACGCAAAGAAAGTTCGAGCGTGGACCAACATCTCAACCAAGGCCTACCTCAACCACGAGTAACACAGGCTCAATACTGAAAAACAAAAAAGCCCATCATCATGATGGGCTTTCGTCTATTTACTGGGGTAAGTTAACTTACTCTACCGTTACCGCTTTCGCTAGGTTACGAGGTTGGTCAACGTCCGTACCTTTGATTAGCGCTACGTGGTAAGACAGTAGCTGCATTGGAACCGTGTAGTAGATAGGTGCAGTTACTTCGCTCACGTGAGGCATCTTGATGATCTTCATGTTCTCATCGCTTTCAAAGCCAGCTGCTTCATCCGCGAATACATACAGCAGGCCGCCACGTGCACGTACTTCTTCTACGTTCGACTTCAGCTTCTCTAGCAGGTCGTTGCTTGGTGCAATAACCACTACAGGCATGTCTGCATCAATCAGAGCCAGAGGGCCGTGCTTAAGCTCACCTGCAGCGTATGCTTCAGCGTGGATGTAAGAGATCTCTTTCAGTTTTAGAGACGCTTCCATCGCGATTGGGTAGTACTCACCACGACCTAGGAATAGTGTGTGGTGCTTGTCTGCAAAGTCAGTCGCTAGTGCTTCAATCTCTTTATCAAATGCCAGTGCTTTCTCTATGTCTGTAGGCAGCTGGTGAAGTGCTTGAACGATTTCAGTCTCTTTCGCTTCATCGATACGACCTTGTAGACGACCAATTGACGTTACCATCATTAGCATTGCTGCAAGCTGCGTAGTAAATGCTTTTGTTGAAGCTACACCGATCTCTGTACCTGCACGAGTCATGAACGCAAAATCAGATTCACGAACCAGTGAAGAACCCGCTACGTTACAGATAGTCATTGCTGACATGTAGCCTTTCTCTTTCGCAAGGCGAAGTGCTGCTAGCGTATCTGCCGTCTCACCAGATTGAGAAAGCGTCATAAGTAGGCTGTTTGGACGAACGACGAAATCACGGTAACGGAACTCAGATGCGATCTCTACGTCACAGCTTACGCCCGCTAGAGACTCAAACCAGTAACGCGCCGCCATACCTGAGTTGTAAGACGTACCACATGCAATAATCTGAACGTGCTCTACTTTGCTCAGGATCTCTTCAGCTTTAACACCGATTGCATTGGTGATAACAGCTGTATCTGAAATACGACCTTCCATTGTGTTGATCAGTGCAGTTGGCTGCTCAAAGATCTCTTTCTGCATGAAGTGGCGGTATTTGCCTTTGTCACCTGCATCGTGCTCTGCGTTAGATTCAACGACTTCACGCTCAACAGGCTCACCGCTTGCGTCAAATACGTTAACTTCACGACGAGTTACTTCAGCTACATCGCCTTCTTCTAGGTACATAAAGCGACGTGTCACGCTAAGTAGTGCTAGTTGGTCAGATGCTAGGAAGTTTTCGCCAACACCAAAGCCGATTACGATTGGGCTACCAGAACGAGCAACAACAATACGTGAAGGATCTTTACGATCAACGGCTACTGTGCCGTAAGCACCATCTAGTTGCTTCGCTGTTTTTTGTAGAGCTTCAACTAGCGTCTCAGAAGTGCGCAGTTCCCACTCAACTAGGTGAGCAATTACTTCAGTATCTGTTTGAGACGTGAACTCATAACCACGACCTTGAAGAAGCGTGCGTAGCTCTTCGTGGTTTTCGATGATGCCGTTGTGAACAACTGCAATGTCACCAGACATGTGTGGGTGCGCGTTCGCTTCAGAAGGTTCACCGTGAGTCGCCCAACGTGTATGAGCGATACCTGTACCACCGATTACCTGTTGCGCTTCAACTGCGTCAGCCAACTCTTGTACTTTACCTAGACGACGTACACGAGTTAGGTTGGATTCGCTATCCACAACCGCGACACCTGCAGAGTCGTAACCACGGTATTCAAGACGGCGTAGGCCCTCTACTAGAATTTCTGCTACGTCACGTTGTGCTACTGCACCAACAATTCCACACATAATGTTACTCCATCAATTTTTTGGTTATTCCTATCTGGCAGCAAGCAAAGGCCATGTCTCATAGAGATCTATTATAGGAAGTTAAATGCATAAATTTTAAATTTAGTTTCTATACTGGCTCGGTGAGAATCACCCGAACCCCTTGAGACTCGATACTCTGTTTGGCTTCTTCCGCCAGTTCGGTATCAGTGATCAAGACATCGATGTGCTCCCAAGACAGCTCAAGATTTGGGATTTTGCGACCTACTTTCTCTGATTCAACCATCACCACAACTTCACGTGATACCTCAGCCATGACCTTACTCAGTCCGACTAGCTCATTAAATGTTGTGGTGCCTCTTTCAAGGTCGATACCGTCAGCGCCAATAAACAGTTGGTCAAAATCATAAGCACGCAGTACTGATTCTGCGACCTGACCTTGGAACGAATCTGAGTGTGTATCCCAAGTCCCGCCCGTCATTAGCAATGTAGGTTCGCTTTCTAGTTCATTTAGAGCGTTAGCAACATGCAATGAGTTGGTCATCACGACCAGACCACGCTTGCTATTTAGCTGTTCGATCAGAGCACCTGTCGTACTACCGCTGTCGATCACAATGCGGTTATGGTCACGAATTAGGTCTGCAGCAGCTTTTGCCAATAAAAGCTTTCGAGTCGAAACTTTTTTGCCTATCTCATCGTTCACAACTTCTTTCGGCAATGAAACAGCACCGCCATATCGGCGCAAAAGCTGACCATTTTTCTCTAAAGACGCCAAATCCTTTCTAATTGTGACTTCCGAGGTTTCAAACTTAGCGGACAATTCATCAACACTAACCTCGCCTTTCTCGTTAACTAGATTAGAAATTGCGTGTCTTCTGAGCTGAGTGTTTCGTTTCGACATTTAAAAATGAACCATAAGTTTCGATGTGAAAGATATTATAGTTACAACGAAACCATTTAGTCCATTTATTTCGATCCAAAAAATTAATAAATAGCGCTAAAACCTTGTCCTAAGACAATTGTTAAGCAGTGATATTGAATTCATTCGGTGGTAGAATCCGCACCCGAAAAGAAAAAAAATTACAAAAATGACCGTTATTTTTCTGCAACTTTCACCTGATATATTGGGGTAAGTCACAGAAAACCGATGTTGAATCAAAATCATTTGGTCATAAAATGACTAAAATTGATGAAAGACTTACAACTCTGAAGGGCAATTGATAAGTCCCTCTATTATCGCAGCAGGCACAAAATGCTGACGAAATGGGTAGGCCGCTTCAGAAAACAGATAAATTTCAATTTGTAACAAAACTTACCGGAGAGTACCTTCCATGAAAAAGACCAAAATCGTATGTACGATTGGCCCTAAAACTGAATCTGTAGAGAAGCTAACTGAACTAGTAAACGCAGGCATGAACGTTATGCGTCTTAACTTCTCTCACGGTGACTACGAAGAGCACGGCACTCGTATTGCGAACTTCCGCGAAGTAATGGACAAAGTAGGTAAGCAACTGGCTATCCTTCTTGATACTAAAGGCCCAGAAATCCGTACTATCAAGCTAGAAGGCGGCAACGACGTAGATCTAGTAGCTGGTCAAGAATTCACTTTCACAACTGACACTTCAGTTGTAGGTAACAAAGAGACTGTAGCGGTAACTTACGCTGGTTTCGCAGCTGACCTAAACGTTGGTAACACTATCCTTGTAGATGACGGCCTAATCGAAATGGAAGTTATCTCTACTACTGAAACTGAAGTTAAGTGTAAAGTTCTTAACAACGGTGCACTAGGCGAAAACAAAGGTGTTAACCTTCCTGGCGTTTCTGTTCAACTTCCAGCTCTATCTGAAAAAGATAAGAACGACCTTAAGTTTGGTTGTGAGCAAGGCGTTGACTTCGTAGCTGCTTCTTTCATCCGTAAAGCATCTGACGTTAAAGAGATCCGTGAGATCCTAGACGCGAACGGCGGCAGCGACATCCACATCATCTCTAAGATTGAGAACCAAGAAGGTGTTGATAACTTCGACGAAATCCTAGAGCTTTCTGACGGTATCATGGTTGCTCGTGGTGACCTAGGTGTTGAGATCCCAGCTGAAGAAGTAATCTTCGCTCAGAAAATGATGATCGAGAAGTGTAACCGTGCACGTAAGATGGTTATCACAGCAACTCAAATGCTTGATTCTATGATCAACAACCCACGTCCAACTCGTGCAGAAGCGGGTGACGTTGCGAACGCAATCATGGACGGTACTGATGCTGTAATGCTTTCTGGTGAAACTGCGAAAGGTAAATACCCAGTTGAAGCAGTAACTATCATGGCTCAAATCGCGAACCGTACTGACAGCGCTCTTAAAGCTGAACTAGGTTCTCGTCTAGACAGCCCACGCCTACGCATCACTGAAGCAGTATGTAAAGGCGCAGTAGACACAGCTGAGAAGCTAGCTGCTCCACTAATCATCGTTGCTACTGAAGGTGGTAAGTCTGCACGTTCTGTACGTAAGTACTTCCCAACTGCAAACATCATCGCTCTAACAACAAACAAGAAAACAGCTGCACAACTAGTTCTTACTAAAGGTGTTCGCCCTGTTCTTGTTGATTCTATCGACAGCACTGACGCTTTCTACCAAATGGGTAAAGAGTACGCTCTTAACGCTGAGTTCGGTAGCAAAGGCGACATCGTAGTTATGGTTTCTGGTGCTCTAGTAGCTTCAGGCACTACGAACACAGCTTCTGTACACGTTCTATAAGACTGAAGAATTTAATCATCAGTTAAATAAAAAAGAGGGCTTCGGCCCTCTTTTTTTATATATTACATCTTGCTCTAATAATCAGTACGCTGTATTATCAAATTAACAATAGAACTGCGTACTGTTAATTCCCACCTTAGGTCATTTGAATTAGCAGGCTAAGAATTCAAATTACATGAGGTTGCACAATGTCTAGCCCTACTCTCACCGACAAAGTATCAAAGATGATTCGCCAAGATATTCTTAATGGTGAATTGCGCCCAGGCCAGAAACTGGTTGTGGCTGATCTAAAACAGAAATACAACGTCGGCGCTTCACCGATTCGTGAAGCTCTTGTTCAACTCTCTTGGAGCAAGTATGTAAAGCTTGAGCCTCAAAAAGGCTGTTGGGTAGCCCCAGTCTCTAAGAAAGAACTTAACGACTTATACGAAAGCCTACGCGTGGTTTCTTCTGTTCTGCTGAAAAAAGCAATCGCTACCGGTGATGAAAGCTGGGAACTAGAAGTTCTCACTTCGTACCATAAGCTATCTCGTGTGAACAACACAGCAGAAGAGTTCAATAGTGCAGAGTGGGAAGAGCGCCATCAGCAATTCCACGTGGCACTTTTAGAAGGTGCAGATTCAAAGAACATGTTCGAGTTCTTCAGTGATTTGATCAATCAGGTAAAGCGATACCGTTTTCTGGCGCTAGCGGACGATCAAGAATCAGAAGAGCTGTTTAACATTGATGAGCATGAAATGATCATGAAACTGGTACTAGCAAAGAATGCTGAGCAAGCGACAGAGCTACTTGACCAACATTTAATGGGCTCAATGAGACGCATTGAAAGAGTGATTGAAGCTGCGTAGTTTTATGTAGTTTGAATATCTCAGTAAATAAAAAACGGAGCCTAATGCTCCGTTTTTGTTTACCACCCAAAGAACTCTTTATGATGAGTATTGAGCAGTAAAACCATAGGCAAAAAATACAGTGCACTGAGTTTAAAACCAAGAATCACTAGTGTGCCGATGGTCAATCTCACTAAAAAATCGACAAACATACCACGCCTCATTTCACCAGACAGTATGAATCCCTAACTCTTGCTCCTGCTAACCTAATTCTGCTGGTAAAAGTCGATGAAACTGAGCAGTTGAATTAAGTTAACTTTGTCATCCCTTTTTGAGATCTGGCTTCTCAAAAAGAGTCAGCGCAACACTAACTCTACGAAGCAAGGTAGTTTACTTATTGTTCAGTTTAGTTCAAATTTGCGCACAAATTAGACTTTAGTCTAATCGTACAAATATTGTGACGGGTATCTCTCAAAGACAAGACAGATTGGTTCTATTTTTTGCCGATGTTCAAACTTAAGCCCAAGATGCAAACTAGGCAACGTCCGCCTGACTTGTACAGATAGAGATGGTATTGCGACCAGAGGACTTAGATTCATAAAGACCAATATCCGCACACTTATAGGAGTGGGTGCTGTTACCAGTAAGATCGGTATAGCCGATACTGACCGTCACTTTCGTTCCGCCAGAGAGTTGTACTTCAATGCGTAGGCGATCCAACACTCTTCTCGCTTCCGCTAACGAAGTATGAGGCATTAAGATAGCAAACTCTTCACCGCCAACACGCGCGACAAAGTCTGTGGTTCTCAAGCTTTCTTGAAGGATCGCAGCCACTCTAGCAATCACACGATCGCCCTCGTCATGGCCGAGTTCATCATTAATGCGTTTGAAGTTATCGATGTCGATCAACGCTAAGCACACTTGAGATTCGTTAGGGAAACGCTCCACCATTCGTGAATACTGCGCCAACTGCTCTTCAAACTTGCGACGATTCCATAATTTACTCAGCGAATCTCGCTCACTGAGAATACGCAATCGTATTTCTAACTCTTTACGCACCGTAATGTCCACCAGCGACGTGATGTAGTAGCTCACCTTACCTGAATTACTCTTCACGGCTTGCACTCGCATGATCGCAGTGAAAGGGATTCGAAGTTTGCTCTTGCAGCTCACCTCCCCTTCCCACAAATCATTCTCTTCGAGATGTGTCCAGATGGTTTCTGCAGTATGAAGTTGTTCGCTATTCTCTAGCAGCAGCTGCAGGGCGTTTTTACCATCAACCTGCGACTTGCTGTAACCAGTCATGTTCTCAAACTCATTGTTGGTCATGATGGTGCGGTGATGTTTATCAGAGATCATCACCGCAGACATACCGTTCAGCGCTGCTCGAGCCAATTTGCTCTCTAGACTGCGCCTTTGATAATGCGTCACGAGATAAGCCAGCGGGAAGGCAAACACCATTACGGTGAAGAACACGATCAACTGCTCTTGCGCTAAGTCATTGAGATCGCGCTCCGCTCTCTCTAATAACTGCTCTGAGCTCAACTGAATCACTAAGTGCATCTTTTGTTTCTGCGCAAGATCAACGGTGTTGAAGGCAAATAGATTGCCGTCTTCAAACATGTAACCCATGCGTTCAGAAGAGATCGCCTGCCAAGTTTTTGGGGCAATTTGTGAAAGGTTGAACCCTTTACGCTCAGGGATCGAATCACCAAACAGCTTGCTCTTGTTTTGGCTCGCAATGTAGTAACCATATTGGTTCACCACTTCAGCACGAAAATCAAAATCAGGAGAGAAGTTTAAGCGTGACGCTAATCCCCATACATCGAGGTTTATCACTAAGTAGCCGACGCGACGCTCTGGTGTTTGTACAGGCGTGATCACTCTCAATACGGGAGTATATGGATAAGTCAGCTCACCATATTCGGATTCCAACTCAATACCCCACCCGCCAATCTCTTCAGCATCCAGGGTCTGTGCATAGTGGAAATAACCGTAGTTCGATTTATCTTGTAGCTCACTAGGAAGAGTAACAACACCTGTTCTTGAGGAGTAATTGACTCTGACCTTCTCATGGCCATCAATATCCAGCAAATGGATCTGGGTATACCATCTTTGATTGACCAGTACCGACTGCCAAACCTCTTCCAGTAGGTTCTTATTTTCAACAGAAGGAGATGTCGCAAAATCAACCAAGCTTTGACTGTGGCTGAGCAGTTGCATCATAGAGACCAATTGGTCTTTCAACACATTGTAGTCGCGCTCGGCGTACACAAGTTGATGAAGAGCCTGTTTTGCAGTGCGTTGATAACTCTGCTTTTTGACGTCTTGATAGCGTTGCTGGTAGTACAGAGCGATAGCTGCACAAAAGGTGACGCAAATAACGAGAAGCGTGGCGATTGTTTTTTTATTTCTCATTAATTGCTCAAAATAGGGTAAATATGGCGAGAATTATATCATTGTTATAAATTAACAAAATAAAAAAGCCGCACTTAATGCGGCTTTCTATCATACAATTTTCTTAAGCTTTTAGAGAGCGCTCTCCTCGAGCAATACCAACCACGCCGCTGCGTGCCACTTCAAGCACTTCCGTTACTTCTGATAATGCTTGAATAAACGCATCAAGCTTCTCACTGGTGCCTGCCATCTGCACTGTGTATTGAGAGGCGGTTACGTCGACGATCTGGCCACGGAAGATATCAGCAGTACGTTTAACCTCTGCACGCGCAAAACCGCTCGCGCGAACCTTAACCATTAGTAGCTCACGCTCAATATGATCAAGCTCTGATACTTCTTGAACTTTAAGCACATCAATCAACTTATGCAGTTGCTTCTGGATCTGCTCTAGCTGCATCTCATCAGAGTTGGTTGTTACGTTCAGACGTGAAAGCGTCGGATCATCTGTCGGCGACACGTTTAGCGATTCAATGTTGTAACCACGTTGAGAAAACAAGCCAACCACTCGAGACAAGGCACCTGGTTGGTTTTCCATTAATAGCGAAATAATGTGTCTCATACTATGTTCTCTCCGTTTTGCTTAGCCACATGTTATCCATACCCTCGCCCTTAATCTGCATTGGGTATACGTGCTCTGTATCATCAACACTAATGTCGACGAATACCAAGCGGTCTTTCATTGCCAGTGCTTTCTCTAAGCCTGATTCAAGTTCATCAGGGGAAGAGATACGCATACCTACGTGACCATACGCTTCCGCGATAGCCGCAAAGTCTGGCACAGAGTCCATGTATGAGTTTGAGTGACGACCTTGGTAAACAATGTCTTGCCACTGTTTTACCATGCCTAAGAAACGGTTATTCAAGTTAATGATCTTAACCGGGATGTTGTATTGCAGTGCCGTTGATAGCTCTTGGATATTCATCTGAATACTGCCATCGCCTGTTACAACGACCACTTCTTCATCCGGTTTCGCGAACTTAACGCCCATACCAGCAGGTAAACCAAAGCCCATGGTGCCGAGGCCACCAGAGTTGATCCAACGGCGTGGTTTATTAAATGGATAGTAAAGCGCGGCAAACATTTGGTGCTGACCTACATCAGAAGCAACATACGCATCGCCATTGGTCACTTTGTGTAGAGTTTCGATAACCTGCTGAGGTTTGATACGCTCAGGCGATTTATCGTAAGCGAGACACTTACGGTCTTGCCATACTTTAATTTCTGCCCACCATGCATCCAAGGCTTCTGCATCGTTGGTTCCACCTTGCTCAATAAGCAGGTTCACCATGCTCTCAAGCACGCGCTCAGCAGAGCCTACGATCGGTAGGTCCACTTTCACGTTCTTAGAGATCGACGATGGATCAATATCGATGTGCATGATCTTGGCATTTGGACAGTACTTCTCAAGGTTGTTGGTCGTACGATCATCAAAACGAACACCAACACCGAAAATAAGGTCTGCGTTATGCATTGCCATATTGGCTTCGTATAGGCCGTGCATACCAAGCATGCCTAGCGAGTTTTTATGCGTGCCCGGGAAGGCACCCAATCCCATCAGTGTACTAACAACAGGTAGGTTTAGCGCCTCGGCAAGCTTAAGCAACTGTTTATCAGCTTCCGAAATAACCGCACCACCACCAACATAAAGAACCGGTTTCTTGGCTTCTAGAAGTGCCTTAAGTGCTTTCTTAATTTGTCCTTTGTGGCCTGTTACCGTTGGGTTGTACGAACGCATTTTGATCGTTTCTGGGTATTCGTACGGCAGCTTAATTTGTGGATTAAGTACATCTTTAGGAAGGTCAATCACAACAGGGCCAGGTCGACCTGTGGTTGAAATATAAAAGGCCTTTTTTACGATCTCTGGGATGTCTTCAGCTTTCTTTACTAAGAAGCTGTGTTTTACGATTGGACGAGATACACCTACGATATCACACTCTTGGAATGCGTCATTACCAATCAAGTTATTCGGTACGTTACCTGAAATAACGATCATTGGAATCGAGTCCATGTACGCTGTCGCAATACCCGTTACGGTATTGGTCGCGCCAGGACCTGAACATACTAGTACAACACCAGGTTTACCGGTTGAACGCGTATAGCCATCGGCCATATGCGTCGCTGCTTGCTCATGGCGCACTAATACGTGTTTAATCTTGTCTGTTTTTGCGTGTAGGGCATCGTAGATATCCAAAACGGAACCGCCTGGATAACCAAAGATCTGCTCAACCCCTTCTTCAATTAGGGACTGAACTACCATTTCCGCGCCGGATAATTGGGCGCACTCTGGCTTAGTTGTCATATTGCTCTCCTTACCAGTTTCCTTCAGTTGGGTAAGCCGAAGGGGCTGGTTTTTACATAGTCTAGGTCTTATTCGTAGCCTAATTCGAAATACTTCCACTTTTTCGGCTATGACTGCTCGTCGTGATAACAATAAGCAGTGGTACGAAACAACTGTAACGTTTTATTATCATCGGGTCTAACACCCTTCTACAGTCAATAATTCGATATAACCATGTTTTAGAAAGAAAACCTCATCTAACACCACCCAGAACTTTCAAATCAGAACAATTCACCAATAGTAGCCACTAAAAAAACTCTAAATATTTCACAATCCATCTTTTTTCAGTGTGAACACCACGCTCTAGATGTGCTCTCACGCACATTTACCTGATGTCGTGACGTAAAAAATCCCCCTAATCGTCACCATGTACGACTAGGGGGATTTTTAAACAACTAAAAAGTTAACTTAGATAAAATTACTTATCTTTCGGCTTTTCAGTGTACATTTCTTCGATTTCGTCTTGATACTTATCGTTAATCACTTTACGACGCAGTTTCTGAGTCGGTGTCAGTTCACCAGCATCCATAGAGAAGGCTTTTGGTAACAGTTTGAATTTCTTCACTTGCTCAAACTTAGCCAGCTCTTGTTGTAGGTCATTAACGCGTTTTTCTAGCATCTCAACAATCTGGTGATGCTTAATCAACTCAACACGGTCGTGGTACTTGATGTTGAGCTCATTCGCGTACTCTTCTAGAGAGTCATAACAAGGGACGATCAATGCAGAAACAAATTTACGTGTATCGGCAATCACGGCAATCTGCTCAATAAAGTGGTCTTTACCGATAGCGCCTTCAACCACTTGCGGCGCAATGTATTTACCGCCAGAGGTTTTCATCAGCTCTTTAATACGGTCGGTAATGAATAGGTTACCATTCTCATCGAAGTGACCCGCATCACCTGTTTTCAAGAAGCCGTGCTCGTCAAAAGTCTTAGCCGTCTCTTCCGGCATTTTGTAGTAGCCACGCATCACCATTGGACCACGAACTAAGATTTCGTTCTGTTCGCCAATTTTTACTTCCGCGCCCGGCATAGACATACCGATTGAGTCCGGGTTGAAGCAGCGATCGTCCCAACATGAAACCGTTGCAGTGGTTTCTGTCATGCCATAACCAAGCTTCACATTGATGCCAATTGCGTGGAAAAAGCGACCGATGGTTTCATCAAGCTTTGCACCACCACATGGCATAAAGTTGATGTTTCCACCAAGTAGAGCGCGTAGCTTAGATAACACCAATTTATCTGCTAATGCATGGCTCTTCTTCAACATTAGAGAAGGTGTGCGGCCCTCTTGATGACAAGCTGCCAATTTAGCGCCCATGTTCACAGCCCAAGTAAAGAGGACCTTACGAATCAGTGGTGCTTTCGATACTTTTTCATGGATCGCAGAGAAGATCTTCTCGTAGAAACGTGGAACCGCACACATTACGGTTGGCTTCACATCGCTTAGAGCATCACGCACCTGCATTGTGTCTTGCAGGTAACAGTTAGTTGCGCCTTTATAAAGGACATAGAAAGTCCACGCACGTTCAAATACGTGAGATAGCGGTAAGAAACAGAGGGAAACATCATCTTTGCTTAGGCTTAAGCGCTCGTCATGGCCTTCTAGTTGAGAGCCGATGTTAGCGTAATCCAGCATTACACCTTTCGGTTGGCCAGTCGTACCAGAGGTATAGATAAGAGTAAGCAGATCATCCATATTCGCATCAGCAAGACGAACGTCTAATTCCGTTTGCTGAGCCTGTTGACCGCGCTCAATGAACTCTTGCCAAGAGATAGCAAAGTCATAGCCTTGAGTATCAATGTCATCTGACATCGCAACGATGATTTCAAGCTGCTCACATTCGTCAAATAGGCTAATTGCTGCATCAAACTGTGGCTGTTCGCCAACAAAAAGCACTTTAACGTCTGCGTTTTGAATAATGTAGGAAGACTGCGCTGCAGTGTTCGTTGGGTAAATCGGCACAGTTACAAGACGAGCTTGCAGGGCTGCAAAGTCTGCCACAGTCCATTGAGGCATGTTATTTGAGTAGATACCGATCTTGTCTTGGATTCTCAATCCTTGAGCCAATAGTGCGAGTGACAGCTTATCGATCTGTTCACCAAATTGCTGCCAGCTAATGCCTTGCCAAACATCATTAACTTTATGCTTTAAAGCCGTGCGGTTGCCGCCTTGAGCAATCTGCTCGCGAAGTCGTTTTACGATATGAAAATCTAAATTGGCCATCTCTTTACCTTTGGCTTACACCTGTAAGCTTTTTTGAGCGCACAAGTGTACCTCTGATCATGGAAAAGGCAACTGATGGAGCTCAAAGTTATCAGTAATAGTAAACTTAACTCTAAAAAATGAACGAAGTTCGGCGTTCTGGTACAAAAAAGCCCCGAACTAACAAACTAGCTCAGGGCTTATAAATCAAGGTTTTCAGCGATTAGTTAAGTGCTACCACTTCGCCACAGATCATCATTAGTTGATCTCGTAACCAAATGTGTCCTTTGTCTTTCTCGCTTGATTCGTGCCAGCTTAGGAAGCCTGAGATTGCCGCATTATCGAATGGGAAATCTAGAATCTGTAGCTGCTCTTTATTTGCAGCATGCTCAACCATCCAACGAGGTGCAATCGTTACAAGTTCAGACTGACCCACAACGTATAGTACGTTGCTTAGGCTAGTACCCTCATAGTAAGGCGTACAGTCTAGGTCGCGGTATGCTTGCTCAGAGAAGCTGCGCTGACCGTGAATGCGAGACAGTTTCGCGTGCTTCTCTTCTAGAAGCTCAGCCGCCGTTACTGAACCGTTGATGCGTGGGTGTGAAGCTGAAGCAACAACCACTAGCTCATCTTGGAAGATCTCTGTGCTTGAGAAGCCTTGCTCATCGAAGCGAGCGTAATCGATAACGAAGTCGATTTCTTGGTAACGCATGCGCTCAGACAGTTGACGGTCGAACTCAGCATCCATGTGTAGTTGAACACTTGGAGCAAGCTCATTGATAGTCGACATAATCTTAGGTGCAAAACGCATGTCACAAGGGCTGCAAATCGCCAACTTAAATAGACGAGAAGACGACTCGGGAGAGAATACAGAACTTGGTAGTTCATTGCGTACTAGTTGCAGTGCTTGGCGGATTGGGCCAAACAGTTGACGTGCACGTTGAGTCGGTTGAATACCGCGACCCTGACGCATAAATAGCTCGTCGTTAAACATCACTTTTAGACGCGCTACAGCATTACTTACTGCAGGCTGAGACATACCCAAGTTGTGCGCTGCACGGGTAATGTTTTGCTCTTGCATTACAGCATCAAAAACAGTCAATAGGTTTAGGTCTACTCCACGAAGTGTGCTTTCCATTCTGTAGCTTGCAATAGCACTCATTGCGTCTTTTTTCTCTAACATTCAAGTTGCCTCTTGTCGGTATGACAGCGTTAAATTTGTAATAGTGTGGGAATAGATAACCACTAGTTCTTATATTTATCTGGCCGATGTGTTTCGGATAACATCTACTATTAACCAATCAATCGAACGCTACCAACAAGATTGATAAAGAATAATTTTATTTTACCTCAATGAATAATTATTAACTTAATATCATGCACTTATGGATTTATAAAAAAACATAAAATGGCGCATTTTGGGATTTTCTTACGACTTATTTGACGGCTCAATCATTCAGTTACATTTGTTACAAATGATTGAGCCAATGAATTGATAGTGCAAGGCATTCAAAAACCTCACCTATGAATCAAGTGATAGAAGCGTAACTAGGGAAGTCGACCTTCTCCCATAACTGCCTTCTTAGTTGCTCCTGACAGTGCCAATCTTTCGCCAAAATCCACTCAACAATCGCACTCGCCACGTCTGGATAAGAGACCATTTCTGCTTGTTTCTCCCCTAGCCAAGTGCGTAAGGTTGCAGGGTCAAGGAAGCTCATCATCTGAGCCAAACCTAAGGCCTCTAGAGTTGCCACATTACTCTGTTGCTCGAATTGGCCAGCAAGCGGTTTCAATAGTAACTTCTTTCCTAAAGTCATCGCTTCGGAAGGCAACTCAAAGCCACCATTGGCAATCACGCCAGAGCATGCTTGAAGGTCAATTTGGAAACCATCATGGCTAAGTGGCTTGAATACGATATTTTCAACAGTGCGCTGCTCGATGATATCTGGGTGATAACAGACAAACTGATGAGAGATGAACTTAATCAAAAGATCCGTCACATCATCCAAATCTTCAAACGGCAGATAAACTAGGCTGAAGTCTGCATTCCCTTCTGCACATGACGCCTTTTCGCGGCTAGACAAGGTATGAACAATCGGGGGTAAGATTGGCTGTTCAAAATGATACCAGTGCAATCCGATATAGTGCTCAGTCGGAGCAAAGTGCTGTATCACTGAGTGCTCGATCCAGTTTCCGCCCTTCTTGGGCACATCGAAGCGAAATGCATTCTGATGGCTAATGCCAATACACGGTACTTTTTGTTTTTTAGCCGCCCAAGCCGATACCGGCTCAAAGTCATTCAAGACCAAGTCGTAACACGAGAGATCCAATTCGGCGATTTCACGACGAAAACGCAACAGACTATTCTTGAGGAAGGTTTTGCCATACTTCACCTGCCCTTGTTCACTGAAGAAGGTTAAGCCATGGCGAGTTTGGTAATCACCAAATGCTTCCATCGAAAAATACTTATCCCCGTCACGACCAGAGAATAAGAAGTCAACATCCACATTCTTAGCTTTCAGAGCGTTCGCCATAGCACGAGCACGCGCAATATGACCATTGCCAGTGCCTTGTACACCATAGAGTATTTTCATATTCGGTCCTTTTTAGACTCTCGAATTGGAGGAAGTATCTGTAACACTAAAGCAGTCCATTGAGCGCAAGATTCGCGCAAGCAATACCAAGTGCCGCACCGATCAGCACATCGGTAAGAAAGTGAACACCCAGCAAGATACGTGAACCTGCGATCAGACCTGCCCAAACTAGGCTCAATAAGTAAACCTGCGGATAAAAGTGCCCAATGACGGTGGCCATAACAAAAGCTGCGGCCGAATGCCCCGAGGGCAGGCTGTATTTATCTGAAGGCACGATGTAAGAATGTAGGAAAGAGGAAAACTCAGCAGGACGACGGCGCTTGATAGTATTTTTTGCAAGCCAATAGATAGGGAGCTCAATGGCAAATGCCGCCAAACCCACCATAAGAAACGCCTTGCCGCTTTGCTCATCTAAGAACAGTGCAGCTATTGCAAACAAAAGGTATAAGTGCCCGTCCCCAGTATGGGAAATGGCTTTACTGATCTGCGCGGTTTGCTTGCTATATCGACTCTTCAAGCAAAACATAGAAAATGCCACATCCCAGCGGACAATTGGTTCTATCGTTCTCATGTGTTCCCTCAGCTCTTATCATTGCTTTGGGATTACGTTAGAAGCTGGAAATGACATTATGGTGACGATTTTGCGGATAAAAAATGAACATTTCATCCAGATGCTGGTTCATCATTGCAGTGAATTGTAGGCAAAAGAAAAGCGGCTCGAACGCCGCTTTTGATGTTCACGCCCTACTAACTAAACAGTGAGGGGCTCATGCTTCTTAACCAATCCAAAATCAGCCAAAATCGCGTAGGCTGCAGGGATCATAAACAACACCAGTAATGTCGAAGCGAAGATACCAAACACAATCGAGATCACTAGTGGCTGTATAACCTGAGCCTGCAAACTGGTTTCAGTAAGCAGAGGCAACAGACCTGCCGCAGTCGTCATAGAAGTTAAGAACACGGCACGGAAACGTTCACGACTCGCTTTCACTACAGAGTCATGCACGCTATCTCCTTCATCCACATGGTGCCGGATGTATTGCACTAAGAGTATCGAGTCATTAACCACGATCCCAGCTAATGAAACAAAACCCATCATACTCGGCATGCTTAGAGAATGCCCCAGCAACCAGTGCCCGACAACAACACCAATAAAGGCTAAAGGAATCGCCAACATCACCACGAAAGGTTCTAGGTAACTGCGGAACTGATAACTCAATATGGTAAAGACGCCAAACAAACCCAATAAGAAGCCCTTACCCATAGAGGCACCAGTCTTCGCCGCATCTTTCGCCTCACCCTCAAAATCAAAACGCAGTCCAGGGTATTTCTTTAGCAGCTTAGGCGCTTCATCGCGCTGGAACTGCGCCAAGATAGCCGAAGAGCTGGCTTTTTTATTGTTCACATCACCGAAGATACTGATAGTACGCAGTCCATCAATACGTTGGATTCGCACATAGTTTCGCTGAAAATCGAGCGTCGCTAATGTCGCTAGAGGAATTTGGCTGCCGTCTGAAGTAATGATTGGGAAATTCGCAAGCTGCTGAACATCGCCAGCTTGCTGCTTGTCCAAACGCACTTCGATTGAGATGTTCTCAACACCCACCTGAATCTCATCCGCAGTTTGACCAAAGAACGCAGCACGCAGTTGAGACGCGATCATCTGTCCGTTAACGTTGTATGTCTCCGCCCCCGGTCTTAGCTTAACTAAGATCTCCTCTTTACCCATTCGCATGTCATCAAGCACGCCATGCACACCATCAAACTGGTTCAAGTACTCTTGGATATCAATCGAAGCCGCTTTCAGCGCTTGCAGATCATCGTGTTTAGCGCGAATCTCAATCGCTCGCCCACCCGGCCCCACCGTCGGCTGCTTAAATACCAGAGAAATTGGATCGGCCAGTTCACCCACATCATCACGCCAAGCATCAATAAAGTCATCGATGACCGTGTTTCGGCTTTCAGCTCCACGCAGGTCCAAACGTACCGTCGCTAGATGTGGACCTGATTCATTAGCATCCGCATTGGCATTAAACTGACTGGTGATGTGCTCAACTAAGGTGTTGCCACCCTCAACTTCATCACTCCATTGCACGTTCAAACGCTCAGCAGAAGAAACGATATGCTCCACGACTCGTTCAGTTTGTGCTAGCGATGCACCCGGTGGCAAAATCACGCGAGCCTCAGCAATGTCGCCATCCAATTCAGGGAAAGGTTGGAATTTAACGATACCACCTGCAATCAAAGCGATAGCAAGGAGCAGCAAACTCACTACGCCTCCCATAAAGGCATATCGAAACGAGACAACGCGCTCCACCATGCTCATCAAAGTGGTGTTACGGAAGTTCTCAAACTTTTCCAGTAGTACCACTTTGAAACGCAGCGCTGGCTTCTCTTGTTTCTCTTTATGCAGCGAGTGCGACAGGTGGTTGGGCAGAATCAAGAAGGCTTCAATCAAGCTCAACGAAAGTACTAAGATCAAGACTTGAGGTACCGCTTTAAGAACCGCCCCCATCTCACCGTCTAAGAACAACAGACTGCCAAAAATACACACAGTCGTTAAGAACGAGGAGAGTACACCAGGCAGAACTTTTTTCACCCCATTGTAGACAGCATCATCGACCTTCTGCCCCCGATCGAGATGTGAGGCTATCGATTCAGCGATCACAATGGCGTCATCCATCATAATACCGATGGCCATCAACAAACCAACAAGCGACATGATGTTAATGGATAACCCAAGGTTCGCCATCAAGAACAGACCACCTAGAAAAGCAACCGGCAGGCCTGCGGCAACCCAGAATGAGTAACGTAAGCTGAAAAACAACCACATAGTCGCGAACACCAACACGATCCCTTGCCAACCGTTGCGTACCATCATAGTCAGGCGGTCCCACAATACAGAAGAGAGGTCATTGGTCATTTGCAGCGTTACGCCATCAGGGGCTATCGCACTTTGGTCTTCTACAAACTGAGTCACGCGCTCTTTGATACGCAGCGCGTCATCTTCTTTGTTTTTGCTGACCTTAAGCAGAGCCGATGGCTTTCCATCAAACAGTACCTTCTGCTCATCCAGTTCAAATCGGTCTGTGATGACTGCAATGTCTCGCAGGCGAATAACTGAACCGTTTGGCGCAGAGCCGACTACGATACTTTCGAGTTCTAGTGGAGTCACTCGACGCTCATCAAAACGGATCAGAAAGTTCTTGTCGGGTGTTTCGACATTACCACTTGGCAGCTTAACGTTCTGACGCCCAATCTGCTCTGCGATGTCATTAACCGTTAACCCCAATTGACGAATTGCTTGGGTATCCAGCTCAACACGATATTGGTGATCAGAAAAGCCACTGACTTCCACCAAAGAGACATCATAGTCGAGCTTCATGGTGCGCTTTAACTGCTCAGCATAAGCTTTGAGTTCAGGCCATGTGGTATCCGCCGTAATTGCCACATCAACCACGGGCTCATTCCAATCAAGCTCTTGAACAACTGGGGATTCGATCTCTGAAGGGAAGTCGTTAATCGAATCAATCTGAGTCTGTACGTCCACCAGCATACGGCCAATATCCGCTTTCTCATTGAGCTTGAGGATCAGTCGCGCACTACCTTCAATGGCTTCACACTGGGTTTCTTCGATATTCGCCAAACCATCAACGGCGTCTTCCATACGAATACATAAGCTCTCCTCCACCTCTTGTGGTGAAGCACCAGGGTAAACAATGCCCGCCATGATGTATGGAGGATCGTACTCAGGAAAGGTTTCTCGCTTAATGTTGGAGAGCGAGCTCAAACCCAGCACCAACAACCCCAACATGAGTAAGTTGGCAGCTGTTGGGTGTCGAGAGAAAAACTTAATCATGAATCACTCTCCTGCATCGAGGTCGAGTCATCACCGGTCTCTCGCAGTAGCATTCCCTCTATAGCAGGAAGTACATCATTGAGGATCAGCTTATCACCCTGTTTAAGATCTCCACGAACCACGACCTGATTATCACGGCGATACAGAACTTCCACCTGAACCATACTTAAGCGCTGCTCGCTATCCATTAAGTAAAGGGTATCGCCATGCAGTGCTCGCTCTGGCACTACCCAAGCAAGATTAGACGCACCTTCAATCAGGGCTTTGACGAACATACCGTTTACTAAAGGTGGCAGACTACTTGGCTCAAGTTGTGCGTAGTCTTGCTTAATTTCTAATATCACACCCGCTGTTGCTTGGTTTTCATCAACGGTTTCACTGATGCGTGCCACCCGTGCAGGCCACGCAGCATTCAAGTTACCGCTGTTAAGTTCAATAGTGGCGGAGATTTCTGAGGTGTCGGTATTAGGAATACCAGACTCATCACGGGTGAATTCACCTAAGCTCGAAGCCAAGGTCTGCATATCGTGAATTGAAAGCTGCGCTTCGACCTCCATCACATCAATACCGTGAGCAATGAACATGGTTTGCTGAAGATTGACCACTTGGTTGGTCTCAATATCAACCTGAGCGATACGCATTGCTTTTGGTAGAGTAATGGTGGTTTTTTCCAAAGAGCGCTCTGCTTCTCTTACCTTAGAAACATTCACTTTAATCACCGCTTCTGCCACTCTCTTCTCGTCTGGCATTAACGCGATTTGGTTTTCTATATCCAGTACCAGTTTGCGTTGCGAAAGCGCACTCTGCTCTTGCAGATCGACATCAGACTGAGAGGTTAAACCTTTCTTACGAAGATCTTGTTTACGCTTAAGCTCTTTATTACTGATCACTAAGCGGTTTTTCTCGATCTTTAATGTTTGGTTTAGGTTCTGCTCTTCTTGATTCAACTTAGCCAAAGAGGTTTGAGAAGATTTAAGGTCGGCCTGAGCTTGCGTCAATTTGAGTTCATAATCGAGAGGATCAATCTTGAGCACCTCTGTACCAGCAGGGATCACTTTGCCCTTTTCTAGTTCAGGGTGGCGATAGACGATCTTACCTGTAACTTCGGCGATCGCTTTCCACTCAACTTTAGGCACCACTTTGCCAAAACCAATCGCTAAAGGAGCCATAGATTGAGGCTCTAGTACTTTCACCTCTACCAAGCGGGCTCGATCGCCGGCAGGTTTGGTTGGAAGGTCTGGTTTGAGGTTAATCGCCACAACTAAGCCGACAATACCTATCGCTAATGCTGGAAAGAACAACCACTTTTTCCCTATTTTCATTCTGTTTAGTCCTGAAGTTTTGAGGTGCTTGTTGGATTCACAAAGCCCTCACTCATTAGTTGAATATTGTGTTCAATCAGACGATTAAGAAAGTCTTCATTTAACTCAATACCATGCAGCGCCAGCAGTGGTGGTGGTGCGATAAAAGGAAATACCATTAAGCTAATATACGAAATCCGACATAACTTAGGATCCATATCTTTTCTTAGCACACCATGGTCAATCAGCTTCTCAAATATCACGTCTTGGGCAGGTTTAGCGATATCAATAAACACCTTCTCAAGCAGCTCTCGCTGAACCTCAGAGGGTGGCATATTCATCACTTGAGCCACTAAGCGAGGAAATTTTGGTACCTTCGCCATCTCTTTGTAGTAAGTACGCATAAGATCGAGAAAGTTATCGTGGTTGCTCTCATCAATAAGCTTTTGCATTTGCAACTGCATTGGCCGCAGAGTTTCACGCAACATCGCTTCAAACAGACCCGCCTTGTTACCAAAGTAGTAGCGAATCATCGCAATGTTCACACCAGCCCTCTCAGCGACGAGCCGAGTCGATACCTTGTCATAAGGCTGCACGACAAACAGATCCCGCGCATGTTCAATCAAGAGTTGCCGAACCTCTCGATTCTTCTGCGGTCGCCCAACTTTTCGTCCCACTCTATAGTCACCCTATAATTAATCACACGATTAATTATAGGGTGATATTCCAACAGGTGGTGAAGAATAATTACTCACTATTTAATCAAGTGATTAATTAAATTTGAGCCTGAATTATTTTCCCGTCATTCACTCGGTAAAAAAGATTTAGTACAAAGTTATAACCTAAACATCATGCAAACGATAAACTAACCGCGCAACCCGAAAGCAAATAAGCAAAATTAAACACCACAAAACAAATAAAAATCAGCACAAACAAAATGAAAAAGCTCACAATGCACGCCGATATTGGATTTTCACGTTTGACGCTCAGAATAAATTACGGTAAATATGGTGTTAACAGTTTATTTACGGATATTTGTGCCATGACGTTTTCTTTTTCTCGACTGCTGAAACTTCTCCTTATCGTGAACCAATCGCGTGGGTAAGTTGTGGGTCAAGAACTGCACAAATATTAAAACCCGCGCTAAGCGGGTTTTTTTGTAACTAAGCTCATTAAAAGAACATCATTCTCAATAATATTTTGGATAGCAATCGATACGATATCGATATAAGGAAGCACCCATGAACGATCAAGTGATAATTTTTGATACGACTTTACGAGACGGCGAGCAGGCACTAGCTGCAAGCCTGACAGTAAAAGAGAAGTTACAAATTGCTTATGCACTTGAAAGACTCGGTGTGGACGTTATCGAGGCTGGTTTCCCAGTTTCATCTCCGGGTGATTTTGAATCAGTGCAAACCATCGCAAAGAACATCAAAAACAGCCGCATCTGTGCCCTTTCTCGTGCCGTTGCCAAAGATATTGATGCCGCAGCGGAGGCTTTGAAAGTTGCTGAAGCATTTCGTATTCACACCTTTATCTCAACTTCTACAGTCCACGTACAAGACAAGCTTCGCCGTAGCTACGACGACGTGGTTGAGATGGGTGTTAAAGCGGTAAAACACGCACGTAACTACACTGATGATGTTGAGTTCTCTTGTGAAGATGCTGGTCGTACACCAATTGACAACCTATGTCGCATGGTAGAAGCCGCGATTGATGCTGGCGCAAAGACCATAAACATTCCAGATACAGTGGGCTACACAGTGCCGAATGAGTTCGGTGGCATTATTCAAACACTATTCAACCGTGTACCTAACATCGACAAAGCGATCATCTCTGTTCACTGTCACGATGATCTAGGTATGTCAGTCGCAAACTCTATTGCTGCGGTTCAAGCGGGTGCTCGTCAGGTCGAAGGTACGATCAATGGTATTGGTGAGCGTGCGGGTAACTGTTCTCTTGAAGAGATCGCAATGATCATCAAGACACGCCAAGAGTTACTAGGCGTTCATACGGGTCTTAAACATGAAGAGATCCACCGTACCAGTAAGCTAGTGAGCCAGCTATGCCACATGCCAATCCAAGACAACAAAGCCATTGTCGGTGCGAACGCCTTTAGCCACTCTTCAGGTATCCACCAAGACGGCATGCTTAAGAACAAAAATACCTATGAGATCATGACGCCAGAATCGATTGGTCTTAAAGATAAAGCGCTAAACCTAACCAGCCGCAGTGGCCGTGCAGCCGTTAAGAGCCACATGGATGCGATGGGTTATCAAGAAAACGAGTACAACCTAGATTCATTGTACGAAGATTTCTTGAAGCTAGCAGACCGCAAGGGCCAAGTATTCGATTACGACTTAGAAGCCTTGATGCACTTCGCAAACCTTCGCGACGAAGATGACTTTTACAAGTTGAACTACCTAAGTGTTCAATCTGGCAGTGTTATGTCGACCACCAGCATCAAGCTGCAATGTGGTGATGAAGAGAAGTGTGAAGCGGCGGTCGGTAATGGCCCTGTTGATGCGCTATACCAATGTATCTACCGTTTGACTGGCTACGAAATCGTACTAGACAAGTTCGACCTAACGGCAAAAGGTGAAGGTGAAGATGGATTAGGTCAAGCCGACATCATCGCTAACTACAAAGGTCGCAAATACCACGGTACAGGCGTTTCAACTGATATCGTAGAAGCATCTGGCCAAGCGCTACTGCATGTTATCAATAGCATTCAACGTGCAGACACGATTGCTGAAATGAAACAGCAACGAATCGAAACCGTATAAACAGAATCACTCTCTGGCTCTCTCATATAGGAGAGCTAGGAAACAAATTAACGCTCCTCCAAGCACGAAGAAATTAAAGGATTAACATGACTGACAAATCATACAAAATTGCCGTACTACCTGGCGATGGCATCGGCCCAGAAGTAATGCAACAAGCACATAAAGTGTTAGACGCTATTGAAAAGAAACATGCAATTAGCTTTGCACGTGAAGAGTATGATGTCGGCGGTATCGCGATCGATAACCACGGTTGTCCACTACCGGAGTCAACAGTTAAAGGGTGTGAAGAGTCTGACGCTGTATTGTTCGGCTCTGTCGGTGGCCCTAAGTGGGAACACCTTCCACCAAACGACCAACCAGAGCGTGGTGCCCTACTTCCTCTACGTAAGCACTTCCAACTGTTCTGTAACCTACGCCCAGCACAGATCCACAAAGGTCTAGAGTCATTTTCACCACTTCGTGCAGACATCTCTGATCGCGGCTTCGACATCGTCGTTGTTCGTGAATTAACGGGTGGTATTTACTTCGGTCAACCAAAAGGTCGTGAAGGCGAAGGCGCAAATGAAAAAGCATTCGATACTGAGGTTTACCACCGCTACGAGATTGAGCGTATCGCTAAAATCGCTTTTGAATCTGCTCGTCTACGTAACAAGAATGTCTACTCAATTGACAAAGCGAACGTTCTACAAAGCTCTATCTTGTGGCGTGAAGTTGTAGAAGAAGTAGCAAAAGATTACCCAGACGTAACGCTAAACCACATGTACATTGATAACGCGACGATGCAGCTTATTAAAGACCCATCTCAATTTGACGTGATGCTTTGTTCGAACATCTTTGGTGACATCATCTCAGATGAATGTGCAATGATCACCGGCTCTATGGGCATGCTACCTTCTGCTAGCTTAAACGAGAGCAACTTCGGTCTATACGAGCCAGCAGGCGGCAGTGCACCTGACATCGCAGGCAAAAACATCGCAAACCCAGTCGCTCAAATCCTGTCTGCGGCATTGATGCTGCGTTACAGCTTAGGTGAAGAAGAGGCAGCACAAGCGATTGAGACGGCAGTTTCAAAAGCGCTATCTGCAGGTGAACTAACCGCTGATCTTGCTGGCGACAAACCAGCACTAACCACTTCAGAGATGGGCGATAAGATCGCACAGTACATTCTAGAAGCTTAAGATCACGTAACACTCTATAAGAACAATATCGGCTCACTGACTGCAAAGCGGTGAGCTGAAATAAGCACTGGGATTAATGCTCCCAAGGAAGAACAAGCTATGTCTACAAACCAGCAAGCCAAAACCTTATACGAAAAAGTCTACGACGCGCACGTTGCCGTTGCAGCTGAGGGTGAAAACCCAATCCTGTACATCGATCGCCACCTAGTACACGAAGTAACATCACCGCAAGCCTTTGATGGTCTTCGTGAAAAGGGACGTAAAGTTCGCCAAGTTGGTAAGACTTTCGCGACTATGGATCACAACGTTTCGACTCAAACCAAAGACATCAATGCATCAGGTGAGATGGCTCGTATCCAGATGGAAACGCTATCGAAAAACTGTGAAGAGTTTGGTGTTACGCTTTACGATTTGAACCACAAATACCAAGGTATTGTACACGTAATGGGTCCTGAACTTGGTATTACGCTACCGGGTATGACCATCGTTTGTGGTGACTCGCACACAGCGACACACGGCGCATTTGGTTCACTGGCATTTGGTATCGGTACTTCAGAAGTAGAGCACGTGCTAGCAACTCAAACGCTAAAACAAGCTCGCGCTAAAACCATGAAAATCGAAGTAAAAGGCAAAGTCGCTCCAGGCATTACCGCTAAAGATATCGTACTGGCGATCATCGGTGAAACAACGGCTGCTGGCGGTACAGGCTATGTTGTTGAGTTCTGCGGTGAAGCTATTACCGATCTTACGATGGAAGGTCGTATGACGGTTTGTAATATGGCTATCGAACTAGGTGCCAAAGCGGGTCTTATCGCACCTGACGAAACGACATACGAATACATCAAGGGCCGTAAATTCTCGCCACAAGGTGATGATTTTGACGCGGCTGTTGAGTACTGGAACACACTGAAAACCGATGACGACGCAGAGTTTGATGCGGTTGTTACACTAAATGCTGCAGATATCAAACCGCAAGTGACTTGGGGTACTAACCCAGGCCAGGTTATCTCGGTTGATACTCCTATCCCATCACCAGACAGCTTCTCTGACCCTGTTGAAAAAGCATCGGCTGAAAAAGCATTGGCTTACATGGGCTTAGAAGCAGGCAAGTCTCTATCTGACTACAATGTAGATAAAGTATTCGTGGGTTCTTGTACTAACTCTCGCATCGAAGACATGCGCGCTGCAGCAGCTGTAGCGAAAGGTCGTAAAGTCGCATCTCATGTACAGGCTCTGATCGTTCCTGGGTCTGAACAAGTTAAAGCGCAAGCGGAAGCTGAAGGGCTAGATGTAATCTTTAAAGAAGCTGGCTTTGAATGGCGTCTACCTGGTTGTTCTATGTGTCTTGCGATGAACAATGACCGCTTAGGTCCTCAAGAGCGTTGCGCATCAACGTCTAACCGTAACTTCGAAGGTCGCCAAGGCCGTGATGGTCGTACGCACCTAGTTAGCCCTGCAATGGCCGCTGCTGCTGCGATCGCTGGCCACTTCATCGATATTCGTGAACTTTAATTTAGAGGATTTAACATGTCAGGTTTCAAACAACACACTGGTTTAGTCGTTCCTTTAGATGCTGCGAACGTTGATACCGATGCCATCATTCCAAAGCAGTTCCTACAAAAAGTATCTCGCTTGGGCTTTGGTAAACACCTTTTCCATGATTGGCGTTTCCTAGATGATGCAGGTCAGCAACCAAACCCAGAGTTTGTAATGAACGCACCACGCTACCAAGGCGCTTCTATTTTGTTGGCTCGTGAAAACTTCGGCTGTGGTTCATCACGTGAACACGCGCCTTGGGCACTAGCGGATTACGGTATCAAAGCGATGATCGCACCGAGCTTTGCCGACATTTTCTATGGTAACTCCATCAATAACCAGATGGTGCCAGTACGCCTAACTGAACAAGAAGTCGATGAAATCTTCCAGTTCGTTGAAACGAATGAAGGGGCTGAAGTTGAAGTAGACCTGGAAGCAAACGTGGTTCGTGCTAACGGCAAAGAGTACTCTTTTGAGATTGACGAATTCCGTCGTCATTGTCTGCTAAATGGCTTAGATAACATTGGTTTAACGCTACAGCACGAAGAGAAAATTTCTGCGTATGAAGCAAATATCCCTAGCTTTCTAAAGTAACACCTTAACGCAAGCTAGAATCAATGTTATACCAATCACAGTAAGTAAGTGATCAAAAATAGCGCAGAAAAAAAGCTTGAGAACAAGGCAGAATTTTTCGATAAGTAGTTATTCTACAATCAAAAATTCTAACGCAGTTATCGAGCATTTTGACAAGCTAGGTTGAGCAATTATTTACTACGATTGGTATTAGTAACACTCAAAGGTTGGCTTAGGTCAGCCTTTTTTTATGCCTAGGCTTTAAGCTAACAAAAGTTGAAAGAAAGTGTGGATAGCCAAGGTCTTATAGATGTCATTAGGGAGAACATTTATGAAAAACCTACTTCTAGTTATTAGCCTACTCTTTTCTTCATTGGCTTTTTCAGCACCAAAATCAGAACTATGGTCATATTGGGATCAAAGTAATGAGTCAAACAGTGGCACCATTTCTCACGCTACTTGGCAGCAGTTTCTTGATAACTATATTATTATCGACGGACAAAACCACCTCATCCGCTACCAAGCCGTTAGCTCTAATGATCGCTCACAGCTGAAGCAGTATATTGAGCAACTCGCCAACACTGACCCTCGACAATTCTCTCAAGCGGAGCAATATGCCTACTGGGTAAATCTCTACAATGCGATCACTGTGGAGTTAATCTTAGATGCTTATCCAGTCAAATCGATCACTAAACTCGGCGGTTTGTTTAGTTTTGGTCCGTGGGGAGACGAAGTCGTTACCATTAATGGTAAAGCTCTGACCCTGAACGATATTGAGCACCGAATTTTGCGCCCAATATGGCAAGACCCTAGAACACATTATGCCGTCAACTGTGCCAGCTTAGGTTGCCCTAACCTTCAAACTCAAGCTTTCACTGCTGAAAACACCGAAGCATTACTGGAACAGGCTGCTCGTCAGTTTGTGAACAGCGACAAAGGAGTTTTGGTGCAAAAGAATAAATTACAACTCTCTTCTATTTATGACTGGTTTATCGCCGATTTTGGTACTCAGGAACAACTTATCGAGCACCTCAATCAGTATCGCACTCAACCGCTATCAAACGTAAAAAACATCGACTACGAATATGATTGGGCACTCAACCAATCGAAGTAACTTGATATCATTCAATGAAGGTTAAAGAGTAAGCCCCCTCGGCTTACTTTTTGATTTCATGGATAATTAGGGCTAAAAACTGGAGTCTGGCTGCTGTAAAAATGCCAGTTCGTCTTCTGTTGAAGCGCGTCCAAGCACTTGATTACGATGTGGATAGCGACCAAACTTCTCGATGATCACCTTATGTTTAAACTCAAAATCGAGGTTATGTTCTAAACCCGCTTGATTAAACAGCTCAACCGCCTTCTCATGAATCATCAACGACTCACTGTGCATGTAAGGCATGTATAAGAAGCTTTTCTGCTGTTCGCTAAGTTGGTGATCGTAGCCACCTGCCACCGCTTCTTGTGCAAGTGCTAATGCCATCGGGTCCGCTGAGAATGCTTGTGGCCTATCGCGACCAATGTTTCTTGAAAACTGGTCTAACACTATGATTTCTGCCAGGCGACCTAACGCGTTTTCACGCCATGTATACAGTTCACCTTGTACTGCCGCTGTATGTAGATCAGAAAAGCGCTCTATTATCAGCCGATCTATTTCCTTTCCACCATTGAACCAATCTCGAGGGGTTAATTCGTCAAACCAGAACGCCAAAACATCTTGATAACCAACTGTCATATCTATTCCTTTAAACAAAAAGAGCCGCTGTAATGAGCGACTCTATTGATATTATTTGAAGCCTTTGACCTTCTTAATTAGATCGTAAGCGTTTTGAATTTCCTGAGATTTCTCTTTCGCAACGTTCATCATTTCTGGTGGTAAGCCCTTTGCCATAAGCTTGTCGGGATGGTGCTCATTCATTAACTTACGGTAGGCTTTCTTCACCGCTTTACCATCTGCCGACTCACTCACACCGAGTACCTTAAAAGCATCCGCCAGTTGATCTTGTTGAGTCGCCTGCTGCCAGCCGGAAGACTGCCCTTGATGGTGACCACCGCCAAAACTGCCACCTTGCTGTTGAAAGCGAAAAGCCGCTTCTTGCATTTGTAGACGGCGCTCGAGCTGCTCCGATGAAAAACCAAGACCTTGAGCTATCTTATGCAGAACTTGGCGTTCACTAGGGTGCAAGCTGCCGTCAGCAAACGCTGCTGATACTTGGAGTTCAAGGAAAAACTGCAGTAAATCAAAGCGGCCACCCGATGAAATCTTAACGCGCTCCAAGGTTTCTTTTAGTGGGAAGTCACTCTCTTTACCATCACGGAACGCATTCTGAGCGGCTATACGCTGCTCACCATGAAGATTCATGCGCTCCATCATTGTGGATGCTAATTGGATCTCTTCACGTGTCACCTGACCTTTCGCCTTAGCAACATGTCCCATAACCGCGAATGCCGCTTTAAAGAACTCTTGTTGCTTCTCAGTTTGACTTGGCCCACCTCCAAACCCCGAAGTGTTAAAGCCTGACTGATTTAAACGGCGCGCTTTATCAAATTGATGACCAAGAAATAGACCAAAAATTAGGCCTAAGGGTCCGCCAAACAAGAAACCAAAAAAAGCGCCCAAAATTTTGCCAAATATTTGCATTATGTGTTCTCTATCTATGAATTTTATTCGAGTACTGCTGTCTTATGGTGCTGAATGCTAAGATTTCCTTTATCATAAGGACAAAGCTTTATTAATTGGATTGATACTAGATCAACCCTCCTTCTAGTGACACAGGATAGTTCAACTTCATGCAATGTTTCTCCCGCACCTTGTTAGCCGCATCGATCAGCTCTGCGTTATTTGTGCCGACAACTCAAGCTGAAACAACAATTGATGATAGTGTGCAGGAAATGCCCTCTACAGATCAATGTTTGATCGCATCATCTGAAGATTCAGACCTTAATGCACCGGCATACGTCGAGGCCGATCGCCTAGAAGCCGTTAACGGTGAGAAAGCAAGTTACTCAGGGTCTGTAAAAGTGACTCAAGGCATCAAAACCATTGAAGCCGAGACGGTTACCTTACACCAGCAAGAGAATATTGTTGTCGCAGAAGGGAATGTAACTTTCAATGACGGACAGTTCAAAGCCACATCAGATAAAGTGACCAACAACCTCACTACCAATGAGTTTGAGCTGGAAAATACTCAGTATCAGATGCTGTGTGAGTCTGGTCGTGGTGATGCAAGATACATTGCACGCACAGGTAAAGCTGTTTACGAGTTGGAAGATGGTACGATCACCTCTTGTCCTCCAGGTGACAAGTCTTGGCGCCTAAAAGCTTCCAATATCGAGCTTGACCAAGACGAAGAGAGCGCGACCTTCATTAATCCTCGCTTCGAAGTATTAGACGTTCCCATTTTTTACCTGCCGTACCTAACGGTTCCAGTAGGTGAGAGTCGTAAAACCGGTTTCCTTTACCCAACATTTTCTTACGGCTCAAGCGATGGTTTCGAAACAGAAGTACCGTTTTACTGGAATATTGCACCGAATTACGACCTTCAAACCACAGCGAAATACATGTCTGAGCGCGGTACTCAGCTAAATAATGAATTCCGCCATTTAAGCCAGTTTGGTCAGAGTACTGTCACATTTGAGTATTTAGACAACGATAGAAAATTCAAAGAGAAAGGCAGTCGGTGGGGCGGTCAGTTTGAATTTAATGGTATCTATAAAGAAGCTTGGAAATTTGACGTTGATTACTCAAAGGTAAGTGATGTTGATTACTTTACGGATGTCGACTCTAGTATAGGTAACCGTGAAGACGGTCAATTAATGCAGTCCGGTGAAGTTGCTTATCGTGCACTAAATTGGGACGCATCTTTGGCTGTACGTGATTTTCAGGTCTTAACCGAAACTGAGAACCAACCTTATCGCGTAATGCCGCAACTTAAGTTCAACTATTACGCTCCGCTGCTTTGGGATACGGTTGAGATGGATGTAATCAGCCACATCTCACGCTTTGACACAGATTCGGATAGCAAGCCATCTGCAACTCGCGTCCATGTAGAACCTGGAATTAAGGTGCCTCTAAGCACTACTTGGGGCTCTTGGACAACAGAAGCACGACTGCTTGGTACCTACTATGACCAAGATTTAGACAGCACTATCCTAGCGGCTAATCCAGAACTCACTGATACAGCAAGTCGAGTGATCCCAGAGTTTCGAACTCATGCTGGTATTATTCTTGAGCGTGATACAACTTATTTGACCGGATATACTCAGACTCTCGAGCCACAGGTTCAATATTTATACGTACCTAAGCAAGATCAAAGTGAAATCGGTTTATACGATACCACTCTATTACAAACCGACTACTACGGCCTATTCCGTAGCCGTAAATATAGTGGCGTTGACCGCATCGCTGCAGCAAACCAGTTAAGCTATGGTGCTTCTTCGCGTTTCTTTGATGATGAGTACAAAGAACGTCTCAACATATCTTTCGGTCAGATTTTCTTCATTGATAGAAACACTAAGAACCCAGGCGCTTCATCTGATGAAGAGGGACAAACGAGCTACTCATCATGGGCTGTCGAGATCGATTTCAACTACGATGACTACCTCTTCTACCATGGCGGCGTTCAATACGACATCGATGATGGCGACATGCAACTGGCCAACAGTACGGTTGAATACCGTATTGATGAGAACGGCTTCGTACAAGCTAACTATCGCTATGTTACCCGTGAATACATAGAAGATAATGTTGGCGACACCATCACTAATATTGATGAGATCACCCGTGATGGTATTTCTCAAGCTGGCTTAGTGACCGGCTATCAATTTTCTCCAAAATGGTACGCTAGTGCCCAGTACTACCACGATATGAATGAAAACATTGCTATCGAGTGGCTTGCTAACCTGCGTTACAAAGATGACTGTTGGTATGTGGGTGTGACCTACAGTAACGAACTACGAAGCTGGACAGGAACAGGCTATGTCGATACTAACTCAGACCCTGTTTATGAAAACAACTTCAGTATCAACTTCGGTATTGTTGGTTTCGGTACAGCAGCAGGCACAGGCTCAAATACCTCGGGCTTTGATAGCTCTGGTAACTCATTAGAGTATGGCCGCCCATTCTTCTTAAATAACTAATTTTAGAGTTTATTGGTGTTTAACCGATAAATAGAAAGGACAACACATGACATTGTGGAAACACACACTAATCGCGCTTGCTACGGCTTGTACTTTTTCAGTAAGCCACGCTGCTCCTGTTGAGCTAGACAAAGTAAAAGTCATCGTAAACGAAGGCGTTATCCTACAAAGTGACATTGACACCTCGATGAAGACACTGCGTGCTAATGCTAAGAAAAGCGGACAAACACTGCCTTCTCAAGAGGTGCTAAAGGATCAGGTATTAGAGAAGCTGATCATCGACACCATTCAAACTCAAGAAGCAGAACGCATTGGTGTACGTATCGATGATAGTCGCCTTGATCAAGCTATCGCTGGCATCGCTAAAGACAACAATCAGACCGTAGAGCAGCTTACCGCTTCTGTCGCTGAAGAAGGGCTAAGCTACAACGCGTTCCGCGAACAGGTAAGAAAAGAGATTGCTGCGAGCGAAGCACGCAATGCTTTAGTTCGTCGTCGAATCAATATCCTACCAGCGGAAGTCGATAACCTAGCTGACATCCTAGCGCAAGAAACCAATGCAACAGTTCAATACAAAATTGGCCACATCCAGCTTCGTTTTAACGATAACCAGACCAAAGAAGAGCTAGAAGCACAAGCCAATGAGCTTGTTGAAGAGCTGAACTCAGGTAAAGATTTCAGCACCATGGCCTACACTTACTCAAAAGGTCCTAAAGCACTACAAGGTGGTGATTGGGGTTGGATGCGTAAAGAAGAGATGCCGACAATTTTTGCAGACCAAATCAAACTTCAGAATAAAGGCAGCATCATCGGCCCGTTCCGAAGTGGTGTAGGCTTCCATATTCTAAAAATTGAAGATGTGAAAGGCCTAGAAACCGTCGCTGTCACCGAAGTAAATGCGCGACACATCCTAGTGAAGCCAACGGTTATCTTGAGTGATGAAGGTGCGCAAGAACTACTACTCGACATCACACGCCGTGTTAAAGCAGGTGAAGCGACCTTTGGTGAATTGGCACAGCAATACAGCCAAGACCCGGGCTCAGCAGTTCAAAACGGTGAACTGGGCTACCAGACTCCTGACCTTTATGTACCAGAGTTTAAACACCAAGTTGAGACCCTTCCAAAAGGCGATATCAGTGCACCGTTTAAAACCGTTCACGGCTGGCACATTGTTGAAGTTCTTGACCGCCGCGAAGTAGACCGCACCGACTCAGCACTTAAGAACAAGGCTTACCAGATTCTATTCAACCGTAAGTTCAATGAAGAGGCTGGCGCGTGGCTACAAGAGATTCGCGCAAGTGCTTTTGTAGAGATGGTTGAGGAAGAGCAAGATGACAACTAGAAGAATTGCGGTAACGGCGGGTGAACCTGCCGGTATCGGTCCAGATTTAGTACTGGCTCTATCTCAAGAGAGCTGGCCACATCAATTAGTGGTGTGTGCAGATAAACAAATGCTGGCTGAGCGTGCAAAGCTCCTCAATTTAGATGTTGAGCTACTCGACTACAAAAGTGACGATGCACCTCAACCTCAGCAAGCCGGAACCTTAGTGGTTAACCATATTCCAATGGCAGAACCCACAATTGCTGGCACACTCAACGAAGCTAATGGTCATTATGTATTAAATACATTAGAAACTGCCGCAATAGGCTGTATGAATAATGAATTTGATGCTATTGTCACCGGCCCTGTTCATAAGGGAGTAATTAACCGTGCTGGGGTCGCTTTTAGCGGTCACACTGAGTTCTTTGCTGAGAAGTCCAACACACCATTAGTTGTAATGATGTTGGCAACTGAAGGATTACGTGTTGCGCTTGTCACAACGCATATTCCTTTAGCCTATGTTTCCCAAGCCGTCACCGAAGACAGACTTGCGCAAATCATCGAAATTCTAAATAGAGATCTCGTTGAGAAATTTGCGATTGAGAAACCTAACATTTATGTATGTGGACTAAACCCACATGCCGGCGAAGATGGCTGTTTAGGATGTGAAGAGATTGAAACCATCACTCCAACGCTCGAAAAAATTCGCCGAGAAGATGGCATAAACCTGATTGGTCCATTACCAGCAGACACCATTTTCAATGAGAAATATTTGCAAGATGCAGATGCTGTTTTAGGTATGTATCACGACCAAGTTCTGCCTGTACTAAAATACAAAGGCTTTGGTCGCTCAGTGAATATCACGCTTGGCTTGCCATTTATTCGTACATCGGTCGATCATGGCACCGCCCTAGATTTGGCAGGGAAAGGTCAAGCTGATACAGGGAGCTTTAGAACAGCGCTCACGCACGCCATTGAATTAGTAGAGAAAAAGCAATGAGAAATGATGTCCACTTAGGGCACAAAGCGCGTAAACGTTTTGGTCAAAACTTCCTAAACGATCCATATATTATTGACGGGATCGTATCGAGCATTAACCCACTACCAGGCCAAAACCTAGTAGAAATTGGCCCAGGTCTAGGTGCAATCACAGAGCCAGTGGGCAAACTGGTTGACAAATTCACCGTGATTGAGCTCGATAGAGATCTAGCCGAGCGCCTACGCACTCATCCAGATCTAGCGGATAAACTAACGATCCACGAAGGCGATGCGATGAAGTTCGACTTCGATCAGCTCGTTAAGCCAAACAACAAACTACGTATCTTCGGTAACCTACCGTACAACATTTCTACGCCGTTAATGTTCCACCTTTTTGAGTTCCATAAAGACATTAAAGACATGCACTTTATGCTTCAGAAAGAAGTGGTAAACCGTCTAGCAGCGGGACCGGGTAGCAAAGCTTACGGCCGTTTGACAGTTATGGCTCAGTACTACTGTAAAGTAACGCCTGTACTTGAAGTACCACCAACAGCGTTCGTTCCGCCACCGAAAGTAGATTCGGCAGTGGTTCGTCTTCAGCCATACGAAGAGCTTCCATACCCAGCTAAAGACCTGAAGTGGTTAGACCGCGTATGTCGTGAAGGCTTTAACCAACGTCGTAAAACGGTCCGAAACTGCTACAAATCTTTGATCAGCAAAGAAGTTCTGGAAGAGTTGGATATCAACCCGAGCATGCGTCCAGAAAACCTCACTCTGGTGCAATTCGTGGATATGGCGAACTGGTTATACGATAACCACAACGCGACAAAATAAATAAAAAGGCTCCTAGCTACGGTTAGGAGCCTCTTTTTTATGTAATACTCTAGATTGAACGATAACAAAAAGGTGCGAATATGGATGTATCAACGCCTTGTATTAAGTGCCAAGTCCACTCTAAATACATAGAAGACCAATCAGAGCCGACTAAGAACCGCTACGTCTTCGCCTACATCATTACAATCAAAAACCTCAGCCAAGAGACCGTTCAACTGCTCTCTAGACGATGGTTGATCACCGACTCTAACGGAAAACAACTCTCTATTGAGGGAGATGGTGTCGTTGGTCAGCAACCAGTGATTGAGTCCAGTGACGAATACACTTACACCAGTGGGACTGTCATCGAGACCCCTGTTGGTGTAATGCAGGGACATTACGTCATGACCGACAGTAAAGGGGCAGAATTTATTGCTGAGATTGAACCGTTTCGCTTGGCTATCCCTAATATCCTTAACTAACCCTCCCCTATTGATTTAACAGGAAATAACGTGCCGAATTATATTGTCGGAGATATCCAAGGCTGCTTTGATGAATTTGAGCAGCTTCTTGAACAGATCCAATTCAACCCGAGCACAGACACCTTGTGGGTGGCGGGAGACTTGGTCGCTCGTGGCCCCAAATCATTAGAAACATTGAGATATATCCGCGATCTTGGCAGCTCTGCAAAGGTGGTGTTAGGTAACCATGACTTGCATTTGCTTGCCGTGTCTCAAGGTTTGTTCCCTGCTAAAGCGAAAGACAAGACTCAACCGATTCTAGATGCCTCAGACAGAGAAGAGCTACTGAGCTGGTTGCGACAACAGCCGCTAATGCAAGAGCACGATGAATTTGTGATGGCGCATGCTGGTATTTCACCTCAATGGAGCCTAAAGCGCGCTCGTAAAGAGAGCGACAAGATAAGCAAACTCCTCCAGTCAGACAAATGGCCTTGGCTGATTGAAAATATGTACAGCAACACTCCCGATCTCTGGAGCAAGGATTTAGAAAAAATCGAACGCTACCGCTATGCCATTAACAGCTTTACCCGCATGCGTTTTTGCTTCCCAGATGGACGTTTGGATATGGGATGTAAACTCCCACCAAAAGAGGTGTCAGATAACCAGTTTATTCCTTGGTTTAACCTACCACAGCGTAAACAACTCGATAAAACGGTACTGTTTGGCCACTGGGCAGCACTGGAAGGCTATCAAGGGAAGGATGTCATTGGCTTGGATACCGGGTGTGTATGGGGGGGAGAGCTCACCATCTTGCGCTGGGAAGATAAGAAGTTCTTCACGCAGAGAGCGCTATAAATACGAGATACGAGATACGAGATACGAGATACGAGATACGAGATACGAGATACGAGATACGAGATACGAGAAGCTTGCGCTACTAGTGAGATAGCGCAAGCATTTACAAACTTTAGACCTTAGCGCTCGAGAATCACAAACTCCATATCGTGCTTGTTCTTGTCATCTGCCTTAAATGTTTCTGAATAGCTTTGTGTCCAACCCTCTCCCCAATCCGGGAATTGAGTATCGCCATCGACGGCTAAATCAATATGAGTGAGGTACAGTTTATCTGCTTTTGGTAGACAATGCGCATAGATAGAGCCACCACCAATGATCATCACCTCTTCCACATCACCGACCAACTCTAAAGCTTGCTCAACAGAAGTCGCCATAGTGACACCTTCTATTTTTAAGGTTCCATCACGGCTCACCACGATGTTCAAGCGGCCAGGTAACGGACGGCCAATAGAGTCATAAGTTTTACGTCCCATAACAATCGGTTTACCCATTGTCGAACGTTTAAACCACGCAAAGTCAGCGGGAAGGTGCCAAGGCATTTGATTGTCTTTACCAATAACACGATTGTCTGCCATTGCCGCTATCATACTGATGATCATATCTAATGAGGTCCTACTCTGAATTGGGTTAATGTTTGCTAAACGATAGGTCTACGGCGGTAGAATAACAGCCCTGGCACTGCTAAGCCAATCGCTAACCCCGCGATAATGAACATCGCTTTGAGGAAGTTCTCCATCAACATAGCCACTAGCTCAGGCGTATAGCCCATGTTGTTAATCTCAACCATGGCAATCATCGCCTTAAAGGCAAAGACGCCCGGAACCATTGGGATGAGAGCTGCGACCGTAAACACCTTAGGGTGAGCCAGCAGTTTATGCGACCAGTGGACACCTATCATGCCGACAAGGGTTGCAGCAAAGAAGGTCGCCCACTCGATAGGAACACCGAAGTGCATCATTAAATAGCGACTCCCGTGGCCAATGGCTCCACCCAGCGCGCAGTAAACAAGTGCTCGCTGCGGCACATTGAACACTAGGGCGAAACCAACGGCAGGAATGGCGGCAAAAAACATATCATTAGCTAAACCAAATAATAACTCTAACATTATCCAGCCCACCCCCATACACCAGACAAGCTCATTGCAGCAACAATGCCAAGGCTGGTCGCCAGCGTCAGTAAACTCGCCATAGTAAAGCGAGCAAGCCCCATATTAATGTGGCCTTTAAGCATGTCTGCGACTGAGTTAATCAAAGGAAAACCGGGCACCAGCATCAATACCGAAGAAGCCATAACGATAGTTGGTTGACCACCGATATCAAACAGGACAGCTTGAGCGGAAATAGCCGTGGTCACGAAGGCCGTAACGGCAAAATTCAGAAGAGGGTTAAAGTGTCGATGACCGATCTCTTGGCGAACAATCATACCGCAAGCAGACGCAATAAAAGTCATCATAAATACATGCCAATCGCCCCCAGCTAAACGGCTGAATGAAGCACAAGATAACCCTATCATCACCACGACCAACCAGCGATTATAGCGCTCAGGGCTGATTTCATTAATCTTCCTCTGGGCTAGGTCAGAATCCAGAATCCCTTTTTCCATCATGATGCAGATACGCTGGATATCAGTGATCACCCGCATATTGATACCGCGATCAGCACAGCTTCGAGTGGTGGTGATACAGTGGTCACCCATGACTGTCGTGACCACCAACGCATTGGCGGACAGAGCAACTTCCACCTCATCAACACCACACGCAATGCCTATGCGACGCATGATGTCTCCCACTAAGGTGCTCTCGGCACCGTGTGCTAATAACATTTGTCCAGATTGAGCGACCAATCGAGATATCGCTCGTTGTTTTGATGCCATGATTTCCTTCCCATTGGCGTTAATACTTAAGAGGTAAATTCTGCCTGATTCATCATCATCGATTCATGATTTAGATACAAAAAAACCGCAATATTAATTGCGGTTTTTACCTAATCGGCTCAATTAGTCACGAACGTAGATAACGTGACCGTCATCTTCTTCGTCGTCCCAATCATCCCAATCGTCGTCAGTCACTACATCTTTGCCGCTCATCGCATCTTTGTGGTAATCATCCCACATGAAGTCGACTTTCTCTTCTTCAGTCACCTCTTCCTCTTCACGAGGTAGATTTTCCATGAAGTCAGCTAGCTTGTAACAAAGCTCTTTGGTGCCTAGCTTGTTCACTGCAGAGATTTGGAAGTACTCGCCTTCCCAACCTAGAGCATCAATAATCTCTTGGATCTTCTCTTGTGCTTCTTCTTCAGGCATTAGATCAACTTTATTGAACACTAACCAGCGAGGCTTTTGAGCCACTTTTTCGCTGTACTGTTCAAGCTCGTCGATGATCGTCAATGCATTCTGAATTGGATCTGATTGATCAATTGGCATGATATCGATCATGTGCAGTAGCACACGACAACGCTCAAGGTGCTTCAAGAAACGAATACCAAGACCAGCACCATCCGCTGCACCCTCAATTAGACCAGGGATATCGGCAACCACGAAGCTCTTCTCAGGAACCACACTCACTACACCCAGGCTTGGGATAAGTGTTGTAAACGGGTAATCCGCTACTTTTGGTTTCGCTGCAGAAACAGAACGAATGAAGGTAGACTTACCTGCATTTGGTAGACCTAGCATACCTACATCAGCAAGCAGCAGTAGTTCTAGACGAAGTTCACGAACCTCACCCTTAGTACCCATGGTCTTTTGACGAGGTGCTCGGTTAACAGACGATTTAAAACGTGTGTTACCAAGACCGTGCCAACCACCTTTAGCTACCATCACTTTTTTGCCGTGCTCAGCAACTTCAGCCACGATTTCATTAGTGTGGATATCAACGGCACGAGTACCTACTGGCACTTTCAATGTGATGTCTTTACCACGCTTACCGGTACAGTTACCACCGCGGCCATTCTCACCACGCTCTGCATTGTAAAAACGTTGGAAACGGTAATCGATCAGTGTGTTCAGGTTTTCATCCGCTTGGATGTAAACATCACCACCGTCACCGCCATCACCGCCGTCAGGGCCGCCTTTAGCTACGAATTTCTCGCGCCAAAAACTTACTGTACCATTACCACCATCACCGGCTTCTACTTTTACTACCGCTTCATCAACGAATTTCATTTTTAACTCCGCACTTTGCGTTGCGTACCACTCATTAAAGAATGATATAAATTCTAGCAGATCCGTATTTAGATCGATCACCTAAGATCTAGGGTCTATCTGCAACTAAGGAACAAATAAGGAGGGGTTCTTTGCTGTACACGTAACAAGAGCGCCTGCTTTTTTATTCTCGCTTTAATTTTTAATCTCACTATAAATAAAAAACCCCGCCTAACGGCAGGGCTTTTAAATTCATCTTGAGACTGAGAAATTACTCAGAATCGATGCTAACGAATTTACGGTTTTTAGGACCTTTCACTTCGAATTTCACTTTACCTTCAGTAAGAGCGAAAAGAGTGTGGTCTTTACCGATACCTACGTTAGTACCAGCGTGGAACTTAGTACCACGTTGACGAACGATGATGTTACCTGCTAGAACAGATTCACCACCGAAACGCTTTACACCAAGACGTTTGCTTTCTGAATCGCGGCCGTTACGAGTAGAACCGCCAGCTTTTTTGTGTGCCATTGTTAAACTCTCCTATAACTTAAGCGTTAATGCCAGTGATTTTCACTTCAGTGAACCACTGACGGTGGCCAGCTTGCTTACGAGAGTGCTTACGACGACGGAACTTAACGATTTTAACTTTATCGCCACGACCGTGTTGTACTACTTCCGCAGTAACCTTACCACCTTCAACAAGAGGTGCACCAACAGTGATTTCTTCACCGTTAGCAACAAGAAGAACTTTATCAAATTCAACAGTTGCACCAGTTTCAACGTCTAATTTCTCTAAACGAAGAGTTTGACCTTCGCTTACACGGTGTTGTTTACCACCAGATTGGAAAACAGCGTACATATTTTACTCCGCTTTTTCCGCACAGCCTCATTCGGGTGTGCGCTAAACTAATCATCAATAGGGCGCAGATTCTACAGAGAAGATACGCCTTTGACAAGCCATATTTTTAAAAAATTGGCGAAAACCTGTTCGCCAAAGAAAAGTGCGGCAATCATGCCCTTAAGCGATGTATTAATCAACGTTTTTTAGTGTATTATTCAACAATTAATACAACGTATAAGCCTTACAGGGTCTAACTTTAGCCGGATGAACAATGGATTTTAAAGCTATCCAAGCGCTTACTGCCAATGATATGGCAAAAGTGAATGAAACAATTCAAGCCCAACTTAATTCTGACGTAAGTTTAATCAACCAACTTGGTTTCTATATCGTGAGCGGTGGCGGCAAGCGCCTTCGCCCTTTGCTTGCTCTTTTATCAGCTCGTGCTCTTGGCTATCAAGGTGAAGCTCATATCACCTCTGCAGCCTTTATCGAATTCATCCATACAGCAACGTTATTGCATGATGATGTGGTTGATGAATCGGACATGCGTCGCGGTAAAGCAACGGCGAATGCAGCCTTTGGTAATGCAGCCAGCGTTTTAGTTGGTGACTTTATTTACACTCGTTCATTCCAAATGATGACAAAGCTAGGATCACTAAGGATCCTTGAACTCATGAGTGAAGCGGTAAATGTGATCGCGGAAGGTGAAGTTCAACAATTAATGAACTGCAACGATCCAAACACCACTGAAGAAAGCTACATGCAGGTGATCTACTCGAAAACTGCACGTCTGTTTGAAGCAGCGACACAAATTGGCGCTATCCTGACTGAATCGTCACCTGAAGTCGAAACGGCAATGCAGAACTACGGTAAATACCTTGGTACTGCTTTCCAATTGATTGACGATGTTATGGACTACACCGCTGATGGCAAAGAGATGGGTAAGAACGTGGGTGATGACCTTGCAGAAGGTAAACCAACTCTGCCACTGCTTTACGCGATGCACAACGGTACACCAGAACAAGCGAGCATGATTCGCGAAGCGATTGAGCACTCTAACGGCATGGAGAAGCTTGACGACATTCTTGCAGCGATGAAAGCGACAGGATCTCTAGAGTACACCACGCAGAAGGCTTACGAAGAGGCAGATAAAGCGATTGCAGAGCTGTCTGTACTTCCAGATTCAGAATACAAGCAAGCACTAACAACACTGGCTCACCTAGCGGTAAAACGCAGCAAGTAGTCATTAAGTGCAACTGGCAATTCGTCAGATAAACAAAAAAGAGCCGTAGAGGCTCTTTTTTAGTTTGTGGGCACTTAGTAACGGCTAGACTCTAATGAGAGCGGAAGTTGTGCGTCAATCGCCTCTAGTTCCTCCAGAGGCACCGCATATTGCTCATGGGTGTGATAGGACTCAACCAAAGCGGTTTGCTCTTGCTCATCAATCACTAATATCTTTCCCAAGTTCCCCAAATACTGGACATGCATCCCTTTTTGTACTCGACTCATACCCTACCCTCGGCTTTGTATTTCAACGAGGAATACGAGTCTTTAGCAAACAAAGATCAAAAGCCGAGATCAAAAAAGCCGCTCATAAGAACGGCTTTTAAATTCAAACAATCTAAATGCGCTTATTTAGCGAATTCAACACCGATTTCGATGTCGCCATTTAGCGTTTCTAGCATGCTGTCTAGTGCATTGCGCTCGAAGTCACTTAGCTCACCGTAGCTTAGGATAGCTTCTGCGCCTTCTTTGCCAAGTTTCACTGGCTGTGCGAAGAATGGTGCGTGCTCGCCTTCACCTTCAACGTATGCACACTCGATTACGCCTTCTTCACCTTGAAGTGCTTTAACAAGAGCTAGACCGAAGCGACAAGCTGCTTGGCCCATAGATAGTGTTGCACTACCGCCGCCCGCTTTCGCTTCTACTACTTCTGTACCTGCGTTTTGGATACGTGTAGTCAGTGCTGCGATCTCTTCGTCAGTAAACTCTACACCTTCTACTTGTGAAAGTAGTGGAAGAATCGTTACACCAGAGTGACCACCGATAACTGGTACACGGATGTCGCCTGGATCTTTGTCTTTTAGCTCAGCAACAAATGTTTCAGAACGAATAACATCTAGAGTAGTCACACCGAATAGACGACGCTTGTCGTAAACGCCCGCTTTCTTAAGAACTTCAGCAGCGATTGGCACAGTCGTGTTTACTGGGTTAGTGATGATACCAACACAAGCTTTTGGACATACAACCGCGATTTTTTCAGCTAGAGACTTAACAATACCCGCGTTTACATTGAAAAGATCCGCACGATCCATACCTGGTTTACGTGCAACACCCGCAGAGATAAGAACCACATCAGCGCCTTCTAGTGCTGGAGTTGGATCTTCACCCGCGTAGCCTTTGATCGAAACTGGCGTTGGGATATGGCTAAGGTCCGCAGCAACACCCGGTGTTACTGGAGCGATATCGTAAAGAGCAAGATCAGAACCTGCAGGTAGGCGGTTCTTAAGTAATAGGGCTAGGGCTTGACCGATGCCACCAGCGGCACCAATAACAGCTACTTTCATTGTTATTCTCCTTGAGAGATTTTCTCTTATAAGTTCTTAGTAGGGTGATTTGTGAGCTAATTTAAGTTCAAAAACTATAATAATCACAAAGTGATTACAATCAATTAACGCCAGCTTTGCGACCTCGCGCAAGTCAATAAAACCGTGCTACACAGCGAGTTTGTATTATGTGAATAATTCACTGAAATAACAAAGCAAATCGTCATTAATAGCATATTATTCCATTTAATATTTACAGTGATATGACTAACAAATTGTCTGGATATTTTGGCTAAAACTGAATATGTATGCGAGAATATGCAAATAGATTTGTTAAGAAATAAGAAGACATATGCGCAATACCGAAAAACAAGACAACTTAGTTCGCGCTTTTAAAGCTTTACTAAAAGAAGAGCGCTTTGGCTCTCAAGGTGAGATTGTCGACGCACTCAAGCACGAAGGCTTTGAGAGTATCAACCAATCGAAAGTCTCGCGTATGTTAACTAAGTTCGGTGCTGTTCGAACTCGTAATGCAAAAATGGAGATGGTTTACTGTCTTCCAGCAGAATTAGGCGTTCCTACAGTTTCTAGCTCGCTCAGAGAGTTAGTACTAGATATTGACCACAACAATGCGTTGGTTGTTATCCACACAGGCCCTGGTGCTGCACAGTTGATCGCTCGCCTATTAGACTCTCTAGGTAAGTCTGAAGGCATCCTAGGCGTGGTGGCTGGCGATGATACTATCTTTATCACCCCAACTCTGGCAGTCACAACCAAGCAGCTATTTGAGTCTGTATGTGAACTGTTTGAATACGCTGGATAATGTCTGAAGTTTCATAAACATTACCCATACGAATGGATCATGAATACCTATCAAGTTCGTGATCCATCTCACATCCTGAAATATCCATCTTTAACCACTCAAAACCACATAACTATTTGATTTTAAAAAATCTAGTTGCAAATAAAACGTTATATTAGTGCATCAATATTTAGATTTTTTCGCTATAAGTTTTAACATTCGAGTAATTTACTGCCAATTTTTTGATATTATTCAGCCACTTTTTCATCACATGGATTGAAAAAGGTGCCGTTTCCAAAGAGGAAACTCCAGAAGCAACTACACTTGTTTCAGGGTTAATAATGAATAAAGGAAGGGAAATTCATGGCATTTACCAAACTTCTTAAAGTTGGTGCGATTGCAGCTGCTGTAATGGGCGCTGGCGCAGCTAACGCTCAAGAGTTCATCACAATCGGTACTGGTTCTGTAACGGGTGTTTACTACCCTACAGGTGGTGCGATTTGTAAACTAGTGAACAAAGGCCGCAAAGACCACAACATCCGTTGTTCAGTAGAATCGACTGGTGGTTCAATCTACAACGTTAACACTATCCGTGCTGGTGAACTGGATTTCGGTGTTGTTCAATCGGACTGGCAATACCACGGTTACAACGGTACAAGTAAGTTCAAAGATCAAGGCGAGTACAAAAAACTACGCGCTATGTTCTCTCTACACACAGAACCGTTCAACATCATTGCTCGCACAGACTCAGGCATCAATGGCGTAGCTGACCTAGCAGGTAAGCGCGTAAACATTGGTAACCCAGGTTCTGGTGACCGTGCAACTATGGGTGTTGTAATGGACGCTATGGGTTGGACTAACGATAGCTTCAAGCTAGCGTCTGAGCTAAAAGGTTCTGAGCGTTCTCAAGCACTTTGTGATAACAAGATTGATGCATTCATCTACATGGTTGGTCACCCGAACGGTTCAATCAAAGAAGCAACAACATCTTGTGACGCTAAGCTAGTATCTGCAACTGGTCCTCAAATCGACAAGATCGTTGCTGAGAACCCATACTACGCATACAGCACAGTACCTGCAGGTATGTACCGCGGTACAGACGCTGACGTAAACAGCTTCGGTGTAGCAGCAACTATGGTAACAACGACTGATGTATCAGACGATGTTGCTTACAACGTTGCAAAAGCAGTATTTGAAAACTTTGACACGTTCAAACGTCTTCACCCTGCATTTGCAAACCTGAAGAAAGAGGACATGGTACAAGCTGGTCTTTCTATCCCTCTACACCCAGGTGCTGAAAAATACTACAAAGAAGTGGGTCTTCTGAAGTAATCAATCTTCAAACCGACTCTATCCAATAAGGAGGCGAGCCCTCCTTATTGGCTTTTCACGCTTTATAAAAAGAACCTAAGTGAAAAGAGACAAACTTTTAAGTCTCTCCAAATTGGAGAACTTACCTTCGTATCAAGCCTAAGACACAGTCGATCAAAAACGCATTTTCTTGTCAGTTCACTACACTAGATAGGAAGAAAAATTACGTATCGCTGTGACATGCGAAAAGGCTAGACCATCAATAATAAGGATAAAGTACATGACGCAGACAACATCACCGTCTTCTGATGTGCAAGAAATGGTGGCACAATCAGACACTGGAGCACGTAGCCCGAGCGGCATGCAAGGTCGTATTCTATGGTTTGTGCCGCTATGTTGGTCATTGTTCCAACTTTGGTATGCATCTCCGCTACCGTTTATTTTTGACTTCGCTGTATTGAACGATACTCAAGCGCGTGCTATCCACCTCACGTTTGCTATCTTTCTTGCATTTACTGCTTACCCAGCACTAAAGAATTCTCCTCGCGACTATATACCAGCTCTTGATTGGGTATTGGCGCTTGCTGGTAGTTTCTCTGCTGCTTATATCTACATTTTCTATACGGAACTGGCTGGCCGTTCAGGTGCTCCGACGACTTTTGATATTGTGACAGCGGTAACCGGTATGGTACTGCTACTGGAAGCGACACGACGCGCACTTGGTCCACCACTTATGGTGGTTGCAGCTGTATTCCTGCTGTACACGTTCGGCGGTCCATACATGCCAGACGTGATTGCACACAAAGGTGCAAGTCTTAACAAAGCAATGTCGCACCTATGGCTAACGACTGAAGGTGTATTTGGTGTTGCTCTGGGTGTTTCTACCTCATTCGTATTCTTGTTCGTACTATTTGGTGCGATGCTAGAGCGTGCGGGTGCAGGTGCTTACTTCATCAAAGTTGCATTCTCACTGCTTGGTCACATGAAAGGCGGCCCTGCAAAAGCTGCTGTTGTGGCTTCGGGCCTATCTGGTCTTGTTTCTGGCTCTTCGATTGCTAACGTAGTAACCACAGGTACCTTCACGATTCCATTGATGAAGCGTGTTGGCTTCCCTGGTACTAAGGCAGGTGCTGTAGAAGTAGCGGCTTCAACCAATGGTCAACTTACTCCGCCAATCATGGGTGCAGCTGCATTCTTGATGGTGGAATACGTGGGTATCTCGTACGTTGAGGTTATCAAAGCGGCACTACTACCAGCACTTATCTCTTACATCGCTCTGATTTACATCGTTCACTTAGAAGCGTGTAAAGCAGGCATGACAGGTCTTCCTCGTCGTCACACACCAACTGTGGTTCAAAGCCTACTGTCGTTCACTGGCACGATTTTAGGTCTATGTATCATCAGTGCTGTGGTTTACTACGGTGTTGGCTGGACGAAAGATGTGTTTGGTGCGGCTGCGACACCTATCGTAACAGTAGCCCTACTTCTCTCTTACCTTGGTTTGGTTCGCATCTCAGCAAAATACGCTGAAGAGGGCGGTATCGAAATCGACGAGAACCTAACGGAAGTACCGGAGCCAGGTCCAACCATCAAGTCAGGTCTACACTACCTACTACCTATCGTGGTTCTAGTATGGTGTCTGACGGTTGAGCGTTTCTCTCCAGGTCTATCAGCATTCTGGGCAACCGTGTTTATGATCTTCATCTTGGTGACTCAACGTCCATTGATGGCGATGATGAACAAGTCTGACGATCTTACGGCTCAAACAAAAGAAGGCTTTATCGACCTAGCGGAAGCATTGGTTTCAGGCGCGCGTAACATGATCGGTATCGGTGTGGCGACTGCTGCAGCTGGTACAGTGGTAGGTGTGGTAACACTTACTGGTATCGGTCTGGTTATGACTGACTTCGTTGAGTTTATCTCAGGTGGTAGCATCCTACTCATGCTGCTGTTTACTGCGGTAATTAGCTTGATTCTAGGTATGGGTCTACCAACAACAGCGAACTACATTGTTGTTTCGACTCTAATGGCGCCGGTAATCGTAACTCTAGGTGCAGCACACGGCCTGATCATTCCATTGATTGCGGTTCACCTGTTCGTGTTCTACTTCGGTATTCTTGCGGACGATACACCACCAGTTGGCCTAGCAGCCTTTGCAGCCGCAGCGATTGCTAAGTCAGATCCAATCCGTACTGGTATTCAAGGCTTTACCTACGATATCCGTACTGCCATCTTGCCGTTCATGTTCATCTTCAATACCCAACTACTATTGATGGGCATTGATTCATGGTGGCATTTAGCGCTGACGATCTTCTCATCGGTAGCAGCGATGTTGATCTTCTCTGCAGCGACGCAAGGTTGGTGGTTCACTAAGAACAAATGGTGGGAAACGGTACTCTTACTCGTGCTTACCTTCTCTTTCTTCCGTCCAGGTTTCTGGTGGGACATGATCTACCCAGCGAAAGTTCTTTCACCTGGTGTTGAGATTGCGCAAGTTACTGACCAGCTAAATGTAGGACAATCTATCGAACTAAGAGTCGGTGGTGAGAACCTAGAAGGCGATTACTCAGAGAAGACAGTGCGTCTGCCATTTGATGACAAGGCAGCAACTGCTGAAGAGCGTATCTCATCAATGGGTCTTATGCTAACCGAAGCTGACGGCAAGATGATTGTCGACATGGTTGAGTTTGGCAGCCCTGCTGAAGCGGCTGGTATCGATTTTGACTGGGAAATTAAGTCCATCATTCAAGATGCTGACCGACCAATGAAAGAGTGGGTATTTGTTCCGACTCTACTAATCCTCATTGGCTTAGGTATGAACCAAAGAAGACGTGCTCGTAAGGATGAGATTAGCGCGTAACAATGGGAAGTGAGAGTGCTCCAAACACTTTCACTTCTGTATTACACGGAAAGGATAGTACGGCGCTAGACTCGCTCAGCGCCGCTAAACCAAAGAGACAAAAACATGTACAGACAAATCCTTGTTCCAGTTGATCTTAACGACAAAGGCTTTTCAGACAAAGCCGTTGAACTTGCAGTATGGCACGCTAAAAATAGCAATGCAGAGATTCACCTTTTGAACGTTCTGCCAGGTATTCACATGTCTATGGTTGCGTCTTACTTCCCGAAAGATGCAGCAAACCAAATGAAGCAAGACGTAAAGCGTCAGCTTCAAGAGTTTGCAGACAAGTACATCGATGATGAAGTGATCTATAAAGTACATGTGGCCGAAGGCAAAACCTACTCGACCATTCTAGATCATGCAGAGAAGCTAGGCGCAGACCTTATCGTTATGCCAAGCCATAAGCGTTCTAAGATTGATAAAGTGGTTCTAGGCTCTGTAGCAAGCAAAGTTGTACAGAACTCACCAATCAACGTTTTGGTTGTGAAGCCACAAGGCTAAATTTATATCGTTCTAAAACACAAAAGGTTGGCGTTTATGCCAACCTTTTTTATTGGGTGAGATTCAATAATCCGAAACTACGTCACCAGATTTTGAGCGGACCCTGCTGCAAAGGCATCAATGTTATCCATTAGAATATCTGCCAGCTTCTGTATCGCACTATCGCTGCCCCACGCTACATGAGGTGTTAGAAGGAGATTCGGTAAATCACTGTTTGCTAACAGAGGGTTAGACTTATCCGCCGGTTCGGCAGTGAATACGTCAACGCCCGCACCAGCAATCTCGCCACTGCGCAGCGCATCAACTAACGCGACTTCATCCACTAGCCCACCGCGCCCGGCATTTATCAGCACACAATTAGACTTCATCATCTGAAATTCTTCGCGAGAGATGAGGTTCTCCGTCTGAGTCGTTAACGGACAGTGTAAGCTGATTGCATCCGCAGTTCTAAGCACTTCCTCAAAAGGCGTGTAACCCTCTCGGCAAGAGCTCTCTCCCTTGCGTTCAGCAAACACCACCTGCATTCCAATCGCTTTAGCCAGAACTGCGGTCGCTTGGCCTAAACTTCCGCTACCAAAGATACCTAAGGTACCGCCAGCAATGTCTTGGATTGGGTGAGTGAAAAAGCAAAACTGCTTGTCTCGTTGCCATACATCACGCTCGATATCTTGGTGGTAGCCTTTCAGGTTACGCTTTAAAGCAAACAACATAGCAATCACATGTTCGGGAACGGATTGAGTCGCGTACCCTTGAATATTGCTGACCAAAATACCGTTACTTTGACAGTACTCCAGGTCAATGTTGTTTACACCAGTGGCAGAGACCGCGATAAAACGCAGTTTAGAAGCGGATGATAAGTTGGACGCATTCAGCACCACTTTATTCGTAATAACTATCTCTGCATCGACTATTCGCTCGGCGACTTGGTTTGGCTGAGTGAAATCGTACTCAACCCACTCATGTTCAAAACCCAACGCTTTTAAAGAAATCTGGGACGGAATGGTTGCCCTATCGAGGAACACCACTTTAGGTTTGCTCATTGTTCTTCCTTGTTTCAACATTCGTCTACCAATCCATTCTAACCTTTCAGCTTTTTATAGTCTGGTAGCTCAGACTCAATATCAAAATGTTGAGTGATCTGTGGCTTGGCCTGTGGGTAAAAGTCACAAAGGACAAAAGCGGTAAACAGTTGGTCATTGGCAGGATGATAAAAACTGAGCTCACATGCATGAAGCTCTAATCGTTGCGAGTAGCTGAGTGCCGGCTCCGTTGAATAAAACTCGTCTCCGACAATCGGATGACCCAGTGCCATAGTATGAACACGCAACTGATGAGAACGCCCAGTGATCGGTAACAAACGTAGCAAGGTTGTATGTTCCTCATGCAGCGCTACTTGATAGCGAGTTTGAGAAGGCTTTCCGTGTTCAAAGCACACTTTCTGACGAGGCCTATTTGGCCAATCACAAATCAAAGGCAGGTCAACTTCTCCCTCTGCTAACTCTACTTTTCCCCATACTCGAGCGTAATAAAGCTTATGAGTTAATCGATACTGAAACTGCTTCTTTAAATGACGCTCAGCCTCTTTGTGTTTAGCAAACAACATTAGCCCTGAAGTAGACATATCCAAGCGATGCACGGCTTGCGCCTGTGGGTAAGCCTCTACGACTCGACTCCACATACTGTCGTAGTGCTTTGGCTCTCGACCGGGAACCGACAGCAACCCTGACGGCTTGTTGACCACTAAGATATCTGCGTCTTCAAACACAACCTCAATCCAAGGATCGGTCGGTGGCTTGTACTCAATTAAAGCCATAGTGTGCCTTCTGTTGTGCCGCCATCATTTAATCTACCTATTTAAAAGCGTGCCTATGGGCGACAGGATAAAAGTAGGGCCTTCATAAAGAAGGCCCTAATCGATACTTTTCAGTTCAACGAATTAGTTGTGCGAAACGACAATCAAACGCAGAGAATCAAGCTGTACCTGCGCTTTGGCAATGTACCCCGTCAGCTCGTCAATTTGTGTCTCAATCACTTGCAGCTCTTCATCACGAATATTTGGGTTCACCGCTTTCAGTGCTTGCAGACGCTCTAGCTCGCCATTTAGGTTCGCCTGCATCTCTTTCTGAGCTTGCTCTCGAACTTCTTCCACTTTAGGTAGCACTTGCGCTTCACCAGCTTCAATCAGCTTATGGATATCCGCTTGCACCGAGTTCACTAGCTTGCTTGCTAAATGGCGGTTCACAGGGCTCAATTGACGGTTAAAGCCTTCAAACTCAACCTGTGAAGAGAGATCGTTACCACGCCCATCCATCATCAGACGAATCGGTGTCTTAGGTAAGAACTGGCTGATACCGCTGCGCTTAGGCGCCTGTGCATCAACAAGGTAAACCAACTCTAGAAGAATCGTACCGACAGGTAGTGCTTTGTTCTTCAACAGTGACACAGCTGAAGTACCCACGCCTTCACTCAATAGCAGATCAATACCACCTTGAATCATCGGGTGCTCCCAGCTGATGAAGTTCATATCTTCACGAGACAGCGCCGTATCACGGTCGAAGGTGATCGTTGCACCTTCGTATGGCAGACCTGGGTAGCTTGGAACCATCATGTGCTCAGATGGTGTTACTACCAGTGCGTTTTCACCCTTGTCATCTTGGTTAAGACCTATGGTGTCGAATAGGCTAAGTGCGAATGTCACTAAGTTGGTGTCGCCATCAGTAGAAGCAATTTTCTCAGCGATTTCAGCCGCTTTCTCACCACCGTTCGAGTGCATCTCAAGCAGTCGGTCACGACCTTTCTCAAGATCTGCTTTAAGGCTCTGGTTGAGTTTCGCCGACTCTTCAATCACTTCATCTAACTGTTCAGTGTTGCCCGATGCTAGCATCTCAATCAGGTTTTCTGCGTACTTGTCGTAAACGGTGCGACCGGTTGGACACGTCTCACCAAACGCATTCAATCCTTCATCAAACCAACGTGCTAGAATCGCTTGCGAGGTGCCTTTCAGGTATGGAACGTGGATATCGATATCACGCTGCTGACCGATACGATCAAGACGACCAATACGCTGCTCAAGCAAGTCTGGGTTAAATGGTAAGTCAAACATCACCAATTGGTTAGCAAACTGGAAGTTACGACCTTCAGAGCCGATCTCACTACAGATCAGAACCTGAGCACCGCCCTCTTCTTGAGCAAAGTATGCCGCCGCTTTATCACGCTCTAGGATAGACATTCCTTCGTGGAATACCGTTGCACGAATGCCTTCACGCTCACGCAGTGCCTGCTCAAGTTGTAGAGCTGTACTAGCACGAGATGCGATCACTAGGATCTTCTCGCTACGCTTCTCTTGGATCTTTTCTAGCAACCAATTCACGCGTGAATCGAATTGCCACCAGCTTGATTCTTCACCTTCAAACTCTTGGAAGATCTCTTCTGGGTAGAGCATCTTCATTGCTCGCGCTTCTGGTGTCATCTTGCCACCAATCATGCCCGATACGCGCATTGATGTCGTGTACTGGCTTGGGATATCCATTGGTAGTAGATGAACGTTACGCTTAGGGAAGCCTTTAATCGCAGCACGAGTGTTTCTAAATAGAACACGGCCTGTACCATGACGATCCATTAGGTTATCAATCAGCTCTTGGCGAGCAATCGCCTGCTCTTCTTCTGGACTATTACCTTCGATAACACGGAAAAGAGGTTCAACGTCCTGCTCAGAAAGCAGCTCAGTGATTTGATTTTTCTGGCTATCTTCTAGCTTGATACCAGAGAACAATGCCGTTACCGCATCCGCAACAGGCGCGTATTGCTCTTCTTCTTCAACAAATGCATCGTAATCATAGAAGCGATCAGGATCCAGCAGGCGCAGACGTGCAAAGTGACTCTCACGACCCAGTTGCTCAGGTGTCGCCGTCAGTAGCAGCACACCCGGTGTATTTTCAGCTAAGCCCTCTACCACTTGGTATTGGCGGCTTGGTTTGTCTTGGCTCCACTCTAAGTGGTGCGCTTCATCGACAACCAATAGATCCCACTCACCTTCTAGTGCTTGCTCGTAGCGTTTACGGCTCTTGCGCAGGAAGTCGAGTGAACACAATACATATTGCTGAGTATCAAACGGATTGTCTGATTCTGCAAAGGCTTCAATACAGCGCTCTTCATCGAAGATAGAGAAATGCAGATTGAAACGACGCATCATCTCTACCAACCACTGATGCTGCAGTGTTTCTGGTACCACAATCAGGATACGCTCAGCACGGCCAGAAAGAACCTGCTGATGGATAATCATACCCGCTTCAATGGTTTTACCTAGACCCACTTCATCAGCAAGCAGAACGCGAGGTGCGTGACGGCGGCCGACTTCATGAGCGATGTATAGCTGGTGAGGGATAAGACCTGCACGCATACCACACAGACCTCGCATAGGGCTCTTGTGTTGCTGATATTGGTTGCTCAATGCACGGTAGCGCAGCACAAAGTTGTCCATGCGATCAATCTGACCGGCATAGAGCTTGTCTTGAGGTTTGTTAAAGCGGATCTGGTTGCTTAGGAAGATCTCACGCAGAGAAACACCGCTCTCTTCGGTGTCTTGACGAGTACCTAGATAGGTAAACAGGCCTTTCTCTTCAATCACTTCTTCAACAGACAGTGACCAGCCTTCCTGACATTCAATAACATCGCCAACATTAAACGTTACTCGGGTTACGGGAGCATCAGTACGTGCGTAAACACGATTCTCTTCTGATGCGGCAAACATTAGTGTGACTGTGCGAGCATCCATTGCTACAACGGTACCTAAACCTAAATCGCTCTCCGTATCGCTTATCCAGCGCTGCCCCAAAGCAAATGTCATGAATCGACTACCTCAATCTTATCTATGGAATTTGGTCATTTCAGCTATCAATTTCTTATCGGGACTTTGCAATTCCCAGAATAAAAATATAGCTAAAAATGCTTCGTTTGCAGCCACATTTCAATTAAGCGAATCAGATTCTATTGATTGAGAATATGGTGCAGAAAAAGGTCGCTAATCTTACTTGATGCTGTGATTTAGGTCACGCCAAAAGGTCATGATTTCATGCTTTTTTTCCGATTTCGTCTGTGCAATCAAACTGTCAAAAAAGCATGGCTATTCTAGAGGGCAAAGATTGCTGTTTTTGCATGAATGAACCATATTTAGAGTATCGGCAATATGGTGACATTCCTCTGGCTAAAGTTGGGCTAGGTTGTGAACTAACATGCTCATTAGGCTGTGATCCTAGCTGGCTTTATCCACGTTTATCTGTGATACAAGAAGCCGTATCTGGCAAGGAGATGCTATGGGCGAGACCAATCGGAAACTATTTGTTCTAGACACCAACATTCTACTTCACGAACCCTTCGCAATTTTTTCATTTCAAGAGCACGACGTTGTTATCCCGATGACAGTTCTTGAAGAACTCGACCGAATCAAAGACAGCAAACGAGACGTCGCGCGCGATGCAAGAATCGCAATTCGCGCTTTAGAAGACCTCTTCAGAGACGCAACCCCGGATCAAATCTCTGAGGGGATACCCTTTTCCAAAGACTTAAGCTGCGCCTCAGGCAGCATTTCAATTCTTGCAGATTATGAGCTGCAAGAGAGCATCAAGGCATTCGCCGACGACAAAGCCGGTGACAATCGCATTCTTAATGCCGTGCTCTATCTCCAAAACAAACGTGCACCACGCGAAGTGGTGCTCATCACTAAAGACATCAACATGCGTCTACGTGCCAAAGGTGCCGGTGTACGCTTTGTTGAAGATTATCAGACAGACCAGCTGATTGATGATATCCAATATCTAACCAAGGGCTTTCAAACAATCGAGGGGGCGTTTTGGGATGGCATTGATAACGTTGATAGCCGAACTCTCGGTGGAAAAACCTACCACACCTTGGCACGAGGTCCATTTGAACCAACCTTCATCAATCAATATGTGATTGATGAAGAAAGTGATTTTGCGGCTCGTGTTGCAGAGATAGAACCTGAAACCATCACACTACAAGACATGAGTCGCGAGCGTTTGATGAACCGCCGCGCATGGGACATCACTCCTAAGAACATCTATCAGGGGATGGCAATTGATGCGCTGCTCGACCCGGATATTGACTTGGTAATCCTAACTGGCGCGGCAGGTAGTGGTAAGACACTGCTGGCCATGGCCGCTGCACTTGAACAAACCATTGAACGTAAACAGTTCGATAAGATCATCGTAACCCGAAACACGCCCGACATTGGTGAGTCGATAGGTTTCTTACCCGGCACCGAAGAAGAGAAGATGCTACCGTGGCTTGCTGCGGTCACCGATACCCTGGAGGCACTGCACAAAAATGATCACTGCACCGAAGGGTCAATGAAATATATCTGTGACAAAGCCAACATTCAGTTTAAATCGATCAACTTCATGCGTGGTCGCTCGATTCAAAACGCCTTCGTGTTGCTTGATGAGTGCCAAAACCTCACAGCCTCGCAGATTAAAACCATCATTACTCGCTGTGGTGAGGGCACCAAGATTGTCTGTTCGGGTAACCTAGCGCAGATCGACTCTTCCTACCTAACCCCAGTCACCTCTGGCTTGACCTACATGGTCGAGCGCTTCAAAGACTTCGAAGGCAGCACCAATATCCACCTCAATGGCGTTGTACGAAGCCGTTTGGCCGAGTTTGCTGAAGAGAATATGTAGTTCTAAACCTAACTAACAAATACGAAAAAGCGCCTCACTAGGAGGCGCTTTGTTTATTCATCAGGTGAGTCAAGATTACTCAGTACCACCAACAGTCAGTGAGTCTAGCTTCAGCGTTGGCTGACCAACACCGACTGGTACACTTTGACCTGCTTTACCACATACACCCACGCCACGGTCAATGCTTAGGTCATTACCGACCATAGATACTTGCTGCATCGCTTCGATACCAGAGCCAATCAATGTTGCGCCCTTCACTGGGTGAGTGATCTTACCGTTTTCAATCATGTATGCTTCAGAAGCCGAGAATACAAACTTACCTGAAGTAATATCAACCTGACCGCCACCGAAGTTTGGAGCATAAATACCCTTATCAACGGTTGCGATGATCTCTTCTGGTGTATGTTCACCTGGCAGCATGTAAGTGTTGGTCATGCGAGGCATTGGAAGATGAGCGTAAGACTCACGGCGACCATTACCTGTCGGTGCCACACCCATTAGACGAGCGTTGAGCTTATCTTGCATGTAGCCTTTTAACACGCCGTTTTCAATCAAGGTATTGTATTGACCGTTGACACCTTCATCATCGACATTCAGCGAGCCACGAAGATTAGTCAATGTACCATCATCAACAATCGTACAAAGACTAGATGTGACTTGTTCACCAACTTTTCCAGAGAAAACTGAAGACTCTTTACGGTTGAAATCACCCTCTAGGCCATGGCCTACCGCTTCGTGCAGTAGCACGCCTGGCCAACCAGAGCCAAGAACCACTGGCATTGCACCTGCAGGCGCAGCAACTGCCTCAAGGTTAACAAGAGCCTGACGAATCGCTTCATCAGCAAATTGATACGCCACTTGAGTACCATTATCGTCACTCAAAAAGAAGTCGTAACCAAAACGACCACCGCCACCAGCACTGCCGCGTTCGCGACGATCGCCTTTCTGCGCTAATACGCTAATAGACAGACGAACCAATGGGCGAATATCACCAGCGTAGGTACCATCTGTTGCTGCCACTAGCATCTGCTCGTGCACACCACTTAGGCTGATCGATACCTCTGTAACCATTGGTTCTTTGGTACGAATATAAGCATCTAACGCTTTAAGCAATTCTGTTTTCTGCTGCTTTTCCCAGCTTGCTAGCGGGTTTACTGCATCATAGTAAGCTTGGTTTATGTTGCGCTTGAACGCTTGTACCTTGCCGTTTTGGCCCTGTTTTGCAATACCACGAGCCGCAATCGCACTCTGCTTAAGACCTTCTAGTTGAATTTGGTCTGAGTAGGCAAAACCGGTCTTTTCGCCCGCAACCGCACGAACGCCAACACCACAATCGATATTGAAAGATCCATCCTTAATGATGCTGTCTTCTAGGACAAGAGATTCATGCCAGCTCGACTGAAAGTAGATATCAGCATAATCAATCTGGCGGGTAGCAATGCTCGCCAATGTATCTGCGATATTTTGCTCCGTAAGCCCTGTCGGGTTAAGTAGCGCTTCTTCAATTTGATTGATGCTCATAAATGGCTCTTATTTGTAATTAAAATTGGTGTGTAAATCGAGAGTGTTGAACGATCGGCATATTCTGTCTAATAGGCTCACAGCTGGTCGTATCCAATTCGACAACCATACTTTCCGGCTCTGGGCCAAGTTGAGCGACCACTCTCCCCCATGGGTCTATCACCATGGAGTGTCCCCAAGTCTCTCGCTGACAAGGGTGTTTGCCTCCCTGCCCAACTGCGACGACCCAAGATTGTGTTTCTATAGCACGGCAGCGCAATAGCGCCTCCCAGTGCGCTTCGCCAGTTACCGCAGTAAAAGCAGCCGGCACTAACATAATTTGTGCACCCTGATGTCTTAACTCAGAGTAAAGGTGCGGAAAGCGCACATCATAGCAAATACTCAAGCCTAAGTGACCGAAAGGTGTTTCTGCAGTGACCACGCGATCACCTGGCGTAAAAATATCGGACTCTCGATAACATTTGTGGGCATCGGCGACATCGACGTCGAACATGTGCAGCTTATCGTAATGAGCAACAACAGTACCAAAGTCGTCAATCACCAGCGAGGTAGTAGTAACGCCCGCATCTGTCTCAATAGGCATACTACCGATAACAATCCACATACGGTGCTGCTTAGATAACTTGCACACCTGCGCTTGTAATGGCCCATCACCTAATGGCTCTGCATGTTGGTGGTAGTCTTGCTTACTACCAAACACCAAGGCATTCTCAGGGCAAACCACCCACTTGGCGCCATGTGCTTTACACTTGATTATCTCTTGAGTGAGGAAAGCTATGTTCTCACTCGGATTCGGCCCTGAAGTCATCTGAATCAAGCCAACACTGTCCATGTGTTTTACTCCTATTTCATCCTTTACTCAGTCCTGACAACTCATTGTTATTCGGACTTTACTTAGCCATATCTCTCAGTTTTTCTGGCAACTTGAATTCACCTTTACTCCGCGACAACTCACTTACGGTTGGTGAATCAAGCGGTCCTTTAACCGAGTAATTCACTTGGGTAAATACCTCAACAACCGGCGAGATTACTGTGGTAATCGCAAGAACATAGAGCGCGGTTTGCGGCGTTACAGCAAATGCAGTCAGGACTGGAATGCCTGATGTAATGTCTGGGGTAAAGTTCACTTCAGCATCAACTAAACGACTATTGAGGTTAGCGATGCCTTTGATCTTCATCTCACCCGCTACCGCGTCCATTCTCAGGTCGTTGGTCAGGAAGATACCGTTTTGGAACTCACCCGTACCGGTAATACTGTTAAACGCCATGCCTTTATCGAACACATCGGAAAAGTCGAGCTGCATTTTACGAATAATAGAATCAAGGCTAAACAAGCCAAGCAATCGCGCGGCACCACTAACATCAGAGATGATCCCTTTGCCCAGCTCGGTCTCTACCTTGCCATCCAGCGTATCTATCTTGATGCCCCACGGTGAACCGTCCCACTCTAATTGAGCTTTCATCGCAAATGGGGCTTTTTGGATACCAGAAGTAATACCAAAACGCTCCATCAGCTCACTATTGTTCTCGCCCTCAACATCAACATTCAGTGCAGAATGGCTCTTTGTATCCGTTAGCGTCCACCAACCACTCAGATCCGCTTTATTGTTGCCGCTGCGCACTTGGATCTTATTCCATTCAATACGATCATCTTTACGCTGTAGCTCAACATCAACTTTGCCGACTTTATAGCCCTGCAACCAAAAGTCTTTGATCATTAGGGTCAGGTTTGGCATTGCATCATGAACTTTTCTATCGAGTTCTGAGATCAATGGGGAGTCTTCATCCATGCGCTGTAAGAGCTGATCTTCACTCTTCTTCTCGCTCCAACCCGGAACAAACAGGTGCAAGCGATCTAAGGAAACCGTTAAGTCATAAGGTGCTAAGTAGTTGATATCACCTTCCACTTCCTGACTTGAAACCTGCATCTGCCACGCTAGCTTATTTTTACGTGCACTAAATTCAACGTCATTCCACGCAATCCCACCAAGAGTCAGCTCTTTGCTCTCAAGCGTGATTCTGGTTGGCGCTGGAATCGTTGGTGTATTCATCTGGCTCAGTACCGCCGTTGACGGTTTAACTGGCTCCATCACCACTTCTAGCCAATCATCAAGATTAAACTCATCGGTACGGATTAATGCATGATGTCCGACTACTGGACTGATCTTAAAGCCACCACGCCCAAGTACTAAGTTGGTCGCCGTAAGAACCGGTACTTCACCTGTAATATCAATTTCGGTTTGATACTTAGTATTTGGCAACTGTAGACGAGCTGTAATTGACTCCTGATTACCCGACGCCTGCAATCTAGCGGTGCCTTTCTCAAGCGTACTCTTTGAAAGTGGGTAAGGATAATCACTTGCCAAATAAGTTAAGTCTGACTTTAAGTCTAGTTGATATGTGAAGCCTATGTCGTTGAGTTGTATATCGATATTGGACTGCCATGGTGCATGTCCAGACAGGCGACTCAACCATTGTTCACCAATGTATGGCTCGAGCGGTTTAACATCCCAGTCGCCTAACACATCAATCCCAACCGCATAACCAGGGCCATCATTTTGCCCTGTGAAATCAACAGATATTCCCTGAGTTAGCAACTCAGCAGATAAACCGGTCGCGGTAACCACATCGTTATCAAATTCAATACGACCAGTTGTGTTTTCCAGCACCATTGGCGGCGCTTCAATCTGAACATGATTGCCTTTTAGGTCAGCATAGCCCCAAGCTCTTGGCTCACGGCTACTATCAAACGGAATATCTAATTGGAATTCAGAGTAAACATCACCACTTACTTGCAGCGCCGTTAAAGCAGCACCGACCGAGTCCACCAGCGGAGACGCCGTCATATAATCGCGAACTGCATTGCCCGTCGCTGTTGCTTTGGCTTCGATCTCGATATGACCGCCTTCACCAAGATAGGGAATACGCCCTGTAATACGATCAGCAGTGACGTCCATCAATTGTGCCGAGCGAGAATCAAGGTGCATCGCCTCGTTTTCAAACAACAGATCGAGTTGTAGATCGGTGATCAGTGGCCACGCGGTATCAAAACTGAATTTCACATCTTCTAGTCCAACCCAGATCTGAAAGATGCCATCGTTGTTCGAATAAGGGAATTGTGCCAATTCACCATGCCAAAGTAGTTTGACAGAGTTTGATCGGCCAGCTTGAATTGCAGTCGACAGGTAATCGGTAAGATCTTGACCTAAAGCCAAGGTTGGCAGGTAACGCCAAGTTTCACCTACGTTGTAAGCATCCGCTTCGCCATAGAAAGAAAGGTATGGGCTGGCATCATTCGGGAAATCGAGACGAAACGCACCAAGCACCTGCAGGTCTGGCGTTGCAGCGGTCACTTTATCTGACCACAATCTCCAACCGTTCTCGTCTTGCTGCCAAACAATATCGACTTGCCCTTGCTTGATATTGAGCGGTGCTTGAAATATCTCCCCATACGGGAAGACATCATCAATCACATTGATACTGGCTTTTGCCTCAGTCGTTGAACCAAAAACAGAGCCTGACACCTGGCTAAACCCAGGCAGCAGTTCCCACTGCTCCATAACCAGCTCAGAGAAGTTTGCTGAGTAACGCAAGCTCTCGATATTACTTCCCATCGAAATACGGATGTCTTCAACAAGGCCACCTGGAGATAGCTTATCAATCAGCTCATTAGAGTTTTCAGAGTCCGGAAGCAATTTAATCAACGGAGTAAGAGCGGCGATATCTAGCTCAGAGACATTAAGTTGCCAAGGGCCTTTCTGCCAATTGAATGCAACATCTAGTTCAGGCCAAACATGGTCATCGGTGCGCAGGTTAAGTGAGTGACCATTTACTTGCCAACCTAGATCGGTTGGTGTGAGCTTAAAGGTTCCCGACTCAATCATCAGCTCGTGATAACCATCTTCGTTCCAAGCCAGTTCAGACGGAAGCACTTCAACATAAGCATCAACAGGTTTGCTGTTTTTCAGTGTTAACCAGCTGTTTAGGCTGACATTACCTGTCTCAATCCCAGACTCAGCTTGCATGTAGCGTGTCAGCCAAGGTTTTACAGAGATATTTTCAGCACTAACATAGAACTGACCGGTCACATCCGTGAGTGAACCGCCATCGATAAAGTTAGCGCTTACTGACAAAGAGTTAAGGTTTGCATCTTTAATGCTGACAACACCCTCAGCAAGGTGGTGCTTGCCAGAGTTCTGCCACTTAAGGGTTTCGATATCGAGTTGACGCTCTTCATCAGAAACGGTTCGATAAAGTAGAGAGGAGTCCTTGGCCGTAACATCGACCAAGGTTTTCAATAGAAGATTGTCGAGCTCTTTAATCACTCGCCCAGATGAATCTGTATTTTGCTTCTCGGTATCAGCACTATTACGAGCTGCGAACAGATCGATAGAGCGAATATCGAGATACATTCCGTTCATCACCAAGTCGGCAACCACAGGGCGCATTTGAATCGCCGACTGAACCAGATCGAACTCGACTTCAACGGTTTCAACCGAGAAAGTGACATCTTCAGCTTGTGCGAGATTGGCATGAACGCCTTTCAATGCAATCGAAGGGTGAGTATTGCGCCAAAAGCCACTCACATCTTGAATCGAGAATTCAAAACCTGAATGTTGGTTTACCCACTGTTCAATCTCAGATTGGTATTTATTCAGGTTAGGGAGCGCAACACGTAAAGTGGTTACTGCAATGGCAAGTGCCACAAGCAAAGTAACCACTAACCATAAACATGCACGCAGTAGCTGAGTAACACTAGAGCTCACAAAGTATCCATTACATCATAACAACGTCAAACTGCTCTTGAATATACAAAGGCTCAGCTTGAATTTTAACTTGTTTACCAATGAAGACCTCAAGCTCAGCCAGTGCATGAGACTCTTCACCCTCAAGGGCTTCGGCTACCGCAGGGGCAGCATAAACCACGAATTTATCCGCATCGTACGCGCGATTCACTCGAGTAATTTCACGTAGAATCTCGTAACACACCGTCTCAACCGTTTTCACACTACCACGTCCTTCACAAGCAGGACAGCTTGAACAAAGGATATGCTCAATGCTTTCACGTGTGCGTTTACGCGTCATTTCAACCAAACCTAGCTGAGTAAAGCCATTGATATTAGTTTTAACGCGATCTTTATCGAGTGCCGACTCTAGTGAAGTAAGTACACGCTTACGGTGCTCTTCAGATAGCATATCGATGAAGTCGATGATGATAATGCCACCAAGGTTACGCAGGCGCAGTTGACGAGCAATCGCCTGCGTTGCTTCTACGTTGGTGTTAAAGATTGTCTCTTCAAGATTACGACGACCAACGAAAGCACCTGTGTTAATGTCTACCGTGGTCATGGCTTCCGTTTGGTCGATAATCAGGTAACCACCAGATTTTAGCTCAACCTTACGGTCCAATGAACGCTGAATCTCATTCTCGGTGTCGTACATATCGAAAATCGGCTTATCGCCTTCATACAGCTCTAACTTGCTAGTCAGCTCTGGTACGTACTCCGAGGTAAACTCTTTTAGGTTTTCAAACTCTTGGCGTGAATCGACTTGAATCTTGCTTAGCTCAGTACCAACAAAGTCACGTAGAATGCGTTGGCTCAGGCACAGCTCGCCGTATAGGCGTGTGCGCGCTTTATGCTTCCCACGACGCTCTAAGACCTTTAACCACAAACGCTTCAGGAATGCGGCGTCTTGCTCAAGCTCATGAGCATCAGCGCCTTCCGCCGCCGTGCGGATAATAAAGCCGCCGTGTTCATCACAGTAACGAGAAACGACCTTCTTAAGGCGATTACGCTCTGACTCACTATCGATACGCTGAGAAACGCCTACATGACTAGCACCAGGCATAAAGACAAGATAGCGAGAAGGAAGTGTAATGTCGGTAGTTAGACGTGCGCCTTTGGTGCCGAGCGGGTCTTTAACAACCTGCACAACAATGTCTTGTCCTTGACGAACAAGCTCTGAAATATCACGAACCTGAAACTGCTTTTTCTCATTTTCCGCCACACACTCCGTGTGAGGAACGATATCTGAAGCGTGCAAAAACGCGGCTTTTTCAAGACCAATATCGACAAATGCTGCCTGCATACCTGGAAGAACGCGGCTGACACGTCCTTTGTAGATGTTTCCTACAATGCCACGACGAGCATCTCTTTCAATATGGATCTCTTGAAGAGTTCCCCCTTCAATCATAGCCACACGAGTTTCACTCGGGGTCACGTTCAGCAACAATTCAGCACTCATGGTGCACCTCAGATTAGTAAAATTATAAGAATTCTTGCAGTAGCTGGTCCGTTTCAAATAAAGGTAAGCCGACAACGGCGTAATAACTACCTTCGATTCGGGTGACAAATCGTCCACCCAAACCTTGGATTCCATAGCTACCTGCTTTATCGCATGGCTCCCCTGTTTGCCAGTATTTTTCTATTTCTTGTTCACTGAGGGGTTTAAACCATACGTCGGTAATTACGATTTCTGTTTTGTGTTTGTCTGCAGAAACCACAGACACAGCCGTCATCACTTGATGGCGTTGATCTGACAGCTGAGTGAGCATGCGCTTACAGTCGGCTAAATCACTTGGCTTTTCTAGCACCTGGCCTTGACTGACGACCACGGTATCCGAGCCTAAAACAACTATATTGTCCGAACTCAAAGAAGCAGTATTATCTGAACCTAAAGACACTGTGCTGTCTGAGTTAGGCTCTTGCTCTGCTATCAAGTTCAATGCTGCTTTGGCTTTATCAAGCGATAGCCTTTGGACATATGCTTGCGCATCTTCATCCGGTTGTTGTTGCTCTTCAATATCGGTGACAAGAACAGAAAACTCGTAACCCAATTGTGTGAGCAGCTCTTTACGACGTGGCGAGCCAGATGCCAAAACTAGCGATGACTTATTCATATTCCTTTACCTCACATGCCAATGGCGACGCACGCGACGCATCAACAAAAACATCCAAGGCCAAAGTATACAGTTAATCAATGCGCTCCATAGCGATAATGGATTAAAAACAACGTCTTGAATCAAATATTCACCAAAGAAGATCAATACTTCAAACAAAACGGTCAATGCCGCCATGATCATCGCCTGTTGCCAAAGCGCCATGTTACGGATCACCAGGAAGTTCATCGCAATAATGTACATCACAATCGAGAGCATCATGCCACGAATACCTAGCGTGGAACCGATCAACAAGTCCCAAAGCAGACCAAGAATCAGAGCACTTCCCACGTTAACACGGTGTGGCAGAGCCAATACCCAGTAACAAGTTACAAGCAGTAACCAAGATGGACGAAACAGGTCTAGGCTACCTGGCCATGGGATCGTTTGAAGTATCAGGGCAATCAGAAGCGAGCAAGCGATCACTAACTTACTTCTTAATACGCTATTGGCCATTGTCACCCTCTAACATGGTTTGTTCTATATTAGTCTGATCTGCTTGCATACGCTTGTTTTCATCAGGCCAAATCAATAGCAGGTAACGAAGTTTATCAAACTCAACCACAGGTTCTGCTTTGATTACTGCAAACTCACGTTTCGGATCGTAATCGACCGAAGACACGTAAGCCACTGGGTAGCCTTCTGGATAAACACCACCCAAGCCAGATGTCACGAGCATGTCTTCTTGCTGGATATCGGTACTAGTTGGGATATGCTGCAGCTCGATCTCATCGATCTTGCCGTTACCTGACGCAATCACTCGAATGTCATTACGGATCACCTGAACCGGAATCGCGTTGTTAGCATCAGTCAGCAGTAAGACACGGCTATTATGCGCTGCAACAAAGGTTACCTGACCAACAATACCTTTCTCATTGATCACCGGCTGGCCTTCATAAACACCATCGATCTGGCCTTTATCGATCACCACTTGGTGGCGATACGGCGAGGTGTCTACGGCCATGACTTCAGTGACAACCTTCTTCTCATCACGAATAAAAGGTGAACCAAGCAACTTACGCAGGCGTTTATTCTCTTCTTGATACTGCTCTAGCAGGATTAACTCACTCTTAAGGTGAAGCACTTCGCGCTTAAGAGAGTGACTTGATTCAATCAGACCTTTACGAGTATTAAAACGCTCATAAACACCATCAAACATGGTTCGCGGTAGATTAGCAGCGTATTGAATTGGCGCTACCATGCTGTTCAATAGATAGCGGACATTTGAGAAAGCATCTAAACGACTATCAGCCAGCATAAGGCTGGCTGATATAATTACAGCAAAAAATAGGCGCAATTGTAGAGAGGGACCTCTACCAAAAATTGGCTTCATTCTATGTTGGTCCTAGGGCTACATTTGATCCTTTAGACAAAGTCCTAGGCTCTCAGCTGGCATAAGAGACGAAAGAGCCTAAAACTCAATGATTACTCTTCGCTGAACAGGTCGCCGCCGTGCATGTCGATCATCTCTAGGGCTTTACCTCCACCTAGAGCAACACACGTTAGTGGCTCTTCTGCTACAACAACAGGAATACCTGTTTCTTCAGTTAGCAGACGGTCTAGGTCTTTAAGTAGTGCACCACCACCTGTTAGAACCATACCGTTTTCTGAGATATCTGAAGCAAGTTCTGGTGGACACTGCTCAAGTGCAACCATTACCGCTGAAACAATACCAGATAGTGGTTCTTGTAGTGCTTCAAGGATCTCGTTTGAGTTCAAGCTAAAGCTACGTGGCACACCTTCAGCAAGGTTACGACCGCGTACTTCGATCTCTTCTACTTCATCGCCAGGGTATGCTGAGCCGATCTCATGTTTGATCTTCTCTGCCGTTGCTTCACCAATCAAGCTGCCGTAGTTACGACGAACGTAGTTGATGATCGCTTCATCAAAGCGGTCGCCACCGATGCGAACTGAAGATGAGTAAACCACACCGTTTAGTGAGATAACCGCGACTTCCGTTGTACCACCACCGATATCAACAACCATTGAGCCAGTTGGTTCTGAAACACGTAGGCCAGCACCGATTGCAGCCGCCATTGGCTCATCGATTAGGTAAACCTCACGAGCACCCGCACCTAGTGCAGACTCACGGATTGCACGACGCTCAACTTGGGTAGAACCACAAGGAACACAAACAAGAACACGAGGGCTTGGCTTAAGAACGCTGTTGTCATGCACTTGCTTGATGAAGTGCTGAAGCATTTTTTCTGTAACGTAGAAGTCTGCAATTACGCCATCTTTCATTGGGCGAATCGCTGAAATATTACCAGGTGTACGACCTAGCATCTGTTTTGCTGCGTGACCAACAGCAGCAACACTCTTTGCAGAACCCACACGATCTTGGCGAATAGCTACAACTGAAGGCTCATCAAGAACGATGCCTTGGCCTTTTACATAAATAAGGGTATTGGCAGTACCTAAGTCAATCGATAGGTCGTTTGAAAACATGCCACGAAGTTTTTTAAACATATTCTTCGCTCATCCTGCAAGAATTAGAAGACAAAAATTGCACTAAATGTACCAATGCCTTGCTGTAACGGCAAGGCATTGAAGTATAAACATGGGCTGAAACCCGCATTTTCTTACAGATTCCTAACTTAGCGCGTGAAAATTATATTATCACTGACCTGTTAGACCACTTTCTCCTCGGTAGATCACGCGATCGTTACCGCGGTAGATACCGAATGTGACGACAGTGGAAGGATCTTCATCACCAAGTTGTCGCCAGTTGTAGCGCAACCAAGGCTGACCTTCACTACTACCTAGACATGAAATGTCATTTTCACCCAACTTCTTCGATGGACTACTACCATCCATTCTCAACCACAAACGAGCTTGTTCACGCGGTGAGTCCACACCAACCGCTGTGTTTTGACTGGCGTTGATATCGTCTTCACCATCTGAGACCGTGCCGTTACCATTGAATGAAGCGTTGGTTGTTGTCTTACTCTCACTATGCCAGATAACCTGCTTACAATAATTTGCACCATTGAAGGTACTCTTATCGTCATCGGTATTAACCTCGAAATCACTACCGTTCCAGAACTCTGCTCGAAGTGGAATAGTTAAAGTCGCTCCAGAGTTGCCGCCAATATCATCGAGAGCCATTCGGCCATAACGAGCAGGAGGCTGAACAGGGAAAGCAGCAGAATTTGTTACTGGATCTGTATCAGTGAATGACACCGGATCAGTGCCAGTTACCGTCAAACCAAAATTGGTTACAGTGGCGTTTCCACCTGATGTATTAAACGGACGGTCTTTACGGCTTACATTGTCAGTCATGTGACGCTTCAACATAGCATTGTCATCGTCCAGTAACCAATTCACCCGACTCGTATCCCACGCTCCTGACGTTGTATCTAACAGGAAGTCATTATCTACGTTGCTGTCATCCAAAACACCAAACTTAGCTTGGAGTGTAGAACTAAAGAAGCGATAGTTATTAAGCGCCTTAGCGGTATCACTTTGGCCCGCTGCCATAGGATAAACTCTATGTATCGCGGAGTCATAAGTCTGACTTAAGTATGCGACGTTGTTTTGGTCTGCAACGATCCATTCATTGGTATCTTGCACAAAGTACTTAGGATAGAAGCGGCCAATTGCTTTGCTACCTGAGAAACCACCCAAGATACCGCTATAGAAGCTACCCGTTTCCGTTGCTATGAAATTGAAGCTACCGACTTCTGAGTACTTAAGATTCTCAAATTTGTAACCTTTGTTGGCTGCAGCGATACTGTTCGCGTTTTTTGTAAGTTCACTATTAGGGTTAAGGCTACCAAGAACAGAGCCATCATCTACCGGTGTGTCTAAAGTATGTGTAATGGCTACACTCGCATCGGATTTCAGATAGTTTTCTGTCACCAAAGTGTCGTTACAAATAGTTGCATCGTCCGTATAACGAATCGGCTTAGCGTAGACATCGAACTCTTCTCCGGCTGCTGCAAACCCGCCTCCAGCGCTACTCGTTCCACTAGAGTCACTATCAGTACATACAGCAAACTTCCAAGGTCGAGACTTAACAATAAAACTGCCTGAGAGTGAATCAATACCACTCTCAGGACATCCAGCTAACTCACTACATTCGAAAGAACTGTCACTAAGAGTTACTCGAAACTGTCCCGACTCTACGATCGTTAAAAGATCTTGAGTCTCACCATTCTCAGACGCAATAAATTCAGGCTCATAGGTCAACAAACTAATATCGCCTTTACCATCTGAAGGGGATTCGATATCTAGTTGAATATCTGGCTCACCGATGTAGCCTTGTGACACAGGTGAGTTTTCTATATCGCACGACATAACTTTGGCGATAACACTTTGAGCTTTACCGGCTACAACTTGTTGAGGGTCAACATCAAACTTATAAGGCACAAATGAAACCTTAGAGCTCCCCATAAACTCTTCTCCATTCCACTCACCGCTAACTTCGTAACCAGATTTATTTAGCTGATTTGACGAGAGATAAAGCGTCTTTTTTCCCTCATCTAGCGATGCTGTTAGAGAAGAACCATAGTTACTACACTGCGAAAAGCTCCCCGTATTTTTGTCATACTCTTCGCACCAACGAGCATTAGCGTTTGGCATTGCTTTAGCGATAAAATCACCATTCTCACTAGTCACAGTAGCGTCGCTATCTTTCTCTTTCACTCGAAATTCAACAGCAGCGGCTTCACAAGTCAGAACATGCGATTGAATAGGCGTAACAACTAACTCTCCCTGAGGGATTGGGGGTAACTGACAGCTGTAGTCAGGTTTATTGATTTTAACGTTAGAATTAAATTTGGTAGTTCGAACCGTTACAGCCCCCTCAATCGAAGACTGATTAAGTTCGAGGTAATCAGCAACAATAAAACCTTTGAATACCGATTGAGCGCCAGAAAATATCACACTAGCATTAGGAGCATAGACTATTGGGTATGCTCCTTCAGATGATATCTCGACTTTATTGGAAAAGCGCATTTCGTCAACAATGTTAATTTGGCTACCTGACTCGAAAATAAAGTCAATATCACCAGAGCTATAAGTAAACTTATTAAACGTAACATGAGCTTGTTTGGGAACAACAAGTTCTACGTCCGTTCCAACAGAAACATTTAGATTAGATATATAGATTCCATTTTTTAGTTTAACCCGAACAATTTTATAGTCATTGCCCCATTTATTTATCGTTAGGCTATCTAAACTTTTCTCAATAGTTACTTCGACATTTTGTCCACTTTCTTGATACGAACATAAAGTCGAACCGCTGCCACAAGACAAAGCAATATTATCATTTCCAGCATTTAACACTAGCGAGCCGCTAGGGGATTGAGACGGAACGGGAGTAATATTGGTCCCATCAACTTTTCGCAAGCTATTCAACGAATCGTTATTTCCCACATCACAGCCATATAAATCGTCACAAATAGGATAGTTATATAGTTTATCTAGTGTGTCATAGTTGGCATGATCAAACCCAAGAAGTAAATATTCTTGCATCGCATGTCGTAAAGAAGCCGAACTGTCATAGAAAGCGTAGTCGCCTCCCTTATCTTTTAGATAGCGATTAACATAATCATCAGACCAACCTACAAAACGAACAGATCCGTTGGAAACTGTTAGCTCGCTATTCACACCAGACCAGCTCTGGATTGGTTCCGGGAACAAGTTACAAACATTAGTAGGTAACTCTGTTTCTGGGATCTCAAAAGCAAAGTAGCCAATTGACTCTGCTCTGCCGTGTTTACGGTTGCTGAGAGACTCTATATCTTCGTCAAAGGCAAAGGTGAAAGTTGGCTTTCCACCTTCTTCAAATTGCTTACAGTAACGAAGCCATCCTCCGTGACTACCTACACGGCTTTGCTTATTAACAATCACACCGAACTTCGAAAAGTTTTGGTGTAAATTCACTTTATTATTTTCGCACGACCAACCAATAGACTTGGTTACTTTTAGCTCTTTTGATTGAGCATAATCTCTAGAGCCTTGATAAAACTCAATATTAGACTGTAAACCTTCGTCTTTACCGTGAAATTCAGGTACAACGAGGTAAGCAATATCTTTAGTGCCAGAGCCTAAAGGACCTTGACGTCCGCGCTCAAGAGATAAATCAAAGCCTGTTGAACTAACACTTTGAATTGCAGTAGTTGCCCACTTAGAGTCTTTTCCTTGAACTTGAGCCATGATAACTGGTGCGGTGATGTTTCCCAGTTGATAGTCAATATCTTCCCAATCATCCGCTCTATCACACCCACTCGTACACTGGGCTAGGTCTGTTGTTTTGACACCAGCTTCGCCGTAAACAGCACTACCACTAGAGTCATAGAACTTTAACTTTCCGGGCTCGGTGACAAAGTAGTAGATGGGAGACATTCGGTCTGATTTTGAAGTACCCGGCATCGATTCACTTTCAATAGTCGCACCTTTCTTGGAATCCCAAATCGTTGCAACACTCGCTTTTGTCGGAACACTATTAACAATATCATCTGGGTCAATAGTCGACATCAAAAAGACAATTGGATTTTCATAAGACTTTTGAAATAGAAGGTTGCAGCCATGAGTACAGTCCATTCCTTCAATGGAACCGAATTCATAGTGGACATCTTCCAAAGGCTCAGGAGTTACGTCAGTAGCGCATAAATTGGCATAAGAAGATTGAGGGCAGTTTTTAAGGGCGTAACGACAATTATCGTCACCTAGGGCGCAATATCGTTCAGTATTTTCGAACTCTTTATCATCCGCGGCAATTCGGCCACATACCGCAGAGCCTTTAATAATAGCTTCATCATCAGCCACAACAGCTCTATTCGAGGAAAATATGTAATTCCCCCCAAAGTCAGGTTCTAACTTAACATTATCATCAGAGGTCACCATTCCATCACAGATAACAGCACCTTTTAGAACAATGTCCTCATCCGCTGCTAAATTACCATGAATAACAGTTTGACCTTTATCCGTTGTTATCCCTTTACTAGTAATGAAGTTTATTGGCGCACTAGCACTACCGATAGTACTGTCTTCAATTTGAATATCGCTGTTCGAACTGATGGTAACCGCAGAACCAGTGGTATTTACAAGACTATCACCTTCAGCTAAATAAATTTTTCCATCGCAAAAGTTTAGGCGTGAGTTCCAATCTCCCTCACAAAAACCGGTATCGTTCGGAAATTCATATTTTGTTCCAGCCAACGCAGAGGGAGCAGAAAGTACAAAACCCAGTAATAAGACTGATTGAAGAAAACGAAGCATGTTCATTGAGCTATTCATTATTATTCCCTCACCCAAACTTCTTGAATACGTTGTACTTGATTAATACCAGAGCCACAGGTTGTTGTTGATTCAATTTTGAAAAATCCGACACCATCTAGTACCCCAATCTCATCACAGGTAAGTGAATCTACACTGCAGATCGTCGACATTCCGTGGCTAACTTGATTGGCATTTAAATTGGTACAAACCGTTCTTACACTTGACGAAACTGCAGGAGAAACGGTGAGTGGGTACACTTGAGTCAAAGCCCACTCATTGGCAGAGTGTGCCAACAACCATGCTTGTGTACCGAGCTGCTTACGAGTCAAAGTGTCGTGGTTGCTCCATTGAACTTGAACGAGTGATGTAGCAAGAAAGCCCATCACCGCAATCACAAATACGGCGATCACTAGAACACTGCCCTGTTGATTCGATTTTCTATGGCGCATTGAGTACCTGCACATCTTGTTGGTAAACACTTGTCTCATTATTTTGCTCGAGGACTAGATCTATATGGATAACCCCGCCTCGCTGCAAACTCGGCTCTTCATATCGAAAACTACTTTCTGAGTAATTAATACTGTCTGCGACTCTTACACCATTGCGTTCGATCACGCCCTGATTTTCTATCGTGTTATTCACTAGGCAGTAACTAACAGAATCACTGCTGTCATATATGTAGTGGCGTAGCGCGACCGATTGACTACTCAAATTAACCGAAGTCGCAGTAAATACATTATTTGTAGATACCAGCCCTGACACTAGAATTCGTTTTGTCGAACCTGCGCCCAAGTCAGCATAAGTAGTTGGGTTTATGATTAAATAATCATCGTTATCGAGGATTGGAGTATCTTGCCCGATAATGAAATCTAGGTTGTTGCTGTTCTCATCGTAATGATAAAAGCCAGAATACTTGATGGCGTAAAACGTCAAACACTTCTGAGCAAACGCCGAGGCAGGTGTAATACTTGTATCAAAACTGTTGGGCACTGCGTGACTGATCTCGCGAGACATTTTCTCAACCACAAACTGTCCTTTTACTTGGACTTTTTGGCGGTCAATGGTCTCAGCATAGCCTTTCATTCCGTATTCAACAAAACCTGCGATGGCTAATCCAATCACCCCCACCACTACGATGGTCACAATCATCTCAATCAGGGTAAAACCACGATTTTTCATCAGTAGTTCCCCTTATACGCAGCCAAAGTATATTGGTTGTTACCGCCGAATATATTGAGCTCTACTCGCTTAAGAGTACCGATGGCGTTATCGTTAACGCCATCCATGTTTTGATCGTAAAACACAGAGATTTCAACACGGAAATTCGCGTAGCTTCCTGCAATACTCTCATCGAGGATGTTGGCCAACTCATACATTGGCGTGGACTGACAAGCTGATTGAGTTGAGGCCGTATACCAACACCCAATATAGTCATCAATATCGTTGAAAGAGGCTGGCATGGATTCTGTACCATCAACACCTAAATCGCCTGGGTCTGTGCACGGCGTAGCGTCTGCATCGCCACAGCGTATTGAGCCACCGTCAAAATCACTGTGTTCATCAAAACCTCTAGCTAAAATTTGGTTCATCAGGCTCTGCCCTAGTGCCACGGATCGGTTTTGATATTGTGGGTCAGCTGAGCTTGCGACTTGCGGGACAAGAAAGCTAGTTATGGTCACCATAGCTATACCCAGAACGACAATCACTACGATACTTTCTATAAGAGTAAAGCCTCGTGCGCGTATCATAGGCAGGCTCCTTCACTCACATAACCTTGTGAGTTAATGCAGACATGAGCACTATTACTCGAGGTCGTGGAATTAATGGTAATGTTGACTCCTGAACTGATAGACGGGTTACCTAACAAATCAAAATCAACGACAGTATTAGCTGGAGTAAAGGTGATCCCGTCTTCACGAACATGGTCGCTGCGCGCTTCTGCTTGTTGTCTTTGAGTCGAGTTAGCGAGGTTAAGATTACAAGCCGTGACAGAGCCTAAGCAGTCAGTATTGATGGCCAATCGGAAGCTGTCGTTAGCAGCTGACACATTTGACTGCATGCGATTAACTTGGATTTGGCGGATGACCGAGATGGCCTGCTCTTGCGCAGAAAAGGTAGAAAAACTTGAAGTACCGACGAAACGGCTCGCAGCAAAAGTAGAAATGATGCCGAGTATGATGATGACAATAATCAGCTCTACAAGGGTAAAGCCATTACTTGGGAGACTTTTCTTCATCACAAACCTCTCACTACGGTGTGACTTCGAGTATACAAGATATTGAAATATAGGACGGTATTACTACCAATTGTTTTAACAGTAATGTGTAGTAGATAGAAAAAAGGCCAGCTATAGCTGGCCTTTAATCAAACTATAAATTTATGGCGCACAGTTTGCGTCTTCTACCATGTTTGCAGTAGCTTCAACGTTAGCTGCAGTTGCTTCAGTATATACAACACAGTTGCTAGTGTAGCCATCAATACCAAATAGAGCTGAGTTTGCACCACTTGTTTTAATGAATACGAAATCTTCACCAGTACCAACACCTTGGACAATAGCAGAAATCGCTGTAGACGATGCTTCTGGGTAACCAAATACAGTGTTGATGCTTTGCGTACCGACACCAGTACTTACAGCACCAGATGTAGATTCAATACCAGCAATTGCTGCTTTGCCATAAATAATGCCAGATGCACCTTGGATAGCGCCTGCTAGGCCTTCAAGAGTCGCGTTCTTCGCATCATCTTGCAGGTTTAGGAAACGTGGTGCTGCAGTTACAGCAAGAATACCTAGGATAACAATCACTACCACTAATTCGATTAGGGTGAAACCGCCTTGTTTTTTCATAGTTTAGCTCTCTCTATGTTTATAATGCAGTGTTACTGCAACGTTACGGTCACACGACCAGTTTTGACTTCATAAACAAACTGATGTCCAGTATTACCTTCTAGTTGAACGTAAGTACAGGTCGCATCGCTTGTATTCGCTTCCGCTGAGTACTTGTAGTTGCTGTCATTAGCCACTACATCTACATCCCCTACTTTTGGTGGGTTTTGCAGTAGATTATCCATCAGCTCAGAACAAATTTCGTTAGTTAGGCTTTGTGGAAATGAAGTTGAATCTTCATTGATTGCCCAAGGGTAACCATCTCGAAAATCAGTATCTACATTGTTACTGTTCTTCGATCTTGTTAACCAAAAATCAACACCATCATAATTTACAGTATTGTATGTTTCAACCCCAATTATCGTTGTTGGACGAGCTTCAGCTTCCCATTGCGCGCGAGCCGACAAAACAGCTGTTGCAAAGCCACCAGCGACACCTTCAATGCTCGATTTTTTCGCTTCGTCAGTCACATCTAGAAATTTAGGTAGTGCTGCCACAGCCAATAAACCGACTACCACAATCACGATAACTAATTCGACAAGGGAGAAACCCTTTTGATTTTTAAGCATTTTCTACCTTCTCATCTAATTACCAATGCGCATTATACATATGCACGCCCATAAAACCATAGGAAAACTGTCAATATTTTTACTAAGCCAAAATATTGGCCATGACGCGAAAACGTTCACCTTTGAGTAAAATCTCTATTTGGTGTTTTTCGGTATATTGGTAGCGACAGTGGTACTCAAATTGATCGCTCAGGTTCTCAATTTTAGGACTATCTAAACCTAAAACTCGTCCATCAGGATATAACTGTTCTAACCAATAATCACAGCTTACATCGCTCTGATCAATAGGTAACAACCAACCTGTTCGGCTATAACTGAGTGGTTCTCCTGAGTCGTTCATTTGCCGATGACCATTCAGAAGATACTGCTGCTTGTATAGGTTGGCACGGTCTAATATACGCTTGCTCGCCACTATCAAAGCGGTGTTCGTCGCCTCAGTTTCTACCGAGCGCCACGCGGTCAACAACCCAGTAATAATAGACAGAATAACCACACTCCAAATGACAAAACGTGAGCGTCGTAGGTTATTTATCATTCACTAACCTTTGATTGCATCGAGCATGCCCCACATCGGCAAGAAAATACCCAGAGCCAGTATCAGCACCATCCCTGCAACAATCACCAATAAGATAGGTTCGATACGCGCAGTCAGGGTCTTCAAATCGTAATCCACTTCTCGGTCATAAAAGTCTGACACTTCTAGGAGCAGCTCATCAATACGACCTGTCTCTTCACCCACCGAGATCATTTGTATCACCAGTGGTGTGAAAATTTCGCTGTTAATCGCTGTTGAAGAGACGGTACTACCCGCTTCAATCGCCGATTTCATTTCTTGGACACGCAACTCTAAGAATCGGTTATCCAAAGCTTCTGCTGACAGAGCCAGAGATTGGTTCAATGGCACACCCGCTTTAAGCATCAGAGCAAAGGTTCGTGAAAAGCGTGATAACAGAGCTCGATTAACCACACCACCGATCACTGGCATCTTGAGACGGAATCGATCCCATGTCTCCAAGCCTTTATCAGTTTTCACCCAAGCCTTAAACGCGAAAATCAAACCGACAATTACGCCAACCATAAACATCCAGTAGTTGACGAAGAAGTCCGACATACCAATCAAGATGCGAGTGGGCAGCGGCAGATCAACACCGAAGCGGGCGAACATGGTTGTGAACTGAGGGATAACCTTGATATTCAATACAAACATCGCGACCAAGATAAAGCTGATCACGAACGTCGGATAACGCATCGCCGTTTTGATTCGCTTACGAGTCTCAACTTCTTGTTCATAATAGCCAGCGAGTTGAAGTAAGGCCTGATCCAATCGGCCCGTGTTTTCACCAACCCCAATCATTGACACAAACAACGGGCTGAACACTTTAGGGTGCATCTGCATCGATGCGGAAAGACCGCGACCGTTAGTGAGTTCGGTACTTACCTCTTCAAGAGCGGCTTTGAGTTGCTTATTCTCACAGTTCTGTGTGAGGCCCTTCATAGAGCGCAACAAAGGAACACCAGCTTTGGTCAAGCTATATAGTTGACGACAGAAAAGCACCAAAACTTCTAAGGGAACGTTTGGTGAGAACAGACTAGAGACATCCATCTCCAATACAGACTCGCCACTTTTTCCGAGTTTAATCGAGGTTGGAATGATTCCTTTACCCATCAAACTTTCAGCAGCAAGCTCTTCGCTATTTGCTTCTAATTGCCCGGAGACCTGACGTCCGTCAGAACCGCGGCCAACATAACGATAAGTTGGCATACTCTACACCTCTACAACAAGATTGGGTCTGTCGAGCCAGAAGCATCACCTTCACCAAGGTGCATGATTTCATCTAGACTCACTACCCCTTGCAACGCCAGTTCCATCGCCGATGCGAGCAGTGGTTTATAGTTTTCAGAGCGTCTTGCTGTTTGAGCAAAGCCCACTGCATCATTGGCTCGTAGAGCATCCATCATATTTTGCTCAAGCTCTAACATTTCAAAAACACCAATTCGGCCACGATAACCTGTTAGGTTACAGTTCTGACAACCGCGACCTTTGACAAATGATGCAGAAACTTGATTCGGGAATCGCTCACTGAGCCACTGTTTGCGCGCATCATCCAACTCATCCTCAACCTTACAGTCGCTGCACACCTTACGAACCAGTCGCTGAGCAACTACCGCACGTACTGCACTAGCCACCAAGTAACCCGGAGCGCCCATATCCATCATACGCAGAGCACTATCAACAGCATCATTGGTGTGAAGGGTACTTAATACCAAGTGACCAGTTAATGCTGCACGCAGACCAATCTCAACCGTTTCATGGTCACGCATCTCACCAATTAGGATGATGTCGGGATCCTGACGCAGGAAGGTTCTCAGAATAGTAGAGAAGTCGAGGTCGATTTTAGGGTTAACCTGAACTTGGTTAATACGCGGTAGACGATATTCCACCGGATCTTCTGCAGTGATGATCTTCTTACCCGGCTCATTGAGCTCACTCAGCGCACCATAAAGAGTCGTTGTTTTACCAGAACCTGTTGGGCCCGTTACCAAGATCATGCCGTGCGGTCGACGTAGCTGCTTACGCAGGCGAACCAAGAGATCCGCAGGAATACCCGAAGACTCAAGTTTACGCAGGCCTGCCGATTGGTTAAGCAGACGCATAACCACCGACTCGCCGTGTTGTACTGGCATGGTCGACATACGAATATCCACCGATTGACCTTTAGCACGAATGTTGAAGCGGCCATCTTGTGGAAGACGCTTCTCGGAGATATCCAAGTTCGCCATCAACTTCAAACGCAAAACTAAAGCAGAAGCGATATTCACTTCGTTAAGCAGTGTCTCATGCAGCACCCCATCAATACGCTGACGCAAGCGCAGAACATTGGCGTCCGGCTCAATATGGATATCAGAAGCACCTACTTGAATAGCATCTTCAAAGAGCGAGTTAATCAGCTTAACAACCGTGACTTCATCGCTGTCTTCTTCTGCAATATCAAAGTCGAAAGCTTCATTAATTTGGTGCTCGGCATGCAGTTGCTCAGCAAAAGATGCGATCTCTTTGGTACGACGGTAGTAACGATCAAAACCATCAACCAATTGACGCTCAGGGGCGACTACGAATTCCAGTGCGTAATCACCTAACTGGCCAAGCAGTGCCTCTTGAGCAAACAGATCCGCTGGATCACTCATTGCAACACGCAGCGTATCACCCTGCCTGCCAATAACCAACGCACGAAGACGTCGAGCATGCACTTCTGGAAGCAGTTGTACCGCTTCAACATCGACCGCAGCACGGCTTAAATCGATAAGAGGAATATCAAGCTGTTGCGACAAGAAGCTCAGCATCTGTTGTTCAGACAAAAATCCGAGCTCAATAAGCGCATCACCCAACTTTCGACCTGAGCTTTTTTGAGCCGCAAGCGCTTGTTCAACTTGTGCCTCAGTAATAATCCCCTCTTCAACTAATAGGTCACCGAGTCTTTTTCTTAATCTAATTTGCATTCTTGGCGCCCTCTAGGTCTGAGATTACTTTTAGCCTATCGCGGATAAAACTTTGAGATTGTGATGAGATACCGACACGAACTAGTGCATTTTGATAAGACTCTTTTGCCTGTTCAAACATCAGTTGGCGCTCTTGTTGAATGGCTAAACCTAACCACCAGCGTGCGTTGTCTTGCTCTATTTCGGTCAATTTTTGATAGCTCTCTAGCGCGATTGTTTCTTGCTGAGCTTTTTGGCTTAGGGCTGCGCGCATCGCCAGGTATTCTTTCGATGCATTGTTAGGTAAATGCAACAACGGGCTAAGTGCCGCCTCCGCTTGATCCGCTTTGACTAACAGTTTTGATAAGCCTAGTCGCAGTGCTTCACTATCGTTATTCAAGCGAATGCCCGCTTGCAAAAGCTCATAGGCTCTTCGCGTATCACCTTTACCAAAATAGAGGATCGCAAGTTTCTGTCTAACTTCTTCATCACGAGGTGTGTAGCGCAGCGCTTCAGTAAAGCCTTGCAATGCACCATTTAGATTGTTGGCATCCAGCGCCTTCTTAGCTCGGCCAACAGCATTGGCGGCCAATTGCTCCGGAGTAAGCTCGACTTGCTCAACGACAATCCCACTCGCTGTGTCTTCCGAAGTTGAAGTTGCTTCAGGTGCAATAGCTTTCGTGTGAGTTACTGACTCATTCGCCTGAGTGCTGGTTGTTTTTGTGCTTGCCAACAACACAGGTTTCTTTATCGTTTTAGCCACTGGCACATCAACAGTCTTCGCAACACCGATTTTGTCTTGGCTAGCTTTTACAGGCTCTGATGATGCTACAACCGATGTCGTCGCTGGTTTGGTGCTTGAAGTTGATACGTCCGCTTTAACCAATGCTTTTTTAGGCACAGGTTGTGATTCCGTTAGCACCATTTTTTTCGTCGGGGACTCTGCTAGTACCGGTGCTGAAACAACTTCATTTGAGGTTACTTCATCATTCACCGAACTAGCTAGCGCAAGAGATTCCGACTCAACACTTGGTCCTTGAGACACTGCCCATCCGCCCATCGCTAAACTCAATGAGAATCCAGCAGTCACCCAAACCCATGGTGAACGTGTTTTTATCTTTGGCACTTCAGCAGCTTCAATCGCTGCCTTGGATTCTTTCTTAGCCAATTCTGATAAGGCGTTATTTATGGTACTCATGATTCACTCCAACCCCACAAAATTGGCTTTTTAAACTTAGGTTTCGATACATCGTAGGTTTCGTGCATCGCTGAAAACAGGTGCTGGTTTTCTACGGTCTGCTTATGCTCGCTAAAGGCCATCAACAGCGCTTTATGACAGAGTTGATTGATAAGCCTTGGTACACCTCTGCTCGAACGCCAAACCGCTTTCTTATGGTTCAAGCTAAATATGCTCGATGAACCACCAGACTTACTGATTCGATTGTCGATGTAGGCCACCGTCTCATCGAGGTTCAGTGTTCGCAAACAAGAGCTAAAGGAGATACGCTGACGAAACTGTCTTAGATGATGTGCGTTTAGACGAGTTTCGAGCTCGGGCTGACCTAACAATACAATCTGCAGCAACTTGGTCGATTCCGTCTCTAAGTTACCGAATAGTCGTAGTGTTTCTAGCGCTTCATCCGATAACGCCTGAGCTTCATCCAAAATCGCCACCACTCTTTTCCCAGAGCGGTTCAGTTCAATCAACCTATGCTGGATCTCGTCCACCAGCATGGCTTTATTTGGGATATTGAGACCAAGCTCTTTAGCGACGGCGTATCTCAAATCATCTCCGGACAACACTGGATTAGGCAGATAGATTAATGCCGTATTGTCACCTAAATGGTTTATCAACATACGACAAACCATTGTTTTACCTGTCCCAACTTCACCAGTGATCTTAATGACCCCTTCACCCATATCGAGTGCCGAGAGCACCGTCTGAATCGCTTCAAAATGCGGTGCTAAGCCATAAAAAAGATCCGTATTTGGCGTTAGAGAGAATGGCGACTGTTCAAAACCAAAGTGAGCTTGATACATAACTGCTCACCTCTGTGATGCCGCCATCGCGCAAAACTGCGGATTACTCTTCATCAGGGAACCATTGCTGCAGCAGATCACGCGAACGCTCAAGCTCACTCTGCCAAGTGTTCACACCAACAATCGTTGGTTTCAACAAGATCACCAGCTCGGTCTTTTGCGTCAGCTGGCTGGTATTACGGAACAGATGACCAAGTGCAGGGATATCACCAAAGAAAGGAACCTTAGAGGTTACATCACTCACGTTAGATTTCATCAAACCGCCGATAACAACAACATCACCATTGCGCGCACGAATCACTGAGTCTGACTCACGGATAGAGCTTCTTGCCAATGGCAGTTCTACCGTACCCGTCGTTGAACCAAGGTTAAGAGATTTAGTCTCCTCACTCACATCAATAACCGCAGGGTGAACGTGAAGGAACACATTGCCTTTGTCATCAATCTGAGGCGTAACATCGAGAGAAATGCCAGAGAAGAATGGGGTTAGCTCGACTTCTGGTGCAACGTTAGCATTATCGCCGCTGCCTACAGCGCTCGAGAGATCCGTCACGTAGTACTCATCTGTACCGACTTTGATCACTGCTTTTTGGTTATTGGATGCCGTCACTCGTGGGCTAGAAAGTACGTTCAGGTCACCTTGAGTACCCATAAAGCTCAACACCGCTTCAAAGCTGCCACCAGAGACAACAATATTTGATTGACCACCTAACAGTGCACCAACAGGATCAAGCCCCGGTAGCGTCACAGGAGTGATAGCACCCGCAGTGTCTTTAACAATGTTGCCAGTACCAATGGTGTAATTCGTGCCATTTGATGAGAACATCTTGGTCCAGTTGATACCTTGTTGGTAACCGTCACTCAATGTCACTTCTAAGATCTTAGCTTCCAAGATAACTTGGCGTTGCAAGCGCTCCTGAGAAATACCCAAGAACTGACGCACTTCGCGAATCTCGTCTGGGTAAGCTCGTACCGTAATCACACTTGCTTGAGGTGTCACGACAACGCTTTGGCCATTACCGCTGCCGATTAAGTGGGTCACCGCCGCTTCTAATTGAGGCCAGAAATCGCTCTCTGAAGTCGTTTCAATCTCAGTACCACCTGTCGATGACGAAGAGTTTGAAGACGTAGAAGAGCTGTTTGAGCTAGAGCTTGAACTAGAAGAGCTCGATGAATTCGAGTCTGAGTTTGTGATGGTACCCGTTGTAATCGTCGTCAATGAGCGACCTGCTCGCTTAAGCTGCAAGTAATCAACAGGGATAGTCACTGTACGCAGGCCAGCAGGGAAGATTTGGATAACCTTACCGCGCTTCTCGATATCGTAGCCGTAAAGATCTTGTACGACAGACAGTACTTCATCCAAGGTTACATCAGTCAGATTGACAGTAATGTTACCCGTAACACTCGGGTGAATCGCAGCACTAAATTCAGTACCTTTTACTAAGCTCGCGAAGAAAGCTCGAGCATCAACACGATTGGCTTGAATACGAAAACGCTTAACCGTTTCCATACTAGGCGACATCGGGTCATCGTCAAACTGCGGCATAAGGTCGTCTTGAACCGATGAAGGCAGCTCGCTCAGTGCGCGGCTATTGGCTTCATTAATGGATTCATTCAAAGACTCTTTGATCTCCACAGGATCACGGTGGCCCATGGAACAACCAACTAAAGATGAAACTAGAATTGCTACTACAAGTTTACGCATGTCTTCACTCAAACCTTAATTCTTCTTAATATCCAAAGAGAACAGCTCTAACTTCCACTGCTGAGTACTTCTCTGAAGAGTGACGTATTCTGAATCTATTTTTTTTACCTTGTACCCACGAACCACCTCGCCTTGCGAGACAACCTGACCATTTAAGATGGCATAGCATGGGCTTCCACCCTTACAAACTATGCTCTGCAATGAAGGTAAGCGATAACGAGTTGGGGCTTTTTTAACGGGTGCTGCTTTCTGCTCTTTAGGAACCAACCACCCTAGCGGCGCAGTTGGGTCTTGTTCGGCCAGTACCGATGAGCTGAAAAACAGCAGAGACAGTAAAAGAACTCTAACCACCAATGAACTCCTGTCTTGTCCCTAATGTGTAAACCTCGAATACCAAACGAGCTTGTGGATACTCTTCTACCTTGTATTGAAAGGTTCGCCAATAATAGCGAACGGGAAGAGATTCCAGAGCTTGCAGATAAGCAGAGATATCGAAGTACGAACCCGTTAGTTCCATGCGAACCGGATGTACGTAGTACCCCGAGTATTCACTGGTGCCTTTTTTATTTGAAATGGGTTCGGGCTTTAATGACTCCAACGACGCAAGTTTCAAACCTTTGCCTGAACTCAAAACACTCTCTAACAACTCTGTCATTTGTGACGGCGAGATCAAGCCATCAATCATCTGAGCCAGATCCATCGAAAGCTCTTGACTCTGAGCCATCAGCGATTTGAACTCGACATCGATCTCTTTATCGGGATTTCTATTGAGCTTGGCTTGTAGCACTAGCAACTCACCTTCGAGCCTTTGATTTGACTGGGTCAAACTCATGCTCTTTGCACGCTTAGCTTGTAAATCATTGTATGCAGGTTCGACCAACACACTGAATAGGAGCATAAACAGGCCGACGAAACCACACAACAAAACCAGCCATTTCTCTCTTGAGCTTAGCGCTAGGAATTTATCGCTATACTGCTCCCACCTTTGCATTACTACTTCTCCCTACGGGTGCTTAATTCAAACGTCACAACATCTTGGTCATTACGACCAATCTTCAGTTTTTCAAACGCGCGCCCCACGAGATTAAGCTCATTTTTGAACTGCCCAACCCAATTAGGAATCACCTCGGCAGAGCGAGCGAATCCTGAAAGATCGAGAGAATCATGAGTCATATAAATGCGAGAAAGCGAGATATCATTGCGCCCCAATTTAGCCAGAGCGTTCATGACGCCAGAATACCCGATCTGCTGGCTTTCGTCGTATTGACCTACTGCCAGTAAGGCGTCTTTTTTAGCTTGAATCTCACGTTTGAGACGCTCAACGGCGGCCACTTTCTCTGGAGAAGGCTTATGCTGAGCTAATTCAGCATTAAGCTGCTTCACCTGACTGTTTAATTGATTAGACTTTTGCTGAAGAACAATCAGTTCATCATCAATATGAATCGTTTGATAGTGCATAAAACCATAAGTTGCAAGCATAACAGCAGAAACTAAAGCCCAAGATGCTGCGACGTTGGTGAGAGTAAAGTACTCTTTTTTCGGTTTTAAATGCTCAGGATAGAGATTAACTTTGAATTCAGAGTGCACTTGAGCGAGCTCTACAAGCAGTGATTCGGAACTTTCGCGCCCATTCTCACTGATCAAAGACACACTAGAACTTAGGGTATTAGATAACGCCTCTTTTAGCTCCGCTTCGTCCTCTTCATCACAACATATTTTTAGCTGTCGTAACTGAACACCTTTAATCTGTGAAGAGAGATAATCAATTGAACGTTGCAGCTCAAGCGCTAGGCCATCCATCTGAAGAGCACTCGAAGCGACTCCAGTTAACGGCGGTACTACGCTACGAATGGAGCGCTGAAAGCACACGGTATGATCGACAAAAGCACCCAGTTTGAAGTGAGCATTTTTGCTGCGTTGCAACAAAATGAAGTTCGATAATTCGCCCGCGCTGTAACCCCACAGCTCATCTTCAGGCGCGACACCGTTGAGTGTTACTTGAGCTTGGCTTGCCACACTAAGTAGTTTATCAAGAAGCTTTTTCGCAAGAACATAAACTTGAAGTTTGTTCGACGTTGGTAAAGCAACTGCGCTGGCTGTGATCTCAGTAACACGTTCTGACACAAGATCTTTGAGTAGGAAAGGTAATGCAACCGGCCATTCACTCTCAGGGATTTCCGGCTTATCAATTTGATAGGTCTGGTAGTAGTTAGAGCTCACGATCAACTGCAAGCTAGCGCTATTGAAAGCATCACTTGCCAGTGACTTTTTCAGTGCACTCTCCCAATCACCATTCATGATTGGCGTAGCAATAACACTCTTGTCCGCTGCTGAAACATAAACAGCGTCGCTGCTTAATAACACCACTTGAGCTCGGGTGCCGTTTTGGGCTGGCTTTATCTTATTTAAAATCGCTTTTAACTTCATGGTTAACTACTACTCTTACGCCATCGATTTCTTCGGCCAACTTTAACTACCGACTCTGTTTTTACTTTAGGCTTATTCGGTTGAGGTACCGGAATAATTTGCCTCTCTTCATCAAAAAATCGTCCTTGATAGCCATGGATTCCCAACTCAAGCAGAGCATTTTTCTCTGAATTCGTTTCTACACCAACTGCAATTACCTGCGTTGGAGAGTCTCCACAAGCTCCAATCAAACTGCGTACAAACAGTTGATTTTCATGCCTTTGATCGATCTTCTTAACCAAGCTTCTGTGTAGCTTAATAAAATCGACTTTCAAATCTTTAATATAGTGAGTGCTGACAATCGTTCGACCCGCTTGACCGACTGTCACTTTGCATCCGAGCCCTTTCAGCATTTTGGCGACTGGTCTCATGTAATCTAGGTGAGCGATCACATGACCTTCTGAAAATTCAAACCCTAAATGCGCACGTTGCTGAGTTGAAAGCTGCAATAACTCACTTCTAAACCACTTAAAGTGCTGCTTATTCGCAAAAGGAGTGACATTTAGGTTAATAGAGTAATTCATCAGTTTCGAGGATTCTTTTACCGACTTCAATAAAACACGCAAAACTGATTGATCCATTTGTGCTTGATACCCAATCTGCTCTACTGCTGGCATAAATCGAGAAGATTTGAGTAAGCCTTTCTCTGGATCTTGAATTCTTGCGAATATTTCTCTATGTAATTCATGAGCTTGCCCTTTATTGGACGTAAGGTAACACTGCTGCGCAAAGATTACTAAGTTTTCCGGCTGCAATGCCTTATCCAATAATGTTCGCCAACGAACACTGCCACGATCCAACTCATTCTTATTCAGCTTCGGGTAACGACTCCAGTTATTACTTCGCTCTAACTGAGCACTTTTCAGTGCCGTCTCCGCTTCATCCATAATCTGACTGTGGCGCTCGCCTTCGGCATACATGGTCACACCGATGTGGCACCAATTATCCACATCTAGCGGCTCTGGTGGTGACAATTTATCGAGTTGTCTCAAACATTGGGCAGCCAGTGTCGCAATATCTTTACTACCTTGATGAGGAATAAACACGGCAAAGTCCGCATCGTAGTATCGAGAGAAGATAACATCAGGGTAACGTTGGACGATATTGGACAATACTTCACCGACTTCAACGATAAAGGTGTCGGTTACCTGCTTGTCATTACTGTCTCGAACTTGTTCCCACTCTTCGATACGGATAAGCAGCACACCACCGCGCGCACCGCTCTCATGCAGAGCCGACTCGAGTTTATTATCGAAAAGTACTCGATTAGCCGTACCAGTGAGCTTATCTAAGAAGGTATGTGTGCGAATAAAGGTATCAAAACGACTGCGCTCTTGGCGGGCGTCTTGCAGTTCTTCAATCAAGACATCAAGAGCCTCACTGGCAGTATATGGCCACTCTCGCTCATCTCCCTTAGCGTGAGATTCCACTTGCCCCGCAAGAATCATTCGTCCACGCTCTTCGAGCATTTCAGAGCCCATTAATTGCTCTTTAAGCCACTGCACGCCTCTTGCTAAGCAGAAAATGATCAGAGCCACCGCTAAGGTAATCGACCACATTGCTTCCATTGAATAGTTATAGCCAATATAGGGAGGCAAAGCCTTAAATTCGATTTGGTAGCCGGTATTTCGCTCTAATATAAAGGTGCGCTCATAGAGACGATTAGGGTCGATCTGTGGGGAAGTATCTTTGAAACGATAAACAATACCGGTGGAATTAGAGAGCTTCATCTCGACGATATTGCTGGCTTGCAACATTTTAGGCATCCAACGCTGCATAGAATAAGCAGCGTCTGGATCTTCCATTTCTTTATCCACAACATCAACTATCCCGACCAAATAGTGATCGAGATACTCTTGCCCAATGCGCTTGAAAGAGAGTGTGCCCCCGATGAATAGAATAAACATCGCACTGATAACAATAACAGTAACGAATGCAACCAAGCGGGTGCTCAACTTAAGAGTCGGGGTATATCTCATGAATAACGAAATCCTTTTCAACTCACATTATACCGTACTGCTACGTTATACTATATTTTGCGGTTGTAAATAAAGCGTTAAGAGTTTCGGGTAGCAAAAAGCCGCGACAAACGCGGCTTTTCCATTTTAATACTTTGTTTTCTGATTTACGAAAAACAGAGTTTAGAACGGGATGTCGTCATCAAAATCCATTGGTGGCTCATTGTATTGAGGTTGAGCCTGTTGTGGAGCTTGTTGTTGAGGTGCTTGCTGCTGAGCAGGTGCACTGTATTGCTGCTGTTGTGGTTGCTGAGGTTGACCCCAACCACCTTGCTGCTGTTGACCACCCATACCGCCTTGAGCTGGTGCGCCACCTTGAGCACGACCGCCTAGCATTTGCATTACGCCGTTAAAGCCTTGAACAACAACTTCCGTTGTGTAGCGATCTTGACCGCTTTGATCTTGCCATTTACGCGTTTGCAGTTGGCCTTCAATGTAAACTTGAGAACCTTTACGTAGGTATTCACCTGCAACTTCTGCCAGCTTGCCAAACAGAGCCACACGGTGCCATTCTGTTTTCTCGCGCTGTTCGCCAGTTGCTTTATCACGCCATGATTCTGACGTTGCAATGGTAATGTTCGCTACTGCACCGCCATTTGGCATGTAACGAATTTCAGGGTCATTACCTAGGTTACCCACTAATATAACTTTGTTAACTCCACGGCTAGCCATGATTTGCTCCGTCTAAACTCATAGTCTTGAAAATTTTAGCGCATAAGAATAACACGCTTTTTAACAGTGATAAATCGCAATCCGATTCTCTATTGAATCGAAAGAATAAAAACGTAACAAATCATGATATTCAGACGGGTGTTGTTTTTTTCGCCACTTACAAACCACTCATTTACGTGGTGAATTGATATTCAACGCAAGTCATAACAAAGCGACTAGTGATGAAATTAGCATCATGACAGTGTGAACGCTTCCCAATAAACATTAGAAGGAGCTTTCACATGAAAGTATCGAGGTATACTCGCACATTACACTTTTTATGCTTAGACCTAGAACAGACTCATCTGTACATCAATGAGATAGAAAATTTACTTTCTATTCCAATGTATAGAATGCCTCCAGGAGAGATAATGTGCATCAACAAAAAGCAGAGCAATCGAATCCTCTTGGTCGATTACAAGCAACTGCCTGACATGTTTCAGGCTTTCCCTAATCTTGCTGTACTGTGGAAGAACTTTGAAATCATTCTTTTCAATGTCGAAAAGCCACTGCAGACTCAAGAGATCATCCGCTTTGGGCACTTAAAAGGGTTGTTCTACTGCAGCGATACCAAACCGAAAATAGCTGAAGGCATCACAAGGATCATTAATGGAGAGAATTGGTTACCAAGAAAGATCACCAGCCAATTGCTGTTCTACTATCGCAATATCGTCAACATCAGCACTTGCCCTGTTACGGTCGATTTAACTATCCGAGAGTTACAGGTGATTCGCTGCCTACAAACTGGCGCTTCGAATACCCAGATCGCAGAAGATCTGTTTATCAGTGAATTCACAGTCAAATCCCATCTTTATCAAATCTTTCGTAAACTGGCTGTAAAGAATCGAGGGCAAGCTATAGCGTGGGCAAACCAGAACCTAATTTCATAACTTGCCAATATCAATATTTTTGAGGACAGCTCCAATAAAGCATACGGATTGTTGCTGAATTTTCGACATTACCTGTGCTAGAGTTGCCCTCAGAAATATTCAGCACATAGAGCTGAGTCGATAATTATTAAAGATATAGGGTTTTTTACCATGATTAAAAAGTGCCTTTTCCCGGCAGCTGGCTACGGTACACGTTTCTTACCTGCAACTAAATCGATGCCAAAAGAGATGATGCCTGTTGTGAGCAAACCGCTCATCGAATATGGCGTTGAAGAAGCAATTGAAGCGGGTATGGACGGCATGTGTATCGTAACAGGCCGTGGTAAGCACTCGATCATGGACCACTTCGACAAGAACTACGAACTTGAGCACCAAATCAGCGGTACTAATAAAGAAGAACTGCTGTACAACATTCGTGAAACCATTGAAGCGGCAAACTTCACTTACATTCGTCAGCGTGAAATGAAAGGCTTAGGTCATGCTATCTTGACGGGTCGTGAACTCGTTGGTGACGAACCGTTTGCTGTGGTACTGGCTGATGACTTATGTGTAAACGAGCAGCAAGGTGTACTTGCGCAGATGGTCGCGCTTTACAAACAATTCCGCTGTTCAATTGTTGCGGTACAAGAAGTACCAGAAGACGAAACACACAAATACGGTGTGATTTCAGGTGAGATGATTAAAGATGACCTTTACCGTGTTGATGACATGGTAGAGAAACCGGAGCAAGGTACTGCTCCGAGCAACCTCGCTATCATTGGTCGCTACATTCTGACTCCAGATATCTTCGAACTGATTGAGAACACAGAACCTGGTAAAGGCGGCGAAATTCAAATCACCGATGCGCTACTAAAACAAGCTCAAGCAGGTTGTGTACTTGCATACAAATTTAAAGGTAAACGCTTCGATTGTGGTAGCGTTGAAGGCTACATCGAAGCAACGAACTTCTGCTACGAAAACCTATACAAGAAAGACGCACAGAAAGTTGAGCTAGATAAACACTCAACTAAGAAAGAAGCGTAATCGCTTCCAGTTTTTACTCTGTTTTGAAGGCAGCTCAATCGAGCTGCCTTTTTTGTACTGTTTTTTTATCCAGTAAAACTTTGCACAAAACTCACACTATGTAATACTTTAGCCACTGAAAATTACATGGTTACCTGAAATGGATAAAATTGAAGTAAGGGGTGCTCGCACGCACAACCTCAAAGATATAAACCTAACAATCCCAAGAGATAAGTTAATTGTGATTACGGGTTTGTCTGGGTCTGGTAAGTCTTCACTGGCTTTCGACACCCTGTATGCAGAAGGTCAGCGCCGCTACGTTGAGTCACTGTCTGCCTACGCTCGTCAATTTTTATCCCTTATGGAAAAGCCCGATGTTGACCACATTGAAGGCTTATCTCCGGCAATCTCTATCGAGCAAAAGTCGACATCTCATAACCCGCGCTCAACAGTGGGGACAATTACAGAGGTCTATGATTACCTGAGACTTTTGTATGCTCGTGTTGGTGAACCTCGCTGTCCAGATCATCATATCCCGCTTGCAGCACAAACCATCAGTCAAATGGTTGATAAGGTACTAGAACTACCTGAAGGCTCGAAAATGATGCTGCTTGCTCCTATCGTTAAAGAGCGTAAAGGTGAGCATGTTAAGACACTGCAAAACCTTGCAGCTCAAGGCTTCATTCGAGCAAGAATCGACGGTGAGACCTGTGATCTTTCCGATCCACCAGCACTAGAGTTACATAAGAAGCATACGATTGAAGTTGTGGTCGATCGCTTCAAGGTTCGCCCAGATCTTCAACAACGACTCGCCGAGTCTTTTGAGACCACTTTAGAGCTATCTGGTGGTATCGCCGTTGTCGATTGGATGGATGATAACGACCAAGAAGAAATTGTGTTCTCGGCTAATTTCGCTTGTCCTAAATGTGGTTACAGCATGCAAGAGCTTGAACCACGACTGTTCTCTTTCAACAACCCTGCCGGTGCCTGTGGTACCTGTGATGGCCTAGGTGTACAACAATATTTCGACCCAAGCCGCATTATTGTTGACGACAACCTAAGTATTGCAGACGGTGCCATCAAAGGTTGGGATCAAAAGAACTATTACTACTTCCAAATGCTCACCTCGCTAGCTGAGCACTACGGATTTGATCTGTTTGCTCCGTTCAACTCTTTGCCAAAGAAAACTCAAGACATCATCTTGAAAGGCTCGGGTCGCACAGAAGTAGAGTTCAAGTACATCAATGATCGTGGCGATATTCGAGTTAAGCGTCACCCGTTTGAAGGTATTCTGAATACGTTAGAAAGACGCTACCGTGATACTGAGTCGAACTCAGTTCGTGAAGATCTTGCGAAGTATATTTCAACTAAGTCCTGTTCTAGCTGTGGCGGTACCCGCCTAAGACTCGAAGCGCGTAATGTATTTATTGGTGATACCACTCTGCCACAGATTGTTGAACTGAGTATTGCTGATGCCTTGGCATTCTTCCAAAATCTGCAGTTGAGTGGCCAACGCGCGCAAATTGCCGAAAAGGTAATGAAAGAGATCAACGACCGCCTACACTTCTTGGTCAACGTTGGCTTGAACTATCTCAACCTATCGCGCAGCGCAGAGACACTTTCAGGAGGTGAAGCGCAACGAATCCGTCTTGCAAGCCAAATTGGTGCTGGTCTAGTTGGCGTTATGTATGTTCTGGATGAACCTTCCATCGGTCTCCACCAGCGCGACAACGAGCGGCTGCTACAGACTCTCGTACACCTTCGCGATCTTGGTAACACCGTATTAGTGGTAGAGCATGATGAAGATGCGATTCGCTGTGCCGATCACGTGATTGATATTGGTCCGGGCGCTGGTGTTCATGGTGGTAATGTTGTAGCCGAAGGCACCATGCAAGAGATCATCGACAATCCAAACTCTTTGACTGGCCAGTACCTCAGTGGCGTAAAAGAAATTGCAGTACCAAAAGAGCGTACTCCAATCGACAAGAAAAAAGTCGTAGAGCTGATTGGTGCGACAGGCAACAACCTTAAAGAGGTGACAGCGACAATTCCTGTCGGCCTGTTCAGCTGTATTACGGGTGTGTCAGGTTCTGGCAAATCAACTCTGATTAACGATACCTTCTTTAAGATCGCCCACACGCAGCTTAACGGTGCTACAACAGCAGTACCTGCACCGTACAAGAAGATAAAAGGCTTAGAGCATTTCGATAAGGTTATCGATATCGACCAAAGCCCAATTGGACGCACGCCACGTTCTAATCCAGCGACCTATACCGGTATCTTCACACCAATTCGTGAACTATTTTCGGGTACACAAGAGGCACGTTCTCGTGGTTACAAGCCGGGCCGCTTTAGCTTCAACGTTCGAGGTGGGCGCTGTGAAGCCTGTCAGGGTGATGGTGTAATTAAAGTCGAAATGCACTTCTTACCAGATGTATACGTTCCTTGTGATGTATGTAAAGGGAAACGCTATAACCGTGAAACATTGGAAGTGCGCTACAAAGGCAAAACCATCGATGAAGTGTTAGAGATGACGGTCGAAGATGCTCGAGAATTCTTTAACCCAGTTCCAGTGATCGCACGTAAGCTCCAAACATTAATGGATGTGGGCTTATCATATATTCGACTTGGACAAGCCGCGACAACACTGTCTGGTGGTGAAGCCCAGCGTGTCAAACTGGCTCGTGAGCTATCTAAGCGTGATACAGGCAAGACTCTATACATCCTAGATGAGCCGACTACAGGTCTTCACTTCCACGATATCCAACAGCTATTGACCGTTCTACACCGCCTGCGTGATCACGGAAACACAGTCGTAGTAATCGAACACAACTTGGATGTGATTAAAACCGCAGACTGGATCATCGACTTAGGCCCAGAAGGTGGCCAAGGCGGTGGTGAAATTATTGCTGCTGGCACGCCTGAAGATGTGGCATTGGTCGAAGGCTCTCACACCGCTCGCTTTCTTAAGCCTATGTTAACTATGAAATAGGTCTACAATAGCGCTCAGCGAATAAGACGAAAAGTGTTAAAGTATCGGGGCTTGTTCTAATTGGACAAGCCCCGTTTTTATAAGGTTAAGGATCTATGGCGACAATACACACCAGTGGTACACAGCTTGAGGGTCAAGTGACTCAACTTCCGCTCAATAAGCCCTTTTTGGTTTCTTTGGCCGTTGTCTTTCTCATCGCTATGCACTTTTTTATGCCTAACCCTGGTGGTTCAGGCTTAGCACTCTCCTTCAACCCTACCACTTGGCTGGCCTTGAGCTTTACTTTAGCAATTGGTTTTTACCAAATGGCCAATAACCGAGTCATCAAGTACTCAAAGCTCACTATCGGGCTTCTGATTAGCTGCATTATTCTTACACTGCCAGTCCTATACAGCAACGCAGATCCTTCCGGAGCTTCAGGTCGCTTACTTGGGCTATGGACGGGCTTCGCTTTTTTCGTTCTTCTTCAGCAATTCAAGTTTAGTAACAAACATAAGCAGCGCTTACTGTGGTTCATTGTACTCGCCGTTATGATTCAAGCTCTGTTTGGTTACTTCCAGTACTTTTTCTTAGAAGCCGGCAATATGTTTGGCTACAACACCAAAGCCAACCGCCCTTATGGTATTTTCCAGCAGCCAAATGTGATGGCGAGCTTTCTCGCAACAGGTTTTGTGCTCTCTGCATATCTTCTGGCAAGACAACCAACCAAGTACAACCTTAAGCTGAGCGAGTCGTTTCTACTCTATCTGATGCCAGCGATCACAGCACCACTGCTGATCATCATCGCATCCAGGACGGGTTGGCTGGCTAGTGTATTAAGCTTTGTCCTTATCCTGCCATACCTTTACAAGTTTTCGACCAAGAAGCGTTTTTACGGCTGGTGCGGTTCTGTATTGATCGGACTGATTGCTGGTTTTGCTATCATCAACTTACAAGCAGCCGATAGCCTAGCCAGCAAGCGTACACACTTAGAAAGCCCTCGAGCTTATACTTTTCCGCAAGCCTTAGACATGATGGTAGAAAAGCCATTCTCTGGTTATGGCTATGGTAAATTTGAGTCTGAATATACGCTGTACACAGCACGTCAACATCAACTCAATTCCAATTATCACCCAGGGCTTCCTGCGATGGATCACCCGCACAATGAATTGTTATTTTGGGGTGTTGAGGGGGGAATCGTACCGATCATCGGTATTCTACTTGCAGCAGCTTTGGTCGCAGGTCGGATAACTACGGCCACAAAGGGAACACAGTTAGCTCTGTTCGCTCTGTTTATTCCGATCGTTTTGCACTCACAACTTGAGTACCCGTTTTATCACTCGGCCATTCATTGGATCACCTTTATTGTACTCCTTTATTGGGTTGATCAACGCACTTCCTATCATTACCAAAAGGGATTTAGCGTTATCAGTAAAACCTTATTTAGAGTAATGAGCCTGGTTGTGCCAATTCTTGTCAGCTTCTATATGTTGAGCGCCTTACACACCAATTATGTGCTGACCAAGTTTGAGAAATCACAGCCTAAAAATCCGGATATTCTTAAAGAGGTTTCGAACCCTGTAGTTTGGAAAGATCGTTACGATTGGGATATCTACAGTACTTATCTCAATATCGGACTCTATCAAGAAGATCCGAAGCTGATTCAGCCGTATATCGATTGGTCTTTGAATATCATCAAGTTAAAACCACGACCGGCGTTTTACAACAACCTGATCTTGGCTTACCAAGGCTTAGGGGACGAAAGCAAAGCCGAACAGATTCGCAGCGAAGCGCAATTCCTGTTCCCTAATAGAGATTTTTCAACCGTGCAGTATCAGCGCCCATCACAGGTAAAGTCATCGACATCATCAGCGCAAAGCAGTGCTCAATAGCACCTAATAAAAAGGCGAACGAGATAACCCGTTCGCCTTTCAAATCAATGATACGAAGTATTTACTTCAAAACATCCGCCATAGCTTTCAAACACAAGGCAACATTCTCTTTGCGAGCGCCATAGCCCATTAAGCCAATTCGCCACGCTTTCCCAGCTAATGCGCCAAGACCCGCGCCAATCTCTAGGTTGTACTCTTCAAGCAGTCGTGTTCGAACAGCTGCTTCATCAATTCCTTCAGGGAAATACACCGCGTTCAATTGCGGTAGTCGACTTCCCTCTTCAACCACAAAACTTAGACCAAGAGATTCAAGCCCTGCCTTTAGCTCACGGTGTGCTGATTGATGACGCTCCCAAGCGTTCTCTAACCCTTCATTGCGTAGAATCACCAAGGACTCATGCAAAGCATACAGGCTATTTACCGGCGCAGTATGATGATAGCTACGCTTTCCTTCACCACTCCAGTACCCTAGCACCAAGCTCTGATCTAAGAACCAGCTTTGCACAGGCGATTGACGCGCTTTCATCTTCTCTACCGCTTTTTGAGAAAAAGTCACTGGCGAAAGACCCGGAACGCAAGACAAACACTTCTGACTACCCGAGTAGACGGCGTCTAACTGCCATTCGTCCACCAACAGAGGGACTCCACCCAATGAAGTCACAGCATCCACGATTGTTAGTGCGTTAAAGCGACGAGCAACCTGAGAAATCGCTTCCGCATCTGTAAGGGCACCCGTTGATGTTTCTGCATGAACAAACGCAACAGCAACTGCATCTGGGTGTTCGGACAGTGCCTGCTCTACTTTATCAACGGAGACAGGTTTCCCCCACTCATCGTCAACCAAAATAGCTTCGCCACCACAGCGAACCACGTTTTCACGCATTCGCTCACCGAATACGCCATTACGGCACACAATCACTTTTTCACCGGGTTCAATCAGATTGACGAAACAGGTCTCCATACCTGCACTCCCCGGTGCTGAAACTGCAATCGTAAACTCGTTTTCCGTTTGAAAAGCATACTTTAATAGCTGTTTCACCTCATCCATCATATTGATAAACAAAGGATCTAAATGGCCAATAGTAGGACGGCTCAGTGCCTGTAATACTCGTGGTGAAATATCAGAGGGCCCCGGTCCCATTAGCGTGCGATGAGGAGGAAAAAAGCTTTCAGCGGTGGCGGTTGTGTGCAGGTTCGACATAATTATCCCTTATGTTTATGACATGAACCTTCCACACTAAAGCAAATCCACAACCTCAGCAATTAGTCGAAAGTCTCGAGGTCAAACCAATGTCACAGAATTGTTAAATTTATTTTCACTTTATCTTGAGTTACCGATTGACATTCTTACCGCAAACACGTTCAATAAAACAGCTATCAAGCAGAAGAGGAGCACTGCCCAGGTAGATGTTTTGTGGAACCACATTTCCAATACAGAACATTCAGGGGGAGCAGTGCCGAGGTAACTGAAACATGTCGGGTTTCTGTTATCGGTTAATCGGGCTGAATCCCATTAACTGTCATCATTCCAATATGATGAGGAGCTTCTGAGGTTTACAATTCAAATACACACCTCTCTCTTTGCTCTAAACCCTCTCTTCAAAACATTGGACGTTGGATTACCAACAGTAATTTTTATTTTAGGAAGTCGGGAGATTTATCGTGAGCGCATCTAATGTAGCTGGTTCTTTTAATGTCGCCAAATTCGGTGGGACAAGCGTTGCTAACTTTGAAGCAATGAGTCGCTGTGCAGCCATTATTGAGAATAATCCAAATACCAAGCTTGTTGTCAGCAGTGCGTGTTCAGGCGTCACCAACCTGTTAGTTGAATTAGCTAACGGCGTACAAGACCAAGGCCGCCGCCAAGAGTTAATGAGCCAACTAACAGATATCCATCACGCGATTTTGGATCAACTCGCAGAACCAATGAGTGTCGAGAAAGAGATCCATACGATTCTGGACAATGTTGCGAGTGCTGCAGAAGCTGCATCTTTTCAATCAAGTGCTAAATTAACTGACCACTTAGTGGCATGTGGTGAGCTAATGTCGACTCACCTTTTTGCGCAAATTCTTCGAGAGCGTGGCGTATCTGCAGTCAGATTTGATATCCGTGACGTCCTGCGTACCAATGACGCTTACGGCAAAGCAGAACCTCAACTGGAGCAAATCTCTCAGCTTGCTCAAGAAAAACTGATTCCTTTGTGTCAAGAACGCGTCGTAGTTACCCAAGGGTTTATTGGTGCAGACGATGAAGGTAATACAACCACACTTGGTCGTGGCGGAAGCGACTATTCAGCAGCATTGATTGCAGAATCAGTATTGGCGGCTGGTCTAGAGATTTGGACTGATGTTCCGGGAATCTACACCACAGACCCTCGTATCGCCCCTAAAGCGTCACCAATTCCAGAGATCAGCTTCAGCGAAGCATCTGAAATGGCAAATTTTGGCGCGAAGATCTTGCATCCTTCTACATTAGTGCCAGCACTACGTCATCAGATTCCTGTCTTTGTAGGCTCATCTAAAGAGCCAGAAAAAGGAGGTACTTGGATTCGTCAACAAGTTGAGAGCTCACCACTGTTTAGAGCACTTGCGCTGCGTTGCAATCAAACCATGGTTACACTGCGCAGTGCGAACATGTTCCACGCATACGGCTTCTTGGCGAAAGTATTTGAGATCCTCGCTAAGCATAAGATCTCTGTTGATCTTATTACAACCTCAGAGATCAGTGTCTCTCTGACACTCGATCAAACAGACACTTCTGGTGGTGCTCCGGAATTGCCTGAAGTTGTACGCAAAGAGCTTGAAGAGCTATGTACAGTAGAAGTTGAACACAACCTATGTCTTGTTGCGCTTATTGGTAACAATATGAGTGAGAGCAAGGGCTATGCTAAGCAGGTATTCAGCACTCTTGAAGACTTCAACTTACGCATGATCTGCTACGGAGCGAGTCCACACAACCTTTGTTTCCTAGTGCATGAATCGGTTTCTCGTTCGGCAATTCAGAAACTTCACCAAGAGTTGTTTGAACAAGAGTAAAACCAATCAAATAGATACAAAAAAGGGTTGCGCAATGGCAACCCTTTCTCTTTCTAGTCGATCTTAGTTAATGTTTGGACCTAACCACTTCTCGGCTTCAAGCGAATCCCAACCCTTGCGATCAGCGTAGCTATCTACTTGATCTTGCTGAATCTGAGCAATTGCAAAGTAGCGTGAATCAGGGTGAGAGAAATACCAACCCGATACTGATGCACCTGGCCACATCGCATAACTACTCGTCAAAGACATATCGATCGTCTCTTCCACTTTCAGTAGCTCCCACAATGAGCCTTTTTCAGTATGCTCGGGACATGCAGGATAACCCGGTGCTGGACGAATGCCTTGGTACTTCTCACGAATCAACTCATCATTTGATAGGTTTTCATCGGCGGAGTAACCCCAGATATCTTTACGTACTTGCTCATGTAGGTACTCTGCAAATGCTTCAGCAAGTCGGTCAGCTACTGCTTGGATCATGATGGCGTTGTAGTCATCGCCCGCAGCTTTGTATGCATCAGCAAGCTCACGCTCTCCAATACCACCTGTTACGGCAAAGGCACCGATCCAATCTTTCTTACCAGACTCTTTTGGCGCAATGTAATCAGACAGACAGTAGTTAAAACCTTTTGGCTTTTCTGTTTGCTGACGTAGATTATGAAGAACCTTAGCAACCTCAGTGCGTGATTCGTCAGTGTAAACCTCAATATCGTCGCCAACACTTGCCGCAGGGAACAGCGCACACATACCACGAGCTTTGAGTAAACCCTCACGTTCAACTCGATCAAGAAGGTCATTGGCGTCTTTAAATAGACGTTTTGCCTCCTCGCCCACTTCCTCATGCTCAAGAATTGCAGGGTATTTACCCACTAGTGACCAAGTCATGAAGAACGGAGTCCAGTCAATGTAACGACGCAAAGTCGAAACATCAAAGTCATCATAAACATGCACACCCGGCTTAGCTGGAGCTGGCGGCGTATAGCTTTCCCAATCAATAGCGACTTTATTCGCTCGAGCTTGCTCTAACGTTACAGGCTTAGTGCGAGGTTTTTTACGGTTGTGCTGATCGCGAACACGCTCATAATCCAAATCTAGCTTCTCAACAAATGCAGGACGAAGCTCATCAGATAACAGGGACGTACATACCCCAACCGCTCTTGATGCGTTGTTCACATACACCACAGGGTTCTTGTAGTTCTGTTCAATCTTAACTGCAGTATGCGCCTTGGAAGTTGTTGCACCACCAATCAGCAGTGGCAAGTCGAAATCCAAACGCTCCATCTCTTTAGCTACATGTACCATCTCATCCAGTGATGGAGTGATCAGGCCAGATAGACCGATAATGTCGACATTCTCTTCTTTAGCGACTTTTAGGATCTGTTCGCAAGGAACCATCACTCCAAGGTCAATAATCTCGTAGTTATTACACTGCAGTACCACGCCCACAATGTTCTTACCGATATCGTGAACATCACCTTTTACAGTAGCGAGCAAGATCTTACCGTTTGAAGAACCAGCTTGCTTAGAAGCGTTAATGAAAGGCTCCAAATGTGCAACGGCTTGCTTCATTACACGCGCTGACTTAACTACCTGAGGAAGGAACATCTTACCTTCACCAAACAAATCACCAACCACATTCATACCATCCATTAGAGGGCCTTCAATGACCTCTAGTGGCTTACTGGCATTCAAACGAGCTTCTTCGGTATCTTCGACGATAAACTCAGTAATACCTTTGACAAGTGCATGCTCTAAGCGCTTCTCAACCGCCCAAGTACGCCACTCAAGTGCGGAAGCATCTTCCTCTTTGCCGACACCTTTATTAGCGTATTCCGCAGCGATATCTAGTAGTCTCTCCGTCGAGTCATCACGACGGTTAAGAACAACATCTTCTACCGCTTCACGCAGTTTATCTGGGACGTTATCGTAAATTTCAAGCTGACCAGCATTAACGATACCCATGTCCATACCGTTCTTGAAACAGTGATACAGGAATACCGCGTGAATCGCTTCTCGAACGTAGTTGTTACCACGGAAAGAGAACGATACGTTAGATACACCGCCTGAAATCATCGCATATGGAAGGTCGCGTTTGATGTCTGCTACCGCGTCAATGAAATCAACCGCGTAGTTGTTGTGCTCTTCAATACCTGTTGCCACCGCGAAGATGTTCGGGTCGAAGATAATATCTTCCGGCGGGAAACCAACTTCATTCACCAAGATATTGTATGCGTTAGTACAAATCTCTAGCTTATGCTGACGGGTTTCTGCTTGACCGACTTCGTCAAAAGCCATCACGATAACCGCAGCACCATAACGGCGAATCAGCTTGGCTTGCTCAACAAATTTCTCTTTACCTTCTTTCAAGGAGATCGAGTTAACGATGCCCTTACCTTGAATACATTTCAGGCCGGCTTCGATGACTTCCCATTTCGAGGAGTCGACCATAATAGGCACTTTAGATATCTCAGGTTCAGACGCACATAGATTTAAGAAACGCACCATGCACGCCTCAGCGTCTAGCATGCCTTCGTCCATGTTGATATCGATGATTTGCGCGCCATTCTCAACTTGTTGACGAGCAACTTCCAGAGCTTCGTCATAAAGCTCCTCTTTAATCAAACGCTTAAATCGAGCAGAACCGGTAACGTTGGTACGTTCGCCAACATTAACGAACAATGTGTCTTTTTCGATAGTGAGGGGCTCTAATCCTGATAGACGGCATGAAACAGCTAACTCAGGTAAAGCTCGCGGCTTAACATTGTCGACCACATTAGCCATATGGCGAATATGTTCTGGCGTGGTACCACAACAACCACCGATGAGGTTTAGGAAGCCACTCTCAGCCCACTCTTTTACGTGAGCGGCCATATCTTCAGGAGAGAGATCATATTCACCAAATGCATTAGGAAGACCAGCATTAGGGTGAACTGAGACAAATGTTTCTGAAATGCGAGAAAGCTCATCTACATATGGGCGCAGTTCATCTGGTCCTAGGGCACAGTTTAAGCCAAAGGACAGTGGGCGAACGTGGCGTAATGAATTGTAGAAAGCTTCAGTTGTTTGACCGGAAAGCGTACGACCTGATGCGTCAGTGATAGTACCTGAGATCATAACAGGCAGAGTAATACCTAACTCCTCGAATACGGTATCTACGGCAAATGCACAAGCCTTAGCATTTAGAGTATCGAAGATAGTCTCAATCAGGATCAGGTCAGAACCACCTTTGATCAGCGCTCGGGTTGATTCGGAATAAGCTTCCACTAACTCATCAAAGCTAACATTTCGATAGCCCGGGTCATTTACATCAGGAGAAATCGAACAAGTACGGTTAGTTGGACCAAGCACACCAGCGACATAGCGAGGCTTTTCCGGTGTTTTCGCAGTCCACTCATCAGCGGCTTCACGAGCTAGCTTGGCTGCAGCAAAGTTAATCTCTTCGCTGAGGCTTTCCATATCATAGTCAGCCATCGCAATGGTAGTAGCGTTAAAGGTATTGGTTTCAAGGATGTCTGCGCCAGCTTCTAAGTAAGCTGAATGTATGTCCTTAATAAGCTGAGGTTGAGTGAGTACCAAAAGGTCGTTATTGCCTTTAAGATCACTATGCCAATCAGCAAAGCGCTCTCCTCGATAGTCCTGCTCTTCCAGTTTATAGTTCTGGATCATGGTGCCCATGCCACCATCGATCAATAGAATTCGTTGCTTTAATTGAGCTTCGATCTGTTGCTTTACATTACTTCCCACAGTACAGCCTCATTCCTTTAATTATCACTCCATCCTATCACACATTAAAAAGGAGTCTAGACGTCTAAACGGAGAATTTGATAACTAATCTATGACAAAAAACAGTTTGCTATTTAAGCGATAGAGGACGAAAATTCATGTTCATATTTTGTTACATATCGGAAATCCAATGTCGGTCTACTACACACTTTGCTTTTTATCTGCAGCAGCAATGTTGATAGCGTTTGTAAACAGCAAGATAGGAAAGATGCAAACTACTATCGCCATTACTGCTGGCTCAATGATGCTTTCACTGATTATCCTGATTGCAGGTCAAAACAATTGGTTTCAGCTGTCTGAAATCGCTTCGGACACGGTAGCAAGTATCAATTTCGAAGACTTTCTACTCAAAGGGATTTTAGGCTTCCTACTGTTCGCAGGTGGATTAGGGATTAAACTGCCCAACCTAAAAGATCAAAAGTGGGAAATCACAGTACTCGCATTGGGCGCGACCCTATTTTCGACTTTCTTTATTGGATTTGTGCTTTATGGATTCTGCCAGGTTATCGGCATTCAGTTTGATCTTATCTACTGCTTACTGTTTGGCTCTCTTATTTCACCGACTGACCCAATAGCAGTACTCGCGATCGTTAAAAAACTCGATGCACCAAAACGCATTTCGACCCAAATTGAAGGTGAATCGCTGTTCAATGATGGCTTTGGTCTGGTTATCTTTGTCACCCTATTTACCATTGCATTTGGTACTGAAGCTCCGACGGTAGGTAGCGTAACGATGCTATTTATCCAAGAAGCGATTGGCGGGATTGTTTACGGTTTTGCATTAGGACTCCTGTTCCATTACCTGATTAGTAACACCGACGACCACTCAATGGAGCTGTTACTGACTATCGGTATCCCAACAGCTGGATACGCTTTTGCAGAAGTACTTCATGTATCAGGTCCATTAGCTATGGTGGTATCAGGTATTATGATCGGCAACTGGACTCGCTTTATCGGTTTCTCAAAAGAGAGTGAGGACCACTTAGACCACTTCTGGGAGCTAGTCGATGAGTTCCTAAATGGCGTGCTATTCCTACTGATCGGTATGTCGATGCTACTTTTCGAATTCCACGAAGAAGACTGGATCTTAATGGCTTTCTCTGTGCCGTTAGTGCTAGGGGCTCGCTACCTAAGTGTATTCTTGTCATACATTGGCTTTAAGCGCTTTAGAAGCTACAACCCATGGTCAGTTAAGATTCTTACTTGGGGCGGATTACGTGGTGGTCTAGCTCTCGCAATGGCTCTATCTATTCCATCAGGTATTTGGGTCATCGAAGACAAACTGATCGATGTAAAAGAGATCATCCTAGTCATGACATACTCAGTGGTAGTGTTCTCAATCTTGATTCAAGGCTCAACGATTACACCAATGATTGAGAAAGCTAAGCTCGCAGAAAAAGAGTTAAACAAATAACACTCCTACCCTATATAGAGGCTACACCCTAAGTAGCCTCTATCCTGTCCCTATCAAGCTATCTTCCAACTATCATTACTACTCATTTACTCTTCGCGTTAATACATCCTAGCAACAACTGAAAATCTCACTTTTTTGAAATACACAGCCTTGTCTCGATAGTTCAGACACCAATGAGTTAGAGCTAATCAAGGATTAAGTAGTATTTGCGCTCAATAGCACCAGACTATCCCTTCATTTATAAATTAAATAGGGCTGGAGTTAGAAGATTACAGATGTATTGTCTTCATGTGGCTGGGAGTGGAGTAATACTTCTTAAACAACAAAAAGCTCCGAAGTCAGCTAAAGCCTATGATGATCCTAGGTAAGAACGCCCACAGCTCCATAGAACTCTACAACTGGTGAGCCAGTCATCTAGTTATCTGAACACTACTTCAAAGAAACAACAGATGGAAAGCTCTACCATGCCTACCGAGGATTCAGTACACAGCAGAGTTGAGAATTTCTAATTCCCGACACAAGCTTTAGAAAATACAAATACTTTAGGGGTTCAGCTAGAGCCTTCAATATGGCGATGCTCGATTGCGCTGACACTTCAAAGACTCGATCGGATAAGCGAGCGATTTGCTTAGCTCTTTCAACACTGTTCCAAATTTAATATATAGCAGGTGAACTAGGCTAGTGAGTCAGAGGTCGACTATGTTGGTACAGCTACTCTCAATACACGCTGTTTTGGTGATCAGGGAGTCAGCTATTCTGTTAATAGTATTGTTGTAGTGTCTGGAAACAAAAAGGCTCTGACGTTAGTCAGAGCCTTTGAATATGGCTGGGGGGACTGGGCGGCACTCCGGGGATTCGACTATGTTTGAAATCTAACTCTCAACGTATGTATCTCTGGTAACCTCAGAATCCGCTGTTTTATTTTTTGGCCGTCGAATACGAAAAAAGCCTCAGCATTTCTGCTGAGGCTTTCGAAGATGGCAGGGGTGGAGAGATTCGAACTCCCAACACGCGGATTTGGAATCCGCTGCTCTGCCAATTGGAGCTACACCCCTAAAATTTCAATACTGTAGATTCGAAAAAACCTCGCACTAGGCGAGGCTCTCGAATAAGTGGCGGAGTGGACGGGACTCGAACCCGCGACCCCCGGCGTGACAGGCCGGTATTCTAACCAACTGAACTACCACTCCGCAGTGGTAAACACGTCTTTAGACGTGGTTCCAAAATTAAAGCCTGGCGATGTCCTACTCTCACATGGGGAAGCCCCACACTACCATCGGCGCTATTGCGTTTCACTTCTGAGTTCGGCATGGAATCAGGTGGGTCCACAACGCTATGGTCGCCAAGCAAATTCTTAAAATTCGGAAAGCTGTTTCTTGTTCTCTCAAACTCATTCAAGCGTTTGTATCTTTGAGTCCATCAAAACCCCTTGGGTGTTGTATGGTTAAGCCTCACGGGCAATTAGTACAGGTTAGCTCAACGCCTCACAGCGCTTACACACCCTGCCTATCAACGTTCTAGTCTTGAACAACCCTTTAGGACGCTTAAAGCGCCAGGGAAGACTCATCTCAGGGCTCGCTTCCCGCTTAGATGCTTTCAGCGGTTATCGATTCCGAACTTAGCTACCGGGCAATGCCATTGGCATGACAACCCGAACACCAGAGGTTCGTCCACTCCGGTCCTCTCGTACTAGGAGCAGCCCCCTTCAATCTTCCAACGCCCACGGCAGATAGGGACCGAACTGTCTCACGACGTTCTAAACCCAGCTCGCGTACCACTTTAAATGGCGAACAGCCATACCCTTGGGACCGACTTCAGCCCCAGGATGTGATGAGCCGACATCGAGGTGCCAAACACCGCCGTCGATATGAACTCTTGGGCGGTATCAGCCTGTTATCCCCGGAGTACCTTTTATCCGTTGAGCGATGGCCCTTCCATTCAGAACCACCGGATCACTATGACCTGCTTTCGCACCTGCTCGAATTGTCATTCTCGCAGTCAAGCGGGCTTATGCCATTGCACTAACCTCACGATGTCCAACCGTGATTAGCCCACCTTCGTGCTCCTCCGTTACTCTTTGGGAGGAGACCGCCCCAGTCAAACTACCCACCAGGCACTGTCCGTAATCCCGATTCAGGGACCAACGTTAGAACATCAACACTACAAGGGTGGTATTTCAAGGACGACTCCACCACATCTAGCGACGCGGTTTCAAAGTCTCCCACCTATCCTACACATGTAGGGTCAATGTTCAGTGCCAAGCTGTAGTAAAGGTTCACGGGGTCTTTCCGTCTAGCCGCGGGTACACTGCATCTTCACAGCGATTTCAATTTCACTGAGTCTCGGGTGGAGACAGCGTGGCCATCATTACGCCATTCGTGCAGGTCGGAACTTACCCGACAAGGAATTTCGCTACCTTAGGACCGTTATAGTTACGGCCGCCGTTTACCGGGGCTTCGATCAAGAGCTTCGACCGAAGTCTAACCCCATCAATTAACCTTCCGGCACCGGGCAGGCGTCACACCGTATACGTCATCTTACGATTTTGCACAGTGCTGTGTTTTTAATAAACAGTTGCAGCCACCTGGTATCTGCGACTCTCGTCAGCTCCATCCGCAAGGGACTTCACCGATAAGAGCGTACCTTCTCCCGAAGTTACGGTACCATTTTGCCTAGTTCCTTCACCCGAGTTCTCTCAAGCGCCTTGGTATTCTCTACCCGACCACCTGTGTCGGTTTGGGGTACGATTCCTTACAATCTGAAGCTTAGAGGCTTTTCCTGGAAGTATGGCATCAATGACTTCACCACCGTAGTGGCTCGACATCGTATCTCAGCGTTAATAAAGAGCCGGATTTACCTAACTCTTCCGCCTACGTACTTGAACCTGGACAACCGTCGCCAGGCCCACCTAGCCTTCTCCGTCCCCCCATCGCAATTGTAAGAAGTACGGGAATATTAACCCGTTTCCCATCGACTACGCCTTTCGGCCTCGCCTTAGGGGTCGACTTACCCTGCCCCGATTAACGTTGGACAGGAACCCTTGGTCTTCCGGCGAGGGAGTTTTTCACTCCCTTTATCGTTACTCATGTCAGCATTCGCACTTCTGATACCTCCAGCAGCCCTTACAGACCACCTTCAACGGCTTACAGAACGCTCCCCTACCCCGCACACTAAAGTGTGCAGCCGCAGCTTCGGTGTATAGCTTAGCCCCGTTACATCTTCCGCGCAGGCCGACTCGACCAGTGAGCTATTACGCTTTCTTTAAATGATGGCTGCTTCTAAGCCAACATCCTGGCTGTCTGAGCCTTCCCACATCGTTTCCCACTTAGCTATACTTTGGGACCTTAGCTGGCGGTCTGGGTTGTTTCCCTCTCCACGACGGACGTTAGCACCCGCCGTGTGTCTCCCGGATAGTACTTACTGGTATTCGGAGTTTGCAAAGGGTTGGTAAGTCGGGATGACCCCCTAGCCTTAACAGTGCTCTACCCCCAGTAGTATTCGTCCGAGGCGCTACCTAAATAGCTTTCGGGGAGAACCAGCTATCTCCAGGTTTGATTGGCCTTTCACCCCTAGCCACAAGTCATCCGCTAATTTTTCAACATTAGTCGGTTCGGTCCTCCAGTTGATGTTACTCAACCTTCAACCTGCCCATGGCTAGATCACCTGGTTTCGGGTCTATATCCAGAGACTGAACGCCCAGTTAAGACTCGGTTTCCCTACGGCTCCCTAAACGGTTAACCTTGCCACTGAATATAAGTCGCTGACCCATTATACAAAAGGTACGCAGTCACCCTCGAAGGGCTCCTACTGCTTGTACGTACACGGTTTCAGGTTCTATTTCACTCCCCTCACAGGGGTTCTTTTCGCCTTTCCCTCACGGTACTGGTTCACTATCGGTCAGTCAGTAGTATTTAGCCTTGGAGGATGGTCCCCCCATATTCAGACAGGATATCACGTGTCCCGCCCTACTCGATTTCACTGATTATGATGTGTCGGTTACGGGGCTATCACCCTTTATTGCGAGACTTTCCAGACTCTTCACCTGCATCATTAAAAGCTTAAGGGCTAATCCAATTTCGCTCGCCGCTACTTTCGGAATCTCGGTTGATTTCTCTTCCTCGGGGTACTTAGATGTTTCAGTTCCCCCGGTTTGCCTCTTGCTGCTATGTATTCACAACAAGATACTTACTTATGTAAGTGGGTTTCCCCATTCGGAAATCCCAGACTCAAATGGTTTTTACTACCTAATCTGGGCTTATCGCAAGTTAATACGTCCTTCATCGCCTCTGACTGCCAAGGCATCCACCGTGTACGCTTAGTCACTTAACCATACAACCCGAAGAGGTCTTTATGTATGGTAAACAACCAAGGTTTTTGGTTGTAACAAGAAGGGTTAGTTCTTATTACGTGTTTGCCGGACTCAATGGTGATTCAAATTAAATTTGAATCGAATACAAGACACTTGAATGTGTTTGTGTTGTGTTTATCTAAAGGATAAACATTGAGAACTTTTAATTTGATTTAAATAACTGTGTTATTTAAATCAGTCAGCTTTCCAAATTGTTAAAGAGCAGATTCATTTCTGAACCATGTTTAAAAGCACTATCGCTAATGCGCTTAAAGATGGTGGAGCTAAGCAGGATCGAACTGCTGACCTCCTGCGTGCAAGGCAGGCGCTCTCCCAGCTGAGCTATAGCCCCAACGAAATCGATATTGACCGCTATCTCTGGGAAAAGATAGTGGTGGGTCTGAGTGGACTTGAACCACCGACCTCCCGCTTATCAGGCGAGCGCTCTAACCAGCTGAGCTACAGACCCAATATCGTCTCTTAACTTTCTAAACCGTATCAATCTGTGTGGACACTTATCGTGAACATCTTCGTATAAGGAGGTGATCCAGCCCCAGGTTCCCCTAGGGCTACCTTGTTACGACTTCACCCCAGTCATGAACCACAAAGTGGTGAGCGTCCTCCCGAAGGTTAAACTACCCACTTCTTTTGCAGCCCACTCCCATGGTGTGACGGGCGGTGTGTACAAGGCCCGGGAACGTATTCACCGTAGCATTCTGATCTACGATTACTAGCGATTCCGACTTCATGGAGTCGAGTTGCAGACTCCAATCCGGACTACGACGCAATTTTTGGGATTCGCTCACTCTCGCGAGTTGGCTGCCCTCTGTATGCGCCATTGTAGCACGTGTGTAGCCCTACTCGTAAGGGCCATGATGACTTGACGTCGTCCCCACCTTCCTCCGGTTTATCACCGGCAGTCTCCCTGGAGTTCCCGACATTACTCGCTGGCAAACAAGGATAAGGGTTGCGCTCGTTGCGGGACTTAACCCAACATTTCACAACACGAGCTGACGACAGCCATGCAGCACCTGTCTCAGAGTTCCCGAAGGCACCAATTCATCTCTGAAAAGTTCTCTGGATGTCAAGAGTAGGTAAGGTTCTTCGCGTTGCATCGAATTAAACCACATGCTCCACCGCTTGTGCGGGCCCCCGTCAATTCATTTGAGTTTTAATCTTGCGACCGTACTCCCCAGGCGGTCTACTTAACGCGTTAGCTCCGAAAGCCACGGCTCAAGGCCACAACCTCCAAGTAGACATCGTTTACGGCGTGGACTACCAGGGTATCTAATCCTGTTTGCTCCCCACGCTTTCGCATCTGAGTGTCAGTATCTGTCCAGGGGGCCGCCTTCGCCACTGGTATTCCTTCAGATCTCTACGCATTTCACCGCTACACCTGAAATTCTACCCCCCTCTACAGTACTCTAGTTTGCCAGTTTCAAATGCAGTTCCGAGGTTGAGCCCCGGGCTTTCACATCTGACTTAACAAACCACCTGCATGCGCTTTACGCCCAGTAATTCCGATTAACGCTCGCACCCTCCGTATTACCGCGGCTGCTGGCACGGAGTTAGCCGGTGCTTCTTCTGCAGCTAACGTCAAGAGATGCCGCTATTAACGACACCCCCTTCCTCACTGCTGAAAGTACTTTACAACCCGAAGGCCTTCTTCATACACGCGGCATGGCTGCATCAGGCTTGCGCCCATTGTGCAATATTCCCCACTGCTGCCTCCCGTAGGAGTCTGGACCGTGTCTCAGTTCCAGTGTGGCTGATCATCCTCTCAGACCAGCTAGGGATCGTCGCCTTGGTGAGCCATTACCTCACCAACTAGCTAATCCCACCTAGGCATATCTTGACGCGAGAGGCCCGAAGGTCCCCCTCTTTGGCCCGTAGGCATCATGCGGTATTAGCCATCGTTTCCAATGGTTATCCCCCACATCAAGGCAATTTCCTAGGCATTACTCACCCGTCCGCCGCTCGACGCCGTTATCGTTCCCCGAAGGTTCAGATAACTCGTTTCCGCTCGACTTGCATGTGTTAGGCCTGCCGCCAGCGTTCAATCTGAGCCATGATCAAACTCTTCAATTTAAGATTTTGTGACTCAATGAATACTGATTACATTACATAGTAATGTTGAATTGACTGTGCCGATAATAAATTATCGATTGGTCACTCAGTTCATTGAAATCAAGTTGAAACCGAAGTTTCTTTTTTGATATTCATCAACGAGTGCCCACACAGATTGATAGGTTTAAATTGTTAAAGAGCTTTGCTATCAACGCTTTAGCGTTGAAGCGGATGCGTATAATACGCGATTGACTCTTGAAGTCAACATAAAACTCTATCTTTTTTCCTTCAGATTTTGAAAATCTAAAAGCAAAGGTTAGAACTTTATGGTGACTTGCTTAGATACTAAGCAAAGTCGAAATTAAAGCCTGGCGATGTCCTACTCTCACATGGGGAAGCCCCACACTACCATCGGCGCTATTGCGTTTCACTTCTGAGTTCGGCATGGAATCAGGTGGGTCCACAACGCTATGGTCGCCAAGCAAATTCTTAAAATTCGGAAAGCTGTTTCTTGTTCTCTCAAACTCATTCAAGCGTTTGTATCTTATGAGTCCATCAAAACCCCTTGGGTGTTGTATGGTTAAGCCTCACGGGCAATTAGTACAGGTTAGCTCAACGCCTCACAGCGCTTACACACCCTGCCTATCAACGTTCTAGTCTTGAACAACCCTTTAGGACGCTTAAAGCGCCAGGGAAGACTCATCTCAGGGCTCGCTTCCCGCTTAGATGCTTTCAGCGGTTATCGATTCCGAACTTAGCTACCGGGCAATGCCATTGGCATGACAACCCGAACACCAGAGGTTCGTCCACTCCGGTCCTCTCGTACTAGGAGCAGCCCCCTTCAATCTTCCAACGCCCACGGCAGATAGGGACCGAACTGTCTCACGACGTTCTAAACCCAGCTCGCGTACCACTTTAAATGGCGAACAGCCATACCCTTGGGACCGACTTCAGCCCCAGGATGTGATGAGCCGACATCGAGGTGCCAAACACCGCCGTCGATATGAACTCTTGGGCGGTATCAGCCTGTTATCCCCGGAGTACCTTTTATCCGTTGAGCGATGGCCCTTCCATTCAGAACCACCGGATCACTATGACCTGCTTTCGCACCTGCTCGAATTGTCATTCTCGCAGTCAAGCGGGCTTATGCCATTGCACTAACCTCACGATGTCCAACCGTGATTAGCCCACCTTCGTGCTCCTCCGTTACTCTTTGGGAGGAGACCGCCCCAGTCAAACTACCCACCAGGCACTGTCCGTAATCCCGATTCAGGGACCAACGTTAGAACATCAACACTACAAGGGTGGTATTTCAAGGACGACTCCACCACATCTAGCGACGCGGTTTCAAAGTCTCCCACCTATCCTACACATGTAGGGTCAATGTTCAGTGCCAAGCTGTAGTAAAGGTTCACGGGGTCTTTCCGTCTAGCCGCGGGTACACTGCATCTTCACAGCGATTTCAATTTCACTGAGTCTCGGGTGGAGACAGCGTGGCCATCATTACGCCATTCGTGCAGGTCGGAACTTACCCGACAAGGAATTTCGCTACCTTAGGACCGTTATAGTTACGGCCGCCGTTTACCGGGGCTTCGATCAAGAGCTTCGACCGAAGTCTAACCCCATCAATTAACCTTCCGGCACCGGGCAGGCGTCACACCGTATACGTCATCTTACGATTTTGCACAGTGCTGTGTTTTTAATAAACAGTTGCAGCCACCTGGTATCTGCGACTCTCGTCAGCTCCATCCGCGAGGGACTTCACCGATAAGAGCGTACCTTCTCCCGAAGTTACGGTACCATTTTGCCTAGTTCCTTCACCCGAGTTCTCTCAAGCGCCTTGGTATTCTCTACCCGACCACCTGTGTCGGTTTGGGGTACGATTCCTTACAATCTGAAGCTTAGAGGCTTTTCCTGGAAGCATGGCATCAATGACTTCACCACCGTAGTGGCTCGACATCGTATCTCAGCGTTAATGAAGAGCCGGATTTACCTAACTCTTCCGCCTACGTACTTGAACCTGGACAACCGTCGCCAGGCCCACCTAGCCTTCTCCGTCCCCCCATCGCAATTGTAAGAAGTACGGGAATATTAACCCGTTTCCCATCGACTACGCCTTTCGGCCTCGCCTTAGGGGTCGACTTACCCTGCCCCGATTAACGTTGGACAGGAACCCTTGGTCTTCCGGCGAGGGAGTTTTTCACTCCCTTTATCGTTACTCATGTCAGCATTCGCACTTCTGATACCTCCAGCAGCCCTTACAGACCACCTTCAACGGCTTACAGAACGCTCCCCTACCCCGCACACTAAAGTGTGCAGCCGCAGCTTCGGTGTATAGCTTAGCCCCGTTACATCTTCCGCGCAGGCCGACTCGACCAGTGAGCTATTACGCTTTCTTTAAATGATGGCTGCTTCTAAGCCAACATCCTGGCTGTCTGAGCCTTCCCACATCGTTTCCCACTTAGCTATACTTTGGGACCTTAGCTGGCGGTCTGGGTTGTTTCCCTCTCCACGACGGACGTTAGCACCCGCCGTGTGTCTCCCGGATAGTACTTACTGGTATTCGGAGTTTGCAAAGGGTTGGTAAGTCGGGATGACCCCCTAGCCTTAACAGTGCTCTACCCCCAGTAGTATTCGTCCGAGGCGCTACCTAAATAGCTTTCGGGGAGAACCAGCTATCTCCAGGTTTGATTGGCCTTTCACCCCTAGCCACAAGTCATCCGCTAATTTTTCAACATTAGTCGGTTCGGTCCTCCAGTTGATGTTACTCAACCTTCAACCTGCCCATGGCTGATCACCTGGTTTCGGGTCTATATCCAGAGACTGAACGCCCAGTTAAGACTCGGTTTCCCTACGGCTCCCTAAACGGTTAACCTTGCCACTGAATATAAGTCGCTGACCCATTATACAAAGGTACGCAGTCACCCTCGAAGGGCTCCTACTGCTTGTACGTACACGGTTTCAGGTTCTATTTCACTCCCCTCACAGGGGTTCTTTTCGCCTTTCCCTCACGGTACTGGTTCACTATCGGTCAGTCAGTAGTATTTAGCCTTGGAGGATGGTCCCCATATTCAGACAGGATATCACGTGTCCCGCCCTACTCGATTTCACTGATTATGATGTGTCGGTTACGGGGCTATCACCCTTTATTGCGAGACTTTCCAGACTCTTCACCTGCATCATTAAAAGCTTAAGGGCTAATCAATTTCGCTCGCCGCTACTTTCGGAATCTCGGTTGATTTCTCTTCCTCGGGGTACTTAGATGTTTCAGTTCCCCGGTTTGCCTCTTGCTGCTATGTATTCACAACAAGATACTTACTTATGTAAGTGGGTTTCCCCATTCGGAAATCCCAGACTCAAATGGTTTTACTACCTAATCTGGGCTTATCGCAAGTTAATACGTCCTTCATCGCCTCTGACTGCCAAGGCATCCACCGTGTACGCTTAGTCACTTAACCATACAACCCGAAGAAGTTTCGAGTTGATGATAAATCACCAAGGTTTTTGGTTGTAACAAGAAGGGTTAGTTCTTATTACGTGTTTGCCGGACTCAATTTTGATTCAAATTAAATTTGAATCGAATACAAAACACTTGAATGTGTTTGTGTTGTGTTTATCTAAAGGATAAACATTGAGAACTTTAATTTGATTTAAATAACTGTGTTATTTAAATCAGTCAGCTTTCCAAATTGTTAAAGAGCAGATTCATTTCTGAACCATGTTTAAAAGCACTATCGCTAATGCGCTTAAAGATGGTGGAGCTAAGCAGGATCGAACTGCTGACCTCCTGCGTGCAAGGCAGGCGCTCTCCCAGCTGAGCTATAGCCCCAACGAAATCGATATTGACCGCTATCTCTGGGAAAAGATAGTGGTGGGTCTGAGTGGACTTGAACCACCGACCTCCCGCTTATCAGGCGAGCGCTCTAACCAGCTGAGCTACAGACCCAATATCGTCTCTTAACTTTCTAAACCGTATCAATCTGTGTGGACACTTATCGTGAACATCTTCGTATAAGGAGGTGATCCAGCCCCAGGTTCCCCTAGGGCTACCTTGTTACGACTTCACCCCAGTCATGAACCACAAAGTGGTGAGCGTCCTCCCGAAGGTTAAACTACCCACTTCTTTTGCAGCCCACTCCCATGGTGTGACGGGCGGTGTGTACAAGGCCCGGGAACGTATTCACCGTAGCATTCTGATCTACGATTACTAGCGATTCCGACTTCATGGAGTCGAGTTGCAGACTCCAATCCGGACTACGACGCACTTTTTGGGATTCGCTCACTCTCGCAAGTTGGCTGCCCTCTGTATGCGCCATTGTAGCACGTGTGTAGCCCTACTCGTAAGGGCCATGATGACTTGACGTCGTCCCCACCTTCCTCCGGTTTATCACCGGCAGTCTCCCTGGAGTTCCCGACATTACTCGCTGGCAAACAAGGATAAGGGTTGCGCTCGTTGCGGGACTTAACCCAACATTTCACAACACGAGCTGACGACAGCCATGCAGCACCTGTCTCAGAGTTCCCGAAGGCACCAATCCATCTCTGAAAGTTCTCTGGATGTCAAGAGTAGGTAAGGTTCTTCGCGTTGCATCGAATTAAACCACATGCTCCACCGCTTGTGCGGGCCCCGTCAATTCATTTGAGTTTTAATCTTGCGACCGTACTCCCCAGGCGGTCTACTTAACGCGTTAGCTCCGAAAGCCACGGCTCAAGGCCACAACCTCCAAGTAGACATCGTTTACGGCGTGGACTACCAGGGTATCTAATCCTGTTTGCTCCCCACGCTTTCGCATCTGAGTGTCAGTATCTGTCCAGGGGGCCGCCTTCGCCACTGGTATTCCTTCAGATCTCTACGCATTTCACCGCTACACCTGAAATTCTACCCCCCTCTACAGTACTCTAGTTTGCCAGTTTCAAATGCAGTTCCGAGGTTGAGCCCCGGGCTTTCACATCTGACTTAACAAACCACCTGCATGCGCTTTACGCCCAGTAATTCCGATTAACGCTCGCACCCTCCGTATTACCGCGGCTGCTGGCACGGAGTTAGCCGGTGCTTCTTCTGCAGCTAACGTCAAGAGATGCCGCTATTAACGACACCCCCTTCCTCACTGCTGAAAGTACTTTACAACCCGAAGGCCTTCTTCATACACGCGGCATGGCTGCATCAGGCTTGCGCCCATTGTGCAATATTCCCCACTGCTGCCTCCCGTAGGAGTCTGGACCGTGTCTCAGTTCCAGTGTGGCTGATCATCCTCTCAGACCAGCTAGGGATCGTCGCCTTGGTGAGCCATTACCTCACCAACTAGCTAATCCCACCTAGGCATATCTTGACGCGAGAGGCCCGAAGGTCCCCCTCTTTGGCCCGTAGGCATCATGCGGTATTAGCCATCGTTTCCAATGGTTATCCCCCACATCAAGGCAATTTCCTAGGCATTACTCACCCGTCCGCCGCTCGACGCCGTTATCGTTCCCCGAAGGTTCAGATAACTCGTTTCCGCTCGACTTGCATGTGTTAGGCCTGCCGCCAGCGTTCAATCTGAGCCATGATCAAACTCTTCAATTTAAGATTTTGTGACTCAATGAATACTGATTACATTACATAGTAATGTTGAATTGACTGTGCCGATCTTACGATTATCGATTGGTCACTCAGTTCATTGAAATCAAGTTGAAACCGAAGTTTCTATTTTGATATTCATCAACGAGTGCCCACACAGATTGATAGGTTTAAATTGTTAAAGAGCTTTGCTATCAACGCTTTAGCGTTGAAGCGGATGCGTATAATACGCGATTGACTCTGTAAGTCAACATAAAACTCTATCTTTTTCCTTCAGATTTTGAAAATCTAAAAGCAAAGGTTAGAACTTTATGGTGACTTGCTTAGATACTAAGCAAAGTCGAAATTAAAGCCTGGCGATGTCCTACTCTCACATGGGAAGCCCCACACTACCATCGGCGCTATTGCGTTTCACTTCTGAGTTCGGCATGGAATCAGGTGGGTCCACAACGCTATGGTCGCCAAGCAAATTCTTAAAATTCGGAAAGCTGTTTCTTGTTCTCTCAAACTCATTCAAGCGTTTGTATCTTATGAGTCCATCAAAACCCCTTGGGTGTTGTATGGTTAAGCCTCACGGGCAATTAGTACAGGTTAGCTCAACGCCTCACAGCGCTTACACACCCTGCCTATCAACGTTCTAGTCTTGAACAACCCTTTAGGACGCTTAAAGCGCCAGGAAGACTCATCTCAGGGCTCGCTTCCCGCTTAGATGCTTTCAGCGGTTATCGATTCCGAACTTAGCTACCGGGCAATGCCATTGGCATGACAACCCGAACACCAGAGGTTCGTCCACTCCGGTCCTCTCGTACTAGGAGCAGCCCCCTTCAATCTTCCAACGCCCACGGCAGATAGGGACCGAACTGTCTCACGACGTTCTAAACCCAGCTCGCGTACCACTTTAAATGGCGAACAGCCATACCCTTGGGACCGACTTCAGCCCCAGGATGTGATGAGCCGACATCGAGGTGCCAAACACCGCCGTCGATATGAACTCTTGGGCGGTATCAGCCTGTTATCCCCGGAGTACCTTTTATCCGTTGAGCGATGGCCCTTCCATTCAGAACCACCGGATCACTATGACCTGCTTTCGCACCTGCTCGAATTGTCATTCTCGCAGTCAAGCGGGCTTATGCCATTGCACTAACCTCACGATGTCCAACCGTGATTAGCCCACCTTCGTGCTCCTCCGTTACTCTTTGGGAGGAGACCGCCCCAGTCAAACTACCCACCAGGCACTGTCCGTAATCCCGATTCAGGGACCAACGTTAGAACATCAACACTACAAGGGTGGTATTTCAAGGACGACTCCACCACATCTAGCGACGCGGTTTCAAAGTCTCCCACCTATCCTACACATGTAGGGTCAATGTTCAGTGCCAAGCTGTAGTAAAGGTTCACGGGGTCTTTCCGTCTAGCCGCGGGTACACTGCATCTTCACAGCGATTTCAATTTCACTGAGTCTCGGGTGGAGACAGCGTGGCCATCATTACGCCATTCGTGCAGGTCGGAACTTACCCGACAAGGAATTTCGCTACCTTAGGACCGTTATAGTTACGGCCGCCGTTTACCGGGGCTTCGATCAAGAGCTTCGACCGAAGTCTAACCCCATCAATTAACCTTCCGGCACCGGGCAGGCGTCACACCGTATACGTCATCTTACGATTTTGCACAGTGCTGTGTTTTTAATAAACAGTTGCAGCCACCTGGTATCTGCGACTCTCGTCAGCTCCATCCGCGAGGGACTTCACCGATAAGAGCGTACCTTCTCCCGAAGTTACGGTACCATTTTGCCTAGTTCCTTCACCCGAGTTCTCTCAAGCGCCTTGGTATTCTCTACCCGACCACCTGTGTCGGTTTGGGGTACGATTCCTTACAATCTGAAGCTTAGAGGCTTTTCCTGGAAGCATGGCATCAATGACTTCACCACCGTAGTGGCTCGACATCGTATCTCAGCGTTAATGAAGAGCCGGATTTACCTAACTCTTCCGCCTACGTACTTGAACCTGGACAACCGTCGCCAGGCCCACCTAGCCTTCTCCGTCCCCCCATCGCAATTGTAAGAAGTACGGGAATATTAACCCGTTTCCCATCGACTACGCCTTTCGGCCTCGCCTTAGGGGTCGACTTACCCTGCCCCGATTAACGTTGGACAGGAACCCTTGGTCTTCCGGCGAGGGAGTTTTCACTCCTTTATCGTTACTCATGTCAGCATTCGCACTTCTGATACCTCCAGCAGCCCTTACAGACCACCTTCAACGGCTTACAGAACGCTCCCTACCCCGCACACTAAAGTGTGCAGCCGCAGCTTCGGTGTATAGCTTAGCCCCGTTACATCTTCCGCGCAGGCCGACTCGACCAGTGAGCTATTACGCTTTCTTTAAATGATGGCTGCTTCTAAGCCAACATCCTGGCTGTCTGAGCCTTCCCACATCGTTTCCCACTTAGCTATACTTTGGGACCTTAGCTGGCGGTCTGGGTTGTTTCCCTCTCCACGACGGACGTTAGCACCCGCCGTGTGTCTCCCGGATAGTACTTACTGGTATTCGGAGTTTGCAAAGGGTTGGTAAGTCGGGATGACCCCCTAGCCTTAACAGTGCTCTACCCCCAGTAGTATTCGTCCGAGGCGCTACCTAAATAGCTTTCGGGGAGAACCAGCTATCTCCAGGTTTGATTGGCCTTTCACCCCTAGCCACAAGTCATCCGCTAATTTTTCAACATTAGTCGGTTCGGTCCTCCAGTTGATGTTACTCAACCTTCAACCTGCCCATGGCTAGATCACCTGGTTTCGGGTCTATATCCAGAGACTGAACGCCCAGTTAAGACTCGGTTTCCCTACGGCTCCCCTAAACGGTTAACCTTGCCACTGAATATAAGTCGCTGACCCATTATACAAAAGGTACGCAGTCACACCACGAAGGTGCTCCTACTGCTTGTACGTACACGGTTTCAGGTTCTATTTCACTCCCCTCACAGGGGTTCTTTTCGCCTTTCCCTCACGGTACTGGTTCACTATCGGTCAGTCAGTAGTATTTAGCCTTGGAGGATGGTCCCCCCATATTCAGACAGGATATCACGTGTCCCGCCCTACTCGATTTCACTGATTATGATGTGTCGGTTACGGGGCTATCACCCTTTATTGCGAGACTTTCCAGACTCTTCACCTGCATCATTAAAAGCTTAAGGGCTAATCCAATTTCGCTCGCCGCTACTTTCGGAATCTCGGTTGATTTCTCTTCCTCGGGGTACTTAGATGTTTCAGTTCCCCCGGTTTGCCTCTTGTTGCTATGTATTCACAACAAGATACTTACTTATGTAAGTGGGTTTCCCCATTCGGAAATCCCAGACTCAAATGGTTTTTACTACCTAATCTGGGCTTATCGCAAGTTAATACGTCCTTCATCGCCTCTGACTGCCAAGGCATCCACCGTGTACGCTTAGTCACTTAACCATACAACCCGAAGAAGTTTCGAGTTGATGATAAATCACCAAGGTTTTTGGTTGTAATAAGAAGGGTTAGTTCTTATTACGTGTTTGCCGGACTCAATTTTTTCTCTTTATTTTCACTTTTTAAAAGTGAAGACAAAAAGCCAAGACACTTGAATGTGTTTGTGTTGTGTTTATCTAAAAGATAAACATTGAGAACTTTTAATTTGATTTAAATAACTTGTTATTTAAATCAGTCAGCTTTCCAAATTGTTAAAGAGCTAATCACTTCTTAATGAAGTAACCATTTTTAAAAGCACTATTAAAAATGCACTTAAAGATGGTATCCCGTAGGGGAGTCGAACCCCTGTTACCGCCGTGAAAGGGCGGTGTCCTAGGCCTCTAGACGAACGGGACACTAAGATATCTCTTAACTTTCTAAACCATATCAATCTGTGTGGACACTTATCGTGAACATCTTCGTATAAGGAGGTGATCCAGCCCCAGGTTCCCCTAGGGCTACCTTGTTACGACTTCACCCCAGTCATGAACCACAAAGTGGTGAGCGTCCTCCCGAAGGTTAAACTACCCACTTCTTTTGCAGCCCACTCCCATGGTGTGACGGGCGGTGTGTACAAGGCCCGGGAACGTATTCACCGTAGCATTCTGATCTACGATTACTAGCGATTCCGACTTCATGGAGTCGAGTTGCAGACTCCAATCCGGACTACGACGCACTTTTTGGGATTCGCTCACTCTCGCGAGTTGGCCGCCCTCTGTATGCGCCATTGTAGCACGTGTGTAGCCCTACTCGTAAGGGCCATGATGACTTGACGTCGTCCCCACCTTCCTCCGGTTTATCACCGGCAGTCTCCCTGGAGTTCCCGACATTACTCGCTGGCAAACAAGGATAAGGGTTGCGCTCGTTGCGGGACTTAACCCAACATTTCACAACACGAGCTGACGACAGCCATGCAGCACCTGTCTCAGAGTTCCCGAAGGCACCAATTCATCTCTGAAAAGTTCTCTGGATGTCAAGAGTAGGTAAGGTTCTTCGCGTTGCATCGAATTAAACCACATGCTCCACCGCTTGTGCGGGCCCCCGTCAATTCATTTGAGTTTTAATCTTGCGACCGTACTCCCCAGGCGGTCTACTTAACGCGTTAGCTCCGAAAGCCACGGCTCAAGGCCACAACCTCCAAGTAGACATCGTTTACGGCGTGGACTACCAGGGTATCTAATCCTGTTTGCTCCCCACGCTTTCGCATCTGAGTGTCAGTATCTGTCCAGGGGGCCGCCTTCGCCACTGGTATTCCTTCAGATCTCTACGCATTTCACCGCTACACCTGAAATTCTACCCCCCTCTACAGTACTCTAGTTTGCCAGTTTCAAATGCAGTTCCGAGGTTGAGCCCCGGGCTTTCACATCTGACTTAACAAACCACCTGCATGCGCTTTACGCCCAGTAATTCCGATTAACGCTCGCACCCTCCGTATTACCGCGGCTGCTGGCACGGAGTTAGCCGGTGCTTCTTCTGCAGCTAACGTCAAGAGATGCCGCTATTAACGACACCCCCTTCCTCACTGCTGAAAGTACTTTACAACCCGAAGGCCTTCTTCATACACGCGGCATGGCTGCATCAGGCTTGCGCCCATTGTGCAATATTCCCCACTGCTGCCTCCCGTAGGAGTCTGGACCGTGTCTCAGTTCCAGTGTGGCTGATCATCCTCTCAGACCAGCTAGGGATCGTCGCCTTGGTGAGCCATTACCTCACCAACTAGCTAATCCCACCTAGGCATATCTTGACGCGAGAGGCCCGAAGGTCCCCCTCTTTGGCCCGTAGGCATCATGCGGTATTAGCCATCGTTTCCAATGGTTATCCCCCACATCAAGGCAATTTCCTAGGCATTACTCACCCGTCCGCCGCTCGACGCCGTTATCGTTCCCCGAAGGTTCAGATAACTCGTTTCCGCTCGACTTGCATGTGTTAGGCCTGCCGCCAGCGTTCAATCTGAGCCATGATCAAACTCTTCAATTTAAGATTTTGTGACTCAATGAATACTGATTACATTCCCTATTCTTACGAATAGTGACTGTGAATTGACTGTGCCGAATCTTACGATTCGAATTGGTCACTCAGTTCATTGAAATCAAGTTGAAACCGAAGTTTCATTTTTGATATTCATCAACGAGTGCCCACACAGATTGATAGGTTTAAATTGTTAAAGAGCTTTTCTTCGTTGTGACTTACATCACTTCGGAAGAGGCGGCTATTCTAGCGACTTAATTCTCAGTGTCAAACACTTTTTGAAAATTAATTTCTACTTTCTAAAAGTAGAAGCGAAATATCGCTTTAAGCTAGTTGCCGAACTAACATTCTTCGCTGAAGCCTTGTGGCGTCTGCCGTGTCAGTGAGGCGGCATTATAGAGATGTTCCTCACATTGGCAAGCTTTAATTCAAGAAATTTGCAAAAATAACGCTTAAGTGCAGAAATAACATTCAAAGCCATATTTATGCAAGTTTAACCCCAATCGAACTACAAGCTACCCACAGAGTTATCCACAACTGATGTTTTTTGTATTCTACAAACACAAAAAAAGCTGCTTAAAAGCAGCTTTTTCAATACAAGTTGGATTAAATACCAGAACCGTATTGCTCACCATCGTCTTCATGAAGACCACATTCGCGTTTTAAACCATTAAATCGCGTTTCTTCTTCGGTCATACCCGGCTCCCACTTCTTAGTAGTGTGAGTATCACCAATGGATAAGTAACCCTCTTCTCGTAGTGGGTGATAACTCAAACCATGCTCTTCTAAGTAATAATGAACATCTTTATTACTCCAGTCGATGACAGGCAAGAACTTAAACACACCGTTTTGGATAGAGAGAATAGGAAGGTTTGCACGAGACTTAGATTGCTCTCTTCTCAAACCCGAGAACCAAACCCCTGCATCAAGCTCATCCAGTGCACGCCTCATTGGCTCGACTTTATTTAGCTTGTTGTACTTTTCTATCCCTTCTAAACCTTGTTCCCACAACTTGCCGTATTGCGCTTCTTGCCAATTCGGGCTCTGTTTCGCTCTAAAGACTTGAAGATTTAATGTCAGCTGCTGACTTAATTCATCAATAAAGCGGTACGTTTCAGGGAAAAGGTAACCAGTATCCGTCAAGATCACTGGAATGTCCGGTTTCGCTTGGGTCACAAGATGAAGCATTAACGCCGCTTGAATACCAAAACTAGATGAGACAACGTGATTGCCTTCTAGATTCTCTAGTGCCCACTTAACTCTTTGTTGAGCGGTTAGCGTCTCTAACTCAGCATTGATTTCTGAAAGACGGAGGATTTGCTCCGTCTTGGTTAATGCAAGCAGATCTGCCAACTTCAATTTGGAAGTCACAGAATTATGCATGTAAATCCCTCTTAGAAATGATCACTTCTTCAATGATGCCAGCGCGAATAGTGAAATCACCGAACCCTTCGCCCTCTTCTCTTTCATTTGCCCAACGAGCCACCAGCTCATCGATCTCTTGAAGGATTTGTGCAGAGGTGATGTTCTCTTTATACATCTTAGGAATTCGTGTACCCGCTCGGTTACCACCTAAGTGCATGTTGTAACGACCCGGAGCCTTACCCACTAGACCAAGCTCTGCTAGCATCGCTCGACCACAACCATTCGGACAACCTGTAATACGCAGGATAATGTTGTCATCTTCCGGTAAGCCGTGCTTCTTAAGAATGCCTTCCACATCAGTCACAAACTCCGGAAGGAAACGTTCTGCTTCAGCCATTGCTAATGGACACGTTGGGAACGCCACACATGCCATTGAGTTTTTACGCTGCTCGGTTACCGCATCGTCCATCAGACCATATTCACGAGCAAGCTTCTCGATCTTGGCTTTCTGACTCTTTGGCACACCTGCAACAATTAAGTTTTGGTTTGCTGTCATACGGAAGTCGCCTTTATGGATCTTAGCGATTTCAGCAACACCTGTTTTAAGAGGCTTACCTGGGAAATCCAGTAGACGACCGTTCTCAATGAATAGTGCTAAATGGAATTTACCATCGATACCTTCAGACCAACCTATGCGATCGCCTCGACCAGTAAACTCATAAGGGCGGCTATCAGAAAACTTCACGCCTGCACGTTTCTCTACTTCGGCCTTAAAGACATCAATACCAACACGGTCTAGTGTGTACTTGGTTTTTGCGTTCTTACGGTTAGAACGGTTACCCCAATCACGTTGTGTTGTTACCACCGCAGCAGCCACATCTAATGTGTTTGCTAGTGGTACAAAACCAAAGTCATCAGCTTTACGTGCATAAGTCGACGTATCACCGTGAGTCATTGCGAGACCACCACCGACAAGCACATTAAAGCCCACCAGCTTGCCGTCTTCTGCAATTGCCACGAAGTTCAAGTCATTGGCGTGCACATCCACATCATTCTGTGGCGGGATCACTACCGTGGTTTTGAATTTACGAGGTAGATAGTTGCTGCCTAGAATCGGCTCTTCATCGGTCGTTTCTAGTTTCTCGCCATCTAGCCAGATCTCAGCATAAGCACGCGTTTTTGGTAGAAGGTGCTCACTGATCTTCTTCGCCCACTCGTAAGCCTCTTGATGAAGCTCAGATTCTACTGGGTTAGTCGTACATAGCACGTTACGGTTTACGTCACCCGCTGTCGCGATCGAATCAATACCTATGCTGTTTAGCGTTTGGTGCATCAACTTGATATTTGGCTTCAAAACACCGTGAAACTGGAATGTTTGACGTGTAGTGAGTCGGATAGAACCATACGAAGTGCTCTCATCCGCGAATTTATCAATTGCTAGCCACTGCTTTGGTGTAATGATGCCACCCGGCATGCGCGCACGAAGCATCACATTGTGTAGCGGTTCTAGCTTTTGCTTTGCACGCTCGTTACGGATATCACGGTCATCTTGTTGATACATACCGTGGAAACGAATCAGCTGGAAGTTGTCTGCAGTAAAGCCACCTGTGATGCGATCTTGTAGATCGGCTTCAATGGTGCCACGCAGATGATTACTTTCACGCTTTAAACGTTCGTTGTCTGCTAATGGGCCAAGCACTTGGCCTAATACTTCTTGCTCTATTACTTGCTTGCTCATTAGTACACATCCCTTTGGTAACGTTTCGCTCTACGTAGATCGTTAATATATTCTTCAGCTTGCTCTCGGCTCTGCTTGCCTTGTTCTTGTGCGATTGTGATCAGTGCTTCGTTGACATCTTTTGCCATACGAGTCGCATCACCACATACGTATAGGTAAGCGCCCTCTTGTATCCACTGCCACACTTGTTCAGCTTGCTCGATAAGACGGTCTTGAACGTACACCTTCTCTTGCTGGTCACGGCTAAATGCCACATCAAGCTTGGTTAGCGCGCCTGACTTCAAGTATTTCTGCCATTCAACTTGGTATAGGAAATCTTGAGTGAAGGTACGGTCGCCAAAGAACAACCAGCTATTGCCTTCAGCATCATTGTTGTCACGTTCTTGAATGAAGCTACGGAATGGTGCGATACCTGTACCTGGGCCAATCATGATGATAGGCGTTGCATCATCTTGAGGAAGTTTGAAGTTATTGTTGTTCTCTACGAACACTTTCACTTCACCGCCTTCTTCTAAGCGCTGAGCTAAGAAGCTTGATGCGCCACCTTGACGAGACTCATCACCTTTTTGGTATTCCACTAAACCGACTGTTAGGTGAACCTCTTCATCAACTTCAGATTGGCTTGATGCGATTGAGTAAAGACGCGGCGTAAGCTTGCGTAGCAGACCAACCAGTTCATCAGCAGATAGTTTTGTTTTCTTCTCTGCTAGAACATCAACGACCTGAGTATTACCAGCGTATTCACGAAGCTTGTCTTTATCTTCCACCAGCTTTGCTAGCTTCTTACTGCCCGATAACTCTGCGAACTTAGTTACTAGCTGCGGGTTAGATGCCGTGATCTCGTATTTGCTGACTAGAGCACTATGAATAGAAAGACTCTCACCATCTACATCAACACTCTCTACGCCAGAAAGACCTACTTTCGCTAGGATTTGATTTGCTAGCTCTGGGCTGTTTTCAAACCACACGCCCAATGCGTCACCCGGTTGGTAAGTAATACCCGACTCGTCCAGATCGATTTCGATATGACGAACGTCTTTACCTGAATCACGACCGGTGATCTTTTGACTGGTAAGCAGTGTTGCTGTGTATGGATTCTGTTTGGTGTAAAGGCTATGACCTGCCGCTTGTTGGCCAACAGGAAGTTGAACCACCTCAGCTTCAGTACCTGAAGATAGTGCCTCTTTCACTTTCTCAAGTGCTGATGCGCGCCACTCTTCTGCTGGTGCTTCGTAGTCCACATCTAGATCAACACGATCAATAAATGGCGTCGCGCCGAGTTTAGATAGGAAGCTATCGAAATCTTTACCGGTTTGGCAGAAGAACTCATAGCTTGAGTCACCAAGACCGATGACACCATATTGTAGGTTCGGTAGCTTAGGTGCTTTCTTCGACTGAAGGAATTCATGCAGCTCAATCGCGTTATCAGGGGCTTCGCCCTCACCGTTGGTTGAAGCAACGAAGATAACGTGTGTTTCTTTCGCTAAGTTCTTACCTTTGTAGTCACTCGCGTCAAATAGCTCAACCGCAATGCCTTGTGCTTTTGCTTCAGACTCTAGCGCTTCCGCGACACCCTTTGCGTTACCCGTTTGAGAAGCAAAGATGATGCTTAGCTTACCTGCAGGTTTAGCCGCAACCACAGCTGCTGCTTGAGCAATAGGTGCAGCTGCCGCTGAAGGTTGGTTTTGGCTTACACCCCATAGATAACCACTTACCCAAGCAAGCTGTTGCGGTGAAAGTTCTGAAACACTCTGTTGAAGATGACCTAATTGTTGATCATTTAATGGTGCAGCTAAGCCCGGTAGTTCGTTGCTACCTGCTTGTGCGTTATTCTGTGAAGACTCTTTCTTATTTAAAGACATGGTCACGACATCCCTAATCATTGCGTGACGATAGATTAACCACTCCTTTTAATAACAAGAAAGAATAGAAAAGTATGTTTTATAACTTTTTGGAAGTAAAAAGCCGTTGTTGGCTTATCTACTGTTGCTGATTTTCGATGCGTACCTGTTGAAATCCGACGGCCATTGCGGACTTTGATGCGAGGTCGAGGTCAGCATAATGGCACTCTTCACCGTGTACATCGGTCAACAATACAAAGCCGCCGCTCATGTGTCGAAACTCCACAACCCATGCCCCTTCTTGGATTGAGGGCTCTATGATTGCTTCCACCAGCAGATTTTCTCGATATAGAGTGCGTAATTCATTGAGTGTCATATCCCATCCTTTGCTGTGACTCTGCAATACTGTGTCTTTTAATAATAGACGTCGATTGAAGCAATGCATAAGAATCCCCAAAAGTGATGGGAGTACTAACTCATTCCAGATTGGTATATCCAAAACAAAAAACGCCACTGAGAGTCAGTGGCGTTTTCATATTATTCAACTTGGCTTATCGCCTGTAGTCGTGCAATCGCGATAATTAGAAGCGAACTTCTGCACCCGCAAACCAGCCATCAACCATCACGAAGCTCTTACCTAGGTCAGAAGTAAAGAACTCATCAGAGTCTAGATCGATAACGCGGTAGCCACCACGTAGCGCAACTTGTGTGTCGGCAACTGGTATTCGGTACTGAACCCCCGCCATTAGGTCCGTGCTCTTAATACCGCTACTATCACCAAACTCCATTGTTCCGATGATATCGAAGTTAGTATCAGGAACATTAATTTCTGCGTTACCGTAAAAGCTCCACGTCAGCTCATCGAAATCCGTTTGAGCACCGCCCGTTTTAGGTTCAACGTAGTTTGAATTTGAGTACTGAGTGAAAGTTACACCCGCATCAAAGTTCATTAACTTGTGTTCTAGCAGTGTGTAGTAGAAGGTGTAATCGTACTTATCAAAAGCCAATGCATCAGCATCCACTGACGTGTAACGAATACTTGCGTTCGGCAACATTGGGAACTTGTGCTCAAATGCAAAGTACAAAGACGGCGATTGTGAATCATCTTGTCTTACTTCATTAAGCTTTGTACTTCCCCACCACATATCGGCACCGACTTTCGCCGTGTAGAAAGGTTCTTCTTGAGCAGACGTTGTCGAACTTAAAGATAACATTCCCACTAAAGCAATTAATGGCATTTTATTCATTTGAGAGAGCTCCCGTTCCATTGCGTTGTACTAATTCTAAGTACATTCATAGACTAATGAGTAAAATTCTACCACACATATGCACAACGGATGCGATAAACATCCGTTGCGATCAAATTTGACGTTGCCATGACTTTCGAGCAGTAACCCATTAATAACGACGAGGATTAGAGCTGTTTACTACGTTCTTGAAGAACCAAATACCAATCGCGATGACAATCAACCAAGGTAATATTTTTAGTACCGCTCCTACCATACCCAGTACGACCATCACGACGAGTGCAAGTCCTGTTGCCGCTAATACCGTCATAAAGGTAATGCCTGTTACCAATAGCGTCGCAACGAAGATAAGAACAAAGATTAATTCAAACATAATGGTCTCCTATGATGACCTGTTTCTCTTAATCTTACTTATTGCAGCTTCCATACCAACACGAAATAAAAATAAAACCCTTAAAAATCAAGCAAATAAAAAGCCGCACATTTTCATGCATGGCTTTAGACTTCTTGTTAATGGTTAAAATAGCCAATAGTGGTAAATTTCGCCTAGATAATAAACCTAGAGATTACACATTCAATTCTTTAGGAATTTTCGCCAGTGCAGTTTGCATCACTTCGATACCTGCACCTTTCTTATGCGCGTTCTCACTGATGTAACGACGCCACTGTCTTGCACCCGGCATGCTTTGGAACAGACCAAGCATATGACGAGAGATATGACCTAGGCTCGCACCTTTCATCAGTTCTTGCTCAATGTACGGGTACATCTCTTCAACAACCTGCGAACGTTTCTTGATTGGTGTGTCTAAACCGAAGATCTGCTGATCCACTTCAGCCAGAATATATGGGCTATGGTAAGCCTCACGGCCAATCATTACGCCATCTAAGTGCTGAAGGTGTTCTTTGGTCTGCTCTAGCGTAGTAATGCCGCCATTCACCGCAATCACTAAGTCAGAGAAATCTTTCTTCACTTGGTAAGCACGTGTGTAGTCTAGCGGTGGGATCTCACGGTTCTCTTTCGGGCTCAAGCCACTCAGCCAAGCTTTACGAGCGTGAATGGTAAATTGCTCACAGCCGCCTTTCTCTGAAACCGTTGAGATGAACTTAGTTAGGAACTCGTATGAGTCCTGCTCATCGATGCCAATACGCGTTTTTACTGTGATAGGGATATCGGTGACTTCTTTCATCGCTGATACACAATCCGCCACCAGCTCTGGCTCAGCCATTAGGCATGCACCAAAGCGACCATTTTGAACACGATCAGATGGGCAACCTACGTTAAGGTTCACTTCATCGTAGCCACGCTCAGCTGCTAACTTCGCACATTCCGCCAAATCAACTGGATTTGAGCCACCTAATTGAAGCGCCACTGGGTGCTCTTGCTCGCTGTACTCTAGGAAATCACCTTTACCATGCAGTATTGCGCCTGTCGTTACCATTTCCGTATATAGAAGAGTCTGCTGAGACAGCAGGCGATGGAAGTAGCGACAGTGACGATCAGTCCAATCGAGCATTGGAGCAACAGAAAGTCTACATGAATGTGTCATGGTAAATACCCTAATTACGAGTCAAACGTACTTATTGGCGCAGCCAACAAAAGTGAAGTCGGCTATTGTAAAGGCTATACCTTGTTTGCGCTATATGATCTTTACCTCACACTTTTATATTTCAACCCATTCACAGAGCCTCTATTTTGACGTCAATAATCAGTTATATCTTGAGTCATGCGGTCATTTTGAGTTACCTTGTCTTATTCAAAGTCATAAGTCACAATACGCTCTGTACCTGACTTTTATTGAAATTAAGGACACCTCGCTGATTTTACTGTCAAAATAGTAAGTAGTTAGAGACGTCCCTTTGTATGGTGAAAAATTTGGACCAAACATTAATAGAGCAAGTTGAAGGGATATGCGCATCACGAGGCGTTCGTTTAACACCTCAAAGAAAGCGAGTGTTTGAGCTTATCTTAGCGAATAAAAAAGCCTCTAGTGCTTATGAGTTACTGGAACAGCTTAAGCAAAGTGAACCTCAGGCCAAACCACCTACTGTATATCGCGCTTTAGACTTTTTGTTGGAACAAGGTTTCATTCACCGAGTTGAGTCAACAAACAGCTTTATTTGCTGCTGCTCTTGTAATGCTCACAAACATTTCTCACAGCTGCTAATCTGTGATAAGTGTGGCAGCGTTATCGAATTGCAAGACGATGACCTGATATCTCAACTCGCTAACAATGCAGACAAGCACGGCTTTCGATTGACCAACCACGTCATCGAATCTCATGGCACTTGCCAAGCCTGCTCGACTGAGCTGAAAGATTAAGATTATAGAAGAACATTATGCGCGCTGAATTTGTAAACCCGTTTTTAGCCTCTCTCATGAATGTGCTGAAAACGATGGCTTCTCTAGAATTGAAGCCACAGAAACCTAGAGTTAAAAAAGATGAAATCGCTCGTGGTGATGTCTCTGGTTTAATCGGTATGGTTGGCCCACAGTCTCGTGGTTCAATGTCGATCACTTTTGATGAAGGCCTAGCGCTAGAAATCATGCAGAACATGCTGGGTGAGCGCCCTAACGGTCTAAACGAAGAAGTTACCGATATGGTTGGTGAGATCACTAACATGGTAACGGGCGGTGCAAAGCGTATCCTTGCTGAAAGTGGCTTCGATTTTGATATGGCAACACCGATTGTTGTATCAGGCAAAGGGCACACTATTCGTCACAAGTGTGAAGGTGCAATCATCATCATGCCGTTCTCATCTCAATGGGGTAATGCCTTCATCGAGATCTGTTTCGAATAACAGCATCGAACGTTCGACTTTAAAGAAAGCGAATTGAAAGAAAGGTTGGCGCAGTGCCAGCCTTTTTTATTGCCTGCTATTTATCGAAGTACAAGGCTTACTTTGGAAAAACAAAAACGCCAGCTCGAAGGCTGGCGTTTCTTTTTACCGGTTCAACTCAATTAAGCTTTAAGCGCTTTAAATGCGTTGATTAGACCGTTAGTTGAGCTATCGTGAGATGTCACTTCTGCGTCATCAGCAAGCTCAGGTAGGATTTGGTTCGCTAGTTGCTTACCAAGCTCTACACCCCATTGGTCGAAGCTGAAGATGTTCCAGATAACGCCTTGTACGAAGATCTTGTGCTCGTACATCGCGATTAGGTTACCCAGAGTGCGAGGCGTGATTTGCTTAACTAGGATAGAGTTTGTTGGGCGGTTACCTTCAAACACTTTAAATGGTACTAGTTCTGCTACCTCTTCAGCTGTTTTACCTGCTGCTAGGGATTCAGCTTCTACTGTCTCTTTTGTCTTACCGAATGCTAGTGCTTCAGTTTGAGCAAAGAAGTTAGACATTAGCTTCTGGTGGTGATCAGATGCTGGGTTGTGGCTGATAGCTGGAGCAATGAAGTCAGAAGGGATCAGCTTAGTACCTTGGTGAATCAGCTGGTAGAAAGCGTGCTGGCCGTTTGTACCAGGCTCACCCCAGATGATTGGACCCGTTTGGTATTCCACTGGGTTACCGTCACGGTCAACAAACTTACCGTTAGATTCCATGTTACCTTGCTGGAAGTACGCAGCAAAACGGTGCATGTATTGGTCGTAAGGTAGGATTGCTTCAGACTCAGCGCCGTGGAAGTTGTTGTACCAAATACCGATTAGCGCGAGGATAACTGGAATGTTGCTTTCAAACTCAGTTGAAGCAAAGTGGTTATCCATGTCGTGAGCACCTTCAAGAAGCTCAACGAAGTTGTCGAAACCTACAGACAGTGAAATCGATAGACCGATTGCAGACCATAGAGAGTAACGACCGCCAACCCAATCCCAGAATTCGAACATGTTGTCTGTATCGATACCAAACTCAGCTACCGCAGTTGCGTTAGTAGATAGCGCTGCGAAGTGCTTAGCTACGTGTGCTTCATCACCCGCTTCCGCAAGGAACCAATCACGTGCAGAGTGTGCATTAGTCATTGTTTCTTGAGTTGTAAACGTCTTAGAAGCCACTAGGAATAGTGTTGTTTCTGGGTTTACTTTCTTCAGTGTTTCAACGATGTGAGTACCATCAACGTTAGACACGAAGTGCATGTTTAGGCGTGTTTTGTATGGTGTTAGGGCTTCAGTCACCATGTATGGACCTAGGTCCGAACCACCGATACCAATGTTTATAACATCAGTGATCTCTTTACCTGTGTAGCCTTTCCACTCGCCTGATACGATGCGGTGTGTGAAGAGTTCCATTTTTGCTAGAACAGCATTTACAGCAGGCATTACATCTTTACCATCAACCATCACTGGCTTATCGCTGCGGTTACGCAGAGCAGTGTGAAGAACTGAACGACCTTCAGTTTGGTTGATTGCGTCACCTTTGAACATTGCTTCGATTGCAGATTTAACTTCTGTTTCGTTAGCAAGTGCGAATAGGTGCTGCATCGTTTCTGCATCGATAAGGTTCTTAGAGTAATCGACTAAGATGTCTGAACCGAAGCGAGTAGAGAACGCGTCAAAACGCTTTGCATCTTGAGCGAATAGCTCTTTTAGCTCCATATCTTGAGCAGATTCAAAGTGTGCAGTTAGAGATTTCCACGCTTGTGTTTGCGTTGGGTTGATATTTTTCAACATGGTAACTATCCCGATGTTACTTTAGGTTTTATTCTCAATATCATTAATGTGATAAGAGAACCCCCGATTAGGCAAAAGCTCTATGATTCGGTGACGACAAAGATTTCATCATCACTGAAAGATTCTTTGTAATTTTTTTTCACGGCGTATTATGCCGTATATAACCATCAGCGCCTTGAGATAAATCACGGTTCGTTTTTGTGAACCACTAACTGGCGCTGATTTCGGTTCTACACTGTAGAAGTGTGAACTAAACCCTGTAAATTCAAGTTCAAAAGATAGCGTTAAACCGCTTTTTTGCCAAATACATTATAGAGGATGCTATATGTGGTTTCAGAAGACTATTCACCTCAATGCACGAAAGCGTGGATTTCATCTCATTACTGATGAAATTGAACAACACATCAACGACATTAATTGTCCAACTGTTGGTTTATTACACTTATTTATCCAACATACTTCTGCGAGCTTAACCCTCAATGAAAACGCAGATCCTACCGTACGTGCGGATATGGAGTCGCACTTTAATCGCTATGTACCTGAGAGAGCGCCGTACTATCGACACACTTATGAAGGCGACGACGACATGCCAGCACACATTAAAGCATCGCTTCTGGGCAATAGTGTGACAATCCCTATTACCAATGGTCGATTAGCTTTAGGAACATGGCAGGGCATTTACTTAGGTGAACATCGTGATTTCGGCGGTAGCCGCACCGTAATCCTAACCATCCAAGGTGAATAACGCAGAAAAACCTTAATTGAATCAATAAAAAAGAGTGGTGCGTTTCCACGACCACTCTTATTCATAGAGCTTTAGGCCTACGGTAGGCCAAATACTTTTTAAGCTCAGTTGAGCGAGAACATTAGCTTTAGAAGGGTTGGTTTATCATAACCCTAAAGGTACCTTCATCATCGCCTCGGGCTAATTCTGCTCGCACCACAATGCCTTCTACCTGAAAGCGCACCGCACCACCCAAACTCCATTTCATATCGGTATGCAGTGTTTTTACATCGTACTCATCAGCCACTCGCCCTACTTCGGCAAAAGCAACCCACTGCCACCACGGCAAGTCGTAGTAGTTAATCAGAGGAATGTCTTCCAATGGCTGCCACTCAGGTAACACACGATACTCCGCAGAGTAATGAACCGCAGAGCGGCCATGGAATCTACCACCGGTATAGCCTCTTAGTCGGTACAGACCACCAAGACGCGCTTGTTCTGTTTCAGGCGGACGAGCACACTCCTGACCAGAACAGTTATTCCACGTTGGTGTATCCGCAGTATAAAAGTCAAAAGCCAGCACTTGCTGATCAAACCAATCTCCAAGTGGACCTAATGCGTAGTATTGGCTGTTTTGAAATGTCCATTTAAACCAAGGATCACTCCCAGACCAATCGTCAGCCCCCGTCGTCAACTTTAACAAAGAGTGTGAACCTTTGGTTGGGTTACGAGTACTGTCTCGGTTATCCCAATCAAAGCTTAAATTAAAGCCTGTCGCTTTCTCGGTTTGGTTGAGATCTTTGAGGTCACGAGAGGTATAAAACGGCGTAAAGATAATCGAACTCACGCCAGACTCTAGCGGAGAGGCGAAGCTGACGTCTTTAATCGGTTGGAACGCACCCAAAAGACCATGCTCTGCGACATTCCCCCAAGGCAACAAATACTTAAACTCAGCTTGATAGTTTTGCTCGTGACCATCAGCGATGGTTTTATCCAGATCAGAAGAGTCATTGCTGCCCTGATCACCGAGATAATATGGATTGTCATTAAAACGAGCTTGGTACATCTGAGTACTAAACAGCAGGTTTTGCGACAACGCGTAGTTAAAAGCGGACAAGAAGACGACGTAGCTGTCTTTATCGGAATAGAGCGCGGTACCAAACAATGCTGCTTGTGGCTGCCCTACCCCTTTTGCGACACCAGCAACCCCAAAGGTATTACCCATGGTTTCAGTACTGAAGTAGAAGGGAACAAACGCAGAGTCTTTGGGTTCTTTCTCTGGTTTATCTGAGGCTTGAGCAGGAGTAAAAACCAGCGAGGCCGCCAGCGTTATAGCACTGGCAAACCACCTTTTTTTACCGCTCACGATTTCACGTACTCCATCGCGACACGTGAAGTGAGTTTGGTAACCAATTCATAAGCGATAGTGCCGATGTGAGACGCAACCTCTTCAGAAGGCAGAGCCTTACCCCACAAGGTTGCTTCGTCACCCACTTGGTCGGTGGCATCAGGGCCTAAATCAACAGTCAACATGTCCATAGAGACACGACCTGCAATCGGCACTTTGCGACCATTGATGAATACCGGTGTGCCGTTAGGTGCGGTACGCGGGTAACCATCACCGTAACCAATTGCGATCACGCCCATTTTGGTATCGCGGTCGCTGGTCCAGTTACCACCATAGCCAACGCTTTCACCTGCTTTAAGGTCACGGACTGCAATCAGGTGCGAAGTCAGGGTCATCACAGGCTGAAAGCCTAGGTCTTGTGCCGTCTGTTCTACAAACGGAGAGACGCCGTAAGAGATAATCCCAGGGCGGACCCAATCTAAGTGGCTCTCTGGCCATGCTAGCAAGCCTGCCGAGTTTGCCAAGGAGCGCTCACCCTCGCAACCCTCCGTTAAGGACAGGAATAGTTCTGTTTGTTGCTGTGTGGTGCCTTTATCTAACTCATCTGCACAACCAAAGTGGCTCATATAACGCAGCGGTTTAGCGACATTAGGGCACTGATGAAGACGCTCCACAAAGTTTTGATACTGCTCAGAGCGAACCCCTAAGCGATGCATACCACTATCCACCTTCAACCAAACAACAACCGGAGCTTCAAGCTTGGTATTTTCTAGCGCACTTAACTGCTCTTCACAGTGGACCACGGTTTGAATGTTGTTGGTAACAAGGATCGGCAAATCACCTGAAGAGTAAAAACCTTCAAGCAATAGAATCGGTTGCACAATACCGCCCGCACGCAGTTGAAGCGCTTCTTCAATGCGAGCTACACCGAACGCATCGGAGTTTTTAGAGTGTTTAGCAATCTGCAGTAAGCCGTGACCGTAGCCATTGGCTTTAACCACCGACATTACTTTACATTGAGGCGCCTTCGACTTTATCTGACGAAGGTTATGCTCTAGTGCATTGAGATCAATGCTCGCGGTCGCCGCTTTCATGTACGTCATTAAGCGTTACTCATCATCAAATGCAGGACCTGCATAGTTATCAAATCGAGAGTGCTGACCTTGGAAGGTCAAACGAACCGAACCGATTGGGCCGTTACGCTGCTTACCGATAATAATTTCCGCGATACCTTTTAGTGAGCTGTCTGGGTTATAAACCTCATCACGGTAGATAAACATGATTAAGTCGGCATCTTGCTCAATCGAGCCCGATTCACGCAAGTCCGAGTTAACAGGGCGCTTATCAGCACGTTGCTCTAGGGAACGGTTAAGCTGGGAAAGTGCCACAACAGGAACATTCAGCTCTTTCGCTAAAGCTTTCAGAGAGCGAGAGATCTCGGCAATTTCCAAGGTACGGTTATCAGAAAGAGACGGCACACGCATCAGTTGAAGGTAGTCGATCATGATCATTGAAAGACCATCGTGCTCACGAGCAATACGACGTGCACGTGAACGTACTTCGGTTGGCGTTAGGCCTGAGCTGTCATCGATGTACATATTCTTCTTGTCCATGAGGATGCCCATGGTTGAAGAGATACGAGCCCAATCTTCGTCATCCAACTGACCAGTACGAATCTTGGTTTGGTCTACGCGAGAAAGAGACGCAAGCATACGCATCATCAGCTGTTCGCCCGGCATCTCTAGCGAGAAGATAAGAACAGGCTTGTCTTGTTTCATTGCCGCGTTTTCACACAAGTTCATCGCAAAGGTCGTTTTACCCATCGATGGACGCGCTGCGACAATGATTAAGTCTGAGCCTTGTAGGCCAGCGGTTTTCTTGTTGAGGTCGTTAAAGCCGGTATCGACACCAGTCACACCATCTTGCGGCGTTTTGTATAGGATCTCGATACGCTCTAACGTTTTCTCTAGAATGCTGTCTACGTTTTGCGGGCCTTCGTTCTCGCTCGCACGACCTTCTGCAATCGCGAATACTTTACTCTCGGCAAGATCAAGCAGGTCTTCTGAGGTACGGCCTTGTGGGTCGTAACCTGAATCGGCGATCTCATTCGCGACACCAATCAGGCTACGTACTAGAGCACGCTGAGCGACGATATCCGCATACGCGTTAATGTTTGCCGCACTTGGGGTGTTTTTCGCAAGGTCAGCAAGGTAAGCGAAGCCGCCCACCTCTTCAAGTTGCTCACGCAGCTCTAAGTGTTCTGAGAGTGTAATAAGATCCAGAGGGGCACTTTCTTCTAGAATGTCTTTCACCGCTTCGAAAATCAGACGGTGTGGACGGCTATAAAAATCCTTCGCCACGACCTTCTCAGCAACCGTATCCCAGCGTTCGTTGTCCAGCAACAGGCCGCCAATCACGGATTGCTCAGCTTCTAATGAATGGGGCGGGACTTTAATCGCGTCCACCTGATCGTTGGCTGATTTCTGATTTCTGGTATCCACTATGACTACACTCAAATAACTAATAATGATCGCTCATTATACCCAAGAACATTCATTTGTAATGCTATGGAGTGGGTTTGTTTTACTCTTAAGTAAGAATTTACCTATTGCTGACTCAAATCACCAAGGGTAGCATTACGATCCTCCACCCATTCACTGTCCTAATGAGGTATGCGTGTCCAAATTATTTGCTCTTAGCCTTGGTCTACTGAGCACTCCATTAGCTTTGGCTAATGACACAGAATCCTCTGTTGATAAGCTTCTTGACTCAATAGAAGTGGCTGAGCCTTTAGAGCCAGCTGAAGAGTTACAATTAGAAGCAGCAACAGATGTTGTGGATATGGATATCGCGCCGAGTGACACAGACACTGAACCTGCAGATCCGCTCACGACCGAAGTCGAATTTGGATATCAGTCGCATACTGGTAATTCTGACTCTCGCTCGTTAAACGCACGCCTCAGCGCCGAATACACAGAAGGGCGTCACCGTAGTACGGGTGAATGGAAGTATTACAACCTTTACAAAGATGGCGAAGAAGACAAGAGACAGTCGACTTACACAGCTCAGAGTGACTATAAGTTAAGTCCAAAAACCTACCTTTACGGAAGTTTTAAAGGCGTAGACTCTCGCTACAGTGCTTACTTTAAGGATTATACGATTTCGACGGGTTTAGGTTATCAGTTCTCAAATACTGAAACCTTCGTGTTAGAGTTCGAACTTGGTCCTGGTTTTCGTTACCAAGAACCCAACCTAGATGAAATCGATGATGACGATATTATCTTTCCAGAGATCGTCGAAGAGGGTATTTTCCGAGGCAATTTAAACTCGTCTTGGCAAGTACTGCCTAATCTGAGCTTCAATGCGGATATGACGTTGGTATCAGGTAGAAGTAACCTAAGACTCGACACCGACCTCGAGGCCGTAAATGACATCACCGAAAACATCGCACTCAAGATTGCACACTCACGTCAGTACCACGATAAAGTGCCAAATGGCTTAGATAAAGCAGACTCTGTGCTTTCTGTGAATCTGTTATTCCAATTCTAAGAGCACTCTCAACAACTTTTAGGGTAAAAAGATCATCATAGGCTTTTTACCTATCGTAACTCTTACCCCTCATACCTGTACAACAAACCTTGGCCGCTCGCCTGAATTCCAGACATAAAAAAACACCAGCCGAAGCTGGTGTTTTAAAACTTTCAAAAGAAAGAATTCGTCTTTTAACTGAAATTACTCAGCAGCAACGATAGCGATGTTCGCTGTAGCAAATACTTCAGAGTGAAGTTGGATGCTTACTTCGAATTCACCGATGTTACGTAGAGCGCCTTCAGGTAGGCGTACTTCGCTCTTAGCAACTTCAACACCTGCAGCTGTGATAGCGTCAGCGATGTCGCGAGTACCGATAGAACCGAATAGTTTACCTTCGTCACCAGCTTTAGAAGCGATAACAACAGCTTCTAGAGCGTTAACTTTCTCTGCGCGAGCTTCTGCAGCAGCTAGTTGCTCAGCAACTTTAGCTTCTAGTTCAGCACGGCGAGTTTCGAACATAGCAACGTTGTCTTTAGTTGCCATAACTGCTTTACCTTGTGGGATAAGGAAGTTACGAGCGTAGCCAGATTTAACGTTTACTTGGTCGCCAAGGCCACCTAGGTTACCGATCTTATCAAGTAGAATAACTTGCATTATCTTAGTCCTCTTAAACTTTTATTAACTCTTACCAATTACTGATGCTTGTCAGTGTATGGTAGAAGTGCTAGGTAACGAGAACGCTTGATAGCGCGAGCTAGTTGACGCTGATACTTAGCGCTTGTACCAGTGATACGGCTAGGTACGATTTTACCAGCTTCAGTGATGTAGTTTTTTAGAGTTGCTACGTCTTTGTAGTCAATCTCTTGTACGCCTTCTGCAGTGAAACGGCAGAATTTACGACGACGGAAGAAACGAGCCATGGGCTATCTCCTGATCTTAAATTTAAAAAAGCGGTCTTCCATAAATACCGAGGTAGTTACGAAGAACCTAAAACAAGTTGAGAATTTTTTAAGGCTTTACGCCAAAAAAGAATTACTCAGCAGATGCTTCTGGCTTAGCTTCTGTACGCTCTTCGCGACGAGGAGCACGCTCTGCACGCTCTTCTTTTTGCTTAAGCATAATAGATTGCTCAGTCACAGCGCCTTTAGTGCGCATGATCATGTTACGTAGAACTGCATCGTTGAAACGGAAAGCAGTTTCTAGCTCGTCGATCACTTCTTGACCAGCTTCAACGTTCATTAGAACGTAGTGAGCTTTGTGAAGCTTGTTGATTGGGTAAGCCATTTGACGGCGGCCCCAGTCTTCTAGACGGTGGATAGTACCGCCAGCTTCAGTGATAGAACCAGTGTAACGCTCGATCATGCCAGCAACTTGCTCGCTTTGATCAGGGTGCACCATGAATACGATTTCGTAATGACGCATTGGTTGCTCCTTACGGATTATTAGCTTCCACAGTTGGCTCAGTCATCCAGAGGAAGCAAGGAACTAAAGATAATTGACTGAGTTTTAAGGACGGCAAATATTATAGAAAGAACCCCTTATTGGCAAGTGGTATTTGGCGAATAATAAAACAGTTTTTCTTTCGCCATCTAGCCATCCGTGATTCTCTCAAGATCTACCTTAATTCGATAAAAACAAACGCCCACCAGCATGTGGTGGGCGTTAGAAATAAATCAATTTAATGAGTGATTTACTGCGCTAAACGCTGACGTACCGCTTCAAACAGACAAATACCAGAAGCCACTGAAACATTGAGGCTTGATACGCTACCTGCCATAGGGATCTTAATCAGATCATCACAGGTTTCACGCGTTAGACGACGCATACCGTCACCCTCTGCACCCATCACAACCGCTAGTGGGCCCGTCAGTTTTGCTTGGTAGATATCGTGTGTAGCTTCACCGGCTGTTCCCACAAACCACACGCCTTTCTCTTGTAGAGCACGCATGGTACGCGCCAGGTTAGTCACGCGAACTAGAGGAACCGTTTCTGCAGCACCACATGCCACTTTGCTTACTGTTGCTGTTAACGGCGAAGAGCGGTCTTTCGGTACGATTACAGCTGCAACACCTGCTGCATCTGCGTTGCGTAGACATGCGCCTAGGTTGTGCGGATCTGTCACACCATCAAGAACCAGCAGTAGAGGCTGTTCATGCTGAGCAAGAATGTCATCAAGGTCATTCTCATTCAGCTGCTTAGCTGGTTTCACCTTAGCGATGATACCTTGGTGATTAGCGCCTTGAGCTTTGTCATCCAGCACTTTACGACCCATTTGTTGGATAGACACCCCAAACTGCTGCAGTTGGTTCAACAGCGGTAATAGACGCTCATCTTGACGGCCTTTTAATACATAAGCCTCGATAAAGCGTGCTGGGTCTTTTTCTAGAACAGCCTTCACCGCGTGAATGCCGTAGATAAATTCGTTACTCATTGTCTACCTGTTCGGTTTGTTACGTTAAGGAGAGCAAACTGCGCCTCTCCTTAATTCACTATTCAATATCGAGTAGGCAGTACTTATGCCTACTCCTGTGTTAAGCCTTTGGCGCTTTTGGCTTACGCTTTGCCGTGCGCTTCTTTTTCGCTTTCGGCTTATCGGTACTCGCCGGTTTACGCTTCGGCTTTCTCTTGCTGCTTGTCCCTTCTTCACTGCTACCATCAGGGCGCTTGGTAGGCTCAACTAATGGTTTAGCACTGCTTCCTGGGCGGCGGCTTTTTACAGCTGCGCGTTTTTTGCTTTTCGCCTTTTTCGCAGCATCCGCTGCACGTTTCTTCGCGGTTTTACCTTTACCACGAGGCTTGCGGTCAGTATCGACAATATCAAAGTCAATCTGGCGGCTATCTAGATTTACCGCAGAGACCTTAACCTTCACTGAATCGCCAAGGCGGTAGATATTACCAGAACTCTCACCAATTAATCTCTGTCCAATTGGGTCAAATTGGTAGTAATCGTTGGCTAGTGACGTCACATGCACTAAGCCATCAATATGCAGCTCTGTCAGACGAACAAAGAAGCCAAAACCAGTTACGTTAGCAATCACACCCGGCATCTCTTCGCCAACGTGGTCTTGCATGTATTCACACTTCAGCCAATCCGACACTTCACGTGTGGCATCATCTGCACGACGCTCGGTTGTCGAACACTGCTCACCGTAGAAATCCATATCATCAAATGAGTAATGGTAACCACCAGTTGGCGTCCAACGGTCAGTGTTGCGGCCTTCACCTTTGGCAATCAGGTACTTGATCGCACGGTGTAGCAGCAAGTCTGGGTAACGACGAATCGGCGAAGTAAAGTGCGCATAGCGCTTCAGTGCTAAACCAAAATGACCACAGTTATCAGCGTTGTATACCGCTTGCTTCATAGAACGTAGCAGCATGGTTTGAATCAGTTCGCGGTCTTCACGCTCGTTAATCTGACGAATCAGTTGTGCGTAATCGGTTGGCGATGGCTGCAGGCCACCTTCCAAGCTTAGACCTAACTCACCCAAGAAGTCTTTAAAGCCCGCTAGGCGCTCTTCTCCTGGAGTCTCGTGGATTCGGTATAGAGCTGGCTCTTTGGCTTTTTCTACTAATGAAGCAGAAGCAATATTCGCCAGAATCATACACTCTTCGATGATCTTGTGAGCATCGTTGCGAATCACAGGTTCAATGCGGTCAATCTTACGATCAGCATTGAAGATGAACTTAGTTTCTACTGTTTCAAACTCAATCGCACCACGCTCATCACGAGTCTGCTTAAGCACTTTGTACATCTTATGCAGCTCTTCAAGGTGCGGTACTTCTTTCTCGTAACGCTGACGAAGCTCTTCATCACCATCGAGAATCGCGCCTACCTTGTTGTAAGTCAGACGCGCATGCGAGTTCATCACCGCTTCGTAGTGCTTGTAACCTGATAGCTTGCCGTTCTCTGAGATGGTCATTTCACACACCATACACAAACGGTCAACTTGTGGGTTCAGGGAACACAAACCATTCGATAGCACTTCTGGCAGCATCGGAACAACCTGAGATGGGAAGTAAACTGAGTTACCACGGTTAATCGCTTCTTTATCTAGGGCTGTATCTGGACGCACGTAGTAACTAACGTCAGCAATCGCTACCCATAAGCGCCAGCCACCACCTTTCTTCGCCTCACAGTAAACCGCATCATCGAAGTCACGTGCATCTTCACCGTCAATCGTCACCAAAGGCAGCTCACGTAAATCTACACGGCCTTCTTTCGCTTCTTCAGGTACATGTTCGCCTAGGTTTTCAATCTGTTTCTCAACCGCTTGCGGCCATTCATGAGGGATTTGGTGAGTGTGAATCGCAATCTTGGTCTCCATCCCCGGAGCCATGTTCTCACCCAAAACTTCCGTAACTTTACCCATCATATTGCGTGAACGACCACCACGATCCGTAATTTCGATCACCACAACGTTACCCATACGAGCACCGCCTTTATGCTCGGTTGGGATCAGAATGTCGTGACTGATTCGGGAATCATCAGGAACTACATAAGAGTGACCATACTCTAGGAAGAAGCGGCCGATTAACGGAGCTGTGCGTTCTTCAAGTACACGTACTAAACGACCTTCACGACGGCCGCGTTTGCTGTTGTCGGTTGGTTGTGCCAAAACGTAGTCACCGTGCATCAGTGTCTTCATCTGATGGTGTGGCAGTAGAATGTCGTCATCCTTGCCTTTGCTGCCATCAGGGCGTACCCAGCCGTGACCATCTTTATGACCAATCACATACCCTTTAATCAGCTCCAGCTTCTCTGGTAGTGCGTAGCATTGGCGACGCGTAAAGATCAACTGGCCATCACGCTCCATCGCACGCAGACGACGGCGCAAACCTTCATATTGGTCTTCGCCTGACAAACTTAATGCCTCGAACAGATCGTTGCGGTTCATTGGAATATTCGCGTCCGTCAGAAACGAAAGAATAAACTCGCGACTTGGAACTGGATTCTCGTAGTTTTGCGACTCTCGGTCTGCAAAAGGATCAGCATTAGCTGTGGTTGTCGTATTTTCTGACATCGGTATCTTTTTGGTCATAGGCGGGCCTGCTTAAGCAAGGAAGGGATATACATCTATTATATCCGATGCAACAGGTAAGCTACAGATATGCTTTAGAAAACCGACAAATTAGCTGAGATTGATACAAGTCTTCATGATGTCAAATATCCGTTCGTAATTCTGTTCAACCATCAAATTTTCACGCAAACGATAAAACAAACGTTTGCGACACTATTGAAATCGACTATGATTCAGAAAAATTTACCAAATCCTGTTCTGAGTATTGATATGAATTTAAAACGCACCTTAATTGCATCAGCGATGGCTAGCTTATCTCTGTTTTCTTTAACGATTAACGCAATGGAAAAAGCGGATCTGATGATCACAGATGCCATGGTTCTGACTATGAACCAAGACAAAACCGTCTATGAGAGTGGTACGGTAGTGGTCAAAGACAACAAAATCATTGCAGTGGGCGACGCTTCATTAGAGAAGCAATACCAGGCAGAACAAGTGCTTGATGTCGATGGCGATATCGTGATGCCAGGTCTTATCAATACTCACACTCACATTTCAATGACTGTGTTCCGCTCTTTGGCTGACGATGTGCCTGACCGTCTACACCGTTATATCTTCCCATTGGAAAAGAAACTGGTTTCTCGCGATATGGTTCGTATTGGCGCCAACCTAGGTAACGTAGAAATGGTGAAAGGTGGCGTAACGACTTATGCAGATATGTACTACTTCGAAGATGAGGTAGCGAAGACCGTCGATAAGATTGGTATGCGTGCTGTATTGGGTGAAACCGTGATTAAATTCCCAGTTGCAGATGCAGCCAATGCTGAGGAAGGGATTAAGTACGCGCTCAACTTCATTGAAGAGTACAAAGACCACCCGCGTATCACGCCAGCATTCGCACCACACGCCCCTTACACCAACACCACAGAGATCCTACAAAAAGTAGCGAAGCTATCTCTGGAACTGGATGTTCCTGTGATGATCCACTTAGCAGAATCTCATCGTGAAGAAGAGAAGATCGCCGAGCGCTCTGATGGCCTATCGCCTGTTCAGTACATGCATAGCATTGGCGCACTCAACAAAAACCTAGTTGGCGCACACATGATCTTGGTTGATGACGAAGACATTAAACTAGTGAAAGAGTCAGACATGGGCGTTGCCCACAATATGAGTGCTAACATCAAATCAGCGAAAGGCGTCTCGCCTGCTCTGCAGATGTACGATGAAGATGTTCGTATTGGCCTAGGTACCGATGGTCCAATGTCAGGTAACACCTTGAGCACTATCGATGAATTCAACCAAGTTGCCAAAGTTCATAAACTAGTTAACAAGGATCGTGCAGCTATGCCGCCGATCAAAGTGATCGACATGGCGACGATGGGTGCAGCAAAAGCGCTACACATGGAAGACAAGATCGGATCATTAGAGATCGGTAAGTTGGCGGACATCATTGTGATCGATACTAAAGCGCCAAACATGGTACCTGTTTACAACCCATATTCTGCACTGGTGTACTCAGCAAACTCAGGTAACGTTCGCCACTCAATCGTCGACGGTAAACTGTTGATGAAAGACCGCAACATGCTCACTGTTGATGAAGATAAGATTCGTCAAGAAGCACTGGATTTCACTAAGGTAGTGCGTGAAACCGTTGTTGAGTCAGGTGAAGTGGTTCAATAATCTCGCCACGTAATAGCATGACTATCTAGATGCAAAAAGCCCTGCACTAATCTAATTAGGCAGGGCTTTTCAGCTTTCAGTGTCCCGTAATAATGAGTGCAGAGATCATTACAGGATTAGGATTCGGTATTACCAGAAAACGTCGCGTCGTTTGGCTCGAGCAATAATATTGTCTGGCATTCTTTGCTCCAACCCACTCCTTAATACGGAAATGCGTTTGTGTTGACGCTGATCGGCAGTGACAGAGTTATACAGCCAGCGGTACGCATCTTCATAATCTAACGGGCTACCATAATCACGCAGTAATAGCTCAGCTAAGTGAATACGCGCATTAAGGTTACCCATGGATGCTGCTTCACGTAGATAAGGGATCGCTCGCTCTTTATCTTGCTGAACCAAGGTACCACGTGAGTAGTAACGGCCAAGCTGCTCTAAAGCGGCCGGCAGACCTTGATGAGCGGCGTTTTCCATGTAGTACAGACCAAGTTCAACGTCCTGCTCTACACAGACACCCCAAGCCAGCATATCGCCGTATAAAAACTCATAAGAAGGCAAACTGATACGCGTCGCACGCGCAACAATATCTTCAACCAGTTGGCACTTATCAGCTTTCACACGCTCAAGGTGTTGATTCTTTTCTATCAGATTGATCAGTTCAGCTTCTGTGTATATGGGTACCGGCTCACCGACATCAGCCAAATTAGCATGACTCAAGGAGGAGCTCAGCGCCATTATCAATGAAGCTGCCACAGTTCGTAGCTTCATACCTGCACTCTATTATCTTGTTTTAAAAACGTATTGAACCTTTGGGAACCCCAAACTCAATTACATTTCACTCACTATGATATCTGTATCGGCAACGACGCCTATCGCTTTAGACAAAACTTGCCGCCGATGGGCAATATTTTGCCAGATAGCGTACAAAAGATCATCACACTCAAAAGTAGTACTGGCGAAACTCCAAATTGCGAGCACAAAAAAGCCAGCTTATTTCAGCTGGCTTTCTAACAACTTTCTATTATCTATACACTTACGTGTATCAGCATTATGCGCTGTAAGGGTGAACCTTGATAATAGTTTCGTTACGGTCTGGACCTGTAGAGATAATATCTACTGGTACGCCTGTTAGTTCTTCGATACGTTTGATGTAATCAAGAGCAGCTTGTGGAAGCGCGTCGATTGTCTTAGCACCAAATGTTGTCTCAGACCAACCTGGCATTGTTTCGTAGATTGGCGTTGCTTCTTCGAAAGATTCAGCAGCCATTGGAGAAACTTCTAGGATAGAACCGTCAGCCATCTTGTAGCCAGTACAGATCTTGATCTCTTCTAGACCGTCAAGAACGTCTAGTTTAGTCAGACACATACCAGTTAGAGAGTTGATTTGGATAGCGCGGCGCATTGCTACTGCATCAAACCAACCTGTACGACGTAGACGACCTGTTGTCGCACCAAACTCGTGGCCAACATCACCTAGGTGTTTACCTACTGGGTCTTGCTTGTCTAGACCATCGTATAGCTCAGTTGGGAATGGACCTGAACCTACACGAGTACAGTAAGCCTTGGTGATACCAAGGATGTAACCGATGTGACGAGGACCAAAACCAGAACCTGCAGCAACACCACCAGCAGTCGTGTTAGAAGAAGTTACGTATGGGTAAGTACCGTGGTCGATATCTAGTAGAGTACCTTGAGCGCCTTCGAACATGATCTTGTCGCCGCGCTTACGTGCTGCGTCTAGTTCGTCAGTTACGTCCATAACCATTGAAGTTAGTAGATCTGCGTAACCCATGCACTGCTCAAGTACTTCTTCGTAGCTTACTGTTTCAGCTTTGTAGAAGTGCTCTAGTTGGAAGTTATGGAATTCCATTACTTCTTTTAGCTTCTCAGCGAACATTTCTTTATCGAAAAGGTCACCAACGCGTAGACCGCGACGAGCAACTTTATCTTCGTAAGCTGGACCGATACCACGACCCGTTGTACCGATAGCTTTCGCGCCACGAGCGATTTCACGCGCGTTGTCGATAGCGATATGGTACGGAAGAATTAGAGGACAAGCTTCAGAAACGAAAAGACGCTCGCGCACTGGGATACCGCGCTCTTCAAGAGGCTTCATTTCTTTAAGAAGTGCTTCAGGCGAAAGTACAACACCGTTACCGATAACACATTTAACGTTATCGCGCAGGATGCCTGATGGAATTAAGTGAAGAACGGTTTTTTCACCGTCAATTACAAGTGTGTGACCTGCATTGTGACCGCCTTGGTAGCGAACCACGTATTTTGCATCTTCAGTTAAAAGGTCAACAATTTTACCTTTACCTTCGTCACCCCATTGGGTGCCTAGAACGACTACGTTATTTCCCATCTTTCCAGTATCTGTTGCTAGTTAAAAATGGATTCTAGCACCGAATCACAATTCTTGCAGTCATTTTTTGTTCACAATAGTGAGAATTGCTCACAAGCGGCACACATAAGGCGGTATCAAAATGCGTAAGGATACTGATATTATTCCTTTTTTATCTCATAAGGCACCTATCATGTCTCACTCTATTTGGCTGGCTATCGGCCTAGTTTTGGTCGTTGAAGGCTTAGGGCCACTTATCGCTCCAAGAGGCTGGCGCAACATGATGGCTCAGCTTAGTGAACAACCAGATAATCAGCTTCGACGTATTGGTGGTTGCTTGGTGGTAGCCGGTGCGGTGATTGCGTTTATGACGTATCGGTAATTCGAGATTCGAGATTCGAGATTCGAGATTCGAGATTCGAGATTCGAGATTCGAGAATGATTGAAAGATATCTAGATTGTCGATACAAACAAAAAAGGCTCCCACCGTGGGAGCCTTTCTATTATAAATACTTATCTTAGAGGGTTACTTCTCTTGAACACCGTTTGACTGGTTCATGTATTGGAAGAACTCACTCTTAGGGTCAAGCACTAATATATCGTTCTTAGAGCTAAATGATTTCTCATAAGCTTTAAGAGAACGCAAGAAACTGAAGAATTCAGGGTCTTGGTTGTACGCTTCTGCATAAATCTTAGCAGCCGTTGCGTCTGCTTCACCGCGAGTTACTCGTGCTGTTTTGTCGGCTTCAGCTAGAATTGTCGCAACCTCTAGCTCAGCTTGAGCTCGGATAACTTCAGCTTTTTCACGACCTTGAGAGCGGAACTTACGAGCTACTGACTCACGTTCTGCACGCATACGACGGTAGATAGACTCACTAATTTCATCAGGTAGGTTAATTTTCTTAATACGAAAATCAACAACTCGTACACCTAAATCTTTCAGTGCACTCTTACGAGTATCATCTAAAACCTCTTGCATGATTTGATCACGCTCACCATCGATCTCTAAAGCTTTCAGTGCCGCTTCATTCGCTAGTTCATCTTCAACGTTACCCGCAAGCTCTTTACTCTTATCACGAGGACCAGAGATAATTTGCTTGATTTCACGCGAACCGATCTCCGAACGAAGAACGTCTGTCACTTTACGCTCCAGAAGTGCTTCAGCTTGCAGTGAATTACCACCACCGGTTGCTAGATAGTAACGACCAAAATCTTCAATACGCCATTTAACGTATGAATCAATGATCACGTCTTTTTTCTCAGACGTTACGAAGCGGTCAGAGCGACCATCCATTGTTTGAATCAGTGCATCTAAGCGATGTACGCGATCAAACATCGGCATTTTAAAGTGCAGGCCCGGCTCATAAATGCGAGTGATTTCATTGTTATCTTTTAGTACACGACCAAAACGAACAACAATGCCACGCTCACCTTCAGGAATCACGAATAGAGACATTAGCATTAGCGCTAACGCAATAACGAGTACAGGGATCATTAACTTACGCATTCTTAGTATCTCCCTTGACGTGACGTTGAGCGATTTTCAGAGTTCGACTTTTGTGTCGTATCAGTACGATCTGCTTCCAATTCAATCCCATCATAAGCAGAGCTAGATTTAGACTTACGCACAGTTGAGCTTGCGCCGTCTTTACCCGCTAACTTATCGATAGGAAGGTAAAGCAAGTTACCGCTAGACTCTGAGTCAATCAGTACCTTAGATGTATTGCTGTACACTTCTTCCATAGTATCAAGATACAGACGGTTACGAGTGACTTCTGGTGCTGCCGAGTATTCAGGAAGTAACTTCTCAAATTGAGCAACCTGACCTTCAGCTTCGTTAGTAATACGCTCACTATAACCTTGCGCTTCTTTCTTCAAACGCTCAGCTCGACCGGTTGCTTTAGGTAAGATCTCATTTTTATAAGCTTCGGCTTCACGAATGAAACGTTCTTCATCCTCACGAGCCGCGATAGCATCGTCAAATGCATCTTTAACTTGCTCAGGTGGACGTGCTGACTGGAAGTTTACATCAACTAGAGTGATGCCCATATCGTAGCTATCAATAATTTGATTCAGAGTTTCCTGAGTGCTTTGACGAATCTGTTGACGACCACTCGTTAGAATAGCATCCATTAACGAATCACCAATAACCGCACGCAGTGCTGAGTCTGTTGCTTGACGCAAACTATCGTCAGCATTAGTTACTCGGTATAAGTATTTGTATGGGTCAGTCACTCGGTACTGAACATCCATCGCTACCGTTACTACGTTCTCGTCTTTGGTCAGCATGGTGCCAGAGGCACGCAGTGAACGGATCGCTTGAACGTTAACCAGCTGTTCATCGCTGATTTGATCGATGAAACGTGGGTGCCAGTTTAGGCCCGGCTCTTCAATACGGTCAAACTGACCTAATCGAAGTACCACAGCTCTCTCTGCTTCACCTACGGTGTAGAAACCCGCAAAGAACCAGATAGCGATAGCAATAACTGCAATGACACCAAAGCCAATCGCACCACCGCCACCAACAGATGAACCGTTGCCACCTTTTTTACCAAACTTGCCACCCAACTTTTGACTCAGTTTGTTAAACACTTCGTCTAAGTCTGGCGGTCCTTGATCTCGGCCACCGCGATTATTCTTATTACCCCAAGGGTCATTATCGCGGCCGTTATCGCCGTTGTTATTTCCAGGCTCATTCCACGCCATTAGAAAGCTCCATCATTTGATATGACGTTATACTGTAGCAGTCTCTGTGGTAACGATAAAGTCACCTAAGAGTGCCCCTTCTCTTTTTTCTAGTTTAGACCAATCCACTTGTTGCATTCGGATATCTATCAACAGGTTACCATTTTCATCATATTCTTCTTGTTGAATAGATTTCAACTGAAAAAACAGACTACGAATACGACCCTGATGTTGAGGTGGAATGCACAGTCGATATTGAACCATTTGGCTTGCTAGACGTTCTGTCAGCGCCTCAAACAGTAATTCAATGCCTTCCCCTTCCATTGCCGAGACCCAAACAGCGCGTGGTGCGCCCTCTTCGTCTCGTTCAATGCGAGGTTTTTGGTCTTCCATGCAGTCAATCTTGTTCATGACTACAAGGGTTGGCACCTCATGAGCATCGATTTCTTCTAATACATCATGAACTGCCTGAATATTCTCACGAAAGCGGTCATCACTGGCATCAACAACATGTAACAAAATGTCAGCTTCCTGCGTCTCTTGTAACGTTGCTTTAAATGCCGCGACTAAATCGTGCGGTAGGTGACGAATAAATCCTACAGTATCTGCAAGGATTGCCGGACCTACATCAGTCAGATCGATTTTACGTAGTGTTGGGTCTAGCGTTGCAAACAATTGGTCTGCCGCGTAAACACCAGCACGGGTGATCTGGTTAAACAGTGTTGATTTCCCTGCGTTGGTATAACCAACAAGAGAAATGGTTGGGATTTCAGCTCGATTACGAGCACGGCGGCCCTGTTCACGTTGCTTAGCTACCTTAGCTAAACGACGCAATATCGCTTTTATACGGTCACGCAACAGACGTCGATCTGTTTCTAGTTGAGTTTCACCTGGACCACGAAGACCGATACCACCTTTTTGTCTCTCAAGGTGAGTCCAACCGCGAATCAGTCGAGTAGAGATATGACGAAGCTGAGCAAGCTCAACTTGTAGCTTACCTTCATGAGTTCGCGCACGCTGTGCAAAGATATCTAAGATAAGACCGGTTCGGTCAATCACACGACACTTACACAAGTGCTCTAGGTTACGCTCTTGGGCAGGAGAGAGGGCGTGATTAAAAATCACAATTTCAGCCCCAGTTAGCTGAACGGCTTGAGCGATTTCTTGGGCTTTACCCTCTCCGACGTAGTATTTAGGGTGCGGGGACTGACGACTACCAGTAATAACTTGTAGTGTTTCTACCCCCGCAGAGGAGACCAGCATTTCACATTCGCTTAAGTCTTCCCATTCACCCTCTTGCGTGAAGTTGATATGAACAAGTACGGCTCGCTCACCGGATTCATAACGGTCAAACAAGCAACCAACTCCTTATTACAGCTTTAGCTGTATTGATTGAACTATTAATCTTCAGACTTCTCTGAACGATCAGCTGGTGCACGCTCACCGCTGTGGTGGCTAACTGCACGAGCAGGAACCACTGTAGAGATAGCATGCTTGTAAACCATTTGGTTTACTGTGTTCTTCAGTAAGATCACAAACTGATCAAAAGATTCGATCTGACCTTGCAGCTTAATGCCGTTTACAAGGTAGATAGACACTGGAATGCGCTCACGACGTAGTGCATTTAGAAATGGGTCTTGCAGCGATTGCCCCTTAGCCATTTTATTTTCCTTATTTTGTATTTTGTTGTAATTATTTAGCTAGTGGTGCACAAAAAGGTGCGGCCTTTGCATCTGAGCTAAACGAATAAAAAAACTCCGTTGTTATTGAAAGGCTGTAAGTTTAAAAAGCCTCAATAACGGATCCTTTCCAGAGTATATTCACGCAAAAGCGATCACATTATACACAGCTATGCTAGTCAGATGCTATTGCATCTGAAAGAGTTTCTAGCGCTTGTTCAATGTTTTCGCTATCTAACCAAGTCAAATCATCCCAACTGCGTAACCAGGTGATTTGGCGCTTGGCCAATTGACGGGTTGCACAGACTCCACGGAATACCGCTTCGTCAAGGTCACAATTCCCATCTAAATAGTCCCACATCTGACGATACCCTACGCAACGGATCGATGGTAGATCAGGATGAAGATCGTCTCGAGCGTATAACGCTTTCATCTCATCTTCGAAACCTGCCTCTATCATTTTCTCGAAACGCAGTTCAATTCGACGATGCAGTTCAGCCCTTTCCTTGGGAGCTATAGCAAATTGCTTCACACGAAATGGCAGGCTATCGCCCTTCGTTTGAGTTAGCTCTGTTAATGTTTTACCCGAAATTCGAAAAACTTCCAATGCTCTTGACAATCTTTGTGGATCATTCGGATGAATTCTTTCTGCAGATACTGGATCAATCTCTCTTAATTGATCGTGCATAACTTGCCAACCACGCTCGTTAGCTTCTGCTTCAATCTGTTTACGAATCTCTTGGTCTGCCGCTGGTAAAGGGGATAACCCTTCTAGCAATGCCTTGTAATAAAGCATAGTACCACCGACCAATAATGGTATTTTTCCTGCTGCAACGATGTCGTTCATCTCTTTGAGGGCATCACGACGAAAATCTGCCGCAGAGTAGGATTCACTTGGATCTAAAATATCGATCAAGCGATGAGGAGCAAGTGCTAACTCTTCTGCGTCTGGTTTCGCAGTACCAATATCCATATCTTTGTAGATCAACGCCGAGTCCACACTGATGATCTCTACTGGGAACTTCTGACGTAGGCGAATGGCTAGATCTGTTTTACCTGATGCGGTCGGCCCCATTAAAAACAGTGCTAAAGGTAGTTTCTGAGTCATGATATTTGTTTTTTGCTTCTCTGTTAGAGCGCTCTGTTTTTCAGAGCTTAGTGCTGCGCAAACTTACCGCGCAACTCAATAAATTAAACCGTAAATGCTGCAATAGTCGCTGAAAAATCAACTGGGTTTACAAACTCAGGATCATCTAATGGAAGTAGACCGTGCCAGAGCTGTTCAAGTTCCCCAACTAATTGAACCGCTTCAGATAAAGTGTAGTCGCTTTTTACCTGCGCGGTTTGCACACCAATCCAATTGACCAACTGTTGCATGCTTTGAGCGTCGTTGGATTGGATATTGAGCGAAGCCGCGTACGATAACAGATCTGGGATTAAAGTTTGTAAGTTTTGCTGCCTTAGAGGTGATGGCACTCCCATCACCATAATCGCTTCGCTGTTTCTGGCTTTAAGCTCGATGCCTAACAAGTTCAGTTGAGGGCTCAGTGTTTTCATCACCTCAACCAACTCACTACCAACTTTCATCGATAGAGGCACCAATAAAGGCTGACTTTTCAAAGCACCATGTTGGGTATTCAGTTGCCCCACCACACGCAAATATTCGGCTTTCGCCAGTGATAACAACAAGCAACCATTTTTACTTCCCATAGCCAAATACTGCTGGTTCACCACAGTAATCGCTTTGCCAAGCTCAGCAATGATCGGCCTTTCAACCGGTGAGTGTTCGACTACAGAAGCTGCCCTCGACGATGAATCTTTTGAAAGCGCGCTATCGCCTGCGGTTGAGTTTGGAAACTCTGGTGTTTGCAGTAGCTCTTTGTAGGCTTTCACTTCACGCTTAGACGGTGCCGGTTCTGCATGATGTTGGTTCGAAGGCTTGTCAGGTTTTGGCGCAGGACGAGATTCAATCCACTCCTGACGCGGAGAGCCAGTAAAGCTGGTCGCTTGTTCAACTCGACCACCATAACCGGAACTTCGTTCGCCCTCTGATTGAGTGCCCGCTCTTGAGTGAGTCTGGCTATAACTCTGTGCGCGATCTTGAACCGACTCTTGAGCATGCTCTGATTCCGCTTTTCTTGGATAAGCAGGTGTCTTATCGATCGCCTCTCTTGCTCGCTCCGACGCTTGAGCAGCACCTATTGGCGAAGAGGGCTGTGAGGTTGGTGACGAAACAAAGGTATCAACACCCTCTGAGTGATTAACAGCTTCAGAGTAACCAGTGCCTTCATCGCGCGGTTCAGGCTCAACTTGGTGAAAAGCAGATTGATTGAGTGGTGCGGCTTCAATCTGTTTGGTTTGCGCCAATCCATCGCTTAACGCTTGATAGATAAAATCATGCACCAGACGCGCTTGATGGAAACGGACTTCGTGCTTAGCTGGATGAACGTTAACATCCACTTGATGTGGGTCGAGCTCAATAAACAGCACGTAGGTAGCGAATTGATCAGGGCGAAGGCTGGTCTCGTAGCTTTGACGAATCGCGTGATTGATCAGCTTGTCACGCATCATACGGCCGTTCACATAGCAGTATTGCAAATCACTTTGCTGTCTTGCACCTTCTGGTGTGGTGATCCAGCCGTGGAGTTTGAGGCCTTGATGCTCTAACTCAATCTTGAGCATATGACGCACAAACGCATTGCCACACACAGCCGCAATACGTTTTTCTGCTTGAATCTCTGTTTTAGCTGCGCGGTATTGGCGAATCATCTTGCCGTTATGACGCAAGTTAATTGTCACATCGAAACGGCTCAAGGCAATGCGTTTTAGCAGCTCATCAATATGAGTAAATTCGGTTTTTTCAGTACGCAGAAACTTACGTCTTGCCGGTGTATTAAAGAATAGGTCTAAAACTTCGACGGAGGTGCCGATTGGGTGTGCTGCTGGCTGCAGTTTTACCGCCATGTCACGCCCTTCACTATACGCAGCCCACGCTTGGTCTTGCGTCGCTGGTCGCGAGGTCATGGTTAAACGCGCTACCGAGCTAATACTTGCCAGCGCTTCACCGCGAAAGCCAAGGCTCACGATCGCTTCAAGGTCATCTAAGGTGTGAATCTTTGATGTCGCATGTCGGCTTAGCGCCAGCCCTAACTCATCTTTGACGATACCTTTACCATTATCACGAACGCGAATCAGCTTAGCGCCGCCCTTCTCGATATCAATGTCGATTCGGGTTGCACCAGAGTCCAAGCTATTCTCCACCAACTCTTTAACAACCGAAGCTGGCCTTTCGACCACTTCTCCGGCTGCAATTTGGTTAGCAAGACGCGCTGGTAATATCTTAATCGTCATAATGGTTCTCTACTCGCTCTGGCTCTCTACTCATTATTTATGAGGAATCACCAATACTTGCCCAACGGCTAAACCGTCAGAACGCAGTTTGTTTGCCTTACGAATGCTGTCTACCGTCACCCCATATTTAGACGCGATCTTACCAAGGTAGTCTCCACGCACGACTGTGTGCTTACGTAGCGGAAGCGCCTTAATACTGATAGTGATCTTAAGCTTCTGACCTACTTTCACGATATCTGAGCGCAGGTTATTCTCACGCTTAATCGCAGAAACACTCACGCCGTACTTGTTGGCAATGCTACCTAAGAACTCACCACGCTTGACCACGTGAGTAATAGTCCGTCTTTCAACATCGTTGCCGACGCTTTGTGCCGCGCCAGGTACTTTTAGCTTCTGACCAATAACCAAACCTGTCGATTTCAGGTTATTCATCGTCATCAAGTTTTTCGTAGTTGTACCGTACTTCTTCGCAATCACTGACAGCGATTCACCACGAGAAACTTTATGAGTAATAGTAGAAGCGACTGGAGCGGGTGTAGGTCTTGCTGTGTTAGATAATACCATTCCCTCTGGCGGGTTCGCTTTTAGGTACTTCACCACTGCGGTTGTAATCGCCGTAGCCAATTTATCTTGGTGCGAGCGCTGGAACAGAAGCTTCTCTTCCGTCGGGTTAGAGATAAAGCCAGTCTCAACCAGCACTGAAGGAATTTGTGGTGAGCGTAATACCGCTAGACTGGTGTTGATTGGCTTACGGTTATGCAGCTTGGCCACTTTGCCCATCTCAGACAGGATTTCCGTTGCCAATTTATAACCCTCTTTCTGAGAGTGACTAAATTGTAGGTCTAACAGAGTTTGGTTAACGTTCTTATCATCAATATTATTGGTGAAAGCCGCACCGCCGCCGCCCAAGAGCTCCGATTGCTTCTCTTTATTCTCAATCCAACGGGAGATTTCCGTGTTAGCACGACGAGTATTGAGTACGAATACAGAACCACCACGAGGTTGAGGTGTTGTGAATGCGTCTGCGTGAATCGAAATCAACAGGTGCGCTTCATTTTCACGAGCAATAGCCACTCGGCGGTTCAAGTTAACGAAGTAGTCGCCATTTCGCGTCATACGAGTCTTCACGCCCGGTATCGCATTCAACTTAGCGGCGACTTTGCGCGAAATGCTTAAGACCGTATTTTTCTCGTACTTACCAGACGGTCCAATCGAGCCTGGGTCTTCACCACCGTGTCCAGGATCAATCACGATCAAAATGTCTTTATTGCGCTGAACTTGATCAATGCTCTTACTCACCGTTGAACTGCTCGAAGAGCTTGAGCTAGATGATGATTTTTTCGTTTCACCATGTGGAAGATCGATCACCAAACGGTGACCATATTGCCCACCCGGCGTCGGGCTCAATTTGAAGATTTCAGCTTTTGTAGATTTCTTCAGCTCAAACACTAAACGGTAGGTTGTCTTCTCTGGAGGAGAGCTCTTGCGAATCTTTTTTAATACAGGGCTATCTGTAACGGTGACCGGTAATTTGGTCGCGAGATTAGTACGTTTAAGGTCAACCACCAAACGGTTGGGGCTGGTCAAAGTAAAATAGCTAAAATCGGCTTCAGACTTTAGATCAATAACAACTCGGGTTTCTTCAGGGGAAGGCCACACACGTAACCCTTTTAAAGAGTTCGCAGCAGCAAGGGAAGAAAACAGCAATGAGAAAACAGCGGCCATCATGGCCACTGTAGAAAGAAGGCGTTTAGAAATCAACATAACTCCAACTGACTAAGTAAGCGTTGTCCATATTCACTGTTAGCGGTTAAAGAGACGACTCGGTGATCATCTTGGTAACGGATATCGATATCAAGATCAGCTTCTGGCAATAGACCTTCACCCTTCTCTGGCCACTCAACGAGGCAGATAGCGTCAGGAGTAAAGTAGTCACGAATACCCATGAACTCTAACTCTTCAGGATCAGCAAGACGGTATAGATCGAAATGATATACCTGCCAATCTGCCAATTGATATGGTTCAACCAGAGTATACGTTGGGCTTTTTACATTTCCTTGATGACCAAGCGCTTTTACAAAGCCACGACTAAATGTCGTTTTACCTGCGCCAAGATCGCCATGCAAATAGATAGTGGTTTGCTGTGAGCATAGATTTGAAAGCTCCGTCCCCAGTTGAATCGTTGCTTGCTCATCTTTCAAAGTAAATTGTTTTGTGCTCATGAATACGTTCTCTAAAAATCGATCGTTGACTATATAAAAATCAAAAGAACAAGAATAGTAAACCGTGAAGGTTTTGAGAGACAAGCATTCAAGTGTAAGTAATATGAAAAATAGCGATGAATTTGCCTCTGTTCTGGTCAACACTATTAAGATCCGTTAAGATCCGCCCCCATTTTCGCTCATGCCAGATATAAATTGATTACCAGGCTATGAATAAAGTTGCGACCAAGCTATGAATCTAGACCACCTTGCTGAACAAATTAAAACTTGGGGACAAGAGCTCGGCTTCCAAAAAGTTGGCATTTGTGATGTCGACTTAAGTGAGCATGAAGCAGCTTTACAAGCGTGGCTAGATGCTGGTTACCACGGCGATATGGATTGGATGGCACGACATGGCATGATGCGCGCAAGGCCTGATGAATTGCACCCGGGTACAGTACGAGTGATCAGCGCTCGCATGAACTATCTACCACCTGAAGCTCAATTCGCGACTAACCTTGCAGACAGCACCCAAGGCTATATCAGCCGTTACGCGTTGGGTCGTGACTATCACAAACTGTTTCGTAATCAGTTAAAAAAGCTCGGTCAGAAAATCGAAAAAGAGATTGAAGGTTTGGACTATCGTCCATTCGTCGATTCTGCACCTATATTGGAACGACCTTTAGCCCAAAAGGCAGGTCTAGGTTGGACGGGTAAACACTCACTCATTCTCGATAAAGAAGCGGGCTCATGGTTTTTCCTGGGCGAGTTGCTAGTCAATATTCCACTACCTGTAGATGAACCGAATACAGAAGAGTGTGGCAAATGCACTGCTTGTATGACTTCTTGCCCTACTGGTGCCATCGTGGAAGAAGGTATTGTGGATGCTCGTCGCTGCATCTCTTACCTGACTATCGAATTCGATGGTGTTATTCCGCTCGAGTTTCGTGAAGCGATTGGTAACCGAATCTATGGTTGTGATGACTGCCAACTGGTTTGCCCTTGGAATCGACATGCAGATGTTAGTAAGCAAAGCGACTTTCATCGCCGTGAAGCATTCCAAGATATCGACCTAGTAACACTGGCAAGCTGGGATGAGGCGACCTTTCTGAAAAAGATGGAAGGTTCTGCGATTCGACGCATTGGACATACGCAATGGCTACGTAATTTATTCGTTGCGATGGGTAATGCGCCTTTCCAACAACGCATCATTGATATTTTAGAATCTCATTTAGGTAATGATGGGATGCTCGACGAACATATCCAATGGGCGTTAGAAAAGCAGAATCAACAATTACCCAATGCAGTACAAACTGCCCTTTCAACCATCTCTCCTCAAGAGTCTGTGAATAAGATTGAAAGCAAGAAAAAGCGACTTATTCGAATTGTAGAAAAAGGCCTGCCAAGAGACGCTTAGTGTATTCACCATGAATATCAGTCGCTAAGCTTGATACACCAAGGTTAGCGGTAAAATGACGGTAAGCTGTTTCATAGAATTAAAGCACAATGTTTGACCTTGTTCTCAAATTTTATAATGTGGAAAAAAATTTAATTTCTCTCAAACTTTCCACATAACAGCAAAGTTAAACACAGTTCGGATAAATGACTAAGATCAATAAACAACAAGTTAACGATCCTTCCAGCTACCTACCCAATCAAACAAAAACAATTAAAAACAACAACTTAAAATAAAAAGGAACAATTTAGAGAAATTATATTAGGAAGGATCTTTTCAGTAGCACTTGAGGATTAAGGCTGAAATAACTTTATCAACCAAGTTATCCACATAATACAAAGTGTGGATAAGTCTGTTTACAGATATGAAAAACCTCAGATATCTTCTTTAGAAACCTGATAGTTATTAGCATTCCATTAGCTAAGACAAATTTGAGACAAAAAAATATCCACCAAGTGTACTGGAGGATTGATTTCTTTTTTAAGGGATGATGCTTCGCAGCATTAAAGAAAGAGCTTAGGCTTACAGCCTATATCCAAGCTAGATAGCTTAGAAAGAAATTGGAGCGACACACGAGGTTCGAACTCGTGACCTCAACCTTGGCAAGGTTGCGCTCTACCAGCTGAGCTAGTGTCGCATAAGTTAACCGCTATTGCGTTTAACTGTAATGTGGTTGCGGGAGCCGGATTTGAACCGACGACCTTCGGGTTATGAGCCCGACGAGCTACCAAGCTGCTCCATCCCGCGTCCGGATGTCATTGTTAAGCACAATGAAAGCTATCAAATTGGAGCGACACACGAGGTTCGAACTCGTGACCTCAACCTTGGCAAGGTTGCGCTCTACCAGCTGAGCTAGTGTCGCATAAGTTAACCGCTACTGCGTTTAACTGTAATGTGGTTGCGGGAGCCGGATTTGAACCGACGACCTTCGGGTTATGAGCCCGACGAGCTACCAAGCTGCTCCATCCCGCGTCCGGATGTCATTGTTAAGCACAATGAAAGCTATCAATTTGGAGCGACACACGAGGTTCGAACTCGTGACCTCAACCTTGGCAAGGTTGCGCTCTACCAGCTGAGCTAGTGTCGCATAAGTTAACCGCTATTGCGTTTAACTGTAATGTGGTTGCGGGAGCCGGATTTGAACCGACGACCTTCGGGTTATGAGCCCGACGAGCTACCAAGCTGCTCCATCCCGCGTCCGGATGTCATTGTTAAGCACAATGAAAGCTATCAATTTGGAGCGACACACGAGGTTCGAACTCGTGACCTCAACCTTGGCAAGGTTGCGCTCTACCAACTGAGCTAGTGTCGCATAAGTTAACCGCTATCGCGTTTAACTGTAATGTGGTTGCGGGAGCCGGATTTGAACCGACGACCTTCGGGTTATGAGCCCGACGAGCTACCAAGCTGCTCCATCCCGCGTCCGGATGTCATTGTTAAGCACAATGAAAGCTATCAATTTGGAGCGACACACGAGGTTCGAACTCGTGACCTCAACCTTGGCAAGGTTGCGCTCTACCAGCTGAGCTAGTGTCGCATAAGTTAACCGCTATCGCGTTTAACTGTAATGTGGTTGCGGGAGCCGGATTTGAACCGACGACCTTCGGGTTATGAGCCCGACGAGCTACCAAGCTGCTCCATCCCGCGTCCGGATGTCATTGTTAAGCACAATGAAAGCTATCAATTTGGAGCGACACACGAGGTTCGAACTCGTGACCTCAACCTTGGCAAGGTTGCGCTCTACCAGCTGAGCTAGTGTCGCATCACGGAAAGGTCTTTCACCTTTCGATTACCGCTTTCGCATTAATCTACAATTTGGAGCGACACACGAGGTTCGAACTCGTGACCTCAACCTTGGCAAGGTTGCGCTCTACCAGCTGAGCTAGTGTCGCATCACAGAAAGGTCTTTCACCTTTCGATTACCGTTTTCACGTTAATCTACAAATTGGAGCGACACACGAGGTTCGAACTCGTGACCTCAACCTTGGCAAGGTTGCGCTCTACCAGCTGAGCTAGTGTCGCATCACGGAAAGGTCTTTCACCTTTCGATTACCGTTTTCACGTTAACCTACAAATTGGAGCGACACACGAGGTTCGAACTCGTGACCTCAACCTTGGCAAGGTTGCGCTCTACCAGCTGAGCTAGTGTCGCATTCTGAAAACGTCTTTCGCCGTTCAGGGCTGCGAATTATAAGAGCATTTTTTTGTGATGCAAGTCCTTAATGCAAAATTCTGCAACTTTTTCGTCAAGTGCTGAAAAAGCACACAGAATTTCAAAAAAATGTTGATTTCGCAGCCAGATAATCAATTCAGAACAACTATTTTGAATCGATTAGATATTGATGATCGTCTTGCGGTAGTACTGAAGTTCAGCAATCGACTCACGAATGTCATCTAAGGCTAAGTGACTACCAGATTTAGTAAAGCCATCTAATACTTCAGGTTTCCAACGACGCGTAAGCTCTTTCAAAGTGCTTACATCGATGTAACGGTAGTGAAAGTACTCTTCCAATTCAGGCATATGCTTGTACAAGAAACGACGATCTTGGCCAATACTGTTGCCACAAATCGGTGATTTGCCTTTCGGCACCCACTTTTCAAGAAACTCGATCGTTTGAGCAATCGCATCTTGTTCCGTCACGGTGCTCTCTTTCACACGTTTCACTAGGCCGCTGCCGGTGTGTGTTGTCGTACACCACTCGTCCATTTTATCCAGTTCACTGTCTGGTTGATGGATAGCTAGTACTGGGCCTTCAGCAAGAATGTTCAGCTCACTATCGGTGACGATAGTAGCAATTTCAATGATTTTATGAGTTTCAGGATCAAGTCCCGTCATCTCTAGATCGACCCATATTAGGTTCTGATCGCTAAAGGACATAATGGCGCTGCCTATTTGTTTGCGTGTAAAAGAGGTACTATACCCAAATAAGTATACTCAAACTAGGTTTTGTGCCGCGTAAATCTCATGGCAGCAAGCTCAGTTACGACGAGTTCCCAATCATCAAGTTAGATGTGTTAAGTAGAAAATTGTGGCGAAAAAGAAAAAGTTAACCAAAGGTCAAGTACGACGCGTACGCAGTAACCAAAAGAAACGACTCAAGCAGGAAGACTCGGTCCAGTGGGATGAGAGTATGCTCGGCGGCACCAAGAGTGGCCTCGTAATTACTCGATTTGGTCAACATGCTGATATTGAAGACGTAGAAACCAGCGAGATCCACCGTTGTAACCTGCGTCGTGGTATCGAAAGCTTGGTCTCTGGCGACCGAGTGATCTGGCGTGCCGGTCTTGAATCGATGGCTGGCATCTCTGGTGTAGTTGAGGCCGTTGAGCCACGTACTTCTATTCTAACTCGCCCGGATTACTACGACGGCCTGAAGCCTGTCGCGGCTAACGTTGATCAAATGGTGATTGTGTCTGCGGTCCTACCAGAGCTATCCCTGAACATCATTGACCGCTACCTGATCGCCTCTGATACATTGAGCATCGCGCCGCTGATTGTATTAAACAAAGTTGACCTGCTCAGCGAAGAACAGCTCGCAGAATACAAACAGACCCTAACCATCTATGAAGAGATTGGCTACAAGGTTCTCTTTGTGAGTAAAGAGACCGGCTACGGCATTGCTGAGCTAGAAGCTGAACTGGCAAACCGCATCAACATCTTTGTTGGTCAATCGGGCGTAGGTAAATCCAGCCTAGTTAACGCGCTGATGCCAACACTTGATATCGAAGAAGGCGCGGTGTCAGAAAACTCAGGTCTTGGCCAACACACCACAACGGCAGCACGTCTATACCACTTCCCATCAGGCGGTGACTTGATTGACTCTCCTGGGGTTCGTGAATTTGGTTTATGGCACTTAGAGCCTGAAGCCATCACCGAAGCCTTTGTCGAATTCAAGCCGTATCTTGGTGGTTGTAAGTTCCGCGACTGTAAACACAATGATGACCCGGGTTGTATCCTTCGCGAGGCGGTTGAGGATGGCAAGATCAGCCGTATCCGCTTTGAGAACTACCACCGCATCATTGAGAGCATGCTTGAAAACAAAGCCAACCGACAGTACTCAAGAAACAAGAAGGCTGATCTTTAAGGCTATTTTTGTGAATAACTCTCAGCAGTTGCAACCAAAGTTTGCGCACTTGCTGACAATTGGCGCGATATTGAGTAACATCTCGCGCCCTAAAGCGTCATTAACTGATTTTCATTGAAGAAATACACAACATTGGAATATTAATACAATGGATAAGATCAAAGTTGGATTGCAGTACTGGATTCCACAACATGGACTGACTCGCTTAGTCGGTAAACTAGCGTCTGCTAAAGCGGGCGGCTTAACTACAGCGATCATCAACTGGTTCATCAAGCAGTACAAAGTGAACATGGATGAAGCCCTTCACAGCGATCCAAAACACTTCAAGACCTTCAACGAGTTCTTCGTACGTGAACTTAAAGAAGGCATGCGTCCAATCGCGGAAGGCGAATCTGTGATTGTGCACCCTGCCGATGCACGAGTAAGCCAATTTGGCCCAATTACAGATGGCAAACTGATCCAAGCAAAAGGTCATGACTTCTCTGCTCGTGAACTATTAGGTGGCGATGCAAACCTTGCTGAAGAGTTTAAAGACGGTGAATTCGCGACTCTGTACCTATCACCAAGTGATTACCACCGTGTTCACATGCCATGCGACGGTACACTGCGCCAAATGATCTACGTTCCAGGAGATCTATTCTCAGTGAACCCACTAACAGCAGAAAACGTTCCTAATCTATTTGCTCGTAACGAGCGTGTAGTGTGTATCTTCGATACTGAATTTGGCCCAATGGCTCAAGTTCTAGTTGGTGCAACGATTGTAGGCAGCATTGAACAAGTTTGGGCTGGCACAATTACTCCACCGCGCGGTAACACAGTTTACAAGTGGGATTACCCAGCGGAAGGTGACAAAGCAGTTATCCTGAAAAAGGGTGAAGAGATGGGCCGCTTCAAGCTAGGCTCAACCGTTATCAACCTGTTCGCTAAAGATGCAATCAAGTTCGACGAGAGCATGGCAAACGGTGAGAAGACGGTTCTGGGTACTCCATACGCACATATCGCATCAGCAGAAGCAGAAGCAGAAGCAGAAGCAGAAGCAGAAAAAGTACAGCCGGACGCTGAGCAAGAATAAGCGCTAGCTGCTAATTGATATTTGAAAGGTGAGCTCATGGCTCACCTTTTTTGTATCCACAATCTGCTCGGTATCAAAGCGGATTAACAAATATTGACCAAAAGCAAAACAGTTGCCGAAAAGTTAAACGACTTTGCAATTTTATAACCGTCGCCTAAGTATCCAAAAATCAGATAACTTACTCTATTTGTAGATATTTTCTTCATAGGGTTTCCATCACATGCCTAAGCTCAATGTTGGCGTTCTCGTTAAACTGCTGATCTGCTTTGCAATTCCGTTAGGTGTGCTTTTTATGCCTATCGACTCCATTCCCATTGGCGATCTGACCCTTATTCAACATCGTCTGTTGGCCATTTTCTTATTGGCAGCATTGTTGTGGGTGTTAGAACCTGTTCCGGTTTTTGCCACCTCGATCCTGATCATCACTCTTGAAGTAATTATGATATCGGACAAAGGTTTGCACCTATTCAGGCAGCCACCAGCAGGCCATGATTTAGGAGAGCTGATTAAATACACCGATATCTTCAGCGCCTTCTCGTCACCAATTATTATTCTGTTTATGGGTGGTTTTGCGTTGGCGATCGCGGCTTCGAAATACGAACTGGATAACAACTTAGCTCGCGTTCTGCTAAAACCTTTTGGAACAGAGCCTCGCTTCATCATGCTCGGCCTGATGCTGATTACTGCTGTGTTTTCCATGTTCATGTCGAATACAGCCACCACAGTGATGATGCTCGCCCTACTCGGTCCGATTGTCGCGTCAGCACCCAAGGGGGACTTAGGCATTAAAGCCTTGGTACTGTGTATTCCAATCGCGGCTAATACTGGTGGTATTGCAACGCCAATCGGTACACCACCAAACGCTATCGCACTGCAGTACCTGACCGGAGAAAACACCATCGACTTCCTCAGCTGGATGATGATGGGTCTACCCTTTGTGATTATTCAACTAACGATTGCCTGGGTTCTGCTACAGAAGTTCTTTCCGTCTCAGCAGAAGAACATGGTGTTAAGACTAGATGGTCAATTTAAAAAGAGTTGGCGTGCGATTGTGGTTTACGTCACCTTTGCTGCAACGATTCTTCTCTGGATGACAACTAAGCTGCACGGGATGAACACCTATGTGGTGTCGATCATTCCACTAGCAGTTTTTACCTTAACCGGCATCATGGGCAAAGAAGAGCTCAAACTGATTAACTGGGACGTATTGTGGTTGGTAGCCGGTGGTATCGCGATTGGTATTGGTTTAGATAAAACCGGACTTGCAGCAGCACTGGCGCACGCAATTGACTATGAATCACTCTCCCCGGCTGCTGTGGTATTAACGTTATCTATCGTCTGCTGGCTAATGGCCAACTTCATGTCTAACACCGCGACCGCTAACTTGCTGATGCCGATCGCCGCAGCCATTGGTGCATCTATGGAAAGCTTGGCTGCAATTGGTGGATTACAAGGATTGCTAGTCGTAGTCGCCTTCTCTGCATCACTCGGCATGATTTTACCTGTATCCACACCACCAAACTCACTCGCCTACTCAACTGGCCTTATCGACAGCAAAGACATGGCGAAAATGGGCGTTATCTTGGGTGTCGTTGGTCTGGCGATTGTCTATCTGGCAATGTTCTTATTCGTTTAAACCCCTCTCTTATCCAAACTCGTCACAGCTCAATATCCAATTGAGCTGTGACGCCTTTCTCCGCCTATCAGAGCTTCTTCATTTCAAACCTGTATTATTTTGGAGCTTGATTAATCAAACCCTTTGCGAACTCAGCGCTTTGGGGCATATTAACTCTCTTCGCTTTTTTACATGGATGTGAGTAATGGGATTTGAATGGTTGGCCCTAGCGGCGGCTTTTTTGTGGGCAATCGCCAGCTTAATGTCGGTAAAGCCGGCTCAACACTTAGGTTCGTTTGCCTATAGTCGTTGGCGCATGGGCTGCACAGCTATCATGCTTTCAACCATGGCTTGGCTAACCGGAGGCTGGGCAACCGTAGAATCCGATTTAATCACTCCTATGATGCTGTCAGGCTTAATTGGTATCTTCATTGGTGATACCGCCCTTTTTGCCTGTTTGAACCGAATGGGGCCACGCCAAGCTGGCTTATTGTTCTCTTGTCACGCCGTGTTCTCTGCCATTCTTGGATACTTCTTGTTTAGTGAAAGCATGACGAGTCTAGAGCTTATCGGTTCTGCACTGGTATTTAGTGGCGTGCTCACCGCTATTTTCTTTGGTCGTAAAGGGCAAGCAAACAACCAACTTGAAACCATCAAAGGCACGGTTTGGATTGGCGTCGCTTTAGGGCTAACTGCCGCAATTTGCCAAGCTCTCGGTGGCATTATTGCCAAGCCAGTAATGCAGACCAATATCGACCCAGTGGCCGCCTCAGCGATTCGTATGATTACCGCCTTTATTGCTCACTCACTATTCAGACTGACGGGGGCTAAGTTATCGCGAGCGGTGAATCCGATTAACGGCAATATCCTGTTCATTACCGCAATCAACGGCTTTCTTGCGATGGCGGTTGGTATGACGTTAATTCTCTATGCACTGCAAGAAGGGAACGTCGGTATGGTGGCACTGCTATCATCGACAACGCCGATTATGCTGCTGCCAATTTTATGGATTTATACTAAGCAGAGACCAAACGCCTACGCTTGGATAGGCGCGATTGTCGCGGTAGTAGGAACAGGAATATTAGTCAGCTAATCTGAAGTTGCCAAAGTTAGCTGACTCAAAATGAGAGTTAAGATCGTGGGAAAGGAAACGCTGTGACTTCATCGATATGATCGTGTCCCATGGCAAGCATGATTAATCGGTCGATACCTAATGCCACACCAGCACAGCTTGGTAGGCCAGCTTTGAGCGCTTCAATGAGATGATGATCGATAGGTTGTGGCTCTAGCTCCATCTCAATGCGTTTTTGATTATCTTCCTCAAAGCGCTGCAGTTGCTCTTGCGGATTATCTAACTCGTGGAACCCGTTAGCCAACTCAATGCCTTTAAAGTAAACCTCGAAGCGATCGGCTACGCGATTGTCTTGCGGGTTAATCTTAGCGAGTGCCGCTTGCGAAGCTGGGAAGTCATACACGAATGCAGGTACCGTTTGGCCAATTTTAGGCTCAACACCAATGCTGAATAAAAGTTGGAGCAAGGTGTCTCTGTCTTCTTCAGGATCGGCAATATCACTCAAACCTAAAGTACCAGCGCAAGCTTTTAGCTCTTCCATCGAACCCTCTAATGGACATACCCCAAGCACATTAAGAAACGCGTTTTGGTAAGTCATACGCTCAGCCTTGTCCGATTTCAGAACCAACTGCAGCAGATCATCCATCTCATCCATCAGTTTATGATGGTCAAAACCAACTCGGTACCACTCCAACATCATAAACTCAGGGTTGTGGTAGCGGCCGTTCTCTTCATTGCGAAAGGCTTTTGCAATCTGATAAATACAACCGCTGCCTGCCGCTAAAAGGCGTTTCATGTGAAATTCAGGGCTAGTCATGAAAAACAGCTTTTGACCACCAGCATACCCAGGCCCAACAAACTCGGTTTTGAAAGTGTGCAGGTGCACATCGGTGACCGTTGCATGACTCATGGCTGGAGTATCAACCTCCATCACATCACGCTCAAAAAAGAAGTCACGGATCTGACGAATCAATAAAGCACGTTGTTTCAACTGCTTAATCGGCGCAGCTGGCTGCCAGTTGGCTTGGTTCATGATTTTAGAATTACTCACTGAAATAACTGGAGCGAAAGATACCGTTTGTTTAGCAAAAGATCATCTTTTCTTAATGCAGAGTTATCAGAAAGTTTATAACACTGACATTGATGGTTAATGCGAATAATAATCAACAAAATCAATAATAAACCACTCAATATCGCCGCATTTATCGACACGTTCTCTTATCTGTAGCACGCAACAAATTCTTGCCGTGACTGCAGTCACAGATCCCATAAAGTTTATGCTCTCGCTTGCATTACCGAAGCAAAACCCTAAATAAATCAATTTTTGAAATCACGTCCTCTCATACACTGAACCTACCACTTAAGGCTTAGGGGCGCTAAATGGTTCCTACTATTTAGAACTTCCTAAATCGGCTTTTTATAATAACAAGCGGAAAACTCCGCATCACACTGGAGGATAACTGTGAAGACAATTACCACAGATATCGCAGTCATCGGCGCAGGCGGCGCTGGTCTTCGTACTGCTATTGCAGCGGCTGAAGCTAATCCTGAATTAGAAGTAGCACTGATTTCTAAAGTTTACCCAATGCGTTCGCATACGGTAGCGGCAGAAGGCGGTTCAGCGGCAGTAATCAAGGACGAAGATAGCCTAGATAACCACTTCAACGATACGGTTGGCGGTGGCGACTGGCTATGTGAACAGGATGTTGTTGAATACTTTGTTGAGAACGCGACTCGTGAAATGATCCAAATGGAGCAATGGGGCTGCCCATGGAGTCGTAAAGAAAATGGTGAAGTAAACGTACGTCGCTTTGGCGGTATGAAGGTAGAGAGAACGTGGTTCGCAGCGGATAAAACCGGCTTCCACATGCTTCATACACTGTTCCAGACTTCGATGAAGTACGACCAAATCAAGCGATTTGACGAGTACTTTGTGGTGGATTTGATCGTTGAAGAAGGCGAAGTACAAGGCCTTATCGCGATTCACATGTCTGAAGGTGAGCTTGTTACCATCAAGGCGAAATCAGTTGTTCTAGCAACCGGTGGCGCAGGTCGTGTTTACCACTGTAACACCAACGGCGGCATCGTGACCGGCGACGGCATGGCAATGGCTTATCGCCACGGTGTGCCACTACGTGATATGGAGTTCGTTCAGTACCACCCAACAGGCCTACCGGGCACTGGCATCTTGATGACCGAAGGTTGTCGTGGTGAAGGCGGTATCATCGTCAACAAGAACGGCTACCGTTACCTGCAAGATTATGGCATGGGCCCTGAAACACCAGTAGGCGAGCCGAAAAACAAATACATGGAGCTTGGTCCACGTGACAAAGTTTCCCAAGCATTCTGGCATGAGCAGCAAAAAGGCAACACCATCAAGCACCCTCTTGGTGATGTAGTACACCTTGATCTTCGCCACCTTGGTGAAGAGTACTTGCAAGAGCGTCTACCGTTCATCTGTGAATTAGCAAAAGCGTACGTGAACGTTGATCCTGCAAAAGAGCCAATCCCAATCCGTCCAACAGTTCACTACACCATGGGTGGTATCGAAACCAATGGCGAATGTGAAACTCGCATTAAGGGTCTATTCGCAGTTGGTGAATGTGCGTCTGTTGGCCTACACGGTGCAAACCGCCTAGGTTCTAACTCTCTGGCTGAGTTCGTGGTATTTGGCCGCGTAGCTGGTGAGCATGCAGTGAAACGCGCAGCAGAGTTCAAAGGCTGGAATGAAGAGTCTATCGCTAAGCAAGTGAAAGCGGTCGAAGATCGTATCGCAGCACTGATGAACCAAGAAGGCGATGAGAACTGGGCTGATATCCGTACTGAAATGGGTCACACCATGGAAGCAGGCTGTGGTATCTACCGTCAAGAAGACCTGATGCAAGCAACCATCAACAAGATCACTGAGCTTAAGCAGCGCTACAAGAAGATTAGCATTAAAGACAAAGGCAAAGTATTCAACACTGACCTACTTTACGCTATCGAAGTTGGCTACGGCCTAGAGGTTGCGGAAGCGATGGTTCACTCAGCAATCCTACGTAAAGAATCTCGCGGTGCACACCAACGTCTAGATGACAACTGCACTGAGCGTGATGACGTGAACTTCCTAAAACACTCTCTATCTTTCTTCAACGAAGATGCCGCACCAACCATCGACTACAGCGACGTTAAGATCACCAAGTCTCAACCGAAAGCGCGTCTGTATGGTGAAGCAGCAGAGAAAGCGGCAGCGGCTGAAAAAGCAGCTCAAGATGAGAACCGTGAAGAGGAGAAAGCGTAATGTCAGCGAATCGTATCCAAAAAGTAGACATCCTGCGCTACGACCCAGAGAAAGATGCAGAACCGTACATGCAGACTTTCGAGGTGCCTTTTGATGAAACCATGTCGGTTCTTGATGCGATTGGCTACATCAAAGATAACCTAGACAAAGACCTTTCATATCGTTGGTCTTGTCGTATGGCGATCTGTGGTTCTTGTGGCCTGATGGTTGATGGTGTGCCAAAGCTAGCGTGTAAGAGCTTCTTACGTGACTACCCGAACGGCCTGACTATCGAACCATTAGCAAACTTCCCAATCGAGAAGGATTTGATTGTCGACATGACGCCGTTCATCGAGCGCTTAGAAGCGATTAAGCCTTACATCATTGGTAATGACCGTAAGCCAGAAGACGGCACCAACCTGCAAACACCTGAGCAGATGGCGAAATACAAACAGTTCGCTGGTTGTATCAACTGTGGTCTTTGCTACGCAGCGTGTCCTCAGTTCGGTCTGAACCCTGAGTTCATTGGCCCAGCGGCACTGACTCTTGCTCACCGTTACAACCTAGATAGCCGTGATAACGGTAAAGATGAGCGCATGAAGCTTATCAATGGTGAAAACGGCGCTTGGGGCTGTACGTTTGTAGGTTACTGCTCTGAAGTTTGTCCGAAGAAAGTCGACCCAGCAGCGGCAGTAAACCAAGGCAAAGTTGAGTCTTCTATGGACTTCGTGATCTCTATGTTCAAGCCAGACGGCACACCAAAGAAAACAGCACAGGAGGCGTAAGATGAGCAATCGTAAACCTTATGTTCGTCAAATGAATCGAACGTGGTGGAGCAACCACCCGTTCTACCGCTTCTACATGCTACGTGAAGCAACGGTACTGCCGCTAGTGCTGTTCACTGTGTTCTTAACCTTTGGTTTAGGCGCACTTGTGAAAGGGCCTGAGTCTTGGCAAACCTGGCTAGACTTCATGGCAAACCCACTGGTTGTCGGCATTAACATTGTCGCGCTACTGGGCAGCCTGATTCATGCTCAAACCTTCTTTAGCATGATGCCGCAAGTGATGCCGATTCGCATCAAGGGCAAACTGCTTGATAAGAAACTGATCGTTCTTGGTCAGTGGGCGGCAGTCGCATTTATCTCACTCATCGTTCTTGTTGTGGTTTAAGGAGCTGAATTATGAACCCAAGTTACAAAGTAAATCGTGCTCCTAAACGTTCTGACGAGCCAATCTGGTGGGGCCTATTTGGCGCTGGCGGTACTTGGTTTGCGATGATCACGCCAATCACGATTCTAGTACTCGGTATCTTAGTACCAATGGGCATTATCGATGCAGAAGCGATGAGCTACGAGCGTGTATCTGGTTTTGCCACCAGCATCATCGGTGGCCTGTTTGTGATTGGTACACTCGCCCTACCTATGTGGCACGCAATGCACCGTGTTCACCACGGCATGCACGACCTTAAGTTCCATACTGGTGTTGCCGGTAAAGTCGCGTGCTACGCATTTGCAGGCCTAATCAGCGCATTGGCTGTGATCTTTGTGTTTATGATTTAAGAGCAGATACGGGATTCGAGTAATCGAGATGCGAAGAGCTTGATTGAAAGCAGGTTTGAGTTTCGGGTAATCGAGTTGCGAAGAGCTTAAGAGCAGATGCGGGTTTCGAGTAATCGAGATGCGAAGAGCTTAATTGAAGGCGGATGCGAGTTTCGGGTAATCGAGATTCGAAGAGCTTAAAAATAGAAGCAGAACAAGGTTATCTTGTTCTGCTTTTTTGTTATTGCCCGGCTCTCTACTTCTCTGAATCAGTTGCTCTTTTCGTCTCACGCATCCCGTTATTCTCCCGTTCTTTCCGCTCTTCGTATCTCGAATCTCGCTGACTCGAATCTAACTCTCTCCGCCTTTCAAACGCTTACATTACTTACGCCACCTTACACATTGAAATTAACCCAAATGATATCGTTATCAATAGATAAGCCAGAACAATCAAACATCAGCAATTAATTCCAGAAGCAGATATCATGAAACAGTTACTCTTAGCACTCTTACCCCTTGCTCTCACGGGCTGTAACAGCTCATCAGACAGCAATACGACACCTACAACACCCACGACTCCAACACCACCACCTACAACTCCGACAACGACCGTAACGGTGTTTTCATCGATTGATAACTGCTCTACTGCAGCGGAAGTTCCTCACTGTGCATTTGAGAAAGGCATCTATGTGCTAAAGGTTGGTTCGACAATCACTGATGAACATCATCAACGTGTCATTACACAAGCAACGAACTACACCAACTGGGCAAGTGAAGCCGTTAAGCAACAACTGAATCAAAAGACGCTAGTGATTGGCATTATGGAGAGTGAACCGACCGAAGAGAGCCCAGAGGCAGAATTCGTTATTACACTTAGCCAAGATAAGAAAATCGCGGATGGTGTTGAGCTGGTTTACACGAACATTGAAGGAGTCGATGAGACACAGCGTGCAACCACTTATCAAAAGCTAATGCAGCTGTTTGATTACTATGTCGATGACAACAAAAGCCATCACCTTGGCCAAGGTTTAGAAACAGCTTACTCAAGTTTCAAACAATTACTTGTCGACCAAGATGCTGCCGCTCAAGTCATTAACGCAGAAGCACTTCGCTTCGATGAATGCCCGTACGGAAACGGTCAGCTTTCTCTAATCGCCTCTGAGCGAGCATTGGGTACAGATACGCCGTGTGCAACAGAAGATGGCGAAGATCCTGCACCAAACGGTAAGGTTGATGACATCCATGCGATTAGCGGCGTTAACATGAACCCTGGCGCGCTACTTGGATTGATGTACGAATACAAAGTAAACCCTGCAATCAGCGAAGGTGGTGGTGAACTATATGGCTCAAAAGACAGTAAATTCAAAGCGGTTGGCCAAGTTGGCTCTGGCACTCTAGATGGTAGTGCGAATGATATGTTTATCTCGTGGGCAAACCCAGCTTTTGCGCCACTTAATACATACTTAGAGACCTACTTCTTGGCGAATAAGAAATAAAACAGCAGTGTCATTTGGCGGGTAAGAGTCGCATGTTTTGATAATGTTCGATTCAAGAAAAAGAGGCAGGTACCTAGGTATCTGCCCCTTTGCTTTTCTAAATCACGGAGTAATTAGAGCTTTTGACTACCCATGATCTTATTGCTGTGTGACCTTCTTGGTTTGGTCCATTAAGCCTAATGCACCGAAGCCAGTAATCACATCGAGGTTGGTTTTCAAGCCAGTCTCTTCACCGCCACCGATGTAGTTTTGCGGCATCTGTACTTGGAAGTTCTGCAGATTGTTGTACAGCGAGTTCGCCACGTCGCGGTTCAGCTCAGCGAGATACACCTCGCGGTTTGCACCAAGTGCCGCATACTTCGCTTTCAGTACTTCTGCTTCCGCTCGACCTTTTTCAAGAATCGCTTTCGCTTCAAATTCGGCAGATAACGCATTGGCTTTCTGAATTGCTAGGTTCGCTTCTGCTGTCGCGAGCTCTTTCTCTTTCTCAACCTCAGCCAGTCGCTTAGTCTTCTCGACCTCTACGATTTCACGCTCCGCAATCTGACGTGCAACTTCGACCTCTTTTTGCTGCGCGATGATTGCAAGTTCTTTGCTACGCTGAGCATCTTGAACTTCACGAGTACGTTGAATTTCTTTGCGCAGTTGCTCTGTCTCAGCTTGCGCTTTTGACGTCTCTTGCTCCTGAATAGCGCGGATTCGGTCTGCAACGAGACGCTTCTTGTCCGCTAATAGCTGATCTAGTTGCTTCTCTGGTTGAGGGTCGCCAATCGTCACCTGTGTTACTTGGATACCATATTGCTGCAGTGGGTTATCCTGACGAATTGGCTGACCAGTATTGTCTACGACAGGGACTGTCTTCCACACCAGTTGATTGGTTCGCTGCAGCTGGTTCGAGTTTGATTGATTTGCCCCAACAGGCGCTAGCTCTAGCTCTTCCACTTCAACTTGACGACGCTCAGTCAGGTAGATACCTTCACGCAGTTGGTCACCCAGTTTGGATTTAAACTGGTTCAAACCACCTTGGAAGAACTCCTCACCCGTGTACTGGGTTGCAGTAATCACAGTCACGTTGCGCGCATTCTTCACCAGCAAGGCATCAATCAAGTTGCTGTTGTTACGAAACTCTTTATGCATCTTTTCGACGGCTTGCGGGTCGTTACTCAGCTTAAAGCGGAACGTCACCGGGATCTGCCCGATGTAGGTATCAGCAAAACGCACCTGTACCGGATCTAATCTCTGATAGAAATCTTCCCCTTTGCTGTTGCCGAATGACACGGTGATTACTTGGTCATACTTGGTGATCTTAGACAAAAACGGCATACGAAAGTGAATGCCTGGCTCTGTGAATACATCAAGTTCACCAGTAATGTTGTTTTGGTGCACGTAGCTGTAACCTGCATCGGTCATCAGTACTGAGCTATTAATTGTTAAGCCTAATGCGAGCAGCGGAATACCAAATACTGCTGCTTTGAGTCCTTTATGTAGTAGCTGACGTCTTTCTTCTACTTTCAAACCCTGTCCGAAGCCTCTGCTTTCCATTTTATTCTCCTTATTGGATTGTCATTGAGTTAAATCGATAAAAATCAAAGTTATATGCAACTCACTGACAACAGGGACTAATGTATCAAATTGTTACATTAAGGAATAATCGAAAGATTCATCAAATTTATAAGATTTTTACGAATGATACGTGTTTGTGCTAATTTTGCGGGATAAGTCTCTATCGGGGGAAGTCAGAAAACTAGAAAACAGCAGGCAATAAAAAAGGCCGCCAAAGCGACCTTTCATCAAATAGCTGAAGTAAATTACTTCACACGACCAACGTATTCGCCAGTACGAGTATCTACTTTAACAACTTCACCGATAGCGATGAATAGAGGTACACGAACTACCGCACCTGTTGCTAGAGTTGCTGGTTTACCACCAGTACCTTGAGTATCACCCTTCAGGCCAGGATCTGTATCCGTAACTTCGATTTCAACAAAGTTTGGCGGAGTTACTGTGATAGGGTTATCATTCCACAACGTTAGAGTACATACGTCGTTTTCAACTAGCCATTTAGCTGTTTCGCCAACTGCTTTTGCATCTGCAGCGATTTGCTCGAATGTCTCGTTGTTCATGAAGTGGAAAAACTCGCCATCTGAGTACAGGTAACCTAGATCAACGTCTACAACGTCTGCTAGTTCTACTGTATCGCCTGACTTGAATGTTTTCTCTAACACTTTGCCTGACAGCAGTTTACGAAGTTTAACACGGTTAAACGCTTGGCCTTTACCTGGCTTAACGTATTCATTTTCGATAATTGAGCAAGGCTCGTTATCCATCATGAATTTTAAACCGCCTTTGAATTCATTGGTGCTTACTGACGCCATGATTTCCTCTTACACATCTTTGAGTTGATTTCAATGCCGCATATCATAACCCGAAAAGTCGAATCTGTTGAGCAAAACTGGCTCAAACAGCTATCGAATGCGATCTCAGACCCGACAAAACTCCTTGAAGCATTGGAAATAGACCCAACACCATGGCAAGCAGGCTTTGCCGCACGCAACTTATTTGCGTTGCGAGTACCGTTAAGCTTTGTCGAGCGAATGGAAAAAGGCAACCCGCATGACCCGCTATTACGTCAGGTTTTGCCATTAAGCGAAGAGTTCGAAGTTCATGAAGGCTACTCTGCAGATCCATTAGAAGAACAAGACAACGCAATCCCGGGGCTGCTCCATAAATACAAGAACCGCGCTTTGATGATTGTAAAAGGTGGCTGCGCGGTGAACTGTCGTTACTGCTTTCGTCGCCACTTCCCTTATCAAGATAACAAGGGCTCTAAATCGGTATGGCAGACAAGCCTTGAGTATGTGGCTCAACATCCAGAGATCAATGAAGTGCTGCTTTCTGGTGGCGACCCATTGATGGCAAAGGACAGTGAATTGAAGTGGCTAGTTAACGCGATTGAATCTATCCCGCACATCAAGACGGTTCGCATCCACAGCCGTCTACCTGTGGTGATTCCTGCACGTATTACTAACGAACTGTGCCAAATTCTAAGCACATCTCGCCTTAACGTAGTACTGGTAAACCATATTAATCATGCCAATGAGATCAATGATGAGTTAAAACTCGCGTTATCGAAGCTCAGACGAAGTGGTGTGATCCTGCTAAACCAAGGCGTTATGCTGAAAGGCGTGAACAATTGTGTTAACTCTTTGAAAAATCTAAGTGAAAGTCTATTCGATGCTGGGGTTTTACCCTACTATATGCATGTACTTGATAAGGTACAGGGCGCGGCCCATTTTTATATCTCGGACGAAGAAGCAAAACAGCACATGCAGGGCTTGATGGCAGAAGTGTCAGGATACCTTGTGCCTAAGCTTACCCGAGAGATAGGCGGCCGCAGCAGCAAAACACCACTCGACCTCCACTTAGAATAAGACGTTACCGAAATGAAGATGTACTCGAACAGCACCACGCGTAATCAAGGTTTTACCATCATTGAGCTAGTAGTGGTGATCGTCATCTTAGGTATTATTTCGGTGACGGCAGCGAATAAGTTTCTCAACTTACAAACTGACTCTCGCATCGCGACATTGAACGGCCTTCGTGGTGGTATGGAAGGTGCGAGTGCGATGGTGCATGGTAAAGCCGCTGCACTCGGCATAGAACGCGCAGTCAGTGCTTCTATTAGCATTGAAGGTGATTCCATCCTACTCGCCCACGGTTACCCAGCAGCGATGAATAATGAAGCTTGGTCACAGCTCATCGAATCCACCTTTCTCGATGCAGAATGGGGCGTTGGAGAAGCAGACTGGTTCTTTACCAATGTCAGTGCTGCCGATGGCGTCATTGTCTATGCGCCATCAAGCCGTAAAAAACAAGGCGAAAACTGCTACCTTGAATACACAGAAGCTACATCATCAGCACAACCAACCTTTGAACTGACCACCAGCGGTTGCTAAGCACCAATCTGTACAGATTAATCGTCTAGACAAAAACTTTTTGTTCGATCGTCCGGTCTATTATCAGCATACTCGGCTCTATTCTAAATTTTTAGGAGGGGTGATATGTCACAAACCATCGAACAATTTCTCAACCTTGCCCCTTTCAGCTGGGCAGCACTGGCCGTGTGCATGTTGTGCGGCTCCTTAATCGGTATTGAGCGTCAAACGCGCGGTAAGCCGGTTGGGATTCGCACCTCGATTTTGATCATCAGCGGCACCTATTTCTTCCTGACTATGGCGATAAGCCTGTCACCCAATACGCTCGACCAAGCGCGTGTGTTAGGTCAGATCATTACCGGCGTCGGCTTTTTGGGTGCTGGAGTAATGATGACGCTAGATGGGAAGATTCATGGCGTAACGTCTGCAGCCATTATCTGGGTATTGGCTGCCTTAGGGATGATGATAGCCCTTGGGCATCTCAGCCAATCAGTCATCATCACAGTATTAGCGATTGTGATTTTGCTGGGTGTGGATAAAGTGGAAAACAGCTTCCAAAGCCTACGTCGAGGCGTACATCAGAAGTGGATGCGTAAAGGCCGCATTAATAAGTCTTAGGTTCACACCGATCATACAAAGCCCAATGAGCGATCATTGGGCTTTGTTGTATCAATTGCTTTGCTTGTAATATTAATTAGAAAACCTGAATACAGACTTGGTTCTTACCAGAAATCTTGGCTTGATAAAGCTGTTCATCCGAAGCGCGAATACTCTGGTTCTGCCATAAATGCGCTAAGCTATCGAACTTATAGAGCGAGTATAGCGTCGCCCCACCTGACACCGACACACTGATTCGGTCGCCATCACTGCAGCGATAACCTTGTAGGCTGATATCATTCTGGATGCGCTCAAAGATCGATGTCAGCAGTTCAGAAGATTCACCCGTAATCGCCACAACGAACTCCTCACCACCAAAGCGGGCCACTATGTCCCGTTGGCGAACACTGCTGGTCATTAGGTGCGCCACATGGCAAATCACCTCATCACCCACCTTGTGCCCATACTTGTCATTGACCGCTTTAAAGTCGTCAATATCAAACACACCAATACCGATGATCGGCTCTTCGTCTTGAGCCATTAACCTTGCCTCAAAACCACGACGGTTGAGTAGCCCCGTCATAGGATCTCGCATCGCCAGTTCGCTCAAACGTTGATGCTCCTGCTTAGTGCAGATGCGCCATAAAACCAGCGCCGAAGTTATAAACAGCCCCAATAGCAAAGAGAGCTGCAAGCGGTCCATCTCCAACACATGCAGTATGTGCTCACGCTTCTTCTCTTCAATGTTGAGATAGAGTTGGGTATGCAGCCCATCAACATACAATGGGTGCGAATGAGTGAAATCCATAAAGCCGTACTTGTTGACGCCAAGCGTACTCGATATCTCGTATCCATGCTTTGGATTGGAGACCAAATTAGAGACGTAACCATCGACACCCAATACGCCTTTAAACTCGCCGTCTACATAGATACCTTTGGTGAGCGTCACCACTTTTTTACCCGTTAGGTAATCGTCGTATTGGCCGGTGTAGACAACTCGGTCTTTCTTCTGCGTTAACCCGAAGCGAATGGTATTAATCCAATATGGGCGGCTATTCACCACCGAATCAAAGGTATCCCCCTGAATATAGCTGGCGAAATCAGAGGGAGAAGAGATGATAAACTTCTCTTTAGAGATAAAGTAAATCGCCGAGATGGTGTCGATAGTATTCGCAAAGTAAGCCATGGTTGGCGCGATAAACAAACGCTTGCTCGCCTCCACATTGAGCTGTGAGCGCGGGTCACACATCTCAATAGGGCCAGAAAACATGAAGTCAAAGCGTGGTTGTGACTGCTCCTCGCTAGAAAAGTAACAGGTTTCGCCATCAATTTTTCGCGTATGAGAGAAAGCGTAGGTGTCACCATGGAGCGGATACAAGGCCGTGATGTTGTATTCAAGTGCATTAATGATCTGCGTGAGCTCTTCCAGAGACTGGCTCACCCTTTGATTTTCAATCCAATATAGGGCATCTGATTCTTCCGCTGAATCAACAAGTAATAAGCTCAATACTAATAAGAATAAAGCGGTGAGACCCAGTAGGGCCTTTTTAAAATCGAGAGTTTGGTAGTTAATCAAAGCAAAGGTAGTTTGTGTTTAATTTTTGCCGCACATTGTACCGAAATGTTTACTATCGTCCAGTCCTGAACAGATAAAAAATACAAAACAAGTTGCTTATTAATCGCAGAGCAGCGAGGAGGATGAGATAGACAATGAACACCTGACCAAACTGACCAGGTGCTCATAATGACTTAACTTTTTATTTCAGTCGTTATTTAGCGAAGTTAACGATTGGGAAGCAAGGGAAGAAACCGTTGTCTGCACAGTTAATCAGACCAACTTGCACGCCTTCAATCTTGTTTGTTTTGTTGAAGATACCCACTTGTACCGTCGATACCTCAGACAAGTTCGCTGCACCCACATCGACCAAGGTGTCGCCTTTCGAGTAGTTAACGAAACTCACGTTAGCACCTTTTACATTATTGGTAATGTTCACAGCACCCAAGTTAACACCGGTTGTTTGGCCTTCATTCCAGTTAAAGAAACCCAAAGATGCACCTGTCATCTCTTGGTTCACCTTAGACGCGCCAAAGAAGCCAAGGTTTACACCGGTCGTCGTTTGAGTTTCAGACATACCAATCACCGCAAGGTCGAGACCTTTTAGGTCGTTCACTTGACCGTGCAATAGCGCCACGCGCACACCACCAACGGCATCAGAATCTGGTGCGTTGAATCCATTGATTGTTGAGAACATCACAGGCGATGAAGCAAAGGCCGCTGGAGCCATTACCGCTGCTGATACTGCAAGTACTGAAAGTAGTTTTTTCATTGGGGAGTCTCCACTGACTGAATCCGCGATTGAGAAGTTAATTAGCGATCGATAAGTTAACTAACAATCAAAGAGTTATCTCATTATTTTGCTTTATCTAACAGCCATCCATGTTAAATCAATGTCATAACTGTCTTTTTGAGTATAGAGCAGATAGGAGCAGATGCGGGATGCGAGTGGCGGGATGAGAAAAGATTAAAAGCGGATGAGAGGAGAGAAGATACGGGATACGAGTGGCGAGATACGAAAGGAATAAGAGCGGATGAACAAAAGAAGAGATGAGAGATACGAGTGAACGAGATGCGAAAAGATTAAAGGCGGATGAGAGAGAGTGAGATACGAAGAGCGAGAAGGTTTACTGTTCTAGCGATTTGATTAGGGCGCCTAACATGCGAGATATCTGAAGTGCTTCAGATTGCCACCTAGCCGCAACGTCTTTGGGCACAAATCCAACTTCAGACCCGATATCGGCTTGGGTAGCAAATTCCCCTATTGAGCCTTTGGCAATTGCAAAAAATCGCTGGCGTTCTTTTAAGGATTTTCTCTCACAGCCTTCAGCAATATTGCTGGGTACAGACAATGCGCTGCGCGTAATCTGATCTTTGAACCCATAATCACGGCAAGTGTCCATTTCCCTATAAACAGATATCGACAAAAGACGACTACGTTGCCAAACATCTAGTTTTCTATAAAGCACAACGACTACCCAGTTATCGAAAAACCAATCATCTCAAAAACACCCAATAAAAAAGTTCTAAAAAAGCACCAAACCTCGAGACCTATTTCCCTTAATCTTGTCTCATCCCACATCTGCTTTGAATCTTCTAATTCTTTTCGCATCTCGATTACTCGAATCTAGTATCTGCCCTAACTCTCTTCGCATCTCGTTTACCCGCATCTCGTATCTGCTCCTCAAAAACCAAAAAACGGAGACCGAAGTCTCCGTTTTCAATTTCACTATGAATAGCGAGGAGTGATTACATCATACCGCCCATGCCACCCATACCGCCCATGCCACCCATGTCAGGCATGGCTGGAGCGTCTTTTTGTGGTAGGTCTGTTACCATCGCTTCTGTTGTGATCATTAGACCAGCAACTGATGCAGCGAATTGTAGAGCAGAACGAGTAACCTTAGTTGGATCTAGGATACCCATTGCGATCATGTCGCCGTATTCACCAGTAGCAGCGTTGTAGCCGTAAGAACCTTCGCCGCCTTTCACGTTGTTCGCAACCACTGACTCTTCGTCACCTGCGTTCTTCGTGATTTGACGGATTGGCGCTTCCATTGCACGTAGTGCAACGCGGATACCAACGTTTTGCTCTTCGTTGTCACCTTCAAGGCCAGCAACTTTAGAAGCAACACGGATAAGTGCAACACCACCACCAGCAACCACACCTTCTTCAACTGCAGCGCGAGTTGCGTGAAGTGCGTCTTCTACGCGATCTTTCTTCTCTTTCATTTCAACTTCAGTCGCAGCGCCAACTTTGATCACTGCAACACCGCCTGCTAGTTTAGCAACGCGCTCTTGTAGTTTCTCTTTGTCGTAGTCAGAAGTCGCATCTTCGATTTGTTGACGGATTTGAGCAACACGACCTTGGATCATTGCTTCTTCACCCGCACCATCGATGATAGTTGAGTTTTCTTTAGTGATAGTCACGCGCTTAGCTTGACCTAGGTCTTCTAACGTTACTTTCTCAAGGTCTAGACCGATCTCTTCAGAGATAACCGTACCGCCAGTCAGGATAGCGATGTCTTGTAGCATTGCTTTACGACGGTCACCAAAACCAGGTGCTTTAACAGCAGCAACTTTCACGATACCGCGCATGTTGTTCACAACTAGAGTCGCAAGCGCTTCGCCTTCTACATCTTCAGCGATGATTAGAAGTGGACGAGATGCTTTAGCAACCGCTTCTAGAGTTGGAAGAAGTTCACGGATATTTGAAACTTTTTTGTCGATAAGAAGGATGAATGGGCTCTCTAGATCAACAGAACCTGCTTCTTGGTTGTTGATGAAGTAAGGAGATAGGTAACCGCGGTCGAACTGCATACCTTCAACTACGTCTAGCTCGTCTTGCAGTGCTTGACCTTCTTCAACTGTGATAACGCCATCACGACCTACTTTTTCCATCGCTTCAGCAATGATGTTACCTACTGTCGCGTCAGAGTTTGCAGAAATAGTACCTACTTGTGCGATAGCTTTAGTATCTGCACATGGAACTGAAAGTGCTTTTAGCTCTTCAACTGCTGCAGCAACAGCTTTGTCGATGCCGCGCTTAAGATCCATTGGGTTCATGCCAGCAGCAACGGCTTTTAGGCCTTCGTTTACGATAGCTTGAGCAAGAACAGTTGCCGTAGTCGTACCGTCACCCGCAGCGTCGTTCGCTTGTGAAGCGACTTCTTTAACCATTTGCGCACCCATGTTTTGGAACTTGTCTTCAAGCTCGATTTCACGTGCAACAGAAACACCATCTTTAGTGATAGTTGGTGCGCCAAATGATTTGTCTAGAACAACGTTACGACCTTTAGGACCTAACGTTACTTTTACTGCGTCAGCCAGAACGTTTACACCTTCTAGCATTTTAACTCGTGCGTCGTTACCAAATTTAACGTCTTTAGCAGCCATCTTTATTTCCTTTAAATTCTTTATTCAGTCAGTTCAGTTTGTATAGCGCGGATTACTCAACGATCGCCATGATGTCGTTTTCAGACATGATCAGAACTTCTTTGCCGTCGATCTTTTCTGTTTTAGTGCCGTAGCCTTCAGCAAAGATAACAGTGTCGCCAACTTTAACGTCCAATGGTTGTACTGAACCATTTTCTAGGATGCGGCCTTTACCCACAGCTAGAATTACACCGCGAGTTGATTTTTCAGCGGCAGAACCAGTTAGAACGATGCCACCAGCAGATTTAGATTCAACTTCTTGGCGCTCAACGATAACTCGGTCGTGTAGAGGACGGATATTCATCGGTCTTATCTCCTGATAATTTCCATTTAATTTGATAGTTGCCACGATTGGCATGGGATTAATCAGTATGTTGGGGCGAAGTGAAAGATCCCAAGGGGTGAGAGGAAAAATTTGTGATCGGAAGAACAGATACGGGATGAGAGTGAACGAGATGCGAAGAGAATAAGAGCAGTGACGAGATTCGAGTATACGAGTAGCGAAGAGCAAAAGGCGTTTCGTACCCCGTGCCCCTCATCTGGGCTTATCCGTCATTCCAGAACTGAGGAACGAAGTGTCTGGAATCTCAAACAACGCGCGAATAACTAGATAGTCGTAAGAGATTCCCTACTACGCTCGTGCCTCGCTATAGGGAATGACGAAGCTACTTATAACTGTTCAAAAACCGTTCGCATCGACTACTCCCGCCCTTCGTATCTCGTTTACTCGAATCCCTCATCTGCTTTCCTTCCCTTCCCGCCCACATCTGTTTATCCTACGCTTTTAGTTTTTACGGCGTTGTACATGCGAGATAAGCACGGGCTTTTGACTGCTCCCATAGTAGAGACATTGCGAACCATGACCATACCGACCATCTTCGGTATGGTGGCGATCTTGATGTTCAACCTTGTTGATACCTTCTTTATCTCACTGCTTGGTACACAAGCACTCGCAGCCGTAAGCTTTACCTTCCCAATTACCTTTGCCATTAACTGCATCACGATGGGGATTGGGGTTGGCTTGTCTACCAGCATTGGCCGCCTGCTTGGAAAAGGCTGTTCCGAGAATGCAGCACGCTTTACCGCGCACGGACTACTGCTGGCCGTAATCCTCGTCATTAGTGCTTCAACGCTCGGCATCTTTACATTAGAGCCTTTGTTTAGTGCGCTTGGAGCTCAGCCAGAACTGCTGCCATTGATATCCGAATACATGTTGGTGTGGTATCTCACGATTCCATTGCTTGTTGTTCCAATGGCAGGCAACAGCGCTATTCGTGCCAGTGGTGATACCAAAACGCCGGCCAAGATTATGATGTTGGCAGGCCTTATCAATGGTGTGCTCGACCCGCTGCTGATATTTGGTTACGGACCTTTCCCAGAACTAGGTATTCAAGGCGCTGCAATTGCGAGTGGATTTAGTTGGTTTGGTGCGTTGTGCGGCTCACTTTACGTGCTCATTATACGCGAGAAGCTATTAGCATTGCCCAAGCCAAAAGATATGCTCAACGATTGGAAGCAGATCCTTACCATTGGCACGCCAGCTGCCCTATCTAATGCGCTTAACCCTTTAGCTGGCGCGATTATTATGATGATGCTCGCCAAACAAGGTACCGAGGCTGTGGCAGCTTATGGTGCTGCGCAGCGTATTGAGTCGATATTGATTATTGTATTGATGTCACTCACCTCAGCCCTCACCCCTTTTATGGCACAAAACTTTGGTGCTAATAACCCTCAACGCAGTTTCAAAGCCCTATTTCTTAGCATGCGCTTTGCAGTGTTGTTTCAAGGGCTCATCTTCTTGATGATGGTACCACTCAGCATTCCGCTAGCTGCCCTTTTCTCTCAAGAAGAATCGGTTCGCGACATCTTATGGCACTACTTGTTAGTCGTACCCTTCAGCTATGGTTTCCAAGGCATAGTAATGATGCTGATTAGCGGCATGAACGCGATGCACAAGCCACTCAAAGCCTTCCAATGGAGTTTTATGCGCCTGTTCCTATTCACTCTACCTTTTGCTTGGATAGGTAGCGTACTTGACGGCATCGAAGGTCTGTTTATTGGCTTGGCGTTAGGGAACATCGCAGGTGGTATTGCTGGGTATTGTTATGCGTTGAGGTTAAGGGGCAGATGAGGGATACGAGTATCGAGATGCGAAGAGATTAATAGAGCAGATGTGAGATTCGAGTGGCGGGATGTGAAGGGGTTGTTAGAGCAGATACAAGGTTCGAGTGGCGGGATGCGAAGGGACTTTAAGAGCGTAAGCGCAGATATGCCCCCAAAATAGCACTCTACTTAAACCTCGTCATTCCCTATAGCGAGGGACGAGCGTAGTAGGGAATCTTTCACGCGTAATGAATTAGTTTAGGGAAATAAGTATGACAGCGAAGAGTTTTAAATCGGTCTATGATGCACCAATTGGCAAGATGATCATTATTAGCGATGGCGACTCGATTATTGAGATCGACCATGTAAATCATGATGAGTCCATTACGAGCAACCCTGACGAACTTTGTAGCCTTGCGACGAAGCAGCTAGATGAATACTTTGCAGGTACGAGAATCGAATTCGACCTACCTTTAAAAGCGACTATAGGCACCGACTTTCAAAAAGCAGCTTGGCAAGCACTTACTACCATTCCTTATGGCGAAACTATTAGCTACGGTGAACAAGCTAAGCGAATGAATAACCCTAAAGCCGTACGAGCTGTCGGTGGTGCAAACGGCAAGAACCCTTTCAGCATCGTAGTGCCCTGTCACCGTGTGATTGGCGCTAATGGTACTTTAACTGGCTACACCGGTGGAATGAACCGCAAAGAATGGTTGCTAGATTTTGAAAGGAAGATGAAAACAAGATGAGAGTGACGAGATTCGGGATGCGAAAATATGTAACGGTTCTCTTTTGTTCGTGACCCGCTAACTCGCACATGCTCCCGCTCTTACGCTTTTCTCATCTCGTTTACCCGTATCCCGCATCTGCTTTTGAGCATCTCGCATCTTTTCCTTATCCCTAAATACAAAAAACGGCCACACTCGCGTGCAGCCGTTTCAGTATTCGATACTAGTTAAAAGCTATTTAACCAGAACTTCACCCGTCATTTCTGATGGGATTTCTAGACCTACTAGAGAAAGCATAGTTGGAGCTAGGTCAGACAGTTTACCGCCTTCTTTGAACTCAACTTCTTTGTCACCAACGTAGATTAGAGGAACTGGTAGGTTAGTGTGAGCAGTGTGGATACCACCCGTCTCTGGATCTACCATCATTTCTGCATTACCGTGGTCAGCAGTGATCAGCATTTGACCGCCTACTTCTTCGATAGCTGCTGTTACTTTAGCAACACACTCGTCCATTGCTTCGATAGCTTTTTCTGCAGCTTCATAAACACCAGTGTGACCAACCATATCTGGGTTCGGGTAGTTACAGATGATAGTGTCGTACTTACCAGACTTGATAGCCGCAACCATCTTCTCTGTTAGCTCAGCAGAGCTCATTTCTGGTTGTAGGTCGTAAGTCGCAACTTTTGGAGAAGCAACTAACTGACGCTCTTCACCTTCAAATTCGGTCTCAACACCACCGTTGAAGAAGAATGTAACGTGCGCGTATTTCTCAGTTTCAGAAATACGTAGCTGAGTTTGACCTTGTTTAGATAACCACTCACCGTATGTATTCTCTAGAGAAGCAGGTGGGAATGCGATAGCTAGTGGGATATCGGCTGCATATTGCGTTAGCATTACAAAGTTGATTGCAGGGAACACTTCACGCTCGAAGCCGTCGAAACCAGGTACGAAAGTACGAGTGATTTGACGTGCACGGTCAGCACGGTAGTTCATGAAGATTACTGCATCGCCGTCTACGATAGCTGCGTTTTCTTGACCTTCAGCTTTGATAGCCGTTGCTTTAACGAATTCATCGTTCTCTTCACGAGCGTAAGCCGCTTCTAGACCTGCAACTGCAGACTCAGCTGTGAATTCCGCTTTACCTAGCGTTAGAAGATCGTAAGCTACTTGAACGCGATCCCAGTTGTTGTCACGGTCCATTGCGTAGTAACGACCAACTAAAGAAGCAACACGGCCTTTACCTAGTTTAGCGAATAGATCTTGGAAACGTTGTAGAGAGTTTTCTGCACTACGTGGCGGCGTGTCACGGCCGTCTAGGAAGCAGTGTAGGTAGATCTTCTCAGCGCCACGTGCTGCTGCCATTTCAACTGCTGCGTAGATGTGGTCTTCGTGAGAGTGCACGCCACCTGGAGACATAAGACCCATGATGTGAACTGCTTTCTCAGCTTTAACCGCTGAGTCAATCGCTTCTACTAGAGCAGGCGTTTCAGCGAATTCACCGTCAGCGATAGATTTAGTGATACGAGTTAGATCTTGGTATACAACGCGACCAGCACCGATGTTAGTGTGACCAACTTCTGAGTTACCCATTTGACCGTCAGGTAGACCTACGTCCATACCAGAAGCAGAGATTAGTGTGTTTGGTTTGTTAGCAAACAGGCTATCGATAAATGGAGTTTTTGCATTCGCGATTGCGTTATTTGCTGTGTCTTCACGGTGACCGTAACCGTCAAGAATCACTAGAGCCATAGGCTTCTTAGCTGACATAGGACTGACCTCGTTCAATTCAAAATAAATCGGTATAAAAACAAATTAGCGTAATTTTACTACAGTTTACAGTCAAAACTGTAGTGGAAGATCAAGAAAGGTAGCAGGTAGGAGGATCAGAGCTGAAAAAAAGCTTCTTTTTAAGGCCAAGTATTTTTGCCTCACGTGCTTATTTACAACCCAAAAGACAATAAAAAAGACCAGCAACTGAGTTACTGGTCTGTCATTAATTCTCTACCACTTGTTGTGTTGAGCTAGAAGCATTCCAAACTAGATCACCAATACCATCAGTAGGCTTGAATCCTGTAGGTGCATCTAACAACAGTTGACGAATCGTCTCGTGTTCTAAGTTATGGCAAGCAAAATCTAAGGACTCAAGTAGGTTGTCATACTCATCGATTGGCAAAAATACTTCATGAGCTGTCATTATCCGCTCATGAGCTGTACGTTGAACATTATCCCCAATCAACAACTCTTCATACAATTTCTCTCCTGGACGAAGGCCAGAGAATTGAATTTCGATATCACCATGAGGGTTCTGTTCATTCTTAACAGACAAGCCGGAAAGGTTAATCAAGTTCTCAGCGAGGTCTGTAATCTTAACTGACTCCCCCATATCAAGAACAAATACGTCGCCGCCTTTGCCCATCGCACCAGCTTGAATAACAAGCTGTGCAGCTTCAGGAATTGTCATGAAGAAACGAGTGATATCTGGATGAGTGACTGTTAAAGGCCCTCCTGCTTTAATCTGCTTTTTAAACAGTGGAATAACTGAACCAGATGAACCAAGAACATTACCAAATCGAACCATGCAGAAACGAGTACCATTTTCTTTCTGGTTCTCTTGCTCAGCTAAGGCTTGCAAGCCCAATTCTGCCATGCGCTTGGTTGTACCCATCACATTTGTTGGGCGAACCGCTTTGTCTGTTGAGATCAACACAAAAGACTCGACACCAGCTTCAATAGCCGCTTTCGCGGTGTAGTAAGTGCCATAAACATTGTTTCGTACACCCTCTACAACATTATACTCCACAAGAGGAACGTGCTTGTATGCTGCTGCGTGATAAACTGTCTCAACTTTAAAAGACTTCATTGCCGTAAGTAGTCGATGAGAACGTTGAACAGAGCCCAAAAGAGGGACAATCTCTACATCAAGATCTTTGGATTCTTTTAATAAAGAAAGTTCACGATCAATTTGATATAAACCAAATTCAGACAATTCAAACAGAACAAGTGCTTTTGGCTGTTGTTTTAAGATCTGACGACATAGCTCTGAGCCAATCGAACCGCCAGCACCAGTTACCATAACAACTTTATCTTTGATGTTAGCTTCCATTAGAACCTGCTGAGGAGCTACAGCATCACGCCCCAACAAGTCTTCAATTGGAACATCCGTCAGTTCATCAATTTTTGCTTTTCCAGATACGATATCAGCCATATCTGGTACGGTTTGAATTTCAACGGGAAGTGGAGCCAACAAGTCTAAAATTTGTTTACGGCGAGCGCGAGATGCACTTGGGATCGCTAGCAAAATTTTAGAAACGTCATACTTCTCAATCAAAGTTTCTGTTTTAGATAAATCAACAACAGGTAAGCCAAGAATCATTGTATTTGTGAGAGTTTTATCTTCATCAATGAACGCTCGAATACGATAGTTTTCAGAAGCGCGAAGTGCGACTGCAAGCTGACGACCGCCAGAGCCTGCACCATAGATGAGCACTTCTTTTCGAGAGTCCTTTGATGGTGATGTTGTTGCTACAAGATTACGAACAACAAGGCGAGAACCTCCACACAAAAGTGCTAGATAGGCGCCATATATGATAGGCACGGTTCTAGGGATTGGCTCTTGTAAATAGTATGCGAAGACAGCCAGGGAGATCGCAGATAAAATCGCGCCAGCTGTGACTACGAACAAAGCTTGAAAAGTCAGATATCTAAGGATAGCTCGATACAGTCCAATTTGAGTAAAAATCAAAACTGTAGATATTACTGTTAAGCCAATCAGTAATAAATTGTCACCATCGCTGAGTAGCTTTACATCACCTAACCTTGTCCAAAGAGCAATGTGCAAAGCAAACAAAATGAGCAATGTGTCGATAATGACACTGATAACACGCTTGTATAAGCGAGATAATTGCCAAATAAAATTAAGACGTTGCATAAAATTATACTTATAAATATTCTTTTTAGGTAAACCTAATCAGCGGTGTTATTTAACCGCGTCACCAGAACCGCTACCGGTTGCAGTCATCAGGATGTACTTAAAGTAATCTCTTAGATTGAGTGTATCAATCATCTGCTTATCGGTTTTCGCCAGCAGCTCAGGTGTTGACATATCGATATTTTGTATTTGGGCTAAGCCGGTGATACCGGGTAGGACATCATATACACTCTGTGCGTCACGCTCTTTAATCAATTCTTCTTGGTTAAATAAGTTAGGGCGCGGCCCAACTAAGCTCATTTCACCTTTGATGACATTGATAAGTTGTGGTAATTCGTCAATCTTGGTCTTACGCAAAAAAGCCCCTAGCTTAGTAATCGAGGCGTTACTAGCTAAATGACTCGCTACAGACTGCGTTTCTACCGACATGGTGCGAAATTTAATAAGCTTAAATGGCTTTTTATTACGTCCTACCCGTTCTTGAACAAAGATTGGAGAACCAGTATCAAACATACCAATAACAGTTACAATAAGTAACAGTGGCCAAAGAAAGAACAAACCAAAGAATGATGCTAAAAAATCAATTAAACGGATCATTATTTTTTACCTTGTAATTCTATAATGTAATCAGCGGTTTCTTTAAAACCATCGGCTAAAGTTTGAGGTGGTTTCCAGCCTAGAGTCTCTTTAGTATAGGTAATATCAACCTGCAAAGAACCAGTTAAGCGATCGATTACATCTTCTTTTTTGAGCAACTTACCTGCTAACTTATAGCACCATACTGGTACTGGTAATTGAAATGATGATTTACCTGAAGCTTTACTCATCTGCCGTACCATTTCTGAAGTTGACACATCATGATCATCAGAAACAAGAAAAACGTCATTGACTGCCTTAGGGTGCTCAATACAAGTAACAATCAAATCAACTAGATTTTTAACTGAAACTAAACTTCGTGCATTATTGGTAATACAACCAAAAGGTAATGGTAAACCTCTAGAAACAAGTCTCATTAATGATGCAAAATTAGCTTTTACCCCAGCACCATAGACAAGTGTTGGACGAATAATCACTACCTCCAACCCCGTATCCTCTGCCAATTCCAATAGTTGCTCTTCAGCTTCAAATTTAGATTGACCATAGAAATCCTCAGGAACACATGGACTGTTATGCCTAAATGGACTGCCTATTTGTGTTGATTCACCATTAGATTTGATACTACTAATAAAAATAAAACGTTTAACGCCAGACTCTGCAGCTTGTTTCGCTAGGTTAAGTGTGCCAGCAGTATTTACTAATCTAAATTCTTCCAACGGGTTTTCCGCCGAATCACTCATAACATGGACGCGGGCAGCAATGTGCACAACAGCATCAACGCTCTGTAACACCGACGAATAATCTGAATGAGGATCGATACTTGCTTTTAAGTATCGATGACATTTTGGAAATGTAGAGCGTCCAACTAAATTAACATTGTCTAAATTGCCTAATGCATTTAATAAGTGACCACCCACAAATCCTGAATAGCCAGTAATTAAAATCTTACTCATGATAACTACCCTAACTCCACGATAGAATTACTCATATCCTTCATTATGTTTGCTCTGGTATATTTTCCAATAAAAGCACTTCTATCCGTGTGCGCCAATTCTAACTTATTCAATGCTTCTACTGCACCTTTATGATCACCAGGGTAAAAAACTTCAGCATTAGGAACTTCTGATTTTATAAATTCAGCAGCATATCCAGAAACACCGGCTAAAATTGGCTTGCCCGTTGCAGCATACTCAAATATCTTGGAAGGAAGCACTTTTTCAAAAGCTGGGTAATCATTTAAGTGTAGAAAGAGAACATCTGCACTTAAGTACTCTCCGATTAATTCTTGTCTGTTGACCGGGGGGAACAATTCTAAGTTTGTCAAATCAGAGATACTGTCAACCAATTGCTGTTTTCGGCCACCATCTCCAATTACACTAATCTGAATATTTTTATTTACTGAGCTGGCAAACTCTGGAAGGATCGTATGTAATCCTTGCCCCTCACCAATATTACCTGCGTAAACAAGGCGTTTGGAACTCTCATTAGATGCAGCTTCATTACTGGCCTCCGGCAAGTCCAAAAACTCACCATCTATTCCATTTGTAAACCAAGAATAGTTAACCTTTGAGTAGCGCGCATTAAAATACCCAGCAAACCCTTTTGATACCAGATTAATATGTTTTGCCGAAGAAAAAGTGTATTTTTCAATCGCAGAGAGTATGGGTTTTAGAACCAAAACAACCTTGGGGGACAATACATCTTTAATCGTATCAACAAATATATCGCGTATATCTAGATACAATGGAGCCTTCTTGCTCTTCGCCACTCGTGCACCTAAAAACGCTGTAAACAATCTTGAACTCGTTGCAAAAACCACATCATAATCTTCATTTTTTACCAACTTTTTTGCCTGCTGATAAAAAGTTTTGAAAGACTTAATCTGGTCTAACATGCCGCTTTCATGTGAAGGCAGGCTTATACGTCGTATTCTTGCGTTGCCTTCAACTTCTTCCGTTTTCGCACCTTCATTAAAACTGGCATACCGGTTAGGCATTGTTGTGACAACATCAACCTCAACGCCTGCTTGCTGCTTTAATTGCTCCACCAAAGCAGTCGTCCTAAATGATCCAGCACACAGGTCTGGTTTAAAGTAAAATGATAAAACCAGTATTCTCACGAGTCCCTCTTAATCTGTTTAACTTCTGTTCTTAAGTGACCACTAGCAAACGCTATTTCAATTTTCTTATTTGCGATTGTTTTGCCAAATTCAGGGTGCCAAGAGCTGTCTTTAATCACTACGGGCTCAGTGCTAATAAATACACAGAGTAATTCGTTACCATGCATTATTTTAAGTTCACTCTCTGAAAGTTTTATGACATCCACCTCAGGATGGAGATGCAGATGAAAACAAGCAGGAACCTCTTTTGACAACGTATCATTGATAACCAAACTATCAGGTGCACAATCTAAAGCTCTAGTATGTGTAACTTTGGGGCTTTGCTGCATGTAACCATTATGACTGGCTACAAGCTGCACTTGCTGCCCCAAATTGTTGACTTTATCTAGTTGTGCATAAGCACGCTTTGCCACTCTGAACCCAGACCAAACCTGTGATGAATCCATACCGGCGACCGAAACCGTATTATGAGCCGCTGTTTGTCGCTGCCTGACGCGCTCCACGCTGGTACCATATAAGGAAGTGCCAGAGTTGACGAAAACCCGCTGCTTGCCCATGGATAATTCAAAACTCAAAGTATCAGCATGTGCATGACCGGGCAAATAATCTGGCCCTACATTTCCGTGGTCGAGTATAACTGTATAGTCTGCAAACGAAACGCGACTATAGCCGCTATTTTTGTTTGTGATCAATTGCTGCTCAGCCTGAGTGCTTTTCAGCCCTATGGAGTGTGCATACGCAAAAATTTGCTGTGGAGGCATTGCAATCCCCATCGCAGCATCATTAAAAAAGCTCACTTCACCGTCGTCATGCACCATAGATCGCAGCCAAAACAAAGCTTTTTCGGCAATTTTGGTCCACTCAGGTAGGCACTCTATTAACTCACTACACTGACTCGTATTAGCCAAGTCAATCAGTTCAAGTAAATCCCATAATAAGATCTCGTGATACATTGGAGAAAGCTCAAAATGCGCGCCGTCTTCCAAAAATTGCTCAGCCAACTCTTCATTAAGTAATTTGATACCGTGTGTGAGCAATTGCGCAGAGTTTTCTCCTTGCAAATAGGCACCGACAAAAGTTAACGCTTTTGCATTCGCAAACAGATGGTTACCAAGAATATGGTACTCCAATTGCTGAGTCAGTACATTTGCTTGCTCGAGCATACTCTTGAGATACATTGATGGCACTTCAGCTTGAATGCTGCACCACTTAACCCAATTCACTAATCGCAGTGAAATCGGGTATGGTTCCCACCCATTCCCATGACAAGGAGGGTTGTCTTCAATCCATTTCTCAACAAACTGATGATGCAGTTGACACCTATCGAGGCCACTTCGAGCGCTCAAGTCATCAAAATAGTGCAGGTTATATAGCCATAGTTTAGGCTTACTGTCACAATTCCAATCAGCAGAGCATGTAACCTTGCCCTTTTGATTTAAAAACAGAACTTCAGTCTCACTAAAGATGCTTTGCTTGTTCAGTAATGGGCCCGACCACTGCCATGACGCACTATGCGGCTGACCGAACTCTACTGGCTTGGGTTTTCGAAACTTGTAATAAGCTCTGTAATATACTTGTTTAAACTTAAGATACTTCACAGTGTGAAATATCTTAAGAAACCTTTCTACTTGCTTAATCATTGTTGTCTAAGTTGCTCTGCTATATCTATTGATACCTTTGCAACTTCAAAAATCTCTTTAATACCAATAGGTGCGCTTTTGCCTTCGCGAATAGAATCCAAGAACAACTGAGAGCATAAGTTTTGGCCTTTATCCTGTTTCCAAAGGTTCATTTTCTTAAACCCTTTGAAACCAAAACCTTTTAATTTTACAAAGTTATCCAGTTGCAGTACTTTGCCATCAGCAAACACTTCTATGCGCTCTTTAGGGAAGCTAGCGGCGCCATTTGCGTAATAATGGATTGTGCCAAAAGAACCATCTGCAAAGCCGAGAATAATAGCAGCTTTGTCTTCTGTGATGTCAACAGCGTCACTATCACCCATTCTACGAGCTTGAACAGATACAATTTCACTGCCCACAAGGTATCTCATAAGATCAACAAAGTGGCATGCCTCTCCTATAATTCTGCCACCACCGACATTGATGTCCTGAGTCCAATGATCCGCTGGGATACTGCCAGCATTCATTGTCATAATGAAAGATTTCGGACCTTTAATCGGATCAATCAGAGATTTAATTTTTTGAATTTGCGGCGCAAATCGACGATTAAATCCAACCATTAATTTCGGTGGGTTAGAAGATTGTGACGCCTCTTCATATGCAGCCTCAACACTATTAAGCTCTTCATATGTAATTGCCAAAGGCTTTTCTACAAATACATTTTTACCAGCAAGCAGAGACTGCTTTACAAAGTAAGCATGGCTATTGTGCCGTGTTACAATCGCCACTGTGTTAATTTCATCGCTTTCAATCAGTGCATCAGTGTCGGTTGTCGCTTCTTTAAATCCTGCCTGATTACCATGAATAACACCGTTAATCCCGCCAGATGTCGAGATGCTATGCAATTGTGCTCCAGCATTTTTGAACGCGGGGATCAGTACCCTAGACGCATAGTTGCCAGCGCCCACAAACCCGATAATCGGCTCTCCAGCTTTATATTCAACCTGAGGGTGCAATACCACTTTAGACGTATGACGAGACTCAGTAGCAGAACCATACTGGAGTAATATACCCAGTGCAGACTTATCGCTGGTCAATAAATCATAGGCCTCAGTTGCATTTTCAAATAAAATTCTATGTGTGATAAGTGATTTTACGTCAAGCTGGCCACCAGACATCATGTCTAGAATGGCTTCAAAGTTTCTCTGCTCAGTCCACCTAACAAACGGCAATGGGTAGTCGTTGCCCTTGTCTTCATAATTTGGATCATAGCGACCTGGACCATAAGAACAAGATACCTGGAAAGTTAACTCTTTTTCATAAAAGTCTGCTCGACTAAGCTCCAAACCTGTAACACCAACCAAAATAATTCGGCCTCGCTTACGGCTCATTCTAGCGGCTTGCGTAACTGGATCATTTGACTTAGTTGATGCAGTAATAATGACACCATCAATACCGTTTCCTCGGCTAAATGCCATACCAGCGGCTACAGGGTCTTCTCCCAACCCTGGGTTGCAAATTTCGGCGCCAAACTCTTTCGCCATATCCAGTTTAGCTTGGTCAAAATCGATAGCGAGTACTCTGCACCCTTGTGCACGAAGCATCTGTACTGTCAGTAAGCCTATTAAACCTACACCCGTTACAACAAATGACTCACCCATAGTAGGATTAGCAAGACGAATGCCTTGTAAGCCGATACTTGCTACGACAGTAAATGCCGCTTCTTCATCTGAAACATTCTCTGGAATTTTAGCAACAAGGTTTTTAGAGACTCGCACAACATCAGCGTGAGGGCCATTAGATACAACGCGATCACCCGCCTTAAATGCATCAGCGCCATTACCTGCTCGCTCAACAACACCAACGTTGCAATAGCCTAATGGTAACGGCTGAGCCAGTTTTGACTTCACTGCATCAACAGTAGTCATCAAACCATCTGTCTGAACCTTTTCGAGTACCATTTTTACTTTATCTGGCTGTGAACGGGCCTTATCGATTAAATTAGCTTTACCAAAATCCACCAGCATCCTTTCTGTACCTGCGGAAATTAGCGTTGTAGTCGTATTAATAACTAAATGGTTCTTTGTTGCTTTTGGAACAGGCGCTTCAACGATTGATGAACTGCCTTTCGCCATGTCTTGTAATATTTGCTTCATTAATGCTACCTGGCTCTATAAGTATTATAAATTATCTAAATTATATTTAGCGGTTGATAAATCGTTATTTTTACTTGCCACTAGATATGAATATAAAACATTGTTTCTATCGGAATAACTTGGAAACATGACACCTCCAAACTGAAAAAGCCGATACGGCCAGATATCTTTTTCAAAAGAAGCTACGATCTCAATCTTAGCGTCTTTTTTCCTAAAGGAAATTATATCTGACTTATTCTTTAATATTCCAGGCGCCGGTTTATTGTCCAACAGTCGAGAGATTCTACTATTATTTTTCTCTGATGGTTCTGTTGAAGTAGAAAAAACGAAGTAATCCTTCAGTTCAGTTCCATATATACAAGAACCGTTGATATCGAGTATTTTCTCAGAACTCCATTGACCACCTGAACATGTCATAAATCGTATACTATTACTTTCCATTTGAGTATCCGTAGCATATAAAAGGCCATTCTTATAAGGAAAAGCTACGCACGCCCTATATTTTTGAGATCCTACTAATATTGGCTTAACTTTTTTAAAGTTTGAGCTTGCTTGATAAATAGATGCTGAATGTCCAAAATCACCAGAAAGAACCCAAATTTTTCCTCTATCATAATCAGGGACAAGAGCGTGAATATGATTTAGCTCACCACGAGGAAATGTATAGATTTCGCTCCAACAACCATTTTCATTTCTTCGCATGATATTTACGATATTACGTTCATGGTTACCAAAATACTCACCAAAAATAATTGAATCTGAAAATCCGGCCAAATTTTCAACAACCGTAAATTGCAATGGACCGCGACCTAAGACAAATTCATATTCTTTTGTTAAAGTTTTTTTAGATATCTGGTACCTGTATATTCCTTTGTTAAATACAAAGTAATAATTATCCTTGAACTTCGCAGACGCTCCCACTCCCGATCTAAGTAAGCGATAAATGAGTCCATTACTATTTAACATTTTTTTTATTTTTGAAACTGGAAATTCGAACAATAAGATGTCATTTTTTCCAGGCTCTCTTGAGTAAACCTTATTATACTTTGAATAAATTAGCTTATTGTCATCCCAAAATAATGGTTTCATTTTTTCTGTAAGAGAGTTCATAGTTTCACACCATAATAAGGATATCCTGTTCGATTGCGACTCTCTAAAAACTGTATCAACGCTTTCGCTCTAATCACTTCAACCAAAACACCATCAATCTTCGTTGAAGATAGTAAACCTTCATTAAGCAAGTCTTTACATAAGGTGCGTTCTGCAAAATGAAGAGCTCCCCACTTAGGTCTTCTCTCTCTCAACGTTACTTCTTTGGTAAACTCTCCGTCTGTTACAACAAATTTTTTTGTTCTATACCAGTTTCTAATAGGCCAATCAGTATCCATTCTGTCTTCTACCACGTGTATTGCAGTTAAACTGTGCGTTAAGTCAGTACCAATTGAGATAATAATCGCATCATTTTCAACACATTTAGACCAAGAAGAGCTATATCCACAAGGGAGTGGGCTATCACCAGATAAGTTATCTTCCATCAAATAATGCGCTAAAGGCCCCATAGCAACCATAGTATTGATAGGATGTCTGCTTCTAACCGATTTTTTATTTCTGTGCAAATAAGCAGGCAATAAACCTGTTTTTATAGGGGTTCTTCTTACATCATATTCATAAGTCTCATCTGGCACTATTGAAGATAGATAATCAATTTTTGTCTCTTCATTTTTAAACTTGGGCATAGCTGGCATTGCAATTGTACCAGAATCACCAATAAGAGAGCATAGCTCGTTGTTGACTTCCCTTGGAGACAACCCTGAATTTTTAAGGGGCGAATATGCAGAATGTACGAGGAGCAAGTCTCCTTCGCCTACACCGTTATCTTTCAAACAGCTTATGATTTTATCAAAATCAACCGGATTATCGCTAACTGCTTGTTTAGATGATTTTTTAGCTCTACTCTCCAGGATATCTACATTTTTCCAATATAAATATCGTCCTATTAACTCAACATAAGGTGAAAATGAAAATATTTTTCTAACTAAGCTATCATTAGCCATCGCTAAAGTCCTTGATTAATGTAATTAAAATGAAAATATAATATATATTATTCGCCACTGTAGTTAAGTAGTAGTCGCTTACAATCACACTCAACCTGATTCATTATAATTAAAAATAGTTTCAATATTGTAAAATTTAAAAAGCAGTATATTCAAAGGTTAAATAGTTAATACCGCTTGAATAAGCTAAAAAACGAGGGGAATTTAGAGCTTAGTTTGAGTTTTAAATCATGATACCAATGGTGTTACAAACCTCCAGAAAAACACACCTGATAGTCACCAATATAAAGGTAACAGTATAGAAAAATTATAAAATACCTTTACAAACCAGAATGATAATCAATTAAAATAACATTTATCTTTCGTCACACATTCCATATTGGAAATATATTAACAATTTTAATATCAAGCTACTTCAATGCTTAATATAACTAACCCCCAATATCTTGAGAACGATTTAACGAATCAATAATTGATTTATCAAGTTCTTCGATATAACTCCCTCTATCGAAGTATACCCACTTACCATGGTAAGAATAAAATCGATTATTTAAAACCGTATTTCTACTAATTATTCTCTGTTCACCATTCGTTACTACGCTATTATCTGGCACATCTTTATAGACAACGGCATTGGCACCGATTCGAACATTATTACCAACTCTTACCGAACCAATAATTTTGGCACCGCTGCCAACATAGACATTATCACCAATAACAGGAGCACCTTTACTTTTAGCATCGGCCAAAGTAACACTACCAATGGTAACCTGCTGAAATATCACACAATTATGTCCAATCGAAGCCTGACCGGAAACAAAGATGCTCTTAATGCCATGAGGGAAACAGGGTTCTGATGAAAATTCAGAGTTCCATGCTATTGAACTATTGTTTTCGTATTGATAAAAACCATATAATAACTTATAAAACTTAGAAACCAGCTTATTATTGGAATTACATCGTTTCTTAACCTTCCATATTGAACCAAATAGTGCGACAACGACCCGAGCTATCATAAAACACTCCTTACTTTGTATTTACTTTCAAAGTACTTTTCGAATTAACATTTACAAACACTAATCGTGTCTAGCATTTTATATTAATGCACGATAAGCCTTATATTAATCAAAATAATATTGCAATCGCTTAATATAATATGTATATATTTCTCACCTATCAAGAATCATAAGGTTAACTATATAAGTAACATAGATTACTCAACTCCCTTTGATATCGGATACTACGAACTTTAGCTTTCCTGATTTTGTCCTTGATATTGATTGAACAATTAAGATTTCGTAACAAAGGGAACCTAATTTTGCATTCAACTCAGATTCAAGTAATTTTTCATTATATTTATCAAACGACTGTTCGACTACGATCCTACATTCGATTGAATAATCTTCTTTTTGATAGATCTGAGCTTCATAAATACCTGATACCTTTTTAAAAACATGATCAAGTCGCCCCACTTTCCTTCCATCAGGAAAAGATACGTAGTCTTCCTCTCGGCCCAAAATTCGACTAACAACTCTTCCGTTTCTTCCACACTTACAAACTTCATCACCTTTCATTTCGACTAAATCGTTAGTATCATATTTTGTTAATGGGAGAGCTTTATTATGATAACTAGAGCCTATAACTTTATATTTATTATCTCCAACAGGTTTAAATTCTACTTTGGAAAAAAACTCATCAACGTGCAAAGAGCCTTGCTCGCATTCAAATATATTTACGACGCCTTCTGTCATGCCATATATCTGAACAACTTTTACTCCAAAAACTTCTTGTATTAACATTTTTTGATAAGTAAATAAAGTCTCAGAACTAACCGAGATGAACTTAATATTTAATGCTCGTGCTTCATCAATTAGCCCCCCCTCCTTTATCAAGCTTGAAAAAAATGCGATAGTCGAAGGATAACCGTGCATACAACGTATATTGCTACGTTTAATTGCTTGCAGATAATCGAGGACCGTTTCTTTTGATAAATGAGACTGGCTTAAAAGAAGCTGCTTAGAAGCAAAAGATTTAATCCAGTAAGGTGGGTTTGATTTTGAAATTGGTAAAATTTCTTTTCCAATAAAATAAGCAAACCAATCAGAATGCTGCACGCCATGGCAAGCACGAAATTTCCAATAAACAGCCCATAAATGGTCCATAAAATTTCTTGATATATGGTACTTTAAACTTTGACCTGTTGTCCCACTTGTATAAAAGGTCTTGTAAACCTCTTTTTTGTTAATTACGTCTTCAAAATTCTGATTGAGATGTAATTTATTAACAGTATACTTAGCAACTGACATGTCAACATTACCCCATAGTTCAGGTAATTCACAGTTAGATTTTTTATCAAGGCTTTGGTATTCAATTAATAACTTTTTAACTCTCGAGTTCCATTTATCTTTATTATTTTTGACGGCAACAAAGTTAACAATAAGAAACTTAAGTATATAAGGCAACTTTCTATATATACGCTCTAACAAAATTCAACCCCCATGCAATATTCTTAAATAACCTTTAACATCTGTAAGTTCTGGAGAAGATTCCGATTCAACTTTTGTCTTCAAAGATTCGAGGAAACTACTTTCTGAACCAAATTTATATAGGATTACGCCTCGAGGTCTAGGAACACTGTCACTTGCTATAACCTTAGTTCCGGCACTTAATGCTTCTAATACAGCAACAGATTGTCCATCTGTAGAAGTAGGCCTCAAGTATATATCGACATTATTAAGCAGTTGATTAAAGTCTATATAATTAGTTATATGTCTAAAGTGATTTTCATATTTTAAACCAGACTTAGAAGCAATATCCTCATATTCATTTTTAGGATCTAATAGTATTAGTTCATAGCCTTTGTCTATTAACTTGGGCAACATGTTAACAACAAACTCGACGCCATAAACCTCCTCTCCCTTTATATACACTTTTCCAGCAGCATATAGAAGTAGGGTTTTTCTATCTTTTTCTATCCTCTTAGAAATTCTTTGGTGGTTTTTATCATCGGCACAGGCCAAAATAGGTGTAACTTTAAACACTTTGTCACCGAATTGCTTCCGTAAGCGCTGAAAAATAACTTCATTTAAACATAGTAAGCGATGTGAAAGTTTCGCAGCTAATAAGTTGAACCATATTCGCGTATTAAATTCATTACCGTGAATCGTATGAACGACTTTAGCACCAATTAACTTCGCAAAAATAGTCATCAAGAACCTCTTATATGACCTTGATAAGTTTAAATGAACAAATCTCGGCCTCATTAAAATCAGGCGATGAATCTCATGTTGTCTTAAGTGAACAACATTAGCACCCGACTTCTTAAGCTCCAGAAAATAACTTTCTACACTAACACTCACACCTCCATGAGGGGGAGGTAAAGGGCCAATAATACAAATATCTATTTTACTCATTCTCTCGTTTCTTTATCAGTTTAGCCGGATTTCCGCCAACTATTGAATAAGGCTCAACACTCTTGGTAACAACTGATCCCGCGGCAATAATGGCCCCTTCACCAATCGTTACACCAGTTAAAATAATGCAACTGGCTCCTAACCAAACATCATTTTCAATAACTATAGGTCCTTGCTTGCCTTCTCCTTGAAACATCATAGGTAAGTCAGTTCTATTAAAAGCGTGGTTGCCACCAATGATTTGGACATTTTGCGCAACCATAACGTTATTACCCAATTTTATTGGTGATAGCCCACTTCTTGACGAAGATATCATTACATTCCTACCCAAAAAAACATCGTTTCCAATTTCGACTTGACTGGGTGTTAAAATCTTCGTTCCGGGCGAAAACACGCATCTTTTTCCACAATCCATGGTACGACAATTTGAAGAATTGAGTTTGTAGTACCAATTTTTAATATGCCTTAGAAACTTAATCATAGTTACGATCACCCTAGATTGGATTAGAACAAACAATAGCATCAACAACCGCTAGTGAAGATTTTCCAATATTTGGAAAATAATGCTCCCTAGTATTATGAGTATCGATAGAGAAATCAGAGTTGAGCAACTTAACTAATGATTCGAATGAGTCAACGATTGGTGTTTTAGATATTGAAAAAAACTGCTTCAAATGATAGTACTCATAGAAGCTAGATAGGTTAGATTCGCTTGATTCAATATTGATAGATATTGGTTTTACACCCGCTGCGATGGCGTCAAGCATCATTGTTGAAGCCATCGAAATACAGATGTCACTATTTGCCAACAAGCGGGCTAAATCATCATTTACGAGTTTAGAAGGTTTCCAGTCCAAAATATTACCAGACTGCGTATTAGTCACCCAAAATTTGGCTTCATAATCCTTGATGCAACAATCAAATCGACTGAGTGAATCATTAGGGTGTAACTTTACAACGACTTCAATTAGCGGATTTAAATCAGCATAATCCAATAATTTTTTTACTAAAATCTCTTCACCAGGATATAAATGCGGTCCAGAGGTCGCATAAAGCAATCGAACTTTGTTATCGACTAACTTAGATTCACTCGACTGAGTATATATATCAAACTGCGGTATCCCTACATGTCGAGTGTTATATTCTTTATAATCTAGAGGATATAACTCTGACAACATTTTTGCTACGGCTTTGCCCCAAACCAATACTCTATCGTATCTCCCATAAAAAATACCCTTAGTACACAGGTTATCCCAGCTAGGAATAAATGCAATTTTTTTATCTATATCTATATCTCTAGACAAATAGTATTCGTTTATAGAAAAAGGAGACGTAGAGAGAAAGCAATCAAATTTACCATACCTTATAGGTGACTTACTTCTATTCAGATGACTCCGCGATAACTTGTAAAAAAAATCACAGAATAAACGATTATTAACAATAGTGTTTACAAGCCAATAGATAAAAAACGGAAGCCTAGATATAGCTTTTTTTGCCTCAGAATCAAGGCCGTAAGACTTTTGCATTGTAACGCGATATATATTTCTGAACAAAGAATCAATCTTGCTTTCTTTTGTTTTAGGCAACTTTATAACGCTAACATTCACCGATTTAAGCTGTTCTTTGACGATTTCTAATTGCTCCTCACCTGCCAATACAGTAAGTTCGCTTTTGTAGGAAAGTTCTTTGACAATCCCTGTATAAAATAAATTTTTAATACACCAACTACTGGTGCAAGTCATTAGTATCTTTTTCTTCATTTATCAGTTTCACAGTAATAAAAGTAAAGTAAAATCATTGAACTTAAAACATAGCTTGAAATGTAGATAATATATGCATCAAATGGATTAGATACTTCAGTAAAGTTAAATAAAACCATAAAAATAGACACATAGCCAAATCTTGATAACATTAAGGGAAGTGTCCGGCTAATTGAGAAATAGAATGACTCTAACAACTTATTTATACAAATGGGAATAGCCACAAACATATAAATATTTATGGCATAATCCATGTTAAAACTGTCCTCAAAAAGAAACTTGGCTAGTGCACTTCCAAAAAAAAGAAAAAAAATGGCGATGGCACACAGTATAGAACAAGTAACAAGGATATCAGTTGTTAAGTTTCTTTTATCGCCCAAACTTAACCTGTTCAAAAGTACACTGGCAAATGCCCCAATGGTGACAACAATAACCTCCAAAAAGCTATGATAGATAACTATCGTGGAAACCATTCCTCCAGTCAAAAAAAATGGCGCAAGAATAACGATAGACCTATAGTTAAAAAATGCAAGTGATGTTACCAGGAATATTTTTATATGCTTATTATAGAAATCAAAAATGGCATTTTTTGATATTGATATTGACACTCTGAATCTGAAGATAGAGAAGAAAAATGGAAGAATATATAAAATAGAAAGATATACATATAAAACCAGATCATCTTTCAGCAATATATAGTCAGCAACCAACAAGAAAAAAAATGAAGCAATTATGGGTAAATTGGTGATATAAAATAATTCTTTAAATCTCTCTTTACCTGTTAAATATAAAGAATAAGTTGCCACATAAGTGAGAAATGGAAGTAAGAAGACAATATAACTCAGATTTAAAAAGCAATAGGAAAAAAGAGAAATAAGTACAGCATGCAACACTGGTATATAAAACAAACATGAAAAGTTTTCATCTTTGCATTTCGCGGCCTCTCTTTGAATGCTAATCAAACTACCGAAAGATGCTAATTTTGACAAAAAAACCACAAAATTCACTGAAGCTATAAATATACCGAATGCTTCCCCGCCCAATATTCTAGATAGCAATGTTTTAATAAAGAATTGTATACCTGCACTCGAATACTTTATACCGACCAATAACATGGAACTCTTAAACATTTTTATACCTTTGAAGGCTATAAACAATCAATATAGTTATCGTTGAATGAGCCAAAGAGTTAGTTACCTGAAAAAATTCCACACCAGTGATATGTGAGAATAAAATAAATGAAAAGAAACTAAGCAGCGTCACGCCTGTTAAATTGCCAATCGTCCTATGGTGTACGAAAACTCTATAAAACGAATAAAACATCAAGCTATATAATATCAAAGTTACAAAAACCCCTCTCTCTAACAATGTTGTTAGAAACATATTATGAGCCGATTTATAACCAAGGTTGCTAATTGATGATATCATTTCATAAAAATTACCCACACCAACTCCGAAAAATATTGAGCTTGTATTATCGGATAGATAACTCATCGTTAATGACCAAATACTTTCTCGGCCAGACAACTGGAAACTATTTTCAAAAGAGTACTCTAAAGTATTAGATAAGTTTGACGCTATGTTAAACTTTAACCCCCAAAACCATATGATTTCTAATAATTCTTCCCAAAAAACCAATAGAAAAATAGATACCGCCAACACTAACGCTAAAACCACTTTCGCTTTCCCTTGGCTGACAAAACTGTAAATCAGAGATGTAAATATAAACACTGATAGAGTCAATGCTCCGCGTGAATATGAAAAAGCGATTATTAACAAAAAAACAATGAAAGCAAACAAGGTCTGAGATTGTGAATTTCGGTAATTATTAAATACTATAGGCAAACTCAAAAATGCTACTCCCACAATCATGTATAAGTTACCGGATTGTAGACCAAGACTAGCTGTTGAATTTCTCAAAGACATTTCGATGGGTATAGTAATCGCCGTACCTAAGAGCAAAATCATTATAGAAAAATTAAAGACGGAATCCAACTTTAGCACATTAGCTTGCTTCATTGCCAAATACAGAGTAAGTGGAAGTACACAACTTACAAATAAATAACCAATCGAGTCAAACTTGGATATACCACTGATATTGTTACCTATTAATAATAACAGCATTGTTACCAACGCTATTATTACTTCTTCTTTTGATATCGACTTACTACAAAGGATTAAACCGATAGATATTATTATTGCAGGAAAAACCCTATATAAAAGTGTACCTTCCGTGTCAAATATAAATAATGTCTGATACAATGGAAGTGTGATGGATATGAATAAAGCAACGCCTAGTCTCTTTTCCATTGAGTTATAAGACAATAAGGTCCACATAGCTATAACATTGAATGTGATAACAATAAAAATTCGATAAAAACTTAATGGACCATTCATTTTAAAATCAGAAAAATGTAAGATAACTGAAGCAACAAACGAGAACACTATTGAGAAGAATAGTATTAAAGCATTACCTTTTAATAAGTAATTCATATATTTGATGTAGAACCTTAATTAGAGCTTATGGAACCTTATAAATGCAAGAGCTATATTACCACCTAAGTCCATTTTCATATCTAAATTTTAGAAATTCAAGATCTAGTTCATCATCTATGTTTGAAAAATCATCCATTAATATAGTCTTGGTTTCTTCAGAAAAAAGAGAGTTATTTTTTAAAATATTGCCAACTGTTGAAACATATATTGCGCCAGTCAACTGATATACAGACGGTAGCTGTTGCCTTGGTAACTCAGAGGAAGCGCCTTCTATAAACGGCTTCAAATTTCCATTTTCATCAATTTTTTTCAACTTATATGGGTTAGGCTCATCGACTTTTGCTACAGTTACTACGGATTGCATTGTGGTTTGACATTTTTTAACTGCCGAATCAACCATTTCTGCAGTCCGAATGGGCGATGTAGGTTGTAAAAGTACAATTATGGAATCATCACCTAATGAAATATTTTTGATAAAGTCTTTGATAACATCAATAGACAATGCGCTGTCAGAGGAAAGTCGTTTTGATCTCAAACCATAACTATTCGCACCATATTTCATTGCTATATCTAAGTATTGTTGTGAATCTGTAGAAATATACACATCATCTACATAGTCGCTCTTAAGCCCAACATCGATGGCATGTTCCAATAAAGTCATTCCATTAAATTGGGCGATATTTTTATTTGGGAATCCCTTCGATCCCCCCCTTGCAGTTACCAGACCAATCACTCTTGTCACTTTAAACGTCTAACCTCTTTGGAAAAAACATACCAGAAGATAGAGAGCCCAATAAATAATGCACTCCCATCTACATTCAATACATATAATTAATAAATCTAGTATTCAATTCCTTTTAATACTTCATATTTAAGATTAGAAATTTCGCGAACAATACGCTCCCCTGCATTCCCGTCTCCAAAAAGGTCACTCTGTTCATATTTCCCATGCTTTAGTTGTAAAGAAATTGCTTCCGAAATATCATTTGTGTTATAGCTACAAAAATCAACATTATCACTATGCTCTCTCATATTTTGTCTATCTCCGATTGATACACATGGTACACCTAAAAAGGCACCTTCACGAAGAAATGAAGAAGAGTTACCAACAGCACAACTAGCATTAGCTAATACACGAATAAAGTCTTCTGCACTAAAGTTTTTGTAAAAATGAAAATTGGACTTCATATTGTTTTCTCTAAAAACCCTTATTCCCTTTGATACATCCTCTCCACCGGCATCAGAGTTTGGCCATAAAACCACTTTTTGATAATTTTCAAACTTTATAAGGGCTTTAAGGGTTGCCGTAACTTGTTCTAAACCATCACCATAACTGGTGGTAACTGGATGTTGGATCATAAGTATATACGGTTTATCCCAGTCAATATCTTGACCCACACCACCATATTTACTCATAATCTCATTGGAAATATGTGTATCTGAGTTCGCAATTACATCCATGGCTGGGCAGCCATAATTAAAAACATTACTTGGCTTTTCTCCCATTCTGATCACTCTATCTCGACTCTTTTCTGTCGCTACAAAATGAAAGTCTGCTAATTTGGTTATTGCATGTCTTACACGGTCGTCAATATTGCCACTCACTTCCCCCCCTTGTACATGGATCAATGGGATATTCAAATATGATGCTGATACCGCTGTAGCCATTGTTTCAAAACGATCTGCTACTGATATTACAAAATCTGGACTCAGTTCATCCAGAGCGGAAGAAAGTTCTATTATCCCCATTCCTGTTGATTTAGCTTGGGTTAAAAGAGTTTCACCTTCGACAATATAATGAAGCGCTTTTACAGGGTTAAAACCATCTTCTTTGATAATATTAATAGCTTTACCAAATCGGTCTAACAAAGTTGACGCTCCGACGATGAGTTGAAGTTCCATTGCTGGGTTATCCTGTACAGCTTTTAGAACATATTTTATTCTTCCGTAATTTGCTCTACTCGCAACAACAACACATACTTTTATCTTATTCATCAAAATCACCGATGTTTAAATAATCATCAAAAGACTTATTAACCTTTAGCTGCTTACCAATAAATCGTAACGCTTCATCATAAGTTAATCCTCCGCCTGGCTTTTTCATCGCGAAATCACTTCTTGATAAAGTTGCGCCTTTTTTTATATCTTTAATAAAAAAAGCACTTCTGGAGAATAACTTCTTAGTCTCTACTCTAGCTTCTGCTTGTTCTGATTTGTTTACTTTAGAGTTAATCCCAGCTTCTACAAAACGAATACCATCCACAAGATATTTTAACTCATCAATCGTCACCGAACTTTTAGTGTCCGGACCAAAGCACTGTTTGGAAAACACAGTATGTACTTCAATAAGTTTTGCACCCAAAGCTACAGAAGCTATAGAAGGGAATATAGTTCCTGAATGATCTGAAAGTCCAACTGGTACATTATATTTATGTCTCAGTTCGTCTATAACATTATAGCCAATATCCTTAGGCCCACACGGATATGATGTTGTACATTGAAAAATAGCCAACGGGCTATCCGAACTTTTTATTTTATTTACAATATCGTCAAGCTCAGAATAATTGGACATACCTGTCGATAAAAGGATTGGTTTTTTTGTCTCAATTAATGCCTCAATAAGTTGACGGTTATTGGTATCTCCAGAACCAACCTTAAACGCTGGTATATCAATATCCTGCAATAGTTCAATTGCACTAAGTGAGAATGGAGTTGATAAGAAGTCCAACCCAACTTCAGCTGCATGCTCTGCCAAGCCTTTCCACTGTTCTGGTGTAAACTCCATACGTTTCCAATAATCATAACGAGTTTCATCTTGTGGAAAAACTTTTACTCTAAACTGCTCATGCCTTGTCGATTCTTCAGCTGCTATATGAGTCTGAAATTTGATGGCATTCACTCCGGTCTTGGATACTGCATCAATATAGGCATGAGCCGTACCTAAACTACCATCATGAGCCTGACCAATTTCAGCGATAATATAACAACTTTTACCACCAATTTCGTTTTTGTTTATTTTAATACTAGTCACTTCCATATTCCCTTAGTATCGATCAAATAATCAGTCGGAAGTTTAACCTCTTTAAACTCTCTATGATCAACTAATAACACACCGATATCAGACAATTGCTCAGCTTCTATTAATGAGCACAGCTTAATATCCTTATACTCAAAGTTATCTATGTTGGGCTCTACTGCTAGAACTCTCCCCGCATGCATATCTGATATGGCTTTCGTAATTTCTAGAGCAGGACTTTCTCTAAGGTCATCAATATCTGATTTAAAAGCTAACCCGTAACACGCTATAGTAATATCTTTAGCTGTCTTATCGGGGTTTTCCTGTAAAAAATCAGAAATTGCCATCTTAACTTGATTTACAACCCATAGTGGTTTGTTATCGTTGACATTTCTAGCTGTATGAATAAGACGAGCTTCTTCGGGTGTTTTTGAAACTATAAACCAAGGGTCAACAGCAATACAATGCCCCCCAACACCAGGTCCCGGTTGTAAAATATTAATTCGAGGATGACGATTTGCTAATGATATGAGCTCCCAAACATTAATATCGAGTTTGTCACAAATAATTGAAAGTTCGTTGGCAAACGCTATTTGAACATCGCGACATGAATTTTCGGTTAACTTTGCCATTTCAGCAGTACGTGCGTTAGTTATAACACATTCGCCCTGAACAAATATTTTATATAGCTCTACACTACGCGCTGAGCATTTTTTAGTTAAACCACCGATTACACGATCATTCTCAACCAATTCACGTACTACATGACCTGGTAAAACACGCTCAGGGCAATGTGCAATATTAATATCCGCATCTTCGCCTCTAGCTTGAGGGAAGGTTAAATCCTCCCTTGCAACAGCTAACCATTCCGCCATTTGCTCTGTTGCACCAACAGGAGAAGTTGATTCTAGGATCACCAAATCTCCTTTCTTTAAAACAGGTGCAATTGCTTTACATGCGGCTTCGATAAACCTCAAATCTGGTTCAGGGATCTGACCTTTGACGCAATCGTTAAAAGGTGTGGGTACAGCAATAAGAAAGGCGTCCGCGGGCTCAGGAGTAGTTACAGCTTTTAAATAACCTTCTGTTACTGCAGCATGTACTATCATATCTAAATCTGGCTCAACAATGTGAATTTCACCACGATTAATCGTATCTACAGCGTTTTGGTTGACATCGACACCAATTACTTTCTTTTTACGAGATGCAAACATTGCTGCTGTCGGCAAACCTATATAACCTAAGCCTACGACTGAAATTGTTTCAAATGACATTGTTATTTCCTAAAGTTTTATTTCGCTAATTCGTTCAATATTTTTTGACAAGCATTACCATCACCGTATGGATTGTGTGCAAAACTCATCGCTTGATATGCAGTTTCATCAGTCAACAACGAATTTAGACTGTCAACTATCACTCCAGTATTAGTGCCAACTAGTTTAACCGTACCAGCATCAACAGCTTCTGGTCGTTCTGTAGTATCTCGCATCACCAATACTGGCTTACCTAATGAAGGTGCTTCTTCTTGAATACCACCAGAATCTGTTAAAATGATATGAGCGCGGTTCATTAAATATATAAAAGGTAGATACTGTTGAGGCTCAATAAGATAGATGTTATCAATGTGAGCAAGCAAACGATTTACAGGCTCACGCACGTTTGGATTAAGATGCATTGGATATAGAATTTGTGTGTCAGGATGTGCTTTTGCTACAACGGCAAGTGATTCACAAATACGCTCAAATCCCCCCCCAAAGCTCTCTCTACGGTGCCCCGTTACCAAAATAAGTTTCTTGCTATCATCTAAGAACGGAAACTGGGCAGTAAGTGTTGCGCTCAAATCACTATCAGAATCAATTTTGTCTTTCACCATCAGTAAGGCATCAATTACAGTATTACCCGTTACACTGATATCATCGGGATTAAAGTTTTCAGTTAGAAGGTTTTCTTTTGACGTTTGTGTTGGTGCAAAGTGATATTTAGTTAACGCCCCTGTTAGACGGCGATTGCCTTCTTCTGGCCATGGTGAGTAAATATTGCCCGTACGAAGACCCGCTTCCACATGCCCTACTGCAATCTGCTCATAATAAGCAGCTAAACTTGCTGCAAATGTTGTCGCTGTATCTCCATGCACTAAAACTACATCGGGTTTGAATTCTTTGAGAACAGGTTTAAGCTCTAACAAAATGCTCGATGTCACTTCGTTCAGCGTTTGACCAGCTTTCATCAAATTTAAATCGTAGTCTGGTTTTATTTCAAACAGTTCTAATACTTGATCAAGCATTTCACGATGTTGAGCGGTAACGCAACACTTTGCTTCAAAGCGATCATCGGCCGCTAAAGCATGAACCAAAGGTGCCATTTTGATGGCTTCTGGACGCGTGCCAAAAACCGTAAGAACTTTTTTCTTAGTCATTTTATTGAACTTCCAACCGACAGGTGAAATGAAAAGATGTGATTTGAAACTTCAGGCCTCAAAGTTAAATGACGCTGAGGCACATTTCATTCATTCGGGGAAGCCTATTTTAGAGCCCCTCCCCCAAAAAACCAAATTGAGCTTATATATAAAAAGCTCTTAAATAGGACTAAATTCCTCTTTGCTATTTCTCATCACTTGAATATGTGTAGTTATAGTACCCATAATTATAAGAGCTTGACGTTTTCTTTTCTATTGCATTAAAAATAACACCTTTAACTTCAATACCGGATTGCTCAAAGCGATTACGTGCTACATCAATCTCTTTAACCGTATTTTGACCAAAGCGCGCAACCATTAATGTAGTTCCAGCAAATGTGCCAACAATACTTGGATCAGTTACAGCTAAAACTGGTGGTGTATCAACAATAACTAGATCGTACTCATTTGAAGCCCATTCCATAAACTCTGCAAAACGTGGATGCATTAACAATTCTGATGGGTTTGGCGGAACTTGACCGCGAGTAATAATATCTAGATTGTCAACAAGGGTTGATTTAATTGATTCTGAAAATTCTTGCTTACCACTCAACAAATCAGACAGGCCATTATCCCATTTAACGCCAAAACTTTGCTGCAAATAGCCTTTACGCATATCCGCATCAATCAATAGCACTTTTTGTCCCGTTTTCGCAGCCACTGCAGCAAAGTTAGTAGAGATAAAGGATTTACCAATACCGGGCGCAGGGCCCGATATCATTAATATATTATTCTTTGCTTCAAGCATTGCGAAATGCAAGCTTGTTCGTAAGCCACGCAGCGCTTCTACAGAAAGGTCCGCAGGGTTAGACTCAGCAAGCAGTGCCTGTGTACCAGAATTTTGTTTTCTCTTGGATTTAAAACGATTAGATAACTCTAATTGCAGATCAGACTTAGGTACCGCTGCATAAACAGGTAAACCAAGTTCTTCAATTTGGTCAGGGCTTTCAACGCCACGTTGAAATGCTGTTCTAACTAACACGAATGCCACACTTGTCATACTACCCAAAAGCGTTGCTAGTATAACAATCAATGATTTCTTCGGTTTTACAGGTCCTGAATACGTTTGCGCATCATCTAATATGCGAACATTACCTACCGTACCCGCTTTTATAATGCTCAGCTCTTGTACCTTATTTAAAAGCTGGATGTAGATTTGCTGGTTTACTTCAACATCACGCGTCATACGGAGTACTTCACGTTGTGTTTTAGGTAACTTTTGCACTTGTCGGTTTAAACGTTCCTTCTCTTTCAAAAGCGTTTCGCGTTTGTCAATTAGTGCTTTATATGCAGGATGATCTTTGGTAAATCGTTGGCTAATTTCACTCTCTTTAAACGTCAGTTCATTAAGCTGAGCTTCAAGTTCCACCATCACTTTAAGAGTAGATTGAGCCTCTAAGCCTAAATCGATCGACTCATTTTCTTGACGGTAGTTATTTAATGCGTCCTCAAAGGTGGTTAGCTGCGCTTTAATTCCTGGTAGGTGACCTTCAAGAAATGCCAAACTTTTCTCAGCTTCCGCTGAGTTGCGTTTTACATTTTGTAAGAAATAAATTTGGCTAATATGGTTTAAGATTTCAGAAATCTGCTGCTTATTTTCGCCCACAAAGCTTAGCTTCAGAATGCCCGTTTGTTTACCTTGCTCAGACAAAGATAATGATTGCTTTAGCCATTCAATTGCATCTAAACGGCTACGATTAGTAATAGCAAACTCAGAACCGTTGTGAGATTCAAAACCCGCAACAAAAAGACTGTAACCATCTGCGGCAGCCAACTTACCAACTTTACCCTCTATGATGACACGTTCGTCTTCTCGTATCAGTTGATAAGAGCCCTTCTCTGCATCTACTATATGAATAGTATGCGCATATCCGCTAGCATGGCTTGGAACAACAAACCGACTAACCGAAATCTCATTGATATCACCAGTTAAACGAGCTATGCCTTTCCCTACAACTGGCATGTAGATTGGCGATATAACTGTGGTCAAATTGAACTTATCTACCGTTTCACCTAGGATCATTCTTGATCTAATGATCTCAATTTCAGTAGTAGCAGAAGACTCTTGCGAGAACAACTCTCCCATATCACCAACCATTGAGGATATACCCCCAGAGCTTTTCTCTTCAATCTGGATTAGTGCATCTGCTTTGTAAATAGGGGTGGATAACAGTGCAAGTACTACACCGCCAACCGCGAAGATAAATGTGCTAAAGATAATCCACCATTTGGCATCAAGTAAAATACCAAACAGTTTCCCTAAATCTATCTCATCTGAGTTATCAGTTTGTGATTGCCTAGATGGTTTTGTTGTCATTGATTTGCTACTTCCTAAAACTCGTACTGTTTTGTTAGTCAGCTTATTGAAAACAAACCAACCTAAACGTATTTATGTTATCTTTGCTGCTTACTCTAATGAGTTAGACGCTTTGTTAAATCGATTATAGCTTTTTCACCCACGCTCGTGCGGCTTCTTCAATTAGCTTATAAGCATGTTCAAAGGCTTCTCGACTTTGGCGATAGGGATCTGGAATGTCTTGTTGCCCTATCCATTGGCCAAACAACATAGTTTTACCGCGAGCTTCTGGAGAGATCTTAGTTAGAGCTTCCATGTGACCTTTTTCCATAACCAATATCAAATCATACTGCACACAAAGTTGTGGCGTAACTTGCTGTGATTGATGGCCTTGTACATCAAAACCATTTTCTGCCGCAATCTGAATTGCAGTTGCATCTGCAGGCTTCCCAATCAAACCGCTTTTTTCCGCTGCAATACCTGCGGATGCAACTTGTTTGTTTGGCAATAGTTTTTGTAAAACACGCTCACCTGTTGGCGAACGGCAAATATTACCAACACAGACCACAAGAATTTTATTAAACATAAATTACTATCAACCATATAAAACAGGCCACACAAAATGTGACCCGATACTTAATTTACTTTATTTACGGCCAGTTACGGATACGTAGTACGCCTTCTGTAAGGTCATTGAAACCGGTAATGGTTGGAACAAGCTGTCCAATAACGCGGTTCCAACGGCTGATCGGTGCTGCCGTTACATAAACAATATCGTACGGTTTTAAATCAAACTCGGTACCGATCACAAGAGCTGACGCATCTTCCATATTCAATTGGTAGATATCCGCCATGCGCTCTGATTTATCATCAGAAGTACGGATCACAAACACACCTGTTGCATCAGCGGAAAGTTGGTTTATACCACCCACATTGCTTAATGCTTCAGTTAGGCTCATGCCTGCACGATCGATTTTTAGTAGCTGAGGTTCATTCACTTCACCCATCACAAACACTTTTTGATTGTCATTACGTGGTACATGAACGATATCGCCAGCTTGTAACAAACGGTTTTGAGTCAAGTCACCACGCTGCATTAAGCCATAAAGTGAAATGTTTTCTTCAAAACCATTACGCGTTAAAGAAACATTACGCCAATCTGCATCTTCAGATAAGCCGCCAGAGCGGTTAACCGCATCAAGCAGCGTCAAAGGAATATTGGTGATGGGTTGTTGACCAGGTGCTGTCACTTCGCCAGTAATATAGGTTTTCTTAGAGCGGAAAGCCGCTACATTGACATCAACCTGCGGGCTTTCAATGTACTTAGCTAAACGCTCTGCTACATCTGCACGAATTTCACGAACAGTTTTACCAGCCACCTCTACTGTACCGATATAAGGGTAGAAAATGGTGCCATCGGCATGTACCCAGTTACCCGCCTCAGAGGCACTACGATATGAACCAGCAGGAATCGTCAGTTCAGGGTGATCCCAGATCGTGACATTCAAAATATCACCCACACCAACTTTGTACTCATACTTAGCGATCTCGACATCTAACTCAGAGTTAGCTTGAGATACAGACGGAGTTTGACTCTTATAATTAGAGACCGTTTGAGCAGTTAGAGGATAAAGGTTAACAACATCTGAAATATCCGCAGCTTGTTGTTCCTCTGAAGGAAGGATCACATTCTTATCATCGGTAGTAAGGTGCGTGCCTGGAGTAGTACAGCCAACCAATAAGGCAGGCAATAACGCAAGAAAGAGACGATTTTTCTTAATCTTCATGTTAACCAAATCATAGTTGAGAAAATGTAATCACGTCCAAGTGACACAAAGTAGATAACATTACCATTAGCAATGGCTTAAACGGAGGGGAAAAGGAGTGATAGTTTGATATCGGTTCCACTTTAAATAGCTTTCGGGCACGCTACCGCCCGTTGATATACCGCGACATCACACTGCGTAGTTTTCCGTGCACCATAATCAGCCCCTAGAACGGTAAAAAAGCCAATGGTGATTTTATAAAGCACGCATCAAAAACATGCTCAAATTTAATCCGTATGTATTATCCACAGTTTGTTTGTATTATCAACCTTGTTGAATGGTTGGGTGCTTAGAAAAATAAGAATCAAATTACATATAGATTCGGGATGCGAAGAGATTTAAAAGCAGATACGGCATTCGCGTAACGAGATGCGAAAAAGCACAGGCTCTTCGCATCCCGTATTTCGTTTACTCTAACCTGCTCTTAAGCTCTTCGAATCTCGAATCCCGCTTACTCTTATCTTCACTTTATTTCACCTTACTTGGCCTTTGGAACCATGGCGATCTTGCGTCAGTTTGTTCAAACAAATTGTACTGTTTGTTCAGAACCTGTCCGCCATCACGGGTTAGCGGTTGCCATGTGAATTGAGTTCGGTTTGAGCTAGGTTTTACAGTCAACAAATCAAATGGAATCGATACGTAGAAGCCTTTTGTGTAGCTGCCCTCACCAAAATCTTCTTCACTTAAGTCAGTTAAGCTAACAAACGCACCTGCAATCACGCCGCTCTTGAACTGTTTTGAAAAGTCGATACGGGTACCCACATCACCTGCTAGGAATTTACCAAAGCCAACTTTAAATAGTGTATCGCTTAAGAACTTCCACTGTGGCATGTAGTAACCAGTCACAAAGCCGGTGGTGCCTTTATCAATAACTCGATAAGAACGGTTCGGATCTGTTGGGTGAGCTTGCCACTCTTCATCAAAGGTTTCAAACCAGCTATCAGGGTCACGTTGGCTAATGGCAGTCACATCTGCACCAATAGCCCAGTTAGTATTATATGGGCGGTAAAGTAACTCACCACCGACACCCGCAAACATACTCTCTAGGTAACCTGCGTAGGCTTGGCTGTATATACCGCTACCGTAATCTTCAAACCAAGTGAGTTGTAATCTGTCTAAACGAACTGGTTCTTCCACATATTCTCGGAACAGGGTTCTTACCCTTGCGGTTTGGTCGGTGCCATCTTCAGGTACTGTATAGTTAAACTTGTCGTAGTTGTCGATAAGGTTTATATACAAAGAACCAGACAGCTCGATGTTATTAGTCGCCCAGTAAGAGGCGTTGGTATACAAACCTAATGCATACAAATAAAAATCTTCAGCAGAACCAAAAGATTGAGCCAAGTTTGGAGATACTGAAACATCAAAACGTTCTCGCGCATCGTAGTACTCCACAGCTGAGGTCGATGCAACATCTCTATTTTGAGTAGAATCTTTGATATCAGAATCTAAATAAGCGTAGCTGGCAGATTTCTTAAACTGTTGAGCATTAACATCCGTTTGTGAAAGCTCACCAGCATTACTGGTTTCAACAATTTGGTAGGTATTGATGTAATCAGGAACGTGATTAGCGATAACCGTTGCTCCACGCTCAAGTGCTACTTCACGGTCGCGGTATTTAACCTGTTCACCCTTAACCACCAGCGTATTGTCGTCAACCAGAACCATTGCTTGCTCATAGCCTGCAATGGTATCTAACTCTTCTGTTAGTTTAGCTAAATCAACCTCATCCATGTTGCTCGCTTCAGTAGGACGAAGCACTGCGGCTTCCGTGTCACGCCAAATTGAGGCGATTTCATTGAAGTTCGTGGTTAGGTCAAATCCCATAGTTAAGGTATCGCCGCGCTCGTAACTCACCTTAGCTGTAGCCCAGTCATTAAATCGATACAGAGCCCCTATATTCCAAGGTGTATGTTGCGTCATATCAACACCGCCACGCACTACGGGGAAATCTTGTGAATAGTCGTTGCTATCGTATTCGAGCTTTAACGTTAGTGGCTTGTATGGTGTCTGGTACTCTAAGCCACCGTAAATTGCTGCATCACCTTTAAACCAACGTTCAAAATCAATACTGCCACCATTACCTTTGAAATCAGAAGGGCGTTCACAAAACCTATCGCTAGCTTTACAGAATGGATTTGTAAAATTACCACTGGTGCCCATGTACCCCCAGCCCATACCTAAAGTTAGATCTAGCGGGCCAAATCGCTTGCTGGCGGCAACAAATTCACCATCAAATAGACCTGTGCCACCAAAATCGCGAACACCAACCGATAACTCTGGCAGGTAGTAACCTTCTTCAATTAAGCGAACTTTGAAATCGATGCCTTTATCTGTGTACTTAGTACAGCCACTAAAACTGTTTTGAGAACAATCTCCACTGCCGCTACCACTGTAAAGTAAGCCTTGAACTTGGGTATAACGAATCGTGGTTTCTAACCAAGGCATAACCTGCAAACTAACGTTATAAAAATAGTACTCGTTGTTGAATGATGCACTTAAGTTGAACTCACCTTCAGGTGCCATGCGTGCAGTTGGCATCTGCATTAAACCCACGCCACCAAAATTGGTTTGCGAATGCTTTAACGTCGGAGCATTAAAGCTTGAAACTTCCATTTCTGAAGGCGCCTGCTCTTGTGCAGTGACAGAAAAGCTACTCACAGCCAGAAAAGCACCAGCAATCGAACTTGCAAGAAGCGTTAATGGGAATGATTGATTGGCTGACATTACAAATTAACCTTATGACGTAGAAGTTCGATAATATTTTGATTCAAAGTTGAAAACTCGGAAGGCAGAGAGTCAAAAGCAATAAAAAGAATCGCACCGGGTGCAAAGTAAGCTTGTTTACTATTCCAGTAGGCATAGCTTACCTCATCAACATGACCATCTGGTTGAATGACAAATGCTGTGCTCTTATCCGCATTCGCCAACAACCCACCTTTTGGTAACATTGATAGATAGTTATCTAACTGACCATGTTCAATCAGCTTTAGCTTGTGTGTTTGTTTTACGGCCCCAACCATAGTTAGGTGAGTTGGCCTTTCGGTCAAATACAAATCGAAACGCTGCGCTTGGTTTAGCTTATCTGATTCGAGCACATCCCCTTTTGAAGCCAGTATGTTTTTTGAAAACGGTATATTTTCAGAAACTAATAGCGGATTTTTCTCTGGTTGGGAGATCACTGCGTCTCTATCTAAATCGACAAAGTAACGCGCTTGGTATTCAAAGGACTCCAATTGTGTAATCACAGATTTTACTTGCGGTTCTTGAAGTGCCAATTGATTCAACTGTTCAATCACTTGTGCTTTTAAAGTATCAACTTGCTGTTGTGCATTACGATCAAACAGTTGTGCTGATAGTGGAAAATAACCTAATGCACCATTGGCATTTGCATCATCTAACACCTGCTCCAGGCGAACGGGTTGTGAGTAATTGAGGGTGATGCCCTGCACTGGCAACTCAACACTAAGTTGTAGTTCTTGCGGTAAAGAAAGAGCGTGTGTCACGCCTGATAGGAATAACGAAGAGCAAAGCGAAGCCAATGCTGCACGTTTACCGAATTTCATTAATGATTTCATAGTGTCTATCACCACCGATTAGTTCGCTTGATAAGGCTTAAGCAGGGTTAACTCTAAGCGAGTCATGTTTGGGCCAAGATACTGAACTGTTTTGACTACCTTGCCTTGGCTGTTTACCCAATATTCATTTTCTATTTTCTCACCAAGCGCTGGATAGCTCACTTGTTCGATAAACTTGCGTGTTTCTATAGCGGCCAATGGTGTTTGTACCGTTTCTTGGTTGACATAGCTGCGAACAATATTAGCACTGTACCCAAATCGGTAATCTGGTTGCCAATCGTATGTGGCTTGCCAGCGCTCTGCTTTGGGCTCGGTCGACAAGTCAAAGCTTGGCACTAGTGCATTCTCAGGCTTCGCTGTTAGGCCTGATAGATTTTCGTAAGGCAATAACAAAGTTTGAACTACGCGGCCATTTTCGGTCACGATCATCGCTTTATCAGAAGACATCCACTTTAGTTGCTCTGCACCCGTTTCTGGGTTTTGCCCAACAAAGGCCAAAACCATAAATATTTTACCTTGGTCTTCAATCTGCGCGTAAATGCTGGCGTAAGGCAGGTCTTGAATGTATTTAGCTGTGGTAGAAACGTCAGCATCTCCAAACATAGCTTCATTAAAAGTGGCATTTAAGTCTTGGAACTGCTGGGAACAGCCTGCAAGCAACAAACCTAAAGAGGCAATAAGAGGTTTAATCATGATTGTTTTGCGCTTCCTAGCGATATTGTGAACACACTAATATAAAAAAACCACCTTATGCTCACACATAAAATGGCTTTTCATTAACTCAACTAATAAATTAGTTAGTTGTAGTTGTAGTTGTAGCGCCACCGTCGTTGGAAGATACTGCTACTGCTGCGCCTACTGCTACTGCTGCAGTTGTTACCGCTACAGTTGTTGCTGTGCCCGCTGCTGCCGCTGAAGCTGCTGCGCCGCCTGCTGCTGCGCCACTAGAGCCTGCACCAGCACCTGCCGCTGCTGCAGTTTCGGTAGCTGCGAAAGCCGCACTTGAGAAGCTAACAGCTAGTGCTGCTACTAAAGCAATCTTTTTCATAATGATTCCCATAAAATATAAACGTTTATATACAGAGGCTAAGATTCCACCCCTTTCCGTTGTTCAGCTTAAACAACTAATTGATCATGATAGTGAATAAGTGTGTACAAGTAAATGCATAAATTCTAGACAAAAACTGCTTTATTCCGCGCCTTCACTCACAACCCTCTGCTTCTTCTGTATTCTGTAATCCTTTATCGCTATACTCCAAAACCATATACCAAAGTGACCTCAAGATGCTTGGGTATAGTTTCTAGCCCCAAACGACAAGAGTTTAAAATATGCAAGAGTTAGTACCCTTTATTCAAGAGAATATGATTTTAGCCATCGTATGGATTGGCTTAGTGGTTGCCATCATTATGAATGTCATCAAAACATCGAATGCGGCTTACAAAGAGATCACGGCAGCGCAAACCACACAACTCATGAACCGTGAAAATGGTGTTGTGGTTGATATTCGTACTAAGGATGAATACAAAAAAGGTCATATTACTGACGCACTTCACATTTTGCCTTCAGATATCAAAGCAAATAACTTTGGTAGCCTTGAAAGCCATAAAGCAGACCCAATCATTGTGGTATGTAAAACAGGTCAAACCGCTCAAGAAAGTGCAAACCTACTAGCAAAAGCTGGGTTTGAAAACGTGAGCCTTCTGAAGAATGGCCTAGTTGCTTGGAGTGAAGCGAACCTACCTTTAGTTAAGGGTAAGAAGTAACTCCTAGTAACATTATTAATAACACTGTTATCTATATACTCGTTATTCAGGTTACGTAACCTCATTTTGATTACGGAACCCAATGTAAATTTTTAAGGACAAGAAAATGGCTGAAGCAGCACCTCAAGAAGCACAACAAAACTTCGCAATCCAACGTATCTTCCTAAAAGACGTTTCTTTTGAAGCGCCAAACTCGCCAGATATGTTCCAAAAAGAGTGGAACCCAGATGTAAAACTGGATCTAGACACTCAAAGCCGTGAACTTGGCCAAGGCGTTTACGAAGTAATCCTACGTCTTACTGTAACAGTTAAGAACGCAGAAGAGACAGCATTCCTATGTGAAGTACAACAAGGTGGTATCTTCACTGCAAGCGAAATGGAAGCTGGTCAACTGGCACACTGCCTAGGTGCATTCTGCCCTAACATCCTATTCCCATATGCTCGTGAGACTATCTCTAGCCTAGTGGTTAAAGGTACGTTCCCACAACTGAACCTAGCGCCAGTTAACTTCGACGCTCTGTTCATGAACTACTTACAAAACCAAGCTCAACAAGCTGAAGGTGAGCAAGCTTAAGTTATACAAGGCTTAATGCCACATAAGACTTAATCTAACCGTTTAAAAATGCACAGCGCGACTTATGCGGTGTGCATTTTTTATATTTTCGGTATATTCAGTAGACAGATACCCCTTTCATTTCCTCAAGACTTTCAGGTGGAAGCATGACAGACACAACTCGCACTAATGACATCAGTGACGCTTATGATAGAAAGAGCGTTTATGGCAAAGAGATCGCCATGACAGTGATTGGCGCTGGTTCCTACGGCACTTCGTTAGCGATTTCTCTTGCACGTAATGGTGCCAACATTGTGCTTTGGGGTCACGAACCTGAGCATATGGCTCGCCTAGAAGCTGATCGCGCTAACCATGAGTTCCTGCCAAACATCGACTTTCCAGAAAGCTTGATTATTGAATCAGATCTAGAGAAAGCAGTATCAGCAAGCCGCGACCTGCTTGTTGTTGTTCCAAGCCATGTATTTGGTATTGTACTGAACAGCCTAAAACCTCACCTAAAAGCTGACTCACGTATTTGTTGGGCAACTAAAGGACTAGAGCCAGAAACAGGTCGTCTATTGAAAGACGTTGCAAGCGACGTGCTTGGTGATGGTTACTCATTAGCGGTTCTATCTGGTCCTACATTTGCCAAAGAGCTTGCTGCAGGCATGCCTACTGCTATCTCTGTTGCTTCACCAGACCAAGAATTTGTAAAAGAGCTGCAAGAGAAGATTCACTGTACCCGTACCTTCCGTGTATATGCGAACGATGACTTCATCGGCATGCAACTAGGTGGTGCGGTGAAGAACGTTATCGCGATTGGTGCTGGCATGTCTGATGGTATCGGTTTTGGTGCCAATGCTCGTACTGCACTAATCACTCGTGGCCTAGCTGAAATGAGTCGCTTAGGTGCTGCACTGGGCGCGAAACCAGAAACCTTTATGGGTATGGCTGGCCTGGGTGACTTGGTACTCACCTGTACTGATAACCAATCTCGTAACCGCCGCTTTGGTTTAGCCTTGGGTACCGGCAAAGATGTCGATACCGCACAAGAAGAGATCGGCCAAGTTGTCGAAGGTTACCGCAATACCAAAGAGGTTTGGCTTCTGTCTGAACGTATGGGTGTTGAGATGCCAATTGTTGAACAAATTTATCAAGTGTTGTATCAAGGAAAAGATGCACACTTAGCAGCGCAAGATCTGCTGGCTCGAGATAAGAAATCGGAAGGGTAAGAGCGGATGCGGGATAAGAGTAAACGAGTGGCGAAGAGCTAAAAGACAGATCTCCAACTCGCTCGTTCCTCGCTCTTGAAGATGACATTGATTTTGATTTCGTCATTCCAGAACTGAGGAACGAAGCGTCTGGAATCTAGTTGGTTTTCGTATCCCGAATCTCGATACTCGTATCTGCCCTTCAAAAAATATGGATAGAAAAAATGAAACACTGTGAACAACAAAAAGTCTGGCAATGCATTGTAAAAGAAGCTCGAGAGCAGTCTGAACAAGAGCCTATGCTTGCAAGTTTTTATCATGCGACCATTATCAACCATGACAGTCTCGGTGCTTCGTTAAGTTATATCCTGGCAAACAAACTGAAAACGGCTTCTATGCCAGCTATGGCAGTCCGGGAAGTGGTTGAGCAAGCCTTTGCCGAAGACCAATCAATTATCGATGCTGCGGCTTGCGACATTTGCGCGACCGTGACACGAGACCCGGCAGTAGAGATGTACTCTATGCCTCTGCTATACCTTAAAGGCTACCATGCACTACAAGGTTATCGCGTGGCTAACTGGTTGTGGAAACAGGGTCGCATTGCACTGGCTACATACCTGCAAAACCAAATCTCTGTTGCATGCCAAGTGGATATCCACCCTGCAGCGCGTATTGGTAAAGCGATCATGCTCGACCACGCTACCGGAATCGTGATTGGTGAGACTGCGGTTGTTGAAAACGACGTATCTATCCTGCAAGACGTAACCTTGGGTGGTACCGGTAAAGAAGGCGGTGACCGTCATCCTAAGATCCGCGAAGGCGTAATGATTGGTGCAGGTGCGAAGATCTTAGGCAACATTGAAGTTGGTGAAGGTGCCAAAATCGGTTCTTGTTCTGTGGTTCTACAAGCTGTTCCAGCTCATACCACGGTTGCTGGTGTTCCAGCTAAGATTGTTGGTAAACCGAAAACAGACAAACCATCACTGGATATGGACCAAGGGTTTAATGGACGCTCTCAAAACTTTATTCATGGTGATGGGATATAAGAGCAGATTCGGGATGCGAGTAAGCGAGTGTCGAAGGGATTAAAAGCAGATGAGAGATTCGAGTAGCGGGATGCGAAAGGATCAAGAGCTTAAAGCAGATGCGAGATTCGAATAGCGGGATGCGAACAGAATAAAAGCGGATACGGGACACGAGTATGCGAGTGGTGAGGAGCTAGAAGACAAGAGCAGGTTTGTTCAAATCTTGTACCCCTCATCTCAGCACAGGCTCTTTAGCTCTTCGTATCCCGAATCTCGTTTACTCGTATCTGTTTCTAAAGTATCTGGAATCTATTGTTTAATACGCACATAATAAACGAGCTCCAACGACTAATTAGTAGGCTGTAACTTAGATGACAAAAACTATAAAACAGATTCGCACTTTGAGCTGTGCTCTTTTGTTATCTACTACTTTCGGTATCGCAATCTACCCCATTACTACTCATGCAGCCTCCCAAGGTGAGCTGAAGGGTGTTAAAAGCGAAATCTCTCGTCAGCAAAAAGCCTTATCTTCTCAACAAAAGAAACTGGATAGCTTGCAAGCCAACCTCAAGAAACAAGAGCTCTCGATCGCTTCACTAGAGAAAGGGATCAAGGAAAGTAAGAAACAACTTGCAACTGCTAACGCTAACGTTCAGCAACTCAATAATAAGATTCAAGCGCTTACTACTCAGAAGCAAGTCCATACTCAGAAGCTTGAGCAGCTTATTCAAACTTACTACATGACGCGTCGTGCTAAAGCCTCTTCACACATTCTTAATACAGGTGTCGAAGAAGATCGTATTAGTCATTACTACCAACACTTAGCCAAGGCGCGTACAACAACGATTAAAGCGATTGAACAAACTCAAACCGAGCTTGAAGAGAGCCAACGACTTCGTAAAGCAGAACAAGAGCAAATCGCATCCCTACTCAAACAGCAAACGACCAAGCGCGACCAGCTCGCTAAAACTCAAGCTCAGCGTAAGAAAACGGTTGGTAGCATTAAGAAAAGCATTTCTGGTGATCAAAACTACCTTGCAGAACTGCAACGTAATGAGACTCGTCTAAAAGCAGAAATTGCTAAAGCAGAAAAAGCCGCACGCGAAAGACGCAATGCGGTGCCTATGGATGGCTTAGCAAAACGTAAAGGCAAACTGCCATGGCCAATCAAAGGTAAGGTATTACATAACTACGGCACTCGACAAACCGGTCAAATTAACTGGAAAGGCGTGGTGATTAACGCCAGTTATGGCCAACAGGTCAAATCTGTCTATTCAGGAACCGTAGTATTTGCCGAATACCTGCGTGGCTATGGCTTGGTGGTACTGCTCGACCATGGTAAAGGTGACATGACCTTATACGGCTTTAACCAAGCCCTATTGAAAAAGGAAGGCGATAAGGTAAAAGCCGGCGAAGCCATTGCGCTTGCTGGTGATACTGGCGGTCAGTCTCGCCCATCACTCTACTTTGAGATCCGTAGAAACAGTCAAGCTCAGAATCCTAAGAGTTGGTTGGTTAGGTAGGAGCAGATTCGAGTTACGAGTAAACGAGTGACGGAAAGCCCACGCCATGGGTTCAGCTTTGAGTTAGAAAGTTTTTAAGATTCGTCATTCCAGAATTGAGGAACGAAATGTCTGGAATCTATGTATCAACTTTATCTTAGCCTACCCAAAAAGATTCCCTATCACGCTCGTGCCTCGCTATCAAAAAAGCAGATGCGGGATTCGAGTAAGCGATTGACGAACAGCCATACGATGAAAGCAGCTTTTCGAATCTCGCAACCCGTCACTCGTATCTTTCAACTATCCATTCAACGCTCGAACACCATCTTCCAACAGTGTCAACTGCTCGAAACCTTGAGTGGTTGCGATAGGTTTCACGACTGCAATCATCTGAAGCATGCCTTGGTGAACAACTTGCTCTGTAATCTGTGTTCTTGGAGACATGGCAGATTGATAAGCCAGCCAGCTCGATGCAATAAGGTGCAGAGAAGTCACCATGGATTTCATCTCATCTTCAGAGGCTTTTAACAAGTTCAAATCCACGAATGCACGCATGATCGCGATTAAGTTTGATTGCAAACGCTCTTGTACAGCCATGTAGTCGTTATGCAGCTGCTCGTCGCGAGACAAAATTTCAGGAAGGTTGGCGTAGAAGAAACGGTATTTCCACATCAACGTGAAGATAGAGTCTAAGTAGTGTTTAAGTAGCGTCAAGCTCTCTTGTTGGCCTTGGATTGGGGTAAATCGCTCTAGAAGCTCAACGGAATACAGAGTAAAGATATCACGCACAATTTCTTGCTTGTTGCGGAAGTGGTAGTAAAGGTTACCTGGGCTGATCTCAATATGTTCAGCGATATGGTTGGTGGTGATACTACGCTCGCCGTGCTCATTAAATAGCTCTAGCGCCGCATAAACGATCTTGTCACGTGTCTTCATTTCTATTTCGAATCCCTATCTGTTTAGAGAGTTAGTATATCGCCCCTAAACCGATAGATCGAGCCGTTAACATCTGGTCAGCGAAGCTCAATTCTTATCCAACCTGGTTGTGTTCTCATTCGCTATATAAAACTGCCTATTCAATTAGCCAAAATATGAAGTGTATTTAGGTGGTAACAGGAGAGTAACCTTGGTTTGCACTAGCCCGAATTGTTCATTCCTTGCTATAATCGCGATAGTTTTGTATTCAAAAGAGTAGGTAAAATATGATTATCGTAACTGGTGGTGCTGGCATGATTGGCAGCAATATTGTTAAGGCGCTAAACGAAGCTGGCCACAACGATATCTTGGTCGTCGACAACCTAAAAAATGGTAAGAAGTTCAAAAACCTTGTCGACCTAGACATCACTGATTACATGGATCGTGATGATTTCCTAACTCAAATTATGGCTGGTGACGATTTTGGCCATATCGAAGCGATTTTCCACGAAGGCGCGTGCTCTGCGACAACCGAATGGGATGGCAAGTATATGATGCTTAACAACTACGAGTACTCAAAAGAGCTACTGCATTACTGTGTTGAGCGTCAGATTCCTTTCCTTTATGCCTCTTCTGCCGCTACTTATGGTGAAACCGATACGTTCATTGAAGAAAAAGAGTACGAAGGCGCGCTAAACGTATACGGCTATTCTAAACAGCAGTTCGATAACTACGTTCGTCGCTTGCAAGAAGATGCAGCAGCGCACAACGAAACATTATCGCAAATCACAGGCTTCCGTTACTTCAACGTATACGGCCCTCGTGAAGAACACAAAGGCAGTATGGCTTCGGTGGCTTTCCACCTTAATAACCAAATGAACGCAGGTGAGAATCCAAAGCTATTCGCTGGTAGTGAAACGTTTAAGCGTGACTTTGTGTATGTTGGTGATGTAGCCGCAGTTAACCTTTGGTTCCTAGAGAATGGCGTGTCAGGTATTTTTAACCTAGGTACTGGCAATGCAGAGTCTTTTGAAGAGGTAGCAAAAGCAGTCATCAAGCACCATGGAAAGGGTGAGATTGAGACTATTCCATTCCCAGAACACCTAAAAGGCGCATACCAAGAGTTTACTCAGGCAGATCTGACTAAGCTACGTGCCGCTGGTTGTGATATCGAATTCAAAACCGTTGCCGAAGGTGTTGCAGAATACATGGCCCTGAAGAACAAATAATTATTCTCTTACTGTACAAAAACTAAGAGCATTTAAGAACTGAGAGTTTTCAATGACTGAGAAGCGTAACGACTTCGATGAAAATGCCTACAACCCCACTTTCGAGTGGGGTTTCCTTGCTCCAAAGCACTGGGGAACATGGCTAGTTGTGTTTCTAGGCCTACCTTTGGCCTTAATACCCCATAAGGTAAAACTTAAGCTTGCTACAAAGATTGCCAAGGCATTGATAAAAAGACCGAGTAGAACCATTAACAGCGCTTGGGTGAACTTTGCACTCTGCTTTCCTGAACTATCCAAACAAGAGCGAGAACAGTTATTAGAAAAAACCCTAGTTACTGCTGGCACATTTCTATTAAGTTTCGCTTCCTTGTCATTGCGTAGTCAAAAGTGGTTGGTAAATAATACAACGGTAAACGGATTAGAACACATCCAATCCACACTCGATTCAGGTGACAAAGCTATCCTACTGGTACCCCACTCCTGGGGGATCGATATTCCAGCAGTTTATTTCGCCTCTCAAGGCTTGCCTGTTTCTGCAATGGCTAAACGTCAGAAAAACCCCGTAATGGACTGGCTAATGCATCGTCAGCGTGTTCAATACGGCGGACGAGTGTATGAAAGAGACAATGGCATCAAACCGTTTATCAAATCTGTTAGGGATGGGTATCTAGGTTATTACTTACCCGATCAAGACCACGGTCGAGAACACAGTATTTTTGTTGATTTCTTCAATAATCCAAAAGCGACTTTACCCGGCCTTGGCAAACTATCTAAAGTGAGCCGAGCGAAGATCATTCCAGTGTTCTCTATATTTGATGCTGAGTCAGGTAAGTTTGTTATCGATATTTACCCGCCTTGGGACGATTACCCTTCGAAAGACGAACATCATGACACTCGTCGCATGAATGCGTTTATCGAGCAAGCTGTGATTAAAACACCAGAGCAGTATATGTGGATCCTAAAATTCCTAAATACTCCAGAAGATCCAGAAAGCACCTACTCACCTTACCATGACGCTAAGTTGTGGATTAAGGGTTATACACGATGAAAAAAATATTAATCATTGGTCCATCTTGGGTGGGCGACATGGTGATGTCACAATCACTGTATATCACTTTAAAACAGCAACGCCCTGATGCGGTCATCGATGTGATTGCACCCGGTTGGTGTAAGCCGATTCTCGAGCGTATGCCAGAGGTCAACCAAGCGATTGATATGCCGATTGGTCATGGTGAATTTAACTTTCTCGGTCGTAGAGCAATTGGTAAAACACTGCGTGAAGCTCAATATGATCAAGCTTTCATTTGTCCTAACTCAGCTAAATCAGCCTTGATTCCGTGGTTTGCGGGCATTCCAAAACGCACGGGCTGGAAAGGTGAGATGCGATACGGTTTGTTGAATGACCTGCGCCCAAATAAAAAATCATTCCAATACATGGTTGAGCGCTATGTAGCCCTCGCCCATCCTAAAGCAGAAATGATCGACTCAGGTTCCCTGGGTGGATTAGAGCGGCTACCGAGACCTGCTCTAACTATTTTCAAAGACCAACAGTTAGCTACCGCAGAAAAATTTCAACTTGCTCTAGATGACGCAATTACTGGCCTTTGTCCAGGAGCCGAATTTGGGCCTGCTAAAAAGTGGCCTGAAACGCATTACGCAGAAGTCGCAGCATCGATGAGTAAAGCAGGTAAGCAAGTTTGGCTGTTTGGCTCTCAAAAAGATTTAGAAACGTGTAACAACATTAAGGCTCTTGTTCCTGATGAGCTTCAATCACAAATTCATGTCCTGGCTGGCCAAACAAGCCTAATTGAAGCAGTAGATCTGCTGGGTGCTTGTCAAACTGTGGTTGCAAACGATTCTGGCTTGATGCACGTTGCCGCTGCTGTGGGTTGTAACGTTGTTGCTGTTTACGGCTCAACTTCACCGAAATACACACCGCCACTGGCTGAGAGAGTCGAGATTGTGCATACAGACATTGATTGCCGCCCTTGTTTCCAACGTGAATGTGAATTCAAGCACTTAAAATGCCTAACGGAGCTATCACCTCAACAAGTCATTAATAGCATCCATAAGTTAGAAGCCATTTCGGTAAGCGCATGTTAATTCGGTTTTTCTATACGCTGCTCCTCGCACTTGCCGCCCCTCTACTTCTATTTGGCTTATACAAAAGTAAGCCAAATAAACCCAAGTTCGGCAAGCGCTGGAAAGAGCACTTTGGCATAACACCTAAATTGGCATCAAATCAGCGCCCTATTTGGATTCATGCTGCATCAGTAGGCGAAACCTTAGCTGCAACTCCCCTCATCAAAATAATGAAGCAAAATAATCCTGAGCAAGTAATTGTTGTGACGACAACCACCAGCACAGGGGCAGAGCAGGTGGAAAAGTTGGGAGATTTAGTTAAGCATAGATACATGCCAATTGATTTTGCATTTGCAGTTCGAGGCTTCATCAACGCCGTTAAGCCGGCGAAAATGCTGATCATCGAGACAGAGCTCTGGCCCAACACTCTTGCCACAGTCAGCCGTGCAGGTATTCCAATTACTATCGTAAACGCCCGTTTATCAGAAAAATCACGCGATAACTACGCTAAAATTCAACCATTGTTTAATCAAATTCATCCAGCTTTAGCCTCAGTTTTATGCCAAACTCAATCAGATGCCGATCGGTTTATCTCTTTAGGTACTAATCCAAATAAGGTGACTGTCACTGGATCTATTAAGTTTGATATTTCAATACCTGAAAGTACTCATAAGAAAGCGCAAGAGCTACGCCGCTTACTCGGTGAAAGCAGGCCTATCTGGATAGCCGCTAGTACACATAAAGGGGAAGATGAGCAGATTCTCAAAGCCCATCATGAGTTATTGAAGTCAAACCCAAGAGCGTTGTTAATTCTAGTTCCTCGTCACCCAGAAAGGTTTGATGATGTATTCAACCTTTGCCAAAGCCAGGGCTTCAAAACCACGCGTAGAACTTCGCAAGAGAATGTCGCAACTGATCACCAAGTCTATCTCGGTAATACCATGGGCGAAATGTTAGTGCTTATTGGTGCGGCAGATGTCTGCTTTATGGCGGGGAGTTTAATTGGTAAGAAGGTTGGTGGGCATAACATGTTGGAACCTGCAGCATTAAAGGTTGCAGTGGTGAATGGCCCAAGTTATTACAACTTTAAAGAAATCACCGAAGAGTTGATTGAACACCATGGGATTATTGTTTGCGAGCCAGACGCTATAAGCAAACATGTTCAAGAACTCCTCTCTAACTCAGATATGCGTCAGCACCAAGCAGAGAAAGCTTTAACGGTGGTACAACGTAATCAAGGATCACTTCAACGCACTTTAGATGAGATCAGCCAGTAAGATGAACGTATTTATTGTCACTTCTCCCTTTCAATACCTATGCGCGAATGAAGCCCGTGTTGCTTACCAAACCACGGACAACGTGCTGGTACTGATTGAGCAAGATAATCCAACAGGGCAACGTCAAATGGCGTCGCTATTGAATGAAAATGACTGGCAACACGTGATGCGCTTTCCTCGAAATAAGCGCACAACGGTGACGCCAAAAATCATCAAACAAGTCTTAGCCCTGAGCCAAGGTCAGCTTGATACGCTGTTCTATAGTGAATATTTTGCTTGGCGGAGCAAACTGCTGATCCGCAATCTGCCATTTAAGAAACATGTTTTCTTCGATGATGGAACAATGACATTTTTTGATTACTACGATCATATTGAAACCAAAGCAGAATATCATCGACCTCGTTGGCTGCAAGATCTCCAGCTGCGTTTGCAAGGTATCCAGCCTATAGGTCGATTGGGCTTCTTTGAAAACACTGAAATTTTCTCAATTTTCCATTTTGAAAACTGTATCACGACACTACGAGAAAATAATTTAGCGGTACTGCAAGATCAGATTGAACAGTACTCAGGAAACGCCAAATCGCAAGATGTCTTTATTGGTCAAGGCAGCGTTGATGAACCAGGACGAATCAGTCTCTCTGAATATTTGGATTTAATCCGCGCGGCAATCACTCCGAATCAGCCAGAACCTTTATTGTACATTCCTCATCGAACAGAAGCTGGTCATGTCACTGAGCAGGTAAAAAGTTTAGAGGGCGTACAATATCACATTCCTGATTTACCGATTGAGATTGAACTGATGAAAGCTCAAGTAGAGCCAAAGACCCTCATTGGGCTCTCCTCAACGGCTCTCTATACCTTGTCCAAGATCTACCCTGATGCCAATATCCACCTTATTGCACCAGTGACAGTTGCTCAGGGAGAACGCGATAAGCGTATTGCAAATTATTTGAACAACTACTTTTCATGTTTAAAGGTGTAGATAATGGAATATAACCTCACAGGCGCGGACAAAAGAACACTCGATAAATATGGTTATCTTTTAGCTGACAGAAAAAGAGGTAAGCGTACTTGGAACCCATACCTTGCTTTAAAGACGAGTCAAATGAGAAGGGTTTGTCGTGACCAACATGGGAAATTTAAAGAGGGTTATCGTTATATCTCAGAAAAACTCTTTGGTTTTACTGTAGGTAAATATTCTACGGGCTATGAGCAATTTTGGAGTCAGACTCGATTAATCGAATCAATTGGCGCATTCTGTAATATATCCGCAGACAACGTGACCCTAGCAGGAAATCACCCCTTATCTATGGTTTCCACCAACACGTTTACCTATAGTAAGAAACCTGGTTTTGTAAACGAAAATAAGTCGATCAGCCATATTGCCAATGATAAAAAACTGGTAATTGGCAATGACGTTTGGATAGGTGCGAATGTGATCTTGCTACCTGGAGTGGTGATAGGAGATGGTGCCGTAATCGCAGCAGGGGCCGTTGTGAGCAAAGATGTACCAGCTTACGCGATTGTGGGTGGAGTACCTGCCAAAGTGATCAAATATCGCTTCTCTGAGGAGATTATTAAAGGATTGCTAGATACTCAATGGTGGAGCTGGGATGACGCTAAAATCAAGAGTTACATTCCATATATGAATACACCTGAGCAGTTTTTAGAGCAGCTAAAAACATCCGAACAATAAAAAAGGGCCAAAGGCCCTTTTTTACTTTAAATCAAAGACTAAACCCATCATCTACGACGATATTCTGCCCTGTTACATAACGAGACTGCTCAGAGAGCAAGAAGAGCACAGAACCAACGACCTCTTCTACATCTAGCATACCAGCGCCATGGGTGTTGTTTTTGTAGGCCTCTAAAAATGCGTCTGGTTGATGATCAAAGATCCCACCAGGACTAACACAGTTTATACGGAAACGGCTGTCATTAACGTAGGCTGCAGCGTATTTACTCAAATGCTGAATCGCTGATTTAATCGCGGCATACTCAACTGGCATCGTCATCGGAGTGTTGTCATAAATATCAAACTTCGGAGCGACAACACCATATATCGAGGAAATATTCACTAATGATAATGGATGCTTTGTGCGCTTGAAATAAGCGGCAGCTTGCTGAACAAACAAAAACGCACTGCCTAAATGCAGAGACAGATTGTCATTGAAACTGTCAAAGCTCACATCAAAGAAATGCTTACCGTAGGTTTTGTTTCTTGGATAAGTCGTGTTTACGGCTCCGTCTAACGACGCATTACAACCCTCGAAAAAAGCCTTCACTGAGTGCTCATTAGTCACATCCAGCTCTACTAACGAGAGTGATTCGTTATCCAGCTCAACCCCCACACTCTCTAAACGTTCTTTCGTTGCATCAACATTGATATCGGCAGCAATAACTTTTGCTCCCTGAGCAAGCACAGCAGGAACTAAACGAGATCCCAATAAGCCTCCAGCTCCAGCAATTAATATCGTCTTACTCTTTAGAAGTTCATTCATCACTCTTCACCCATAACAATAGCTTCCGCTAGTTTAAAATCATAAATATCATCGATATCTACGGCTCTTTCCTTCGGTACCTCGATGCTCGTCACTTTGCCACTGAACAGTCCGTAATTATCTAAGACAAAGCGAGGGGTTGTCGCATAAACAACGGTCGTAATATCAAACACTTCTGGTGCATCTTGTCGTCTCGCCACTTCACCGCTTGGCTTATTCACTAATTCAACCAAGCCGTGCTCATCTTTCTTTACCATGTTAAAAAATGGGCTGCGGCTTGCGGGAGTCACGGAAATACAAATATCCGCCGAATCTTTCTGAAGTTGTAGGATTGACGATTCCACGTCTTCAACACTGCGTAAAGGGCTCGTTGCTGGCAGACTAATAAAGTGAGCAAAATCGCCATAGTTGGCTTGTACCCACTCAACAGCATGACGCCATGAAAGCCACTCTGGGCTTGTGTCTGTTGCTAGCTCTTGTGGGCGTTCGATCAATGTTGCACCACAACCCACGGCGACTTTGGCAATGTCGCTATCATCAGTTGAAACAAAAACATCGCTAATCGATGCACAGGCTTTCGCTGTTTCAATCGAATATTGCAATAGGGGTTTACCAGCCAGTGGTTTAATGTTCTTGCCTGGTAAGCCTTTTGAGCCCCCGCGAACAAAAATAAATGCATAGTTTTTCATTGGGTCAACTAGCCTTTCGTTTGAGTTTTAGCATGCTGCTTGATTGTTTCGATTAACTCGACCGTTTTACCAGCCTGTTGAAGGTCGATACAACTATGCTTATTGTCTTTGGTCATATTGATGAAGTCTTGCAACATATTGAGGTACATTTTGTTTTTGTCCCAAGCTAGGTCACTATAAACAGTACTTTCACCAGTATGGTTCGTCTGCTTAACCTCATTTTTAATCAGGTCCCATTCAACCGTACCTTTACTGCCTACAAAGCGACAACGTCGATATGCTTGGCGCTGTAAAAAATCCAAATGAATGTTGATCAAAGTACCACTCTGGGTAGTTGTGACAACATCAACCAAATCTTCTACCTCTAAGCCCAGTTCATCTGAAGAGCGCAAGTGAGCGTATCGTATGGTTAAATCACCAAGAAGCCACTGTGCATAATCTAACTCGTGGCTGAGCTCTAATAGTGCGCCCCCGCCTAGTTCAGCATTAGCAGATACACTGCTTCGATAATCTTTACTCGGGCGCCAATCAGGTAGGTACTGTCCTATTTCAATATACGCATTATAGAGCTCTCCAATTGCCCCCTTGTCTAATAGTGCTTTTACTTCCTGGCTTGAAGGTAAGTAACGTAAGCAATAACCGACAGCAACAGGAGTTTGCGTTTTATCAACAACAGTCTGTAAGTGCTGCACATCTTCAACACGCGTCGTCACTGGTTTTTCAATCAATGTTGGAATACCAGCCTGCAATAACGGGATTGTATGCTCAGCGTGGAAAGGAGCAGGAGATGCAACAATAACAAGTTCCGCACCTGAGCGAATGATCTCGTCAACACCAGAAACGACTTCGTCACAATCAGATACAGGATCTGCTGGAACTCTCCCACTCGCCGACATAGCCAGAAGTCTACACTGAGGAAACAATAGTTTTAAATTTCTTCTATGTCGGGTAGCAATATTACCCAACCCGATAACAGCAACGGTTTTCAAAACTTAGTCCAGCCCTAGTGTATGAATATCTGCTTGTGCGCGATTAAAGTCGTCCATACGACCGATATCCAACCAATACTCATGAATTGGGAACATCAAAACGTTATCACGCTCATTCATATGCTCTTCAAGCAGCGTCGGCATATCCACTCGATGATTTTTAGGTACCGAAGCAATGACTTTAGGTGACACCACATAAATACCCGCGTTGACAAAAAAGCGCTGAACCGGTTTCTCTACCATACTGGTGATTTTGTTGCCTTCGCCATTAATCACGCCGTATGGGATCTGATAGTCATATTCTCTCACGCACATTGTCGCGTCAGCGCCATTATCAACGTGAAAATCAAGAAGACGTTGGAAGTCTACCTTAGTCAGAACATCACCATTCATCATAATCAACGGCAGATCTTTTGGTAAATCCTTAGGTAATAACCCTAATGCTCCGCCTGTACCTAAAGGCTGCTCTTCATGCACATAGGTAACGTTAACGCCCATTTCACTTCCATCACCAAAATGCGCTTGAATTTGCTCTGGCATATAGTGAGTAGAAATGTAGAAGTTAACAAAACCTGCTTTAATAAAACTTCGAATGACGGTTTCTAGGATTGGCTTATTGCCGATATGCAGCATAGGTTTAGGGCACGTATCGGTAAGCGGTTTAAGGCGAGTGCCAAACCCACCAGCCATAATAAATACTGGGTTCTGATGTTTCGGTTGATGCAGTGCTCCATGAAGCGTCTCTAGCCCAACAACTTTGTCACTGGCATCAAGTAATGGAATCGACAATATCCCACGACTTTCCATCAGCTCAATCAACTCTTCTCGAGAAGAGCCTTCAAATGCTGTCGTCGGATTAGTGTTCATCACCTCTGACACAGATTCAGTCAAAGGAAGGTTGTTTAGTAAGCCTCGACGAATGTCACCGTCAGTTACGACACCAAGCAATTCTTGTTCTTCATTTACGACCAACACAACTCGCAACGCTTCATTATTAATGATTTCTAACGCGTCTCGGATAGTGTTATCAGGTTTAATTAGCACGTTATTCCAACAATGACTCATGGCACACCTAGTTTTAATTTCTTGAATGCTTGGTAACTTACAGCAAGCTAATATGATTCGATAATACTTCTAAAAGGATAACATATGCTTTGTGGAGGTAGGGGGGTCGTTAAAATAGCACCCGCTCCGACAATAGAAAGTGTGCCTAATGTAACACCTTGTATCACCGTTGCATTCGCCCCTACATAACAGCCATATTCAGTTTCGACTTGGCCACATAATGTTGCTTTGGGAGCAATGTGATTGTGAGCACCAATCTGGCAATCGTGCTCTACAAGCGCACTAGTATTGACGATGCTATGTAGCCCTATGGATGCACCAGCCTGTATAACTGCCCCTTCCATAATTTGAGCACCATTTTCTAACGTCGCATACTCAGAGACAAATGCTGTTTCAGCAATCACACTTTCAAAGTGATACCCTAATTCAATGAAGTATTTAGCGATTTTTTCCCGCAAGCTAGATTTAGGCATAGCGCCAATACCTAACACTAAACTCACACTCTGAGAAGAAAACTGCTCTATGTCACTGTCTTTATGAAACTGCTTGATTCCAGAGAAGACTCGACGCTGAGAAATGTCATCAGGACAAATCACCGCGACTATCTCACGCCCTTGGCGAAGTAATATGTCGGCAAGCACACTAGCATGACCGCCCCCACCAATTAATACAATTGGTAACTTAGAAACGGCGTTACTCAAGAATCAGCTCTCCAGCTCTATATACCTTTGAAGCAGTGCGTTCGAGCATGTCCCAATAGCGATAAGGTGACATACCATCGCCCGGCCTTTTGATAGTCATGTTTTCGGGTGAAAATGCTTCACCTTCGTTAATATCACGAGCTGCGACCAGACTTTTTCTCGCCACCGCTTTATTTTTCACCTCTGATACCGTTGGTGTTTTTACACGACTACCTAGTGCTTTCTCGACTTGACGAATAGCAATCACCATTGCCGTTAGATCTTGAGGCTCAAGGGAAGCTTTATGATCTGGTCCTTCCATGTTGTTGTCCAACGTGAAATGTTTTTCAATCAACACGGCACCGCGAGCAACGGCAGCAATAGGAATAGTGATACCTTGACTGTGATCTGAGTATCCAGCAGGTAAATCAAAAGCACGCCCTAAAGTGTCCATCGCTTTCAGATTAATCTCTTCCATCGGCGCTGGATACTCTGTAGTGCAATGTAAGATGGTCACTTTACTCTTTAGAGCCTGCTGACCTTCATTAGAAGCGTAAGCCTCTTGGAATGCTTGCACTGAAGGTGTCGCACTGTCATCCGAAGTATAACCGAATGCAATAACCCCCAGTGCCGTTTCGATCTCAGACAGCGTCGCCATACCGGTAGAAACGATCAAATCACACCCTGTGCGAGCATGCTCTAGAACAAGAGGAGCATTGGTTAGCTCACCAGAGGGTAGCTTCAAACGGGTTAAACCAAGGTCGTTGACTAAGAAATCCAAGCTCTCAGAATCAAAAGCCGTTGATAAAAACTCTATGCCGAGTTTCTCACAATGTTTTACCAATTCATGGTGGGCATCATAGGAGAGTTCCAAGCGACTTAGCATGGCTAATTGCGACTCTTGCTTTTGTGTGTTTGTGACCTGATAGTCTGCTTGCTTAGCTTCTTCAGTGACGAGGTTTTTCGCTTTAAACGTCTGAAACTTTACAATATCAGCCCCCGCTTGATGCGCTGCGTCAACCAGTTCAAATGCCAGTTTTTCATCACCATTATGGTTCACGCCTGCTTCGGCAATAATCAGAGTCATACCGCTCTCTCTTTAATTTCTAAGTGACTAAAAGCTAAATTTTCAGCTTTGTTAGTTCGGCAAATCGTGGAATGTCTTACATGGATTAAAATCCAATGTTTTGATCATTTCAATGACCTTGCCGCTGGTGTTTCCCTGCCCGTAAGGGTTATCTATCGCTTCAGTTGACTCTTTATAGTCACGAGCCACCGCTGAGAGCATCGCCCGCTCAATATCAGCTTGGTTTGCTTCACAATGCAAAACGCTCTTAGCGGCCAAGCGCCCTTTCTGACGAGCACCGATATCGACAGTCGGAACGTCAAACGCTGGCACTTCAATAATACCGCTAGAAGAGTTACCAATCACCGCCGTTGCATGCTTCACTGCGCTCAGGTAACGCACTTGCCCTAACGAAGGGATTGCCAATACGCGTTCTGACTGGCTTGCCGCGTAAGCTTCCAGCATCGGAATGATACGACGCCCACCATCATCTGCATTAGGGTAAGTCAGAATAACTTGATGCTCAGGAAAAGCCTCTAAAGCATCGAGCAAAGCTTGAAAGGATGCTTCTGGCGCTTCATCTCCTAGCGTCACCGGATGGTAAGTCACCAAGAAAAACGGTTTGGTTAGAGGGAACTCAAGAGACTGAGCTAACTCATCGACCGACATGAAGTCAGCTCGTTTAAGGTGATCAAGGCCAATTGCACCGACGTTCTGAACGCGTTCCGGCGCTTCGCCTAATTGAATGACCCGCTGACGATATTCGTCCGTCGATGTGCCATGTAAATAGCTTAGTTTGGTAATTGCATGGCGAATCGCATCATCATACGCACCTTCTGTGATCTCACCACCATGTAAATGAACAATAGGAATACGCATGATCATCGCTGTTTGAGCAGCCGCTAAAGCTTCAAAGCGGTCACCCAAAATAACCAATACATCAGGTTGCAGGCGCGCTAGTGCATCTGAAAACCCGAGCACACCAAGCCCCATGCTTTTTGCTGTCCCTACTGCTGAGTCCGACGAAAGAAGGATCTCTATTTTCTCATCAATCTTAAATCCATCTTTTTCGATTTGCTGATACGTTTCACCAAATTCAGGTGAAAGGTGCATCCCTGAAACCAGCAACTGCAGTTCTAAGTCAGGATCACTTTGAATATCTTTCAAAAGCCAAAAAAGCAGACCGTACTCTGCCCTTGTTCCTGTAAAAACAGCGACTTTCTGCGTCTTATTTTCCATTAAGCGCCCTTGGATAAATCAATAGGAGTACTTGGGATATTGATCAAGTGAGCTTCAATAAACTCAGACTGAGTCAAGTCACCACGCAGTGCATTCTCGAACATAGGAAGACGGTGCATCAATTGCCAAATCGGACGCGTCATAACACCAGCAGAATTGGTCTGCTCCAACATGTGATCTCGCGATGCGGTATCTGGGCAGATTATCGCGTTTAACCAATAGTTCGATGTCGCGTACTCTGGCTCTGTCACAAAAGTAAAGTCTGAACCCGCGAAAAAGTGTTGGTATTGTTCAGCTAATTGGCGCTTTTGTACTAAATAGGATTCCAATACTTCCATTTGCGCGCAGCCCAACGCCGCATTCAAATTCGGCATTCGATAGTTAAAGCCAGGCTCATCGTGATAAAACTCGAAAGGGTGTGGAACCTTAGCGGTTGTGGTAACGTGCTTAGTGCGTGCACCCTGTTCTTGGGTCTTACAAAGGATCATTCCTCCGCCGCCAGTCGTAATCACTTTGTTACCATTAAAACTGATCGCAGCATAATCACCAAATGTGCCTGTGTGTTGGCCTTTATAAAAAGAACCTAAGCTTTCCGCAGCATCCTCTACCAAGACTAACTGCCACTTCAAACATACCGCAATCAACTCATCAAGCTCGACGGGGTGACCAAAGGTGTGCATTGGTACGACGGCACGAATGCGCTTACCCGTTTGTTTATGAATACAACCTTTCTCAGTAACTTCAGCATGCTGTGCTAGATATTGGTCAATTGCCTTTGGGCACAAACCCAAGCTTACTGGCGATACATCCACGAAAATAGGCTCAGCACCCATGTGATAGAGCGCATTGCAGGTTGCCACAAACGTCAAAGCCTGTGTGACTACTAAGTCACCACGCTCTACACCAGCCATGTACAGCGCTGCATGCAAGGCTGCCGTGCCATTTACGGCCGCCACGGCTTTGGCACTGCCAGTGTATGCTTCAATTTTCTGTTCGAACTCATCGACAAATTTACCAACGCTGGAAACAAAGGTGCTTTCAATCGTTTCTGTTACATAAGCCTTTTCATTACCATCAAAGGTAGGCGCATGAAGAGGGATGAACTCGTTGGTCTGATACGTATCACGTACAAATTCTACTAACGATGTAGGTTTCATAGTTGCTCCTACATTTTACTGTCTAGGTATTTGCCTGTTTCTTTGTGCCCAAAGTCAGGGATCATAGTAAAGAACAGCTCTACAATTTGCTCTTTTGTCCATGCACGATCAGATTTCATCTGGCCGATTGTATCTTCAAAAAGTGAAAGCAGTTCTTGTTGATAAAGAGGGTCGTTCTTGATGATGCCCAAGTTAGCAAAACGCGCCATATCGAGTGTTTCTTTGTCGGTAAAGAACTCTTCAAAGTCTTTTTCACCCGTGGTATCACTCGAAGTAAACAAGCACGGCCACTTACCTTGAGCAGGCAAGGTCTTAGCCAATTCACGTGCTTCGTCTTCACTGTCACAAAGATGAGGTTCGTAACCGCGTTGCTTCAGGTATTTCACCGCAATATCAGCAAAAGAGATGAGGTGCAGAGCTTCGCTTAACTTAGGGAAGAAAATGTCACGGTTTTCACCAAAGATACAAGACATTAGGCATAGTTCACCAGATTCTTGAGGTGTAACGAAATAACGTTTGATGTCATTCGGCGCCACAATTGGTTGGTTTTTCAATAAACGCTGATTAAAACCATGCAGTAATGAGCCATCAGAAAATGCGACGTTTGCGAATCGCGCTGTAGAAATCGCAATCTCTTCACTCTTACGCATCAGGAACATTTCCATAATACGCTTTGATGCTCCCATCATGTTTACAGGGTTTGCGGCTTTATCTGTCGATACACAGAAGTACTTCTTCACGCCAGCCTCAATAGATTGTTGAATGGTTTTATCAGTATTAAAAACATTCACATCGATCATTCGCATTAGAGTGTAAGGGTCTTTTTCACTACGAACATGTTTAAGTGCCGATAAATTCAATACGTAGTCATATTTGCCATCCGCCTTAATGAACGCATCATACTCAATCGAACTGATATCGAGAGCAAACGTCTGGAAGTCACCATCGATGTACCCAAATGAGCTACGAATGTCGCGCACGACTTCGACCATGTTGTTCTCACTGATATCTACAACATGCAGCTTTTTAGGGTTACGTTTAAAAATCTCTTTAGTCACAGCTTGACCAATAGAGCCTGCACCACCAAGTACAAGAAAACGGGAATCAGAAACAATGCGAGATAGCTCAGCTTCATGCTGACCAATGTCCTGAGTAAACAATGCATCGGTGCGACCGATAAGAGGTAGAATTGCGTTCATATGCAGGTTACTATTTGATATTAATAACTCAATTTTAAACCATGCGTACGTAGGGTGAAAGTGACAGACTAGAAAAACGTACTAAAAGCGGCATCTAAATCACTTGTGCTCTAACTACGTTACTTAACCTACCGAGGGAAAGCATGAATTTTCTATTCCACACATTGTCTCTTACCTCATCAGGAGGCAGCCGTGTAATTATCAATTTAAGCAATTATCTTGCAGAAAATGGCCATAATATCGCCATTATAATTGATCGAAATCGCATAGCATTCCCTGTCCATGAAAATGTCAAAATTTATCACCTTACCAACTTTAAATTGAAAGATGTCACCCCTGCTTATCAGGGTGATACCGACCATTTCCAGTCGCACATAAAGCAAAAAACAGAAAAAAAATCCAAGCAGAAAAAACAGAAGCTACGAGATAAGTATCCTGCAATTCAGAGTATAAATGAATGGAAGAAATATCTACTCAAGCTTCTCACGTTTCCGAGTAAGTACTTTGTGATGAAAGATTTTTTATCGGATTTCAAACCAGATAAAATAGCAAGTCACAACATGTACTACTTTCTAGAACATTACTTTTTCTATCCTAAAGATAGAATGAGTGTAGTTCTACATAACTCACCAAATGAAGTGTTTATTAACCGTGGAGTTAAGCACCTTCTTCCAATGACAGCGTATTTCGGTCAAAGAAAGTGCATATCTGTATCTGAAGGTGTCTTAGATGAAATGAAAGCTCTCATGCCCTTTATCTCTGCGGATTCAAGAACCATCTATAATCCGTTTGACTTCGAAGAGATAAGAAAGCGCTCTGAAGAGTCTATTGACAAATTCCATCAAGATAATAGATATGTAATATCAGTGTCTTCTCTCGCCCGAGGGAAACGTGTAGAACGAATTATTGAAGCTTTTTCGCTCTTGGAAGATAAAGAACTAAAACTCTGTATTCTAGGAGTCGGTGAAGAAGAGAAGAAGCTAAAAGATCTTGTAATAGCTAAAGGGATTCAAGAAAGAGTTAGATTTGAAGGATTCATTGAAAACCCTATGCCTTATATGAGACATGCTGAATGCCTAGTTCTTGCTTCTGATTCGGAGGGGCTCCCTACCGTTCTCATCGAAGCTCTTGTCTGTGGCACACCAGTTGTCAGCACCAATTGCAAAACAGGACCAAGCGAAATCCTAACAGGTGAGCACAAGAAGTTGTTGGTTGACATTGACGGCGTTGAAGAACACGAAATTTATGAAAACCTCGCTGCTGCCATAACTATCGCTTTAAGCAAAAAAGTTGATGACAGTAGTATCTTAAAGTTTTCAAAATCTACCATTATTAACGAGTGGGAAATTTAAAAACTATATACAAGAATAGAAAGGGGGAGTGTGGCTTACTTCTTCCCCCTGTCGAACATGTAAGTAAACTAGTTAATAAAAATAATTTCTAAAGGGAAGATGTTATCTAGACTTTCATAACCTGATCATAGTCATTCAATTAATAACGGCTGGATATAAATCAAAAGCTGAAACTAGATTTAATTTTAGCCTTCCAAGCTCTTCGTACTGATTTTCTATAAATTTTCGAGAACTTTTTATTCATAACATTAAATGAGTGTGTGAATTTTCCCTCGGTCAATGAGTTTAGTATTTTTAACGAAACCTTCATCTTACGATAGAATATAGCCCTTTTTTCCCAATCAGAAGACGAAAAGTTAGTTGTAAAGGATCCAGGATGCCCGACTCTATATACAGACATTGGTTCTGGTAGATAAACACTACCACCATCAGAAGATGCAATCACTTGGAAAAAGTAATCTCCACATGGCATATTTTCAATAAGATCCTGACTCATTCGTTCAAAAGCTGACTTTCTGAAAAATAAAGCCGATGTAGGCATAAAGGCACCATCACCAATAATTACGTCCTCTGTAGTGTAGAAAACAGTTTCTTCGCTGTGGTTTGCAAATAAGGCTCTTGTACCATCAGGGGTTTCAGTAAAGGCAGTGTGGAAGCAAGATGAGGCGGCTTTATTACCTTCCAGCGCGTCGTATTGCTTCTGCAGTTTTAATTCATCTATCCAATAATCATCACCTTCACACAAAGCAATATACTTACCTTGCGCATGGCTAATTCCGCAACATGTGACATCCACATCCGGTTTGCTGTTTTGATTCTCCGTCTGCAGCAGCAACGTCACTTTATCACTATTTTCATGGTAAAACTGCTTAAGCACCTCAGGTGTATCATCTGTCGACGCATCATCATGTATAACAATCTCATAGTTTAGGGTAAACCTTTGACTTATAAAGCCTTTTAACGCATTTTTCACTAATTCAGCTTGATTATAAGTGATACAAACTATTGAAATATCAGGAACCACCGAAGAGTTGCGAGCGAGCTTTATCATATAATTTAACCTTGTATTCACTTTATTCTGTTATCAGGTAATATACACTATGTATAGGGTCGAGATGAAGGTCTACAGCGTAACCTTCATACTGCGTAGAAAGCTCATCAAAACATTTGAAGTGGGCACAATCTCCCACAAACAAAGCATATCAATCACCTGGAAAAACCATGAATATATCTGTCATTATTGCTGTATATAACCAACAAACACATCTCGAGAGGTGTGTGAAATCGGTTTGCGAACAAACGACCTCGCAAGATAATGTCGAAATACTTATCATTGACGACTGTTCAACTGACAAAACTCCGAAAATAATCAGCGATTTATGTAACGACTATGATAACGTCTATGGCTTCAAAACGGATAAAAATGGCGGCCCAGGAGCAGCTCGAAACCTAGGACTAGAAAACGCTAGAGGTAAATGGATACTATTCTTAGACAGTGATGATTCGCTAGCTGAAAATGCAATTGACAAGTTGCTTAAACGAATTGATATTGTTGAATCCAACCTAATTGAAAGTCAAAAAACCGACTTGATTGCATATGATTTTAAATATGATATCAATAGCGATATCAGTATGCCTAATTCTGGAAGAACAGATTTAAAATCATTGACGAAAGATAAAAGTAATCTAATTAAAGATTATTTATCTTTAAAAATGGATGGTTCTGTCATATACACATTGATAAAAAATGAGCTCTTAAAGAAAAATAAAATTATTTTTGCCGATGGATATCACGAAGATATCGACTTTATATACAAGGCATATGTAAAGTCAAATAACATTTCAATATTAAAAGAAAAGATATATCTAAAGAATAATAGAGAAGAGTCCATTGTCAATAGCATTACTAGCAAACACATTTCTGGTTTATTTAGAGCTTACCTGGAAATGTATAACTTTCATGAAGAAGAAATTAAAAAAAATAAAGATTATGAAAAATCCTTCTTCTTGGGTGTTGTTGCAATAATAGCAACTAGAATTAGACAAATAGCCTCTACTTCGTGTAATCAGAAGTATCTTTATCAATACATGTATGACGAATACAATTATCTACTTGAAAAGATACCATCAATTAAAAATTACAAGTTTGGAAGAGAATTTCAAACTAAATACATAAAGATATTTAAGAAATTTATAAGAATATTCAAGCTTGAATCAGAACAAGCTGCTGATGAAATGAATGATTTCATGCATAGCATCAGTAAAAAGAGTTGGAGTTGTTATGATCTTCATAATGGGCTGTACTTATCCTCGGATGAAATAAGAACGTGCTGTAAAAGATTCTTTGTAGATGGTGAAATGAAAGGGGATGTCGCACTTCTAACCCCTAAAGACTACTCTTTCTCTGAATATACTATTGATAACATATTCGATGAGAAGAAAAAACTCTTTATAGAAATTAATAAAGGTGAATCAAAAAAGTGTACTGGATGTGACTTTTTAGAGTTCAGAGAATGGGAGGATTTCAAATTAGAACACATATCCTTTGAATATCATTCTGTTTGCAATATGAAATGCACTTACTGTAGTGATACCTATTATGGTGGGAAAAAGAACCAGTATAATATTGAAGCGTTGATAGATAATTTGATAGTACAAGGACACTTAGATCACTGTAAGTCTATCGTATGGGGAGGAGGGGAACCGACTTTAGGAGATGGTTTCGAAAGTATGCTTAACAAAATGAACGTTAAGTTTCCTTCTATTCAGCAACGTGTGATTTCTAACGCAACCAAACTGTCTGATAGCATTAAGTCAGGTTTAGATAACGATTCATTTTCACTTGTTACAAGCATCGATGCAGGTAATCAAGAAAAGTTTTTCGAAGTTAGAAAAAATAAGCACTTTGATAGAGTTTTAAAAAACTTGAGAGAGTACTCTGAAGTTAAACCTGAAAACATTACAATTAAATATATATTTTTAGATAATAATTCTGACATAGAGCAAGTAGAGTCTTTTGTAGATAACATTGTTAAATATGGATTGGTTAAATGTAATTTTCAAATTAGTTATGACTTCAACAAAGAAACGATATCTGAACACACATTAGCTATTGTTAGCATTTTATATGGTTTACTGTCAGACAATAATGTTCCGTTAGTTTTTCTCGATGATCTTCTTCGACTAAGGATAAAAAACTCCAAGTTAAACTACGATAAGCTTTATGACCTGATATCGAAATACGATTACCCTCAATTTTCTAGAGATAAGAACGTTAAAAAGGACATTGTTATTTGGGGAGCAGGTAGGCAAACAATCTACCTTTTAAAAGATAAACATTTCATGAGTCTATATAACATAAAATATCTAGTGGATAACACCCCAAGTAAGATCGGGACTCAATTATTCGGATATGATATATATTCTCCAGATGAGCTTAGTAATCGAAATGAAGATGTTCTAATTTCTGCAGTTCAATATAGCGCTCAAATAAAGAAAAAATATATTAGTATGGGGCTTGATGAAAGTAGAATTGTAAAGGATTTAATTCTCTAAACTTATGGGTTAACAGGAATAATGAAATGTTCCTGTTAACCCTCTTCTTTACATAACCAATGAATAAGCATCTCTATTAATAAAAACGTCAAGTGGATTCTTTTCATTTCCACTATCAAAGAATGCTATACCAACTCGATTCTTCTGTTTAGGTAAAGCTTTATGGCCTAAGTTCATTAAAGGATAAAAAGACCTTAAGACAAGGCTTGATTTTATATTTAACACTTCAAAATCAAGGGGTTCATCGGCGGTCACGGTATGCCTTAAAATATTCTTATTAAAATGCTGATTGGTAGCATAAGACTCCTCAACAAAATAAGAAGCGAATTTACCAGCGTAGTCATAACCGGTACTATATTCGATCAACTTCGAATATAAGTCTCCGGGGCATCGACGTGTAATCTCAATTAAGTAAGGATTATTGTTATCCAAAATAAACTGAAGATGTACTAGGCCATCTTTTAGGCTCAGGTGTTCTGCAATCGATTCTATCGCATTCTTGAGCTTTTGATTTAATGATTCTTCTACTTCGTTCAATACAAAGCTTGTATCCACTGCATATGGATTAACAGACGATGCTTCACGTACAATAAAGCTTTGAATTACTTCTCTTTCTTCAATAAAGCAACTGTAACTATAGAGCTCACCTTTAACAAAAGATTCAATAAGAAGCGCCCCTGAACTGCTCTCTTTTTTTGCAATATCTAGGGCTATGTGAAGTTCATCCACTTTTTCCCCATCGAAGACGGTAACTCCTTTTCCACTAAAAGAGTCAACCGGTTTGCAGATAAATTGACCAGTTTTTGGAAAGTCTTCAACCTCTTGTGCTTGAGGAGAACCAAGATCTAGACCATTACACATATCTCGAAAAAGAGATTTGTTTCCCAAATATTGATAAGTACTTGCATCGTCAAAGTGTTCACTTGCGATACCAAGCTGCTGACAAACTTCAATAGAAAGATCTGTACATCCGGGAACAACATACTTGAAACCAAACTCATGGACAATGTTTTGTACAACTTTTAGCTGACTATAGTCTTCATTTATCCAATTACTCCCAGCTCTTATTGCTAATGGATCTAATGGGCGATTCCCCATTACATAAACATCGTGCCCAATACTCGTTAAGTAGTTATAAATTGGAACAGATGAAAATGAAGTATCAACAAGTAATACTTTAATCACAATTTACTCCTTATCGGTAAACAAACTATAGTTCCACTAGTGCTCTTTGAGTAATTGACTGCTGAATAGCATCAACGACTCTCATATTGTTATAACCACTTCTAGCTGAAACTAACGCTTCACTGTTACCTTTAATAACATCTAAGAAATGTGCTAATTGACACGCCAGAGGATCTTCGATTTCGATCTTGCTCTCATCATGCTCAAAGTCCTTCCACCAAGATGCATCATCAGGATCTCTATAAAAAGTAGACTTCATACTCGGAAAATCTAAAGAGCCGTTAGTCCCTGTGAAATGATAGCAAGACTCCTTTGGATAATGTGGATAGCTTGGGTTTTCCCCGCTAGTCATTTCCCAACTTTTATTGCTAGCTGCACAATCTGACAACACAAAGCTGCCTAAACACCCATTTTCAAATTCTAGAGAGATAGATACAGTATCCTCCACCTCAAAGTTTCTAGTTTTATTGGAAGCAAAAGCAAAAACACTCTTAATTTCACCACATAAGCTTCTCATTATCCCAACTTCATGAATCAAGTTAATGAGAATTGGGCCACCACCTTTCTTAGTCCTCCACTCCCCTTCAGTAAAATAGTGATTAGGTTTGTAAAATTGAGCACTACCTTGAACTGAAACTAAGCGACCAAACCGTTCCGAGGACAAAATATCTTTAGCCTCTGGCATAAACGAACTATAAGTTCTATGGTGCCCTACAAGTACTGGAACACTTCTCGCTTCAGCATACGAGACTAACTTCTCTGCACTATCTAAGTCTTGCGTCAAAGGTTTTTCAACCAATACAGGAATACCTTTATCTATGCAGTAAACCGCTTGCTCATAATGAAGCTCGTTAGGTGAACTAATAATAACTCCATCAAAGGTATGATTTTGAAAAGCATCGTCTAATGAAGAATAAACCTTTGCTCCTATATCACTTTCGTAACATTGATGTCGCTCAGGATGAAGGGCCACGATTGCCTCTACATTGCACTCTTTATTGTCTTGAATAAGTTGAATGTGTTTACGCCCGATGAGCCCTGGGCCAATTACTAAAAACTTCATAACTACACTCTCATCATGTTAATTTTTTCATAAAGACTATTACTATCGAGTTTTCGCTCTTAGTTGAGCTACCGTTGCTGAGATTTTTCTCAAGATAATTTCTGTTTCTTCCCATCCCACACAACCATCAGTTATAGATTGGCCAAATTCCAACGGCTTCCCTGTCAACAATTCTTGTTTACCTCCAACAAGGTTTGACTCAATCATAAGCCCCATGATTCCACTTTCTCCTTCACTAATCTGTTTACAAACATCTTCACAAACTGAAGCTTGCTTCGTGTAATCTTTAGAGCTGTTACCGTGACTACAATCGATCATAATTTGAGGAGTTAGTTGAAAACTATTGAGCTTACGGATCGATTCATTTACATGTGTAGAATCGTAGTTAGGCTTGTGACCTCCTCTCAAAATCACATGGGTATTGGCATTACCAATAGTATCCATAAAGACCGCTTTTCCTTGATGATCAATAGATAACATGTGATGACGGGAATTAGCAGCTCTAACAGCATCGACAGCTATATTTATGTTACCATCGGTACCATTCTTAAACCCTATTGGGAATGGAAGACTTGAAGCTAGCTCTCGATGTATTTGAGATTCTGTCGTTCTTGCACCTATTGCTCCCCAAGAAACTAAATCATAAATATATTGAGGTGTAATCATGTCTAGAAATTCACAAGCAACAGGTAAACCGATTTCTGTAATATCAACCAATAACTCGCGCGCAATACACAGCCCCTTATTGATCTGAAAACTGCTATCTAAATCAGGATCATTAATCAAGCCTTTCCAACCAACCGTTGTACGAGGCTTCTCAAAGTAAACTCGCATTACAACTTCTAATTCAGGGCTTAACTCTTCTCTTAACTTTACTAATTTTCTAGCATATTCAATCGCTTCTTCCGGGTTATGAATAGAGCATGGACCAACAATAATAAGTAGTCGATCACTTTGGCCAGACACGATATCCTTAATTGAATCTCTATTTGATTCGATATTTTTGACGGCAAAGTCGGTACTCGATTTACATTGAGACCAGACCTCTTGAGGAGTCAATAATTCATTACTATTTCCTCTTTTGGAGGATTTGATTTGATTTTTCATTATTAAACAACTTGAATATTACTAAAAAGTAAACTTTAATTTTCTAAAACTTTTTCAACTAAATCACATACGATATCGACATCCGACTGAGTCATATAGTAGTGTAACGGTAAACATATAGTGCCATTCGCTTTAAGATGACTATTGGTACATCCATAATTGCTACAATTGGGAAAAAGTTGATCAAGTGAAGGGGAGAAATATCTTCGACTTTGAATATTATTCTCATCAAACTTACGCAGAAGCGCATCCTGTTTTTCTTCTTCAGGAATAAAAATTGGCATATATGCGCCATTGTAGTCTGTATTTTCATACCATAATGGCATATCTGCAACACCCTCAAGTCGATCTCGATAAGATACAAATAGACTTCTTCGATGTTCAATTACTTGTTTAATATTACGAAGCAAGGTTAGACCAACGGCACATTGATATTCGTTCAATTTTGCATTGATACCAGGCAAATTTTTCGAACCAAAACTGATAAGTTCTTTAGCTTTTTCATAATCTTTGCGATGTTTAAATACAATAGCGCCACCTTCAATAGTATGAAATATCTTAGTAGCATGGAAACTTAACGTGCTAGCATCACCAAAACTAAGTATAGAATCATTGCCTACGTTTACACCGAAACAATGAGCTGCATCATAAATTATTTTTTTATTGTACTTGCTGGCTAAATTTTCTAAAGCCTTTAAGTCACATGGATTTCCATAAACATGTGTGGCAACAATAGCATCATATTCATTGTCTTCGATTAGAGTTCTTTCTATTTCGGTTGGACTAATATTGTAACTACTCTCGTCTATATCACAGTAGCCAAGCTCAATTTTTTGCCATAATAAAGCTGAGCTCGTTGCTACAAAGCTAAATGGTGTAGTCAGTGCACTTTTGACACCAAGCGTTTCACTCGCGACTTGTAGAGCTAAGGTTCCGTTTGCAACTAAAAGTAGATTTTCTACATTCAAATATTCTTCTAACTCTTTTGTTAACTTCTCATGCAAAGGTCCGAAGTTAGTGTACCAGCCTCTTTCATTTACACCTTTCAAATAAAAGGTTAGTTCATCAATATCTGGTTCTATTGGTTTATTTAAGTTGATCGGCATTTAAGATACTCTCAATAACGCTAAATTATTAGCTTATTTAAATATTTTCCATATTCATTTTTTAACATTGGTTTAGCTAAACTTAAGAGCTCTGTATCCGTTAACCAATCATTTCTCCAAGCAATCTCTTCTAAACACGCGACCTTTAGACCTTGAACATTTTCAATAGTTTGTACAAAAGAGGATGCTTCATGTAGGCTAGCGTGAGTTCCTGTATCCAACCACGCAAAACCACGTCCTAGTAGTTGAACGTTTAAATTCCCTTGCTCTAAGTACATCTGATTCAATGTTGATATCTCTAGCTCACCACGCTCAGAAGGTTGAACTTGTTTTGCGAGTTCAACGACATTATTGTCGTAGAAATACAAACCGGTCACCGCATAATTCGATTTGGGCTCTTGGGGTTTTTCTTCTATAGATATTGCTTGCATCGATTCATCGAACTCTACAACACCAAAACGTTCAGGATCTTTTACCTGATACCCAAATACCGTCGCTCCAACATTACGACTTGCGGCTTTCTGCAAGATAGGAGTAAAGCCTTGGCCATAAAAAATGTTGTCACCAAGAACCAAACAAACCGATTCATTGCCTATAAAATCTTCTCCAATAATGAACGCTTGTGCCAATCCATCGGGAGAAGGCTGAACAGCGAATTCTAAAGAAATTCCAAAATCAGAGCCATCACCCAACAAACGTTTAAAACCATCTTGATCTTCTGGTGTTGTAATTATCAGAATCTCTCGAATGCCCGCTAGCATAAGAACCGATAATGGATAATAAATCATAGGTTTATCGTAAACTGGTAACAGCTGTTTAGACACCCCCCGCGTTAACGGATACAAACGCGTTCCTGAACCGCCCGCCAAAATAATGCCTTTCATTAATTGCCCTGCCCTAGTCGCTCCAGACTATATGAGCCGTCCAGTACGCGGCTCCACCATTGCTTGTTATTCAAGTACCACTCAACGGTTTTACGAATACCCGTCTCAAAGCTCTCCTCTGGCGTCCAACCCAACTCACGCTCAATCTTAGATGCGTCAATTGCGTAACGAACATCATGTCCTGGACGATCAGTTACATAAGTAATCAAATCTTGATATTGCTGAACGCCTTCCGGTTTTTTCGGTACAAACTCTTCTAGCAATGAGCAAATCGTTTTCACTACTTCAATATTAGCTTTCTCGTTATGCCCACCAATATTGTAGGTTTCACCAATTTCACCTTCGGTAACCACCTTATAAAGAGCTCGAGCGTGATCCTCTACATATAACCAATCACGAATCTGCATGCCATCGCCATACACAGGTAGCGGCTTGCCATCGATTGCATTGAGAATCATGAGTGGTATTAATTTCTCAGGAAAATGATACGGACCATAGTTATTCGAACAATTAGTTACAATTGTTGGCAAACCGTAAGTTCTCAACCATGCGCGCACAAGGTGGTCGCTCGAAGCTTTAGAGGCTGAGTACGGGCTAGAAGGCTCATAAGACGTTGTTTCAGTAAACAGGTCGTCAGTCCCTTCTAAATCACCATAGACTTCATCTGTTGAAATATGATGGAATCGAAATGCTTGCTTCTCGATATCAGGTAACTGAGACCAGTAGGCTCTCGTCACCTCGAGTATCGTATAAGTACCAACAATATTTGTTTCAATAAATGCCGCTGGACCATCAATAGAGCGATCGACATGGGACTCTGCCGCTAGATGCATTACTGCATCTGGTTTGTGCTCTGCGAATACACGCTCAAGTTCAGCTCGGTTGCAAATGTCCACTTGTTCGAATGCATAACGATCATCGTTGGTTACAGAGGTCAGAGACTCAAGGTTGCCAGCATAGGTCAACTTATCAACGTTAACAACGGAGTCGGATGTGTTCTCGATAATATGTCTAATTACAGCAGAACCAATAAAGCCGGCACCACCTGTTACAAGTAACTTCATTCATTTTCCTTATCCCGCCAGTGGACAACTGGCGGTGGGTTTAATTTATTAGAAATTATAGTTTCAAAACCAATTAATATTCGTCATCACTTACTAAAGCGACTTATCTGCTCTAAAGCACCTTGAAGGTGAGCAAAGTTTGGCTGCCCCCCTTTAACTTGACGATTTGTTTTGTCCATAAATTGATATTGGCCACCAGCGCCCACTTCTAAGATGTTGTCATCGGAAATCACAGCATACCCACTATAGTTCGATGAGATGATCCAATCTCTCTCAATGTGATCACCCAGCAAGTCTTCCCCTACTGAATAATCTTTGATGTCGGTGGTTACTCCGAGATAATGCTTCATGAGTGTTGGAACTACATCTTGGTGGCTAGTCAGGCTTTGTAAAGACCACTTTGTATCTAGTTTATTGATGCCTGGACCAAATATCGCAAAAGGCACTTTCACTTGAGCATCGGTAAAGTTGCTGTTGTGCCCCCAAAAATTCATCTTATTGTCATTCATTTCTTGGCCGTGATCGCCCGTAATAATTACGACTGTATTCTCAAGATCACCCGTTTCTTTTAGCTTGTTCAACACTTGTGCAGCTACGGTGTCAACATAGCGCACACTCGTCTTATAGCGATTAAAGAATGGTTGTGGATCGGTCTCATTGTTCAGCTTTAAATAGTTAACCACTTGTAGCATTGGTTCATAACGAGGTTCGAAACCTTTAGGGAAGTCATAACCATGCGGTGCATCATAGAACAGGAACGAAAATGCCGGTTTCGACTGATCTCGCTTCTCGTACCAATCTAACCAATCTTTCGTCAGATCAGCATCAAGCTCTGAAGGTCGGTTACCTTTCGAGCCAATACGAAGATTTTCAACATTGGTGAATACTGTTTGGTTAAACTCAGGTTTTCTTAGCTGTGCGGCAGTAAAGATACCTAAATCGTAATCCAGTTCCTGTAGACGATCGATGAAAACAGGGCTTTGTTGATTAGCTAAAAAGCCATGCCAGTATGTACCAGGAATACCATAAAACAGACCAAAGATACCGGTGCGAGTCGCGTTGCCTGTAGCCATATGGTTTTCGAAGATTAAACCGTCTTGAGCGTATTCCCACATGACTGGCGTATTGTCAGCATTAAATGTGTCATATCTCCAAGAATCGACAACAAGGAACATAATGTTGATTGGTTTTTCGACACTCTCTACCCTCAAAGGAGATAGCGGATAGTTGAGGTCGCTCTTACGATTTAACGTCAGTGACTTTTGGCGAGCAATCGCTTCTTCATCGATCCAACCATACTTTTTCATCATGCTGTTTGACGTAGCTGGATAGAATAGAGGTAAGTAACGCTTCACCATGGTCACAGGCTGATACGCATGCGCAGCTGCCCAGATATGGATACCGTGAGTTGCCAGTAGCGTTAGGAGAGTAATAAAAACAAACTTACGGCCTAGTTTGTACGAACGTACTGGTGCATCGTTTTCCAACCAGCGGATTAAAACCCACTGAAGTCCAAGCAGTAAAGCAATACCACCTATCACCATCACCCACGTAATCAGTGGGAAGCTGACAATTTGCCCGGAGAGTACCAGTTCAAGAACAACGGCATTGATATGGAAACGGTACTGTGCAAAAACAATCGTATCGATGAACAGTGTTGCTACACCAATTGATGCGATGATTGCTTGTAATATGTTTCTTGGGGTTTTGGGTAGGAATAAGCTAGGTAGCGCCACTAGACCGATTAACGCCGCAATCAGCGTCATCTGCCCAAAAACAGAAACAATAATAAAAACGACGGCTAATGGTTCTGAAGGAAACTCAGGCAAAAATGAGAAATAACGACATGCAATCAACATGGCAACGAGAGCATTCACCAGAATAAACCACCCGTGTGCATGTAGTCTCTGTTTCAAAGACATATTTACTATCCTAACTATTTTTATAGATGACTATTTAGCAAAATAATCATTGTATCCAGCAAGAAGCGTTTCAAATTCATCTTCTTGCCAATGTATTTGACGTTTATTCAGCTCTTTAAAGAAAGAGCGCTTTAGGCGATCGAGGTTAGATTGCTTCCAAGAGCTCCCTTTGCCATAACCACACTTATCGAAATCGATAATCCAAATTCGATCTCGCTTATCGATAAGAATATTGTGAATATTTAAATCGGTATGATTAACACCCACGCTGTGCATCTTCGCGATTTGGTGTCCAATATCACGATACAGGTCTGCCGAGACTGAGGTTGTTGTCAGGATATCGACAAGGTCCGTGGCACCAGCAATCTTCTCACTCAACAAATCCGCTCGATATGATAATCCAGCTTTGATCGCTCTCGCGGCGATAGGTTTCGGAACATTCACACCAGCTTCGATCAAATCATTAAGCAGCTGCATTTCCATAAAGCTGCGTGTCTTGTCCCAACCACTAAACCAATAACTATCTTGTACCAACTTGCCAAATAGACCGCCACGGCGATAGTGTCGAAGTGCTGCTGGTAGTTTCCCGGTATCGACAAACCACGTTATGCCTCGGCCTGTTGCACTGCCTATTACACTTTCTTGGCCTTGCCAGTATTCGATATCAAACACTGACTCAGGGGGATGATCCAACAACTGATCGTCAAACCATATGACAGAGTTGCTTGCGCGGATTTTTTTGATCATGATTTAGATTACCAATAGTGACTGATCAGAATAAAAGCCCAAGTAAAACCCGCAAATAATAGAGCAACAAGTACTGCTGCGGAGCCTATATCTTTGGCTCTGCCACTGAGTTCATGGTGCTCGACACCAACTCGATCAACAACCGCCTCAATAGCAGAGTTCACCAACTCGACAATTAACACCAGAACCACAACGCCCAACATGAGAACTGTTTCTACAGGGCTGACATCTAACCAAATTAACGCAATGATCGCGGCAAACAGTAAAACCAGCTCTTGTCGAATAGCTGCTTCATATTTGAATGCGGCTTTTAGACCCTGAATTGAGTATCCTGTTGCTTTGATGATCCGTTTCAGTCCGGTATTTCCTGGTTTTCCTTGATTTTCTATCGTCATGTGTGAGTCATCTGCTATTTGATTGGTGTAAAACGAGCACTATTTTACATTTATCGGCACTCTCTGCATAATCTTAGGCAATTAAATTTGCGAGCGATTTTTATGCCCCTTTTTACTCAAGCACCTGAATCTGTTTGTTTTTTGCGTTTGTCTGCCATCGGTGATGTTTGTCACGCGGTCGCAGCAGTACAAGCTCTGCAAAAACAATGGCCTACAACCAAGGTCACTTGGATCATTGGCAAGGTCGAAGCCCAACTATTGGAAGGACTAGAAGGTGTAGAGCTTATCGTCTTTGATAAGAAAGCTGGCTTTGCTGGCATGAAAGACGTTTGGAAAAAGTTATCTAACCGCAAGTTCGATGCTTTAGTTCATATGCAGTTAGCTTTGAGAGCGAGCTTGCTCACTTTGGGCATCAAGGCCAATTATAAAATCGGCTTTAACTTCAAGCGCGCTAAAGAGGCTCAGTGGCTTTTTACCAATAAAAAAATCAAGGATGTTCAATCGCAGCATGTTCTAGATAGTTTCTACTCTTTTGTCGAATATTTAGGCGTACCTCGTTCTATCCCAGAATGGAACTTACCTATTGGTGCCGAAGAGACTCTGTTTGCCAAAGAAGTATTGAACCAAAAACCTACGATTGTGATTAGCCCTGCGGCAAGTAAAGATGAACGTAACTGGTTACCTGAGCGCTACGCCGAACTTGCCGATTATGCAATATCCCAAGGTTATCAGGTGGCAATCTGCGGCTCACCAGCTGAACGGGAAGTAGCTCTTGCAAATGCGATCATGGAAAAGATGGCTCATCCCGCTTTAAGTTTGGTCGGAAAAACCTCTCTAAAACAGCTCGCAGCAGTCCTCAAGGAAGCCGCTGTTGTTGTTGCTCCTGACTCAGGTCCAGCTCACATAGCCACAACTCAGGGAACACCAGTTATCGGCTTATATGGTCACAGCAACCCTCTAAGAACAGGTCCTTATAACGACCTATCTTCTGTTATCAGTGTTTATGAAAAACACGCTGAACTGCAACATAAAAAGCCTATATCGGAGTTACCGTGGAGTACTCGGGTTAAAGGCGACCATGTTATGGCTGATATTTCCGTAGCATCTGTGGTGCAATCTTTCGAACAAATTACACAAGGTAAATAACTCATGACAAGCTCAGCAAAACCAACATTGGCTGTCGCACTCATTGTTAAGAATGAAGCAAAAAACCTCGATGCTTGCCTTAAGACAGTAGCTGAGTGGGTTGATGAAATCGTCATTCTTGATTCCGGTAGTACCGATGAGACAGAAAAAGTCGCTCGCAAGTACACGGAAAAGTTCCATGTTAATAAAGATTGGCCAGGATTTGGTCCACAACGACGTCTTGCCCAAGAATATGTCGAGTCAGACTTTGTTTTGTGGTTGGATGCAGACGAACGTATTACCGATGAGCTAAAGGTAAGTATTCAACAAGCCGTTGAAAAAAATGAACCAAACACGCTTTACAGCATATGTCGCTTAAGCTGGGTATTTGGTCGCTATATTCGTCACTGTGGTTGGTATCCAGATAGAGTTGTAAGATTGTACCCGACTCAATTAACTCAATATGATGGCTCACTAGTCCACGAAAAAGTGGAAATTTCTACAGATATGAACGTAAAAGAGTTGTCTGGAGATGCTATCCACTATACGTACAACGACCTACACCACTACCTAGTAAAATCGGCAGGCTATGCTCAAGCTTGGGCGGAACAACGAGAAAAGCGTGGCAAAAAGAGTAGCATCCTAGAAGGCATGCTTCATGCTGTTGCGTGCTTTCTAAAGATGTATGTATTCAAAGCAGGCTTTTTAGATGGCAAGCAAGGCTTCCTGCTTTCCGTATTGTCTGCGCACTCCACTCTTGTGAAATACGCAGACCTTTGGATTAGGACAAGTACTGAGAAGCCCAAGGATTAAGCTGTTCTAGAGTCGTATTGATATCAATACGACTCATATCTGCTTCCATTTCCTCACCTCCTCCTTTTGGCGGAGAAAACGCAAGATGGCGCTTATCAGAGTTTAGGGGACGCCAACGAAGAGGGGTAGAAGAGCGTTTGCTCGGAAAAAAGCCGACTGTTGGCACATCCAGCGTAGCTGCAATGTGCAATGGTCCGGTAGAACCAGCAATGAAGACACTTGCACACGCAATCGAGCGGGTAAAATCAATCAAACCATCGTTCTTGGAATAAACGACACCTTTACCGCCTTTCTTCACGACTAAATCGAGAAGTTGTTGCGCCTTCTCTTCTTCCCCCGGTCCAGCGGTAACCACAAGCTCATGAGTATGTTCCAATCCAGTTAACATCGTCGCATATTGCTCTAGTGTTAGGTTATTCGCTGACCCACCTGTTCCCGCATGAACAAACAGCCATGGTTTACCGGCGTCGATATTGAGTGCTTCTGTCAATTTCTCTTTTTGCTCATTTAATGTTTGCTTTGGAAAAGCGAAGTAAGGCGCTTGAGGCTCTATCACCGAGACTGACTGCTCGTTTAAAAAAGCTCTAATAAGATCGAGGTTGTATTGGTACTCTGGCTTCGCAGACTGAGAGCGTCTCTGCTTAATTCGATGATTATAAAATATCTGTGCAAACTTAGTTGCAGGTGCCAATCGGTATTTTATTCCAGCTTTCCATACGAGCAGCGCGTTGTAAGTAGTCGAAAACAGGTTAATAGACGCATCAAACTTTCTAGATTTAATGTTAGCAACAAGTGCCTTTTGCTCCGCTTTATCTGCATTTGTGCTGCAATCTACGATAACGTCGTCAATCCATGGACAAAGCTCAGCTAATTGCACAGTATATTTAGGTACAAGAGCAGTAATATGAGCTTGAGGCATCGATAACTTCAGCATCGCAAAGCTTGGCCAAGCGAGCATAAAGTCACCAATTTTATCGTTACGAATAACTAGAATTTTTTTCATTTCGGTGCCTACCATCTATTTTTCTTCCTTAATCATACCGACTAAGTTAGTGAAATAGGAGTGTATTTGTTAGCATTAACGCAGATTAATCAATTGAGAAAAGATTGTGTCAAATAAAACTCTATCACGTGTTGTTTACCCAGGAACCTTTGATCCATTGACGAATGGACACCTTGATCTAATTGAACGAGCATCAAAGATGTTTGACGAAGTGATCATCGCTGTTGCTGCCAGCCCGAGTAAAAACACCATGTTCACATTAGAAGAGCGTGTAGAGTTTTGTATCGAAGTCACTAAGCACCTTGATAACGTGACAGCACAAGGGTTCAGTGGACTCATGGTCGATTTTGCGAAAGAAGTCGAAGCAAACGTCTTAATCAGAGGCCTGCGCACAACGGTCGACTTTGAGTACGAATTTGGACTAACCAACATGTACCGTAGACTCATGCCTGGCCTAGAGAGCGTATTCCTAACGCCTGCAGAAGAGTACGCCTTTATCTCTTCAACTATCGTCAGAGAGGTCGCCATTCATGGTGGTGACGTCACTCAGTTTGTACCGAAAGTGATCGCCGAAGCACTTCATAATAAAAAGCATATTTAAAAAACGGCCCTCAATTCTGAGGGCCGTTTTGCTATTTAGATTCGGAGTCAGCCATCACTTGGTAGCGTAAATAGTAGTTCTGCAGTTTATGATACTCCTGAGCCCAATGCTGGTCTGGATTTTCAACACTGCTATTCAAGTTAAACAAGCTATCTTCATCACTCCAAGGAAACAGCTTTTCTGCATTCGCATTGGCAAACGCGCCATGATTGGTAATTGTACGCGAAGCATTATATCCAATATTAGCCACACCGCTTTTAGACAACATGTTTTCGCCACCTAGAGAAATGTATTCTTTATCAGACAAGCTGAAATGATACAGCGTTGGATAGACATCTCGATGTGAGCCAATTCTACTCTCATCATATTCGTAATCTGTATGCTCTAGAATTTCTTCTGGCACATACATATAAAATGGCACACCAAACGTAAGACCAAACTCCTCTTTAGAATCCGTGGCTAAATAACGCATACGGTGATCGCCTGATGCGGCTATCACGGTTTGCTTCCCTAACGGCGATGCCTTCACACCAGTAATGAATTGCCCCAGAGAGTCGTTCGCATATTGGTAAACCTGAAGTAGATCATTCGCTTCCTCCTCCATTGAACCGAGTAATCGTTTTAGGCGATCGCTTTCTCGTACTGGCTTAGCCTGATAGTCTGAAGGCGCTCTAAATGGAGAATGATTGGTTACAGTCATGATGTATATCATCTGTGGCTTGTCTGCTTCATCAAGCAGTTTACGAGCAAACTTAAAGGTAAATTCGTCTGGAACTCCCCAGGTATCCGCTTCCTTTTTAGCTTCTGGGAATGCTTTAATGATGCTATTTTCGTCATAAACAGTATCAAAGCCTTGGCGAGGTAAGTAGTTAGCGAGATTTCGCCACATGCTGTTACCACCATATATAAACACAACGTCATAGCCCGCCTGTTTATACGGCAAGACAGCAGAACTTGGTAACTCAACACGTTGTGCACTTGAGTGACTGATTGTCGGTACATCACTATGGAACAGCATCATAACAATACTGTCTATCGTCGCAGATGTACCCGCCATGAAACGCTCAAAGACAAAATCTTCATCAAAGTGTTTTCTTAAAGAACCCAACAAATCATTGTTTTCTGAGTCATCTTCTACAAGCACATTGTTTCCAAGTCCCTCCATCAATGCCATAACAACATGAGGTTGATGAGCTTCTAGGTAATCATTTTTAGGCGTCGTATAAATCGGATCAGGTTGCCCCAATACTTTGATCATTTGCTGCTCTAGAGCTTGCTTAGAAATAGGCTCAAATTTGGATTGTTTTTTGTAGTCACTCTTAGCCCAATCTAGCGCCATAAACGCGTTGGGCGTAATGTTATTAAGCGGAGCATATTGTGATACATTGGCATGATAGCGCTTCAAAGGCAGCGTACCGACAGAACCTCGAGCAATAACCACTGTCACAGCAATCATAGCGACAACAGACACAGTAACTTGCCACCAATGACGAGTACCCCAGCTTTTATGCTTGAAATAGGCAATGAGCTTACTTGAGCCAACATAGCCTAATAGTCCAACAAAGATAGCCGTCAAAAAAGAACGTAAGATTGGGTAATCTACCCAAGCATTTTCTAGTACCGCTTCAGTATCATCATCTATTAACCCAAAAACAAAGACATCAATATATGTCCCGTAAGTGACGTAATAGTAATAATTGGCAATCGACATTCCCGACAATAAGAAAAATATCAAGGCGCTATAACCAGGAACAACTCGAGTAAACTTTTTATAAATAAAAGAGAAGCTAGAAAGAATCAGCCCCACCAGTAACAAAGGGGCAAATCCAATTGCGACCACTTTGGCGTCAAAACGAAGTCCAACCCAGAAAGCCCGCCAAACATCTGTTTCGATACCAATCAGTTCTGAAGGGTTCACAACCTGAAAATAGAACAATGCACGAGATAGAGACAGGAGTGCAATACCGGCAATAAAGAGCACGATAATTGTGCGAGTTAACTTACGATAGTTTTGGTCAAAATCCATGTTTCACGCTTCTGGATGGGATGGTCTAATCAAACGCAGCATGATATCACAGCTCAATACCATGCTCGGATCATATTGGAAAAATGGGAGCTCCAAAGATATTAGATTTGGCAAGAATCACAGAAAAACGTGTTCCTTTGACCTATTTTCTGCTCCTGCAATTCTTCACCACAATTTGGACACGGCTCACCCGCTTTGCCATACACCTGTAACTCTTGCGCAAAATAGCCAGGCTTACCATCCGCCTGAGCGAAGTCTTTCAGCGTTGTTCCACCCTGCTTAATCGCAGTTGCCAATACTTGCTTTATTTCTTTTGTGATTAGATCCCACTCTGCAGATGTCACTTTGTTAGCAGGGCGAAGAGGATGGATTTTCGAAGAGAACAGAGCTTCATTAGCATAGATATTACCGACGCCAACCACGACTTTGTTGTCCATAACAAACTGTTTAATCGCAACTCTGCGACCTTTCGCCTTTTCAGCAAGGTGAGTAGCATTAAACTCTTCGGTTAAAGGTTCAGGGCCAGATCCTAGTAACACTGGATGTACCTCATCAGGCTTGGACCACAGCCAAGCGCCAAATCGACGAGGATCGTTGTATCTCAAGATCTTTCCGTTGGTTAATTTGAGATCGACATGGTCATGTTTACTAGGAGCCAACTCTGCATCAAGTACCCTTAATGAGCCAGACATGCCTAAATGGACAATCGCATTACCTGCCTGAGTTTGAATGATCAAATATTTAGCACGACGAGTTATCTGCTCAATCACTTCACCCTCCAACTGTTTAAGTTCTTGAGGGATATCCCACCTCAACTTTGGAGTTCGAAAAGTAATAGATTTAATCGTTTGACCAACCAAGTGCGGGCTTATGCCCATACGGCTTACTTCAACTTCAGGTAACTCTGGCATATTACGCTCTTTTTAATCACAAAGGTTTAACACGATATTCTCGTGTAAGCCCATAGATTACAACTCAAAAGTTAACCCTAAAGAGAGCCACATTAGTTCTTCCCCAACTTTTGCTTCCGAAAAATACTTGCCATTGTTGTAACCAGCCAAAACCGACGCATCATCTTCGACTAATGCAGTGGTGGTGGTATCCGTTGCAAGTTCAAACCCAAAGTAAAATGGGTAATCCTCACTGGCTAAGTTGTATTGATAGCGCGCAATAGCAAATGTCCCCCATTCACCATTGGTAATAGCATTCTGATGGGTCGGGTCTAAAATTCTATCGTCGACTTCGTATTGCTCTTTCGCATACAGCCCTTTGTATTCAGCCGAGATCCAATGCTGATCATTGACTCGATATCGAACACCGCCCGCGTAGGTTTTTGAATCACGAAAATCTGAATTCCCCATTGCGTACTTAGCGAAGATATCCCAAGTTTCAAACTCATAGATAAAGCGGATACCTAAGCCACCCTCAACACTGTTTTTGGTGTGATAGAAACCCGGTTCGCCAACATAAGTACCGTCTAAAAGGTTGGTGCTGACTTCAAAGGTATGCGAGTGCACATAGAGTGGTAATAAGCTTAATAAAACAACGTGTCGTCTTTTCATATTGCTATCCCTAAAAACAAGCCCTAGAAGTTGAGCTGTCTTTCAAGTGTAGGAAGCAAATTGCATTAGCGACAAAACAAAAAGAAAAAAGTATTAGATTTCGAGTTGTTAGGGCATCAAGTACTCAGATTCAACCGACACCGCGAGCCACTTACCCTGCCAGTTCTTTAGAAGCCAGAAATCGGGTAATTGGTAATAAGTAATGCGCTGAGGCTCTTCTTGGTTTTGGTACCACACCTCGATGGTCTGTGGTGAGGTGAGAGACGCACTAAGGGATTGATATGTCTCAGAGTCTACTTCGGTACCGACAAGCTGTTGCCAACGCTGTGAGAGGGTTTTAGCGCTTGGTTCTGTCAATTCTAGAGGTCGGCCTTGTTCCTGATACTCCCAGCCATCCTCGCTCAACACAATAGACCACTGAGAGAAGTGCATTGCGGTGATTTGGTCTGATGGGTTCAGTAGGTAAGGAAAGCCACTTTCCGACGTAATTTCGGCTTCTGGCTCTAACAAATAAGTTTTAATGATCGTTGGCAGGTTGAGTACACCTATAAAGGCAATCACACTTAGAATTAGAATGTTGTTCCAACGGCGACCACGGTATCTCATTGCTTTTACTCATAAGTTATCAGTACAAAGAAGACTCAGTATAGCGTGAAAGTGACGGGATATTCTATCGGGTAGATATTTGGGCAAGCAATGCGGCAAATTATAGGTATAAAAAAACCCAGCAATAAGCTGGGTTTTTCAATTCTTTCTTCTACTTAAGAAGAGCCAAAAAAGCATCAATTACTTGATTTTCGCTTCTTTGTACATAACGTGTTGGCGAACTACTGGATCAAACTTTTTGATCTCAAATTTGCCTGGCATGTTACGCTTGTTCTTGTCAGTTGTGTAGAAGTGACCAGTACCTGCAGAAGATACTAGACGAATTTTCTCACGAATGCCTTTAGCCATTGCTTAATTCCTCTTAAACGTTTTCGCCGCGTGCACGGATATCAACAAGAACAGCATCGATGCCTTTCTTATCAATGATACGCATACCTTTAGCAGTTAGACGTAGTTTAACAAAACGTTTTTCGCTCTCTACCCAGAAACGATGAGTTTGTAGGTTCGGCAGAAAACGGCGCTTAGTAGCATTGCGTGCGTGTGAACGGTTGTTACCCGTTACTGGACGCTTACCAGTTACTTGGCATACTCGGGACATGAATGTCTTCTCCAATCGTTTCAGCTCGATATCAACCTTGGTGGCCGAACCTCTCTATCTGTAAAAAATAGAAGGTAAAAACCGTTATGGAAAACCCATACAAGGCTATCAAAGGTCGCGCATTATACTAACTTGACGCGCATTGCTCAAGACCCGAACAGATCCTTTTTAAGGATTTCGTGATCTTTTTTTGTGCAACACAGCTTGCTTGAGTAATCAGAGCTGATTTAAGGTCTAAAAATGTGGGCGAATCATAGCAGATTTCTAGCAACTAACAAGCCAAAATGTGATTCAAATCCACCCACGTTCAGCAAAAGAGACCACTTCACCGTCGCCAACCACGAAATGGTCGAGCACCCTAATGTCCACTAGCGCCAGCGCATCGGTTAATCTGCGCGTAATTCTCCTGTCTGCTTGGCTGGGCTCTGCGACACCAGAAGGATGGTTGTGGGCTAATATCAACGCAGCAGCGTTGTGAAACAGAGCCCGCTTAACGACTTCTCTGGGGTAAACAGACGCAGCGTCAATGGTGCCTTCAAACATAACCTCATCTTTAATCACCCGGTTCTGATTGTCTAAAAATAGGATATAGAAGGCTTCGCGTTGGCGATCCCTTAAAACACTCGAAAGATAAAGTTTTGTGTGGGTCGGGCTCGTTAGAGCATCGCCTCGGTTAAGTGTCTCGGCAAGGTAGCGCTGCGTCATCTCCAGCACCGCTTGCAGTTGAACATATTTGGCCTGCCCTAGCCCTTTATGTTGGCAAAACTCTTTCTCTGAAGCAGAAAACAACTTGCGCAGCGAACCAAAGTCTTGGATAAGAAAATCAGCCAGCTCAATAACGTTCATCCCCCGCGTACCGGTCCGCAAAAAAATAGCGAGTAGCTCGGCATCCGACAGTGACTGTGGTCCGCGCTGCAACAGTTTTTCTCTTGGCATTGAATCGTTGGGCAAAGCTTTAAGTGTCATTAGGCGGCTCTGTTGGTGAATAAGCACCTATTGAACAAAATAAAAAACGAAAGTCGTATCTGACTTTCGTTTTTTTCGTTAATCACTACTTTTCTATGTAATTGAGCGATCCATCAAAGCTTAAAGTTTCCAACCAGATCGTGAATTTCAGATCCTGATTGCGATAACTGGGTACTGATGCCTTCTGCATGTTGAAGCGTGTCATTGATATGATTCACGATTTGCTGAATCGCCACTAGGTTCTGATTGATATCCTCAGCAACCGCACTCTGCTCTTCTGCTGCCGAGGCTGTTTGAATACCTCTATCTCGAATCATACCGATAGATTGGTGCACGCCGGACAGAGATTGCTGAATCATTGACGACTCCTCAACTGTCTTCGCACCGCGCTCCTGGCTCGCCGACATAGTCGTCACTGCTCTTGATACGCCCGTTTGCAGCTGTTTGAGCATATCACCAATCTCATGGGTACTGTTTTGCGTTCGACTTGCTAGCGAGCGAACCTCATCAGCAACCACGGCAAAACCACGGCCTTGCTCACCAGCACGTGCCGCTTCTATCGCCGCGTTCAATGCAAGTAAATTGGTCTGCTCAGCAATTTCACCAATCACATCGAGCACCTTAGTAATTTGCTCGGTCTGTTGGCTCAGTTCAGCAATCACCTCCGAGGAGCTATTCACTTCATCAACCAGCTTACTGATCCCATCAATCGCTTGATCCACTTCGCGCTGCGCTTCGGTCACTTGGCCGTTTGCATCATCAATCGCCTGTGCCGTTGCATGGGTATTACTTGCGACCTCTTTGGCTGTCATGCTCATTTCCGTCACCGCCGTCACCACTTTATCGGTTTCAAGGCAGTGGTTTTGCATTTGAGCACTAGCTTGAGATGTCTGCTGATCCAGTTGCCCAGAGACGCTTTGCACGGTATCAGCAGAACGTTGAATGTCTTGCATCAGCGGATGAAGCTTGTCCATGAATTCATTGAATGCCGATGCCACCTCACCCACTTCATCCTTACTTTCCATTTTCAGACGCGCCGTTAAGTCACCGCCGCCCGCCGCCACATCTTGTAAAGACTTAGCAATATGTTGTAGTGGTTTAATGCCTTTAGACACAATAATGCTCGTCAGCACGCTAGTGATAATAAGGCCGATGACTGAGATTGTTATCGCGGACAGTGTATGTTCATTCAACTCTTGGGTACGCAGTTCACGCTGTATCGCCACTTGCTGATCAATATCATCAATGTAGATCCCGGTACCAAGCACCCAGTCCCACTTAGGTAAATACTCGGCATAACCTAGTTTTGGCGCTTGTGCATCAATGCTTGGTTTATGCCAAGAGAAATAAAGGAAGCCATCGCCGTTTTTAGATGCATCAATCAACCCAGCAATGACTGCCACGCCATTTTCATCTTTCAAACCGATGAGATTTTTGCCTTCCAGAGATGATTTAATCGCATGCAGCGTGTTGACCCCTTTTGAGTCATACGCAAAGAAATAGCCATCACTTTCAAAACGCATCGCTTTAAGGATTTCTTTTGCTGCTTGTTTGTTATTGCCATTGACGTCTGTATCGTACAGTGGCTTTATCGCTGTAACCCCCATCATCATGTAGGCTTGCAGCTCTTTTTTACGTGTATCGATCAGCTCTTGTCTATCGCGAGCCAATTCCGCTTCTAAGCTATTACTGCCGTTTATGTAATAAACCACCGAGATCAATGTGGTGATCAACAACAAAGGGATCAGAGTCACCAACAGCAATTTACCTCGACTTTTCAATACCATCTTATTCCACTACCTCATTATTGTTATTTTTCCCCTCCGATCTTGCAGAACGGGCCAGGATTGTCTGTGAAGTAAGCAAAAGTTTTATATAACTCTCAGCAATTAATATTCTGTAGTTTGATATCGATTAGCTTCCCATCAGATTTGCGGGGGCGATGACAGATTCAGTTGTGCTAAACTCGTCGCCAGAAAATTGGAGATTTAAGATGCAAACACTAGCAGGAAAGAAAATTCTACTCGGCATCAGTGGCGGTATTGCCGCGTATAAATGTGCGGAGCTAACACGTCGCCTAATAGAAAGAGGTGCACAGGTCCAAGTGGTAATGACGCACGCAGCGAAGGAATTTATCACCCCACTCACCATGCAGGCTGTCTCGGGTAGACCGGTTTCTGATAGCTTGCTTGATCCTGCGGCGGAAGCGTCTATGGGCCACATTGAGCTAGCAAAATGGGCTGATCTGGTGCTACTTGCTCCTGCAACTGCAGATTTGATTGCTCGTATGGCCGCTGGCATGGGTAACGACCTATTGACCACGCTCGTTCTTGCCACTGATGCGCCAGTTGCGGTATCTCCTGCGATGAATCAGCAGATGTATGCACACCCAGCAACGCAAGAGAACATTGCGACTCTGAAGCGTCGTGGTTGCCATATTTGGGGCCCAGCGGCTGGAGAGCAAGCGTGTGGTGATGTTGGCATGGGTCGCATGCTAGAGCCAATGCAGCTGGTTCATCGCTGTGAAGCCTTCTTCCAACCTAAGCCAATGGCCGGGCGTTCAGTACTGATCACTGCAGGTCCAACCCGTGAAGCGATCGACCCTGTTCGCTACATCTCTAACCACAGCTCAGGCAAGATGGGTTACGCGTTGGCAGAAGCTGCAGTTAAGCTCGGTGCAACGGTAACACTAGTGAGCGGCCCTGTTGCTTTAGCAACGCCAGAAGGTGTAACACGAGTTGACGTCGAGAGCGCGCAGCAGATGTTCGATGCAGTTATGGGCTCAGCACCACGCCATGATGTCTTCATCAGCTGTGCGGCCGTAGCCGATTACCGTCCACACACGGTGGCTGAGCAAAAGCTGAAGAAGGTCGATGGTACTGATGATATGTCTATCGAGATGGTTAAGAACCCAGACATCGTCGCTTCTGTGGCGAGCATGACGCAAGATCGCCCATTCACCGTTGGCTTTGCTGCAGAAACTCAAGATGTAGAGAAGTACGCACGTGGCAAACTGGAGAAGAAGAACCTCGATATGATCTGTGCCAATGATGTATCGGTAGAAGGGCAAGGCTTCAACAGCAACAACAACGCTCTTAACCTTTACTGGAACGATGGCGATAAGTCACTCCCACTAGAGAGCAAAGAGACATTAAGCTTCAAGATCTTGGAGCAAATCGAAACACTTCTTGAAGCGTAGCCGCATTTTTGCGCTGACAATACCCTGACACCTCTCGATTCTGTTGACCTAATGCTTACAGAACTAGGAACAGAATTGATTGGTGTTTATAATCCTCTTCACTCATCATCCTCTCTATTAAAGGAAGTAAACAGATGGCTGGTACCCGTAAATCAAACCGTCGTGAAGAAATTCTACAAGCGCTTGCGCAAATGCTGGAGTCAGCAGAAGGCGCATCTCGTATCACAACGGTGAAACTGGCCAAGCAGGTCGGCGTATCAGAAGCTGCACTTTATCGCCATTTCCCAAGTAAAGCGCGCATGTTTGAAGGGTTAATCGAGTTCATCGAAGAGGCGCTAATGTCGCGTATTAATCGCATCCTTGATGAAGAGAAAGATACCTTAGAGCGTATTCGATTGGTGCTCCAACTGATCCTGGTTTTCTCAGAACGTAACCCTGGCCTGACTCGTATTTTGTCTGGTCATGCTCTAATGTTTGAAAACGAACGCCTACGCGATCGCATCAACCAGCTGTTTGAACGTATCGAAACACAACTGCGTCAGATCCTGCGTGAGCGTAAGATTCGTGAGGGTAAATCTTTCCCTGTGGATGAAAGAATTCTTGCAGCTCAACTGCTTGGTCAGGTTGAAGGCAGTCTCAATCGCTTTGTGCGTTCAGACTTCAAATATCAGCCGACTGAAAACTTTGATGCCTACTGGGCGCTACTGAGTGCTCAAATTAAATAAATTCATTAACCTAAGCGGTGCTTATGACGACACAAACCAGTTCGACACAACACGTAATCACCAAACCACCTTTTCAGCTTTCGCTACTGCACCCTAAATATTGGGGCGTTTGGTTCGGTTTTGGCTTGCTTGCCTTCATTGTTAATGTGCTGCCTTATCGCGCTCTCCTGCTGTTTGGCCGCTCTCTTGGTGCTCTTGGTGCTCGTTATGGCAAAAAGCGCGTTGCGATCACCGCACGCAACCTAGAGCTCGCATTTCCAAACAAGCCCACCGATGAAGTCGATGCCATGGTGCAAGAGAACTTCAAAAATACGGGCATGGCACTGATTGAAACCGGCATTACTTGGTTTTGGCCTACGTGGCGCTTTAAGCGTTTACTGGTAGACAAAGACACCCAAGCACTCCGTACTCATCAGCAGAATGGCAAAGGCGTGCTACTGTGCTGTGTTCACGCTCTCAATCTAGAGATCACTGCTCGCGGTATGGCGGTACTGGGTATTCCGGGTCTTGGTGTTTATCGCCCACACAACAACCCTGCTTACGAATTTATTCAGTACCGTGGCAGAACTCAAAATGGCAACCGCTTGATTCACCGTAAAGACGTTAAACGCATGATCAAAGTACTGCGCAAAGGAGAGATCCTTTTCTACCTGCCAGATCATGATTACGGCCGTAATAAGTCGGTATTTGTGCCTTTCTTTGCTGTCGAAGATGCTTGCACCACCACTGGTACCAGCATTTTGGCTTACACCAGTAAGTGTGCACTGGTTCCGGGCTCTGGTTTTAGAAATGAAGATGGGAAGTATGAGATCATCGCCAATGAGTCCGTGGAAGCAGATTACCCACAAAAAGATGAGAAAGCTGCGGCGGCTTACATGAACCGCTACCTAGAGAAAACCATCTTAAGAGCACCAGAACAGTGGATGTGGCTGCACAAGCGCTATAAAACCATGGAAGACCCAGAAGTGCCAAAAGGCATTCGCTACAAATAACTGAGCTTTAATCAAAAAGAAAGGGGCTGATGATTCATCAGCCCCTTGTGCATTTTATATTCTTGAACAGAATCGTATTAGATGCCGTACTCAGCGCGGTACGCTTTTACAGCTTCTAGATGCTCTTTGTCTGTACCTTTCTCTTCAAGGAAAGTTACAAGATCTGTCAGGCTAACGATTGAGATGATTGCACAACCGAAATCGCGCTCAACTTCTTGAATCGCAGACAGTTCGCCTTTGCCCTTTTCTTGACGGTCAATCGCTACCAAAACACCCGCTAGGTCAGCACCGTTCGCTTGGATGATTTTCATTGATTCACGAATCGCTGTACCTGCAGTGATTACGTCGTCCACTAGCATGATACGACCTTCAAGAGCGCTACCAACTAGGTTGCCACCCTCACCATGGTCTTTAGCCTCTTTACGGTTAAAGCAGTAAGGCGTGTCTACATCGTGGTGATCTGCCAGTGCAACTGCAGTTGTTGTTGCGATTGGAATACCTTTGTATGCAGGGCCAAACAGTACATCAAATTCAATACCAGAATCAGCCAATGCTGCTGCGTAAAAACGGCCTAGGCGCGCTAGGTCACGGCCTGTGTTAAACAATCCAGCATTGAAGAAGTAAGGGCTCTGACGGCCAGACTTTAAAGTAAACTCACCAAACTTAAGTACTTCTTTCTCTAGTGCAAATTCAATAAATTCACGTTGATATGCTTTCATGCTCATCCTCTATATTTACTCAATAAAACTTAACTTACTCTCTGCACTACCCTTTCGGGTTCTACAGACAAAAAAATAGCTCCTTAAAAAAGGAGCTATCTAAAAACTATTCTGCCAACGCCGACTTCTGCGCTTCAACAATATCGGCAATGCCCTTATTCGCCAGGGCTAAAAGCTTCATCAGCTCTTCGTGGCTGAACGGTTCGCCTTCTGCAGTACCTTGAATCTCAATCATCTTACCGTCTTCCGTCATTACAACGTTCATATCGGTATCGGCTGCTGAGTCTTCAACGTATTCAAGGTCACACAAAGCTTGTTCACCAACGATACCAACTGAGACTGCCGCTACATGGCCTTTCATTGGGTTCGTTTTAAGCTTACCGCTCTCTAACAGGTGGTTAATCGCGTCAGCCATTGCTACGCTCGCACCAGAGATAGACGCAGTACGTGTACCACCATCTGCTTGGATAACATCACAATCGACTGTGATCATGATTTCACCCATAGCTTTTAGATCAACCACAGCACGTAGGCTACGAGCGATCAGACGTTGGATTTCCATCGTACGACCGCCTTGCTTACCGCTCGCCGCTTCACGACGGTTACGAGTGTGTGTTGCACGTGGCAGCATACCGTATTCAGCGGTAACCCAACCCTTTCCTTGACCTTTTAACCAACGCGGCACGTTCTCTTCTACCGTTGCGTTACATAGAACCTTGGTGTTACCAAATTCAACCAGCACAGAGCCTTCAGCATAAGCTGTGTAGTTACGAGTAATTTTAATTGGACGAACTTGATCTACGGCGCGGTCATTTGGACGCATAAGTATCTACCTTATTAGTCTTATCGTTAGGTGTTTAACTATTGAAAGTGTCTGTCACCTAAGAAAGGGGTGAGACAAATTGGATTGGGGCGAGATTATATAGCAGTTTGCGGTGCAAAGCTATTCATCCTGAAGCTCCTAACTTCCAGAGAAGCTTCTAAACCGACAATGCGATGGCCGCACATAGCACCCCGTATCGTGATACTATGCGTGCGCGTTATTTTCAGAATGATAAAAGACAGGAAAATTCGATGATTTATAGTATGACGGCATACGCACGTAAAGAAGTAAAAGGCGATTGGGGTACAGCAGTGTGGGAAATCCGCAGTGTAAACCAGCGCTACCTTGAAACTTACTTCCGCATGCCAGAGCAGTTCCGTGGCCTAGAGCCAATCCTTCGCGAGCGTTTTCGTAAGCGCCTAGCACGCGGTAAGGTAGAGTGTAACCTCCGCTTTGAAGCAAACCCTGCAGCAAAAGGTGAGCTGAGCATCAACGAAGGCCTAGCACAGCAAGTGATCAATGCTGCGAACCAAGTAATGGGAATGACTGGCGAAGAGAGCCGCCTGAACCCGTTCCAAGTAATGAACTGGCCAGGTGTGATGGAAACACCAGAGCAAGACATGGACGCGATCAACAAAGACCTTCTAGCTGCGTTTGATGACGCAGTCAAAGATTTCATTGACGCACGTGGCCGTGAAGGCGACAACATGAAGGCTCTAATCGAGCAGCGCCTAACTGCAATCACAGAAGAAGTCGTTAAAGTTCGCGCACGCATGCCTGAGATCCTAGAGTGGCAACGCGAGCGTCTACTGAATAAGTTTGAAGAAGCAAAGATTGAACTTGAAGGTGCACGAGTTGAGCAAGAACTGATCCTACTGGCTCAAAAATCTGACGTAGCGGAAGAGCTAGACCGTCTAGATTCTCACGTGAAAGAAGCGACCAATATCCTGAAGAAGGGTGGCGCATGTGGCCGTCGTCTAGACTTCATGATGCAAGAGTTTAATCGTGAATCAAACACGCTAGCGTCTAAGTCTATCAGCACAGACATCACTGCATCTGGTGTAGAACTTAAAGTTCTTATCGAGCAGATGCGTGAGCAGATCCAAAACATTGAATAATCTATTAGGTTTCTACCTAACATGATTCGAAAATAGCTCCTGATCTCAGGGGCTATTTTTTATAGCAAGTATAGTTCCTCTCTTCTGCATGTCCTTTGCTAAACAAGAACAGGTGCTCACCTTGCACTTTGTACATCAATTCAATTTTAGCTCTCACCAAGGCATCCATATCACGCACAAGGCTGCCACTATCTACAGGCTTTAAATCCCAATCGATATGATGGTAGGCAACCGATAGTAAACCGTTTTCAGCGGTGTAATCCGCTTCAAAGTAGACTTCATAAGGTTTGGTTCCCTCAGCCGCTGTTTTAAAGTGACCCTTTTGAAAAATCAGCAACGTTTTATCCGAGGTGAACTCTAGGATAGAGCGATCAGCGATCTCTTGATAACCGCTATAGCCTTGCGTAACAAACCCCTCATCGAGTTGTACACATGCCCAGCGCGTACCCGCCAAATGTTGCTGATCAAACTTCCATTGATACAGCCCGATAGCGATAACGCTGACTAAAAGTGCGATGTTGAAAGCGATGATTGTTTTTAACCGCATATAGCTCTCGCCCTCTTAATGGCTTTTACGACTGTCTCTGGAATCTGCTCGATTGTCACTGAATGGTTCACATAACTGGCGTTCTTGCTGCCATGTTTGGCAAACGCGAAGGCTTTAATCAGATAAACGCCATCGTCATAAGCCGACTCTGCTACTCTCAGATATACATCTGCATGACAGGTAGGAATAGACTGAGTTGCTAACTCATACGCGAGAAGCTGCCCGTCGCTGATCAAATATGCGCTGTCGTGAAGGTAAAAGTCGGTCGCACCAACTTGAAAGTGCTGATACTCGCTTGGTTGGATAAAGTCTGGTTTTCTTATAAAAGGTTTAGCCAGCAAGACAAAAATCAGACAGGCAAGTAGAAACGCTGTTACCACACCATGCCACAGATAAAGGTTCTCTTTGTGTTTGATAGGCGTGCTAACTTTGATAGGTTCATCGACCTTGCTGGTCTCAGCCAGAATAACATCGCTCTCTTGGCTTACTCGAATCGTCCTATCTTCAACCTTCTTTTTTACAGGCTCTTCAGCGCAGTGAATTTCAAGTACGTAGCCAATCTTACTCACTGTTCTGATAGTGACATCAGTAACGCCTAATTGTGCGAAGCTTTTTCTTAAACCCGAAATGACATTAGTGATCGCTTGGTCGGTAACTAGAGCACCTTCCCAGCACGTTTCAAACAGACACTCACGGGTAACGTGGGCACCTTGATTCTCTAACAGCAAGCTCAATACGGCATAGGGCAGTGGGCGCAATTGGATGCTCTCGCCTTCCACACTCGAGAGTGTTCGAGTGGTAGGATCAAGTATCAAATTGGAAAAATAGACTCTATGCATAGGCTCACTGTTACTAGATTTTGAGCAAATTTCACTCAAAAATATACCGCGGTGATTATGATCCTATCATTACTGACTCTGTGGTGTAAGTGGTAGTCTGAAATCTACTACCAATTTAAAGAACAGTGCCAACAAAAAATACACCACCATATATATCAATGAGTTACACAATAAATGTAAAAAGAAATAAAAGGAAAAGCGTCAATAAACCGACAATTCGTGAAGTTTAAATGAAATCCATCTTTAGTTTTATATTGGAAGTGAACACACAATGCACACTGTTTTTTTATCCCCGATGAGATTAATAAAATGAAAAAAGCAGTGATCCTTTTGGCAGCATTTTCTGCCTTCGCAGGTGCTCAAGAGCAAGCCGTAGAAAAAGACGTATCTGGTTTTTATTTAGGCGGTGGTTTCGGTACTACAACTTATGATGATGACGTGTCTGGCTCAACACTAGAAACCAATGATTCAACCTTTAAACTAATCGGTGGTTACCAGTTTAACCGTATCGTCGGTATCGAAGCGCAGTACACCAAGTATAGTGATGTAACAGCACCGCAAACTTCTGGTGCATTAGAACCTACTGCTATTTCTGTTGCTGCAAACCTTGGTTACACTTTCGACAGCGGCTGGCGCCCATTCGGTACCGTTGGTTTATCACAAGTATCAATTGATGTTCCTTTCGGAAAAGATGAAGATGAGACAGCTCTGCGTTTAGGTGCAGGTGTTGAATACACCCCTGCAAGCCTGGAGCATTTAAACTTCCGTGTTGCATACGAAGTTGACACATTCAGCATCGATACGGGCTCCCCTGAATACGACGTTACTTTCCAACTTGGTAGCTTCTACGCAGGTGCAACCTACAAATTCTAATAACTAACACTTCGTTAGCTAGAAAGCAAAAGGGCGACTCAGTGTCGCCCTTTTCAATATTAGCCTACTTTCACTCACCATTACTCATCTGGCTCTTGAGTTCGTCTATCGACATATGGCCAGTAATGGTGCCCTACTCGAATCAGTAGTGTCGCAGCCGCAAGAATAAATGCAGCCACCGCCAGCCAAACCACCAGCACCGCATCCAACTCTTTCATACCTAGCGTGATATATCGAGCAATGGCCATCATTGCGATATAGATAGGATATCGAACCGGGATCTTACCGTTCACCACAAATTGCTGCACCATCGCTAACACTTCGAGATAGATGAACATCAGCAGGATGTCAGTCAAAAGAACGCGTTTTTCAGCAAACACATGCATGAACTCTTCAACCATCGCAAACAGGGTCGCCAATGTAATGGCCACCAGCAGTACGGCTTCAAGAATATGGAATATCTTCAAGAAAGGTCGACTAAAACCTTTTGGTAAATGAGAAGGCATAAACACTCTAATTACTAATTAAACCTGCCAATACAATAGCATGCCTCTATCAAAGTGGCGCTATCTGTTATGACCAACTTTAGGCGTAGAGCGTGACAGCGATGTGAATACTTATCCAACACGCAAAAAAATGGCCCTGCACAATGCAGAGCCACTATCAAAACATCAATACCGACTACAGAAGCAGTAGGTATACAAGGAACACAACCGACAGTCCGTAAATCAGTGGGTGTACCTCTTTGCCTTTACCCGCTACAACCATAGTGAATGCGTAGCTGATGAAGCCCATCGCCATGCCGTTCGCAGGAGAGAAACTCAATACGGTAAACATGATGGTGAAGAACGCCGCAATACGAGACTCTTTCTTCTCCCAGTTGATCTGACCAAGGCGGCCGACCATGTAGATGCCCACCACTACCATCGCTGGTGCAACCATAGCTGCCGAGAAGATAGAGAAGATTGGGTATAGGAATAGTGAGATAAGGAACAGACCCGCAACCATTACAGCGGCAAGACCCGTCTTCGCGCCTTGAGAAGAAGCAATACCCGACTCAGAGAAAGCCGTAATCGAAGTGGTACCCAGAACAGAACCAATCACAGTACCGCCAGCATCTGCTACTAGTGCTGACTTCGCGTTTGGCACTTTACCGTCTTTATCAATGATACCCGCATCACGGCCAACACCAACAATGGTGCTCAAGCCATCAAAGAAATCGACAATCAGGAAGATAAGAACGATGAACAGTAGATCAAACATTTTCTCTGGCGTGAAGGCCGAGAAATCAAAGATCGCACCGAAGCTGCCCGCCATGCTTGGTGGCATAGAAATTAGCTCATCAGGGATTGGTGCATTAGACGTACCCATGAACAAATCAGCGATGATAGTCAGAGCAATCGCCGAAACAAACGAGATAAACGTTGCCAGCTTAATATCACGAACCATACAGCCAAGCGCAATGAAGATACTCACGTAAGCGATGATCACTTGTGGGTCTGAGATGTCACCTAGGCCAACCAGTACAAACGGGTTAGAAACGATAATGCCAGCGTTTTTAAGACCTAAGAACGCGATGAACAGACCAAGCGATACCGTGATCGCCAGCTTCAGATCTTCTGGAATCGACTCAATCATCGACTTACGAATGTTGGTCAATGAAAACGCAAGGTACAAAATGCCCGATAGGAAAATACCAAATAGCGCTTCATTCCACAGTACCGCCACCGAGCCGCTTAGTAGCAGGCCTTTAAAGAAGCCGTTCATGCTCATACCTGGAGCTAACATTACCGGGTAGTTACCCCAGATACCCATAATTAGGGTCGAGATAGCCGCAGCCAAAGCAGTTGCCGTAAATACCGCGCCTTTATCCATACCTGGAATACCGCCAAGAATGGCAGGGTTCACCGCTAGGATATAGCTCATCGCCAAGAAAGTAATAAAACCTGCGTATAGCTCAGTGCTAATCGTGGTCTTTCTTTCAGAAATCTTAAACAGAGAATCCAACGAACCAGACGAGGTGTTTTGGGCCTTAAGGGTGGAATCGGTACTCACAACAAAACCTATGCAAAAAAATAAGAAATTGAAGATTCAAATGCTGCGAGAAAAAGAGAGGTTTCTGCACTAAAAACTGTAGTCACCAAGATAGGCTCGGTAGTAGAAACATCTAGTCCATATCACTAGATATATACAGCATTTAATCGTTTGCGCGGATTGTAAGGGTTAAGATTAAAACTTCAACAAATTTTGTCTGGATCACATAAAAAAGTACCAATAGCCACTCATCACATTTCTAGAAAGATCCTTGGGAAGATCATTTGCCAACAAATAACGATCAAGCCAGTTGTTCTGAATCATTGAAATATGCTACTCTTCGCCTCCATTTTTCTGACCTAATTTTCACCACATTGCGTGTACACTGTGCACAGCAGAGGTGAGCAAGAGTTCGGTCAGTGCTATCTTTTATAGTGAAGAGCAACATCTTCACTCAATCCAACCAACAGTGGAAACATACAGATGGGCAAAGGTACTCTTTACATCGTATCTGCACCTAGTGGCGCAGGTAAATCGAGCTTGATCTCAGCAATGCTAGAAACCAATCCAACCTACGCAATGAAGGTATCTGTTTCACACACCACTCGCGGTATGCGCCCTGGTGAAGAGAATGGTGTTCACTACCACTTCGTTGAAAAGCATCACTTCGAAGACCTTATCGGTAAAGGTGAGTTCTTAGAGTATGCAGAAGTGTTTGGCAACTACTACGGTACCTCTCGCGTATGGATTGAAGAGAACCTAGAGCGCGGTATCGACGTGTTCCTAGATATCGACTGGCAAGGTGCTCGTCAGATTCGCGAACAGATGCCTCAAGCGAAGAGTGTATTCATTCTACCACCATCAAACGGTGAGCTAGAGCGTCGCCTGAATGTTCGTGGTCAAGATAGCGCAGAAGTTATTGCGAAACGCATGAGCGAAGCGAAGTCAGAAATCTCTCATTATAATGAGTATGACTATGTGATCGTGAATGATGACTTTGATGCAGCCCTTATGGACTTCAGAGCTATCATCCGTGCGGAGCGCTTAAAAGAAGATAAGCAAGCAGCAAAATACAGCGGCATGCTTACCGCTCTACTGGCGGAATAGTCTAGCAAGGCTAGATTTTCCATTGAGATAAGTATACGGTGATCTAGAAAGTCACTAATTAAGCTTGTATACTTTCTCGTCATTCAAAATTTATTAGTTAACTATTTGGAGTCCTCATGGCACGCGTAACTGTTCAAGACGCTGTTGAAAAAGTTGGCAACCGTTTCGACCTAGTTCTTATTGCGGCTCGCCGCGCTCGTCAAATGCAAACTGGCGGTAAAGATTCACTAGTGCCTGAAGAAAACGATAAGCCAACGGTTATCGCACTTCGTGAAATCGAAGAAGGTCTTATCACTAAAGACGTACTAGATGCTCGTGAGCGTCAAGAGCAACAAGAGCAAGAAGCAGCTGAGCTTGCAGCAGTAAGCAGCATCGCTCACTCTCGTTAACTCTTATTCGCAAAAAGCGTCATTGTTATTCGAACTAATTAACCTTCCGGGCCTTTAATTTGTATCTATTCGATAGCCTCAAAGACGTTGCCCAAGAATACCTAACAGAGCCTCAAATTGAGGCTCTGCGTCAATCTTATGTGGTAGCGAGAGATGCCCATGAAGGGCAAACCCGCTCAAGCGGTGAACCATACATTATCCACCCTGTTGCTGTTTCACGTATCCTGGCTGAAATGCGCCTTGATATTGAAACACTCCAAGCAGCGCTACTCCACGATGTAATTGAAGATACTGAAGTTACAAAAGAAGAGTTAGAAACGCAGTTTGGTAACACAGTGGCGGAGCTTGTTGATGGTGTTTCTAAGCTGGATAAGCTTAAGTTTCGTGATCGCAAAGAAGCGCAAGCAGAGAACTTCCGTAAGATGGTTCTCGCAATGGTGCAAGACATCCGCGTTATCTTGATCAAATTAGCAGACCGAACACACAACATGCGTACGCTTGGTGCCCTGCGCCCAGACAAAAAGCGTCGTATTGCACGTGAAACCCTAGAGATCTACTCTCCTCTTGCTCACCGTCTTGGTATTCATAACATCAAGACTGAACTAGAAGAACTTGGATTTGAAGCCCTTTATCCAAACCGTTACCGAGTTCTGAAAGAAGTGGTGAAAGCCGCTCGTGGTAACCGCAAAGAGATGATCCAACGTATCCATAGCGAGATTGAAGGTCGCCTCGAAGAGGTTGGCTTACCTGCTCGCGTATTTGGTCGTGAAAAGAACCTGTTCTCCATCTACAACAAGATGAAAACCAAAGAGCAGCGCTTCCACACCATTATGGATATCTACGCATTCCGCGTCGTGGTAGACACACCAGACACTTGTTACCGTGCTCTAGGTCAGGCTCATAGCTTGTATAAGCCTCGTCCTGGTCGCATGAAAGACTACATCGCAGTACCGAAAGCCAACGGCTATCAGTCTCTACATACCTCTATGATCGGCCCTCACGGCGTCCCGGTTGAAGTACAAATTCGTACGGAAGACATGGACCAAATGGCAGACAAAGGTGTTGCTGCGCATTGGTCTTACAAAGGCAATGGTACTCGTAGCAATGGCACCACCGCGCAAGTGAAAGCTCAGCGTTGGATGCAGAGCCTACTTGAGCTTCAACAAAGTGCCGGTAACTCATTCGAATTCATCGAGAACGTTAAGTCTGATCTATTCCCTGATGAGATTTTCGTCTTCACACCGAAAGGTCGTATCGTTGAGCTGCCAGCAGGCGCAACAGCCGTCGACTTCGCTTACGCAGTCCATACTGACGTTGGTAATATGTGTGTTGGCGCTCGTGTAGACATGAACCCGTACCCACTAAGTAAAGCCCTGAAGAACGGTCAGACGATCGAAATCATCAGCGCACCGGGTGCTCGTCCAAATGCTGCATGGCTCAACTATGTGGTGACTTCTCGTGCTCGTACTAAGATTCGTCAGGTTCTTAAGACCATGCGTCGTGAAGAGTCGGTAACCCTAGGGCGCCGCCTACTTAACCACGCACTGGGTGAACACTCAATTGGCGATATTGCTCAAGAGAACGTTGACCACGTACTGTCTGATCTACGCTTAGAGTCGATTGAAGACCTACTGGCTTCGATTGGTTTGGGTGAGCTGATGAGTATCGTAATTGCCCGTCGTCTACTGGGTGATGCGGACGAACTAACAGAAGTGAACAACGACAGCGATACACCGAAGAAGAAGCTGCCTATCCGTGGCGCTGAAGGTCTATTGCTGACATTTGCCAACTGTTGTCACCCGATCCCAGACGATCACATCATTGCCCATGTATCTCCAGGTCGTGGCCTTGTGGTTCACCGTGAAACGTGTCCAAACGTTCGTGGTTACCAAAAAGAACCAGACAAGTACATGGCGGTTGAATGGTCTGATGATTACGACCAAGAGTTCACAGCAGAGCTTCAGGTTGATCTGCAGAACCACCAAGGCGCACTAGCTGAGCTAACTAACGTTATCTCGAAAACAGGCTCAAACATTCATGGTATCTCGACTGAAGAACGTGATGGACGCTTGTACACCGTGACTATCTTGCTGACCACCAAAGATCGTGTGCATCTTGCGAGTATTATGAAGAAGCTACGTGTTATGCCACACGCGTTGAAGGTAAGACGTCGTAAGAACTGATTCAAGAGCAGATGAGGGATTCGAGATGGCGAGATACGAAGAGCAAAATACTTCGTAATTCACCATCTTGGCTCCACATCTGCTTTTAGTTTTTTCGAGTCGCAATAGATAAAGCAGATGAGAAATACGAGTGCCGTGATACGAAGAGCAAAAGCTTTTCACCACTCAACTTTTCGTATTTCGAGTCTGCTTTAGTTTTTTATACTGTCCTACTCTTCTCGTATCCTATTTACATATATCCCGCACTCGCTCTTAGTCTTTTCGCATCCCGTTTACCCGAATCTCTCATCTGCTCTTTCGCTTTGTCCTGTACAAAAATCCAGTAAAATGCTTGAATAGACGATATCTATTACCGTCGTGAGCCTTGTTATGTCACAGCTTTTATCTGCTATTCCTCTTAACTCTCTATCCGGAGTTGGCGCTAAGGTTGCCGAGAAACTGGCAAAGGTTGGATTGAACAACGTACAAGACCTGCTATTCCACTTACCACTTCGCTATGAAGATCGAACACGCATCTACCCGATCGCAAAATTGCATGCGGGGATCTGGGCAGCAGTGCAAGGCAAAGTAATGAGTGTCGATACTATTTTCGGCAAGCGCAAAATGCTGGCGGTTAAAATCAGCGACGGCAATGGCACTATCACCCTGCGCTTTTTCAACTTCACTGCTGGGATGAAGAACAATTTTGCCGAAGGCAAACAAGTTCATGCCTACGGTGAGATCAAACGTGGCGGTATGGGTTTAGAAATCGTCCACCCAGACTACAAGTTCTTTGCTCCAAGGCAGCAACCTGACGTTGAAGCAACCCTGACGCCGGTTTACCCAACCACAGATGGTCTAAGACAAGTCACGCTGCGCAACCTCACCGAGCAAGCACTAGATCTTATCGATAAAGCTGCGGTTAACGAACTACTGCCTTCTGGCTTATACGATCACCAAATTACGCTGGCTCAAGCGCTACATACCATACATAGACCACCACCGGGGATCGACCTTGAGCTATTTGATGAAGGTAAGCACCCAGCTCAACTGCGTTTGATCATGGAAGAGCTGCTCGCACAAAACCTATCAATGCTATCGGTTCGCAGCAAGGGGCAACAAGACAACGCGATTCCACTGCCGCCAGTGCATACGCTCAAAGACAGACTACTAGCGCAATTACCATTCTCGCCAACCAATGCACAAGCACGCGTGGTAAAAGAGATTGAGGGCGATCTTGAGAAACCACACCCTATGATGCGCTTAGTGCAAGGTGATGTAGGCTCAGGTAAAACCCTAGTCGCCGCCCTTGCTGCCGTTCGCGCTCTAGAGCACGGTCAACAAGTCGCGCTGATGGCACCAACCGAGCTTCTGGCAGAGCAGCACTCAATAAACTTTGCTAATTGGTTTGAGAGCATGGGTATTCAAGTCGGTTGGCTAGCCGGTAAGCTCAAAGGCAAAGCCAAAGAGAAAGAGCTTGAGCGTATTGCCAGTGGCGAAGCGCAAATGGTGGTCGGTACGCATGCCCTATTCCAAGAGCATGTAGCTTTCCATAACCTAGGCCTGGTGATCATCGATGAGCAGCACAGGTTTGGTGTCCACCAGCGATTAGAGCTGCGTGAGAAAGGCGCCAAGCAAGGTCATTATCCACACCAATTGGTGATGACGGCGACACCGATTCCACGCACACTAGCGATGACGGCCTATGCCGATTTAGAAACCTCGATCATTGATGAACTACCACCGGGTCGAACGCCCATTCAAACCGTCGCTATTCCAGATACCAAGCGTGACGACATTGTCGAACGTGTACGTAATGCGTGTCTTAACGAGGGCAAACAAGCCTATTGGGTGTGCACGTTAATTGATGAGTCCGAAGTGTTGGAAGCGCAAGCGGCAGCGGATACCGCAGAGGAGCTGCAACGCAAACTTCCTGATGTGAAAATTGGTTTAGTACATGGTCGCATGAAGCCTGCCGAAAAACAGGCCGTGATGCAGGAGTTCAAAGAGAACAAGCTCCATCTTTTGGTCGCGACAACGGTTATCGAAGTGGGTGTGGATGTTCCGAACTCGAGCTTAATGATCATCGAGAACCCAGAGCGTCTCGGTCTTGCTCAGCTACACCAATTACGTGGTCGTGTTGGTCGTGGCTCAGTCGCGAGTCACTGTGTATTGCTGTACCACTCACCACTCTCTAAAACAGCTCAGAAGCGCTTAGGTGTACTGCGTGAAAGTAACGATGGCTTTGTGATTGCTCAACGAGATTTGGAGATCCGTGGTCCGGGTGAGTTGCTTGGTACTAAACAGACGGGTTTGGCAGACTTTAAGATTGCCGACTTGGTACGCGACCAGCGTTTAATCCCTGAAGTGCAGCGTATTGCGCGCCACATTCACGACAGCTACCCAGACAATGCTAAAGCGATCATCAACCGCTGGTTGGGTGAACGCGATGTGTACTCTAAGGCGTAGTCATAGATGCTAATTGATTGAACTAAAAAGGCTTCCTCACGGAAGCCTTTTTGCATATTAACCCTTGCGAAAAAGAGCTAAGAGCGAGATTCCCTACTCGCTCGTCCCTCACGATAGGGAATGACGATATTTTTTGTTATCCGCGAGAGGGAAGAATGACCGAGTCGGGGATCTATAGCAGCCCCTCGAAACTCATTAAGCTTACAACTTAACTGGAAAGCTGATCTGTGCTTTCAGACCGCCTTGGCTGCGGTTATTCACCACGACAGCACCTTGATGCTGACTGACAATGCGCTTCACAATCGCCAAACCTAAACCCGTACCTTCACTACCACGCGCGGTATCGCCTCGAGTGAAGGGTTCAAACAGCTTGCTGATCTGATCTTGTGGAATACCGGGGCCATTATCTTCTACTGTTACCCAAGCGAGTTTGTTATCCGCGGTCATACCCGTGGTGACTTTGACCCAGCCATTACCATAGCGTAGGGAGTTAACCACCAAGTTACTGATTGCGCGCTTAATGGCAATTGGGTTACCCAAGGCAGGTTTCATGTTAGAAGCGAGGTCAGTTTCAATTTCTACCTCATAGCCACCCTCAGAGCTCGCCACCTCACCAGCAATATCTTCTAAGAACACAGCTTGGAACGAATTACGGTCAACAGGTTTTAGGTAATCCATAAACTGGCTGATGATCTCATTACACTCTTCCGTATCACTGATAATACCTTCGGCTAAGTAGCTGTCTTCCGGTGACATCATCTCCGTCGCTAAACGAATACGAGTCAATGGCGTACGCAGGTCATGACTGATACCCGCCATCAATAGCGCTCTGTCTTCCTCAAGCTCTTGGATGCCTTTCGACATCTGGTTAAAGGCACGAGTTACCGAGCGAATCTCTTGCGCACCTTGAACTGGCAGAGGCGGTGGAATATCACCACGCCCTACCCCTTTGGCGGCTTTCTCTAATGCAATCAAAGGACGGTTCTGTAAACGGATAAACAGCCAACCACCGGCAATGATCAATAGCGCCATGATCAAGCTATTGCGGAACAGCGGTGCAAAATCTTCTTCTTGTAGCTCAGATAGCGGGATTCGAATCAACGAGTTGGGCAACTGCGCTATATCCATCCAAAGTACATAGCTCTCGGCACCCAAGATCAGCCTCACCTCGGTCTCAGAACCAAGTTCCTTAGTCATCTCTTCACTCATCAGGTCAATCGCTACAGCATGGTAAAACTCACCCGCCGTTTCACTATCTTTGGTGTGAACCGTCACCCCAAGCTGCTCGAGCACACGCTGACGCAGTGGTGCGTCCATCTCGATATCAAGATCACCTTCGTCTAAAACCAAGTTCAGCTCATGCGCCAAGATCTTATTAAACTGCTGCAAACTCGGCATTAAGGCGTAATTAAACACCGCGTAGTAAGAGAATATTTGGCTAGCAACCAGTAAGGTTAAGAAGAGAACGATAGATTGAGTAAAGGAGCTACGTATACGCATAGAAAACCTAAAGTGAAAGGTAGAGAAACAGAGACATAATAGAAACTATAACTCTAAACCACTGTTCTGAATAGAAAACGGGCCATCACATAATTATGAGATGACCCGATAACAATCACATTTCAATCACGATGGTGACTGATAGAGTTACACTGCTTTTCCATCAGGAACGAACACGTAACCTAAGCCCCACACCGTTTGGATGTAGCGCGGCTTACTAGGATCTTCTTCAACAAGGCGACGCAGGCGAGAGATCTGAACGTCGATAGAACGCTCCATCGCGGAATACTCACGGCCGCGAGCCATATTCATAAGCTTATCGCGAGACATTGGCTCACGCGCATTGGTGACTAGAGACTTCAATACCGCGAACTCACCTGAAGTGAGAGGCATTGGCTCTTCACCGCGGAACATCTCACGGGTACCGAGATTCAGACGGAATTCACCGAACTCAACCACAGACTCTTCTGTGCTTGGTGCACCCGGCGCTTCAATCACTTGACGACGCAGTACTGCTTTAATGCGCGCTAGAAGCTCACGAGGGTTAAATGGCTTAGGTAGGTAATCATCGGCACCCACTTCTAGGCCAACAATGCGATCAACTTCATCACCCTTTGCGGTCAGCATCAGGATAGGCAACATGTTATTGGCGTTACGTAGACGACGGCAGATTGAGAGGCCATCTTCGCCCGGTAACATTAAGTCCAGCACCATCAAGTGGAAGTTTTCACGGGTTAACAGGCGGTCCATCTGCTCACTGTTTGCCACGCTACGCACTTGAAAGCCTTGCTCAGACAAGTAGCGTTCCAGCAATGCACGAAGGCGCGCATCGTCATCGACCACTAAAATTTTGTAGTTTTCTTGCATGTAATGGTTCCACCTATTAAAACTCAAACTTGAAGATTAAGTATTCTTTTTAGACATTGAAAATGTAACATTCTTGGAGAAAATGTCGCCTAAAGAATTGTTAACGTATGTTGCCTTTCTATATATTCTATCTTAGAACATGATTTCACTAAGTCAGAGTTATGAAAACAAACTTAATTACTCGTGAGGGTTATGAAAAACTCACAAAAGAGCTGAATTTCCTATGGCGAGAAGATCGCCCTGAAGTGACCAAGAAAGTAACTTGGGCAGCGAGCCTCGGTGATCGCAGTGAAAACGCAGACTATCAGTACAATAAAAAACGCCTACGTGAGATCGATCGCCGCGTTCGCTATTTAAGAAAACGACTCGACCAAGTAAAGGTTGTCGACTACTCGCCACAGCAAGAAGGCAAAGTGTTTTTTGGTGCTTGGGTTGAAATAGAGAATGACGACGGCGATACCAAGTCATTTCGTATTGTTGGGCCAGATGAGATCTATGGCGGTGTCAAAGACTATGTCTCGATCGACTCACCGATGGCACGAGCCCTGCTCAAGAAAGAAGTGGATGATGAGTTCACGGTGCGTACCCCAGAGGGCGACAAAGAGTGGTTTGTGAATGCGATTCGCTATACACCATAGAGACTTTTCAAGGCTCTAAATAAAAGGAAACCCCGTGAGGCTTGCGCCCTACGGGGTTAAGTTCTTTCGTAGCCTTCCTGCCACTATTTATCTCATTGAGATGAGGTGCTCCCTGCATCTTTCCTTGATATTGGCTAAATCCTTTAACCGATTTCCTTTTGTCATCGCCATCCTAGCGGTGTCCATGCTTGCCTATCATCCTGACGGGCTAATCTCATCCAGAGATATTCACTTTCATCAGCATCAGTAACCATCCTAGCCACATCAAACTCAATCAGTGTTTTACATCCTTGCTGACCACTCATCCTAAGCAATCAAATCTTCATCCTGAAGATACCTAATCCGTTAGGCTTTTTCCTGTTCCTGCCAACTCCCTGTCGACAAGTTAAATATTACGTGAAATCCGATGGCATCCCAGATATCTGCCAACAAAAATTTGATATAACATCGATCACACCGCAATACAAACCATTAAATATCAACAAGTTATAGTGATACATAGTAAAAACAGCATGCACAAAGTGATTTAGTCGCACATCACTTGTAAGAGATCTCGCACAAAAGGTATGTCAGATAGGGAAATCACCGAACAAACAGGAAATTGACTTAGCAAAGCTAGAAAAAGCTAAGATTCACCCCCATATATGTGGGCACGATAATCAAAAAGAGATTCAACGGATGAGCCAAGCTATCTGTAGACAGATCGCTCAAGAGCTGAGCGTTCGCCCCGATCAAGTGACCGCAGCAGTTACCCTAATCGATGACGGTAACACGGTTCCCTTTATTGCACGTTACCGTAAAGAGGTAACGGGCGGCCTTGATGACACCCAATTACGTAATTTAGACAGCCGACTTTCTTATCTGCGTGAACTCGACGATCGCCGCCAAACGATCCTCAAATCGATTCAAGACCAAGGCAAACTGACCGCTGAGCTTGAAAAAGAAATCACTCAAGCCGACAGCAAAACCCGCCTAGAAGACTTATACCTACCTTACAAACCTAAGCGTCGCACCAAAGGTCAAATTGCAATTGAAGCTGGCTTAGAACCTCTAGCAGAGACACTATGGAACGAACCACAACACGATCCAGAAAGTGAAGCCTCTCAGTACCTGAATAGTGACAAAGGCATTGAAGATACTAAGGCCGCACTGGATGGTGCTCGCGCAATTATCATGGAACGCATCGCAGAAGATGCAAACCTGCTTGAGAAAATCCGTCAGCACCTGACGCGCAATGCAGCATTAGGCGCTCGCGTTGTTGCAGGGAAAGAGCAAGAAGGCGAGAAATTCAAAGACTACTTCGAGCATGACGAAACGCTGAGCAAAGTCCCTTCACACCGAGCACTAGCCATGCTGCGTGGTCGTAATGAGGGCTTCCTAACACTAACCATGAACGCTGACCCAGAGCAAGAAGAGGGTGTACGTGGTTCTTACTGTGAAAACATCATCTCTGATCACTATGGTATTACTCTGAGCAGCGCTCCTGCCGATGCATGGCGTAAACAGGTGATCAGCTGGGCATGGCGCATCAAAGTATCGATGCACATGGAAACCGAGCTGATGGGCGCAATGAAAGAGCGCGCAGAAATCGAAGCGATTGAAGTATTCGCGACTAACCTGAAAGATCTATTAATGGCCGCTCCGGCTGGTCCTCGTGCAACACTAGGTCTCGATCCGGGTCTACGTACAGGTTCAAAAATCGCTGTAGTTGATGCAACAGGTAAAGTGCTCGCAACCGAAACCATCTATCCTCATCCACCACAAAAGCAGTACGACAAATCTGCACACATCGTTGAGCAGATGGTGCGTCAATTCAATGTTGATCTGATTGCAATTGGTAACGGTACAGCTTCACGCGAAACCGACAGCTTTGTGGCTGACGTGATTAAGCGCGGCAACCTAAAAGTACAGAAGATCATTGTGAGCGAAGCTGGCGCATCGGTTTACTCGGCATCTGAGCTTGCAGCGAAAGAGTTCCCGAATATGGACGTGTCGTTGCGTGGTGCAGTATCAATCGCTCGTCGTCTACAAGACCCACTGGCAGAGCTGGTTAAGATTGACCCGAAATCAATCGGTGTCGGCCAATACCAACACGATGTGAGCCAAACCATGCTAGCCAAACGCCTAGATGCGATCGTCGAAGACTGTGTAAACGCAGTCGGTGTTGACGTAAACACCGCCTCTGCCGCACTTCTGACTCGTGTTGCTGGCCTATCTAGCACCATCGCACAGAACATTGTTGATTACCGTGATGAGAACGGCCGCTTTGAAGCACGTACCACGTTGAAGAAAGTTGCGCGCTTGGGGCCAAAAGCCTTTGAACAGTGTGCCGGCTTCCTGCGTATCATGGGTGGAAAAAACCCACTCGATGCCTCAGCGGTTCACCCTGAAGCTTATCCTGTGGTAAAAGCGATCTCTGAGAAGAACAACAAAGACATCAAGACCCTAATCGGCGACTCTGGCTTCCTAAAAGGCCTGCACGCGGTCGATTACACCGACGATAACTTCGGCGTGCCAACCGTAACAGACATCATTAAAGAGCTAGATAAACCGGGTCGTGACCCGCGCCCTGAGTTCAAAACGGCGACCTTTGCGGAAGGCGTTAACTCTGTGTCTGATTTAGAGCCGGGCATGATTCTAGAGGGCGTGGTCTCTAACGTAGCCAACTTTGGTGCTTTCGTTGATATCGGTGTTCACCAAGACGGTCTGGTACACATTTCAGCACTGACTGACCGATTCGTTTCTGATCCACGTGAAGTAGTGAAAGCGGGCGACATCGTCAAAGTGAAAGTGATGGAAGTGGACGTGCAGCGTAAGCGTATTGCGCTAAGCATGCGCATGAAAGACGAGCCGGGACAAGATAACCGTGCTCAACGTTCATCTGCACCTCGTTCTCAAGGTCGTCAATCGCAAGGCGGTCCGCGTCGTCGCGAAGAGCCACAACAGAACGGCGCTATGGGTGGCGCGTTTGCTGCTGCCTTTGCGAAAGCGAAGAAGTAACGCCTCGTGATAAGGGGTGAGCAGCTAGAAAAGCGTTTGGATCATAGTAGACCTAAAGCTGTAAAAGTTGTATCTCAGACGTAAGAGCGTCCTCTTAAATATAAAAGCGCCCTTCTAAAAACAGAAAACCTGCATCGCCAGTGGCATGCAGGTTTTTTATTAGGTTCAAAAAGGCTTGGCGATATTGACTGCGCTAGAGCACAACCAATACCTCAGATGGCTTATGAGGCGCAACAGCATGGCCATAATGATACTTAATGACCTTACGTCGTTGTTCCATCTGCCCTTCTCGAATCGCCGCATCAAGAATGTGCTTGGGCAATCGAAAACGCATGGTGTAACCCTTTCCTTGATCAGCACTATAACTACTCAGTGCCAATAAGCTGAACAACCTATCAAATGGATCTTTAGGCTCTTCTTGGTTTACCGCATTTATTTCCTGCTCGTTATCCATTTCATAACCGGGATGGTCAGAGGGATCCCAAGCTGATTGCTGCCTTCGTTTATCGTCCGATTTTACCTTGCGCTCTGCATTGGTTTTAGCCAATGCGACGGCTGGAGCAACAGGCTCTCGAACTCTATTTTCACGCGCAACTTGCTCAGTTTGCACATTAACGGATGGGGCGATCAGTGGCACACTTACTGCCGTTGCAGGTGACACAATCATTGCGAACTCTCCTCAAGAATCGCCCATCGCTATTGCCATGGCACCGTTGAACCCAGTAAGCACAACAGGCATAGCCCAAACTACTGTGTTCTGCTCAGGTGAGAGAGAGGGCTGAGCATCGTTCAGTGCCTTGGTTAGATTATATATCGACCACGTTGTCTATAATTTTAGCAATTATTTCTCGGCGAAGCTGATCAACTCACAGCAAAAAGCGTCCGCTTCTGTCATGAACGGCGCATGCGAAGACTGAGTAAAGATGTATTGCTCGGTGTTTGGTAGCGCTTTTTCTAGATCTTTTGCCACCTTAATCGGTACCAAACCATCTAATCGACCATATAAGCGCAGCATAGGCACTGTTAGCTCAGGTAAGCGCTCACGCAGATCGACATCTGAAAGCATTTTTAATCCGGCAAGCAGCGAGTCTGGGTTAGGCAGCGGACGCGACAGTACCGCCTGTTTGAGTTGTTTTACATCTTGTCTTGCCGACGGACTGCCCATCGCTTGCAGCGCCATGAAGCGCTCGATGGTGGTTTGAAAATCTTCCACCAGCTGCTCGGTAAAATTGCTCAGAACGTTAGGTTGGATACCGCGCCATAGCACCGGCTCTTTGGCTGCGGCGAATTTCGGAGAACTCGCAACCGTGACGAGTTTAGAGACATAATCTGTATGATGCAGCGCCATATGAGTCGCGACTAAGCCACCCAAAGACCAACCAACCCAGATCGCCTGCTTTGGCGCCTCTTCCATCAACTGCTCGGCAATACCTTCGAGCGTATCAGCATGGCAGTGACTGCTGTGACCATAACCTGGCAGGTCAACCACATGGACACGGAACTGGGTCTCAAGTGCCGTTACAGTTTGCTGCCACACCGCACCGTTCATTCCCCATCCATGAACCAAAACCAAATCTGGCCCCTGTCCAGACACATGCCAATACAGTTTGTCGCTCATCTCGTGATTTTCCCTACTATTCTCATCCAACAATGATGACCTTGCTGGCTAGGCTATCCAAACCTACATCATCAATGCACTTGTGCTCGCTATGTTATCTGATTGGCTCCAAAAACACACACCACGCTTGGTCACACCACAATGTCATCTCTGCAAACTGCCAAAGCTACCTCAAGATAGTCATCCTAAATGGTGTAATAGCTGCCTATCTCATTTCGCACCACAACACCGCTGCCAACGTTGCGGTATCAAGCTTAATATCGATGCCACCATATGTGGGGCATGTTTAAAAAAACCACCGCCATGGCATCGGCTCTATTGTGTTGGAGATTACGATTTTCCACTCAACCATTACGTCCACCAGATGAAATACAGTGGTCAATTTTGGTTAAGTCGAGACTTAGTCAAACTGCTGGCGAACCATATTGAGCAGCCCGCCCCTATTATCACTAGTGTGCCGCTGCATTGGCGGCGCTACCTACACCGCGGATTTAATCAAAGCGCATTGCTAGCCGATGCTCTTGCGCACGAACTTAACAGCCAAAGCCTAGCGCTGTTTCGTCGTCAACGTGCCACCCCGACTCAGCAAGGGTTAAGTAAGACACAACGCCAGCACAACCTGCGTAATGTTTTTTCTTTTAGAAACAAGGATGTGATGAAAGTGATAGCAAAAGGCGACGCCCATGTTGCAATAATGGATGATGTCGTCACCACAGGCAGTACCGTGTATCAATTATGTCAATTGCTACTTGAAGTGGGCGCTAAAAGGATTGATATTTACTGCATCTGCCGCACTCCTGAACCCGCGTCTTAGTCAATTTCCCTAAAAACTTGTCTATCAATTCAGCAAAAAAGGGCTGAATTACCGCCCCGACAGGAGTAGAATGGCAGAATAGCCTACAAATTTACTCAGGTATTCGTCGTGTCAAATATTACTATTACAGAAACAGCTCAAACTCATTTTGCTAATCTGCTTTCACAGCAGCCAGAAGGGACTAACATCCGCGTATTCGTGGTAAACCCAGGTACGCAGAATGCAGAGTGTGGTGTTTCTTACTGCCCTACAGATGCAGTAGAAGCATCTGATACTGAACTAGCATTTGAAGGCTTCTCTGCTTACGTAGATGAACTAAGCCTACCATTCCTAGACGAAGCTGAAATCGACTTCGTTACAGACAAAATGGGTTCTCAGCTAACTTTAAAAGCACCGAACGCAAAAATGCGTAAAGTGGCGGATGACGCACCTCTTCTAGAGCGCGTTGAGTACGCAATCCAGACTCAAGTAAACCCACAACTAGCAGGCCACGGCGGTCACGTAAGCCTAGTTGAAATCACTGATGAAGGCGTTGCTATCGTCGCGTTTGGTGGTGGTTGTAACGGTTGTTCTATGGTTGATGTGACTCTAAAAGAAGGTATCGAGAAAGAACTTCTACAACAGTTCGAGGGTGAACTAACAGCCGTTCGTGATGCAACTGAGCACGATCGTGGTGAGCACTCTTACTACTAATCACACCTAAGGTTAGAGACCAAGGCTGATGTTTTCACATCAGCCTTTTTGTTTTCTAGGCACCTGATGATTGATAAGCCCATCTATCCTCATCAGCCCCACCATCAACTTCACTAACAAAATCAATAGAATGGCGTTCTAATCTATATAGCGCCCATTGCAATCGCTTCCCATTCAATAATTCCATGATATAAAAACTCACCTCTAGGAAGTCATCGCCATTTCCCCTATATTAGAAAGACTTCCCAAAAAGCTAAGGAGCGAGCGCATGACAAAAAGGACCAAGCCAGAAATCTTGGCTAAGCAAACTGTCGCTCAATCAAAACTGTTTTCTATTGAATCTCTCGACCTCAAGTTTTCTAACGGTGAGCTTCGTACCTACGAACGCATGAAACCAAGCGGTCGCAACGCAGTAATGATGGTCCCGATTACTGAGCAAGGTGACATCCTATTGGTACGTGAATACGCTGCAGGTACAGAGCGCTATGAGCTCGGCTTCCCTAAAGGTCTCATCGACCAAGGTGAAACGCCCAACGAAGCGGCGGTAAGAGAGTTAAAAGAAGAGATTGGTTTTGGCGCTCGCAAACTGACGCCACTCAAGGAAGTGATTCTCGCCCCTTCTTACTTTTCGAGCAAAATGACCCTGTTCATTGCCGAAGATCTCTACCCGGAACAGCTAGAAGGTGACGAACCAGAACCACTGGATATTGTGCGCTGGCCGCTGGCTCAAGGAGAAGAGTTACTTACACATCTCGACTTCTGTGAAGCTCGCTCCATCACCGCTTTATTACTGGCTCTTCGACTACTAAAACAACAATCTGACGAAGAGTAAGAGACTTTTTATGCCAATGACAAAAGATTTATCCCACTTACTGCCTTCCGTGATTGAAGTTGCTCGCTCAGCAGGACAACTGATCTTAGAGATCTACGAGAAGAAAGATTACGAAGAGTACACCAAGAGTGACGATACCCCCGTCACCAGCGCCGACCTTGCAGCGCACAAGCTAATCTCACAAAGGTTGAATGAACTTACCCCTGACATCCCAGTGTTATCGGAAGAAGCGGCAGACATTAGCCTAGAAAAGCGCTCTCAATGGGATCGCTATTGGTTGGTAGACCCACTTGATGGAACCCAAGAGTTCATTGCACGCAGCGGAGACTTTGCCACCATCATTGCACTGATTGAGCATAACAAACCCGTGATGGGGGTGGTCTACGGCCCAGTGTCGGGCGTGACTTATTATGCTTACGACGGCAAAGGCGCTTGGAAGATTCCAGATTTGAACGACAGCGTGAAGATCAAGACTCATCGCCATGAGCTACCAAATCAGCCAATTGCGATGGCGATAAGCCGCCGCCAAGACATCAACCGTATCACCAGCCGCATGAGCCCGAAATGGAACTACGACTTAGTACCACTTGGTTCAGCAGCCCTTAAAGCCTGTCTAGTTGCTGAGGGTGCAGTAGATTGTTACCTACGTTTAGGTCCAACCGGTGAATGGGATACAGCCGCAACCCAGTGCATCGTTGAAGAGGCGGGCGGGCGTATTCTCAGCACTCACCTAGAGCCACTGTCATACAACGAACGCGAAACTCTAGAGAACCCCAACTTCATCGTACTCGGCGACGCCGACCTGCCTTGGGAAGAGATCTTGCAGGGTAAAGACTAAGTCTACACAAACAAAAATGGGCACCTCAGTCGGTGCCCATTTTTCTCATTCATATTAAATAAGCGCTACAAACGTCCTTGATAAGTAAACTGGTACTTACCTTGATTGTCTGGTTTGCCTAGCCAACGCAATTGACTCTGCATCGCTTGCGGGAACTCAGCGCCCGGTTTAAACCATGCGCTGGTTGCGTAGCGGCGGTTCGGCGTTAAGCTTGCCTCAAACTCACTCTCAACTTGCGTGGTTTTCTGAGCGCCTTTTGCAGCAATCGTATTGTCTTGGCAGGTTACATCGGCGATCACTGGGCCAAAGTCCAAAGAGCCCAACGGAGTATCCGCGCCCGCTCCTGACCATGCTAGGGTACCTTCACCGGTTTGACACCAAGGTTGCCCCTGCTGAAGGTGCTTAATGGTTAACTCAACCTGACCAACTGCGGTGATGGGTACCGGAATGTTCGGCACGTATTTCATGACATCTTCAGCCGGTAGCGATGCCACCAAGTTCTGCGCGTAGGCACCGTTCATACCGTAGCCGACATAACCCTTGCCACGCAAGTTCATGTCGCTATCACGACCGAATCGAGCCGCGAGTTCTGCCTTACCCTTGAAAAGCTGGCTGAACTGAAAGTCCCACTGTACTGAGCCATAATTAACACGCTGCCAAGCTATATTGCTGGCACTGCCCTGCCAAATAGAGCCTTGCACGCCATCAATTTGCAGCCCTCTCACCTTAGGCGCATGCTTAAGAGCAAACGCGGCTGGCAGGTGCAAAAGCAGACTGGCTGAAAAGAACACGATAAAAATGGCGCTGAAAAGTAAGCCATATTTTAGAGAAGAGCCTCGCTTCACACTAACCTCGCTTGAACTGTAATCGCTTGACTTCAATCACGCCCTGCGTGTCACTGCGGTCAATATCCATGAATTCTACTTCAACGCCTTGCTGCTCTTTCAAGTACGTCAGCCAATCGACAAATTGATTGAATGGTACCGGCTTAACCCACACTTGCAGCATTTCGCCACGAGGTTGTACTCGAATCAATTCAATCTTAAAACGGCGCATTGAAGCAGGTACAGAACGGTTCAAAGGCTCAGAGCTTTTGGCACCGCCACTGCCGCGCAGTTCGACGATTTCATCAGCCTTGTTGCTAACCCAGGCCAGCAACTGCTTTTCACTCTGAATACGGCTTTGCGCTAGCTCTGCGCGAGCATTGAGCGGTTGAAGCACACCCCAATACACTGCACCGACGATTAGCAAAATCGAGCACCCAATCACAAGCCTCTGTTCGCGTTGACTAATCGATGTCCACCACGCTTGGAGTGGCTCAATCATATTTCTCATCATTGATCTCCTAACGTGAGTTACTGTAATGGTTTAAGTGTAAAGCTGCCGTACACAGCATCGCCGTTTCGGTTCAGCGGTCCTTGCTCAACAGAGAACTTCTCGGCAAGCTTAGTGCGAGCTGTCTCAAAGTGTTGGAAATCCGAGCTTTTCGCTTGCAGACGCACTTCAGAACGGTTGCCATCATAGCGGATACTTTCCACTTCAATAGACGTCACCCGCCCTAGCGTACTTGGTAGCTGAGTTAGCCAACCTAGCAGAGTCGCACCATCACCGGAGCCACCATATCTGCTCGCCTCTTCGTTCATTGTGCGCTTCAGATAACTGACACTTGGAATCTTGCGTTTACCCGGTAGCACCTGACGGAAAATACGCTCACTCTCAGCACGATAGGCCTGAGCTTCCGCTTCATAGCGCTGTAATTTTAGTGTCTGCTGGGTTGCGATAACCGCAATCAACAAACACGCTGAAATCGCCACCTTCTGCCAAATCTTCCAGTATTTAGTGAATGAAGATTTAGTTTTAAAGCGCCCCGTCAGCAGGTTAATTCCGCTAATAATCGCCTGTTGGCTGAGTACCGACATCACCAATTCCGCTGGTTTTGCTTGCCACTCAACCCCACTCTGTTGCTGAGCTTCTTCACCTGGCAGAGCGGTATAACTGAAGATCGTCGGCTTGGCATCGTCTTCAGTAACAAGCCAATCGCTGTTCAAAAACATCGGCAGCCAAGCTTGGCGAATAGAGACCGCTTGAAAGGTGCTTTGGCGCAATAACCATTGGTCATCAATCTGCAATGCAGTCACGCCTTCAGCATCAACAGGGAGGGCAAGCGTATCCGGCAGTACTTTGCGAATGGTAATGCCAACCTCTGAGAATGCGCTCATCACCTGAGTGAGCCACTGTTGTTCAACACCACAAACGACGGCCGACTCAGCGCCTTTATCTAGAATGGTAAAGTGCAGCTCTTCAATATCTTGAGCAACTTCATCTTCTAGTAGAAATGGCAGCATCGACTCAAACTGACGTGCTGCCCCTTTTGGGATCTCAACACGCTTCAATAGGCAGTCATTGCCCGAGAGCAACGCAATACAGGTCCGTTTCTCAGCATAGGGTGTCAGCTCATCAAGCTGTTGCCAGCTCGCAAGCTCGCCACTTGCGATCACTTCTTGCTGGCTTGTCGACCAAACTAACCACTGCACAGGGCTTTGTGGTTCGCTACTCAGTCGAACGGTCAGAAACTCGCTCACTGATTCCTCCAAAGCGACGGCGCACTACCGTCACTGTTTCTCGATTACTACTATAAAAGAGAGTGCGAATTCGAACTCGCGACTTCTCCACTAATACTTCGGCATCCAGCTCGAAGTAGCTACTATCTACCGCTAAGTACCCTTTGGCTTTCTTGGTCACATCGGCACTGACGCTCGATAAGTTCGACTCAGCTAAGAAGTCATCAATGCTATCCCAGCCATCAAAAGGGCGGTTTTCAATTAACGCTTTGGCGTCAGATTCACTCAAGTTCGGGGCAAACATCGCCTCTAGAAGCGGAGCCTGTTTGACCTTGAGTGTGTTTACGTTCAAACGCCAGTCATCACTCGGCAGAGCACACACATAAGGGCGTACCTTATCCATCACCTCACCACTCACTTGATACACGGCACGCAATTCAGATTCATCTGCAATCAAGCCGTTCGCCGCTAGATAAGCGGGCTTCATCGCTTCATAGGTACTGTCTTCCACACCCACAGAAGAAACACTACGCGTATCCTCGTCGACAAACTCCCATGTCGAGTTGGCGATCACCTCTGCTTGATAAGAGTCCACTTCCAGATTCTCTAACAAGGTCTGCCACACAGAGACCAAATAAGGTGATGTGTTATCTGTGGTGCTGGCAACCGACTTCAACGCATTCAAATTTAGACACGCCTGACCATCTCGAATGTGACCCACTACTTGACCATAGTCGAGCGGATAAACCTGCTCTTCCAGTGCCCATGGCTGACTTAAGTTGATGGTATCGCTATCTTTATAGCTCTGCTCAATACCGACCTTAGCCAGCGCTTCAATACCAATGCTGTACCAATAAGCTTGCTGATAATTGAGCTGGTTACCCACACGTTTAAACTGCGTAAACAGCCTCTCAGACATGCTGCCAGCAATCGCCGCCATGATCGCGAGCAGCATCAGTATCACGATCAACGCAACACCGCGTTGCTTGCTGGGCTTCCTAATTTGGTATCGCTTAACCATTGTTGCCCCCACTCGATGAGGAACTATCACTGCTGTCGCTAGTATTAATGCTGCCACTTGGTGTTAGGTAGACGCGCTCAATCTCACCATAATCTTTAAGGGTCAATTTAAGTCTTACTGCTTTTGGCAGCGCGCGATCGGTCTGCCACTCCTTTAGCCATGAACTTCCGTTGTAGAACTCTAAGCTAAAGGCTTCAATACCTTCGAGCAGCGGAGTTACCACGCCTTCTTGCCCGGTTGGGGTATCAGGGTAGCGCCACCATACACGCTCAAGCGTCTCTTCTTTAATTCGGTAACCTACCTTGGTCACTTCCCCTCGCGGGAACTGTTGTTGTGGGTTGTGCCACCCTAAGCGGGTAAACATCACACCGACAGTATCTGAATCGAGCAGGTACTCCTGCATTAAGATCAGTTTAGATGATGCTTCTTCACCGTTAGTACGAAACTGACGTTGCGCCATTTGGCGAAAATCATTATCTAAAATGACCAAGCTACGCTGCAGTGCATTCAATCGTGCACTACGTTCTATAGAGACGTCATTACTGCGTTGGATCTGGTTCACCACCTGATACGCCGCCACACTCAAAGTGGCGAATATCGCAATCGAGACCAGCACCTCAATTAACGTGAAGCCTTTTGTTTTACTACGAGTAGCGCAGACGCGTTTATTTTGAGACATAGCTGCGTACCGTCACTACAGGTGATGCATTCTTGCTGGTTGCCACACTGACATCAAAAGCCTTCAAAAGATTATCACTGGTTGGCACAGGTGTTATGGTCCAGAACCAATCACGCTCTGCGAGCTTTTGGGTTCCCTGTGTCTTTTTCAGTTTCTCAGGGTGCAGCATTACCATCGCCATCTGGTTATCTACCACCATGGCTGCGAAGGTTTTCTCTTCCAAGTAACTCAGCGTATTAATATGCTGAGTTACCGCGCGAATAACACTGATCGCTGCAGTTGCAAAAATAGCCAATGCCACCAGCACCTCAAGCAGTGTCATGCCACTCTGAGACCTTGAGATAAGATTACTCATCTTCATCTTCCTCTCCCGGCTGGAGCAGACGAATAACCCCATTGTCTTGCACTCGGATACGCCAACCATCTTGCAGCAAATCACCCGTATTTGGATAGAATGAGAGGGTAAAAGGCGTTAACTCGGCACTCGACAAGATATAGATTTGAGGTGGTTTAGGTTTCTTCTCTTCTTCCAGATCTGCAAACATGTCTTCATCAAACAGACTGCCCGGATTAAAGAGACGATCATCTTCTTGCCATGCACCACCACCGAGCTTCAATGAAAGAGACAACTCTTCAGGGAGCTCAGTCGTCGAAGGAATCTTTTCAAACTCCACTTCTTGCCAACCTTCAGAGTTCAAGCTCATCAGGACATAAGTGGATTTTTGCTCATCGACACGAATGCCAAAGTCTAAGCCGCTGAGAATTGCTTCTTCATTCAGTAGCTGGACACGCTGATAAAAGCTGTGCGCGTATTGCTTGGCGACGTCTTTGGCATTGGTAGGAATAGTAGCGATCACCGCCACTGCGGTCAGTGACAGTAATACGAGAACCAGCAGAATTTCTATTAAAGTAAATCCGCGCAAACGCGTTATGTTGCGGGATTGAACAGAGTTTCTCACGTTTCGTATTACCATCACGACATGCGTTCACAATAAGCGAGTGCTTATTGGAAGTCTTGCATGTTCCAGTTGCCGATATCTGCTGCTGCACCTTCACCACCTTCTTGGCCGTCAGCACCTAGCGTGAAGATATCAATCGTGCCATTGTCGCCAGGGCTTACGTATTGGTATGCATTACCCCATGGGTCGTTTGGTAGACGCTTGATGTAGCCGCCATCACGGTAGTTACGCGGCTCTGGGCTGCTTGGTTTTGAAACCAGTGCGTCTAGGCCTTGATCGGTTGTTGGGTACACGCTGTTGTCTAGCTTGTACATATCAAGCGCGTTCTCTAGAGCAACGATGTCAGTGATCGCTTTCTGTTGATCCGCTTTCTCTTTGTTGCCTAGAAGGTTTGGCACAACGAAGCTCGCCAACACACCTAGGATAACCACAACCACCATTACCTCTAGTAAGGTAAAGCCGGATTGCTTTTTGATTTTATTTTTCATTATTTTCTCCAAATGACAGCCGGAGAGTTTAGCAGACGCGCCTCTCTCCGAATCTAAAAACTAAAACTAGAATCTAAAACTAATAGGTTAAACCAGCGAGGTTACCCGCTCATTAAATTATTCATTTCCAGCATTGGCATCAAAGTCGCCATGACGATAAACAACACCAAACCCGCCATCAGTGCTATCAAAGCTGGGGTAAAGATACCTAAAGCAATGTTGACCGTAGACTCAAAGCTCTGATCTTGGTTATCAGCTGCGCGGGTCAACATCTGCTCTAACTGGCCACTTTGCTCACCACTGGCAATCATATGCAGCATCATTGGCGGGAAAAGCTTAGTTTGATCGAGCGCTTTTCTAAGGCTCGCGCCTTCACGTACATTGTCTGAAGCCTGCAGGACCTGCTGCTTTACATGGTGGTTCGACATAACATCCACCGCTACCTTCATCCCTTCGAGGATAGGTATCGCACTTGAAGTACAGATAGATAGAGTGCGCGCAAAGCGTGAGGTATTGATCCCTTTAGCAATCTTGCCAATCAGAGGGATACTCAGAAGTTTTCTATCCCAGCTCAGACGAATCGACGGCTTCTTGAGTGCTGTTTTCACCAAGACAACAAAGCCAACAATCAAAAGGAATAGCTGAATACCCCAATTCTGAATGAACTCACTCGAGGCCAACAGAAGTTGTGTTGATTGAGGCAGCTCTTGACCCATCTGAATGATAGGTTCAACAATCTTAGGTACTACGGTCGCTAGCAAGAAAGAGACTATCGTCACCGCAAAGACCACCAGCACCACCGGATAGATCATCGCTTGCATCAGCTTAGAGCGCATCTTTTGACGGTTTTCAGCGTAATCAGCCAAGCGCTCTAAAACTGCATCTAGGTGACCGGATTTTTCACCAGCGGCCACCATGGCACGAAACAGCTCATCGAAGATATGAGGATAATCAGCAAGACTGTCAGCTAAGGTGTAGCCTTCCGTCACTTTAGAGCGAACGGCCAACAGCATGGTGCGAATACGCGGCTTTTCAGACTGTTCCGCTACTGCTTTCAAACACTCTTCGAGCGGCATGCCAGACTGAACCAAAGTCGAAATCTGTCGCGTAATCAAAGCAAGATCGGGCGTACTGATACCACGCTTAAAGCTAGTCGAAGGCGCACTGCCACCCTTGCTGCTTTTCGCTTTGGCTTCAGCCATTTCAACAGGCATCAAGCCCTGCTCTTTAAGACGCTGACGAGCTTGACGCGCGTTGTCTGCCTCTATCGAGCCTTTCTTCGTTTTGCCTTTCGCATCCAGTGCCTTATATTCAAATGCCGCCATACTAGACTTCCTTGGTCACGCGCATCACTTCTTCTAGTGAAGTGATGCCCTGACGAACCTTGGCTAGGCCATCATCACGAATACTTGGCGTAGTGCTGCGAATCGCTTTCTCAATCGCTTGTTCACCGGCTTCGCTGTGAATCAACTCTTGCACCGACTCATCGACCATTAGCAGTTCATGAATACCAGTACGGCCGCGATAACCTTTATGATTACACGCTTCACACCCTTTGGCATGGTAAAGCGTCAAGCTGTCTTTCTTTTTCAAATCAAACAGCTTTTTGGTCTCTTTGTCCGCTTCATACGGCTCTTTACAGTCGTTACACAGAGTACGAACCAGTCGCTGCGCCAAAACGCCAAGTAGCGATGAAGAGATTAGGAAAGGTTCGATACCCATGTCACGCAGACGAGTAATCGCACCGACCGCCGTGTTGGTGTGGAGGGTCGACATTACCAAGTGACCCGTCAAAGATGCCTGAACCGCAATCTCTGCTGTTTCTAAGTCACGGATCTCACCAATCATTACTACGTCTGGGTCTTGACGAAGAATCGCCCTTAGGCCACGAGCAAAGGTCATATCAACCTTAGGGTTTACCTGAGTTTGGCCAATACCATCGATATCAAATTCTATCGGATCTTCTACCGTCAGAATATTGCGCTCGTTGCTGTTTAGCTCTTGCAAGCCTGCATACAAGGTCGTGGATTTACCAGAGCCTGTAGGACCGGTTACCAAGATAATGCCGTGCGGACGCTGAATCAGTTTGCGGAAGTTCTCGTGGTTTTGCGCTGTCATGCCTAAGCTATGCAGATCAAGACGTGTGGCATTCTTATCAAGTAGACGCATTACCACACGCTCACCGTGTGACGACGGCATGGTCGATACACGGACATCCACAGCACGACCACCGATACGCAGTGAAATACGGCCATCTTGTGGCACACGCTTTTCTGCGATATCGAGCTTAGCCATAACCTTCACACGCGATACTAGCAGAGGTGCCAGTTTGCGGCTTGGCGCTAATACATCACGCAACACGCCATCAATACGGAAACGGATAGAGAGTGATTTCTCAAAGGTTTCGATATGGATATCCGAAGCGCCCTCTTTGATTGCTTCACCCAACATCGCGTTAATAAGCTTGATGATTGGCGCATCGTCTTCTGATTCCAACAGGTCTTCATCTTGCGGCAGCTCTTCGGCTAGCGAGAAGAAGTCGTCGTTATCAGCGCCGATGTCTTCCATCAATTGACGCGCTTCCGATGAGTCACGTTGATAAGCTTCAGTCAGCTTTTTCTCAAACTCATCAGAGACAATCGCTTGTGGAGTAAAGCCACTTTTCATCACGCGGCTCACCTCTAGGATCGCCGCGGCTTTAAGAGGTTCTACATAGTAAAGAACTGGCGGGCGCTCTGGGTGTTGATACTCGAGCACCATCTTGTAGCGGTTTGCAAAGCTGAATGGCAAACGCTGAAAGCTGCGAACAGGCTCAACCATCTCTGCCATTATTGCTCTTCCATTTGATCGATGAACGCTTGAATTTCTGCAGGGTGGTTAAAGCTCTCACCAAACTTAGGCAGTACTGGAATATTGTCGTCATCCAGTAGCTTCAAGCCCTGCTCCGCTTTAAACAGTTGCTCAGCACGAATGAAGTTGTATTTACGCTGAGTAATGCCATCCGCTGTCATACCATCACGAATAATGGTCGGCTTGATGAATACCATCAGATTACGCTTATCAACCTGAGTGCTGGTTGATTTAAATAGGTGGCCAAGCACTGGAATATCACCCAGTAGCGGTACTTTAGATTCGCTCTCTAGTGCACGCTCATCAATCAGACCACCAAGCACGAGCATTTGGCCGTCTTGGACAATCACAGAAGTGTTCAGCTGACGCTTAGCAAAACGTACGTCAACAGCACCGTTTGCGCCTAATACGTTAGACACTTCTTGCTCAATGTTTAGTTGAACAGAGTCGCCTTCGTTGATCTGAGGAACCACTTTTAACTTGATACCAACTTCTTTACGATCAACGGTTTGGAATGGGTTGTCGTTACTTGAACCCGCAGTTGAACCCGTCAGTACCGGCACTTCTTCACCAACAATGAAAGAGGCTTCGCCGTTGTCCATAACGGTAATGCTTGGAGAAGATAGGATGTTCGAGTTCGAGTCGGTCGCAACCGCACTGATTAGTGCCGTCCAGTCACCCATTACAACGCTTACCGCAGCACCGTTAACGCCTGCTAATGCTGAAGCTAGAGTCGAGTAGTCACCTTCTTTAGTCACTGTGTTGAAGCCAGTTACGTTACCGTTTTCATCAGTTACGGTTGTGGTTTCTTCAGAGTCTTTCGCTTCTTCTAAGCCAACCATGACCTGACCAATAGATGCCCCAGTATTGCCATATTGGATCATCGCACCAGTATCGAGGTTACCCCATTGTACGCCAAGGTTAACGCCATCACCCTCACCCATCTCAACGATCAGTGCTTCAATCAGAACTTGAGCACGACGAATATCCAGCTGAGCAATCACATCTTGCAGCGCATTCATGATATCTGGCTGCGCGGTGATGACCAAGGAGTTGGTCTCTGCGTGCGCAGAAATCATTACTTGGTTACGATTGCTGCTGCGGTTCTTACTTGAGCTCTGTTTCTCTGATTGCAGGTTGTCTGACACGCCCTTAAGCACATCAACTAAGTCTTCCGCTTTCGCATACTTAAGGTAGATAACTTGGTTGTTGCCTTTGGTTGCCATCTCAACGTCGAGCTGTTCAATCAGCTTTCTTAAGCGACTACGAACCTTAGGGTCACCGGAAATCAGGATAGCATTAGTACGCTCGTCCGCTACCAACTTAGGCTGTAGGAATGCAGGCGTATTTTTCGCATCAGTGGTTTTATTAAGGGCATCAACGATACGCACCATTTCAGCAGCAGAAGCGTTTTTCAGCTCTACGACTTCAATCTCTTTATCACCCGCTTGGTCAACACGCTTGATGATCTCAGCAAGACGGTTCACAACCGCAGCACGGCCCGTGATTAGGATAATATTGGCTGGGTCGTAGTGCACTACGTTACCCGCACCAGCGTTGTCATTCAGTTGACGTAGCAGTGGTGAAAGCTCACGAACAGAAACATTACGAACCGTCACAACGCGAGTGACCACGCTATCGCCTTGAATGTTTTCACGATCGCCAACCACAGGAATCGCAGACGTCTTAGAATCTTTAGCTTTGATGATCTTTAGAACGCCCGATTCCATCTCAACCACGGCGTAGCCGTAAACTTCCAGAACATTGAGGAAGAAGCTGTAATACTGCTCTTCATTGAGTACGTCATAGCTACGTACATCAATCTTACCGCGCACCGATGGATCAACGATGATCGTCTTCTCTAGGTTACGGCCAACAATATTAATAAACTCTTGAATATCAGTGCCTTTAAAGCTGGCACTAAAATCATTAGCGATGGCTGCTGGTGTGCAGATTAAGCTTCCTGCTAGTAACCATGCACTTTTCTTAAACCAATGCTTCACGTACTACTCCTACACTCTCGCCTTTCGGTAGCGAAATGTTCTAAAATTCGATAAAAATGTCATGCTGCTGCCCGTCTCTTTCAACCACTAAGTTAAGTTCGGTCAAATCAGAAATAGAGCGGAAAATACTGCCCATAGCAGCCGGATCGGTCAGGTCTTGTCCATTAAGCTGAGTCGCGATGTCTCCACTTTGGAGCCCAACAGATTTAAAAAGTTCGGGATCTTTTCCAGGACTGACGCGATAGCCAATCACATTGCCGTCGCGTTTTACTTGCGAAAGACGCACATATTGGAAGATTTGTTGCGGGTCTTTGGTGATCTTCGCTTTAATCTCTTCAAGCTTCTCTTCGGCTGATCCTGGGTTATTACCACGCACTGATGACGAAGCACGAGGCTTCGCTGGCGCAGAAACCGATAAACGTTTGTATTCGAGGCCCTCTAACATCAAGGTCTCGTCACGGCCGGAGTTATCAATGATCACGCGATCAATCAGCACCGCTTTAAGTTTGGCGCGTGTCCCTTCGATCTCTTCATTGATACCATAAGTCGCTTGTTTACCACGGTTGGCAATCACCGCTAGGCTGCGCTGCGCGTCTGAGCTAGCAACAGCACCCACCAATACAAGATTAAGTCGCGTCTTAGGAGCATCTTGGATAACTGGCTGTTCAACCACTTTTGGCGTTTCAGCGTTATACTCACCAAAAAGATTACTCTTCTGGAGAGAGGAAATATCGAGCGTAGATTGCGGTCGAGAAGATGACGAGGCTTGCGCTTTCCATGGCGTAACAGACTGCTCTGCTGGTTCAATCAACCAAGCCAACTGACCTAGTATCCATGCAGAAATGGCAATCAATACACAGCAAGTTATCAGGCTCAGCTTTTGCTGAAATACAAATCCATTCTCTATTAATCGGCTCAACAAGGGAGAATTTCCCATGCGATTTTTGAGCTCCAATAACTTCACTTGCCTAAACCCTTTTGTGAAGATGAGAGCGCTAAATCATTAAGCTCTCAGCTTTTTTGTACATAAATGCTACGCCAACTACTCATTTGACATAGGATCCAAAACTATATCATAGCCGACGCATAAAAAATCATAACGTGAGCTATTTTGCAGTATGCCTTGAAAAAAAACACATTTGCCACCACTTTAGCTTCTACCAAATGTGATAAGCATCATCTATGACAAGTTGCGAACTGATTTTACTCAGTTAAACCACATTCATTTTTTCACTTTAAGGGCACAGCGCCATATGAAAACCGCTAATGAAGCTGTCAGACTAGATAAATGGTTGTGGGCAGCACGCTTTTACAAAACTCGTTCTATTGCTCGCAATATGGTCGATGGTGGTAAAGTCCACTATAATGGTCAACGCAGCAAACCAAGCAAAATCGTAGAACTTGGGGCAGTGATTTCACTGCGTCAAGGCAATGAAGAAAAGACGGTCACGATCGATAAAATTTCCGATCAGCGCCGTGGAGCTCCAGAAGCTCAAACCCTTTATACCGAAACGAAAGAAAGCTTGGCAAAGCGTGAAGCACACGCCCAACAGCGTAAATTACATGCACATAACCCAAGCCCTGAACGTCGTCCTGACAAAAAGCAACGTCGTGACATCATCAAGTTCAAGCATCAATAAGCTAGAAGGAACCGCCAAATGGCAAACAATGTTTTAAATCGCTACCTATTTGAAGACCTATCGGTACGTGGTGAATTGGTACAACTGGACGAAGCGTACCAACAAATTATTTCTAGCAAGGAATACCCGGCGGCTATTCAAAAGCTTCTTGGTGAGCTATTAGTTTCAACGACTCTTCTTACTGCGACTCTAAAGTTTGAAGGCTCTATCACTATTCAACTGCAAGGTGACGGCCCGGTATCTCTAGCAGTAATCAATGGTGATCACGACCAGAAGATCCGTGGTGTAGCACGCTTCGAAGGCGATATCGCTGATGATGCTGGCCTGCATGATCTAATGGGTAAAGGCTACCTAGTGATCACTATCGATCCTAAGAAGGGTGAGCGTTATCAAGGTATCGTAGCACTAGAAGGCGACACGCTAGCAGACGTACTGGAAGGCTACTTCGCAAACTCTGAGCAGCTTAAAACACGCCTATGGCTACGTACGGGTGAGCACGAAGGCAAACCACATGCAGCAGGTATGCTTCTACAAGTAATGCCAGACGGTACAGGTACGCCAGATGACTTTGAACATCTAGAGCAGCTAACCGCAACGGTAAAAAATGAAGAACTGTTCTCTCTAGAAGCGAACGAACTTCTATACCGCCTGTACAACCAAGAGAAAGTACAACTGTTTACACCACAACCGGTTGAGTTCTTCTGTGGTTGTTCACGTGAACGCAGTGGCGCAGCTATCATTACTGTGGCTCAAGAAGAGATTTACAGCATCATCAGCACTGAAGGTAGCGTTGCTCTTCACTGTGATTACTGTGGCACAAGCTACGCTTTCGACAAGAACGATGTTGATGCTCTGTTCGCAGAAGCGGCAGATAAAGGCAACAATACGGTTCATTAATTTACGCCGTTCTAAAAACACGTAATTTAAACCAAAAAGGTCAGCGCAAAGCTGGCCTTTTTTGTGATCAAATTAGCGCAAATCTCGTAACATCTCGTAATAAAATCACTGCTTAATTTTAATCAATTAATAATGTTCAAGCCCCTAGCGCAAAGGTTTGCGTACAGGATAGACTAGTTGGGCCAATATGTGACGAGACACTTAAAACCCCATGGAAAATATGGATAATTTTTGAGCTATATCCCTGTTTCCCCCATGTCTCGTTGCTAGCATGGTGAGCAGATAACAACAAAAAATTAATACAAAATCCCTACAAAATATCCTACAAGGAGCACCTATGACCGTTATGGAACATACAAAGGCTGCACAAATTGATCTTACTAAACACGGACTTACTGGCGTAACTGAAGTACTGCGCAACCCAAGTTATGAGCAGCTGTTCGTGGAAGAAACTCTTCCAGGCTTAGAAGGCTACGAAAAAGGCGTAGTTACCGAACTGGGTTCTGTTGCTGTTGACACTGGTATCTTTACTGGCCGCTCACCAAAAGATAAGTACATTGTTAAAGACGATACGACTCGCGACACTATGTGGTGGTCGGATCAAGGTAAGAATGATAACAAACCGATTACAACTGAAGTGTGGAACGACCTTAAAGAACTCGTGACTACACAGCTATCTGGCAAACGCCTATTTGTAATTGACGGTTACTGTGGTGCTAACCCTGATACGCGTCTGAGCGTACGTATTATCACTGAAGTAGCATGGCAAGCGCACTTCGTTAAGAACATGTTTATCCGCCCTACCGAAGAAGAGCTGGCAACATTTGAACCAGACTTCGTTGTAATGAACGGCGCGAAAACAACTAACCCGAAATGGCAAGAACACGGCCTAAACTCTGAAAACTTTGTGGCGTTCAACCTGACTGAGCGTGTACAAATCATCGGTGGTACTTGGTACGGCGGTGAGATGAAGAAAGGCATGTTCGCAATGATGAACTACCTGCTTCCACTGCAAGGCATCGCTTCTATGCACTGTAGTGCGAACGTTGGCGAGAAAGGCGATGTAGCGGTATTCTTCGGCCTATCAGGCACAGGTAAAACAACGCTATCTACAGACCCTAAACGTCAACTTATCGGTGACGATGAGCACGGTTGGGATGACGACGGTATCTTCAACTTCGAAGGTGGCTGTTACGCGAAGACCATTCGCCTATCGAAAGAAGCAGAACCAGAGATCTACAACGCAATCCGCCGCGATGCTCTACTAGAAAACGTAACAGTACGTGGTGATGGCTCTATCGACTTTGATGACGGCTCTAAAACAGAAAACACACGTGTTTCTTACCCGATCCACCACATCGATAATATCGTTAAGCCAGTTTCAAAAGCAGGCCACGCGAAGAAGGTTATCTTCCTGACTGCGGATGCATTTGGCGTTCTACCACCAGTTTCTAAGCTGACTCCAGAGCAAACGAAGTACCACTTCCTATCTGGTTTCACAGCGAAACTAGCAGGTACTGAGCGTGGTATCACTGAGCCAACTCCAACGTTCTCTGCAGCGTTTGGCGCAGCGTTCCTAACTCTACACCCAACTCAATACGCAGAAGTACTAGTGAAGCGTATGGAAGCGGCTGGCGCAGAAGCGTACCTAGTAAACACAGGTTGGAACGGCAGCGGTAAGCGTATCTCTATCCAAGATACTCGCGGTATCATCGACGCGATCCTAGATGGCTCAATCGACGATGCAGAAACTAAGGTTATCCCTATGTTTAACCTAGAAGTACCACTAGCACTGCACGATGTTGACCCAACAATCCTAGACCCACGTGATACTTACACGGATCCACTACAGTGGGAAAGCAAAGCGAAAGACCTTGCGGAACGCTTTATCAACAACTTCGATAAGTACACCGACAACGATGAAGGTAAGGCGCTTGTTTCTGCAGGCCCACAACTGGACTAATTGTTCACTCTGCTCTGAGGGCAAAGCCATAAGGCTAACACCCTCTTAAAAACGATATTTTTGTAGCAAGCCCCTCTTTTGAGGGGCTTTTTTGTTGCCGCAGCGCCTATTTTGTTCCACTCTATTTTGAGCAACGAAGAAATGGAAGGTGCGCTAGGAATGAAAAGAGTCATCATGGTGGTTGGGATTGTATTGTCTGTCCTCGTCGCAGCTGTCGCAACACTGCTGCTTGGCTTGCAGACCCAGTACCGCACTGATATCGCTAATTTCCTACTCAAGCACTCGATATCTCACCCTATCACAGTCGAAGACGTCGATTATCAGGCGCCTTACCAACTGACGCTGCAAGGCATTACTTCTGGCTCAATCGATGATGAGTTCGAACCACTCTATATCGATAAACTGCAACTTTGGCTCAGTCCCAATAGTTTTTTCACGGCGCAGCTAGAGCTCGACTCACTGCTCATCAGTGGCGTTCAGTGGCAATCCGAAGAGTTAGACTTACTAAAGACGCAGCTCACTCAGCCACAAGTTAAGCTTCATCAACTCGCAATCAACAATCTCGACTTTTCAACACCAGAATTCAGTGCTCGCGACCTTGATATTCAAATCGCGAACCCAGATTGGGCGAACTCACAGCAGTTATTACCCAACGGAAAAGTTCAGCTCAAGGCGGGACAGATCTTTTGGCAAAACGAGGCCCTAGATAACTTCCTTATCGACCTCGACCTAAAAACGCATGACAGCACTCTCTATGGTGCATCGTTCGACTGGCGTGGCGCTAAAATCTCAGGGCAGGCAGAGCAATACCCAAGCGGATGGTCTCTGATTAACGTCACCATCGATAGTCTGCATCTTAGTCAGAAGCAAACTCAACAGTTGCTGAAATCAGAATGGCAGATTCCAAACTTCAACATCAGCCATATCAATAGCCTAGATATCCTGAAAAGTGACATCGCGTGGCAAGATGGTCATCTCGCGGCCTTCAGTGCATCATTTGAAAACATCAAATTGCCTTTTAAGATATGGCAGCAACAACAGGGTTACTTCTCACTGCAAGCTGAGAGCCTTTCTCTGAAAGACGAGCAGTGGATTGAGCCCAACCTAAAACTGACGCTACAAAACGATCAGATCGAGATTAATGACTTTTACAGCCAATGGCAGCAAGGCAGTGTTCAACTCAATGGTCAAATAGGACCTCGCTCTATCAAGCTCCAAGAGCTGGATGTCCGCGGCGTAAAGTGGGTGACAGAATCAACAGAAGAGAGAGCGCCGCTTGAAATATTGCAACCTTGGCTACAAGAAGTTGATTCCCTCTCGATCTCGCAGCTCAATGTTGAGAGAAGCCAACGCATTCAGTTAGCTAACCAGCCATATTGGCAGGTCTCTGGATTACACATAGAGGGACAAGGGCTGACCTTGATAGAGCAAGGCAAATGGGGACTGTGGGAAGGTGAACTGAGTGCCAGTGCCAATGACGCGAGCTATCAGAGCATTTTGTCTGCTCAGCCCGTGGTTGAAATGAGCAGCCACCAAGGTCAATGGCGACTTAAGCGACTGTTTGCCCCACTGAAACAAGGTTACATTGAGGCTCAAGCCACGGTCGACTTCAATCAAATTAGCAAGCCATGGCAAGCAACCATCAGTGCCGATGGTGTTCCATTGTCGCCCTTCATTCCTTACTTGGCGTTACCTTTTGATGCCTCTGGTATCGGCGAGTTTGAGCTGCAAGCATCTGGTTTAGCAGGCGATGGCCTTATGCTCAGACATTCAGCTACAGCAAGCCTTGAGGGCAGTATTCGTAATGGCGTGATTAACTTTGTTTCTAACGACGCCAAAGCTAATCAGCCCCCAGAAAATGAAGCCGTGCAATCCAAGATAGTGAACTTCGAGATCGCAGATATCAAAGCCGACTTAAACCGCGGCCACCTATCATTACCGTCGTTGCACATTATTGGTGCAACACGACAAGGCGACCAACCACAGCCAGTAACACTGACTGGTGAAGTCGCTGGAGAGCTTGATCTCGTGACACCACAGACGCACAGTTTAACGCTTACGCTGTCGAGTGAATGCTACGAAGTTTCTGGTTTAATCACCCAAGCGCAGCTCGTGCACAAAGAAACCTGCCAATAAAAACGCCACTCAAAAGAGTGACGTTGTTTGCGAGATTAGAATGCATTATTCCGAGACATTTTGTGTGGAATTAAGAACCTTTTTATAGTCTGGGATCAGCATGTAGGTTCCCGTGAACTCAACCGCCGCCACATCACCACTGTGAATCGTCACATGTATAATAATTCGCGCCTTGCGCCCCGATGCGAGTCGGTCTAAGTCGCCACTGATTCCATCTAGAGAGGTTGAAGCCACAGGATTCTGCTCAACTGGGTGACGATAGCGAATGTTGCTGTCAGCCAACACGATATCACCTGTCAGGCCACGCTCTTTCATCAGCAGCCACGTCATACCCCACCCCGTCAGTGTCGCCAGAGTAAACGCCGAGCCCGCAAACATAGTGTTGTGAGGATTGAGGTTAGGGTTAAGCTGAGCGCTACACTCAAACTGATAACCTGTGTATTGGTTTATCTTGATGCCCATCTTGTCACTGATAGGGATCTGATGTTCCCAGCGTTGCTGTAGCTCATTACACCATTCAGGTTTGCGCAATACGTCTGCCATTGGGTCAAGATGTTTTACCATCTGCTGGTGACGCACCGGACCACGCTGGTCGTTAATCTCACCACGACGCTCAAAGCTGTTCTTCTCATAGAATGAGATCGCGTCTTCACGCGCATTACACACTAAGCGCTTCGCGCCCTCTTGGCGAGCTAGAGATTCCAGTGCAACCAAGATAAGAGAGCCCATGCCCTTACTGCGGCGTGAGTTCTTCACCGCCATATAGCGGATCTGACCTTCGAGATCTGGGGTGATATACAGACGTCCAATTGCCATCGGTCGACCACGACCATCGACAATCATTCGGTGATGACTCATACCATCATATTCATCACGTTCCGAACCAACCGGCATGCGCCAAGGCTCGCGCAGCATCTGCCAGCGAAAGTGATAATACTTATTGAGTTGATTCTCCGTGGTCGGAGTAATGAGTTTAAACATGCTTATTCCTTTAAGCTTAAACCTGTAGCCAGAAGGTCACAGGGCCATCATTGACCAGAGAAACCTTCATATCTGCTGCAAATCGGCCACGTTCCGTTGGCAGTACAGCAGCACATTGATCCGCGAAGTATTCATAAAGACGCTCAGCATCGGCAGGGTGTGCACCGCGAGAGAATCCCGCGCGCGTGCCTTTTTTGGTGTCTGCCGGTAGCGTGAACTGAGAAACAACCAAGACTTTGCCATCAACCTGCTTCACGTTAAGGTTCATCTTATCCTCTTCATCCCCGAAGACACGATAAGTCGTCACCTTTTCCATCAAACGTTTAGCTTTAGCTTCGTCGTCGTCTCTTTCTACACCTAGCAACACCAATAAGCCTTTATCGATTTCGCCAACTACCTCACCATCTACACGAACGGCAGCTTCACTTACTCTTTGAATCAGTGCTATCACTGTGATTTCCTTGTTCTGGAACTTCTTGATTATCGGTAGAGTGTACCATTTCTTTCGCCTCACTCCACTGTTCACGCTCGCCAAGTGCCGCCGTTACCTCAGCTCCCACCAGAACGATCAACCAGCACAAGTAAACCCAGACAAACAGAATCGGAATCGCAGCCAGTGCACCATAGATTAATTGATAAGAGGGAAACTGGGTGATGTAAGCCGCGAAGCCTTTTTTACTCAGTTCAAACAGAAGAGCAGCCACCAGCGACCCCGCCGCCGCATGTGAGAAGTTGACCTTTTTATTTGGGACCAGCAAGTACAAGCCAAAAAAAGTGAAGAAAGATAGGATTAATGGCAGCTTGCGAATCACAAAGTTATACAGCCCAGAGACGGTCTCGTTTTGCAGCAGGGTAAGCGAAGTCACGTAAGACGTCGCAGCAATACTTGCACCCACCAGAATTGGCCCCAGAGTTAACACCATCCAATACATAGAGAACGAATGAACTGGACGACGCTTTGCTTTCACTCGCCAAATATAGTTAAGGTTCTTATCGATGTTCGAGATCAGCATCATCGCTGCAATAAACAGGAATCCACTACCAACAGCCGTCATCTTGCCGGTATTAGCAACGAACTCCTGCAAAGCGTTGTGAACCGCATCTCCAGAGGCAGGCACAAAGTTATTGATGATGAATTTCTGAATCACCACCCCAACATCAGCAAACACAGAGAAGGAAGAGAGTATCGACAGCAATACCGCCAACATAGGCACTATTGATAGCAAAGTGATGTAAGCCAAATAGCCCGCATTCACGTTCACTCTATCGTGTTTCATTCGCGCCATCAGGTAATGCGAGAACGCGAGTCCGAGTTCGGTTGTCTTTTGGATCTTCAACTTGTAACTCCCATGTAACTCGTTCATAGTCCTAATAATGTTGATTATTTGTATATAGGAACCAAGGATGCCTTATTTTCTCGCCTTAGTGCTATCTATTTTTACCCTAACGGGATGTCAGTCGGCGTATTACTCCGCCATGGAGCAAGTGGGCTACCACAAGCGTGACATTATGGTCGACCGTGTAGAAGATGCCAAAGAGTCACAGCAAGATGCTCAAGAAGAGTTCACCAGCGCTCTAGAAGCGCTTAGCAGCCTAACCAACTTCAACGGCGGTGACCTTGAAGATATGTACAACAAGATCAACGACAAGTATCAAGACAGCGAAAAGGCAGCACAGAATGTCAGTGACCGCATCTCTGCAATCGAAGATGTCTCGGATACCCTATTCGCCGAGTGGCAAGATGAACTCGACCTCTACACCAGCGCTTCGCTGCGCCGCTCAAGTGAGCAAAAGCTGCGAGAAACCAAGTCCTCTTATCAAACCATGCTTTCAGCAATGAAGCGTGCAGAGAAGAAAATGGATCCAGTACTCAACACACTGCGCGACAACACGCTCTATCTTAAGCATAACCTAAATGCGAGTGCGGTCGGTTCGTTGCAAGGTGAGTTCATGAGCCTAGAGAAAGATATCGCCTTTGCAATCAAACAGATGAATGAAGCGATTGCTGAGTCAGATAAGTTTCTTGCTCAGCTAAACCAGAAGTAAATAGAACAACTTAATGCAACCTATCATCATTAGTGGTGGACCTGGCGCGGGCAAGACGACCTTAATCAACGCGCTGGCATCACACCACTACGCCACCTTTGCCGAGGCCTCTCGCACTTTGATTGAAGAGCAGAGCCAACTTGAGGGTGGCATATTGCCTTGGGTCAACTTGCCCGGCTTTGCTGCACTCTGTTTAGAAGTAATGAGTCAGCAGAAGGCACAGGCTAACCAGCACTCAATCGCGTTTCTCGACCGCGCCGTGCCTGATATCTGTGGCTATTTATCTCAAGCAGAGCTAGAGATTGATGAGCAGTATCTAAAGGCTAGTCAGGGTTACCACCCTCAAGTGTTCTTGTGTCGCCCAGAAGCAAGTATCTACGTACAAGATCAGGTGCGCCCTTATCCGTTTGAGGGTGCCCTAGAGATTCATGACAGCCTAGTCGCACTCTATCAGCAACTCGGATATAAAGTGATTGAGGTGCCGTTTATGGCGGTAGAAGAGCGTGTTCATTTCATTGAAAGTCATCTAGGAATCAAAAACTAGATTCCAGATATTTCGTTCCTCAGTTCTGGAATGACGATCCGATGAATTGAAATGGTACGCGCTCTTCGCATCCCGTATCTCGCTTACTCGCATCTAAACAAACACCGTCATTCCCTACAGCGAAGCACGAGCATGATAGGGAATCTCTTCAATACCGTAGAAGAAAGATTCCAGACACCTCGTCTCTCGGTTCTGGAATAACGACTCAATAAACTGAAATGGTACGTGCTCTTCGTATCTCTCATCCCGCATACTCGCATCTACCCTCATACAAAACAAAAGCCCCGAGCAGCATCGCTACTCGGGGCTTTTTAAATTCAATCAGTTAAATCTGATTATTTCGCTGCACGTGAAGCACGCTTACGATCCGATTCCGTTAGGAACTTCTTACGGATACGGATGCTTTCAGGTGTTACTTCTACTAGCTCGTCGTCATCGATGAATTCTAGAGCTTGCTCAAGAGTCATGATGATTGGCGGAGTAAGAACCTGTGCGTCATCAGTACCAGATGCACGAACGTTGGTTAGCTGCTTACCTTTCAGTACGTTAACTGTTAGGTCGTTGTCACGGCTGTGGATACCAACAACCATACCTTCGTATACTTCAACACCGTGACCGATGAACATGCGACCACGCTCTTGTAGGTTGAATAGTGCGTTAGTTAGCGCTTTACCCATACCGTTAGAGATTAGTACACCGTTAACACGCTGGCCGATTTCACCGCCTTTGTGTGGACCGTAGTGATCGAATGTATGGTAAAGAAGACCAGAACCTGAAGTTAGAGTCATGAACTCAGTTTGGAAACCGATTAGGCCACGAGATGGCATAACGAAGTCCATACGTACACGACCTTTACCGTCTGGAGACATGTCAGTCAGCTCACCTTTACGTAGGCCGATGTTCTCCATGATGCCGCCTTGGTGCTCTTCCATAACGTCGATAGTTACAGTTTCGAACGGTTCCATTAGTTGACCATCTTCTTCTTTGATGATTACTTCTGGACGAGATACTGCTAGCTCGAAGCCTTCACGACGCATGTTTTCGATCAGGATAGATAGGTGAAGTTCACCACGACCTGATACGCGGAATTTGTCTGGATCGTCTGTTTGTTCAACACGTAGTGCAACGTTGTGTACCAGTTCTTTCTCTAGACGCTCAAGGATGTTACGTGAAGTTACGAACTTACCTTCTTTACCAGCGAATGGAGACGTGTTTACTTGGAACGTCATTGTTACTGTTGGCTCATCTACAGACAGTGCTGGAAGCGCTTCTACTGCGTTTTGTGCACAGATAGTGTCAGAGATTTTTAGCTCACCAAGACCAGTGATCGCGATGATGTCACCTGCGTTCGCTTGTTCAACTTCGTGACGCTCAAGACCAAGGTAGCCCATTACTGTGCCAACTTTGCCGTTACGAGTTTTACCGTCTGCGCTTACGATAGTTACTTGCTGGTTTGGTTTAACAGAACCACGAGTTACACGAGCAACACCGATAACACCAACGTAAGAGCTGTAGTCTAGTTGAGAAACTTGCATCTGTAGTGGACCGTCTAGGTCAACTTGTGGTGCTGCTACTTCTTCAACGATAGTTTGGAATAGTGGTTCCATGTCTTCGCCAGTTTCGCCTTCTTCTAGAGAAGCCCAACCGTTAAGTGCTGAAGCGTAAACTACTTTGAAGTCTAGCTGTTCATCAGAAGCACCTAGGTTGTCGAATAGGTCGAATACTTGATCCATAACCCAATCAGGACGCGCGCCTGGGCGGTCAATCTTGTTGATTACAACGATTGGCTTAAGACCGTGTGCGAATGCTTTTTGCGTTACGAAACGAGTTTGAGGCATTGGGCCATCTACTGCGTCAACGATCAGTAGCACAGAGTCAACCATCGACATGATACGCTCTACTTCACCACCGAAGTCCGCGTGTCCCGGAGTATCTACGATGTTGATGCGGTGATCGTTCCAGTCGATTGCTGTGTTCTTAGCAAGGATGGTAATGCCACGCTCTTTCTCGATGTCATTCGAGTCCATTACGCGCTCTTCAGTCTCACCACGAGATTCTAGTGTGCCTGATTGTTGTAGCAGTTTATCAACCAGCGTTGTTTTACCGTGGTCAACGTGCGCGATAATCGCGATATTTCTTAACTTATCAATCTGTGGAGTAGACATGGATTCTCGATTCACTCATAAAAGTAGCCGCACATCACCTCTACAATCAGGGTAAGTGCCACTAGCTTGATTAAAAAAACGGTCAATAATATACCAGATTCTAGCAAAAACCCCAGAAATATGTGATCTGAACCAAAGCCTTTTTCCACAGGCGTTTATTCCCGATAAATAACCGGCCATCAGGCGCCCTCAATTCGAAATGGCTCTGCCTTCTATTTACCCCGGCCAAGCTCGTGAAATCTCTTCGTAAAATGAAAAAGTGGATTGACAACCCATGCAAATCGTTGCTGAATGGTACTCGTTTGTGACTCATTATGGTGCACAACCAAACAGTTGCACCACAATCGTGCATCGCATGATCATTTTGGTGCAAAGAAACGCACCAAGAAAAACACAAACAAACTAAACCCTTGAAATTAATGGATTAATTTTTTTGGCACGCTTTTAGCTTTAGTTAAAACAGCATCGATTAATGCACCGAAAGACATTAATCAATGCTAGTTTCGACCGAATCGAGCACAAACCAAATTAATAACACTGGAGGTTATCCAAGATGTCAGTAGAAAACGTACTATCGCTGATCCAAGAGAACGAAGTTAAATTTGTAGACCTACGCTTTACAGATACTAAAGGTAAAGAGCAACATATCTCTCTACCTGCTCACCAAGTTGACGCAGACTTCTTTGAAGAAGGTAAGATGTTTGACGGCTCTTCTGTAGCTGGTTGGAAAGGCATCAACGAATCTGACATGGTAATGATGCCAGACGCATCATCTGCTGTTCTTGACCCATTCACGGAAGATGCAACGCTAAACATCCGTTGTGACATCCTTGAGCCTGCAACAATGCAAGGCTACGACCGTGACCCACGCTCTATCGCAAAACGTTCTGAAGAGTACATGCGCTCTACAGGTATCGCAGACACAGTTCTAATCGGTCCTGAGCCAGAGTTCTTCCTATTCGACGACGTTAAATTTGCAACTGACATGTCTGGTTCTTTCTTCAAGATCGACGACATCGAAGCTGCATGGAACACAGGTTCTGACGTAGAAGGTGGTAACAAAGGTCACCGTCCAGGCGTTAAAGGCGGTTACTTCCCAGTAGCTCCAGTTGATTCATCTCAAGACATCCGTTCTGCAATGTGTCTAGTAATGGAAGAGATGGGCCTAGTTGTTGAAGCGCACCACCACGAAGTAGCAACTGCGGGTCAAAACGAAATCGCAACTCGCTTCAACACGCTAACAACGAAAGCTGACGAAACTCAAATCTACAAATACGTTGTACACAACGTTGCTCACGCATTTGGTAAAACAGCGACATTCATGCCTAAGCCACTTGTAGGTGATAACGGTTCTGGTATGCACGTTCACCAATCTCTAGCAAAAGACGGTGTTAACCTATTTGCTGGTGACAAGTACGGCGGTCTATCTGAAACAGCACTTTACTACATCGGTGGTGTTATCAAGCACGCTCGCGCTATCAACGCGTTCTCTAACCCAGCGACAAACTCGTACAAGCGTCTTGTACCAGGCTTCGAAGCTCCAGTTATGCTTGCTTACTCTGCACGTAACCGTTCTGCTTCTATCCGTATCCCAGTGGTACCAAGCCCTAAAGCACGTCGTATCGAGCTACGTTTCGGTGACCCAGCAGCAAACCCATACCTATGCTACGCAGCAATGCTAATGGCTGGTCTTGACGGTATTAAGAACAAGATCCACCCAGGCGAAGCTATGGATAAGGATCTATACGACCTACCAGCTGAAGAAGCAGCAGAAATCCCAACAGTAGCGTACTCACTAAAAGAAGCTCTAGAGTGTCTAGATGCTGACCGTGAGTTCCTAACAGCTGGCGGCGTATTCTCTGATGACTTCATCGACTCTTACATCGACCTTAAGTCTCAAGATGTAGAGAAAGTGAACATGACAACTCACCCACTTGAGTTTGAACTGTACTACTCTGTTTAATCTCTGGTAGAGAAGCTTTCTTACTGAAACTCTGTAAGAATCGCTAACTAAATATTAGGCTCGCCTCGCAGGCGGGCCTTTTTTATATTCCTCCTCCCGTATTCGCTTCGTACCATTCCCTATCAAACCAGCTCATTCCGACTGCTACAACGCATGCATTCACAGCATCTGAAAAGGTCATCATCATGAAAGCGATATGGATATTAATTGGGGCAATATTCTCAGGTATGCTGAGTGCTCAAACGGTCTACACCTGGGAAGACGACAATGGTGTGCTGCACTTTAGTGATACACCAGACAACAGCAAAGCCAAGGCACTGGACCTACCCGATGTTCAAGCTGTGGCTCCGGCCCCTAAATTTGATAGCGCCTCACCAGTTGACCTTAAACCTACAGAGCCTTTGCCTGCAGCCACTTCCACTCAGGAAACGCCTACGTCAGATAAGCCTGATACTCCGCCTCCGCTCATACTGACTTTAATCACTCCTCAGCATGACCAGGCCTTACGCAGCAATCGAGGTTTGATTGCGATTGAAATAGAGCTCAACCGAAAACTGGGTATTGGGGAGCAGCTGCAGTTAATGCTAGACGGGCGCCGTTATGGTGCACCACAAACCACATCAACATGGGCACTAAAAAACATCGATCGTGGTGCACATACCATTGCTATTCAAGCACATAGAAGCGGCAAGCTTATTGCATATACTACTCCAGTCACTGTGTTTTTACACCGTGCAACGATCAAGTAGGCCAATGTGCACAAAACAAGCCCAGTTTGTCTGTTTTTCACCGGATACTGACCACTTTAAGGCAACAGATAGGAATTATCTTTAGCTTCTGGTTGAGATGCGCCATACTTGAACTTATCAACGCACCAATTTGGTGCAAGGAAATAATCTCAGTTCAAGGATGCAACAGTGAATCGATCAGCGCAGAGCGACAGCATAGAGACACATCAATTATCTAACGCCATACTCGACAATATGGTGACGGCCACCTTGATGCTCGATGAGCAGCTCTATGTGCGTTATGCCAATCCGGCTGCCGAGCAGCTGTTCTCACAGAGTGCCAAACGCATTGTTGATCACCCACTCAGTCAACTCATTCAGCATGCGTCTCTCGATCTCGCACTACTTACACAGCCTCTGCAGAGTGGTCAAAGCATCACTGACAGCGACGTAACCTTTGTCGTCGATAACCGCCCGCTAATGCTGGAAGTCACCGTCAGTCCAATGACTTGGCAGCGTGAGACTCTGCTGTTGGTAGAGATGCGCAAGATAGACCAGCAAAGACGCCTCAGCCAAGAGCTCAACCAGCATGCCCAGCAACAGGCGGCCAAGCTTTTGGTGCGCGGTTTAGCCCATGAAATTAAGAACCCACTCGGTGGGCTACGCGGCGCGGCACAACTTCTAGGGAAAATGCTGCCAGACCAATCCCTGAACGAATACACCCAAATTATTATCGAGCAGGCCGACCGTCTAAGAGCATTGGTCGACCGCTTACTTGGCCCACAAAAGCCGGGTAAGAAAAGTGAAGAGAACCTCCACCAAATTCTGGAGAAGGTGCGTCAATTGGTGGAGTTAGAGTCAGGCTCTTCATTGGTTATTGAGCGCGATTATGATCCGAGCCTGCCAGACATCTTGATGGACTCAGCCCAAGTCGAGCAGGCGATGCTCAACATTGTGAGCAATGCTGCGCAGATATTGAGCTCACAAGAATCGGGCAAAATCACCATTCGCACCAGAACGGTGCATCAGGCGAACATTCATGGGCAGCGACACAAACTCGCGGCACGTATTGAGATCTGCGACAACGGGCCGGGCATCCCAGATGAACTCAAAGATACCCTCTTTTATCCAATGGTCAGTGGACGAGAAGGCGGTACAGGCCTTGGATTATCAATCTCGCAAAACTTGATTGACCAACATAACGGCAAAATTGATGTAGAGAGCTGGCCGGGGAACACCACCTTCACCATTTATCTACCGATTTAATAGATTTATCGACATCACCAGAGAGCTGCTTGGGTGGTGTTGGCAACAAGATATAACAGCATAAAAACAACAATGATCATCACAATAGAATTGGCTGCAAAGGAATGGAACTATGAGTAAAGGATATGTATGGGTCGTCGATGACGACAGCTCTATCCGCTGGGTCGTTGAGAAGACGCTCTCTTCGGCGGACATTAAATGTGAAACCTTCGCGGATGCAGAGAGCGTGCTCATGGCACTGGAGCGCGAAATTCCTGATGTCTTAGTCTCAGATATCCGCATGCCGGGTATCGACGGTATCGAGCTACTTAATCAAGTTCAGCAGCGCTCACCGGATCTGCCAGTCATCATAATGACCGCACACTCGGACCTCGACGCAGCGGTTAACGCTTATCAGAAAGGTGCTTTCGAGTATCTTCCAAAACCATTCGATATCGATGAAACCCTAACTCTGGTTGAACGTGCGATTGCCCACAGCCATGAGCAAAAACGCGAACAAGCCAATGAAGTTGTCGATACCGACGCACCAGAAATCATTGGTGAAGCACCGGCAATGCAGGAGGTTTTCCGAGCCATCGGTCGTCTGTCTCGCTCTTCAATTTCTGTGTTGATCAATGGCGAATCAGGGACAGGTAAAGAGCTGGTTGCCCACGCCCTACATCGCCATAGTCCACGCGCGACTAAACCGTTTATCGCCCTCAACATGGCCGCCATTCCAAAAGACTTGATCGAATCAGAGTTGTTTGGTCACGAAAAAGGCGCGTTTACCGGTGCCAATAGCGTGCGCCAAGGTCGTTTCGAACAGGCTAACGGCGGCACCCTGTTCTTGGATGAGATCGGTGATATGCCACTCGACATCCAAACGCGTCTATTGCGTGTGCTTTCAGATGGACAGTTCTACCGTGTTGGTGGTCATTCCGCGGTGAAGGTCGACGTTCGTATCGTTGCAGCAACCCACCAAGACTTAGAACGTTTGGTACACGAAGGCGACTTCCGTGAGGATCTGTTCCACCGTCTCAACGTCATTCGTATCCATATCCCAGCACTGCGCGAACGTAAGCAGGACATCGAAAAACTAACGCAGCACTTCCTGAGCTCAGCTGCAGAAGAGCTTGGCGTTGAGGTGAAAGCGCTTCACCCAGAGACCATCGCTAAGCTTAACCAACTCAACTGGCCAGGTAACGTGCGCCAACTAGAGAATATCTGTCGCTGGCTGACAGTAATGGCGAGTGGTAGCGAAATACTGCCATCAGATCTTCCGCCAGAATTGCTCGAAGAGAAAACGGTTACCACCAGCGATAGCGGGGATAGTTGGCAGAATCTTCTAGCGAATTGGGCAAAATGTGCGCTGGATTCAGGAGAAAAAGAGCTGCTCTCTTATGCGCTTCCAGAGTTTGAACGTATACTACTTGAAGCGGCTTTGAACCATACTAATGGTCACAAACAAGATGCTGCGAAAGTGCTCGGTTGGGGACGAAATACCCTAACTAGGAAGCTAAAAGAGTTGTACTAGCTTAGATATGCTCAAAATTGCAGTTACTTTTTAATCAAAAAAGTGTCGCTTGACTGGGATGGAGTCGGTACAATTACAGTACAACATACAAAAGTTTTAGTCGTCGATGTCCATAAAAACCCAAATTACACTCAGAACCGCAGTGGTTTTGCCGTTCGTGATGATTTTTCTCTTCACCATCGGTGTAATGGTTTTTACTCAGAAGAGCAGTTATGAGGAAATGGTTCGTGATGTCAGTGCGCGTCAATTAACGTCACTGACAGAGAATGTTCACAAGAGCCTAGCTGAATTCCTAGAGAAGCCCTTTCACGCAAACCTGTCTCTAAGTCATAACATTGGATATCACCAACTCTACCACCCAGGTAACCTACGTGAAGTTCAAGACTACATTCTGCAGAGCTTCTCTGGGCATTTCTCGACCATCGAACAACTGGATGTGATCGGCTTTGGTTCTGAAGACAGTAATTACGTTGGCTTTCGCAAAGAGGCCAATAACGGCTATACACTGATGGTTCAAGATGACCGCACTCAGAATCAGTTGGTCATCTATCGTGGCGGAAAAATCAGTGACGACATTCGCTCTGTTATCTCGAATTACGACCCACGCGTTCGTCCTTGGTACACACCTGTTGCGCACAAAACCAAGCCTGCATGGTCAACGATTTACACCAACGCTGATGAAAGACAGGAGATCACACTCTCTGCCCTTGCACCGATTTACGACCAAGGTGAGTTTAAAGCGGTCATCGTTAGCGACATTAAGATCGACACCTTCAATGCCTTTCTCAAACAGCTAAAAGACAAGACTAACGCCTCGGTTTACATCATGGACAAAGAGCAGCGTATGGTGGCGCACTCTGATGGTGGCAGCGTGGTCTCTTGGGGTAATACCCGCCACTCCGATCGCGGTGAAAGACTGCTAGCATCGGAGAGCCCGAACCCAATCATTCGCGAAAGTGCCTCCCACGTCGACCAATTCCACCTAACGGATGATCAGCAAGTACACCGCTTTAGTTTCGACCTCGACGGTGAGCGCTTCTACAACCAGATCACCCCCTATTCTGATGAACACGGTATTACATGGTTCATTGGTATGTCGATTCCTAAAACCGATCTACTGGGTAAGCTGCCGGAGAATCAACGTAATAGTTGGCTTCTGGGTTTACTGCTGAGCTTTGTAGGCATCACTCTAGGACTACTGGCATTTAATCGCGTTACCCGACCAATCACCTCAACTGCAGATGCAGCCAAACAGCTCGCGAAAGGCGATTGGGAAAGTACTATGCCGCGACCGGGCAACATTTACGAAACCAGTATGTTGGTTGAGGCGTTCAATGAGATGACCAATAACCTCAAGTCCTCATTCAATGCGCTGCAAACCCAGCTTACCTATGACTCACTGACTAAGCTGTATAGCCGTGAAGGTATAGTGGATGCTGCGAAAAAGCTCAACATCGCCAATACTGGCACCCTGTATCTGGTGGGTATTGACCGCTTCCGCGACATCAACGACAGCCTTGGACACTACAATGGTGACCAACTGCTGATCATCGCTGCAGCTCGCCTGCGAGGTATCCTGCCAGATCACTACTTATTGGCTCGTACAGGTGGTGATGAATTCGCTATCTACGCACCGGATGTGACAGGCCAAGAGGAAGTGGGCCTACTAGCAAACCGACTGCTACAGACCTTCGCCTCCCCTTTCTGTATGGAATCAGAAAATGTGGTGATCAACATTTCAATTGGTATTGTTCAGCAGTGCGAAGACAGCGATATGACCCTGTGGCTGCGTAACAGCAGTATCGCTTTGAGCAACGCAAAACAAGACAAGGCGCGCTTTAGCATCTACAGCCCTGAAATGGCTAATGCCTCAAGACATCGTACAAAGATGTTGGCTCGTATCAATAAAGCGATTGAGAAGAAGCAGTTTGAACCCTTCTACCAGCCAATCATCGACCTAGAAACAGGCACAACCATTGGTGCAGAAGCACTGGCTCGTTGGGTAACGGAGCAAGGTATCATCGCACCGTTGGAGTTTATCCCATTAGCGGAAGAGACCGGACTTATCAGTGATATCGGCCAACAGATTCTGCACAAATCCTGTCGTGATACTGCAATCGCGATTGAAAGCGGCATGTGGTCTCCTGATTTCTCAATTCACGTTAACTTAGCCGTTGATCAGCTGAGCCAAGCAGGCTTTGTTGAGCAGGTAAAAACCACGCTGCGCGATACTAAGCTCCCAGCTCGTAATCTCACCTTGGAGATCACCGAGTCGCGCATCGTCGATAACGACCCAACCATCATTGAGAATATGTTGGCTCTTAAGGCTCTGGGGATCTCAATTGCGATTGATGACTTTGGTACTGGCTACTCTTCGCTAGCCTACCTGCAAAAGCTGCCATTTGATTGTTTGAAGATCGATCGCAGCTTCGTCAATAAGCTAGAGAAAGAGAACCTTGATAGTTCAATCGTGGCTGCGATTGTGAATATTACTCGCGGCTTTAAAGTGAACTTAGTGGCTGAAGGCGTGGAAACCCAACAGCAGGCTGATTTGCTTAAGCAGCTGAAATGCCCACAAGCACAAGGCTTCCTTTACAGTCGCCCGGTGCCATTCGATGAGTGGCCGCATCAGCAGAATTAGCAGCAGTATTGCTCGTGATAAGATAAAAAATGCCAGCATCTCAATGCTGGCATTTTTGTTAGAAAAACAGATATTGTAAAAACAGAGCTCGCTTAGATAACGCGAGAGAACTGCTGCTGACGCGCCTTGGCACGCAGATACTTATCGAAACACATACAGATGTTACGAATCAATAGTCGACCACGCAGGGTTACACGGATCTCTTTGTCATCCACTTCAACTAACTCATCGTTAATGAAGGTTTGCAGTAGCTCTAAGTCTTCTTTGAAGTAGCGATTAAAGTTCACTGAGAATTCAGACTCAATCTGGGTCTTATCCAGTTTAAAGTTACAGATCAGCTGCTTAATCACTTCACGACGCAATAGGTCATCGTTATCCAGTGCCACACCCTTCCATAGAGCATGACGAAGTTCGTTCACTTGAGCGTAGTACTTCTTCAACTCTTTCTGGTTCTGAGCGTAAGCGTCACCCACCATAGAGATAGCCGATACACCAAAGCCAATCAGGTCACACTCACCTTGTGTAGTGTAGCCTTGGAAGTTGCGGTGAAGAATGCCTTCACGCTGTGCTACCGCTAGCTCATCTTCAGGTAGAGCGAAGTGGTCCATCCCGATAAACTGGTAGCCTGCGCCAGTTAGCGTCGCGATGGTGTCTTGCAGAATCGCCATCTTCTCTTCTGCTTTTGGTAGATCTTCGTCTTTAATCTTGCGCTGAGCCGCAAACAGTTGAGGCATGTGGGCGTAGTTAAATACCGATAGACGACCCGGCTTCATCTCGAGCACTTGCTTCAATGTTTCAGCAAATAGCGCTTGAGTCTGCTTTGGCAGGCCGTAGATAAGGTCAAGGTTGGTTGAGCGGAAGCCAAGGTCTTTGGCACGCTGCACCATAGCAATAATGAACTCTTCATCTTGCTCACGGTTAACCAGTTTCTGTACTTCTTTGTTGAAGTCCTGAACACCAATACTCAGACGGTTAAAGCCTTCACTGCGCAGGTGGTCAAGCATATCTAGCTCAATCTCACGCGGGTCAACTTCAATACTGATCTCCGCATCTTGAGTAAAGTTGAACTCATCGCGCAGGATCATCATCAAACGAGTAATTTGTGCTTTGCTCAAGAAGGTTGGTGTACCGCCACCAAAGTGCAGTTGTGTCACTTCACGCCCTTGCAGTAGTGCAGCGCGTTGGCGGATCTCATGCTCAATGACATCCAGATACTCATCAGCCTTATGCGAGTGACGAGTGATCACCTTGTTACAACCACAGTAGTAACAAAGCTTGTGACAAAACGGGATATGTACGTAAAGAGAAAGCGGGCGCTCAGGGTACTGAGTACACGCCATGTCATAATCAGAGACCGTGAAAGCTTCATGGAACTCCAACGCAGTTGGATAAGAGGTGTAACGCGGACCAGAATAGTTGTACTTGTCTAAGATGGCTTGATCCCAAACGATTTGCTGGCTCGTTACTGCTGGCTTGCTCGACATGATGGTATTTCCAATTTAGATTCGTGAATACTGATGTACTCTCAAATCATTTTACATACATTAAAATATAGACGGGTTATTTTGCCACACGACTTGTAAGGACGTTTGACCGCTAATCGCTTTTTGAACACCAATGCTCAAAATTGATAGCTTGATCACTAACCGACTTAGGGGATGTAAGATAACACAAGGGTAAGAGGGCTTATTTGATGTGACACCACACCACATAAGCCCTTTTTATTAGATCATCTGAATGTTGATTTGGTTATTAAGCGGTTTTACTTTCTTCTGTAACTGCTTCAACTCTTCAATGATGGATTCGTTCAAGCGTGACTCGGCTTTTTGTCGAGCCAGATTCTGCTTCATACGCTCTCGCTTCGGAAGATTTTGTCGATCTTCACCACGCGCCATGTCCTTAACCACATGATACAACTCAGAGGTCGCAGGGTATTCGGCGTCGAAATCGACACGTTCATCGCCCTGAACAAAGTCCATGATGTTATACACGCGGATACTAATCTCTGACAAATCACACTGACCTTGAATGCCGGCAAGACATAAGGTGTTCACGTTGTCGAAGATGTTCGCGTTACGCTTCTCGATGGCCAGAGCTTTATGGTGCTTTTGCAACTCCGTCTGCTTCTTCACTTGAAGTAGAAGGTAACCTGCGTAACAGCCCAAGCCAAGAACGATAATTCCGCCAGCAATTGCTAATAAGGTTACATTCATAGGTTCTTAGCCTTTAAAGTTATCGAGATCGATGTCTTCAAACTGCGACAGTAGGTCTTCATCTGAAGAGGCTTTCTTAGATACAGACTCAGGCAGGTCATCAAACACCTCTTCCTCTTCTGGCTCAAGTAGTCCTAGGCGATCCATTAGGAACTCAATGCGATCCAACTTCTCGTCTACCAGTTTCTGTAGACCAGCACCCAAGTTTTCGCCCGCTTCTAGACGGTCAAGCAAGGTGTTCAGTTGTGCATCGTTCTCAAGCATCTCTAGCTCTTGTTCAAACGACAACTTACGCTCTTGTTTGGTTGGCTTCTTAACCGGTTCGATCACCAATGGAATCTTTTTCTTGCTGCCTAGACGTGGGTCGCGGTTTTGTGCAGCTTTACGCTGTTTCGCTTCGCCACCGTCTGAGTGACGGCTACCTGATTTTAAACCTTTACGTTTCTTCAGGCGCTTACGCTCACGTCCCTCAACATCCGATTCGCTACGGTTGCGAGTTACGATCACTTCAGGAGCACCGTAAGCTCCTGGCTTTCTTGATTTTTTGCTACGGCTCATTACTGGGTCTTCCTCAGTAAAATTACATCATTTCCAACAAATTCGAGTTCGAGCTTATCCCGCTCAGCCAAAAACTGGAATGTTTGGCGGCTAAAAAAGACCACATGCGTCGGATCATTCTTATAGTGCCAACCAGCAAACGCGTCCACGTCAATTACTAGCTTGGTCATAAGACCAATCCAGCCCTCTGGCTTAACTAAATTCAACCATTGCTGCCACACCTTATCGGGTTCATAAAGATGTTCAATCACCTCGGTGGCAGTCATAAAGTCATACGTCTTATCGAGAACGGCGCGTTCTGGATGATAGTAGATGTCGTACAACTCCATGGTGTGTCCAGCTTCTTCTAACATGATAGATAGCGTAGGGCCTGGGCCACAACCAAAATCTAACCCGTGTGAGTTAGATGAAATTCTGTCTGTTAATGGGTCGGCAATGCGCGACAAGAACTTACGATAGCCAGCATCACTGGGATCATTCTCATGCAGATCGTAGTGTGCTTTCTCTTCGCTTGCTTCTAACCTTTGGTCAGGTTTTACAAATACCAACTCACATTGCTGACACTGCAGATACTCTCTGCGTTTGTCTTCAAAGTAGTGATGCACATCGTGATGATGGCATAAGGGACAAGTATACATAGCACATCCTTAAACAGGGATGCGAAACATACCAGAAAGTGCGTTTAGAGTGGAGAGATATTGGGTGTTTTTTCATCAAATCAATAAAAAAAGCGATAGGAAAACCTATCGCTCTCTAAATCTGCCTATATTGGCCAAAATTTGCATACTCAACTTGGTACACAAATCTCCATTTGTTATTGGTGCTTTCCTTGCCAAATTTGTTTTTTGTTCATCACCCTGATGAATTTTGGCTATCCGTTTCTAACACCTTGTCGCTGGGCTATCCTAGCCTGATCCTTTTCTGTCTATACCATTAGACTAGACGATCATCCATATCGATTTCAGCTCCAAGCTGATGGCGCATACTTTACTCACTTATCAAAAAACGACAAGAGCGCGACTTCACACTTTTTGTACAGCTCTTGAACACCCATAAAGAATGCCAATTTGATCACACCATACATAATGCAAGGTTATACAAAAGACAACGCCCCAGCCAATCATGGCCAGGGCGCATCCTAAATCTTGCTCGAACGTACATTTCTTTGCTCTTAATTAAGAGCGAGAAACCGACAAATTAGTGTAGACCACCAACGTACTTCGATAAGGTTTCAATATCTGCGTCTGTTAGCTTTTTAGCTACATCACGCATCATCGCGTTCATGTCGTTGTTACGGCTACCATCGCGGAATTTCTCAAGCTGTGCTTTGATGTATTCTGCATGCTGACCAGAAATCTTAGGGAAACCAGATAGCTCTGTACCGTTACCACGAGGGCCGTGACAAGCAATACACGCCGTTACGCCGCGTTCAGCGTCACCCGCTGTGTATAGAACCTTACCCTCTTCTACTACGTTTTCTGGCGTAGAGTTGTTAGAGATAGGCAGAGATGCGTAATATGCAGCTAGGTCAGCCATGTCTTGTTCAGACAGAGGCATCGCCATTGCACCCATTACAGGTTCATTACGACCTTGTTTACCACCACTAGTCATACCTAACTTGAGATCTTTTAACTGCTTCTCAAGGTATTTCTCATGTTGACCAGCCAGTTTAGGGTACTGTGTGATCAGACTGTTGCCGTCAGCACCGTGGCAGGCAACACATGTTTGTGATTTGGCTTTACCAGCTTCAATACTACCTTGAGCCCATACTGAGCAGCTGGCTAATAGACTCAAAATTAGCGCTAATTTCTTCATGACATTCCATTATAATTATCAAGCTTCCAGTACCACTCTATGTTGCCACTCATGGTACAATAGGCGACCTTATGCCGAGCACGGTTATTTTACACAAATTCACAAAAAAGTAATCAATCGACTACACAAAGTCGAGATGGAGTTAACAGTGAGCGTAAAAATTCATTATCAAAACACGCATTTCATTACCAGTGCACCTGATATTCGTCACTTACCAGAAGACGAAGGGATCGAAATTGCGTTCGCAGGACGCTCCAATGCTGGTAAATCTAGCGCACTAAATCGCGTGACAAACCAAAAAAGTCTAGCGAAAACCAGTAAGACCCCAGGTCGTACTCAACTGATCAACCTGTTCAAGGTAACTGATGGTTGTCATATTGTCGATTTACCGGGGTACGGCTTCGCGCAAGTACCACTAGAAATGAAGAAAAAGTGGCAGAAGTCGCTAGGTGAATACCTTCAAAAGCGTGAATCGCTAAAAGGTTTGGTGGTATTGATGGATATCCGCCACCCAATGAAGGACCTTGACCAACAGATGATCTACTGGGCGATTGATAGCCGCATTCCAGTACAAGTTCTGCTAACTAAGGCCGACAAGCTAAAACAAGGCGCGCGTAAAGCACAACTACTTAAGATTCGTAAAGATGCACAATCTTTTGGTGGTGATGTTGCTGTTGACGTATTCTCGTCGCTAAAAGGCATCGGCGTTGACCAACTACGCAGCAAGATGGACGAATGGTTCGCACCTGCGCTTGCTGAGCAAATGATCGATGAGCTTGCAGAAGAAGAGCGCAACGACGAAGCTTAAAATAGACACATTCGTTAGCTTTGATGAATAAAAGACTTACCCTGCTTATATAAGCGGGGTATTTTTTTACCTAATTTTAATCGGTTAGCACTCTGAAGTGAGCCATACTGAAAGTCAGAAATAGAATAAATAGATGATAACAATAGTTAGATCGCTGTTATCTAACTTAATAATGGGAAAGGAAAGCTCATGTTAAAAAAATGGACACCACTGCGACTTTTGGCCCTTGTCAGTTTGCTGTCACCGTTGTTGTTAATGCCACTATCGCTGCATGCTGAAGAGACCCAAGCTCCGCCGCCAGCTCTAATGAATGTCGACATGACTCTCGATCTCGATGGTATGGAGAAATACGCAAAAGAAGCCAGCCAGTCGCTACAAGTCATTTCAGAGTCACTGCAGTCCATCGTCAATAACCCAAATCTCAGTGAAGACCAACAACAGGCGCTCAATGAAACGATCGCCAGCATTAACCAATTGAGCGCATCCACAACTCAATCGCTCAATCACCTTCCCGAAGTATTTGAACACTCACGAATGACCTTCCAACAGACCAGCCAAACCCTACTTGACGATATCCAAAGCAAAATCTTGATTGCCTTAATCGCTATCGTTGGCGTCATCATCTTGGCTTTGATTGCTATCTATCTACTGATTCTGAAACCGATGCAACACACCCTCGTCCAAGCCACCAGCAATATCTCGGCGATGGCGCAATCCATCCAGATCACCGCAGAAGCATTGAAATACAGCACCGACAAACAACAGTACTTAATGGAAGCCATTGATCAGAAAAGCGATGCTAAGAAAGAGTTAACGACTGAAGAGCAGAACAAATAAAGCAGCAACAATAACGAAATCGCTGCACACCCCAGACTTAACAAGGTTATTTTCCCAGATAAAACAAGGCTAAATGGCTTTGATGAAAAGTTACATTTTGATCGCTTTATTCCACAAACATCAAATCATAGTGTATTTGTCGATGAGACTGTTTTGGAGCAGATAGATAAGCGAAAGGTGAGTTAGGACACGAAATATCGACGAAAAAAGTAGAGATGGAAAATTTTCTTCCGCACAAGAAAAAACGCCCCAGTCAAATACTGACTGGGGCGGCTGAATCAGCCTAATCCAATAACGTGAAACAAAAGGTCTGAAAGATAGAACATCTTACCTCTGTACCCTACGAGATTTAATGTACAACAATTGCTCAGAAATGAAAACAATTTTTGTAGTTTTTTTTCATGAATGTTTTATTAAAACACTTCGAACGCTTGAAGTAGCTAGCTTTATTCATGGCAAAAAAAAGCCAGTGTTTGTGCACTGGCTCATACTAATTTCGCAAATAAGGTTAAAAAGTGATTAGTGGGCCTGATCCCAGTTGTCACCATGGCCAGCTTCCGCAACCAGTGGGACATCTAGCTCAGCGGCTGATTCCATCAATTCTTGTACTTTACTTTCAATTTCAGCTAATGCTGACTCTTCTACTTCAAACACCAGTTCATCATGTACTTGCATCAGTAGCTTCACGCAACCCGCGCCTTCAGCTTGAATCCACTCGTCCACCAATAGCATCGCTTTCTTGATGATGTCTGCTGCAGTACCTTGCATTGGTGCGTTGATCGCCGCACGCTCCGCAGCCTTACGACGCATACCGTTACGAGACTTAATTTCTGGTAGATGTAGACGACGACCGTAAATCGTCTCAACGAAACCCTGCTCAGAAGCCGCGCTGCGTGTGTCTTCCATATACTGCATTACGCCAGGGTAACGCTCAAAGTAAGTGTCCATGTAGTGTTGTGCTTCGCCACGAGGAATACCTAGCTGCTTCGCAAGGCCAAAGGCACTCATACCGTAGATAAGACCAAAGTTAACCGCTTTCGCGCGACGACGCTGCTCTGACGTCACATCATCAATGCTCACGCCAATGATCTCAGCTGCCGTTGCTGCGTGGATATCTTTACCTTGTTGGAAGGCTTCAAGTAGCGCTTTATCGCCAGATAGATGCGCCATGATACGCAGTTCAATCTGAGAGTAATCGACAGCAAGAATCTTCCAACCGTGAGGCGCTACAAATGCCTGACGAATACGACGGCCTTCTTCGTTACGAATTGGAATGTTCTGTAGGTTTGGATCTGTCGAAGATAGACGACCTGTCGCCGTTACCGCTTGGTGGTAAGAGGTATGTACGCGACCTGTCTCTGCATTAATCATCTTCGGTAGCTTGTCTGTGTAAGTCGACTTCAGTTTAGCTAAGCCACGGTATTCCAGAATCAGCTTCGGCAGTGGGTAGTCCAGAGCCAGCTCTTGAAGCACTTCTTCATTAGTTGATGGCGCGCCCGATGGCGTCTTCTTCACCACAGGCAGACCCATCTTCTCGAATAAGATTGATTGCAGCTGTTTTGGTGAGTTCATGTTGAACTCTTGCTCAGCAATTTCGTAAGCCTTCTGCTCAAGCTCATCAAGGCGTGCAGCAATTTCTTGCGACTGTGCACCTAGCAACATGTCATCGACAAATACACCGGTGCGTTCAATGCGAGAAATCACCGGCACCAATGGTACTTCAATCTCTTCGTAAATCGCTTTTAGCTTTTCATCTTGCTGGATGTTTTGCATCAAACGGTTATGCAGACGTAGGGTTACATCCGCATCTTCAGCAGCGTATGGAGACGCCTCACCTAGTTCGATCTGGTTGAATGTCAGTTGCTTCTTACCCTTGCCTGCAATCTGCTCGAATGAGATGCAGCTGTGTTGTAGGAAACGCAGCGCAAGACTATCCATATCATGCTTACCACCTACGCTGTTGAAAACGTAAGATGCCAACATGGTGTCATGCTTAATGCCCTTCATCTCAATGCCGTAGCGCGCAAGCACAGACGCATCGTACTTAAGGTTCTGACCGACTTTGGCTTGAGTATCGTCTTCTAAAATCGGCTTCAGCTGTTCTAGTACCCAATCGCGATCCAGCTGTGCTGGTGCATCTAGGTAGTCATGTGCCACAGGTACGTAAGCGGCTACACCCTCTTCTGTCGCGAATGATAAACCGACTAGGTTCGCTACCATGTAGTCAAGGCTGTCAGTCTCTGTATCAAAGGCAAACACTTCCGCGGCTTTTAACTTCTCTAGCCACGCGTTGAAGTCTTCTTCATTCAGAATCGTTTCGTACTTACTGCGATCAATGGTCACTGCAGAAGTGTCCATCTCAACGCTTGATGATGTCGATGCAGCCGCAGAGCGCGTAGCACCCGCTGCGCCAGAATTTTCATCGGCTTCAACCACACCTGTGCCGCCTTCTAGCAGCTCATTGAGCCATGATTTGAAGACTAACTGGCCGTAAAGCTTGATCAGCTCGTCTGTGTTTGGCGTTGCTTTAACTAAGGACTCTGGTGTCTCTTCTAATTCGACATCCAGCTTGATGGTCGCTAGTTCATAAGAAAGTTTGGCATTCTCTTCGTTATCAACCAGCTTTTTAGCCATGGTTTTCGAGCCACGGAATCCAAGCGCTGCAATATCGTCTAGGTTCTGGTATAGCTTTTCGATACTACCGATGCCCTGAAGTAGTGCAGTCGCCGTTTTATCACCAACACCCGGTACACCAGGGATGTTATCCACTTTATCGCCCATCAGTGCCAAGTAATCGATGATCAGCTCAGGTGGAATACCAAACTTCTCAATAACACCTTCACGATCCATCACAACATTCGTCATGGTATTGATCAGCGTAACGTTATCATCAACCAGCTGAGCCATATCTTTATCACCAGTACTGATCAGCACAGGCATACCCGCTTTTGATGCTTGTGACGCAAGCGTACCGATAACATCATCCGCTTCCACGCCCGGGATCGAGATCAATGGCAGACCCATTGCACGAATCACATTGTGTAGAGGCTCAATTTGGCAACGCAGATCATCCGGCATTGGAGGACGGTTCGCCTTATATTCTGGATACATATCATCACGGAACGTTTTGCCTTTTGCATCGAAAATAACGGCAATACGATCGGAGGCAAATTGACGCATCATGCTGCGCAGCATGTTCACCACACCATAGATGGCGTTGGTAGGAATATCACCATTACTCATGGTGCCCGGGTAAGCATGGAACGCGCGATATAAGTAAGAAGAGCCATCAATCAGAATCAATGGATTATCAGGAATACGAGCCATAGTGTTTGTGTATCCAGTAATAAGTACAGAAATGATGAGGTAAGCATGCCACGTATAGTGACGGGATTCCACGTTGTCGATCTGTATCCGTAGAATGGGTTGTGTTTGTTATAAACAGAATCTTGTTATTTTTTGTTCCACAAGCCGCCCCATCTGTGGATAACTCTGTTTATATTATTTATCCACCCTGTTGAGAAGTTGGTAAAATGAAACAAAAATACACCATAAACCATTGAAATAAATAAATAAAAATAGAGATCGAACATATGATCAACGATCTTTTTTCGATCTTGCGTTGTGGAAAAGAATATTGATGAGGATTTATGCATGCACCTTTATGGTGCTATATATGCATCTTGTTGAAATTGAGATAGAAAAAAAGCGACACCCGAGGATGTCGCCTAGCAAAAAGCGGTGAAGCTATTCAATTGAATACCACAGCTTAACCAAAAAGCTATAAATTACACTGGAAGCAATGTGAGCAATGTCGTGTCAAAAAGAACTTAGTTTAAGTTCGCGAGAATTCTGTTGGTAACTCAGCGGAGCGCTTAGTTACTAAACATCCTTGTGAACATTTCCTCATTCCCTAAGACGAAGTTAATAATAATGATTCTCATTTGATAGTCAACAATTAAATGATAATAAATCTCATTTAATTGTAATTGTCATCAAACCTTCATCTCACATCTGCTTCACAAAGTGCAGTCTATTCTCTTTAATATCTTCTTTTTGTTCGAAATTTTCTATCATGTAGCCATTTCTCAATAGCAGTCTCAACATCGAAGAAAATTGGTTCCTAGACTTCACTTTTAGCTGTTTATAGCCCTGATCTCGTACCCATTGCTCCTGAACATCTAATTGAAGCTGCGCGACGCCTTTGTTTCGAGCCAAAGGAGAGACGCCACCAAACCAGCTATAAAAAGTTTGCTCATCTAACTGATAACCAATTTTAAAGCCGAGCAGCTGCCCATCCTCTTCAGCAACGAGCACTAACTGTTTTTTGTCTTGTAGGCGCACTGAAAGAGATTCAACGCTCTCTTTGTGGCTGAACTCATCGATCTGTTCCACAACAGCCACGCACTCTTCCAGTGTCCCCTCACGAACCACAACGGTCATTTTAAATCTCCTAAAAACGAATAAAGGCCAGCGTGATGGCTGGCCTTTTAAGATTTGTCTCGACGACTATTTGTTTCTTAGAAACTGTGCTGCTTGAGCATCGTCTTCAGCTAGCCACTCAGCCACATCTTTAGCGAAGTAAGTCAGAATGCCATCAGCACCAGCGCGCTTAAAGCACAATAGAGATTCTAGTACTGTTTCGCGCTCTTTCAGCCAACCATTTTGAATCGCAGCTTTGTGCATCGCGTACTCACCAGACACTTGATATGCAAATGTTGGTGCTTGCAGTTCATGCTTCACGCGACGAATAATGTCTAGATAAGGCATACCTGGTTTCACCATCACCATATCTGCACCTTCGTTCAGGTCCATAGCCACTTCGTGAATCGCTTCATCACTGTTAGCCGGATCCATCTGGTAGTTTTTCTTATCACCACCTTTCAGGTTAGATGCACTGCCGACGGCATCACGGAATGGGCCGTAGTAGCACGATGCATATTTAGCTGAATACGCCATGATTTGAGTATGAATATGACCCGCTTCTTCTAAAGCTTCACGGATCTTACCGATACGACCATCCATCATATCTGATGGTGCAACAACATCGGCACCCGCTTCCGCATGAGACAGAGCTTGCTTGATCAAAACCTCGGTTGTTTCGTCGTTCATCACATAGCCATCTTCATCGATGATGCCGTCTTGGCCATGAGTCGTGAATGGGTCTAGTGCTACGTCGGTAATCACACCAATGTTTGGCACATGCTCTTTCAATGCGCGTACAGCACGCTGAACCAAACCTTCTGAGTTGTGCGCTTCTGCTGCACATAGGCTTTTCGCGTCTTGGTTAACAACAGGGAACAGTGCAATCGCAGGCACCCCAAGTTGAGAAAGGTATTCTGCTTCTTCCAACATCAAGTCAATTGAAAGGCGCTCAATGCCCGGCATAGACTCAACCGTTTCACGACGGTCCTTACCCATAAGAATGAACATTGGGTAGATTAAGTCATTAACTGATAACTGGTTTTCTGCCATTAAGCGGCGGCTGAAGTCGTGTTTACGCATACGACGCATGCGACGACCTGGGAACTGACCTTGAATAGATACAGACACGTGATTCTCCTTGCCTAGCCTAGGTAAACAACTACCTAGATTATAAAAAGTGCAAAATAGTTGGCAAAAGCATATCACCGCTAGCTAAAGACGCTAGCAGTAAAACCTAAATCCCCCGTAAAAACCGGGATAAATGGCAAAAAATGACCTTCTCCTCACACTGCCGTATACTCTTGGCAACTCGTTTCTTCAGCTTTTCAGGACACAACCATGATCGATACTCATGCCCATATCTACGCTAGTGAATTTGATAACGACCGCGAGCAGGTGGTCCAACGCGCGCTAGCTCAAGGCATTGATCGTATTTTACTGCCTAATATCGACCTCGATTCCATCGAACCTATGCTCGCAACAGAACGTCAATTCCCAGAGGTTTGCCATTCAATGATGGGACTTCATCCTTGCTATGTTGATGGAAATATTGAAGAAACACTGAAGACTATCCGCGCTTGGTTCGACAAACACAACTTTATCGCCGTGGGTGAGATTGGTATCGACCTCTACTGGGATAAGACCTACAAAGCGGAACAAGAGTATGCCTTTGTGACTCAGCTGCAGTGGGCCAAAGAACTCGACCTACCGGTTGTTATCCATACCCGAGATTCAATTGAAGAGACCTTGGCTCTGTTGAAGCAACAGCAAGATGGCAGCCTGCGCGGTGTGTTCCACTGCTTCGGTAGCAGTTTAGAAGAAGCTCAAGCAATCAATGCGCTCGGTTTCCACCTCGGTTTGGGTGGCGTTTCGACATTCAAGAACTCTGGGATGGACAAGGTGATTCCGCACCTAGATATGGATCTAGTGATCCTAGAAACTGATTGCCCTTACCTAGCACCAACGCCAAACCGCGGCAAGCGCAATGAACCAGCTTATACAGAACTTGTCGCAAAACGAATTGCCGATTTGCGAGGTATTACATTGGAAGAAGTCGATGCGATCACAACAAAGAATGCCAAACAGCTGTTTAAATTATAGCCTAACATACTGTTAAAAAATGATATAAAGTTACAATTTCTATTTGAGTTAGCAGCTCAATCGATCTAATATCACCCGTCTGCATATGGAGGTGGTTGATTATGTGTGATCATGCACAAAGCTTACAACGTCAACATCGAACCTTTTGGCATAAACTTATTGGTATCAAAGAGATTTACGTCTGTCAGAAATGTGGCTACCAGCTAAAAATTCGATAATAATAAAACAAAAAAAGCGGCCCGACGGCCGCTTTTTTTGCTTAAAGATTCGACAATTGAGTCTTTAAACACTAATTGCGTAAAAAGCTCACGACTCTACTTCGTCTTCTTCATCTTTGCGTACATAGAAACGAGCAAAGAATAAGCCCACTTCGAACAAAATACACATCGGAATCGCTAGTAGAGTTTGAGAAATCATATCTGGTGGTGTCAGCATCATACCGATGACAAACGCACCAACCACAATGTATGGACGTTTCTCTGAGAGCGATTTTGGATTCGTCGCTCCAGTCCAACACAATAAGATGATCGCTACTGGTACCTCAAAAGCAATACCAAAGGCTAAAAACAACGCCAGTACGAAATCTAGATAGCTAGAGATGTCCGTTGCGAACTCGACCTGCCCCAAAGAGATAGTGGTGAAGAAGGTAAACACCAACGGAAATACCACAAAGTACGCAAAGGCAACACCGCAGTAGAACAGCAGTGAGCTCGATGCCATTAGCGGCATGATCAGTCGCTTCTCATGCTTGTATAAGCCCGGCGCAACGAAGGCCCAAACCTGATACAAGATAAATGGAACGGCGACAAAAATAGAGGCAACAAGCGTTAGCTTCAACGGCGTAAAGAACGGCGAAGCAACATCGGTTGCGATCATAGTAGCCCCTTCAGGTAGACGCTCTACCAAAGGAGCCGAGACAAACTCATAGATGTCATTGGCAAAATAAATCAGCCCTAGAAACACCACCAATACGGCAACAATGGCACGCAATAGGCGATTACGAAGTTCTAGTAAGTGACTGATTAAAGGCTGTGTCTGCTCAGTCGAAGACATGTCAAACCTCTTAATAAGGACGATCGAAAAGGAGCCGCACGTATACTTATCAGTTCAAGTACTTCGCGACTCCTCCTTGCGAGACTATTCGGCTTTTTTATCTGGCGTAGCTGATGCCTCACTGTTGATCTGAAGTGATTCATGATCCGCAGTCTCAGTGTGACTCGTTTGAGCCTCACTTGGCTTATCAGACTCAGGCTTAGCGTATGGACGTTGAACTTCAGCAGCTGCCTGCTTCAATTCATCCACCGACTTTTTCAGCTCAGGGGAGAGATCTTCCATCCCCATTTGCTCAGCCTTACGCAGGTTTTCTTGCAGTTCTTGCACCTTAAGTTCATGTGAAAGTTCATCTTTCACACTGTTCGCCATGCTCTTCGCCGATCCAATAAACTTGGAGACACTACGAATTGCCACAGGCAAACGCTCAGGTCCTAAAACAACTAACCCGACGACAGATATTAATACCAGTTCCCAAAAACCGATATCAAACACGACTTACGCCTGCTCTTTGTCTTTCTTAGTTTCAGCAGTTGCGTCAGTCTTCTGCTGTTCAATGTTTTTTTGTTCAAAGTCTGCATCTTTCTTTGCAGGCTCTTCATCATTCATTGCTTTCTTGAAGCCTTTTACTGCTGAACCTAGGTCACCACCCATACCGCGTAGTTTCTTCGTTCCAAACAGCAAGATTACGATTACAGCAATGATTAGAAGTTGCCAAATACTGATTCCACCCATTGTCATTGTCCTCGGGTCTGTCTACAAAAAAATTATTAAGGAAGTCTACCGCTTAACGGCGGTAAGCTCGCCAACTTAGCAGCCAAAATGTGACACCTGCGATGCCACAGCCCATAGATAGCTGCTCGTAAGGGCTTGAAACTAATATTGCGGAGCATACGACTAAAGTTGCTCCAACGCCAAACAAAAATTTACCTGTCGCTTGCTGACGCTTACTTTCTCTATAACCTTGATAAAGCTGGTCCATTCGATGGTTCATCGCTTTACCTTGGCGCAAGCTGTCGTAGAGTAGCTCAGGCAATTCCGGCAGTTTCTCTGCCCAGAAAGGCGCTCGGTCTTTAACAGCGTTAATCACTGCCTGTGGACCCACTTGGTTCATCATCCAAGTTTCTAGGAAAGGTTTCGCCGTCTCCCACAGGTCCAGCTGCGGGTAGAGCTGACGCCCCAATCCTTCAATGTACAACAAGGTCTTCTGTAGCAGGACCAGCTGTGGCTGAACCTCCATATCAAAACGCCTTGCTGTATTAAATAAGTTTAGCAATACATGGCCAAACGAGATCTCACCCAACGGTTTAGCGAAGATCGGCTCACATACCATGCGAATCGCGAACTCAAAATCATCAACATTGGTGTCGCGTGGCACCCAACCCGAATCGACGTGCAGCTCAGCCACTTTGCGATAGTCGCGGTTGAAAAAAGCCAGTAAGTTCTCAGCCAAGTAGCGCTTATCTTCGCCATTTAGCGTGCCAACAATGCCGCAATCAAGACCGATCCATTGTGGATTGTCTGGATTCTCTGGGTTTACGAATACGTTGCCCGGATGCATGTCAGCATGGAAGAAGCTGTCACGAAACACTTGGGTAAAGAACACCGAAACACCGCGCTCTGCCAACAGCTTCATATTGGTGCCATTGGCTTCTAGCATTGGGATATCCGATACTTGGATACCGTAGATGCGTTCAGAGACCATCAAGGTTTCACTGCTCAGATCCGGCAGTACCTCCGGAACATACAGCTCTTCACTGCCTTCAAAATTACGACGCAGCTGAATTGCGTTAGCCGCTTCACGTCTTAGATCGAGTTCATCGAGTAGTGTTTTCTCGTACTCTTTGACCACCTCAACCGGTTTTAAACGACGTGCTTCAGGAAGCGACTTGGCGACTATACGCGCCATTCGGTGCATCAGTTTTAGATCTGCATCAATCACAGGGCGAATATCAGGGCGAATTACCTTAAGTACGACCTCGCGACCGGAATCTTTGAGCTTTGCCGTATGCACCTGTGCGATGGATGCGGATGCCAATGGCTTAATGTCAAAGTCGGTAAACCAGTTATCTAAACTGCCACCCAGTGCCTTTTCCATATCGCGCTTGGCCAGCTCACCGTCAAACGGCGCCACTTGGTCTTGCAGCAGGGCTAACTGATCAGCAATGTGCGGAGGAAACAGATCGCGTCGTGTCGACATCATCTGACCAAACTTAATCCACACCGGGCCAAGCTCTTGCAATGCTAAACGCAGGCGATGGCCCAATTCTTTATCTTGATGGCGATTTTTGAGCCAAAAAAGAGACTTTCTTGCCAGCAGCGGCGCTTTGGTCAACTGGTGCTCAGGCATCAGTTCGTCAAGGCCGTACTCCAACTGTACCTTAATAATATGATAAAGACGTTTCAGTTCTGTTGGAGTCATGCTTTCTCCAATAGAGCGTTCAATTTAGCTTCAAGGCGAGCGGCAGCGCTTTTTACATCATCAACCTGATCACAGAAGTGCGCGACTTCTAGCGGTGCCGGAGCGATCTTCCACTCTTCCGTCAGTACTTGCGCGAAATGGTTCTGGTGTTTGTTGGCTTGAGAAGCAACAAAACCGCCAACGTTCTTCACGCCTTGCACTAACGTGTGTGCCACAACATCACCCGTCACGCGCGATAGCCACTCTTCAAGGTCTGGCTTGCAGTCTGTCATCAATTGCGCAAACTTCTGCGCCAACTGAATATCACCTTCAAGAATCAACTTATCTTGCTTGATCAGCTTAGTGATGTTCGATTGTTCACGTAACTCTGGAAGTACTGATAAGTTCAAAGAGAGGTAACAGTCTGGCTGCCCTTCGTAATCCGCTAATACGTCTATCTGTTGGCTAAACACAAATGTCAGGGTCTTATTGAGCTCTTTGAGATTCACCTGAATGATCTGGCCCTTTAAACGCGATAAACGACGAACCAAATCTGGGTCGTCGTTGACGAGAGTATTCAAAGAGGTTTCGATAACCGCCGTTACTAGTGGGTCAAATGGCATGACTGTCCTTACCTTTGAAAACGGATAAGCCGAAACCTATCCGTTGTATCTTGTTATTCGTTGTCGATTTTACTTGGGTTCTATCTTAGAACTTGTAACCGCGGTGCAGAGCAACAATGCCGCCGGTTAAGTTGTAGTACTTAGTATTTTCAAAACCCGCTTCTTGCATCATGCCTTCCAGCGTTTCTTGGTCTGGGTGCATACGAATCGACTCAGCAAGGTAGCGGTAGCTGTCCGCATCATTCGCGATAATCTCACCCATTTTTGGTAGCAGGTGGAATGAGTAGGCGTCGTACACTTTTGAAAGTGGCTCAAGCACTGGCTTAGAAAACTCTAATACCAATAGACGACCGCCTGGCTTCAATACGCGGAACATTGAGCGCAGAGCCTTATCCTTGTCTGTCACGTTACGTAGACAGAAGCTGATAGTGATGCAATCGAAGTAGTTGTCTGGGAATGGCAGTTCTTCTGCATTCGCTTGAACGTAGTGAACGTTGCCAACAATACCGCTATCACGCAGCTTGTCGCGACCTACATTCAGCATCGAGTTGTTGATGTCAGCAAGGACTACGTGACCGTTTTCACCCACAATGCGCGAAAATTTTGCGGTTAAGTCGCCGGTACCGCCGCCAAGGTCTAGAATGCGTTGACCAGGGCGAACGCCACTGCAATCAATCGTAAAGCGCTTCCATAGACGGTGAACACCACCCGACATCAGGTCATTCATAATGTCGTACTTCGCGGCTACAGAGTGAAAAACCTCTGCAACTTTCGCAACTTTCTCTTCTTTTGCGACTGTTTCAAAACCAAAGTGTGTGGTTTCTGATTCTACTGCTGTATTTGTTTGCACACTGGTGTCCGTCATGCTGTTCTCTACCCTGGTAAGTCCTCAACGACAGCGCAATAAGCCTTTGAGCGCGCTGCGGTCGATTAGTTTACTTTATCCTCAGCGGGTTGTCTTTCTACTAACGAGGCATTTTCTGAAAAAGCCTCGTTTTGCGCGAGGTCTGTCAGGCTAACGGCGATCGGCTTCTTCACTTCAACCCCTAGCTGTTTGAAGCTCTCGGCCTGACGAATCACATTACCTCGCCCAGTTGCCAACTTATTCATTGCCCCTTGATAGCTTTGGTTTGCTTTATCAAGCGCCCCACCAAGGCCTTCCATATCATCTACGAACAAACGCAGCTTATCGTACAATTTACTTGCCCGTTCAGCGATAATTTGCGCATTTTGGTTCTGACGCTCATTGCGCCACAGGTTATCAATGGTACGCAGCGCCACCAACAGAGTAGTTGGGCTAACAAGAATGATATTTTGCTCCATCGCATCTTTGACTAGGCTCGGATCCGCCTGAATCGCCACTTGGAATGCAGGCTCTACCGGAATAAACATCAGCACATAGTCGAGGCTCTGAATGCCTTTCAGTTGATGGTAATCTTTCTGACTCAGGCCTTTAATGTGCGCGCGCAGTGAGACTAAGTGGTCACGCAGTGCGACATCACGCTCAGCATCGGTTTCAGCATTGAAGTAGCGCTCATACGCCACTAGCGCCATTTTCGAATCGACCACCACTTGCTTGTCTTGAGGTAAGTGAACAATCACATCTGGCTGATAACGCTTGCCCGCTTCATTTTGTAGATTGACCTGAGTTTGATACTCGTGTCCTTCTCGCAAACCAGACTCTGCCAATACGCGCGCCAGTACCACTTCGCCCCAGTTACCTTGCTGTTTGTTATCACCTTTAAGTGCTTGGGTCAGGTTAACCGCTTCTCGCGTCATGCTTTCATTAAGGCGCTGCAAGTTTTTTAGCTCATGGACTAAGGTGTGACGCTCTTTGGCTTCTTGGCTAAAGCTGTCATTGACCTGCTTCTTGAAGCCTTCAAGTTGCTCTTTAAGTGGTGATAGTAGACCTTCTAAGCTCTGCTTGTTTTGCTGATCGACTTTTGCAGTTTTCGCTTCAAAGAGTTGGTTAGCAAGATGTTCAAACTGTTGCTTCAAACGCGTTTCGGCTTGCTCCAGAAGCTGCAGCTTTTCATGGTTAGCAAGGTTCTCTTGGTCGTGACGTGCTTCCTGCTCACGTAGCTCAGCTTCAAGTTCAGACTTTTGATCTTTGAGAATATTTATCTCATCAAAGTATTGCTGACGCTCTTGTTTGACTGCTTCGAAATAGCGTAACTTCTCCATTGCAGCCATAACCTTACCGTGAGCTTGTTTAAGCTCAAATGCGGCTTTATCACGCTCGTCATCGAGCTCATCCAGCTCTTGCTGTGCCTCGGCCAAAGACGTTTTAAGCTGCGTAGTTTGCGACTCATGCAACTGACGATCAGACTCCAACTGCTGCTCTAATAGCTGCTGTTGAAATGAGAGTTTCTGTTTAATCCACCAACCGACGAGGCCCCCGCTGATCACCGCGGTTGAAGCGGCTGCGATAAGGGTCGTTTGGTGCTCGATAATCCATTGCATGGTAGTAACTTAGCCTAATTGTAAATAACTCATTAAATGGTATTTTGATACTGGATAAATGTCCAGTTTGCCGTATTAAATTTCGACAGATAGACTAGGCGTCCGTATTCTATCCTATTCAACTTGATGAGCTTTTATGAACGAACGTCGCGCCCTCGGCTTTGGCCTTTCCGCGGTACTACTCTGGTCAACGGTAGCCACGGCCTTTAAGCTAACCTTAGCTGAGTTTTCACCGATTCAAATGCTGACCATTGCCAGCGTTGTCTCTTCGATTGCTCTGATCGTTATCTGTTACTTCCAAGGTAAGCTTTCTCAGCTCTCTACCACCTTTTTTGCTAACCCTTGGTATTACTTGCTACTCGGCCTCGTCAATCCGCTGGCTTATTACCTGATTCTATTCAAAGCTTACGATCTGCTCCCAGCTTCTCAAGCTCAAGCCATCAACTACAGCTGGGCGATTACCTTGACCTTAATGGCTGCTGTTTTCTTGGGGCAAAAAATTCGCAAGCAAGACTGGGTGGCTTGTACCTTTAGCTACTTAGGTGTGGTTGTGATCGCGACCAAGGGCGATGTATTAGGGATGCAGTTTGATAGCCCACTTGGTGTTGGCTTAGCGCTGTTATCGACACTACTTTGGGCAGGTTACTGGATCTTAAACACCAAAAACAAAGCCGATCCTGTGGTTGGTGTGTTACTCGGCTTTTTAGTCGCACTGCCATTTGCGATTGGTTTAACCCTTTACGAAGGACAAGGCTTTAGTCAGATCACCACTAAAGGTTGGATGGCAGTCACTTATGTTGGCCTGTTTGAGATGGGGATTACCTTTGTGTTGTGGCTATCAGCACTTAAATCCACCAATAACACCGCGCGTATCAGTAACCTAATTTTTGCATCACCGTTTATCTCATTGATGCTACTTGCGACCATCATTGGTGAAGAGATTCATCCATCCACTTTATTCGGTTTGGTGCTGATCATTACTGGTTTAGTGATTCAACAGCTAAAGCTGTCAAAAGGTAGAAGTGCCTAAAAACGCTAAGATAGAGCTTAAAATCCGAATTACGTTCCTAAAATACAAAAAAGGTGAGTCTTTCATGACTCACCTTTTTCTAAGATTAAAATAGGCGCTATACCCACTGCCCTGCTGCGAAACCAGAACTCCAACACCATTGGAAGTTATAACCTCCCAACCAACCGGTAACATCCATCACTTCACCAACAAAGTACAAGCCTGATACGGTCTTACACTCCATGGTTTTTGATGATAGATGATCGGTATCGACACCACCTAGCGTGACCTCAGCAGTTCTGTAGCCTTCAGTGCCATTCGGCGCGATCTTCCAGTTTTCTAAATGCTCTGTAATCGTGGCCAGTTGCTTTTCATTGAATTGCTTGAGTGGCTTGTCTTGCAGCTCTTTGCGCTCGATTAGAGCCTCAACTAGGCGCTTTGGTAGTACTTTCGCCAGCGTATTCTTAAGGCTTTGATTTGGATGTTTTTCACGTGAGCGCTCAAGCAGCTCAGCCACATCCGCTTCAGGGACGAGGTTAATTGAGACCGCTTGACCTGCTTTCCAGAAAGACGAGATTTGCAGAACAGAAGGGCCCGACAGACCACGATGGGTAAACAGCAGCGCTTCTTTGAACAGAGTGCCATCTTGCGCGGTGATTTCTGCAGGGATCGCAATACCAGACAGCTCAGCGAAGTCCTCTTTATCCTCTTTATGCAGAGTAAAAGGCACCAGACCGGCACACGTTGGGATGACAGACAAACCAAACTGTTCCGCGATTTTATAACCAAATGGCGTCGCACCCAGTTTCGGCATCGACAAGCCACCAGTGGCAACGACCAAGGATTCACACTCAACTTGCTCGGTATTCAGGTGCAACTGAAAACCTGCTTCGGTTTTTTCTATCGAGTGAACATCACAGCGGTAGCGCTGTTGAACACCAGCGTCATCACACTCTGCGAGCAGCATGCTGACGATATCTTTCGCCGTATGGTCATTCACACAGAACAACTGTCCATGGTCGCGCTCTTCAAACTCAATGCCGTATTTACTCACCATGGAGATGAAGTCCCAGTTGGTGTACTGAGAAAGCGCTGATTTAACGAAATGACGGTTATTACATAGGTAGTTATTAGCAGACACGTCGTAGTTAGTGAAATTGCAGCGACCGCCACCCGAGATCAGAATTTTTCGACCTGGCTTTTTGGCATGATCGACCACTAGCACGCGTCGACCTCGTTTGCCCGCTTCAGCGGCACACATTAGGCCAGCGGCACCTGCGCCAATTACGATGACATCAAATTTTTCACTCATTGTGTTCTGCTTTATCTTACCCAGTCATCACTCAGTACTTCCTATACCAGTGACGTTACCAATAAAAAAGGATGTGCGTTATCAGCACATCCTTACTCTTTGCTCGCTATTCTAGCGTCAAATTTTAACTTTGCAATTGCTCACATCGCGCTCAGAGTGGGCGCAATGCCATGCATCTTTTGGGTACTCTAATGTTACATCACTCTGGTTTAAACCAAGAATGCCGCTAGTAACGTTACACCCAACAGAGAGACCGATAAAATGAATAGCTCTCTTACTCTATCGCACTTACCGGTAAACACCGGATCATGGTGATGATGGTACTCTTTACTCTTGATATAGCTGAATAGCCTCACCTGCTTGGTCACGTTGCCATGGGTTGTGAAGAAACCACCACCATCGACTTGTTGATACAAAAGCGGGTGCGCCTCGCGCATGATATAGATGAGTTTTCTGAGTGCCGTAACATAGCGAGCCAAGTTCACGCAGGTTACAACCATCAATGCAAATAGAATAGTATCGCCACTGATCATCCTTTCCTCCCTACACCCTCACAGGACGCTCAAAAGAAAAAGACAATCAGAGCTTTTTCTTACAGCTTATACCGCTGCAGGAGCATCCATAATTGAAGATGAACCATCTTTTGCCAATTGCGCTAGGTCTTTATCAATGAAGAATAGGGCCTTGCCGTCTTCACCAACAAGTTCTAGCTTGTCCAGAATACCTTTGAATAGCTTCTCTTCCTCGTGCTGCTCAGCGACATACCACTGTAGGAAGTTAAAGGTAGAGTAATCTTGTGTACTGAAAGCAACGTGAGCCAGTTTGTTGATCTTCTCAGTGATCATCTGCTCATGTTCATAAGTCTCGCGGAAAACAGCACCTAGGCTCTCAAACTCATGCTTTGGTGCTTCGATTGCACCTAGAATAGGCATTGCACCTGTTTCACTCACATAAGTGAACAAACGCTGCATATGTTCCATTTCTTCCACTGCATGAGCGCGTAGAAACTCTGCTGCTCCTTCAAATCCTTTGTCTTCACACCAAGCACTCATTTGTAAGTATAGATTGGATGAGAAAAATTCTAGATTAATTTGCTCATTCAGTTGTTCAACCATAGTTGTAGACAGCATTTAAGTCTCCTAGTTACGCCTTCGTTTTCCCTACTATATCACTATTTTATGAATATCTCGCAGGCTATTAGTTAACCGTTGTTTCGCTGTGGTTTTACGCAAGAGGGTGGATATGAGATCACTTCAGCAAAAAAACACCGGCCTTAGTGCTAATCTTTAGTTAGACAATGAGTAAGGAGATAGCGGTATGAGTTACAAACATATTTTGGTCGCCGTCGATTTATCTGACGACAGCAAACTGATCGTAGACAAAGCAGTCGCACTAGCGAAACCGCTGGATGCCAAAGTCTCTTTTATCCACATCGATATCAACTATGCAGAGCTCTACACCGGACTGATTGATATCAACATGGCAGAAACTCAACACAATGCTATGGAAGCTTCTCGTATCCAGCTGAGCAATTTTGCTGACCACGCGCAGTACCCGATTACCCATACCTTAGTGGGCAGCGGAGATCTCAGCCATGAACTGTGTGACACCATCAAAGAGTACAACGTGGATCTAGTGGTTTGCGGTCACCATCAAGATTTTTGGAGCAAGCTGTTGTCGTCAACTCGTCAACTGATCAACGCCACCCCAGTCGATATGCTGGTCATTCCATTGCGGGATTCAGAAGACTAATTCGTTACAGTTGGGTAACATAAGCGCATACTTTCACTACGAATTATTGTTATGCGTTATTTAGTTGGTGTTACCCTTCTATGGGCCTTCTCCTTCAGCCTGATCGGGGTTTATCTCGCGGGTCAGGTTGATTCATGGTTTTCTGTCTGGATGCGTGTTGCGCTTGCTGGACTAGTATTCCTTCCTTTCTTGAAATTCCGAGGCATTTCAAAAAAACTGATCGCGAAGTTGATGACCATCGGTGGCATTCAGCTTGGCTTGATGTACTGCTTCTACTATCAGTCGTTTTTGTTGCTTTCGGTACCAGAAGTGCTGTTGTTCACCGTTTTCACTCCGATTTACGTCACCCTGATTTATGACTTCTTAAAAGGTCAGTTCTCGCCTTGGTACTTGGTAACTGCAGCGATCGCAGTGGCGGGTGCGGCTTTCATTAAGTTCGCAGGTGTTAATGACAACTTCCTAATGGGCTTCCTTGTTGTTCAAGGCGCGAACCTCTGTTTTGCCATTGGTCAGGTTGGCTACAAAACCATTATGGAACAAGAGTCGATTGAACTGCCTCAGCATACTATTTTCGGTTACTTTTACTTGGGCGCGCTGTGCGTGGCATCAGTCGCTTTCTTACTACTGGGCAACCCAGAGAAGCTGCCGACTACGTCCACTCAATGGGGTATCTTGATCTACCTAGGGTTGATCGCCTCTGGTTTGGGCTACTTCTTCTGGAACAAGGGCGCAAGCATGGTCAATGCGGGTGCACTTGCGGTGATGAACAATGCGCTGGTGCCTGCAGGCTTGGTGGTAAACATCCTAATCTGGAACCGCGATGTGGACCTGACAAGGTTATCGATTGGTGGCGCGATTATTTTGTTGTCACTGTGGGTGAATGAGACTTGGGTTAAGAAGCGTGTCGAGCAGAGCCTGAGCCGAGCTTAACTGCCAAAATCAAAAAGAGCGACCTGAGGTCGCTCTTTTTGATTCAATTCTATTTATATCTATTGAACTAATGAATATGACTCACTTTAGAGGCGCTATTCATTGGTAAAGCAGCACTATCAACTTGCAGGTTGATGTTCTCCAGCTGGCTCTGCAGTTTGCGGCTTTTCTTGTACAGTTTTTGCTGCTTTTTGATCATCTTAGCCAGCTTTTTGTTGTACTTCTTCTGCTTTTTCGCCACTTTCTTCGCGCGTTTTAGCTCACTCTTATCCAGCAGTTCAGAAGAAGGTGACTGCTGTGTATCCATGACCTGAATCGCTTGTGCTTTCTTAGCCTGTAGCTTTTGAGCTTGTATCTTCTTAACGACAAGTTGCGACTTGCTATTTGAGGCACTCTTAGCAGGTGAGGATAAGTTTAGAGATTCTTGGCTAAGTGCATTAGCTGGCGCTGAGGTCAGTATCTCAGCAAGCAGACCACACGCTACCTTTTCGCTATCTGGCTTGCTTTGGCAACTCGCCGGTGGAATCGCGGCAGGCTTACATAAATTCGCTTTATCGGCAGACGAGCGAGCACACGAACGGCACACAAACTTAGGTTCACTCACCAAGCGGTGAATTTCGCCTAGGTGTTCAGTAATGTCTCGACGATTTAACTTACAAAAGCGTTTAGCCATGCTACAACTCCAGCTAAGAATAATAATAATTCTTAGTTAGATATACATCTCTAACACGGCTATCGCAAGCAAAAAATTCAGTTTTAGCGTATTTCTGACGGAACGATTTTTCTGTCTTCCGCTAAGTCATTGATGCTTTTACGTACACATCAAAACGGTTCTTTTTGGTCTCAATCGCCATACTCGGTTTTTGCTCATCCAACCAAGCCGCATAATCAGGTCTTTTCACCACAACACGCTTCGCGGCAAGCTTCAAAGCAGGCTGTAATAGCCCATCAGCATCAAGGTCGGCACCAACAAGGGATTGGAACACGCGCATCTCTTTTTTCACCAGAGCGGACTTTTTCTTGTTCTCTGGATGTGGATACATAGGGTCAAGATAAACAACATCCGGCTGAGCGAATTCAGGATCGGCGCTCAGTTTATCGAGCGCATCATGGCTTGAGGCATGAATCAGACTCATACGTTCACTCACCCAAGCACCGATATCCGCATCTTGCTTAGCACGTTGCAGGCCGTCATCAAGCAGAGCCGCAACTACAGGGTGACGCTCAACCATCTGCACTTTACAACCCAATGATGCCAATACAAATGCATCACGTCCTAGGCCAGCCGTACCATCAAGAATGGTTGGCGTCGCACCTTTGTTCAGACCGGCAGCTTTGGCAATAGCTTGGCCTTTACCGCCACCAAACTTACGTCGATGACCTACCGCGCCACCCACTAAGTCGACAAAGATAGCACCGAGTTTTGGTTCATCGACTTTGCGTAATTCGAGTCTTTCGCTGGTGAGCACCAAGGCAAATACACTATTCTCGTCATGAGAAAGTTGCCAGCGTGCTGCTAGCTCATTGAGGCGTTCGATTTGGCTTGCGTCTTCGCAAATCAGTTGTAGTTGCAAGGTTGTCTCCAGAAGACTCGATGATTCAAAACAATTGAGGCAACCAGTTTACCTGATTGCCTCACAAATACGTAATGTTGAAATGACTTAATATCTATATACCGATACGAAGTTTATTAGACCAGACGCTCTTGTCTTAGCTCTTCCACCAGCTCAGGTAGCGGCTTCGGACGACCGATAATGTAGCCTTGCGCGTAGTTAACCCCAAGCTCGATGAGCTTATCGATGATCTGAGTGTTCTCAACAAACTCCGCCACCGTGTATTTACCCATCTGTTTAGCGAGATCGTTAATCGAGCGCACCATAACATGGTCCATTTCGTTGACATCAATATCACGCACAAACAGGCCATCAATTTTCACGATATCAACCGGTAACTTCTTCAAGTAGCCAAATGAAGACAAGCCCGAGCCAAAATCATCCAGAGCGATCATACAACCTAGCTCTTTCAATTGTGTAAACAGCTCGATTGCCTGATTCATATTACTCATCGCCGCCGTCTCAGTGATCTCTAAGCAGATCTTGTCGCACGGCACTGCAGACTGTTCTAGGCTATCAATCAAGAACTCAACAAACTCGCGATTACCCATTGAGTGGCCAGAAAGGTTAATCGAGCACATCCCTAATTCATCAATCACACCATGGTTCTCTTCCAACCAAGCAAGAGTTTGACTCACCACCTGGCGGTCAATCAGATGAGCGATGTTGTAGCGCTCAGATGCCGGCATAAAGATCCCCGGAGAGATGTACTCACCATTGTGATTCTTGATTCGTACTAGTATCTCGAAGTGCATCAAATCGCTTTGTTTATCTAAACCAAGGATTCGCTGGGCAAACAGCTCGATGCGATCATGAGCCAGCGCCTCGTGTACCAAGTTGACACACTCCATCTCTAAATGACGACGACGCAGATCTTCATCATCTTGATGGTAAAGGTTATAGCGATTTCTTCCCTCTTCTTTGGCTGCATGACAGGCTGCATCGGCTTGAGCATGTACCATCTGTGGAGAAGCTGCCGTATGGTCAATTAAACGAATACCGATCGAACAGGTAAGGTTGAGCTGAATGTCATCCCAAAGGAAGGCGTTGTCACCCATCATTGCGATAATGCTGCGACACACGTTAACCGCATCTCGCTCAGTACAGTCTTTTAGTAATACAGCAAATTCATCTCCGCCCATACGTGCGAGTACCGCATTGTAGGGCAACACGTTCTCAAGCAAGCCGGCACTGAACAGAATCGCCGCATCGCCCGCTTCATGGCCTGCAGTATCATTGAGTACCTTCAATTGGTCTAAGTCGAGGAACAGCATCGCGTGAGTGCGCATGTGGCTCTCAACCTCTTTCAAAGCCTTCTGCAGCTCTTGCTCAAAGTGGTTGCGGTTGAAAGTATGAGTCAATAAGTCGTAACGTGCTTGGTACTCTAACTGCTCCGCTAGTTCATGGGTTTCGGTGATGTCTTCACCAACAATCAGCAACTGATTTGAATCCACCAGCGGTCTAATGTTTTCACGAATCCAGATCTTACTGCCATCAGCATGGCGATATTGGATATCACGACGCCATACCCCACGCGACTTATGCTGAGGTTGAAGGAGGATTTGACGCGGAATCATGGCATTTCGGTCGACGTAAAACTCACGCGGACGATGACCAAGTAGCTCGCTTAACGGGTAACCCAATAGCTCTTCAGCAAATTGGTTTACCTGTTGAATGCGGTTGTTTTCATCCAACGTAATCATCATTACGGGTTGCTTGTCGTAATAGAGCTTAAGGTTCGCTTCACGTTGGAATAGCTTGTTCTCGGCGAGCTTTCTAGAGGTCACATCACGCGCTTCAAACAGGAATTGCAGCTCACTGGATTCGCTATCCGGCATTGGCTTAAGTGAGATATCGAGCACCAGTACACCTCTATCTCGGCACCACACCTCAGCCTCAAAACGCAATGACGTATAAGACTGCGCTTCCATAAAATACTTCTTAAGAGACTCGCTCGCTGCGTCTTCCCAGTGCTGATGCTGATAGATAGGCGTGCCGACTTGATAACCTTGGTTATAGAACAACTCATGCAGCTTACTGTTGCTCGAGAGCAGAACCCCATCGCGATCGATGATGCCCATAAACTGTAAGCTCTGGTCGAAGATAGACTCCAGCAGTATCTGACTCTTGCGGCTATCACGCTCGCTCTTCTTTAGACGATTCAGGTAGTAAACCAAGGTTACGATCACGCAGCCCATTGCTAGAAACAATAAGCCTAGAGTGCGAATCTCATCTTGGTAACGTTCAAAGAAGGGTTGAGGTTTATTGTAAAAGGTCGCCGACAGGTCGCTATGTTCGCCAAGGTCCCAGCGATTAAGTTGCTGGTAGTCGAGCTTAATCTCTGCTGCGCCCTCAACCACAGGTGGTAACTCTTGATCGGGATTGGCAAGCATACGGCGTAGAGTGAGTCCAGTTTCACGCCCTTGGCTCAGGCCACTCTGAATCACACCACCAATCGCACCAAAACCTAAGCCAAGATCATGCACCATATAGATTGGCATCTTGGTTAGTTTGTTCAGCTCACGCCAGTCATCGTCATTGCTGACATTGCCTTTCTCATCTCGATAGTAAACCCAAAACAGTAAGCTTTTGCTCATATCAGCTTGCTGAGCAAAGTTCACCAATTCACGATACGAACGAGGTTGATAATGTTCAATAAAGGAGGCGTGTTGTGGATACTGCTGCAAATGGCGATCCACCTGTGCGCGAACCGCTTCCCCCGTGACTGAGAAATCTGAAACGATGTAGATCTTGTTCGCCATCGGCTGTAAGCGTTGGATCAGAGTGACATTGCTATTGAGGTCAATGTCTTCGGTTATCCCTGTCGCATTGAGACCTTCTGTCATCGAGGGTGAATAGTTGTTAATACCACCAAACACGACCGGAGTACCATTGAGTTCTAGAGCAAGCCTTTTCATTAAATTGAGGGCGTTGTTGTCACTAACTACGACCGCAGAAAACTCTTCATTGGCGAGCTTGGTACGGTAGAGCTGATAAAGTTTATCGAAGTACTCTTCGCTTTGAGCGCGCTTACTGTCTAAGTAAACCACGCGGTAGGGAATATCATCACGATCAAGCTCTGTGGCCAGCCCTTTTTGAAAATTATCTGTCCAGAAAAAACCTTGATGGTAGGAGTGAACAACCAATACATCTTTTGATTGAGCAGAAACCCAAAAGCTCCAAATCAAAAGAATAAAAAATAACGAAAATCGCACTAAGCTCACCCTAACAACATACTTGCTGCTAATATTATCACCCTTGGCTATGATGTGTACTCTAGCTATTAAACTTTCAACCAATTCACGAGGTTTGCATGCCGACTTCAACCGCTCGTCTTGATGATCTAGATCGCGCCATTCTTAAAACATTAATGGAAGACGCTCGCACGCCTTATGCCGAAATGGCGAAGCAGTTTGATGTCAGCCCTGCGACGATTCACGTGCGCATTGAGAAAATGAAATCGGCAGAAGTCATTGAAGGTACAGAGGTAGTGGTGAACACCAAGAAGCTTGGCTACGACGTATGCTGCTTTATCGGTATCAACCTCAATGCCGCGAAAGACTACCACTCTGCGATTGCTAAATTAAACGCGCTCGATGAGGTGGTCGAGGCCTACTACACCACAGGCGCTTACAACATCTTTGTAAAGCTGATGTGTAAATCCATTGAAGAGCTGCAATACGTGTTGATTGATAAACTACAGGCGATTGACGAGGTGCAATCAACCGAGACGCTGATCTCGCTGCAAAACCCAATCAATCGCAATGTGAACCCATAATAGGTTAGTGTATAGATACAAAAAGAGCCTCACAAAGAGGCTCTTTTTACATTCTGACCAGCACAATATTAAGCGCTGATACCTGCGTGACGCAGCATCGCATCAATTTGTGGCTCACGACCACGGAAGCGCTTAAATAGCTCCATAGGTTCTTCACTGCCACCCATCTCAAGGATGTTGTTTAGGAAGCGTTTACCCGTTTCAGTATTGAAGATGCCCTCTTCTTCAAATGCTGAGAATGCATCTGATGACAACACTTCAGCCCAAAGATAGCTGTAGTAACCCGCACTGTAACCACCGGCAAATATATGGCTAAAGCTGTGAGAGAAACGGTTCCACTCTAGGCTTGGCAGTACCGCAACCTTAGACTTCACATCTGCTAGTGTTTCAAGCACACGTGCGCCCACTTCTGGGTCATACGTGGTGTGAAGCGTAAAGTCGAACAGACCGAACTCTAGCTGACGCAGAATGAACATCGCCGATTGGAAGTTCTTCGCCGCTAGCATCTTCTCTAACATCTCTTTCGGTAGCGCTTCACCTGTCTCGTAGTGACCCGAGATAAAGGCTAGCGCCTCTTCTTCCCAGCACCAGTTTTCTAGGAACTGACTTGGTAACTCAACTGCATCCCAAGGCACACCGTTGATACCCGCAACCGCACCAGCCTCAACCTGAGTCAACATGTGGTGAATACCGTGGCCAAATTCGTGGAACAGAGTCACTACTTCGTCATGAGTAAACAGTGCTGGCTTATCACCAACAGGCTTGTTGAAGTTACATGTTAGGTAAGCCACTGGGGTTTGCAGTTCGCCAGCTTGAGTAATTCGACGACCACGGCAGTCATCCATCCACGCACCACCGCGTTTGTGCTCACGTGCGTACAAGTCTAAGTAGAAGCTGCCACGCAGTGTTTCATTAGCATCAAATATGTCGAAGAAGCGCACTGACTCATGCCAAGTATCCACGCCTTCACGCTCTTTTACCGTCATACCAAACACACGGCTTAGTACTTCAAATAGACCAGAGACAGCTTTTGATTCTGGGAAGTAAGGGCGCAGCTCTTCATCCGAGATCTCAAATAAATGCTGCTTCTGTTTTTCGCTGTAGTAAGCGATGTCCCAAAGCTCCAGCTCAGACACGCCAAACTCTTTTTCAGCGAACTGGCGCAGCTCTTCCACTTCACGCTCACCTTGAGGCTTTGCTTTCACCGCTAGGTCGTTCAAAAAGCCCAGTACCTGATCCGGCGTCTCTGCCATTTTGGTTGCCAGAGACTTCTCGCTGTAGGTACCAAAACCAAGCATACGTGCAATTTCATGACGTAGCTTAAGTTGCTCGGTGATGATCTCGCTGTTGTCCCATGTACCGGCATTTGGACCACGGTCTGATGCGCGCGTTACATACGCTTCATAAAGCTCTTGGCGCAGTGCTTGGTTATCACAGTAGGTCATCACGGGTAGGTAAGATGGGATGTCTAGCGTTAGTAGGTAGCCCTCTTGTTCTTTCGCTTCTGCTGCGGCTTTCGCTGCCGCTAATGCAGATTCCGGCATGCCAGCAAGCTCTGCAACGTCAGTGATCTGCTTGCTCCAACCCATGGTCGCATCAAGTACATTGTTTGAGAACTGCGAACCCAGCTCAGACATACGCTTGCTGATCTCACCGTAACGATGCTGCTCGTCAGCTGGTAGGCCAATGCCCGACAGTTCAAAATCGCGCAGCGCATCGGTAATGGTTTTCTTCTGTGCTTGACTCAGTGATGCAAATTCATCGCTCGCCTTGATCGCTTTATATGCCTCAAACAAGCCTTTGTGTTGACCAACCCAAGTACCGTACTCAGAAAGCAGCGGCAAGCAGCTCTCGTAAGCTTCACGCAGTTCATCGCTGTTCACGACAGAGTTCATATGACTCACTGGTGACCATATGCGGCTAAGGCGGTCGTCCACCTCTTCAATTGGAGCCACTAGGTTATCCCAGCTTGGTGAGGTATTACCTTCAAGTACTTGTTCTATCTTATTGCGACACTCTTCAATCACTTGCTCTACCGCTGGCTTAACGTGCGCAGGGGTGATCTGTGAAAACGGTGGTAGGTCGGTGAAGGTTAATAGCGGGTTAGACATATAAACATTCCTTTGGCTTGGAGACTTGCGTCTTTAAGTAATTGGGTCGTCTTACAGTATTGGGCTGAATTAGCTAATAATTACATGCGAATAGTTATTAAATAGTGTCCATAACCGCAAATTTCAATAGTAGAACCAATAACTAACAGTTCACCCTCGCGACGACACACGCATTTTGGGGAGAATTTATTGGCTAGTGCGGTATATAATGGAGACAGAATACCCACCGACACCAACCACACTCTATAGCGAGAGTGTTACGAGAGTTTAATTTGTTAAGTTATCGCCACAGCTTCCACGCGGGTAACCATGCCGATGTGGTTAAGCATATTGTACAAAGCCTTATTCTTAATTCACTGAAGCAGAAGGACAAACCTTTTGTCTATCACGATACCCACTCTGGTGTTGGTCGCTACGACTTAACTCACGAATGGTCAGAAAAGACCGGCGAATACAAACAAGGTATCGCAAGAGTTTGGGATCAAAAGCAGATTCCAGAAGAGATTCAAAGCTACCTAGACGCTATCGCAACCCTCAACAATGGTGAAAAGCTGCGTTACTACCCAGGTTCACCGCGTGTTGCGCGTGCTCACCTACGTGAACAAGATCGTATGGTACTGACTGAGCTTCACCCAGCCGATCACCCACTGCTTGAACAAGAGTTCCACCGCGATCGCCAAGTCTCTATCTACAAAGAAGATGGCTTCAAGCGACTTAAAGGCAGTCTGCCACCAAAAGAGCGTCGTGGTCTGGTTCTGATCGATCCACCTTATGAGCTAGCGAAAGAGTATCGTGACGTCGTAAACGCCATCTTCCAAAGCCATAAACGCTGGGCTACGGGCATTTACGCAATTTGGTACCCAGTGGTGAACCGCTGTGATATCGAAGACATGATCGAAGGGCTAGAAGGTCTTGGCATTCGCAAGATTCTGCAAATTGAACTCGGCGTATCCCCAGACACCAATGAACGCGGTATGACAGCTTCGGGCATGATCGTGATTAACCCGCCTTGGAAACTGGAAAGCCAGATGAAAGAGATTCTGCCGTTCCTAAAAGACGCGATTGCGCCAGCAACTGGCCATTGGAAAGTCGACTGGATTGTTCCTGAATAAATCATCTTGAATTTATTCAAATAGAATCAAAAACATAAAAGTGCAGCGAACCTCTCGCTGCACTTTTTCTTTATTAAAAGATAACTTTTTTCACCTCAACTTCGTCTTTTCTCACCGACCTTCGTCTTAAGGGTGTAGGTAACCTCAGATCAGGATAATTTAAGCCATTCAGCACAGCTACTTGAATTTCTAACTATCTGAAAGTTCGGGAATTAGAGACTTTCTTATCCCGATCTGAGGTTAAATAAACTAATTCTTAGAGTGAGAAAGACCCCATGATTAAAGTTATCAGCTTCAAAATTTGCCCATTTGTTCAACGTGTCACTGCAGCGCTAGAAGCAAAACAGATCCCTTACGAGATTGAATACATCAGCTTGAAAGACAAACCACAATGGTTCCTCGATATCTCGCCAAACGGCCAAGTACCAGTGATGGTGACTGAGTCTGGCACAGCGTTATTCGAGTCGGATGCGATTATCGAATACATCGAAGACGAGTTCGGTCCGTTAGAGCAGGGCGTGATAAACGAACAACGCGCATTAGACCGCGCGTGGAGCTACCTGGGCTCTAAACACTACTTGGCACAGTGCGGCACCATGAGCAGCAAAAACCAAGCAACGTTTGAAGAGCGTGCAGAGAAGCTGATTAAGGCGTTCCACAAAGCCGAGAATCAACTGTCCGGTAATACTAAGTTCTTCAAATCAGATGAGATGAGCAATGTTGATATGGCGTGGCTACCTCTGCTGCACCGTGCAGCGATCGTGAAGGCACACTCTGGCTACGACTTCTTCTGTAGCTTACCGAAGATGCAGGCGTGGCAGAAGAACGTTCTAGAGTCAGGTTTAGTCGAAAAAACCGTTTCAGAAGATTTCGTTAAGTTGTTTAGCGACTTCTACCTAACCAACACCTATCTCGCTGATGGTAAGGACGTGCAAGCTCAGACCGGATGTGGCTCAAGCAGCTGCTGTGGCTAAACTTCTCATACATTTCAACAAAGTGGAGTGGTGTCTTATTCCGCTTTGTTGCTGTCTCATCGCTATTTGTCATAAGCAATGTCACTTTTTCCCATTTAGTAAATTGCTAGACTCGATTTATGATAGCAGCATAGGATAGGTAACAATTCATGTTGATAGCGTTGAGTTCACTCAGACGCACCCCAATGTAATTGTTATCAACAAAATTAATAAGCTCTTGGAGAAAGTAATGGCGACTCATTTTGATTATATCTGTATCGGCGGTGGTTCTGGCGGTATCGCATCAGCAAACCGTGCAGCAATGTACGGCGCAAAGGTTGCACTTATCGAAGCACAAGACCTTGGCGGCACATGTGTAAACGTTGGCTGTGTTCCTAAAAAGGTGATGTGGCACGGTGCTCAAGTTGCAGAAGCGATGAACCTATACGCAGAAGACTACGGCTTCGATGTAGATGTAAAAGGCTTCGACTGGAGCAAACTGGTTGAGAGCCGCCAAGCTTATATTGGTCGTATCCACCAATCTTACGATCGTGTTCTAGGCAACAACAAAGTCAACGTAATTAAAGGCTTTGCTAAGTTTGTTGACGAGAAAACGGTTGAAGTAAACGGTGAACACTACACAGCAGATCACATCCTGATCGCAGTGGGTGGTCGTCCTACGATTCCAAACATTCCAGGCGCTGAATACGGTATTGATTCAAATGGCTTCTTCGAGCTTGCTGAGCAACCAAAGCGTGTTGCGGTTATCGGCGCTGGTTACATCGCAGTTGAGATTGCGGGCGTTCTACACGCACTAGGCACAGAAACACACCTATTCTGCCGTAAAGAGTCTCCACTACGTAGCTTCGACCCAATGATCATCGAAACGCTAGTAGAGGTGATGGACGCAGAAGGTCCAACGCTACACACTCACTCTGTACCAAAAGAAGTGGTTAAAGAGGCGGATGGCAGCCTGACTCTGCATCTAGAAAACGGTGAGAGCCAAAATGTTGATACTCTAATCTGGGCTATCGGTCGTCACCCAGCGACAGATGCAATTAACCTAGCATCAACGGGCGTTGAAACGAACGAGCGCGGCTACATCAAGGTAGACGAGTACCAAACGACTAACGTTCCTGGCATCTACTGTGTAGGTGACATCATGGAAGGTGGTATCGAGTTAACGCCTGTTGCTGTTAAAGCCGGTCGTCAGCTTTCTGAGCGCCTATTCAACGGTAAAACCAACGCGAAGATGGACTACGATCTTGTTCCTACTGTTGTATTCAGCCACCCACCAATCGGCACCATTGGTCTAACGACTCAAGAAGCTGAAGAGAAGTATGGCAAAGACAACATCAAGGTTTACACGTCTGGCTTCACTGCAATGTACACAGCAGTAACCAAACACCGTCAACCTTGTAAGATGAAGCTAGTATGTGCTGGCGAAGAAGAAACTGTAGTTGGTCTACACGGCATCGGTTTCACTGTTGACGAGATGATTCAAGGCTTCGGCGTAGCAATGAAGATGGGCGCAACCAAAGCAGACTTCGACTCTGTTGTGGCCATCCACCCTACTGGTTCGGAAGAATTCGTTACCATGCGATAATCGCATAAGCGACATTATCTAACGATTAAGAAAGCAGACTTAGGTCTGCTTTTTTTGTGCCCGCTCTGAACTTTGCTCAAAATTTCAACGTAACAGACAAAGATTTCCTCTTAACGAAACATCGGAGTGTGTTATGAACCTACTGATTGAATCTTTTGAAGGCGGCATCTACCTTGCTTATCAAGTCACAGACCATAACCGTCGACTGGTGATGGATAGTGACCACCATCCGAAAAAGTTTATGAGCCTTAACCAAGTGCGTGATCACTTCAACGACCAATCAATCACGTCAGCGACCCTAATTCATAACAGCGCTTACGACGAAATGTGTGGCGAGCAGTGTGGTAGCGATATGCCACTCAGCGTTGACCTAAGATGGTGATTACCTATCCATCGCACAACAATCCAATTGAAAAGAGGACTTCTCAATAAGTCCTCTTTTTTCGCCTACGCTGTACTCGCTAACGCGCCATACGTCGATTTCTGCGCTTGATGTTGCCCTCACGGACAATGAAGTCAAACAGTGGAGCAAACAGATTAGCAAACAGTATTGCGAGCATAATGCCTTCTGGATAGGCCGGATTGAGCACTCGAATTCCTATCGTCATCACCCCGATCAAAATACCGTAGGCCCACTTCCCTTTATTGGTAAAGGCTGCAGATACCGGGTCGGTTGCCATAAAGAAGGTACCAAAGGCCACACCACCAAGTACAAAGTGCCAATAGAAAGGCATAGAGAACATCGCATTGGTTTCTGAGCCGATCAGATTTAACAAACTAGAAGTCGCCACAAGACCAACAATCACCCCTGCGACAATCCGCCATGAAGCTATCTTCATCACGATGAGTGCCAAACCACTGAGCATAATGAGCAACGATGATACTTCCCCCATCGAACCTGGGATATTACCGATAAAAGCATCCATCCAAGAGATTGATTCTCCGGTCATGTTGTTCATCAACGCACTGTTACCGCCCTCATACCATTGGCTCAATGGTGTCGCACCTGAATAAACGTCTGCCGCTACCCATACTAGGCCACCAGACATGTTAGCTGGATAAGCAAAGTAGAGGAAGGCACGCCCCGCAAGAGCTGGGTTAAGGAAGTTACGGCCTGTACCACCAAAGATCTCTTTGGCAACCACAATACCGAAGGTGATACCCAATGCAGCTTGCCAGAGTGGAATCGTTGGCGGCAGTATCAGAGCAAACAGCACCGAACTGACGAAAAAGCCCTCGTTCACCTCATGCTTGCGCACTATGGCAAACAACACCTCCCAAAAGCCCCCTACTACAAATACCGTCGCATAAACAGGCAAGAAATAGAGAGCACCAAGCCACATCTGACTTAGCCAACCACTTGATGTGAGAGCTTCTGCGGTACCAAAGGCCCAAGCCAAACGCCAGTTTCCCTCAATCACGGCTAACAGCTCTGCACCAGAGTAGGTCGCACTCAACCCCATGACAGCTTGATGACCTACGTTATACATACCCCAAAACATCGCAGGAAAAGTTGCTAGCCACACCATGATCATAATGCGCTTGAGATCGATACTGTCCCGGACGTGGGTCAGCCCCTTATTCACATGGCCGGGTGTGTAGAATATGGTCGCTGCCGCTTCATATAATGGGTACCATTTTTCGTACTTACCACCCGCTTCGAATTGAGGGGAGACCCCCTCTATCCACTTCTTCAATTTCATATCTTTGTAACCTCATTTCAGTGAGTCACTAGCAATACGAAACAAACCGTGTTTGAGAGCAATTTAGATAAGCCATACCAATAATTAAACCCTCACACATTTACCCAACTTCAGCTTTGAGATAGAAAAAGCAAGGCTCAAATTTTGGGGAGAAGATCACACGTTGGAATTTTCACCCTTCTTCTTAAAAATGCGACTCATTAGCTCATTTTTTCATATGTAATTGATAAAAATGTCGAAAAAACATCGAAAACTCTTATAGAATGCTCGCATAATAAAGATATAAAAAGATCAGTTGTGCAAAAACAAAGCAGTGGCTCCACTGAGGTTTTCTATCACCTCATGGATCTGTCAGATAAAGAAAAAAGTCTTTACCTAGAGCGATTAAAGGCTGAACAACCCGGCTTATACCAACAAGTTCTTCCACTTATTAACGAAGAACCTTCAGAGCAGATCACATCGCTGTTCGGCTTCCACGCACAGCAAGCAACCGAAACAGAGCTCGACCTCGCCAACACCCTAGTAGACAAGTACCAGATCTCTCATGAGCTGGGTCGCGGTGGTATGGGGATCGTTTATGCTGCGAGCCGAGCAGACAGAACCTTTGAACAAGATTTGGCGGTCAAATTCATTCAGCCCGCGCTCTCACACATCCTAGGTGAACACGCTCTGTTTCAAGAGGCGCAACTGCTGGCTCACCTCAATCACCCTTGTATCGCCAAAGTGTTCGATGGTGGGGTCTATGAGGAGTCAGTCTACATCGTCATGGAGCGTGTAGAGGGGGAGACACTTTCACTGCACTTGCAGAACCGTTCTTTGAATGAAAAACAAAAGCTCAATCTATTTAAAGAGATCTGTTCTGCTATCGAACACGCACACCAAAAGCAGGTACTGCACGCCGATCTCAAACCAGAAAACATCCTAATTGATCCACTAGGCTCACCTAAGATTCTGGATTTCAACCTGACTCAAAAGGTTAAGCAGCCCGTTCCAGACAAAAACACCGACGTATCTCTGCTCACAGCCTATAGCAAGGCTTACGCAAGTCCAGAACAAGCAGCCGGGCAATTTTTGACTCAGCAAAGTGACATCTATTCTCTGGGTAAAATCCTGGCATTGATCTTTGACTCCTCATCTAACTTAGATATCGACCTTATTGTTGAAAAGGCGACGCACCATGAGCCTTATCGACGCTATGCTAGCGTGAGTGAGTTGCGCCAAGATATTGTACGCATGTTGGAGTGCCGACCTATTTCACTCCGAGAGAAACACCCACTCCATGCTCTATCTAAGCTACTGAAGCGTCGCCCAGTACAGAGTGCCCTGACCATTCTGTTATTGATTTCAGGCGCTACCTTCTCGACTGCAATCTTCAACAAGAACCTTCAACTGCAAAAAGAGAAGCAAGTTGCCGAGGAAATGATGTACGAGGTAACAAGCCTGCTGTTTCATGCTAAGGGCAGTGATGCCGCCAAAATGTCAGTAGGTACCATGCTTGAACTCACAAGGCGTCGAATATTATCGAACCCAGATTTACCCAAAGACGTTAAGCAAAAAATGCTATTGGCAATGCTAACGCCTGCACCAGAAAAATCCGTGACTAATAAAAATAAACCAAACTCATCTAGTAACTGATTATGAAAAAAGCTCTCTTACCTTTTATTGCAACGTGCGCTTTGAGCCTAAACGTGTACGCTGATGATAACCAACCTCTGACTGGGTACTTTATCGATTCACCAGTTTCGGGCCTCTACTACGAGACCAGCTCAAACCTCTCTGGCACCACAGATAAAGGGGCATTCCAATACAACTCAGGTGATATCGTGAGTTTCTTTATTGGCACCGATAACTCGGGCTACCTACTGACTACCCTATCCGGACAAGAAGTCATTACGCCAACGTTGTCATCGACGCGCCCAAGCCGCAGCATCAATATGACGCGCCTGTTATTGTCATTAGATGACACGCCAGAGCATCGCGATGAGATCATCTTAGCCAGTAAGGTATTGTCGGACGTCGAGTTTCAAAAGAAACTTAAAAACCTAGATTTAAGCTACCTAGATGACCAAGACCTTGGGATCGATTTGGTTTCCGTTAAGGAAGCGGCTGAACACCTGAATCAGAGTCAGGAATACATCAAGGATAACTTTGCATCTGAAGAGATCATCTTCTCTCCAAAAGACAAAGTGCTGCATAACATCATCATCGCCAAAAAAGATTACGCGGGAAGAGCCTGCTTCTACGATTTGGCTCATCAGGCTAACCCAAAATATAAGGGACCTATTGGTGAGCTAAGCTATCAGATTACCGACACTGAGCTGATTCAGTTCCCAGGAACGGGCGACTACTTCAACGGCTGTAACCTGCGCCCTTACCACACACCTCAAGAAATCATCCGTGAACCATTGTCCGTTGACGATGGCTGGACAGGCTTTACTAGTTGCGCACAAACGGGCTGCACTCGCCACGACCTAAGTGGGTTCTCAATCGAAGACTACAACGATGAAGGAGACTGGAAATATCGAACGGTCGCTTTGGACTTCGATACCGAGACCGAACTCTTGATGGAGAAAACTCAGGGCTTGGGTCAGAAGGAGCATATGCGTCATGCCAACAAGGGCGAGATGATCTGGTTCACCTACACCAATGAGCGTGGTAACAGCATTCCTTATGAAGGTATCTGGCAGCATACCCAATACCAGCACGCGGACATTATCACAGAGTGCCTACTGGTAAAGGATAAACGCATTCTGCTAGGGCCTAGCGAATCTGAAACCTGTCCGACAAACCACCAGCAATACACAAAAGATGTGACTGAAAAGTTTGGTGACATGTGGTGGTTGAGTAATCCAGAGCCAACGGCATCCCTTGCGCAAATGAATGTTGCAGTTCGTTGGTACGACTCGGTCCCTCAGCAGCATTTCACAGCATGGGAATACCTACCTGCGGGTCAAAATTGGGACCAAGGCATCCTCTACAGATTCAAACAAAAAATTTCTCTAAATCCAGATAAATCCCATAATATCAGCACCCTATCTGTTTCTGAGTTTACTAAAGTGAGGTCTAACAGCTAATGGCAACCGCAACTCCAGATATCACACAGATCATCCACCAGTGGCAATCCGGTGACAAAAGCGCCGAAGCAGACTTGTACCAATTCGCTTACCTGCAGCTTCGTCAGATCGCTCAACAAGAGCGTAATCGTAGTGCACAAAAATACGGTACCGATAACCAAGTGCTAAGCGATAGCATGAACAGCACCACCGCGTTAATTCACGATGCCTACCTGAAGATATCGTCTTCAGACCTGCAATCAATCGAGAACAAAAAAGATTTCTTTTTGATGGCGGCCAAGGTGATGCGCCAGATTCTTATCGATAACGCTCGCCACCTACAGGCGCAAAAGCGTCAGCAAATGACTATGATTAGCGACCAAGATGGCGATAAGTTTGAGCAGTTCATGATGATGGACAAAGCCATTGATAACTTTAGCATTCACTACCCTCGTCAATCTCAGGCGCTAAAGCTCAAGTATCTAATGGGCATGAGAAACCGTGAGATCAGCGAGCTGCTTGAATGCAGTGCAAGCTTGATAGAGAAAGACCTAAAATTCTCTCGTTGTTGGTTGCAAAGCAAACTGGTTTAACATGAAAAAGCGCCTCTGTTTCTTGGTTGTTTCTGGCTGCGGAGCCTTCGCTCTGCTGCCACCTTGGCTTGCTTCTGAAGAAGTGAATGCACCCCGTTTAATCGAAGGTGACTCGTTACCTTCAATCAAACAAACTGCTGAAGGCGCGCAAACCGCCATGAACGCTCAGCCTACGCAAAGCCGTACCTCATCAACGACACTGATAAAAAGCAAAGCCGAGCCAACCCTGTCAGAAGTTTCATTCCCAGCAGCTACTTTCGAAAGCCAAACAGATCGATTTGAGGACCCAGCTGAGAAATTTTACAGCGATACCGAAACCTTAATTGTCGCTGATGACCAAAACCGCGCCGATCGCAACCAGAAACCACAAGTCAACTCAGCAGTACAACAAAGTATTCAACACGAAATCAATCAATGGTCTTTTACCGAAAACTCTCCGATTAACTACTCGATTGATGTTACCGGCCTATTTGAAGACCCTGATGGTGACTTGCTGACGACACAGATTGCTGTCAATCATCCGAAATTTTCTGTTTCAAATCTCGGTGGTAGAACGAGTGTCCAAGGCACCCCAAAAGTTGGAGAAGCGCCCACTCAGCTGATTGCTCGCGCTAAAGATGATTATCACGGCTCGGAAGAGAATGCCTGGGTGAGCACCAGCTTTTCACTCCCATCCATGTCTTCAGGTTTAGAGGAAGATGGCTTACACCCTTTGATCGGTGAAACTTGGTATCGACTAGAAACCAACCACCAATTTGCTGGTAAGACGTACAACTATGAAAAGGTCTACTGCGAGGCGTTTAAGTTCATTAATGACGAAGTGTTCTTTGCCTCTTCAAGCAACTTAACCACCTGCCCGAACGAGCACGATCTGCGTAAAGTTGGAGGGTATCATGTTGATGGCAATACCTTGGTTGTCTCTAGTAATCAGTCTATTTTTGACACCGACATGCGCTGGAAAATATTGGAGACCTATCCGAGTCACCCTACCTTCACGACTGCTCATGTGACGCAAGTCAAAATGGGCAGTGAGTATGAAACCTATACGGTGGCCTCGAAAGCGCAAATAGAACAACGTATAAACACTGTGACAGGATTAAAAGCACTGCAAATGACAACGCAGAACTACATGTATCTTGCCAACGACGGTCGGTACTATCTTGGGCATTATGGAATGCACCTAAGTAACTATCAACAAACCAACCCCAATTGGCCCGATGAGATGGATGGTGACTTAAATGTGCAGTCTTACAACACAACGGTTGTTTGCGAAGATTTGCTCGACAAATTTGATCACTACTCAGTTGGCGGGCAAGGGGTTTACGGCGACATCACTGGCCAAATAATCGGTGAAAAGCTTGAGCCGATCGAGTGTGACGAGCGTCCGCTAGGACACCTTCAATACTCTTTCTTCGATGTTGATTTCTTAGAGTTCGATGAGTTTAAACATGGCGAAGTATTTAGCATCATACTCCGCCCTAAGAAAGAGTGGCGTCATAAGGTTGAAGAGATGAAACTTAATGTTCGATATCTAGACCCTAACGCTTAAAAGCTCCACAACGCCTGCAAGCCGGTACTGAATGTATAAGTGTCGGCTTCAGGTAGTGTCGCATTAACTTGCTCGGTTTCGTACTCAGTACATTTTCCATCAATCATAGTTTTACAATAACTGGTGGTCACGGATTCAGTGTCCGACTGAAAACGCTTTTCATAACCAAACATAGCGTACCAACCAAGATGCAAACCTGGTCTCAATTCATAGCTGACACTGCCCTCAATCGCCGCTCGGTAACCGAAATCGTAAAAGTCTACGTCTTCAAAACGAGTATTTGAGGTGACACTCCAAACCGGTAAACCAAATGTCGCTTTACCACTCACATGCCATTTATCCGCTAAGTTTAGGCTACCGTTGTCGTAAGCAAGACCTACATCCACAAAGACATCTGTAGAGGTCTCTTCCCAAGTACCATAAAAATACTTGTTCCCATCTTCGCTGAAGTTTTTAACACCATAGCGAGTAAATGTTTGATAGGTAAGAGAAGGCCCACCAATCACGCGCCAATTGTCTTGTAATTTATAGTGAAGTTGAATGTTGGTGGCGGTCTTCAAGTACTCCATTTGGTTATGCTGAACTGAAGATCCATTGTTCACCCAATCTTCTTTTGAGCTTTGAGGAGAAAAGGAGGCCAAAGCATCAATTGAGAAATCAAAATCCTCATTAACGTAATACAAACCACCCGTATTTAAAATCGGGTTGGTCACCGTTACGTCTGACTTGAGTCCTCCGTAGTACTCTTGGTAAGTCACATTTTCTAACCCAACCGTAAAATACGAGTACCCATACTTATCGCTGCCCTCTGTTGTTTGCGCCACAGCAACAAACGGCAATAAGCTCAAACCTATCCGTTTTTTCATTTTTATTATCCACTCAGCCAATTCGGGGCAGCATGCTATTGAAATTGGAAATCGATTTGAAGGGCGATCGAGCAAATAAAAATCAAATAAATTTTACGGTTTTTTTCTGTTTTTACGTGCGTTGAAAAAGCGATCAATCCCAAGTAAAACATTCACCCAACTAATATAAGTATCAAAAAATGAAACAAATAGGGCTTGGCTAGAGCTCTCTACAAAGGATATGAAATGAAAAAAGTTAGTTTACTAGCAGCGTCAGTGGCTTTCGCTCTAACAGGTTGTGGTGGCTCAGATGGTGATAGCTCTGGTGCTACTCCAGGTGGAGTTGTGATTACTGCTATCGATGGATACCTAGAGAACGCACAAGTTTGGGTTGATACTAACGACAACTTAAAACTGGACTCAGAAGACAAAAAGCTTGATAGCAACACCAATGCAAACGGTGAGATTACTCTTCCAAATGAGTACAAAGACAAGGCTGTTTTCATTAAAGCTATTGCCGGCCAAACAATCGATAAAACTCGTGGTTTAGTAACATCCGACTTCGATCTAGCAGCTACAGCAGGCGCTACCGTTGTTAGCCCAATGACAAATATGGTTGTTGAACAACTAGAAGCAGCAAAAGCTGCTGATACAGAGCTGACTCAAGAGCAAGCAGAAGAGAAAGTTGTGAAGTCAGTGACAGACTCCGGTCTAACAACCTCTAAAGAGCTTATCTTTGGTGACTACATTGCTGATAGTACTGAGGAAGCAAAAGCTTTGAATGCTATTGGTGAAACTCTGGTTGATAACTCAGACTTAACTGTCGAAGAACAGCTAAAACTGACTGAAGCTGTTGCTGTAGAAGCTCAAACAATCATTGAAAATGATGAAAGCTTGGATGACTTCTCGCCTATCGTGAACATTCCAACAGATGATAGCCCTATCACGGTGACACCTAACTCTCGTCCTGTTGATAGTGAAAATGGTGTATTGAAAGACATTACTCTCGATCCTTCAGATGCTTGGTTAGACCTAGATGCTTCTACTCTTTTCCAAGATGCGGAAGGCGATACATTAACGTTCGAACTTAAAGAACTCGCTAACGATCTAAACGGGCTAGTGATCGATAGCACTACAGGCATTATCAGTGGAGACCTTACTAAGGCGGGCACTTACGATTACCAAATCTTCGCAAAAGATGAGCATGGTGCACTGTCATACCCGCTGAATCTTAAAGTCATTAAGTTAGCTGAGAACCTAGCACCAGAAGTCGTCGAAGAAGAAAAAGCAAGACTACAAAGTGTCATTGATGGTTGGCAACTTCAAGAAGGTGAACTCTTCAACCAAACTATCGACTTATCAAGCTTATTTAGCGATACCGATGGTGACATCGTTAAATATCGTTCTGGGGGTCTAACTGTCGATGGGTTAACGATTACCCCAACGGAAGACACAAGTTCAATCGTTACTATTTCAGGCACACCAAGTAAGTCATACCCAGCAGGGCAAACTTTCAATGTCGGTGGCGTTGATGATGATAACGAACCAACCTACGTGAAATTTACGTTACCTGAAGTCTTGGAAGGCTACACTCCACCTGAGACTCATCCTTTAGAAGGTAAAACTTGGTACAACCTAGAGACAGGCTCAAGCGACGGTTCAGGGCAAGAGGGCGCAAGCAGGGTTTGGTGTGATTCCATTAAGTTTGAAAATGGCATTATCTACAGCAACGTTAGAAGCCTAGCAAATAAAACATCATGCAGTGCAGCTGATACCCAAGAAGAGTCAGCGACTTACAAGGTAGAAGGTAACAAAATTATTGCTACTTTCACGTCAGAAGATGGTGGAGATGAGACTCACACAGTAACTGCGACTGCTGCAGATGATATTGCGAACGGTGCTATGACGATTGTCACATCGTACACTGATGCAGAGGGTGGTCTAACATCTGAGCGCTACACATATTTTGCTGAGGCTTCACAAGCTGAGCGCCGTATTCAAACCAAATCTGATGACGGCCCGATGCAACGTTTTGGCAATATGTACATCCCTGCCGCTAAACCAGGCAGCGACACTCATTCTATGCAGTTAGGAAGAGTGAGCTACGCAATCTCTGATGAAGGTGATGCATCTGGCGAACCATTTGATGCTGATATCTACTTCGATGTTGATGGTATGGACGTCACATGTGACATGATCAACAAGACATACGCTAAATTTGAGATGACAAGCGACCGTGGAGTTTTAGCTAATACTAATTGGTGTTTCGAAAACGTAGAAAACGGAGTGAGCTATGCAGGAATCAACTTCAACCCTAAATCAGGGCAATTAGTTGTTGGTGAAGTTTACAGCCTAATCGGTAAAGTAGAGACCGAGGATGGTCTAACTGAAGCCGTTAAGTTCAACATTGAGTGGACAGGTGTCGCTAACGACGACTAAAAATATCAGTCGATTTTAAACCCCGCAATTGCGGGGTTTATTCATCTGATAAATACAAACACTCACAACAGATTCACCTCAAAAATCACCCAATATTTCATCCACTTTTTATAAGATTCTTTACGGTTTTTCCCTCATTTTCCGTATCTTGAACCACAGTCTCCTACACGGTAAAACCTTGCCAGTTTTTATAAATCACTTCAAATAAGTACAGATTTCACTCGGTAAGGATGAAAAGAATGAAGAAGGTTAGTTTACTAGCAGCGTCAGTGGCAATTGCACTATCAGGTTGTGGCGGTTCAGACGGTGGCTCGTCAGATGGAGCGACTCCGGGCGGCATTGTGATTACAGCTATCGATGGCTATTTAGAGAATGCACAGGTTTGGGTTGATACTAACGACAACTTAAAACTGGACTCAGAAGACAAACAGCTTGATAGCAACACCAATGCAAACGGTGAGATTACTCTTCCAAATGAGTACAAAGACAAGGCCGTTTTCATTAAAGCTATTGCTGGCCAAACAATCGATAAAACTCGTGGTTTAGTAACATCCAACTTCGACCTAGCAGCTACAGCAGGCGCTACCGTTATTAGCCCAATGACCAATATGGTTGTTGAGCAAATGGAAGCTAATAGCAGCCTGACTCTAGAGCAAGCACAAGAAAATGTGATTGATTCTGTCACTGCATCAGGACTTGAAGCTTCAAATGAACTTATTTTTGGTGACTACATTGCAGACGATTCACAAGAAGCTGAAGCACTTAACGTCATCGGTGAAACATTAGTTGATAACTCAAATATCTCAGTAGAACAGCAACTGCAGCTAACCAGTGCTGTTGCAGAAGAGACCAAAAAAGTTATCGATGATCCTACAGAGAGCTTAGAAGACTTCTCTCCAGTGGTGGAAGTTCCAGAAGATGGTGGTGCTCCAATTGTCACACCAAACTCTCGCCCAGTGCATGACCAAGCTAATGGTCAGCTGGATCCTATTGTAATGGTCAAAGGAGATGCTTGGGCTCCCATCAATGCATCACAAAATTTTAGCGATGCCGAAGATGATGTTCTAACTTATGAACTCAAAGAGCTGACAGGAAAGTTAAACGGTCTAGTCATTGATAACGTATCAGGGATCATCAGTGGAACCCCTGAAGCCGTTGGTGAGTTCAATTACCAAATATTCGCGAAAGATGAACACCAATCACTCTCTTACCCGCTTAACCTCAAAGTAACGATTGAAGCGGAAAATACAGCACCTATTCTAAATAAAGATGAAGAAGCCCGTCTTCAAAAGGAAGAGGTAGAGGCATGGTACTTACAAGAAGGTGAGGCTTTCTCTCAAACTCTCAATATCAGTCATCTATTTAAGGATGAAGATGGCTCAATTGAGGGGATTAGAGTTGGTTTAGGTGGTGTTGTTGATGGGCTTTCTGTTGATACAGATAGAGAAAACATGCTTGTCACGATCCATGGCACCCCAACTACATCATGGAATCAACATGGCAAACTAACAATTAGCGTTCGAGATAATGACAACGCTTATTCAGAAGATGCCTTATTTCTAATGCCTCACGTATTAGAAGGAGCTCCTGTTGAACCACCAGTACCAGAACTCGGATTTACAGAAGCACACTTCAATAACCAAGAGTGGAAAATGGGTAGCTTTGCCGACAATGACGGTGAAATCGGCTACGCTTCACTTGCTAAAGACGAGCACGGACTAATGTTCTGCTGGGGCTCGAATAGCGATGAAAACTACTCAGGCAACATGAGTGACGCACTTGATCAATGGGGTAATAGTTATGCACCTTTTGCTAAGTTAGCCGAGCTAGATAAGCACAACGATTACATGTCGCACCAGGACAAAGATTGTATGGATGTGACAATAAATGATGGAAAAATGATTGATAAAGAAGGCAGTATCTATGAAATGCTTTATCAACATAAACCAGCAGAAGGCGAATACCAGATCATCTTGAAAGTAAATCAAGACGAACTATTCTGGCTCGATTCAACTTCTTCTACATTTGCACAAACGTCGCCAGCTTCTGAAACAATTATCTCTGGTTTCACTGACTTCGATCTTACAGTTGAGGCTGGAGAAGAATTCGATCCTGAGCTTGATGGCTACCCGCTAACGTATGCTGCTGGTCAATTTGTATATGCTGAAAACTCATACGACTACAAGTCAATCAAACCTACAGGCTTTGAAACGCCAGGAAACCTGAGCTACGAGCTTGATAGCTTTGGCCGTGAAGGAATTGTACTAGAGGAAACAGGGGCTGACTCTGATTACAAGACACGCTACCGCTACATCCAACGTGAGTTTGGTGATTTCTACATTGGGGTAAAATGGAGCGAGGAACCACAATGGAACTACGTATCAGCTCCAGAGTTTGGCCTGTACTCATATGATCAAGAATCAATGGAAAAGGTGATCGACAAACTTCCACTAATCCAAGACTAAGTTCGACGAACTCAAAACAAAAACCCCAGCACATCGCTGGGGTTTCTTTTATCTGGACCTTTTGGTCTACGGTAACCCAAATACTATTTAAGCTACTTCACACACATCACGTTAAGAAGTGATGAGCCTTTAAGTTGAGTGACATTACCATTCGTAAACAGGCCTTTCTTCTGTGCGCCCCAGTACGGAAGGTGCATTGGCCAGTCTTTTTGCTCCATTACTTTTGAGTCTAAAATGGTTTGCCAATCACCTTCACTCAGTAGCTCCATGCCCAAACCATTACACGTCTTTTGTGCTTGGTCGTAATCTAAGCGACTCCAAGGTTTACCTTGCTCCATGTAAAACTGTTGTTTGCCATCAAGAATGTAAGGAACAGAATAAGACTTACCAGACACAGAAGCGGTTAAACGCACCTCGACCTCTGCATCACTGCTGCTTTTCGAATTGTCCGGCAGAGATTGAATTGCCATCGGCTCAGAAGCTGGTTTGCTTACTGCTTTGGGAGCAGGAGCCTTAGGTGCTGGCGCAGAAGCTTTGGCAACCGCTGCCGTCGCAGGTGCTTTTGTCGCAGTACGCTCAATAGGTTGCGCTTCTACTCGAGCTTTAGGTGCCGCTGCTTTATCCGCTTTTGCAGTCGCGGCCGCCAGTGGTGCTACATTAGTTGATTGAGATTTATCAACCATACGGATGAAGGCTTCTTTGTAGCCCGATACCTTACGAACCTGAAGCAGCTCTTTGCGTGCATCAGCATAATTAGAGTATGGGCCAATCAAGCAGCGATAGTTACCTTGCTCTGGTTTCATCCATACATTAGTCGAGATGTTTTTGTAGATAGGTTTCGCTTTCTCTAACGGCAGTGGGTCATTGAGCAGCCCACACTGAACCCAGAATAGATTGCTTTCTGAATGGGTTTGGGGTGCTTTACTACCCCATATCCCTTTACCGATTGGACAAGAAGCTTCTAGTTGAGGCAGCTGGTCTGTGCTGGCTTGAGTCGCATCACAAAGCACCGATTCCGCGTGTACTTGGCCAGACAACGACACCCCTACCGCGAACAGCGCTAAACCCAACCCCATACGAGAACCACGACATACTGCATTTATTGTCAATTTCATACCCATCACTCAACCCTCAAGGGTAAAATTATTACCGACTCGGTGTCGATAAAAAATGAATTCCATTTAAGACATTATTGACTACATCAATAACTCATAGTTCCTAAACTATAAGCAAAAAAAGAGCCGTAATTGCTTACGACTCTTAGTTTAGTGAGCTTTTTTATTAAAAATCAATCGCTCGGGATCAACCTTTATAGATTTTCGGGTTAAATACGTCGCGTAACCAGTCACCAAGTAGGTTGATTACCAGTACTAGCGTTACCAGCACCACACCTGGGAAGGCAGTAATCCACCATGCACCCGAGAAGATGTAGTTAAAGCCGATGCTGATCAGTGCGCCAAGTGATGGTTGGTCTACCGGAAGGCCAAGGCCTAGGAAAGAAAGTGCCGCTTCTGACATGATGGCATTTGCCACCTGTACCGTAGAAATAACCAGAATTGGAGACAGACAGTTCGGTAGAATGTGACGGAACATGATGCGAGGTGCTTTAAAGCCCATAACACGTGCCGCTTCCACATACTCTTTCTTCTTTTCTGCCAATACCGATGCACGAATCGTACGCGCATATTGCGGCCATTCAGCAATACCGATGATCACCACCAGCATCACTACTGCATACTGGGCGTAGAAATCACTACCAAAGCTCGCCTTAAAGATAGCCGAAACAATGATCGCAACCATCATGGTTGAGAAAGAGAGCTGAACATCAGCAAAACGCATTAGGAAGCTATCGATACGACCACCGAAGTAACCTGCTGATAGACCGATGATGATACCTAGGGTTAGCTGAAGACCTACCGCCAAGAAACCAATCGTTAGTGACAGACGAGAGCCGTAAAGCATAGTCGATAGAATGTCACGACCTTGTTCGTCCGTACCCAGCAGGAAACGCTCATCACCATCTTCCATCCATGATGGCGGTAGCTCTGAGTCCATGATGTCAATCGACGTCACATCATATGGGTCAGTCGGCGCGAGAATCGGTGCAGCCAGAGCCATCACCAAGAATGCGGTAAAGACAGCGAAACTGAACATCGCCACTTTGTCACGTAAGAAGTAGTACAGAATGTCTGACTGCTTAAAGCGCTCCCAACGAGATGGAGCTGTTGTTGATTGGTCCATGATTATGCTCCTTTCCCTGTAATGTTCACTGTTGGGTTAATGATGCCGTATAGCAAGTCAACAATGGTGTTGGTTACTACGAAAATCAGACCAACAAAAATAACGTATGCGGTAATCAGTGGTGTATCCACTCGGTTAATCGCTTCAAGGAATAGGAAGCCGGTACCCGGCCACTGGAATACAGTTTCAGTAAGAATGGTGTAAGCCACCATGGTACCAATCTGAACACCACCTACCGTTAGTACAGGAAGCATGGTGTTTTTCAGCGCATGTTGGTAGTAGATCTTGTTCAGTGCTAAGCCTTTCGCTTTACCGAACTTGATGTATTCAGAGCTTAGAACTTCCAGCATCTCAGAGCGTACCAGACGGATGAACAGCGGTAGCATGATAGAAGCAAGTGCAATACTTGGCAGAACTAAGTGTGCAAGGCCATCCAGCGTAAAGAAGCCAGACTCCCAGCCAAGCCAATTGGCGGTTTCACCACGTCCATAAGAAGGCAGCCAGCCAAGTTCAATAGAGAACACATACATCAGCATAATGGCCGTTAAGAACACCGGGATCGAGATACCGATACTACTGCCCGCCATGACTAGCTTGGTAAAGAAACTTTTTGGGTGAATCGCCGAGTAAACCCCAAGTGGGATCGACAAACAAACAATGATAAGCGATGCACCAAACACTAACTCAAGTGTGGCCACCAGCTTGTCTAAGATAACATCCACAGCTGGACGCTTAAAGAAGTACGAAGTACCAAGATCACCCTGTAGAGCAGCGCCTACAAAGCGAGTGTATTTTGTAATGAAGGGATCGTTGAGGCCCAGCTCATCACGCAGCGCTTGACGCTCCGCTTCTGAAACAGACTGACCTACCAACTCACGTAACGGGTCGCCCAGGTTATCCTGAATGGCAAACGCCACCAAACTGATCACAAACATCACTATCAGTGCCTGAAACAGGCGCTTGACCAGAAACGTAAACATTCCTTGCCCCTTATCTATCCATGACTATCTAGTTAAGTCCGTAACTAGACAACAAATATTCAGTCTTAAAAAAGGTATCTAGCCAGACTGAAGGAAGACTAAATACCGAAACTTAATAGAACAACTTAAAAAGCGAGAGCCTGAACCAACAGGCTCTCACATCTAGCAAGCTAGATTACTGTACAACTAGGTCGCCGAAGTAAGGCATAACCATTGGGTTAACGATGTCAGCAGCACCAACGTTAGACTTAGCGCCCCACGCTTCACTTTGCCAGTGTAGCGGTACGAATGCTGCGTCGTTGTAAAGTGTTGCTTCAACGCCTTTCAGCATTTGAGAACGCTTAGCTGGATCAGTTTCAGTGTTAGATGCTTCTACTGTTGCATCCATCTCTGGGTTTGAGTAACCAGAACAGTTGTACTGACCACGACCAGTCTCTTCGTTACGAGTCATAGTTAGGAACTCGTTGAAGTTCGCTGAATCTTCTGTATCTGAGTGCCAGCCGATCATCATCATGTCTGCTGAACATAGGTCAAACTCAGGCCAGTATTGCGCTTTAGGCATTGTTTTCAGATCAACCTTGATGCCGATCTTAGACAGCATTGCTGCAGATGCTTGAGCAACTTTCGCATCGTTCACGTAACGGTTGTTTGGTGCCATCATTGTTAGCGTGAAGCCGTCTGCGTAGCCCGCTTCTTTCATCAGCTCTTTCGCTTTCTTAAGATCGTAACGTGGCACTAGCTCCTCGTTGTGACCTGCGTAGCCTGTTGGGCTTTGCTGACCAGCTGCTGTTGCGAAGCCTTTCATGATCTTCTTAACGATACCTTCGTTGTTGATTGCGTGAACAATCGCCTGACGAACGCGAACGTCTTTCAGTGCTTCGTTGCTGTTTTGGTTCATTTGGAACGTGATGATACGAGTACCAGGTAGCGTCACAAGGTCGATGCCTTTTGCGTTCTTAACACGTTTGTGATCGTTTGGTGCTACTGGGTGAATCATGTCTACGTCACCAGAAAGAAGTGCAGCTACACGCGTTGCGTCTTCTTTGATTGGCACTAGCGTTAGGTTATCAACGTTACCTTTTGTCTCTGTGTCCCAGTAATCGTTGAAACGTTTGAACTGAACTTTTACGCCCTGCTCACGCTCAGTAACAATGAATGGACCTGTACCAGAAACGTTAGTCGAAGCGAACGAGTTACCGTGCTTCACTAGCTCTGACTTATCTTTACCATCCGCAGTCTTACCAGAGTAGAACTTGCTGTCCATTGGGAAGATGTAAGTCGCTGTTTGTAGTACTAGTGGGTAAGCCGCTTTCGATACTAGCTCAACTGTGTAGTCATCCACTTTTACCATTTTCTCGTATGGCGTGAAGATAGACTTAAAGTCTGGAGACGCTTGTAGACGCTCGAAAGTCCACACAACATCGTCAGCTGTTAGTTCGTTACCAGAGTGGAATTTCACACCCTTACGTAGGTTAAAGCGGAAAGTCGTTTCATCAACACGCTCCCAGCTAGATGCTAGGCGGCCTTCAAAATCCATCTCTTGAGTGAAACGTACTAGAGGGTCAAACACCATGTGAGACATTTGCAGTGTGCCACCAGACAGCTGCTCGTGCGGGTCAAGTGATACTGGGTCAGCTGCGTAGCCAACGGTAATATCTGCTGCTGCTGCACTAAAGCTTAGGCCAGCTGCCATCAAAGCGACTGCTAATTTGCTTTTCATGGTTTTCATTTGCATAACTCCTTCATGCGGGAATCCAGATCCCTAGTTGTTGTATTTGCGTCTGTTTTATTTTTAAAGCAGGCTCAACCTCACCCGCTTACATTTATACCGCGGCGTTCGCCACTGCTTTTTCTTCTCGTAAGCCTGTAAATTCAGGCATTAAAGAAATCAATTGTTTGCTGTACTCATGCTGAGGTGATTGGAACAACTGCTCGGTCGGTGCGACCTCAAGCAGTGTACCCATCTGCATCACACCCACGCGGTCACACATCTGACGAATAACCGGTAAATCGTGACTGATGAACAGCATGGTTAGGTTTAGCTCATCCTGTAGGTCTTTTAGTAGGTTAAGGATTTGTGCTTGAACCGACACATCCAGTGCCGACGTTGGTTCATCACAGATCAGAAGACGAGGACGAGTTGCCAGAGCACGAGCGATAGAGATACGCTGACGCTGGCCACCAGAGAATTCATGTGGGTACTTAACACCAGCCATCTTACCCAGACCTACGTGATCTAAGAGATCGTGTACAATCTGACGCGTTTCATTCTCGTTACAAGTCAGCTTATGGAAACGGATAGGCTCAGCAATGATGTCGAATATCTTCATTCGAGGGTTCATTGATGTGTAAGGGTTTTGGAACACCATCTGCATCTGACGACGCATTGGACGGCGCTCTTTCTCAGACTTAAGGCCTGTCAGATCGACGCCTTCAAACGTTACCTTGCCTGAGTTTGGTGCGTACAGGCCAGCAATCACACGTGCGATTGTCGATTTACCAGAGCCAGACTCACCTACAAGACCAAAGGTTTCACCTTCATGCACTTCAAAGCTCACATTGTTTGAAGCTTGAACGTACTCGCGACGGCTCTCAAAGAACGAGTCTTTAGTAGTAAAGCGCAGGTTTACGTTTTCCACATTCAATAATGGACCGGTGTAATCGCGATGATCTTGGCTTTGACCCAACCAGTGATTTTTCACATCAAGTGGTTCCATCTCGTGCGCTTCTTCGATGTAGCTCACTAGAGGGAAACGATCGAGTTTGCGATCTGAACGTGGAACCGCAGAGATCAAGCTGTGCGTGTATGGGTGCTCAGGAGTACCAAGGACTTGCGCCGTTGGACCAAACTCAACTAAGTCGCCCCGGTACATTACCGCTACGCGATCGGTTACGTTAGAAACCACACCCATATCGTGAGTTACCAACATACAACCTACATTCTTCTTGATACACAATTCACGAATCAGACCTAGAATTTGGTCTTGGATCGATACATCTAGTGCTGTGGTTGGTTCATCGGCAATAATAAGATCTGGCTCACCCGCCAGTGCAATTGCGATAACCACACGCTGACGCATACCGCCAGAGAATTGGTGAGGATATTGTTTCAGACGGTTTTCTGGTTGCGGGATACCCACTTGATTCATCAAGTCAAGGGAACGCTCATAGGCTTCTTGCTCAGAAACGTCCATGTTAGCGTGAATCGTCTCTTTCAGCTGCTGCTCAACGGTGAAAAGAGGGTTAAGAGATGTCATCGGGTCTTGGAAGATGAACCCGATCTTTGAACCGCGCACTTTACGCATATCTTCAGGTGATAAACCTGATACTTTTTCACCATCTAAGAAAACTTCACCACTCGCGATGCGACCTGGAGGGCTCAATAGATCGATAACCGCGTTACCAACCGTTGATTTACCAGCACCAGATTCCCCTACTACACCCACGATCTCTCCGCGCTCAATGTTGAACGAGAGTGATTTCACCGCAGCGTGCACACCATGACGAGATGGGTATTCGATACGAAGGTTTTTTACTTCTAAAAGTGACATTACCAGACCTCTACTGCTTTGGCAGCTTTCTGCCCTGTCTGCAAAATTGAATCCATTCTTACCAGAATAATGTTCTGATATTTTATACGGATGACAATTTGGCAAATAATTCACAGAAAAGCAACAAAAATAGGATAAAAAGTCGACATTAAACGTCAAGCAAGCAAAAACACCATATAATTATTCACTTGATAAGCATATAGTAAGAAGAATTCAGCATTTATTTCGTATTAGAAAAGCCAAGCAAACGCCTTTATACATATGCTTGTATAAGATTTTCAGACCGTTAAAGCACTTTTTACCTTTAGTCACTTTAGATAAATAATTATTCCACAAAATGATTAACAATATAGAAACATAAACCAATTTTAGTGGAAATAACCGCCACTTAATCCAAATAACATCACAAAAACAGAAGTTTAAACCAAAATTTATTTACAGAATTGATAGTAAGATCTACCCAAAAAAGGCAGTAATATTTCGGGGATACTAGAGATTTGAAAGGAAAAATCACCGTAGGCAATAGTCTTACCTTTACCTCAATAAGGTTAAGTGAAGCTATCTAATTCATAAAACATCTCCTCAATAAGGTTTGGTGATAAATCACCCACCAACTCCAGAAAAAGAACATTTTCTTAATCAGATAAACGCCCCAAAAAGGCAACTACGCTTAATATTAGTGCAAAGTTTCATCAACCACTTCAATAAATTATTCGCCTTAGCACTGAATTAGGGCAAACCCTATCCACTTGATGGTGTTCATATGCTTTTAAGTGCATTTAAACACCATAGATAGAGAACACTGATTGTGCGTTTTTCAAAGAGATCGATGGCAAACTCTGTTAAGGATGACAGGGTAAGAGATGTGGATCAGGCAAGTTTCTAAAGGGTAGTGCGCAAGCCTCCAATATATTTCAGATATAAAAAAGACCGCCATCTCTGATGCGGACGGCTACTTGAGGCTTTCTTATATTGGACGGTGAAGAAGGAGGCGATGCAACTGGGCTTTCACCGGGCTGGCGTTCCAGCCCCCGAAAACACCATTATATTTTCGCCAAATAGAAAAAAGCTCATCATTTCTGATGAGCTTTCTTAAAAGTGGTCGGTGAAGAGGGATTCGAACCCCCGACCCTCTGGTCCCAAACCAGATGCGCTACCAAGCTGCGCTATTCACCGACAAAATTAATGGGGTGGCTAACGAGATTCGAACTCGCGACCACCGGAATCACAATCCAGGGCTCTACCAACTGAGCTATAGCCACCACTAATTTTTTTGTATAACCGCCAAAGCGATTATTGAAATAGTGGTCGGTGAAGAGGGATTCGAACCCCCGACCCTCTGGTCCCAAACCAGATGCGCTACCAAGCTGCGCTATTCACCGACTTATGTTTTGTTCCGATTTTATCAGAACTGGGAGCCGAAGCTACCGATATTCTTTAAAAGAAAAATGGGGTGGCTAACGAGATTCGAACTCGCGACCACCGGAATCACAATCCAGGGCTCTACCAACTGAGCTATAGCCACCATTGTTTCTTTCTTGCCAATTTCTCACTTGTCGAAACAAGTGTCCGGATGGCGCGCCTGAAAGGATTCGAACCTTCGGCCTTTGGCTCCGGAGGCCAACGCTCTATCCAGCTGAGCTACAGGCGCATGCCCTGTCGGCGGAGTGGAATAATACGTATATCACCCTAGGTCGTCTAGTACTTTTTTTATTTTTTTTCTCGTTTGCTCTCTTTTTCGACAGTTAATATGTGATAAACCCCTTATTTGAGTACTAGAACCCCCTATTGCCTATAAGTTGTTGTTTATTGCAACAACTTATCGGGATATAATCACCCATTATTTACATTGATTTAACAGTCGCTTTTTGCAACTAAAATCAACACACCCCTCTAACACTATAATTGGTAGGCACGTACTTACCTTGGGAATGTAAAGTGAGTTTAATGGATATGTCTCGTCGAATTTTAAGCCTTGTCATCGCAGCAGTGACTTTTTCAACGACAGCGGTCGCATCAGAACTGAGCCAAGCAGAGCATGACGCTATTGCTGAGCGCATCAAGCCCGTTGGTCAAGTTTACCTAGTTGGTAGCGAACCTGTTGCAGCAGAACCAACTGGTCCTCGTGATGGCGCAACTGTTTACGGTACTTTTTGTATTGCTTGTCACGCATCTGGCGTAAGTGGCGCACCAAAGACTGGTGATGCTGCGGATTGGGCACCTCGTATTGCTCAAGGCCGAGACATCCTAGCGGACCACGCAATCAACGGCTTCAACGCGATGCCAGCGAAAGGTTCATGTATGGACTGTTCAGACGATGAGATCAAAGACGCTATCGAGCACATGATCGCTGGTCTGTAAGCAAACCAAAATTCTAAAAAAGGAGACCACATGGTCTCCTTTTTGTTTTTCTGATTATTTCTTATTAAACATCGCTCTGATATTAGCGATATGCGCTTGGCCTTTCTCCATACGCTCTTCTTGCGACTGAGGTTTCTTCACTGTCTCCCACTCAACATCATCGTGTGGCAATTCATCTAAGAAGCGGCTCTGCGTTGGTTTGATCAATTCACCAAACTGACGACGCTCCCGACATTTAGTAAAGGTCAGCTCTTTCTGAGCTCGGGTAATACCCACATACATCAATCGGCGCTCTTCTTCGACGTTACCTTCATCAACACTGGTTTGGTGAGGAAGAATTCCCTCTTCAGCCCCCATCAGATAGACATACGGGAACTCAAGACCTTTAGAGGCGTGCAAAGTCATCAGTTGCACTTGGTCGGCATCATCGTCGTCTTCGCCACGCTCCATCATGTCACGCAGAGTCAGTCGCTGAACCACTTCTCTCAGTGTTTTCTCTTCTTTATCGTAGTTGTCACCCTCAAGGTCAGCGACAATCCAGCTATAAAGATCAGAGACGTTCTTCATGCGCATCTCTGCCGCTTTCGGACTCGCTGACGTTTCGTATAACCAATCTTCGTAGTTAATGTCGCGAACCAAAGACCGCACTGCATCAACCGTATTACCACGCTCTGCATTATCCGAGATACGCACAATCCAATCGGTGAAGCGGCGCAGGTTCTCTAGCCCTCGACCTGTCAGTGTCTGCTCCAAGCCCATCTCAAAGCTCGCTTCAAACAAGCTCTTTCCACGCATGTTGGCATAGCTACCCAACTTCTCAAGTGTCACCGGGCCAATCTCACGACGTGGGGTGTTCACAATACGTAGGAAGGCATTATCGTCATCCGGGTTCACCAGCACTCGCAGGTAAGCCATGATGTCTTTAATCTCTGCACGAGCGAAGAATGACGTGCCACCCGAGATCTTGTAAGGAATACGGTTCTGCATCAGCGCTTTTTCAATCAGGCGCGATTGGTGGTTACCACGGTAGAGCACCGCATAATCTTTGTATTCGGTACGATTCAAGAATTTATGTGCGATGATTTCACCGGTAATACGCTCTGCTTCATGGTCTTCATTCTTAGCGTTGAGTACCTTGAGCTTTTCGCCGTCTGGGATCTCAGAGAAAAGAGACTTTTCATAAACGTGCGGGTTATTGGCGATCAAGATATTGGCCGCTCGCAGAATACGACTGGTTGAGCGGTAGTTCTGCTCTAGCTTAATTAGACGAAGGTTCGGGTAGTCTTCACCTAGTAGCACCAAGTTTTGCGGTTTCGCACCACGCCATGAGTAGATCGATTGGTCATCATCACCTACCACCGTCAAGCGACCTCGTTCACCAACTAACAGACGCACTAACTCATACTGACTGGTGTTGGTATCTTGGTACTCATCGACCAATAGATAGCGAATGCGAGATTGCCAACGCTCTCGCACTTCTTGATTGGTTTTCAATAGCAATACTGGCATTGCAATCAAATCATCGAAGTCGAGCGCGTTATACGCTTTCATCTGCTTTTGGTACATCTCAAAACAAAAAGCAAAAAGCTGCTCTTGCTCACCTTTGGCGCGCGCTTTTGCTTGATCTGGCGTGAGCATGTCATTTTTCCAGTTTGAGATGGTGCTCAAAAGCTGGCGCAGAAGATCCTTATCACCATCAATCTGCTTTTCCGTTAGCTCTTTGAGTAGAGCAAGCTGGTCTTGATCATCAAACAGGGAAAAGCCCGCTTTTAAGCCAAGTGCCTTATATTCTCGGCGGATGATGTTCAAACCCATAGTGTGGAAGGTCGAAACGATCAGCCCCTTAGATTCATTCTTACCTAATGTCTGTCCAACACGCTCTTTCATTTCACGAGCTGCTTTATTGGTGAAAGTCACAGCCGCAATGTTTCGCGCCTTGTAGCCACACTCCTGAACCAAGTAAGCAATCTTGTTGGTGATAACACGTGTTTTACCCGATCCAGCGCCCGCTAATACTAAGCAGGGGCCCGATACGTACTTCACGGCTTCGTCTTGTCTTGGGTTCAGTCTCATTAGATTCTCGATGTCATCTCAGGGGTCAATTGGAATTCGCGCCTATAATAATGCTGCAATGTTTTGAATGCTACGTTCTCTTATACAAGATTTTTACGCTTTTTGTATAAAACTTACTTGCACAAATGTATGGTTCTTGAGCTATAATGAATGAACGTTCATTCACTAGTGATGAGATTATGACCAATCATACCTCTCAGGATAAGCGCTTACAGATACTCTCTGCCGCCGAAACACTGATTGCTGCGGAAGGTTTTCAAGGCCTTTCAATGCAGAAGTTGGCGAAAGAAGCAGGCGTCGCTGCAGGCACTATATATCGCTATTTTGATGATAAAGAGCACTTAATTGAAGAAGTGCGCATTCAGGTTACACAACGTATAGCAGAAGCGGTTCAGTTCGGGGTAGACGACTCCGCACCGATTAAGCAACGTTACAGAACCATGTGGCTCAACATATGGAACCTGGCTGGCACTAACTTAGCGGCGATCAAAAACCGCGTTCAATATGACTCTTTACCTGTAACAAATAGTAAAACTTTCAGGGAACTAGAAAGAAAAATGTTTGCCCAAGTTGAGCTGTTGTTTAACGAAGGCAAAGAGCAAGGGCTATTTAAACCACTTGATAATGAAGTATTAGGTGGACTGAGCTTAGCGGCAAGTGTGTCACTCGCCCGCAAGCATTCTTTAGGTTTTTACCAACTCGATGATGAGGCTTTAGAAGCTGCCATTGAAGCGAGCTGGGACGCAATAATTAAACACTGATCGGAGTTTTGACCATAATGAAAAAGTGGACTTTCTTCATGTTACTCATTGCTGTGCTTCTTTTTGGCAGCGTTATTGGGTTCAACATGTTCAAACAACAAAAAATTGCTGAATACATGGCAAACCGACCTGAACCTGAGTTCCCGGTAACGGTAACTGACGTTCAACCGATCGACTGGGTTCCAGTAATCGAAGCTATCGGTTTCATCGAGCCAAACCAAGGTGTAACACTAGCAAACGAAACCAGCGGTGTTATCGATCAAATCTCTTTTGAGTCAGGTACTGAGGTTAAGAGCGACCAACTATTAGTACGTCTAGATTCAGACGTAGAGAAAGCAAACCTGAAGAGCTCTCAAGCGCGACTACCGGCAGCACAAGCTAAGTACAAGCGTTACCAAGGCCTATTCAAGAAAGGTTCTATCTCAAAAGAAGCATACGATGAAGCAGAAGCGAACTACTTCTCCCTATCTGCTGATATTGAGAGCCTAAAAGCTTCGATCGCTCGTCGTGAAATTCGCGCACCATTCGACGGTACTGTGGGTATTCGTAATGTGTACCTAGGTCAATACCTTCAATCTGGTACTGATATCGTTCGTCTAGAAGACACCAGTGTGATGCGTCTGCGCTTCACGGTTTCTCAAACAGACATCTCACGAATCAATGTTGGCCAAGCGGTTGATATCTTCGTTGATGCTTACCCAGAGACACCGTTTGAAGGTTCAATCAGCGCTATCGAACCAGCAGTAAGCGTGCAAAGTGGTCTGATTCAAGTTCAAGCAGACATTCCAAACAGTGATGGCAAGCTACGTAGCGGTATGTTCGCTCGTGCAAACATCATTCTACCGACTTTAGAGAACCAAGTTGCGCTGCCTCAAACAGCGATCACTTTCACTCTATACGGTGACAATGTTTACATCTTGACTGAAGAAGATGGCGTGAAGCGCGTTACACAACACGTAGTAAAAGTAGGTGAACGTACTACAGACGTCGCACACATCCTTGAAGGTGTGAAAGCGGGTGATGTAGTCGTGACGTCAGGTCAAGTTCGTCTAAGTAATGGTGCCAAGGTGAAAGTTGTTGAGAGTGATGCAATCACACCACCTTCTGAAACACCTCAGTTATAATTGGAGTCACAATGCGCTTTACTGATGTTTTTATTAAACGTCCAGTTCTAGCGGTATCCATCAGCTTCTTGATAGCGCTGCTTGGTTTGCAAGCAATCTTCAAGATGCAGGTGCGTGAATACCCAGAAATGACGAATACCGTAGTAACCGTTACCACGAGTTACTACGGTGCGAGTGCCGATCTTATCCAAGGTTTTATTACTCAGCCTCTTGAGCAAGCTGTTGCTCAGGCGGATAACATCGACTATATGACTTCATCTTCGGTTCTTGGTAGCTCTACCATTACTGTAAACATGAAGTTGAACACAGATCCAAACGCAGCTCTGTCTGACATACTGGCCAAGACAAACTCGGTTCGTTCCCAGCTTCCAAAAGAGGCAGAAGATCCAACTGTAACCATGTCTACGGGTTCGACAACAGCGGTACTGTACATTGGCTTCACTAGTGATGAATTGGCTTCGAGCCAGATTACCGACTATCTAGAGCGTGTAATCAACCCGCAGCTATTTACGGTAAACGGTGTATCTAAAGTCGACCTATACGGTGGTATGAAATACGCACTTCGCGTATGGCTAGACCCGTCAAAAATGGCGGCAGTTGACCTAACTGCTAGTGATGTGATGACGGTACTGAACGCCAACAACTACCAATCAGCGACGGGCCAAGCGACGGGTGAGTTCGTCCTTTACAACGGTAGTGCTGATACCCAAGTATCCAATGTTGAAGAGCTAGAGAATCTTGTAGTACGTAGCGGCGAAGGCGAAATTATCCGTCTATCTGACATTGCTAAGGTTTCTCTAGAGAAGAGCCACGATGTTTACCGAGCAAGTGCGAACGGTCAGGAAGCGGTTGTTGCAGCAATTAACGCAGCACCAAGTGCAAACCCGATCAACATCGCAGCAGATGTACTTGAACTTCTTCCTCAATTAGAGAAGAACCTACCAAGCAACATCTCGATGAACGTGATGTATGACTCGACGATTGCAATCAATGAATCTATTCAAGAGGTTATTAAAACTATTCTTGAAGCGGCTTTGATCGTATTGGTCGTTATTACACTGTTCCTAGGTTCGTTCCGTGCAGTACTGATTCCAATCGTTACTATTCCACTGTCTCTAATCGGTGTGGCAATGGTAATGCAGGCGATGGGTTTCTCATGGAACCTGATGACGCTACTGGCAATGGTACTCGCTATCGGTCTGGTGGTAGATGATGCGATCGTTGTTCTTGAGAACGTCGACCGTCACATCAAGCTTGGTGAGTCACCATTCCGTGCAGCAATCATCGGTACTCGTGAAATCGCAGTTCCAGTTATTGCAATGACACTGACGCTAGGTGCGGTATATGCGCCAATCGCGATGATGGGTGGTATTACGGGCTCATTATTTAAAGAGTTCGCACTAACACTTGCCGGTTCGGTATTTGTATCGGGCATCGTAGCACTGACACTTTCTCCGATGATGTGTTCAAAAATGCTTAAAGCTCACGCTGAGCCAAGCAAGTTTGAGCAGAAAGTACACAATGTTCTTGATGGCATGACTAACCGTTATGAGCGCATGCTTGGTGCTGTTATGCAGCATCGTCCAGTGTTCATTGGTTTCGCTATCATCGTATTTGCAAGTCTGCCAATGCTGTTCAAATTTATCCCGAGTGAGCTCGCGCCATCTGAGGATAAAGGTGTAATCATGCTTATGGGTACCGCACCGTCGAATGCGAACCTAGATTTCATGCAAAACACCATGAATGACGTCAACACGATTCTATCTGATCAACCAGAAGTAGCGTACGCTCAGGTGTTTACTGGTGTACCAAACGCAAACCAAGCCTTTGGTATTGCATCTATGGTGCCTTGGAGTGAGCGTGAAACCAGTCAGTCTGACGTTGCTAACCGTGTAGGTGAGTTAGTTAAAGATGTTCCAGGAATGGCAGTAACGGCGTTCCAAATGCCAGAGCTTCCAGGTGCAGGTTCAGGTCTTCCAATTCAGTTTGTTATTACAACACCAAACAGCTTTGAGAGCCTTTTCCAGATCACCACTGACATTCTGGCAGAAGTATCTTCCAACCCGCTATTCGTTTACTCAGATCTTGATCTGAACTACGACTCAGCGACCATGAAGATCAACATCGATAAAGACAAAGCGGGTGCTTACGGCGTGACAATGCAAGATATCGGTATCACGCTAGGTACTATGATGTCAGATGGTTACGTAAACCGTATCGACCTGAATGGTCGTTCGTACGAAGTTATCCCACAGGTTGAACGTAAGTTCCGTCTGAACCCTGAATCGATGAACAACTACTACGTACGTGCAGCTGATGGCAGAGCCGTTCCTCTGGGCAGTTTAATTACCATTGATGTGGTGGCAGAGCCTCGCTCTCTTCCTCACTTCAACCAACTGAACTCAGCAACGATTGGTGCCGTACCTGCTCCAGGCGCTGCGATGGGTGATGCGATTGCATGGTTTGAGAACATTGCCGAGACCAAACTACCAAGTGGCTACAACCATGACTACATGGGTGAGGCACGCCAATACGTAACCGAAGGTAGCGCGCTATACGCAACATTTGGTCTAGCACTGGCGATTATCTTCCTAGTACTGGCGATTCAGTTCGAGTCAGTGAAGGATCCACTGGTTATCATGGTTTCGGTACCACTGGCGATCTGTGGTGCATTGATTGCCCTTGCATGGGGTGCAGCAACCATGAACATCTACTCGCAAGTAGGTTTGATCACACTGGTTGGTCTGATTACCAAGCACGGTATCTTGATCTGTGAGGTGGCAAAAGAAGAGCAGCTGCACAACAAGAAATCACGTATTGAAGCAGTAATGGAAGCGGCGAAGGTTCGTCTACGTCCTATCCTGATGACCACTGCGGCGATGATCGCAGGTCTTATCCCACTGATGTACGCAAGTGGTGCAGGTGCTGCTCAACGTTTCAGTATCGGTATTGTTATCGTTGCTGGTCTAGCAATTGGTACTATCTTCACGCTGTTCGTGTTGCCTGTTATCTACAGCTACCTAGCAGAGAAACACAAACCACTACCGGTTTTTGTTGAAGATAAAGACTTAGAGAAACTAGCACGTGTCGATGAAGCGAAAGCGGCACACCGAGAGTTAGCGGACAACAACTAACCTCAAGTTTCACGTTAATCGCAAAAAGGTCACTTCGGTGACCTTTTTTTATACGCCACAGGCGACATCTCCACTGCGATTAAATAGAATAGTAGGAAATAATCAGGAGTTTTAATTGATATGTTTGATCCAAAAAAACTAGAGCAGATTGCGAAACAAATCCATGACTCTATGCCTCAGCCAGTAAAAGAGCTAGGTTCTGATGTGGACCAAAAGGTTCGCCAAGTTATCCAAGGCCAACTAAACAAGCTAGACGTTGTCAGCCGTGAAGAGTTCGATGTTCAAACTCAGGTTCTACTGCGTACACGTCAGAAGCTGACTGAGATGGAACAAAAGCTGGCTGATCTAGAAGCAAAGCTAGCTGACAAATAAGCGTAAATACAGAAATACAAAAGGGTTGATGTGCAAGCATCAACCCTTTTTTATGCGCTCGTATTCTGGAAGGTATACTCCAGGCAATACTCTTCCATTGCTTTAAGGCGTGATTGTGAAGACATACATCGTCCACATCTTCAGGAGCAAGTTGGCGAGTTCTGTAAAAACAAAAAGGCTTGGTCAACGGCGACCAAGCCTTTTAATTAGATGTTGTGTTTTTTATTTATGACTCCAATTTATTGGAGTTCTCTAAATTCTTGCGATGCTAACTAGCCGCCTACTGCGATGCGCTTCATGTCGCTCATGTAAGCACGTAGCTCTTCACCGATGTACTCAACTGGATGGTTACGGATAGCTTCGTTCACTTCGATTAGACGAGCATTGTCTACTTGGTTAGATGATTCACCTAGACCTTTACCAATAACGTCTGTAGATACTGAAGGCATAAATTTCTCACGTAGTAGTGGCGTAGCTACGTTAGCAAATAGGTAGTTACCGTATTCTGCTGTATCAGAGATTACTACGTTCATTTCGTATAGACGCTTACGAGCAACCGTGTTTGCGATTAGTGGAAGCTCATGTAGAGATTCGTAGTATGCAGACTCATCGATGATGCCAGATGCAGTCATTGCTTCGAACGCTAGCTCAACACCAGCACGAACCATTGCAACCATTAGGATACCGTTGTCGAAGTACTCTTGCTCAGAGATTTCAACATCACCTTCAGGGTAGTTTTCGAATGCAGTTTGACCTGTCTCTTCACGCCAGCCTAGTAGGTTCGCATCGTCGTTTGCCCAGTCAGCCATCATAGTGCTAGAGAAGTGACCTGTGATTACGTCATCCATGTGCTTGTTGTACAGTGGACGCATTAGATCTTTTAGCTCTTCAGAAAGCTCGAACGCTTTGATTTTCGCTGGGTTTGATAGACGGTCCATCATGTGTGTCACACCACCAAACTTTAGTGCTTCCGTAACAGTTTCCCAACCGTACTGTAGAAGCTTACCTGCGTAGCTCGGATCGATACCTTCAGCAACCATCTTCTCGTAAGAAACGATAGAACCTGCTTGTAGCATGCCACATAGAATAGTCTGTTCGCCCACTAGGTCCGATTTCACTTCAGCAACAAATGAAGACTCTAGACAACCCGCACGGTGACCACCAGTACCAGCAGCCCATGCTTTCGCGATATCCCAACCTTCACCCTTTGGATCGTTCTCTGGGTGAACGGCGATAAGAGTCGGAACACCGAAGCCACGTTTGTACTCTTCACGTACTTCTGTACCTGGACACTTAGGTGCAACCATAACAACCGTTAGGTCTTTACGAATTTGCATGCCTTCTTCAACAATGTTGAAGCCGTGTGAGTAACCTAGTGCAGCACCCTCTTTCATTAGAGGCATTACTGTCTCAACAACGTTTGTATGCTGTTTGTCTGGAGTTAGGTTGATCACTAGATCTGCTTCAGGGATTAGGTTTTCGTAGCTATCTACTTCAAAACCGTTCTCTTTCGCGTTTTTGTAAGATTGACGTTGCTCGTCAATCGCAGCCTGACGAAGTGCGTAAGCTACGTCTAGACCAGAATCACGCATGTTTAGACCTTGGTTTAGGCCTTGAGCACCACAACCAACGATAACGACTTTCTTACCTTTCAGGTAATCCGCTTCAGTTGCAAATTCACTGCGGTCCATGAAACGACAACGACCTAATTGGTCTAGCTGCTCGCGTAGGTTTAAAGTATTGAAATAGTTAGCCATCTGGGCGCTCCTTTTAAGAATTTTTCCGTTGAGGTCGGTAGCTTTGTTACCGAATGAGTTCATACTAAAACAGACATACGGTTGCTTAAAGTGATATATTCACAATTAGTTATTGCAATTAATGCAACGTGGAAACATTCGTAATATATGAACATAAAATCATTACAGTTATTCATACATTTGTGTGACAGCAAAAACTTCAGCAAGACTGCGGCGGCGATGCACGTCAGCCCATCGGCTTTAAGTCGCCAAATACAGAAACTCGAAGATGAAACAGGGCAAGAGCTGCTGATTCGAGATAACCGTAGTGTCGACCTCACTCCAGCAGGAAAACAACTGCTTCCCGTTGCACTCAATATTGTCAGTGAATGGCAACAGTACAACCTTCATTTAAAAGGCGGAGAACAAGAGCTGAAAGGTGAGATTCGGATCTTCTGCTCAGTGACTGCAAGCTATAGTCATCTGCCTGAGTTAATTACTGAGTTTCGAGCTCTCCATCCTTATATTGAATTTAAACTCTCAACGGGCGACCCAGCTCAAGCAATAGATAAGATCCTCAATGACGAAGTCGATATCGCTATTTCCGCAAAGCCAGATATCCTTCCATCACGCCTGGAGTTTGAAACGATTAGTGATATCCCGCTATCTGTTATTTCTCCAGCAGGAGTCAGTAGCTTCAGCCAACAACTACGGGCTGAGCACATCGATTGGAATGATCTACCATTCATCATCCCAGAGGCAGGCACAGCTCGTGAGCGCGCCAATACCTGGTTTAAGAAGCTGAAAATCAAACCTAATATCTATGCTCAAGTATCAGGCCACGAAGCCATCGTCAGCATGGTGGCGCTTGGTTGTGGTATTGGAATTGCACCAGATGTGGTGATCAATAACAGCCCTGTAAGAGATAAGGTTGAACGCTTAAAGATAGAACCAATTAAGCCCTTTGAATTAGGCGTATGCTGTAAGCGAGCGCAATTAGATAACCCACTCATCCGGGCGTTCTGGCAGGTTGCAGAAGGCAAATATTTAACGGATTAGATATCAGAGATAGTTAATAGAGAGAACGACATAGAAGGGCACACTAGTGCTCTTTTTTGTTACTTTAATTCGACACGACAGAAATGAAAAAAGCCCGCTGATTTCTCAGCGGGCTTTTCAATGGTGGTGGAGGGATAGGGATTTGAACCCTAGAACCGCTATTAACGGTTGCCGGTTTTCAAGACCGGTGCTTTCGACCACTCAGCCATCCCTCCAACAAATTTTCATCAACAGATTAGTACACTGTTGAAGTTGTTATTTGCTATGCAAATAACGAAATCAAAGCCTGGCGATGTCCTACTCTCACATGGGGAAGCCCCACACTACCATCGGCGCTATTGCGTTTCACTTCTGAGTTCGGCATGGAATCAGGTGGGTCCACAACGCTATGGTCGCCAAGCAAATTCTTAAAATTCGGAAAGCTGTTTCTGTTCTCTCAAACTCATTCAAGCGTTTGTATATCTTGAGTCCATCAAAACCCCTTGGGTGTTGTATGGTTAAGCCTCACGGGCAATTAGTACAGGTTAGCTCAACGCCTCACAGCGCTTACACACCCTGCCTATCAACGTTCTAGTCTTGAACAACCCTTTAGGACACTTAAAGTGCCAGGGAAGACTCATCTCAGGGCTCGCTTCCCGCTTAGATGCTTTCAGCGGTTATCGATTCCGAACTTAGCTACCGGGCAATGCCATTGGCATGACAACCCGAACACCAGAGGTTCGTCCACTCCGGTCCTCTCGTACTAGGAGCAGCCCCCTTCAATCTTCCAACGCCCACGGCAGATAGGGACCGAACTGTCTCACGACGTTCTAAACCCAGCTCGCGTACCACTTTAAATGGCGAACAGCCATACCCTTGGGACCGACTTCAGCCCCAGGATGTGATGAGCCGACATCGAGGTGCCAAACACCGCCGTCGATATGAACTCTTGGGCGGTATCAGCCTGTTATCCCCGGAGTACCTTTTATCCGTTGAGCGATGGCCCTTCCATTCAGAACCACCGGATCACTATGACCTGCTTTCGCACCTGCTCGAATTGTCATTCTCGCAGTCAAGCGGGCTTATGCCATTGCACTAACCTCACGATGTCCAACCGTGATTAGCCCACCTTCGTGCTCCTCCGTTACTCTTTGGGAGGAGACCGCCCCAGTCAAACTACCCACCAGGCACTGTCCGTAATCCCGATTCAGGGACCAACGTTAGAACATCAACACTACAAGGGTGGTATTTCAAGGACGACTCCACCACATCTAGCGACGCGGTTTCAAAGTCTCCCACCTATCCTACACATGTAGGGTCAATGTTCAGTGCCAAGCTGTAGTAAAGGTTCACGGGGTCTTTCCGTCTAGCCGCGGGTACACTGCATCTTCACAGCGATTTCAATTTCACTGAGTCTCGGGTGGAGACAGCGTGGCCATCATTACGCCATTCGTGCAGGTCGGAACTTACCCGACAAGGAATTTCGCTACCTTAGGACCGTTATAGTTACGGCCGCCGTTTACCGGGGCTTCGATCAAGAGCTTCGACCGAAGTCTAACCCCATCAATTAACCTTCCGGCACCGGGCAGGCGTCACACCGTATACGTCATCTTACGATTTTGCACAGTGCTGTGTTTTTAATAAACAGTTGCAGCCACCTGGTATCTGCGACTCTCGTCAGCTCCATCCGCGAGGGACTTCACCGATAAGAGCGTACCTTCTCCCGAAGTTACGGTACCATTTTGCCTAGTTCCTTCACCCGAGTTCTCTCAAGCGCCTTGGTATTCTCTACCCGACCACCTGTGTCGGTTTGGGGTACGATTCCTTACAATCTGAAGCTTAGAGGCTTTTCCTGGAAGCATGGCATCAATGACTTCACCACCGTAGTGGCTCGACATCGTATCTCAGCGTTAATGAAGAGCCGGATTTACCTAACTCTTCCGCCTACGTACTTGAACCTGGACAACCGTCGCCAGGCCCACCTAGCCTTCTCCGTCCCCCCATCGCAATTGTAAGAAGTACGGGAATATTAACCCGTTTCCCATCGACTACGCCTTTCGGCCTCGCCTTAGGGGTCGACTTACCCTGCCCCGATTAACGTTGGACAGGAACCCTTGGTCTTCCGGCGAGGGAGTTTTTCACTCCCTTTATCGTTACTCATGTCAGCATTCGCACTTCTGATACCTCCAGCAGCCCTTACAGACCACCTTCAACGGCTTACAGAACGCTCCCCTACCCCGCATACTAAAGTATGCAGCCGCAGCTTCGGTGTATAGCTTAGCCCCGTTACATCTTCCGCGCAGGCCGACTCGACCAGTGAGCTATTACGCTTTCTTTAAATGATGGCTGCTTCTAAGCCAACATCCTGGCTGTCTGAGCCTTCCCACATCGTTTCCCACTTAGCTATACTTTGGGACCTTAGCTGGCGGTCTGGGTTGTTTCCCTCTCCACGACGGACGTTAGCACCCGCCGTGTGTCTCCCGGATAGTACTTACTGGTATTCGGAGTTTGCAAAGGGTTGGTAAGTCGGGATGACCCCCTAGCCTTAACAGTGCTCTACCCCCAGTAGTATTCGTCCGAGGCGCTACCTAAATAGCTTTCGGGGAGAACCAGCTATCTCCAGGTTTGATTGGCCTTTCACCCCTAGCCACAAGTCATCCGCTAATTTTTCAACATTAGTCGGTTCGGTCCTCCAGTTGATGTTACTCAACCTTCAACCTGCCCATGGCTAGATCACCTGGTTTCGGGTCTATATCCAGAGACTGAACGCCCAGTTAAGACTCGGTTTCCCTACGGCTCCCCTAAACGGTTAACCTTGCCACTGAATATAAGTCGCTGACCCATTATACAAAAGGTACGCAGTCACACCACGAAGGTGCTCCTACTGCTTGTACGTACACGGTTTCAGGTTCTATTTCACTCCCCTCACAGGGGTTCTTTTCGCCTTTCCCTCACGGTACTGGTTCACTATCGGTCAGTCAGTAGTATTTAGCCTTGGAGGATGGTCCCCCCATATTCAGACAGGATATCACGTGTCCCGCCCTACTCGATTTCACTGATTATGATGTGTCGGTTACGGGGCTATCACCCTTTATTGCGAGACTTTCCAGACTCTTCACCTGCATCATTAAAAGCTTAAGGGCTAATCCAATTTCGCTCGCCGCTACTTTCGGAATCTCGGTTGATTTCTCTTCCTCGGGGTACTTAGATGTTTCAGTTCCCCCGGTTTGCCTCTTGCTGCTATGTATTCACAACAAGATACTTACTTATGTAAGTGGGTTTCCCCATTCGGAAATCCCAGACTCAAATGGTTTTTACTACCTAATCTGGGCTTATCGCAAGTTAATACGTCCTTCATCGCCTCTGACTGCCAAGGCATCCACCGTGTACGCTTAGTCACTTAACCATACAACCCGAAGAAGTTTCGAGTTGATGATAAATCACCAAGGTTTTTGGTTGTAACAAGAAGGGTTAATTCTTATTACGTGTTTGCCGGACTCAATGGTGATTCAAATTAAATTTGAATCGAATACAAGACACTTGAATGTGTTTGTGTTGTGTTTATCCAAAGGATAAACATTGAGAACTTTTAATTTGATTTAAATAACTCTGTTATTTAAATCAGTCAGCTTTCCAAATTGTTAAAGAGCATGAGACTTCGTTAGAAGTTCATTTTCTAAAGACTCTCACAGTCGAAAAATCCAACCAGCAACCTAAATTGTGGTTTGGAGTTTTGAACTTCCAAGAATATTTAGAGAATGGTGGGCGATACCGGGCTCGAACCAGTGACCCCCTGCTTGTAAGGCAGGTGCTCTCCCAACTGAGCTAATCGCCCACGATAGTTTTAATTCCTTCGCGGAGAAAGAATGGTGGGTCGTGCAGGATTCGAACCTGCGACCAATTGATTAAAAGTCAACTGCTCTACCAACTGAGCTAACGACCCAATGGTATCCCGTAGGGGAGTCGAACCCCTGTTACCGCCGTGAAAGGGCGGTGTCCTAGGCCTCTAGACGAACGGGACACTGCATGAAGATATTGGGATATCTTCGTCTCTTTTACTTTCTAAACCGTATCAATCTGTGTGGACACTTATCGTGAATATCTTCGTATAAGGAGGTGATCCAGCCCCAGGTTCCCCTAGGGCTACCTTGTTACGACTTCACCCCAGTCATGAACCACAAAGTGGTGAGCGTCCTCCCGAAGGTTAAACTACCCACTTCTTTTGCAGCCCACTCCCATGGTGTGACGGGCGGTGTGTACAAGGCCCGGGAACGTATTCACCGTAGCATTCTGATCTACGATTACTAGCGATTCCGACTTCATGGAGTCGAGTTGCAGACTCCAATCCGGACTACGACGCACTTTTTGGGATTCGCTCACTCTCGCAAGTTGGCTGCCCTCTGTATGCGCCATTGTAGCACGTGTGTAGCCCTACTCGTAAGGGCCATGATGACTTGACGTCGTCCCCACCTTCCTCCGGTTTATCACCGGCAGTCTCCCTGGAGTTCCCGACATTACTCGCTGGCAAACAAGGATAAGGGTTGCGCTCGTTGCGGGACTTAACCCAACATTTCACAACACGAGCTGACGACAGCCATGCAGCACCTGTCTCAGAGTTCCCGAAGGCACCAATCCATCTCTGGAAAGTTCTCTGGATGTCAAGAGTAGGTAAGGTTCTTCGCGTTGCATCGAATTAAACCACATGCTCCACCGCTTGTGCGGGCCCCCGTCAATTCATTTGAGTTTTAATCTTGCGACCGTACTCCCCAGGCGGTCTACTTAACGCGTTAGCTCCGAAAGCCACGGCTCAAGGCCACAACCTCCAAGTAGACATCGTTTACGGCGTGGACTACCAGGGTATCTAATCCTGTTTGCTCCCCACGCTTTCGCATCTGAGTGTCAGTATCTGTCCAGGGGGCCGCCTTCGCCACTGGTATTCCTTCAGATCTCTACGCATTTCACCGCTACACCTGAAATTCTACCCCCCTCTACAGTACTCTAGTTTGCCAGTTTCAAATGCAGTTCCGAGGTTGAGCCCCGGGCTTTCACATCTGACTTAACAAACCACCTGCATGCGCTTTACGCCCAGTAATTCCGATTAACGCTCGCACCCTCCGTATTACCGCGGCTGCTGGCACGGAGTTAGCCGGTGCTTCTTCTGCAGCTAACGTCAAGACATGCCGCTATTAACGACACCCCCTTCCTCACTGCTGAAAGTACTTTACAACCCGAAGGCCTTCTTCATACACGCGGCATGGCTGCATCAGGCTTGCGCCCATTGTGCAATATTCCCCACTGCTGCCTCCCGTAGGAGTCTGGACCGTGTCTCAGTTCCAGTGTGGCTGATCATCCTCTCAGACCAGCTAGGGATCGTCGCCTTGGTGAGCCATTACCTCACCAACTAGCTAATCCCACCTAGGCATATCTTGACGCGAGAGGCCCGAAGGTCCCCCTCTTTGGCCCGTAGGCGTTATGCGGTATTAGCCATCGTTTCCAATGGTTATCCCCCACATCAAGGCAATTTCCTAGGCATTACTCACCCGTCCGCCGCTCGACGCCGTTATCGTTCCCCGAAGGTTCAGATAACTCGTTTCCGCTCGACTTGCATGTGTTAGGCCTGCCGCCAGCGTTCAATCTGAGCCATGATCAAACTCTTCAATTTAAGATTTTGTCGACTCAATGAATACTGATTACATTACATAGTAATGTTGAATTGACTGTGCCGAATCTTACGATTCGAATTGGTCACTCAGTTCATTGAAATCAAGTTGAAACCGAAGTTTCACTTTTTGACATTCATCAACGAGTGCCCACACAGATTGATAGGTTTAAATTGTTAAAGAGCTTTTCCTTTTTGAGCCTCACTCAAATCGGACGGCCATTTTAGCGATTTAAGTTTTAGTGTCAACCACTTTTTTCAAAACTTTTTTCAAGCGCTTAGCTTGGCTAATTTGGCTTGCTGATTCGTTCTGGTTTCTTTCGAAGCCATCCCGTGTCAGCGAGGTGGCATTATAGAGATTGCGATCACATTGGCAAGCCCTTTTTTAAGTTTTTTTGCTTTTTTTAATTGTTCGATTAAAAAGAAAACAAAACGCCTCAAAAGTAAGCTTTTCTCTTATAGATTCTTGAGTTTTTCAGTGAATAAAGAGACTTTTTGCCAGTTTGTGTACTCAACTTCTTTGCTGGTATCCGTTTCACCACCAGTCATCGTCATAATAAAGCGAATCATGGTTCTGTCGAAGAAGTTATATCTAGGGTAATAGAGAGCACCTGCGAAAACACCGATTAAAGAAGGTTGCCACGGTGACTTCTTAAGGAATGTCTTTATATACGCACTACCTTCTGGCGTATCTTTACCTTGGTCTTCTTTACGAGCGGTTAGGTTCACGCAGAAAAACGCCACTTTATTCGATTGAAGTTGAGTAAGATTGCGCTCAATAAACTGGTACAGCTTTTTATTAAGATGACCATAACGAATAGAGGCACCAATCAGTACTTTGTCATACTGAGCGAAATCTACGTCGCCAACGGTGTGCAGATCGCGAATGTCGCAATCAAACTCCGCCATCTCCTCTTTTATATAGTTAAGAATCTTCTTGGTCTGCCCTTCTCGGCTTGAGTAAAGAAATAGTGCTTTTGCCACAATGGTTCCTTAGCTACGCCAGAACGTAGGCGTTAATAGAATTAATAGAGTGAAGATCTCTAAACGTCCAAACAGCATAGAGACAATCAATACCCACTTTGCTTTATCGTTAACATCACCAAAGTGGACTGCTACTTCTCCTAGGCCTGGGCCCAGATTGTTCAATGTTGCCGCCACGGCAGAGAACGCACTCAGTTCATCCATACCCGTTGCAATCAGAGCCAACATACACACCACGAACACCAGAGCATAAGCAGAAAAGAATCCCCATACCGCATCAACAACACGTTGAGGAAGTGCCGTACCACCAACCTTGATGGTGTAAACCGCACGTGGGTGAACCAAACGCTTCATTTCACGAGCGCCTTGCAGGGTCAGCAATAGAATACGGATAACTTTCATACCGCCGCCAGTCGAACCTGCACACCCGCCTATAAAAGAAGAGAATAAAAGCAGTACTGGCAAGAACAGTGGCCATTCTGAAAAACCGGTTGTAGTAAAACCAGCCGTGGTTGAAATAGAGACCGTTTGGAATAGCGCTTGATCAAACGCATCATAATAAGAGTCGTAAGAGTGGTGATTCAGTAGTAATAAGAAGCAAACCAGAAACAACACCGCTTGAATAAAGATAAAGGCACGAAACTCAGGATCTTTCCAATAGTACTTAGGGTGAACACCGCCCGATGCAAATGCAGCAAAGTGAAGAGAGTAGTTACACGCAGAGATAAGCAGGAACACAACCGTGATCATGTTAATCGCAGGGCTATTGAAATAACCCATACTGGCATCATGCGTCGAGAAGCCACCGATAGCTATAGTAGAGAAACTGTGGCTAATGGCATCAAAGAAGCTCATTCCCGCCAGCCAAAACGCTACCGCACAAGCAATAGTTAAACTTAAATAGATATACCAGAGTGCTTTTGCTGTTTCTGCAATCCTCGGGGTCATCTTACTGTCTTTAACAGGACCTGGGATTTCCGCTCTATATAGCTGCATACCACCAATACCCAGTACCGGTAAGATCGCTACCGCAAGTACGATGATACCCATACCACCAAACCACTGCAGGAACTGACGATAAAAAAGAATCGCTTTAGGTAGGTCATCCAGTCCAACAATAACAGTAGCGCCGGTTGTGGTGAGAGCCGAGAAAGACTCGAAGAAGGCATCAGTAACCGAAACATTTGGGTTATCTGCTATTAAAAAAGGAAGTGCACCAGCACTGCCGATTACAGTCCAGAACAGAACAACAATAAGAAAGCCGTCTCTCGCCTTTAATTCATGCTTGTGGCGACGGTTTGGAAACCAGCAGGTAGCACCACAAAAAAGTAAAACAAAGAAGGTCGTAACAAAAGGAACACCAGCACCATCTCGATAGATCAATGCCACCAGCGCGGGTGCAAGCATTGAGACACTAAAGAGTGCTAATAATAATCCGACGATTCGAATAATTGAGCGAAATTGCATGAGCTAATGAACGAAGCGAAAGGCTTCACACTTCCTAGTTATCTTTTACTTGAGTGACCAGTGCCTTGGCACCGCTTTTATTGATCATGGTTTGAGTGAAGGCTTCGACCTGAAGCAGCTCAATCTCTATGACCATTGTGACCTGAACGCCATAATCCGCTTCAACCTCTACCGCCTGATATTGCGACATGATTGATTGGGCGATCGGCATAAACCCATAGTCTAACTCTAGGCGCAATTTTGTGGTTATTTTTTTCTCGATAGTTTGAAGCAGCTTAAGCGCTTGTTGCACACCACCGCCGTACGCCTTTACTAAACCACCTGTACCGAGCTTAATTCCACCCGAATAACGAGTCACCACAGCAGTCAGTTCCCCCACTCCAGAGCCAGACAGTTGAGCCAATATTGGTTTACCCGCCGTTCCGGAAGGTTCACCGTCATCACTGAAGCCCCACTTCATCGAGTCTTCTGGTCGTCCAGCAACAAATCCCCAGCAATTGTGTCTTGCTGCGCTATGCTCTTGTTTTATCTGATCAACAAACTGCTTAGCCGCCTCAATACTCGGTGTATGAGCAAGGTGGGTAATGAAGACACTTTTCTTAATTTCTTCTTCAAAAACAGCCGAAGCAGCCGGGATTAAATATGGTTGGTCATTCATATCATTTACTTTAGCGATCAGGGCGGCAAAGTGTATCACGGGTGAATAATAAGGGTTAGCGGATCTGTTCCAACGCACAATGTTAAGCAATTGTTTAAAAAATGTATTGAAATTAGCCAGTGGTGGGTACAGACTAAAGAAACTGGTCTTACCAGGTATTCTATACTTAAAGAAAGATAACAAAATTCTCTCAAACAATCGTCGATTGTATGTCATGGAGATAGACAATGATTTACCAAGCTAACACCCTACAGGTAAAGGAATTACAAGATGGTATAGCCGAACTTAGCTTTTGTGCTCCAGCCTCTGTAAATAAGCTCGACCTTGCTACATTAGAATCACTCGACAAAGCACTTGATGCTTTAAATGACCACGCTGGACTGCGCGGCTTGATCTTAACTTCAAACAAAGATGCTTTCATCGTAGGTGCAGACATCACGGAGTTTTTGGGCCTATTCGCGAAACCAGAAGCGGAATTAGAAGAGTGGCTTATTTTTGCAAACTCTATTTTTAGCAAGCTAGAAGACCTACCTGTTCCTACCCTTTCAATGATGCGCGGCCATGCACTTGGCGGCGGTTGTGAGTGTGTACTAGCCACTGACTTCCGTATTGGTGACAAGACCACCAGCATCGGCTTACCAGAAACCAAATTAGGTATCATGCCTGGCTTTGGTGGTTGTGTACGTCTGCCACGTGTTATTGGTGCTGACAGCGCAATGGAAATCATCACGCAAGGCAAAGCATGCCGAGCAGATGAAGCACTGAAAGTTGGGTTGTTAGATGCGATTGTTGAAACTGACCAACTACTTGAATCGGCTATTAATACAGTATCTCTGGCCGCAAGCGAGAAGCTAGACTGGGTTGCTCGCCGCAAACAGAAAACCTCTGCGTTATCACTCAGCAAGCTAGAAGCAATGATGAGCTTTACTATGGCGAAAGGTCTAGTAGCTCAGAAAGCAGGTCCTCACTACCCAGCACCGATCACATCTGTTGTCGCGATTGAAGAAGCTGCTCGTTGCGATCGTGATGCTGCATTGGATATCGAGCGTAAACACTTCATTAAACTGGCGAAGTCTGAAGAAGCAAAAGCACTGGTTGGCCTATTCCTTAACGACCAATACATCAAAGGCATCGCGAAGAAAGCTGGCAAGTCAGCGAATAAAGCCACTGAGCGTGCTGCTGTATTAGGTGCAGGCATCATGGGTGGTGGTATTGCTTACCAATCTGCGCTGAAAGGCGTGCCTGTCATGATGAAAGATATTGCTCAAGCATCGCTAGATTTAGGCATGAACGAAGCATCTAAGCTTCTTAATAAACGTCTATCTCGTGGCCGCATCGATGGCTTCAAGATGGCAGGTATTCTCTCTTCTATTACTCCTAGCCTTCACTACGCAGGTATCGAGCAATCAGATGTGATTGTTGAAGCGGTAGTGGAGAACCCGAAAATTAAAGCAGCTGTGTTGAGTGAAGTGGAACAGCAGGTTAGCCCTGATACTGTGATTACTTCTAACACGTCGACGATTCCAATCAATCTACTGGCAAAATCGCTGCAACGCCCAGAAAACTTCTGTGGTATGCACTTCTTTAACCCAGTGCACCGCATGCCGCTAGTAGAGATCATCCGTGGTGAGCACACTTCAGATGAAACCATCAATCGCGTTGTCGCTTACGCGGCGAAAATGGGTAAATCACCAATTGTCGTTAACGACTGCCCAGGCTTCTTCGTTAACCGTGTTCTTTTCCCATACTTTGGCGGCTTTAGCATGTTGCTTCGCGACGGTGCTGACTTCACCAAGATCGACAAAATCATGGAACGTAAGTTTGGTTGGCCTATGGGTCCTGCTTACCTACTGGATGTGGTTGGTCTTGATACTGCGCATCACGCACAAGATGTAATGGCACAAGGCTTCCCAGAGCGAATGGGTAAAGAAGGTCGTGACGCGATCGACGCGCTATTTGAAGCAAACAAGTTTGGTCAGAAAAATGGCAGCGGCTTCTACAGCTACAGCGTCGACAAGCGTGGTCGTCCGAAGAAAGCCTTTTCTGAAGATATCCTTCCTATCTTGGCTGACGTATGCCAAGCACCACAGGAATTTGATGAAGAGACCATTATCCAGCGTGTGATGATTCCAATGATCAACGAAGTGGTACTGTGTCTTGAAGAAGGCATCATCGCTTCACCACAAGAAGCTGATATGGCTCTGGTTTACGGACTTGGCTTCCCTCCATTCAGAGGCGGCGTTTTCCGTTACCTAGACAGTGTGGGCATCGCGAACTTTGTTGAGACAGCGAAAGGCTACCAAGACCTTGGCGCAATGTACCAAGTACCTCAACTATTGCTTGATATGGCAGAGAAAGGCGAAAGCTTTTACGACGCTCAGCAAGCTAGCTCTCTATAACCCACATTTGGAAAAGGAATTACAAAATGAAGAACGTAGTTGTTGTTGATTGCCTTCGCACCCCAATGGGCCGTTCCAAAGGTGGCGCTTTCCGTCATACACGTGCAGAAGACCTTTCTGCACACCTGATGAAAGGCATTCTTGAGCGTAACCCACAAGTTAACCCGAGTGAGATTGAAGATATCTACTGGGGCTGTGTCCAACAGACACTTGAGCAGGGCTTTAACGTGGCACGTAATGCTGCGCTACTTGCTGGCCTACCGATTGAAATTGGTGCTGTAACCGTTAACCGATTATGTGGTTCATCTATGCAAGCTCTGCATGATGCAACACGCTCAATCATGGTTGGCGATGCGGATATCTGTCTAATTGGTGGTGTTGAGCATATGGGTCATGTTCCTATGACGCATGGTGTGGACTTCCACCCTGGCATGTCGAAGAACGTAGCGAAAGCTGCGGGCATGATGGGTCTGACGGCAGAGATGCTTGGTAAGCTGCACGGCATCAGTCGTGAAGACCAAGATGCTTTCGCTGCCCGCTCTCACGCTCGCGCACATGCTGCAACAGTTGAAGGTCGCTTTAAAAACGAGATCTTACCAACTGAAGGTCACGCGGCAGACGGCTCACTGTTCACACTGGATCATGATGAAGTGATTCGCCCAGAGACTACAGTTGAAGGCCTATCTCAGCTTCGCCCAGTATTCGATCCAGCTAACGGTACCGTGACCGCTGGTACATCATCAGCGCTGTCAGATGGCGCATCTGCGATGCTGATCATGAGCGAAGATAAAGCTAACGAGCTTGGTTTGACGATTCGTGCTCGTGTTAAGTCAATGGCAATTGCAGGCTGTGACCCATCAATCATGGGCTACGGACCGGTTCCAGCGACTAAGAAAGCACTGAAGCGTGCGGGCCTATCGATTGAAGATATGGGCGTCATTGAGCTTAACGAAGCCTTTGCAGCGCAATCTCTGCCATGTGCTAAAGACCTAGGTCTTCTGGATGTGGTCGACGAGAAAGTAAACCTCAACGGTGGTGCAATCGCACTTGGTCACCCGCTGGGTTGTTCAGGTTCGCGTATCTCAACCACCTTGATTAACCTAATGGAAGCGAAGGACGTGAAGTACGGCCTAGCAACCATGTGTATTGGTTTGGGCCAAGGTATCGCAACGGTATTTGAACGCCCTTAATCTAGAGTAACTCTAAGTTAAGAGACCAATTAATTGTCGTTAGTAGGGTAACGATAAAAATGCAGCCTTAGTCTCTAGGGCTGCATTTTTTTATCTGCCGACTTACCGATATCACAAAACTGGAACTATGCATGTGATGCATAGATTCAATGTTGACGTTTCATTATTTTTTCTTCAATTATTCAACTACAGTTATCTCAGTTTCCTAATATTCCTCCAGTGGAGAGCACCATGTTTAAAGCACTTGTACTAAACCAAGAAGACAAAAAAACGATTGCTAGCGTTTCTCAAATTGACGAGTCACAACTTCCAGAAGGCAACGTTAAGATTGATGTGAATTACTCATCTTTAAACTACAAAGATGGTCTAGCGATCACTGGTAAAGGGCGCATTGTTCGTAACTTCCCTATGGTACCGGGTATCGACCTTTCAGGTGTGGTTTCTCAATCAGACGACCCTCGTTACAAAGCGGGCGACGAAGTGGTACTAACTGGTTGGGGTGTTGGTGAAGGTCACTGGGGTGGCATGGCTGAAAAAGCGAGCCTAAACGGTGACTGGTTGGTACCAATGCCAAAAGACCTAGACGCTAAAAAAGTAATGGCGATTGGTACGGCAGGCTTCACAGCAATGTTATGTGTTCAAGCTATCGTTGATGCAGGTGTTAAGCCAGAAGACGGCGAGATTCTAGTAACAGGTTCAAGCGGTGGTGTGGGCAGTGTGTCTATCACTCTACTTAACCAACTGGGCTACAAAGTAGCAGCAGTAACAGGCCGTGCATCTGAGAACGGTGAGCTACTTAAATCTCTAGGCGCATCGCGCATTGTTGAGCGTGCAGAACTAGAAGAGCCAGCAAAGCCACTAGAGAAACAGCTGTGGGCTGGTGCTATCGATACGGTAGGCAGCAAAGTTCTAGCAAAAGTACTGGCACAGATCGATTACAACGGCGTTGTCGCGGCATGTGGCCTAGCGGGTGGCTTCGATCTACCAACAACGGTAATGCCATTCATCCTACGTAACGTGCGTCTACAGGGTGTAGATTCAGTAATGTGTCCACGTGAGAAACGCATCAAAGCATGGGAACAGTTAGCTGAACTACTTCCAGAGTCGTTCTACCAACAAGCAACTAAAGAAGTGGCACTGGATGATGCGATCCAAGCTGCTGAAGACATTACTAACGGTCAAATCACTGGTCGTGTTGTCATCAAGCTATAGTTTCAAAAACCTGAAGCGATAAAGCTAAGTAACAAATACAAAGGGCTGAGTTTACTCAGCCCTTTTTCATTCCGTTAACCAAGACCAACATCAGCAATCCGCTTCTGAATCAGCTCACCACACTCCTCTTTCACCACTCGTCTCAGCCATTGTTGAGAAGCTGACGAATCACAACGTGAATGCCAAATCAGTGAATAATCAAACGGCATAAACTCGAATGGTAGTGGTTTCACAACGAGGTCGTAACGCTCTGCCACTAAATACGCGAGGTCGGCAGGTACAGTAATCACAAGAGGCATTCTATCGACGATCGCTAAAGCCGCCTCTAAATGATAGGCCCGCAGCACCATCCTTCTTGGAGGTTGATTGGCTAATGCATTATCAAGCAAGGCTTTTACGCCATCACTGATAGCAATCATCGCATGAGGCAGTGATACATAATCATTGAGGCTTAACGCGCTATCAGCCAGAGGGTGATTTTTAGAAAGCAGGCACGATACCCCAACAGGTCCTAATACCTGCTGATGTAGAGGTGCGACAGGGCCTGTTGGTCGGCATATCGCCATATCAACCCGCTCAGTACTCAACTGTTTAAATAGATTCTCATGCTGAAGCGGTGCAAACTCTAACGAGATGTTTGGTGCTTGCTCATAAATCTTAGGCAGCGCATACGGAAGGATAGTTTGCATCGCGTAATCCGTGGTCGCGATCAGGAAACGTTCCGTGCAGTAGTATGGGTCAAAGTCACTCGGGCTTAACAGCTGGCGAAATGACTCTAACGGCTGATCAATACGCTGGCTGATTTCGAGAGCTCTCTTGGTCGGCAGTAGACGCTGACCCTGGCGAGTAAAGAGGGGATCGTTAAGGAGTTCGCGAAGTCGCCCCAATACACGGCTGGTCGCAGACTGGCTGAGATTCAAACGCAAAGCGGCTTGGCTCACGCTACCCTCTTCGATCAAGACTTTAAGAGCAACCAACAGATTTAAATCTCGACGATAGATGTCTTCTAGTTCCACACGCTTACCTAATGAGCTTGTTAACAATCAATTTTGATAATTCATGTTTATAGCATGCTTTAGATAAAAAAAATCCCGCAATTACGCGGGGAAGCCCAAGAAAATTTGGGGATAGTGTCGGAATGTGTCGTATCGGAAAAACGTTTTGTACTTAGGTTAAATATCTTACGATTTAATGTTCCTGCTCTTCTGGCAAGCCACGCCAGCGTCGCATTTCAACCCAAATACCAATAATTGTTGCTGCTATGCCAAAGATTGGCATTAACGAGGCCTCTGCTGGTGTGCGTAACACTAACGCGCAAAAAGAGATAAAGCAGAGAACCGAATATATGGTTAATCTATCAAGTGCTGTCAACATCGCCACTCCTTAGCTAGTTGTCATTTGTTTAAGTTGTTACCAACTTGTTAAATAATTTATAGTAAATAATTCTGTTTGCCAAGCACTTATTGCATATTTTTTCTGCAGACGTATTATTCCCCTCGTTATACAGAAAGAGACACCTATCATGACATTCAATCCTGAGCTGGCCACACACACTTTAGAAGCACAAGGGCTACGCTGCCCAGAACCGGTAATGATGGTCAGGAAGACAATTCGAAACATGCAGGATGGCGATGTATTACTGGTAACGGCAGACGATCCATCAACCACACGCGACATCCCAAGTTTCTGTCGATTTATGGATCATCAACTTGTAGGACAGAACACGGATTCTGTGCCATACCAGTACTTAATCAAGAAAGGCCTAGAAGCCTAAGAACGATTTGGTTCAGATGTAAAAAAGCCGCTCAATGAGCGGCTTTTTGTTATTCGCTATCTCGACTGCGTTGCTGCAGATTATCGAGTTGGTGTTGAATTGAGCGTAGTTCTTTACGCATGGGGATAATATGGGCGACTCGAATCCAAGCCTCAACGGCGAGTCCGGTCATGATCATTGCACCTGCCACCATCGGCAACCACATGTCAGTTAATACCATCCCCAATAGAGTTAATGCCAAACCAAAAGTAAACAGGTAGCTTTGGCTTTGTGGAGTGATTCCCATATAACGCGTCAACATAATCATGCCCTCGTGTTCTCAACTCACAACATTAAAATATCATGACAATTGTGACAGTGATATGTCAGTAGGCGGTGCTCACACCACCTCTCTGTTAGAGTTTGAACTGCAACACAGAATGCAGATCGCAGCGCAAAAATTGGCACGCTTATAATTATAAATTGATAGATATGGCGATAGATTCTCTAGCAAAACAGGAGTCCTATCGCCGAAAAATCATCAATAGATTGCGGCTGCGATAGCTAAGCCAACAAACAGCAGGGCGGTGATCTTGCGAATCAACGCCAGTGGCATCTTATCGGCTGACAATTTGCCGATCACCACTACAGGCACGTTGGCTAATAACATACCAATAGTGGTGCCCAAGATAACCCACAGCAGCGCATCGGCATACTGAGCCCCTAGGATAGAAGTGGCTATCTGAGTCTTATCACCAATTTCAGCAATGAAGAACGCAATAAAGCTTGCGACAAACGGACCACGGCTGGAGATCTCCTCATCGTCATCAAGTTTATCTGGGATCAGAATCCAACCCGCCATCGCCAAAAAGCTCACCACCACAACCCATTTGAGGACTTCTGGCGATAAGTAATCGGATACAACAACACCTAACCAAGCCGCTAGGGCATGATTGGCAATAGTGGCAAAGAAGATTGCAGCAATAATCGGTATCGGCTTGCGATAACGGCTGGCTAACAGAAGAGAGAGTAACTGTGTCTTATCACCGATCTCGGCCAAGGCAACAGTTGTAATAGAGATTGCTAAAACGCTCACGACATGCTCATTTGGGGCGGGATTATTATTTTAACCGTAGACAAACCTCGCGCCCCACCCCGGTTCACGATGTTTGTCTAAGGTCTTGCTAAACGATGTCGACTTATGTGTTGTTGTGGTCGATTGTCGTCTCGAACGCCATGATGATTTTGCATCAATTATGTTGACGAACGAACCTATTATCCCAGTGTTGATAAATAGGTAAGCTACTCCCCAAAGACGGCGTGATTTTAGCGAGCCCCCTCCTCTAAAACAAGCTGAAAAGTGACTAAAAATTCCCGTTAAGTCGAAAAAAGAAGATTAAAGGGTAAAAAATCCATTAAAAGGGATTTAAGGCTATTAATTAAACAAGATTAACGCTACTCGCTGGGCAAATATCTGGGTATACTTGATTGTTATTTTTCAAATCATTTATAAGAATCGCGCGAACCTGACTATGCAAAAATTCGATATCAAAACCTTCCAGGGAATGATCCTCGCGCTGCAGGATTACTGGGCACAAAACGGTTGTACCATTGTTCAACCTCTAGATATGGAAGTAGGTGCTGGCACCTCTCACCCAATGACATGTCTACGTGCACTTGGCCCAGAGCCAATGTCTACGGCATACGTTCAACCTTCACGTCGTCCGACCGATGGTCGCTACGGTGAAAACCCGAACCGTCTGCAGCACTACTATCAGTTCCAAGTAGCTCTAAAACCATCTCCAGATAACATTCAGGAGTTGTACCTAGGCTCACTTGAAGTACTTGGTATCGACCCGCTAGTACACGACATTCGTTTCGTAGAAGACAACTGGGAAAACCCAACGCTAGGCGCATGGGGTCTTGGTTGGGAAGTATGGCTAAACGGCATGGAAGTAACTCAGTTTACTTACTTCCAGCAAGTTGGTGGCCTTGAGTGTAAGCCTGTTACTGGTGAGATCACTTACGGTATCGAGCGTCTAGCAATGTACATCCAAGAAGTTGACTCTGTTTACGACCTAGTGTGGAACATCGCACCAGACGGCAGCAAAGTGACTTACGGTGACATCTTCCACCAAAACGAGGTTGAGCAATCAACTTACAACTTCGAGCACGCTGACGTAGATTTCCTATTCACGTTCTTTGATCAGTGTGAGAAAGAGTGTAAAGAACTACTTGAGCTTGAGAAGCCACTTCCGCTTCCAGCTTACGAGCGCATTCTAAAAGCTGGCCATGCATTCAACATCCTTGATGCGCGTAAAGCTATCTCTGTAACAGAGCGCCAACGTTACATCCTTCGTATCCGCAACCTAACTAAATCAGTTGCAGAAGCATACTACGCATCGCGTGAAGCGCTTGGCTTCCCAATGTGCAAGAAGGACGAGGAGAAGTAATCATGGCTAAAGAATTTCTAATTGAACTGGGTACTGAAGAGCTACCACCAACACAGCTTCGTACTCTAGCAGAAGCGTTCGCAGCAAACTTCGAAGCAGAGCTAAAGGGCGCGAGCCTGGCTCACGAAGGTGTGAAATGGTACGCAGCACCTCGTCGTCTTGCTCTAAAAGTAGCAGCACTGGCTGAAGGCCAAGAAGACAAAGTTGTTGAAAAACGTGGCCCTGCGGTTTCTGTCGCATTCGATGCTGACGGCAACGCGACTAAAGCAGCTCAAGGCTGGGCTCGTGGTAACGGCATCACGGTTGAGCAAGCTGACCGTCTAGTGACAGACAAAGGCGAATGGCTTCTTTTCAAACAAGAAGTAAAAGGCCAAGCAACGTCTGAAATCGTTGTTGAGCTAGCATCAAAAGCTCTAGGTAACCTACCAATCGCGAAACCAATGCGTTGGGGCAACAAGACGACTCAGTTCATTCGTCCGGTTAAAACGCTAACTATGCTAATGGGCTCTGACCTTATCGAAGGTGAGATCCTAGGCGTAGCATCAGACCGCACTATCCGTGGTCACCGCTTCATGGGTGAACAAGAGTTCACTATCGATTCTGCAGAGCAATACCCAGCGATCCTAGAAGAGCGCGGTAAAGTAATGGCAGATTACGAAGCGCGTAAAGCGATCATCCTTGCTGATTCGCAAAAAGCAGCAGCAGCGGTTGGTGGTAAAGCGGATCTAGAAGATGACCTAGTAGAAGAAGTGACTTCTCTGGTTGAGTGGCCAGTAGTCCTAACTGCGAAGTTTGAAGAAGAGTTCCTAAAAGTACCTTCTGAAGCTTTGGTTTACACCATGAAAGGTGACCAGAAGTACTTCCCTGTTTACGATGACAACAAGAAGCTACTACCTAACTTCATCTTCGTTTCAAACATCGAATCAAAAGAGCCTCGCTACGTAATCGAAGGTAACGAGAAGGTTGTACGTCCACGTCTCGCGGATGCAGAGTTCTTCTTCAACACTGACCGTAAGCGTCCTCTGATCGACCGTCTACCTGAGCTAGAGCAAGCTATCTTCCAGAAGCAGCTTGGGACTATCAAAGACAAGACAGACCGCATCACAGAACTTGCTGGCTACATCGCTGAGCAAATCGATGCAGACGTTGAAAAGTCTAAGCGTGCGGGTCTACTAGCGAAGTGTGACCTAATGACATCAATGGTATTTGAATTTACAGATACTCAGGGTGTGATGGGCATGCACTACGCGACTCACGATGGTGAAGACGAGCAAGTTGCACTAGCACTTTACGAGCAGTACATGCCTCGTTTCGCAGGTGATGACCTACCAAGCACTGGTATCTCTTCTGCAGTAGCAATGGCAGACAAGCTAGACACGATCGTAGGTATCTTCGGTATTGGCCAAGCTCCAAAAGGTTCTGACCCATTCGCTCTACGTCGTGCATCACTAGGTGTACTACGTATTATCGTTGAAAACGGCTACAACCTAGACCTAACTGATCTGATCGCAAAAGCGAAAGAACTACTAGGCGACAAGCTAACCAACGACAACGTAGAAGCAGACGTTATCGACTTCATGCTAGGTCGATTCCGTGCATGGTACCAAGATGCTGGCTTCAGCGTTGATATCATCCAAGCGGTACTAGCGAATCGTCCAACCAAGCCAACTGACTTTGACCAACGTGTTAAAGCGGTTTCTCACTTCCGTGAACTAGAAGCGGCAGAAGCTCTAGCAGCAGCGAACAAACGTGTAGGTAACATCCTTGCGAAATTCGATGGTGAACTAGCAGCAGATATCGATCTGGCACTTCTACAAGAAGACGCAGAGAAAACACTGGCTGAAAACGTTGCAGTAATGACGGAAGCTCTAGAGCCAGCATTCGCGACAGGTAACTACCAAGAAGCCCTAAGCAAGCTAGCTGCTCTACGTGAGCCTGTTGATGCGTTCTTCGACAACGTAATGGTTATGGCTGATGACGAAGCGCTTAAGAAGAACCGTCTAACGCTATTGAACAACCTACGTAACCTGTTCCTACAGATTGCTGACATCTCTCTACTGCAAAAATAAGTACGAGTGAGACAGCTGTTCAAAGCGATGCTCTGAGCAACGAAAGGTAAATACCCAAAGGGAAGCACGTGCTTCCCTTTTTGTTTTTGTGAACTCGGTATTTATTTGTAGAGGTAATAACCACAACTCGATTGTATTAGTCCTCAGAATGTAGATCCCAACCTTTGATATAACGAGAGTCTTATTCGGGGAAGGATACAATGAAGAAGACCACTCTCGCGCTCTCAATTCTTGCACTCAGCGCATGCAGCCAAACCAGCGACAATCCACTACTGTTGACCATTGATGACCAGGCGATGCCCTTTCACTCAACAGGACAAGGTACATTGATTGCCGAGCACGAGCTCAGCAAAGGCACACACACCTTTTCTATTAGCGATGCCGCGCAAACCTGTGGCACAAGCTACGCCTTGGCAGAAGAGAGCCGAGTGAAATTTAATAAACCTCTGCGTGTCGACGACTGCGCGGAAGAGTCTCAAATAGATATCAAGGTATTCAGAGCCAATACCTACCAATTTACCCTCAACCCACAATCTAATGAGCTGACAGTTAAGGTAAAACCGAAACAGAAAAAGGTTCAGAGCTTCACATGTCCGGTGCCAAGCGACTCACCGACCACCGTCAATGTCACTAAGACCTTTGCAGATGGCACCTTACTACGTGACGCACTCTCTGGCCAGCAAGCGACAGTGACCAACGGCACGATCAGCATGAAACCGGCCAAATCAAGCCAAGGGCTTCTTTTGCTTGAAGAGGTTGAGTCAGCAGAACAATCGACGTTTAGTTGGGATAACGCCACGGTTTACTTCGTCATGACCGACCGCTTTTATAATGGCAACCCAGACAATGACAACAGCTATGGCCGCAGCAAAGATGGCCAAGATGAAGTTGGTACCTTCCACGGCGGTGACCTAGCAGGCTTAACCGAGAAGCTCGACTACATCGAATCGCTTGGGGCTAACGCTATCTGGATTACATCCCCTCTAGAGCAAATTCATGGCTGGGTTGGCGGTGGCGACCGTGGTGACTTTAAGCACTACGCTTACCATGGCTACTACCACCAAGATTGGACCAAGCTCGATGACAACATGGGGACCGAAGACGAGCTTAGAACCTTCATCGACACCGCTCACAGTAAAGGTATCCGCGTGATTTGGGATGTGGTGATGAACCACACCGGATACGCGACGCTCGCCGACATGCAGGAGTTTGATTTCGGTAAACTCAACCTCAGTGACCAAGAAGCACAGCAGACGCTTGGTAAAAATTGGACAGACTGGCAGCCAAAAGAGGGACAAAACTGGCACTACTTCAATAACTACATCTCCTACAGTGACCAAGAGGCGTGGGAGAAATGGTGGGGTAAGGCATGGCTACGCAGCGATATTGGCGCCTATGATTCACCTGGCTACAACAACATCACTATGTCACTTGCGCACCTGCCAGATCTAAAAACCGAATCCACAGAGCTGACAGGGCACGCTAATTTCTACGCTAACAAAGAGACCAACGCTGAAGATGTGCAGCGTACACCTCGCCAACACCTAATCACTTGGCTTTCAGACTGGGTGAGAGAGTATGGCGTTGATGGTTTCCGCGTCGATACCGCAAAACACGTCGAACTAGATGCCTGGGCAGAGCTAAAAGAGAGCACGACTCAAGCACTCGCAGAATGGAAACAGAACAACCCAGACAAAGCATTGGATGATTTACCATTCTGGATGACAGGTGAAGTATGGGCGCATAGCGTTGTGAAATCGGATTACTTCGCTAACGGGTTTGATTCGATCATCAACTTCGAATTCCAGAGTGATATCGCACCAAAGGCGCTTAAGTGTTTGTCTGACCTCGACGCTGATTACCTTCGCTACGCAGAAAAGATCAACGGCGATAGTGAGTTCAATGTTCTGAGTTACCTATCATCACACGATACCTCTCTGTTCTGGACACAACATGGTAGCGATTTTGCGAAACAGACTCGAGCAGCGAACGCGCTGATGCTGGCTCCAGGCGCAGTACAGATCTATTACGGCGATGAAGTTGCGCGCGACTTCGGACCAACGGGATCCGATCCAATGCAGGGCACTCGTTCAGATATGCCTTGGGAGCAAATCGAAGGTGAAAGAGCCGAACTACTGAAGCACTGGCAAGCGCTCGGTCAGTTCCGTCAGCGTCACCCGTCGGTTGCACAGGGTAAACACATCATTCGTAACCAAGAGGGCTACTACGCCTTCGAGCGCCAATACAAAGACGACAAAGTGCTTGTGGTTTATACAGGGGCTAAATAAGCACCAAGCAGTATAATCATGACCATTGTTGATAAAGCCAGCATATTTCGCTGGCTTTTTTTCGTTTGATACCACATTCGTGCTTTGCTCATCCGACACATTGCGGTATGTTCAAGAATTACCCTCGACCACCAGCAACATCTGGTGCACAAACTATTAAAACGAACATAATGAATTAGGTAACACAAGCGATGCAATTCTCTCAATTTGGTGAAAAGTTTAATCAGTACTCAGGTATTACGCAGTTAATGGATGATTTGAATGATGGCCTACGCACTCCAGGTGCCATCATGCTCGGTGGTGGTAACCCAGCAGCCATTCCTGCCATGCTCGACTACTTTCACCAAGCCAGTGAGGAACTCCTAGCCAGTGGAGCCCTGATCAACGCCCTCGCCAACTATGATGGACCGCAGGGCAAAGATGTTTTTGTAAAAGCGTTAGCAGCTCTACTTAAAGAGACCTACGGCTGGAATATCAGCGAAAAGAACATCAGCCTAACCAATGGTAGCCAGAGTGGCTTCTTCTACCTGTTCAACCTGCTTGCAGGTAAGCAGCCAGATGGCTCACATAAGAAAATCCTATTGCCGCTAGCGCCTGAATACATTGGCTATGGTGATGCGGGTGTTGATGAAGACATTTTTGTCTCTTACCACCCAGAGATTGAGATGCTTGATAATCGCATGTTCAAATACCACGTCGACTTTGAAGAGCTCAAAGTGGATGAGTCGGTAGCGGCTATCTGTGCTTCACGTCCAACCAATCCAACGGGCAATGTACTAACAGACGAAGAGATCCGTAAACTCGATAAATTGGCGCGCGAAAACAACATTCCACTGATCATCGATAATGCTTACGGCTTGCCGTTTCCAAACATCATCTTTGAGGATGTAGAACCGTTCTGGAACGAGAACACCATTCTATGCATGAGCCTGTCTAAGCTTGGTTTACCAGGTGTTCGCTGCGGTATCGTGATTGCGAGTGAAGAAGTCACGCAAGCAATGACCAATATGAATGGCATCATCAGTTTGGCGCCGGGCAGCATCGGCCCTGCACTTGCGCATCATATGATTGAGAAAGGCGACCTGCTTGAGCTGAGTGAGAACACCATCAAGCCATTCTACCGTCAGAAATCTCTTCGAGCTGTCGAGCTGCTGCAACAAGCGATCACCGACGAGCGCTTCCGCATTCACAAACCAGAGGGCGCGATGTTCTTGTGGCTATGGTTTGATGAACTGCCAATCACAACTATGGAACTGTACAAACGTCTAAAAGCTCGCGGGGTATTGATTGTTCCAGGTGAGTACTTCTTTATTGGTCAAGAGGATGAGTGGGACCATGCCCATCAATGTCTGCGTATGAACTACGTACAAGACGATGAGATGATGCAGAAAGGCATTGCAATCATTGCTGAAGAAGTGGAGAAAGCTTACAGCGAGCAGTAATCAGAGCTTTTAGCTTACCGTAGCCCAAATACAAAAAGAGCACCTCATTGGGTGCTCTTTCACTCTTATTTCCCGATAGTTTTAGCTCTCAAGAGCTAATCGTAATTAGCCTTCAATTAGACCATTACCATTGATAGCAATCTTACGTGGTTGCATCGCTTCTGGGATTTCGCGCTCTAGATCAATATGCAATAGACCGTTTTCCATGCTCGCACCAACTACTTTTACGTAGTCAGCCAGTTGGAATTTACGCTCGAAATCACGCTCTGCGATACCTTGGTACACATAGGTTTTTTCTGCTTCTGGTTTACGCTCACCTTTAACAATCAGCATGTTCTCTTTTTGAGTGAGGTCTAGCTGTTCTTCAGCAAAGCCTGCAACTGCCATAGTAATACGGTAGTTGTTCTCATCTTTCTGCTCGATGTTGTATGGAGGGTAACCGCCAGAAGAGTTCTTCGATGTGTTCGCTTCCATCATGTTGAATAGACGATCGAAGCCAATTGCGTTGCGGTATAGTGGAGTGAAATCTACAGTTCTCATAATGCTATCCTTTTAGTAAGCAATAGTCTTAGTCGTGAGTTTGCACGGATCGATAGTGTGTTCGATCGCTGTCGACTAAGGGATTTATCCGCTACTCCTCGGGTTCTCATAACGCTGGGACGTAGTAATAAATCAGTTCAATTGTGTGCCTTCAAGGTTATCCTCTCCTGAGCGATACCTATTCAGCGTTCCGAAGGGTCTGTTTCTTCTCTCTTGAGCAAGACAGCCATCCTCTTCACAACTAGATATATGGATAGAGCAAAATAGTTTCAAGGGATCGAGCTAAAAAATTTTTCTACGCGCTGCTAGAGATCCCCAACTCGGTCGTTCCTCCCTCTTGAGGATGACGAACCAACCTATTGAAAGATAATTAAAATATCGGCAATAAAAAAGACTGCCATTTCTGGCAGTCTTTTAAAATTTTCAGATTGTTTTTTAGGACAATCTACACATCCAGGTTAGCAACCTTCAATGCGTTTTCCTCGATGAAGTTACGACGCGGCTCAACTTGGTCACCCATTAGTGTGGTGAACAGCTGGTCTGCACCGACTGCATCTTCGATCGTTACTTGCATCATGCGACGCGTCTCTGGGTCCATAGTGGTTTCCCAAAGCTGATCTGGGTTCATCTCACCTAGACCTTTGTATCGCTGTAGGCTTAGACCACGACGAGACTCTTTCACTAACCAGTTCAGAGCATCAACAAAGTTGTTCACCTCTTGAGTGCGCTCACCACGTTTGATGTAAGCACCGTCTTCGATTAGACCATCTAAAGCCTCAGCTAGGCTTGCTAGCTTGTCGTACTCTTTCGAGTTGAACAGCTCAACACTCAATGCGTGCTCGTGTGTCACACCGTGTGTACGAACGACTACTTTAGGTAGGCTTAGACCTAGCTCTTCGTGTTTCTCAACTTCTAGTGAGTACTGGCTTGCACCGACTTCTTTCGCGTTCAGTTGCTCAACAAGCTGTTTGCCCCACGCTTCAACTGCAGCTTCGTCATGACACTGCTCTGCCGTTAGGCGTGGCATGTAGATCATTTCGTGCATCAGTGCGTGTGGATAACGACGGCTCATACGCTCCACCAGCTTAATGCCAGAGTTGTATTGTTGAACCAGCTTCTCTAGCGCTTCACCTGCCAATGCTGGCGCATCTGCATTTACGTGAAGTGCTGCGTTATCAAGAGCCAATGCCACTTGGTATTGGTTCATTGCGTCTTCGTCTTTGATGTATTGCTCTTGCTTACCTTTCTTCACTTTGTAAAGCGGTGGCTGAGCGATGTACACGTAGCCGCGCTCGATAAGCTCAGGCATTTGACGGTAGAAGAAGGTCAACAGTAGCGTACGAATGTGCGAACCATCGACGTCGGCATCGGTCATGATGATGATGTTGTGGTAACGCAGTTTATCTGGGTTGTACTCATCGCGACCGATACCACAGCCAAGTGCTGTGATCAGCGTTGCTACTTCTTGTGAAGACAGCATCTTATCGAAGCGCGCTTTTTCAACGTTCAGGATCTTACCTTTCAGCGGTAGGATAGCCTGGTTCTTACGGTTACGACCTTGTTTTGCGGAGCCGCCTGCCGAGTCACCCTCCACTATGTATAGTTCAGAGAGTGCTGGATCTTTTTCCTGACAGTCAGCCAGTTTACCTGGTAGGCCTGCTAGGTCTAACGCGCCTTTACGACGAGTCATTTCACGAGCTTTACGCGCTGCATCACGTGCACGTGCTGCATCGATGATCTTAGTACAAACCGTTTTCGCTTCTGCTGGGTTCTCAATTAGGAACTCAGACAGCTTCTCACCCATCGCCTGCTCAACCGCAGATTTCACTTCAGAAGAAACCAGCTTGTCTTTGGTTTGGCTTGAGAACTTAGGATCTGGCACTTTCACCGAGATAACCGCAGTCAGACCTTCACGTGCATCATCCCCTGAAGTCGCTGTCTTCGCTTTCTTAGAGAAGCCTTCTTTATCCATGAAGCTGTTCAGTGTACGCGTTAGCGCTGCACGGAAGCCCGCAAGGTGAGTACCACCATCGCGTTGAGGGATGTTGTTGGTGAAACAGTAGATGTTCTCTTGGTAACCATCATTCCATTGCATCGCTACTTCTACAGTGATGCCATCATCACGCTCGTTATCGAAGTGGAAGATTTTCTGGATGATTGGTGTTTTGTTGGTGTTTAGGTGCTCAACAAACGCTTGGATACCACCTTCAAACATGAAGTGGTCGCCTTTGTCTTCTTCACGCTCATCACGCAGCTTGATCGATACGCCTGAGTTTAGGAAAGAAAGCTCACGCAGACGCTTCGCTAGAATGTCGTAGTGGAATTCAGTGTTAGAGAACGTCTCTTCACTTGGCCAGAAACGAATCTCTGTACCCGTTTTGTCCGTCTCACCAATAACAGCTAGTGGCGCTTGAGGCTCACCGTGGTGATAGGTTTGAGTATGGATTTGACCACCGCGGTGGATAGTAAGAGTAACCTGCTTCGACAGTGCGTTTACCACAGAAACACCTACACCGTGCAGACCACCCGATACCTTGTATGAGTTGTCATCGAATTTACCACCCGCGTGAAGAACCGTCATGATTACTTCCGCTGCAGATACCTGCTCTTCTGGGTGCATTTCGGTAGGGATACCACGGCCGTCATCGCGAACAGAAACCGAGTTATCGTCATGAATAGTAACAATGATGTCATTACAGTGACCAGCAAGTGCTTCATCAATAGAGTTATCTACCACCTCGAAGACCATGTGGTGCAGACCGGTACCATCATCCGTGTCGCCAATGTACATTCCAGGACGCTTACGAACCGCATCCAGACCCTTCAGTACCTTAATACTCGATGAATCGTAATTATCTGACATAGTTACTCTCTGACTAATTATCCTTGCTCTATTTTGCCATGTTCCACATGAAACATCCTGCTATTTTCATCATGCATGTCGGCAATCTGATCAGCGGTAATAGAGCTTACAAAAACTTGTGCCTGGGTCGCCTTTAAACACTCCGCAAGGCGTGCTCGGCGTTGGCTATCTAATTCGGAAGCGAAGTCATCTATCAAGTAGACGCACTGCTTACCTGTCATCTGGGTGAGATGTTGGCCTTGAGCCACGCGCAGTGCGCACACCATCAACTTCAGTTGACCTCGTGACAAGACATCTTCTACTGGAGTGCCGTTCACTTTTATCTTTAGATCCGCTTTGTTTGGTCCACTAAAGGTGTAACCAAGCTGCTGATCCCTTTCAAAATTCTTCTCTAGTATCTCGGCGTACGGGGTGTCTTTGTCCCAGCCGCGATAGTAGTTAATCTTTATCTCAAACTCTGGCAAGAAGGTGGCACAGATCTCTTCTGCGACCTCTTTAAGCTGCTCAACATAGGTTGCGCGCCATTGGCTGATGTTTTCTGCCAATCGAGCCAACTCCTGATCCCAGTAGCTGAGCTCACGATAATGGGTTGCCGTTTTGAGCAGAGCATTACGCTGCTTGTTAAGGCGCTTTACTCGCCCCCATGCATCGTAAAAACCAGATTCGCTGTGAAACACCCCCCAGTCAATAAAGGCGCGGCGATGTTTCGGCCCATCCGTCAGTAAATCAAACCCTTCAGGGTGAATCAACTGCAAAGGCAAGACTTGCGCTAATTGCGCCAGCTTTTGTCCAGATTGACCGCCTATTTTAACCTCTGTTGTGCCATCGCGCTGCTTATTAATGCCAATAGGCAGCTCAAATTGATCCGAGGTCAAAAAACGGCCGTGAACAAACAGCTCACTACAGTCATTTTGGATGATGCGACCAGTTAAGGAGCTCTTAAAAGAGCGGCCATGTCCGAGCAGATAAATCGCTTCAAGGACACTGGTTTTACCGCTGCCGTTCGCCCCTATAAGAAAGTTAAAGCCTGATGACGGTTGAATGTCACAGGCTTCAATATTTCTAAACTGCTTAACGATCAGACGAGAGAGTGGCATAACGTCATCATATTAATCATTAACGACGGCACCATCTCTATAGGCGGATTGGCATAACAACGTACATCGCGCTGTCATCTTGTGCGTTCTCAATCAGTGCACTGGCGTTGGCATCCGACATAGAAACACGAACCTGTTCACAGCGTAGCGTGTTCAATACATCCAGAACATAGCTTACGTTGAAGCCGATCTCTAGCGCGTCACCTTCGTAGTTCACGTCTAGCATCTCTTCCGCTTCTTCTTGCTCTGGGTTGTTCGCAGTAATGCGCATTTCGCTATCCGCAAGATTCACACGCACGCCACGGAATTTTTCATTCGACAAAATCGCAGCACGAGAGAAAGCAGAGCGCAGTTCATCACAGCTAGTTTCTAGCGTTTTGGTGGTATTTTGCGGCATTACGCGGCGATAATCAGGGAAACGACCATCAACAAGCTTAGAAGTGAAGACATAGTTGTTCACCTCAGCGCGCACGTTTGAACTACCAATTTGCAGCGTTACCGGCTGCTCTGGTGCATCTAATAGCTTAACGAGCTCTTGAACACCCTTACGAGGCACGATGATCTGCTTCTGTGCGAAATCAGCACCAAGCTGAGCTTGAGATACCGCCATACGGTGACCGTCGGTCGCAACGCTACGTAGTGTTGAGCCTTCAATCTCAAACAGCATACCGTTGAGGTAGTAACGAACGTCTTGGTTCGCCATTGAGAATTGTGTCTTCTCGATCAGACCACGCAGTTCTGCTTGTGTCACAGACACCTCAACTTCGCTGCTCCAGTCTTCAATATTTGGGAAATCAGCCGCCGGTAGCGTTGCTAAAGAGAAACGGCTGCGGCCAGAGCGTACTTGAACACGGTCGCCGTCGAGAACCACAGTGATCACTGAGCTATCTGGTAAACCGCGACAGATATCAAGGAACTTACGAGAAGGTACTGTGATGCTGCCCGCTTCAAACTCACCTTCTAGTGTCACGCGACTCACCAACTCCACTTCTAGATCGGTGGCGGTCATTGATAATACGTTATCTTCAACCTTGATCAGTAGGTTACCTAGGATTGGTAGGGTTGGTCGACCACCCAGTGCGCCAGAGACTTGTTGTAACGGCTTAATCAGGTGACTGCGTTCAATGGTAAATTTCATAGCTTGCTCTTAAGGTATCAAGGGCGGCCCGTTATCCAACGAGCGGCCGATATTCTGTTATCTCTGGTTAAGAATACTGTGTATTAAGAAGAAAGGGTACGGATCAGGTTAGAATAGTCTTCTTTAATGTCGTGGCTCTCTTCACGAAGCTGAGCAATTTTACGACACGCGTGCAGAACCGTGGTGTGGTCACGGCCACCAAATGCATCACCAATCTCAGGTAAACTGTGGTTGGTTAGCTCTTTTGCCAGTGCCATCGCCAATTGACGTGGGCGCGCAACCGAGCGAGAACGACGCTTAGACAGTAAGTCCGCTACTTTAATCTTGTAGTACTCCGCCACGGTCTTCTGAATATTATCGATAGTCACCAGCTTCTCTTGCAATGCCAGTAGATCACGCAGTGCTTCACGTACGAAATCGATGGTGATTGGACGACCTGTGAAGTTTGCGTTAGCAATGACACGGTTCAATGCACCTTCAAGCTCACGAACGTTTGAGCGTAGTCGCTTAGCGATAAAGAATGCCACTTCATCAGCCAGGTGAATCTGGTGGTCTTCCGCTTTCTTCATCAAGATCGCAACGCGCGTCTCTAGTTCAGGCGGCTCGATTGCAACCGTTAGGCCCCAACCGAAACGAGATTTAAGACGATCCTCTACCCCGTTGATCTCTTTTGGATAACGGTCAGAAGTTAGGATGATCTGTTGATTGCCTTCCAGTAGCGCATTAAAAGTATGGAAGAACTCTTCTTGAGAACGCTCTTTATTGGCAAAGAATTGGATGTCATCGATAAGCAATGCATCAACACTACGGTAGTAGCGTTTGAATTCTTCAATCGCGTTGTTTTGTAGGGCTTTAACCATATCCTGAACAAAACGCTCAGAGTGCATGTACACCACTTTGGCGTTCGGCTTACCATCAACAATCGCATTACCTACCGCGTGCAATAGGTGAGTTTTACCTAGGCCGGTACCGCCATATAGAAATAGAGGGTTGTACGCTGCACCTGGGTTATCCGCCACTTGGCGTGCTGCTGCTAGACCAAGTTGGTTCGACTTACCCTCAACGAAGTTGTTGAACTTGTGTTTAGGGTTCACGTTTGAGCGATGGTTAAGGTCGACCTCAGCTGCAGGCTCTTCGTCATCCCATGTCTTGTGAACAGGTTTACGAGCTTGCAGTTGTGCCGGAGCCGAAGATTCAGCGGCAACATCAGCGGCTGTGCGCGCTGGCTTAGGGGCTGCAGGCTTAGGCGCCGATACAGGTTTGCTTCCCACTTCAAAATGCAGATGTGGGATATCGTTACCGCAATACTCTTGCAGTAGACGGTTAATGCTATTTAGGTACTTATCACGCACCCAATCCAACACGAAACGGTTCGGTGCAAATAGAGTAAGAGTATTGTCATTGAGCTCCGCTTGTAACGGACGAACCCACATACTGAATTCTGTAGCTGGTAGCTCTTCTTGAAGCTGTTGCAAACATTGCAACCAAAGCGAAGATGACAC